>CALKUK010000027.1 GCA_937996655.1 uncultured Sphingomonadaceae bacterium | reverse complement strand
CGGCAGCACGGCAGCACGGCAGCACGGCAGCACGGCAGCACGGCAGCACGGCAGCACGGCAGCCGTTGAAAATAGAAAGGCCCCGACTATTGCCGGGACCTTTCCATTGTCAGCGATTCGCGACTCGCTCGATCAGACGCAAAACACCGCACCCCGCGGCGCAGACAAACAAACACCACGCCATGACGCCATACTCGCCTAGCGTGGTATGCAAATATTGTGAAAACGATATCATGCCGCACCTCGCGCAATGGCCGCGGCTTTTTTCTTCGACACGCCATGGGCTGGGAATCCGACGATAACGGAACGATCTCGCACCGCACACAGCTTGCATGTCGCGCACGACACGCTATCGCGATACGTCGCGGGACACGTCACCACGCGGCGTCCGTCGGGCGTTGTCGTGTCGACGCGCTCACCCTCGGCGGCATCCAGCACCACGACAACAGGGCCGATTGACAGCGACGCCAAAACGTCAGCCTCGGCCAATGTGTTGGCGCTCAGATTAATCGTGAACCCGTCGCGATTCGCCGCAGCAATTGCGTCGGCATTGGCTTGTGCGACGGCGGAACCGCCAGCAACCGGCTTGTGTGTGTACGTGAATCCCCGCTTGCCGTGATTCGCGGTCACGATTTGAGATAGCGCGGCGGAGTCGATAACATCACCCGTGCCGGGCAGATCGCCCGCCTGATTGTGACGCCACAGCTGACCGTCGGGCAGCGCCGCAATCGTGCTCGCGAATTCGTCCAATCCCGTGCCGCGCGTGCCAGCCGTGACCGCGCGCCAGTGAATCGCAAGGGGGCCGCCGTCGGCGTAGCAACCCGCTTTTTTGAGCGGGCACGCGTCGGGGCATGTCGCGGCCGAGGTGGTCGAAACCGGAATGGGCCCAACTTTGCCGTTTCGGCTCTGCAACACAATGTGGAACGCCATAGGGCACTGCCTCTATAAATGTGGGTGGGACTCGTCAGTACCGGCGCAACCGGTAGACAATGGCGGATGTCCGCCGTTGTTTCGTCCTGTCAAAAAAAAAGAGCCGATTTAGACCACAACAAATTGTATTCGGCTCGCGCGGCGCGGCACGCACCCTGCGACTCGGCCTGCTGCAAACAATATTCCGCGTGGTGGAAACCAACGGCGCGGATCAAAGAACGGATTTCACGGCGGGTCATAGGGCACTGCCTCTATAAATGTGGATGGGACTCGTCAGTACCGGCGTGACCGGTAGACAACGGCGGATGTCCGCCGCTGTTTCGTCCTGTCAGATCAACCCCAGGTTTTGCATGGCCTGCCAGGTGTCGCGCATTTCGGCGGTCGCCAGGCAGCTCCACATGCCGTGACTCGCATCATATTTTTTGATCCGCGCGACAAGAGCGGGCGTCACAGTACCTGTCAATTGCAGTTGATTCGCCGCGGTCGTGAGGAGCTTCTGCATATCAGCGACCCCCCTTGACCACGCAGTAGGACAGCGACAGCCGCCCGACGCGGATGAACGTCAGACCGCCGACCCGCTTCATGGACACTGCCTCCGCGAAAACCGCGGTCACGATCGTGCCGAGGGTGCATGTGGCGAAAATAGCGAAACCGAATTGTGCGACGATGTCAGACATGGGGCGAGGCCTCCGATTGGCGCCGCAGGATCGCAGCGCGTGGTGATTGTGTATCGCGATTCGCGACGGATCACAATAGGGATTCGACGTGATTCGCGAAAAAAACGCGCGTCGCGACACTCTATATATATAGAGAGCGGGATGGCAGCTCGCCGACCGGCACCGCCGACAGGCGACCGCCGACCGGCACCGCCGACAGGCGACCGCCGACAGGCGACCGCCGACAGGCGACCGCCGACCGGCACCGCCGACAGGCGACCGGCACCGCCGTCGACCGGTCAAAACACCACGCGCCTGGTCGCACCCCGCAGAAGCGATATTCTGCCCCGTACAGGCCGCCCCCAGGCGCCGCAGCACTCCCCCCACACGCCACACGTCCAGAGGCACCTAGAAATCCCATTCCAGGCCCCCTAACGCCCATTCTAAAACGCCCATCAATCCCACCATTCAACCCAGTCTGTGTCATGAGAACGATGACACTAACGCTGCAATAAAACGTCATCGTTTTTTCCATGCTCAGAAAGGCCTCAAATTCGCCTCAGGACGCCCGCCACAATTGGGGGGGCAATTCACCCCAAGCCAATCTCAGACCCGCCTAGCGCCTCATCCTAAGCCCGACGCGCCCCCGGCCGACCAGGGGGGTGCGGGTGAGCGACAATGACAAAAATCGACAATACCCCTGTTTGGAAAAGTTAACCAACCCCACCTCAAAAAGCGACAAACCCATTTTTTGACCTATTCACAAACTGCATACCGCCATCGCATAAACGCATGCCGCCCCACGCCGCCACGCACCGTCGCCACCCTCAAACAGGCGCCAGAAAAAAGACACCCCCCCCACCCCCTGTCGAAAATGGGTCCCATCAGGGACTGTCTAAAGGCCGGTAGGTATTTTTGAAAGTTTACCAACGATTTTTCTACGGAAAGGAAACGCCGCAAACCTTTCTTAAGACATGCTCGCATTTTGGTTCGGTTTAGGATACAGGGCGGCATCCACTTGGGTTGTGAGGCATTTATGGCGAACAGCAAAAGGCGGTTGAGGGGTTTGTTCGATGAGTAGGCGCCCCGCCCACCGACCGCCTGCGGGCGAAGGCAACAGCGACGAACAGATAATCAGTGCTTGGTTTGCGGGCGAATGCAGTGCGGTCAAGGCTGCGGCGATTTTGAATATGGAGGTTCGCAGCCTTTACAAGCGCCGCGCTGCGATGCAGGCGAAGGGCATTGATTTACCGAGTTTTTCGCAAAATCCGGGATACAGCCGGGCGAAGTGGCATGTGCCGCGCAACATTGATGTGCATCTTGATTCTGGCGTGGTGTTGATTGGATCTGATGCACATGTGTGGCCTGGGGCGCCGTCGCCAACCTGGCGGGCGTTTTGTGAGGTGGCGCATGCGTTGAAGCCTGCGATCATTGTGTTGAATGGCGACATGATTGATGGCGCCAGGATCAGCCGACATGCTCGCAGCCCAGGCTATACGCCGCCTCTTTCGGAGGAGATACAGGCGGTGCGTGAGTGGCTTGCGATGTTGCCTACGGGTGGCGAGCGATATTGGACGATGGGCAATCACGACGCCCGTGTGGATAATTACTTGGCGTCAAATGCGCCTGAGATGCAGGATTTTGCCGGGAGCCTGACGGATCGGTTTTCGGACTGGTCGTTTTCGTGGCAGGTGACGATTAATGAGGTTGTGGCTGTGCGGCATCGATTCCGGTCGGGTGTTCATGCGGCGTGGAACAATGCGTTGTTTGCTGGCATTTCGACGGTGACGGGTCACACGCATCAGCTTGATTGCAAGTCGGTCGTTGATTTGCGTGGCACGCGATACGGGATTGAGTGCGGTACGTTGACGGATCCGTCTGGGCCGCAGTTTCAGTATCATGAGGGTGCGCCGAGCCGGGCGCGATCGGGGTTTGTTGTGCTGACGTTTGACGAGGACAGCGCGTTGCAGCCGCCGGAAATAGCTGAATGGAAGAACGGGTTCCTGTGGTTCCGTGGCGCCAAGTGGGGGCGACTGTTAAGCAAGGCTTAATAGTTGGCCTTTCCCTTGCCGCACCCCGCTCTTGCAGGCCCACCGCACAGCTTGGCGCCGTGGTTTGTCTTGACTTTGAGGTTGGATATTGCCACGTCGGCGGTGTAGCGTCTCGGGGAAGTCGCTACATTGATGTTTGGCGCATTGGAGCGTTGTTTTCATGGGCTCAAGTTATACTCCGACTGCTGAACAGCGCCGCGTTGTGAAGCGGATGGCTGCTTATGGCGTTCCGGTTGATCAAATCGCTCGTTCTTTGAATTTGGGTTTGCAAACGGTAAAGCGTGAGTTCAAAAGCGAGTTGGAGTTGGGGACGATGGATGCCACGATGGAGGTGGCGGACACTTTGCTGGCGATGGCAAAGAGTGGGGCGCATCCGGCGGCGACGTTTTTCTGGTTGAAGAACCGTGCCGGGTGGAAGGAGGCTGAGAAGGATGCGAACAGCAACGCCACGTTCACGGTAAAGGGCGGCTTGCCGGATCAGAAATAGTGGCCGAGCGTGAGGTTTTCCTGCCGACGTTGCACAAGGGGCAGGTTTCGGCGTTCAAGATGCCCGGCAAATACAAGGCGATTCGGTGTGGTCGTCGCTGGGGCAAGTCTGTGATGGGTATTACGCTGGCGTGCGACGCGGCGATGAAGGGACAATACGTTGGGTATTTTGCGCCTTCGTATAAGTATATTTCGGAAATATTCACTGATTGTTCGGATATACTGTTGCCCGCCAAGGAGTCGTCTTCAAAGGTTGAAGGCGTTATTAGGCTGAAGACAAAGGGTCGTATTGATTTCTGGACGCTTGAGGATGAGCGTGCTGGCCGGTCGAGAAAGTATCATACGGTCATCATTGATGAGGCGGCGTTTACGAAGCCCAACATGTTCAACATATGGACGCGGGCGATCAGGCCGACGTTGTTGGATTATGGTGGGCGTGCCTGGGCGTTGTCGAATGCCAATGGCACGGATCCTGAGAACTTCTTTTGGCGCATATGCAATGAGCCTGAGTTGGGGTTTGTTGAATTTCATGCTCCGACGCACACGAACCCGTATTTGCCGCGGGAGGAGTTGGAGAAGCTGGAGCGCGAGAACCCGCCGTTGGTGTTCAAGCAGGAATATTTGGCTGAGTTTGTGAACTGGTCGGGTGTTCAGTTCTTTGCTTTGGAGGATATGCTGATTGATGGCTTGCCGGTGCAGCCGCCTGTGCATTGCGATGCGGTGTTTGCGGTTTTGGACACGGCTGTAAAGACGGGCCGGGACAATGACGGCACTGCGGTGGTGTTTTATGCCGTCGACAAGCTGTCGCCGCATCCTGTGACGATTATGGATTGGGATATCGCGCAGATTGAGGGTGCGTTGCTGGAGACGTGGCTTCCGACCGTGTTTGACCGGCTGGAGGATCTGGCGAAGATGACGGGCGCCAGGATGGGCTCTTTGGGCGTTTACATTGAGGACAAGTCGACGGGGCAAGTGCTGATTCAGCAGTCTTTGCGTCGTGGGTGGCCTGCCCAGGCGATTGACAGCAAGCTCACGTCGATTGGCAAAGATGAGCGTGCTGTAAGTGTGTCGGGATATTTGTATCGGAAGATGGTGAAGCTGTCTCAGCATGCCTACGACAAGACGGTGACGTATAAGGGGCACACGCGAAATCACTTTTTGAGCCAGATTTTGAATTTTCGTGTGGGTCAGGTTGGCAATCACAGGGATGATGATTTGTTGGATACTTTGACGTATGGTATTGCTCTGGCGCTAGGGAACAGTGAGGGGTTCTGATATGGACGCGGCTGCCCGGCTTTTGAAAGCACTGACTGACATGGGCGTGTATTTTCCTCCTCATTGGTTGAATAAGGCGTTGCAGGATGCTGGCGTGATGCTGGTGGACAATGGCGCGTCGGTTGCTGCTGATCATTTGGCGCGACACCGCAAACTTGGCAGTGAGGTTGTCTGATGTCGATGATTGCGGTTACCGGTTCGAGCATCAACGGGTCTTTGCAGCAATTGCTGATGGTTGATGAGATTGTGCCAGGCAGCGATGCCTCCTATCAGATTTGCAAAACGATTTATTCGTATCACCCGCTGGGTCGAAAGATGGTTGATTCGCCTGTGATGGTGGCGCAGAGCCAGCGTCGGGCGATCAGCATTGCGAATGCGCCTGAGAACAGGGTTCGTGAGGCGTTTGAGGCTGAGTGGCAGCGGATCAATGCTGACGCTTACATTGCCCAGGTTGCTGGCGTTGCCCGGATTTACGGTGTTGGGACGTTGGTTTTGGGGGCGATGGGGATTGATCCTGACAAGGAGATCCCGGCTGAGAAGATGGCCGACTTGCCGTTGTATTTCAATGTTCTGGATCCGTTGAACACGGCTGGGTCTTTGGTGTTGAACCAGGATCCGAATGCGCCTGATTTTCAGAAGCATACGGTCGTGACGTCGGCGGGTGTGCCGTATCATCGCAGCCGGACGATTGTGCTGATGAATGAGCGCCCGTTGTATATTGAGTATACGACATCGGCGTTCGGTTATGTGGGCCGGTCGGTGTATCAGCGTGCGTTGTATCCGTTGAAATCGTTCATTCAGACGATGGTGACGGATGACATGATTTCGCGGAAGGCTGGGCTGATTGTGGCCAAGCTGAAGGCGCCAGGGTCGATCATTGACAATGCCATGCAGCGGCTGGCTGGCGTAAAGCGGCAATTGTTGAAGGAAGCTGAGACCAACAACGTGCTGTCGATTGATACCTCCGAGGACATTGAGTCCCTGAATTTGGAGAACATCGAGGGTGCTGGGACGTTTGCTCGCACCAACATTTTGAAGAACATTGCCACGGCTGCCGACATGCCAGCGAAGATGCTGGAGAACGAGACGATGGTTCAGGGCTTCGGTGAGGGCACCGAGGACGCGAAGAACCTGGCGCGGTTCATTGACGGCATCCGGGAGTGGATGAACCCGCTGTATCAGTTCTTTGATGAGATCGTGATGCGGCGTGCCTGGAATGAGGATTTCTTCCGCATCATCCAGCAGGATTATCCTGAGTATGAGGGGATGAATTACACCGATGCGTTTTATCGGTGGAAGAACAGCTTCAAGGTCGAATGGCCGTCTTTGCTGCGTGATCCTGATTCGGAGACGAAGGCGGAAGAGGTGCGGCAGAAGGCTTTGATTGCGATGATGGAGGTGTTGTTGCCGCACATGGACCCTGACAATCGGGTGCGTGTGATTGAGTGGGCGATCGACAATGCCGGTGAGAACCGCATTCTGTTTCCGCAGCCTCTGGTGTTGGATTCCGAGGCTTTGCGTGATTACGAACCTCCTGTTGAGACGATGGGAGAGGCGCCAACGCCGCCTCGTCCGTTCTCTTCGGCGGTTTAGAGACGTATGTCGGGGTTGCTGCGCCGACATACTACTGCTGGGCGGGGCGGGTCTCCTCCCCTGGCCCCGTCCAGCGGGCCGGTAGATGACTGTGACGAGGTTGTGGCCATCCGGCGTATCTTTGAGCAACACAAGCGTGCAGAGGCTCTACGGGCGCAGCGTGTTGGCGTTATGAAGGAAATTGCGGCGTTGCGGGCCGAGGTTGTGACGGCTGGCACGATGTCTGGGTTTGAGGCCCGGTTCGTGGCTTTGTTGGAGCGCCTGGAAGGTTTGAACGACGAGCTTGGACGGACGGGTCAATGAAAACGCCGATGACGTTTTTCGAAGTGATCACGGCGGCTGTGAATGATTTCGTGCAGCACGGGTATGATTCGTCGGAGCGTCTTGAGTTCTGGATGCAGCGGATTGCCGAGGCAGCTCGTCGTGACATGGTGTCGCGTGGTTTTCTTGAGGAGACTTTGCGGAAGCACTTGCACACGCTGTATCAGAAGTATGTGGATCGTGGCGGGTTGCTGAAAAACAATCCTGGCGTGTCGCGGTTTACGTTGGAAATGGTGAAGCCGCAGCTTCGGGCCGAACTGGACCGGCGGATATATGCTTCGGCGCAGTTGATCCAGTTGAACCGTGAGGCGTCGATTCAGCAGACGTTGCAGAGGTTCAGCGGATGGGCAACCTCAATCCCGGCTGGTGGATCTGACGTTGTTGAGCGCGTTGAGACGAAGCGTGCGATACGGAAATCGTTGACGAGTTTGCCGTTTGAAGAGCGCCGGGTGATCATTGATCAGGGCCACAAGTTCGCTGCGGCGTTGTCTGAGACGGTGGCGCTTGCTGGTGGTGCCTTAGCTGCCATTTGGCATTCTCATTGGCGCCAGCAGAACTACAACTACCGCGAAGATCACAAAGAGCGTGATATGAAGGTGTATGCAGTCCGCGATAATTGGGCTTTGCAAAAAGGCTTGATGAAAGCTGGTTCAGCGGGGTATACAGATGAAGTTACTTCGCCAGGTGAAGAGGTTTTTTGCTTCCCTGGCTCAACTGAACTCACATTCGCGGATGGAGTAGAAAAACTTTATCGGCGTTTTTACAGCGGAGAATTGGCCGTTTTGACGATGGGAGATGGAAAAACTCTCAGAGCGACACTTAACCACCCAGTTCTTACTGTGGATGGATGGGTTGCTATCGGCCTTCTCAAGGAAGGTGATTACGTCGTCAAGGTTTCCAATGAAACTTTGGATATTCCTGAAGGTTACAAACACAACGCAATAACCAGCTTCTCTGAGTGCTTTGAGTCGGCGCGGGAATCTGGCACTTTTGAAGTGCGCGCCGGGGCAAGTGAGCAATTCCACGGCGACGGAACCGAAAACGATGTCGATATTATACTTCCCGCAAGCCATTTGACTTTCGGCAGCATGCCCTCTGGCGATCAAAGCGCTTTGAAGTTCGCGCTCTCCGAACCCAACAACAGTTCGACGCGCTTTGGCCCGTTTAATGATGGTTTCATCGCTGGGGGTTTTTCCCCTGAGAGCGGCGTGAGCGGCAGCGACAAGGAGTTTTCTGCCTTCAACTCCTTCTCGGCTCATCCTGATAAAATTAGCGGCGCTTCCATTTCTAATTTCAACACCACGGCTTTTCAAAGTTTTATTCAAAAATGTTCTGGAGGCATTGAATTTTCTGGACAGGGAGAGGATGCTATCCCCTTGGGCATACGATTGGAGAAAATCATTCATGTCGAACGTCGGAACTGGGCGGGGCATGTTTTCAACCTTCAAACTGAAGAAGGTTGGTATATAGCCGATGGCGTAGTTTCTCACAACTGCCGGTGTTTTCACCAGTGGATTTATTCTTTGGAAAGTTTGCCGCCCGATATGCTGACTGCGAAGGGTGAAGCTGAACTCAAACGAGTTCGGGAGATCATTCGTGCGCGAGGGTGAGCAAATTGAGCGTTTGACGCGGATTTTGATGCGTCGGTCGGCGATGACAAAGGTTATACCGGCAGTCCGCAAGGATACGCCTGCTCAATTGGTTGAGCGTGTCGAGGGGATTGTGCGGCGGATTTCGAGTGAAGATCCAGGCGGGTTTTCGAGGGGAAAACGATGATCAAAGCCGCTGGCATCATGTTTATGACCGACGCAGGCGAGACGTTGCTGCTGAAACGATCTGATGCCGGTGATTTCGGTGGGTATTGGGACTTCCCTGGCGGCAAGATTGAGGACGGCGAGACGGCGGAAGAGGCGGCTGTCCGCGAGTGCCTGGAAGAAACCGGCCATGTGCCCGATGGCGTTCGTGAAGTGTGGACACGCCGTATTTCTGAAGGCGTTGGCGGTTGCGACTATACGACGTTCATTCAACGCATTGAGGAATCGTATATCCCTAAATTGGATGGCGATCACACGGCGTATACTTGGGTTCATGTGTTTGATATGATCAATCCCAAGTCGATGGAGCCTGAATTTGGTCCAGAGGTAGTGCGCTAGATGGCAGTCGTTCCGATCCTTGGAGAGATCCACCCTGGCGTGTTGGTGTCCTTGTCCCGGTTGGGCATGGACGAATTGGGTGTTGCTCAGGCTATTCGTGACGGCGAACTGGTCAGCCCGCAATGGTATGAGAATGTGGCGCTGTTTGCGCTGCGTATTACCGGCACTGGTGTGGCGTATCGAACCAAGCTGGATGAGTATGTTTATCGCAAGCCCGACTTGTATTTGAATCAGCATTTCCTTGATCGATGCAACGGCTTGCCGGTGATTTGGGAACACCCTGATACGGGCAAACTCAACACTGAAGAATTTCTTGATCGTGTAATTGGCACCATTGTTCTTCCTTACATTAAGGGCGAAGAAGTTTGGGGTATCGCCAAAATTTATGATCAAGACGCTGCGCGTGCGATGGAATCTAAGCAACTTTCCACTTCGCCTGCTGTTGTTTTTCGTGCTACTGATGGAAACCAGCGCGCAACTCTAGAAGACGGTTCTGCTTTGTTGGTCGAAGGCAAACCGAGTCTACTTGACCATTTGGCCATCTGCGAAGAGGGCGTCTGGGACAAAGGTAGAGACCCTACCGGAGTCGAGCTTCCAACAACCACTCCTGAGGGTTCTGACATGCCAGAAATGGAAAAAGAAATGCCTGAAAAGCGAGACGATGCCGAGCACAGCGGCGGCAATCTCGACCGTCTTCTGAAGGGCGTCGACGCGATTTGCGGTCGCCTTGATGCGATGGAGAAGCGCATGGACTCCATGTCGCGTCATCGCAAAGACGATGATGACGACGATGACGACAAGGCGCACCGCAAGGACGCCAAGGGCCGTCGTCATGACGATGACGATGACGATGACGACAAGGCGCATCGCAAGGATGCAAAGGGTCGCCGTCACGATGACGACGATGACGACGATGAGCACGCCGAGATGGGCGAGCCCAAGGAACTTGCTGCCGACAAGAAGAAGGCCCGCAAGGATGACGACGATGACGACAAGGCTCACCGCAAGGACAGCAAGCGTCATCGCAAAGACGACGATGAGTCGTTCAAGAAGTGGGCCGAGGAAGAAGGCAAGGAGCTCGCCCACAAGTCTGACGATGACGACGATGACGACGACAAGGGCAAGCGTCACCGCAAGGACGATGACGGCGTGGCTGGCAAGGCTGCCAGCGAACTGGCCAACTGGCGTCACCACCGTCGCCTCGACGATGACGACGATGACCGTTCGCGCAAGGACTCGACCCGTTCCATGGACAAGCACATCGCCGCCGAAATCCGGCGTCTTTCCGAATCCGTCGCCCGTATGCCCAAGAGCATGTCGGACGCCGACTATGCCGCGATGGCCGATTGCCAGGCGCGTGCTGACAGCGTCTACGGCGCTTTCGGCGAGCGTGCTCCGGCGCCGCTTCAGGGCGAGGGTCTGGGCGCTTACCGCGTTCGTCTTGCCAAGGGCATCCAGAAGCATTCCAATGCCTGGAAGACCGTTTCTCTCCGCGATCTGCCGGGCAATGCGCTCGACATCGCAGAGGCTCAAATCTACGCCGACGCCCAGGCTGCGGCGAAGAACCCGACCGACGTTCCGCTCGGTCAGCTGCGTGAGATCCGTCGCCGCGATGCGGCTGATCGCGTGATCACTGAGTTTGTCGGTGAGCCGAACTCTTGGATGGGTGCTTTCCGCACTCCCGCCCGAGCGATCAGCAAGCCTTTCTTCCGTCCTCGCGCTGGGGGTTAATGAGTCATGGCCAATTCTGTTTCCTTCAATCCGAACCTTACGACCAACAACGCTGGTGGTTTCAGCACCAGTTCGTATGGTCTCGTCCAGGGCGTTGCCATGGACGATCCCGCCATTCGCAACCTGCTCATGGGTGGCATTCTTGCCACCACTGAGACGCTGCCGATGTGGGGCGGCGTTGGCATCTACGCCAACGTCCCGTCTGCTTACACCAACACTTCCTATGGCAGCGAACTTGGCCCGGTGGTTGGTCGTGGCACCACGATTTCGGCCAACGCCTCGGGCAAGCTGGTCGGCTTCTCGGTGGTCAATCAGGCCAGCAACTGGATCAACTGGCCGCAGTCGCCGGTTCCGACCGCGGCTGGTGGCATGATGGTGCCGTTCTACCTGCTGGGCAGCGAAGCCCGCATTGCGGTGGCTTGCGATCCGTCGCTTGCGGCCTCGCTTGCTGGTGGCGCCATCAACCAGGCCGTGTATTGGGACTTCAACGCCCAGTGCCTCGCCCCGTCCGCTTCGTCTTCCTACGCCGTGACCTCGCTGACGTGGTCGTCCACCAACGGTGGCCAGGTTGCTGTTGTGACCTCGGTTGCTACGCCGGTTGCTGCTGTGGGTGACAACTTCACCATTGCTGGCGCGACCAACACCGGCACGGGCGGCACCACCGCGATCAACACCACCCATCAGGTGAACACGTTCACCAACAACCAGAACTTCACGTTCCTGTTGCCGGGGACTTCGGCTCTGTGGGGCACGATTGGTGGCACCATCACGCTGGTTTACAGCGAAGCGGCTCTTCCGGTGCAGGTGCTGCGCGTGCAGTCCGGCAACTCGAAGGTCGTTGTCTGGGATCCGGTCAACAACGTCGCAACGTGGAATAACAGCGGTTCCGCCGCTCTGATCCAGATCTAAGGAGCCGCACCAATGGCGAATATCACTCCCGCCCGCGTAATGGTTTCTCCGCACTACATGGTGCCGGAGAAGCTGCTTCAGTATAACCAGGCTTCGGGCGCGTTTGACGCGCTCGCTGGCGCCAACCCGCAGGTTCGTCTCGGCGAAGGCGATCTGTATGTCTACATCGATGCGTTCGACATTCGCACCACGATGGCGGCTGGTCAGTCAGCCTACAATGCTCTGCCGAGCGTCACCGTCACGGCGAAGCAGATCTCGACCCCGACCTACCTCCAGCGCGTTCGCGCCGAATATGATCATCACGACACCGCGGCGATGTCGCAGTGGGGCGTGTCGATCGTCGAAGCGCAGCGCCTTGGCATGCGCCAGGGTCACTTCCAGCTGATGCGTTCGGCTCTGCTGTATGGGTTCAACGGTTCGAACGGCGAGGGCCTGCTGAACACCAGCGGCGCGACGGCTGCCAACCTTCCGGCGGACAGCAACGGCAACACGACCGTCGTCACCTACGACAACGGCCAGATGGCGTTCTTCCTGCTCTCGCAGGTGTCGGCCATGAAGACCCGCACGATGCAGCTTGGCATGGGCCACCGCATTGTGATCCTTGGGCCGCAGCGTGTTCTCGGCGCCTGGGAGTATCAGGACATCGTGCAGGTGACGCAGTTCCAGCGCCAGGGCGCCGGGACGCTTTCGACTGCTGGTGTTGTGAAAGCTGTCGGCGAGATGAACGAGGACGAGATCCTTTGGTGTTACGACGACACCCTGATCGGCAAGGGCGCTGGCGGCACTGACGCCATTCTGGTGGTCATGCCCGAGGTTCACAAGCCGCTGGGTGGCCGCGTCAACACCAACGTCTTCGCTGAACTCTCGCCTGGCCTGTCGGCTTGCACCATGCAGTTCTGCGACATGGCGGCGCCGCGTGAAATCCCCACCCCGCTTCCGGGTGGCGCGATTGACGTGCTGTCGGAGATGCGCGTGACTTCCGGCTGGGGCATCCGCCCTGAAGCCATCACCATCCTGAGCATGCAGTATCAGTGATGGAATTGGGATCAGCCAGTAGGCAGCAACCTGCTGGCTGATCTTCACTCAAGAGGAGAATGATATGCCTACTCTCTACATTGCCAATGCCAGCAAGCAGAAGCATGATTTCATCTACCGCATTCCTGAAGAAAGCAACGTGCGCCGTCAGCAGATTCAACCTGGCAGCCAGATTGTGATCTACCAGCCGAATGCGCCGCAGAATGTGCTGAACATGATCATTGACCAGCACAAGGCTTACGGGTTGGTTGATGTTGCCGACATTGATCGGAGCAAGCCGTTTGTGGGTTTGTGCTATTGCTTCGACAAACCGATCAAGGTTGAGAAGATTATGTATGCTGATGAGCATAATGCCGGCGTGTTGCAGGAGACGAGCCAGGAGGCTCGCAAGATGTCTGCGGCTGCGCTGCATGCTGCCATTGAGCGTGCGACTGAAGGCGGCGCCAAGCTGGAGTCGCTGGAACTTGAGGTTGTCGAGCAGAATGGTTCGACGGAGCCTGGCTTGAACGAGCGGGTTGAGGTCACGCGAGATGGGGCCGATAGTGGCGCCAAGCGCGGTCGTGGTCGACCCAGGAAGGGATGATGCAACCAACTCTCGCAGGGTTTAGCTGGTTCATCTACAACATCATGGGTATCAGCCCCTTGGTGCTGCCGACAGATAGCCCTGTGATCAGTTGGTCTTTTTCGGTGGCGACGATGCTGGTCAATCCGGCTCTCGCCACCGTTGGCTCCCCTTCCGGCGCCGCCACATCGACGAACCTTTACGTCGAGGCCGTTTACAATCTGGCTGCCGACAACCTTGTCAATTACGCTCAGGACCAGCCTGGCCGCACGTATTTTGCCGATCTTCGGGCTTCGCTGAAGATCAACAATTTTGCCGCCGGTGTTGTCCAGGCGGCGTCCGATCAGGGAACCAGCGACAGCCTTGCGGTTCCCGATGCGTTGAAGAACCTGACGCTTGCCAATTTGCAGAGCCTCAAAACGCCTTGGGGGCGCGCTTATCTTGCGATGGCGCAGACCTACGGGACGATGTGGGGTGTGGCATGATCCTGCATCTCGGCGTCATTGAGCAACAATACGACAATTCTGAATCGTATGAAAAAGCCAAAAACAAGGCTTACAAATACGGAAAGGCAAAAGCTGGCAACATAGAAGCGCCAGCTATTGCTGCGCCTATGGCAAAAACGACATTTGACGTGGCCGAAAGGCTTGAAGCCAAATACCACGTCATGGAGTTGTTTTTCGAAGAGGTCGGCGTTGATCTGATTGCCAAGGCTTTAGAGCATTCGGTTAATGGCGCAATTCAAAATGTGCTTATGGGTGCGCCTGTGGCTGACGAGCCTTTGAGCCCGTCCAAACAAGGGCCTGTAAGCGAAGCCATGAGCGAGGTCGAAGCCGCGTTCAAACATTTTCTCTCGTTGCAATTCCTTGATGGCGTTGCTCGCGGCGTGCCGACGCAAGCCGCTTTGATGGGCGTCAATCATCGGATGAAACACCCGTATGCCAAACGCGGACCACGGCCTTCGTTCATCGACACCGGGCTATACCAAGCCAACTTCAAAGCGTGGATTGACTGATGGCAACAGTCAACGAGAGCCTGGGCAAAGGCGGACAGCTTCGATCTACGTTGGCCGATGGCTTGACGATGATTTCGGAGAGCGCGTCGGTCGTCTTCACGAAATACGTGAAGCGGATCCTGCCGCTTGATGGTTACGTGTTTTGGCTGGCCGGTGAGACGATCGTTGTCCAAGGCTCTTTGCATTACGCTTCGGTGCGTGAGCAACGTGAGGATGAGACGATCGGCGTTAACCGTGTCATTTTCACCACAACGCAACCCGTCGAGAAATTGAACCAGGTCAACGGCCAGGTCATGTGGGTGGCGACGGTCGACGACATTCGGTTCTCGTTCTCTCAGCGCGGGATGTTCTATCAACAGGCGGGCCTGTATCACTATGCGGGAGACGCCGTTTACCCGGCTCTGGCGTCTCAGCTAGTTACGAACCTGTATGACCTTTCGCCCGCCAATTTGATCGTCTCCAACAGCCTCCCGGCGTGGTTGGCGCTTCAGACGTATTCGCCTGCGTGGCTGACAATCCCGAACCCGGCAATCACGCTGTATCCATCGTTTTTGGTGCCGAGCAACATTGTGCCGCCGTATGGTGTTGTTCACATTGAGCCAGCCCAGACGGCGGCGATTCAGGCGGCGCCTGTCCTGACGATCAATGCCACCCATTATCAGTTGGCGACCGATCATGTTCGGATCACGTTGTATGGCGTGAACAATAGCACGGCGTTGGATTTCGCCGACACGGTGAATCAATACAGCCTTCTCACCGACGTAATTGGCATCATGAACATGCCGACGATGCGCGATGACAAGCGGACCCAATCCGAGATACAATCTATCGCAATGAAGAAGACTATTGAGTATGATGTGAGTTACTACCAAACACGCATCAACGACGTTGCGCGGCAGTTGATTGAGGAATGCATCATTCAATACACCGTCGCCCCTTATCCTGTCGCCGCTTAACCAAGGAGTTTTCCAATGCCTCAGTCTCCCAACCAAGTCTATCCCGCCGTAGCCAGTGGCGTTGCGAAACCGCTTGCTGTCGACGCCAACGGCAATCTGCTTGTCGCTGACAATCAGGGTTCGGAAGCCTCGGTGCTGAACATCACCGCCGCCACCGTCGTCAAGACCGGCGCTGGTTACATTGGCCGCATCAGCGTCACCACCGCCGGTTCTGCCGGTGCGGTGTATGACTATGCCACCACCAGCGGCACGGGTGCCGCCAGCCTGATTGCTGTGATCCCTGCGGTTGTCGGCACTTACGCTTTCGACTGGCCGGTCACTGCTGGCATCGTCATCGCCCCTGGCGCTTCTCAGGTGGTGTCGGTCGCTTACCGCTGATCTGAAGTCGTCGCACCCAATCGCCGGAGCCATCCATGCCGAGTATTGTCACAGTCAACGTCTCTCAGACTGTCGGGCCGACGCCCGCCACTCTGCAGCAGTCCGGCGCACTCATCTCCCAGGGTGCGACGACCACCAGCGTGGGCACCGCCACGCTTCTCACTCAAGCTTCTGCTCTTACGTCGATCTTGGTGACGTCCAAGGCCATCACTTCGGCGTCGTGGGCAACCAACGTCGCCACCATCACCACCACCGTCGCGCATGGCCTGACGGTTGGCACGCCGGTTTATCTGGTCGTGTCCGGTGTGTCGGTGTCGTCCTACAACGGAACGTGGCTTTGCACGCCGACCACCACCACGGCGTTCACGTTCACGCTGGTTGGCACCGCCATCGGCGCTGGCTCTGGCGGCACGTATCTGCCTGACAGCGCCGTTGAGCTGCAAGCCATGGTCAACACGTTCTTTGCTCAAGGGTCGAACGTGTCGTGCTACGTGCTGGAACTCGGCATTGGCAGCGTAGACCAGGGTGTTGCCACCTTGACGTCCTACATTGCCGCCAACCCAAACAGCAACTACACGCCTGGCGCCGCTGGCTATTTCTACGCCTACGTTGTTCCGCGCACCTGGGACAGCGTTGCCAGCTTCCTGACGATGTTGCAGAGTTTTGAGTCCAACACCTCAAAAACCTACTTCTTCATCACGACGACGCTGGCGACCTCCACCAACTACACCAACTTGATGAAATGCGCGTTTACGCTGATCGAGTCGCCGAATTTCGGCACTTATTCGGCGAATGCTCTGTCTTCGATCAGCTACTCGGCAACCACGACGTATGTGACCGCGGTGACGACCACTGCCCACGGCGTTGTGCCTGGCAACTGGTTCACGATCTCGGGTTGCACCCCGACAGCGTATAACGGCACTTGGCTTGCGTTGCCTGGCACCACCGGCACGTCGCTGGTCTATGCGGTGTCGGCCAATCCGGGCACCAGTTCGGTTCTTGGCACTCTGCAAGCCAGCCTCTACGCCAACACTGGTGTGGTGGCAGCGTCGGAGTTCAGCATCGCTTCTGCATTCTACATGATGCTTTCCTACAACCCGTCTGCGGCCAACCTCGTCACGCCATTTGCCTTCAGCTACGTCTACGGTGTCACGCCGTTCCCGACGCGAGGCAACAACGCTTTGTTGACCACGCTGAAAGCGGCTTACACCAACGTCATCGGAACTGGCGCCGAGGGCGGCATCAGCAACACGATCATCCTGTGGGGCACGACCGAAGACGGTCACGATCTGACCTACTGGTATTCGGTGGATTGGGTGCAAATTACGGCGGATGAGATGATCTCAAACGCGGTGATCAACGGATCCAACAACCCGCAGAACCCGCTTTATTACGACCAGAACGGCATCAACCGGCTTCGGGCTGCCGCCCAGGTGGTGATGAACAACGCCATTGCCTTCGGGCTGGCGCTGGCTCCTGTGACGGTGACGGCGGTTCCGTTTGCGACCTACGTGTCGCAGAACCCGACCGACTACCCGGCGGGTATTTACCGCGGCCTGGCTGTCAGCTACACGCCGCAGCGCGGGTTTACGCAGATCGTCTTTTACGTCAACGTCACGTCGTTCCCGGCGGCTGGTTAATAGGAGCCCACGCAAATGGCTGGCAATCCGCAAGTCGTCCAGGGGACACTCAACCGCCTTCGTGGCAGCGTGGTGATCCCGTCTTTCCCGAACCTGAATGTCACGGCGCCCTATCTGGGGCGTCCTGGCATTACTATGGCGTTTGAAGGTGAGACCACCACCGCCATTCCGACCATGACGGGCACGGTGCAGTCGCCGTTGCCCTACCAGATGGTGACGATCACCATTGCGCTGCTCAAAACCCAGTCGCTGGCTCCCCAGTGGGAAACTCAGCGCCAGACCTTGAGCGTGATTGGCGATGTGACGGTGACGCCCGATACGTCGAGCCTGCCGTCCTACACCATGAACAACTGCGCCATCGATAACGTTCGCGAGTTGAACTTCGCGGGCGAAGACGCTGGCTACGTTGTGACCGTGAAGGGCTATTACCAGATCAACAATTCGCTCTGGAGCCTCATCTAACCTTCTTAGCGCCTGGGCATTGGAAGAGGTGCTCAGGCGTCAACCTCTATCAGACGAAAGCAGCAAATGCGTCTTGATAACAAGTTGAACCTCATCACTGAAATTGAGACTGAGGACAATACGACCATCTACGTCCACAGCACTCCGATCTCGCGTGAGGTGTTTGAAAAATACTTTTTGATCATTAGCAAGACGTTTGCCGCGATCATTTCCGAGGGTTTGAGTTTCATTTCAGGCCCGCGAGTGGCGGCGATGCTGCTGAAGAAGATTGCCGTTGACCAGGGCGTCTGGGAAGGGCGCGCTGGCGTTGAAATGGGCTTGATGGCCGAGATTCGGCGTCTGTCCAATGTCGTCATGCCTTCTGAAGCAGGTTGGGTGACGGTGCCTTTTCAGGATGCGATCGACAAAAAGCTTTTGGATGGTGACGACATCGCGGAGGTAGAGGGGCTGATCTGTTTTTTTATCTGCGCCTCTGCCATGAGCCGGAAAACGGAAGTGGCGTCGGTCCTAGAAAGGATGGCTTTGTGGGGATCGCGGACAACGTCCTTGAACTCTACGGCGTTCGCCGCTTCCTTGCCGATATCGACCGAGACCGAAACTTCTGCGCTTACGGCGAACACATCGTCAGTGCCTGCTTAGATTGGATTGCTAACGAGGGGTTTGCTGAGTATTTTAGAAAGCAAGTCCCCGAGTGGAAATGGGAGACGGCGCATGAATATCGACAACGCTATCTTCTTGGTTCACTCAAGCAAGCAGGGATGATTTAGGTGGCCGTCAAATCTATTATCGACATTGAGATAAATGATGCCGCTTTCAAGGCATTCAAAAATCTGTTCGATAAATACAAAAAAGATTTGGATAAACTTCCCAGCGTTTGGCAGAAGACGACGGATGCCATAGACGGAACAACGGACAAAGCGGACTCACTGCTTCATGCCGTTGAAGCCCAAACCAACATTCTCAACAAACAGTTAATCACTCAAATCAAGATCAGCGAGGAAATGAAAAAGACTGACCGGAATATGGTCAGCATCAGCAACAACAGCGGCAGAGCCCTGAAGAACATTCAGGGCATCACGTTCTCTATGCTTAAATGGGGCGCGATTACAGGCGCCTTGACGACAACGTTTGGCCTGCTTTCTGGAGCGACGGGTTTCTTTGGGTTGGATGCGTTGGCCCGCGGCGCCAGCCAAACGCGTCAACAAGCTGGTGCGCTCGGTCTTAATCCCAACGAACTTCAAGCCGTTCAAACCGTATACCGGCGGTTTAGTGGGTCGTCTGCGCTGTTGGGGAAAATATCTCAAGCCCAGGTTGATTACGGCGAGCAATGGCGTCTTCGAAACCTTGGGATTTCTCAAGAGGACATTGAAGGGAAAACTTCGGCGCAGCTCATGCCGCAAGTTATTGCGGCGTTGCACGCAAGATCTCAACAAGCCCTCAAGCAAGGGACTGGCGCCTTCACGGCACAAGCTGAAGGATACGGCTGGGCTGAATTGGTTGGCGGCATTCCCAATCTTCGAGAATTGGCTGGCCATTCAGCTGCTGAAATTGAAGCGGCAAACAGAGCTTTGCCGGGAACGCTAGAAAAACTGGCCCTTGGAAAAGATACCATCAGCAGATGGGAAGATTTTATTCAGTCATTGGAAACGGCAACAAGCGAAATTACAAACAAATTTGTAGTTGCTTTGCAAGGTTTGGCCAAACCTCTTGGGCACATTACAACTGCTTTTGCTGATTTGTTGGTAAAAGTTTTTGAATCAAAGGGATTCAGAGACGGCCTGGAAACATTTGCAACCTGGCTTGAAAACCTCGCCAGGAACATGGAAAAACCAGAGTTCAAAGAGTCCGTAGATAAATTCATAAACACAGTCACAACGCTGACTTCAAAATTCTTAAGCTTGCTTGATTGGCTCGCTGGGGGCGGGAAAAAAGGAGACGAAGCCCCGACGCCAGAACATCCGTATGGAAAAGCGCCTTTCTATTGGCAAGGCAACCAAAAACAATGGGAAGACCTTCAGCGCAACAAAAAAGCGGTCGAAGCCGAACAAAACGCGGCTGCCAACCAAACTCAAAAAGCAATAGGCGCCGCTTTCCAATATGGGACAATTCCTGGGCTTCTTTACAGCCTTTGGAACTCTGGCCTTAATTATGTAGCGCCTGGAGCCAACAACAATTCTCCATCTTCAAAGCATTTTGCTTATGGAGAACAATATCTGGAAGCCAAACGCCCTGGTGCGTTTGGCGCCTTGGAAAAACAATACGGTCTTCCATCTGGGTTGCTGGCGCAAATCCACAAACAAGAGTGGGATCCCAAAAACCCCGTCTCTTCTGCTGGCGCTATGGGTCCGTTCCAGTTTATGCCGGGGACAGCAAAAGATTATGGCCTTGACGAAAAATCTGTGTGGGATCTTGCCAAATCGTCAGAGGCTGCTGCTCGATATTTTCAAGACTTGCTTAAAATGTTCAAAGGCGACGTCAATAAAGCGGCAGCAGGTTATAATTGGGGGCAAGGAAACGTCCAGGGTTTGATCAGCCAATACGGCGATCAATGGCGCGAACACCTTCCGCCAGAAACGGCAAAATATCTGGACAATCTGAATCGCGCTGGCATTTCTGGAAATTCCTTTTCGGCGCAGCCTGGCCAAGGTATTAAGATTTCCATCTACAATGCGACAGGTGGGCAAGTGAACACGGTTGTCTCGGCGTTGGCGGCATGATGCAATGAGTGGTTCTATCGTCAACAACGTCGGTCGGGTTATCTACGAACTCGGTTTTCAGATTTCGCCCATCCTCTTTACGGGTGGCATTGCGGACATGGCCCCGTTTGGGGTTTTGCCGATCGTCGCCATTACGGAAACTGGCTACGATTTCGGCGCTTCGGGATCCGCTCTTGCCGCCGCGGGCGCGATTGTCACGACTGCCATTAACGCTTTGAACACCAAATCGCTTGATGATTTCTTCGCTCACTTTACGCCTGTGCAAGGCGGCAAACTCGCCAGCTATGCTGTCGGCATGTATCCATTCGCCAATCAGTCTGTGGCTGCAAATGCGGTCATCGCAGAGCCTTTGAGCATCTCTTTGCGAATGGTCATCCCCGTCAACAAGCCTGGTGGTCACACTGCCAAGCTGATCACCATGATGGCGTTGCAATCGTCGATCCAGGCGCACGTCAACAAGGGCGGCATGTTCACCATAGCCACCCCGGTGCAATTCTACACCAACTGCATTTTGACCGGGTTGACCGACGTCAGCCAGGGCAGCCCAATACCTCAAAATGCTTGGCAGTGGGATTTCATCCAGCCGCTGGTGACGCTTGAGCAAGCACAGGCAGCTCAGAACACATTCATGAGCCACTCGAGCAGCGGATTGGCCACTCCCGTGCCGGGTAACCCGATATGACCACGACATACAATTTCACGCCGCCAGTCGGCGCGCCGAATGCGCAGGTTCCTTCGGTTGTCGCACGGGTCACAGCATACGGCCTCAACCCCGTCGCGGTTCCAGCGTCTGCTGGTCCGTTTACGTTCCAGCCGACGTTGGACAACAATCAATACACTGTCACTGTGACGTGGAGCCTGTTTGGGCAACGCTTCTACGTGAACTGCTACACGTTGTCCGGTGTGCTGGTATTTTCGGTGCCGTTGATAGGCTCCATGATCGGCACCAACCTGCAAGCCATCTCATGGGACGGCAATACCGGCACAGTCACAGCCACGACCAACGGCCCGCATGGCTATGAAGTGGGATCCGTCATCAACCTAACGGTGATCAATTGCACGCCGACTGCCTACAACGGCACGTTCGCGGCAAACATCATCAACAAAACGCAATTCACTTACGGCGTTGCGTCGTTTCCTGGCGCGGTTGCGGGTTTGGGATCGGTTCAATACAACATCAACATTGCGGCTGGGTATTTTGCCTCCACGCTGATTTACCGAACTGAAAATCAGCAATTTGAGGTAAGCCCGTGAGGTATTATCGGATCGAGATTACAGATCCTGCCAACCCCGGCCCTGCGCAAGTGTATACCAGTTGGGTCAACGGCAAGAATGATCCGGGCGCATTGAATGTGCAATTCAACATCTCAACGATGGCGTTCGAGTTTTTGAGAAACACAGCCGTGTTGCAAATTCAAGGCATCCCCATCAAGTCCATTAGCCAAGCCAACAACCTAAACAACAAAAACATAAAGATATCGGGTGGATTTCAAAAAGGACTGCCTTTAGCAAACCCGGCGCAAAATGGCGTGCTCATCAACGGCTACATTGCCCAAGCGTTTGGCAATTGGTTGGGCAATGACATGACGCTTGATCTCATCCTTAAGCCAGGTTCTTCGCCCACAACGCCAGCACCCACACAGCCTGCAACAGCGCAATCTTCTGCCATTGTTGCAGAACCTCTTCCGCCGCCTTTGGGATCTATGACTCAGCCCATCAACGGAAATTTTAGCTGGCCTACTGGCGTTCAACTTTCAGTGGCTATTCGGGAATTTTTGAAAAACGCTTTTCCAAAATACCCGGAACCAAAGATTGAAATTAACTCGAATTTGGTTTTGGCTTACTCAGTGAACGGTGTATACGACACCCTCCCTGCGTTTGCCGAATGGGTCAATGATTTTTCCAAAAAAGTTATTGGCATTAATCATAAAGGTCCAGGGCCATACCCTGGTGTTCAGATTACCATATTGCCCAACAATGCATTCTTTGTTTCTGACGGAACTGTGCCAGCACCAGCACAAACGCAAAATGCTAAAACATCAACGAGTTCCGCTTCTGGCGTTACAGAAAGCGCAAACAGTCCATCTTACAACCCCAAAACTATAGCAATCGCTTTCAAAGACATGATTGGCCAACCGACATGGATTTCGCAAGGGGAAGTTCAATTCAAATGCCCTATGAGGGCTGATATTCATTGCTTGGACACCATCACATTTCCAGATGGCGTTTACCCTACAATTGCGCCTTCAAACATTGCTTCGCCATACAATTACCGCAACACGTCGCAGCAAAAAGGCACGTTCAACGTCAAAGAAATCAACCATTACGGAAACTTTCGCCAACCAACCGCCGATGCTTGGGTTTCCCTTTTCCGCTGTTCATATATAGCACCCGCTTTAACGTCTTCAAACCTCGGGTGATTTGGAACCGTCATGGCTGACAATGTCCAAACGACGCCTCTTTCAAGGTCGATAATCCAACTCATTCAAAGCGAGATTATCCAGGCAACGCAGCAGAACCCCAAATCCCTGCCGGTCAGCGTCGTCGCCGTTTCAAACGCGATGGTGACTGTCAAATTTGAGATCAACAGCCCGATCACCTTTCCGCAGATCACGGTTCCTCAAGCCATATCGCGCTACGCTCGCCCGCCGACGCAAGTGGGCGACAAAGGTTTTGTTGTCGCTGCCGACCTGTATCTTGGCGGCGTTACCGGCCTGGGTGGCGGTGTTGCGGATTACCTTCGCAAAGAGGGCAACCTATCAACGCTGGTGTTCGTTCCTCTCAGCAACACCAACTTTCCTGCGGTGGACGCCAACGCCTACAATGTCACTGCGCCCAATGGCGTGGTGCTGAAGGATGACAGCGGCAACAGCAAAATCACGCTCACCCCGTCCTCAATCGTGATTTCCTGTGGAGCAAACAGCAAAATCACGTTGACCTCGACGGGGATAACGCTCTCGTATGGGACAAACTCAATCGTCATCAACGCGACTGGCGCTTCTATCGGCGGGAGAAACTTTGCAACGCACGTTCACAGCGGCGTTCAAACCGGCGGGTCCAACACAGGCGGGGTGGTCTGATGCGTGTTTATGGCCGAGACTCCCAAACCGGCAAATGGATGGAAGTCACAACCGACGCCAACGGGTTCAACGACTACGTCTACATCACGGCGTTGGTTCAGTGCCTAAAGCTGAACCTGAACGAATCTCCGTTTTGGGCCAACTGGGGGATTCCCGCGCAACAATCGGTCGTTCAGCAGATATTCCCGGATTATTATGTCGCTTTGATCCAACAGCGTTATTCCGTATACTTTGCGTCGTTGACCATTCAAAAGGTCAATTCGCTCACGCCGACCTACAGAATCAACATCACCACTAATCAAGGTGTGACAGTGCAATTGAGTATCGCAGTATGAGCGGCAGCACCACGGTTCCGATCGTCTTGGGGCCTGCTGGCATGGTCCCGGCGTCGCCTGCGGACATCCAGACGACGTTGCTTGCCGCGGTTGCAGCAACCAATCCTGGGTATACGGCAAACCTGCCAGGGACGTTGATTGAGGATATCAGCAGCACTGATGTCGCCTCAATCATGCAGTGCAATTCGGCGCTCGTCGAACTGGTCAATTCGGTCACGCCATATGGCGCCAATCAGTTCCTGCTCAATCAGCTAGGGCAAATCTACGGCGTTCAGCAGGGCCAGGCGACAAACACCAGCGTCTACGTGGTGTTCTCCGGCAGTGCCGGATACGTTATCCCTGTCGGTTTTTATGTGTCTGACGGCACATACCAGTATGTCGTGCAAGATGGCGGGATCATCAGCACGGGCGGCACCAGCCCGTCGCTTTATTGTGTGGCGACTCAATCTGGGTCGTGGGCGATTCCGGCCAATACCGTCACGACCATCGCCACGTCTGTCCCTTCTGGCTACACGCTGACCGTCACCAACCCGATTGCGGGAACGCCGAGTTCCAGCGCGCAAACGGTCGACGATTATCGATCCCAAGTGCTGCAAGCCGGGTTGGCGGCTTCGATGGGCATGGCGCGTTATCTCAAGACGTTGCTTGGAAATGTCTCGGGCGTTCAAAGCCGGTTGGTTTCCGTGGTTCAAGTGGGAACAACCTGGGAAATAATTGTTGGCGGAAGCGCGGATCCTTATCAGATTGCGTATGCGATCTTTTCGTCGATCTTTGACACATCCACCCTGGCTGGATCTCAGACGGGCACGATCAGCGGCATCAGCAACGCTTCTGCTGCTGTGGTGACGACGCTGCTGCCGCACGGTCTGACCACGGGCAACAGCGTCACGATCTCCGGTGTGCTTGGGATGATTGGCGCCAACGGAACATGGACGATTACAGTCTTGTCGACGACGACGTTCAGCATTGCCTATAACTCAACGTCCGCGCCGACTTACGGCGGCGGCGGTGTTTTGGCTTCCAACGCTCGCACGCAATACATCACGATTACGGATTATCCGAACACATACGTGGTGCCGTTTGTCGTGCCGATCGTGCAAAACGTCACCATAGGGTTGGTGTGGAATACAACGTCGACCAATTCGGTGTCGTCGTCCACAATGGCTTCTTTGGGCTCAATTGCGTTGGCGGCGTATATCAACAGCATCCCGGTCGGTGCGCCGATCAACCTGTTTGAACTTCAAAACGCCTTCCAGATTGCGACAGCCAGCGTTCTGCCGACGCAATTGCTGACCCGCATGATTTTCACCGTCACCATCAATGGTGTTTCGGCGGCGCCGCTGACGATCTCCAGCATCGGCACTGGCACGGTCACGACGATCTACACGCCTCTTCCGCATGGTTTGTCGGGGTCGATTACGATCGCCATTTCCGGGGCGACTGGAACGGCGCTGATCAACGGCATGTGGACGCCGACTGTCCTCACGCCTTACTCGTTCACCATTCCCTACAACTCGACCGGACTGACCTACACCGCCAATAGCGGCTCTATGTCGCAGACGACCGGCGGCATTATCCCAGGCGACCCGGAAGGATATTTCTCGACTTCGACCACGAACATCACAATCACTCAGGGGTGATGAGGTGAGCGGTTCCACCAGCTTCAATAACGTATGCCTGCAAAACGCCATCCCGTCGTATCTCTATCAGCAGTATACGAACGATGACGATTTGCAAGCGTTTGTTTATTCGTATAACGCAATTGTTCAGCAATACGTCAACACGTTCAATCAATTGAACTTGCCGGTCTATACCAGCCCGACGATCACGGGAGATTTGTTGGACTGGGTTGGCGCTGGTATTTATGGCTATCCGCGCCCCAATCTTCCTGGCACGGCGCCTGCTTCTTATGGTCCGTTAAACACTTACGGGCCAAACTACAAATATCCTTTGAACTCTCAATCGTCGACGACCGGCACGACGTTTGAAACAACGGATGATGTCTACAAGCGGCTGTTGACCTGGCACTTCTACAAAGGCGACGGCAAGACGTTCAACGTGCGCTGGTTAAAACGCCGCATCATGCGGTTTTTGACCGGAACCAATGGCACGGATCCTGGCGTCAATACGACCTACCAGATCAATGTGACGTTCGGCGCTGGCAATGTCGTCAACATCACCATGCCAACGTATCCGTATGCCGCAATTCTGCAAACGGCCATTGCCAGCGGCGCCGCAGAAATGCCGTTCCAGTTTGCCTACAACGTCACTGTCACCGGCCCGGTCGGCGGCAACGTGTTGTGGGCCAACAACTCTGCGGCTACGGTTGCGTGGCAAAACAATTCAGCGGCCACCGTGTCGTGGGTCAACTATTAATCATGGGTGTTTTTTAGATGGCAGTCCCTTACACGTTCGCCACTGCTTCGGGCACTCTTCCCCTGAACCAGTTGGATTCGAATTTCGCCACTCTCATCACGCTTGGCACGTCGACTGTTGGCCTTGGAGCCTCGTTGACGTCCATCTCCGGTCTGACGTTGACGGGCGTTACGCTCACAGGATCGTCAAACCTTGGCACGCCAACGTCTTTGACGCTGACGAACGCAACGGGCCTTCCGCTTGGCGGAACCGGCGTCACCGGCACGCTTGGCGTTGCCAACGGCGGCACGGGCTTGGCCACCTTGTCGACCAACAACGTGTTGCTCGGCAACGGGACAAGCGCTGTTCAAGGTGTGGCGCCTGGCACGACCGGCAACATCCTGGCGTCGAATGGCACGACGTGGACATCCTCGACGCCTGCGACGTCGGGCATCGTGACCAACGTCGGAACGCCGACCAGCGGCCAGATCGGCATTTGGACGGGCGCCACGACCCTGCAAGGGCAGACTGTCCTTGGCGTTACGAACGGCGGCACGGGCTCCACGACAAGCACGGGAACGGCTGGCACGGCCAATGTTCTTGCGACCAGCCCGACGCTTGTGACGCCGACTGTGACGGCGCTGAACGGTGGTCAGCTTGCCGGGTTCCGCAATCGGTTCATCAACGGCAACATGGCAATTGATCAGCGCAACAGCGGAGCTTCTCAAAGCATAACGGCTGGTGCGTATGTCTATACCGTCGACCGTTGGTTTGCGTCTTCGACAGGTGGCACCGTCACGGGGCAACAAACGGTTGGTTCGGGCAACACGCAATATCGATATCAGTTGACCGGCGCTGCTGGCGTCACTGCGATAACTTTCGGTCAACGTATCGCGCAATCAAACAGCTATGAATTGTCTGGCCAAACGGTGACGCTTTCCGTCGATCTTGCGAACAGCACCCTCACCACCGTCAACTGGTCTGCCTCTTACGCCAACTCGGCTGATTCGTTTGGCACTTTGGCGAGCCCTACGGTCACAAGCATTGCAACGGGCAGCTTTACGGTGACATCGACGGTGACGCGTTACAACGCGCAGATCACCATTCCTTCCGCGGCAACAACCGGGCTTCAGATTTTGCTTTCGGTCGGATCGCAGACAAGCGGCACTTGGACGATTGGCAACGTGCAGCTTGAGCCTGGCAACACCGCCACCCCGTTTGAGACGCGGATGACCACGCCTGAACTGGCTATGTGCCAACGTTATTACTTCTCGACCGGCACCAACAGCATCAAAATGCTGACTTATGCCGATACCGCTACAGCCCTTACGCCCCTTGGGACAATCTTTTTCCCTGTTTCCATGCGGACAAACCCGCTTATGGCATACAACACGGTTTCAATTTCAAACAGCACAAACCTCGCAACGGATTTTTCCACAAACCAATCTATAAGCACTCGCGTAACATCCACTGCTGTTGGGGTTTGCACCGCCCAATTCAGCTACACAGCGTCTGCGGAGATTTAGTAAATGCCAGTTTATACAAACGCTCAGTATTACAATTCTACAAACGGCCAACTGGGTGGCATCCAAGTTGACGTTTACGGTGTCACGTCGTTTGTGCCAATCGACCCCGCAAACACTGACTATGCCAACATGATGGTGCTGGTGGCAGAGGGCCAACTCACCATCGCGCCCGCCTCATAACTACAACGCCCGCAGCAAACTACCCACTCTCGGCATTACAATAGAGGAGAACCGCAATGCCCGTGTCTGATGACCATCCGATCACTCTGACGTTCACCGTCTCTCAGATCAACAAAATGCTTCTTGCGCTTGGCGACCTTCCGTTTGCAAAAGTCGCCGACATGATCCTGGCGATTCGGACGCAAGGCGAAGAACAGCTTGCAGCGATTGCGGCGTCTGCGCCGGAAGAGCCTGAAGCCGAACCCGTGGCCGGGTAAGTCCAGGCACAATGATCACGTCAGCCAATCGCACAGTCTACGTCGTCCCGCCCTGGCAAAGCGGGTTGCGGTGGCCCCCTGGGCAACCGGATGACGTCTTGGACTATGCGTTGGACATTTCGGCGGCTTTGATTGACGTGGGCGATGCCATTTCAGTGGCATCTGCCTGCGTGTCGCCTTATGGAACAGGCGAACTGTCGATCAATAGCATTTCGTTTTACGGCGATGTGATCACAATTTGGGTGTCTGGCGGAGTGGCCGGTCGTATGTATACGGTCAATATCAACGTCACAACTACTGCGGGCCGTGACTTCTCATGGTATATTCGGTTGCCGATGAGTTCTGAATTGGCGTCTTATCCGTTATCGACACCTCCGTCTCCAGGCTACAGCACTCCAATCCACACCTAGAAGGTCGATCAGAATGTCAGGATCCTATTCAAACAATCAGGGCGTTGCCAGCGGCGCCATTCCTGGCTGGATCGTCCCTGGTCCGGGCGGCGCCGGTTGGACACCGCGGGCGGCGACGGCGTCTGCCATCACGACGGGTGGCACGGCGGTCACTGTTCTCACGGGTGTGATCAATGGCGGTTACATCTACAACCCGCTGACTGCGGCGGAACAGAAGATTGCCACCGCAGAGCCGCTTTACATCGACATGGTTGGCACGCCGCTATCGACAGCCGCAGGTGGCAACGGCACGACGCTTACCCTGGCGCCTGGCGCTGGTTATCAGCTCCCTGCGATTGCTTCGACCGTCACGTTGAAAGCGAACGCGGCCACCAGCGCCCACGCTTTCACCGTCTTTGTCTGGTAGGGGGAGCAAACCTATGCCTCTTGAAAAGGGAAAAAGCCAGGAGGTGATTTCGCGCAACATCAAGCGCGAGGTCGAGGCTGGCAAGCCACAGAAGCAAGCCGTCGCCATCGCTTTGCGGACGGCTGGCGTTGCGCGCAAGGACGAGATCCACAGCTACATGGACGCTGTGGTAAGAGGCGATTGCGACGCGATGGCCAAGCATTTTCGGGGGACTAAATGACCCAAATCATGTGGACGAACAACGCCACCACGACGTTGGCGTCCAACATCACTACCAGCGCCACATCGCTTACTGTTGCCAGCGGCGCAGGCGCGTTGTTCCCATCGCCTGGGACTGGGCAGTATTTCAAACTCACGCTTAACCCTGCGACGGGCAGCACCCCTTCGCCCGAAATCGTGCATGTGACGGCGCGTTCCACCGACACATTCACCATTGTTCGCGCTCAAGAAGGCACGACGGCTTCGGCGTGGAGCACGGGTGCCCTTGTTCAAAACCTGCTGACCGCAGGAACGATGAATGCGCTCGGCCAGGTTATTTACAACGCTGGCAACCCGAACGGCGTTGTCGCTGGCCAAGCGGCAAGCGCGTCGAACTCGCCATCAATGGTGTGGGACACGACAAACAGCCTGTTGTGGGTTTGCACGTCGTCTGGACCGGCTGCCACTGCGCAATGGATTGCGGAAGCCCCGTTGAACAGCCCGACGTTCACTGGCACGCCTGCGGCGCCGACGCCCCTCACTTCAGACAACAGCACCAAGCTGGCGACCACCGCTTATGTGCGAAATTACGCAGCGCCGATTGCCGGTAGTTCGTCTCAGGTGTTTGCTGTTGCCGCGGGAAGCAGCGCCACCCAGGCCGTCAACTTCGGCCAGTTTCCGTCTTCGATTGGCGCGTCTGGATCGCAGACGCTTCCGACTGGGCTGATTCTGAAATGGGGCGTGTCTGGCGCAGTCTCGACGGGAAGCAATCTTGGGTCTGTGTCGGGGACATTTGCCTCGGCGTTCCCGAACGCTGTTTACGGAATTTGGGGAACGCCGAACAACTCTTCGTCGCCTAGTTGGGTTGCCTTGACCGTTTATCCGTCTGCGCTTTCGACAACGGGTTACACGTTCTATTGCGACACTGCGGGCACATCGTCCCATCCCATCACCAACACCGTCAACATCACTTGGTTTGCGATTGGAAGCTAAGTGAGCAACTCGACCGTCCGCACGATCGTTCTCGACGCTGCTGGCAATGAGTTCTTGCAGTGGCCGATTGCGGAACCGGCGGACATTCTTGACTACCTGATTGACGCCACGATCGCGGTTGGCAACGACTACATTGCGTCGGCGTCCGTCAGCGTGTCGCCATCTGGCACAGGCGAGATGTCGCCCGTCAGCGTTACGGTCACGGGCGCCATCATCAACGTCAAGCTGTCTGGCGGCGTTGCCGGGCGAACTTATCTTGTCCGCGTGGACGCCATCACCCAACTGACACGCGAGTATTCGTGGGTGGTGACGCTGCCGGTCAGCGCGGAGTTTGCCACATACCCGTTGCCGTTTGCACCGGTGCCAGGCTTTGGGTCTGCTGTCACCTGGACCTACTCTGGGCCCTATCGACCGATTACGCCGGTTGTGCCGTCTATCCCGACCAGCACAGAAGTGACGTCGCTGGCTCGGACGATTGCCATTCCGACATCAGGCAATATCTTCCTGCAATGGCCGGTGGCAGAGGCGCAAGAGGATCTGGATTATTACCTCGACGCGGCGGCGCCGATTTCGCAATACGCCGACAGCATCTATTCGTTGTCCGTCAGCATCGCGCCGTCTGGAACGGGAGAACTACAGACAACCTACCTGAACTTGTCGGGAAACTACGACATTGAGGTTTGGTTGTCGGGTGGGGTTGCCGGACGTGTATACACAGTCCGCGTGGACGTTGTGACGAACGCCGGAAGAACATTCTCCTGGCCTGTTACGCTGCCAATTGATATGGACTATTCCATTCCTCCGTTCTCGCTTCCGCCTGATCCGGGATTTGGCCCTCCGTTTGTTTGGGTCAACAACGGGATTGCGCTGGAAAGCGGCCTTGGGTTCTGGGGTCTGGAAAGCGGCAATGGCGCTTGGTTCTGGGGATGACGCATGACTAACACATCAATCAGCCAAGCGACACTCACGACGCCGCAAAGCACGGATCTGGCTCCGATTGCGCGCCCTGGCGACATCACGGCTCGCTCCGTCACGCTAGGTTCCGTCGCTGCTTTGGCTTATCCCGTATCCGCCGTGCATGGCGGCACGGGCGTCACGACTGCACCAGCAAACGGCCAATTGCTGATCGGAAACGGGACCAGTTATGTCCTGAATACGTTGACGGCTGGGACCGGCATTTCGATCAACAATACTGCTGGTGCGATCACGATCTCCGCAAACAATTCGGGATCCGTCACCAGCATCACCGCACTCAGCCCGTTGACCGGCGGGACGATCACCAGCACGGGTTCGATTGGTTTGGACCAGCTTGGCATCACCAACGTCGGCACGCTGACGGCTGGCGCCATTGGCACTGGGTTTACGGCAATCCCCAACACGGCGCTCGCAAGCAGCAGCGTCACGGTCAATAGCACCACGATTGCGTTGGGCGGTGCGGGCACAATTACGGCCTCCAACCCGTTCGCGCTAACGATCTCCAGCCCGTTGATTGGAACGTCTTATTCGGGTTCCTCCGCAGTCACTATTGGCCTGGGCACGATCGGCACCGCAGGCGCATACGGCTCCGCATCCTCGGTTCCGGTCATCACGACCGATGCATATGGGCGCGTGTCTGGCGTCACGCCGACTGCCATTGCCATTGCGTCAAGTGCCGTATCTGGCTTGGCTGCATCGGCGACGATTGACACCACGAACGCGGGCAACATCACGTCTGGCACGCTGCCTGCGTTGCGTCTGTCTGGTAGCTACACGGGCATCACGGGCGTCGGCACGTTGACGGCTGGCGCAATTGGCGCTGGCTTCATCGCCATTCCAAACAGCGCCTTGGCCAACAGCAGCGTAATCGTCAATGGCTCGACGATTTCGTTGGGCGGCTCTGGCACGGTTACGGCCAACACGACAAACGCTTTGACATTTGGCGCGGGCTTGTCGGCGGCGTCGTCGTTCAACGGTTCGACGGCTGTGACGGTCAGCAACAGCGGCGTCCTGTCGATTGGTGGAACGTCGGGCGCGATCGCCTTGAGCGGCCTGACGATGAACAGTGGCACGCTGACGGCAACGGCCAGCGGCGGCACCGTCACCAACATTGCGACGTCCGGGCTTGTGACGGGCGGGCCGATTACGACAACTGGCACAATTTCGCTGTCGGCCATCGCGGCAGGGAATCTTGTCGGCAATGCCAGCGGCGTTTCTGGTGTGCCTGCCGCCATCCCGTTGGGTTCGCATTTGACGTATACGGGCGGCACGCTGGATGCCACTGGATACGGCACCGGCACCGTCACCAGCGTTGTCGGCGGCACCGGCACAACCGGCGGCACGATCACGACGGCGGGCACGATTAACGTCGCCCAGGCAACCACGACGACGCTCGGTGGCGTGGTTGTTGGTTCTGGCTTGGCGGTGTCTACCGGGACGATCAGCAACGCGGGCATTACGTCGCTTGTTGGCGGTTCGGACATCACGATCACCAACAACAACACCATCAGCGTCTCCAATATCGGAACCAACACGCTGCTGGGCAATTCCGGCACGGCGGCGGCGGCGCCTTCAGCTATTACCGTTGGCACCGGCTTGTTGTTGTCTGGCGGCACCATCAGCGCGTCGGGCACATCTGGCGTCACGTCGTTCTTGACGTCTTTGAGCGGCCTTACGCCGACGAGCGCGACGACGGGCGCCATTACGCTTGCGGGGACTTTGGGCGTTGCGTCGGGCGGCACAGGCGGTACGGCATCGCCGACTGCGGGATCCGTGGCGTTTGGCACCGGGACGGCATACGGGTTCACCGCCGCGGGGTCTTCTGGCCAATACCTGCAATCGACAGGTGCGGGAACGCCTGCCTGGACGACAATCGGTGCCAGCGGTGTTGGCGCCCCAGCTTATTACGGCGCCTTCCACGACACGACCGCCGCACAGACTGCTGCCAGCACTACGGTGGCATACCTCGTCGGATGCGCCACGACAGACATCGCCAACGGTATGTCGATCTCTGCCGGTCGCATCACCGTCGCCAATGCTGGCATCTACAATTTTCAGTTCAGCATTCAGTTGTCGAACCCGAACGCGGGGATTGCTGACGTCAGCGTTTGGCTGCGCCAAAACGGCGTAGACGTCGCTGACTCGACGGGAACTGTTGCTGTCGTCGGCAAGCACGGGGCGGTCAACGGCCTGATGGTCACTGGCTGGAACTACGTCATCTCAATGGCGGCTGGCGACTACATCGAGTTGTGGTGGCAGTCCGACCTGGCCGGGACGCAGATCGTCACCATCCCGGCCACGACAGGGCCGACTGTTCCCGAAACGCCAGGCGTTATCTACACGCTGACGGCGCTGCCGCAGATCGGCATTGGTTACTACAACCAGACCTCGACGACTTCGACGCTTATCGGCACCGGCAGCAAGACGTTCACCGTATCGACAACTGCCACATCGTCGGCTTTTACAGTCGGCACCCGTGTCCGCGTTGCCTACACCACGACGCCCGCCAACTTCATGGAAGGCGTTATCACGGCGTTCTCCGGGACGTCGATGACCGTCAACGTGGACACGACCGGCGGATCCGGGACGTTCGCGTTGTGGACGATCTCGGTTGCCGGTCAGAACGGCTTGAGCGCGCTGACGATCGGCACCTCGACGGTCAGCGGTGGAACAAGCGGGTATATCATTTACAACAACGGTGGCGTTGTCGGGAACCTGCCTGTGACAGGCACGGCGGGGAGTGTGGTGTTGTCCAACTCCCCGACGCTGACAACGCCGAACATTGGCGCTGCGACGGGCACCAGCCTGGCAGCAACGGGCGCGGTTTCAGGCGCGTCTATTCTTGCCACCAATGGCATTATCCTCAACAATAACACGATCACAACCAGCACGACGATTGCGGCGGGGACGAATGGCATGTCGGTGGGTCCGATGACCCTTGCCAGCGGCGTCACCGTGACAGTCACATCCGGCCAGAGGTGGATCACACTATGAGTTCAATTGTTGTCGCGGGCGATACGTCCGGTTCCGTCACGCTTGCAGCGCCTGCCGTGGCGGGTAGCCCGACACTGACGCTTCCTTCTTCCGTTGGCACGGGCGCGCAAACGCTGACCACGGACGGCACGGGCGTGATGTCGTGGGGTTCCAACGTCGCGCTGTTCGGAACTGGTGCTGATGGCGCTGTCACGATCAGCAGCGGCACGACGACGCTGGTGCGGGATATGCACTACTCGTCTTTGACGATTAGCGGGACGGGGAAAATTAACCCCAATGGTTGGACCATCTATGTATCTGGCACGCTGGATTTGTCTAACGCGCCAGCATCGTCAATTACAATTCCATCTGTTTCTGGTGCAAATGCTAGTGGTTCAACTGCTGGTGGTGTAATTGGAGCGTACTCTGGCAATACATCTCCCGGAGGTCGATCTGGATTAGCCGGTGGAGCGGGTGGAACTGGCGCGGGAGTAAGTGGAACAGTTAATCAAGTTGCAATTATCTATGGAGGATATGGCGGAACAAGCGGCGTCGGAGGTGCTGGGACACCTAATGCGGGTGGTGCCGCAGTCACGGGCATTCCCTCAGTTTCTATTTATAGTTTAGGACCAAATGTTGGCCCTATGACATCATTTTTAAGTATTCAAACAAATACTGTTTGGAATGCTTTTTACTCAGCTATGTTTGGTGGAACGGGCGCTTCTGGTGGTGGAGACGGAACTAACCCTGGTGGAGGAGGTGGCGGCGCTGCGCCGTCTGGCGGAGGTATTGCTGTACGAGCAGCAGTGATTGCTCGGGGGACCAACACTACAACAGGAATAATTACAGCTATTGGCGGAACTGGCGGGAATGGCGGCACTGTGTCTGTCGGCAACGTCGGAGGCGGTTCTGGCGGCGGTGGCAGCGGGGGTGGCTACATCGACATTGTGGCAGGAAGTTTAACGGGCAGCACAATCATTAATGCTTTAGACGTCAGCGGTGGACTTGGCGGCACAGGTGGCAATGGCGCTGGCACCGGAAAAGGTGGCGGTGGCGGAAACGGTGGTAACGGTGGGGCTACGAAGGTTCTTGTTCTCTCGCCTACATCTCTGACATTAAATACGGTAAACATCGCTGGAACTGCTGGCGGTGGAACGGCGGCGGGTAATACCGGCACTGCTGGCGGCGCTGGCGCAGTCAGCCGCGCCAACCTGTAAGGATAGCAGCATGACCCAGGACACCTACGGCAGGACGTTGACGGCCACCGACAACGGGGATGGCACTGTGACCTACACATGCACCAACCCGGATGGATCGGACGGCGGCATCTCCAACATTGTCCCTGCCGACAAGGCCATTGAGGCTGTGCTGACGACGTTCAACGCACTTGCACCCCAGTGGTGGATTGACCAACAGGTGAGGTTCATCCCCGCATGACAAGCACGATCAACGCAACGACGACGGGTGGTGGCGGCGTTGTCACGACCGCCGATGCGTCGGGCAGCCTGGCGCTGCAAGGCGCTGGCGTCACGCAGATCACCGTGTCCTCGACCGGCGTGACGTTAGCGAATGCGTTGCCTGTAGCGCAGGGCGGCACGGGTGTCACGACAAGCACGGGCAGCGGCGCAAATGTGCTGTCAACCAATCCTGTGCTTGTCACGCCGACGCTTGGCGCGGCGTCTGCCACAAGCATCAACAACGTCACGATCACAAACCCTGGCACGACTGCGGTTCTCACCATCGCCAACGGATCCACGCTGTCCACGGCTGGCAGCGTCACGCATGCTGGTGCGTTCGCGCAGACGTTTACGGCCACCGGCACCACGTCATTGACGTTGCCGACGACCGGCACAATCACCGCTCTTGGCAATGCCGTCACGGGCACCGGCAGCGTCGTTCTGTCCAGCAGCCCGACGCTGACGACGCCGACGCTTGGCGTTGCGTCTGCAACGTCTTACACCGCAACGGGAACAATTTCTGCGGCTTCGACGCAAGGCGCGTTCAACTACGGCACATTGACTTTTTCAGACACCAATAACTTTAGCGTCTTCCAAACCAGCGTAAACAATTTTGCTCAGTTTTTGGTTCAAAACTCAAATGCGGGCGCCGCAGCTTCTTCTGACATAATTATTGGCAACAACAGTTCCACCGCAACGACGTTTTACCTTGATCTTGGCATGAACTCGTCTGCCTTTTCGGGGACGGGTTCTCTTAGTCTTCCCAATGCGGGATACCTTTACACCGCAAGCAGCGATCTCGCCATCGGCACCAGCACTGCCAACGCCATTCACTTTGTGGTGAATAGCGGCGCGACCGACGCGATGCAAATTACATCCGGCGGCACGGTTCAGATCGGCGGCAATGCCATCACGCTTGGCGGCGCGTTTTCGACTGCTGCCGCAGTGTCGCATACGGGCGCGTTCTCGCAGACGTTTACAGCCACGGCTGCAACCACAGCCACGCTTCCTGCGGGCACCGTGACATTGGCAGCTCTGGGAACGGCGCAAACGTGGACAGCAACGCAGACGTTCACCAACCCCGTCATCAACGCAATCGTCAACACCGGCACTCTTACGCTTCCGACCTCGACCGACACGCTTGTAGGCAGGGCGACGACGGACACGCTGACGAACAAGCGTGTCACGCCGCGCATTGGCACTGTCACGGCAACCGGGACGGTTACGCCGACCGGCGACACCGCAGATCAATATGAGATCATTGCCACCGGCATCCTGACCATTGCAGCGCCGTCTGGCACGCCGACTGACGGGCAGAAGCTGATGCTGCGCGTCAAAAACAACGGCACAGTCACGTCTCAGGCCGTCACTTGGACAACAACGTCTGGCGCGTATCGCGTTATTGGCGTCACGCTTCCCACGACAACGCCAAGCAACGCCACCACAGGTGTTCAATATATTGGGTGCGTGTATAATTCGTCTGATGCGTTTTGGGACGTTTTGGCAGTAGGGACGCTCTGATGATTGCCGCAGTCGTTCAGCTTTCCGACCTTGTTGTTATCAACATCATTATGGCCGACGCGCATGTTGATCCTGCGCCCGATGGTTGCGAGTTGATCGACATTACGAATGGACCGGCTTGCGCGATTGGATGGGTTTACGATCCTGCGACTGGCACGTTCTCTGATCCGAGCGCCTGAGCATGGCCACCAAGACCTACTTCATCACGTCGGGCACGACCTCTGCGCTTCCAAGCGACTTCGGGGCGCCGTGGACGATCTCGACTATTGGTGCCGGTGGCGCAAGTGGCACGGCTCGTGCAGGCGGTGGCGGCGGTGCATATGCCGCATCAACAAGCGCGGATGGGTTCTTCACTCTCAGTCCAAACCAACAAATATTCACGTCTATCGGAACAAGCACCGCAGGTTCCAACGGCGGATCGACTTGGTTCAATCCCACAGCAAACGCTGCGCCGACCTCCACAGCGACGGGCGTTCTTGCAACTGGTGGTTCGT
>CALKUK010000026.1 GCA_937996655.1 uncultured Sphingomonadaceae bacterium | reverse complement strand
CAGATCACCCGCCGCACGCGGTAACACCTCCGGGTTGGGCGCCGCCGCCGCAGCCGCCCCCCCCCCCGGCGGCCGCCTGCGCCAAAGCAGGCGATGGCTGGCCCGGAGCAACATCGAGTTGCGGGGACGCAGGTGCGGCAAGCGCGTCCCGCAAAGTCCCCTCACCGGGTTCGGGCTCCTCGAATGGATTGTGGGACGCAGGCAGGGCTGGGCGGAGAGAAAGTGGCCGCGCTTCGACAGCGCCGCGATCTGCAAGCGATGCGACGCTGCGTTCTGTCGGATTGATCGCGGGCGCCGGATCGACCGCCGGCGCCGCAGCCTCGGTCGCTTGCCCGCCCCTCGGCACCGGCGGCCCCTGGAACGGGTCGATGGACACGGGAGAGGCATCGAACGGATCGGGAGCGTGCAATATGGAGGGTGCCCCGGCCGGCCCTGAAGTCGGGCAGGCACCGGCCAAACCGTCCGGCGCGCGACCAGGGCCGGGCTGCGGCGCAGGTGGCGCGACGTCGACGGGCGCGCGCGGCATCCCCGTTTGCGCCGCTGGCGGGGTGCCGAGGAGATCGTCGAGGCTGATGTCCAGTGCGCCTGGCGCCGTCGGGATATGAATGGGCGCCGCTTGTGCCGGGAGAGCCCCCCCGCGTGCCGACGACCCGGTCGGCGGCGGATCCAGACCGTCGAGCAATTTGTCAAAATCATCCATCGACATCGGATGGACCACGCGTTGCGCAGGCATGGCGGCAGACGTTGCGCGCGCGTGGTCGGCCTGGGGAAGGCCGCTCCAGTCCGACGACGGCGCAACCCCACGAAACATGTCCTGGTCATCGAAGCCGCGCCCGCGTTGAGGCTGGGTATCGAAAGGGTCCGGCGTACCTCGGGGATTCACCGGGACATGCGCGATGGGGTGACTGAACGCAGGATCGGGCGCGATCGCAAAGGGATCGGCCACCTCTGCGGGGCGGCCGAGCGGGTCAGCAAGCGGATCGACATCGATGGGGCTCAGCGAGTCACGCGCCCCAACGCCGAGGTCGGGTGCGATCGGGAATGATGCCGCCGGCAAGCTTCCGCCTCCCCGGACCTCGGCGCCATCGTCGATGATCACCACCTTGAAGCTGTACTCACCGAAGGCGAATGTATCGCCATCGGTCAGCACGATCCGCATATCCCGTTCGGTGGGCTCCCGCGCGCCGTTGACGAACACCCCGTTGCTCGACAAATCCGTAAGGACCACCCGGTTGCCTTCGATCGAAACCGCGCAGTGGGTGCGTGACATCAATTGTTGTGAATCAGGCAGTACCCATCCGTTGCTGGCACCCCGTCCGATGGTTACACTTCCCTCCGATAGGGTGCGCATGGTCGTAGGCCCCGAAAGACCGCCGCCGGTCAAAGACAGAATCAGGCGCATGGCAAAAACCGCGGACGCGATCCACGGCCCTTTCTATGACGGAACGAAAAAACGCAGGAGCTTGGAATGGCCGATATCGTACTGGCTGAATACAACGGCCAAGCCTGGATGGTGGGTGGGGTAGAACACATCGACGACATGTTGGCGAACACCTTACCGGACAACGTTAGCATCGAAATCGTGAGATGCGAGACCCATTCGCAGATTGATGAACTCTGGGAGCGATATTGCGGCGAACCAGTCGCGGGAACCATGCCATGGGCGATCCATCCCGGCATCGTGAAGCGGATCAGGCGGCAGTCCACAGGACATGCCGTGTTCTTCGAACAATGGTCAGCCAAACTCGATGGGGGCGCGATGGATGTCATTCGGGCTGCTGCAAACTGGGCCCTGCAGTTCGAAGAGGCAGAGGTCCACCTGGTGAGCTACGCCTCGGGCCAGGCGGGCCGGGCGGCGCGAGACTTGTCCAATCTGCGGTGCGGCGTGATCGAAGAGGCACTCGAAAAGCTTGGCGTCGCAGAGAGCCGGCTTGTCCGTATCGTCCGAGACCTGGCAGCGCTTCCGGATGGCAGTGAAGAAGCCCAGCGGATCGATATCGAGATAAAGCAGGCCGCGTAGGGACTGATGACATGTGGCGATCACGCCAAATGTCATCCGCCGATCAAACAACGCGGCGGTGCAGCGCGACGCCGCGCCTATTGGAGCGATGCCAGAAGGGCGTCGAGATCCGGCTCGGTTTCCCCCGCCATCGGGGGATCAGGTTCAGCGTTCAGGCTTGCCAGCAGGGCATCGAGATCATCCTCTGCCGCAGGTTCCATCGGGGCCGCAGGCGTCACTTCTCCTGCTTCAGTCTCCGCAGCCGCAGTGTCGAGACTTGCCATCAGCGCGTCGAGATCGGCGGTATCCTGGCTCGCAACCGGGATTGGCTGAGGCACCCCTGCTTCTGCGACCGCCGGACCTGGCGCAACTCCCGGCACCACGGGGGCCGCCACATCCACAGGCGCCCACCGGCCGGCGATAAGCCCCCCCGCGACCGCGTTGAAACCGCCGAGGCGCACTTCAGGCCGCCCACGAATGCTCACGAGAGGATTGACCCCCGCCACGGCGATCTGAACGGCCCCGCGCTCGTTCAGCATCCGCTCGGTGCAGGGCAGGGCAATCTGGTCACCGTCAGGGTCGGCATAGACATAGACCGGCATGTTGCCAACCGTGGCGATGGAACCGAGTTTCATCGCCTTGCTGTCACGCCGCCATGTTTCGGCAACCAAATTGGCGGCAATGAGCGCGGGATGGCCCCACAGCATGCCCGACAGACCGCCCTGCCGGGTAAATTCCTCAAACGTGAACGCATCAATCGGGTCGGTCTTTTTGCCGTAAGGCATCCGCAGCAAAAACCGCGGCGTGCACAGCCCAAGGTAAGCGCTGGCCGGCAATTCGCGGAGCGCCGCCCATGCCGACTTGATGAGCGGGTGCCACTCGTGCATCGGCTCGCGCAGCGGATCCGGCGCGATGCTGCTGAAGAAAGGTGCGCCTGCCGCGGCCGCGACCTGGGCCACGCGCCCGAGCAGTTCGGCATGCACAGGTGTCAGTTCGAACTGATAGAGCGCCGCGATCATGGACAGCGCTCCTTGGCTGGCATCCATCGCGGGTTGCTCGACCAGCATCGCGTAGAGGCCGGACTGCTCGAGGGTCTCGGAGGCCGCCAGGTCGGCTGCGAGTTCGTCGGCCGAGATATCGTACATCACGATCTGCAACTTGGCATCGGTCTCGATGTTGCGGACCAGGAAGTCGAGCCCGCGCCAAAGTGCCTCGGCATTCTGAAAGTCGGGGTGATGCAAAACCCGCCGCATGGCATCCGACAACGCGAGGTCGACCCGCGCGATCAGCGCATCCTGCCGGCTATCGCGCGCCGGTTCGACATAGGGGCCGACGAGACGCTTGATCAACTCTTCGGCATCGGCCTCTTCCGCGGGCTTTCGTCCGGTAAGCCGGGCGAAGTCGGACAGTTTGCGGTCTGTCGCGATGGCGTTGCCTCGGCCCTTCCGCGGCGGCAAAGGCAACAACGCCTCACCCGACCAGGAAAGGACCTGCCTGGCCGCACGATCGAACCCGGCCTTGGACGACAGATTGCGGCGAAGCTGCAGCAACTCCTCAAAGACCGGCAGATTCTCGACCAACTGGTCAGGATGGAAATCGTCCATCGACTTGATGGGCGCCGTCACCACATTGCCGTCCTCGTCGAGCGGGACCTGCACCGTGATTTTGAGCCGCTCCATCATGGCATCGAGATTATCAGCATCCACTTTCAATGGCTTGCGCGAGGCGAGCTTGGCGCCGGTCTCAAGAATGCCGGCGTTGGCACGACCCGAGAAATCCCCCATCACGGCAAGGCGGAACGCGGGGCCGGGGGTGGCGCGCTTTGGGTTGCCGATCCGGCCAAAACTGACATCATATCGCATCATCGAAACCCCACTTGCTACGGAACGACAGGACAGGCCGACCGGCATCACGTTTCGCGGAAACCGAACGACTGGAAAGCCAGATCACGAACACCCATTCGAATTTCAATCACGCCGCAGTCACGGGAGCATGGAACGATGTTGCTTTTGCCTCAAGGGTTTTCATCCAAAGGCATCGCGCAATGACCCGCCTCTCTGAAATTCGGGGACAGAGATTTGCAATCGATGGTGCGAGAATGCTGGCATTGGCACAGCGAACGCGCCTACCATGGCTCTGCTTGCGAGAGGCACGGTCGGTGACATCAGCTTCAAGCAGCCGGATGCTTCTGGCAGATCTGTCGATGAGCGAGACCGGGTACGGAACATAGTATGAGCGCTGCACGTTTTCTGTCCTGGGCGACCACGCATGTTGGCACTGTTCGCAGCCATAACGAGGACGCCTTCGTCAACAGGCCCGATCTCGGTCTGTGGGCCGTGGCTGACGGGGCGGGAGGACATTCACGCGGCGACGTCGCGGCGAGGATGATCGTGGATGCGCTGGAAGCGATTCCCCCTGACTTGTCCGCCGGCGAAATGCTGATGGAGGTGCGCCAGCGGATCACCGCCGCCCATAATACGCTGCGCGGGTCCGAGGACGACGAGGATCATGTGATCAGCGCCTCGACTGTCGTGGTACTGATTGCGAGGGGCGATCATTTTGCCTGCCTCTGGGCTGGCGATTCACGGGCCTATCTTGTCCGAAATGGCCGAATGACCCAAGTCACCAAGGATCACAGTCTGGTGCAGGAACTCGTGGATGCCGGTGCCATCACGGCCGAGGAAGCCGAAAGACATCCAAGTGCCAACGTGATCACCCGCGCTGTCGGCGCCGACGGCGAACTGGATCTCGACAAGGTGACAAGCACCATGATGCCGGGTGACCGCTTTCTGCTGTGCAGCGACGGGCTGTGCAAGACAGTGCCGGATGACGAGATGGCCGCCTTGATGGCAACGTCCGATCCTGGCGGGCCGACGGAACGTCTGATTTCTGCCGCGCTGACGCACCGCGGGCGTGACAACATTACGGCTGTTGCGGTCGAAGTCCTGACGGGCCACCAGGCCGGGCGCGATTAGAGCCTGATGATTTTTGGCGCAATCGCCAGAAGTCTGGATCAAGGTGTCGAAACCGGCCGACAGCCAGCTGTTATCGCCCTCGCGGCATTGGCCCCTGTAAAACAGCTGGAGTAGCGAGCGCGACACGTCGATAGTCAGACCGAAGCCCTATACGGCTCGAACCGGTTCTGCCGTGCCACAAAGGAGACCACAGGGATGCGCGCTGCATATATTGTTGCTCTTGTTGCCGCCAATCTGGCTTGCAGCCCTGCCATGGCTGCGCCCGATCCCTCCGTCGGCGATATCATCAAGGCGTTGACCCTCACTCCTGGTGTCTCGCGGGGCAGTCGCCCGGCCACACTTGCCCCGGCTGCAAGTGGATCCCCCATGGCGCCGTCAGCCCTCCCTCCCCACAGGGCCGAAGGAACTGGCGCCCTCGATCTCAGCGTGCAGTTCGCGAGTGGACGGGCTGACCTGACCCCTGAGGCACAGCGCACCCTCGATATCCTCGGTCAAGCACTGACGACCCCCCAACTCGCGAAAGCGAGGATCCGAATTGAAGGCCACACCGACACGACCGGGACGCGAGATGCAAACATGGCATTGTCACGGCAGCGGGCGGCCGCGGCAGTGGCCTACCTGCAGGACCGCTTTGGAATTCCCGATGGCCGCCTCGAGGCGGTTGGACGCGGCCAAGACGATCTTTTGATCCCAACCGGCGAGAACGTGAATGAACCGCGCAACAGGCGTGTCCATGTCGTTAATTTGAGTGAATAGACGGCAACTTGACAATCACGTGACGCGCCTTGCCTTTAATGGACCGTGGATGGTATTCGTTGTGCTCGTTCTGGTTTTACAAGGAGGGTTGAGTGCGAAAGGTTCTATGTAATTCGGCGCTTGCGACCATCCTGACGCTCGGACTGGTGCCGCCGAGTGCTGCCTGGGCACAGTCCGGACCGTCGGTCGAGGACACGATCAACGCGCTCAAACCACGACCCGGCAAATCCCGTGGATCGCGACCGGTCGTTGCTCCAGCAGCGTCGGAAGCCACTTCGCCATCCGCTCCCACCCCGGCGGCCGCGCCGGTCATGCAAAACCCGGGCGTACGGCCGCAAAGCGCGCGCCCACCCGCCGTTACCGCGGTCGCTCCGACCAAGCCGGCGGTCACCGATGCGTCAGACGCACCAGGGATCGACTTCAACGTATTGTTCGCAAGCGGATCGGCAGAGCTTGCCCCTTCCACGCTCAAGACGCTCGATACCATCGGCCGGGCCCTGTCGAGCAACGAGCTTGCCGGCTCCCGCTTTCGGATCGAAGGACACACGGATACCGTAGGGTCCCGTGACATGAACCGGGCCCTTTCCGGCCGGCGTGCCGCTGCCGTGGTTGACTATCTCAGCCAAAAGTACGGGATCGATCGGGCGCGTCTGGAGTCCAAGGGGATGGGTCAGGATGCGCTCCTCGTCCCAACCCGCGACCAAGTTGATGAGCCACGGAACCGGCGCGTGCGTATTGTCAACATCACCGGCTGATCTCGCCGGCACAACCAGCTAGGGCGGCATGCCTGAACAGGACCCTGATGCAACAGTAAAGGCCCGTTCCCCTCTTGCGGCCAGATCTGGAATGCGAGGGCATATAGCCAAAGCGCTGAACCCTGTTGCCCTGTTCAGCGCTTTGGCCGCGCTGGTGGCACTCGGCGCCGCGGCATACCTCCTGTTCAGCGCCACAGCACCGGCACCGGTCAACGAGGGCCAGCAATCCCCGACTTCGGGTTTGCCGATGCCCTCACCGGGCCCGCGATTGATCTTTCCGCACCGCGGCGAGGACGAGATCCTGGCCCAACAGGCCCTGCTGCCAATGGCCGCCTGGTTTGCCCCTAATCCGCTGATTTTGGTCGTCGACTATCCCGACTTGAGGTCACAGGGGAGTGCTTTCAACCGCATGGCCGCGTATATCGAGAAAGCCGGTTTACCGCGTGACAGGGTTTTGAGCGATCGTGAACTCTCCGCCGCAATATTGAGTGACGGGGCAACACCTGAGACATTCTACTATGGACATGACTATCGTATTTCCGATGTCGTTCGGTTCTTTGCGATGGCAGATCGTCAGAAAATAGAATTGTCACCGCAAGAAGAGCTTCTGCGCAGCCTGCTGTTTGGGGCCCGTGGTTTTGTCAATTCCCCAACAGGTGCCATCATTTCGATTCCACGCGAAGGCAGCGACAGTTTTGTTGACGCATCCGGCAGGGCGAGTCTGCTCAGGCACGAGCTATCACACGGAGAATATTTCACCACTCCAGCCTATGCGGAATTCTGCCGCCACTTCTGGACCAATGAAATGACTGAGAGCGACCGTAACGGGTTCCGCCATTTCCTTGTTCGGCAGGGATATGATGCGACTGACGAGGACCTGCTTATCAATGAGATGCAGGCGCACCTGATGCACACCACCGACGCCCGATACTTCAATGCGCGCGAGAGTGGCCTGTCGAGCATTCGGATCAAAACGCTGAGACTGCAATTCGCGGCGGGAATGCCTGCCGGCTGGCTGAAGGATGCTGTGCGAACTGTCGTGACCAAGCTGCCTTAGAGCGGGGTGCCGTCCGATACGCGAAGGCATCCCGGTCTAACGAAGAGGTGAATCGCCTGATTGAGAGCCTTTGGCGAGTCCGCCAAACAGCATCCGGCTCTATGGTATTTTCTCAATTGTCTCCACCGGGATCATCTCAACCGACATCTTCACACCGCGCCGCTTCGCCGCCTCAAGGGTAGGCCGCAAATTTGCGAGGTAGGCGTCAAACGGCTCGTCATCGTCGGATGCTTTAGGCAGCATGAGGGGTTCGGATGAGGCGATGATTACGACCATGTCCGTGCCGAAGGGTGGCCCAACGGCAAAGGCCCCACCCGGCCCTGCGATATCAAACAAGCGGATCCGCTGGTTTGCCCTGAGAAGCCGGGTATCGAACCGGGGATTCGATTGCCGCGGCATATAGTGGGATACCTTGCCATCACTTCCGATGTAGTCCACCTGCAAAACACTCGCAAAATCCGGTCCCTCGATTTCAAAATCGATCGGATCATTATCGAGTAATTGCAGAGAACGGGTCTTGTCCGACGGCAGCAGTTTTGCACTGACACCACCGACTTCACCGAGTGTCCGCAGGGCCGGGCGCAATGCATCGATAAGCCGGCAGTAGATGTCCAACGCAGGAAACGAACGGACATCCCAACTGCGGCTAGACGCAGGTGTTCTATCGAAGCTCGCGCGGAGCAGCGCAATGCTGTCCGCAGGAGCCACCCCTCTCGGGAAGAGCCGGCTTGGCAGCGCCTCGCCATAGACCGCCGCACATGGCGTCGAAGCCAGGATATCCCGCAGGAGAGGAGGGGCTTGGATCGGTGGGGCCAACGGTGCCGGCCGAGCAGACGTCGCGGCCGGGAGGAGGCTCGGAGGAGGGGCGGGACTTGGGGTTGGAACAGACACCGCGGCAGGCATAGGCGTTGGCGGCGGGACGACAGGAACCGGCGCCGATACTGGCGGAGGTACAGCCACTGGCGGCGGCGCCGAAGGCGTTGCCGGTGCCGGTGCCGGTGCGGGTGCCGGTGCGGGTGCCGGTGCGGGTGTTACAGCCGGGGCCACGACAGCAAGTTTCGGCTCGTTCGCGCCCTGCCCCATCATCAACCAGGCGCCGATCCCGCCACTCACAACGAGAACACCGACAACAGCGCCAAGAATCGAAGCCTTATTGCCTTTAGCCGGTGTCGCAGGCGGCACCGGCGGCAACTTGGGCGACGTCAATGGCGCGGCAGGGCGACGGGCCGGCTGTATGATCGTACCTTCATCAAGCGGATCATGGCGAGCACTTGCCGACTTCAGGGCGGCCGCAAATTCGTCTGCCGAACCGTATCGATCCTCGCGCCGCTTTGCCATCGCCTTGAGGATGACCGCATCGAGCACCTTCGGCGCGCCCGGGTAGACGTCCGAGGGAGGAACCGCATCCTCGCTCAGCACCTTGTGCATGATGGCAGATTGGTTGCCCTCAAACGGGCGCTTTCCGGTCAGAAGGTGGTAGAGCAGCACCCCGGCCGCATAGATGTCGCTGCGCGCATCGATCTGTGCGTCGCCACGCCACTGCTCCGGCGACATGTAAGACGGTGTGCCAAGCATCGTGCCAACCACCGTGGCGCCGCTGCCTTCGATCCGTGCGATACCGAAATCAGCGATTTTGACCGTCTGATCCTCAGTCAACATCACATTGTCGGGCTTCACGTCGCGGTGGACGATCCCCTTATCATGGCTGAATTGAAGACCGGACAGCAGTTGTTCCATGATCCGCAACGCCTCGGGCACCGTGAGACGCGTATGCTTTTTCAGCAGCCCGGTGAGCGATCCACCACCGATGAATTCCATTACGATATAAGCGAGCTGGTTTGTCTCGCCATAGTCGAAAATCGGAACAATGTTCGGATGGCTCAGCCCGCCTGCCGCACGCGCCTCGCGCCTGAAGCGTTCCAGTTCCTCGCGGGTCTCATCATCATCCGCATTGGGAAGCTTGACAGTCTTGATGGCGACGCGGCGGCCAATCACCGGATCGCGCGCATCATAGACGGTCCCAGCCGCACCTCGCCCGAGAACGCCCTGCAATTCATATTTTCCGAGCGTCTCAAGAGCCATGGCGATCCCGACACGTAGGCGCCCCCGCGGCGCAATTCTCCTTATAGGCCAGCGACAGACAGAGTCGAAGCGGGGATTTGCGCGTTCGTGCCCGTCGCGCCCCCTTCACCGACAAGCGTGAAAGGCGCCCAATAATAGGGGTGCTTCAGCGAGGCATCGACCTTGGGATCGTCAAGATACTGCGTCTGAGCATTGCGGAGCGCCGTCGCCAGGCCCTGCGCGTGATTCTTTTCATAGTTCAGCAACGTCCGGGAAACCAGGCGGGTTGCCGTGCTGTCGTCGACCGTCCAATGCGTGACGACCAGCGAACGCGCCCCTGCATAGAAGAACGAACGCGCCAGACCTGCCAGACTCTCACCCGCCGTCGTCCCACCCGGCCCACCAGAGTTGCAGGCGGACAGAATGACGGCGTCAGCGTCGAGTTTGAGACTGGAAATCTCGCTCGACGTCAGCAGTGCACCGATCGCATCTTTCGCCCCATCCGGAACAGACGTCACGATGGCCGGTTCATCTTGGCAAGCAAGTTCGGCCGGCAGAAGACCGTGCGTCGCGAAGTGAATGATCCGGTACTGGGAGAGGGCGCCGGTCTGGTTCATCGCTTTCACCTTGGGGACGGTGAAAGCGGGTCCGACCACCCTGTCGGCCGGGGCGGCGCCAAAGATGCGGCTGGCGATGTCAAGCTCAACCTCCGTCCCGTCGAGCCGTGGAAGCGATGCGAGAATATGCGCGCTCTCCTTGCAACGATCGCCGGAGTATGTTTTCGCCGCCTGCGCCTCGGTGATGGGACGGAAATCGCCAAATCCAAGCCACGGGCGAACTTGGCGAGACGCCGCAGTTTGCCGCAGCTTTACGAAATTGGCCGCCGCCGGGACATGGGCGATGACAAACTTACGCACCAGAAAAGGCGCCGTGTTGAGGTCTTTCGTGCCGACCGGACCGGTAAGCAGAACCTCGAATGGCAGCGACAGCAGAGGCCCCGTCGGTGCCACTGTCATCACATGCGCACCCTCAAGCGCCGCCGCAACGGGAGCGAGGGTGCGCGTATAGAGAGCCAATGCAGCGTTGGCATCAAAAGCGGGCACGCGGTCGTCATCACCCGGTTCGATGCTCTTGCGGACTTTCCGGACCAGCGCCGCAATCTCCTCCGTGCCGCCCCCAACCGGCCCGACGGCGATTTTCCCATCGCGCAAAACGAAGGTCCAGCCTCCGGATTTGGCGAGCGTGATTGCGACAAAGGCCTCTCCTGGACGAAGACTTGCGAACACATCTTCCGGCCGCACCGCTTGCTGGATCAACTGCTGATAGTTCGGTGCAGCCGCCTGAACAACGCCATCAGCATCGGACAACGCAGCACGGCCAGCGACGATCGCCTTGTCGAGTTCGGCGGCTTTAGCGACACTGGCGGCATCCGCCGGGGCCGATCCGATCGCATCGCGATCGCGCAGCAGGTCCGACAATGCGCGCTCGGCATCCTGCTGCCTGCGGATTGCCTCGCTCACCCGCGGATCCGCGCCGCCCGCCGCCAAGCGAACCGCCGTACGCCGGATTTCCTGGTCGGTCACGCTGCCACGCGTCAACTGCGACGCGGCGAACATCTCAGAAAGCATGGGCTGCTCGGCTTCCGCGCCCATGGTTGCCGCAGCCGCCGCATAGATCCCCAGGCAAGGCTGCATAAGTTCGAAATCAACGCCGTCCTTCGTGTCCTTCAGCAGTGCAGTGGCACCACGGCACAATTCAAGCGCATCGGCAATGCGCCCCTTCCTGTTCAACAAAGCAGCCTGCGCGAGCTGGGTCTCGGCAATGGGGCGTGTGCGGGGCTGTGCAATGCGGAACGCACGGACACTTTCTCCGAGTTCGGAGAGAGCGGCATCAATTTGCTCGTCAGCCGCCGAGTTGACCCCCACAGTCCGGTAAAGACGCGCCGCGTAGACCGGTGCCGTAAGGGCATTCGCCTGCGCAAATCGTTCAGCAGACCGGCCAATGGCAATCGCTTCCTGGGCATTGCCCGATAACCTCAGGGCAATCGCCCGGTCACGGCGGGCCTCCAGAATCCCGATCAGCGCTTCCTTTTCGGTCAGGGTGGCATAAGGCTGCGAATTGGCCAGAGCATCGCCAACGGCGACGCCCCCCGCCGACGCGCCCGAGATATT
>CALKUK010000025.1 GCA_937996655.1 uncultured Sphingomonadaceae bacterium | reverse complement strand
CCTCATCTACGGGCGACTCATTTTCCCGTCAACTCCTCCCCGCAATTTTATTTCAATTCGCCTTTCGAAGCCTATGAAGTTCGCGGAATTCAGGGGGAATTTTAGGCTCGAGTCATTCGGAACACAGTGGAATGGACGTCGGGGCCATAGGAGTCGCTGGTGGCCCATGCAGCGAATCTTGCAGCAGATTCGGCTGGCCTTCGCTCCCCCCACCCACTCGCTTCAGCAGTTGTTACACCGGTACAGAAACGCAAAAGCTCCCCAAACGGCGCTGTGGTCGATTTTTCGATTGTGATGGGTTTTGTTGGTTGCGGTTATTCCGATAGCCCCGATCCTTAGATCGCCGGCAGCCACCTCGTTGGAAAACCATTTTTCTGAAATACGGCCAAACGCCCATACTGACAGATGCGAGCGACGGTCTTATCGATGCTTGGATGGAATTTAGAGCCTTTCCGCTTGCCGCTGGTTATCCATTTCGTGCAACAAAGAACGCGCTGACGCGATGGCCGACCAATTGGCAGGTCGGCGACCTTTGATGACCCAACCCCTCAACATCGTCTGGTTCAAACGTGATCTCCGGGTTGAGGATCACCAGCCTTTGGCAGCGGCCGCGCAGGCCGGACAGGTGCTGCCGCTCTATATTGTCGAGCCGGAGCTATGGACGCAGCCCGACGTATCAGCGCGGCAATGGGCGTTCGCCGCAGAATGCCTCCGCGACCTCCAGATGGCGCTCGCAGCGCTTGGCCAGCCTTTGTGCATCATGGTCGGAAATTCGGTCTCAATCCTTCAGAAACTCCACAACGACCGGGGCATTGCGGCGTTATGGAGCCATGAGGAGACCGGCAACGGATGGACCTATGCTCGTGACCGGGCCGTTGGGGCATGGACCAACGAAGTTGGCATCCCTTGGCACGAAGCAAGGCAGTTTGGCGTTATTCGTCGGCTGAAATCCCGGAACGGCTGGGCCGAGGCTTGGGACCGCAACATGGCCAAGGCGATCACGCCGCAGCCGCAAGCGCTCTCGCCGCTTTCAGGCGATTGGCCTACTTATATACCGAACTGGGAAGATCTGCAGCTCACGCCGGACCCCTGCCCTAATCGACAGCGCGGCGGACGGTCATACGCGCTGGACACTTTGACCAGCTTCCTGAGACAACGCGGTCGCAATTATCGATATGAGATGTCGAGTCCCGTTACGGCCTTTGATGCCAGCTCACGCCTTTCGCCTCACCTGACCTGGGGAACAATTTCAATGCGCGAAGTGGCACAGGCAACCTGGGCGCGAATGCAGGCGTTGAAGACGACGGACGCAACCGAGCCCAAAAGCTGGCGCGCATCGATGAGTTCCTTCAACGCACGGCAGCACTGGCATTGCCACTTCATGCAGAAGCTCGAAGACGAGCCCCGTCTCGAATTTGAAAACCTGCATCGCGCCTATGATGGATTGCGGCCAGACTGTGCCGATGCCGAGCGGCTTACAGCTTGGAGCGAGGGAGCGACGGGATTTCCGTTCATCGACGCCTGCATGCGCGCACTCAATCAGCATGGCTGGATCAATTTTCGCATGCGCGCCATGCTGATGTCATTCGCGAGTTATCACCTCTGGCTGCCTTGGCGTGAAAGCGGTCTCCACCTCGCCCGCAAATTTGTGGACTATGAGCCGGGCATCCACTGGTCACAGGTACAGATGCAATCCGGGACAACGGGCATCAATGCCATGAGGATCTACAACCCGATCAAGCAGGGCTATGACCATGATCCCGAGGGGATTTTTGTCCGGACCTATGTACCGGAACTGCATAGCGTGCCGTCATCCTTCATCCATGAGCCCTGGCGCTGGGACGGCGCAGCCAGCTTGGCCTATCCAGCACCCATCGTCGACAACGTCCTCGCTGCAAAAGCGGCGCGCGAAGCGCTCCATGCCATTCGCAAAGGCGCGGACCACAAAGCTACCGCGCGCAAGATTGTTGCCAAGCATGGCAGCCGCAAAGCAGGTGTTTCGCTGACCTCTCAGCGGCGTCGACAGAAGGTTGAACCGGTAAACAGCGGACAACTTGTGATGGACTTCTAGTGACATTGGTTCGCAGCAGAATAAAATCACCGTTATCGGCCATTACGGGAAACTCAACCCGATAATATGCGGTGCATTTGGCACGCGACGTCTGGAGGGCAGACAACAAAAAAGGCCTCCCGGAGGAGGCTTTTGGATGTTTTTGTTGTGGTGGGTGTTTTGTTGGTTGCGGGAGTAGGATTTGAACCTACGACCTTCAGGTTATGAGCCTG
>CALKUK010000024.1 GCA_937996655.1 uncultured Sphingomonadaceae bacterium | reverse complement strand
TCATGATCGGCAAGCGCATCGGCTATGGCAAGGAAGCCACGCCGCCGCACTCGCTCACCATGACCATGATCGGCGCCTCGCTTCTGTGGGTGGGCTGGTTCGGCTTTAACGCTGGGTCCAATCTTGAAGCCAATGGCCTTGCAGCGCTTGCCTTCATCAACACCTTTGTCGCCACTGCGGCAGCGGCTGTTGCCTGGGCAATTGTGGAACAGATCCACCACGGCAAACCCTCCATGCTGGGGGCAGCCACAGGTGCTGTTGCCGGTCTCGTCGCGATTACACCGGCCAGCGGTTATGCAGCGCCGATGACCTCGATCGTGCTCGGCCTGCTCGTCTCGCCAATCTGCTACTTCTTCGTCTCAACGGTGAAGAACAAGCTGAAGTATGACGATACGCTCGACGTGTTCGGCGTGCACTGCGTCGGCGGTATCATCGGTGCCATCGGCACGGCTGTCGTGGCCGATCCCGCACTCGGTGGTCAGGGCTTCTTTGACTACACGCAGTTCCCGGCGGTTGTCGGCACCTATGATATGACAGCGCAGCTGATCACGCAGACCAAGGCTGTCGTTCTGACGCTGCTCTGGTCGGGTATCGGCTCTGCCGTCCTGTTCTTCATCCTCGACAAGACCATCGGTCTGCGGCCGGATGCCGACGCTGAACGCGAAGGTCTCGACCTGTCGAGCCACGGGGAGCGCGCCTACAACTACTAAGCGCACCCGTTACCAAGCTTGGGGGTCCTCCCGCTCCTCTCCTGAAAAGGGAAGGACCCCCTCCTCAGGTTCCTCCTGCGAACCTTACTGGGCCGGCAAGGAAACTTGCCGGCCTCTCTTTTGCCCATAATTTGTGCGGCGCAGCATTTGTGGGTGTTGCCAACAACTTGTGGCGATCACGCCACGCCACCTCGAAAACAAGACCCGCCGGGCGGAGGGGGATTGGCAATATGACAATATTAAGGCAGAAGCACCTTCAAGCGGTTCAGCCGCAAGAAATACAAAGCTCCACGGGAGAGGAGAAAAAGGGCCGACGGGTGTACCCGCGGCCCTTTTTAATGCCTGACGTTCAGACTCCAGATCAGTTCAGCCGAAGACCAACCCAGATTGTGCGCGGTGCCGCGCGCTCGATCACACCCGTCGCACTGATCGCTGTGTCAACGCGCGCATCGGTGACATTCTCCCCCCGCACAAAGAGCGAGAGCCGTTCCGTCACCGGCAGTTGCGCGACCGCATCAAGCGTCAGCGCGGCGTTCAGACGGCGGCTATTGGCGTCATCTTCAAACTGGGCGGACACATAGCGCAGGGTCGCAGACAGGCCCCGCCAGCCGAGCGTTCCGCTGGCCGTGTGCGCAGGCACCTGCGCCGGACGAAGCCCGTCAAGCGCCGCCGCCCTGCCCGATCCGCTGATCTGCGCATCGGTATAGGCATAGCTGACCGCCAGCCGCCATTCGCCGCGGATGATCCGCGCATCAAGTTCCACCCCGTTGCTGCGGACCGCATCGATGTTCACGCGCTGCCTGTAGGCCCCGGCGACGAAGCCGACACCGGGAAAGGTGCCCGGCCCCTGTGCCAGCGTGACATTGCCGATGGCGTCCGTCAGCTTATTGGTGAAGGCGGTTGCACGCAGGGAGACCCCCTTTGCAGGGTGCAGATCGACGCCAAGTTCAATGCCCTTCATCCGTTCGGGCGCCAGTGCCGGATTGGCCGCCGTTGCATCGGCCCCCACACGGAACGGGCGATAAAGTTCATTGAGCGTTGGCAGCCGCCAGCCGAGATAGGCCGCACCCCGAAGCGTGACGATGCCTGCCTCATAGGCAAGGCCCGCCCGTGCCGTCGGTTCCCAGCCCTGGCGATTTGGGGCCAGCTCATTGCGGATGCTGGCCCCGGTCGCCAGCGTCCGTTCGACCAGACGCCCATCGCGGATCCACCAGCGGTCGGCCCGCACACCGCCTGTCAGCGTCAGCGCGTCCATCTTTGCCGAGAGTTCGGCAAAGGCACCTGCCGTATCGCTCTGCCCGCCGGCTTCGCGGAGGCGGGTGGCGCGGCCCGCGACATAGGTGAACAGCTCGTTCGTCTCCCCCGTCGTCCGGCGGAAATCAGCGCCCAGCCGCATCTCTATGGCTTCGCCCAGCGGCGGACGGATTTCCAGTCGTCCGCCCACCCCCGTTGACGGCACATTATACTGATCCACCGACTGGGTGACGATCGTTCGCGTTGCATCGACCGCGACCGCGCGGCTGGTGAATTTACGCATCTGGACATAGCCGAGCGCCTGCACGCCCCAATGGCCTTTATGCACCAGCCGGACGCTGGCATCCCCACCATCCCCGCCATTTTCAGACAGGATCGTCCCGCGTTCACGCCGGTCGGTAAAACCCATGACAGAGGCCTGCAGCTCGGTCTGTGCGTCGAGAGGCGCCACGGCGCGCGCAGACAGCGTCGCCTGCTCATAGGGCGCTGCAATGTCCGCCGCGCCGCGACGCGACGCGACAATGGGGATGAAACCATCCCCTCGCGCATAAGTTGCGGACAGAAAGCCAAAGCCTTGGCCAAGCTGACCGGACACAAGCGCGCTGGCGTCCAGGCTCTGGCGGCTGCCATAAGCGAGGCTCCCGCTCAGGCCATTACCCGCGCCGATGCTTTCCATCTCAATGGTGCCCGCAAGCGCGCCTGAGCCAAAAGTGCCAGACCCGCCACCGCGCGTCACACGGACACTGCCAAGGCGTTCGGGCGCATAGGCCGGCCAAGTGATCCAGCCGCCAAAGGGGTCGCTCTGCGGTACACCGTCGAGCACCAGAAGCGCACGGCTGGAGGCATTGCCGCCAAGGCCGCGCAGCGTCGCCCCCTGGCTCGTCGCATTGGCGGAACGGGCGTCGCTGCGGCGGAACTGGGTTAGCCCGGCCACATCGCGCAGCACATCCTCAATCCGACCGGACGCTGTCGCGACAATCCGGTCGCGGTCCACCACAGCCACGTCATAGGCCCCCTCCCCAATGGAGGCGGGCAGCGGCTGACCCGTCACTACGATCTCGTCATCCTGCGCAAAGGCAGGCGCGGCAAACAGAAGGGCAGCAGACGCGAGCAGACGTGTTTTCATGGCCCTGCATGTGGCAGTGGCCGCGCCAACATGAAAGGGGCAAAGTGGCGCTATTTTATCCCGGCCAGCGGTCATGCACGGGAATATCGGTCGGCAGGCGGTGCCAGCTTTCCGCATCGCGCGCAAAGGCGGCAAACTCAGCGCCGCCGAAATCATCCGGATTGTCGAGGCTCCCGATCTTGAGGATCACACCCTGCGGAAAGCCGGGCGCGCGGGTAAAGAGATGCGTGCCACAATTGGGGCAAAACTCCCGCGTCACAGCCCCCTCCATATCGCTGCGGGTGAAACCCTTCACGTCGCCTTTGGTGATCTCAAAACCTTCGTGGAGCACGGCCATGCCCATCACCGGGCCACCGCCCGAAATGTAGCGGCATTCGCGGCAATAGCATTCAAACTTCATGAAGCCCGGCCCTTCGGCCTTATAGTGCACATCCCCACAATAGCAGCGTCCGGTGATCGTCATGAGGGTCTCCTGTCAGGTGTAACGCGCAGGCTTTACGGCGTCCGGATGGGCCCGCGCGAACGGCTCAAGCGCGGTCGCGCGCGCATCGATAGCAACCAACTTCGGAAACGCTTCGAGCGGAGTATCAACCCGCCGCGCATTGGCCATTTGCGGCACGAGGAACACATCCGCGAGGCCGGGCGCTTCGCCGGACAGGAATGGCTTTGACGGGTCCGCCATCGCCTCCAGCGCGGCAAAGCCCTCCATGATCCAATGACGCGCCCATTGGTCGATCTCGGCCTGAGACTGCCCCAGATCACTCTTTAGATATTTGAGAATGCGCAGATTGTTGATCGGGTGAATGTCGGCTGCAATGACCATCGCCTTGGCGAGTTCCGCCGCGCGGGCGGCGGGGTCCGATGGGATCAGGCGGGGTTCCACATAGGTCGCATCCAGCCAGTCAATGATGGCCAGGCTCTGCGTCAGGCGCAGGTCACCCACCTCGAGCATGGGGACCAAGCCTTGCGGATTACGCGCCAGATAGTCGGGGTCGCGCTGTTCGCCGTGGAGCAGACTGGTGTCCGCCACCTCATAAGAGAGCCCCTTCAGGTTGAGGGCCATCCGCACGCGATAGGCAGCAGAGGACCGCCAATAATCATAGAGCCTTAGGGTCATTTCATCTCTCTGATCCATTGGCTGATCAGCGCCACGGCTTCTGCGTGGGTGACCGACCGGCCAAGTTCCGGCATGGCGATGCCGGGTTCGGTGCTCGCCATGCGTGCAACGAGATAAGAGGCCGCAGGGTCCCCCGGCTTGATCGCAAACTCCAGACCGACACTGCCGCGCCCCGCGGCTGTCGGGCGCTTGCCAATGCCGAGATTGGTGTCCGCCGGCTGATCCCAATCCAGCCACAGGCCGGAGGTATCAGCAGGGCCCGCGCGGTTGTGGCAATGACTGCAATTCGCATCCAGATACGCCCGCGCGCGCAGAGCAACTGATCCGCTATCCGGTCGATCCCAGACCGGCATGGGCCGCACGGCCTGCGCCTTACCCGTCAGCAGCCCCGCCTTTGCCAAGGCCTGCAATTGATGACCGTCGTCCAGATTGCGGACCTTGGGGCCAATTGGCGTGATCGCGGCCCCAGACACGTGGCAGCCCTTGCACTGATTGGCATTGGGCACGGCATAGCTGATCGACCTCACCTGCCCGTCACTATGCGTCCAGCTGACATCCATGCGCTGGCCCGCCCGTTTGAGTGTCGCCTCCGTGCCATCCGCATTCCAGACATAGGGCAGCGCCACCCAGCCGCTCGCCCGGTGGAGGAGCAGACGCGTCTCGAGGATGCGCATATCCTGTCCGGGTGCGCGCATATCCGCCGGATAGCCGAAGCTTTTGATGAGGGCGGTGCCAACGGGGAAGTCGAGCAACCCGTCCCCCGTCGCTTTCGCCTTCTTGCCCTTGGGCAGATGCATGAAGCGGAACTTCACCGCATAGTCGGAAAAAAGCGGCGTATTGAGATGATAGGGGATGACACCGGGCGCGGGCGTTTTGCCATCGACCAACAGGCCAAAATCCTGCAGCCGGGTCGGCATCGCATCGCTCAAAATCAGGGCATCATCCACCTGTGGCGACGGGCTGGCGCTCACCAACCCGCACCAGGCAAGACCCAACGCCAGCGCGCGCCTCACTTGGTCGCCGCCTCCATTGCTGCGGTCATGACAATGGTCGGCAAATCCTTGGCAGGCGCAGTCGCCGGGGCGACATAGGCGGCCGGTTGGGCCTGCGTGATCGGCGTGCCCTGGGCCGGCAGGTTGAGCGACACCGTCATGACCGGGTCTTTCAGCTGCACATTGGCCGCCGCCCCGCCGACACCATCCCACATCACCGACGGGAAGAGCCCGCCAAGGGCCGCTGCAAGCGCGGCCCCACCCGGGAAGGCGGGGGCCCATCCGGCGCGTCCATGCTGATTGTCCCGCACGACAATGTTGCGCGCACTGGGATCATAATTCTTGTCGGTAAAAGCGGACTGATAGGCGACCACCATGACATTGGTCGTACCATTTTCGCCGATGATGTTGCTGAACACGTGCACGTCGCGATTGGCCATCACCATCACGCCGGTGCCGGTTGGCACGCTCGCGACGATATTGCCCTTCGGCGCGAAATTGGGCGTGTCATTCTGTTCCACGCGATTGGAAAAGACGCGGATGGCATGTCCGCCCTGTTGCGGCAGATTGGGCAGATCGAACACAAGGATGCCGCCGGTATTGTGCATGGCCAGGTTGGAATGCACATCGGCGCTATAGCTGTTTTCAATCTCAATCCCGGCGACATTGTACATCGCGGTTGAGTTGCGGACGATGATGTTCTTCGACTGGCCGACATAGATGCCCGCGTCCGAAGCGCCCTTCACCACTGCGCCGTCGATCAGCACATCGGTCGATTCGACCGGATAGAGACCGTAGGAGCCGTTGGCTTCCTTGGGGCCTCCGGTCCATTCGACACGAACATTGCGATAGACAATGCGGTCTGCGCCCTTGGACTTGATTCCGTCCCCGCGCGAATCTTCCACCGCAAAGTCGCGCAGCACCACATCGTCCGAGGTGACGAGGAGACCTTCACCGGCCGCCTTTTGGCCCTTGAAGCTGAGGATGGTGGCCGCTGGCCCCGCGCCCTTTACCGTAACGCCATTGACGTCGAGCGACAGGCCGTCGGTCAGGTCGAACCGCCCCGCCCCGATGTCGACGATATCGCCGGGTTTAGCCTCAATCAGGGCCGCCTGTAGCCGCTCCTGCGCTCCATCGCCCGGTTCGACACGCAACGTGCCCGCCTGGACGTGCGCAGCTGCCATTGCGGCTATGACTGCGGCTTGCATCGCTCTCCGTTTCATGGCGTATTCATCGCACTGACACTGGTGTAAGCCAAGAAGAAAACCGAGTTGAGGAGTATGTTGATGCGTGTTGCCCCGTTCATCCTTGCGCTGGCAGCCACTGCCTCGCCTGTATTGGCTGCCGTCCCCGTGACCGGCCGGTGGTATACGGCTGAAAAGGACAGCGTCGTGCATATCGGCCAATGCGGGCCCGTCATTTGCGGCAAGGTTGCCAAAGTGCTGAAGACGCCGCCGGGAGGTGGGCCTGCTGTCGACAGCAACAATCCAGACCCATCGCTGCGCTCTCGCCCGATTCAAGGGATTACCATTTTGTCCGGGTTCAAGGACGCCGGCGGGGAATGGGAAGGCCAGATCTATGATCCGCGCGCCGGCAAGACCTACCGGTCCACCATGGCCAAGCAGCCCGACGGCTCTTTGAAGGTCAAGGGCTGTGTTGGCCCCTTCTGCAAGGCCGTGACCTTTACGCCCGCGCCCTGATCAGGCTTTTTTCTTCAACCCGATATCGATCAGCCGCTCCACGAGGAAATCGTTCGCGCTGATCGGTTCGGGGTAGAGATTTGGATGGTCTGCATCCACGCAGCCCGGCAGCGTCTCGATCTGGAAATCAGACGCCAGATGCAAAAAGAATGGCATCGAATAGCGCGGGATATGGCGGCGCTCCGGCGGCGGGTTGAGCACGCGGTGGATGGTTGCGGGCAAATGGGTGTTGGTCAGCCGTTCCAGCATATCCCCGCAATTGATCACCATTGCGCCTTCGGGCGGCGTGATGGACAGCCATTCGCCCTGCCGCGTCAGCAGTTGCAACCCGCCCTCTTCCGCCCCCAGCAGCAGCGTGATCAGGTTGATGTCCCCATGCGCCCCTGCACGAATGCCTGGCGCGTCTTTCGGGATCGGCGGATAATGGAGCAGCCGCATCACTGAATTGCCATAAGCGACGGCTGGATCAAACCAGTCCGGCGCAAGGCCGAGATAGCGGGCGATGGCGGACAAAAGCCGGTTCCCGACCGCATCAAAGGCGGCGTACATCGCCTCAAACGTCGCGCGGAATTCGGGCAGTTCGGCGGGCCAGAGATTGTCGGGCATGTGATCGCGGAAACGGTGTGCGGGCGGCAAATCCCGACCGATGTGCCAGAACTCCTTCAGGTCGACATGGGCGGCGTCTTTGGCAATTTCAGTCCCGAAAGGTGTGTAGCCGCGCTGTCCGGCCAGTTCCGATGTGTAATAAGACCGCTTCACCGCTTCAGGCAGATCGAACAGCTGGCGTGTTTGATCCCACGCGGTGTCGATCAACGCGCGGTCCACGCCGTGATCGGCAATAACGGCAAAGCCAAATGTGCGGAATGAGTCGCCAAAGGCTTGGGCAAAAGCTTCGGGGTCGCTGTCCTGCATGGCCAGCGACAATGTCGGCAGAGAGGTGAGCATATCAGTCATGCGGACCGTTTAGTCCGGTTGGGGGCGCTGCGCATTTAATTTCTGTCAACGCCCCGCTGACACCACTTTATTCGCCGGCGGCAGCGACCAGCTTGAGTTCACCCGAGGGCGCGGCCTTTTGCGACAGACGTCCGTCGACGCGCGCGCCGGTTTCGATCGAAATGCTCTCATAAGACACGTCGCCCAATATGCGGGCCGACCGTTCAATGACGAGTTCGGTTGCGACAATAGCGCCTTCGACAGCGCCGGCGATGGTTGCACGCTGGGCCAATACATTGCCCTTCACATGGCCCGAGCCGCCCACAGTCAACGCGGCACAGGCAATGTCACCCTGAACCGCGCCATCCAGATGAATGTCGCCTGCGGCGCTGATGTTGCCGGTGATGGACACTTCGCTACCGATAAACGACATGCTTCCCCCGGCACGCGGCGTTGCGTCAGATGATTTGCTACCCCAAGCCATCGCTTCTTCACTCCTGCGAGAATTTCTCTTGGCCGAGATGTAGGACGGGCAGGGGCGATTCGCCAAATCTGACGTATTTTCAGGTGATTACGGGTCCTTAACCTGTTCGGCCTAGGCTGCATGCAGGGGACGACTCACATGCATCTTGCCGCGCGCCTTGCTGTCCAAAACCTTGCGCCAGACCGGCGCCGTGCCCCGCGCTATGCGCTCGCCCAAGATGCGACACTCGCCGGAACAGGCTTTCAGGGCGCCAATGTGATTGTGACAGAGCTCTCTCTCACCGGCTTTCGCGCCCGCACCGGCCGTCATATTCCGCCCGGATCGATCATCCGGTTGAAAATGGCCGGGATCGGCATGATCATTGCCCGCATCGTCTGGTCAAAGAATGGCGATGTCGGCGGGGCCTTCATCAATCCGGTCAGCGAACAACGCCTCGGCCAGATAATCGGTTTCCGCGCAGGCTAGAAGATGCCGCCGCCAATCGACAGGCGGATCAGGCCAATGACGATCACCACAATATTGAGGTTGCGGCCCGCCGTCTTGTCTGACGTGGCGCCAATCCCCAGTCCGATCACCGCAAGCGGAATGATCGCCCAATTCGCCCAGCCCAAAAGCGGAAAGAAGGCGATGGCGGCAAGGATCAGGGCGATAAAGCCGATCAGCAGGGAAAGGACGTTGCGCATAAGCCGAATGTGCGCAGCCAAGCACCCGATTGCAAGGGGAACTGGCTTGACGCGCACCCTGTCAACTGTATTATGTGGATAACACAGTCTGGAGACACTCTCATGCGCGCGCGCTTCCTGATCCTGCCCCTACTCATCGGCCTGTCCGCCTGCGACATTGACGCCACAACCAACGACGCGGATGCAAACGCAAGCGGCACCAGCATCAATGTGGCCGCCAAAGGCGATAAGGGGGAAGACATCCGCATCACAGCCGATGGCGATACGGGCAAAGTCGCCGTCAATCTGCCGGGCTTTGACGCCAATGTCCGTCTGCCCAAAGTCCTGCTGAAAGACAGCAATTTCGATATCGATGGGGTGAAGCTTTATCCGGGGGCGACCGTCTCCAGCATCAATGTGAAAGGCGATAAAACGGGCGTTTGGGATGGTGACCGGGTGCAGATCATCTTCTCAGCCCCGGCAGACCCCAAGCCGGTGCGGGACTGGTTCGTCAAAGCCTTTGCGGAAAAGGCGGTCGCGGCCAAGGTTTCGGGCGAATCGCTGGTCGGCAAGACCAAGGACGGCACGCCCTTCACCATGAGCTTTGCAGCGGGCAAGGGCGGCACGACGACCGGGACCGTCATTCTGGACGACAAAACCCCTGCCGAAGGCACCCGTTAACCGCGAATCCGGACGCGTTTACCCATATTGTACGGGCCTTGGGGTCGTTAGCCGCTGCATAACCATCTCCTGCTAAGGAGTTTGCCATGCGACGCGTTCTTTCCTCTCTGCTCTTGGGGTCGGCCCTGCTGGCCGTCTCTGCCTGTGGCCGTGACACGCCGACGGATGACAAGGCGGACAAGCTGGATGAGCGTCTGCTGGGCAAGGGCAATGCCGATCCCGTGCTGACGACGGCGTTGGAAGACCAGATCATGGTCGATCCGTCGCTCGCCAATATGGCAAACCGGAATGCCGTGAAGCCCGCCGATGCGCCCATGACAGCGCCGGTGCCGCTGGAAACGACCGGGCCGAGTGCAGCCGCCGAACGCCCGAACAGCCCAACGCTGGGCCAATTGGCCGCCAATCAGGCCGCCGCCGCGCGCGACAAATTCAACGGCTGTGGCCTCGATGTCGGTTATTCGATGCAATGGGCGACCCGCCTTCCCACCGACATTCCGCTCTATCCAAGGGCGCGGGTAGAGGAAGCCGCAGGGTCTGACATGCCGGGCTGCAAGCTGCGCGCCATCACCTTCACCACACCCGCCCCCCAGCGCGCGGTGATCGATTTTTACATCGGCCAGACCAAGCGCAGCGGCTTTGCCTCTTCAACCCAGATCAAAGGCCGCGAGGCTCTCGTCGGCGGCACGCGCGGGGATGGCGCTGCGTATTATGTCGTGCTGACGCCCGCCGAAGCCGGTGGCACCATCGTCGATCTGGTGCTCAACAACGGCGTCTAACCCTGCCACAGGGCCGTAGGGCCTGAGGCAAATCGGTGTATAAGGCCCATTCCGTGACAGAGGCTGGGGCGAATGATGCGCAATTTTAAACAAGTCGATGTGTTCACAAGCCGGCCCTTGTTCGGCAATCCGGTCGCCGTCGTGCTGGACGCAGCGGGCCTGAGCGATCCCGACATGCAGCAATTTGCCAACTGGACAAACTTGTCGGAGACGACCTTCGTCCTGCCCCCCGAAGACCCGGCGGCCAGTTACCGCGTCCGCATATTCACGCCCCGGGCAGAGCTGCCTTTTGCCGGACACCCGACTTTGGGCACAGCTCATGCGGTGCTGGAAGCCGGGAAGGCGCAGCCACGCAATGGCAAGCTTATTCAGGAATGTGCGGTCGGTCTGGTCGAAGTCAGCGTGGGGGACACCGGATTGTCGTTCCGCCTGCCGCGCTATGCCGCATCACCTGCCGAAGACGCCGACACGATCATTGCGGCCATTGGCGGCCCTTCGATGGTCAGCGGATCGCCTCAGGTGCTGGATGTCGGCCCGCTTTGGGTCATCGCGGAAATGGCGTCATTAGATGCCGTCGCCCATCTGGAGCCGGATCTGGCAGCCCTCACCGCCTATGACAGACGACATGGCACAACAGGCCTCACCGTCTTTGCAAGCGGCGCGGACGGCACGCTGGTCCGGTCCTTTGCCCCGGCAGACGGCATCCCCGAAGATCCCGTCTGCGGCAGCGGCAATGGCGCTGTCGCCGCCTACCGCCTGCTCGCCGGCCAGATTGGCGATGGGGACCGCTATATTGCGTCGCAGGGGCTGCAGGTCGGGCGCGACGGCTATGTCCACATCCGCGTGGACGGCAAAGACATCCATGTCGGTGGCCAATGCGTGACCTGCATCACCGGAACGCTCGCCCTGTAGCGCTCTGCGCCAAGTGCGGCTAAGGCAACAAAATGCATCCATTAATCCCAGTCATGGCGGGCGGCGCAATTGGCGCGGCAGCCCGCTACCTTGCCGCCTCCAGCCTCGGCCTTCGCGGCGGATGGCCGCTGGGCACATTTGTCGTCAACCTGGTCGGCGGCTTTTTGATGGGGTTGCTCGCTGCCCTTGTTCTGAAAGGCAGCGCGTCCGAAACGACCCGCTTGTTCGTCGGTGTCGGCATCCTCGGCGGCTTCACGACCTTTTCAGCCTTTAGCCTTGAAGGCTTTCAAATGATCGAGCGCGGGCAATGGGGCATGGCCGCCTTATATGCCGCGGCCTCCGTCATCGGATCGATTGCCGCCCTCGCAATCGGGTTCGGGCTGGTGCGCGCATGACCGATCAAGTCCGCCAATTCACCGTCGATGCCGAAGATGACGGCATCCGTCTGGACCGATGGTTCAAGCGCCATCTGCCCGATGCCAGCTTTAACGCTGTGTCGCGCTGGGCGCGCACAGGCCAGTTGCGCGTCGATGGCAAGCGCGCGACTCCGGGTGACCGGATCGAGGCCGGCCAGCAAATCCGCGTCCCCCCGGCAGACCCGATCACCGTCGCCAAGACATCGGCCAAGCCCAAGAAAGAACGGCCGCGCCTGACCGAAGATCAGGAAGCTTTTGCCGACAGCCTCGTCATCTACCGTGACAAGTCTGCGCTCGTGCTCAACAAGCCCCCCGGCCTCGCCACACAGGGCGGCACAAAGACAACCGAGCATGTCGACGGCCTACTCGACGGCCTGTGGTTTGATGGCGAGCAAAGGCCCAAGCTGGTGCACCGTCTGGACAAAGATACGTCCGGCGTACTTCTCGTGGCGCGCTCCGCCCGGGCCGCCGCAGCCTTTTCCAAAAGCTTTTCCAGCCGCACCGCGCGCAAGGTCTATTGGGCGATCATCGTCGGCGTGCCGTCCATCGAAGACGGCATGATTGATCTGCCGCTCGCCAAGCAGCCGGGCACCGGTGGCGAGAAAATGCAGGTCGACGAAAAAGAAGGCGCCCCTGCGCGGACGCGCTACCGCGTCATTGATCGCGCGGGCAACAGCGCGGCCTGGGTCGAACTACAGCCCTATACCGGCCGCACCCACCAGTTGCGCGTCCATATGGCTGCCATCGGCCACCCCATTGTCGGCGACGGCAAATATGGTGGACGGGATGCCTTTCTGACCGGCACGATCAGCCGCAAAATGCACCTCCATGCCCGCCGCTTGCGCGTGGACAGCCCCGAAGGCGGGCAGGTGGATGTCTTTGCCGATCTGCCGCAGCATTTCGTCGATACCATCGCCAATCTCGGCTTCACGCTGGAAGATGGCGACGCCCTGACGCTCGACGAAACGAAGTTTGGCGACACCGCCGAAGGCAAGAAGCGCGCTGTTGCCCAAAAGGCAAAAGCCGCCCGCAAGGAACGCAAGGGGGAACGGCGCGGTCGCGCGGCTGAAAAGGCGGAACGTCCGGCCAGCAAAGGGCGGAGCACAGGCCGAGGCGATGCAAAGCCCGCCCGCCCTGCCGCCAAGGGCCGCAGCGACGCGCGGTCAACCGGTAAGCCAACCCGCCCCTCCACCCGCGGCACAACACGCGGCAAGCCCTCTGCCCCGGCGCGCCCGAAGAAGACGTAACCGATGCGCGCCCTTCCGCAATGACCGACCCCGCCATGAACCGGCTCGCTTTGTTTGATTGCGACGGCACACTCGTCGACAGCCAGCACAATATCGTGATGTGCATGAACGATGCCTTTGGCCGTGCCGGCTTGGCCACGCCCGAACGGGAGGCGACCAAGCGCATTGTAGGCCTCAGCTTGTTGCCCGCCATGCAGGCGCTGTTGCCCGAGGCCGACCCCGCGCTGCACGTTCAACTGGCTGAAGATTATAAAACCGCGTTTCACCGCCTGCGTCATGATGGGCTGGTGGAAGAGCCTTTGTTCGACGGCATTGCCGAGGCGCTGGATGCTCTGGAGGCGGCGGGCTGGTTGCTCGGCGTGGCCACCGGCAAGTCGGATCGTGGGCTTGATCTGTGTCTCAAACATCATGGCCTGCGCCACCGGTTCGTGACGCTACAGACGGCAGACCGTCATCCGTCCAAGCCGCACCCGTCGATGGTGCATGAGGCCATGGCCGACGCCGGGGCGACGCCCGCCACAACCGTCATGATCGGCGACACCAGCTTCGACATGGCGATGGGTGTTGCAGCGGGTGCCCGGTCGCTGGGCGTCGATTGGGGCTATCACACCACCGATGATCTGCTGGACGCAGGCGCTTTCCACATCGCGTCACACCCGGCGCACATCTTGGAGATTTTGCGATGAACCCGGAGGAAGAACAGGCCCGCACGCGCTTTGGCATCCTCAATCTGGTCCGCTTTTCGGGCGTCGCGCTGGTCTTCGCTGGCATCGCCAATATCGCTGGAAAGCTGCTGCCCGATCTCGCGCCATGGTTTGGCTATATCCTGTTTTTCCTCGGCATTTTTGAATTTTACACGCTGCCGGTGCTGCTCAAACGCCATTGGTCGGGTCCGAAAAAATGAGGCGGTTTTACAAGGACGTCGCCGTGTCGGGAGACATGGGCATTCTGCTTGACGGGCGTCCGGTGAAAACCCCGGCACGCGCAGCCCTGCTGTTGCCCAATGACGCTCTGGCCCATGCTGTGGCCGAGGAATGGCGGGCGCAGGGTAACGAAATCGACCCGCGCGCCATGCCCTTTACCGGCTTGGCCAATGCCGCGATTGACCGCGTATCTGCCAACCCCCAAGAATTTGCCGCAGGCCTCGCCCAATATGGGGAAACCGAACTGCTCTGCTACCGCGCGGAAAGCCCGCCCGAGCTGATCGCCCGCCAGGCCGAACGCTGGGACCCGCTGCTCGATTGGGCGCGGTCACATTATGATGTCGACTTTGTGCAGGTGGCAGGCATCATGCACCAGCCCCAACCGATGGCGACGTTGCTGCGGCTCGGCGATGCCGTGGCGGTGGCCAACCCCTTTGCGCTGGCCGCATTGTCCCCCATTGTGACCATCGGCGGATCGCTCGTGCTGGCGCTTGGCATTTATGAAGAGGCGGTGCTGCCACATGACGCCTTTGACCTCGCCCATCTTGATGAGCTCTGGCAGGAGGAGCTGTGGGGGGAAGACCATTTTGCCCTCGCCACCCGCGCCGCCCATAAACGCGACTTTATCGCGGCCTGCCAGTTTCTTGAAATGTTGCGGGCGGCGTAATCTCATTATCGCCACCCTGAACTCGTTTCAGGATACATGCCGTGCGCTTTGTGCCGCGCGCCAGCCATCGAGAATGTGAGCAAGACTGAGGCAGGGATGCTGAAACGAGTTCAGCATGATGCGTTTAAAGTACTCAGTCCTTCACCGACTTGGTCAGGCTGCGCACAAAGCCGATCAGACCCGTCTGGCGGCTGCGCTTCAGGCGCTCCGCGTCCAGGATCGTTTTCACATGCCGGAAGCAGGCATCGGCATCGTCGTTGACGAGCACATAGTCATAGCCGTCCCAATGGCTAATTTCGGCGCTGGCACGTGACATCCGGCCTTCGATGACTTCGTTGCTGTCCGTCCCGCGGGAACGCAGGCGGCGCTCCAGTTCTTCCATCGACGGCGGGAAAATGAACACGCGGATGACGTCGCCACCCGCCTGTTGGTAAAGCTGTTGCGCGCCCTGCCAGTCGATATCGAACAGCACGTCGCGCCCTTCGGACAGCGCCTTTTCAACGGGCCCACGCGGCGTTCCATAGCGATTGCCAAAGACATGCGCCCATTCCAGAAACTCATTCTGGGCGACCATTTCGCGAAACTGGTCGAGATTGACAAAGTGATAGTCTTTGCCGTCCACTTCACCGGGCCGTGGCGGACGCGTCGTGGCCGACACGGACATTTCCAGCCCAGAATCAGACTCCAGAAGCTTCCGCGAGATTGTGGATTTCCCCGCGCCCGATGGCGAGGAGACGATGAAGAGAATGCCGCGCCGCTTGAATTTGTGCGGATCATTTTGATCGGTATGGGCCATGGCCGCTCTTGCAACGCACGGGCCCGCGCGTCAATCGCCCGAACGCGCCGGATCGGGCCCAAGCATCGCCTCGGGCCGGACAACACGGTCAAAAGTAGCTGCATCAACCAGCCCTGAAGAGAGCGCCGCCTCCCGCAATGTTGATCCGCTTTCATGCGCTTGCTTGGCGATCTTAGCCGCGTTGTCATAGCCGATCTCCGGCGCAAGGGCCGTCACCAGCATCAGCGACCGCGACACAAGGTCTGCAATACGCGCCTCATTGGCCGCCAGCCCGTCGATGCAATGTTCGGCAAACGCCTCCATGCCAGTTGCCAGCAGATCAACCGACCGCAGCAGGTTCGCGCCGATCAAAGGTTTGAAAACATTAAGTTCCAAATGGCCCTGCAGACCACCAACCGTAATCGCCTGATGGTTGCCGATAACTTGGGCTACGACCATGGTCAGCATCTCACATTGGGTCGGGTTCACCTTGCCGGGCATGATCGAGCTGCCGGGTTCATTTTCCGGCAGCAGCAACTCGCCCAGCCCCGCGCGCGGGCCGGAGCCCATCAGCCGGATGTCATTGGCAATCTTGGTCAATGATACGGCAAGTGCGTTGAGCATCCCGGAAAAGGCGACCGCACCGTCATGGCTCGCCAGCGCCTCGAACTTGTTGCGGGCCGGTTCAAACGCGATGCCGGTATCGCGCGACAAGGCGGCGGCCATCGCCACATCAAAACCCGCCGGTGCATTGAGACCGGTGCCGACCGCCGTGCCGCCTTGGGCAAGTTTCTGAATATTATGGACGACCGCGCCTTCAATCCGCGCACGCGCCGCAATCAGCTGCGCGACATAGCCCGAAAACTCCTGCCCCAAGGTCAGCGGTGTCGCGTCCATCAAATGTGTGCGGCCAATCTTGATGATCTGCCCGAACTGCTCCGCCTTCGCCGTCAGCGCCTCCGTCAACCGCGCAAGGGCGGGCAGGAGGCGCCGGTGCGTTTCAATCGCCGTCGCCACATGAATGGCCGTCGGAAAGCTGTCATTGGACGACTGCCCCTTATTCACATGATCATTGGGGTGCACCGGCACCTTGCCGCCGCGTTGCCCGGTCAGCCGCTCATTCGCCCGCCCGGCAATCACCTCATTCACGTTCATGTTGGTCTGCGTGCCAGACCCCGTCTGCCAAATGACGAGCGGAAAATGATCATCCAGCGTGCCCGCAATCACCTCATCCGCCGCCTGCTCGATCGCATCGGCAAGCGCGGCGTCCAGCCCATCAGCGCGATTAGCCTGCGCTGCAGCCTTCTTCACCCGCGCGAGCGCATGGATAAGCGGAAGCGGCATCCGCTCTTGCGGACCAAAGGGGAAATTGGCGCGGCTTCGCTCGGTCTGCGCGCCCCAATAGGCATCTGCGGGGACGTTGATGGGACCAAAGCTATCGGTCTCCATTCGGGTATCGCCTGTCATGCCATCCCTATTCCTTCAAACGTCATCCTGAACTTGTTTCAGGATAACGGGGGGAGGAGAGGCATCCGGCGAAGCCTATTTCTTCCGCCCGAAATCCACTGTGACGACGTTGGAGCCGTCTTCGATAGCGGCCGGGCGGGGCGTATCGTTGCCCGCTTCGGCTGTCGGCGGCGTATCGACGTCGTCGATGTTGACCTGAAAATGCAGTGCGAATTCCACCGCCGGATCAACAAACGCCGTGATCGCGGCAAAAGGCACGAACAGCTTGGTCGGCACCTGGCTGAAGGTCAGCCCGACTTCAAAGCCTTCATCATCCACCGTCAGATCCCAGAATTTGTTCTGGAGAACCACCGTCATCTCATCGGGAAAGCGCTGCAACAGCTGCTTTGGGATGACAACGCCGGGCGCATATGTCTTGAATGTGATGTAGAAATGATGCCCGCCCGGCAGGTCTTCATTCGAATTGATGCCGCCGAGCACACGCCCAACGACCGCGCGCAGGGCCTCCTGCACGATATCGTCATAAGGAATCAGGCTGTCTGGCATATCATCGGTCATCGTGAAATCGACGTTGGACGCTTGGGCGGGAACGGTCAAGCGGTTGCACGCGCGGCCCATCGCGCTATAGGCGCAAGCCATGCGGACAGCCACGGTTCAGCGCCAGACGAGCGAAACGTCGATCAGCGTCGAGGTCAATCTCGACGGCACCGGCATCTATGAGGTGTCGACAGGCATCGGATTCCTTGATCACATGCTTGAACAATTGTCGCGCCATTCGCTGATCGACTTGAAAGTCCTGACCAAAGGCGACCTGCACGTCGACCAGCATCATACGACCGAAGATACGGGCATCGCCATCGGGGAAGCCATCGCCAAAGCCTTGGGCGATAAGAAGGGCATCACGCGCTACGGCCATGCTTACGCGCCGATGGACGAAACGCTGACGCGTTGTGCGCTCGACATTTCGGGACGGCCTTGGCTCGTGTTCAAAGCCGACTTTAGCATGCCGCGCCTGGGCGAATGGGACACCGAGCTGATCGAGCATTGGTTCCACAGCTTTGCGCAGGCGGCCGGCATCACGCTCCATGTCGAAAACTTGTATGGCAGCAACAACCATCATGTGGTCGAGAGCTGCTACAAGGCGCTGGCCCGTGCCTTGCGCGTCGCAGTGGAGATTGATCCGCGCAAAGCCGACTCAATCCCGTCGACCAAGGGAATGCTGTGACCGGCCCGGTCGCGCTGATTGATTACGGCGCGGGCAATCTTCAATCGGTTAAAAATGCGCTGAAGGCGGCAGGGGCTGAGGACATTCGCGTCACCAGTGATCCCGCTCAGGTGCTGTCTGCCGAGCGTATTGTCCTGCCCGGTGTTGGGGCATTTGCCCATTGCATGGGGGCGCTGTCTGCCATTCCCGGCATGGTCGATGCCCTGAATGCGGCAACCGGCCCCGGCGCCAAACCCTTTCTGGGCATTTGCGTGGGCATGCAATTGATGGCCGAAGCCGGTGAAGAACATGGCCGTCATGCCGGGCTCGGCTGGGTCAAAGGCACCGTGCGCCTGATTGAACCGACCGACCCCGCGATCAAGATCCCGCACATGGGCTGGAACGATGTCGTACCTACGTCGCCCCATCCGTTGATTGAGGCAGGCGAGGCCTATTTTCTGCATAGCTACGCCTTTGACGGCGACGATGTGTTGGCGACCACCCAGCATGGCGGTGCTGTCGTCGCAGCCATCGGGCGCGACAATCGCGTCGGTGTGCAATTCCACCCGGAAAAGAGCCAGCGTTTTGGCCTTTCCCTTCTCTCCCGTTTTCTGGAGTGGCGTCCATGAGCCTGATTGTCTTTCCCGCAATTGACCTGAAGGGCGGGCAGGTGGTCCGTCTTGCCGAAGGCGATATGGACCGGGCAACGGTCTATGGGGATGATCCTGCGGCACAGGCAATGCTCTTTGCCGAAGCCGGCGCGCAGCACCTGCATGTGGTCGATCTCGACGGCAGCTTTGCCGGGCATGCCGTGAATGCCGATGCGGTCGAGAGCATTGTCCGCACCTTCCCCGGCCATGTCCAACTGGGCGGCGGCATCCGCAACCGCGAGTCGGTGGAACGCTGGTTTGATCTTGGCGTGTCGCGGATCGTCATCGGCACAGCAGCGCTCAAAGACCCTGAATTTGTGAAGGGCGTGGCCCGCGATTTTCCGGGCGGGATTGTGGTGGCTGTCGATGCCCGTGACGGCTTTGTCGCAACCGACGGGTGGGCGGAAAAATCGGACATGGAAGTGCTCGACCTCGCCCGCCGCTTTGAAGATGCGGGCGTTGCATCGCTCCTCTTCACCGATGTCGGGCGCGACGGGATGCTCAAAGGCTGCAATGTGCAAGCCACGGTAGATCTGGCGCGCGCAACCGACATTCCCGTTATCGCAAGTGGCGGTGTGGCCGGGATCGCGGACATCCGCATGCTCGCCATCCATGCGGTTGACGGCATTGAAGGCGTGATCACTGGCCGCGCGCTCTATGATGGCCGGCTCGATCTGGCGACCGCCATTGCGCTGGCGAACGCATGACCGTCCGTATCCGCGTCATTCCCTGCCTTGATGTGGCCAATGGCCGCGTCGTCAAGGGCGTGAACTTTGTCGATCTGATCGACGCGGGAGACCCGGTCGAAGCCGCCCGCGCCTATGATGCGGCGGGCGCGGATGAACTCTGCTTCCTCGACATCGCCGCCAGCCATGAAGGGCGCGACACCATTCTTGATGTGGTCGCCCGCACGGCGGAAGTCTGCTTCATGCCGCTGACCGTGGGCGGCGGCGTGCGCACGCATGAAGATGCCCGCGCGCTGCTGCTGGCGGGGGCTGATAAGGTGGCGGTCAACTCCGCTGCCGTCACACGGCCCGAGGTCGTCGCCGACATTGCCAGCCGCTTTGGCAGCCAGTGCGTCGTGGCGAGCGTGGATGCGCGGCGCAATGGCGATCATTGGGAAGTCTATACCCATGGCGGCCGCCGCCCGACGGGCATCAATGCGGTTGAACATGCGATCCGGCTGGCAGAGCTGGGCGCTGGCGAAATCCTCGTCACCTCGATGGACCGGGATGGCACGCGCGACGGCTATGACCTGACGTTGACCCGCACCATCGCAGATGCCGTCGCCGTGCCCGTGGTGGCGTCCGGCGGAGTCGGCGGATTGCAGCATCTGGTGGAAGGCGTGACGCAGGGCCATGCGAGCGCGGTGCTGGCGGCCTCCATTTTCCACTTTGGCGAAGCGACGATCAGCGACGCCCACCATGCGCTGGCGGCGGCCGGAATTCCGGTCCGCACGCCAATCACGCATTAACCATCGGAATGACGCTCCGCTGCAATTAACCACCAATTTGGCGTTAAATTCAACCACATCCTGTTAACCAGCCCTTGGCGGTTCCGCCGAATCGGGGGATGACCTGTGCGCGTTGCGTTGTTTCGGACTTTGCTCACCTCACTGGCTTTGGCAGCGGCGGCACCTGCCCTCGCGGCGCATGCCGCCCCGGCCGACCCACCGGTCCGCGCTTTCCGCGGGGAAGAAATCGCCATTCTCCTGCTTGGCATTGCAGGTGTGGTGATCGGACATCGTGGCAGCCGGTCTCGCAAACAGGGCGATGATCCCAAGTCCTGACGTCGCCCAAAGTCTTGACGTCTCAGGGCGTCCCGCGCATGGCCGGGGCATGGCAGACACACTCTTCAGGCTGGAAAGCACCATTCAGGCGCGCCGCAGCGCGGACCCTGAGTCATCCTATGTTGCCCGGCTGACGGCCAAGGGCCGCGGCAAAATCGCGCAGAAGGTTGGCGAAGAGGCGACGGAAACAATCATTGCTGCCCTGTCGGAAGATGCCAAAGCCCTAACGGGGGAGGCGGCGGACCTGCTGTTCCACCTGCTCGTCCTGCTGGCTGACCGTGGTGTGCCGCTCTGTGATGTTCTGGCCGAACTCGACGCGCGGGATGGCGTGTCCGGCATCGCCGAAAAAGCGTCCCGAAAGGAATAGCCCGTGCCGATTGATGCGCTTGCCCCTTATGATGATCAGAACATCTTCGCCAAAATTCTGCGCGGCGAGATCCCGAACCGGACCGTGTTCGAAGATGACTTCGCGCTCGCCTTTCATGACATCAACCCGCAGGCCCCCGTCCACGTCCTTGTCATTCCCAAAGGCGCCTATGTGAGCTGGGACGATTTTACGACCAAGGCAGAAGACGCCGAAATCGCGGGCTTCATCCGCGCGGTGGGGGAAGTCGCACGGCAATTGGGCCTGCCTGCCCCTGGTTATCGCCTGCTCGCCAACATCGGCGGGCACGGGCATCAGGAGGTTCCACACCTCCATGTGCACATTTTCGGTGGAAAACAGCTGGGCGCCATGATTCCGCGCTGATATTTTGTTGCGCAGGCCTGATTAGCCCTTAGGTTGCCTATCCCAAGAACCAAAGTCTTGGGGAGACATTCATGTTGTTCGACCGCGTCAAACCGCTTGATGCGATTTTGGCGACTGCTGAAAAGAAGTCGCTACATCGGTCACTGGGCGCATTCCAGCTGACCATGCTCGGAATCGGCGCCGTTATCGGCACCGGCATTTTCGTCCTGACCGCCGAGGCTGCCCAAAAGGCAGGCCCCGGCATGATGATCAGCTTCATCATCGCGGGCTTCGTTTGTGCCGTAGCTGCCCTTTGTTACGCCGAAATGTCGGCGATGGTGCCCGTATCGGGCTCCGCCTATACCTACAGCTATGCCGTGATGGGTGAATTGCTGGCCTGGATGGTCGGCTGGGCCCTCATCTTAGAATATGCCGTCGCCGCAGGGGCGGTGTCGGTCGGCTGGTCCGGCTATGTTGTCGGGCTCATTGAAAACGCCTTTGGCATCGACATCCCCGATCTTCTCGTCCGCGGGCCGTACGACGGGGGCATGATCAACCTGCCCGCGATGCTGATTGCCGGGCTCGTCACATGGCTTCTCGTCATCGGCACGAAGGAAAGCGCGACGGTCAATTCGATCCTCGTCTCCATCAAGGTATCGGCGCTGACGCTGTTCATCATCCTTGCCGTGCCCGTGATGAAGATGCAGAATTTTGAGCCGTTCTCACCGCTCGGCTTTGGCGGCATCGGCGCGGCGGCGGCCTCGATCTTCTTTGCCTATGTCGGCTTTGACGCCGTCTCAACGGCGGCAGAAGAAACCAAGAATCCGCAACGCAACATGCCCATCGGCCTTATTGGAAGTCTGGCGGTCTGCACCGTGTTCTACCTGCTCGTCGCAGCCGGGGTCATCGGCTCGGTCGGCGCACAGCCGGTCTTGGATGCGAGCGGCTTGGGTCTTGAGCCCGGCAGCCGCGAACTCGCTGCACAATGCGCGGCGATGGGCGATCAAGCGGTTGTCTGTTCCAAGGAAGCCTTGGCCTGGACGCTGCGTGAAATCGGCTGGCCACAGGTCGGCAACCTGATCGGCCTTGCCGCCGGTCTCGCTCTGCCCTCGGTTATCCTGATGATGATGTTTGGCCAGACGCGCATCTTCTTCGTCATGAGCCGTGATGGCCTGCTGCCGGAGTCCTTCTCGAAGATCCACCCGACATACAACACTCCGCACGTCATCACGATCCTGACGGGGATTGCGGTTGCGCTGTTCGCGGCCTTCTTCCCGGTTGGTCTGCTGGCGAATATCTCCAACTCGGGCACGCTGTTTGCATTTGCGGCGGTTTCGATTGCCGTGATCGTCATCCGTCGGACCGATCCGACACGGCACCGCCCATTCCGCACGCCGGCTATCTGGCTGACAGCGCCCATCTCGGTGCTGGGCTGCCTCTATCTGTTCTACAAGCTCGATCCGAAGAGCCAGATGCTGTTTGCCATCTGGGCCGCCATCGGTTTGCTTGTCTATTTCGGGTACAGCCGCAGCCGCAGCCATGTGGGCCGTGGTCTGGTTGAAGTGCATGAAGCGGATGCTGATGCGCCGCCGACCAGCGTGCCACCGATCAACTAATCACACGACTATACAACTCCTGGGTCGCAATTTCAGGAGGGGGAACTTGGGGGGAGGCTTCGGCCTCCCCCTTTTTTTGCTTGAAAGACTGCGCTCCGGCCGAAAGCGCGGCGGGGTCAGGCCTCCTCAGCCCAAACGGGCGGCGACCAAGGCCTGCAAATCCGCTTCCGGGCGCGGCCCGTAATGCGAGATGATCTCCGCAGCGCAAACCGAGCCCATGAGCAGACTTTCCGCCAAGCTGCGGCCTTCGGCCTGCCCGGCGAGGAAACCTGCGGCAAACAAATCCCCGGCCCCCGTTGTATCGACGACCTTGTCGATCGGCTCTGCCGACACCTGAGCCCGCTCCCCGCCCTGAAGGGCAATCGCCCCCTTTTCGCTGCGCGTGACGACCAGCGTCGGGACAAGCGGTGCAGTAGCAGTCACGGCAGCCTCAAAATCGTCCGTTGCCATCAGGGTGCAGATTTCGCCTTCATTGGCGAACAGAATGTCGATGGCGCCGTCCTGCAACAGCGTGCGGAAATCATCGCCATGCCGGGAGATCACGAAATTATCGGACAATGTGAAGGCAACCTTGCGGCCCGCACTCTTCGCAATGGCAATGGCTTCGCGCATCGCAGCGCGTGGCTCTTCCGGATCCCAAAGATAGCCTTCGAGATAGAGCACCGCCGCCCGCTCGATCATCGTCTTGTCGAGCGCCTTGGCCGGCAGAAACTGGGAAGCACCTAGGAACGTGTTCATCGTGCGCTGGCCATCGGGCGTCACAAAGATCAGGCACTGCGCAGTCGGCGGTTCTTCCCCGCGCATCGGGGTCGTGAATTCCACACCAATGGCGCGGATATCATGGCTGAAGACCTTGCCAAACTGGTCATCCGCCACCTGCCCGATGAAACCGCATTTCCGGCCCAGTGCCGCCATGCCCGCAATCGTATTGGCCGCCGACCCGCCCGAGATTTCGTGCGCGGTCCCCATTTTTCCATAGAGCACATCGGCGCGTGCAGCGTCGACGAGCTGCATGCCGCCCTTGGTCAAGCCTTCGGCGTCGATCAGGCTGTCTTCAGCCGCAGCAATAATATCGACAATCGCGTTGCCCACGGCAACAACATCAAGAGTGGCAGCAGTCACGGTTTTTCCCCCAGAGGATGTGCAAAAATGGATGGTGGTTGCGCGCCCGCTATCGGGGCGCAGCCGGACTGGCAAGGTTATTTGATGTCAGGCTTCCAAGCCCAGAAAAGAAAGCAGGGCGGAATGTTCCAATATTCAATGGCTTTGTCGATGCGCGGAAAATGAGGCGACAGAAAATCCCGGACCTTTGCCCGATATTGATAAACGAGGAAGGCACCGCCGGGCCGCAGGACGCGCGCCGTGGCCGCCGCGATCGACGCGCCGACACCTGCCGGCAGCGTTGAGAAGGGAAGGCCCGACAAGACATAGTCCGCATGGGTGTAACCGCTGTCCCGGACAATCTGTTCAACATCGGCTGCGGAGCCGTGAATTGGGCGGAAGCGGCTGTCTTTGATGGTCGCTGACAGGAAGTCGATGAAATCCGGATTGAGGTCGATTGCGACGTAAGTTGCTTCAGGCGCTAGATTTTTTAGGATCTGTTGACTGAAAGTACCGACACCTGGGCCATATTCGACAAAGAGTTTACATGCGCTCCAATCGACCTTGCTCAGCATATGGGTGACAAGCCGGTCCGTTGATGGAATGACCGCACCCACCATGACCGGATTTTTAAGGAACCCGCGAAAGAACATTGCCCAAGGACGCCATGGCTTCTTCTGCAACCATCGGGTCGCGGCAACGCGGCTACTTGTCATGCGGGCATTGTACTCCTCAGAATGACTTGGGGACAGTTTGCAGACCGGTGAAGGGGTTTCAACCCCTTTTGGCCATTAAAGGGGTTTCACATGCCGCGAGCGGTGGGTATCGGAAAGGCTATGGGAGACGACCGGAAAGGCGACATCGCCGTGATCTTTGCGTCGACACGCACCGCTTTTGATGAGGACGGCTATCAACAGGCCGCCCGGATGATGGCAAGCCTTGCCGCGCAGCAGCCCGGCTATTGCGGCATGGTCTCGACCCGCGGGGACGACGGCTTTGGCATCACGGTTAGCTATTGGGCCGATGACAATGCGGCCCGTGACTGGCGCGACCACCCGGAACATACCACCATTCGGGAACAGGGTCGTGCGCACTGGTACAGCTCCTATAACCTTGAAGTTGCACGCGTAGAGCGCGCTTACGCTTGGTCAAAGGCGCCGGCCAATGGCTGATGCCCGGCAGAATAACCGCGATTTTACGCTCCTGTTCCTTGTCATGCTGATTACCGGCGCCGGGAATACGGCGCTCCAGTCTGTCTTGCCCACCTTGGGCCGCACTATTGGTGTGGCCGACAGCGTCATCGCCGCCGCCTTTTCGGTATCGGCGGCCATCTGGGTGTTCTCAGCACCGAAATGGGCGCGCCGGTCCGATAGGGACGGACGGCGAGAGATGGTGATGCTCGGGCTGGTCGGCTTTGTGTCCTCGGTCGGCCTGTGCGGAATCGTGCTGACATTGGGCCTGCACAAGGTGTTGGGCCCGGTTGTCACCATGGTCACCTTCATTGCCGCGCGCATGCTGTACGGCATCTTCGGGGCGGCAGCACCACCGGCAGCGCAGGCGATGGTCGCGCTGCGCACGTCGCGTAAAGAACGCACAAAGGCGCTCACCATGCTCGGCTCGGCCTTTGGGCTAGGCACCATCCTCGGCCCGGCTGCAGCACCTTGGCTGGTCGGACTTCCCGTCGTCGGGCTTGCGGGCCCTGCCTTTATCTTCGCACTCTTTGGTTCGATCGTGTTGTTCTTCGTCTACCGCTATTTGCGGGACGATCTGCCGACCGATGCGGGACATGGTGCCGCCGTCAGCTACCCCTCTATCGGCGGCGCGCCGACGGGCGGCAGCGTGACGGCCGCGACCTCCCCCCAATCCAAACCCCTCGCCCTACGGGATCCACGCATCTGGCCGTGGATGCTGCTCGGGCTCGTCATGGGCCATGCTCAGGCGATGACGGGGCAGGCCGTCGGCTTTCTTGTGATTGACCGGCTGCATCTGCCGCTGGCGGATTCGCAGCAGGCGATCGGCATCGTGCTGATGATCGGCGCAGGTGCGGCGCTGCTGGTGCAATGGGGGCTGATCCCCCTGTTCAATCTGGAGCCGCGCAAGATGGTCGTCGTCGGCCTCGGCGTCGCGGCGGTTGGCACGGCGCTCACCGGCACGGCGGCGTCACTCTACGGTATCGCCACGGCCTATGCGATTGCCTGTGTCGGCTTTGGCTTTACGCGACCAGCCTTCACGGCAGGGGCGTCGCTCGCGGTTGACCGCAAGCTTCAGGGATCGGTGGCCGGCCGTGTCACCTCGGTCAATGGCGCTTCTTTTGTGCTTGGGCCGTCCATTGGCGTTGGCCTGTATGAAATCTGGGGACCGCTCCCTTACTACCTCTCCTCGGCCATTCTCGTGCTGCTGATCTTCTACGTCATCGCCCGGATCAAGCCCCTCGACCCCTTGGCCTCGCCCGCACGGGACCGATAAGGCATAGGTTTGGCTTGCTCCAAGGCAGGCCAAAACATGACCTTTTGTGCAGGTGCGAAAAAGACTGAAGGCGTGGGGCGAAATGCCATCCATCGGAAAAGAACGACCATTTGGGGCGTCTTGTCCGCGTTGACTGCCGAACACGAGTCGACTCAAATCGATTTTGGGCCCCGCTATCCGGATCACACGAGCGGGCACAGGCTAGAGGCTGCACTCTTGGGCACCATGCCAGGACATGGCGATGCGGGCCTCCACCGTCGTCGGGAGTGGTCTTAAAAATAGACGGAATTGTGGGGCTTAAGCCCGAAGATCTGGCCTTTTCAATCATAGCCATTTCGCGGGCGCGGGCAGCGGCCGGCTCTGGAGGCAAGGCCTAACAGTCCGGATGGCAACGCGAAAAAGCGGGGAATGTCGGTGACTTGCAGCGGACACGAGGCACAAAAAAGAAGGCCAGCCCCGAAGGACTGGCCTATGAAAGTTTGTATAGGAGAGGATGCCTGAAAGGCACCCTCTATGTGCACTGCACCCAGTTTTTGTGCAAATGCGAAATGAAAAACCGTGATTGCAGTTTATGCAATCGTAAGGTATAACTCTGCAATGCGTCGCCTCCCGTCCCTTGCTGCCATTGAAGCCTTTGTCCAAGTGGCCCGTCTCGGGTCTATCAAGGCGGCGGCTGAAGAACTGTCGCTGTCGTCCCCTGCCCTCAGCCGCAGAATTCAATCGCTGGAGGCCTTTGTGGGCCGCCCCCTATTTGAACGCGGGCATCAGTCGATCCGCCTGAATGAGGATGGCGAGGAGTTGATGGGGCTCGTCTCGCAGCCCATCGAAATGCTGGGCGACGCCATCGAGACGATGACATCGCGTGACCATGTCATGCGCTTGCGGCTCGGCGTGCCGTCGCTTTTCGCATCGCAACGGTTGATCCCGCATTTTCCGGCGATGCGCAAAGTGCATCCGCAGCTCCATATCGATCTGGATACAGCGGCCCATTCTCTGTCGCGTCTGGGGGATGGTCTGGATTGCGCGATCGCTCTCGCCGGGGAACTGGACCCCGCACTTTATGGCGTCCGCATCTATCGCGACAACATCTACACCGTGGGGGCGCGCCGCCTGGTGCAGGGGCCGCATGCCATCACCCGACCGGAACAGGTGGGGGAGATGACGGTGATGATCCACCGCGAACTGGAAGAAACCTTTGACGCCTGGCGCGAAGCCGTCGGCCTGCCCGATCTGGAGCCCGCAGCCATCGATTATTATGATTCAGGCCAGCTGATGCTGGAAGCGGCAGCCCAAGGCATGGGCATTGCCTTCCTGCACCAGAATCTGCTCGCCGATTATGCCGATGAACGGCTCGTCCGGATGTTTGCGGATATCGAGGTGCGCAGCCCCTACAGCTATTGGTTCGCCTGCCGGCCGCGCGCGCTGGAAAGCCAGCCAGTGCGGTTGTTCCGCGACTGGCTGGTCCATCTCTATCAGGCTGATTAGGCGACCGTCGCCTTGACGATCTTGCCGGGCTTTGCGGGCGGCTCACCCTTGGGCAGCGCGTCGATATGTTCCATGCCCGACGTGACCTGACCCCAAACCGTATATTGACGGTCAAGGAAGCCTGCATCGTCGAAGCAGATGAAGAACTGGCTGTTGGCGCTGTTCGGGTTCATCGCGCGCGCCATGGAGCAAGTGCCGCGCACATGGGGTTCTGCGTTGAATTCAGCCGCGAGGTCGGGCTTGTCCGAACCGCCCATGCCGGTGCCGGTGGGATCACCGCCCTGCGCCATGAAGCCAGCGATGACGCGGTGGAACACGACGCCATCGTAAAAGCCTTCCTGGGCCAGTTCCGTGATGCGGGCCACATGGCCGGGGGCGAGATCGGGACGCAGCTGGATGACAACGTCGCCGGTTTCGAGGGTGAAGGTCAGGGTATCGGCCATGGCTGGACTTTCTGCTGATGAAAAACTGCGCCCGCCCCTACGCGGCTTGGGCAGGCGATGCCAGCCCATATTCGGCAGCGATCAGACGATAGCTGCGCTTGCGGGCTTCATGGTCAGGCATGATGTTGACGAGCATCATCTCATCCGCGCCAAATTGGGCAGCCACATCATCCACCTGCGCCTTCACCTCAGAAGGACTGCCGAGGATCGAGCGGCGATTGCGCTGCGGCGCATCCACCACAGTTGCAGCCCAGCTTTCCGCCTTTTCAACCGACGGCACGGGGATCAGCTCTCCGCGCACCAGATGGTGGAACATCATGCGCGCGGGCACGGCCAGACGTTCCGCCTCGGCGCGTGTCGGCGCCGCAATCGCCCAGCTGGCGACCATCAGATACGGCTTATCCAGCCAGCGCGACGGGCGGAAGTGGCGCTTGTAAAGCTCAGCCTGCGGCAGGCCGTCTGAATTGATGAAATCGGCAATGCAATAAGGCAGCCCCACCTCTGCGGCCCAAGCCGCGCTCTCGACGGACGAGCCGAGCAACCAAGGCTCAATGGCACCGCCGCCCTTCGGCAGCGTGTCCTTCAGGCTGGCAAAGGGGTGATCCTCGGGCAGGCCATTGCCGAGATACGCCAGCACCTCCGCCAGATTCTGAGGGAAGTCATCGACCGGCATCCGGCGGGACCGATCCCGCTGGAGCGCATAAGAGGTCCGTCCGTCCGTGCCCGGCGCTCGGCCTAGACCAAGGTCAATCCGGTCCGGCGCCAGTGCAGCGAGAAGCTTGAACGTCTCGGCAACCTTGAACGGGGAATAATGCGGCAGCATGATTCCCCCGGACCCCAGACGGATGCGGTGGGTGGCGAGCGCCACCGGGCCCATCAGCGCCTCTGGCGCACAACCGGCCAGCCCCGGCGAGGCGTGGTGTTCGGCCAGCCAATAGCGGTGATATCCCGCCGCATCGCACGTCTGGGCAAGGTCAATCGTATTGCGCAGCGCGTCCGCTGCCGTGTGGCCTTCCTCAATCGGAGACTGATCGAGCACGGAAAGAAGAAATGTGTCTGTCATCCTCCCAATCTAGCAACGCTTTGCCGGGATGGAAGGCAAAGCTTGCCATGCGGAATCAGCGCGCCTAACCACGCAACGTTGAACGCCAGCCTGACGGAAGGGACGATGAGCGAAACCGACATCACCCGCACCGCCGACCCCGTGGTCGAAAACCAGCTGGACGAAGACGACCACCTGAAGCGGGAATTTGTGCGCGACGTTCTCGCCGCCGTCGATGATGGCGACGATGATGGCGCACGCACGCTCGTCGCGCCGCTCCACCCCGCCGACATCGCCGACCTGATCGAACAGACCCCGGCGGATGACCGCCGCGCGCTGGTGCGCGCACTGTCCGACCTAATCGACGCCGACGTCATTGCGGAAATGAACGATTATGTCCGTGAGGACCTGATCGACGATCTGGCGCCCGAGCAGGTGGCCGATATTGCCGCAGAACTCGATACCGATGACGCCGTCGCCATCATCGAGGATATGGAGGAGGACGACCAGCGCGCCGTTCTCCGCGCGCTGGCCCCTGATGACCGCGCCGCCATTGAAGAAGCGCTGTCCTACCCGGAAGAATCCGCCGGCCGCCTGATGCAGCGCGAGCTGATCGCGGTGCCCGAACATTGGTCCGTGGGGCAGGTGATCGATTATCTGCGTGAAAATCAGGATCTGACAACAGATTTCTGGGAAGTCTTTGTCGTTGATCCGCAGCACCGCCCTGTCGGCACCTGCCATCTCAGCTGGGTGCTGCGCACACCGCGCGGCGTCAGCATGGCCGATGTCATGAAGCGGGAGCAGACGCTGATTCCGGTCGAGATGGATCAGGAAGAAGTCGCGCTGCGATTCCAGAAATATGGCCTGATCTCGGCCGCCGTGGTCGATCCATCAGGCCGCCTTGTCGGGATGATCACGGTCGATGACATCGTGCACATCATTCAGGAAGAGGCGAGCGAGGACATCCTCAAGCTCTCCGGCGCCGGTGAAGGCGACATTAACGAGCCAATCTTCCTGACCGTGCAAACCCGCCTGACTTGGCTTTTTGTCAATCTGGGCACCGCGATTATTGCTTCTAGTGTCGTTGGCATGTTTCAGGGCGAGATCGCCAAACTGGCGTTGCTTGCAGTTCTAATGCCAATTGTATCTGGGATGGGGGGCAATGCGGGCACTCAGACCCTTGCCGTCGTCGTGCGTGCCATTGCCACGAATGAACTGACAAGTTCCAACACAACCCGAATGATCTTCAGGGAATTGAGAATCGCTATTGCCAACGGTTTGTCGCTGGGTCTGCTCATCGGATCCGCCGTTGGGTTCATTTATGGAAATCCGATGCTTGGCCTTGTCATGGGTTCAGCCATGGTAATCAATAATCTCGTCGCAGGCCTTGCAGGCATCATGGTGCCCGTCACGCTCGACCGGCTCAATGTGGACCCAGCGGTATCCTCCGCAGTTTTTGTGACAATGATGACAGACGTCATGGGCTTCTTCAGCTTCCTAGGCCTTGCATCCCTCGCTCAGCTCGCTGCCTGATGCCGCTACACCTTTCCCGCGTGGCCTTCGGCGGCGCCGCCTTTGCCGATCTCGCGCAACGTATCGACGCCAACCAAATGGGCGGAACCGTCCGCCTGACCACACGCTATCTGCCCAAGCGCCACGCCGAGATTCTCGACGGCGGCTCGCTCTATTGGATCATCAAGCACCAGCTGGTGGGCCGCGCGCGGGTCTTGGGCTTTGAAGACACGCCTGAAGGCCGCGTCAACATCGTGCTGGAGGCGAAGGTCGTCCCCGTCAGCCCGATCGCCCGGCGCGCGCATCAGGGCTGGCGCTATCTGGAAGACAAGGACGCGCCCGCCGATCTGGGCAGCGTCCGCGAAGGCGAAGATGTGTCTGACCTGCCGCCGACCCTGTTGAGCGAACTGGCCGATCTGTCGCTGATTTAAGGGCGGGCCGCAGCACCGCCGGACCTATTGCCCGCAGGTCACCTGGCCATTGCCGCCATTGGTGACGGTGCACCCCGGTTTGCCCGAGACGGTGACATTGCCCGTGCCTGTCGACGTGATTTTGGCGGTGCGTGTGGCCGCCAAGGTTGCGTCCCCCGCGCTTTCCCAGGTGACGCTCAAATCATCAACGATGAGCGCACCCCCGTTGACGGACCCTGCACCCCGGCCGGTCAGGGTGGCGGACTTGGCTTTTCCGGACAGCGTCAGACGACCCGTGCCGATCACGCCAATATCCATCCTGTCGGCCTGAACATTGTTGGCGGTCAGGCTGCCGGAGCCTTCCACAACGACCGCGACGCGCAGCCCCTTCATGCCGGAAAGCGAGAGGGACCCGCTGCCCGCGAGCGTGGCTTCGCGGAGGGCGGGCGCGTGAAGGGTGATGAGGGCAGGCGGCCCCTTATCGTCCGATCCGCCGAAATTGCTGCGGTCCAGCCGCACAAACAGAGTCTGGCCCTGCACGTCGAGCCGGACACGGTCCAAGGCATCGGTGCTGCCCTTGGCGCGGGCTGTCGTCATCCGGTCCGCGATGACCTCAACCCGAAAGGGTCCGGCAACGCGAATGCGTTGAAAATCAGGCACGGAATAGGTCCGCTCCGCCGCGTCAGCCGCAGCAGGCAGGGATAAACTGGCCAAGAGGGCGATCAGGACAAGACGCGTCATGCAGGGATGTATGGAACGTGCCACCGCCCGGGGCAAGCGATCCCTATTCCCGCGCGACGCCGCAGCGAACCTCGCCAATGCCCGTCTTGCGGACAGCGCAGCGCGCGGACCCCGCAATGTCGACATTGCCGACGCCCGACAAGGTGCCTGTGGCAAGCTCACTTGCGCTGGCCGAGATGCTCCCGGCCCCGGACAGGTCAACCGTCACGTCCCGCGCGGTCAGGCCGACCGCATCCACGCTGCCAGACCCCGTCAGCTGCGCTGTCACGCTGTCGGCAAGCCCCCGCAATTTCATGCTGCCCGCCCCGGTCAGTGTCAGATCAACCGCCTTTGCGCGGCTATTGGCCACAGTCATATTGCCGGAGCCGGACAGGCGCGCCGTAAAGGCATCTTCAGGCGTAGCGCTGGCGACGTTCATGTCCCCTGCGCCGGACAATGTCGCCGCGCGGATCAATGGCAAGGTGACCGTCACGATCGCGGCGGATTTGTGCTTGTCCCACCCGATCGTCCAGCCTTTGTCTTCCTTTTGGCCGACCACCAGAGTGGTCCCGTCCTTGCGGATGTCCAGACGGTCGAGCGCGTTTTGCGGACCGGCCGCGACCACTGCAAAGTCGCGGCCATAAATGACATTCACATCATCGGCTCCGTTCAGCGTCACCCGATCAAAGTCCCGCAAGGCAAAGGATCGCGTCTCTTCCGGGCCTTGTTCTGCTCCGCCGCGGCCGCACCCGCCAAGTGTCAGTGTTACGGCCAGCAGGCCCGCCAGAATTCCATTCCGCATGATCACACCTCATTCACTGTATTATTCATATAATACACATTGACGGAGCGATGCGTCAAACAAAAAGGGCGGCCAAACTGACCGCCCTCTTCGAATCTGGGATGTGCCAGCGCGGCCGATTAAGCCTCGGCTGCAACCTTTTGATATTGCGGCGCTGCCTTCTTCAGGATCTCGATGATCTTGACGGCGGCCGCCTTCTCATCGGTCTGTTCCATGGCTGCGAGTTCGCGCGCAAGGCGGCTTGTCGCACCTTCGAAGATCTGGCGTTCGGAATAGCTCTGCTCCGGCGCATCTTCCGGACGGAACAGATCGCGGACCACTTCGGCAATCGACACAAGGTCGCCCGAATTGATCTTCGCTTCATATTCCTGCGCACGGCGCGACCACATGGTCCGCTTGACCTTGGGCTTGCCCTTCAGGGTGATGAGCGCTTCGTTCATCTGCTTGTCGGACGACAGCTTGCGCATGCCGACGCTTTCCGCCTTGTTAGTCGGAACGCGGAGCGTCATTTTCTCTTTTTCAAAGCGCAGAACATAAAGTTCCAGCTTCATGCCGGCGATTTCAGAGCTTTGCAGTTCCACAACACGGCCAACGCCATGCTTGGGGTAAACGACATAATCGCCGACGACGAAATTCAACGCGCTAGAAGACATTTACTGCGACCTTTCCAACCGATGTGTCCATGGAGCCATCGCAGGATGCGCGCGTCAGAAAGAACGGCAACGCAGGGTGCGCCAAGGCTTTTGGTCTGGACAACTTTATCCGGGTGCGGGTGAACCCCGCTGTCGAGACGGAGTATAACAGATTCGTAACAAAAATGCCAGCCTAGCATGCATTGTTGCGCAATGATGACGCAAATGGACATTGGTGGTGTCGTTCACACCATCCAACGCCCACCCAATTGTTTCAATGGATTGCGGGCGATCAACCGACCGGCGTCGGCGGCGCAGACGCCACCGGGGGCGGGGCTACGGGCGGAAGCGCGGTCGGCTGGTCCACACGGGGCCGGGCAAAGGCCGCAACAACTGGCACATCACGACCATAAAGATCCGGGAAGCTCTGCAACGCCTTTCCGCCTGCCGTTGCCATTGTGAAATAGCCGATATGAACCGGGATCGATTCATTGAACGGATATTTCGCTGTCTTACCGGCGCGGATGAGGGTCACGAGATCATCAGCGATCCGTTCCCGCACCGTCACGTCATCAAGCCGTTCGCCCGATTGGATAAGGCTAAGCAGAATGCCCAGTTCAAACGCCCGCTCGGTGCGCAGGCACCCATGGCTATAGGCGCGCGGGTTATTGGCAAACAGCGTCTTGTTGGGCGTGTCATGGAGGAAGATCGATTCGCCATTGGGCATGTCGATCTTCAACTGGCCGAGTGCGGCGGTCGGCCCCGGCTTTTGCACAACGGACAGCGTCTTGCCCGACCCCGTCCAGACATAACCCCGTGCCCGCGCGGCGGCGGGATCGCGGGCAATAAGCGGACCCACCTCTTGCCGGATGATGCTCTGCGGCAATTGCCAGGGCGGATGCACGACAATGCCGACGGCGTTGGCCGAGAGCTGCGGCGTGGCCGTATCCTTTTTGCCGACAATGACGCGGTAGGCCGCAATGTTGCGTCCATAGGTATTCACCCGAACCATATATTCGGGGACATTGGCGAGCACATGCTTTTCACCGAGCGATTGCGGCATCCACCGCCAGCGGTCCAGATTGACGCGCAGCAGACTGATTTTCGCCGTATCGGAGGCGTGCGTCCTGGCGAGTTCCGCCTTGAGCGCAGCGTAATCCGGATGTTTGGGCTCCAGCGCCGTCAGCGCGCCATCAATATCATGCGACGCCAGCGCTTTGGAGAGCGCAACATCGATGGGCAAAGTGACAGCATCCGTATCAACAATCAGCCACTGCACCCGCGCGGCGCGCGGCGTGCGGCCATCGCGCAGATCGGATGCAAGCCGGGTGAATACGCGCGTCGTGACATCGTTGAGCGCGACGCCTTCTCCGACTGCAATCGCCGCCTGAAGCGCATCAGGTTCATAGTCCGCCGCAATGAGGCCGCGCTTGGCAACTGCACGCACCACGGCCAAAAGTTTTCCGGCATCGGTAAGAGACCAGGTCGGCGCGACCGGAGCCACCGGTGCGATGACAGCGGGGGCCACAGCCTCTGGGACAGCCGAGGCGGGCGCGGGTAGTGGCACGGCTGTCGGAGCTGTCTGAGTCACCGTCGGCGGGAGAATGTTCTTGGGGGCCTGCTGCGCCACAGCGGCTGTCCCTGCCACCAGCAGCACGGAAACCAAGGCAGTCGCCTGACGGACAAAATTCATGATCAATCTTCCATTGGCGACGAAGGGCTGCGCCGCCCCTCCAAATGCACGAAACCCACAGGGTATGGCAAGGCCAGACATTTGGTGCGGACAATGCCCGCAACGACCTGCGGACCGGCGCGAAGGTTACCACCAATATGGGCCAAAACGGATTGATTATTCACGGTATTCGATGAAATTGCAGGAACAGGAAATTAACCATTTTGGGTTTATCTGGTCCAAACAAAATGACCCGAGGCCCACTTGCTCCACCTCGTTGAACACTGTTGGACGACCCTCACCGGAAAGCGGAACCGCCCGCTTTTATGGGCTTTTGTCGCATGTCTGCTCATCGGCCTGCTGGAGATTTCTGCGCCGTTGGACGACGTCATGCGGGTCATGCGCAATCATGTGCGGGCCCATGACGCCAGCGGGCAGATTGTTGTTGTCACCATCGATAGCCCCACCGTCGCGGCCCATGGCGAATGGCCCTGGCCCCGCAACAAGGTGGCTAAACTGGTGGATCGCATCGATTCTGCTGGCGCCAAGCAACTGGCCTTTGAACATGTCTTTGTCCCGACCGGCTCTGCGGAAATGGACGCCATCTTGGCCAAGGCCTTTGCCCGTCTGCCAGCCAAGCCCTTTATCGGCGCCAATTTTGACAAAGATCCCGTGACGCATGAACGCCGGTTCCAGAAGCCGGCGCTGGTCTTTAAGTCCGTCGCCGACACAGTTGGCGTCCCGCTTTATTTCAACGGCTTTGGCCATTCCTGGCGCGCTTCATACAGCATGAAGGCCGAGGGCGAGGCGTTTCCGAGCCTCGCCGCTGCCATGGCCAGTACTCAAAAGATGGGCGACCGGTCAGACATCATCATAGATTATTCCATCAACCCGCGTTCGATCCCGCAGATCAGCGCGCTGCAGGTGATGGATGGCACCGCCGGGTCTGCACTGAAGGGCAAGACCGTCCTTGTCTCCACCGGCCGCTTTGCCGAGAATATTCCGGGCGGGGAGCCCGTGCCCACCGCGCTGATCCATGTGACAGCTGCTGAAACGATGCGCCTTGGGCCCCAGACCAATCTGGACTGGGTGCCGGGCTATCTCTTCGCCGCGCTCTGTTCGATCGCCTTATGGTTCGGCCGTCGCCGCGTCGCTGTAACCGTGGGCATTTTTGGCGGTGCCGCCCTGCTCTTTGGCCCGATCCTGCTTGAAGCCCGGAACATCTACCTGAACCCTGCCAACGGCTTGCTGCTGTGCACCAGCGTGCTCATCATCCGGGCCTGGCGCAGCTACCGTCGAGGCGATGCGCGTGTGAACCCGCTGACCGGCTTGCCCAATCTGCTCGCGCTCAAGGAACGCAAAGGGGTCGCAGGCGACGCCGTCGTTGTCGTCCGCGTTAAAAACTATGCCGAACTCGTCGCCGCGCTGGCCCAGAATGAAGACGTACTCGCAACGCAGATCGCCTCCCGTCTGAAGGCGGGGAATGCGTCTGCACTCTATCAAGGCGATGACGGCATCTTCTGCTGGGTCGCCAACGGCATTGCGCATGACGAACTGTCAGACCAGTTGGAAGCGATCCACAGCTTCTTCCTGATGCCCGTCGCGGTTGGCAACTGGCAGGTGGATGTCTCCATCGCCTTTGGCATTGAATCGGGCACATCAGCGGATCTCGGGTCCCGCTATGCAAGCGCCTTGGTCGCGGCCGACGAAGCAGCGGCGGCTGGCCACCGCTGGAAATATTATGACCCCGCCCGCCTCAACGAAGCAGAATGGAACATGTCGCTGCTGGGCCGACTGGATACCGCCATCGAAACCGGTGAAGTCTGGGTCGCCTATCAACCGCAGATCGAATTGCGCAGCGGACTCGTGACTGGCGCCGAAGCGCTTGTCCGGTGGACCCACCCGGAGCGCGGTTCGATTTCGCCCGAAGAATTTGTCTCGGTAGCCGAAGCGCATGGCCGCATCGACAAGCTGACCTATTTCGTGCTGGATCAGGCGTTGGCGATGGTTGCGGCTACCCATGGCCGCTTGGCCGTAGCGGTCAATCTGTCTGCCCAGATGTTCAGCCGAAAAGACTTCGTCCGCAAGGTGCAGGAAGCATTGCGGCGCTACCGCGTGAAGGCGGCGATGCTGACCATCGAAATCACCGAGTCAGCGGCGGTCGATAATCAGGCGGATATGTTCGCAACCGTCAACGCGCTCTCCGCCCTCGGCGTGACGGTCTCCATTGACGATTATGGAACGGGCTATTGCACGCTTGAATATCTCAAGACGATCAAGGCGACCGAGCTCAAAATCGACCGCGGCTTCGTGGCGGCGATGGACCACAACCGCAGCGACCGCGTGCTCGTCAATGCAACGATCGAACTCGCCCACTCCCTTGGCCATAGCGTTGTGGCCGAAGGCGTTGAGACACTCGAGACGCTGGAACTTCTCAAATCCATGGGCTGCGACAAGGCCCAGGGCTTCTTCATCTCACGCCCGATGCCGCGCGACGAATTCTTCCAGTTTACCGACCGGCAGGTCAGGCCGGAGGCCGCGTAAGACAATTAACATCTTGTAAACCATAACGGCTGAATCCAATCTACCCCTTGTCACCGGTTCCCCCGGTGACTGTGTGTGACAAGGGGAAAATTATGAAGACGACCAACAAGGCGCGCCCCGCCCCGACCAAAGGCTTTTGGGACTGGGTCATGGGTGGCGGCTGGAAGAACGGCTAAGCTCTAAAAGGCTTGCTATTCAGCCACTTTTGAAGGGCTCCGCGCTTCGGCACGGGGCCCTTCTTTCATATGGGACGGGAGCACCTGAGGCCCGACGATCCACCGCTTGTAAGAACCCGACACGGGCGCAGGCAGCCCCCGGCCAAAGTCGACTCAGGAACGACCGGTTGAGCGATTCGTTCCAAATTGAAATGATTTCAGGCGTGTCCGGTCACCCATGGCGTGAACTTCTTCCATTTCGGACGCAGTTTATTGTCCCGTTTCGAGACACTTCTAACAGCAGCAGAAGCGCCCCGTCAGCACCCGCCGACGGGCGCGCGGATCAGCCCTTCGCTTCTTCAGCGGCCAACCATTCTTCCAGCCATTTGATCGAATAATTGCCGTCAATCACATCCGGCTGGGCCAGCAGATCCTGATGCAACGGAATATTGGTCTTCACGCCGTCAACGACCATTTCTTCCAGCGCACGGCGCATGCGCATCATGCAGCTCTCGCGCGTCCGCCCATAAACGATCAGCTTGGCGATCATGCTGTCATAATAAGGTGGGATCTTATAGCCGGCATAAAGCCCGCTATCGACACGCACATGCATGCCACCCGCAGGATGATAGGCTTTGATCGTACCGGGAGACGGCGCAAAAGTGCGCGGGTCTTCCGCGTTGATGCGGCATTCGATGGAATGGCCACGAAACTCCAGATCCTCCTGTTTGACGGACAAAGGCTTGCCCTCCGCCACGCGGATCTGTTCGCGCACCAGATCAAAGCCAGTGATCATTTCGGTCACCGGATGTTCAACCTGAATGCGCGTGTTCATTTCGATGAAATAGAATTCGCCATTTTCCCACAGGAACTCGATCGTACCGGCCCCGCGATAGCCCATGTCGGCCATGGCCTTGGCGACGATGCCACCCATGCGCGCGCGCTCTTCTGCGGTAATGACGGGCGAGGGAGCTTCTTCCAAAACCTTCTGGTGGCGACGTTGGAGCGAACAGTCCCGCTCCCCCAGATGAATGGCATTGCCATTGCCGTCACCGAACACCTGAAATTCAATGTGGCGCGGATTACCAAGATATTTTTCCAGATAGACCGTTGCGTCGCCAAAGGCGGCCTTCGCCTCGGTGCCGGCCTGCTGCATCTGGGTTTCGAGCTCTTCCTCGTTCGACACGACCTTCATGCCGCGCCCACCGCCGCCCGATGCAGCCTTGATGATGACGGGATAGCCAACCTCGCGCGCAATGCGCTTCGCCTCTTCAACATCGTTGATGGCGCCGTCTGAGCCGGGGACGAGCGGCAGGCCAAGGGCGCCCGCTGTCTTCTTGGCCATCACCTTATCACCCATCGTCCGGATGTGCTCCGGCTTCGGGCCGACGAAAATCAGCTTATGCTCTTCGATAATCTCCGCAAAACGCGCATTTTCCGACAGAAAGCCATAGCCGGGGTGGATGGCATCTGCGCCTGAGATTTCAGCGGCGGAAATGATCGCGGGGACGTTGAGATAGCTGTCCTTAGCAGATGGTGGGCCGATGCAGATGGCTTCATCGGCAAGACGAACATGCATCGCATCGGCATCAGCCGTCGAATGAACGGCCACCGTCTTGATTCCCATTTCATGCGCGGCGCGGTGGATGCGCAGCGCGATCTCGCCGCGATTGGCGATCAGGAGTTTTTCGATTGTCATGAGGCCGCCGCCGTTATTCGATGACGACGAGCGGCTGGTCAAATTCGACCGGCTGACCGTTGGCGACCAGAACCTGCGTTACCTTGCCACCTTTGGTCGCGGTGATGGGGTTCATGACCTTCATCGCTTCGATAATGACGATGGTGTCGCCTTCCTTGACCGTGTCCCCCACCGAAACGAAGGGCGCGGCCTCGGGCGAGGCAGCAAGATAGACTGTGCCCACCATCGGCGATTTGAGCGCACCGGGATGATCGGCAGGGGCTGTCGGCGCGGCGACAGGTGCCGCCGCCGGCGCGGCAGCGGGGGCTGCGGCCGGAGCAGGTGCGGCAACGGCGACAGACGCCGCCTGCAAGGTGCGCGCGACGCGGATCTTGCGATCATCGTCCTCGACTTCGATTTCGGTCAGCCCGGTTTCATTCAGCAGTTCGGCCAATTGGCGCACCAGCTTGATATCTACCTGCATCGTACCCGTTTTCTCTGCCATTTGACCCCCAGAGGAAAGTGTTGTTTCGCCGCCCTTTGTCAGAGCTTGGCGGCGGCGTCCAGCGCGAGCGCATAGCTCAACGCCCCAAATCCGGCGATGGTCCCCTTGGCCGCTTGCCCCACATAGCTTTTGTGACGGAAGCTTTCCCGCGTGTGCGGGTTGGACAAATGGACCTCGATCACCGGTGTCTTGATCGCCTTGATGGCGTCGTACAGCGCAATCGATGTGTGGGTGAAGGCCCCTGCGTTCAGCAGCACAGCCTTTGCCCTCATTGCCTGCGCTTCATGCAGCCAATCGACCAGATGGCCTTCATGATTGGACTGACGGACGTCGACCGCAAGGCCCAGTGCCTGCGCCTGATCCTCCAGCTGCCCAGCAATATCGTCCAGCGTATCTGCGCCGTAAATCTCCGGCTCGCGCGTGCCGAGCAGGTTGAGATTGGGACCGTTCAGGACATAGATAACAGGCTTTTCGGCCATGCGGGCAGGCTCCGGATGATGTGCGGTTGCGACGCTGGGTTCCTCCCCTATATGGACCGGCAGCAAAAGGCAAAAGAACGGACGGGCACCATGATTTCCATCCAGTTGAACGGAGAGCCGCGCCAGGTACGCGCAGGCGCATCGATCGCTGATCTTGTGACCGAAATCGGGCTGGAACCGGCCAAGGTCGCTGTGGAACGCAACCGGGAAATCGTGCCGCGCTCAACGCTGCATCAGGTGCAATTGGGGGAAGGGGATCAATTGGAAATCGTGCATTTCGTCGGCGGCGGCGCAGAGAATAGCGACAGCTGGACAGTCGCAGGCCGCACCTTCACCAGCAGGCTCATTGTGGGCACCGGCAAGTATAAAGACTTCGCGCAAAATGCAGCCGCGCTTGAAGCGTCTGGCGCAGAAATCATCACCGTCGCCGTGCGCCGCGTGAACGTGTCAGACCCGAAGGCGCCGATGCTGACCGATTTCATCGACCCCAAGAAATACACCTATCTGCCCAACACGGCCGGTTGTTTTACCGCCGACGACGCGATCCGCACGCTGCGGCTGGCGCGGGAAGCGGGCGGCTGGGATCTCGTAAAGCTCGAAGTGCTGGGGGAGGCCCGCACGCTGTATCCCGACATGCGCGAAACGTTGAAGGCAACCGAAGTCCTTGTGAAGGAAGGCTTCAAGCCGATGGTCTATTGCGTGGATGATCCCATCGCCGCCAAGCAGCTGGAAGAAGCAGGCGCCGTCGCTATCATGCCGCTTGGCGCGCCCATTGGCTCCGGCCTTGGCATCCAGAACCGCGTCACCATCCGCCTCATCATTGAGGGCGCAAAAGTGCCGGTGCTGGTAGATGCAGGCGTCGGCACAGCGTCGGACGCCGCCGTCGCGATGGAATTGGGCTGTGAAGGCGTGCTGATGAACACCGCCATTGCCGAGGCCAAGGACCCGATCCTGATGGCGCATGCCATGAAGCTGGCGGTGGAAAGCGGACGGGCCGCCTATCGCGCCGGACGCATGGGGCGGCGCATGTATGCCGACCCATCCTCACCATTGGCGGGGCTGATCTAAGCCCCGATCATCACCCGTGCGAGTTCGGGCGGGTAGACGCGTTCCTTGGCTTCTTCCGCTTCAAAGCGGCCCCAGCCATTGGGGCCGAGCCGTTCTAGCGGCTGGAAGCGTGTCTTATATTCCATCCGGGGGGAGCCCGCGATCCAATAGCCCAGATAGACATAAGGCAGGCCCGCCTCTGCCGAGCGCATGATGTGATCGAGGATGATGAAGGTGCCAAGGCCCGGGCGCGACGCCAGATCGGGTTCAAAAAAGCTGTAGATCATCGACAGGCCATCCACCTGCCGGTCGGTCAGGCAGGCACCGATCAGGCGGCCGGGCTTTCCATCGACCGTCGGTTCCCGATATTCGATGATATTGGTGTCGACAGGCGTCGTTTCCACCATGTCCGCATAATCGATATCGTCCATCTGCGACATGCCGCCGCCCGGATGGCGCGCGCCAAGATAGCGGCGCAGCAGCGCAAACTGTTCTTCGGTTGCCCAAGGCTGGCAGGCCGATACTTCCAGATCGGCATTGCGGCGCAGCAGCTTCTTTTGGGAAGCGTTGGGTTCAAATTCACCTGCGACCACGCGCACCGACACACAGGCGGAGCAATCGAGGCAGCTGGGGCGATAGGCGACACCTTGGCTGCGGCGGAAGCCGATCTTGCTCAACGCTTCATTGAGTTCACCGGCGTGAAGCCCGGTCAGGTCGGTGAAGACCTTGCGTTCAAATTTGCCCGGCAGATAGGGGCACGGCGCGGGGCTCGTCACGAAGAAGCGGGGAAAGCGGAACTGTGCTGTCATCGCCTTTGCCGAGCCTCTTGCGGTTGAACCTCCACGCCCGGTGCATAGGACACCGCAGGCGTGAACTCACTTATGTCGGGTGAACGACATCGTGAAAAGATCGTTTACCAACAAAATCACGGTTAAAACGGAGAGATCAGGCCAATTCGACAAGGCTGGCGTCATATCCGCCCTTGGCCAGCCCCGCCAAAAGCGCCTCCAAATGGGCGCGGTCGCGCAGTTCGCATTCAATATCGGTGATCAGCCCCTTGGCGGGAAGCGTCGTGAACACGCGCTGGTGATAAATTTCCAACACGTTGGCGTTCAGCTCCGCAAAGATGCCAAATACACCAAAGAGAGCGCCCGGCCGGTCCTGCAGACGCAGCCTGATACGCGCGAGTCGGCCTGAACGGGCAAGATCACGCAGCAGGACATTGGCGAGCAGGCGCGTGTCGATATTGCCGCCGCACAGGACGATGCCGACATTGCGGCCACGGAACATCTCCGGATTGGCGAGCAACGCGGCAAGGCCGGCAGCGCCCGCGCCTTCGACCACCGTCTTTTCGATCTGGAGCAGCAGGCTCACCGATTCTTCAAGATGACGCTCTCCAACCAATTGGATGTCGTCCACCAGATCCCGGACGAAGGTGCGGGTCAGATCACCCGGATATTTGACGGCGATCCCTTCGGCGAGCGTATCGCCACCGATGGGCAGGTGCGTGCCCTTGATGACATTGTACATGCTGGGGAAGAGTTCCGCCTGCACGCCGATGATCTTCGCCTCGGGCTTGAGCGCACGGGCGACCGTCGAGATGCCGGAAATGAGCCCGCCGCCGCCAATCGGCACCGCAAAGCAATCAATCTCCGGCGCGTCTTCCAGCATTTCGAGCGCAAGTGTGCCCTGCCCCGCAATGATGGCCGCTTCGTCAAACGGGTGGACGAAGGTCAGGTTCTCAGCAGCCTCCATTTCGCGGGCATGCGCATAGGCCGCATCAAAGGTTTCCCCGAACAGCACGACCCGGGCATCATGGCTTTCCGTCTGGATGATCTTCACGATGGGGGTCGGCTTGGGCATCACGATGGTGACGGGCACACCAAGCCGCTTGCCATGATAAGCGAGACCTTGCGCATGGTTTCCGGCAGACGCCGCAATCACCCCGGCCTTGCGCGCTTCCGGCCCGAGCTGAAGCAGGCGGTTGAGTGCCCCACGCTCTTTGTAAGCGGCTGTAAACTGGAGATTTTCAAACTTCAGCCAGACATTGGCGCCGGTCAGTTGCGACAGCGTCTGGCTGCGCAGCGTCGGGGTGCGCACAATCGAACCTGCAATACGCTCACGCGCAGCCCTCACATCATCAATGGTGACAGGCAGCGGATTTCCGGGGGCAGGTGCAGTGGCCATAATGGCGCGGGCCTTGGGCTTTCTTGCGCAAAAAGGCAAGACAAAGCCAGCTTGGCAGCACCTATGATGCGCCTCTGGCCAAGCCTGTGAAGCCGCCTTAAGGATGGGGTATGGGAAAAATCGCATTTATCGGACTGGGCGTCATGGGCGGGCCAATGGCTCGTCATCTCGCCGCAGCAGGGCATGAGCTCATCGTCTATAACCGCACCCGCTCCAAGGCAGAGGCTTGGGTCGCAGCACATGGCGGCACTGTGGCTGATTCGCCGGCCAAGGCTGCCGAAGGGGTGGACGCTGTCATCAGCTGCGTCGGCACCGATGAGGACTTGGCCGCCGTCACCGTCAGCCGGGATGGCGCCTTCCGCTCGATGACGCCGGGCACTGTCTATGTCGATCACACGACGGTATCGGCGCAGATTGCGCGGCAATTGGCCGTCGAAGCCAAGGATGTCGGCATCAAGGTGGTCGACGCACCTGTGACGGGCGGGCAAATTGGTGCCGAGCAAGGCACACTCACCCTGATGTGCGGCGGCAGGGACGATGCGATTGCAGCGGCCACGCCCTTTATGGAAGCCTATTCGCGCAAGATCGTCCATGTCGGCCCTGCTGGCGCAGGCCAGACAACCAAGATGGTCAACCAGATCACCTTTGCCGGGATCATCCAAAGCCTGTCGGAAGCAATGCGGTTTGCGCAGGCCGCGGAGCTCGACCTCGACAAGGTGTTTGAATCGATCTCCGGCGGCGCGGCCTCCAGCTGGCAGATGCTCAACCGATGGGACACGATGGCCAAGGGCGAGTTTGATTTCGGCTTTGCGGTGGACTGGATGCGCAAGGATCTGGGCCTTGCTTTGTCCGAAGCGCGCGCGAACGGGGCGACCCTGCCGCTCGCAGCACTCATCGACCAATTCTATGCCGAAGTGCAAGACATGGGGGGCGGCCGTCAGGATACCAGCGCCCTCATCCGGAGATTGAAAGCCAAATGACCCTGTTCCCGCGTATCGCAACTTTTGCGGCGGCTCTTCTCGCTGCCGCGCCCACCGCCCTTCTGGCCGATACGCTGGTTGAAAATGTAAATGGCCTGACGCTCGATGCCAAAGGCGAAGTGGTGCGCTTTACCGGCCTTGTCATCGGCAAGGACGGCAAGGTCGCCCGTTTGATCCGCGCCAACGAGATGGCGGGCGACCCCACGAGGAAAAAGAAAAAGAGCAAGAAAGAGCAACCCGAGGCATTTGAGTATCGGCTGGATGGCGAAGGCCGCGTGCTGATGCCCGGCCTGATCGACGCGCACGGCCATGTCATGGGGCTGGGGTTCCAGCTGATGACGCTTGATCTGTCGGGCACCAAGAGCCTTGCTGAAGCGCAGGCGAAGATCGCCGAATATGCTCGCGCCAATCCGCAGCGCAAATGGATCATCGGGCGCGGCTGGAACCAGGAAAGCTGGAAACTGGGCCGCTTCCCGACAGCGGCGGAACTGGATGCCGCCGTGTCTGACCGCCCCGTCTGGCTGGAACGCGTCGATGGCCATGCCGGTTGGGCGAACAGCGCCGCAATGGCGGCAGCAGGCGTCACCGCTGCCAGCAAGAGCCCTCCGGGCGGACAGATCCAGATGGACGGCGGCAAGCCGAGTGGTGTCTTCGTGGATGCGGCGTCATCTTTGGTGGAGCAGGCCGTACCCAAGCCTTTGTCCAAGGAACGCGACGTGGCGCTGGCCAAGGCGCAGGAGCATCTGCTCGCCTTTGGCATCACCGGCATTGCCGATATGGGCACCTCGACCGAGGATTGGGCCTCCTACCGCCGCGCAGGCGACGCCGGTTGGCTCAACATCCGCATCTTCAGCTATTCGGGCGGTATCGAACCGATGCTGGCCATCGCCGCAGGTGAACCCACGCCCTGGCTCTATAGCGACAAGCTGCGCATGGCAGGCGTGAAGCTTTACGCCGATGGCGCGCTCGGATCACGCGGGGCTTGGCTCAAGCAACCCTATGCCGACAAGCCGGGCGAGCGCGGCCTGCAATTCCTCGACGATGCCAAGATGCGCAATCTGATGAGCCGGGCAGCGATGGACGGCTTTCAGGTCGCCGTGCACGCCATTGGCGATGCGGCCAATGCGCAGGTGCTCGATTCGATTGCGGAAATGACGCAGACCTATGGCGGCGACCGGCGCTGGCGCATCGAACATGCGCAGAACGTCGATCCGGCGGACATTCCCCGCTTTGCGCGGCTGGGCGTCATCGCCTCGATGCAGCCGGTCCACCAGACCAGCGACCGGCTGATGGCCGAAGCCCGGCTGGGCACAGGTCGGCTGGGCGGGGCCTATGCCTGGCATTCGATGCAGGTCGCGGGCGTGCGGCTGGCCTTCGGTTCCGATGTCCCCGTTGAAAGCCCGGACCCTTATGCCGGATTGGCTGCGGCCTTCACCCGCATGGATGCCAAGGGAGAACCCTTTGGCGGATGGCAGCCGCAAGAACGCGTCTCCCGCGAAGATGCGCTCGCCGGGTTCACGACGGGCGCCGCTTATGCAAGCTTTGCGGAAGGCAAGGTCGGACGCCTGTCCCCGGGGCTATGGGCGGACTTCATTCTGGTCGACACCGATCCGCTGCTGGCAACACCTGCCGAATTGCGCGCGACCAAGGTCTTTGAGACGTGGGTTGGCGGCAAAAGGGTTTGGGCGGCAAAGACGGGGGAATAGGCCCCCGGAACCGCTTGGAGGAGCCTAAAGCCCCGCCAAATCCTCAGGCCGGTTGATGTTGGCTGGAGGCTGCGCCACCGCCACCCGCCGAGCGCACGCATGGTCGGCAAAGCGATAGACAGATCGGTTCGCCGGGTCTGCCATCCAGTCGCGGAGCGTCTCTGCCAGATCTGCCGGCCAGAGCCCGACAATGGGCAGAACATCGAGCACTGCAGGCGCGGGCGAGAGCCCGGTCACGGCCGCGGCCTCCAGCCCCACCGTATCGCACCCGCAGGTCAGGACAAGGTCAAACCCCTGCGCCTGTGCATAGGTCAACGCGCCGAGCAGCCCGCCAAGCGGACCAAGGCCGGGCACCGGCTGATCCTCAACGCGCACCAATCCCGGCCAGTCGCGTCCGACGGTGATCACCGCCTCCACATGCGGGCGAAGCCCGGCCCATGCGTGCTCCATCAGCGGCCGTCCATTTAGCTCTGCCACCGCCTTGTCAGACCCGAAGCGGCTTGACCGCCCCCCGCCGAGAATCGCGCCAAGGACGCGCATCAGCCTTGGGCAGGGACGTCGATGATGACCGGCGGATGGCCCCAATGCGTCAGCGCGCGGACAAGATCAGCGCCAGACAGGCCCAATGTCGCTGTATTGCGCAGCGGGTGGCAATTGACGCGCTCCGCCACGGCAAGCGTTGCATCCAGCACGATGGTGACGGCGCCGTCTGCATCCGCAATCGCGCCCAATGGTGTGACCGAACCGGGCGTAACGCCGATCAGCCGTTCCATATCTTCACCCTTGCCAAAGCTGACCCGCTTGGCCCCCATAGCAGCGGGCAGCGCCTTCAGATCAGCCCGAAGGGCGGCCGGCACAGTGACGAGCCAGAAGCGTCCGCCTGCATCCTTCAGGAACAGGTTTTTGGTATGCGCGCCCGGAATGTCGCCATCGACGGCGCGGCTTTCCTCAACGGTGAAGACCGCCGGGTGTTTAACGACGTCATAAGGAATGTTGAGCGCCTGCAAATCGGCGTAGAGTTTCGTTTCCATAGGGGGGCCTCAGGCGCAGTCGGCGCAGGTGCCGCGCACCTCAATGACCGGCCGGACCGGCTTGAACCCCGCCTTTCGGGCGGCGGCACGGACACCTTCGGTCACATCATCATCATCGATATGCGTTGTATTGCCGCAATCATCGCAGACGAGAAAGATGCAATCATGATCACAATCCGGATGCGCATTGGCCAGATAGGCATTGGCGCTTTCCACCCGCGTCGCGACATTGGCCGCTACGAACAGATCGAGGATGCGGTAGACGCTGTTGGCCGCCACACGCCGGCCCTGAGATTTGGAGACGGCATCCGCAATGTCATAGGCAGAGGCCGGCTTTTCAAAGGCAGCTAGCGCGTCAAACACGCTGGCCCGCATTGCCGTCCATTGTTCGCCCGAGCGCGCCATTGCGTTGCGGGCGGCGTCGATCAGATCGTCGCCGGCAGGGTGATTGTGATGATGATGTGCATGGGATGCCATGGACCAAACTTACGCGGGCAAGCGCTGCGCCGCAAGCATCCGCTCTCGATTACCAGATGGCGCGGCGGTTGAGGTCGTGCCCCAGAGCGACGATCGCGACGCCGAGGATCGTGAACACCGCCTCGCCGCCGTCATGCGGCAGGGTCAGCGCGCCAAGCATCACGCCAAGCCCGAGCGAACCAATCCATGCCGGCATCGCATAGCCATGCGTCAAAACACCACGGCCCAAACCAATCGCACCGAACAGGATGGCGAACAATAGGCCGACTTCATGGAAAAGGGGGTTGAGCAATGCCCCGCTGACCGAGGCCAGCATCGCAAAAAAGACCGCCGTCGCCACGCAATGGGCAACGCACAGACCCGATAAGGCAATAGCCCATCGGTCAAAGCGATCCCATGTCAGTCGTTGCGTCAAACCGGCGAGTCCTTTCCTACAGCGTCGCCTATGCCATAAGGGGAAGGACGTTACAATATATCATCTGTTTAGGAACGTAAGGGCGAGACCCATGAAAGGCGCAGTGGTCCTTGCCCTTTGGTGCAGCCGGGCTTTCCCACTCTCAGCCGCGCGTCTATAGGCGCCGCCATGTCAGAAACCTCTGCCCGCCCCCTCGCCATTGCCCGCTGGCTCTTTGCGGTCGCCGGCCTCGTATTCATCATGGTCGTGATTGGCGGCATCACCCGCCTCACCGAATCGGGCCTGTCGATTACCGAGTGGAAACCCGTCACCGGGGCAATCCCCCCGCTCACCGAGGCGGACTGGCAGGCTGAATTCGCCAAATATAAGAACAGCTCCCAATATGTGCTGATGAATGCGGGGATGGACATCAGCGCGTTCAAGCACATTTATTTCTGGGAATTTTTCCATCGTCTATTTGGTCGCCTCATCGGGCTCGCCTTTGTCGGGCCGCTGCTCTGGTATGGCCTGAAGCGCGCCATCCCCCGTCGTCTGACTGGCCGTCTGATCGTGCTGGCGTTTCTCGGTGCGATGCAGGGGCTGATTGGCTGGCTGATGGTGAAGAGCGGCCTTATCGACCGCGTCAATGTCCAACCGGTGATGCTTGCAGCCCATCTCTCGATGGCGCTGCTGCTCTTTTCCGCCTTGGTGTGGACTGCGCTCGACTGTGTGGCGATCCACCGCAATGCCACAGCGCCTCTTTCCCGCCTGACGCCCTTTGCCCTGCTGACGGTGGGTGTGCTCTTCTTCCAGATCATCTGGGGAGCGCTGACCGCCGGCATGCGCGCCGGCCATGTGGCGAACACCTGGCCGTTGATGAATGATCATTTCGTGCCCGAAGGCATCGATTGGGCCAAAGGCGCGCTCTATGCCGCGACGCATGATCCCTTCCTCGTCCACTTCATCCACCGCTGGTGGGCCTGGATCGTCGTGGGCGTACTTGTTCTTCTGGCCCGCAAGCTCAAGGCGCAGGGCGCCCGCCTTGCCTCCATCGCGCTCCACAGCGCGTTCGGAACGCAGATCCTCCTTGGCATTGTAACCGTGATGACGGGCGTCAACATTGTCTTTGCCGTACTCCATCAGGCGGTGGGGGCGCTGGTGGTGGCCGCCACAATCTGGGGCCTTCATGTCCTTGGGCGGCATGAAAACGGGCACTCTGAAACATAACGGTATTATTTTACCCGTTTGGAAAAGCCTGCAAAAGCTTGACTCAGCGGGCCTGTGCTGCAAAAGGCCCGCCATCGTCGCTGCCTTTTCGGGCGGCGCGTTTTCGTTTTACCGTCAAGAGGACGCATCTTTATGAAGGCGCTCACCCGCGTGACCAAACCGGCAAAGCCGGCAGAAGTCGAAAAGCAGTGGCACATCATCGACGCCGAAGGGCTCGTTGTTGGCCGTCTCGCAAGCATCATTGCCAACGTTCTGCGTGGCAAGACCAAGCCAAGCTACACCCCCCACGTCGATTGCGGTGACAATGTCATCGTCATCAACGCAGACAAGGTGCGCTTCACCGGTCGCAAGCTTGGTCAGAAGACCTATTACAAGCACACCGGCTATGCCGGCGGCATCAAGTCGATCACCGCTGGTAAGGTCCTCGAGGGCCGTTTCCCGGAACGCGTCCTTGAAAAGGCCGTGGAACGCATGATCCCGCGCGGTCCGCTTGGTCGCCAGCAGATGCGCAACCTGCGCCTCTATGCCGGCACGGAGCATCCGCACGCCGCACAGAACCCCAATGTTCTCGACGTCGCGTCGATGAACCGCAAGAACAAGGTGGGTGCATAATGTCCGACACCGATACCCGTCAGTCGCTCGCCGATCTCGGTAATCTCACCAAGGCCGCTGCCGAAGCGCCTGTGGCTGCTGAAGCGCCCGTCGCCGCAGCTGCCGCTGCTGAAGACGCCCCGGCCGCTCCGGTTGTGCAGACCCCGACGATGCCGCTTCGCGAGCGTGAAGTCGATGCGCAGGGCCGTTCTTACGCCACCGGCCGTCGTAAAGACGCTGTCGCCCGCGTTTGGGTGAAGCCCGGCACCGGCAAGATCACGGTCAATGGCCGCGATCAGGAAGTCTATTTCGCACGTCCGACGCTGCGCCTCGTCATGAACCAGGTGTTCGGCGTTGCCGATCGCGAAGGTCAGTATGACGTTGTCGCAACCGTCAAGGGCGGTGGCCTTTCCGGTCAGGCCGGCGCTGTGAAGCACGGCATCAGCCAGGCGCTGACCAAGCAGGAGCCTGCGCTCCGCTCGGTCGTCAAGGCCGCCGGCTTCCTGACCCGCGACAGCCGCGCTGTTGAACGTAAGAAGTACGGCAAGGCCAAGGCGCGCAAGAGCTTCCAGTTCTCGAAGCGCTAAG
>CALKUK010000023.1 GCA_937996655.1 uncultured Sphingomonadaceae bacterium | reverse complement strand
GGCGGTGTATTCCAGAGGAAATTCCTCGGGGCCTGCGAAATAGCAGAAGACGTTGTTTCCTGGTCCATGGCGTCCGGGTCCCCATTCGATCGGATAGCCCGCATCGCGCATGCGCCCGCCGCCCCTCATGCAGGATTCAAGATCCGGCATGTCGAAAGAGATATGGTTCAAGGTCGCGGTTTTCATCGTGGCCGTGACGATTGAGGCGTGGTCCGTGTTGTCGCAGTGGAGGAAATAAAGTGGGCCGCTGTGGTCAACCAGGCGGAACCCGAGAACGTCCATCATGAACGTGTTGGTGTCCTCGATCCTCGCCGCATTCACATTCACATGAATGATCTTTCGCGGGCGATCACGAACATCAGCGGTGTCCTGATGATCCTGCACGTCGCTGACGATGGCGAAGTTGCGCCCTTCGGGGTCTTCAAAGCCGAAGCCATAGCCGCCGCCCGGGGTGGAGAGCGCATGCGGCTTTTGCGTTTTGCAGCCGCTCTCTGCGACGCGGCGATAGAAAGCATCGACCGAGGCTGCATCCGCCGCATCAAATGTGATTCTGCGGCACGAAGGCGTGTCTCTTGTCTTGTGCACTGCGAGGATGTGGTTGTAGCGTCCTGTGCCCCGGAACCAGCAGGACTCGGATGTGCGCTCGACGATCGTCAGGTTCCATACCGACGAGTAGAAAGAGACATTCCGCTCCAGATCATTGACGTCCAGATCCACGCTTCGGACGCCTTTCACTCCGATTTTGCTCATTGTATATGCCCTCCCGTTGTTTGAGCCACAATTGTGTTGGATTCATGTAAGGGTCAAGCTGCTTGCAATCCCTTCACTGCCAGCATCTGATCGTGGATCAGGGTAAAGATTGTTCTGCCTTTGTAAAGTTGCGGAGAGCGACTGCTGGCGTCGCTTCTGGTCAACGGTACGAAAGAACCTTGGGCTTGCAAGGCGCGCCTTTGCAGGATTACAAATACCGTAAGACAACGCACAAGCGCACATGGGCGATAGCGCTGGTGGAAAGATTCGATCAGGAGGACCGGAATGTTCAAAAAAGCAGCTGCTTTTCTCGGGTTCGCTGGTTTCCTTTTGACTGGGGCGGCAACAGCGCAAGGGCTTGCGCCGGCTGTACCCAATGTTCCGATTCCGGCTAACGTCGATGTTTTCAATCTCGATCTTGCAGGGATCAAGGCCTATTCCTCCGTTCAGAATTTTGAAGTCCTCGGCCACTCCTATTTGAAAGTCCCGGAGCGTACGGCTTGGGCCAAAGCGGAAGGGCGGCCTGGAACAGAAGTGGGGTCCGGGTTCAACACTGTGCGGGTTTACGACGGCGTCGCCTATCTGGCTGGATATAATTTCCCTGGCACGGTCTTTGGCGTGGTTATTGCCGATGTGCGCGATCCCCAGAACATCAAGCCTCTCAGCTTTATTCCCTGCAATGCAGGCGCGCGTTGCACGTATCTGCGCGTCAATCCGGACAAGAAGGTCTTGATGTTCGGACATGACAGCGACAAGGACAATCCAAACAAGGTCAAGTCAGGCGAGCAGGCGAAGATTGGCTGGTCGTTTTATGACGTCGCCGACCCATCCAAGCCTAAAGAGCTCGCCTTCATTCCCGCCTCGCCCGGAGGCAAGACGCACGGCATGGATGCCGATGGGAACTATCTCTACGGCTGCGGCACCTTCTCTTCTGATCTCAATCGCGAGGCGTTGCAGATCATCGACTACAGCGACCCCAAGAATATCCGGCAGGTCGCCACATGGCATGTCACGGGACAGCTCAAGGGCGAGCAATATGGGCCGATGAACCGCGCTGGCCCGGACGGAAAGCAGCAACTCATCCAGTGCCACGAAATCGTCCATTACAATGACAGGCTCTATCTTGGCTGGCGCGATGCCGGCATGATCATTCTGGATGTCAAGGATCGCGCCAAGCCTCGTGAACTCAGCGTCTATGATTATGTACCGCCTTTCCATGGCGGCTTCCTAGGGGCGGCGCATACGTCCATGCCCGTGGTCACAAAGCCTGGCGAGGATCCGGACCTCGTGGTCCATACCGACGAGATCTTCGATTGCCCGCAGGGCTTCGGACGAATCCTCGACATATCCGACATGAAAAACCCCGAAGTGACCAAGGGCGCCCGCTCCGCCAACATCCAGTTGCTTTCCACCTTCCGGATCGAACATCTCTCGGACAAGTTCGATCCGGTGAAGAAGGAGTTTGTCTGCGAGGCGGCGGGTGGGCCGAATGGAACTCTTTCCAACACCACCCATCTGCCTTTCCCCGACCGTCGTTCGCCGAGCCTTGTCTATGTCACCTGGTATGACGAAGGCGTGCGTGTGATGGACATCAGCAACCCCGCCGCGCCGCGCTTCATCGGACATTATCTCTCCCCGCGTTTCGCCTCGCCCGGCCGCAAGGATCGGCACACCCGCGAGATCTGGCAGGATCCGAAAACCGACCTCTTATATGTTACCGATGGGAATGGAGGCGGGCTGACCGTTCTGCGCTATACTGGCCCCATTCCCGCCAACGCCCCGCTGCCGGGAGCCAGATGAAAATGCGGTCGCGCCGCCACGCTTGCCTAGCCTTGATTGCCACGATTGCGGCGGCTGCTGGCGCTCGGGCTGATGATCCTGTCCGACCCGAAGACATGCCGCGCACAAGCCGCTACGCCTCGACCCATTCCTACCTGCGTGGCGGTGAGGCGGAGCGGCTGGGGCTTGAGGCGGAAAACGCCCGCATTCCCGGCGCAGAGGACAATGCGGTGGAGCTTGGCCCAGACACCGATGCGCAGGGCAATTACACGCAGGTGCATTTCCGCCTTGAAATCGCAGAAGTCCAGGAAGAAATCTATCCTGGCAAATTCGTCACCTTCTGGGTCTATGCGCCGCTAGGGCGCAGCATGAACTCTCCGGCGCGCCTGCCAAGCCCCACCCTGCGGGTGCAGGAGGGAGAGAAGGTGAAGGTCACTCTCTACAACACCCATTACCTGCCCCACACCATCCATTTCCACGGTCTGCCACAGTCCTGGGACATGGATGGCATGCCCGGCATGCCCCGTCCCGAGGTCATGCCCGGGGAGAATTTCACCTACGAATTCACTGCCGGCGCACCGGGAACCTATTGGTATCACTGCCATGTGCAGGAAGATGTGCATGTTCCCATGGGGCTTGCGGGCATGTTCATCGTCGAGCCACGACGCCCCAACAACCATTTCGCCCGGCTGACGCCTGGCGCCGGCCGGATTGAGGTTCCCGCTAAGGCGACCGCTGAGACGCATCAGGGGGAATATTCGCTGGTCTATATGGACGTTGATGAGCGGCTGCACCGCATTCCCGCGCTGACCAATGATGTGCGCGAGATCGAACGCCGTATGCATCGCGATTACGATATGAGCCAGCGCAGGCCAGACATTTTTCTGCTGAATGGGCGCTCATTCCCTTATACGCTGCGCGACAGTCCGATCCTTGTGAAGCCCGATGAACAGGTGAAGCTGCGCATCCTGAATGTGGGTGGCCATACGGTTCATTTTCACCCACATGGCCATCGCCCATTGGTTACGGACCTGGACGGCTCGCCGCTCAGCCCTTTGCAGAGATTCCGGCGCGATGTTTTCGATATTGGCGCCGGCCAGCGGATCGACCTTTCCATGAGCGCGAAGGCCGATGGTTTCGAGGCTTCGGGGCCAGGCATGTGGATGGTCCATGACCACAGTCTCGGCGTCTCCACCAACAAGGGCATCGGCCCCGGCGGCGCGACGACTGAGATCCGCTACGAGGGTTTTGGCGATAGCCAGAGCATAGCGAACCATGCTGGCCATGGGCATGCTTACGACGCCGCCTATTACAGGGGCGAGCGTTCGGTTTTTGGTCCTGACGCGACTGATGCTGCGCCCCTCGCGGCCCGGGACGATCTTCCCTATCCCACCCGCGCCGTCCTTGCCGATCCACCACGGCAGGACATCATCGAACTGGAGCGTCATCGCACCGTCGCGACCGCTTGCCCGGCGAAGGCGAAGGCGATGCGCCAGATCCACCTCAAGGCCGGTCGCGCCCATGCCGGGCCGGGTGAGGCCTATGGCTTATCGCCGCGCCAACTCAATGTCGGGCGCTGCGAGGAGATCGAACTCGTACTTGAAAACGAGGACGACATCCGCCACGATTTCATGATCGCAGGCCTCGCACCCATGTTCAGCCTCAACTTCATCGGGCCGGGCGTCGAGACCGCCCGGTTCATTTCACCCGACGCCGATGTCACCCTCACCTTTCACTGCCACGTCGCCGCCCATGACAAGGTTGGCATGATGGGCGAACTCATCGTGGGCCGTGGGGGCAAGGCCGAACCTGAGGCCCAGATCATCAAGGCGCAGGCGAGCGCGTCGGTGGAGGGCATCGGGGTCGTCATCGCCACGATCCAGCGGTCGGGCCGAGTGGTCGTCGACCACGAGGAGATCAAGGGCTTCATGGGCGCGATGGAGATGAGCTATCCGGTCGCCGATGCTGCCCTGCTCGACGGGGTTCAGGCAGGCGACAAGATCAGCTTCACGATCGACCGCGCCAACAACAAGATCAGCGCCATCAAGGTGCTGCGCAAGGCGAATTAAGTTTTCGGTTTCATCTTGGGTCGATGAGCGACACTCTTTGGGGAAATTCCGGCAGGAGGCGACTATGGCAAAGGTATTCCGACGGATTTCGCAATGTTTAGTCTTTTCGCTTCTGGTTATGAATGTGTTTTCGTCTCTCGATGAAGCGGCGGCTCAGGCATGGCCAAGCCGTCCCGTTACATTCATCGTATCTCAGGCAGGTGGTGCGAGCCCTGATGTCATGGCACGCATCCTTGCTGATCGCCTGTCCCGATCGCTCGGCCAAGGGGTAGTCATTGAAAACAAGCCGGGTGGCGGTAATGTAATTGGGGCTACCGCTGCAGCCCGCGCGGCGCCTGACGGCTATACGTTCTTCTTCGCGACTTCGGCGGCTCTGGCCACCAATCCATTCCTTGTCGAAAAGATGACCTATGATCCGATCAAGGACTTTAGGCCGGTGACCATGATCGCGCGAAGCCACCAAGTGCTGGTCGCCCACCCTGATGTAAATGCCAAAAGTGTGAGCGAACTTGTCGCGCTTGAGCGCAAGGAACCGGGCAAGCTATCCGTCGCTGTTGATTCGCCGCGCAATCTAGCAGGCGTCACTGCCCAGGCGCTGAACAAGCGTGCGGGGCTGGATCTCAGCCTCGTGCCCTATCCAAACATCAATTCAGCTCTGCAGGATACAATGACTGGGCGCGTCGGACTTGGCGTATTTTCGGTTTCCATTGCAGAGGCGCTTATTCGTGATGGCAAGCTGCGTCCCCTTGCAATCGCTTCAAGCAAGCGCTCGGGATCTCTGCCTGATGTTCCGACCCTTTCTGAGACAATCAAAGATTTTGATTTCTCAGGTTGGTTCATGCTGATGGCTCCCGTCGGGGCGCCTGACAACATCGTAAACAGATTAAGCCGCGATGTGGCTGAGGCCATGGCAGACGAGAAGATTCGTGAAATGGCCCCAAAGCTCGGCTTCGAGATTGAAACTGGGTCCCCCGAAGCCGCACGCAAGTTTCTTGCTGATCAGCTTGAATTATGGAAGGGGATAACGACAGAACTTGGCATGAAGCCTCAATGAATGAAGCTTAAGTCTCTATCTGTTCAGCAGGCCTGAAAATTGAATTTCTTGCCTGGCCAATGAAACTGGAACGAAGAGTCCCTCTCGTTGAACGCAGCGGGAGGCACTTGATGCTTGTATGCCAGGAGGCAGGCAAAAAAGGACCACATCTCAAGCTGTCTGTAGCGTCCGGTGAATTACGGGCGTGCGCGCGTGCGCGGCATAAAGGGCTGCCAAGCCGGCATAGGTCCTACTGGAACTTCGATGAGTGCCGGGCCTCCGCAAACCAGAGCTTGTGCCAGCGTTGTTCCTAATTCTTCGGGGCTGAAAGCTTGGAAGCCGGCAATGCCAAGTGAGTCAGCTAGCTTCATAAAGTCCGGGTTGGTGAGATCGCTTCCAATATAACGCTCGCCGAACTGAAGTTTCTGAATACGACGCACAT
>CALKUK010000022.1 GCA_937996655.1 uncultured Sphingomonadaceae bacterium | reverse complement strand
CGCGGTAGAAGCGGTACCAGACGAAGCCATAGGCAATGCCCAGCGCGCCAACTCCGGCGAACAGGATGCGCCAGCCGAAGCGGCTGACGATCCAGAACAGGACGGGGCTGAGGAAGGCGATGCCGAAGTACATGCCCACCGAATAGACGCTGTTGGCCCGCGCCCGTTCACGCCGGGGGAACCAGTTGACCAGCACGCGGCTGTTGGCCGGGAAGCACGGCGCTTCAGCAACCCCTAAACCCAGCCGCACCGCGACCAGCGCCCAGCTCGATCGCACCAGTCCCTGCATGACCGTGAAGCTGGACCAGAAGATCAGCGACAGCACGCCAAGCACATCGCCGCGCGCCAAACCGCCGTCCTTGAAATGCTCCAGGCTGGTTTTGAGAGCGTAGAGCGGACTGGTGCCGATGTCGCCGTAAACGACGCCGAGAACGCCGAGCAGGGCCGAGAACTTGACCTGATCACGTGTCGCGCCGGCCTCGAGGGGTGCCGCCGTCATGCTGCCGCTCCATGTCATGGCCCGGCGGCGATGTAGCAGCCTCCGGGCGGCGCTCGATACGCCGCCCGGCGATGGCATGCAAGCGGCGCGGTTGGCGCGCGATGCCTTCCGACAGGCGAAGGTATCCCGTTCTAACTCTTTGTTTGATCCGCGGATTCGGACTTTCCGGCAATTCCGCCAAACGTCATAAGGCGTTAGCCCCGCGTTCCGAAGATGGCCGATCCGACGCGGACATGGGTTGCTCCATGTGCCACGGCCACTTCGAAGTCCCCCGACATGCCCATCGAGACGATCGGCAAGCCGTGTTTCGCCGCGCGGTCGGCGAGCCAGGCGAAATGGGGGGCAGGGTCACCCTCAACGGGGGGAATGCACATCAGGCCAGCGAGGGCGGCACCGAAGCGGCCTTTGCAGTCATTGATGAACCCGTCGGCATCGGCGCGGGAAATGCCGGATTTCTGGTCTTCGTCGCCTATGTTGATCTGGACCAGGAGCTGGGGCGCGCGGCCTTCCTTGGCAATGGCGTCGGCAATGGCGTCAGCCAGGCGAGGGCGGTCCAGGGTCTCGATGACGTCGCCGAGCTTGACGGCGTCGCGGGCCTTATTGGTTTGCAGGCCACCTATAATGTGCAGCCGCATCGCCGGATGCGCAGCGCGCAGCGGCGGGAACTTGGATTGCGCTTCCTGGACGCGGTTTTCGCCGAAGTGGAGTTGACCGGCGGCCAGGGCGGCGAGGACGGCTTCGGCGGGGTTGGTTTTCGAGACGGCGACCAAGGTGATGGCGGAGGGCTCGCGTCCGGCGCGGGTGGCCGCGGCGGCGATGCGGTCTTGCACGCGGCGGAGGTTGTCGGCGATGGCTGAATAGTTATGGTCCATAAGGATCTGCTTCGCGGTGCCGGGTGGAGGAAAAGGGGGGCTAACGGATGGACCACAGGCTTGTCGCATGGGGCCGCGCGGTCAAGAGCCGCAACCGGCAGGGTGGGTTGCCGCCGTTGTGGCTGTTCACGGACGCGGTACGGTTGCCTGACCCTTGTGCCGCGGCGGTGCGGCTGCCGCGGGGATTGTGCGGCGTGGTGTTTCGCGATGACGGGCGGGCCGACCGTGCGGCCTTGGGCCGCCGGCTGGCGGGGATTTGCCGGGAGCGGCGCCTGGTTCTGGTGGTGGCCGGGGATTGGAGATTGGCGGCGGCACTTGGCGCCGGGCTGCATTTGCGGGGCGGCCGCCGACCGGCGGGGGCCTCGCGGCGCGTGCCGGTGCTGACCAGTTCGGCGCATGATGTGCGGGAAGTGCGGCGGGCGGTGCGTGCCGGCGTGTCGCTGGTGTTTTTATCCCCTGCCTTCCCGACGGCGAGCCATCCAGGTGCGGGCGGGCTCGGGGCGGTGCGCTGGGCAGGCATGGCGCGGATGGGGGGCGTTGCGATGGCGGCCCTGGGGGGGATCGATGGTGGGAATGTGAGGCGGCTGCCACGGCGTGTGTGTCGGGCGGCCGGGGCGATCAGCACGCTAATGTAATAAAAGTGTCACTCCAATGCCACAGTGTTTCGGAAATGCCATCCTGGCCCCCTTTGAGCGATTGCGGGCCGGGCATAGTCCGGCCAATAGTATTTCCAGGCTTGGCTGCCCCACCCGTTTTGGGGCTCTGTCGCGGGAAACCGGGGCAGAGTGCTGTGGGAACGGGGCGGGGCCTGCAAACAAGGAGGATTATATGCGCAACTATCTTCTCGCTTCGGCGGCCCTGCTGGGCCTCGTTGCCGCGACGTCGGCTCAGGCCGCTACGTTCGCTCCGTCTGACCCGAGCCGCAATGCTTCGGCGTTCGGCGCTCCCCAGACCAAGCCGGAACCCGGCAAGATCATCGTTCACATGGGCGGCCTCGTCGCGGTTGACGCTGCCTATTCGAGCTCGGGTCCTGACCGTTCGGCCATCAACGGCTCGAAGAACTCGACCGTCGGCATGGACGGCTACTTCCGTCTGTATTTCGGCTTCGATGGCAAGCTGACCAATGGCATGATCTACGGTGCCAAGTCGGAAATGCGCACGAACTTCCAGAGCAACGTCGGTTCGACCTCGACCTCTGGCGGCTCGTTCGCGTCGACCTGGTCGACCCGTCGTGCATATGGCTACCTCGGCGGCGACAGCTGGGGTATCGTTCGCATCGGCCAGGGCGACGGCCCGATCTCCCTGTTCACGGGCGGCGGCATCACCACGGGTGAAGCCTTCTCGACCGGCGCGTGGAACGGCGACGCTTGCGCCTTTGTTGGCGCTGGCTGCATTGGCTGGGGCTTCCTCGCCGCTGGCGGCGAATATGTGACCAACAAGGCCGTGTGGGTCTCGCCGTCGTGGGGCGGTCTGCAGCTTGGCGCGAGCTTCGCTCCGTCGAACGCTGCTCTGAACGCCAACGGCAGCGGCACCGCGTCGGCCACGGGTAACCCGTCGCAGATCACTTCGACCTCTGCGACCGACACCGTTCGTCCGAAGAACATCTTCGAAGTTGCGGCGCGCTGGCAGGGTAACCTCGGCCCGGTGGCCGTGGACGCGATGGCTGGCTACCTCGGCTCCGACGTTGTGAAGCCGACCTCGGGCGCTGCGCTCCCGTCCGGCGTGACCAGCGTGAAGGGTCTGAGCGTCATGGACGGCGGCGTCTCGCTGACCTACATGGGCGCTTCGGTGTTCGGCCATGTCAGCACCGGCACGATGAACGGCGCTGCCGCGACCCGCGTGCAGCTCGCTTCGGGCCGCAAGAAGGACGGTCTGGCTTGGGTTGTTGGGACTCAGTACAGCACTGGCCCCTACACGGTCGGCACGTCTTGGTACCAGTTCGACTCGCAGGGCTCGAACGCCGGCACGGGTAACCGCCAGGAGCGCGGCTTCGCTCTGGGTGGCCAGTACACCGTCGTGACCGGCTTCGACGTGTTCCTCGAATACCTCTGGGGCTCGAAGAAGCAGGCTGGCGTGAACTTTGTTGACGGTGGCCTCGGTTCGGCCGCCAACAACAACAAGGTCACGACCTCGATGGTCATTCTGACCGGCCTCTGGCGCTGGTAAGTCTGGCCCGATAGGTCCAGATGAAGGGTGGCGGGGTGTTTGCCCCGCCACCTTTTCGCCAACAGGTTGTCTTTTGCAAAGCGGAGCGGTTCGAATAGTGGTGTGACACAAATGCGTGTCTAAAATACCACAGTGTGCTGAAAATGCCATTTTATCCTTCACAGGTGGTTGCTGGTAAGGCTGAGTCCGTCCATTAGCGGGGACAGGTTTGGCGCCTCACCTTATGGGGCTTTGTCGCGGGGGACCGGGGCGGAGTGCTGTAGGGTTGCGCGGAGCCTGCAAACATGGAGGACTTAATGCGCAACTATCTTCTCGCTTCGGCGGCCCTGCTCGGCCTTGTCGCCGCTTCGTCGGCCCAGGCTGCAACGTTCGCACCTTCCGATCCGAGCCGTAACGCGTCGGCGTTCGGCACCACTCAAACCAAGCCGGAACCCGGCAAGATCATCGTTCACATGGGCGGCCTCGTCGCGATTGACGCTGCCTACTCGCAGTCTGGCCCCGACAAGTCGGCCGTCAATGGCTCGAAGAACGCGACTGCCGGCATGGACGGCTACTTCCGTCTGTATTTCGGCTTCGATGGCAAGCTGACCAATGGCATGATCTACGGTGCCAAGTCGGAAATGCGCACGAACTTCCAGAGCAACGTCGGTTCGACCTCGACCTCTGGCGGCTCGTTCGCGTCGACCTGGTCGACCCGTCGTGCATATGGCTACCTCGGCGGCGACAGCTGGGGTATCGTTCGCATCGGCCAGGGCGACGGCCCGATCTCCCTGTTCACGGGCGGCGGCATCACCACGGGTGAAGCCTTCTCGACCGGCGCGTGGAACGGCGACGCTTGCGCCTTTGTTGGCGCTGGCTGCATTGGCTGGGGCTTCCTCGCCGCTGGCGGCGAATATGTGACCAACAAGGCCGTGTGGGTCTCGCCGTCGTGGGGCGGTCTGCAGCTTGGCGCGAGCTTCGCTCCGTCGAACGCTGCTCTGAACGCCAACGGCAGCGGCACCGCGTCGGCCACGGGTAACCCGTCGCAGATCACTTCGACCTCTGCGACCGACACCGTTCGTCCGAAGAACATCTTCGAAGTTGCGGCGCGCTGGCAGGGTAACCTCGGCCCGGTGGCCGTGGACGCGATGGCTGGCTACCTCGGCTCCGACGTTGTGAAGCCGACCTCGGGCGCTGCGCTCCCGTCCGGCGTGACCAGCGTGAAGGGTCTGAGCGTCATGGACGGCGGCGTCTCGCTGACCTACATGGGCGCTTCGGTGTTCGGCCATGTCAGCACCGGCACGATGAACGGCGCTGCCGCGACCCGCGTGCAGCTCGCTTCGGGCCGCAAGAAGGACGGTCTGGCTTGGGTTGTTGGGACTCAGTACAGCACTGGCCCCTACACGGTCGGCACGTCTTGGTACCAGTTCGACTCGCAGGGCTCGAACGCCGGCACGGGTAACCGCCAGGAGCGCGGCTTCGCTCTGGGTGGCCAGTACAACGTCGTGACCGGCTTCGACGTGTTCCTTGAATACCTCTGGGGTTCGCGGAAGCAGGCTGGCGTGAACTTTGTTGACGGTGGCCTCGGCTCGGCCGCCAACAACAACAAGATCACGACCTCGATGGTCATGCTGACTGGCCTCTGGCGCTGGTAAGTCTGGCCCGACAGGTCCAGATGAAGGGTGGCGGGGCCTCGGTCCCGCCACTTTTTTGTTGTGTTGCAGGTTTGTCGGCGATGCGGCTGATGCACTCTTCTTGGCGTGCGCCCGGGGGCAGTGTAGAAGCAAGTGCCGCGGTCCCGCGCCGCTTCTCCTGAGACGGATTTTTCCATGCCGATGCGTGCAGCTTTCCTGCGTTCCGGACTGACCTTCATCGCCGCTTCCGGCCTTGTGCTGCTCGCGGGATGTGGCGGCATCAAGACCAAGGCGACGGACAACGACGATCTTCTTGACTACCGGATGAAGCACAGCGCGAGCGTACTCGGCGACGAGGGTTTCACTATCGGCGGCAAGAAGAATGCGGTTGATACGGCCAATACCGGGATTGGTGTGAATGCGTTCCTGTGGCGCAGTTCCCTCGATACTTTGGCCTTCATGCCTTTGGCATCGGCGGACCCGTTTGGCGGCGTGATCATCACTGACTGGTATCAGCCGGCTCCAGGCGAGCGGTTCAAGGCGACGGCATATATTTTGACCCGGCAGCTCAGGGCCGATGGTTTGAAAGTGTCGATCCATCGCCAGGTGTTGCAGGGCAACCAGTGGGTTGACTCACAGGTGAGCCCGTCGACAGTGACGGAGATGGAGAACAAGATTTTGGCGCGGGCGCGTGAACTTCGTGCCGAGGTTTCGGGGAGTTAGAGCCCGAACCGGACTTTTCGGCGAGTCCGCCAAAGATTATCAGGCTTTAGGCGGTGTCGCGGTATTGGGGCGTTCAGAGCTTGGTCCGCTTCGTCTTGCTGTTGGGCTGATTCTGGCCGATACATGCGGCAGGATCGGTTGGGCGTGAGAGTTTCATGAGCGTTTCTGTTGGTGATATGCCTGCGGCGGTTGAGCCGCGGTTTGATTTTGCCCGTGCTGAGCCGCGCTGGCAGGCGGAGTGGGATGCGCGCGGGGTGTTCCGTGTTGCGGATGTGCCGACTGACGGCAAGCCCAAGTATTACGTGCTCGAGATGTTCCCCTATCCAAGCGGGAAGATCCACATGGGCCATGTGCGGAACTACACGCTGGGCGATGTGGTGGCACGCTACAAGCGGGCGCGTGGATTTTCGGTGATGCATCCCATGGGGTGGGATGCATTCGGGCTTCCGGCTGAAAATGCGGCGCGGGAACGCAAGACACATCCGGCAAAATGGACGTGGGAGAATATCGCCAACATGCGCGCTGAATTGCAGCGCATGGGGTTGTCCCTTGATTGGACACGCGAGTTTGCGACCTGCGATCCAGCTTATTACGGGCACCAGCAGAAGTTGTTCCTGGACTTCTTGCAGGCAGGCCTGGTGGCGCGGCGCGAGAGTTGGGTGAACTGGGACCCCGTCGATGGCACCGTGCTGGCCAATGAACAGGTGATCGACGGGCGAGGCTGGCGGTCCGGTGCGCTGGTCGAGAAGAAGCTGTTGTCGCAGTGGGTGCTGAAGATCACCGATTATGCGCCGGAGTTGTTGGTGGCGTTGGATGGTCTGGAGCGGTGGCCGGAGCGGGTGCGGCTGATGCAGGCCAATTGGATCGGCCGGAGCGAGGGGGCGCGGCTGCGGTTTGATCTGGCGGCGCCGGCGGGAGCGATTTCGGACGTCGAGGTTTATACGACGCGGCCTGATACGCTGTTCGGCATGTCGTTCCTGGCGATTGCGCCGGAGCATCCGCTTGCGGAGGCGGTTTCGGCCGCCAATCCGGCGGCGGCGGCGTTCGTGGCCGAGTGCCGGCGCATGGGGACGAGCGAGGCCGTTATCGAAACGATGGAAAAGCGCGGGTTTGACGCGGGTTTTCGTGTCAAACATCCGTTCATTCCGGATGTGACATTCCCGGTTTGGATCGCGAATTTCGTACTTATGGAATATGGCACGGGTGCGATTTTTGGCTGTCCCGCACATGATCAGCGTGACCTGGATTTTGCCCGCAAATATGATCTGTCGGTGCTGCCGGTGGTGCTGCCGGGTGGTGAAGATGCTGCCACGTTCACCATCGGCACCAAGGCGGTTGATGGCGCTGGGGTGATTTTCAATTCGGGTTTCCTTGATGGGCTGCAGGCGCCGGAGGCTGCCAAGCGGGCGGTGATCGCCGAGCTTGAGGGGCGGGGCGTCGGGCAGGGCGTGGTGAACTGGCGGTTGCGGGATTGGGGTGTGAGCCGGCAGCGGTATTGGGGCTGCCCGATCCCTGTGATTCATTGCGAGGCGTGTGGCGTCGTGCCTGTGCCGGATGCGGATCTGCCGATCCGCCTGCCCGATGACGTGACGTTCGATCGGCCGGGCAACCCGCTCGATCACCATCCGACGTGGAAGCACGTGAAGTGCCCGGCGTGTGGCCAGGCGGCGCGGCGGGAGACGGACACGTTTGATACCTTTGTGGACAGCTCGTGGTATTTTGCGCGGTTCTGTAGCCCGGGTTCGGCCGCACCGGTGGATCGGGCGGCGGTGGATCACTGGATGCCGGTCGATCAGTATATCGGCGGTATCGAGCACGCGATTTTACATCTGCTCTACTCGCGGTTCTTCTCGCGTGCGATGGCCAAGACCGGTCATATGGGGGTGGATGAGCCATTTGCCGGATTGTTCACCCAGGGCATGGTCACCCATGAGAGCTACAAGCTTGGCACCGGCGGAAGCGGGGCGTGGCTCTATCCCGAGGAGATCGAGAAGCGCGCCGACGGTACGGCTGTTCATCGGGAGACCGGTGAGGCCGTGACGGTGGGCCGTGTCGAAGCGATGTCGAAGTCGAAGCGGAACACGGTTGATCCCGGGGCGATCATTTCACGTTATGGGGCCGATACCGCGCGCTGGTTCATTCTCTCCGACAACCCGCCGGAGCGGGACATGGAGTGGACGGAATCGGGCGTGGTGGGTGCTTATCGCTTCACGCAGCGGTTGTTCCGTCTGGCGGAGAATGCTGCCGGGTTGGCTGCCGGTGCGGCACCGGAGTCATTCGGGACAGCGGCCCGCACCTTGCGACGGGCGACACATCGGGCGATCCAGACGGTGACGGAAGCGCTCGAGGGGTTCGCGTTCAATGTTGCCGTGGCGCGGATCTATGAGTTGTCCAACGCCATCGCGGATGCGGAGAAGGCCGCTTCTGGCGCGGACGTTGATGGGCTGGATTGGGCGCGGCGCGAGGCCGTGGAGATGGCGGCGCGGTTGGTGGCGCCGATGATGCCGCATTTGGCGGAAGAGGTTTATGCACGGCTGTATCCGGGCTGCGGTGGGATCGTCGCGGAGCTTCCCTGGCCCGAGGCCGATGCGGCTCTTGCCCTGGCAGAGGCGGTGACGATCGCGGTGCAGGTTCTGGGCAAGTTGCGGGGAACGATTTCGTTGCCGCCGGGCAGCGCGGAAGAGGATGTTCTGGCTGCGGCGGCGGCCGAGACCAATGTGGCTCGGCTGTTGGAGGGCAAGCGGATCATCAAGCGGGTTTATGTTCCCAACAGGATCGTGAATTTTGTCATCGCGGGATAGCGACACAAGGGCGCCCGCCTGGACCCGGCGCGGAATGCTGGGTGTGGGCCTGTTGCTGCTCGCGCGATGTGGGTGGCAGCCGGTCTATGCGACCCGTTCTGATGGGATGGCGGGCCCTGCGGAGCAGGGGTTGGCCAATACCGCTGTGGCGCTCATGCCCGAGCGGGGCGGGCAATTGCTTCGTCAGGCACTGCAGACCCGCCTTGATCGGGCCGGGGGTGGCGCTGCGAAGCTCTATGATCTGACCGCGCAATTCAGTTTGGCAGGCGAGGCGTTGAATATCGATCAGAATACGTCGATCCCGAGCCGGCTGCGGCTGGTTGGAACAGGCAACTGGTCGCTCGTCAGTCGGGACTCCCAACGCAAGACGCTGGCGAGTGGCGTGGTGCGTGTGATGGACGGCCTGAATTACTACGACCAGCAATTTTTTGCCGCGGATATGCAGAGCGAGGCCGTTCAGCGCCGGTTGGCGGGGGCGGTGGCTGACCAGATCACGTTGCAACTTGCGGCCTGGTTCAACCGGCACGCGGTCGCCGGCTGAGGGCATGAAGCTCGATACGCGGCAGGTCGAAGGGTTTCTACGCGACCCCGGAGCTGTGCAGGTGGTGCTGTTGCATGGGGAGGATGTGGGGCTGATCCGGGAGCGGGCAAAGCGGCTCGTTGTTGCCGTCACGGGGTCGGCGGATGATCCGTTTCGGGTGGTCGAACTTGATCGGGAGACCATGGGAGCGGTTCCTGAGGAAGTCGCTTCGATGTCGTTGACGGGGGGGCGCCGGGTTGTTCGCGTGCGCGATGTGAGCGATGGCGCAAATGTGGTGGTCGAGAAGGTGCTGTCGGGCAAGGCGGAGGGGCTTCTTGTGCTCGAAGCGCCGGGACTTGGAAAGGGGAAGCTACGCACCCTGGTTGAGAAGGCCAACCAGGCGGTGGCGATCGCATGTTATCCGCTCGAAGGCAGGATGCTGGAGCAGGAAATTCGAGCGATTTTGAGTGCGGCGGGCGTGAATGTTGATGCGGACGCATTGAGTTGGCTTGCGGCGCACCTGGGGGCTGATCTGGCCGTTACACGGTCCGAGATCGAGAAAGTGGCGCTGTATGCGGGCGATGGCGGGAGAATTGATCTTGAGATGGCGCAATTATGCGTTGGGGATCTCGCCGGGCTTTCGCTGGATGATGCGTTGTTTGCTGCGACATCCGGCGATGTCGCAGGGGCGGATCGTGCTTTGGAACTTGCGATGGCTGAGGGTGCGGCCGCGGTGGGGGTTTTGCGTGCCGGGTTGCTGCATTTGCAGCGGCTGCAGAGAGCGCGAGGGGCGATGGCGACGGGGCTGAGCGCATTGGAGGCCATGAAGGCGATACGGCCGCCGCTGTATTTTCGTCGTGAGGGTCAGTTCGTGCAGGCGCTTGGGCTATGGTCGGAGGCGGCCATCAGCCAAGCGTGTCAGCGGTTCTGGGAGGCCGAACGGGCCTGCAAGCGAACAGGTACGCCTTCGGAGACGATTTGCCGCAGCGCGGTGATCGGGTTGGCGCAGCGAAGCGCAGTCGCCAGGCGGCGGTAGAGGGCACCGGCGGGATCGGTCAATCGCGGGTCAGAAGGGTGACGAGGCCGTCAAGTTGATCGAGGTTGCGATACCGTATCCTGAGGGCTCCACTGGCGCCGTTGAAGGTGATTTCGACCTTGAGACCCAGATGTTCGGAGAGGCTGCGCTCGAGTGCTGCGGTGTCAGGGTCCTGCATGCGTGGCTGGCGGGTTGCGGCAGGTTCGGGCGGCGCGGCGGTAAGTGCTTCGGTTTGCCGGACGTTGAGCCCGCGATGAATGACCGCCAATGCGGCTTTGGCCGGGTCCGGATGGGCCAGCAGTGCGCGGGCGTGGCCGGCAGAGAGGGCGCCGTTGCGGACTTCCGCCTGGACGGTTGGCGGTAGGTTTATCAGGCGCAATGTGTTCGCCACGTGGCTGCGCGATTTGCCGACAGCCTGGCCCAAGGCGTCCTGGGTGAGGCCGAATTCGTCAATAAGGCGGCGGTAACCCTCTGCTTCTTCAATGGCGTTGAGGTCTTGGCGCTGCAGGTTTTCGACCAGTGCGGCGGCCATGGCGGCTGCTTCATCGAGCGGGCGGATGAGGGCAGGTATTTCATGCAGCCCGGCCCGTTGGGCAGCGCGCCAGCGGCGCTCACCGGCGATGATTTGATAGTGGCCGGGTTTGGTGGGGTGGGGCCGGGCGAGAATAGGTTGGAGGATCCCACGTGCCCGGATCGATACTGTCAGTTCGTCCAATGCTGCAGGTTCCATCGTCCCGCGGGGCTGATAGGGGCCGGGTTCAAGGAATTCGACGGCAATTTCCGTGATGCCGAAGGCTGTGGGCTGGGGGTTTTTCGGTGCCACTTCCCCGAGAAGCGCCGCGAGGCCGCGGCCGAGGCGGTTTTGGCTGTCCTTGGCACTCATGATGTGGCCTTTGCGTATTGACGTTCGCGCTGGAGGAACTCTTGTGCCAGGCGCACATAGGCTTGGGCGCCTGGCGAGCGGAAGTCGTACAAAATGACTGGTTTTCCGTGGCTGGGTGCCTCCGAAACCCTGATATTGCGCGGGATAATGGTTTCGAAGACCGCATCGCCGAAAAAGCCGCGGGCATCGGCCGCCACGAGTTCTGACAGGTTGTTTCTTCGGTCATACATGGTGAGGACGATGCCCATAAGCCGAAGTGCAGGATTGAGGCTCTGTTTGACGCGCTCGACCGTTCGCATCAACTGGGTCAGGCCCTCAAGGGCGAAGAACTCGCACTGAAGTGGAACCAGGATGGCGTCTGCGGCCACGAGCCCATTGAGGGTGAGCAACCCTAGGCTGGGCGGACAGTCGATGAGGGTGATACGTCGGCGGTCAGTGGCTGGCATGGTGTTCGCGAGTGCTTGACGGAGGCGAAACTCGCGATGGTTTTCGCCAACGAGCTCGATCTCGGCGCCTGCCAGGTCGGCTCCCGCCGGAATGACGGTCAGATTGGGTACGATGGTGTCGCGTGCGAGGTTGCTGATCGACTGTCCGTCGAGCAGCAGCCCGTATGTTCCGGCTCCGCGGTCGGATGGTGCCAGGCCGAGGCCGGTTGAGGCGTTGCCTTGCGGATCGAGGTCGATCAGCATCACGTCCAATCCGCCCGCGGACAATGCGGTTGCAAGATTGATGGCGGTTGTTGTCTTGCCCACGCCGCCTTTTTGGTTGGCGATTGCGATCACCAGGTGTTCTGGCGATGAGCGTGGCGGTGTCACTTTATTGTCCAACTCGTGATATCTCGCTGAGCCGCAGGATTGTCGATGAGGGGTCGATCGGGCTCGTAAATCGCTCGGTTTTATAGGTCCAGTTGACCTGGGCACTGGCTAGTTCTTCGTCGACCGTCCGTCCCTTGGGGAACAGGCATATACCGGTATTGGTAAGATGGGGCACCGCCCATGAGAGGAGGCGGGGCAAGGGCGCTAATGCGCGGGCCGTTATGAGCGGTGCGGCGGGCACTTTGGCGTCTTCGATCCGGCAGGCATGCAGGGTAACTGTTGCGAGGGTGAGGCGTGCGGCCTCTCGCAGGAACGCACATTTGCGCTGGTCGGATTCAACGAGATGAAAATGGAGCCCAGTGGCAATAGCGAGGATCAGCCCTGGAAATCCACCACCCGTTCCAATATCGATCGCGTGCGACAGGCCGGGCGGAATGAGTTGGACCAAGGCGAGCGAATCCTGGACGTGCCGATGGCGGAGATGCACCTCATCGGCACGGGAGATCAGGTTGATCCGGCGGTTCCACTGCAGCAGCAGATCGCAGAATATATCCAGGTGAGCCATTGTTTCACGTGAAACATCTGGGCAGCGGGGCGTGAGCGTTGTCACGTCACGCAACCGCTGATGCCGCCGAGGAAAGGCGGGCATGGGCCATCAGGGCGGCGAGTGCAGCAGGGGTCATCCCTTGAATCCTTGCTGCTGCACCAATTGAGCGAGGTTGCGCAGCGGTCAATTTCTCAAGGATCTCAGTTGAAAGTCCGCCGATGCCAGTGAAATCGAAGCCCTCAGGTAGGGCGACGCCATCCTGGCGTCGATACACAGCGATATCTGCATCCTGCCGATGGAGATAACCGGAGTACAGCGCATCTCCCGCAAGCGCCCCGCGAAGACGCAAAGGTAGCGCGCGGAGCCAGGGCGCAATCGTTTCGAGTTGCCCTTTGCCGACATCCGGTTGCCCGAGCAACTCGAACACCGACCTCGATGCGCCGTCTGCCCGGACCGCAACGCCGTGGCGCCGCAACGCGGACGATGTGAAAGTCTCGCTATGGGCCCTTTTGAGGGCCGTCTCGAACAAAGCCATCTCGGCACGATGTCTCGATGCTCGATCGCCACCGACGCAGCCAATCGCAATCGCGCGGCCCGTAAGGCGGCGGTCCGCGTTGTCAGCGCGCAGGGTCAGGCGGTATTCCGCCCTCGAGGTGAACATCCTATAGGGTTCTGAGACGCCTTGTGTTGTCAGATCATCGACCAGTACGCCCATATAGCCGTCCGCCCTGTCGATCGTAACGGCATTCCCGCCGGCGCACGCGACGGCTGCATTCAAGCCGGCCAACAACCCTTGCGCGCCCGCTTCCTCATAGCCGGTGGTACCATTGATTTGCCCAGCAAGAAAAAGCCTCGGGACCGTCCGAACTTCCAGTGAAGCGCGCAGAGCCCGGGGATCGATATAATCATATTCAACGGCGTAGCCCGGGCGAAGAATTCGTGCCGTTCCAAGGCCAGGTATTGTCCGCAGGAACTCGGCCTGCACTTCGGCTGGCAGGCTTGTCGATATCCCGTTCGGATAGACTGTGTCGTCGTCCAGTCCTTCAGGCTCGAGGAAAATTTGGTGCCGATCGCGTTCGGCGAAGCGCACCACCTTATCCTCGATCGACGGGCAATAGCGCGGGCCCCGCCCGGCTATCCCGCCACCGTAGACAGCCGAGAGGTGCAAATTCTTGCGGATTACCTCATGGGTTTCCGCCGTCGTCGCGGTGACCTTGCAAGCGATCTGGGGATTGGTGATCGCCGTTGTCAGCGTGCTGAACGGCTCAGGTTCGCTGTCTCCCCAATCAGCCGCCAAACTGTCCCAGTCGATCGTGCGTCGATCGAGCCGTGGCGGTGTTCCGGTTTTGAGGCGTGCCATCGGAAGTCCCAGTCGCTCCAACGCCAGCGCCAAACCGATCGACGGCGGGTCTCCCATCCGGCCTGAGGCCGACGTGGCGTGACCGATATGGATCACGCCGCGCAGGAACGTGCCTGCCGTCAGTACGACGGCGCCACAGCGGATATGCCCGCCATCGGCGATCAACACGCCGGAGACTGCGCCGCTTGCATCACGCTCAAGGTCCTCAACGCTCCCTTCAAGGATCTCAAGACCAGCCTGCCCCGCCAACAGCTCCTGAACCGCAGCGCGATAGAGTTTCCGGTCGGCCTGCGCCCGGGGCCCACGCACTGCTGGGCCCTTGCTCCTGTTCAGCACCTTGAAATGAATACCGGCCCGATCCGCCGCTACGCCCATAATCCCGTCAAAGGCATCGATTTCCCTGACAAGGTGGCCTTTGCCGATCCCCCCGATCGCCGGATTGCAGGACATCTCACCAATTGCGCTTCGTCGATGTGTAACCAGCAGCGTGCGTGCGCCCATCCGCGCCGCGGCAGAAGCCGCCTCACAGCCGGCGTGCCCCCCTCCGATCACAATCACGTCATAAGACGCACTCATACCCGTCCACTCCCGCGCGCCGCTTTATTTGCCAATGCAGAACTGCCGAAACACCGAATCCAAAATATCGTCAACGCCAACCGTCCCCGTAAGCCGTCCCAGGCAGCGCAGGGCCATGCGCAAGTCCTCGCCACGCAACTCCGGCCAAGTGGCCCGCAGTCCTGAGTCCAACCGCTCAACAGCCATAACCAATGCGGCCCGATGTCGCGCGCGCGTCAGCACGGGAGGTCCGGCGTCATTCGTCAAGCGCTTTGCCAAATCTTCCAGCGCGTTCCGCAACCCGGCCATGCCGTCCCCTGTCAATGCGCTGACCGCGTGATCGCTGTGCCTGTCTGCTGCCGCGAGATCGGTCTTGTTGATCACATGCATGACCGGCACAGATCCGTGACGAGCCGTCTCATACCACAATGCCTGATTGCTAGCGTCGTCCATCGCGATGATCAGATCCGCACGCTCAGCCCGTGCCCGCGCGCGACGCACCCCCTCGGCTTCGATCGGATCGCTGGTCTCGCGCAGCCCCGCGGTATCAAGCAGCGTAACCGGTACACCACCGAGAACGATGCGCGCTTCCAGAACGTCGCGCGTTGTGCCGGGTGCCGGCGATACAATGGCAACATCGCGTCCTGACAATGCGTTGATCAGTGTCGACTTTCCGGCATTGGGGGGGCCTATGATGGCAAACACCAGTCCTTCACGCAGCCGCTCGCCCCGTGCGCCGTCATCAAGATGCAGCCGCATCTCATTGATCAGCAGTGCGATATCTCTTTCGATGGCAAAAACGACCGTGTCTGGGAGGTCCTCATCCGGAAAATCGATGAGGGCTTCCTGCTGCGCCAGCACGCGCAACAAACGATCCGACCATCCCGCATAGATCGAGCCAAGCCGCCCCTCCATCTGTCGCAAGGCCTGGCGGCGCTGGGCCGAGGTTTCGGCTGCTATCAGGTCGGCAACCCCTTCTGCCTCCAAGAGATCCAGCCGGCCGTTCAGGAACGCCCGTTCGGTGAATTCACCTGGCTCTGCGGGACGCGCTCCCGCCGCAACCAGCGCATCGGCGACACCCTCGATAACGGCCCGTCCGCCATGGAGACTGAGTTCCGCGCTGTCCTCGCCGGTATAGCTGTTCGGCCCCGGGAACCACACAACCAACCCGCGGTCGAGGACTTCATCAGCAGCATTGCGAAGGGCCCGCAGTGTCGCGACTCGTGGCGATGGCAATGTCCGGCACAGCCGTTCCAACACCATGCGGCTCGCCGGACCACTGACCCGGATCACCGCGATCGCCGCGATGCCGGCACCGGTCGCGAGTGCGAAGATGGTATCAGTCGTCATGACGCCTCCCGCGGGCTTCCCTAGCGCTGCCTGTCAGGCAGCACCAGCGCCTCGGCGCGACCACCGTCGCGCACGTGTTGCTCCAGAACAGTATCAACATCTGCATTTGATTCGATTTTGTACCAAACACCTTCTGGATAGATCACCATGCATGGTCCAAGTTCGCATCGGTCGAGACACCCCGCCATGTTCACCCTGACGCCCTTCAACCCCATCTGCTTCGCTTTGGACTTCATGTAATCGCGCAGATCCTCGGAGCCCAGCGCCGCACAGGACCCTCTGGGATGGCCGTCCGGCCTGCGATTGCAACACACGAAGAGATGCGCCTGATAGTACATCGGCGCCTCTCCAGACTGAACCCGATCGCTCATGTTTCGCCTTTCCGGCCCGCGGCAACCATGCCCGCGCCTGTTCGGGGACCTATCCGCGAACCCAGCCGCCGATGCAAGGAGAACCATCCTCTTGACCGGCCGCTTGACAGAAGCCGCGGGAGACTGCCAATGCGCGCTCACGCAGTTCGACCCCCCTTCTCTGGACCCCCAAGCGCGTGCCCCAGCTTTCGCTCCACACGCCTGTTGGCGACCTGACCGTATCGGAAGAGGACGACGCCATCGTCGCCCTGGACTGGGGTTGGGGCCGCGACCAGACCGAGACACCCCTTCTGCTGCGTGCCCGCGAACAGCTTCACGCGTATTTCGACGAAGCGCGCCTCATCTTCGATCTGCCGCTGAATCCCGCCGGCACCGCGTATCGCCGCAAGGTCTGGCGCGCGCTGTGTGACATTCCCCCCGCCGCCACCCGAACCTATGGCGACATCGCCGCCGTTGCTGGCGGCAGCGCCCGCTCGGTTGGTGGCGCAAACAGCCGTAACCCGATCCCGATCCTTATCCCCTGTCATCGTGTCGTCGCCGGCAACGGTATCGGAGGCTATTCTGGTGGTGACGGGCTGCCGACAAAGTATTACCTGCTAGACCTTGAAGCTCGTGCCGCAGCCGCTCTGGCTGTCCCGGGCAGTTCGACCCGCCTTCTCTGATCCCTCCCAAGCAACAGGCACCCAAGATGACCAAAGCCATCCGCATCCACGCCAATGGCGGCCCTGATGTCATGCGCTGGGAGGACGTTCCGACTCCCGAGCCCGGTCCCGGTGAAGCCCTGATCCGCCACGGTGCGGTCGGTCTCAACTATATCGACGTCTATTTCCGCACCGGCCTTTACAAATCTGCCCTGCCGACGACCATCGGCATGGAAGGGGCCGGCACGGTTTTGGCGGTCGGCGATGGTGTCACCACCGTGAAGCCGGGGGATCGTGTCGCTTATGCCGGTGGCCCGCTCGGCGCCTATGCGACGGAGCGCGTCATCGCCGCGGATCGGCTGGTCATCCTGCCCGATGCGATCGATTTCACCACCGCGGCCGCCATGATGCTCCAGGGTATGACCGCCCAGTATCTCCTGCGCCGCACCTACAAGGTCAGTGCCGGTGAGACGATCGTGGTTCATGCCGCGGCAGGCGGCGTCGGGCTGATCCTGTGTCAGTGGGCCAAGCATCTCGGCGTTTCCGTCATCGGCGTGGTCTCAACCGAGGAAAAGGCGGAACTGGCGAAGGCACATGGTGCCGCGCACGTCATTGTTGGCCACACGAATCTCCCCGCCGAAGTCAAGCGCATCACCGGCGGCGCCATGGTCCCGGTTGTCTATGACAGCGTCGGCAAGGACACCTTCATGACCAGCCTCGACTGCCTTGCCCCCCTCGGCATGATGGTGAGTTACGGCAACGCCTCTGGGGCGGTCCCCCCTGTCGATATTTCGATCCTCAGTGCCAAGGGCAGCCTGTTCCTGACGCGCCCCACCCTCGCGACCTACACCACCAAGCGCGATGATCTGGAGCGCGTTACGGCGGACCTGTTCAGCGTTGTCGCTTCGGGTGCCGTCAAGATCCGGGTCAACCAGACCTTCCCGCTCGCTGATGCCGCAGCCGCACATATCGCTCTTGAGGCGCGGCAGACGACGGGCAGCACCGTGCTGGTTCCGTAGAGCGTGATCGCCAGAGGTGGAATCACACGGCGGCGTGAATCGTGCGACAACGCACCCCTCTAGTTTCCGGTCTTTCCCTTCGCCATCCAGGCGGCGATGCTGTTGCAAATGAACGACAGCACCGCCGCCCGACCTGCTGAACCTGGATCCGCCATCACGCCGCCCGTGCGCACCGGGCGGCGGACACGGTTGACCGCCCTCATCGTTGCCTGCGCGCTGTTCATGCAAAATATGGACAGCACAGTGATTTCCACGGCACTTCCCACCATCGCCAAGGCGTTCGGCGCCGAGCCCACACACATGAACGTGGCGCTCACATCCTATATGTTGAGCCTCGCAGTCTTCATCCCCTGCTCCGGCTGGCTCGCGGACCGCTTCGGCACACGGACCATTTTCCGGCTCGCGATCGTCGTCTTTACGCTTGGCTCCGTGCTGAGCGGCAGCGCCAACTCGCTCACCTTCCTCGTTTGTGCGCGCATCCTGCAGGGTTTCGGTGGCGCGATGATGGTCCCGGTCGGCCGCCTGCTGCTCCTGCGCACGGTGCCGAAGTCCGAGATGGTCGCTGCCATGGCCTGGCTCTCCACCCCGGCCTTGCTGGGGCCCGTGCTTGGCCCACCGCTCGGCGGCTTTATCGTGACCTATTTCTCGTGGCGCTACATCTTCGCCATCAACATCCCGATCGGCATCCTGGGCATTCTCCTCGTCACTCTGTTTGTGGAGGATATCCGCGAGCCGACCGATCGGAAGTTTGACTGGCGGGGATTTGCCTTCTCCTCCGTTGCCCTGGCATGCTTGATGTTCGGCCTTGAAACGCTGGGTCGCGGCGTTGTGCCAAAGCCAATCAGCCTCGCATCCCTGGCGGTCGGGGCCGTCGCGGGGGTGGCCTATCTCGCCCATGCCTGGGGCCATCCCCGGCCGATCATCGATTTCTCTCTTCTGCGGATACCCACATTTGCCGTCGCCATCGTTGCCGGTACGCTGTTCCGCATCGGTATCGGGGCCATACCCTTCCTTCTCCCGATGATGCTGCAACTTACGTTCGACCAATCGCCGGCGCAGAGCGGCCTCATCACATTCGCCTCTTCGCTCGGTGCCTTGTTCATGAAGCCGGCCGCCACGCATGCGCTGCGCTGGCTCGGCTTCCGCGACACGCTGGTTTGGAACGCGATCCTCTCGGCTTCCCTCCTTTCGCTCTGCGCCTTTTTCACCCCCATGTGGCCGGCCGCCCTCATCTATGCGGCCTTGCTGCTCGGGGGATTTTTCCGCTCGCTGCAATTCACCGCCTACAATGCCCTTGCCTATGCCGATGTCCCGCGTGACCGGATGAGTTCGGCGACGGGGTTCTATTCCGCCATGCAGCAGATTTCGCTGACCCTCGGTGTCTCCGTCGCCGCGGCGTCCCTCACTGTGACGATGGCCGTGTCCAGTCACGCCACGCCGCTGCTCTCGGATTTTTCGACAGCCTTCCTCATTGTCTCTGTGATATCGCTCTGCGCCGCCCCGTTCGCCCTCACCATGCCGCGGACCGCCGCGACCGAACTGAGCGGCCATCGGGAACGTTGACGCAAAGGCTTATCGTTCGGGGCCGCCCGCGCTTTCATGCCACCGATGCAGCAGCGCATAGGACAGGGCGGAGAGCGTCATGAAAATGGCGATGCCGGTCGAGGTCAGCAACAGCAGTGCTGCATACATGCGCGGGATATCCAGCCGATAGCTGCTTTCAAGGATCCGATAGGCCAGGCCCGACCCCCCCGCCGCGGTGCCTGCCGTGAATTCCGCAACCACCGCGCCGATCAGGCTGAGCCCGCCGGCGATGCGAAGCCCGGCAAGGAAGTATGGCAACGCCGCCGGCATTCGCAGATGCCATAATATCTGCCACCGGCTCGCGCGATACAGTCGCATGAGGTCAACCATGCCGCGATCGACTGATCGCAATCCCAACGTCGTGTTGGAAAGGATCGGAAAGAACGCGACCAGCCAGGCGCACAGCAGCAGCGCCATTTCGGTATCCGGCACATAGATCAGGATCAGCGGGGCAATCGCGACGATCGGCGTCACCTGCAACACCACCGCATAGGGGAACAGGCTTGCCTCGATCCACCGCGACTGTGCAAACAGCATCGCCAATCCACCCCCGACGATCGCCGCGGCAGCCAGCGCCATCGCGGTGATCCGCAGGGTGACCAGCAGCGAGGCCGACAAGGTGTCCCACTCCTCCGCCAGTCGCGCCACGATACGGAGCGGCCCCGGCAGCACATAGACCGGAATATCGGCAACCCGGACCAGGACTTCCCATCCAACCGCCACAATCACCCCCACGACAGCCGGCAGCACAAGCGCCGCCACATGTTCGCGGTCCATCCGCCGAGGGTCGAACAGGCGGTGGTGCGTCACTTCGGCTTCATCTCCATGCCGTAGCCCTGGTTCACAAAATCAAGCACAAATGCCCGCTGCCACGGCAGATCGGCGCGGTAGAGCCCGGCACGCGCCATGGTTTCGAAAAAACCGCGCCATCGCGTCTCAGTCATTGCCCCGATCCCCAGAGTGAGACTGTCTCCGGAATCCACGATCCCGTAGTGCTTCATCGTCGCCCGCACATTGTCGAGAACGTCCTGCGGCATGTCGCGGTTGGCCTGCCGGATCAGCCTGTCGCCCGGGGCCGGATCGCCATAGAGGTAGCTGTACCAGCCTTCCGTCGATGCCTCGATGAAGGCACGAACAATATGCGGTCGTGCCTCGACCTGTTTACGCGTGGCCATGATCACCGTCGAGTAGTTCGCAAACCCTGAGTCCGCGAGCAAGTGCACCACCGGCTTTTGTCCGCTCAACCGTTCGATCTGATAGGGCTCGGACGACACAAACCCCTGCTGGATCGCAGTTTTGTCGGCCAGAAACGGCGCTGACGAATAATTGTAGGGGCGGATCTGCGTATCGCTGAAACCGAACTGCGCTTTGAGGAAAAGCCAGTAGCCGCTGCGCGCTCCGGCCGACACCATGATGGGCTTGCCCTTCATCGCCGCCAGCGTGTCGTTGCCCGCGCCGGGATGTGCGATCAGGACCTGTGGATCTTTTTGGAAATATGCCGCCACGGCCACGACGGGTATATCCTGAGCCACGACATTAAGCGCTCCAAAGCCGCCCGAAGACAGTTGAAAATCCGTTATCCCCGCGGCCACCAACTGCTCGGAGTTCACGCCCGGCCCGCCCATGCGGATCGTCACATCGAGGCCGTGATTGCGATAGAACCCCATCGCGAGCGCCTGATAGAATCCCCCATGCTCGGCCTCTGCCAGCCAATCCGTGCCGAAAGTCACTTTGGTTTGCGCCGATGCAGGCATATTTCCGAACGCCAATGAGCCAAACGCGGCCAGGATCGCGGTAAGCCCAAAGCAGAGCCGACGGCGGCACGTCATCGTCGCCTTGTGGTCGTGACAGATCATCTGCAAGCCTTTCCCCGAAGCAACGGTGCACCGCACAATATGAGGCTTGGTTTCCGACACCAAACCCCATAACTCCGGGATATGGCAAATCCGACCGCCAGGGCAGCAACAGCCGCGTCACCGACAGTGAAGCATCGTGCTCTCATCACCGGCTGCGTGATGATCGCCACGCTGATGCAGGTGCTCGACAGCACCATCGCCAACGTCGCCCTGCCCTTCATGCAGAGCAGCCTCGACAGCACAATCGACCAGATCACCTGGGTGCTGACCTCATATGTCATCGCCTCCGCCATCATGACCGCGCCGGTCGGCTGGATGGCCGCGCGATATGGCCGCAAGCGCCTTTTCCTGATCTGCCTCGCAGGTTTCACAGTGACCTCGATGATGTGCGGTGCAGCCCAGTCGCTGCCGCAGATGGTCGTCTTCCGCATCCTTCAGGGCAGTTTCGGCGCAGCTCTCGTGCCACTCTGCCAGGCCATCATGCTCGACATCTACCCTGTCGAAAAGCGCCCCCAGGCTATGGCGATCTGGGGCCTCGGTGTCATGGTAGGGCCTATTTCCGGGCCGACCATCGGTGGCTGGCTGACCGATGTCTACAACTGGCGCTGGGTGTTCTACGTCAATCTCCCCTTCGGCATCCTTGCCATCGTGGGTCTGGCACTCTTCCTGCCAAAGTCATCCGCGAACGACAGCCTTCGCTTTGACTGGACAGGATTTACCGTCCTTGGCCTGGGCCTTGGTAGCCTCCAGCTCATGCTGGATCGGGGACAGGAACAGGACTGGTTCTCTTCGCGCGAGATCGTTGTCGAATGCATCCTTGCACTCCTCGGGACCTACCTCTTTCTCGTCCACATGTTCACGGCGAAAAAGCCCTTCATCCCCCCCTCGATCTTCAAGGACCGGAACTTCACGTCGGCCATGCTCATCATGGCCACCACCGGGATGGTTCTGATGGCGAGTTCCGCGCTGCTTGCCCCATACCTCGAAAACCTTGCCGGCTACCCCGTGCAGACCGCGGGCATCATCATGGCCCCGCGCGGCCTCGGCACGATGGTGGCCATGATCCTCGCCGGCAAATTCGGCAACCGTGTCGACTCCCGTGTCTTCATGACAATCGGCTGCATTGTCCTCGCGATTACGCTCTACAGCATGAGCGGCTGGACCCCAGACGTGTCCCGTGAGCAGATGCTGGGCACTCTCGTGCTGCAAGGCTTCGGCATGGGTTGGATTTTCAACCCCCTCTCCATGATCGCCTATGCCACCCTTGCCCCGCATTTTCGTGCGGATGGCGCTGCGTTGCTCAGCCTGTTCCGCAACATAGGCGCTGCGATCGGCATTTCGATTACCTCATTTTCCCTCACGCGAAACGCCCAAACCGTGCACAGCGTGCTGTCCGAAGTCGCCACGCCCTTCAACCGCCTCCTTCAAGGATCGACCCCGCTCGCCCGCACTCTCGATCCGTCAACGCCCCATGGTGCCGCGATTCTCGACCAGATGATCAGCCGTCAAGCCCTCATCATCGCCTATAACGACGACTTCCTCCTGATGACTTGGGTCACCATCCCGACGCTCATCTTGATCGGCCTGATGCGCCGGGCGGGCGGGTCTCGTGCATGAAGCCGGCAGCGGTTCACGCTGATCGGGCCGGACGCCCGGTTGCGAGAAGGTTGGCGAACAAAAAAGGGCTACCCGGCAGCGACATTCGCCAGGTAGCCCTCCGTAGGGCGGGATACTTTCGCTTCTTCTGAAGGCATCCCGATCTAACTCTTTGTTTTATTTCCTGATTCAGACTTTTCGGCGTTTCCGCCAAAAATCACCAGGCTCCAGCTCGAAAGCCGATCTCAGAATATCTCGAACAAGCCGGCTGCGCCCATCCCCCCACCGACGCACATGGTGACGACGCCATATTTGGCGCCGCGGCGCTTTCCTTCGATCAGCACATGCCCTGTCATCCGGGCGCCCGACATGCCGTAGGGATGGCCGACGGAGATCGCACCCCCCGAGACATTGAGGCGATCATTGGGGATGCCAAGCCGATCGCGGCAATAGAGCACTTGGCTTGCAAACGCCTCGTTGAGTTCCCAGATCCCGATATCGTCCATCGACAGGCCATGCTGCTTCAGCAGTTTTGGGACCGCGAACACCGGCCCGATCCCCATCTCTCCCGGGTCGCACCCTGCGACCGCCATGCCGCGGTATGCCCCAAGGGGCTTCAGCCCGCGCTTCTCGGCCTCTTTCGCTTCCATCAGCACGCAGGCTGATGAACCGTCCGAAAGCTGTGAGGCGTTGCCGGCAGTGATGAACCTCCCTTCGGCGATCTTTTGCCCATTCTTGAAAACGGGTTGCAGCTTCTGCAAATCGGCCAGCACCGTTTGCGGCCGATTGCCCTCATCCATCGACAGCGTAACTTCGCGCGGCGACGCGACCCCGGTTGCCTTGTCGATGACCTGCATGATCGTGGTCATAGCGGCGATTTCGGCATTATGCCGCCCCTCGGCCTGCGCCTGCCCGGTCCGCTGTTGGGACTGAAGGGCATACTCGTCCTGGGCTTCGCGGCTGATGCCGTAGCGGTCCGCAACAACTTCGGCCGTTTCCAGCATGCTCATGTAGAGCTGCGGCACGATTTCCATCAGCTTCGGATCCTGCGTGCGGAACCGGTTCATCTTCTCGTTCTGCACCAGCGAAATCGACTCCACACCGCCGCCAACGGTGATGGCCATCCCGTCGAAGATGATCTCCTTCGCCGCCGTCGCAATCGCCATCAGCCCCGAGGCACATTGCCGATCCATCGACATTCCGGCCACAGACTGCGGCAATCCGGCCCGCAGGGCCGCCTGACGGCCGATGTTGGATCCGGTCGAGCCCTGCTGCAACGCACTGCCCATGATGACGTCTTCAATCTCAGCCGGGTCGATCCCCGCCCTGCTGACGGCGTGCGCAATCGCGTGCCCGGCCAATGCCTGCGCCTGCGTGTCATTGAACGCGCCCCGGTAGGCCTTGCCGATCGGCGTGCGGGCGGTTGATACGATAACGGCTTCGCGCATAATGTTTTCTCCTTCAATTTGAACGTTTCACGTGAAACGTTAGCCTGCCTTCGCCTTCATGTCACACCCTGCGTACATTCCAGGGATACGAGGCGGAGCCATCGAGAATGCCGGTAATGTCGTTCCGGCGCACCGTGAAGACACCATACTGCCCCAGCGGCACCAGCGGCGGATCCTCGAACAGCACCTTCTGATACCGGTCGAACAATGCCTGGCTCGAAGTACCTGCCGGGCTGTCCAACCATTCCTGCGCCAGCGCCTCGATCTCAGGCTTCTCGTACCAGCCGACCCAGCCCTTCGCGCCTTGCCCGCGGACATACATGTTGAGCGCCGGGTTGGTCATCGACACCATGGAGCCCGAGGTATGGAACATGCTCCAACCGCCCTTCTCGACCGGCTCGCGATTGGTCGTCCGCTGGATCATCGTGCCCCAATCCATCGGCTGGAAATCCACATTCATGCCCAACCGCTTGAGCAGATCCGCCATGACCGTGCCGAACGCCCCAAGCTGCGGATAGTCCATCGGCGCCATCACCACGGTGCGCTCACCATTGTAGCCGGAGTCCGCAATCAGCTTGCGCGCTGCCTCCGGTTTGAGGGACGGCATATCGGCATGCCCGAGTTCGCGCACATCCTTCACACCACATGGCATCATCGCCTTGCAGGTGCGCCACACCTCGTTGTCGTCGCCGAACCCGGCCCGCATGAAATCTTCCTGATCGACCGCGGCCAGCACCGCGCGGCGCAGCTTCAGGTTGTTGAACGGTTTCTGAAGGTGATTGAACCTGGCGATCGCATACCAGTTGTAAGGATCTTTCGCCTGCACGGTAATGCCCTTCGCCTTGCGGAGCATATCGTGCAGATCAGCCGGGGTGTATTCCCACCAATCCATTTCACCCGCCTGGATTGCATTCGCCGCAGTCGCCGAATCCGGCATCGTATACCACGTGACCCGCTCGAAATGCGCGACCTTTCCCCCCGCAGTACGCTCGGCCTTCTCGAGGCGGGGCACATACTTGTCGAATTTTACGTAAGCCGCCCGGCTCCCGGGGTTGAATTCGTCCGCCAGAAACCTGTAGGGGCCGCTGCCGGTCGCATCCTTCACGGCCGTATAGGCGTCCGTATTGGCAAACCGCTCCGGCATCACGAAACACGCCAGCGCCCCTACGCGTGACAACGCCACCAGCAACTGCGGAAACGGCCGTTTGAGCTTGAGGCGGATCGTCCTGTCGTCCGGCGCATCGAGCGTATCCACCACCTCGGCGACGAGTTGCCCGAACGAATCGCGTTTCCACCACCGCCGCATCGAGGCCGCCGCATCGCGCGCCCGCACCGGCTCGCCGTCATGAAACCAAAGCCCATCCCGCAGCGTGAACCGCCACTCCCGCCCGTCATCCGACACCGTATGCCCGCTCACCATCTGCGGCCGGGGGCTCAAATCCTGCCCGATGCCATAAAGCGTGTCGTACACGTGATAGGCGTGATTGAGCGTGACCAGCGATGCCGTCCAGATCGGATCAAGCACCGTGAGCCCGACAGCGGAGATGAACCGAAGTTCGCGCGGGTCGCGCTTTTGCGCCCGCGCCGGACGAAATCCAGCTGCCGCGCTCGCGGCACCACCGGCGATCAGCGCACGGCGAGGAAGGGGAAATCGCATCATGGCGTTGTGTCTCCCGTATTGGCGGCATTCTCGGGCCGCTTCTGGGTGCAGCATGTACCGCCGCGCGCGTCACGCCAAGCCAAACGTCGGGCATGACGCGCCCCCCCGGCGACAATTCAAATCGCGCCAGGCATTCTGCGCGAAACACATGTTGGAGAGACCCTTGCCAAGTTTCATCGCCCAACTTCGGGCCGCCTCTCCCCGCTCCCTCCTGGAAACCTGCCTCGACACCATCGAAGCGCGTGAGCCGGCACTCCATGCCTTCATCACGCTGGATCCCGAAGCCGCCCGCGCGGCCGCCGATGCCGCCACGGCCCGACGCATCGCCAACCGTCCGCTGTCGCCGATCGACGGCATGCCGGTGGCGATCAAGGACCTGACGCCGACCGCGGGCATCCGCACCACCTGGTTCATTCCCGGCTTTACGATCGAGAGCTGGCCCAAAGAATGCGCGGCGGTGGTCGCGGACGGTCATGAGGTTGCCCATCACTCTTGGGCGCACGTCCCGCCCGCCAACCAGACCCGCGAGCAGGAGGAAGCCGATCTGGTGCGTGCCAACAACGCGATTACAAAACTTACCGGCCGCAAGGCGCGCGGCAAGATGGGGCCTTCGTCAAACCAACTATAGGTCGAATTCCAGACGGTTGCCGG
>CALKUK010000021.1 GCA_937996655.1 uncultured Sphingomonadaceae bacterium | reverse complement strand
ATCCGAGAGGGTGGCATCGCTGCCATGGAACTGGTCGCTCGCGAATTGAAGGCGATGGGCGTCTATACGGCGCGTGCGCTGTCTTATGCCGGGGTCGAGTATGACATCCTCGAACACGCGCTCACCCCGCGCCAGATCGGCGACTTCGACGCCTATGCCGATGCCTGGGCGATCATCCACCGCAACCTTGAGGAGGCGCTGGGCGCGTCGGGCGTAACCGATCCGCTGGAAGGCAAAACGCTCAATGGGCAGGCCTTATCTGCCGCCCGTTCACGCTTCGAGAGTTCGAAGCAGCGATTCTTCGGCCAGCTTCTCCTGTCGATGAAACTGCCCTCGCTGCTCCCGGCGATCGAGGAAGGGCTTGCCACGGACCATAGCATCGTCATCCAACTCGTTTCGACCGCCGAGGCTTTGCTTGACCGGCGCTTGGCCGACCTGTCCGCCGAAGATCGCGCAGAGATCCAGCTTGATCTTTCACCTCGCGAGTATGTGTAATGTGGAGCTCCACATTACACGATTTCTTTGCAGTCGCAGTTTATGTCGAGCGGGGCAGCAGGAGGCGCAGGTTTCCTTCGGTTTTCCATGATTTCACTCCAGATAATTACGGTTCCTTCGACCTCAACAAGTCGAAGGAACCAACATGCGAACAAGATCATCATTGCCGTTTCGAGCGGCCTCGATCCGGGTCGAAGACCCTCCCAGTCACGGCACCCTACTCACCGCATTCCTCTCCTCTCTTTCGCTCGACGAGAGGTCAGGCTGTGCGGTTCTGTACGGCGCGGCGATCCGCCATTTCCTGCATTGGCTGGACCTGCACGAGATCGCGATCCGCACAATCGACGATCAGACTGTCCGGCGGTTCGAGAAGCATCGTTGCCGGTGCCACCGGTATTCGGGACGGCAGCCAGCATATAAGGCGGACATTGCAGCGCGTGTCAGGCGCTTCGTCCGCTTCCTTGAAGATCAAGGCTACGTCGAAGTCGACGACGGGATCGACGATCTGTCACGGCACCTCGCCGACTATTCCGATGCGATCGATGACCTACAACTCGCGCAGGGACCGACGCAGTCCTATCGATCCGAGGCCGAGCATGTCGTGGCCTGGCTTCGCATTGCACGACGACGGTGGGTCGATATCGACGACACGATCATCGACCAGTACGCCGCGCATGATTGCCGGTGCCCGGTCTGGCGTAAGCGAGGCAAGCTGGTCGCCACGGGCACCAAGCGGCGGCGGCGATGCGCCCGGCACTTCGTCGAGTTCCTGCGCGGTCGGAGCGTCATCCCGTCAGTTGAACCGGCGGCCACCGATGACCCGCACATGTCGGCCTATCTGATATGGCTCAAGCAACATCGCGGCGCGACCGATGAGACGATTCGGCGCTATCGAACCGATATCAGACGACTCATGCCCATGCTGGGCGAGCCGTCGCAATGGGATGCCGCCGCTCTCAGGACCGCATTCCAACGACGAAGCGGGGAGACGCCGGGCTCGGCATCGCTGCTCGTCACGATAATGAGGAGCTACATCCGGTTTCTGGTCGTGCAAGGCGAGTGCCGACCGGCATTGTTGCACGCGATTCCATCGGTTCAACGCTACCGCCTTTCGGCGTTGCCGCGTCACGTCGATCCGGCAATGATCGAGAAGATCATTGCAGCTTGTCCAATAGATCGTCCGGTAGAGGTCCGGGACAAGGCCATCATACTCTTGCTCGCTAGGCTTGGGCTGCGGGCCGGTGATATTCAGAACATGCGCCTCGGCGATATCGACTGGCGATCCGGCCACCTGACGGTCAAGGGCAAGACGCGTCGACCGGAGCGGCTGCCGCTGCCCCAGGATGTCGGCGATGCGATCCTCGGCTACCTGGCGACAGCTCGTCCCAAGTCAGGCGAGGAGCACGTGTTCCTGCGCGCACAAGCTCCGTTCCGGCCATTCCGCTCGTCCGCCGAGATCGCTGGCATCGTCGCGCGTACGCGCGACCGCGGTCGGATCGAAGGGGTGCCGACCGGGTCGCACATATTCCGGCATTCGCTTGCCACCAACCTGCTGCGAGCGGGCGCAGGCCTGGAGTCCGTCGGGACCATCCTGCGCCACAGTTCGCCCGAGACCACTGCCATCTACGCCAAGGTTGATCTGCCGATGCTCATGAAGATCGCGCAACCCTGGCCCGGAGATCTGTAATGCTGAACACACACATTTCCAGATACGTGGCGCTACATCGCAGCCTGGGACGGAAGTTCTCCGAGCAGGAACGGATGCTGCGCCTGTATGCCGCCTACGCCGGAGGCTTCGGCGACCGACACATTCAAGTCCAGCGGGTCTACGACTGGTGCCGCTCGGCGAGTTCGCAAAATGTGGCCCGCCATCGGTTCGACACCGTTCGCAACTTCAGCCGCTTTATCCAAGCCGATGATCCAGCTCACGAGGTTCCGCCTGCTGGCGTCTTCGGTCGGGGCAAGCGGCCACGCCCGACCCCGACCATCATCGAGCCAGAACAAGTACGGGCGATCATGACGGCGGCATTAGACGTTCCAACCCAAGGCACGATCAGCCCATACACATACCATTTCTTGTTCGGTCTGCTGGCGGCGACAGGTCTTCGGATTTCCGAGGCACTCGCTCTACAATGCACCGATCTGGTCGAGGATGGCCTGATCGTCCGCAACGGCAAGTTCGGCAAGCAGCGGCTGATTGCCCTGCAGCCGTCTACCCGTCAGGCACTCCAAGCCTACATTGCCATCCGCGAGAAGCACGCGGCCAGGGGTAACGACCTGTTCGTCACTATCCGGGGACGGGCACCGCACAAGGTGCGCGCCCACGTGGTTTTTGTCAGATTGGCCCGGCTACTCGGTTATCGTGGACCAACCGGTACTGCGGGCATGCGCCTCCACGATCTGCGGCACACCTTCGCCGTCCGCTCGCTGGAATCATGTCCGCCCGATAGGGAAGCCATTGCGCACCACATGGCCGGACTCAGCGTCTACC
>CALKUK010000020.1 GCA_937996655.1 uncultured Sphingomonadaceae bacterium | reverse complement strand
AGATCTACACAGGCGAAGACACTCTTTCCCTACACGACGCTCTTCCGATCTTGCCTTCCGAGTGTATCGCTGGACATTGGCGAGGCTTTTATGACCTGTGATTGCCGCAACCTCAAAGGCTGATGCGCCTGCCAGTGCCAGTCGGGTTGCGGCCAAATGGCGACAGCCGTGAATTGATAGGCCGGTCAGTTTCAGGCGCTTGACCTCCCGGTCAAAGGCTATCGACAAGGCTGCGGGTGTCCATGGCCTGCCGCGATAGGTGGCTAGGATGGTGGTGGTGGTGGTGGTGCGCTTCCACGCGGCCAATTCGGCCTGCATTTCTTTATCAAGCGGGATGAATAGCTCGGTGCCCGTCTTTTGCTGAATCAGGGTGATCCACTCCCCGTCCCATTGTGACCAGGTCATGCGGGTGAGGTCTGACCGGCGCTGCCCGGTGGCAAGGGCCAATAGGACCGCTCGGCGCATTTCCTCCCTGGCATTGGCCAGCCAGTGTTCAACCTGTGCCTCAGTCCAAGGGCTGCCCTCTTTCTGCCGGAACCTTGAAACATCCCGGCAAGGATTATTTTCGATCAGATCCAGATCGATGGCGTGTTTGCAAAGCTGCGACAGGGCAGCCAGCACCATATTGGCTTGGCCTTCACCCCGGATTGCAGCCAATTCGCGGATCATCAAGACGTTGCGGCGGCGAATGTCGGTTATCTGATAGGCTTGGATATTGGGCGGGATGCAGGCCCATGCGTGGGCATAGGCTTTGCGGGTGCCGGGGGTTAAAGAGCGCCAGGCTGAGGTCTGCTGATAGCTGACGATTAGGTGTGACAAGGTGCCAAATTCAGGCACAAGGGGCTTGAGCCCGCGCTTATAGCGATAGGTCTTAACGCTGCCGTCTGCGAGCGTTCGTTTGACCGTTACCATTTTGCGCGGCATGGATGGCCTCGGTTAGTGCTTGATCTAGGGACGAGTGGCTATTGACACGCCTTGTCTTGGCCCTGTCAACCGCTTCTCGGTCCCAGCGTTTCATGGACAGGAACGTAACGGGGGGCGGTATCTCCCGGCGCTTTTCCATAAGCCGGACACTGGACACCGAACAGTCCAAGTACTCAGCCAAAGCCTTGCGGGAGAGCCAGCGGGTCATTAGTCGTTACACACCGGATCACGCAGGCAGCGACCGGCAACGGCACATTCATCTTGAGTGCAAAACGGATATGGTGCGGCTGAATTCTCAACCTGTGTCAGTTTCGGCCCCTCGATCCATTTCATGGCTGGTATGAGGTCAGGTTCCTTCACGGCGCGCGGCCTGGGCACCGTGGGTAATTCTTCCAGCACTTCGGCCAATGGCCGCTTGGTGATTTCTGCAATGCGCTCGGCACCCTTCCGGCGCTCAAAGGCGAAGTTATCAACGGCGAGTGCTACCCGTTCGCGTTCCTTATCAAGGTCCGTGATGATGGTCGCAATCTCGCGGGATAGGTTTAGAGCACCCATTATATTTGATTTCCCTTATTTTTTGCCCCTGATACGGCTTCAAATTTCAACCTGTGCTTTGAGGCTTGCCACAATTGATCCGCTATTCTGTGAGGGTCTTTGCCGCGCGATTTCCAAAATGTGGCCTCCACCTGCTCGTGCTGCTCGGAATGGTGAGCCGCGCACAGGGGAACAACTTTGTGATCTCCCGGCTTTTGACTAAGACCGGCATGAGACCCAAGGCGAACATGGGCGGCTTCGATCTTCCCGGCGCACTCGGTATCCTGCGCTGAACACACAAAGCCCCTGACAAATTGCAGGTGCCCCGGCGACCGAATAGGGCCGTCATTGTCGCGCATCCCGCTGCGCTCGCGTTTTCGACGTTGTGGCAGCATCAGGCGGCTTCCTGTTCTTCAAGGGCTTCATTAAAGCCAAGAACGTATTGGGCCTGATCGGTGTCGTTCTGAAATATTGACGGGTCGCATGGTTTGCCGTCGCGCGCATCCTGCCGCCCAATTTCGATTGGTGCGCGCACTTCAAGCTTAATCGGCGCGGGGTCATCGTCCAAGAAGGATGTTTCGCTGATCTCGGGCGGCGGCGGCGGCAAGTCGCGCATTTCTTCTGCTATCGCCAGTCCTGACAGGCAATCCGCAAAACCGTCGCGCAATGCGAAAGCCCGCGCCCGCATCATCAGCATGCGCTCTGGGTACGCTTGCCAAGGTCCTTTGCCAATCAGACGGGCGCGCTTTGCATCGGCCCAAGAGAATTTGCCGTGATACGGCTCGGTCTGGTTGACGCGCTTTGCGTAAAAGTGCGCCGTCCAATTGTCCGAATGTGGCTCGCCTTCATATTCCTGGCGTTGCCATTCCAGCTTGTTTTTGGACTGGATCAGGGCAATAGCCCCATCACCCCAGATGCTTGGGCGGTTGTTGATAATGCAGATGGTGGAAAGTGCGGTAATGGGAGGTAATCCCACTTCCGCGCCCTTCATTATGCCAATGATGACCTTTGAGACGGTTTCGCTCTCGTTCTTGCCTTCGTATGAACTAGGCATTAGCCCGGCTGTTAAAACCGCTTTGGCCACGCGCGCCACTTCATCAATGGTACGCGGGATAATGGCCGCAACAGGCGCTCCTGTTGTCAATTCTGCTTTGTGAGCAACTACCGGCAGGTTTTGGGTATTCTCGGTCATTTAGCCCTCGCTCATATAAACCGGGAACCCGGTATCATCGAAAGATTGGATGTTGGACAAGTCAATCCATGGATCTGCTTCAAAGGTTTTCCAGCAATTCTCAAAAGTGACGATTGCTGACCGGGCCTGAGTTTCCCCAACCCCCCAGACGCTTTGCCGGGGCAGGATGTACCCACGGGCAATGGGCGCATTGCCAGTCTGTTGAAACACGAATAGAAATGGCCGCTCGCCTTTGAAGGCGTCAAATTTGGCCAGCCAATCTTTATCAACCTCGCCATGCACGTTTCCGGTGCGAATAAATCCGCTGATAGCCTCAACCGCCCATGAATAGACAACCGATTGAACGTGATATTTGCGGGATGCCATGGCGCGATAAATGGCGCGATCAATGGGCATTTCCTGCGGGTTGGTGAAGGTTTTCAGGTCCGAAATCAACGCGATTTTCAGATAGTCAATTCTGGCTTTCATCGGCAGGTTTGATTCTGCGTCAATCCAAAATACCGACACTTCCGGGTAACCCCCGGTAAAGGCTTTTCCAAGCTGCGGGTGACGTTCAATCATTGCGGCGGCAAGTTCAATCCGCTCAATCTGCTTGGCGGGTAAAAAGTCCAAGCCATCATGTGCGCGGGCGTGACTGGAAATGATATTGTCCCAGATTGGCGCATCGGGGTCTTTGTCCAGCAGCAGCTGGATCAAATCAGGCTTCTTTAGTGTGGACTTGTACGGAACCGCAAGAACGTCAAGAGCAGATTTAAGATCATCAACCGTTCTGATGGCATCGGGGTAATCGTCTGGATCAATTGCAGCGGCATAATTGGCTTGAAACGCCGCGCGCCCTTCTAAAATGCGCTTGTGATAGGCGGTGCCCAAATCCATAGCGTCAGACGTGCGCTCGTCCTGGCGGGTCTGGTTCATCCAAGACGTGGCCCAATAGTCCATGGGAGACACCAGTATCTTCTTGATGCCAGACGCGGATAGGGACGGCTCCGCGTGGTATTCATGGTCGGGCATCCCAAAATAAACACCGCGTTTGATCAGGCCGGGAAAGTCATAATCTGGCTTTGTGGACAAGACCATTTCCGCATTGTTCACAATAGCGTTCATGCCAGCACCGCCAGCCAGCCGAACGCAGCCGCCAAGAACAGCACCAACACCAAAGCGTCCCGAAACGCTATTGTTATGTCCTTTGCCTTGGGCCAATTGGTCGGAGGAAAGGGTATGTCCAGATCAGGGTATGGCTCGGGCTTCCCGACCTCGCGGGCCAATTGATTGTGCATTGCTTTGCGGGCCAGTTCAGCCTGAACTGACGGGCGGCGGGTGTGGGATTTGACGGTTATAGCTTGCATCACGCGCCTGCCTGTTCAGCCGCGCACTTCCGTAGATCGGCCAATGCGTTTTCGGTCGTGTCAAAAAACCACGGCGCGGGTTTACCAGGGCGCGACGCCCGATAGATCATAGCGCCTGCCATTTGTGACGATGTTTTAGCCTCAAGCGCGTATCCGGCATCACCTGCCAGGTGAATAGCCCAGCCCGCGCGGCAATGGGTGGTCCCGCAAGCCTCGTTGCCATGCCACGAACCCATATCCAATGTGCCGCCAGCCTCAATCGCTGCCAGAATTGCAGCATCAATGTTGGGGATCACGGGGATTTCTGATGGGTCAATTTTCAATGACCCCTCAATGTTGGCGTTTAAGGCATCCGCGAGATAGGCCTTGCTGAGATTGGCCCAGCTGAGATCGGCGTCGCTGAGATCGGCCCCTCTGAGATTGGCCCAGCTGAGATCGGCGTCGCTGAGATCGGCCCCGCTGAGATCGGCCCCGCTGAGATTGGCCCAGCTGAGATCGGCGTCGCTGAGATTGGCCCCGCTGAGATCGGCACGTTCGCCTTTTTCTTTCGCTTTGCCAATCACCACCGACAAAGCAGCGCGCATTTGAAAGCGCGGTTCAATATCGTCAGCGATTTCAACTTCAAGGGCGGCTTTGCCAGTGAAAGCACGGAAGAGGATTTTGAATATCATCGGTATTACTCCGCTGCCCAGGTTGGATAGGATTGACGATCAAACTGCGCAAATTCAGCGCGCGCTTCGGCCTGGCGCTCGGCGTCATCGGTGATCAGGCCCTCATAGTGAGCCAGTGCGTGTTCTTCCAGGCCTTCAATGTCGGACGGGTCCAAAAACGGCATCAGTGAAATTTCATCGCCGGTCGCCTCAAGGCGCTTGGTCTCTGGGTTCCATTTCAGGCGCTTGCCCAAAACCTTGATGACGTTGCAATAGGCCGCATGGCCAGGCTCATAAAAGCTGCCGCGATACCCAGCCTGATATTCATATTCGACCGTGACTTCCCACTGAGACCCGGCGCGGGCCTCGTTAAAGCTGAGGGTTAGGGTTTCTTGAAATTGAAGGCTCATTATGCGGCCTCCCGCACAACGACGATGCCAACGGCGCGCAGGGCTTCAAGGCGCTTGCGCTGAACCGCATCTGAGGTGGCCGAGCGAATAAAGCTCAAGGCACCCTGACGCACAGCAACGTCATTGCCGAGCTTCAAGTGAATAGCGAGGTTTTGAACTTCGCGGGCGTCTGATTTGGAAAGGGCCATATCGTATCTCCCTGTTAGGTGACAGCCCCCGGCGATATGAAGAGGGGCCGGGGGCTGTCGTGTCAGCCGTGGCGTGCTGACAAACAGAGATATACCAAAATGGTTTTATCGACGCAATACCAAAATGGTGTTTTTGGAATATTTTTTGGTATAAAAAAACCCGCCAAGGCGGGGCAGGCTGTCAATGTTGACAAGTTGACCGGCAACTTAATTTTTCCGGCAACTTAATCTGGTGGGAAATTGGCGCGAAATCAGCGCGAAATTAGCGCACCCGCGTTGATTTCCTAAGTCATTAATTTAATTAACAAAAATATTTGGCGAAATGATCCGCAATATAATCCGCAATTAAATTATTTATTCTTTTTCGTGCCTAAATCCCCGGATTACCCAGCCAAGGGCCAGCCCTGCCAGCATGGCGGTTAATGGGGGCCAGATCGCGCGCCGGACTTGGCTTAGGTAGAATTCCCATGTCCCAGGCTGCATGTATCGGGGCTGGGCTTTGAATTGGGCGGTTTGCTCCCATGGCACCCAGCGGCCTTCTTTTGCGTTTGGGGGCGGGGCTGGACCTCGTTTCATTTCTTCAAATAATCCTGGCTTGAGCCAAACCCATTCTGGATTCTTGGGGTCTGGTTCATAATCGCTACCTAAAAATGGCACCCAAATATCATCATGACGGGCGATGAGCGTACCATAGGTATCATTGACAATATGCCCAACCCAGATGACCGAGCAAAGCAGCCAAATACGGAAAAACCCGCGAGTCCATTGAATGCCTTTGCCGACATGGTTCGGGAAGCTGAATTCGATCTTGGGCCAAATCATACGCTACCACTCCTTTTTGGACGCAATCACCGCATGCATGGAGACAATATCAGCTTTTTTGATCTTCCGGGGCGGGTGATCTGGGGAAATGCTGGACAGGGTCACAACCCCGTTTTTTTCCCCGCTATAGACTTTGACCAGGACAATATCGCCCTTAAGCAAGGCGACTATATCATCCCCGACTACAACCCGCCGGTGAGGATGGACGTATAGAAGCCATCCAGCCTCGTACCTCGGGGACATTGAATCACCAACCATGTGGATGGCATAGGCTCCCTTGACCCCCATTAAAAATTCAGGGGTCGGGATATAGCCTAAAGGCTCATCAAACATTGGCTGATCATCGCCACCCCTGCCGGCCGATTTGACGGGGATAAACGACCGGGTATCGGGTCCGGCCAAAGGTCTGTTTGGCTCAATTGCTGGCGAATTGACTGCCACAACCGCTTCAATGGACACTTCATCACCCCATAATTGCTCACGGGTAACGCCCAAAATCGGTGCCAATCTGTCTGCCCATTCTTTAGTCAATCGACGCTCGCCCTGCTCTAGGCGCTGAATCTGCGCTTGAGTGGTCCCGGCTTGTTCGGCCAATTGGTGCTGAGTCAGCCCCATGGACTTGCGGCAATTTTTCAAAATGTTCATGCGTTATTTATACCGCATTGGTTTGAATAGGCAAAAAACCACCTTGGAATATTTTCGCTTGCACCAATAAACCATTATGGTATGTTCGGGGCATGACGATTTCAGATTTCCTATCCCAACACAAAATTGGTGAAAACGATTTCGCTGCGATGATTGGCGTGAGCCAAGCGGCTGTAAATCGGTACAAGCGCGGTCGCATCCCGCAGCCGGACGTAATGCGCCGGATCATCGACGCGACTTCGGGGCTGGTGCAGCCAAATGATTTTTTCAGCGAAACCAACACCACAGAGGCCGCATGAAGCTGGTTACAGCGGTAATTTGTTTGGTTGGCGTTGCGCTTCCGGCATCAAATGATTTCGCTAACGGTATTGCGAATGTCATTTTTGGGAGTTTGCTTTTTTTAATCGGGTATTACTGGAAAGAATCCGAATGACCTCACCTGTCATTCACAGCCGCATAAAACAGCCCATCGCCCGATGGGCGTTGTTTCCGTTCCAGCATTTGCAGCGCAAGCCTGAGCAGGGCCAGCGCCACTATATCTCCAGCGTTTTCCCAATCATCGGCATCTTGGCGGGTATCGGTGATTGGGTTGTAGTCCATGTCTCGTCGCTCCTTCGCATTTCCACAATGCGAGGATGCGATGAGCAAAACCACGTCCAAGAAGGGCATCAAAATGTTGTTGGCCACGGCTGACCACATAACGCCGGAGATCGGCGCGCGGGTGTCGGCGTTTCTGCGCCAGGCCTTTCCGCGCCACACGGCCAAAGAGATCGGACGCTTGACCGATGCCGACGAGCGCACTGTCAAGCAATGGCTGGCAGGGGAAATGCCCGCCAACAAGAACATGGTGAAGCTGGCGCAGTTGTTTGGCTGGCGTTTCATTTCAATGGTTTACGAGCCTGCTTGCGGGGATGCAAAGGCGCTCAGATTAGCGGGGACGTTAGATGAACTGGAATCACGCGCTGCAATGGTCAAAGCAGAGATTGATAAGGCCCGCGCTAATTTCAACAGCATCAATTCTGGCTTGGATTGCTAATCGGTTTTTTAACGCTTCAAAAGCAGTGATGCGGCTTTATTGGATCATCGGAAGAAAAATATGACCAAATCCGAACTTTTGAACTGGCTGAAAAGCGCCACCAAAGGACAGTCAGTCGTCTATTTTCGGGGCCATATCGCCTTTGACCAGACCGAGCGGGATCTGAGCGGCCCGACTGATGCGGCCATGGACGCTGTGAAAATCTGCCGAGCGGTCAATCAACTGGTAGAGCAGGGGGCCATTACGGTCACGCACCAGCCGCTTGGCCCGGTGAAGGAAGGCTCGCCCTATCGTGCATTTGCCTAGCGCGCTCATAAGGCGGTGAGGTGATGATCTTGCCCGAAGCCAGCAGCGATTGTGAGACGCTGGGCAAGCGCGCAGCCCGTGGCCGCGCCACTGGCACTGGTTTCCTCCCTGAACTTAGCCGGGGGCTTTCGGGCCTCCGGCCTTTTTTCCAATAAGTGACTGATGGCCACGACCATTGCAGGTGATCAACTTGAGACAATCTGCCAGCGCATAGAGCGTTTGGAAGAGGAAAAAGCCGCGCTATCAAGCGACATCAGGGAGGTCTATGCCGAGGCAAAGGGTAACGGATTTGATCCAAAGATTATTCGAAAGGTGATTGTCCTTCGAAAGAAGGACAAGGCAGACCGTGACGAAGAAGAAGCCGTGCTTGAGTTGTATTTGAACGCTCTTGGGATGCTTTCGGATACGCCATTAGGCCAAGCTGCCATTGCGCGGGCCGCTGCCTGATGACCAACCCCGGCGATATAACCTGGCATCAGTGGTTTCACCACGACAAGGTTCAAGCGGCCATCGAATCCGGCCTGTGGAAGCCTTATGACGGCGAGCGAATGTTGTCACATCACAACCACCATGCAGTTCTGCTGCAATGGATTGGCGAGGGTCTGCCGCCCCGAATGACTGGGGTTGCGGCGTGAACATAATGGGACTCCCCAAGCGTCATTTCGGCGCAATCGTCGCGGACCCGCCGTGGACATTCAAAGCGCGTACTGCGCTTCAGGTGGGCAATTGGGATAGCAGGCGCGATGCCGAGAAGCATTACAGCGTCATGGACCTTGACGCAATCAAAGCAATGCCGGTCAAGGAAATCGCGGCCAAAGATTGTCACCTATTTTTGTGGACGACTGGTCCCTGCCTACAACAGGCATTTGAAGTCATGACCGCTTGGGGATTTCGGTATTCGTCAAGCGGGTTCGTGTGGGTAAAGCTGAAAAAGTCTCTTGATTCGCGCCAGCTTCGCCTAACACCGTCGCAGGAATCCGATTTATTTGTCGGGTTGGGTTTGACCACACGAAAAAATGCTGAGTTTTGCTTATTAGGTCGCCGTGGATCTCCGCGCCGAAATGCCAAGGACGTGCGCGAGATCATATTAGCACCTGTGCGCGAGCACAGCCGCAAGCCAGATGAATGCTTTGACCGTGTGACCCGATACACTGACGGTCCGTATTTGGAATTGTTTGCCGGCAACAGCGACCCGGCTGGACCGCTTGGGGAAATGAGACAACAAAATTCGAGGCGGCAGCATGAAAGAACGCGATCTGCACAAGGCCGTTGCGGCCTATCTGGACGCTTGTCTACCGGCCAACACCTATTGGACCACGATACCAGGGGGCGACGGTGCGCGCACAATGGCACCCGGTTACAAGCGCGGGTGTCCCGATATTCTGGTGATCCATGCGGGATTTTCACTTTTTATCGAGTTGAAAGGCCCCAAGGGCAGCGTTTCAAAAGCGCAGGAAAGCACGTTCATCCGTTTGGGCTTGGCCGGTGCGCGGGCGGTTGTCTGTCGGTCTCTTGATGAGGTCGAAGAGGCACTCTTCTGCGCCGGTGTACCCATCAAAGCGAGGATATCAGCATGAGCGCATTCCAAATTGACGTGGGGGTTCCTATACCGCCGCGCCCAATCGGCAGCGAGTTCGTATGGTCGCACACGTTCATCGGCAGGCGCAATAAGCAGACGGGCGAGTGCCGGATATGGAGGCTGTCATGAGCGACGATTTACCGATTTACAAGCTTCCAGCGCGCGAACTAATGAAGCAGATCGGGGCCAAGCACGGCGTGTCGCTGGACGATATTTTATCAGCGCGTCGGCAGACGGATATCGCCGCGGCGCGGTTTGAAATCTCAGCCCGGCTCTATGAGCGCGGATTGTCCTATCCCCAGATCGGGCGATTGATTAACCGAGACCACACGACCGTTATACACGCGGTCAGACGGCATTATGAGCTTGAGGCAAGGTTTGCCGCATTGGCAGCGGAGATGCGTCATGTCTGAACTTCCCTATATGCAATTCTATCCGGCCAAGTATCTGGCAGATACCCAGCATCTGACCACGCTTGAGCATGGGGCCTATCTGTTGCTTATTTTCAATTACTGGCAGCGCGGGGCCGCTTTACCCAATGATGACAAGAAGCTTGCCACCATCACCAGGTTACCCATCAAGGACTGGTTGAAGGTCAAGCCAACCATGGCCGAGTTTTTTCAGGTGTCATTGGACGAGTGGCGTCATGGTCGGATCGAAGCCGACATTTTGGCCATAGATGATCGCCGGTCAAAAAGCACCGATGCAGCCGAGTTGAGCAAGCTTGCCCGGCAGTTACGAAAAGAGGGAATGGCTGAAGCGGACGTTAAGCGTGAGGTGAGCGCCCGCTCTAGCGACCTTGAAGCCATAAGAAAAGAAAAGAAAAGAAAAGAAAATATTCCCCCAACCCCCACGGGGGGCTTGCCGGATAATTTTTTGGATTTTGATGAAAAAAAATGGCGAGAGGTCATGGCAGCCTTCACCAGAACCAAGTTTGACCGCGTTTGGTCCAAGCGCCATGGCCCTGAACCGGGATGCCCAGGCTGCGCGGTGCCAGCCCATATCCAAGCAGAGTTCGGATTTACGCCAACGCTTGAAATCAAATCAGCCTGATTGCCTTGGGGGGGCCTTTCATGACCATCGACGAAGCAGAAACCCGCATCCTTCGCGCCCTGATGACGGCCATGTACATGCGCATGAAATCGGAAGGATGGGGCAGCGTGGTCTATTGGCCCCCAACCGTTCAGGAGTTCATGGACGCTTACGCAGCGACCCATGCCAGCGCGCCCCGGTTCATGCCGACCCGGCAGGATCACGACCGGGTATTGAGTGACATGGAATGGTTCCGGGTGCTGGATCGTCGCCAGGCCGAACTGTTGTTTCACCGCGCCCGGGGCCTGTCATTCGGCACCATGGCCCAGATCTATGGCCGGTCCGACGAGACGGTCGGCCAGTGGTACAAAAAGGCCATCAAGGCGGTCTGGGCGGTTGCCTGCGGTCGTGAGCCGGTGCCGACCAAATCCAACCACTCGGGGATGATGTTCAACCCGCGACCGACCAGGGTGCGCCGAGGCCGGATCAGGGCCAGCTTTGACGCCCCGGCCGGGCGCGGTTAAAGGGTGACAAGCGTTGACGGCTATTGCGCCTGATCGCCGTAAGGAATCAGATTGAGGGATACAGCCGAGCAGGCTAGGGCGATGTATCGGGGGATGGCCTGCGACCCGTCCTCCCATCTTTGCAAGGATCGCCGCCCGCAGCCAAGCTTTTCGGCGGCTGCGGCTTGGGACATCCCAAGCCGCTTGCGCCACTCGATTAAGGTTGTTTTTTCCATGTATCACCCTTTAGCCACTGAAATATGAGGCGGACACGTTGGGGAACTCCACCAGATAAAGTTCGCCGCGCGGCTGACCCTTCTTGAATTGAACGCCGCGCCAAAAATGGACCTGGTAGTCCCCGAAGGTTTTTGTCTTGGATGGGTTCCCGTGAATTTTGCAAAAATCGTGATAAACTTCATGGGTTTCAACAAAATGCATCGGTTGAATCCAGCAAATATCTTCGGATGATCCCAGGTCATTGAGGGGTACGTCTTCGTAGGCTGCGAAGGCCATGCGGATAAAAAGCTATTTTTGTTCTGCGGTTAAATGTGCCATGTTAATGTCTCCGAGTGATGTGGCCCGCTTGATTGCTTGACCGTGATGTGAATCTGCGCCTATTGGCGCTTCAAGTCAATATAAAAAGCGCACATTGGCGCAAAATATTTTTGGGTTTTTATAAAACAAGCGCAGCCCGAAAAAATAATGCTTGGCACCCTTGGCATATTCTGGCATGCTTTCGCACAAGATGTTGATTTGCGCCTGCATGGGCGCGTGACCCCGCCCGGAACCCCGAGGCGGGTTTTTTATGGAGAAACACCATGGCCAAAGGTAAGGGTTCCAAGGGCACGAAGTCAAAGCCGAAGCCCAGCAAAAAGGGCTGCTAACGTGGCCAAAGCTTACAATTCCACCCGCCCGCTTGCAGGGGCCAACAAGACCGCAAGCCGAATTCAGCAGAACAATGGTCGAAAAGTATCTGGGGGGCCGATTGGCAAGGGTGCCGGTCAGGTCAATCAGGCAGGGCCAACAGGCCAAGGCCCGCGTTCGGCGCGCGAAACCGATCATCCAACCAGCACCCGCCCCATCCAGAATAAAGAAGGCGGCAAGTACGGCATAACCAATAAAGTTGATCGCCGTGGCGGCTTCTCGATCAAGGGCGCTCCGTCCAGTGACCGGGACTACTAAGGGCAAGAGGCCCAAGGCTAAGGCCGAATCGGCCCAAGCAAAAACAGGTCGGCCATCAAAGTTTAGTCCAGAGATAGCCTCAAGCATTTGCCTTCAGCTTATGCAGGGGGATAGCCTTCGCACCATATGCAAGCGCGACGGTATGCCATCCATCACTAGCGTATTTCGGTGGTTGGGTGATGAGGCCAATCAGGCGTTCCGTGATCAATACGCGCAGGCGCGCGAGGTTCAAGCGGACGTATTGGCCGAGCAAACTATAGACATAGCTGACGATTCATCCGGTGATGAGACAACGGACGCTGATGGCAATCCCCGGTTTAACGCCGAATATGCGGCCCGTTCGCGGCTTCGCATTGATGCGCGCAAGTGGTTTGCGAGCAAGCTAGCCCCCAAGAAATATGGCGACAAATCAACAGTGGACGTAAATGTCAACGACAGCATTGCCAGTTTCATCGGCAGCCTCGGGGCTGGAGCGGCTAAGGCCGATAATGGAGATATGGAAGTCTGACGCGCGGGTATTTGTGCGCCAGTGCCTGGGGGTTACACCCGAGCCTTGGCAGGATGAGGTCCTAGCCGAGGTATCAAAGACAGATCGCATAGCCATCAGATCGGGGCATGGGGTTGGTAAATCGGCCCTGCTGGCTTGGATTATCGTTTGGTGGCTGATCACGCGATACCCGGCCAAGGTGGCTTGTACCGCCCCGACCGGGCATCAGCTTGAGGATGTTCTCTGGGGTGAATTGGCCCGCTGGGCGCGGGAGATGAAAGAGCCGTTTCGGCGCTGGATTGAGGTTAAGTCCGACCGGGTTGTTTTGGTATCCGCCCCGTCAGAGAGCTTTGCGGTTGCGCGCACGGCGCGTAAAGAGCAGCCCGAAGCATTCCAGGGCTTCCACAGTGATAACATGCTGTTCATTGTGGACGAAGCATCTGGCGTTGAAGATATCATCTTTGAGGTGGGTGCCGGTGCCATGAGTACCGAGGGTGCCAAGACGATCATGGCTGCCAATCCGACCCGGACGAGCGGCTATTTTTATGAAGCATTCCACCGCATGCGCGCCATGTGGAAGCGGTTCACGGTGCCCTGTTCCGCCTCAAGCCGGGTCAGTCAGTCTTTTTTAGACGAGATGGCCCTGAAATACGGGGCCGATAGCAATATCTACCGCGTTCGTGTGCTGGGTGAGTTCCCAGCGTCCGAAGATGACGCGGTTATCCCGCTGCATCTGTGCGAGACGGCACTGAAGCGCGATATAGAGCAGCTTCGATATAAGCCGGTCTGGGGTGTGGACGTGGCGCGGTTCGGATCTGACCGGACCGCCATTGCGAAGCGTATGGGCAATAAAATGGTTGCCAAGGTCCAGAGTTGGGCTGGTAAGGACACTATGCAGGTGGCCGGGCTGATCATGGATCAGTATCGCCAGGCCGATGAAATGGACAAGCCATCTGAGATACTGGTGGACGTGATCGGCATCGGCGCGGGGGTTGTGGACCGCTTGCGGGAGCTTGGTCTGCCGGTGCGCGGCATTAATGTGGCTGAAAGCGCCTCAGTCAACGACCGATTTATGAGACTACGGGACGAGCTTTGGTGGAAGGCCCGCGAATGGCTCGCCGACCCAACCTCATGCCTGATTGAAGATGATGACCTGATCGCGGAGCTAACCGGGGTCAAATACGAATTAACGTCTGGTGGAAAACTCAAGATCGAAGGGAAGGACGAGATGAAAAAACGCGGCCTTCGCTCGCCTGATCTTGCTGACGCCTTTGTGCTGACCTTTGCTGGGGGGCTTGAGCGCCGGGAAATTGAGGAATTTGACCGGTATGCCCGCAAGCGCCGTTCACGCGGTTCATGGATGGCAGCATGATTGGGGAGAATGCCCACGGCAACGAGGGCGATGATGGTCCGGAAGATGCCGACGACCTGTTAGCCAGCCTTCGCAAGAAGTGGAAGGACGGGCAGCAGTTTAGCCGCGACTGGCGCGAGAAGGCCCGCGAGGACTTTGACTTTGTGGCTGGTAATCAATGGTCTGTAGAGGACGCTGAGAAGCTGGCGGATCAGGATCGCCCGCTTATCTCGTTCAACCGGATTGACCCGATCATAGACATGATTTCCGGGTCGGAAGTTCAGAACCGTGAGGAGGTTCAGTACGTGCCCCGGACGCCAGGGGCATCGGGACAGAATGAGGTTTTGACCGATGGGGCCAAGTGGCTTCGTGACCAATGCGACGCTGAGGATGAGGAATCCGACGCCTTCCGTGACATGGCCATTTGCGGGATGGGCTGGACTGAAACCCGCATCGACTATGAGCAGGATGCTGACGGACAGGTGATCATCGAGCGCACCGACCCAATCTCAATGTATTGGGACCCGGCAGCGCGCAAGAAGAACCTTGCTGATGCGCGCTGGGTTGCCAAGCTGATGTTCTGGCCAAAGGAAGATGTTAAGGCGACTTGGCCTGAGAAGTGGGACGAGTTGTCCACGGATGGCGGGCCATGGAACGGCGACGGCGCGGTCCATACGACCGAGGTATCTGACCCCGCGACGGCTTATGACCACACCAATATAACGGCTGAGACTTATGGCAAGAAGGGTCTGTTGACCATTTTGCATATCCAGTGGTTTGAACGCGGGATGATGTACCGGGTAATCAATCCGGCAACCCAGCAGATCGAGGATTTGCCAGCCGAGAAGTTTGAAGCGATCAAAGCCCAGATCAAGGCGGCGGGTATTCGGTTCGTAAAGGTCCCGACGCGCATTTATAAGCGCGCATTCATTTGCGGCGATACCATGCTTGAGGAAGGCGATGTACCAGGGGGCGAGGGGTTCACCTTCCGCTGTATGACCGGCAAGCGCGACCGCAATCAGGGGACCTATTACGGCATCGTTCGGGCAATGAAAGACCCCCAACGGTGGGCCAACAAGTTCTTTAGCCAAATCCTGCATATCCTGAACACCAATGCCAAGGGCGGTGTGATGGCGGAGGTTGGCGCGGTTGCGAACAAACGCCGGTTTGAGGAAGATTGGGCCAAGCCGGATAAGGTCCAGTGGTTGAATGATGGCGCTTTGGGTGCTGGCAAGATTCAAGAAAAGCCTGTCACGCCCTATCCAAGTGCGATTGACGGCCTGATGCAGTTCACGACCACGGCAACCCGGGAAGTGACCGGCATCAACATGGAGATGCTGGGTCAAGCGGACCGGGATCAAGCCGGGGTGCTTGAGTATCAGCGCCGTCAGACAGGCTTGACCGTGTTGACGGGCTTCTTTGACAGTTTGCGCCGGTATCGCAAGGAGCAGGGCCGCATACTGCTGGGTTTCATTCGTGAGTATTTGTCGGATGGCAGGCTTGTGCGCGTTGTTGGTCCCGAGGGTGCCCAATATGTGCCCTTGGCCATGCAGCCGGACACGGCAAAATATGACGTGATTGTGGACGCTGCCCCAAGCGCGCCCAACCAGAAAGAAAAGACGTTCCAGGTGTTGCAGGCTATTGCGCCCATGATGGCGCAGGCCGGTGCGACCCCGCCGCTTGAGATATTCGACTATCTGCCGTTACCAACCGCCTTTGCCCAGAAATGGAAGCAACAGGCGGCAGATATTCAAAAGGCCAAGGCATCAGCGCCGCCGCCTCAAGACCCTGAAATGGTCAAGGCTCAAGGGCTGTTGGCGCTTGAGGATAAGCGGCACCAGGACAAGATGGCGCTGGCGCAGGCAGAAATCGCATCCGATGAGCGCATGAGCCGGTTTAAGGCCGAACTCCAAGCGCAGGTCGAACAAAGCAAGCAGGCGTTTCAGCAGGAACAGAACAACGCGCAGGCGCGCATACAGGCAGAGCTTGAGGCCATGCGTAATCAGAACGCACACAATCTGGCCAAGTTTGAAGCGGCCATTGATGTTTTAAAGGCGATCATTGCTAAAGGCGTGATTGACCCAGCCGTCGCACAGGTTGCAGACGCGCAGTTCATAGCCGGGCAGCAAGGCCCGATGTAATTCGCCACGTTGGCGGTTCGCTTCGCCCTGGCGTTCAGGGCGTTTAATGGGTGATCCATGAATGAAGCAGTGCGGGCACTGACCGGGGAATCGACCCCGGCAGAGAACAAGTTTTTTGAAAGTGGTGGCGAACAGGTAGAAGGCGAACTGGTTGAACTCAACCGATCGCGCGAGCCTGAACCGGAACAGCAGCGCGAGCCCCCAGAGGCCAAGCGGGTTCCGCTGCCTGAATTGATTGCCGAGCGCAAGCGTCGTCAGGAATTAGAGGCCGCGCTTGCTGAAATGCGGCAGGAGGTTGCCCGCCGCGACGGTGAGTTGTCTGCCCTGAAAAAGCCTGTTGAACAGAAGCAGCCTGAAAAGCCCGTGCCTGGCGTCGATGAGGACCCGGTAGCGCATTTCAAGGCTGAGATTGACGCGCTCAAATCGCAACTGACCCAGGCTCAAGAAAAGATATTGGGCCGCGAAAAGTCAGAAGAACAGCGTCAGGTTGAACAGCGCGTCATTGATATGACCGCGAAGGCCGCGCAGGACTTCCGGCAGACCGGGAACGAAGGCCAGCCGGTTTCAGATTATGATGATGCAATCACCTTCGCTGTTAATGCCTATAACGGCATGCTGATCGCGCAGGGGATGCCCCCGCAGGTCGCAGAACAGCGCACGTCTGCTGATCTGATGAATTTCTTTTATCGGCAGTTGGTAAATGGCAATAACCCGGCGCAGTCAGCCTATCAGGTGGCCAAGGCAATGGGGTTTCAGTCAAAAACCGCGCCCGCACCCAAGGTAGAGCCGCGAGTTGATGCCAGTTCCGATCTGACCAAGCGATTGGATCAGTTGGAAAAGGGTGTCAAGGCTGCGCGTGGGTCTGGATCGAGTGGGGCCGCTGTTGACAGTGAACCGTCACTCAAAGAATTGGCCGACATGGATTTCAGCGACCCAGAGGCGTCAAGGCTTTGGGAGCGTCTGATCGGTCCAAGCCGGTAATCGTCAGAAGTATCGCGTGGTTTCGCTGACCTAATCAGCGTCTCGCCTCATCCCGGCGTCAAGGGGATGGTTCGCAATCGCTCTGCGGAATGAGCGGAAACGGGCGACCCGCCGAGATGGGTCATCACCTGAATCCAACTTTTTCCACGGAGATTAATCATGGCAACGACCGCATACGGCGTGAACCATCCGCTTGCAGTAAAACTCTGGTCCAAGAAGCTGTTTCAAGAAGCACTGAAACAGTGCTGGGCAGCCAAGTTCATGGGGCAGACCTCAAATTCCCTCATTCAAATCCAAAACGACACCCAAAAAGGACCGGGTGACCGTGTTCGTGTTGGGTTGCGTATGCAGTTGTCCGGTGGTGGCGTCCAGGGTGACGGCACGCTGGAAGGTAACGAAGAAGCGCTTACCACCTATTCGGCTGATGTGCTGATTGACCAGTTGCGTCATGCGGTGCGTTCGGCTGGTAAAATGTCCGAGCAGCGCATTCCTTTCTCAGTTCGTGAAGAAGCCCGCATGGGCCTTCAAGACTGGTGGGCGGATCGTCTGGACCTGTGGTTTTTCAACCAATTGGCCGGATATACGGATCAGCCGGATACGCGCTACACCGGCAACCAAGCTGCCGCAGCGCCGTCTCAGATCGTCGCGGGTAACTCCAAGACGACCGAAGCGGCTTTGACCAACAACGTCACGGATGCGATCAAGTTTGTGGATTTGGACCGCGCGAAGTATATCGCGCTGACCCGTACCCCGATGATCCGTCCTCTCAAGGTTAATGGCGAGGACAAGTTTGTCTGTTTCATGCACCCCTATTCGATCTATCAGCTTCGTCGCGATAGTTCGACGGCTGGCAACTTCGTCGATTTGATGAAGGCGGCGGCACAGGGCGGCAAGATTGATGACAACCCCCTCTATACCGGTGCCGATTTTGAGTATAACGGCATCATCGTTCATTCGTCTGTGCGTTTGCCCAACATCACCGCCACGCCTTCGGCTGGTGCAAAGACCGACTATCGTCGCGCTGTATTGTGCGGGGCGCAAGCCGGGCTTCTGGCCTTTGGTCTGGATGGCGGCATGGATAAAATGTCCTGGGTTGAAGAGCTGTTCGACTACGAGAACCAGTTGGGCGTCTCGGCTGGTATGATTGCTGGCATGGTCAAGACCCAGTTCAACTCAAGCGACTTCGGTGTCATCACGCTTGCGGGTTACGCGCCGGTCATCACCTAGCGCGACAAAATAAGGGGCGGCTTCCGGGCCGCCCTTTTCTTTTTCCTCACCATTCAAATAGGAGGGCCAGATGGCTCAACCCAATCCCCGTCAATTTCACACACAACAGGTCCACTACCTTCGCAAAAAGGTGAACTACAATGATGCCAATATCGGCACTGGTGTCATCATGGGTACTGTTCCGGCAGGCTCTCAGATCACCGATATTGGCATCAACGTCCAGACCGCATTTAACGCGGCGACGACGAACAACCTCTTGCTCGGCACTGCCGCAGCGGGCAACCAGATCGCAACGACCACGGATTCCGCAGCGGGTTCAACGGGCTTCAAGCGCGTTACCACTGGTGCCGCCCTGGCACCGTTCGCGGCTGATACGGACGTTTTTGTGACCTATACGCAGACTGGCGCGGCAGCGACTGCCGGTGTGGCGCATATCGTCATTTCCTACGTGCCGAACAACGACCTCTAATGGGTCAGTTAGTGGCGGGGCCGGGGTCAAACCCGGTCCCATGCCGCCGCAGGGCGCTCTATGCCTTGCAGGGGGCAAGTGAGGCCGATATTGCCAAAGCCAACCATGCCATTCTGGCGGATGTTGGGCTGGTGGTGGCCAATAGCGCTCCCTTTGTCCATGAGATGATTGCAGACCCAGCGCGCGTGAAACGCGGCAAGCGCGGGAAGCGGTAAGCCATGACTTACGGGACGATGCAGGCACAGATCGCGGATGAAATCATGCGCGATGATCTGGGGCCACAGATCAAGACTGCCATCCAGACGGCGATTACGCGCCATCAATCGGCCCGGTTCTCGTTCAACGAAACATACGCTGATTTCAATACCGTGATCGGTGCCGATGAATATAAAAGCGGGTCACCCGGTTATCCCACTGACCTGATTTATATGGACGCGGTTTGGTGCACGGCTAATGGGTCGCGCCTGCCTTTGATCCAGAAGAATTGGGAACAGTTCGACGCTATGCGTGGGACGGCAAACGGTAACACCGGGCGTCCGACCCATTACGCGACATTCCGAGGGTCGCTGTTCATCTATCCCGTACCGGATCAGGTCTATTCCATGCGGGTGACTTACCTGAAAAAGCTTTCAACGCTCTCGCTTGATAGCGACACAAACGCATGGATTACGGATGGCGAGGAAGTTATCCGCATGCGCGCGGAACAGATTTTATATCAGACCGTCCTAAATGATCCTGATCTTGCATCCCTGGCCAAAGAGGCAGCGGATACTGCTCTTGCATCTCTTCAGTCGTCCGATGAGGCCAATACCGCTTCAGGCACATTATTGGGGTCTAACTGGTGAGTGCGCCGCTTTCCCTGCCAGGCGATGCGCGGTCCTATATTGACGGGCTTGAGCGCCGAATTGAACAGGTTGAAAGCCCGGGCAATGGGCGGTTTATCCGCTGCAAAAAAGCAGACTTGCCAAGTGCGGCAGATCGCCGGTTCTGGAACTCGATATTCATTATCAGTGATGGCACGTCAAACCGGGGGCCTGTGTTCTCGGATACCTCTGTCTGGCGGTATTTCGACGGGACGGCAGTCTGATGGCTGACTTCGCCCCGATCGAACTATCAGGCGGCGTGTTTGCAGATGACACGCCTGCCGCGTCCAAGGGCATGGTCATTTATGCCGACAAGTTCCGCTTTCGGTCTGCCAATGGCAAGCCCTTTGCCGAACTGATTGGCGGTTGGGAAGATGCCATCGGGTACAATATGACTGGCGTACCCCGGGCGATGATTGCCAGCGCTGATCTGCTTGGGTCCAAATATATCGTTGTGGCTACACACCAAAAGCTTCAATTGTGGTCAGGCGGTGTTCTGGTTGATGCGACCCCGTTTGATGCCATCCGGGTTGTCGGGCCAACCGCCCTTGCCACAACCAATGGCTCGGCAGTCGTGGTGGTGACCGATGTCGCGCATGGGCGTGATGATCAGTCGTTTGTGAGCATTTCGAATGCAAGCACTGTCAACGGTATTACGCTTTCGGGGGTCTATCGGCTTACCAAGCTGACAGCCGATACTTATTCGATCACGGCTTCCAGCAATGCCAATGCGACCGGGACCGGTGGCGGGTATCCTGTTCTGTCCTATCAGATAGCGCCCGGCACTGTGGATAGCATCGGGGGCCTTGGATATTCGACGGGGGGATATTCAACCGGTGGCTATTCGGTTCCTGGCTCATTTTCGCTGTTTGCGCGCACATGGACCCTTGACCAGTGGGGGCAATTCGTCGTTGCCAATCCGCGTGGCGGGTCGGTTTATATGTTGCAGCCCAATCTGACAGCGACAGAATTGAATGCTGATCCGACTTTTGGAACATCAGCCTCATGGACAAAGGGAGCCGGATGGTCGATTGCATCGAATACAGCAACAGCCACGGCGGGATCAGCTTCCGACTTGTCTATATCCGTCAATGTGACGGTTGGGGGCTTTTATCGGCTAACCTTCACTTGCACCCGGAGCGCGGGCACATTCCAGCCGAAATTAGGAACGCAGAGCGTGGGAAGCTCGATCAATGCTTCCGGGACATACTCAGTCACATTCCTAGTCACGGGAACTGGCTCTCTTATATTCAGTAAGGATGCAACATTCGCCGGGACGTTGACCCTTGCGTCGTTGAAGATCGAACCAGTTGCCTATCAGATCCAGAACATCATGACCCAGGTTGATTGCATCTGGGTGACGCCTCAAAAGCATTTGGTCATGGGCGGCACTCAGAAAGTGTCGGACAGCACCTATCAGCCGTTGACGGTTCGCTGGACAGATCAGGCCAATGAGACGGTTGTAACACCATTGGCGACCAATCAGGCGGGTGATTTTCAGTTGGCGGAAGGCTCGCGGATTATCCGAGGGGTGCCATTTGGCAACCAGTCGCTGATTTTCACGGATTCAGCGGTCTATGGGATGAATTATCTTGTCAATAGCCCCCTGGTATTTGGTTTTCCGCTGATTGCGACCGGGTGCGGATTGATCGGTCCGCAAGCCGTCGCGGTCAAGAATGGTGTTGCTTATTGGATGGGCAATAACGGGCAGTTTTATGCGCTCCAAGGCGGGACGGCGCAGGCTATCCCCTGCTCGGTTCGGGAATATGTTTTCAAGAACATAGACCCGATACAGGGATATAAGACGGCCTGTTATTTCAACAGCCGGAAGAATGAAGTCACTTGGTATTATGTCGATCAGCGCGACGTGACAAACGAATGCTCGCGCTATGTGTCGCTTGATGTTCAAAGCGGGTTCTGGTCAATCGGGATACTTGCTCGTACAGCAGCGTGTGACGCGGGTGTGATGCAGTTTCCCATGGCAGCAGATCCAAGCGGAACAGTCTGGTTTCACGAAAAGGGCGGATCTGCTGGCATATCGCCACTTGTCGGCACATTGCAGGTCGCACCTTATGACGTGTCAAACGGCAAGGGCGTGATGCAGATTTTTGGCTTCATGCCCGATCTGAAGGATTTCACCGGCAGCGGCACGATTACGTTCCAGCGCCGGCAATTTCCGCAAAGCCCGGTACTCACTTCAGGGCCGTATTCATTCACGCCAACCACGACAAAGGTCAATTTCCGAACAGCCTCGAATTATGTGGGCTTTACGCTCACGATTTCAGGCTATCCGGCATTGGCGCGGTTTGGCTCACACCGATTTGAAATGAAACCCACAAAGGCGGCTCGATGAAAGCGGAACAAAAAGAAACTTTTGCCGATTTGGCTGTCCGGGTGCTGAAAGGCCGGGGCGATGCGCTGCATTTCCTAATGACGATTACCGCAGTTTTGCACCTGTGGGATGATTTGACTGACCGCGACAAGCCTTTGAACAATGATGAAATCTATGACGGTTTCTACAAGGCGTTGATCGTCCTGCCGCGTGATCCGTTCTATGTGAATAATTTTGCCTCCCTCAGCCCGATCTTGGAGATGGCAATTTATAACTGGCAGATCGCCAATCAGCTTGAGGCAGACGGCGATGAATATGCCCTGCAAATCGCGTTCATTTTGCGCTCGGCCTATTCCGACTTGGCGACCATGTGCGCGCGGATCGTAGGCGGCGAGGAATGGGCGCGTCAGGTGGGTGTGGATATTCACCGGCATTGGCACAACGAAGGATGGGCCGGATACCTCGACAATCTGAGCCGTGAAAAGGCAGCAAGGAGCTAACCATGTGTTGCGGAAGTCAAACAAGCAGCGGCAGCAGCAACAACAGTGGCAGTTCAACAGTTGACCCAGATTTGAAAAACGCGGCTCTGGACTGGTACAAAAATCAGCAGAGAATTCAAAATGCCGGTCAAAATGCGGCTTTAGGGTCTGATGGCAAATTAAAGCCTTATCAGGAATACACCGACCCGCGTATTGCAGGCATGACGGATGCCCAAAGGCAGGCGATTTTAGATCAAATGACCCACGGCAATGATAGCCGTCAGGTGCTTCAGCAGGGGCGCGACGTTGCAACAGCAGCGGCAGGTTATCAGCCGACCAATGCAGTTGCCAACGGCTATACCGCAAGTGGGTATGATGCTAACGGGTATGATGCTAACGGGTACGAGGCGAACGGGTATAAGGCCAATTTGCAAGGACAAGCAGCACAAACCGGGGGGGCGGCAACAATCGCCGGGTCAAACCTTGATAGATATATCAACCCGTTTCGCTCAGAAGTAACAGATCGTACCCTTGCTGATCTTGATCGCGCCCGAAAAATGGCGTTGAACGATGGTGGGTCATCTGCGGCTGCCGCAAATGCTTTTGGTGGGTCGCGTCATGGCGTGGCCGATAGTCTGACCAATGACTCTTTTGCCCGCGCATCAGCAAGCGCGTTGGCCGGTTTGAACAAGGACGCATTTACCACGGCCCTGGGTGCAGCCGGACAGGATACTACCCAAATCAATGACGTGAACAAGTTTGATACTTCAAACCGTCAACAAGTCCAGAACTTGAACCAATCAGCGTCAAACACTGCTGACCAATTTGATGCCGCTGCGAAAAATACCGCTATGAGTGAATCGGCGGCAGCCAAAAATGCAGCAGCGGCTTTTACGGCGGGGGCTAAAAATACTTCTGGTGCGTTTAATGCGGGGGCTAAAAATACTTCTGGTGCGTTTAATGCGGGGGCGGCAAACGATGCCGCCAGTCAGTCCGCAGATGCAAAGAATAAGACTTCCATGTTCAATTCAACACTTGGGCTTCAGGGTGCGCAGCTTCGCGGGTCTATGGCGTCGGTGTTGAATGCTCTTGGCAATTCTCTTCAAGCCAATACAAATTCCAATAATCAGTCATTGATGGATTTGGGGGCAGTTGATCAGGGCACCCAGCAAAAGCAATTGGATTTCAACTATCTGAACAACTATCTCAACCCGAATTACAATGACCCGCAATTCAAAATGGGATTGCTCAATTCATCACAGGGCAATGCGCCAGCGCTTGCCTCCAATTCGACACAAAGCGGCGGCTCAAGTAGCTGCGGCTGTTAGGAGGCTTACATGAGCATGCAGGACCAGACCGAATTTGCCAAAATGCTGGCGCAGTTCAAAAACCGTGGCCAAGGTCAATCGATGATCAATGGCCCAATTGATGCCTTGATGGGTTCGGCCTTCCCTCAAACCTACAACGCGGCAGCCCAGGCATTGGGGTATCAGCAACCGCCAACCCAAAGCCCGCCCCCGATGGCCCCGCAAGGCGCGCAGCCCGGCGCACAGCCTGGTGCAAGCGGCAATGATCCGACTGCCGCCATGTCTCAGATGCTTGGCGGAGATCCAACTCAAGCTTCGCCCAGCCCGCCCGCGCCGACCGGTCCAGACCCGCAAATGACCGGTCAACCGGGGCAATCTGGAACCATGGACAATATCGCAGCGCTGATGGGCCGTGACCCGCAGAAAATTCAAGCCATTATGCAGGCAGGCGCGTCGTGCTGCGGTGGTCCAGGCTAGGGGGGGTAGATAATGGCTGATCCGACCCACGCACCGCCGCCAAATCTGGGAATTATTGCCCAGACCGGCTTTGGCGATCTGCCGACCGGCACCCAGATTGGTATGATCCTTGATACGTTGCGCGGTGGCAATTCGTTGTTTCAGTTCATGGCCAATCAGGACATGGCCAGACGCACGTTGGATTTTCACAAATCGGTATTGTTGGGCCGTCCGGGGCAGGTCACCACGCCCGATGATCCGGGGCAGGATGCCTCATCGCCGGGCGGCGCGGTCGCCCCTCAGCCTGCGGTATCCAGTCCCAATGGTCGCCTAGAAGGGGGTCTGATTTCAGGCGCAAGCCCCGATATTCAAAACCGGGCCTTGACCGCGATCATGTCAGGTCGTGGCCAGCAGTTTATTGACCAGATGACCGCGTTGCCCGAATTGCAGAAGGGTGAAATCTTTGGCCCAAATGGTCAGGTGACCAATGCCTCTGGCGTTCTTCAAGCCTTGCAAGGCCGGACTTTGGCCGAGCAGATGGGCAAGGACTATCGCATGATTGGCCCTGATGGTGCGGTTCGCAATATGTTGGGCGCACCCGAGGCCGGGGCCGAAATCGCGGGCAGAAATGCCGGGGCGGTGGTCAGCGCTCAATTGCCGTCCGAATTGCAGAAGATCAGGGCGCAGGGTGACCAGTCGCGCGCAACGGAAGGCTTCAAGCTTTCGAATACCCCGACCACGATTGATGTTGAGGATGGCAATGGCGGCACGACCCAGGCCACGATGAGCCAAGCGCAGGCTGCCAAGGGCTTTCTAGGTAAGCGGTCATTTGGTCCGGTTGATGCGTTGATGATGCCCGACTTGGTGAAGGGAGTTGCCGACCGGCAGGAGATGGCGCGCAAGGCGTCTGAGTCTCTGGCCGATATTGGTGAATTGCGTCACGCCTTGGACGGCCTACCAACCGGGCCGGGGACCGAGACTTTCAACGATGTTGCGGCCGCAGCCCAGAAGGTCGGATTGAACATCAATGACTGGTTACCGGCAGAAGCTGCAACAGACCCGGCCAAGTTTCAGGTTGCATTGAAGAACATGTCCAAGCTTTCCGGGGCTATGGCTGCATCCATGCAGAATGGCGCGCGGTTTACGAATGCTGATCTGATGCTGGCGGCTAGAGCTATCCCGAACATGATGATGAGTCCTGATGCGCTCAAGACGGTCACAGACAACATTGAGCAGTTGCAGCGATTGAAGATCGAGCGGGCCAATTTCGACCGGCGTTATCTGTTCAATAACAAGAACACCCCGTCCTTGGCCATGGAAGATCAGTGGCAAAATCACGTCCAGTCTCTCAAAGACATTAACTCGGATATCAAGCAGTCATATCTTGGGGTGACCAAGAATGTGCAGGGTAAAAATGGCGTCGAAGCGCAGCCGAGCGGGGCAGAGGCGTCGAAAATCAATTTACCGAGTCCATTGCCGGATGGGTCAACCGTCGCAAATGTCTTAAAAGACAAGAGAACCGGCAAGACTGGCTTTCAATGGCGCAAACCGAATGGGTCTCTTTATGCTGGCGATGAACAAGGAAACCCATACTAATGCCGGAATATGATTGGGAGGTTGTTACACCACAGGCGGACCCAAAGGATCAGAAGTATGATTGGGAGGTTATAGCTCCTGCATCGCCTGAAAATGCAAAGAACCTCGCCAAGTCCAAATGGGATGCGTTGGGCAAAGAAAACACGGTCAGCGATAGTGGGCATGGTGCCAGTATCACGTCTGCCTTGTTTGCCAGCCTGTTCCCAAGCCAGCAGGACCAGATCGGGGCCTATTCCAAGGCGCGCGGTATTGACCCCAGCCGGTACGGTGTGGACCCGGAAGGCAATATTGGCTTCATCAATGAAAAGTCGCAGTTTGTGCGCGAGGTCCCCCATGTCACATGGAGCGACCCTAAATCACTGGTGACGTGGGCTGCTGCCAATATGCGACCCCTGGCAGATCAAGCGGTTGGCACAGTGGCAGGGATTGTAACCGCGCCCTTTGGCGGCGGTGTTCCGGGGGCAATGGGGGCGGCAGGGGCAACCGATGCCGGGCTACAGGCATTGGGCAAGGCGATTGATGGAAAATCACCTTTGGATATTTCCTATTTCAATGCGGCGGGTCAGGGGGCTTTAGCCGGAGCCGGGCAGGGTATCGCAAATGGCGTGACCGGGCTTGCGCGCGGTGTGTTTGATAAGAACCCGCTTAAAGCAGCAGGATTTGACGCCGAGCGTTTCAGCGACCCGGAACAGCTAAAGGCCATACAGGATATAAGCCAGAAGGCGCAGAATATCGGTGTCACTTTGATGCCTGGGGAGGCTACCGGGGCCAAGTCGCTTCTGGTTAGACAGCGCCAGATGGGCCGGATGGATAACACCGGTACGGGCAAAGAAAGTCCGATGGATATTTTGGACGAAGCCTACAAGGTGCGGAACACGCAAGAAGTGCCCGGCGCGGTGCAGAATTTTGCCCAGACCATCTCGGGTACACCCGGCACACAGGATGCAGCCAAAAACGGCGCACAAGGGATACTTGACGGCATTGTGAAGAATGCGCGCGATACCGGGGCCAAGTATTATCAGGACGCCTTTGCCAAGGGTGGGAGCGTCGATACCCAGCCGATTTTGGAACAGATCAATCAGGCCAAAGAAGCATGGCCGCGCACCAGTCAGCAGTATCGACAGTTAGAGCAGGTGCGCAGGCTTGTCGCCAGCACAGATGGGCCTAACGGCAATCTACAAGCCCTTCATGGGGCCAAGATGGAACTGGACCTATTGCCGACGAAGGACCCTAATGTCGGGGCCGATAGCATTCTTTCAGGACAACTTGAGGGTATAGCCAATTCGGTGCGCGATGGCCTGGTCAAGGCTAGCCCTGAATATGCCCAGGGCAATGCAGCCTATGTGAAAGCCTTGGCCCCGCTTGATGACCTCAAGGGCGGGATTGTGGGCAAGATTGCCAATGGTCAGGCAACGGTCGGCAGCCTGATTAAAAGCGCCAATCCGTTCCAGGTGGCACAAGTGCGCAATGCCTTTGTCGATAATGGTCAGGGTCAGGCATGGAACGACGCGCTTAGGGGCCATATTGAAGATGTCTTAGATGGTGCCCTGAAAAACACCCAGGCAGGCAGCCCGTCGAATGTCGCTGGCAAGGTGGCGCAAGGTCTTGGGCAGTCACCCAAGGCTGAAGCCAATCTTAAAATGGCGATCAACGATCCGGCCAAGGTCAAGGCGCTTGAAGATATGATGGATGTATTTCGCGCGGCAGCCAAAGCCCCAGCAGAAGGCTCACCCACGGCAAGTGATCTGGGCAAGAATGGCGTTGATCTGGCTGGGCCGGTTCAAAAACTGGCAGCAACGGTATTGGCTGGGGTGAAGTTCTGGGATGTACCGGAAAAAATCGCCAATGTAGCGCTTACGCAATCGGGTGCCGACAACGCGGTTAAACTGGCCAAGCTGTTCACCGAGCCAGATGTATGGGCCACCATCCAGAAAATGCGAATGATGTCGCCTAATTCAGCCGCTTATATTCGGACGGGCACAAAGGTACTTGAGGATATTGGCTATGGAGCAAATCGCGCTTCTGGGACTGGATTTGCGTCTCAATTGCCCGCTGTTTTGCAGCAGCCCGCAGATCCCACCAGACTGCCCAAGGCACGGTAAGGATTGGGGCTAGGACCGCGCCCGGGGCAGCCGCGCCATTAAGGGCAAGCCAAAGCGCGGTGCCGCTCGCCCATGAGATCATAACGGACCAGAAGAAATGCCAAGGTTTGCCCCTGGCATGGAAAATCACTTTCACAATCAAGGCAATCGTCACCGGCCCGAACATGATCAGGGCGGCGATTGCAAATTCCATGTCTCGGCTCATCTCGCCACCCTAGCAAAATGGGACTAAAATGACCAGCAGCCCGACCACGAATACCGGCCTTGAGAAACAGGGGTCCGGGGACAATATCTCGACCTGGGGCACCACAAACCTTAACCGCCTGTTCGACAAGGTGGACGGGTATCGCGGTCGCGCCAGCATCAATCTGGCAGGGCTTTCAAGCTATACCCTTACATCGGTGAATTATCTCACGGATGAACGGTCAAAAGGCATTCTGGTCTTTACGGGCATTTTGACCTCTAACGTGCAGGTCAATTTGCCCAATGTGGACGGCAATTGGGATGTTGATAACCAATGCTCCATGGGTTCGTTCACCATCACCCTTGGACCTTTGGGCGGGGCGGGGGTTTCATTGCTGCCCGGCACTGCTCGGATTTATTCGGACGGGTCAACGGCTAAATATATTCGTCAGACGGACTTTGGTAACAACCCGATCACAGGCGTTACCACCTTGGCCGTTGCCGGCAAAATCAGCGGGGTGGCAACCGGTAGTGCTGGCACCGACGCGGTAAATGTCGCGCAAATGGGTGCGGCGATTGCATCGGCTGCCCTGCCTGCTACAAGCGGGACGGTGCTGAATTCGATTGTTGATACATCCGCAGGGTTTCTAGACTCAAAAATCACAGGCGCAACCGGCGTTAGCCTTTCCACCATCAATCCCGGCGCGAATGAAAATCTGCAAATCGCAGTAAATGTTCCCGCGGCGCTTGGCTATACCCCCGCCAATAAAGCTGGGGACACATTGACAGGGGCGCTCAATAGCGCCGCACCGGTTGCCATTGCATCGGCATCTAGCGTTGCGATTGGCGCGGCGGCGTCAAATGAAATCACGATTTCGGGCACCACCACAATCACCAGTTTCGATGCGATTGCCGCTGGCGCGGAACGAATTGTCACATTCTCTGGCGCGCTCACGCTCACGCATAATGCCACCAGTCTTATTCTGCCGGGCGCGGCCAATATCACGACCGCTGCGGGTGACGTGGCGTGGTTTGTCAGCCTGGGTTCGGGCAATTGGCGCTGCTTGAATTACATGCGCGCCAGTGGTCAGCCGGTATCGCCCGTCGATACCGCGATTTCGGCGGCTATATCGGCTGGCGCGGTAACGCTTAATCTTGCATCCGGCGGGCTGTTTTACACCTCGCTGAATGCCAACATCACGTCGATCACAATTTCAACTCCGGCGGCATCGGGGCTTGTCTCCAGCTTCACCTGGGAACTAATTGCTGACGGCACCGCGCGTTCAATCACCTGGCCTGCGTCGGTGAAATGGGATGGTGGGGTTGCCCCCACATTGACCAGCACGAATACAAAGAAGGATGTTTTTACCTTTTACACTCGCGACGGCGGATCGACATATATGGGCTTTGTATCCGGGCAGTCGAAATAATGCGCGGCGTATCTGGGTTTTTAATGCGCGGTGGAAAACCACCTGCGCCAACGACATTCGATCCCGCGACAACGCCTGCTGCGATCACCCTCAGCGGTGGAAATCTTACGCTGACCAAAACGGGAAATTTTTACAGTGCCAGCAAAAGCAAATCGGCGCGCGCAAGTGGGAAATGGTATCTGGAACTTGTTTCATCAACAGACCATGTAAGCGGATTTGCGCTTGAAGCGGATTTTATAAATAACAATTATCCCGGGGCGTACGGAAAAGTGTCA
>CALKUK010000019.1 GCA_937996655.1 uncultured Sphingomonadaceae bacterium | reverse complement strand
CGTCATGCCGGTATCGATCACTCGCAGTAGGATCGTGCCAAGCAAGGCGCCAAGCACTGAGCCAACACCACCCGTGAGCGCCGTCCCGCCAATGACCGCACCAGCGATTGCCTGCAATTCGATCCCGTCGCCGGCGCTGGCCATCGGAGCCTGCATTCGGAAGGTCTGGATCATGCCGGCGAAGCCGGCGAGTAGTGAGCACGCCGCGAAGCAGGAGAGCTTAACCGCTCGCGTATTGATGCCCATATCCCGCGCGGCCTGCTGAGCGCCCCCGGTGGCATAAATCCAATTGCCAATCTTGGTGCGATGCAGGATCACCGCAGCAATGACGCAGATCACCAGCAGCCAGATCACCGAGACCTGAAACCGATCGATGCGTGCGACCAGAAAATCAACCGGCATGCCCGGCGGGAACGCCGGCGGTGCGAGATTTGACAAAATCACAGCCAAGCTCCGCGCGATAAACAGCATGCCCAGTGTGGTGATGAACGAGGGTATGGCGAAGTGAAGGGTGATGTAGCCGTTGGCAGCGCCGATCGCCATGCCGACAATCAGTGACAGCGCCATCGCAGCGGCCGGCGGCACACCAAGATTGACGAGCCACAGCATCACCATCGGCACCAGTGCGAAGACCGAGCCCACCGAGAGATCAAACTCCCCGGCAATGATCAGAATGGTCGTGCCGAGCGCGACCAGTCCAAGCTCGGGCATGATGTTGAGAATATTCACCACACTGCGCATGGACAGGAACGCGGGCGCGACGATCGCAAAGCCGGTCGTGACCAGGACCAGCAGCACGATGCCGCTGATTTCCGGCAGCAACAGGAGACGCTTGGTCAGTGCCCGGCGGCGTTGGCCGCCGGGACTCGTGACTGTTGCGCCGGGTGCCGGCTGACTCATCGCTTACCCTCAGCCGACAGCTTCAGCAGCGTGTCGACATCGGCCGGTCCGACGAGAGCCTTGCCGGTGTTAACATCCCATCCTCCAAGCTTGTACTTGGCGCGGAGATAGAGTTGAACGATCGGCAGGTAGCCCTGCAGGAAGGGCTGCTGGTCAACCTGCACCTGGATGTATCCCCGCTTCATTTCATTGAGCGCGGCGGGCACCATGTCGAAACCGGCCATCAACAGCTTGCCCGGCGGCACGTTCTCCTGACGAAGCACGGCGGCGACACCCGCGTGCCAGTAGCCCATGTCGATATAGGCCGTTGTCTGCGGATTGCCCTGCAGGTAGGCCGACACGCGGCTGCCGGTAATGGCGAGATCAGTGCCCGAATCAAGACGCTTGAAAGAGATGTCCCGTCCCGGGTTGCCGGCAGCGTATTCCTTAACGAACCGCTCGACGCCCGCGGCGCGCTGCTCGGCCCAGTTTTGCCCGGGAATGGAGACGCCGATCAGGACGTGGATCGGACCCGTCTTCGGAAACTGCGGTGACAGGCCACGCGCAAGCTCATAGCCAGCCTGCTCAAGGTCCTGGCCGATATAGGGAAGCACGCCGACCCCCGGCAGTTCCTTCTTGGGGTTCGTGTTCGTGACGACGATCGGGATCCCATCTTTGACCGCATCCTGCAGCGCCTGCGTGAAGATGGTGTCGCTCGGCAGGGTCATGACGATGCCGTCGGGATGCTGCGCGATCGCCGCGTTCAGCGCGTTCAGTTCCTCAGAGAGATTCCCGGTCTTCTGAAGGAAGGTGATCTGGCACTTCACCGCCAGCGCAGCACACGCTTCATCCATCCCGTTCTTCACCGTCTGCCAGAACGGCGCACCGGCGGTGCCGTGGGTGATGTAGGTGAATTGATAGGTCTGTGCCTCGGCGACCGCGGGAGCGGCCAGCAAGGCAAGCGCGAGCAAACTACGACGCATCGGCGATCCTCCTGGGATGTCTCACCGGCTTCGAGTGACCGGCTGATTGAGCCAAGGATTCCAGATCACCTACCCAGCGTCAATATTAAATCATATTATATGTCTTTCGAGCCGCACGGCATCTCATTCCCATGGGATTCGCCTTCAATCGCCGAGCCGCCGACCGATGGCGGCAGAGGCAGTGTAACTGAAATCCAAGGAGCTATCCGCCGGTTAAATGCAACATCGACACCGTTCATTTGGAAATCCCAATCGGCCTATAGTGAGCCGGTCTGCAGTGCGCCCATGCGCACGACGATAATTCGCATGTCGTCCCACTCCCTCCTTCAGTTATATTTTCCGATCAGGGAATATTGACAATATTGGTATGGAATTCCTTCAGGTGAGTTTGCGCCCATCTGGCAAGCTCCTCGACGATGGGACGCAGCGCCGCACCGCTATGGGTCAAACGGAAGGCGTTATTGCGAGGACTGGCTTGAGGGTTGGTTCGCTCGATCAGTTTTAGGCTCGTGAGCAGGTCCAGCCTCGTGGCGAGGATATTTGTCGAGACGCGTTCCTTCGACCCGAGAAACTCCGAGTAGGTGCGAGACCCGTAGATCAACAAGTCTCGAATAATAAGAAGTGACCACTTGTCGCCGAGCACATCGAGTGCGGAACTGATGGGACATACCGAGCGCCAGTCGACCACTTCAATCTTTTCGTTCATAGATCCGCTCCTGCGCGCCTTACTCCGCGCCGATATGGCAGCTGCCTTTTCCGCTGACGAGGTTTAGACGATGTGGAGTTCCGGCGGAGTCGATCGGACGCTGGGGAATCACTAGGCGCATCCCTATAGCGCCAAATAGTGGGAGATGATCTGCCAGACATAGACCAACATCGCAAACTGCGCGACCGCAAAGACAGCCGTGCGCAAATAGGGAATACCGGCGATATAGATGACAGCATGAAGGACGCGCGCGATCAGGAGCACAATGCCGGCAATCAATGTAACGTGATTGGCGGAACCGGTGATGGAGGCAATGCCGATGACCGCTCCGTACATTGCGAGGTTGCTGGCGAGATTGTCGTGGGCCCGTACCGCACGGCTGCCCCAAGGGGCGACACCCTCCAGGACGGTGTCACGATTGTAGAATATCCACCTTATCCCTCCGGGGGCCGAACCACGCGCAACGAGTGGCGGTAATGTGAGGATCTCCGTCAGCAACGCGAGGCTCAACAAAATCAAGAGGTCGGGAGTCATTTACTGTTTCCATATTTGCATTTGAGTAGGAATCAAACCGTTGAATGATGTTGACGATCTATTGTGAAATGGCCGCCGCCATGTCCCTGAACGAGGTGTCCATGGGAGTCGGCTTCCAGCGAAGCACCTCGAATGTCGCGCTATTGTCGTAAGAGGCGACCCTTCCGATAAACGGTAGCATCCCTTTCACCTCGGGATCGAACAGGCTCATTATTTTAAGCAGGACGGTAGGCGCTCTGCGCGATCGTACCTTAGAATATCCGGCCGCCTTGAGGACGCCCGCCATGGTGGCCATGTCAACCGGCTCCGCGCTGGCGGCGATGATGCGCTTTCCGGCAGCGCTGTTGGCGGTCATGGCCGTGACGTGAAGGCGTGCCACATCGCGAACGTCAACCATCCCCACGCTCATATCGGGGATCATCGGCATCTTTCCGCAAATCATGCCGGTCATCAGCGCTACGCTCTGGCCCTCCAATTTCGCGCCAAGAGATGGTCCGAACACCGCGCCAGGGGCGATGACCGTAAGTTCCATGCCCCCGTCTCTCGTCGCCGCCCAAGCAGCGCGCTCGGCCAAAGTCTTGCTTTTCGCATATGCTCCGATACTGGCGCTCGTGTCGGACCAGGCGTCAGGTCCATAGCGGCCGCTTTCCTTGCCCGCGATCATTGCGAAAGTAGACGAGGTCAACACCATGCGCTTCACGCCCGCGCGCTGGGCGGCGGCAACGACCCGCTTGGTCCCCTCGACGGCAGGCGCGATCAGCTCGATCTCATTTTTTGGTTCCGCCAGCACGAAGGGAGACGCCACGTGCATGACGAATGTGCAGCCGTCCATGGCGGCGTCCCATCCCTTGTCGAACAGAAGGTCGGCCTCGACGAAGCTCAACTCGTGGACCGGGGCTACCTTCGCAATGGCGGCTCGGGTGGCGTCGGCTTTGGCGCGCGATCGAACCGTGCCGATCACCCCATAGCCCTGCGCCAGCAATTCGGCGGCGCAGTGCTGCCCGATGTATCCGCTGACGCCCGTCAACAAAACGCGATCCATCCGCTCGGCTCCTCGATTGCGCTCAGTCTGAATAACTTTCGAATTGCAAGTTTCGCATGATGTGTTGCAAAACACAAGTGATGGTTCGCTAGATTTGGTAAATTGCGGGCGAGCGCTCCGACCGACCTCAAACGGGGCCATCGAACAAGAGGAGGCGAACAGTCCTGGTTCGCCGATCGTCCAGGCACGTCCATGGCTGCGGCGTGCGAGGGCCGGCAGGCTCGGGACCACGTTTTTGGCGAGGCTAGCGTTTGCGTTACTGATGATGACGCTCCTGGCGATCTTTGTGACGGGGAGCACGGGCTTGCATTCTGGACCGAATGGTCCATAATACAAGCGGCCAGTCAGAGCGGCGCAAGGCAAGGTTCGATCTGAGGGAATTGACCAAAGTATCAAAGGGAATCGCCATGAAGATCTTCCACGCGTCCAACACGCGCTCGGTCCGCATTGTCTGGCTGCTTGAGGAACTGGGGCTACCTTATGAGCTTGAGAAGTACAAGCTCGGCGACCCCGCGATGCGGTCGCCCGAATATGCGAAGGTCCATCCGATGGGCCGCGTGCCGGCGCTGCAGGACGGCGACACGACGATCTTCGAGTCCGGCGCGATCGTTCAGTATATTCTCGCCCGGCATGGCAACGGCCGCATGGTGCCCGAGATCGCCTCCCCGGACTTCCCGCAATACCTGCAATGGCTGCATTACGCCGAGGGCATGATCATGCCACCGGTCAACATCATCGTCGTGGAAACGATCTTGCTACCGCCCGACCGCCGCAACCAGGTCAACGTTGACCGCGCCACCAAGTTGCTGTCGCGCATGCTCAGCGCGGTGGATGCGCATATGGAAGGGCGTGAGTTCCTTGCCGGCGCGTTCAGCGGGGCCGACATAATGACCGGTCACGCCTGCACCGTGGCGGCCCGGCTTGGCGCCGACATCGCCGACAAGCCCAATGTCGCCGCCTATATTGCGCGGCTGAATGCTCGCCCGGCGATGCAATCCGCATGGGCGGCATAAGCCCTGGCAGATGCAGAGGGAGGACAGCACCGTGGCGAAGCCCGTCTGCTCGATCCTGGGCGTTGGCACTGGCATCGGCGGCAGGGTGGCCAGGCGATCTACCCGCACATGGAGCATCGGGGCGGGGGGACGTGACTCGTGACCTCGGCGACGGCCGCGATGTGCAGCAACATCGGGCAACACACGCGCGCAGCGGCGATGGCCGGGCGTCGCATGCTCCGCCAAACCCTAAATGCCGAGTCCGCGGCCGTTGGCATCGCCCTTACATTTGGTGCCCTTCAAAAGAGCGATCTGACCTTGCTCGAACGAAGCGGCGGCCATCGGCGCGAAATCGACCGGTTCGCCACACACCCCACAGCAACTAGAGGATATGAACATGCGCAAGGCCATCATCATGGGAGTCGGACCAGAGCGCGGACTCGGCGCTCAACTGTGCAGACGCTTTGCCGTTGAAGGCCTCCACGTCTACGTGGCAGGCAGGACCCAGGCCAACATTGATGCCGTTGCCGACGCGATCCGGCGCGCGGGCGGACAGGCATCAGCCGTGGTCACGGACGCCACGGATGAACAGCAGGTCATCGCGCTGTTCGAGCAGGTCGGCAGCGACATCGATGTCGCTATCTACAACGCCGGCAACAACACGCCAGGGCGAATTCTCGAGATGACGGCGACCTATTTCGAGGAAAGCTGGCGCATCGTCTGCTTCGGTGGCTTCCTATTCGGCAGGGAGGCACTGCGACGGATGGTGCCCGCGGCGAGAGGGACGCTGCTCTTCACCGGCGCCAGCGCGTCGATGCGCGGTCGCGCCGGCTATGGCGCGTTCAACTCGTCCAAGGGCGAGATCGGAAGAGCGTC
>CALKUK010000018.1 GCA_937996655.1 uncultured Sphingomonadaceae bacterium | reverse complement strand
AGGCCCAATCAAGGCTGAAAAGCGCATGCAGGTTGACGTTAAGGCGCCGGGCATTATTCCGCGCCAGTCCGTGCATGAGCCAATGGCTACCGGCCTTAAGGCTGTTGATGCGTTGATCCCAATTGGTCGCGGCCAACGCGAATTAATCATCGGTGATCGTCAGACGGGTAAAACCGCTGTCGCACTCGACACGATCCTCAATCAGAAGTCGATCAACCAAGGCACTGACGAAAGCCAGAAGCTTTATTGCGTCTATGTTGCGATTGGTCAGAAGCGTTCAACCGTTGCGCAATTCGTGAAGGTTCTCGAAGAGCAAGGCGCGCTTGAATATTCGATCGTTGTTGCGGCTACCGCATCTGATCCAGCTCCAATGCAGTTCTTGGCTCCGTTCACCGGCTGCACCATGGGCGAATATTTCCGCGACAACGGCATGCATGCCGTGATCGTGTATGACGATTTGTCCAAGCAGGCTGTTGCCTATCGCCAGATGTCGCTGTTGCTTCGTCGTCCGCCAGGTCGCGAAGCCTATCCCGGCGACGTGTTCTATCTCCATTCGCGCCTTCTCGAGCGAGCGGCGAAACTCGGTAAGCCTTCAGGCTCGGGCTCGCTCACCGCATTGCCTGTGATTGAAACACAAGCGAACGACGTGTCGGCTTACATTCCGACAAACGTGATTTCGATCACTGATGGTCAGATCTTCTTGGAAACCGATTTGTTCTATCAGGGCATTCGTCCTGCGGTGAACGTCGGTCTCTCGGTGTCGCGCGTGGGTTCATCCGCGCAGACTAAGGCGATGAAAAAAGTCGCCGGTAAGATCAAGGGCGAACTCGCGCAGTATCGTGAAATGGCGGCCTTCGCACAGTTCGGTGGTGACTTGGACGCAACGACGCAGCGTTTGCTCAATCGCGGTGCACGTTTGACCGAGCTTTTGAAGCAAGCGCAGTTCTCGCCAATGCAGATGGAAGAGCAGGTTTGCGTGTTGTACGCCGGCGTGAACGGTTATCTTGATACATTGCCAGTCAATCGCGTGAAGGCGTTCCAAGACGGACTTCTCAATTGGCTCAAGTCGCAGAACGCGGATCTTCTTTCGACGATCCGGACATCGAAGGATCTTTCGGACGATTCAACTAAGACGCTCAAAGCGGCGGTTGATTCATTCGCAAAATCATTCTCGTGATCGCGCCTTAAAAGGGACGTACCATGCCTTCATTGAAGGACCTGAGGACCCGGATCTCATCGGTCAAGGCGACTCAGAAAATCACCAAGGCGATGCAGATGGTGGCTGCGGCGAAATTGCGTCGCGCACAGGTTGCGGCTGAAGCGGCGCGTCCTTATGCGTCGCGGATGAATTCCGTTCTCGTCAATCTCGCTGAAAGTGTGGTGGGCAGCCCTGCCGCGCCGCGTTTGCTCTCGGGAACTGGCAATGAAAAGACCCATTTGCTTGTTGTCTGCACAGCAGAGCGTGGTCTTTGTGGCGCGTTCAACTCGTCGATCGCGCGTCTCGCACGAGAGAAGGCGCTTGCGCTGATGGCTGAAGGCAAGGTGGTGAAAATCATCTGCGTCGGCAAAAAGGGCAATGACCTTTTGAAGCGTCAATTTGCAAAAGAGATTATCGAATTCGTCGATTTGCGTTCGGTACGCTATATTGGCTTTGAAAATGCTGATCAGATCGGTCGCAATATCATCGCGCGGTTTGAAAATGGCGAATTCGATGTTGCCACGCTCTTCTATGCGCGTTTCAAATCGGTGATTCAGCAATTCCCGACGGCATTGCAAATTGTTCCTGCCGTCATTCCGCCGAAAGATCCGAAAGCACCCGTATCACTTGCGGCTTATGATTATGAGCCCGATGAAACAACGATTTTGGCTTCGCTTCTGCCGCGCAATATTTCGATGCAGGTCTTTTCTGCTTTGCTCGAAAATGCCGCGTCTGAACAAGGCGCACGCATGAGCGCGATGGATAGCGCGACGCGTAATGCCGGCGACATGATCAAGAAGCAGACGATTAAATATAATCGTCAGCGTCAGGCGAACATCACTAAAGAACTCATTGAAATCATCTCGGGCGCGGAAGCGCTCTGAACGGACGGATGAAGGATAAAGACCATGGCCACTAAATCAGTCGGAAAAATCACTCAGGTCATCGGCGCCGTCGTTGACGTGCAGTTTGATGGGCATCTCCCGGAAATCCTGAATGCGCTTGAAACGACCAATCGCGGCAACCGCCTCGTGCTCGAAGTGGCGCAGCATCTTGGTGAAAATTCTGTGCGCACCATCGCGATGGACACGACCGAAGGTCTCGTGCGTGGTCATGCCGTGCTCGACACCGGTGCACCGATTGCTGTGCCAGTTGGTGCCGGCACATTGGGCCGTATCATCAATGTGATTGGCGAGCCGGTTGATGAAGCCGGTCCTGTTCCTGCAGAAGCAATGCGCCCGATCCATCAGGCCGCACCGAGCTATGCTGAACAGTCAACCGAAGGTCAGATTCTTGAAACTGGCATTAAGGTTGTCGATCTTCTCGCGCCTTATGCGAAGGGTGGTAAGATCGGCCTCTTCGGCGGCGCAGGCGTCGGCAAGACCGTGTTGATCATGGAACTTATCAACAACGTCGCGAAAGCTCACGGTGGTTACTCCGTGTTCGCTGGTGTTGGCGAGCGTACGCGTGAAGGCAATGACCTTTATCACGAAATGATTGAATCACGCGTCAATGTCGATCCGAAAGAACATGGTGGCTCGACCGCCGGTTCGAAATGCGCGCTTGTTTATGGTCAGATGAATGAACCGCCAGGCGCCCGTGCACGTGTTGCTTTGACAGGTCTTACCGTTGCTGAACATTTCCGTGATCAAGGTCAGGACGTGTTGTTCTTCGTCGACAACATCTTCCGCTTCACGCAGGCGGGTTCGGAAGTGTCGGCGCTGCTCGGCCGTATTCCTTCGGCCGTGGGCTACCAGCCGACCCTGTCGACCGACATGGGCGCGCTGCAGGAACGCATCACCTCGACCAAGAAGGGCTCGATCACCTCGGTGCAGGCCATCTACGTGCCCGCCGACGACCTGACCGACCCGGCGCCGGCCACCTCCTTCGCCCACCTGGACGCCACCACCGTTCTGAACCGTTCCATCGCCGAGCAGGGCATCTACCCGGCCGTGGACCCGCTGGACTCCACCTCGCGGATCCTCGACCCGCGCATCGTGGGTGACGAGCACTACGCCGTGGCCCGCCAGGTGCAGGAAATCCTCCAGTCCTACCGCGCCCTGCGGGACATCATCGCCATCCTCGGGATGGACGAACTGTCGGAAGAGGACAAGCTGACCGTGGCCCGCGCCCGGAAGATCCAGCGCTTCCTGTCCCAGCCCTTCCACGTGGCCGAGCAGTTCACCAACTCCCCCGGCAAGCTGGTCCCGCTGGACGAGACCATCAAGGGCTTCAAGGGCCTCTGCGACGGCGACTACGACCACCTCCCCGAAGCCGCCTTCTACATGGTCGGCAACATCGAGGAAGCCGTGGCCAAGGCCGAGAAGCTGGCGGCCGGCTGATGCGCGCCGGGCGGCGGGCGATCATTCTTGCGGGGGCTGCGCTGGTCGCGGCCTCCGCAGGCGTCGCCTCCGCCCAGACCGCAGCCCAGGGCACGTCCGGGACGGCGCCCGAGGCCACCCCCTACATCAACGGCTTCTGCCTCGGCATCGTCGCGGGCAGTGCCGGGGTGCAGGGCCTGCGGGAGCGCCTGGCTGCCTTCGGGGCCAGGCCGGCACCGGCGGGTGAGCTGGATGCGGCGCGTCCGGACGGGCTGGAGATCACCGGCCAGCTGTTCCGCTTTGCGGAGCCGGGGGCGCCGGAGGCCATTGCCGACAATCGCCGGGGCGGCTGCAGCCTGGTCTGGAAGCAGGCCGTCCTGCCCGCCGAGGCGATGAAGGAAATCGAGACGGGCCAGCTGCCCGTGGGGCCGGACGGCGCCAGGGTCGGCTGGAAACCCGTCCAGCAGTATCTCGCGGGTCGGCCCCGGCCGCCCAAGTACTATCTGCAGTTCGGAGAGGCGGGCGGCTATGGCGTCTGCGCCGAACTGAACACCGACCTTCGCCGCCGGGACCAGAGCCCGGCGTCGGCGGTCACGCTCTACAGCTGCCGGATCGGCAAGGACGAAAGACTGGGATGATGGCCAAGCTGCGCTTTTCTCTCGTGGCGCCGGAGCGCGAACTGTTCGCCGGCGACGTGGACCAGGTGGATGCCCCCGGCGTGGACGGGGACTTCGGCGTGTTCCTCGGGCACGAGCCGTTCATGACCGTGCTGCGCCCGGGCAAGGTCACCATCCGTGACGGCGCGACCACCAGGGTGTTCGAGATCCAGGGCGGTTTCGCCGACGTGACGCCGGAGAGCTTCACCCTGCTCGCCGAACACGCCGTGGAAGCGGCCTGAGCCTGACCATCCTCGACAGTCTCGGCGTCGTCGGGGTCCTGATGATCCTCGCCGCCTATGTGGGTGTGCAGCTGGGGCGGATGGACGCCCGCGCCTACGGATCCCTGGCTCTGAACCTGGCCGGGTCCCTGCTGATCCTGGCGTCCATGCTGACGGCCTTCAACCTGTCCGCCGCCCTCATGGAAGGGGCCTGGGCGCTCACGGCCCTCTACGGCCTGTGGCGGCGCTGGCGGGGGTAGGGGTGCCCTGAGCGGACCTCCAGCCCGGTGCGGTCAACGCAACCCCTACAACCCGTCCAGCCAGCCGATGCAGGCTTCGGCCACCTGCTCCCAGCCGGGTTCGCCGATCAGCCAGTGGCTCATGTCGTCGAACACCAGGGTCTCGCCGGACAGGCGGGCAGAGGTCTGGCGGACGGTGACGGGGGGATGGATCAGGTCACGGCCACCGGCCACGGCCAGCACCGGGGCGGCGATCCGCCCGGCGGGGACGTTGGTGGTCATGAACGGGTCCAGCCACCAGTTCAGGGTCTCCCACAGGGCGCGGCCGCTCTCCGGGCCCATGCGGCCGAAGATGTCCTTGCGACCTTCGCTGGCGATGCGGTTCAGGCTGTACTGCCGGGCCAGCGAGTAGTCCGGGTCCACGGGCATGGAGAAGAACGGGCTCATGCCGATGACCGCGAGACTGGAGACCGCCTCCTCCATGGTGGACCCCGGCACCCCCCAGGGGGCGGAGGGGGCCAGCAGCACCAGGGCGCGGACGGGGGTCCGGGCGGCGGCCAGCTGGGCCACCAGTCCGCCCATGGAATGACCGATCAGCACCGGCGGGGTCTCGCAGGCGGCGCAGGCCCTCGCCACCGAGGCGGCGTAGTCGGTCATGGAGGCGCGGCCCACCCGCTGGCGATCCTGCGCGGC
>CALKUK010000017.1 GCA_937996655.1 uncultured Sphingomonadaceae bacterium | reverse complement strand
GGATGACGCCCAGTGCCAGGAGCAGGATCTCGGCCGAGCCGCCGCAAGAAAGTGGTGACCCCGCCAACCGTTTCTTCACCTGACCGAACGCTGGCATATGCCGAGGCGGTGGTGTCGGGCGAGATTGTCGCCGGGCCGCACGTTCGCAATGCCTGCAGGCGGCATATCGCTGACCTCAAGCGCAAGGATGGCATCTGGTTCGACCAAGATGCGGCCAATCACGCCTTTGCCTTCTTCGAGGAGGTGCTGAAGCTTTCGGAAGGCCAGTTCGAGGGGCAGCCCTTCGAGCTCCAGCCGAGCCAGGCCTTCATCATTGGCTCGCTCTTCGGCTGGAAGCGGAAAGATGGCAGGCGCCGGTTCCGCCGGGCTTACATCGAGCAGGGCAAAGGTAACGGGAAGTCACCGGTTGCTGGCGGTATCGGCATTTACGGCATGACCGCCTGCAAGGAGGCTGGCGCCCAGATCTACGCCGCGGCAGCCAAGAAGGAGCAGGCCAACATCCTTTTCCGCGATGCAGTGCGGATGGTACGTCAGTCCCCTGCCCTCGCCCGCCGGTTAAGCTTTTCAGGTGGTCCGGGCCGAGAATTCAACATCGCGCATTTAACTTCAGGAAGTTTTTTCCGTCCGGTGTCGCGCGATACCGGCAAGACCGGCTCGGGCCCGCGACCCTACTTTGTGCTGGCGGACGAGGTCCACGAGCTACCCGACCGATCAATCATCGAGATGCTGGAGCGCGGCTTCAAGTTCCGCCGCGATCCGCTGCTGTTCATGATCACCAATTCCGGCTCTCACCGTAACTCGGTTGCCTGGGAGGAGCACGAACACGCGGTTCGCGTCGCGGCTGGAAATCCCGATGCGGTGACCGATCCTACCTTTCTCGGACAGGTCATCGACGATACGACGTTCAGCTATGTCTGCGCACTCGACGAAAGTGATGACCCGCTCACGGATCCCAGCTGCTGGATCAAGGCCAACCCGCTGCTGGGTGTGACTATCACCGAGCAGTACCTGACCGAGGTCGTGGCGCAGGCCAAGGCGATCCCGGGACAGCTCAACGGAATTTTGCGGCTCCACTTTTGTGTCTGGACCGATGCAGAGACCGCCTGGATGGCGCGGGCAACACTCGAGCCAATCCTGGCAGAGTTCGAACCGAGGGCCGGCCAGTCCGTCTGGCTCGGGCTCGATCTCAGCCAGAATCGGGACCTGACCGCGCTAGCTGCCGTTCAGCGGAGTGGCGAGAAGGACGGCAAACCATGCTTTGATGCGTGGGTCGAAGTCTGGACGCCGGGCGACACGCTCGCTGCCCGCAGTTTGCGGGACAAGCAGCCCTACGACCTCTGGGTTGCAGACGGATTTTTGAATGCGCCGCAAGGCGAGAACATCAGCTTTCGCCATGTGGCGCAGGCGCTCGCCGAGATGGCCTCGGACTACCGGGTCGAGGCTGTCGCATACGACCGCTACGCCTTCCGCCGGTTCGAGGAAGAAGTCGCCGAACTTGGCCTCGATCTGACCTTTGTCGAGCACCCGCAGGGCGGAACGAAGCGCGCCAAGCCAGCGGGTGAGATGACCGAAGGCCTGTGGATGCCGGGTTCGCTCCGGCACCTGGAGGAACTGATCCTTGAGGGCCGCATCCGTCTCAGACGAAATCCGGTCCTTATTTCCGCAATGATGTCGGCGGTCACCGAGGCCGACCGCTGGGACAACAAGTGGCTCTCCAAACAGCGGGCCATCAACAAGATCGACGCAGCCGTCGCGCTGTGCATGGCAGTGGGGGCGGCAATGGCGGGCGACACCAGCGGCTCCGTTGACGATTGGCTGAAGAGCCTCGCGTCGTGAACCTATTTCAAAAGGCGCTCGGATACATCGCGCGCTCCATTGGCCTCAGCGATCCACGGCTGGTGCAGGCGGTGGGTGGTCGCACGACGACAACCGGCGAGGTGGTCTCGACGACCTCAGTTCTGGGGCTCGCCTCGGCCTGGGCCTGCGTCAACCTACTTGCCGGCACGATCGCGTCGCTGCCGCTCATGGTTTACCGCACCCGGGGTGGTGCACGGACGGTCGCAACCGATCATCCGCTCTATCGGATCCTGCACGACAGCCCGAATGCCGATCAGACTGCGGTAGACTTCTGGGAGTTCATCTGCGCCTGCATTGAACTGAACGGCAATGCCTATGCTGAGATCATCCGGGGCAGCAACGGCCGGGTGGTGGCGCTCAGCGTTCCCATCGCGCCGGAGCTGATGACCGTGCGCCGTCTGCGTGATGGCAGCCTGGAATACGAGTGGTCCGACAACGGCGTTCGGCAGATCGCCCCTCAGGACAACATGCTCCATATCCGGGGCTTCGGTGGAAATCCGTTGGGCGGCCTCTCCACCCTCTCGTTCGGACGTCAGACTTTCGGGCTCGCACAGGCGATCGAGCGAGCCTCTGGGGACACATTCCGCAATGGGGTGCGGCCCTCGGGGCTCCTCAAGACCGCTGACACGCTGACCCTCGACCAGCGCAAAATGGCCGAGGAACTACTGCAGGAGAAGTTTGCCGGCGCGATCAATGCCGGCCGTCCGATGCTGCTCGATCGCGGCATGGACTGGGTCCAGCTCTCAATCAGCCCGGAAGACGCCCAGATGCTGCAGAGCCGGGCCTTCTCGGTCGAGGAAGTCTGCCGCTTCTTTGGCGTGCCGCCATTCATGGTCGGGCACACCGAGAAGACCACCAGCTGGGGCACCGGCCTCGAGCAGCAGACGCTAGGGTTCCAGAAGTTCACGCTGCGCAGACGGTTGAAGCGGATCGAGCAGGCGCTGGCGAAGCAGCTGCTCTCCCCGGCTGACCGTCAGGCTGGGCTTGTGATTGAATTCAACCTCGAGGGTCTGCTGCGCGGCGACAGCGGCGCGCGGGCCTCCTTCTACCAGCAGATGCTCTCGAACGGCGTGATGACCATCAACGAGGTCCGCGCCCTTGAAAACCTGCCGCCTGTCGTGGGCGGCGATGTCCCCCGCATGCAGATGCAGAACGTGCCCATCACCCAGGCAGGATTGCTGCCGCCCACCGGAGCTATTGCCCCATCGGAGCCCCCTAAATGAAACATCTCACCCTGACCCTCAAATCCAGTGATCTGCAGGACACCGGCCAGTTCGAGGGCTACGCCTCGACCTTCGGCAATGTCGACCAGGGCGGTGATCTCATCGAACCGGGCGCATTCCGCGAGAGCGTCGCCAAGGCTCGCGCCGAAGGCTGGGGCATCCCAATGCTCTGGCAACACGACCAACGCGAACCGATCGGCGTGTGGCGTGACATCTTCGAGGATGATCGCGGCCTGTTTGTGCGCGGTCAGCTCATTCTCGATGGCGATCCGGTCGCCCAGCGTGCCTATGGCAAGCTGAAGCACGGGGCGCTCGGCGGCCTGTCCATCGGCTACACCATCCCTAAGGGCGGCGCCGCGCCTGATCCCTACAAGGCAGGTGTGTTGCGGCTGAAGAAGATCGATCTTCGCGAAATCAGCCTCGTCACCATGCCCATGAACACCGAGGCGAAGGTCACCGCGGTCAAGACCGTGACCGATGGTCATATCCTTCCCACGCTTCCCGATTTTGAGAATTTCCTGCGCGAGGCAGGGTTCTCGAAAAGCCAGGCCACCGCAATCGCGGGCAAAGGCCTCAAGTCACTGCTCCGGAGTGAGTCCGGCAGTGAGAACACCACCGACTTCCTGTCGGCACTCGCCGCACAAATTCGCGGCTGAACCTCACTCCCACGGAGCTACCCATGACTGACACCAAGAGCGCCGAGCAGCTTGCCGGCGAAGTGAAGGCTGCGTTCGATGCGCAGCAGCAGGCTGTAAAAAAGGATTTCGATACCCGCCATGACGAGGTCAAGGCACTCGCTGAGGAAGCCCTTGGCAAGGCCGCCAAGGGCGAGGAACTGTCCGCCTCGACCAAGCAACTGGCCGACGAGGCGCTCACCGCCCTCAACGAAGCCAAGGCCCGCCTCGATGAGGTCGAGCAGAAGCTCGCCCGCAAGAAGCAGGATGACGAACGCCACGAGGCCCGCACTCTCGGCGAACAGGTCGTCACCAATGAGGCAATCCTGCCCTTCCTGAACAGCAAGACCGCACGCGGTCGCGCCAGCGTCGAGGTGAAATCGATCATCTCCTCGCTCACCACCGATGCCAATGGTTCGGCGGGCGACCTCATCGTGCCGGACCGCATTCCGGGCATTATTGCCCCGGGTCAGCGCCGCCTGACCGTGCGTGATCTTCTCACGCCCGGCCGGACTGCCAGCAATGCGGTGCAGTACGTCAAGGAAACGGGCTTCACCAATGCAGCGGCGACCGTCTCGGAAACGGCAGGCGCCACCAAGCCGCAGACGGACATCAAGTTCGATGTCGTGACCAGCAGCGTGACAACGATCGCCCACTGGGTGCTTGCAACCCGCCAGATCCTCGACGACGTGCCGATGCTCCAGTCCTACATCGACGGCCGCCTGACCTACGGTCTGGCGCTGGTCGAGGAAAACCAGCTGCTGAACGGCGGCGGCACGGGCGCAGATCTGAACGGCATCTACACGCAGGCAACTGCGTTCACGCCGCCGATCACGATCCCGGCTCCAGTCACCAAGATCGATGTCCTGCGTCTCGCCATGCTGCAGACCGCGCTCTCGGAACTGATGTCCACCGGCGTCGTGCTGCACCCGGCAGACTGGGCGAGCATCGAACTGCTGAAGGACACGACTGGCCAATTCATCATCGGCAATCCGCAGGGCAACCTGTCGCCGACGCTCTGGGGCCAGCCGGTGGTTTCCACCCAGTCGATGGCGTCGGGCAAGTTCCTGACCGGCGCCTTCCAGCTTGGCGCCCAGATCTTCGACCGCATGGACGCGGTGGTCGAGATCTCGACCGAGGATGACCAGAACTTCCGCAAGAACCTCGTGACGGTGCTCGCCGAAGAGCGTCTCGCCCTCGCGGTCTACCGCCCTGAGGCCTTCGTGAAGGGTGACTTCACGGCGGCGGCAACCGCCGCGACCAAGGTCTGATCTGACGGGGCCGGCCCCACGGTCGGCCCCATAACCTTTGGAGGGACGCCATGATCGTCAAAGCCCTGGACACTGTCCATGTGAGCTCGGTGAGCTCGAACAACATTACAACCGGCCAGACCTTCGAGGTCGACGACCAGGCCGGCCGCAGTCTGATTGAACGCGGCCTCGCGATCGAGGTCGACGCTCTTGAGGCACCGGCACCCGCTCAAACGGCCGCGACCGATAATGAGCCCGTGACCCGCAAGTCTGGCTCCACGCATCGCACCAAGGCTGAATAATGTCCGAGATCGTCACGCTCGATCCACCTCAGGACCGGGCCGTGACGCTCGAGGAAGCACGCCAGCAGCTGCGCCTTGATGTACGTGACGAGGATCTGCTGCTGGGCGCGAAGCTCGATGCCGCCCAGGCCGAACTGGAACTGCTGACCGGACTCAAGCTTTGCGAGCAGTCCCTCGAACTACAGCTGGAAAGCTGGTTACCCGAGATCACCGTGCCGGTCCGACCGGTGACGGTGGCCGAGATCCGCTACGCGGCGGCGAATGGCGGCCAGGTAATTCTGCCCGAGGGCGATTATGTTGCGAGGCGGCGCAATGGGTTCACCCGCATCCGTCCGGCTTCGGGCAAATCTTGGCCGGCACTGGCCGATGACGGCCTGATCCGCATCACCTTGTCAGCTGGATTTGCTGACACGGCCCCCGATCTCCAGGTCGCCCGGTCCGCGATCCTCGTCAAAGTCGCGTCGATGTTCGAAAACCGTGAAGGCGCGCCCTGTCTCGCCTTCGATACGCTGGTGGGTCAGCTCCAATGTCGCTGGATCTAGCCTCCAAGCTCGACACCCGGATCCGGATAGAGCGCAAAGTGGTGGCACGCGATCCGCATTACGGCACTGAAGTAGTCACTTGGACGGAATTTGCCTGCGTCTGGGCTGAGGTGAAGGACATTCTCCCGTCACGGGCCGAGCGTCTGGCCGACAGCATCCATATAGGACGACGGCCTGCGCGCATCCGCATCCGGTATCTCGCAGGCCTCGCCGCACACATGCGGGTCATCATCAATAATCGCGTCCATCAGATCATTTCTGGTCCGGCCACCATCGGTCGGCGCGAGGCCATGGAGATTATGGTCGAAGAACACTCCAGTGAAGGAGCGGCCCCATGACCATCCGGCTCAAGGGCGGCCCTGAACTGCTGCGCTTGCTCGATGAACTGCCCAAGAACCTCGAGCGCAACGTCATCCGTGGCGGCCTTCGAGCCGGGGCCAAGGTCATTCAGCAGCAGGCCAAGGCCAATGTCTCTGTTCGCACCGGCAAGCTCAAGAAAGCGATCGGGATCGGCACCCGCACTGACGGCGCGAAGCTCTCGTCCTACGTCAAACTCCGCGGCAGCGGCTCCTATCTCGGCCTCTTCGTCGAATATGGCGTCGCGCCCCACCTGATCTCGGTGTCCGGGGCCGACAAGCCAGTCCGACAGACCCGGCACGGGCCGCGCGGCGTCTCGATCGGCACCATGAACAAGATGCTGAAGCGCGGCAGCCTCAAGATCGGCGAGAACTTCGTCGGACCCGTCATCATGCATCCCGGTCACGCCGCCAGGCCATTCCTGCGCCCCGCGCTTGATCAGAAGGCCGAAGAAGCCGTCAATGCGATGGGCGCCTACATCGCCCACCGCGTCCAGATCGGCGATCTCCGAGCCCCGACGCTGGAGGTCGATGACGAATGAACGGGGTCATTACGGTCCGCTCACTCCTGGTGGCCGACACCGGGCTGATGGCGCTCGTTCCGGAGGCTCGGATCGCAGCTGGCAGCCTGCCGCAAGGCACTGTGCTCCCCGCAATCTCGCTGATGTCGGTCAGCAGCGTTGATCGCAACATCCCCGCGCCGGGCCCAAAGCGCCGGGTTGCCGAGCGGGTCCAGGTGACTGTGCTGGCGCGCACCTATCCTGAAACCAAGGCCATTCTTGCCGCCATCCGCACGGCCGCCGCCGACCAGATGCCTGCAATCGACGGGCTTACCGACGTCACCGTGCACTCCGATTCCGCCGGACCAGATTTCCTCGACGAGGAAACCGGCATCCACATGCAGACGCAGGACTTCCGCGTCTCATTCAACGAGGCGCGTT
>CALKUK010000016.1 GCA_937996655.1 uncultured Sphingomonadaceae bacterium | reverse complement strand
TGCGGTCGTGGCGGAATTGGTAGACGCGCAACGTTGAGGTCGTTGTGGGCGAAAGCTCGTGGAAGTTCGAGTCTTCTCGACCGCACCATTTTCAAAGAACAGACATGTAAAAACGGCCCCGCTGCAGTGATGCACCGGGGCCGTTTTGCGTTTTGCGGTCAAGAGCACAGCGCCGTTACGGAACCGCGGCTGTCCGGAGATCTGAAGAGTCTGCCGGGGTCACCCCCAGATGGAGGCTGGGCGATGTGCCGCTGACCTGCACATCGCCTGCCAACCCGGCATGGAGCCTTGCGGCATCGGCGGACGCTTTGGCGATTCGCAGGCGATATTGGCCGTAAGGCACGCGATCAAACAGGAAATATCCGTCAAAATCGCTGCGCGTGCGGGAGACGACGACCCCGTGCGCATCGACCAGTTCCAGATCAACGCCCTCAAGGCTGGTCGCCCCGGCCTTGACGAGCGTGCCATCGACTTCACCGGCCCCTGTCAGCCCAAGTTCGACGGTCGCGACCACGCCGGGGCGCGGCGTGACCACCACACCGGGGCCGGAAGGGGAGACGAGCGGATCGGGCAGCGAACTGGCATCCACACCAATGAGGACAGGGTGGAATGCCTCCAGACCGTCGATGACGGTTTCCCCATTGCTGTCGGTCAACCGGTCAACCGGGGCGCGACCGGCGGCGAGTTGCACGTCGGGTTCCAGCGGTTCATCCGGCTGCCGGATGCCATCGGCATTTTGATCGCGGAAGACCCGGGCCAGCACCTGTCCGTGCGTCGCCAGACGCGCGGAAGTCATTCTAAAACCACCTTTTTTCGTCGGGTTCGGGCCGATGCTGAAGGTCAGCCCGATGCTGGCGGCAACAGAGCCGTCCGACGCGACTTCGGCATTGCCGGACAGTGACAGGCGATCAAATTGCCGCGCATAGCCAAGCCCCAGGCGCGCACGGTCCATCATCTTGTCGTAGGACAGGTCGGCCCGCCATTGCGACGCGTTGCGGCCATCACCCTTGCCCGCCCATTCGGTGACAAGGCCAAAGCTGCGGAACCGGCTTTGCGGTGAGACTTCAAAACGGGCATCGCCGCGCAGCCGGAACCGGCCGACGCGCGCATTGAGCAAGACCCCCGTCTCCATTTGCAGGGGCGGATCCGGGCCCACGGGGCTCTTATCCTGCCGCATATCTACTTCGGCGGTAACAGAATACCGGCTGAAACTGGTCGAGACTCGCCCGCCCACTTCCAACGTATCATTGCCATTGTCGCGTGTGGTGTAGCGCGCCTCGGCATGGATGGGCACGACCGACCGGCCGACCTTCAGGCCATGATCCACCGATAGGCTGTGCAGGCCCTCCACCCCGCGCTGGATACGGTCTGACCGGAAACCGCCCATGACATTGGTGGATTCGGCGCTGATATAGGTCCGGCCCAGTTCCCCGAGCATCTGGACCGAAAAGACGCTGCCGCCCTTCAAGTCCGTTGCGCCGGAAAGTTGCGCCAGCACCGGGCCAACCGCTTGGCGGAGCGCAGCCTCCACAAAGTTGCGCCGTCCAACTTCCTTCACAAAGAGATTGTGATAGCTCGCGGAGACCGAGGTGCGTGTGGACAGGCCGCGTTCCAGCCCGAACGACCCGCGCCATCGGTCTGTACCGAATTGCGGGCCGCTGGGCAGGCCGATCAGATCGCGCCCATCCTGATTGACGCCGGCCCAATACCAGGTCTGACGCGGGGGGATGCTATCTGGCCCCACAGACAGGATCTTCTGTTCCCGCCGGATTTGGCCCTGCGGCCCATAGAGCACGATCTCAAACCGGTTCTGTCCATAAAGCAGCGGCACATCCAAAAATTCATAGCGGCCATCCGCCCGGTTGAGCGCGACCGTCAGCAACTGCCCGTTACGGTAAAGTTCGGCATCCCAACCCGAGGGAAGGTCCCCGCGGAAGTCGGTCCGGTCAAAATTTTCGGGCCGGTCAATCGGGCGATTGGTGAGCATCACGCCGCGCCCGATGGACGATTGCGCCGCAATGCCGGTGGACAAGCCCAGTACGTCGCCCATGGCGATCTGCGTCGCCTTGAGCGGGCCGAGCAGCTTGCCCTCCGGGTCATAGCGATAGCCGCGCAGGCGCAGAGAGTCCGGCACGCCCTTCCGGTTGGAGGCCAGCCGCGCATCATAAGCGATAGGGCCAGCCTCACCGCTTGCATAAAGTTCAAACTGGATGTCGGTGCGCGCGCCTTTCGCCTTTTCGCGCAATCCGCCAATCGAGACATTGGCATCAACTGATGGTGTCTTGATGCCGCGATAGGCAATGCGGCTTTGTGGCAGCGCTTTAAGGTCAAAGGTGGAGGTGGGGCGGATTTTCGCCGCCCTGGCCCTGCGCTCGGCAGAAAGCTCCACCGGCAATTTGGTGTCGGATTTGAGGACGAGGATCGCATTCGACAAATCGGGGTTGAGGGAAACGCCAAGCCAGTTGGCAAGCTGGGGCGTCGCCACGCACCAGCCTTCGGGCGCATCATAAATTGCGCCCGCTGGCAGCTTGGCCGTCGTGTTCACGATTTGTACCGTATTGGCTTCACGGTCGAGCAGCAATGTCCGGCTTTCGTTGAACATCCAGCCTGTTGCGCGGCGCAACTTTTTGTCGACGCGGACCGGCAGATCCAGCGCCATGACCATATCGGCCAAGTCAACACACACACCGGCGGGGGTCTGATAGCCGCGGACACCTTCGCCCAGCCGATATTGGCCGAGGCGCAGCTCGAACAACACAGCATCATCCGGATTGGGCTTCCAAACGGCATCAGCCCGCGCAAGCGCGGGCTGGCCGAGAGTGCCGATCGCGACAAGGGCCGCGATCCAGGGCTTCAATCTGGAAAATAGGGGACGCATGGTCAGATCCGGGTCCGGATCTATCCTTAGCGGATGACCGTCTGGGTTTCCGCAATCACGCGGCCACCGGCGTCGACGTCTTCAAGATATTGGACCGTGACCGGTCCTGCGAGCTGGGCGGCCGTCTGCGCATCGATGGGGAAACTGACGGCACGCTTGGTCACTTCCGGATACACGGCAACACCGCGCACTTCGAACACCGGCGTGGATTTGCCCGGCTTCAGCACGCGGATGCGGCCATAGGTGGAGCGGTTGCCTTCACGCGAGAGCGACAAAGCGAGTTCCGGCTGGCCGGTGGACCGATCTATGCGCGCATCGCCGATCGAAGCCGTCGCCTTCAGCGCGCCTTTGCGGATGATGACGGGAATGGTGACCCCGTAAATCGGCGTCAGCGCAATCGACAGGCCGGTATCGGTCGTCTGTGTCTCGGTGACCGACCTGGCCGTGGGGATGGCGCGGAACAGCATATGCACGCGATACTCCCCGTCGGGCAGGTCAGCGGGGGTACGCAGACCGATTCGGATTGCCTGCGGCTGGTTGGGGGCAAGCTCAATACGGCGCGGCGCATAGGTGATCATGTTGAGCGCCTGCGTTTCGGCCGCCGTTGCCTTTTCCGGCGCGATTTCATCGAGCGTGCCATCGGCATTCATGCGCCGCACCTCCAGCGAGACACGATAAGTCGCGGTCTCACTGTCGATATTATTGAGGATAACCTCTGTCCCCCGCGCGCCATCGAGCACAACGCGCGTCGGCGCGACGAGAAGATCACCCGCCGCCTGTGCGGGCCCCGCAAGGCCCAGCGCAACAAGGCAGAGGCCGGACATGAACTTTGGCAAACGCATAGGCTTTCCCCGTAAAATCTGTGGGCACAACGCAACCCGCCCAAGCATCTGGCTTACATCCATTATGGTTTCATCTTTGCTAACCAAGCGGTGGAGAATTGTGCTGCACGGGGCCAACAGGCGCGCAGGGCAAAGAAAAAGGGCCCGTCGGTCCCGCCGACGCGCCCTTCTCCTCTCAGTCCCTCAGGACTTAAGCCTATAAGGCTTACTGGTAGTTGACGGTCACCGTGAAGGTGCCGGCATAAGCGCCAGCCGCCTGCGAGGCACCGACGTTCAGCGTGCCGCCAACGCGGAAGGCGTCGGCCGCTGTACCGGCGAGCGTCAGCGACGCCGCGCTGGAGGTCAGCGTTGCAGCCATGGTCGCGCCGCCCGTTTCCGTGAGCGTCACCGAACCCGGAACGCTGATCGCAACGTTCATGCCGGTTGCACCCGACACCGAGAAGCCAGCCGCCGTCGTGGCGCCGGAGCAGACCAGAGTCGTGGCGCAGGTGCGTGCGCCGCCCGTTGCAACCGTCACAGCGCCGCCGCCGGTGCCGATGGCCACCGTGCCGAACTGCAGGTCCGACGTGTTGGTGACGGTCACCTGCTGCAGGATCGTCGCACGGGCCGTGCCGTCCGCCGTTGCGGCGTTGGCAGCACCCGAAACCAGGCCGAGCGCCAGAACCGAACCGGCAGCGACTGCCTTAAGAGTACGAATGTTCATTTGAATGTCCCCTAGATAATTCACGCGAATTCACGCTTCTTCCCGAGTGCGATCTTGCCCCACTCCGAAATGTGTTTTGGTCCATAATGGTTTGAATATGTCCTTCCGCTCTTGGTTAACGCGGCAGGAAGGATTGAAAGGCGGGCTATTCGTATTCCGCGCTGATGGGCACAGAGCCGCGAAAGGTGCCGCTTTCACCGCCCTTTAGGAGCAGTTTTCCGCCAAAGGTGAAGCGCAGCTCCCCATTTTCGTTGAGCGTCGGGGCGTCGGGAAGGCTGCTTTCCATTTGCACCACTTCGGCAACATCACCCATGGTCGACTGGAGTCGCACGCGCACGGGCAGATCAATGCGGACGCGCGCAAAGGGGGTGCCGGTGACCCGCGCCGACCCCGTCAGCGCCATCCCGCCCAGATCCGCCAGCCCGCCTGCAACACGGCGCGCGCCGGACCGGGCATCAAGTTCTACAGCCCCGCCGCCTGCCCCTTGCGCCACCCGGCCAAGGTCCAAGGCGGTCTCAATCTCAATGTGCAACGGCACCGCCGGACGCCCGCCCTGCGACAGACGATCAAGCGCAGGCGCACACAACCGGCACGACTCCGCCGCAAGCGGGATCGGCGCGGCGAGGAGCAATCCCGCCAAGAGGCTGTTCCGGATCATGAACTTTGCATAATGCCCAAGGCTCAAGAAACTGCTAACCAAATCCTCCCTATCGGGTCACAAGCGCGACAGATGCGAAGCGAGGATAATTTGACTGACATTGTCCCCCGGATCGTGGGGCTCGCGACCGCACGGCCGACCCAGGATATCCACGACGCCTTCGTGGACTGGGCGCAAAGCCGCATCGAAGACCCAAGAGAACGGGCCATCTTCGCCCGCATGGCCGGACGGGCGGGCATAGCGCACCGTTATGCCGTCCTCCCGACCGCCCCCGATGGCGGCTCTCCCGTCTCTCCCGGCGGTTTTTATGCAGGCGCTGACCCGACGACAGCGGCGCGGATGGCGCTCTATGCTGAACATGCGCCCGCTCTTGCGCTGCAGGCAATCGCCGGACTGGATCAGGACCTGTCCCAAGTGACGCACCTTGTGGTGGCCAGCTGCACAGGGTTTGTCGCGCCCGGTGTCGACCAGATCATCGCACGACAGCTCGGGCTCGCCCCGTCGGTGGAGCGGCTGCTGGTCGGGTTCATGGGCTGTTATGCCGCCGTCACGGCCCTGCGCAGTGCCGCGCATATTGTCCGGTCCCAACCCGAGGCGCGCGTTCTGGTTGTCACAGTGGAGCTGTCCTCGCTGCATCTCAACCGCACGGGCAGCATCGAATCGCTGCTCGCCATGCTCCAGTTCGGGGATGGCGCGGCAGCCGCCCTTGTCTGCGGCTCCGGCTCCGGCCTGTCGGTTGAGGCCCCCTTTGCAACGACGCTGCCTGCGTCAGAAGATCTCATCCGCTGGGACATTGGGGATCATGGATTTCTGATGCATTTGTCCGGTCAGGTACCAGGCCGGATCGCCGAGGCGTTGCGCGATCCGGAGCTTGTCGCGACACTGGCCGGGGGCGCACCCGACGATGTGGACGCCTGGGCCGTCCATGCGGGGGGGCGGTCCATTCTGGATGCCGTAGAGCATGGCCTCTCCCTCTCCCCAGAGGCGCTGGCCGAGTCGCGTGAAGTGCTGTTGGAAGGCGGCAATATGTCGTCCGCCACGCTGATGTTCGTGCTGGCGCGCATGATGGCACGCACGAAAGAGCGGCCCGTCGCGCGCGGTGTGGCGCTCGCCTTCGGGCCGGGGTTGGCGGCAGAAGGCTTCCGCTTCCGGGCGGTCGGCTGATGCTTAAGGCCCGCGCCCTGACCGAAGAACAAATGGATGCCGAGGATCTTGATCCGGCCACCTATGCCCGCGTCCTCAAAGATCTGGCGCAGGTGAACACCGTCACCCTAGCCCGACGCCCGACATTGGCCTTTCTCAACCGGGTCGTCGCGCGCAGCAGCAGTCCCTTGCGGATACTCGATGTCGGCTTTGGTGATGGCGACATGCTGCGCCGCATTGCCCGATGGGCCAAAGCACGAGGGCAAGCTGTCGATCTGGTCGGGATTGATCTCAATCCGCGCAGTGCCGGGACGGCGCGTGCCCACACCTCTGCCAGCCTCCCCATCACCTACCGCACCGGCGACTATGCTGACCTCTCCGACGAGCCTTGGGATGTGATCCTTTCCAGCCTTGTTGCGCATCATATGACACAAGAGCAGCTCGTCACTTTCCTGCGCTTCATGGACAGCCAGGCCCAGCGCGGTTGGTTCATCAATGATCTCCACCGCCACGGCTTTGCCTATTGCGGCTATCCTCTGCTCGCGCGGATCGCGGGTTGGCACCGGATCGTGCGGGAGGATGGCACGCTGTCCATCGCTCGGTCCTACCGGCCGCAGGAATGGCCACCCCTCCTTGCCGAAGCCGGGGTAACCAACGCCCGCGTCTTTCGCACCTTCCCGTTCCGGCTATGCGTCGAAGCGATCCGATAATCATCGGCGCCGGCCCCGCCGGATGTGCCGCGGCCATCACGCTGGCGCGCGGCGGCGGGCGCCCGTTGATCCTTGAACGGTCAACCGAAACGGGGGACGCTTTGTGCGGCGGCTTTCTCAGTTGGCGCACGATCCACAGCCTTGAGCGGCTGGGCGTGACACCGGACGGACATCCGGTCGATCACATGACCGTATTTTGGGGAGGACGATCCACATCTGCGCCCTTGCCGGAGCGTGCCCTTGGCCTGTCGCGCCGGGCAATGGACACGGCGCTCTTGGCCGCCGCAGTCAAGGCCGGAGCCGGGGTGGAACGTGGCGTCATGGTGCGGCATCTGGACGATCTGGCGGACCGGACCGACACCGTCTTTCTGGCGACCGGCAAGCATGATCTGCGCGGCAGCGAACGCCCGCGCACCGCCCGCGACCCGGCCATGGGCCTGCGCGTCCGCCTGCCCGCCATCGCAGCGCTGAACCGTCTCGTCGGAGCGGGGATTGAGCTGCACATGTTTGACCGGGGCTATGCGGGGATTGAGCTTCAGGAAGATGGCAGCGCCAATATCTGCCTTGCGCTGCGCAAGTCGCTTCTGAGCGACCATGACCGTGATCCCCGCCGCCTGCTGCAAAGCCTTGGCCAAATCCACCCGGCCTTTGGGGCGCGACTTGAAAGCCTGACCGACACCACCCCCATCGATGCCATCGCGGCTGTGCCCTATGGCTGGCACGCGCGCACCACCACCCCCGGCCTGTTCCGCATTGGTGATCAGGCTGGCGTCATTCCGTCACTGGCGGGTGAAGGTAATGGCATTGCGCTCGCCAGCGGACGCAGCGCAGCCGAGGCGTTTCTGGCGGGCGGGCGCGAAGAGGCCCCGCAGTGGCAGGCCCGGTTCGGTCGGCAAAGCAGCCGCCCCATCGGCCGCGCAACCGCCATCTGGCGCACGTCCGAATTTGCCATGGGGCGTGGCCTCATCCTGCGCGCTTTGTCACTTTTTCCAAAGCTCGGCCCCGCCATGGCCAGCGCCACGCGGATTGAGGCTTGAAGCGCAGCGCGAGAACGCGCAAATTGCGGCTATGGAAAAACTTCTCCTCACCGATGACGAATGGCGTGCCCGCCTGACCCCGCAGCAATATCAGGTACTCCGCCATGCGGGGACGGAACGGGCCTTTTCGGGCGCGCTCAATGAATGCAAGGAGGACGGCGTCTATCGGTGCGCCGGGTGCGGGGCCGATTTGTTTTTGTCCGACACCAAATATGACTCAGGGTCCGGCTGGCCGAGCTTTTATGCGCCTGTCACCACCGATGCCGTCACGATGGTGGAAGACTCGTCGCACGGCATGACGCGCATTGAGGTGCGGTGCACACGCTGTGACGGCCATCTGGGCCATGTCTTTCCCGATGGTCCCCAGCCGACCGGCCTCCGCTTCTGCATGAACAGCGTGTCGCTCGATTTTGAGGGCGGCGACGACGACTAAGCGGGGCGGGCGCACACAGCGCCTTGCCGCGAGTCCCGCCGCCGCCTAAGAAGGCCACCACATGGCCAGCAAGCGTCCCAAATCCGCCCCTGCCCCTAAGGAACCTAGCCTGTTTGCGCGGCTGTTCCGCTGGAGCCTTGTTCTGGGCGGTGTGCTGCTGTTCGGCCTGTTGTCCGCCATCGGCTTTGCCTATTCCTCGTTGCCCGAATTCGGGGCGCTGCGCACGCGCGAAACACTAGGTCAGGTCATCCGCGTCCGCGACACCACAGGCCAGGTGATCCTGTCGCTGGGGCCGATCTATGGCGAATGGATCGATTATCGCGACATTCCCGACGTCATGGTGAACGCCATGGTTGCCGTGGAGGACCGGCGCTTTCGCTATCACCCCGGCGTCGATCCTATTGGCCTTGCTCGCGCGGTTCAGGTCCGCCTGACCCGCGGCCATTTCGCGCAGGGTGGATCGACGATCACGCAGCAGCTGGCCCGCAACCTCTTCCTCACCAACACGCGCACCTTTGGACGAAAAGGGCGGGAATTGGTGATCGCCATGGCCATGGAGGCCAAATATTCGAAGGATGAGATCCTCGAACTCTATCTGAACCGCGTCTATTTCGGCGGTGGCGCTTATGGTATTGATGCGGCGTCCCGCCGCTTTTTTGACCATCCGGCCAAAACATTGAGCCTGGAAGAAGCCGCCATCATCGCCGGGCTGGTGAAGGCACCCTCCAACTATTCTCCGACAGCCGACGCCCAGGCCGCATTGGGACGGTCCAAGGTCGTTCTGGGCGTGATGGCAGATGCCGGTGTCATCACCGCACAACAGGCCGCGATGGCCCGCCCTGAAACCGTCAAACTCGCCCGCCCGCCGCAGCAGAACAGCATCCGCTATTTTACAGACTGGGCCTTACCCCAGCTGGACGGACTGATTGAGGAGAGCACCGCGCCGATTGACGTCTGGACCACGCTGGACCCGGCCATGCAGACCGCCGCAGACACCGCAATCCGCACCTTCGCCCCGGCAGGTGCGCAGGGTGCCCTTGTCGCGCTAGACCGCGACGGCGCGGTGCGGGCGATGGTCGGCGGGCGTGACTATGTCTCGTCCATCTACAACCGCGCCACACAGGCGGTGCGACAGCCAGGCTCTGCCTTCAAGCTGTTCGTCTATCTGTCGGCGCTGGAATCCGGCATGACGCCCGACACCAAGATGGTTGACCAGCCCGTCGACATTGGCGGGTGGAGCCCACGCAACAGTTCGGGCCGGAACCTCGGCGAAATGACGCTGCGAACAGCCTTTACCTATTCGATCAACACCATCGCTGCGCAAATCGGGCAGGAAATCGGCACCGGCGCTATTGCAGGCATGGCCCGGCGGCTGGGCATCACCACACCGGTCAATACCCAACCCTCCATGGTGCTGGGCACATCTGACGTGCGCCTGCTCGACATGACCCGCGCCTTTGCAACGGTGCAGGCGAAGGGCAAATCGGTGACCGCTTATGGCATTGTGAAGGTCACATCCGAAACCGGCGAACTGCTCTATCAACGCCCCAAAGAGGCAGATCTCCAGCTCATCGACCCCTGGGTGGCCGCTGGGATGACCGATATGATGCAGACCGCCGTCAGCGCCGGCACCGGCCGCGCCGCGCAAATCGGCCGCCCTGTCGCCGGTAAGACGGGAACGACATCCTCAAACAAGGATGGCTGGTTCCTTGGCTTTTCCAGCGGAATCACAACGGGTGTCTGGATGGGCCGCGACGATGCACGCCCTGTGCGCGATCTCCAAGGGGGCCGCGCACCGGCCATGGCCTTTGCCTCCTTCATGCGCACTGCCGTTGCCAAACGGCCGATTGAAAAATTTGAAACCGACGTGACGCTGCCCGAGTGGATGCTCGAGTCCGACGAGGAAGCCTATCTGGGCGATCAGAGCAACGAGGCCGCCCCGGCCTCCTTTGTGGATGAGAATGGCAATCCCGTCGAACCCAAGGCCAAGGACAATTATGATCCGGCGGCCGAAGATGCCGAATATCGCCGGATCGTGGATGAAGCGACACGCCGCGATACACCTGCTGACCGCCCGCCTGCGCGACCGGCCACCCCGCGCACAGACCCGTCACGCACCGACCAACCCCGAACCAGTCAATCCCGCCCGAACCAGTGAAGCCGCGCCCCATGGGTGCGCAGCCAGGCGCGGGCGGCGCGTGGCTCTTCCCCATAAAGCTCAGCGACAAGGCGATGGAAGGCGCGGCTGTGATCCATATGGACGCGGTGCGCCACTTCGTGCGCGACGATGGAGCGGCGGGCGGCATCGGGCATCAGGATCAGCCGCCAGCTATAACGGATATTGCCATTGCTGGAGCAACTGCCCCAGCGCGCGCGTGGATCGCCCACTGAGATATCGGCCACCTCGATCTTGGCCGCACCGGCAATGTCGCGTGTCTCCGCATCCAGAACAGCCTTCGCCTCGGCCCGCATCCAGCGCAAAAGTCGTGACGCCATAACGTCTTGAGGGCCGCCAATGATCAGCCGGTCCCCCAAAAGCGCGGGTTTGCGGGGATGTGTCTCGGACCAGTCGAGCACATAGTCGCGACCGGCAAAGGGCACGGTCATACCCGGCACGATCGGCCAAGGTTCCGGCATGCGCGCGCGTTGGCGCTCTATCCAGCCGCGATGCGCCTCGACCCAGTCCATCGCCGGGCCAAGCGCGGCGCGCAGCGGCAAAACCAAACGGACAGCACCACTGCGGGGATCAACGCTCAGCTTCATCCGGCGCGCAGCGCGCATGCGGACGATTTCCAGCCCGTCAATGCCGGCGGGCGACGTCACTTGGGCCGCTCGTCCGGATAGTCGATGATGTGATGCTCCAGGTCACCGGCCTCAACTTCGGACACTGTCCAGCCGCGCGTTGACATGCCGCGCCTGTGAATCTCTTCCCGGTCCCCACAGACGAGATGATGCCATTCGGGCAACGGCAGATTATTGGCGCGGCGGACATAGCCGCAGGTTTCGGGCAGCCAGTCCATTGTTTCCAGCCGCGCAGGCGTCAGCCGGATACAGTCGGGCACCTGCGCAAACCGGTGGCGATAGTCGGAACATTGCCCGGTCCGCCGGTCGAGCAGGCGGCAGGCGACGTTGGTTGGATAGATTTCCCCGGTGTCTTCATCTTCCAGCTTATGCAGACAGCATTTGCCACAGCCGTCGCACAGCGATTCCCACTGTGCGCGGTCCAAAGCCTCAATGGGCTTGTCCTCCCAATAGCGGTCCCCCGCCATTATTTGACCCAGCGGGCCAGCTCATCCGCGAAGGCCTGCGGCGTTGCATTTTGCGGCATGATGGCAATGGGCTCGCCCTTGGGGCCATAGAGCACTGCCATCCGGGCGTGATCGACCAGATAGGCGCCCTGCGCATTGGGCTTCTGACGCAGATAGGCGATGCCATAACGCTGGGCGACGGCATCGATGTCCTTTTCCGACCCCGTCAGCCCCACCATGCGCGGGTGAAAATTGGACACAAACTCCTTCACCACCGGCGGAGTATCGCGCGCCGGGTCCACCGTGATGAAGATCGGCACCACCTTAGCCCCGCGCGCCGGGTCTGCCTTTTCAAACGCGGTCAGGCCCTGCCCCATCATCTGCACGTCCACCGGGCAGACATCCGGGCAAAAAGTATAGCCGAAATAGATGAGGCGATATTTGCCCGCAAAGTCCGCATCGGTCACGGTCTTGCCGTCCTGATTGATCAGGCGGAATGGCCCGCCCATCCTGGCGCCCTCCAAAGGCGGCGGCCCTGCGGGTGCGCCCCCGCAGGCAGACAGGGCAGACATCGCAAAAGCGGCAGCGAGAATCTTGAATTTGTTCATGGTCCGGCTAGCTTTGCTCTGCTACGCGGCGGCGTGCAAGGGACGATTTATCCGCACATTCTGGGGCGTACCGACATGAAAAAGATCTTCGCAACGATCATCGCAGCATTGCTTCTCTGGCCCAGCATGGCCAGCGCGCAATATTCGGATAGCTACACCTTCCTGAAGGCGGTGCGCGAACGCGACGGCGCGAAAGCGACGGAGATCCTCAACAAACCCGGCAGTGTGATCGTCGACACCAAGGACGTGTCGACCGGGGAAAGTGCGCTCCACATCGTGACCAAGCAGCGCGACATGATCTGGCTGGCCTTCCTGCTCGCCAAAGAAGCCAAGCCCGACATCCGGGATACCGACGGCAACACCCCGCTGATGATCGCCACGCAGATCGGCTTTGTGGAAGGGGCTGACCTGCTGCTCAAGCGCCGCGCCTCTGTGGATGCCATCAACTCGCGCGGCGAGACGGCCCTGATTTTGGCGACGCAGCAGCGCAATGTGTCGATGGTCCGCTTGCTGATCGCCGCCGGTGCTAATCCCCGCAAAACCGACCGGACCGCCGGCATGTCTGCGCTGGATTACGCCACGCGTGATCCCCGTGCCGCCGTCATTTTAAAGCTGTTGCAGGACGCCAAGCCTGCCAAGGCAGCCGCCGGCCCCGTCTAAGCGCCGCGCCTGAGGCCTGCCGTCGCTAGATATGCTCGCCGGAAAGCCGCTGGCAGATCAGATCAAGTTGATCGAGCGACGAATAGCCGAGCGTGACCGTCCCGCCACGGGCGCCATGGGCGATCTGGACCTTGAGCCCCAGAATATCGCCCAACTGACGCTCCAGCGCCTCTAGATCCGCATCCCGCCCGCCACGGGCTTTAGCGGTCGCCTTCCCAGCTTTAGCGCGCTTCGCCAGCCGCTCGGTATCGCGCACAGACAGGCCGCGCTCGATCACCTGTTTGGCAATCCCTTCCGGGTCCTCGCATTGGAGGAGCGCACGGGCATGGCCCATGGTGAGCTCACCCGAAACGAGCCAACCATGCACCCGCATCGGCAGATTGCGCAGGCGCATCAGATTGGCGATGTGGCTGCGCGATTTCCCGACAATCCGGCCCAGCTCTTCTTGGCTATGGCCATATTCTTCAATGAGGCGGCGATAGGTTTCGCCTTCTTCCCAGGCGTTAAGCTCTTCGCGCTGGATATTCTCGACAAGCGCGATCTCAAGTGCGGTCCTGTCATCAAATTGTTTAACAATTACAGGAACTTGGTGGAGGTGCGCGCGCTGCGCCGCACGCCAGCGACGTTCGCCTGCGACAATCTGATAATGGCCGCCCATGTCGCGCACGACGATCGGCTGGAGGACACCCAGCGCCGTGATCGACTTCGCCAGTTCATCCAGCGCGGCATCATCAAAGTTACGGCGCGGCTGGTTGGGCAAGGGTTGGAGATTGGCAACCGGCACCAGCCGCACGCCGTCTGGCACGGCCGTCCCGCTGTCATTCCGGCTGGGCACGGCAGCCGCCGTCTCGGTCTGGATTTCCCCCAAAAGCGAGGACAATCCGCGGCCAAGCCCCATGGGCCGCTTCTTCGGGGCCTGATCTTCGCTCATGCTGCTACTTTCAACGCGGGCAGACGCCCGATCACTTCACGGGCCAGCGCCATATAGGCTTCGGAGCCCGCACAGCGATGGTCATAGATCAACGCCGGAAGCCCATGGCTCGGCGCTTCCGACAGGCGGACATTGCGCGGGATAACCGTCTCAAACACAGCCGTGCCAAGGCAGGCGCGCACATCTTCGGACACTTGCTCGGTCAGGCGGTTGCGCCGGTCATACATGGTCAGAACGACGCCGAGGATCGTCAGCGACGGATTAAACTTGGCGCGAATCCGCTCAAAAGTCTGCAACAGCTGGCTCAACCCTTCGAGCGCGAAAAACTCACATTGCAGCGGCACCAGCAAGGATTGCGCCGCGACAAGCGCGTTGATCGTCAACAGGCCCAGCGAAGGCGGGCAATCGATCAGCACAACGTCCCAGCGTCCCTCCGGTGCGGTGTCGAGGGCGCTTTTCAGGCGTTGGGCGCGCTGATCGACTTCCACCAGTTCAATTTCCGCGCCCGACAGGTCTACGGTTGCCGGGACAAGATCCAGCCGAGGGATCTTGGTCTCGACAACGGCCTGGGTCAGCGTCGCCGCGCCCATCAACACATCATAGCTGCTGTTGGTCCGCTGACTTTGCCCAACCCCAAGCCCGGTCGAGGCGTTGCCCTGCGGATCCAAATCAACGAGCAGCACACGCCAGCCGATCGCAGCCATGGCGGTCGCGAGGTTGATGGCCGTCGTCGTTTTACCGACGCCCCCTTTTTGATTTGCAACGGTGATGCGGATCATCGTCTTGCGGCCTTCCTGACACCCGTCGCTACAAGGATTGCAGCCTCAGAATCTGTCAAACTCGGTTTCACGTGAAACGTGCCTTGCCAGTTATGCTGTGCATTGACCAGTTCGTCACGCGCCGAACGCCCTTTTGGCAGCAACCAGACCGTCTTTTGTGTGGAAAAGCTGTGGGCGAGTTCAAAGAGCTTGGGCAAAGGCGCAAAAGCGCGCGCGCTGATGATGGCGGCAGGCGCATGCCGCAGTGCCTGCACTTTGCATCCAAAGACCTGCGCATGGGGTAGATCCAGCTCCGCAATCACCCGGTTGAGAAACGCAATGCGCCCGCGCCGTTCCTCCACCAGATGCAACGGCCGCCCCGATAGGCAGGCGATGACGAGGCCTGGCATCCCTGCGCCGGAACCGAGGTCAAGCCAATCCCCCTCGCCCGCCTCCGCCGCCAAGGGCAGGAGCTGCGCTGAGTCGACAATATGCCGTGTCCAGAACACGTCGAAGGTCGAGCGCGCGATGAGGTTCTGCTCTTCCGCTCCCTCCAGCACCAGCGTGCGATAGCGGGCCAATTTGTCGAGCGTTTCACGTGAAACATTGAGCGTCTGGCCCAACCAGTCCTGTGCATCCTCCTCGGTCATGCAGCCACCCTCTTGGCTTGAACAAGGATTGCCGCAAGTGCGGTGGGTGTAATCCCCCGCACCCGTTCTGCCGCCCCCAAGGTGACGGGGCGCGCCACCTCGAGCCGCTCCACCATCTCATTTGACAGGCCTGGCACGGCGCGGAAATCGACGCCCGACAAGGGGATCTTGTCATTGGCCCGCATCGCGCGAACCTCCGCTTCCTGCCGCGCTATATAGGGGGCGTAACGCGCATCCTCGATGAGCTCGGCCAGCACCGGCGGGGAAATCTCAGCCAGCGCGGGGCACAACACCACAAGAGCAGACGGCCCAGCCGCCACGAAACGCAGCCAGTCAAACAGCGGCTGCGTGTCTCCGCCGGACTTCACCTCAAGCCCTGCCAATCGCAGCTCGGCTGCGGTGAAGCGCGTTTCCAATATCTCCCGCGCGCGGGCCCGTTCGGTTTCACGTGAAACGAACCACGCCTGCCGCGCTGCCCCGACACAGCCAAACGCGATCGCCGTCGGGGTCAGGCGCGTCGCGGCATTGTCCGCGCGCAGCCTCAGGCGATATTCGGCTCGCGCAGTCAGCATCCGATAGGGCTCGGTCACGCCCTGCAGCACCAGATCATCAATCAGCACGCCGATATAGGATGACGCGCGATCCAGCACGAGCGGTGGACGCCCCAGCGCCTGCGCCGCCGCGTTCAGTCCCGCCATCAGGCCCTGGGCCGACGCTTCCTCATATCCTGTCGTGCCGTTGATCTGGCCCGCACAGAACACCCCAGGCAGCGCACGAATTTCAAGCGTATTGGCCAGAGCGCGGGGATCAATATGATCATATTCGACGGCATAGCCCGGCTGGACAACCTCAACTGCCTCCAGCCCGGGCATCGTGCGCAAGAAGGCCAGTTGCACATCCTCCGGCAACGACGTCGAGATACCATTTGGGTAGATAAGCGGATCATCCAACCCTTCAGGCTCCAGAAAGACCTGATGGCCGTCCCGATCGCCAAAACGGTGGATCTTGTCCTCAATAGACGGGCAATAGCGTGGTCCCTGCCCTTCTATGTCTCCGGAAAACAGCGGAGACCGATCCAAGGCCGCGCGGATGATGTCATGCGTGGCCGTATTGGTCCGCGTGATGGCGCACCAAAGCTGCGGCGCCGTCCGGCGTTCCGTCAGGTCCGAAAAGGTCCAGCTTTCGCCGTCAGACGGCTGAATATCGAGTTGCGCCCAGTCAATCGTCCGGCCATCAAGCCGCCCTGGCGTGCCCGTCTTCAATCGCCCCATCGGCAGATCGAGCGACCGAAGCTGCGTACCAAGTGTGACCGCGGCCGCCTCCCCAACGCGCCCGCCGACATTACGCTCTTCGCCGCAAAACATCTTGCCGTTGAGAAAGGTTCCGGTAGCGAGGACCAGCGTAGGGGTGTTCAGCACCTCTCCGCTCCCAAGGGTCAGCCCGCTCAGCCGGCCCTCCTCCAGCACAAGAGCGGCGGCCTCACCCTCAAGGATCGTCAGATTGTCCTGGGCCTCGAGAATCTCATGGATCGCCGCCTTGAACAGCTTCCGGTCGGCCTGCACGCGCGGGCCCTGAACGGCCGCGCCCTTGGAGGCATTGAGCATCCGGTAATGAATCGCCGCGGCATCCGCGGCGCGCGCCAAGATGCCGTCAAAGGCGTCCACCTCGCGCACGAGATGGCCCTTGCCAAGCCCGCCAATCGCCGGGTTGCATGACATCGCCCCAATCATATCGCGGCGAAAGCTGACGAGCGCCGTCCGCGCACCCATGCGCGCCGCAGAACAGGCCGCCTCACAGCCCGCATGGCCGCCACCAACCACAATCACGTCAAAACTCTGCGTCATGCTCTCGCCGCTACCCCTCACCGGGGAGTCGGTCAAATGTGTTTCACGTGAAACGCGATCAGGAGAAGCGACTGGGCTATTTCCCAATGCAAAACGCGCCAAACAGGGCGTCGAGCATCGATTCGACCCCCGAACGTCCGGTTAGCCGGTCGAGCACATTGCGGGCGAGACGGAGATGTTCGGCGCGAATGAGTGGATCATGAGCCTCAACCGCGTCCGAAATCAGGTGCGCCACCTCCTGCACGATGGCGCGGTGGCGCGCATTGAGCGCGAGCGCACCCGGTTGCGGCAGCAAGGCCCGCGCCTCATTCAGAATAGCCGACCGCAACGCCGCCACCCCCACGCCTGTCTTGACCGAGACGGGCAAGCCCTCGGCGCGCGGGGCAAGATCAGCCTTGGCCGCCACGAGAATGGCCCCCGCCGGTGCCTCTGCTGCCGCGCCGAGCCAGAGAATGATGTCTGCCGCCGCCAGCGCCTCGGAGGACCGGGCCATGCCGATCGCCTCTACCGCGTCGGCGGCATCCTCATGCAGACCTGCTGTGTCCACAAAGAGCAGCGGCACGCCGTCCAGCGACACCGGCGCCTCAATCCGATCCCGCGTTGTCCCGGCGATATCGGTCACAATTGCTGCATCTCGATCTATCAAAGCATTGAAAAGACTAGATTTTCCAGCGTTTGGCGGGCCTCCGAGCACCACCCGCACGCCATCCCGCAGGCGCTCCGCCAGGGGCGAGGCGAGCAGCGCCGCCATCTCCTCGGCCAAACCATGCAGCGCCGACGCATCGGGCAGATCGTCGGCCACATCGCCTTCGTCCGAAAAGTCGAGCAGGGCCTCAAGCCGCGCAGACTCGCGCAGCAGAGTCGTTTCCCATCCGGCGACGAGCCGCCCCATGCCCCCTTCTGCCAGGGCAATCGCGGACCGGCGTTGCCATTCGGTCTCTGCGGACAGCAGCCCGGCCAGCCCTTCGGCTTCGGTCAGGTCAATCCGGCCATTTTCAAAGGCGCGGCGGGTGAACTCACCCGCGTCAGCGGCGCGACACCGCGGAATCTGTCCCAACGCTGCCAAAACCGCCGCCACGACCGCACGGCCGCCGTGCAGATGCAGCTCGGCCAGATCTTCGCCGGTCGCCGTCGCAGGCCCAGGGAACCAGAGCGCGAGCCCCTCATCCAGGATCATCCCCTCAGCACTGCGAAACCGCCGGAAACTGGCACGACGTGGCGTGGGGAGTGATCCGGCCAGCGCCGTCAGCGCTATGCCTGCCTGCGGCCCGCTAATGCGGACCACGGCAATGCCGGAGGGTGGCAACCCGCTCGACAGGGCAAAGATCGTCTGGGTTGGCATCATGAAGGCGACAACGGTGCGCCTAGTCCTTCTTTTTTGGCGTGGAGGCTGAGGAGAGGCCCTTCACCAGATCGCGCACGAAATCCATGCCCATGGCACCGCCGGGCACCCAGCTGCGCACCATCGTATCGACCATATCCGGGGTCAGGCCCGTGGTCATGACGTCCTTCATCTTGTCGAGATACACATCATGGACTTCGGTCAAATCGGGCAGACCCACCAGACTCCGCACCTCTTCAGGGGTGCATTCAACCTCAATATTAAACTTCATGGGCCAACTCCCTTGAGCCATGCGATATTAGCCGCCATCTGTGCGCCATGCACCGCGCAACCGCAACTGCCAGATTCGCAAGTCCTTTGGGGGCTTTGACACTCAGTGCGACGGACGCATGGCTGACGGGCCTACGCATCCCACCCACGGTCGACACCGGGGCGACGCAGGGGGATGTCACCCACCCCATCCTCGCTGCCACGATCGCGCAACTCGATGCCTGGTTTGCAGGGCGACTGGCGCAGTTCGATCTGCCTTTGTCCCCAACCGACAGCGCAGACGGCGCCCGCCTCCGTGCGGCCATCGCGTCCATTCCATACGGTAAAACAATGACTTATGGCGAGCTCGCCGCAGAATGTGGCTCGGCCGCGCGGGCTGTGGGCGGGGCCTGCAAGTCCAATCCCTTCCCCATCATCATCCCCTGCCACCGCATCACATCAGCGGCTGGCCCCGAATATTATTCTGCCGGCGCAGGCGCCCGCACCAAAAGCTGGCTGCTCGATTTTGAATATTCCAACCTCCCCGAAACCCAGAGGACAAGACTGCTATGACCATGACCAAATTGGGCGATATGAACGTCTACATTGCTGCGCCAGACGTTGCGCCGCGTGCCGCGATCATCGTGATTCCGGAAATTTTCGGCCTCAATGAGGGCATTCGTCGCAAGTGCGACGGCTGGGCCGCCAAGGGCTATCTCGCCGTCGCGCTCGACATTTTCTGGAGGTTCGCGCCGGGTGTGGAGCTCAACCCCGATGTCGAAGCAGAACTGAACGAGGCCTTTGGCTATTTCCAGCAATATGATGCCGATAAGGGCGTGCTCGATATCGAGACCGTCATCAAGGCAATCCGACAGGGTCTTGCCGGACAGGCGCCAGTTGCCAAGGTCGGCTGTGTCGGCTTCTGCCTTGGCGGTCGGCTCGCCTATATGGCAGCGGCCCGCACCGATATCGACGCTTCGGTTGGCTATTATGGCGTGATGATTGATCAGATGCTGGGCGAATCCCACGCCATCGCCAACCCGCTGATGCTCCACATTCCAACCGCAGACCATTTTGTCGGCCCCGAAGCGCAGGCCGCCATCCATGCCGGATTGGACGAGCACCCCAAGGTGACGCTCCATGATTATCAGGGGCTCGACCACGGCTTCGCCGCCGAAATGGGCAACCGCCGCGATGCCGCCGGCGCAGAACTTGCCGATGGCCGGACGGCGGCGTTCTTCGCGGCAAATTTGGGATAGGATTTATCGCGCAGGGCCTCAGAGGGCGCGGAGCATATGCTGTGCGCGCTCTGTGCCTTTGCGCGAAACTAAAGTCTCAGCCCGGAAACAGGGCCTGAAATTGCGGCTTCAGAAGCGGTTTCAGGCCCTTGGGGATGACGATCTCCAGATCATAACTCCCCTCGGCATAGGGCCCGGCTGTGTAAGCACCCAAGGACATCACAATCCGGCTGAACTTGCCATAAACGGGCTTGTCCGGCCAGATTTTGGCTGATTCAAACAGCTTGGGGCAATCGCCAAAAATATCATCCTTGGGCGTAGCTTCCCCGCGCTTCACCATCCGCTCTTTATCGAGCGCACGGCAGTAAAGCGGCGTCAGCAGCGCTTCGGCGGCCTTGGGATTGGTGAACAAACCAGCAAAAGGAAGAGGGCGCACGCCCTTCACGTCCCAGATGAGGCTGTCGGTATAGCCATAGCCATGCGCCCCGCCGGTATAGGACCATCGCTGACCGGTAAGGATCAGCAACCCCGGCAGCGTCGTCTGCACGGTCCAGTTCGTCTGGCTTTCATAGCTGTCGAGCGGCGGGCCCGCCTCCGGCTCTTCGTTAAAGAGCGGCGCATAGTCCTTATACTGGGCCGCACGATCCTTCTTCATCCAGGCGACCAACGCCGGCGTCGTCTCGATCGCCTTGGGCCAGACATAGCTGAAGCCGCTAACCTTTGCAGGCGCTGCCGCCAGAGGTGCGGCGATCAGCGATAAGGCGGCAACCAAGGCGTATCGTTTCATGCGTCTTTTCCGTGCGTTAAAGTCCGGCAGCAGCCATGACATGCGGGTGGACCTCATGATAGCCCTCCCAAATCATCTTACCGGCCACCCAGACAATGACGGCGAGGCCAACCCAGCCGATCCACCGGTAGCGTTCAATATATTGGGCAATGAAATTGGCCGCGATCCCCATCAGCGCAACGGAGAGGATCAACCCGAAAACGAGGACATAAGGGTGATCACGCGCCGCACCGGCGACGGCGAGCACATTGTCGAGGCTCATCGATACATCGGCCAGCGCCACGCCCCAGGCCGCGCTGGCAAAGGATTTGCCCGCAGCGACGCCCGAATGTTCATCGCCTTCAATTTCCGGCGAGCCCGCGCTTTCCTGTGCATGACGCAGTTCACGGTACATGCGCCAAGCCACCCAGAGCAGGAGAAGCCCGCCTGCAAGTACCAGCCCGACAATGCTCAGCAAGGCGCTCACCGTCAGCGCAAAGCCGATGCGCAAGACGAGCGCGGCCAGAATGCCAATCATGATGACTTTTTTGCGCTGGTCCGCCGGCAATCCGGCGGCGAGCGCGCCCACCACAATTGCATTGTCCCCCGCGAGGATGACATCGATCATCAACACTTCGGCAAGCGCCAACAGGGCACTGGCGGAAAAGAGAGCGTCCAAGGTCTCAGGCTCCGATTAACGGTGCGATCTGGAACCAGCCGTCCCAAATCATCTTCAGGGCAACGTAGAGAATAACGACCAAACCAATCCAAGCAATCCAGTGATATTTTTGGACAAGTTTCGCCACAAGATTGGCGGCAAGGCCCATCAGCGTCACCGAAAGCGCGAGGCCGAAGAACAGGACTGTGGGGTGCTGCCGCGCAGCAGCAGCAACGGCCAGCACATTGTCGAGGCTCATCGACAGATCGGCGAGCGTGATCTGAATGGCGGCCTGCATGAAGGTTTTGGTCGCTTTTGGGCCCTCAACCTCTGCAGTGTCAGGATCATCAGCAACAATTGTCGCAGGCGCAGGGCGCAGTTCCCGATACATGTTGAACGCAACCCAAAGCAGCAGCAGTCCACCCGACAACAACAGGCCGGTCAATTGCAGCAGCCAGGTGGCCATCAGCGCAAAGCCAATCAGGAAAACGAGCGCCATCGATACGCCGACCATGATGACGCGTTGCCGGTCCCGTTCGGGAAGGCCGGAGGCCAGCGTCCCCATGATAACGACATTGTCGCCAGCCATGGTCAAGTCGATCAGAATCACGCCCAAAAGCGTCGTCAGTCCGCCAGTTGTGAACACATCGGCCAGATCAAAGGTCAAATCGTCTCTCCAAAATATCGGACAACCGGCATCGGCTCATAGAAGCGGTGTAGCAGGGCACGCCACTGCTGATACCGGTCTGAGGTGCGAAATCCATCCCGATGGTCTGCGATGGTCTCCCAGCGCACCAGCAAAAGATAAAGATCGGGCTCCTCAAGCGCTGGACAAATGTCGAGGCCGAGAAAGCCCGGCGAGGCAGCGATCAGCAGTCGGGCCTCGACCATAGCTGCCTCAAACTGGGCATATTCCCCTTTGCGAACGTGCAGCAGGGCGTGTTCCAGGACCATGGCCCTGAACTCCCTATTGGTTCATGCTGTCGAAGAAGTCGTCGTTGGTCTTGGAATCCTTCATCTTGTCGAGCAGGAATTCCATCGCGTCGATCGTGCCCATCTGCATGAGAATGCGGCGAAGCACCCACATCTTGGTGAGCTTGTCCTTTTCGACGAGCAGCTCTTCCTTACGCGTGCCGGATTTGCCGACATCGAGCGCCGGGAAGATGCGCTTGTCTGCCACCTTGCGGTCAAGGACGATTTCCGAGTTACCGGTGCCCTTGAACTCTTCGAAGATGACTTCATCCATGCGGCTGCCGGTATCGATCAGCGCGGTCGCGATGATGGACAGCGAACCACCTTCTTCGATGTTCCGAGCTGCGCCAAAGAAGCGCTTCGGGCGCTGCAGCGCATTGGCATCGACACCGCCCGTCAACACCTTGCCCGATGACGGGACGACGGTGTTGTAGGCGCGGCCCAGACGCGTGATCGAGTCAAGCAGGATGACGACATCCTTCTTATGCTCCACCAGACGCTTGGCCTTTTCGATGACCATTTCAGCGACCTGTACGTGACGGCTCGCCGGTTCATCGAAGGTGGAGGAGATGACCTCACCCTTCACCGAACGTTGCATGTCGGTCACTTCTTCTGGACGTTCGTCGACCAGGAGGACGAGCAGGAAGACTTCGGGATGATTGTCGGTAATCGCCTTCGCCATATTCTGGAGAAGCACGGTTTTACCGGTGCGCGGCGGGGCGACGATCAGCGCACGCTGGCCCTTGCCCTGCGGTGAAATGATATCGATGACGCGCGCCGACTTGTCCTTAACGGTCGGGTCAAGCGAATCGAGCTTCAGCCGCTCATCAGGATAAAGCGGCGTCAGATTGTCAAAATTGACGCGGTGGCGGACAACATCAGGATCATCGAAGTTGATCGACTTGATCGTTGTCAGCGCGAAATAGCGTTCACCGTCTTTCGGTCCGCGGATTTCGCCTTCCACCGTATCACCGGTGCGCAGGCCAAAGCGGCGCACCATGTTGGGGGAGACATAAATATCGTCCGGGCCGGCCAGATAGTTGGATTCCGGCGCGCGCAGAAAGCCAAAGCCGTCCGACAAGACTTCAATCGTGCCTTCGCCGATAATTTCTTCGCCATTTTCGGCTTCGACTTTGAGGATGGCAAACATCAGATCCTGCTTGCGCAGGGTGGACGCGCCCTCAACCCCCAGCTCTTCCGCCATTTCGACGAGCTCTGCGGGTTTCATTTTCTTGAGTGATTTTAAGTGCATCATGGACTCAGATCCGGTTGGAACGGGGGGAACCGCGGCAGCAACGGATGTTGTGATTGCGCTGCGTTTTAAGTTGGCACGAACGGCCCAGCGGTTTGAGCCGGTTAGGCCTGCCAAAGACGCAAGTCAAGGCGGAGGTACGACCGCTAACGAAGCTTCAGAACGGCTTCACAATCGCCAAAACCACGATCACCGCAGCAGCAATTCCGGGAACCTCATTCACCAGCCGTAATGTTTTGCCGGACAAGCGCCGCTCGCCGGATTTCAGCTTCTTTGCATAGCTGACCATCCAGCCATGATAGCCCGACAGGATCAGGACGACGGCCAGCTTCAGATGAAACCAACCCTGTTCAAACGCGCCGGTATCCAGCGCGAGCGCCAAACCGAACAGCCAGACGATGATGATTGAGGGTTTCAGGATGATCCGCAGCAGACGGTCTTCCCGATCGATCCATTGGGCTTCTTCGGCGCTGCCGGGCGCGCTTTCCTGATGATAAACAAAAAAGCGCGGCAGCATGAACAGCCCTGCCATCCAGAAGATGACGAAGATGATGTGCCCTGCCTTCACCCAAAGATAGGCATTGCCCAAAATGCCAATCATAACCTCAACGTCCTCTTACATGCGCCACAAGTTGCTCGACGTGCGCAATCGGCGTGTCGGGCAAGATGCCATGGCCAAGGTTGAAAACATGGGGGCGCCCAGACAGGGCGTCAATGATATGATCGACAGCGGCGATAAGCTCATCCCCACCGGCTATCAGCGCGAGTGGATCAAGATTGCCCTGGACCGGCAGACCCTCTGGCAGGCTCGTATGGGCCCAAAGGGGATCAACTGTTTCATCAAGCCCGATGGCATCCGCGCCGACTTCCCGCGCATAAGCCGGAAGCTTCCCGCCCGCGCCTTTTGGAAAGCCAATCACAACAGCGTGAGGCCGTGCCGCCTTCAACTTGGTGATGATCCGCACGGTTGGTGCAATCACCCAGCGTTCAAACTGGGCGGGTGACAAGCTGCCTGACCAACTGTCGAACAATTGCACCGCCTCAACACCGGCATCAATCTGATCAATGAGATAGGCAACGGTCGCATCGGCAATGGCGTTGATGATCTCTTCAAACGCCGCGGGATCACGATAGGCGAAACGGCGCGTCTCGGCTTGCTCCCTGCTGCCTTGTCCGGCCACCATATAGGTTGCGACTGTCCAGGGGCTCCCTGCAAAGCCCAGGAAGGTCGTCTGCGCAGGGAGAGCTCCTGCAACCTGCCGGACGGTCTCGATCACCGGTAAAAGCCTCTGAGGGGCCGCTGAGAGGCTTTTCAGTGTGGCATCGACAAGCTTGGGCGCCAGTCGTGGACCTTCACCGGCCTCAAACCACAAATCCTGTCCCAGCGCGTGTGGGATGACAAGAATGTCGGAAAACAGAATTGCGCCGTCAAAGCCGAAGCGCCGGATCGGCTGGAGTGTGACGTCAGCGGCGGCCGCACTGTCATGTACAAGTTCGAGAAATCCGCCCTTCTCGGCCCGCAAGGCGCGATATTCGGGCAGATACCGCCCGGCCTGACGCATGAGCCACATGGGCGGGCGCGGGAACTTGGCGCCCTTGAGCGTTGCGAGAAGGGGTTTTGTCACAGGATCCATGCTCGCTCCCCTATTCAATAAAAAGAGAATCTTAAAGGTGGTTGATAGTAGTAGGGAGGCGCGTCACGTGGATTAAGTGCCCCACCCGATTCCGCACACAGCTTGACTCGCACAGGCGAACGTTCCGCCACAGAGTCGGTCTATCACATCCCCATTATCCACAAGACGGGAAAAATAGATCGTCCTGTTGGCAGGTCTGTGGAGGAAATCCGAACTGTGTCGTGGAATTGTCACGCTTGCAGTTGCCAACCGCTTTCCGCTAGCCCCTCCCACAGGCTTTTCCACAGGGTCGGCGATAGGGCCAGTTACAGGGATTTGAACCAAGCGTGTCGCGATTGCATCTTCATCTGGTTTCGGACTCGACAGGCGAAACGCTTGAAACGGTTGCGAAAGCTGCCCTTGCCCAATTCGACGATGTCGAGGCCATCCGTCATTATTGGCCCATGGTGCGCACGCCCGGCCATGTCGAACGCATCATGGCAGAGATAACGCAAAATCCGGGACTTGTCCTCTTTACGATGGTGAATGCCGATCTAAGGCAGGCGCTTGAAAAACGGTGCGCTGCCTTGGGCCTGCCGCATGTTGGCGCGATTGACCCGGTGCTTGAGGCGCTATCGAATGTCTTGGGCAAGCCGCTCAAAGCCCGTCCGGGTCTTCAGCATCTGTTGGATGACGCTTATTTCGCCCGGGTCGAAGCGATCCAGTTCACCATTGCGCATGATGACGGGCTCAATTGGGAAAATTGGGAACAGGCCGACATCATTCTGGCCGGCGTCTCGCGCAGCTCAAAAACACCAACCTCCATCTATCTTGCCAATCGCGGCTATAAGACAGCGAACATCCCCATCGTGGTGGAAAGTCCGCCGCCGGATTTACTCTACAAAGTGCAGAACCCGCTGGTGGTTGGCCTTGTCACCAATCCGGAACGGCTGGTCCAGATCCGCCGCAACCGTCTGCTCGCGCTCAACCAAACGCCGGATACGGACTATGTTGATCAGGACGCTGTGGCGCGCGAGAGTGCCTATGCGCGGCGTATGTTTGCCGACAATGGCTGGCCGGTCATCGATATGACGCGACGGTCGATCGAAGAAGCGGCTGCCGCCATCATCAATATTTATGCCGAGCAAAAAGGCCCGAAAGCATGAGGCTCGTCCTTGCGTCCCAAAGTGCGGGTCGCCGTGCCCTGCTCGCCCATGCGGGCATCGTGCACGAGGCCATGACGTCACCCTGCGATGAAGAAGCTGAAAAGGCGTCGCTGCGGGCGCAGGGGGCGGATCCACGCGGTTTGGCGCTGGGTCTTGCCGAAGCCAAGGCGATGGCAACGGCCACGCTCTGCCCCGGGGCAATTGTTCTGGGCTGTGATCAAACCCTGGCGCTTGAAGATGGCACCATGTTCGACAAGGCCCGCACGCTTGCTGAACAGGCAGAGCATCTGCGTGCCTTATCGGGCAAGACGCATTGTCTTTACGCCGCCATTGTCGCGGTGCGCGACGGGGAAAGGCTGTGGCACCATGTGGGTGAGGCCCGCATGACCATGCGCCCGCTTTCTGATGCCTTCATCGCCGATTATCTGGCGCAGGAGGGGGAGGGACTGTTGTCGGGCGTGGGCGGCTACCGTGTCGAAGGGCGTGGTATTCAGCTGTTTGAGCAGATAGAGGGCAACCACTTTAATATCATCGGCCTGCCGCTCCTTCCGCTGCTGGCCTTTTTGCGAGAGGCCGGAGTGATTACTGCATGAGCAGCCCCTATGCCGAGGTCATCGGAGACCCGATCGCCCACTCCAAATCGCCCAAAATGCATCGTTTCTGGCTGGAGAAGGCTGGCATCGAAGCCGACTACCGGGCCTGCCATGTCTTGCCCGAAGATTTAGCGAGCTATGTCGACCAGCGCCGTGACGATCCCAACTGGCGCGGCTGTAATGTCACGTTGCCGCACAAAATTGCCGTCATGGATCTGGTCGCCGATCCCGGAAATGTCCGCGCGTCGATTGGCGCGATGAACACGCTGTCGCGCAATGAAGAGGGCGCTGTTTTTGGCACAAACACCGATGCTGGCGGTTTCTTCACGCCGATTGCCGATGTGCCGCTGGCGGGTGCGCCTGTCATCGTTGCCGGAACCGGTGGCGCGGCGCATGCCGTGCTGTTTGCTCTGTCCCGCGTGGGCGTGGGGCCCGTCACACTTCTTGCCCGCAACCCTTTGAAAGGGGCAGCGCTGCTGGCCCGATTTGGACTGAAGGGGGAGGTGCGCGCGATGGACGCGGCGCTTCCGCAGGCAGCACTTCTCGTCAACACAACTTCGCTCGGCATGGTCGGGAAGGACGCCTTTGTGCCGGACCTTTCCCCTCTGCCTGAAGACGCAGTGGTCTATGACATTGTCTACACGCCACTCGTCACCCCGCTTTTGGCGGCAGCACAAGACCGTGAATTGGCGACGGTCGACGGACTGGAGATGCTGATCGGCCAAGGGGCGATCGCCTTTGAGATTTTCTTCGGCAAAGCGCCGCCACGGGATTTGGACGAAGAGCTGCGGGAGATTCTGCTCGCATGATCAAGATCGGCCTGACCGGCTCCATCGGCATGGGCAAATCTGCTGTCTCGGCCATGTTTCGCAAATGCCGGGTGCCGGTGTTCGATGCGGACGCGGAAGTCCATAAGCTGCAGGGACCCGGCGGCGCACTGGTTGCGAAAATCGAAGACCGCTTTCCGGGTACGACAGGGCCAAAAGGCGTCGACCGGCAAAAGCTGGGGGCCGCCGTGCTCGGTAAGCCTTTGGAACTGCGCGCGCTGGAACATATTGTTCACCCGGCGGTCTATCATGTCCGCCAGCATTTCCTGAAACAGAACCGTTCGCGGCCGATGGTTGTACTCGATATTCCGCTGCTGTTTGAAAAAGGCGGGGCAAAACAGGTGGATGTGACGGTCACAGTCTCGGCTCCGGCCTTTTTGCAAACGCGCCGGGTGTTGCGGCGGCCGGGGATGTCGCCCGCTAAACTCAAGCATATCCGCCGCCTTCAGGTGCCTGACCACATCAAGCGGCAACGGGCCGACTTCGTGATTGATACCGGCCAATCAATGATGGAAACGCGGGCTGAAGTGCGCCGTCTGATCGCTTGCCTTCGCAAGCGAAAGCGCCGATAGTCTTGGCGATGCGTGAGGTCGTTTTTGATACCGAAACGACAGGGCTGAGCGCCGCGAACGGCGACAGACTGGTTGAAATCGGATGTGTGGAACTGGTCAACCGGGTTGAGACCGGACGTGTTTTTCACGTCTATATCAATCCCGAACGGCCAATGAACCCGGAGGCGCAGGCCATCCACGGGTTGTCGGACGCGTTTCTGGCAGACAAGCCGCTCTTTTCCGACATTGTGGAAGACCTGCTCGACTTTTTCGATGACAGTCCTCTGGTCGCACACAATGCGAATTTTGATTTCACATTCCTCAATGAGGAATTGTCCCGTCTGAACCGGCCTGACATTCCCAATGCGCGGATGATCGACACGCTCGCTTTGTCCAAGGTCAAGTTTCCGGGGGCCAAGCATAGTCTTGATGCATTGTGCACGCGCCTCGGCATTGATCGGTCACACCGGATCAAACATGGCGCGCTGCTCGATGCGCAATTGCTGTCGCTCGTTTATGTGGAACTCACCGGCGGTCGCCAAATTGGCTTGGGCCTGGCCGATGCCCCTGCGACGTTACCCGATGAACCGGAGCGTCCCGCCTCTGCCCGTATGGCCCGCCCGCCGCGTCCGCATGGGGCGTCGCCGGAAGAGCTTGAACGTCACGCCGCTTTCGTCGCCACACTCAGCAGCCCCTTGTGGGATTTGGACAAGGATAAGGAGGGCCTTGCCGCCGCATGAGTTGAAGGGAACGCGATCGCACCAACCTAAACTGTGAAGGAGAGTAAGTATGGAAATCCGTATTTCAGGCCACAGAGTTGATACCGGCGATGCTCTCCAGACACATGTGAGCGACAGGCTTCAGGGCGTTGCCGACAAGTATTTTCAACGCACTCATTCCGCGCAGGCCACCTTTTCCAAAGGGCCACATGATCACGGCTTTTCCTGCGACATTGTGATGCATGTGGTGCGCGGTGTTGTCCTCAAAGCCTCCCACACGGGGCAGGAGGCCCGCCCCGCTTTTGAAGGCGCGGCTGACAAGATCGAAAAACAGCTCCGCCGCTATAAGCGCCGCCTGCGCGATGATCATAGCGGTCCCGTCGGCATCGCCCCGCCGGAAGACAATGCCGGTTACACTGTGTTCGAACCGATGTCCGAGGACGAGGTGGCCGAAGGAGATCACCCCGCGGTCATTGCCGAAACGCGCGTCGACGTGCCGGATGCCAGCGTGTCAGATGCTGTCATGATGCTGGATTTGCGGCACACCAATGCGCTGTTGTTCCGCAATGCCAGCACGGGCACCTACAACATGGTTTATCGCCGCAATGACGGGACGATCGGGTGGGTGGAGCCGCACGATTGAACCAGATTGACGAGACGGAGCTTGCGAGAACGCGGGTTTCTGTTAAAGGCGCGTCCCAAATTTCCATTCTGGACATTCTATGACAGAGATCAGCTCTCTTCTCGTCCCCGGCACCGTCGCCGCGGGAGCGAACATCACAACGTCCAAGGCGCTGTTCCAGCATCTTGGGCAGGTGGCAGAACGCGAATATCGCCTGTCGGCCACCGAGGTTGTCGATCGGCTGACCGAGCGTGAACGTCTTGGCTCGACCGGTTTTGGCGGCGGCGTTGCGATTCCGCATGGCAAGATTGACGGGCTCGATCGGGTTGTCGGCCTGTTTGTGCAGCTCGCCCAGCCGGTCGATGTTAAAGCGATTGATGATCTCCCCGTAGATCTCGTCTTCTGCCTTTTGTCGCCGCCCGATGCCGGGTCAGAGCACCTAAAGGCCTTGGCCCAGGTCAGCCGCTGGCTGCGTGACAGGGCCTTTGTCGCCAAGCTGCGCGGCGCCGGGTCGGCCGATGCCATTTTCGCCCTCTTCGCCGCGTCTGAAGCACGCGACGCGGCCTGATCTGCAGGGGCGAGGGACATGACGCCCCGCCTTGCCACCGGCATGTACGTAAATGCTCTTATCCGCCGGGTGAACCAGTCGGGCGGCATGGCGATGGTGCTCGCCAAAGGCGATGAAACGTCCGGTGCGCTGATCCTCATAACGCGGGAAAAAGGGCGATATTCCGGCATCTTGGAACGGACACTGACCCCGGACGGCCGCTACAAATGGACCCCTGTTTTTTCGCAAGCCGTTGAAGAAGAGGCGGAAATCTCTCAATTTTGTGCGCGAAGGCAAGCATCCGACCCGGATATCTGGATCGTTGAACTGGATATCGCGGGGGCGGCACGGTTCGCCGCTGAAATGGATGGCGAGCGTTGACATTGATGCGCTGCACAACGAAGGCCCCGGCACGTTAAAGCGCGTCGCCGTGCTGCCACCCGCGTCATTGGGCTCTGGGCACGAACGCAGTCAGGGGAATGAAACAGCCGCTCCGGTTTTTGAGCGGCCCGGTTTCAGACTTCTGCCCATGATGATGTTCAATGCGATTTCCTATACTGACCGCTGCCGTAGCAGCGCTGTCGATAACTTCTTTTGGCGCTATTGTCGCCTTCGGCCCTGCCCAAGCGGTGTGGGCCAACGAAACGCCCGGACCGGTCCAGTCCGAACTGCTCCCTAAGGCTGTGGTTGAGCAGGCACAGACCGAAGATCAGGCGATCACAGATTTCCAGATTCCCGAAACGGTCGAGTCGGAAGCCCCCGATGCCGCTTCGCTCGCCGACCTTGTCGCCGATCTGTCGTCGGCAGAATTGCCGGACCATGAGGCAGAGTGCCTGGCCGGAGCTGTCTATTTTGAATCGAAGGGCGAATCGCTCGACGGTCAGCTCGCTGTTGCGCAGACCATCCTCAACCGCACCCGCTCAGGTCGCTTCCCGACTTCGGTTTGCGGCGTGGTGATGCAGCCGAGCCAGTTCTCCTTCGTGCGAGGCGGGGCCTTCCCGCCGATCAAGCGGACAAGCCGCAACTGGAAGAATGCAGTCGCCATCGCCCACATCGCGCGTAACGATCTGTGGGAGTCGAGCGTGGACAATGCGCTCTATTTCCACGCCCGTCGGGTTAATCCGGGCTGGCAGCTGCGCAAAATTGCCGCTCTGGGCAACCACATCTTTTACCGCTGATCGATCAGGCGGATCGCGAAGGGCGAAATCTGCCCTTCCCTTTCGTTCCCCGGATGTTCTAAGCCGCCGGCATGGATAGTCCTGCCGAACGCCTTGTTGCAGCTGATGTCGTGCGGGGTGTGTCGCGCCTGCTCTACCGGCAGGACTATATCGCCGTGGCTGAGGTGCCCTTGGGCAATGGCCGCCGGGCCGACATCATGGCGTTGGGGCCGAAGGGCGAGGTCACCATCGTGGAGATCAAGGTTTCCCGCGCGGACTTGCTTGGCGACGGGAAATGGCCCTTCTACCTTGATTATTGTGATCGCTATTTCTGGGCGGTGCCGCAGGGTTTTGATCTTGCGCTGTTTGATCGGGAGGATCTGGCCCCCACGACCAGCGGCCTCATCATCGCTGACCGTTATGATGCGGCCATTTTGCGCGACGCCGTTCCGACACCGCTCGCATCCGCGCGTCGGCGGGCGGAAACGCTGCGTGTCGCCCGTATGGCGGCACGTCGTCTGCTCTATCAGTCAGCGGTTTTGGACGTTGAATTGCCAGACGCGCGATAAGGCCGGAGGCCGCACCTTAAGCTGCGGAATACCAATATACGCCGTCGGTCATCTCGCGGCGGGCGCGGCCCTCTTCCATCAGGCGGTGGAGATGGGCAATCGCCTCTCCGGTGGCGAGTTCCCGATGCTCTTCACCAATTTTCCGGTTAAACAGCAGGGGGAAGCAGTCGATGGTGCGCAGGGGCGCTTGCCCTATCGCTGCATGAACCTGATCCAGACGGCGCAGATGTTCATCGCGCAGCGCGATCAGGCGGGTGTGCAGCCCCTTAAACGGCTCGCCGTGCGCGGGGCAGACGAGAAGGTCATCCGGCAGAACGGCCAGCAACTTGTCGATGGACGCCAGCCATTCGCCCAGCGGATCGGCATTGGGTTCCGACATGTTGACCGACACGTTGGAGCTGATCCGCGGCAGCACCTGATCGCCGGAGACGAGCACGCCTTCAGCCTCATTCCACAAACAGGCATGTTCCGGGCTATGGCCCGACCCAACGACAACGCGCCACTGGTGCGCGCCAAAGTCAATCAGGTCGCCATCCTTGATCCGGTGATAGCTGATCGGCATCGGAAAGAGCATCCGGCCAAAGCGCCCCCAGCCCTTCGCAGCCTGTTGCGCCAGAACGTCCTCACCCCAACCGGCGCTGCGTTGCAGGGCCATGGCTTCGGGCGGGACATCTTCACGCACGTCGGCGGACAACATGCGCGCCGTCAGCCATTCGCCGCGTGTCATCCACACGTCGCAGTCAAAGCGTTTGCACAGCCATCCGGCCAGGCCGATATGATCAGGGTGCAGGTGCGTGCCGAACACGCGGGTGATCTGCCGGTCTTTCAGGTCGCCGCCGAACAGCGACTTCCAAGCATCACTACAGGTCGTCAACAGCATGCCCGAATCGACGACGGCGATGCCATCCCCGTCATCCAGCAGCCAGCTGTTGATATGGCCGAGCGAGCCCGGCATCGGAATGCGGGCCCAGCTGATTCCATTTGCGACACGATGAACTTTGCCCGGCCCTGGTGCGAAGCTGCCCCAGGGGTAGGTCAATCCAGCGCTGCTGGTCGCCGTGAAGCTATCATCGGCGGTCAGCGAGGCATCGGGAGAGACACTCTCAGGCGTCGGAGTTTCCGCCAAGTTCGGCCTCCGCATCGGCAGCGGCCTTTTCAGCGGCACGATGCGCTGCATCACGCTCGGCGCGAAGCTCTTCGATCAGGGCGGCACGATCGCCTTCAAGGCGCGTGTCTTCGACAGCCTTGATGCCCTTCATTTTGGCGGCCTTGGCGACGGTTGCGTCGAGTTCACGCTGCGAACATAGGCCGAGAGCGACAGGGTCTTTCGGCGTGATGTCTGCGATGTTCCAATGCGTCCGATCCCGGATAGCGGCGATCGTCGTACGCGTGGTGCCGATCAGCTTGCCAATCTGTCCATCAGACAGTTCAGCATGGTTGCGGATCAGCCAGGCGATGCCATCGGGCTTGTCCTGACGCTTGGACACCGGCGTGTAGCGCGGACCCTTGGTGCGGGTCGGAGCTTCGGGGGCCTTCACCATCACAAGTTCATAATTAGGGTCAGCCTGACCCTTTTCGATTTCCGCCATGGTGACTTCACCGGCGCGCACAGGGTCGCGCCCCATCAGCTTGGTGCCCGATGTTTCATCGGCAATGGCCTGAATCTCAAGAATGTGCAGGCCGCAGAAGTGTGCAATCTGCTCAAAAGTCAGCGCCGTATTGTCGACGAGCCATGCGGCGGTCGCGTGGGGCATGAGTGGCTGGGCCAAGGGGTTTCTCCCGAAAAAAGAGGGCCGCCCCTCTCGGAGCGGCCGGTATGTTGCCGCCGACTTAATCCCGCTTGCGCGCAAGGGCAAGGGTTTCCGTGCGATCAGCTGTCAGCTGCTGCCAACTCCGTAGGATAATTCATCCACTTTGAAACTGTCGGTTTTGCGATTAGGTTGCCCGCCGCGAGTGTCAGGAAAGGTGCGTATATGTCGGATGAGGGTCTTTTCATCGGGGTTGGCGGGGGTCAGCGTCAGGTCATCAACTTCAAACGGGCCAACCGTCACGGCCTGATTGCCGGCGCGACAGGCACCGGGAAAACCGTGACGTTGCAAGGCATGGCGGAAGGCTTTTCCAAGGCCGGGGTGCCGGTTTTCGTGTCCGACGTGAAAGGGGATCTATCCGGCATGGCTATGGCGGGCTCTGCTACGGCCAAGACGCATGAAATCTTTGCCGCCCGCTCCGCCGAAATTGGCGATACCGAATGGGCTTATGCCGACAATCCTGTCCAGTTCTGGGATCTTTTCGGGGAACAGGGGCACCCCATCCGCACCACCGTGTCGGAAATGGGGCCGCTGCTCCTGTCGCGGTTGATGGATTTGAACGAGGTGCAGGAAGGCGTGCTCACCATCGCCTTTCATGCAGCAGACAAGGAAGGCCTGCTGCTCCTTGATCTCGATGATCTTCAGACGATGCTCGTCGACATTGCCGACCGCGCGGATGAGCTGTCGGTTACCTATGGCAATGTCTCCAAGGCGAGCGTCGGGACCATCCAGCGTTCGCTCCTTCAGCTGCGCAGCCAGGGCGGAGACAAATTCTTTGGGGAACCGGCGCTCGACCTCGATGATTTCTTCGTGACGGATGACAAGGGCCGCGGGATCATCAACATTCTGGCGGCTGATAAGCTGATGGCCAGCCCGAAGCTCTATTCCACCTTCCTGCTCTGGCTGCTCTCGGAACTGTTTGAAACGCTGCCCGAAGTGGGGGACCCGGATAAACCCAAGCTCGTCTTCTTCTTTGATGAAGCGCACCTGCTATTCAATGATGCGCCCAAGGCGCTGGTGGAAAAGATTGAACAGGTCGTCCGTCTCATCCGCTCCAAGGGCGTCGGCGTCTATTTCATCACACAGAACCCGATCGACATTCCGGAAACAGTGGCGGGCCAATTGTCCAACCGCGTCCAGCACGCGTTGCGCGCCTTTACGCCCAAGGATGAAAAGGCGATCAAGTCTGCGGCGGAAACCTTCCGTGCCAATCCCGATGTGGATGTGGCCAAGGCGATCATCGAACTGCGCGTCGGTGAAGCTCTGGTCTCTGTGCTGCAGGCCGATGGCTCCCCCACGCCAGTGGAACGCACGTTGATCAAGGCCCCCTGCTCGCGCGTCGGCCCCGTCACGCCGCAAGAGCGCGCGATCATGATCCAGACCGACGCTGTCGGTGCCAAATATGATACCCTTATCGACCGCGAATCGGCTGAAGAAATCATCGTTGCCAAGCGGACCCAGGCAACGGCCGCCGCCGCCCAAGCGGCCGCCGCGTCTGAAGCCGACAAGCAGGCGGCGATTGCCGCGAAAGAGCAGGCAAAGGCCGATGCGATTGCTGCGCGCGAGGCGGCCCGCCTGGCCAAGGAACAGGCGAAGGCTGATGCCATTGCCGCCCGCGAAGCCGCCAAGCCCAGCTTTGCTGAAAAGATGGTCGAATCTGCCGCGCGCTCTGCCGCGACATCGGTAGGGCGCAAGATCGCCGGGAATCTCGGCGGGCAACTGCTGCGCGGGATTTTGGGTGGCCTGTTCAAATAGGCGGGTCAGATAGGCTGGCATATGCGGCAGGGCCGTGCAGATGCGTCTTGATCTGCGCGGCTTTCGCCTTCACCACAGGCCAAATTATAAGATGTCCTGAGGAGAAGACTGGTGGCTGCACCCCTATTGCCGGCTGACGTGGCAAAGGCATTGACCGACCCCAAAGCCTATGGGGAATGGGCCGGCCTTCATGAAAAATTCGCCTGGGCGCGCGCCAATGCGCCGCTCGCGGTGGCGGAAGTGCCGGACTATGATCCCTTCTGGGCAGTCACGCGCCATGCCGACATCATGGAGGTCAGCCGCAACAATAAGCTTTTCGCCTCCGGCGTCCGCCAGACGACGCTGACGATGAAAGCAATTGACGCTATCGTCCGCGCGCAGATCCCCGATGGGCACCTCGTCAAGTCGCTGGTGCAGATGGATGCGCCTGACCATATGAAATACCGTCTGCTGACGCAGACCTGGTTCATGCCCAAAAACCTGCGCATCCTCGAAGACCGCATCCGGGAGATTGCGCGTGAGACGGTGGATCACATGCTGTCGCTCGGCGATGAATGTGATTTCGCGCGCGATGTGGCGCTCCATTATCCGCTGCGCGTCGTCATGAACATTCTGGGTGTCCCGCGTGAGGATGAGCCGCGCATGTTGCTCCTCACCCAGCAATTGTTCGGATCAACCGACCCGGAACTCAACCGTGACCGGGCGGAAATCACCGATCCTGTCGCCGGGCTTCAGATGCTGAACTTTGTGATCGCGGATTTTGAAAATTATTTCAAAGACCTGACGGCCAGCCGCCGCCAGAACCCGCAGGAAGATGTGGCGACTGTGCTCGCCAATTCGACCGTCAATGGCGCGCCGATCCCTGACCGGGAATTGAACGGCTATTACATCATCGTCGCCACGGCTGGGCATGACACGACCTCGGCGTCGACCGCAGGCGCCATGATGGAACTGGCGCGCAACCCCGCGCTGTTTGAACGCTACCGCGCGGCGGAGACCGACAAAGCCGGCCTGATTGAAGAGGCGGTCCGCTGGACGACGCCGGTACAGCATTTCATGCGCTCTGCTGTGGAAGACACAGAATTGAACGGCCAGAAGATCAAGGCGGGCGACTGGATGATGCTCTGCTACGTTTCGGGCAACAGGGATGAGGCGGTCTTTGCAGACCCCTTCACGTTCAATCCGGACCGTACGCCCAACGCGCAGATCGGTTTCGGCTTTGGCGGGCATGTCTGCCTTGGCCAGCATCTCGCACGGATGGAAATGCGCATCCTGATGGAAGAGCTGCTGCCGCGACTCGCATCAGTGGAACTGACCGGTGATCCGGCCCGTGTCGAATCCGTGTTTGTCGGCGGGCTGAAGCGCCTGCCCATCCGCTTCAAGGCGGCCTGATCAGGCGGCGACGGCCAGCTTTCGGCGGGGGGCCGGGGGCTGCGTCGGTCGCAGACGATAATGCTCTTCAGCGGGCCGGGGTTCGCCCAACAAGAGGCCTTGGCCGAGCTCGCATCCCGCGAGTTTGGCAATGACGAGCTGATCGACCTCTTCAATCCCTTCGGCGAGCACTTCAATGCCGAGCTTGTGCGCCATGCCGGTTACAGCCTCGACGATGGTCCGGCTTTCCGGCCGCCAGGCAATGTCGGCAATGAACTTGCGGTCGATCTTGATCTTGTCGAACGGGAAGGTGAGCAGATACGAAAAGGAGGCGTGGCCCATGCCAAAGTCATCCAGCGCAATGCGGATGCCTATGGCCCGCAGGTCGCGCAGGGCGTCCCGCGCGGTGCTGTTGTCGTCGAGCAAGGCAGTTTCCGTCACTTCAATTTCCAGCCGGGCCGGGCTGAGGCCGCTCTCGGTGAGCGCCGCCCGGACCATATCGGCAAAGCCCGGCGCTGCAATCTGCACTGCAGAGGCGTTGACCGAAAGGAACAGGGTCTTGTCCCAACGCGCGGCTTCCTGACAGGCGGCCTGCATCACCCAGGCCCCCACCGGCACAATCAACCCGGACGTTTCTGCTGCTTCGATAAAGCGCGTCGGCAGGATGAGGCCGAATTGCGGATGATCCCAGCGGAGCAACGCCTCATAGCCGATGGTCCGGCCAGAGGAGAGACGGGCCAGTGGTTGGTAGACGAGCCGCAGCTCCCCATTCGCGAGCGCGTCTGTGAGATCGTGCTGCAAGGCGACCTCTGGGCAAGGCGGCGTGTTGGTGATGGATGCGACGGCTTCGGACAGGCCGCCTTTGGACGGGGACGCTTGCGCGCCGAGCGGGAGGTCAATGTCCTCCACCGCTGCGGCGCGCGCCCCCCAACTCCGATAGGATGAGGCCAAGAGCAGGATCACCGCTCCTGCCAGAAGAGCGCCTGACACGAGATAAAGCTGCCGCACACCGACCAGCAACCCGAGGAGGAGGGTGCCAACCGCAAGGACATGGGCCGCCACAATCGCGGTCAGGGGATCGGACAAAATGGACCGCTGTGTGCCCTTTTTGGCCTGTGCAATTAGGTCTGCTCTGGGCACGGTTTTCAACATGGTTTTCCCTTGTGGAAACCAAGGTGAGGCGGCGCAGGGGCCACCTCAACACCGTCAAACTACGGGGTGTCCCCCGTCGCATGCCGGACCGGAGATATTAGGGATGTTTGCTAACCGCGTCCGCGATAGCCTGGCACACCCTGTTCGGGCACCCAAACGTCCTGTGGCGGCGCGCCGGATTGCCAAAAGACATCGATGGGGATGCCGCCGCGTGGATACCAATATCCGCCGATGCGCAGCCAGATTGGAGCCATCTCTTTGAAAAGACGCTGGCCGATGCCCACTGTGCAGTCCTCATGGAAGGCGGCATGGTTGCGAAACGACCCCAGAAACAGCTTCAGGGACTTCGATTCGACAATCGAGTCGCCGGGGACATAATCGATCACGATATGCGCGAAATCGGGCTGGCCGGTGACCGGGCAGAGCGAGGTGAACTCCGGCGACACGAAGCGCACCAGATAGGGTGAGCCCGGACGCGGATTGGCGGGATAATCGAGGACGGCCTCTTCCGGCGTGGCGGGAAGCGCGCTGACCTGACCGAGATGTTTCATGGACATAAGCCGTCTTTAGGCGAGGCAACGGCGCTTTGTCACCTGTCTCGACGGACAGCGCGCACAGGACTAGGCTGGCGTCTAAACCTGTTAGGAGACTTAAGATCATGGAACAGCTCGTCAGCACCGAATGGCTCGCAAATGAACTCGGCGCGTCGGATCTGCGTGTCGTGGACGCCAGCTTGTTCCTGCCAAGCGATCATCGCAATGCAGCAGCAGAGTTTGAGGCGGAGCACATCCCAGGGGCGGTCTTCATGGACCTGTCTGAGATTGTCGACAGCGCTAACCCGCTGCCCATGATGCTGCCGGGTGCCGAGAAGTTTGCCAGCCGGATGCAGTCACTGGGGCTGGGCGATGGCAGCCGCATCGTCATTTACGACAACAGCCCCTGGAAGAGCGCCCCGCGCGCCTGGTGGATGCTGTCTCAGGTCTTTGGTGCCCACGGGGTCGCGGTGCTCGATGGCGGCCTTGCCAAATGGAAAGCGGAAGGGCGTGCGCTGGAAAGCGGCAAGCCCACCATCCGCCACCGTCATTTCACGGCTTGGAAAAATGACAAGGTCGTGCGGGATAAGGCACAGATGCTGGCCAATATCGACAGCAAGGCAGAGCAAGTCGTTGATGCCCGCGGCGCGGCGCGCTTCACTGGCGAAGAAGCTGATCCCCGGCCCAATGTCGGCGCAGGTCACATCCCTAGCAGCTTCAACCTGCCCTATACGCAGATGTACACTGCCGATGGCACGTGGAAGCGCGGCGACGCTTTGAAGGCGGCTTTTGTGGAGGCTGGCATTGATCCCGCAAAGCCGCTGGTCGCGACCTGCGGATCCGGTCTGACGGCAGCGAGCCTCGTCTTTGGGGCGCATCTCCTCGGTATGGAGCAGGTCGCGCTCTATGACGGCAGCTGGTCCGATTGGGGCAGCGATCCGGACACGCCAAAGGCGACAGGGGCGGCCTGAAGTTCGACAGCGCCACTGTGCCGCGCTAGGACATCGGGGATGAGCGACGACAAAAAGATGAAGCCCGCCACACGCCTCGTGCATGGCGGCAGGCGGACGGAATGGACCAGCCTTGGCGCGGGCAAGGGCGGCATCGTCAACCCGCCGGTCTGGCGCGCCTCGACGATCCTCTATGAGGATGTGGCGCATCTGAAGCGCGGCACATCGACCAACCGGGATGGCGATCTGTTCTACGGGCGGCGTGGCACCCCGACCCAATGGGCACTGGCAGAGGCGATTACCGAGCTCGAACCCGGCGCGGCAGGCACCATGCTCTATGCGTCGGGCGTGGCGGCGGTGACGGGCGCGCTTTTGTCGGTCCTGAAGCCGGGCGATCACCTGCTGATGGTTGATTCCGCTTATGATCCGACCCGCAATTTCTGTGACAATTTCCTCGGCAATTGGGGCGTAGAGACGAGCTATTATGACCCGCGAATTGGCGGCGATATCGCATCGCTGATCCGGCCCAACACAGCCGCGATCTTCATGGAATCGCCGGGGAGCCTGACCTTTGAAGTGCAGGACGTGCCGGCCATTGTCGCGGTTGCACAGGCGCATGGCATCAAGACGCTGATCGACAACACATGGGCAACATCGCTGCATTTTCAGGGGCTTACCCACGGGGTAGATCTCGTTGTGACCGCAGCGACCAAATATCTTTGCGGGCATAGCGATGCGATGATGGGGGCGGTCACGTCCAACGCCGCGTGCTGGATGGCGCTGCGGCGGACGGCGCAGATGCTCGGCCATTTTGTCAGCGCGGATGACAGTTTCCTTGTGTTGCGGGGGATGCGCACGCTGCCGCTGCGGATGAAGCAGCATGGGGACAGCGCCCTCAAAATCGCCGCCTGGCTCGAGAGTCGGCCGGAGGTCGCGCAGGTCCTGCACCCGGCGCTGCCCGGATCGGCCGGACATGACCTTTGGGCGCGTGACTTTTCTGGCGCGGGCGGGCTGTTCAGCATCATCCTGAACGGCGGCGATGATGCCGCGCGCGCCGCCCTCATCGACGGGCTCGATCATTTCGGTATCGGCTATAGCTGGGGGGGGTATGAAAGCCTCGCCCTTCCCGTTGACCCGCAAAAATATCGCAGTGCGACCAGCTGGCAGGCGCAAGGGCCGGTCATCCGGTTGAGCATCGGGTTGGAAGATGCGGATGATCTGATCGCTGATCTGGAAAAAGGGCTGGTCCGGTTTGCAGATGCGCGGGACAGTGCCTAGATTAGGCGTTCCTCCAAGGAGTATCGCCATGGATCTCTCACGCCGTCATCTCCTGCTCGGAAGCGCGGCTTTGTGCCTTGCGGGTTGCGGGTCCAAAAGCGAGGCCAAGGAAAGCTTCCCCTTCACGCTCACCGATGCCCAGTGGAAGGCGCGGCTTTCGCCCGCCGCCTATCAGACACTTCGGCATGAAGCGACCGAGCAGCCTTTCACCAGCCCGCTCAACAAGGAAAAACGCAAAGGCACATTTGCCTGTGCCGGTTGCGCGCTGCCGCTCTTTGCCTCGTCGACCAAATTTGACAGCGGCACGGGCTGGCCAAGCTTTTTCCGGCCGCTCCCCAATGCGGTGGGCACCAAGACCGATTATTCGATCGGCTCCCCCCGCACCGAGGTGCATTGCCGTCGCTGCGGCGGGCATCTGGGCCATGTGTTTGACGATGGGCCAGCGCCCACCGGCAAGCGCTATTGCATGAACGGCGTCGCTTTGGCCTTCATCCCGGCATGAGCCGGGGCGTCCACTTCGGAGCCCTGCTTATGGGCGGCGCGCTCGCGCTGGTCAGCCTGACGCTGGTCAACGGCACGACCTATGCCGAAAAGGCGGTGCGCATCTCCGCGCCCAAGCTCGACACGGCAGAGCCGGGCGGGACCGCGGTTGCCGTTGTCGCGGGCGGTTGCTTTTGGGGCATGGAAGGCGTTTTTGAACGCGTGAAGGGCGTCCGCTCGGTCGTCTCAGGCTATGCCGGCGGGACGGCAGCGACCGCGAACTACGATGCGGTGTCTGAAGAGACAACGGGCCATGCCGAGGCGATCCGCATCACCTATGATCCCAGCAAGGTGAGCTATGGCACGCTTTTGCGCATCTATTTCTCGGTTGCGCATGATCCGACCCAGTTGAACCGACAGGGGCCAGACACCGGCCCCAGCTACCGCTCGGCCATTTTTCCGCAGTCTGCGGCGCAGCGGGCGATTGCGGAAAGCTATATCGCGCAGTTGGCAAAGGCGGGGAGCTACCCACGGCCGATTGTAACGAAGCTGGAGACGGGGCGCTTCTTTCCGGCAGAAGCCTATCATCAGGACTTCATGCAGAAGAACCCGCGCCACCCCTATATTGTCCGCTGGGATATCCCGAAGGTGCAGGCGTTCCGGGCAGCGTTCCCCACGCTTGCCCGGTAGCCTTTTGCGTTACTTTTTCAGGCTGTCGCGAATTTCGCGCAGCAGCGTGACCTCTTCCGCCGTTGCGGCTTCTTCCGCCGGGGGAGGGGCCATCATCTTGTTGGCCTGACGCACAATCAGGAAGATGACAAAGGCCATGATCAGGAAGTTGATCAGTGCGGTGATGAAGCTGCCATAGGCAAAGGCCCCGACACCGGCGGCCTTGGCATCGGCGAGCGTCGCGATGACTTTATCGCCCGGATCGCCCAGCAGGATAAACTTGTTCGAAAAATCTGTGCCGCCGCCCGTCACAAGGCTGATGAGCGGCATCAGCAAGTCATCGGTGAAGGAGGTAATGATCTTCCCAAAGGCGGCGCCGATGATCACACCGACCGCCAGATCGAGAACATTCCCTTTATTTACAAATGCTTTGAACTCTTCAAACATATACGCACTCCCCAATTGGCTGCTACCCATTCGAAAACTGCCAGAATGGTGACATTTTGCAAGGTTATTGCGCCGGTCAGGGCGGACCCCTATCTTTGCCCTATCGATCCACGGGAGAGACCCTTCATGACCCACCGTTTTCGTTTTGCCACCTTGGCCCCCATCGCCCTCGCTCCGCTTGCGCTGGCGGTGTCCGGCTGCGGGATCAACACCGTGCCGACGCAGGAAGAAAATGCGAAGGCCAAATGGGCCAATGTGCAGGCAGATTATCAGCGCCGGGCAGACCTTATCCCCAATCTCGTTGAAACGGTGAAGGGCTATGCCAAGCAGGAACAAAGCGTTCTGGTTGAAGTGACCGAAGCGCGGGCAAAGGCCACCTCGGTTCAGGTGACGGCCGCCGATCTGACCGACCCGAACAAGGTCGCCCAGTTTCAGCAGGCGCAGGGCGCGTTGAGCCAGGGGCTTGGCCGTCTGCTCGCCTCGGTTGAGGCCTATCCCGATCTCAAGTCGAACCAGAATTTCCTCGCGCTGCAATCGCAGCTGGAAGGCACGGAGAACCGCATCAACATTTCCATCAAGGATTATAACGAGGCGGTGCAGCTCTATAACACCACGATCCGCACCTTCCCCGATGCGATTGGCGCCAAGATCTTTTATGGGGCGGCCCCTATGACCCCCTATCAGGCTACCGCCCCCAATGCGGACCGCGCGCCGACGGTCAAGTTTTAAGGGCAATGCCCGGAAGGAACCAAGCGCAATGCGCTGGTTTGTAAGTCTACTTCTGCTGGTTTCGGTCTGGGCCCCCGCTCAGGCCCAAACCTTCCCGAAACCCAACAACACCCGTGTCGTTGACGCGGCCAGCCTGCTTGCGCCTGCAGAGGAAAGCGCGCTCGACGCCAAATTGGCCGCCTATGAAAAAGAAACCGGGCGCCAGATGGTGGTGGCGACCATCCCGAGCCTCGAAGGCTATCCGATCGAGGACTATGGCTACCGGCTCGGGCGCACTTGGGGGATCGGGTCCAAGGAGAAGGACGATGGGACGCTGCTGATTGTCGCCCCCAAGGACCGTAAGGTGCGCATCGAAGTCGGCTATGGGCTGGAGCCCTATATGACCGACGCCTATTCCAGCGTCATCATCAACACGCAGATCCTGCCGCGCTTCAAGGCCGGAGATTTCACCGGCGGCATCAACGCCGGCACCGATGCGATGATCGCGCAATTAAAGCTGTCGCCTGAAGAGGCAGCTGCGCGGGTGAAGGCGGCAGAGACCTCGTCGGAAAAGAAGGGTGGCGGCATTCCCGTTGCGCTCATTTTCTGGATGATCATTCTGTTCTTCGTCATCCTGCCCGGCCTGCGGCGCGGCAAGGGCGGGCGGCGGCATCGCGGCATGGGTCCGGTTGTCATCTGGGGCCCGGGCGATTGGGGTGGCGGTTCCGGCGGCGGCTGGGGCGGCGGCGATGGTGGTGGATTTGGCGGCTTTTCAGGCGGCGGCGGCGGCTTTGGCGGCGGCGGATCGTCGGGGAGCTGGTGATGGCGGTGCAAGCAACTCTTTCAGACAGTGAACATGCCCGCATCAGTCAGGCGGTGCATGATGCCGAGGCGCATACGAGCGGGGAGATCGTCACGATCATCGCCGATCATTCAGACCCTTATGTGGATGTGGCGCTCTGGTGGGCCTCCGGCGTCGCCATTTTCGCGCTCGGCTGGGTCACCGTCTTTTCGGATGTCTACACCTCCATGGTCTCGGCACTGCTTGGCAGCTGGACGATTGCCTGGACCCCGCGTGAGGTGATGGAACTGGCGCTGACGACGGTCATTGCGAAGTTCATCGGTAGCTGGCTTCTGCTCCTGTGGCGGCCGCTGCGGCTGGCGCTGACGCCGGGTACGATCAAATCCCACCGCGTGCGCAAACGGGCGGTCCGCTATTTCAAGGTTGGGGCCGAGCGCCGGACGACCGGGCGCACCGGCATCCTCATCTACCTCTCGCTTGCCGAACATCGGGCAGAAATTGTGGCGGATGAAGCGATCCATGCCCAAGTTTCCAATGACGTTTGGGGCGATGCCATGGTCGATATGATCACCCATGTCCGCGAAGGCCGGATCGCCGATGGCATGGCCGCCGCGGTGCGTGATGTGGGGGCGGTCCTCGCCCAACACTTCCCCCGCGCGGAGGATGACCGGAATGAACTGCCTGATCGTTTGATTGAGCTTTAGGTCTGACCCTGATCTCGTTTGTGCTGAGCTTGTCGAAGCACTGTTCTTTTCTGTTGAATTGCGCTGACCAGTAAAGGACAGCCCTTCGACAAGCTCAGGGCAAACGGAGTGGTGATGACACAATCGCAAGAAGAACAGATCGTCTGGCAGGGCCGCTTCCTCACGACCAAGACCAAGGGAACATGGGAATATGTCAGCCGCGCGCGTGGCATCAAGGCGGCGGTGATCCTCGCCATTGATGACGACCATGTCCTGTTGGTCGAACAGTTCCGTGTCCCGCTGGGCGTGCCTTGCCTTGAGCTGCCCGCGGGTCTGATCGGCGACGAGACCGACAATGAAGTGATGGAAGAGGCTGCTGCGCGGGAACTGGAGGAAGAGACCGGCTATCGCCCCGGGCGGATCGAACTGGTGGGGGAGTTTTTCTCCTCCCCCGGCATGGTCAGCGAAAGCTTCTTCTTCGTGCGCGCGCATGATCTGGTGAAGACCGGTGAGGGCGGCGGCGTTGCGGGGGAGAATATTACCGTCCACCGTGTGCCGATGGACAAAGTGGCAGCCTTCATCGCGACCAAGCGGGCACAGGGCTGTGCGATGGATGCCAAGTTGTTGATGTTGCTGGGGCCGGGGTTGGTTTAGCGTTAACCGCGCTCAGCCTGAGCGCACGCAATCAAATCCGTTTGGGCTGAGCTTGTCGAAGCCCTGTCCTTTTGCATCGGCGTCCAGAAAAGTGCGACCCTTCGACAGGCTCAGGGCAAATGGGGAGAGGCGCTTCTACCGGAAATTATCCGCATAGGCCTGCAGCTTCAGCACGCGTTCCGCTGCGGGAACGACGTGATAGCTGATGCCATTCTTGTCGGCATAGGCCTTGGCCGCCTCCAGCGTGGCGAAGGACAGGTTAAGCTGACGGCGCGTGTCGGATGATCCGGCCCAGCCCATCAACGGGTCCGCGCGCTGGGCGTCGGTCGGTTCGAACTCCAACACCCACTTGCCGGTGCCATAGCGGCCGGACTGGAGAGCGTTTTTCGCCTTCTGGATGATGCGTGCCTGATTCATATCTGACTGTGTCATGCCCGCCCTTTCCCTGATTCTCGGGTTTGATTCAACATTTTTATCCTCCCCATCGACCTGTGATGGGGTGGTGGAGGGGCAAGCGACGCATTGGCCAAAAGCCCCTCCGTCAGTCGCTTGCGCGCTTGCCACGCCCCCGATGCACGTCATTGGGGAGAACGTTAGAGGCCCTGCTTCTTCTTGGTCTTGAGGCTCGCTGCAGCGTTGGCCGGATCATCGGGCCAATGATGGCGGGGATAGGCGCCGCGCATGTCCTTGGCGACGTCCTTCCAGCTTCCCGCCCAGAATCCGGGCAGGTCGCGCGTCGTCTGGATGGGGCGACCGGCGGGTGAGGTGAGCGAGAGGACGAGCGGTACCTTGTCGCGCCCGATGACGGGATGGGCGGCAAGGCCGAACAGCGCCTGTACGCGCAGCTCCACAGTGGGGCCGGCGTCAGCGGCATAGTCGATGGCGTGGGTCGTGCCCGCAGGGGACGTGAAGTGCGCCGGGGCGAGCAGGTCCACCTGCTGCTGTCCGTCCCAACCGAGCACCCCTTTAAGCGCGCCGAGCAGCGCCCCTTCCTCAATGTCTGACAGGCGGCGCTTGCCGGAGAGCAAGGGGGCCAGCCAGTCCTCCAGCGTGTCCAGTAGGGCCGCATCGCCAAGCGACGTCAGCCCGGCCCAGTCCGCCCGGTCACGCAAACGACTGGCGGCCTCGGACAGGCGCAGGACGGACAGACCATGGTCGCGCACGCCGTCGATGAGGGCTGTGACGATGGCTTCTGGATCGGCCTTCGCATCCTGTCCCTTGGCGATGGTGATCGCCCCCAGATGCCGCCCGCTTTCGGTCTTCACACCGCCGGTTGCGGGATCGAAGCGGATATTGGCGCCGGTCCGGATGTGCGCGGCGAACAGGCGTTCAATGGTGCCAAGGTCAATCTCGACGGCAGAAAGGATCCGCGCGCCCGAGGCCGCTCCTTGAATGTCAGCGACGGCGAGCCAGTCCCGCCGGGCGAGCGGGTGCGCCGGATCCAGCCGGAAACCGCGCCCGCCCGCGCTGATCCAATTCTCACCCGAGGCATCGCGCCGCTTGGTGATCCGATCGGGAAAGCCGAGCGCCACCACTTCGGCGAGCGCATCGGCATCGCCCCCTGACTCAGCACCCGCCAGCTTGCCCCAGCGGCGGGCGAGATTGCGGGCGGCATCGGCGCGCTTGCCCCGTTCGGTTTTCCAGCGGGACAGGCGGCGGTCGAGATCGACATCACTGCCGCCCAGCCCGCGTTCGGACAGGAGGACAGCCGCCTCTGCGGCAATCTGGCCAAGGCCCCGGGCCCCGGCATCGATCAGCATATGGGCGAGACGCGGGGGCATGGGCAGGCGGGCAATGGCCTTGCCGTGCGGCGTCGGGCGACCATCGGCGTCGAGCGCCCCCATCGCCGTCAGCCGCGTGCGCGCCTCCGACAGGGCCGCAGCGGGCGGGACGTCGAGCCAGTTGAGTTGGGTCGGGTCCGCCACGCCCCAAATCGCGCAGTCGAGCAGCAAGGGGGAGAGGTCTGCCTCCAAGATTTCGGGTGGATCATAAGGTGGCAGGCCTGTCGTCGCGGCCTCCTCCCACAGGCGATAGGCGACACCGGGTTGTTGGCGCGCGGCGCGGCCGGCGCGTTGGGTCGCGGCGGCCTGACTGACGCGTTCGGTGACAAGCCGTGCAATGCCCGCCGCGCGGTCATAACGCGCCCGCCGCGCCAGCCCCGAGTCCACCACAATCCGCACCCCATCGATGGTGAGGCTCGTTTCGGCAATGGACGTCGCGAGGATGACCTTGCGTCGGTCGCTCTTGCGGATCGCGGCGCGTTGGTCGGCAGGGTCAAGGCTGCCATGCAGGCGATGAACTTGGGCGGCGATGCCCTCCAGCCGTTCGGCCGTCCGCTCAATCTCCCCAACGCCGGGCAGGAAGGCGAGCAGATCACCCTCCTCTTCGCTCAAGGCGCGGCGAATGACGGCGGCCATCTCATCCTCGATCCGAGCTTCGGCGCGCCGTCCTGCGTGGCGCAGCGTCAGCGGGAACATCCGCCCTTCGCTTTCGATCACAGGCGCATCGAGCAGCTTTGCAAAGCGCGCGCCATCGAGTGTGGCCGACATGGCGACCAGCCGCAGGTCTGGCCGCAACCCGGCTTGGGCATCAAGCGCCAAAGCGAGGCCAAAGTCCGAATCGAGGCTGCGTTCATGCACCTCGTCAAACAGCACGGCAGAAATCCCCGCCAGTTCGGGGTCTGACTGGATCATGTTGCGGAAAATGCCTTCGGTCAGCACCAGCAGGCGGGTCCCGGCGGACTGGCGGCTTTCCATCCGCGTGGCGTAGCCCGCCGTCTGGCCGACGGGCTCCTCCATCAATTCGGCGATGCGTTCGGCGGCTGCCCGAGCGGCGAGCCGGCGGGGGGAGAGCAGGAGGACGCGGCCGGTGCACCAGTCTTCCCCCAGCAGCGCGGGGCCGACCGCCGTTGTCTTGCCCGCGCCAGGCGGGGCCACCAGCACGGCGTTCGATTGCCGCGAGAGCGTCGCGAGCAGATCGGGCAGCACGGCGTGGATGGGAAGCGACATTTGTGTCCTAGTATCACATTGCGGGCTTCTGCTAGCGGGTGGGCCAAGCCAAGGGAAGAAGCACATGTCGGGCGCGCATCACCATCATCATCACGGGCACGACCATGGCCATCACCATGGCCATCACCATGGTCTCCATCAGGGCGGCTTCGGACGCGCCTTCGCCATTGGCATCATGCTCAACCTGATCTTTGTCGCGGTTGAGGTGCTGTACGGCCTGAAGGCCAATTCTACAGCGTTGCTGTCTGATGCAGGGCATAATCTGTCTGACGTGCTGGGCCTCGCCATTGCCTGGGGCGGAGCAAAGCTAGCCGCGCGCCCGCCGACCAAGCGCTACACCTGGGGGCTGCGAAGCTCCTCCATTCTCGCCGCGATGGCCAATGGCCTTTTGCTGATGGTTGCCCTCGGCGCGATTGCGCTGGAGGCGATCCAACGGATTGCTGATCCCCAACCGGTGGCCGGGCCAGTCATGATGGCGGTGGCCGCAATCGGCATCGTCATCAACGGGCTGACGGCGATGCTTTTTGCCCGCGGGCGCAAGGGGGACATCAACATCCGTGGCGCCTTCCTCCACATGCTGGGGGATGCTGCGGTCTCAGCCGCGGTTGTTGTGGCGGGGCTGCTGATCCTGTGGACGGGCGTCAGCCTTATTGACCCGGTGCTCAGCCTTGCCATTGCCGCGCTGATCTTTTGGCAAACCTATGGGCTGCTTTCAAAGTCGGTCGCGATGTCGCTGGGCGCGGTGCCCGAGGGGATCGATTATGACGCCGTGGCCGACGTGCTGGCCGCGCAACCGGGTGTGGCGCATGTGCATGATCTGCACATCTGGCCGACAAGCACGACCGAAAATGTGCTGACGGCGCACCTCGTCATGCCGGACGGCCCGCCGGGCGATGGCTTCCTAAGTGCGCTGGCCGCGATGCTGCATGACCGGTTCGACATCGACCATATGACGGTCCAGATCGAACAGGGGGATGTCGATTGTCACGGGTGTGAGGCGAACATCTAGTCCCTCTCCCTAAGGAAAGGATTTAGTACGCCCGCGCGATCGCGAATTCGACGGCTTCGACCAGCGCGGCCTTGGCCGTGGAGGGCGGGAAGGGGCCCAGCGCATCGATGGCGCGCTGGCCATAGAGACGGGCTTTTTCAAAGGTGTCTGGCAAAGCGCGGCACCCATCAAGCAGCGTCTTGGCATAGGCCAGATCTTCATCCGAAACTCGGCGGCCTTCCATGGCTTCTTTCCAGAAGGCGCGGTCGGAGTCGCTGCCGCGTGCCATGGCAAGGATGACGGGCAGCGTCATCTTTCCGTCGCGGAAATCATCGCCGCGTGATTTGCCCATGGTTGCATCGTCAGAGGCATAATCAATCGCGTCATCGACGAGCTGGAAGGCGATGCCAAGGTTGCGGCCGTACGAATCGAGCGCCAGTTCGGTCGCCTCATCACGCTCCGCAATGACGGCGGAGATGCGGCAGGCGGCGGCAAATAATGCTGCCGTCTTGGCACCGATAATATCGAGATAACGGTCCTCGGTGGTCGCCACTTGCCGCTGCGCGGTCAACTGGTTGACTTCCCCTTCGGAAATCACCGCGCTGGCGCCCGACAGGATCTTGAGCACCTTCAGGCTGCCATCTTCCACCATCAGCTCAAAGGCGCGACTGAACAGAAAATCGCCGACCAGTACGCTTGCTGAATTGCCCCAGATGACATTGGCGGTTTTGCGCCCGCGCCGCAGATCGGAATGATCGACAACATCGTCGTGCAGCAGCGTTGCGGTGTGGATGAATTCCACGGAGGCCGCGAGCTTATATTGGCGCGTGCCCGGATAATCGAGCATGGCGGAGGTCGCGAGCGTCAGCATCGGGCGCATCCGCTTTCCGCCGCTGGCGATCAGATGACCGGCCAGTTCGGGGATCAGATGGATCTGCGACTGCATGCGATCCAGAATGACAGCGTTGACCTGATTCATGCCGGAGGCCACAAGCGCCATCATCGGATCGAGCGATGGAGCCTCTTTACCCGGGAGCCTGTGAACGGTAGCCGTCATAAGGGGCGCATTGGCGGGGCTTGACGTCAAAGGCAAGCAGAACAGGGTTGCAAGTGGATCGTTTTGGCGAAACTGGAAATGAAATGACGGATGAAACTCTGCAACGCTATCGGGAAAGCATCGACAATATCGATGCCTCGGTGATCTATATGTTGGCTGAACGCTTCAAAATTACGAAGGCAGTCGGGGAGCATAAGGCCAAGACGGGCCTACCCGCGGCGGACAATGGCCGCGAAAAGCGCCAGATCGAACGCCTTCGCCGTCTCGCCACCGATGCGAAGCTCGACCCCGAATTTTCCGAAAAGTTCCTGCGCTTCATCATCGATGAAGTGATCCGGCATCACCAGAAGATCAAAAACGGGGGATAGGGGGCTCCCCTCCCCTTCGTCATGCTGAAACAAGTTCAGGCTGACGATTGGACCGGGGGCTCCAATGAGCCGACGAGCGACCCCATTGCCGAAGCGCCTCCCACACCCTAGCTAGAGGGGATGGCAGATCCCTATTCGACTCTGGGGGTGGCGAAGGGCGCGAGCGAGGCTGAGATTAAGAAGGCCTATCGCAAGTTGGCCAAAGAGCTTCACCCTGACACCAACCACGACCCCAAGGCCACTGAGCGTTTTGCGCAGGTGACAGGCGCTTATGACCTGTTGTCGGACAAGGAGAAGCGCGGCCAGTTTGACCGGGGTGAGATTGACGAAAATGGTCAACCGCGCAGCCCCTTTGGCGGGGGCGGCAATCCTTTTGGTCAAGGCGGCGGGTTCCGGCAGGGACCGGGCGGGTTCAGCGCCGAAGGTATGGATTTCGGTGATATTTTTGACGGCCTGTTCGGCGGTCGCGGGCGCGGCGGACCGGGCGGTTTTGGACGACAGGCCCCGCCGCAAAAGGGCGCCAATGTCGCCTATCGTCTGGCCGTATCGTTTGATGAGGCGGCAACGCTCAAGCCGCAGCGGATCACGCTGTCCGATGGCAAGACGATTGATCTGAAGCTTCCGCCGGGCGTCGAAACCGGCACCCAGATGAAGCTGGGTGGCAAGGGCCAGCAAGGACCGGGCGGTGCAGGCGATGCCATTGTCACGATCGAGATTGGCAGCCACCCGCACTTCACGCGCGATGGCGATAACATCCGGCTCGATCTGCCGATTACCCTGTCGGAAGCGGTGAAGGGTGGCCCGGTCAAGGTGCCGACGGTGGACGGCGCGGTCATGCTCAACGTCCCCAAGGGCGCGACCTCGGGCAAGACGCTGCGTCTGCGCGAACGCGGCTTCACCGGCAAGACCGGCAAACGCGGTGACCAGCTTGTCACGCTGATTGTGGATTTGCCGGCCGATGACGAAGCACTTCAGAGCTTTGTCGAAAGCTGGACCGACACCAGGAACCCACGCGCGAAGCTGGGTGTGTAGACCGGCATGCGCCCGCCGTCTCCGGAAACGCCTGAAGCACGCCGCAGGCATCCGGGCGCGCATCCGCATAAGGGAGGGTTGCGCGGACTGATCGGGCCCGGGTCGGCACCGTTTGAGATTTTGCGGCGCGTTGCCCTAGGCGTTTACAGTGACGGCTTCATCCATGCGGGCAATTTTGCCTATCTCACCCTGCTGACGGTCTTTCCCTTCTTCATCGTGATGGCGGCTGTGACGCAGTTCATTGGCCGGCCGGAGGAGAATTTGCTGGCGATCCAGTCTGCGTTGGGGGCCCTGCCGACCGGGGTTGCGCAACTGATCGAGAATGCGGCGCGGGAAATGCTGCTCGCGCGTACCGGCCCGCTTTTGTGGTTTGGCGCCATTGTCGGGCTGTGGACGGTGAGCAGTTTTATCGAAACGATCCGCGACATTTTGCGCCGCGCTTATGGGACGGATTATGGCCGCCCCTTCTGGCATTATCGCATCGCCGGGATCGCGATCACCTTTCTCTCGGTCCTTCTCCTCCTGTTCGCTTTGGCCATTCAGCTTGCGGTGACGGCGGTGGAGGAAGTGGTGTTCCGCTTTCTTCCGGCAGCGCAGCGGGTGATGTCGGTGGAACTGGGCTGGATGTCGACGTCCTTTGCGGTGTTCTTTGGCCTGTTCGTCATTTTCTGGACGCTGGCCCCGCCCGAATATCGCGGACGCGCTTTCCCAAAATGGCCCGGCGCGCTGGTCACGACCCTGTGGTGGAATGGCGCATTGGCGTTGCTCCCGCCCGCGCTGTCGCTCTTCGGCGGCTATACGCTCACCTATGGCAGCTTGGCCGGGGTGATTGTCGCGTTGCTGTTTTTCTGGATAGTCGGATTCGGTCTTGTTATTGGCGCGCATCTGAATGCGGCGCTCGCCAATCCGGTGGGCAATGTGCCGCAGATGAATGGGTTAGCAGACGAAGGGAACAGCTGATGGCTGGATATATGGCGGGCAAGCGCGGGTTGATCATGGGGCTTGCCAACGACCGAAGCCTCGCTTGGGGGATTGCGCAAAAACTCCGCGAAGCAGGTGCCGAGCTTGCCTTTTCCTATCAGGGCGAGGCGCTCGAAAAGCGTGTCCGCCCTTTGGCGGAAGAGGTGGGGAGCGATTTCCTGATCGATTGCGACGTGGCGGATCCGGCCGATCTCGACAAAGCTTTTGAGACCCTCGCGGCGCGCTGGCCGACAATTGATTTTGTCGTCCACGCCATCGGCTTTTCCGATAAGAATGAGCTGCGGGGTCGCTATTGCGATACCACGCTCGACAATTTCCTGATGACGATGAACATCTCCGTCTACAGCTTCACCGCTGTTGCCCAGCGCGCGGCGGCGATGATGCCCAATGGCGGAACGATGCTGACGCTCAGCTATTATGGAGCGGAAAAGGTGATCCCGCACTATAACGTGATGGGTGTGGCCAAGTCCGCGCTGGAGACGTCTGTGAAGTATCTTGCGGTCGATCTGGGCCGTGACAATATCCGCGTGAACGCCATCTCGGCAGGCCCCATCAAGACGCTTGCCGCGTCGGGCATTGGCGATTTCCGTTACATCCTGAAGTGGAATGAGCTGAACTCACCTTTGAAGCGCAACACCACCATCGAAGACGTCGGCGGCGCGGGGCTGTATCTGCTGTCGGATCTTTCTTCGGGTGTCACCGGCGAAACACATCATGTCGATTGCGGCTATCACGCCATCGGCATGAAGGCGGAAGACGCGCCGGACATCGCGCTGGCCTAATGAGAACAGGCGGGTCTCTCGCCCCTGCCTTGCAATAGGCGGCAAATCGCGGCATCGCTCATCCATGAGTTTCAATACCTTCGGCCGCGTCTTCCGCTTCACCACTTGGGGGGAAAGCCATGGCCCCGCTTTGGGGGCAGTGGTCGATGGCTGCCCACCGGGGCTTGCGCTGTCAGAGGCGGACATTCAGCCCTTCCTCGACAAGCGCCGCCCGGGCACGTCGCGCTTCACCACGCAGCGGCAGGAGCCGGATCAGGTCCGCATTCTGTCCGGCGTGTTTGAAGGCCGGACCACGGGCACGCCCGTCAGTCTGATGATCGAGAATGTCGATCAACGGTCAAAGGACTATTCGGACGTTGCCAAGGCCTATCGCCCGGGCCATGCCGATTACAGCTATGACGCCAAATACGGCTTTCGCGATTATCGCGGCGGGGGTCGGTCTTCTGCGCGCGAAACAGCGGCACGGGTCGCCGCCGGTGCCGTCGCGAGGGCTGTGATCCCTGAGGTCGAGATTAGGGCCTATGTTGTGGAGATTGGCGGCGACGCCATTGACCGCGACAATTTTGAAGCCAGCCAGATCGACAAAAATCCCTTTTTCTGCCCGGATGAAGCTGCGGCTGGCCGCTGGGAAAAGCTGGTCGATGAAGCGCGCAAGGCGGGCTCCTCCTTGGGGGCGGTCGTGGAATGCGTGGCAACGGGCGTGCCGGCCGGATGGGGCGCGCCGCTTTATGCCAAGCTCGACAGTGAGCTCGCCGCCGCGATGATGAGCATCAATGCGGTGAAAGCGGTCGAGATCGGCGCCGGCTTTGCGTCGGCCCGTCTCCGCGGCGAAGAAAACGCAGACCCGATGCGCCCCGGCACCAATGCACCACAGTTCATGGCGAACAATGCTGGCGGCATTGCAGGCGGTATTTCCACGGGCCAGCCGGTCATCGTGCGTGTCGCGTTTAAGCCCACATCGTCCATCCTTATTCCGGTCGATACCATCAACCGGGAAGGCGAAGCCGCCGACATCATCACCAAGGGCCGTCATGATCCGTGCGTCGGCATTCGCGGAGCACCTGTGGTTGAGGCAATGATGGCGCTCGTGCTGGCCGACCAGAAACTGCTCCACCGCGCGCAGTGCGGATAAGCTGTTTCTTCAAAGCGCTGTAGAGGAGTTCCCGCTTGCCGGGGGCTGTTGTTTCGACCAGAAGACCCTGAAGAGGCCCGTTTAGAGAGGCCCGCAGGGAGACTATGGCAGGCACACTCGCAAAGTCCGGCACTGTGCCGTCCACCCGGCTGCTGATGTGGACGCTGCTGATCGTCTATGTCTTCAATTTCCTCGACCGCCAGATCGTCAACATCCTCGCACATGATATCAGCCGGGATCTGAAACTGTCGGACACGCAGATCGGGCTGATGACGGGCCTGGCCTTTGCGGTCTTCTATACCTTTCTCGGCATCCCGATTGCCCGCTATGCGGACCGTCCGCAGACCAACCGGGCGCGGCTGATTACCATCTCGCTCGGTCTATGGTCCCTCATGACAGCGGCCTGCGGCCTTGCGCAGAACTTTGTGCAGCTGTTGCTCGCCCGGATTGGCGTCGGCGTGGGGGAGGCCGGATGCACGCCTGCCGCCCATGCGCTGATCACCGATGCTGTGCCCAAGGAAAAGCGGGCGTCCGCCATCGCCTTTTATGGGCTTGGCATTCCGATTGGCAGCCTGATCGGCATGGTTGTCGGCGGTGCGCTCAGCGACGTTATGGGGTGGCGCGCTACGTTTCTTACGGTCAGCATTCCCGGAGTCCTGTTTGCCTTGGCGCTGCCCTTCCTGTTGAAGGATCCCGGCCGTCATCTCCCGCCGGCCGCGCAGACTGCGGCGCCGCAACAACCCTTTTTCGAAGCGCTGGCGCAAATCATGTCCTCCCGCGCGTTCGTGCTCGTTTTGCTCGGGGCATCTTTTCAGGCCTTTTTGTCGTATGGCAAAGGCGTGTGGGTCACGATCCTGTTCCAGCGCAACTTTGGTTTGTCGGCGGCAGAAACCGGGTTCTGGCTTGGGATTACCGGTGGCCTCTCCTCCATGCTCGGCACCTGGCTGGGCGGCTATCTGGCCGACCGGTTCGGGGCGACGGACAAACGCCATATCCTCACCGCCCCGGCCATCGGCATGGCGGTTGCCGCCCCCATTTTGTTTGTCGCTTATTATGTAAGTGACTGGCGTTGGGCGATCGCGCTGCTGATGATCCCGAGCATGCTCAACTATTTCTACTACGGCCCCTGCTACGCAGTCGCGCAGCAACTCGTCGCCCCCGGCCAGCGCGCGGTGGCGACCTCACTTGTCGTCTTCGGACAGAACCTCATCGGACTTGGCCTTGGCCCGCTCTTTTTCGGGATGCTGTCCGATGCGTTCAAGCCGTTGGCCGGTGCCGACAGCGTCCGCTGGGTGCTCTATGGGGCGGCTTGGCTGGGATTGTTGCCCGCCCTCCTGCTGTGGCGTGCTTCCAAACGTTTGAATGCAGAACTGAAGGCCTAGGCGCGCCGCACGCCCATTAGCGTGCCCTTGATGCCCGGCAGAAGTGTCCAGTCAAATTGAGGCCAATCCCGCTTCCAATGCTTGGCAACCAGCCGTTCCCCGGGGCGGGCTGCATCGTCGAGCATGACGATGCCACCCAAAGGAATGCGGGAAAAGAGGCGGTCTGCACCTTCCCGGATGGTGGGGCCAAGCGCCCAAGGCGGGCCATCGATCAACAGCAGGTCAATCTGGTCGGGTACGCCGACAAGATCATACCAAAGTCCGGACCAGCGGCCAGTATGCGCGATCAGCGGCGCATGTCGGACATCGGCTGTCAGATCATGATCGGACAGCCAGCTTCGCACCGCGCCGACGAAATCGCCATGCTGATCATAGCTGACAAGGCGTCCGCCTCCGGCCAGCTTTAACGCCTTGGCGACGACGAGCGAGGAGGCCCCTGCGCCCAGTTCCACGACGGTCTGCGGCTTGTGGTCAAGCACCGTGTCGACAATAAGGTGGAGCAGGCCGGTATCGGCTTTCCAGCTGCCAAGATGGGGAAGCGCATCCTCGGCCAGAGAAAGACGGTCAAGCAATGCCGCTTTGTCCGCTTTGCGACCGCCATAAAGGCTCTTCAGCAGCCAAGGCCATTGGATCGCGCCGAAGGCGAAGAGACGAACCCAATCGCCCGTCATGCGTGTGACGCCCGTTTCATCCACCCGCGCAAGGGCAGATGTTGCGTTTTTGGATGTCATGTTCTGATCTGTCCTCTCATCGGCGACCCACGCCTGTGAGCCGCGCTAAAGGCGCAAGATTTCAGTTCAGGGACATCCGCCCTGCCTAAGTGTCCAAGTCGGCGTTTGCCTCTGCGTCAGTCCGAGAAAGGATCGCGCACGAGGATCGTGTCCTCCCGCTCGGGACTGGTCGATACGCAGGCGACGGGGCAGTCGATCAGCTCTTCGATACGGCGGACATATTTGATCGCCTGGGCAGGCAAATCGGCCCAGCTGCGGGCGCCTGCCGTCGTTTCGGACCAGCCGGGCATTTCCTCATAAATGGGCACAGCCCGCGCCTGATCAGCCGCATGGGGCGGCAGATAATCATACACCTTATCGCCGATGCGATAGCCGGTGCAGATCTTCAGCGTCTCAAACCCGTCGAGCACGTCAAGCTTGGTGAGCGCAATGCCGGTAATGCCGGAGACAGCCGCAGACTGGCGGACGAGCACCGCGTCGAACCAGCCACAGCGGCGCTTGCGGCCGGTAACGGTTCCAAATTCATGGCCACGCTCGCCCAGCCGCTGGCCGGTTTCATCGTCCAGTTCGGTCGGGAAGGGGCCGGAGCCGACGCGCGTTGTGTACGCCTTCACAATGCCGAGCACAAAGCCGACGGAAGAGGGGCCAAGCCCTGATCCACCCGAGGCCGTGCCGGCAATGGTGTTGGACGATGTGACGAAGGGATAAGTGCCATGATCGACATCGAGCAGCACGCCCTGCGCGCCTTCAAACAAAACGCGGTCGCCGCGCTTCTTCGCCTGATTCAGGGTAACCCAGACGGGCTTGGCAAAGGGCAGGATGAATGCGGCAATCTCGGCCAGGTCATTCAACAGCCTCTGCCTGTCAATCGGGGGCTGGTTGAAGCCCGCACGCAGCGCATCATGGTGCGCGCAGATGCGATCCAGCTGGGCATCGAGATCATCAAGATGGGCCAGATCACACACGCGGATCGCGCGCCTGCCAACCTTGTCTTCATAGGCCGGGCCAATGCCGCGCCCGGTGGTGCCGATCTTGCCGGCACCGGCGGCGGCTTCGCGCAGACCGTCCAGATCGCGGTGGAACGGCAGTATCAACGGTGCGTTTTCGGCAATGTGCAGATTTTCGGGCGTGACGTCGACGCCCTGCCCTTTGAGCTTGGCGACTTCATCGCGGAAATGCCAGGGATCGAGCACCACGCCATTGCCGATGACTGAGAGCGTGCCCCGGACGATGCCCGACGGGAGCAGCGAGAGCTTATAGACCTTGTCACCCACGACAAGCGTGTGGCCCGCATTATGGCCGCCCTGAAAGCGGACGACGACATCTGCGCGGCTGGCCAGCCAGTCGACGATCTTGCCTTTGCCTTCGTCGCCCCATTGGGCGCCGATCACGGTGACATTTGCCATTCCGAGTATCCCGATATGTCGGGCCTTTTCCTCCGGCAGAGGGAACTCTCCGCGAAGGGATTCGCCGCGCCGTGCGTTATTGCTATGGACGCACCGCGTCCACCCCAAAGCTACTATCAGGGAAGAAAGATGCGCAATTGGATCATGATGGCCGGTATGGCGGCATTGCTGGTCGGCTCGGTTGCCGATGCGGGACCCCTTCGGGATCGACTGCGCGCGCGAATGGGCACGCGTGCCATGGGTGGGCAAATGGAGGGACGAGTTGGCCAACAGGCCGCGGTGCCCGGCGAGCATGAATATGCTTATGGTGGGGATCCGCTACAAAAGCTCGACTATTGGGCAGGCGCCGGGCGCGATGCACCTCTGGTGGTTTTTGTCCATGGCGGCGGCTGGAAGCGGGGAGATAAGCGAAACGCGACCGGCGTTGATAAGGTCACGCATTACACTGGGCTTGGCTATGCCTTTGCCAGCCTCAACTATCGGCTGGTCCCCAAGGTTCGGGTAGAAGATCAGGCTGCGGATGTCGCCCGTGCGATTGCTTGGCTGAAGGCCAATGCCGCACGTCTCGGCTTTGATGGGCGGCGTATTGTCCTGATGGGCCATAGCGCGGGCGCACATCTCTCAGCGCTTGTGGGCACAGACCCGCGTTATCTGCGCGCGGCTGGCCTTGATGTGACAGATCTTGATGGCGTCATTTCCCTCGACGGCGCGGCCTATGATGTACCGCGCCAGATATCTGATGGCGGGCGGTTCATGCATGATACCTATGTTCAAGCTTTTGGTGAGGACATTGCCCGTCAGCGTGATTTGTCTCCGCTGTTCCACATAGAATCGCCCAACGCGCCCGCATTTCTTATCCTTCATGTGGAGCGAAAGGATGGGACGGAACAGTCCCGCGCGCTCGGCCGCGCGCTCGAAAGAGCGGGGACCGATGCAGATGTGAAAGGCTTTGAAGGGTGGGGCTTAAAGGGCCATGCCGAGATCAACCGGAAGCTGGGGGACCCGTCTTATCCAGCGACGCCTGTTGTCGATCGTTGGCTTGAGAGCCACTTACGCCGCTGACCAGACCGCCGCCTCAATCGATCGGTGCCGGGCGTCCGTTTGCGAGGATGTGCGAGCAGATCTGTGCTTCGGCACTGTCCTCTTCGGTTAGCGCGGCCACGGTGACCCAGCCTTCCGCGCGCAGCGCAGCGGCCTTTTGGGGCAGCGTGCCAAGCGGCAGGAACAGGCGGCGGCGTTCGCCTTGGGCTAAGCCTGCATCAATCAGCGGATCGATATAAGCGGAAAAGCCGACCGCAGGTTCGCCCGCGATGCGATAGCTGCCGCCCCGGCCGATTTCGCCCGCGGTGTGCGGTGAAAAGATCGAAAAGCCAAACCAGCTTTGATATTCAAAGCCATGCCGCTCGGTCGGGTCGAGCGTGACGCGCAGATCGGCGGGCAGGCCGGCCACGACTGCTTCCATGGCATCCAGCCGCGTGGTGAGTAGTCCTGCGGTATCGAAGGCGCGCAAGCGGGCAATCGCCTCTGCAAAGGGGCCGGCCGCACCGACCAGTGGCTGGAACGCCTCTGGCACGGCCGCAATGTCTTTGGCGTCGAGATGCGCCTTCAGGGCTTTTGTGTCCGTCCCCGGCAGAAGCGTGTCGATGAGATCGGGCAGCGTCAGGTCCAGCGAGATGTCCTTCACGCCGGCCGCCTTCAGCGCCTCAATGGCGATGGTGACGACTTCGGTGGCGGCCGCCACGCTGTCGGTGCCGATCAGTTCCGCGCCGACCTGCATCATCTCCCGCTCCGGGCGCAGTTGCGAGGCCTTGAGCTTGACGACTGGGCCGCCATAGCTGAGCCTTACCGGGCGCGGGTGGTGGCCCATGCGGGTAGAGGCGATGCGCCCGATCTGCCCCGTAATGTCGGATCGGATGGCCATTGTTTCGCCCGACACAGGATCAACGAAGCGCAGCAGATCGCGTGACGAGGTGCCGAGCGCCTCCGTCAGGCTGGCTTCAAATTCAGCAAGCGGGGTCTGCACCCGCTCATACCCCCAGGAGGCCACGGTATCGAGCACGGCGCGCACCAACCGGGCCGAGGCATCGGCCTCCGGCGGCAGGCGGTCACGAAATCCGGTGGGGAGAAGTCCTGTAGTCATGCGCGGGGCCATAGAGCGATTTGAGGCGGGAGGGAAATATCTGATTTATGAGGATTGGGAGGCGCCCTCCTCCGACCCGTCCCGCAAGCGGTTGGAGAGGGAGGAGGGCAGGCCTCGGATCAGAACTTCAACGCCTTCACCGTTTTCACGCCGGGCAGCTTGCGCGCTTCGGCCAGAACGGCTTCGGGGATGGCGTCATCCATCGACAGGAGAAGCACCGCTTCGCCCCCAGCATTGCGCCGGCCAAGATGGAATGTGCCGATGTTCAGCCCATTGCGGCCGAGCAGCGACCCGATCGATCCGATGAAGCCCGGGGCATCTTCGTTGACGATGTAGAGCATGTGGCCATCCAGATCGGCTTCAATGTTGATGCCGAACATCTCGACCAAACGCGGGACGGTGTTGCCGAACAAAGTGCCCGCAACAGAGCGGTCGCCCTGACTGGTGCCAACCGTCACGCGGACCAGCGTGTGGTAAACGCCTTCACGGTCATGGCGGACTTCGCGGATATCCAGCCCGCGCTCCTTGGCGAGGAACGGTGCGTTGACCATGTTCACCGTGTCCGAATAACGGCGCATCAGGCCGGCCAGAACAGCGCCGGTGATCGGCTTGATGTTGAGCTGTGCGGCGGCACCCTCCACTTCGATGCTGATTTTGGTGAGATTGTCATGCGCAAGCTGCCCGACGAGCGACCCCAGCTTTTCAGCAAGCGCCATATAGGGCTTCAGCTTCGGCGCTTCTTCCGCCGATAGGCTCGGCATGTTGAGCGCATTGGTGACGCCGCCGCTGACCAGATAGTCGGCCATCTGCTCTGCCACCTGCAGTGCGACATTGACCTGCGCTTCGTTGGTCGATGCGCCAAGGTGCGGCGTGCAGATGAAGTTGGGCGTGCCGAACAGGGGTGACTCCTTGGCGGGTTCATTGACGAACACGTCGAGTGCGGCGCCCGCAACCTGACCGGAATCCAACGCATCCTTGAGCGCGGCTTCATCAATCAGACCACCGCGCGCGCAGTTGATTATGCGCACGCCCTTCTTTGCCTTGGCCAGATTTTCGCGCGACAGGATGTTGCGCGTCTGATCGGTCAGCGGCGTGTGGAGCGTGATGAAGTCTGCCTTGGCGAGCAGCGTATCAAGGTCCGCCTTTTCCACGCCCATTTCTACAGCGCGCTCCGGCGTCAGGAAGGGATCAAAGGCGACGACCTTCATCCGCAGGCCCAGCGCGCGGCTCGCGACGATGGAGCCGATATTGCCCGCGCCGATCAGGCCCAGCGTCTTGCCGGTCACTTCAACACCCATGAAGCCGTTCTTCGGCCACAGGCCAGCCTGTGTCTGCGCATTGGCCTCAGGCAGCTGACGGGCGAGCGCGAACATCAGGGCGATGGCGTGTTCAGCGGTCGTGATTGAGTTGCCGAACGGCGTGTTCATGACGACCACACCCTTGGAAGAGGCGGCAGGAATATCGACATTGTCGACACCGATCCCAGCGCGGCCGATGACCTTCAAATTGGTGCAGGCCTCAAGGATATCCTTGGTCACCTTGGTCGAGGAACGGATAGCGAGGCCATCATATTGGCCGATAATGGCTTTGAGCTCGTCGGGCGAAAGGCCCGTGATTTCATCAACTTCACAGCCGCGTTCGCGAAAGATTGCGGCGGCATTGGGGTCCATTTTGTCGGAAATGAGGACTTTGGGCTTGGTCATGTTGGGAAACTCCAAATGAATTCAAAATCCGTTTGGGCTGAGCCTGTCGAAGCCCCGTCCTTTCTGTGCGCTTCAGCAACAGGAATAAGGACGGTCCTTCGGCAAGCTCAGGACAAACGGTGCAGGTTCAATTCTTGAGAGAAGCCCAGGCCCAATCGAGCCAGGGGCCGAGCGCTTCGATGTCGGCGGTGTCGACAGTCGCGCCGCACCAGATGCGCAGGCCCGGGGGGGCGTCGCGATAGCTGGCGATGTCATAAGCGGCATCTTCGGCTTCGAGCAGGCCTGCGAACTTTTTAATGAAGTCCGCATCCGCGCCTTCGACCGTCAAGCAGACCGAGGTGGTCGAACGTGTCGCCGGGTCGACCGCGAGATGATCAAGCCAGGAGCGGCCCTCGACAATGAGATTGAGGGCGCGGGCATTGGCGTTGCTCCGGGCCATCAGGCCTTCGAGCCCGCCGACCGACTTTGCCCATTCGAGCGCGAAGATCACATCTTCAACGGCGAGCATCGACGGCGTGTTGATCGTCTCGCCCTTGAAGATGCCTTCGCTGAGCTTGCCCTTTGACATCAGGCGGAAGACCTTGGGCAGCGGCCATGCGGGCGTATAGCTTTCCAGCCGCTCCACAGCGCGCGGGCCCAAGATGAGCACGCCGTGCGCGCCTTCCCCGCCCAGCACCTTCTGCCAGGAGAAGGTGACGACATCGAGCTTGTCCCACGGCATGTCATACGCAAACACCGCCGAAGTCGCGTCGCAGATGGAGAGGCCTTCGCGGTCGTCGGCGATCCAATCCCCATTGGGGACGCGCGCGCCGGAGGTGGTGCCGTTCCAAGTGAAAACGACATCGTCGGCCCAGTTGACGGTCGCAAGATCGGGGATTTCGCCATAGGCCGCGTTCAGCACAGTGGCGTTCAATTTCAGCTGCTTGTTAACATCGGTGACCCAGCCCTCACCAAAGCTTTCCCAAGCGAGCATCGTGACGCCACGTGCACCAAGCATCGACCAGAGCGCCATTTCAACAGCGCCGGTGTCAGAACCCGGAACGATGCCGATGCGGTGGGTGTCCGGCACCCGCAGCACTTCACGCGTCAGGTCGATCGCCAGTTGCAGGCGCGACTTGCCGATTTTGGCGCGGTGCGAGCGGCCGAGGCATTCGGTTTGGAGTTTGGAAGCTTCCCAGCCCGGCGGCTTTGCGCAGGGGCCCGAGGAAAAGAACGGACGCGCAGGTGCGCGCGTCGGCTTGGTCACAGTCATGTAAGCGTCTCCTTGCAGAGAGCAGCGCGGCGTTGGGACCGCGTGGCCCGTCGCCGCGTCTAAAGACGGCAAGTCCCAAGTCAAGCGAATTGCACGGCGCGCGACTGTAGAGGGGGCGTCAGGCAGCCGCGCCCCGGCTCAATAATCCTTGGAAATCCGCACCGCGGCACTTTGTCGGCCAACCGAGGAGATTGTGGAGAGGAGGGAGAGCCAGTGGGTGACCTGAAACTCCGCGCGTGTGGCGGAATAGCCTGCCCCGTCGGTAATGATCTCTACAAAGGCGCGGCGGGAGATGTATTTTCCAGCGGCAACGGCGGTGCGCTGCCCCGTCGTCGTATCGGCCGGCAGGATACGCAACCGGTCCAACCCCACGGCCTGCCGCAGCGCATTGATCGGGTTCAGCCCCGCCCCGCCGCGCATCGAGGCGACGGCCGCCGCCAGCTGCAGCGCTTCGGGCGCGGAAAGATTGGTGATCGACGTGCCGAACAACAGGCGGGACAGTAATTCTTCCTGCGGCAAAGCGGGCACGCTGGCAAAGGTGATGTCCGGCTTTTGCCCGGTGCCGCCGACACGAATGGTCGCGCTGAGGCCCTGTGTGTCCCCCTGCGCGGTGATGTCGAGAATGGGGTCAGGAGGGCTTTCCCCGCGGAACCGGATGACGCCACGGTCCAGTTCAAAACGCCGCCCGGCAAATTCATAGCCGCCGCGCACAACCTCGGCCGTGCCGAGAATTGCTGGTGACAGGATGGATCCCGTGACGGTCAGATCACCCCGCCATTCGCTGTCGAGGCCAAGGCCCGTCACCATCATGCGCCCGGGCAGATTGGCTTTGATATCGAGCATCCAGGGCTTTGCAGGCACCGTGGCGACCTGCAGATCGGTGCCGCCGTTAATCTCCCGCACGCGGAGTTTGGGGATGGAGGTGACAGCGGCGGTCTGGCCGAGGACATAGCTGCTGCGCTCCACCCGTACCTTTCCGCTAATCAGGCCGCCATTGCCATCGGACTGGATGCGCAGCGGCCCGGTGACCGTCGCGCCCAGATCATCACGGGCGATCAGGGTGGCAGACTCCGCCTGCACATTGAGATCAAGGCCCGGCGCACCGGCGGCAAAGCTGATGGTTCCAGAGCCAGTGAGCCGCCCGGTCTTGCCGGCATTGGCCGAAAAACTGTCGAGGATAAGGCGCGATCCGTTGAACTGTCCATTGGCGGCCACCCCGGTCAACACCATGCCGGCTGCCGCACTTTCCACGCGCGCATTGGCGGTCCGTACCGATCCACGGATGATCGGGTTGGACAGGCGCCCGCCCATATCGGCGCCGATGGCGACATTGCCGGACAGATCAAAGGTCGAAATGCCGGTGAGGCGCCACAAGGTTCCGGCATCCCCGTTGAACCGCAGTTGGCCAAACAAATTGGCATTGGCGATCTGGCTCATCAGCGGAGCTTCCCCGCCAAGGCCGCTTAACTGAATCTGGCCCCGTCCGATGGATTGGCCGCCCGCCGCCGCCACAAGCCGCGCCCCGGCGCGCGACCCACCAAAGCTTGCGATCACGGCAAGGTCGATCGGCTTGGACGCCAGTGCAAGTCCGGCCCGCGTCAGGCCGCGCACTTTGACGTCGATCCGGCCCGAGGGTGTGCCATTGGCTTCCTCGACATAGAAAAAGGTGCCGCTTGCCCGTCCGCCCAAGCCAAGGCGGGGGGCGACGGTATCGAGGATCGACAGCGGCATGGCTGTCAGCGCGCCGCTCAATTCCGGCCGGGCGCCGCCTATCAGGCCGGACAGTGACGCTTTGCCGCCCGCATAGCTGAGTTCGGTGGGGGAAAGGCGCCAAGCGGCCCCTTCGCGTACCAGCACGGCCGGGGCCTCAAGGCTGATCGGGCGGCGCTCCAGCGTGCCATTGGCGGTCAGGATGACGCGATCCGGTGACAGCTGTACGACGGTCTGAAGATCGAAATCCCCGCCGCGTGATCCGGCAATGGCGCCCTTCAGGACGCCGCTGCCGCCCCTCAGGTCGATATTGCCGGCCAGACGCGCAAAGGACAGCCCGCCATATTGAACGCCCCGCGCCGTCACCGTGCCGTTGATCAAGGTGCCCGCCGGGTCCAGCAGCAGGGTGCCGTCAAACCGGCCACGCCGCACCGCAATCTGGGTCGGCCCATCAAAGCGGGCGTCGCGCGCATCGATGAGGGCGCGGATGCGCTGCAGCCCGGAGGCGACATCAAGGGTGAGTGTTCCCGTCGCCATGCCGCCAAGGTCTATTGTGCCCGCCAGCCCGCCGGTGACAGATGTCAGCCGCCCCGTTGCCGACAGGCCGGAGGCATTGGCCTTCGCAATAACGATCTGCGCCGGACGGCCTGCGGGCAGTGCAAGGTCCCCGCGTCCGTCAAACCGCCCGAGGCGCGATTGGCCGTTTGCGGCCCAGCTAAAGCCGCCCGCATTCGGCGTGAGCAGCAGCTGGACATCGGCCAGCCCCATCGCATCATTGGGTCGGGCCAGGATCAGGGAAACGCGCGGTCGCGCAATTGGCCCGTCCAGCGCCAGCCGCAGCGGTCCATAGGTCGATTGGGTGCCCGTACCCGACAGCTGGAAACTACCATCGCGGCGCCGGATGCCCGACAGGGTCAACCGCAGCCGGGGGGAGAGGACGCGCAAATTGGTGAAGTGCAGCACCCCGTCGGCGGTGCGCTCCAGCCCAGTTTCCAGCTTGGGCAGGCCGCCTGTCAGCCCTGCAAAAAAGGCATTGTCAAAGCGCCGCACCCAGGCCTCACCCCGGCCCACGATACGCGTGCCCCGGCCATTGGGGCCCGGCACAACCGATAGCTCACTGCGGATGTCGACCAACCCGATGCCGGGGATGAGATAGCGGTTGAGCTGCCCCGCCAGACCGACGTCATAGCGCCCAGTTTTGAGATCAACGAACAAAGCCAGCCGCCCCGACAGCTTGTCCGATTTGAGGAGCAGATTTTCACCGACAATGGTTGTGCTTGTGGCCAAGACAATCCCGTCCACGGAGATGTTGGCAAGGATGCCGCCCCCGACATCACCCACGCCGGTAATGCGGCGTGCGGTGAAACGGACGGGCACTTTGACCGGTGCCTTAGACAAACGCCCCTGCCCGGACAGGCGGACATCTTCGAGCCCGGTCGCAGCAAAGGCGACGCGCGGGGCGGTGAGCAGATAGTCAAAGCTGGCTTGAGAAAAGGGTCCGTTAAACCGGGCCTTCAACTGGACATTCTGTCCCTGCATGGTCGGCAGGATCGCGCGTGGATCACGCAGCTGAACGGTCAGCAGCGCATCGTCAAAGCTGCTCTTGCCCAGATCAACAGCGCCGGTGCCGGAGATTGCGAGTGCGGAGGACGACAGATTGATCTGTCCGTTGAGCTTGCGGTTGGCCAAGGTTGCCTCACCCGACACCCGCACCAGCGGGGCGGTGAGCCGCTGCATCCGGCCGGTCAATAGATGCGCCGCCGTCAACGTCCCGCCCAAAGTGTAGTGACCTTCCTTCACCGCGAGATCGAGCTTGGCTGCGTCCGCCCCGGAGATGCGGGCGGAAAGCGCACCGCGCCATGTTTTCCAGCTGCCATCGCCCGACATCCTCAGCGCGATGGGCCGCGTCGTGCCGAGGAATGCGCCGAACACACCCCGCTCCGGCGCATTGAGGGTGAGGTCAACATCAAAGCGATTATCATCGGGCCGGGAATCGAGGCTGAGGATGAGATGATCCCCCTGTTGCGCGTCGGCTGTGAGATCGACAACAGCATGTCCGTCGCTGATGTCGGCGCGTCCGGCCAGACGGCCAATACGGGGCGCTCCTGCCACGCCCTTGTCGATCTGCAGCCGGTCGATCGCCAGGGATCCGATGCGGATGTCAAACGCCGGAAGGATCGGCGCATCGGGCGGCCCGGGATTGAACTTGGGCACGCGGTGCAGCGTCGCCACCTTGGCGTGGAGGCTGTCAATGTCGAGGCGGTTGTTGATCCAGGCGAAGGGCGACCAATCGAGATCGACCAGAGGCGCGTCGAAGAACAGTCCCTTGGGGTCCGACAGCTTGAGGCCGCGAATGCGGGCCTGCGTATAAATCGAGCCTTCAATGGTGCCGATCTCAATCTTCAGCCCGGATTTGGGGGAAAGGCGTTCAATCCGGTCTGCGATGAAGCGGTGCCCGGCATCGGTATCGGCCAGCCCTGCGAGCGTCAGCACGATCAGGACGAGCGCCGCGAGCGCCCCCAAAAGCCATTGGGCGGCGCGCATCAGAAGGCCTGACCCAAGGAGACATAGACGGCGACCCGCGCTTCCCCCGTGCGCCGGTTGATGGGCGTGCCGACATCGATGCGAATGGGGCCGAAGGTCGAATAATAGCGCGCACCAATGCCCGCGCCAAAGCGCATCTTGTCGAGGCGCGGCAGGCTGCCGGTGTAGATGTTGCCCGCATCGACAAAGGGCACGACGCCGAATGTGCCAAAGCGGACACGCGCTTCTAGCGAGAATTCAGCGAGGCTGCGTCCGCCCACAGGGTCTCCAAACGCATCGCGGGGGCCGATATCTTGATAGCTGAAGCCGCGCACTGATCCGCCGCCGCCTGCATAATAGCGACGTGACGGCGCGATATTGTCGAGCGCGGTGCCGGTGATTGCGCCGAGCCGCGCCCGTCCGGCGATCACGGTTTTCGCCCCCAACGGCACATAGGCGCTGCCATCGATGAGCGCGCGGATATAGCCATTAAACCCGCCCTGGAGGGATCCTTCGGGCGAGAGGCGTCCGCTCAAGCGGAAGCCGCGCTTGGGGTCCAGCAGATCGTCTGAACCGTCATACGCCAATGTCGAAGGCACAGCGCCGATGAAATAGGTCTGCCGCGATCCGCCGCGCGCCACAATGTCGCGTTCGTCCGAGGCGAGCAGTTCAAACCCCGCGCTCCAGATCCATTTCTTTTGCCAGATGATGTTGGTCTGCCGTTCGATGTTGGCGGAAATCTCAAAAGTGCGGGCAGCATAAGCCGGCTGTTCCAGATTGCTGGCCGCAACCCGCGCGTTCAAAACCCAGTCCCGCCGCTGCCAGTTGGACTGGCGCAGCGTGCCGGCCACCGCCTGTTCGCGCGTGCCGACCACGCCGCTTAAGATCACGGCCCCTTCGGGTTTGATCAAATTGCGGTGCGTCCAGCTGGCCGACAGGCGGAAACCTTCGCCGGTGCCATAGCCCGCTTCTGCCGCAATTGTCCGCACCGGGGCCGGCGACATGGTGACGGCGACATCGGCGGTCTGCGGATCGCCGGTTTCCACAGGGCTGACATCGACCGAAGAGATGAGGCCGGTGGCGATCAGCGCGCGCTTCAGGTCATCAATATCGGCCTGATTATAGGGCTCCCCCGGTTTGAAGCGGGCAATGACGCCGATGTGTTTGGCCCCAAAGGGCATCTTTTCCCCGCGCGCCAGGATCTGCCCGAAATTGCGTTTGCCGCCGGTATCGACATGGACCTCCAGCGCGGCGGTTCGCGTGTCATGGTCCACCACAACGTCGGGCGGAGTGACTTTGGCAAAGGGATAGCCGTCATTGGCCAGTTTGGATTTGAGCGTTGTTTCCGCCAGCGTCACATCATCGGCGTCCACGCTGTCCTGCACATTGACGTTGAAGGCCTCGCGCAGCGCCCCGTTGCCTTCAAGGCCGGACACGCGGATCTCACCAAAGGTGTAAAGCGGCCCCGGTTCGATCGTTAGGGTCACCGCAATGCGGTCGCCAACGGCTTCGATATCGGAGTCCACGCGCGCGTCATAATAGCCGTCGGCGCGCAGCAGTTCTGCGAGCAAGGCGGTGTCATCGCGCGCACGCCTGTCAATCTGCGCGACGTTGGCGGGCTTGGTAGCCCCCGTCTTCAGCGCTGACAGAGCATCAAAGCGCTGCCCAATCTGGTTTTCTGGCGCGGCGGGCACCCCCGCCAGGGTCACCGAATAGCGGCGGCCCTGTTCGTCAGCGCTGTCGACACTGGCGGCCTGCTCTCCGGCTTCCTCGGCGGGCAGATCAGGCCAGTCGACACCGATATCGGGCAGATCGGCCAAGGGAGATTCCGGGTCGAGCGGTGTGTTGGAGGTGGGGGCTGGTTGGTCAGGCGCAGGCACGTCCTGCGCCGCCGCAGGAACGGCAACGGCCAGCGCTACGGTCAGGGCGACGGGCGCGACACGACACAGGAGGCCGGACTTCATATCCCTGCTCTATCGCGTCCCATGGCTGAGCGGAAGCGCTCCCTTTCGGGCAAGCGTCAGATAAATCAGAGACCCGGCACAACGCGCTTAATGGTGGGTTGCGCCCTGTCCATCCTCTAGCGCGCTGATCAGCCGTTCAACCTGACGCCAGCGGCAATAACCGATCACATTGCCGCGATCCCGGAACCGACGCGCGCGCCCGGCGGCTTCGCGTGAGGCCTCTTTGCCAAACAGCGCCATGAATTCAGCGGCAAGGTCTGCCCCGGCGCGATCGACAAAGAAGCTGGACATGCGCGGCAGGACTCCGGTTCGGCAAAATGCGGACAAATGTCTTTAAAGCCTGGCCCTTTGCAGGCCGTGCCCAAATGCGGTGAAGGTTGCGTTCACCATGTCCAAAAGGGCATCGTCCGCCTGGGCGGGCTGGCGTTTTGTGTCCGGCAGTGGCAGAAGATGCGCATGACCGAACCCAAAAAATCAGATCCCCGTGCCGCCGGTGGGCCTTTGGCCCTTTCCATCCTCGCAGGCGGCCTCATCGGTGTCCTCTACCAGCAGTCGACCCTTGGCCTGTTGGCCGGCTCGGCGCTGGGGGTGGTGATCGCCCTCGCGTTCTGGATGTTTGACCGGAAGCGCTAGGCGCCCGGATCAGGCCATGCGCCTGCCGACCCAGATGACGCGGCCGATAATCTGGACCGCCGCCGGGTCACAATCCTCCCAATCGGGATAGGCCGGGTTGTCGCTGCGGATCGATAGTCGCCGCCCGCCAATGCCCGCGGGGTTGAGCGCAATCCGCTTCACGAGCAGCGCCTCTTCCACCCGCAACACGTAGATGCCGTCGCGCAGCCGGTCTGCCGCATCGCCGCGATCGACCAGAATCTCATCGCCTTCCGACAGGGTCGGCAGCATCGATTCGCCGCGCACGGAGATGGCGGAGACATTATGCGGGCTAGAGGCAACGGTGCGCAGCCAGCGCGCGTCAAAGCCGAAGCGGGAAATTGTGTCTTCCCGGTTCGCCAAGGCGCCGGGGCCAGCAGAAGCCTCCACCGCCAGACGCGGCACGGCGACCATATCGCCCGCAACGGGGACGGCCGCCGGTCCACCCAACAGCGATTCGTCCACGCCCAGATAACGGGCGAGCAGCTTGCGATCCCCTTCGGCCAGCCGGCGCGGGCTGCCGCGATGGATGAATTGCTGAATATAAGCGGGGTTGCGGCCGATCAGCCGTGACAAAGCGGCATAGTCCTCCCCCCGGTCCCGGATGAGCCGATCCAGCGTGTCGCGCACATTTTCCATGTCTCTTCATACCGATAAGAAAAATCCTAGACAAGTAGGATTTGACGGTGAAAAAAGGAAAAATCCTAACGCGACTCGACGGCAAGACGGTGGAGAACAAAAGGTGAATATAAGACGCGAAATCGAGCTTTTCCTGCGGCGGACGGGGATGCGCCCGGCACGTTTCGGCAGGCTCGCCGCGCGTGACCCGCGTCTGGTGTTCGATGTCCGCGCCGGTCGTGAAATGCGCAGCACGATGGTGCGCCGCGTGCGGGATTTCATCGCCGCTCAAGAGACCCAGAAGGAGACCCGCTAATGTCAGAACCCAAGTCCGCCAACGCCCACCGCGCGCTGACCACTGCGCTCCTGAAACTCGCAACCCCTGCCGAAATCCCCACCTCGCAGGAACGCCCCTGGGCCAGCGTCACTTTCACCGGCGCCCGCCACTGGGTCGCGCTCTCGGTCGGCCCCGCCCGTGCCGCAGAGATTGCAGCCCTCTTGCCTGATCACGAGTTTGATCTCCCCGGCCATCTCGTTGCCGACATCGTCGTCACCGGCACAAAGCCCGATGGCGAGCGTACCCTCCTCGAGATTGAAGCGCTGACGGTGGAGACACGTTGAGGCGACACGACAGCGATATCCGCTTGCAAGCGTGCCCCCGCCTGCGCAATTGAAGCGCTTCAATATGCAGGAGAATGTGATGCGAGTCTTTCTGGCGGCCATGATGGCGGCAACGGCGCTTTCGGGCGCGCAGGCCGAAACGGTCATCATTCATGCGGGCAGACTCATCACCGATGCGGCGCGGCCGGCCACTGGCCCTGCGACCATCACCGTCACCGATGGCAAGATCGTCTCTATCGCCGATGGCTATACCGCCGCCCCCGCCGAGGCGCGTGTGGTCGAGCTGCGCGACAAGACGGTGCTCCCCGGCCTGATCGACATGCACGTCCATCTGGAGAGCACCCCCGGCGGCGATTTCCGCGACGAAGCGGTGGTGACCGATGACTATCTGGCGCTGGTCGGCGCGCACAATGCGCTGACGACGGTGAAGGCTGGCTTCACGACGGTGCGCGATCTTGGCTCGGCCCCGCGTGGCGGCTTTGCGCTGCGCGATGCGACGGCAAATGGCCTCATTCCGGGCCCACGGATCGTTTCGGCAGGCTCGGCCATCTCGATCATCGGCGGACACGGCGACGTCTCAGGCTATCGGCCCGAAGTGAATGCGGCGCTGGATGCGGGCAACACCTGCACCGGGGCAGACCAGTGCGCGGCGCGCGTGCGGCAGGCGTCCAAGAATGGGGCCGACGTCATCAAGATTACGGCCACCGGCGGTGTCCTGTCACAGCAGGGCCGCGGTCTGGGCCAGCATTTCACCGATGCCGAACTTAAATCCATTGCCGATACCGCGCACAGCCTTGGCCTGCGGGTGGCAGCGCACGCGCATGGCGCGCGCGGCGTGGAGGCTGTCGCCAAAGCGGGGATTGATACAGCGGATCATGCGACCTTCGCAGACCTTGCTGCCGTGAAGGCGATGAAGGCCAGTGGCACTGCGATGGTGCCGACGCTGATGGCGTTGCAGGGCGTGAAGGAACGGCTTGGCAAGGGCATCTACACCCCCACGGTTGAGGCCAAGGGGCGCGAGGCCGTCGCGCAGGCTGGCAAGGCGCTTAAGCTCGCCCGGGCCGAAGGCGTGACCATCGCCTTCGGGACGGATGCAGGCGTTTTTGACCATGGCCGCAATGCTGGGGAATTTGCGTTGATGGTCGATTGGGGCGGGCTGACCCCGCGCGAAGCGCTCGCCAGTGCGACGACGGTTGCGGCCAAGCTGCTCGACAAAGAGAACGAGATTGGCCGGATCGCGCCCGGTTATTCGGCGGATATTATCGCTGTTGACGGGGATCCGTTGACGGATGTGCGCACCCTTGAAAAAGTTGGCTTTGTGATGGCCCGCGGCCGCATCATCGACTGACGGAGCAGAGGCATGGCCAAGATCAAGCTCAAATCGTCCGAGGAGCGGCTGGCCGAGCTGGGCCGGATCGTCGCGCGCAAGCTCAAGGCCTCCGGCCGCGCGCAGCTTGTCGAACAGAATAACCTCACGCTCTATTGCGTGCAGGATTTCATGACGCCCACCGAATGCGAAGACCTGATCGCCCTCATCAACAAGGGGCGTCAGCCCTCGGGCCTGCTCGCCAAACATTCCGACCCCGATTTCCGGACGAGCGACAGCTGCAACCTCTCGCCTTATGACGCGCTGGTGGAAAAGGTGGAGGCCCGCATCTGCACATTGATGGGCATTGATGACCGCCATGGCGAGACGCTGCAGGGGCAGGTTTACGAGGTCGGCCAGCAGTTCAAGGCGCATCACGACCATTTTTTCAAGAACACCGTCTATTGGGAAGATATGGCCAAACAGGGTGGCCAGCGCAGCTGGACCGCGATGGTTTATCTCAATGAACCGGCATCAGGCGGGGAAACCGAATTTCCCATTGCGGGCATGACCGTTACCCCCCGCCGCGGCATGCTGGTGCTGTGGAACAATATGCAGGCCGATGGCACGCCCAATCCGGCCACGCTCCATGCCGGCCTGCCGGTTAATGCGGGCACGAAATATATCGTGACCAAATGGTTCCGGGAGAAATTCTGGGTTTGATGGCCAGGCAGCCGGATGCGTTGATTTGTCATCCGAATGGCAAGGGGAATGGCAATAGTGACCCACATCAATGCATTCGCAGGCCCGGAACTCCTCATTGCGCTCGCGCTGCTCGGGCCCCTGACCCTCGTGCATATGCGCCGCCGCGGCGCCTTTGGGCACGCCTTCACCCGGCAGATGGCCGTCGGTGCTGTCGGGATGTGGCTCGTGGCGGGTGTTACGCTGTCGCTGTCGGGCAGGCTGGACCCGCCCCTGACACTGCAATCCGCGCCTCTGTTGCCGATGCTGCTTTGGGGCATGGGCGGCGGCATTGCTGGCCTATTGATCTTTCCGGCCTATCTGGCCTTTGCGCGAAAGGCGGGGTTCGATCATGCGGCAAATGCCGACGTCCTCCAAAAAATTGCGACCATGCCTTTGGCCGCGCGGGTCTTCATCCTCATCACTGCGGCGCTGGTTGAGGAACTCCTGTTTCGGGCCATCCCGATTCCGCTTCTGATGTCGGTCACCGGGACCAGTGCGATCGCGCTTGTGGTGCCGCTCTTTATGTTTGTCATCGCGCACCGTGCATCCTGGAGCCCTGTCCATCTCCTCTTTGTTGCCGCAACCGGAGCGCTGTTGACCCTCATATTCCTGCGCGCGGGATATTGGTCCGCAAGCCTTGCCCATTTCATCATCGATGCGCCCATGCTCTTGTTCGCGCCGGTGATGATGGCGCGCACCCGAACAGACGGGATGGCAGACGATTCCTGAAACGTCCTTTCTGACATCCCTCCCTCGCACCCGCCGTCATGACGTCACGCTGAACGGCAGATAAACGCGCCTTTCGGAATGCTGACAACTTCATTCCGCGTCCGTTCAGCGCGACTCGGCGATAAGCCAAGTCGCGTCACCGCTCGCGTATTGATGTGACGTGTGTTCCCTGTTGGCGTTACACCTGTCGCCCTTCGCACAAGGGCGGTGGCCCGGATCTCTTTTTGGGGTCCGCGCCATTTTTTTGGGGCTTGGCGGAGGGGCCTTGGTCGATCCGGGCGGGGCGTTGGTCGAACGGGGTGGAGTGGCACGCGCGCTGCTGATAGGAACGGGGCAACCATCCTTTCATTGGGGAAGCCTTTATGCGCCGTTCCATGTCTCTTCGCCTTCTTGCCACGCTTTCGCCTTTTGCGTTGGCCCCTCTCGCGCTCGCGGCAGCCCCCGCGTTTGCGCAGGCGGCCGATGCCGCGCCCGCCACGGCCGCTGCAGCCGCCGCCGAAAATCAGGCCACGCGCGATCTGCACAAATTGTTTGAAGACAGCGATGAGGCGTCCCAGCGACGCAACCCCCTCTTTGCCATCTTCCGCGGCGACATGCGTTATGCCGACCGCTTCGGCGATTTCATCACAGACGCATATTATGCGGCCGAAAAGCGCGCCAATGACAGCGACATCGCCCGCCTCAAGAAGATCAACCGGGCGCAGCTGAGCCCGACCGACCAGATCGCTTATGATGTGTTCAAATGGCAGACTGAACAGACCGACATTTCCTTCCGCCCGGACATATTGAAGCTCAATCAGGTCCGGCCGCTCAACCACTTTTTTGGGTTCCACACCTTCTACCCGACCTTTTCGAGCGGGAAGGGCGGCGCCCCGTTCAACACGCTGCAGGATTATGACAACGCCCTGAAGCGTCACCGCGAATTCATCATTTATCTCGACCGCGTCATTGGCCGCTTCCGCGAAGGGGCGAAGTCCGGCGTGGTTGAAACCAAGATGACAATCAACAACGTCATCGGTCAGCTTGACGCCCAGCTGGCGCAAAAGACTGAGGAGTCGCCTTATTACGGGCCGATCCAGAATTTTCCTGCGGGCATTTCGGATGCCGATAAAGCCCGGTTGGCGGCGGACTATCGCGTCACCATCGAACAGGGCATCTACCCCGCCTATCGCCGCCTGCGCGATTATCTGAAGAATGATTATCTGCCCGTCGCACGCGACGGCGTCGGCCTGAAATATATGAAGGGCGGGGATAAGCTCTATAAAATTTCCATCGAGAACACGACGACGCTGCCCATGGATGCAGAGACGATCCACAATCTGGGTCTGTCGGAAGTGGCGCGCATCAAGACCGGCATGGAGCAGGTGAAGTCGGAGGTTGGCTTTAAGGGCACGCTCAATGAGTTCTTCGATTATCTGCGCAATGATCCGCAGTTCAAAAAGCCGACGCGTGAGGCGCTGACGCAGGGCTTTTACGATATCGGCAAGCAGGTCGATGCAAAGATCGGTGCCTATTTTTCAACGCTGCCCAAGGCGCCGCTCAAGATCCAGCCCTATGAGGAATTCCGCGAAAAATATGAAGCGGGCGGTTCGTATGAATCGGGCACGCCCGATGGCAAGCGGCCGGGCATTTTCTACTTCAACGCTTATGATCTGCCGAGCCGGACAACGCCGGGCATGACCACGCTTTATCTGCATGAAGGGGCGCCCGGGCATCACTTCCAGATCAGCCTCGCGCAGGAAAATGAAAAGCTGCCCAAGTTCATGCGCTTTGGCGGCAACACAGCCTATGTCGAAGGCTGGGGGCTTTATGCCGAAACGCTGGGCTATGAGATGGGCTTCTACAAAGACCCCTATCAGCGCTTTGGGACGCTTTCGGATGAGATGCTGCGCGCGATGCGGCTCGTCGTAGACACGGGCATCCATGCCAAGGGTTGGACGCGCGACCAGTCAATTGACTACATGCTCGCCAATTCCGACATGGGCCGCACCGATGCGACGGCCGAAGTCGAACGCTATATCGCCATCCCGAGCCAGGCGCTCGCTTATAAGGTTGGTGCGCTCACCATCCAGCGGCTGCGCAAAAAGGCCGAGACCGAACTGGGCGCGAAGTTCGATATCCGCGCCTTCCACGAACAGGTCCTTGGCACCGGCGCGCTTCCGCTCGCGGTGCTGGAAAAGAAGATCGACAGCTGGATCGCGGCGTCGAAGTAAGGTCAGGCTTAAACCCTCTCCCCTTGCGGGAGAGGGCAGGGTAAGCGGTGGCGAGCTGTCTCCGCGCTCCCTGCGTCTCTGTGCCTCAGCGCGAGATAATGGATTCCGTCACCCCAGCGAAGGCTGGCGTCTCCCCGGCTTGGCCGCACGAGATGCCTGCCTACGCTGGCCTGACGGGCCTTACGCCAAGGCCTCGGCGATAAGCTTCCTCGAATTCTCGATGCCGTACAGCGCGATGAAGCTGCCCATGCGCGGGCCGGCGCTGGAGCCGAGGAGTGTTTCATACAGCGCCTTGAACCAGTCGCGCAGGTTTTCAAACCCGCCGGTCTTGCCGATTTCATAGACGATGTTTTGAATGTCCTCCGCAGGCGTGTCGGCGGCCAGCGGGGCGAGGGCGGCATCGAGCTGCTTCAGCGCGTCTACCTCAACACCCTCGGGCTTGCGGCGCTGGAGCGTCGGGGCGACATGATCCCGGTTATAGGCGAGTGCCAAGTTGATGAGCATCGCCAGTTCGGGGTGCGACGCGGCGCTGGCGTCGGGCACATAGTTGGCGAGATAGCCCCAGACCTGCGGCGCGGTTGCGTGCGGGCCCATGACGCCTGCGAGATTGAGCAACAGGCCAAAGGTGACCGGCGGCACATCGGCGGGCACATTTCCGTTGTGGATATGGTGCACCGGATTGCCGAGCTTCTTGTCCAGTTCCTGCGCGGCATAGCTGCCCCGGAACTGGAAATATTCGTCCACCGCACGGGGGATGACGCCAAGGTGCAGCTGCTTGGCGCTCTTGGGTTCGCGATAGGCGTAAAAGGCAAGGCTCTCTTCGGTGCCGTAGGACAGCCAGTCTTCCAGGCTCAAACCATTGCCCTTGGACTTGGAGATCTTCTCGCCCTTTTCATCAAGGAACATCTCGTAGATCAGCACTTCGGGCGGACGACCGCCGAGCGCGCGGGCGATCTTGCTTGATTGCGTCACGCTGTCGGTCAGGTCCTTGCCGGACATTTCATAGTCCACGCCAAGGGCGACCCAGCGCATGCCCCAATCGACCTTCCATTGCAGCTTGGCCTGACCGCCGAACACGCATTGGGTGATGATGTCCCCATCATCTTCAAAGCGCACCAGACCGGCTTCGGCATCCACCACTTCAACCGGCACCTGTAGTACGACGCCTGACTTGGGGCTGACGGGCAGGATCGGCGAATAGGTCGCCGCACGTTCCTTGCGGAGCGTGGGCAGCATGATGTCGAGGATCGCTTGATTGGCGCGCAGCACGCCCCGCAGCGCGTCGTCAAACTTGCCGCCCTCATACATCGTCGTTGAGGAGATGAACTCATAGTCGAACCCGAACCGGTCCAGAAACTCGCGCAGCATGGCATTGTTGTGATGCGCGAAGCTTTCAAACTTGCCGAACGGATCGGGGATGCGCGTCAGCGGCTTGCCAAGATGGCTTTCGAGCATGTCCTTATTGGGCACATTGTCGGGCACCTTGCGCAGGCCGTCCATGTCATCGGAAAAGGCGATGAGCTTGGTCGGCAGGTCCGACATCGCCTCAAAGGCGCGGCGGACCATGGTCGTGCGCAGCACTTCGTTGAAGGTGCCGATATGCGGCAGGCCGGACGGACCATAGCCGGTTTCGAAGATGACCGGGCCGTCCTTACCATCCTTGCCGAGGCGTTTGAGCACCTTGCGCGCCTCTTCAAAGGGCCAGGCCTTGGAAAGCATCGCTGCGTCGCGCAAATCGGTCACTTCGTGTTGCTCTTTCGTTCCAGTTGCGCCAATCCCGGCGCGTGTCGATGACTGTTCCTGCCCCTTTGCCTTATCCTGCGCTGCATGCAAGCCATGGCGGCATCTGGATTGCGACACCCGACGGCCGCACACGGGCTGTCGGGCGCGGCGAGGCCATCTCGATTGCGGCGGAAACGCCTGTCCTCATGCTCAACGCGCCGCTGGTGGCCGCCCGGCTCGGCTATGGGGAGTTGTCGGGGCTCGACCTGCTGGAATTGTTCGCCTTTATTTACCCCGCGCACTTCATGGTGCCGACGGTCAAGGGGTTGGCGCGGGTCACAGGCGTTGATCTGCCGGAGGATGAAGGCGGGGCGGCGGCGATGTTTGCGCAAGCCGCAACCAAGCTGCTCAATGTCCTGTCCGGTGATTGGCCGGAACGCGAGGGTGCCTGGACATCGGCCCAATCGTTGGCGCGGCTGCGCTGGCCCTGGGCGCCTCTGGTGCTCGATCGGCTGTCCGCGCCCAAGAAGGATGAGCGCTGGCTGTTTTCCAAATTGCCCGAATGGGAAGATGCCCCGCCGCGTCCCGCCCCGCGCACCATCAGCCTTGATGAACGCGATGTGGTGGACCGGCTGACAAAGATCACGGGTGCAGGGGCCGAGACGCGCATGGGGCAGCAGGATTATGCCCGGGCCGCCGTCTCCGCTTTTCAGCCCCGCGCCACCCGGGATGAGCCCCGCCTCCTGATCTCCGAAGCGGGCACCGGCATCGGCAAGACCTTGGGCTATTTGGCACCTGCCTCGCTCTGGGCGGAAAAGGCGGGCGGGCCGGTCTGGATTTCCACTTACACCAAGGCGCTGCAACGCCAGCTGACGGCGGAAACCGCGCGCGTCTATGGCAGTGAGGCGGCGGCGCGCGGCAAGGTTGTAATCCGCAAAGGGCGGGAGAATTATCTCTGCCTGCTCAATCTGGAAGATGCGTTGCAGGGCGGCTTTGCCGGGCGTGCGGCGATCCTTGCGCATCTCGTCGCGCGCTGGGCGACCTATAGCCGCGACGGCGACATGGTGGGGGGTGATCTCCCCGGCTGGTTGCCGACGTTGTTCCGGCGCAACGGCTCAACCGCGCTGACAGACCGGCGCGGCGAGTGCGTTTATGCCGGGTGCCCGCATTACCGCAAATGCTTCATCGAACACGCCGCCCGTGCCTCGGCGCAGGCGGATCTGGTCGTCGCCAACCATGCGCTTGTCATGGTCAATGCTGCGCGTGGACGGGAAGAAGGCACCCGCCCGACGCGCTATGTGTTTGACGAAGGCCATCACCTGTTTGACGCCGCCGATACAATGTTTGCAGCGGCACTCACGGGCCAAGAGGCGATTGAGCTCCGCCGCTGGATCATCGGCCCGGAAGGTAAATCGCGTGGCCGCCGCCGTGGACTTGCGGCGCGGCTGGCCGATGTGGCGAGTTATGATTCGGAAGGCTCGTCTGCGATTTCAGCAGCGGCCACGGCAGCCTCGGCACTTCCCTCTGACGGTTGGCTGCAACGCCTTTCCGAAGGGGGCCCCTTTGGCCCGATTGAGGCGATGCTGGGGGCGGTGCGCGGATTGGTCTTTGCCCGCTCGGCTGAAGGCGATGCGGGTTATGGGCTGGAGACAGAGGCTGCGCAACTGGACGGGCCGCTGCTGACGGCGGTGGAGCCCGCCTGTCAGGCGTTGGATGCCTTGCTCCGTCCGCTGGTCACGCTCGGTCGGCGGCTGGAGGCGGTGATGGAGGAAGGGCCGGACTGGCTCGACGGGCAGGCACGCGCCCGGGTTGAAGGCGCGCGGGCGAGCCTGAGCTGGCGGGTCGATACGCTCGGCGCTTGGCTGTCCATGCTCGCGCGGCTGGGCGGTCCGGTGGACCCGGACTTTGTCGACTGGCTGACGGTGGACCGGATTGAGGGGCGTGAGGTCGATATTGGTCTTCGGCGCCATTGGCTGGACCCGACCCGCCCGTTCGCAGCGACGGTGCTCAAGCCTGCGCACGGCGCGCTCATCACTTCCGCTACGCTGAAAGGCGGGGAGGGTTGGGACGTGGCCGATGCGCGGACAGGGGCGCTCCATCTCTCCGCCCCGCCTTTGCATTTTGAGGCCGAAAGCCCGTTCAACTATGCCGCGCAATCCGAAGTCATCATCGTGACGGATGTGAAGCGCGGCGATGTACCGCAGCTGGCCAATGCCTTTGCGCGGCTGGTCGCCGCCTCCAATGGCGGGACGCTGGGTCTGTTCACCGCGATCCGGCGGCTGCGCGCGGTCCATGCCCGCATTGCCGACCGGTTGGCACGCGATGGCCTGCCGCTTTACGCGCAGCATGTGGACCCGATCGATACCGGCACGCTGGTTGATATTTTCCGCGATGACCCCCGCTCCAGCCTGCTCGGCACCGATGCGCTGCGCGACGGGGTGGATGTGCCGGGGGAGTCGCTGCGGCTCGTCGTGATGGAAGGCGTGCCCTGGCCCAAGCCGACGGTGCTGCATACCGCCCGCCGGGCAGCCGGCGGCGGCTCGCTTTATGATGACCGGTTGATTCGCGCGCGGATGGCGCAGGCCTTTGGGCGGCTGATCCGACGGCAGGAAGATCGCGGCATTTTCGTGCTGCTCTCCTCCGCTGTCCCGTCGCGCCTGCTGACGGCCTTTCCGCCGGGCACGCCGGTGCGCCGGATGACGCTGGATGAGGCGGTGGCCGAAGTGGTGCGGACACAATCGGCCCTTCCAACGGCTGCCGCTTTGTCGCATGAGGCACAGCCATGAAGACGCTCACGCTCTTTCGTCACGCCAAATCGGGTTGGGACGCGCCTGTCTCCCGCGATTTTGACCGGCCGATCAATGAACGCGGCGTCAAGGGGGCAAAGCTCATCGGTCGCCATCTTAAGACCAAGGGCTGGCAGTTCGACTATGTGATCTCTTCGCCCGCCGTGCGCTGCACCGAAACGCTCGATGCGCTGTGGGAAGGCTATGGGGAAATCCTCCATCCCAATTGGGACCGGCGCATCTATCTCGCCTCGGGCGCGACGCTGCTCGATGTCGTGCAGGATCTGCCGGACGATGTGTCGTCGGTGCTCCTGTGCGGACATAATCCGGGGCTGGAAGATCTGATCCTGATGCTTGTCCCCGATGTGGCCGGAGACAGTCTGCGCGATGAGGTGGAGGCGAAGTTCCCGACCGCTGCCGTCGCCGAATTGCAATTTGATGCGGACAGCTGGAGCGCGGTTGGCTCACGTAAAGGCCGTTTCACCCGGATGATCCGCCCGCGCGATCTGGATGCGACACTCGGGCCCCAGATGGACCGGGACTAAAACTTAGTCGCGCCAAATAGGTCGCCCCAGCGAAGTCTGGGGTCTCCTTGGTGGCGAACAAGAGATGCCAGCCTGCGCTGGCATGACGGGAACGATTAAACCCGCGCGGCCACCAGGGCGGCTTTGAGGCGGTCCCGGATCAGAACAAGATCAGGAATATAGCTGGGCGGTGGCGCAGGCGGTGCGGTCTGCGGCGCGATCGCGGCAGGGGCAGCCACAGGCTCGGGTGTCGGCTCTGGCGCTGCCGCTTTTCCGGAAAGCAGCTTCTGCACGCCTTTGACGGTATAGCCTTCGCCATTCAAAAGCTGATGGATGCGACGCACGAGCGCGACATCGTCCGGCCGATAATAGCGGCGGTTGCCCGCGCGGGTCAGCGGGCGGAGCTTGGAAAACTTGGTTTCCCAATAGCGCAGGATATGCTGCGGAACGCCAAGGTCAGCAGAAAGCTCGCCAATGGTCAGTAACGCTCCGGGCGCTTTATCAGCCATTGGCGATGCTCATAGATTAGGCCTCTTGGGCGACGTTGGCCCGCATCATCTGGCTGGCGCGGAACGTCAGCACGCGGCGCGGCGCAATCGGCACCTCAACCCCGGTTTTCGGATTGCGGCCCACGCGTGCACCCTTGTCACGCAGGAGGAAGCTTCCAAAACCGGAAATCTTTACATTCTCGCCCTTTGCGAGCGCATTGGACATGTGATCCAGAATCGATTCGACAAGTTTCGACGATTCAGCCTTGGACAGGCCGACATTCTTGTGAAGAGATTCAGCAAGATCGGCTCGTGTCAGAGTACCTTCCCCCGCCATTACGCAACTCCCCCTCTCAGATAGTGGTCGAAGTTCTTCTTATCGAATTGGCGTAGAACGTCAATTGCGGGAATTGGTCAGTAACGGACCGCTGCCGCGCCCCAAGTGAAGCCGCCGCCCATGGCTTCGAGCACGAGCAGCTGGCCGCGCTGGATGCGTCCATCGCGGACAGCCGTGTCGAGCGCCAGCGGAACAGAGGCAGCAGAAGTGTTGGCATGCTCATCCACTGTCACGACGATCTGGTCCTTGGACAGGCCCAGCTTGCGCGCGGTCGCATCAAGGATGCGGGCATTGGCCTGATGCGGGACGACCCAGTCAACATCCTGTGGGGTGAGGCCAGCGCCTTCCAGCACCTCGCCCAGCACGGTTGCCAGATTGACGACGGCATGGCGGAAGACTTCCGACCCCTTCATGCGGACATGGCCGACAGTGCCGGTGGTCGATGGGCCGCCATCGACATAGAGCAGCTCATTATAGCGGCCATCGGCGTGCAGGCTTGTCGATAGGATGCCGGCCTCGCCGTCACGGCCTTCGAGGACAACCGCGCCTGCGCCATCGCCGAAGAGGACGCAGGTTGTGCGATCTTCCCAGTCGAGGATGCGGCTGAAGGTTTCTGCGCCGATGACGAGGGCGCGCTTCACATTGCCTGCACGGATCATCGCGTCAGCGACGGACAGGGCATAAAGGAAGCCCGAGCAGACGGCGGCCACATCAAAGGCGATGCAATCATTGATGCCGAGGAGCGCCTGCACCTTGGTGGCGCTGGCGGGGAAGGTCTGGTCGGGCGTCGCCGTGGCGAGCACAATCAGGTCAATGCTGGCTGCCTCTACGCCTGCGGCCTCGATGGCCTTGGCTGCCGCATCGGCGCCGAGCGTTGCGGTCGTTTCCCCTTCGCCTGCAATATGGCGGAAGCGGATGCCGGTGCGCGCGACGATCCATTCATCTGATGTGTCGACGCGCTGGGCCAGGTCTTCATTCGATACGCGGTTTTTGGGAAGGGCCGATCCGGTGCCGAGAATAACCGCGCGTAATGTCACTTGCCGTTCGCCTTGATGAGCGCGAGATCATCTGAAATGCGCTGGGTAATATTGGCGTCGACCAGCTTGGCAGCCACGCCGACGGCATTGGCGACGCCCTTGGGGCTCGCACTGCCATGGCTTTTGACGACCACGCCGTTCAGGCCCAGGAAGACAGCACCATTGTGATTGTCGGGATCCAGATGGTGACGCATCAGCTCGGTTGCCGGGCGCGAGATGAGGAAGCCGAATTTGGAGCGGATCGAGCTTGTAAAGGCGCGGCGCAGAAGGTCGGTCACGAAACGCGCGGTGCCTTCCATCGTCTTCAGCGAGATGTTGCCGGAAAATCCGTCGCACACCACGACATCGGTCAGGCCGCGGGCGATCTTGTCGCCTTCGATAAAGCCGTCAAAAGCCATATGCAGATGGTCGGATGCGCGCAGTGCGGCGGCGGCATCGCGGATTTCTTCGGTGCCCTTCTGGTCTTCAGTGCCGATATTGAGCAGCGAGACACGGGGTCGTTCAATGCCAAGGGCAATGCGCGAATAGGCGGCACCCATGATTGCGAATTCGACAAGATTGCGCGTGTCGCATTCGGTGTTCGCGCCCAGATCCAGCATGACGAAATCATGGTCGCCAAGGCTGGGGAGGAGGGCGGCGAGCGCGGGACGGTCAATGCCCGGCATGGTGCGCAACGCGAGCTTCGCCATCGCCATCAGCGCGCCGGTATTGCCAGCGGAGACAGCCGCGCCGGCGCGGCCCTGCTTCACCGCATCAATGGCGAGGCCCATGCTCGTTGATTTGGCGCGGCGGATCGCTTGGCCAGCGCGTTCGCTGCCATCGATGGTTTCAGGCGCATGGATGACGTCGGACGCAGCCCGCAGATTCGAGTGCTGATCCAGCGCAGATTTGAGCGCCGTTTCATCCCCGACAAGGTCGAAGGTCAGCCCCGGCCATTGCTGACGCGCAAGGGCGACACCGGCCAGCATCACTGCTAGGCCGTCATCGCCCCCCATTGCGTCTATTGCGATGCGCGGCGCTTCGGCCACTTGCCCGTCTCCTGTGGTTCAGGCGACGGGTTTAGTCGGCAGCTGCGACGACTTCGCGACCATTATAGTGGCCGCAGGCCTGGCAAAGATTGTGCGGCAGCTTCAGTTCGCCACAGTTCGGGCATTCCTGAAAGGTGGTGGCCGTCAGCGCATCATGGCTGCGACGCATGTTCCGCCGTGACGGCGATGTTTTTCTCTTAGGGACGGCCATCTCGGCACCTTATTCGATTGAGTGATCACATACCTTGGTCAGCAAACCCGCATCCGAAAACGAATCTGGACGCCGCCCAAGCGAAGGCGCGCGTATAGCCAAATTTCGTGCGGTTGCAAGCGCGGGCGCCGCGTGGCAGGGTCCGCTCACCCAACAGGAGGGGAAGAAGATCATGATTTTACCCGTAACTTTGACATTCGCAGGCGTCGCCGCCCTTATCAATATCTGGCTCGCCATCCGCTGCGGGCAGGCACGGACAGCTCAAAAGGTCTCCATTGGTGATGGCGGCAATGAAGCGGTGATCCGCCGGATGCGCGCGCACGCCAACTATATTGAAAACACACCCTTTGTGCTCATCCTGATTGCCGCGATTGAGCTCGCTAACACGCCGGGGGCGGCGCCGACTTGGCTTTGGGCTGTGGCCGCGGTCTATTTCCTTGGCCGCGTGGCCCATGGCATCGGCATGGATGGCGGCGCGCTTGGCAAGGGCCGCTCGATCGGCACGATCATCTCCATGCTGACGCTGCTCGGTTTGGGCGCTTATTGCATCGCCATTCCTTATACATCGGCTGGGAAGATTCAGCCGGCGAGTGAGGTTGATCTTTCGGTTTCTGAAACGGTGCCGTCGAACTAAGGCGCCCGCCTTAAAAGACGCCGATTGCAAGCCCCGCTGCCATGGCCAGACCGAGGTCCTGGCAGCGGGCAAGCGCTTCCGCCGGGAGGGTCTTGGAAGCAAGAATGGCCTCCGGCGTTTGGGCATGGGTGCAGAGGATAAGGGGCTCGGCCACCGCCTTCATCCGCCAGCCGGTCGCAATGCGCGCAATTTGCCGCGCGGCCCCTTCTCCGTCGGACCCTGCACAGATCATGGTCGCATAAGGTCGCCCTTCGATCTTCCCGAGCGCGGGATAATAAGCGCGGTCAAAAAAATCCTTCATCACGCCCGCCATAGTGGCGAGGTTTTCCGGGCAGGCGAAGATCGCGCCGTCGGCGGCGATCAGATCTTCGGCGGTCGCTTCGGCAGCGGTCACCAGCCGGGGGGTGACGCCGGTTTCCTGTTGTGCGCCCAAAAGCGCCGCCCGCGCCATCGCTTCGCTGCCGCCGGTGAGGCTGTGGTAGAGGATGAGGAGGGTGGTCATGGGAATCTCGCTTTCCCACACCCTAACCGTTCACCCTGAGCTTGTCGAAGGGCCGTCCTTCTGGGCGACGAACATCGAAGATAGGAAGGACCACCCTTCGACGAGCTCAGGGTGAACGGGTTGGGGACGTGAGTGTATTTTTTACCAAATAGGTAAAAATATCTTGACATTTATCTCCTGATCTGGCAGGTGGGGTGAACTGAAGCGGACGACTCGAGGGCACATGCCCCGTCCCGCTCCCTCCCCTTTTCCGGAGACACTCCATGGCCTTTGCCAAGCCGCGTGCAGATGCGGAAAGCGGTGCGTCGGCTTTTGATGCCCGCGCCCGTAAGCTCTTTCTGGATCATCTGGCGCTGACGTCCAACGTCGCCGCCTCTGCGCGCAAGGCAGGCGTGCCGTCGCACCGGGCATATGCGTTGAAGCGCAAAAACCCTGATTTTGCCCGCGATTGGCAGGCCGCCCTGTCGGAAGGCTTTGCCCGGCTGGAGGCGGAGTTGCTGGCCGAGGCCCTGCGCACCATTTCGGGCAGGGTGTCGGACGCCACGCTGAAGTCGCGCGCGCAAAAACACCGGCTCGCTCTCGCCCTCCTCGCCATGCATCGCAGCGCAGTGCGCAGGACGCCCAAAGCGGCTGCCAAGACAGATAATGGCGCGGCCATTGCGGCGCGTGTTGAAGAAAAGCTGCGCGATATGCAGGCGCGCGTGAAGGCTGGACATGGCACGAAGCCCTAACCCACCTGACCATGCGCTGAAGGTTGCTCATCTCGATGATGCGGGACTCGACAAATGGCTGAAGTCGAACGGAAAAAGACTGGCCCAGATCGCGTTTGACTGGTCCTTCTGGCGCCGCCCCGATCAGGCCGAACCGACAGAGGATTGGCGCTGCTGGCTGCTTCTCGCCGGGCGCGGCTTTGGCAAAACGCGCACGGGGGCAGAATGGGTCCGCGCGCGGGCCGAAGCAGATGGCCGCCTGCGCATCGCTTTGGTCGCTGCCACCATGGCGGACGCCCGCGCGATCATGGTGGAGGGGGAAAGCGGGCTTTTGTCCATCGCGCCAGAAGATATGCGTCCCCAATTTGAGCCGTCCTTGCACCGCCTGGTCTGGCCCAATGGGGCAATTGCCAAGCTCTACTCGGCTGCCGAGCCGGAAGGATTGCGCGGCCCCGAACATCACTTCGCCTGGGCGGATGAATGTGCCAAATGGGATAATGCCGATGCCGTGTGGGACAATATGGCAATGAGCCTGCGGCTCGGCACAGCCCCTCAGGTCATTGCCACCACCACGCCGCGCCCCGTGCCGCTGATCCGGCGGCTGCTGGCGGAACAGGGTGTCGTCACCACAAGGGGGCGGATGGCGGACAATGCGCTCAATCTCGCCGACCCGTTCGTGGCGGCCATGCAGTCCGTCTATGCCGGGACGCGGCTTGGTCGACAGGAACTGGACGGGGAGCTGATTGACGATGTCGACGGCGCCTTGTGGACGCGAGCGATGATGGACGCGGCCCGGACATCGGCCCTCCCCAAACTCGCCCGAACCATTATCGGCGTCGATCCACCCGCCGGACGCAACGGAGATGCCTGCGGGATTGTCGCCGCCGCTCTGGGTGCAGACGGGGTGACTTATATCCTGGAAGATGCGAGCCTTTCCGGCGCCTCGCCAGAAGGCTGGGCCCGCCAGGTCGCCGCTCTCGCAGAGAAGCATGGCGCCGACCGCGTGATCGCCGAAGCCAATAATGGCGGCGACATGGTGGACAGCGTCCTGCGCGGCGCAGCGCCGTCCCTTCCTGTCCGCCTCGTCCATGCGGCGCGCGGCAAAGTCGCCCGGGCAGAGCCGGTCGCCGCGCACTATGAACGCGGCAAGGTCCGCCATGCGGGGCGATTTCCGGAACTCGAGGATGAGCTTTGCGGCCTGTGCACTGGCGGGGCCTATCATGGGCCCGGCCGCTCCCCAGACCGGGCCGATGCGCTGGTGTGGGCGGTGACAGAATTGATGGTGAAGCTCGGCAAGGCCGCGCCTCGGGTGCGGGTTTTGTAATTCGCCAAAACCTCCAACACCGCTCACCTGAAGCGGAGGTTGAGGAGCGACCTAACAAACCCATTTGGAGAACATCATGAAACTCTTTGGCTGGAAATCGGCCGCGAAGGCGCCTGCGCGTCCGGCGCTGACGCGGGTTGCGCATTGGATCAGCGGGGAATGGCCGCGCGCCTATGAAGCGCAACTGCGTGAGCTCTATCTCGGCTGTGCCATTGCCCAGCGTGCGGTGCGGCTGGTGGCGGAATCTGTGGCATCCATTCCCTTTGTTGCGAGTGACGTGGACGCAGGGCGGCTGGTGTCCGCCACCTCGGGCGGGCAGGCGCTGCTGGAGACGCTGGCGACGCAGCTCCTCCTCCACGGCAATGGCTATGTCCAGCTGCTGACCGATCCTGTGGGGGCGCCGGTGGAGCTGTTTGCTCTGCGGCCGGAACGCGTCTCGGTGGAGGCGGACCTGCGCGGCTGGCCAGTTGCCTATCGGTATAAGGCGGGCGATGTCGCAACGCTGCTGCCGTCTGGCGAAGTCATCCACATCCGCACGCACCATCCGCTCGATGACCATTATGGTCTGGGCAGTCTGGATGCAGCGGCTGGGCCGATGGCGGTCCACCGCGCGGCGATGACCTGGAACAAGGCGCTTCTCGACAATGCGGCGCGGCCCTCCGGCGCTCTGGTGCATGAGGCGGCGGAACAATTGTCGGCGGAACAGTTTGACCGGCTGCGCGAGGAGCTGACGGCAGGCTTTGCTGGCGCGAAAAATGCAGGCCGGCCCATGCTGCTCGAAGGCGGGCTGCGCTGGCAGGCGTTGTCACTGACGCCCGCGGACATGGACTTTGCCGCGCTGAAGGCCGCCGCCGCGCGCGACATTGCGCTCGCCTTTGGGGTACCGCCGGTGCTGCTCGGCCTGCCGGGCGATGCGACCTACGCCAATTACCGTGAGGCCAATCGCGCTTTGTGGCGGCAATCGATCCTGCCGCTGGCGGGAAAGATTCTGGACGCCATTGCCGAAGGCCTGTCGCCGCACTTTGCTGGCCTAACCCTGCGTGTCGATGCCGACCGCGTGCCCGCCCTCAGCGAAGACCGAGAGCGTCTTTGGGCGCAGGTGACAGCGGCCGACTTTCTTACCGCTGATGAAAAGCGCGCCCTCGTCGGGCTCGCCCCCCTTGCCGCCTCCACCCCGCCGGAGACAGCCCAATGACCAATTCCAACATGCTCATCCATCTGGCCGCGCAAGCCGAGGCGCGCGGGTCTGATCTGGTGACACTGCGCGCGCTGATTGAGGAGGCGTCAGACCTTGGGGCGGCCCGGGCGCTCGCCCGGCTTGGCCTGTCCGATGACCATGCGGCCAAGGACATGGCCGAATTGCGGGAACTTTTGTCCGCCTGGCGTGACGCCAAGACGACGGTGCGGAAGGCGGTTTTGGCCTGGCTTGTGCGCGGGGCGCTCGCGCTGCTGCTGCTGGGCCTTGCGGTCAAGCTGGGGCTGGCCGGGCTGGTGGTCGAATGACTGTGACCGTTCGCTTTGCAGGCTATGCCGCGATTTTCGACCATCCCGACCGAGGCGGCGACATCATCCGCAAAGGTGCGTTTGACGGCGCAGCGGCGGGTCTCCCGGTCTTCTGGTGTCATGACGCCACCCGCCGGATCGGCACGGTCGATACGCTGGTGGAGGATGATCGCGGATTGCGCGTCACCGGCACCATCACCGGGCGGGCCGTCCCTGTCGGGCAGGGGCTGTCCTTTGGCTACCGCGTCCGCGCCGCCGCCAGCTCCGGCCCTTTTCGGGAACTCAACGCGCTTGATCTCATCGAGGTCAGCCTTGTCACCCAGCCGATGCAGCCGCTCGCGCGGGTGATCGCAAGTGAACCCCAAACACGCCCCCTCCCAACCCCCGAACCCCAAACAGGAGAAACTGCATGGACTATGAAGTGAAGGCCGATGCCCTTGATGCGGCATTTGACACAGTGGAAGTGCCCCCCATTGTCGCCAACCGCCCCGCCCTGTCGGGCGCCCGCAGCGAAGACCCGGCGCGCGCTGCCTTTATCGACGGTTATGTCCGGCGGGGCACCGATGTGGAGCTGAAGAGCTTTTCGGGCACGACCGGTCCCGATGGCGGCTTTGCCGTCCCGCGTGAGATTGACGGCAATATCGATGCGCTGTTGAAGGCCGCCTCCCCGATCCGCCAGATCGCCAATGTCGTGCGCGTCGGCTCGGCGGGTTATCGCAAGCTGGTGACGCAGAACGGCGTCGCCTCCGGCTGGGCGTCCGAAACGCAGGCGCGACCGGAAACGGGGACCCCGACGTTCAACGAAGTCGTGCCCAGCTTTGGTGATCTCTATGCCAATCCGGCGGCGACGCAGGCGATGCTCGACGATGCGGCGTTCGATGTCGAAGGCTGGCTCGCAGCAGAAATCGCGGCTGAATTTGCCAAGGCCGAAGGTACAGCCTTTGTGTCCGGCAGCGGCACCAACCGGCCCAAGGGCTTTTTGACCGGTACGCCCGTCATCACCGGTGACGCAGGCCGCGCCTTTGGCGTTCTGCAATATGTGCCGACCGGCGCTGCCGGTGCCTTTGCGACCAACCCGCAGGACAAGCTCGTCGACCTCGTCCATACGCTGCGCGCGCCCTATCGTCAGGGGGCGGCCTGGGTGATGAATTCGGCAACGCTGGCGGCCATCCGCAAGTTCAAGACAACCGACGGCGCCTTCCTGTTCCAGCCGGGGCTCGTCGCGGGGCAGCCCAACACGCTGCTCGGCTATCCGGTGATCGAGGCGGAGGATATGCCCGACATTGCGGCCAACAGCCTGTCGATCGCCTTTGGCAATTTCAAGGCGGGCTATCTGATCGCTGAGCGGGCCGAGACAACGGTGCTGCGCGATCCCTTCACCAACAAGCCGTTCGTGAACTTCTACGCGACCAAGCGCGTGGGGGGCAGCGTCTCCAACTCCGAGGCGATCAAGCTGCTGAAATTTTCGGCGAGCTGATTGGCCTGGCCTCTCCTGCGCCTTCGGGCGGGGAGAGGCCGTTCCTTCCCCTTTTCAACTGAACGGAGGCCCCCATGCCCGATCCCTTTGCCGCGTCTGCCGATAGCGTGACCTCGCCCGCCGAAGACGCCGCCGCCATCGTCCCGCACGATACCAACCCTGTCATTACCACGCCCAAGGCGCTTTATGTCGGCACCGGCGGCCATATCGTGATGCGAGGCGTGAACGGGGCCGCAGACGCGACCTTCCGCAATGTGCCATCTGGCTCTGTGCTGCCGTTCCGCCCGGGCTTTGTCCGCGCGACGGGCACGACCGCGGCTGACATTCTGGCACTCTACTGATGACCAGCTTTGGCTTTGACAGCGGGCTCGCGCTCAGCCTGCGGCGCCCTTTGTCAGGCGGCGGCCCGGTCGCCCCTGTCCCGGCCAATTATGATGTGATCGTCTTCGGGGACAGCCGTTCAGCCTTTGGCTTTGATCCGACCCTGGACGCCAACGGCTATATCGCGCGGCTGCAACCCATTGGGGTCGCGGGCTGGATCGGCCCCTGTTCGCAGCACAGGCTGCGCGTCGCCCGCAATGCCAATTTCGGGGAGAATGGCAACACGACCACGCAGATGGTTGCCAGCCCGCGCCTTAACAGTGCGGGCACGACCAACCCTGCCACATGGTTCCGCAAGAACAGCCTTGCCGCAGGCACGGCGGCGGACATACTCGCCTCTGCCCCTGGACAGAAAAGCCTTGCTGCAGCCGCGGCACATGTGGCGGGTATTGTCGCTGTCCTTGCCGGCACGAATGACGCCATCGGCACCTTTGCCACAACGTCGCAGGCCAATATCCTGACGATGATCGCGGCGCTCTCAAGCAAGGTTGTGCTTCTTTATAATGAGCTGCCGCGCGGCGTTGATAAGGCCGGGGTCGCCGGTTTCACCGTCACCAATGCGGTGGAGCGCAAGGCCTTTTCGGACTGGATCAACACGCTCGATTTCGCCTCCGGCCATGCCAATGCGAAGGCCAATGTGATCGTCATTGATAGTTGGGCTGAATTTGTCGATCCGGCGTCCGGCACGGCCTATCTCAACAAGGTCGGCACGCTTTGGGATGGCATTCACCCTTCGCAATATGGCGCGCGGCGGCTGGCGCAGATCACTGTGGACCGGCTGTCGGCGATCTGGCCGCAATGGAGCGCGCTTCCCGCACAGATTGTCAGGCCCACCACACATGGCCTGACGACACCGGGCGCGCAGCAGCCTTATGTCAACACGAACCCGATCTTTGCATCGCCCGCCGGCAATGGCACCGTTGCCGGGACCTGGGGGGTGGCGCCTGCTGCAGCCAATGTCGCGCAGGGGTGGGAAATTGTCGCCACGGCCAATGCGACCGGACTGACCGGCTTGGCTGCCAAGGCGGGGACCGACCCGGACGGCTTCACAACACAGGACCTGACGGTCACCGGCACAGTTGCCGCGTCCCAGATTGCCCAGATTGAGGTGCGGCAACGGCTCGCGACCCAAGCGACGGTGGATGCCGAAGTGGCGGCGGGGCGGCTGGCCTTTACGGATAAGCTGCGCGCCTTTGGCCGGGTGTTTGTGCCTGCCGGATCGACCGGTATTTATTTCCCGTCGCTGGAGCTGTTCCTGCAGGAAGCAACCGCGACCAAAAGGCTCACGGCGCGGGTCCATTCCGCCCAAAGATCCATGTTCCGTGATGTCGATGGCCTCGACAATGGCGGCGTCTGGTATGACCTGATGACCGAGGTTCTGGACCTCGCTGAGCCGAACATGACGGCGGCGCCCGGCAATGTCGCGGTTCTCTCCAGCATCGTCGTCAAATGGAACCTCTATTTCGGCAACGACACGGTGGCGACGGCGCAGTCCATCAACACCAACGGCCCGCTGCGTTTTTCGCGGACAGGCTTTGTGCGGGTGGCGGGCTGATCCGCGCCCTTCATTTTCAACAAGGACAAGATCATGATCGAACCGGCACCGATACCGGGCGCCCTGCTTGCGCCTGCGCGCGATGAGGCCAAGGCCTATTTGCGCATCGACCATGCAGAGGAAGACGCGCTGCTTGACCGGCTGATTGCGGATGCAGCCGCGCTTGCCGAAGCCTTTACCGCGCAGCTGCTGTTGCAGCGCCCGGTGACGGAAGTTCTGGGTGCGGGCTCTGGCTGGCAACGCCTGTCGAGCGTGCCGGTGCGCAGCATCACCGGCGTTGAAGGCGTGCCTGCAGATGGCGCTGCCTTCGCTTTGCCGGTGGGCGATTATGGGATGGATATCGATGCCCATGGCCAAGGCTGGGTGCGCGTCCTCCAACCGGGAATGGCCGGGCGCGTGCGTGTCTCGCTGAGCGCAGGGCTCGCGGCTGATTGGGCCAGCCTGCCGGAGCCGGTGCGGCTGGGCATCCTCCGGCTGGCCGCCCACATCCACGCGCACCGCGATGCGGCAGACGATGTCGGCCCGCCTGCCGCCGTTGCAGCGCTGCTCCGGCCCTGGCGCAGGCTGCGTTTGGCATGAGCGGGGAATTTGCAGGCGCGCTGAGGGAGCGCGTAACCATTGAACAGCCCAACCCTGCGCGCGATGCGCTGGGCGGGCGCATGGGCGGCTTTCTGTATGATGGCGCTGCTTGGGCCGCGATCACGCCGTCGATGCCCGGAGATCTCGCCGCCGCCGACGTGCTCTCCGCACTGCCGCGCTGGTCGGTCACGCTGCGCAAACGCGAGGGGATTGTGCCGGGCACACGGCTGGTCTGGCGCGGTCGATATTTGCGCGTGCGTGGTGTCGTGAGCGACCCGCAAGACCCTGCCCGCATGGTTCTCTCTTGTGAGGAGGTCCGCTGATGTTTGAACGGATCATCGGGAAGGCGCAGGCTGTCGCCACGCAAAAGCGCAACGCACAGATTGAACGTCTGGTGCAGGTCACACCGCTGCCGGGCATCACCATCACCCGCACTGAAGAGGGTGTCGTTCTTTCGGGTAAACGCCTCCGCCGCCGCCTCATCACGGATCCGGCGCTTCGGAGTTTCGGGCGATGAGCGCCGTGATTGACCTCCAAAAGGTGGTGGTCGCGCATCTGTCGGCAGACCCGGCCTTGGCAGAACTGACGGGCGTCTATGACGGGCCACCGCCGCGCGCGGCCTTTCCCTATGCGGCCATCGGCGATGGGCCGGTGACCGACTGGAGCACCAAGACCGAGCAGGGCCGGGAAGTCCGCTTTGCCGTGACGCTGTGGGATGACGGCGAGGTGCCTGCACGACTGCACCGCCTGACCGGCGCTGTGGAAGCAGCGATGGGGACCCTGCCTCGCACGCTCGATCATGGCCGGATCATCAGCCTTGTCTTCACCCGCACGCTCATCGCGCGGGACCCGGCAGGTCCTTGGGCGGGCCTTGTCGAACACCGCATCCGCATCCTTCAAGACCAGGAGATTTGATATGCCCGCAGAAAAGGGAAGCGCCTTCCTATTGAAAGTCGGCGATGGCGCAACGCCGCCCGTTTATCAGACGGTGGCAGGCCTCAGGACAACGCAGCTCAGCATCAATGGGGAGACGGTTGTCATCACGCATAAGGGATCCGGTGGTTGGCGGGAGCTGCTGTCGGGCGCGGGCGTCCGCTCGGTCTCCGTCTCCGGCGCCGGTATCTTTACTGGATCGGTTGCCGAGGCGCGGATCAAGACCAATGCCCTGTCCGGCGTGCTCGACGATTATGAGTTGAGCTTTGAAAGCGGGGAGCGACTGCGGGGCAAGTTCCTCGTCGCGCGGCTCGATTATGCGGGCGATTTCAACGGGGAGCGCAACTACACGCTCGCGCTGGAAAGCTCCGGCCCGGTGACGAGCCTGTGAGCAGCGCCAATCCCGTGCGCGGGGAGGCGGCGGTTGCGGGGCATGTTCTGCGCCCAAGCTTTGCCGCACTGGTCGCCGCCGAAGCCGAGCTCGGTCCGCTCTTCGCGCTCGTCGAACGTGCAGCGGACGGGCGGCTGGCTCTGTCTGAAATGGTCGCGCTCTTCTGGCATTGCCGGGTGCGGGAGGATCTGCGGCGGGAGGCCTTTGCCGAGGCCGTGGTGGCAGGCGGTCTGGCGGAGGCGACCCCGGCACTGCGCGTCCTGCTCGGCCAGATCCTGCAGGGGCGATGAACTTTGCGCAGAGCGCCGGTCGTCTGGCCGGACTGGCGGGCGCGTTGCTGGGCTGGCCGCCGGAAATGTTCTGGTCCGCCACGCCAGCCGAATTGGCTGCGGTGTTGAACGCCCTTTCCCCCCCATCCGAAACGGCGGGTGCCGGTGATCTTGCGCGGTTGAAGGAGATGTATCCCGATGGATGAGGAAATCGAACGGCTGGTGGTTGCCGTGCGTGCTGACACGCAAGGCTTTGCCCGCGATGTGGCGACGATGCGCGGCACGTTGGAAGGCCCCTTTGGCGAGGGTGTGGACCGCGCTGGACGGTTGCTGGAAGGCTCGCTCTCCCGCGCGCTGCGGACCGGCAAGCTCGGCTTTGATGATTTGAAACGCGTGGCGCTTTCGACGCTCGCGGAAATTGCGGCGTCCACGATCCGCACCGGCCTCGGTAGCCTCGGCGGCGGAGCGGGCGGTGGTTTGCTGGGCCTTGGCACGACGCTGGTCGGTTCGCTCCTCGGCCTGCCAGGACGGGCGACCGGCGGGCCGGTGGCGCCGGGGCGCGGCTATCTGGTGGGCGAGCGCGGGCCGGAAGTGTTCGTCCCGACATCAAGCGGCCAGATCGCGCCCCCCGCAATGGGGCGTGCAAGAGAGGTCCGCGTGTCGATCAACGTCAACGCCCCTGCAGGGACCGCGCCGGAGATGCTCGCCCGGTCCAGCCGCCAGATTGCTCGCGCGGTCCGCAACGCGATGCGGGAAGGCAACTGACATGGACTTCTGGTTTGCCAAGCCCGGCGATGCGCAACAGCATATGCCTCTCAAGCGGTTCGATCCCGCCTATTGGACGGTCAATTTTCCACGCCCGATGATGGCCTCTGCCGTCACGCAAGGCGATCATGGCCTGCGCGTTGATGCCACCTTTTATCGCGGCAATGATCTGGCGGGGCTGATCTGGGCGTCTGAGGACACTGAAGATCACCCGCTGCTCCGATATGAAACGCGGCGCGATTATCGTGGGCTGACGCTTTCCTTCCGTTGGCGGTCATCGGGCGTATTGCCGCTCAACGCGGTCAATGGCCCGACGCTGACCATCGAAGGCCGCGATGCCAATGGCGCCCCGCGCAGCTGGTATGTGCGGCTGTGGAATTATGCGAACGGCAGGCCGGACGATGCGGCGATTACGCTCGATTTCGACACGCTGTCGGGCGGCTTTCTGCTGCCCGATGAGGCGGACCCGCTTTGGGCGGGCGACATTGACCGGATGTTTATCTCCCTCGTGCCGCAAGGCTATTCGGGCAGTGACGCTCCGCTGCCCGCGCCGGTCGAAGCCTGGGTCGAATTGGATGATCTCCGCTGCGACGGGGCTACCTCCGTCTTGCAACTGGGCGACGTCATGGTGCCGCCGCACGGCTTGTCGATCGCCTCCGGCTATGATGATTGTTACCACCTGACGCCGGAACGGGTGCTGCGCCACGTGCACCAGCTCGGCTATCGCGGGTCGATCAACCACTATGTGGGGATGAGCCATTATTTCCGGCTCGATGCCTCCGGCCATGTGACGCGCGACGGCGGCGTGCTTAATGCGCCGTGCGCGCGCTGGCATGCAGATTTTCTGGCGCGGGCAAAGACGTTTGACCTGTCGGTCATCCTCTCGCTCTCATACGAACTGTTCGACGCGCATTGTCCGGCGGATTGGAAGCAGCGCGCCTTCAACGGGGATGCCGCGCTGACCGGCTGGTCGCCGCCCTCGACATTGCTTTCCCCCGCGAATGCCCATGCCATGGCCTATTTGCAGGCCGTGGCGGCGGCCTTTGTCGGGCTGGCGGTGACGGCAGGACAGGCCCCGCGCTTTCAAGTGGGGGAGCCCTGGTGGTGGGTCATGCCCGATGGGCGCATCTGCCTGTATGACGTTGCGGCCAAAGCGGCGCTGGGCGGCGCGCCGGTTGAGATTGCGACCGTCCGCAGCACGACGTTGACTGCTGAGCAAAAGGCGCTGCTCGACGCGGCGGGGGGGCTTCTCGCCGCCTCAACACAGGCGTTGGTGGACGCCGTGCGTGCGGATCATCCGGCCTGTGAAACGCTGCTGCTCGTCTACCTCCCGACCGTGCTTGATACCGCCGCGCCTGACCTTGCGCACGCCAATGTGCCGCTGGGCTGGGCGTCGCCGGCCTTCGATATCCTCCAGCTGGAGGACTATGACTGGGTCACCGCCGGACAGACCGAAGCGAGCCGATTGGGGGCTGCGGCGATGACCGACCGGCTCGGCTATCCGGTGGCGCGTCAGCAGTATCTCTCCGGATTCGTCCTTGCGCCCGACGATCGCCTCCAATGGCGCGAGATTGAGGCCGCAGCCAGTGTCGCGCGGCGGCGGGGCGTGGCCGAAACATTCCTTTGGGCCCTCCCGCAAGTGATGCGCGACGGCTTCACCCATTTCAGCATTGGAGACGAACAGGTGGACGCCTTTGACGATGTCGATTTTCCCTTGGCCATCGGGCTGGGCGCGGATGTGTCGCCCACTTTTTCGACCTCTGTCGTGACGACGGCCTCAGGGCATGAACAGCGCAACGCCGCCTGGGCGAGCGGACGGTTGCGCTATGATGCCGGGCCGGGGGTGCGCTCCGAAGCGGACGTTCAGACATTGCTCGCCTTCTTTCGCGCGCGGCGCGGGGCGGCCAAGGCGTTCCGCTTCCGCGATCCGCTCGACCATAGTTCAAACGGGATGACCGGCGTGCCGACGCCGACCGATGTTCTCCTGGGCACGGCTGACGGCACGCGCGTCCGCTTCGATCTGGTGAAGCCATATGGCACGGGCGATGATGCAGAGGTCCGGCGCATCACCCGGTCCCTAGCAGGCTCGGTTCGCATTGCGGTCGACGGCGAAGAGTGGACGTCCGGCTGGCAGGTGGGGCCGGCGGGCCACATCCTGTTTGCCTTGCCGCCCGCCGCCGGGGCCCGCGTCACGGTAGGTTTCCTCTTCGACGTGCCGGTCCGCTTTGAATCGGACCAGCTCGACATTTCCGGTCATGGCCCCTTGGCAGGCGAGGTGCCGCACGTCCCGCTCATCGAGGTGCGCGAGGCATGAGCTGGTTTCAGGACGATCTGACGACGCTCGCCTTTTGTTGGCGGCTGGACCGGCGGGATGGTGTGACCCTTGGCCTTACCAGCCATGATCGTGATCTGTGGTTCGGAGATCTGCTGCACCGTGCTGCCCCCGGGCTGGTGCCCTCGGCCATTGAAACGCACCGCTCAATGGACCCCGGCAGCGTGGATGTTTCGGGTGCGCTGACCTCCGACGTTCTGGCCGAGGCGGATCTGGCGGCCGGCCTGTGGGATGGCGCGCGGCTGTCGCTTCATGCCGTCAATTGGCAGGCGCCGGACACGCACCCCGTCTTTCTCGTGCGTGGGCAATTGGGCCGCGTGGAGATGTCTGGGACGGGCTTTTCGGTCGAATTGTCGGGCGCAACCGCGCGGCTGGACAGGCCGCTGACGGAGGCGACGGCCCCGCAATGCCGGGCGGCTTTGGGGGATGCCCGCTGCCGCGTTGATCTGCGCGGGCGACGCGTCCTCGCGCGGTGTGTGCGCGCCGACCCATTTGATATCCAGACAGACAGTGTTTTTGATCCGGGGCGTTTTGTGCTGGGCCAATTGCGCTGGCAGACAGGGCCGCTCGCCGGTCGATCGATGACCGTGCTTGCCCAGACGGGGGCGACAGTGACGCTTGCCGACCCCGTACCGGAGGGGATGGCCGGGCGTCTGGCGGGGCAGTTGATGGAGCTGACCGAAGGCTGCGACCGCACCTTGGCGACCTGCACCAGCCGCTTTGCCAATGCCGCCAATTTTCAGGGGGAGCCGCACCTTCCCGGCAATGATCTGCTAACCCGTTATGTTGTCTGACGCCCCGGATCGGGTTGTCGCCGCCCGGGTCGCGGCGGCGCGGGCGTGGATCGGCACACCCTTCCGGCTACAGGGCCGCGACCGATATGGGATCGACTGTGTCGGGCTGATCGCCGTGCTGCATGATCTGACCGCCGCCGCGCCGTGCCGCTATGCCCTTCGGGGGACGCCGCGCGATCAGGCGATGGCGACGCTTGACCGGCATTTTGTCCGGCGCAGCGGGGCGGTGCCGCAGGTCGGGGATATCCTGCTGCTCCGGCCGGGTATGGACCAACTTCATCTCGGTCTTTGGACGGGCGTGGGCCTTGTTCATGCCCATGCCGGTCTGCGCCGCGTTGTCGAAACGCCGGGCCGACCCGCCCTTCCTCTGCTCGGTATCTGGTATCAGGAGACACACTGACCATGGCGACACTTTTGCTGACCGCTGTCGGTTCCGCTTTGGGCGGGCCGATTGGTGCGGCCATCGGGGCAATGGCGGGCCAACGCGTGGATCAGGCGCTGTTTGGCCACAAGGGGCGACAGGGCGTGCGGCTGTCCGATCTTGCCGTGCAGGCCTCCACTTATGGCGCCAGCATTCCGCGCCTCTATGGCCGGATGCGGGTTTCGGGCACCGTCATCTGGGCGACCGATTTGCGGGAGGAGCGCCAGAAGGTGTCCCAAGGCAAGGGCCGCCCCAAGGCAACGGTCTACAGCTATTCAGCCTCGTTCGCGGTGCTGCTGTCGGCCCGGCCTATCCGGGGAATTGGGCGCATTTGGGCCGATGGCACACTGCTGCGCGGGGCGGCCGGGGACTTTAAGGTTGAAACCGGATTTCGGGTCCATAAAGGCGCAGCAGACCAGCCGGTCGATCCGTTGATCGCGGCGGCCGAGGGGGCAGCGACCCCGGCCTATCGCGGCCGGGCCTATGTCGTGTTTGAAGACATGGCGCTGGAAAGTTTCGGCAACCGCATCCCCAATCTGAGTTTCGAGGTCCTGGCCGAAGAGGAGCCTGTGCCTCTGGACGATATCCTTTCGGACCTTATCGACGCGCAGGTTGATCCGGCCCAAGAGAGCTTGCTTGCGGGATATGTGGCGGATGGCACCTCTGTTGCGATGGCGCTTGCACCGCTCAATGACGTTGCCGATCTGGACTGGATCGACAGGGGCACGGGCCTCTACATTGGCAGCGCCGCTGTGCCGCGCGTTGATGTGGCGACGGTGGATCTGGGTGCTGCGCCCGGTTTGAACGGCGGCCCCCTCTTCCCCCAGAAAAGAGCAGCGGCGGACAGCTTGCCGGCGCGTGTCGAGCTGGGCTTTGCCGATCCGGACCGCGATTATCAGCCCGGCGTTCAGGCGATCGACCTCCATGCCGAAGGGCGCGTCCTGCATCTGGACCAGCCGGCTGCCTTGGGGGCGGACATGGCGGCGCACTGGGCGCGCCAGCGCCTTTTTGCCGCACGGCGGGAGACTGTGTCCGCTGAGGTGCGCTTGCCCTGGCGGCATTTGCCTGTCTGGTCTGCCGCGTCGCTGTCGCTGCAAGTGGCGTCCTGGCGGGTCCGCTCGGTCGGGCTAGAGGGCATGTGTCTGGTGGTGGGGCTTGTCCCGCGCGCAGGCCTGCCCCCTGCTGATGTGCCAGTGGATGGCGGCCGGATTACATCGGAAGAGGATCGGGCAGCAGGCCGGACGCAGCTTCTTCTTGCCGACCTGCCGTCGGGCGCGGAGGCTGCGGCAACGGCACCGCTGGTCGTGGCCGCCGCCGCCGGTGCATCGCCGGGCTGGCGTTCCGCTGTGCTGATGCAGCGGGCGGGGTCGACAGCTTCTTGGGATGATGTGGGCCGGACGGCGGCACCGGCGACGATGGGTGTGGCCGGCTATGTGCTGGGCGTCGCATCTCCGCATCTGATGGACTGGCGCAACACGCTCACGGTCGATTTGCTCCACGATGGCCTATCGCTTCTCAGCGTCAATGATGATGCGCTTTGGGCGGGGGCAAATCTTACGCTGCTGGGCCGGGAGATCTTTCAATTTGCAAGGGCGGATCGGGTCGGGCCAGGCCGGTGGATGTTGTCGGGTCTGCTGCGCGGACGATTGGGGACGGAGCTGTTCATCGCAGACCATGCAGCCGGTGAGCCGTTTCTCCTGCTGGACCGGGACACGCTGACCGCCTTGCCCGTGCCGACGGGTGCTGGCGGTGTTGAGGTGATGGCCAAGGGGGTGGGTGATCCCGATGGTGTTATTGCCAGCCTTTCCCCCGTCGGGGTGGCCTTGCGCCCGCTCTCCCCGGTGCATCTTTGCGTAACACAGCGGCCCGATGGCGGCATCGACCTGACATGGATCCGCCGGAGCCGGGAGGGCTGGCGCTGGCTGGACGGCATTGATGTGCCCGTTGCAGAAGAGAATGAGCTTTACCGGATGGAGATCGTCGCATCGCCCTCAGCCGTCCGGCTCAGCGAAGTGCTTACTATGCCTTATTGCGGGCTCTCGGCAGCCCAGCTTGCAGAGCTGCGGGCAGCGGGGTCGACGTCGCTTGAGATCAGCATTCGCCAGATCGGGCGTTTCGCCGTGTCTGATCCGACGACCACTATCCTTCCCCTCTAAGACAATCCCTGAGACAAAAAGGATCTCCCTATGTCGGACACTACTGCCCGCCTTGCCCTCCCCTATCTTCACGCCGCGCAGGCCCAGAAAGAGGTGACGCACAATGAAGCACTGCAGCGGCTGGACATCTGCGTCCAAGCCGTTGTTGAGGACGTACGTGCTGCCCCGCCCGCCGCGCCGGTGGAGGGGGCCTGTTGGCTTGTGGACGCCTCTCCGACGGGCGATTGGTCCGGCCATGCGGGCCAGATTGCGCAATGGACGCAAGGCGGCTGGCGGTATGTCGCCCCCTTTGATGGATTTCAGCTCTGGCAGCGGGCAGTCAGCCTCACATTGCGCCATAATGGGGGGAGTTGGTCCGCCGATGTCACCGCAACAGGCCTGCGAATCGGCGGTCAACAGGTCGTCGGACCACGGGCAGCGGCCATTTCTGCGCCGTCGGGTGGTGCGGTGATCGACACCGAATGCCGTGCGCGGCTGATGGAAATTATCGCAGCTTTGCAGGGCCATGGCCTGATCTCAAACTAAACTGGCGCAATACTATTCCACAAAGACTGAGGCTTTTACGCAACACTTCCCGCTAATGTGCCCTTGCACGTCAGAATGGCATCAGTTAGGACCAGTTCGCTGTCCCAAGTGACAATTGAGAAAGGGGATTTATTATGCGGAAGCTCGCTCTAGTAGCAGTGCTCGCATCGACCGCCATGGCCACTCCCGCGCTCGCGCGTGATGATGCATGGTATATCGGTGTCGAAGCCGGCGCGTCGCTGGTTGAAGATCAGAATTTTGACGTTAGCCGTGTGAATGACAATGCTAAGGCCGATTTGAAGAAAGGCTATGACGTCGACGCCATTGTTGGCTATGACTTCGGTGGTTTCCGCCTCGAAGCAGAAGTGGGTTATAAGCAAGCCTCGCTGACGGCTTGGTCTTCGCAGCTCACGACACCGTCGGGTCCGGCTGCGTCTCCTGCTGCCGCTGGTTCGTTCAACAATGCCGGCGGAAAGGCGAGCAACCTTAGTTTCATGGTTAACGGCCTTCTCGACTTTGGGTCTGATGATGCTCTTAATGGTTATGTTGGGGGTGGCGTTGGTGTTGCTCGCACTAAAGCTGCCTACTCGATCGATCCCGCTGGTCCGGACTTCCTTGATGATTCCGACACTGGGCTGGCATGGCAGGCAATTGCCGGCGTGCGCGTGCCGCTCGGAAAAAATTGGGACATTGGTCTGAAGTATCGCTTCTTTAACCAGAGCAGCGTTGAACTGGTTGACCGTATTGGCCGCTCCGCTGCGTCGCGCTACCGTTCGCACTCGCTCCTCGGCAGCCTGATTTACAACTTCGGCGAACCGGCAGCTCCGCCGCCGCCGCCGCCGCCGCCGCCTCCCCCGCCGCCTCCCCCGCCGCCGCCGCCGCCTGTTGCGGCTGCTGTGTGCGCACCGGGGCCGTACATTGTCTTCTTCGAATGGGACAAGTCGGACGTCACGGCTGAAGCAGCGTCGATCCTCGACAATGCTGTCACGGCTTATGCCGATTGCGGTAATGCGCAGGTCATGCTTGCCGGCCACGCCGACAAGTCGGGCACGCCAAAGTACAACCTCGGCCTGTCCGAGCGTCGTAACACGTCGGTTCGTTCCTACCTTGAAGGTAAGGGCATTCCGGGCGGCGTCATCTCGACGCAGGCCTTCGGTGAAGGCGCACCGCGCGTCGAAACCGCTGACGGTGTGCGCGAACTGCAGAACCGTCGTGTGGAAATCACCTACGGTCCGGGTTCGGGTCAGTAATCGATCTGACGCCTTACGGCGAATGAATTGGGGGTCGGCCTTTGGTCGGCCCCTTTTTCTTTGGCCATTAATTGAGTCGGTAATATCTTCGACTTAGATCTTGAATACGGGTGGCGACGTCCGGTTTTCTGATGGATGGGCTGATATGAAAATTACGATGATCGGTGCGGGGTATGTCGGGCTCGTTTCCGGGACCTGCTTTGCCGATTTCGGGCACAGCGTCATCTGTGTCGACCTTGATCAACGCAAGATTGACGCGCTGTTGAGCGGCGTCATGCCCATTTACGAACCCGGCCTTGCCGAACTGGTGGCGAGCAATGTCGCCAGCGGGCGATTGTCTTTCACGACGGACCTGAAGGCTGGCGTTGCCGGTGCTGATGCCGTCTTCATTGCGGTGGGCACTCCGTCGCGCCGTGGCGATGGCCATGCCGATCTCACCTATGTCTATCAGGCGACCCGCGATATCGCTTCCGCCATCACCGGCCCCTTGGTCGTTGTCACCAAATCCACCGTTCCCGTCGGCACGGGCGATGAAGTCGAGCGCATCCTGCGCGAAGCCGCACCGGGTGCCGAAGTGGCTGTTGTGTCCAACCCGGAATTCTTACGCGAAGGCGCGGCCATTTCCGATTTCAAGCGGCCAGACCGGATTGTGATCGGCACGTCCGATGCGCGCGCCAAATTGGTGATGCAGGATATTTACCGTCCGCTCTATCTCAATCAGGCACCGCTTCTGTTTACCGAACGCCGGACAGCGGAACTGATCAAATATGCGGCGAACGCCTTCCTTGCGACGAAGATCACCTTCATCAACGAAATGGCGGACCTTTGCGAAGCCGTTGGTGCGGATGTGCAGGATGTCGCGCGTGGCATCGGGCTCGACAACCGCATCGGGTCCAAGTTCCTGCATGCCGGGCCGGGCTATGGCGGCTCCTGTTTTCCAAAGGACACGCTCGCGCTGCTGAAAACCGCCGAAGACCACGACGTGCCCTCGCGCATTGTCGAGGCGGTCGTGCAGGTAAATGACAGCCGCAAGCGGGCGATGGGCCGCAAGATCATTCAGGCCATGGGCGGCGAAGCGCGGGGCAAGACCGTGGGTCTGCTCGGCGTCACCTTCAAGCCGAACACCGATGATATGCGCGACGCGCCCTCGATTGCGATCGCCCAGGCTTTGCAGGATGCCGGCGCAAATGTTGTCGCTTATGATCCCGAAGGCATGGAGGCGGCCAAGTCTGTCATGCCGGGCGTCACCTTCAAGTCAGATCCCTATGCCGTGGCCGAAGGGGCGGATGCCATCGCCCTCGTGACGGAATGGGATGCGTTCCGCGCGCTGGACCTTGCCCGCATTGCCGAGACGATGGCCAGCCCGGTGCTCGTTGATCTGCGCAATGTCTATAAGGCAGAAGAGGCGCGCCGGCATGGTCTGCGCTACAGCTCCATCGGGCGGCCCGCCGCCGACTAGCCTGCGTGCCCGCGATAGGCGCGGTACCAGTCGACGAAATCCGGGATGCCGACCTCAATCGGGGTGGAGGGCGCAAAGCCGAGTTCATCGGCAATGGCGGAAATGTCGGCATAGGTTTCCAGCACATCGCCCGGCTGCAGCGGCTGAAAATCAATCTCGGCTTTGCGGCCACAGGCCTGTTCGACGACCGCGATCATCTTCATTAGCTCTTCGGACTGATTATTGCCGATGTTGAACAGGCGGTGCGGAGAAACGCTGCCGCCCGCTTTTTCCATCCCATCATCAAGGACGGGCTTATCTATGGCGGCAAGGATACCGGCCAGAATGTCGTTGATGTGCGTAAAGTCCCGCCGCATCTGACCCTGATTGTAAACTGTGATGGGCTGGCCGTTCAGAATGCGCTCCACAAAGCCCCACACCGCCATATCCGGTCGGCCCCAGCGTCCATAAACGGTGAAGAAGCGCAGGCCTGTGAGCGGGATGCGGAACAGATGGGCATAGGTTTCGCTCATCAACTCGTCTGCCTTCTTGGTCGCGGCGTAGAGCGAGATCGGGTGATCGACACGGTCGGTCACCCGGAAGGGCAGATCACGGTTGGCACCGTAGACGGAGGACGATGAGGCGTAGACCATTTGCCGTACGCCGCGATGCCGCGCAATTTCCAGCATGTTGAGGTGGCCGGCCAGATTGGACTGAAGATAGGCGCGCGGATTGATAAGCGAATAGCGGACACCCGGCTGCGCACCGAGGTGGACGATGGTCTCAATCTCCACGCCGCGTAGCGCCTCTTCGAGTGCGGCATGATCGGCAAAATCGGTCTGGTGGAAGGCAAGATGTGGATGGGCGATGTCGGCCAGACGGTCACGCTTGAGCTGGACGTCATAATAGTCGTTGAGATTGTCGATGCCGACAACGTGCTCGCCGCGTGCCAGCAAGGCCCGCGCCACATGCGCGCCGATGAAGCCTGCAACCCCGGTTACGACAATGGCCATCTCATGTCCCTCATGGCGGCGTCGTGCCGCATTTCATCTGCCTTATGCATAGACGGTCTTGAGTATCGGTAAAATGTGGCCGACTGTGTTTTTGGAGCGATGCGATGGAGATATGTATGAAGAAATTGATTTTGGTCAGCCTGCCCCTGAGCGCGCTCTTGGCCGCCGGATGCGCGCAGAGCATGTCGGGCGGCAGTAAAGCTGCAGCGATCGCCGATCTCGTTGATGCGAGCGGTAAGCCGGCAGGCACCGCAATCGTCACTGAATCCACTGACGGCCTCTGGCTCGACGTGTCGGTCAAAGGCGTGGCGGCAGGCGCGCATGGCCTGCACGTGCACACGATTGGCAAGTGCGACGCCCCCGATTTTGCGTCCGCAGGCGGCCATTGGAACCCGACCGGGCATCAGCATGGCCATAAGAATCCGCAAGGCCCCCATGCCGGGGACGCACCCAACCTAGTTGCCAATGTGAAAGGCGCGGGGCGGCTGAAGACATGGCTTGGCGCGGGCATGGTCGCCATGGGCGCCACACCGCTGCTGGATGCAGACGGAGCTGCGGTCGTCCTCCATGCCGATGCCGATGATGAAATGACCGATCCGTCGGGCAAGAGCGGCAAGCGCATCCTCTGCGGTGTGCTGCGCCCGCGCTAAATCGGCTCCCCCGCCGCGCGGGCTCGGTCAAGCACGGTTCGCTCCAGATCGGGCACGCGGCGCATGGCCAGGAAGATGCAGCCAAGGATGATGGGCATCACGATGATGGTGCCCATCAGCGCAAGCCGCAGGTCACCCGTCACATCGCTGGACAGGCCAACAATATACGGCCCAAGACCCAGCCCAAGGATGGTCGTGCCGAGGAAGAAGGCCGCCGTGGATGTGCCGCGCATGCGGGGCAGCACCAGATCCTGAATGGAGGCGGCACAGGGGCCGAGCCACATGATGTGGAGGAATACATTGGCGGCGGTCAGCACGTAAAACGCGGTCAGGCTGGACACGCTATAGCCAGCAATGATGGTGACGGTGGAGCCGAGGGCCGCGATCAACATCACCGCCATCCGGCCCCTTGGTGAGCGTTTGCGCAGCCAGTCCCCCAACAGGCCGCCAGAGGTTGCGCCAAGCCCCCCGCCAATGGCCAGAATGGCGCCCAGCGTCAGCCCGGCCTCCGCGCCGACGCCGAAACGGGTCTTGGCATAGAGGAAGATGAAGGGGGAAAGGCCGTAGCTGATATAGGACATCAGCCCGCCCGTGACCGTCAACGCGATAAAGCCGGGATTGGCGACCAGAGCGAAACAGGCCGGGTCCCGCAGGCGGATGGTCTGCAGCCAGCTGCCCACACAATAGACGCCAACGGCAAGAGCGCCCCATTGCACCATGTTGGTCGTGATCCTGATCCCGGCGAGTATCGCGACAACTGCGCGTTTTTCAGGGCGGAGAAGACCGTCGGTGACGACAACAATGGTTGCGGCGGCGAGGATGATGACGGCGAGCAGCAGGACGTTGGCAAGGACCGTTTTGTTGGCACCGGTCATCCGCGCATAGCCGCGCCAGTTCCAGGGCGGCAGCATCGCCCCGAATTCGGCCAGAACGGCATGGAAGGGCCGCGGCGTGCCGGGGGTGGGGATGCCGTCAATCGCCCCGCGAACCGGTTCGCGCACCGTGAACCACATCAACAGCGCGAGGAAAATGCCGGGCAGGCCAAAGGCGAAATAGGTCGCCTGCCAGCCTGACAAGCCAAAGGGCGCGGTGGCGGCGGTATAGTGCGTCGCCCAATAGTCGATCACAACACCGCCAAAAACGAGCGACGCGCCCGAGCCGAGGTAGATGCCGGCTGAATAAAGCGCGAGCACCGTCGCCCGCATGGATTTGGGAAAATAATCCTGCAGCAGCGAATATGCGGCAGGGGAGGCGCTCGCCTCCCCAATGCCGACGCCAATGCGCGCCGAGCCAAGCTGGGCAAAGGAAGAGGCCAGCCCGGAGGCTGCTGTCATCGCTGACCAGAAGCCAAGGCCGATGGAGATGGTCCGAACACGGTTCCAGCCATCGGCCAGCTTGGCGAGTGGCAGGCCGAAAACAGCGTAGAACAGAGCAAAGGCCGTGCCGAACAACAGGCCGATCTGGGCATCGGACACGCCCATATCCTCTTTGAGATAGGGCGCGATGATGGTGACAACCTGCCGGTCGAGAAAGTTGAAGGCGTAAATGACCATCAACAGGACAAGCACGTAAATGCGATAGGCTGATCCGGCCATGTCTCTCCCCCCGATTTCCTTTTCTTTGACGCAATCTTACAGACAATGTGGCCTGTTCAAAGCAGTTTTGCAGGATTGCCATTGGGGTAGCGGAAGGCCGGATGGGCGACGCAACAGCCCTGCCGGCAAGCGCCTGTCGTGTTTCGCTTGAATTTTTCATCAGACGCACGATATTTCATCACATCCGGTGATTGTGCCGGTCTGTTATTTTGGAGAGAGTTACGATGGCGAACTGGTCAGACCCCCGTTCGGTGGGTGCGGCTCCGGCCGTTGACGTCGGTGCGCGCAGTGCCGCAGTCGATGCGGGCCTGCGGTCCTACATGCTGTCTGTTTACAACTATATGGGTTCGGGCGTCCTGCTTACCGGCATCGTCGCCCTGTTGTTTGCGTCTTCGGGTGCGGCGCAGAACATCATGTTCGGCCCCGGCATTCTGAAATGGCTCATCATCCTGTCGCCGCTGGCCTTTGTGATGGCCATGAACTTTGGCCTCAACCGTATGTCGACCTTCACGCTTCAGGCCTGTTTCTGGGGCTTCGCAACGGTCATGGGCCTGTCGATGTCGTCGATCTTCCTGATCTACACCGGCGCCTCGATTGCACAGACATTCTTCGCAACCTCGGCGGCGTTCGCCGGGCTGAGCCTGTGGGGCTATGCGACCAAGAAGGATCTGTCGGGCTTCGGCACCTTCCTGATCATGGGGCTTGTTGGACTGATCGTGGCATCGATCATCAACATCTTCATGCAGTCGGGCACGATGAACCTCGTCATCAGCTTCATCGGCGTGCTGCTGTTCGCGGGCCTCACCGCCTATGACACGCAGCGCATCAAATCGATGTATGCTTATGTTGCGGGCACCGACATGGTTGGGAAGACGGTCATCATGGGCGCGCTGTCGCTCTATCTCGACTTCATCAACATGTTCCAGTTCCTGCTCAGCTTCATGGGCAACCGCAACTGATCAGCCGCTTGGCGGATTGAAACAAGAAGGCCCGGCGGGGAAACCTGCCGGGCCTTTTCTATGGTGCGATCTGGTTCGCGCAGGGACGCAGAAGACTTTGTGCAAAGCCTCTGCGGCGTTAGCATGAGCTGAAAAGGAGATTCGCCCATGTCTGACGCACGAGATATGCCGCTCCCCCCGGACCAGAGCTGGATTGCCGACACCGGCGTCACGCGGCGTCAGGCTTTGGCTGGAACCGTTGTTGCGGCCAGCTATGCTTTGGCTGCCCAACCTTTGTCCGCCACCGCCATTGCGACCTCAGCCGACGGATTGGACGCGGGGATGGTGGCGTTTGCGACGGGTGGCATCCAGATGGGTGCCTATCGCGCCAAGCCAAAGGGGAAAACCAACCTGCCGGTCATCATCGTCGTGCAGGAAATTTTCGGGGTTCACGAATGGATCCGTGATATCGTCCGCCGCTTCGCCAAAGCGGGCTATTATGCCATCGCGCCGGACCTGTATCAGCGGCAGGGCGACGCCACCAAAGTCGCCGATTTCAAAAAGCTGTTCGCCGATATCGTCTCCAAGGTGCCGGATGCGCAGGTGATGGGGGATCTGGACGCGCTGACAGCCTTTGTCGGCGGCGATGGGGGCAATGCCAGACGGATCGGCATTACCGGTTATTGCTGGGGCGGGCGGATCACCTGGCTCTATGCCGCGCACAACCCGAAGCTGAAGGCAGGCGTTGCCTGGTATGGGCGGCTGAAGGGGCAGGGCACCGAGCTTCAGCCGCGCAACCCGATTGAGTTGGTCGCGGATATCAAGGCGCCGGTGCTCGGCCTCTATGGTGCGCTCGACAAGGGGATTCCGGTGGCCGACGTCGAGGCGATGAACGCCGCACTCAAAGCCGCAAAGAAGCCGTCTTCGCTGCACCTCTATGCGCAGGCCGATCATGGCTTTCTTGCCGACTACCGGCCCAGCTATAACGAAGCCGCGGCCCGTGACGGTTGGTCACGGGCTCTGGCGCATTTCAGGAAATATCTCTGAGCTCAGGCGCTTGCCTTAGCCCCCGCCTTGCCGCCTTTTTTGCCCTTTTTGGGCGGGGCGGCGACGATTTCGAAGTTGAGCGCCCCATCCTTCATATGGACGCTGACTTCGCCGCCATGGACGAGCTTGCCGAATAGCAGTTCCTCGGCGAGTGGCTGCTTGATCTTTTCCTGGATCAGGCGGCCCATCGGGCGGGCGCCGTACAGCTTGTCATAGCCCCGCTCGGTCAGCCAATCCTTCGACGCCTGATCCAACTTGATGTGGACATCACGGTCCGCCAGCTGGAGCTCAAGCTGCAGGATGAACTTGTCGACGACGCGGGTCACCACCTGCGGCGGCAGATAGGCGAACGGCACGATGGCATCGAGACGGTTGCGGAATTCCGGCGTGAAGAGCTTTTTGACGGCATCTTCGCCCACATCTTCGCGGCTGATATCGCCAAAGCCGATGCTCTCCCGCGCCATGTCTGACGCGCCGGCATTGGTTGTCATGATCAGGATGACATTGCGGAAATCGACTGTCTTCCCGTGGTGGTCGGTCAGGCGACCATTGTCCATCACCTGCAACAGGATGTTGAACAGATCCGGATGCGCCTTTTCGATCTCGTCGAGCAACAGCACGCAATGCGGCTGCTGATCGATGGCATCGGTCAAAAGGCCGCCCTGATCATAGCCGACATAGCCCGGAGGCGCGCCGATGAGGCGGCTGACCGAGTGGCGCTCCATATATTCCGACATGTCAAACCGCTGGAGCGGAATGCCCATGATGGAGGCGAGCTGACGCGCAACTTCGGTCTTGCCGACGCCGGTCGGACCGGAGAAGAGATAGTTACCGATGGGCTTGTCAGGATCGCGGAGACCCGCGCGGGACAGCTTGATCGCGCTCGACAGCACCTCAATCGCCGTATCCTGCCCAAAGACAACGCGCTTCAAATCACCTTCCAGCGTTTCCAGCGTCTTCTTGTCGTCGCTTGAGACAGATTTGGGCGGGATGCGCGCCATCGTTGCGATAACGGCTTCGATTTCCTTGGAGGTGATCGTCTTCTTGCGCTTGTTGGCGGGCACCAGCATCTGCATGGCGCCAACCTCATCGATCACGTCGATGGCCTTATCGGGCAGCTTGCGATCATTAATGTAGCGTGCCGACAGCTCGACAGCCGCCTTGATGGCGTCGGGCGTGTATTTGACCTTGTGGTGATCCTCAAAGGCAGAGCGCAGACCGGCGAGGATTTTGATCGTATCCTCAATCGTCGGCTCATTCACGTCGATCTTCTGGAAGCGGCGCAGCAGCGCACGGTCCTTTTCGAAGTGGTTGCGGAATTCCTTATAGGTGGTGGAGCCGATGCACCGGATCTGACCGCCCGACAGCGCAGGCTTGAGCAGATTGGATGCATCCATCGCCCCACCCGATGTTGCGCCTGCACCGATGACGGTGTGGATTTCATCGATGAACAAGATGGCGTGGGGCAGCTTTTCCAACTCATTCACCACCGCCTTCAGCCGCTCTTCAAAGTCACCGCGATAGCGTGTGCCCGCCAGGAGTGCGCCCATGTCGAGCGAGTAGATGACAGCTTCCTTCAGAACATCAGGCACATCGCCTTCGATGATCTTGCGGGCTAAACCTTCGGCAATCGCGGTTTTGCCGACGCCGGGCTCACCCACATAAAGCGGATTGTTCTTGGACCGGCGGCACAGGATCTGGACGGTGCGGTCCACTTCGGGGCCACGCCCGATCAGCGGGTCAACCTTACCGATCTTGGCTTTTTCATTGAGGTCGACGCAGAATTGCTTGAGCGCCGATTCCTGCTTGCCCTTGGCTTCGGCCGGCTGCTTCTTTTCCTCGCGCTCCTCATTGCCTTCCGGCTTCTTCTGCTCGGGCACGTCGCTGCCCTTGCCGACGCCGTGGCTGATGAAGCTGACAGCATCCAGACGGCTCATATCCTGCTGCTGGAGGAAATAGACGGCATAGCTTTCGCGTTCCGAGAACAGGGCGACGAGCACATTGGCGCCTGTCACCTCATCCCGGCCGGAAGATTGGACGTGGAGGATGGCGCGCTGGACAACACGCTGGAACCCGCTGGTCGGGGAAGGATCGGATTCACCTTCCAGCCGCAGCGATTCCAGTTCGGTGTCCAGATAATGGGCCACGGTGTCTTTCAACTCACCCGTATCCACACCACAGGCGATCATCACCTTGGACGCATGGACATCATCGATGAGCGCGAGGAGCAGATGCTCCAGCGTCGCATATTCGTGCTTGCGGCTTGCGGCCGCGCCCAGCGCATTGTGCAGGGTGGTTTCAAGTTCTCGGGCAAAAGACGGCATTCAAACGCTCCTTAAGACACCCATGTCGGGTGCCGGTGCCCCGAGATCAAGACCACCCACGTCCCGTTCACTTCCGGAATAGGGCGTCGGCGCTTGCCCTGAAGTTAACGACGGCGGTCATCTTGCTTTCAGTGCGGGCGATTTCCGCCTGCAAAACCTCTTTGCGCAGCGCCAACTCTTCGACCGAAAGGGGGTCGAGATCCTGCTTCGCCAACAGGGTCAGCGGATCTTGCGGGCGCTTGGCAAAAAGGTCATCGAGATCCATCTCTCAAACGTCCTTCGAAAGCGATTTGAAGTCAAGTCAGTGACTGTATCGATGCGTTGACCAGAGGATGTTTTTGCCCCTACGGGCTTGCGCAACAAGGGAGCGTTGAATGAGCCTGCCATCGACTATGATCTGCATTGATCCAGCTGCCCCCGGCGGGCCAGACGTCCTCCAGCCGGTTGAGCGGCCTGTGCCCGCGCCTGCGGCAGGCGAAGTGCTCGTCAAAGTCGCCGCCGCCGGCGTGAACCGGCCCGACGTGCTCCAGCGGCGCGGCATGTATGCCCCGCCGCCTGGGGCCACCTCTATTCCCGGGCTTGAGATTGCAGGCGAGATTGTTGCGGTTGGGGACGGCGTGGAGCCCACACTGGTCGGCACGCGCGTTTGCGCGCTCGTCGCGGGCGGGGGTTATGCCCAATATTGCGTCGCGCCGCTTGGCCAATGCCTAAGCGTGCCGGACAGCCTGTCGATGGAGGAAGCCGCCGCCATTCCGGAAACGCTGTTCACTGTGTGGACCAATGTTTTTGAGCGCGGATATGCGCGCGAAGGTGAAACCATTTTGATCCATGGCGGGACAAGCGGCATCGGCACGATGGCGATTGCGCTGTGCAAGCTTTTTGGCCTGACCGTCATCGTCACCTGCGGGTCTGATGACAAATGCGCCGCCGCGCTGGGTCTGGGGGCGGACCATGCGATCAACTATAATGCGGTCGATTTTGTAGAGGCAGTGTCCACGATCACCGGCGGCACAGGGGTCCATCTCATCCTCGACATGGTCGGCGGGGACTATGTGCCGCGCAATCTGCAATGCCTCGGCGAAGATGGCCGCCATGTCACCATCGCCGTTCAGCGCGGCATGACGGCCGAAATCAACATTGCCGCGCTCATGGTCCGCCGCCAGATGATGACGGGTTCCACGCTGCGGCCCCGTTCAGTCGAATTCAAAACCTTGGTCGCCGATGAACTGCGCCGCACGGTCTGGCCACTTATTGAAGGCGGCCAGCTGCGCCCTGTGATGGACCAGACCTTCCCGCTGGCTGAAGCCGCCGCCGCCCATGCCCGCATGGAATCCGGCACCCATGTCGGGAAGATCGTGCTGACGGTTTAGGGCCGGCCATTCCGGTGATAGCGCGTCACCCCAGCGGAGGCTGGGGTCTCGTGGCCGGGCACGGATGAGATGCCAGCCTCCGCTGGCACGACGACATTCGTTTTAAACTCCTGCGTCCTGCAGGCGCTTCGCCCGATTGCGGATCATGCCCGGCACGAACCGCGCAAGGAAGGCAAGCTGACCCGCGGTTTTGCCGACCAGCGTGTGGACCTTCTTGCCTTCAATGGCATTCCAGGCCGCCTCTGCCACCAGTTCCACGGGTGAAATCTCAAAACCTGCTTCCTTCAGCGTCTCGCGGGAGGAGCGGTTGGAGCCGGATGAAATCCCGTCAAGGATCGGTGTGTCGATGAAGCTTGGCATTAGGCTGCGGACCTTCACGCCGTGTGGGGCCCACTCGATGTCGAGCGCTTCGGTCAACCCGCGCACGCCGAATTTGGTGGCGGCATAGACGGCCAGCCCGCCCGAGCCATAGATGCCAGCGGCCGAACAGGTGTTGAGCAGGCAGGAGCCGGGTGTTTTGGCAAGATAGGGGAAGGCGGCTTCCGCACCGCGGATGACCCCCTTCAGGTTGATGTCGAGCATCAGATCATGGTCGACTGACGGAACGTCTTTGAACGGCCCGCCCTTGCCGATGCCGGCATTGTTGAACAGCACGTCCATCCGTTCACCCGCATCTTTCCAGAAGGCGGCAAGGGTCGCTGTCCATTGGTCCCCATCGCGGACATCCAGATGGTAGGTCGCGCTCTGCCCTGCCGGCAGCATGGCCGCTGTTTCTGCGGAGCCTGCATCGTTGATGTCGGCTAGCCCGATGAACCAGCCCTTTTTTGCGAAGTGCACCGCCACCGCACGCCCGATGCCCGATGCGCCGCCGGTGATGAAGATCGCTTTGCGTTCAGCCATTTTAAATCCCCTCTTATGTCTTTAAGACGCGTCGTAACCAAAGGAGCCGGTCACGCCAATGCGAATTTTGGGGATGATCCTCGCCCTCTTTCTGTTGCCGGCCCCGGCGGCGGCACAGGTCGTCCTTTCCTTCTATTCGCATGAGCTTGGCTCTTCCTTCCCGCATGCCTTTGTGGCGCTGAAGGGAAAAACAGAGGATGGACGCGAGGTGGACACCAATTATGGATTTACAGCCAAGGCGCTGACCCCGGCCATCCTGATGGGCTCGGTCGCCGGGGTCGTTGAGATCTCCAAGCCCAGCTATGTCGCCTCAAGCGACCGGCAATTTTCCGTCCGTCTCGACGACCGGCAATATCATGACGTGCTGACGGTGGTGGAGCGCTGGCGCACGCGGCCGGGCAAGAGCTACAATCTCAACAAGAGCAACTGCATCCATTTCGTGGGGGATATTGCGCAGTCTGTTGGCCTGAAAGTGGTGTTCGACAAGGCGCTGATCAAAAAGCCCCGCTCTTTTCTGCTCTCGATCCTATCGCTCAATCCAGGGCTTCGGGGACAATGAGCGTCGAGAATGATTTTCTCACCGGTCTGAGGCGCATCGCAACGGATCGTGGCGCGCGCGGGCTGATGGATGATGTCGCGGTGCTGGGGGATCTGGTGCTGACGCATGACATGATCGTGGAAGGCGTGCACTTCCTGCCCGATGACAGCCCCGCCGATGTCGCTTGGAAGCTGGTGGCGGTAAACCTGTCTGATCTGGCGGCCAAAGGGGCCACGCCCGTTGGTATTCTTGCCGGAACCGGGCTGACGCGCGATGCGGCGTGGAATGCCGCCTTTGTTGACGGGCTGGGCGCGGCAACGCGCGCGATGGACGTGCCTTTGCTCGGCGGGGACACGGTCGTCATGCCGGACGGCGCGCCGCGTACATTCGGGCTGACAGCGATCGGGCGGGTCACCGTTGCCCCGCCGTCGCGCATCGGTGCGGCCCCAGGCGATGTTCTCTATGTGGCAGGTGTCATCGGAGATGCAGGCCTTGGTCTGGAGATCGCCCTGGGCAAAAGACAAGGGCCGGAGGTGCTGCTGAATGCCTATCGCCGCCCGATGCCGCTGCTGGAGAGCGGACGGGGCCTGTCCGGCCATGTGACCGCGATGATGGACGTCTCAGACGGGCTGCTGATCGACGCGAAGCGTTTGGCGGATGCGAGCGGTGCGGCGGTTCTGATTGATCTCGATGCCATGCCGATGTCGGCCGAGGCGATGGCGTTTGGGGCTGACCGAGCGGCGCGGCTGCGCGCGGCGTGTGCGGGCGATGACTATGCCCTTCTTTTCACCGCGTCGCTGCCGCCGCCGCACGTGCCCGGCCGTGTGACGCGGATCGGTCAGATCGTGCGCGGGTCCGGTTTGCAACTCGTTGATGCCGCTGGCCCGGTTCCCTTGCCTGAAAGGCTCGGCTGGCTCCACGGCTAGGATGGTTGCCAAAGGGTTGCAAAGGCGACTCGCAGGCTTCATACCCCCGCCGAACTTCGCCAGAGGCCTCAAAAGTCTCGGGAGTCCGCACACGTATGGGGGAAAGGGATAACCCTGATGATTGTTAATATTGCTATTGCATGCGGCCTGTTGGCCGTCCTGTACGGCTTCGTGACGAGCCGCCAGGTGCTCGGCGCGTCTGCCGGGAATGAAAAGATGCAGGAAATCGCTGCGGCCATTCAGGAAGGCGCTGGCGCCTATCTTGGCCGCCAGTATCGCGCCATCGCCATTGTCGGCGTTGTCGTGGCCGTTCTGGTCGCCGTTTTTCTGGGGCCAATTTCGGCCGTAGGCTTTGTCCTCGGCTCTGTTCTTTCGGGCGCAACAGGCTTCATCGGGATGAACATCTCGGTGCGCGCCAACGTCCGCACGGCAGCTGCCGCGCAGACAGGCCTGCAGGAAGGCCTGACCATGGCATTCCGCGCGGGGGCGATCACCGGCATGCTCGTGGCGGGTCTCGCGCTCCTCGCGATTTCGGTCTTCTTCTGGTATTTGACAGGTCCGGCCGGTCATGCGCCGAGCGACCGCATCGTCGTTGATGCGCTCGTGGCGCTTGCCTTCGGGGCATCGCTCATTTCCATCTTCGCCCGTCTCGGCGGCGGCATCTTCACGAAGGCTGCTGACGTTGGCGCTGACTTGGTCGGCAAGGTTGAAGCCGGAATTCCGGAAGATGATCCCCGCAACCCGGCTGTGATCGCCGACAATGTCGGTGACAATGTCGGTGACTGTGCCGGCATGGCGGCTGACCTTTTTGAAACCTATGTCGTCACCATCGGGGCAACCATGGTTCTCATCGCGCTGCTTGTTAAGGGCGCGGGTGATCAGTTGCTGCCGTTGATGAGCCTGCCGCTTCTGATTGGTGGCGTCTGCGTCATCACGTCGATCCTTGGCACGTATTTCGTCAAGCTCGGCAGTTCCAAGAACATCATGGGCGCCATGTATAAGGGCTTCCTCGTCACCGCGATCACATCGATCCCGGCGATCTGGTTTGCCACGCAATATGCATTGGGTGACATGGAAACGAACATCGGCGCCAACCTTGACGGCACCGGTGGCTTTACGGGACGCACGCTGTTTTATTGCATGTTCCTTGGTCTTTCCATCACGGGTCTGATCATCTGGATCACGGAATATTACACCGGCACCAACTACCGTCCGGTCCGTTCGATCGCGAAGGCATCTGAAACAGGCCATGGCACCAACGTCATTCAGGGTCTGGCGATCAGCCTTGAATCAACGGCACTGCCGACACTCGTCATCTGTGCCGGCATCATCATTGCCTATCAGTTGGCAGGCGTGATCGGCATTGCGTTTGCCGCAACCGCAATGTTGGCGCTGGCCGGCATGGTTGTTGCGCTCGACGCTTATGGTCCGGTGACGGATAACGCTGGCGGCATTGCCGAAATGGCAGGCTTGGATGATTCGGTCCGTGAAAAGACCGACGCTCTGGATGCTGTTGGCAACACCACCAAGGCTGTGACCAAGGGCTATGCCATTGGTTCGGCAGGTCTTGCAGCGCTCGTGCTGTTTGCGGCCTACACGAACGATCTTCGGGAATTCTTCCCTGATCTCAGTGTGAACTTCGGCCTTGAAAACCCCTATGTCATCGTCGGGCTGCTGCTCGGCGCGCTCCTGCCGTACCTGTTCGGTGCGATGGGCATGACGGCTGTGGGTCGCGCGGCTGGTGAAGTGGTGAAGGACGTTCGTGACCAGTTCAAGAACAACCCCGGCATCATGACCTATGAAACCAAGCCGAACTATGCGCGCACGGTTGATCTGGTCACCAAGGCGGCGATCAAGGAAATGATCGTTCCCTCGCTGCTGCCAGTGTTGGCTCCGATCGTGGTCTATTTCGTGATCACGGCTGTGGCCGGTCAGGCAGAAGGCTTTGCAGCCCTCGGTGCTCTCCTTCTCGGTGTGATCGTGGGCGGCCTCTTCGTCGCCATCTCGATGACGTCGGGCGGTGGTGCTTGGGACAATGCCAAGAAGTACATCGAAGACGGCCATCACGGCGGCAAGGGCTCTGAAGCCCATAAGGCTGCTGTGACGGGCGACACTGTCGGCGATCCTTACAAGGATACCGCAGGTCCGGCCGTGAACCCGATGATCAAGATCACCAACATCGTCGCATTGCTGCTTCTTGCAGCGCTCTATCACGCTGCGATGTAAGTCATCTTTGACTTTTGGTTGAAGAAGCCCCGTCCGGAACCATCCGGGCGGGGTTTTCTTTTGTCCAATTGCGGTTTAAGGACCGCGCCCAGCGAAAACGGTAGCCAAAGAGATTGCATGGCCAAGGAAGAACTTCTCGAGATGCGCGGCACAGTTGTGGAACTGCTGCCGAACGCCATGTTCCGCGTAAAGCTTGAGAATGATCATGAAATCCTAGGCCACACCGCAGGCAAGATGCGTAAGAACCGCATCCGCGTTCTCGTCGGTGACGATGTCCTTGTTGAACTGACGCCCTATGATCTGACCAAGGGCCGCATCACCTATCGCTTCAAGTGACGGACACCGGGCCTAGCCCCGTGATGTTCGTCCTCGCATCAGCTTCCCCACGGCGGCTTGAGCTGCTGAAGCGCATCAGTGTGTCGCCTGATCTGGTTGACCCAGCCGATTGTGATGAAACGCCGCATAAGGGCGAGCGCCCCTTGGCCTATGCGAAACGCATCGCGGCGGAAAAGGCGATTGTTGTGGCCGCGCGGCACGCAGGGGCCGCCATCCTGTCTGCCGATACAGTGGTTGCTGTCGGCGCGCGCATCCTTGGCAAGGCGGAGAGCGAGGCCGACGCCCGCGCTTTCCTTACGCTGCTGTCCGGCCGCCGTCACCGCGTCCATTCTGCCGTCACGCTGATCGATGCCACAGGCAAGGCGCGCCACCGCGTCTCCACCAGCACGCTGGCCTTTAAACGGCTCAGTGCGGCAGAGATTGACGCCTATGTCGCGGGTGGGGAATGGCATGGCAAAGCGGGCGGCTATGCCGTCCAAGGCTATGCTGAAGCTTTTGTCCGCACGCTTTCCGGCTCGCACTCCGGCGTGATGGGACTGCCCTTGTTTGAAACCCGCGCCCTGTTGCAGGCAGCGGGCCTCCTCAATGGCTGAGTGGCTGTACGAGAAGGGCCTGGGCGAAAACCGGGCGCTTCTCCTCGAAGGTGGTCGCGCGGTTGAGGCGCATCTGGAGATTTTTCCAGCACCCCTCCAGCCGGGGGATGTCCTCCCGATGCGCGTCGTCGAGATTCAGGTCCCGGGCCGCCGGGCGATTGTGCGCCTGTCCGCGCCGGGGGCAGCCCCTGACACCAACCCCGACTTTGAAGCGGTTCTGGAACCTCTTCCAGACAGAACCGCCCTCAAAAGCGAGATCCTTGTCGAGATCGTCCGGGAGCCGATATTTGATGGCCGCATCCAAAAGCGCGCCAAAGCCCGGCCGGCACCCCCGGAGGCCGCTACAGGCAACGCACCTGCATTGTTGGCCCGACTGGAGGCCACAGATCACCGGATCGTCACGGTGGAGCCGCATGGCCCGGATCTGCTCGAAGAGGCCGGGTGGAGCGAAATCCTCGAACAGGCGGAAACCGGCCAGGTCGATTTCCCCGGCGGGTCGCTCTCGATCATCCCGACACAGGCGATGACGCTGATCGACGTTGATGGCTGGCTGGATCCGGATGCGCTGGCCCTGGCGGCGGCAACGGCGGCAGGCCGGGCGATCCGGCTGTTCGGCATTGGTGGCAGCACGGTGATTGATTTTCCCACCATGTCGAACAAGGAGGCCCGCAAGAAGGCGGCTGATGCGGTGATGGCCGGTGTCGGCGAAGGGGCGGAGGCCACCGCCGTCAACGGCTTTGGCCTCATGCAGATTGTCCGTCCGCGCCCGCGCCGCTCACTGATTGAACTGGTACGCGATGATCCGTCCCGCCGCGCGGCAGGCGCGCTGACGCGCCGGGCGGAACGGTCTGGCCTGATTGGGGCTGTCACGATCACCGCAGCGCCCATGGTCGTCAAGGCGCTGGAGGTGGCGCAGGCGACGGATCAACTGGCCCCGCGCCTTGGTGGTGCTGTGACACTGGTCGCGGACCCGAAACTTGCGCTATGGAGCGGCCATGTCTCCCAAACACGATAACAAGCCCGCGCTCTGCCCCTTGTGCCGCAAGCCTGCCGCCGTTGACCACCTCCCCTTCTGCTCGCGCGGATGCAAGGACCGTGATCTGCTCAACTGGCTGGGGGAGGCGTATAAGGTGCCCGCGCGCATCGACGATGATGAAGCAGATTCGGGGCTGGACAGCGACGCCTAAGCCTGCTTATAGGCGCCCTCCAACCTCGCAGGCCCCGCTTGCGGATGCCCGGGTAGCTCAGTTGGTAGAGCAGCGGATTGAAAATCCGCGTGTCGGCGGTTCGAATCCGTCCCCGGGCACCATTTTCCGGTACTCACAGCAAATTCAGGATCGGACGATCCGGCCATCCAGAAGCTCGATCCGACGCTGACACCGTGCAGCAATACGCTCGTCATGGGTGGAGATGAGGAAACTACTGCCCATCTTTTGATTGATCGTACGCATCAGGTCCATCACGTGATCCGCGGACTCCCGATCAAGATTGCCGGTTGGTTCATCGGCGAGGACCAGCACTGGATTGTTGATGAGCGCACGCGCCACCGCAACGCGCTGGCGCTGGCCGCCGGACAAGGCCGCTGGACGAAAATCCCGGTGATCTGAAAGGCCGACCGCATCCAGCAACTCGCTGGCCCTGTCACGCATTGGTGCGGTTTCCCAGCCTGCCGCGCAGGCGGCCGGCATCATGACATTTTCCAGAGCTGAAAGATCAGGCAGCAAATGATGAAATTGGAAGACAAAGCCCAAATTCTTACTTCGGAATTCGGTACGCTGCGCTTCGCTGACATGCATCAGGTCCACACCGAGCATGTCATAGGTGCCACCGCTGGCCCGCATCAGGGTGCCAAGGATGGTCAGCAAAGTGCTTTTGCCTGAACCTGAGGGGCCCAGCAGTGCCGCCATCTCGCCTTCCACCATCGCAAGGCTGATGTCTTTGAGCACATGGGTCTGGGTCTCGCCTTCGCCAAAGTCTTTGGTCAGGCCGGTCACAGACAGGATGGGCGCCTTGGTCATGCCCCGATCGCCTCAACCGGGTCGATTCGCGCAGCGTGGCGGGCTGGTAAGACTGAGGCCAGCATTGCGGCAATGGTCGTCAGCGCAATCGCCAAAAGGAAGTCCCCCTGTTGCCGATCAATCGGCAGACCTCCGCTTTTTACCGCACTCACCGGGGGCAGCGGCAGCAGCGCCAGCCATGCGGCCAACGCCCCCATGATCGCGCCGATGAGGCCGATCAAGGTCCCTTCCAGCACGTAGATCGAGATGACGAGGCCGCGGCTGGCGCCCATTGCGCGCATGATCCCGATCTCCGCCTGTCGCCGGACAATGGACAGCAGCATCGCACTCGCGATCCCGACGATGATGGTGACCAGCGAGAAGGCCTTGATGATGGTGCCGGTGCGGGCCTGTGCATCCAGACCTTCAAAAAGCTGCTGATTGTCTTCCGTCCAGGCCGTGGCCTTAAGGCTTGTCGACAGGCGGAGGTGTTCGGCGATGCCTGCGGCGTCGGTTGCGGGCCGCACCTTGATCTCGATCCGCGAGACACCGGTCGACAGGTCGAACAGAGCTCTGGCCGTTGTGAAGTTCATATAGATGGACTGTCGATCCGCACTGGCAATGCCCAAGGTAAAGACCCCGCCAATGCGAAAGCTGCGGGAACGTCCACGGTCGGACGTGATTTGCACGACCTGCCCCACCCGAAGCCCTAGATCGCGCGCAAGAACGCTGCCGATCAGAATGCCGTCTGCGGGCAGGCTAGCCGAGCCCGCAATGATCGCGGCGTCAATGTTGGCGATCTCTGACAATTTGCCTGCCATGGTCCCGATGACGCCGACCGGTGACACGGCCTGCCCGCGCACAACAAAGGCAGAGCCCCTGATCTGCGGGGAGACGGCGATCACCCCGGCCGTCTTTTCGATGATCGGGATCATCGGCTGCCAAATCGCAATCTGATCGCGCCGGCTGAGGTCCTTTTGCAGCACCACTTGCGCACCAGGATGATTGACCAAAACCGTCGGGTCACGATCGGGCCTTTCCAGCACGATGTGCGGAATGCTGCCGACGGTGCGCAGCGTGAGCAAAGTGGCCAGCCCGCCGATCAGCGCGCTCATGAAGATAAAGACACTGACGCCAAGCGCCACCCCGGCCATCAGCAACGCGGTCTGCCCGGGGTGGGAGAACAAATGCCGGAAGGCCAGTTTGACAGCATAGGGCGTCATTTTACGGGCTGACCCGCACCCTGTTGCCCGGCGCGGCTGAACCGGGATCTGCCAATATCCGCGTGCCCGGCTGAAGGCCTTGGGTGACAATGACCGAATCGGCCGGCCAGTCGATGATGGTGACCCTCCGTTCGGTGACGACATTGTCCGTGCCGACAATACGTACCTTGGTTGTGGTGCCCGAGGAAATCAGGGCACTCCTTGGCACACTGATGGCGTCATTCCGCCGTTCGATGAGCAGATTGACGGTGACGGTCAGCCCGGAGGGCGCATCGACGGCACCGCCGGTCAGGCCCAAGCGAACCGCGCGCGCACCCGTGGCTGGATCAACGCGGGGTTCGACATGCAGCACCTTTGCTTTGAGTGGGCGTTGCTGCCCGGGCATGGCCATCGTTGCGTCCATTCCCGGCCGAATTTCTGCTGCGTAGACTTCGTCGACCTCGACACTGATTTCCGGACTTGAGAGGTCGGCCAAACGGTAAATGACGCTGTCCAGCCCGACGGTCTGCCCGGGGTCGACGGGTCGCTCCAGAATGACCCCGGCAAAGGGCGCGCGCAGCACACGCCGGTCGCGTAGTTCACTTGCCTGCACGACGGCGGCCTGACGGCGGCTGAGCTCACGCTCACCTTCCAGAACGGTCAGACGACGCTGTTCAACCTCTCGCTTGGTGGAAAACTGCCCAAGGGCCACGAACCGCGCCAAGTCCCGCCGGGCCTGTGCAAGTGTCGCCTGCTGTGTGGCTACCGAGGCCTGCGCTTGGGCGATGGCGGCCTGTTCAGGGGCATCGTCGATCTTGGCAATCACCTGCCCTGCAGCCACCCGGTCTCCGACGTCAAAGGGCAGGGCAACCAACTCCCCACCAAGCGACGGGCGGATGTCGACCTGAAGGCGGGGTCGGATCCGCCCATTCACGGCAAGGACACGGTCTGCCGGCGCCTTTTGGACGGTGAGCGTCGCCACAGCTTGGCCGCGGGGCGCGAACAGCCAGTACCCGGCGATGGCCAAGGCCAATGCGGCCAAGGCCACAAAAAGGATCCGGCGGTGATGTCTCTTCATCTGTCAGCTTGTTTAACTCGCCGCGACAGAGATGTTTCCACACCATGTTCAGTTGAGGGTTGATATGGTTCAATTCAAAAGCGACAGATCAACCTTCACCCTGGGTTCTTAGCCGCGCAAAAGGTCATGCTGGGGCGATGTGGCTGGCGCTGCCTTGCGCCGCCTTATTTTGGCATCCCGCTGAACCCGCTCGCTTTGCGGAGGGCTGCGCCGTCGAGCCGGTAGCCGTCGAGGAAGACGGTGGAGACATGGCGCAGATTGGCGAGGTCTTTGGAGCTGTCACCGTCGACCAGGATCAGGCTCGCCATCTTGCCGGGGTCAATGGACCCGAACTGGGCGTCCATGCCGGTGACGCGTGCGGGCAGAATGGTTGCGGTCTGCAGCGCTTCTTCATTTGTCAGCCCGGCCTTCTGATAGAGCTCAAGCTCCCGGACGATTTCGAGACCCGAACCATCGGTACCGGCGAGAATGCGGACGCCGGCTTTTTGCAGCCGCCCGACAAGGCCTGTCATCTTCGCAAAGCTGGCCCGGAAATCGTCGCGTGTCAGGCCATCGAACAGCGGATAGCCACCAATCTTCCAGCTGCGGGCCGCGGCGGGCGGTGAGATGCTCGCATAAGGCGCATAAGCGGGGGAGATCGTCGTGCCGTCTGATGTCAGCGTGCCTTCCCAAACGACTAAGGTCGGGTCCACGATGGTCTTCCGCTCCGCCAGCTCCCGGTAAAAGGCCTGCATGTCTGGGGAATCGAGGTCCACGTCTTTGCCATATTTGGCCGGACCCTCAAGGCGGGCCGCTGTATTTGCCTTATCGACAATCGCCTGCGGCATGGCCTGCATCATGATGAAATTGATGTGCGTAATCTCATCATACCCGGCGCGGACGGCTTCGATGGGGCGCATCCCGGCGGGGATGTGGCCATGCACATGCAGGCCCAGCTTGTGTGCCTCGGCGGCGGCGGGCGCGATCCAGGCCGGGGTCATCGATGTATAGAACTTGGCCCCCCAAAGCCCGGCCTCTTTGATCTTGTGGACCGCCGCGACCGCCTCGTCTGCCGAAGATACAGTGAGGGCACCCTGCGCGGCCAACGGATCCTTGCGGTCAATGATCACAGAAATCTTACCTTCGGGCGCGAGCAGATCGCCCGCCTTGCGCCGCTTCAGGAGGCTCAGCGAATCGTCGATCATAGAGCCCGGGCTGCGATAATTGGTGATGCCCGTCGCCACATTCTGCAGCAGGTTCCAATCATCCCCGCCAACATGCAGGTGCGAATCCCACAGGCCGGGCAGCAATGTCTTGCCGCGTCCGTCGATCACGGTGGCACCGGACGGCGCCTTGATGGACCCTGCCGCAGCGACGGCCTTGACCTGTCCATCCGCGATCAGGACGGCGCGGTCGGCAACATAGCGACCGGCGACCGCGTCGAAGAGGAGGACATTGTCGACCAGCGTCGGCGTCCTATTGGTGGGCGTCAGGAAATGATGGGCGACATCGCGCACCATCGTCGCTGTTGTCGCATCCTGTATGTCTTTCAGTTTCGCACCGGCGGCCTCATATCCGGCAGGCAGCAGTGACATGCCGCCTGCATTGCCGAAATAGCGGTTGCGCGCGTCCAGCCAGACCGGGGCGGGGGCAAAGCCTGCGCCGGTAACATAGGCCAGCTTGACGGTCTTTTTGCCGTCCGGCCCGTCAATCTGCGTCGCCTTGCCAATGGTGAGGGTAGCATGGCCGCCCGGCAACAGATCAAGACCCTTTGCACCGGCCTTCACCAGAGCATTGATGTCGAGCTCACTGGCCAGCCAGGTCCCGCCATAGCTGCTGTACCGCTTGTTGAGCAGCGGCGCGCTGCCATCGTCCACAGCGGTCTTCCAATGGGCAACGCCGGCGGCATCAACGCTGAAGTCTTCCGTGGCATCGCCGGTGTCGGTATAGCCCCGGATCGCGATCATGCTGGGCTGACCATCGGCCCGCAGACGGGTGATCTGGTCTGTTTCGGTAATCCAGCCGCGCAGCGACATCGACATGCGATAGGCAAGAGCGCCGTCGGCTGTGGTCCAGGACCAGATGTCGCCATGTTTTCCGGCAGCGGAGCTGATCGTGTAGTGGCGCGCCTTTGGCGGCGGCTGCAACAGCTGCTCTTTGGTGGCCGGCGCTGCGGCCGCAATCGATGAGACGGTGGCGCACAGGAGCGCAAGATAGTGTAGACGCATGGATCAGCTCCCCAAAAAAGCGCCGCGTACCGCACGTTGCGCCGGTCCTCTTAAAGCCAAGTGAGCCACAGCCCCACACCCTATGCAAGCGTCTTCTTTAGCAGGTGGTGCTGCCAGCTGATCGTTGCCCTCGGGGCAGCGCCTTGCAAAGGCTGTGGTCCGCGCCCATATCTAAGGGACGATCTTATGAACAAAGGCGTCCTTGCGCCGGATCGCACCCAAGCTGTTTTACGACCCCTATCGGTTGCCGCGCCCTGTTTTGGGCGTGACCCAGCGCCTGCCTCTCGTTCCTGAAAGGACATCATGATGGCCAAATCCCAGAAGAAATCGAACCGCGAAGTGCGCAAGCCCAAGGCGGAAAAGCCGAAAACCAATGCCTCAAAACCTTCCGAAAAGAGCGGCATTGTGGCCGGTCTGGAACATATGAAACGATAGGATCGACCGCCATGCGCGTTTCCGAAACTGTCTGTCAGGAACAGGAGGCCCTGCAACGGGCCAAGGCCGCCGCAGAGCCGCTGGAAAGCCGACGCAAGATTGCCCTGACGGCCGCCGCCGCTTGGGCGGTGGAAGGCGCACTCGCCAAGGCCCGCGCGCTCAAACAGGCGCCGCTGGATAAGCTGGACGCCGATATTGCGCGGGAATTTGCTGAGGAAGATGCGGACTTAGCCGACCAGGCGAATGCTTCAGACGATGCCACCCCCTAAATGCAAAGGCCCCGCCCTGTCGGGTGACAGGACGGGGCCTCTGCGACGCCAAAGGCGCTCTTATTTTAGAACTTCACGCTGCCTTCCACACCGATCAGGCGACGCGTGCCCGGTGTGATGAACGAACCGCCAAATTCAACGGCCGTGATGACTTCGTTGAGATAGCTCTTGTTGAGCAGGTTGTTGGCAAACACCGACAGGCCGAAGCGGTCTGACTGCACACCAATGCGGCCATTGACGATACCGAACGCGTTGCGGCGGGCGACATCATATTTGCCGTCACCGACAAAGGCCGGAAGTGCCAGAGCCGAGCCCGGAAGCAGGCCGGAGAACAGCGTCGGGATCGACTGGTTCTGCACCGTGTGGAACCAGGTCGGGCCGGTCAGGCGATAGTCGGCACGGCCGAAGACCTTCAGCGTGTTGCTGACAGGATGTTCAACTTCCGCACCAAGGTTCAGCGTATAGTCCGCCGTGTAGGGGGACTTGTTGCCGACCGTATAGGGGCGTGAGCTGTTCTTCTTGATCTCGCTGTCGGTGTAGTTGAACGAACCGAACACCTTGACGCCACGGACCGGCTTAACCGTTGTCGAGAGTTCCACGCCCTTCAGGTCAACCTTGTCGATGTTCGACACAACGCGCAGCAGGCCAAAGCCGCCGACGAAGAATTCGAAGAACTGCATGTTGTGGACCTGCGTGTAATAGCCCGCGAGGTCGAAGGTCAGCGCGCCATCAAGAAGATTGCCCTTCACGCCGGCTTCAAATGCGCTCGACCATTCCTTCTTATACTGGTCGTTGACCCTCACGTTTGCGCCAAAGAAGTTGACGAAGCTGTTGGTGATCAGCTGGGCGGAACCCTGGTTGTTGAAGCCGCCAGATTTGAAGCCAATGCCCCAGTTGCCGTAGATGTTGAGGTTTTCATTGGGCTTGTAGGCGAGCGTCACCTTCGGCTCGAACTGCTTGAAGCTTGCGCTCTTGTCCGTCAGCGCACCGAAGGCCTGACCTGGGTTGATCGGGCCGCCGGTGAAGGGGTCAGTCGCGGTCGGGACGAGCGAGGACGATTTGCGATCCTCAATGTCATACCGCACAGCCAAGCCTGCATCGAACTTGTCATTCGGCTTCCATTCAACCGAACCGAAGGCTGCGTAGACATTGGTGTTGAACCGGTCTGCGAGCAACAGCGTCGTCGGGTTGGTCGATGTCGGGGCGTTGTACAGCTGCTTGATCACGCCATGGCCCGTATCGGCACCAAGGCTGACGCCCACCGTACGCTTGATGTGCAGGTAATAGGCGCCCAGCTGCCAGTTGACCGTCCCGGCATCCCCCATCAGGCGCCATTCGGTGCTGAAGTCCTTCTGCTTGCGCAGCTGGTATTGCGTGCCGTCACAGGTTGTCGGGCTGTACGGACCAAAGGTGGAGCCGTTGGCCGGTGCAAAGATGAACGGAACCGGGATTGCGCCGATACCGCCCGGGGCGTTGACCGGATAGCCGGACAGTGCAGCCGTGCTGGCAAAGCAGGCATTCACCGCAGTCTGGCCTGCAGGCTGTGCTGCGCTGATGAAGCGAGCAAAGTCGGCAGACGTACCGTCGGCAACCAGATCCTGATTGACGTTGGAATAGAGGCCCCAGCCGACAAGCTTCAGGCTATCCGACAGCTCATGATCAATCTTGGCCGAGAAATCGAAGCTCTTCTGATCGTTGGTTGGGCGGATGTTGTTGTAGAATTTGAACGGGTGGTCGTTCACATTTTCATAGAAGGCAGGGTTTGCAGCTGCGAAATTGGGCAGATGGAACGCTGCGTTAAATGGCAGCGACGCGCCGCTGAATTCGGCATAGCGTGCCTTCAGGTCAACTTCGGCGCCGGTGCCTGCGCCAATGACGACGCGGCCATCGAGCGCCCAGTTCTGCTTGTCATCGACGGTTTTGGAATTGGTGAAGACGTTGGTGTAAAAACCATCCGACTTGCTGGCGTAGCCTGAAACGACAAAGCCGACATTTTCAGATAGCGGTCCGGCAACATGGGCTGTCGCTTCCCATGTGTTATATTGACCGTATGAGGCCTTGGCAGCTCCGGTCAGCGTATCGGTCGGCTTCAGTGTCTGCAGCACGATCGCGCCGGCTGCTGCGTTGCGGCCATAGATGGCGCCCTGCGGGCCTTTCAGCATTTCGACCTGACGCAGCGTACCCTGCGGCTGGTTCAGCTGCGCGGTGTTGGTCTTCAAAATGCCGTCGACAACAAGCGCGACAGAGCTTTCTGCGTCGCGGGCACCGTTGATGCCGCGGATGTTGATCTGCGTGTCACCCGCTTCGGCAGTGCCGGTCACGATGGTGACGCCCGGCGTCAGCTTGACGAATTCTTCGGCCTTCACAGCGCCGGTGCGCGCCAGCGTGTCGGCGGTGATGACGGCGACAGACGCCGGGACATCCTGCAGTCGTTCATTCTGGCGGCGTGCGGTGACGATGATTGCGTCTTCGCCCTCGGCCTGCGGTGCGGTTGCGTCAGTCACCTGTGCCATGGCGGGGGCAGCAAACGTCATCGCGCCTGCGGTCGACATGAGAAGCCATTTTGAAAACGTCATAGGTATCTCCCTGTATACAGTCGCGGGCTCAAACCCGGACCGATCTTTGTTGCCGCGCCGCTTTTTGGCTCATCTTAGAAACGCGACTTGATGAGGTGAGTGGATAATGTATACAAATAGCTCTGGTCAAGTTTTTTGGGAGTAGAAATGTCGCGCGCTTCCGATCGCGCCTTCGAGGCTATCCGCAGCATGATTTTGTCCGGTGAGCTGCCGGCAGGTGCGCAGGTGGTGGAAGAGGCTCTTGCCGAGAAGTGTGGCGTGTCGCGGACCCCGGTGCGTGAAGCGCTGCGACGGCTGGAATCCGACCTTCTTGTGGTGCGCACGGACACTCAACGCAGCTTTGTGGCGGACTGGTCGCTCGACGATGTGGCCGATGCTTTTGAGCTGCGCGCAATCCTAGAGGCAGAGGCGGCGCGGCGCGCAGCGGAACGGATGACGGATGCCGCGCTCAACCGGATTCGGGATGCGAATCGCCTTATTGCCGATGCGATCGGGCGGCCCATTCCAGACATTGGCGGCTTTCTGGAAGGCAACCGGGAATTTCATGCCGTCATTCTGGAAGTGGCCGGTTCTCGGCGGCTGGCATCGTTGCTGGGGACGCTGATCGAACAGCCGGTCGTTTGGCGCACGGCGCACCATTACAGCCGCGAGGCACTCCACAGGTCGCACGGCGAACATGATGAACTGATTGCCGCCTTTGCCCGCCGCGACGGTGCTTGGGCCGAGGCCATCATGACGAGCCACATCCTGCGCGCTTATCACGCCTATGCCGACGCGCATGGCCTGACCGCGGAATTCCAGCAGGCCGCTGAATGATGGTCCCAGATCAGATCGAGATGCTCGAAGTCTCCCCGCGCGATGGTCTTCAAAATGAAAAGACGCTGGTCGCAACGGCGGACAAGATCGCGCTCATTGAACACGCCATCGCTGCGGGTTCGCGCCGGATTGAGGTGACGAGTTTCGTCAACCCCAAGGCGGTGCCGCAAATGGCCGATGCCGAGGCGGTCTGTGAAGGGCTGCCTGAGCGCGATGACGTGACCTATATTGGCCTCGTCATGAATGCGCGCGGCGCCATGCGGGCGCTGGCGACTGGGCGGATTGATCAGCTGGGGGCTGTTGCTGTGGCGACAGACAGCTTTGCCATGGCCAATCAGGGACAGACCAGCGACGGATCGGTTGAGGTCGCCAAGGAAATCATCGCCTTGTCACAGGCGGCGGGCAAAACCGGGCAGGTGACCATCGGCGCGTCCTTCGGCTGCCCATTTGAGGGCGAAGTGGCGCAAGATCGTGTGGTTGCCATGGCGGTTGCGCTGGCGGACGCTTCGCCGGTCGAGATCGGTTTGGCGGACACGATTGGCGTCGGCAATCCGGCGCAGGTCGCCGCGCTTGTTGCCAAGGTTCGGGCAGCAGTGCCGCACATTCCGGTGCGCGTCCATTTTCACAATACGCGTGGCACGGGCCTCGCCAATGTGTGGGCCGCGATTGAGGCGGGGGCTGTGACGGTTGACGCCTCCATTGGCGGTCTTGGCGGCTGCCCCTTCGCGCCCGGAGCGGCGGGCAACGTCTCTACCGAGGATGTCGTTTACATGCTGGAGCGCGCAGGCGTGCGCACCGGCCTTGATCTTTCCACACTCGTCTCAGCCAATCATTGGCTGGGCGAGATCATGCAGCGCACACTTCCGGGCATGGTGGCCAAAGCGCCACCATTCCCCAAACAAGCATAAAGAAGGGACTTTCGATCCATGGGTTATCGTTTGGGTGTGGATGTCGGCGGTACATTTACCGATCTCCTGTTGTTTGACACAGGGACAGGGGCCTTTTGGCGGCACAAGACGCCGTCGACTCCGCACGACTCCTCTGAAGGCATTTTGAATGGCGTGACAGCCATTTGCGCGGATGCCGGTGTCGCCGCCAATCAGATCGACTATTTCCTGCACGGCACGACGGTTGCAACCAATGCCGTTCTGGAAGGCAAGGGCGCCAAGGTCGGCCTCGTCACGACCGAAGGCTATCGCGACATCATGCAGATTGCGCGCAGCTTCGTGCCAGGCGGTTTGGCCGCATGGATCATCTGGCCCAAGCCGCAGCCGCTGGCAGCACTTGAGAACACCGTCACGGTCAAGGGCCGCATGAATGCCGATGGCAAGGAAGTCCGCCCGCTCGATGAGGCAGATGTCCGCACGCAGCTCGGCTATCTCAAAGGTCAGGGCGTTGAGGCCATCACCGTCAGCCTGATCAATGCCTATGCCAGCGGCGCGCATGAAGCGCGCATCGGCCAGATTGCAGCAGAAGTCCTGCCAGGCATCCCCGTTTCGCTCAGCCATGAAGTCCTGCCCGAAATGCAGGAATATGAGCGGACGTTGACGACGGTCGCCAACGCGTCGGTCCGTCCGGTTGTCGGCAAATATGTGTCGAACCTGCGCAACCGTCTGGCCAAGGAAGGCATGACCGGTAAGCTCTCGTTGCTGCGGTCCGACGGCGGTCTGATGAGCGCGGAAAAGGCGGAAGAACATCCCGTCAGCATCCTGATGTCGGGTCCGGCAGGCGGCGTCACCGGCGCCATCTGGGTTGGCCGCAATGCAGGGATCAAGAATATCCTGACCCTCGACGTCGGCGGCACCAGCACCGACGTGGCCCTGATTGAAAATCTGGAGCCGCGCCGTCAGCGTACGACCGAAGTTGGCCACCTCTCCGTCCGCGCCTCGGCGTTGGATGTGAAGACCGTGGGCGCAGGCGGCGGCTCCATCGCTTATGTGCCAGAACTGACGCGCGCCTTGCGCGTGGGCCCGCAAAGCGCGGGTGCGGTGCCGGGTCCGGTTGCTTATGGGCAGGGCGGCACCGCCCCGACCGTGACGGACGCCAATGTCGTGCTCGGCTATCTGCCGGAAAACCTGCTGGGCGGCACGTTCCAGCTGGACCGCGCAGGCGCCAAGGCAGCGGTGCAGACCATCGCTGACGCGCTTGGCATTGATCTGATGGCGGCGGCGCGCGGCATCATCGACATCGTCAATGAAAACATGTTCGGCGCGCTGCGCATGATCTCGGTTCAGCAGGGTTATGACCCGCGCGACTTTGCGGTGATGGGCTTTGGCGGAGCGGGTCCGCTCCATGTCAATGCTGTCGCAAAGCTGATGGGCAGCTGGCCTGCCATTTCGCCGGTCAGCCCTGGCGTGCTGTGCGCGCTGGGTGATGCGACCACGCGGATGCGGACGGAAACCGCCCGGTCCTGGTCACGCCTCGCACAAGACACCAAGCCGGAAGATCTCGTTGCCGTGCTCGCTGAAATGGCCGAACAGGTGACGGGCGAACTCCTGTCCGACGGCGTGCCGGCGGATGAGATCACCACCGCGTTTGAAGTCGATGTCCGCTATGCCGGACAGGCGTTTGAAGTGCCGTTGACGATCACGCCGGACCTGCTCGCCGCAGAAGGCATTGCCGGCATTCTCGGTCGCTTCGATGAAGAGCATAAGCGTCTCTTCACGTTCAACATGGATACCCCGCACGAGATTGTGAACCTTCGGGCCGTGGCCTTGGGCCGTGCGCTTGATCTGCCGGCGGCGCCGCTTGAACAGGGCAATGGCGATCCGTCTGCGGCCAAGCTGCGGGATCACACGCTGTGGATGGACGGTCGTGAACAGGCGGCTGTCATTTATGATCGCGCGCGGCTGAAGGCGGGGGATATCATCCCTGGGCCTGCCATTGTCTGCGAAATGGACTCCACGACGCTCATCGAATCCGATTGCGTCGGCACCGTCGACCATGTCGGCAACATCCTCATCAATCTGGCCTGACGGAAGGGACACAACCATGCCTGCAACGATCGTTCAGACCAACACCACGCCCTTCAAGAAAGTGGCGATTGACCCGGTCACCCTCGACATCATGGAAAACGCGCTGCGCAACGCCCGTGTTGAAATGGATGCCACGCTTGTGCGCACCGCCATGTCCCCCGGCATCCGCGAACAAGGCGATGCCTTTCCGCTGATCGCGGATCACACGGGCAAGATGATTGTCGGCCAGTTCGGCAGCTTCATTGGCGGCTTCCTCGACAATTATGAAGGCACGCTGGAAGACGGCGACATGATCTTCCTGTCCGACCCCTATTCGGTTGGCGGGGCGGTCAGCCATTCCAATGACTGGCTCGTGCTGCTCCCTGTGTTCAAGGATGGCCGCCTGATCGCCTATACCTCCATGTTCGGCCACCAGTCCGACATTGGCGGCAAGGTCGTCGGCTCCATGCCGATCAACGCGCGCTCCATCTTTGAAGAGGGCGTCCGCATTCCTCCGGTGAAGATCTGGAAGAAGGGCGAATATAATGACGACCTGATGAAGCTCGTCATGCACCAGACCCGCAAGCCGGACTGGTGTGCCGCAGATTTGAACGCGCTGATCGCCTCGTGCCGTGTGGCCGCCCGTCGTGTGATCGAAATGGCAGAGCGCTTTGGCGATGATGTCTACGTCTCGGCCACGCAGGAGCTTCTCGCCCGCAACCACCGCGCGATGAAGACGCTGCTGAGCCAAGCCGTCAGCGAAGAGCCGGTGAGCTTTGAGGATTATATCTGCGACGACGGCATGGGCTTTGGCCCCTATCGCATCAAGTGCACGATGCGCCGGGAAGGGGAGGTCGTCATCCTCGATTTCGACGGAACCGACCCGCAATCGATCGCCTCGATCAACTTCTATCTGAACGAGAACATGTTCAAGATGTTCTTCGGCATCTACATGATCATGGTCTTTGACCCGCAGATTCTGTTTAACGACGGCTTCTACGATCTCATCGATGTCCGCATTCCGGAAGGCTCGCTGCTGAAGCCGAAATTCCCGGCAGCGCTTTCGGGCCGCACCCATGCCTTGGGCCGCATCTTTGATATTCTGGGCGGTCTGCTCGGCCAGAAGACGCCGGAGTTCCTGAACGCGGCGGGCTTCTCCTCGTCGCCGCATCTGTTCTATTCGGGCAATGATCAGCGCCCGGGCAAGGGCAATGCCTGGTTCCAGCTGTTCCAGATTGGTTTTGGCGGCATTCCGGGGCGTCCGCTGGGCGACGGGCCGGACGGCCACTCGCTCTGGCCCGGCTTTACCAACGTGCCCAATGAGTTTCTGGAACGCTACTTCCCGATGATCATTGAACGCTATGAGACCGAGCCGGACTCAGGTGGGGCGGGCCTCCATCGCGGCGGCAACGGCATCCACATGACCTATCGTTTCCTTTCGGCCGGCACGATCTCCATCCATGATGACCGCTGGTTCGTGCCCCCTTGGGGCGTGAATGGCGGGGAACCCGGAAAGCGCGCGCGCAAGATCCTTGAAAAGGCGTCAGGCGAACAGATCATCATCGGCAACAAGGTCGAAGATATCGACGTCGAGGTCGATGATCAGCTGCACTTCATCACCTGGGGCGGCGGCGGTTGGGGCGATGCTCTGGAACGCGACCCCGCTTTGGTCGGCAAGGAGATCACGCAGGGTCTCGTCACGCCTGAAGGCGCGCGCGACTATGGCGTGGTTGTCGACGCCAAGGGCGTCGTCGATGCGGCCGCAACCGAAAAGCTGCGGGCCGAAATGCGCGCATCGCGGGGCGAATTGCAGCTGTTCAACTCCGGCCCCGGCATTGAAGTGCTGCGCGCCAATTGTCTGGCAGAAACGGGCCTGCCCGCGCCGGTCCAGCCTGTCTGGCAGCATCTGGAGGCCGCGGAGTGACTGTTGTGAACACGGGTGCTTTGAAGGATCTTCGCGTTGTTGAACTCGGCCAGTTGCTGGCCGGGCCCTTTTGCGGACAGTTGCTCGGCGACATGGGGGCCGACGTCATCAAGGTCGAGCCGCCGGTCACCGGCGATCCGATGCGCGAATGGGGCCAGGGGTCTGAAAAGGTCCAATGGGAAGTCATCGCCCGCAATAAGCGGTCGGTAAGCGCCAATCTGCGCGTGCCCGAAGGTCAGGCGCTGGTGAAGCGGCTGATCGCCCATGCCGACGTCCTCATTGAAAACTTCAAGCCCGGCACGATGGAGAAATGGGGCCTTGGCCCGGACGTCCTTCTGGCGGAATTCCCCGGCCTCATCATCGCGCGCATGTCCGGCTATGGGCAGACCGGTCCGTATTCGGACCGCGCTGGCTTTGGCGGCATCGGCGAAGCGATGGGCGGATGGCGCTACATCGTAGGGGAACCGGATCGCGCCCCAAGCCGCATGGGTATTTCCATCGGTGACACGCTGACGGCGACCTATGGCTGCATGGGCGTGCTCGCGGCGCTGCATGAACGCGATCGGTCCGGCAAGGGTCAGGTCATTGATGCGGCGCTTTATGAAAGCGTGCTGCAGGTGATGGAAGGGTTGGTGCCTGAATATGACCGCATGGGCCTGATCCGCGAACGGTCGGGTTCGGTGTTGAAGGGTATTGCCCCGTCCAATGTCTATAGCTGCAAAGACGGTGAGTTCATGATCGGCGCCAATAAGGATTCGCTGTGGAAGCGGCTGGCCGATGCCATGGGCCGTCCCGAGCTTGGCGACGACCCGCGCTATGCAACGCATCTCGCGCGCGGTGAAAATCAGGATGAGCTTGACGCGCTCATCAACGATTGGACGAAGACGCTGACCGTCGATGAAGTCGATGCGCTGATGATCGAGGCCTCTATCCCGGCGGGCCGCGTCTATCGTGCACCTGATATGCTGGAAGACCCGCACTTTCAGGCGCGCGAAGCGATCATCGAAGTGGAGACGGAACGGTTCGGCCCGCTCAAGATGCAGTCGAGCTTCCCCAAATTTTCGGCCACGCCCGGCAGCGTGCGGCGGCCTGCCCCGTCCACGGTCGGGCAGCATAATGCCGAAGTTTACGGCGAATTGTTGGGCCTTGGCGCGGCAGAGCTTGCCGCGATGGCCGAAAAGGGTGTGATCTAAGCCAGTACCTTGCCCGGATTGAGAAGGCCCAGCGGATCAAACGCAGCCTTCAACCGGCGCATGGTGCTGATCTCATCCGCGCTGCGGGAGAGGTGGAGGAACTCGCGTTTGTGAAGGCCGATGCCATGTTCGGCGGAAATCGATCCGTCGAGCGTCTGGGCGACTTCATAAACGGTTTCTTCCACCGCCAGCAGGTCCTCCGGGCCAAAGCCACCGGCGATCAGATGGACATTGCCGTCGCAGACATGGCCGAAATAGATTTGCGTCGTCCCCGGCCAACGCGCCTCAAGCGCGGCCGTGCAATTCTCAACGAACGCTCCGATGCGGCTGGTGGGTACGCTGATGTCGAAATTGCCAACCGGGTTGAAGGCCTGAATCAGCTCCCCGCCCATGTCCCGCACCGACCAGATGGCGCGCGTCTGCTGCACCGATTGGGCAAGCACGGCATCTTCGGCCAAGCCTTGTTCAAAGGCGGCTTCAAGGAAAGCAGACAGCTCCGCCTCGGCCTGTTCGCCTGAGGAGGAGACTTCGGTGATGACATAGCATCCCGCCCCCGGTGCAAGTGGTGGCGGGGCGGACTGCTTGGCAGAAGCGGGCGTGTAGAAGGAGGGCCACATGACCTCAAACGCCGAAAGGCTGTCGCCCAGCCGATCGCGCGCGAGCCCAAGGAAGCGTTCAACGCCGGCATAGTCAGCAAAGCTCGCCAAGGACGTCGCCACACTGTGCGGCTTGGGCGCCATGCGCAGCACGACGCGGGTGATGATGCCCAAGGTTCCTTCACTGCCGATGAAGATCTGTTTCAGATCATAGGCGGCGTTGTTTTTCAGCATCTGGTTCAGCGAGGAGACGATGGTGCCATCGGCCAGCACCGCCTCCAGCCCGAGTACCATCGCGCGCGCCATGCCATAACGCAGCACGCGGTTGCCGCCTGCATTGGTCGAAAGGTTGCCGCCAATCTGACAGGTGCCGCGTGAGCCAATATCGAGCGGGAAGAGCATGCCCGCCTCGTCCGCTGCGATCTGGATGGCCTCTAGCGGCACGCCGGCCTGCGTCGTCAGCGTCTGGGAAACGGGGTCCACCGCTTCGATCTTGTTCATCCGCTCCATGGAGATCAGCAGCGCCCCCTCGTTCGGCACAGTCCCGCCGGTCAATCCGGTCAGCCCGCCCTGCGGCACCACAGGGATGCGGTGCGCGGTCGCGATCTTCAACGCGTCGGATACTTCCTGCGTTGTGCGCGGCCGGAACAGCGCAAGCGGCGTCACGCCGGGCTCGGCCCGCATCAGCCAATCACCGAAATATTTGTCGCTGATCTCGGTTTCGGGCGGGTTGTCGGGGAAGGCCGCGATCAGGGCGTCGAGGGCGGTTGACATAGCTGCAGGCTCTCCCAATTCGTATGCGTCGCTTACCATTGCGCTTCCGGGAATCGAGCGTAAGATGCAAGCCATGATATGGGAAGAGGTGAAAGCCCTTGTCGATGACCGCATCGATGACGGCTGGTTCAGCGTGCACAAGCGCGCCTTTACAGCACAAGAGGTCTTTGACCTGGAGATGCGGCATGTCTTTGAAGGCGGCTGGGTCTTTCTCGGCATGGCCAGCCAGCTGCCCAACCCGCATGATTACCTGACGACCACGGTCGGCCGCGTGCCTGTTGTCGTGATGCGCGATGGGGAGGGGACGCTTGGCGCCTATATCAACGCCTGCACCCACAAAGGCGCGCTCATCTGCCACAAGCGGACCGGCAGCGGGCGGCTCCATGTGTGCCGCTATCACAGCTGGAGCTTTGACAGCGCAGGCAAGAATGTCGCGGTGAAAGCGATGAAGGACGGCGCTTATTCGGACGCGTTCAAGGCATTTGACCGCAATCTCGTCCGCCTCGCCGCCTTTGCGGATTATCGCGGTTTCCTGTTTGGCAGTCTGGTCGAAACCTGCCCGATCGAAGAGCATCTGGGCGAAGCGCGCCACATGCTTGATCTGGCGGCCGACCAAGGCGAAGACGGGCTGGAGCTCGTGCCAGGCGAAGTCCTCTTCACCTATGACGGCAACTGGAAACTTCAGCTCGAAAACTGTGCCGACGCGTACCACTTCACCTCGGCGCATCCGTCCTATCTCCAGCTTGTCGAGAAGCGGCGGCGGGAAGAGAAGGCGAATTCCGTCAAATCAGTCTGGGGTGAAAACTCCGCCTGGAGCGAGATGACGGAAGGTGTGACGGGGGGCACCTATGCCTTTGAGCAGGGCCATGTCGTCAACTGGCAGATCATTCCCCTCAGCGACACTGTGCCGCTCGCCGACCGCGCCGAAATCCTTGCCGCGCGGCATGGGGAAAAGCGCCGCGACTGGATGGTCAATATGCGCAACGTCACGATCTTCCCCAATATGCAGATTGCCGAAAATGCGTCGAGCCAGCTCCGGATCATCCGGCCCGTTGCGCCGGGGCTGACCGAGATGCGCACCTTCTGCATCGCGCCCAAAGGGGAGAGCGCAGAAGCGCGGCGGATGCGCATCCGCAATTATGAGGATTTCTTCAACCCGACCGGCATGGCGACGCCCGATGACACCATCTGCTATGCCGATTGTCAGGATGGCCATGCCAACCCGACGCAGCCCTGGATCTTAGGCTACAGCCGGGGGATGACGAGCGTGCAGCAGGGCGCGGACGCATTCGCCGAGGTGCTGGATATGACGCCCGACCGCAGCCAGCCCTGCGGATCGCAACTGTGTGATGAGACGCTGTTCCACAGCTATTACCGCGCCTGGCTCGGTCGGCTGAAGGCGGGCATGGAGCGCGCCGCATGATCACGCGGTCGGAGGCTGAAGACTTGCTGGCGCACGAGGCGCTGTTGCTCGACCGGCGGGATTGGGACGGGTGGCTCGCGCTCTTCACCGAGGATTGCGCCTATTGGGTGCCTGCCTGGCGCGATGAAGAAAACCCGACGCAAGACCCGAACACGGAGCTGTCGCTCATCTGGTATCAGGGGCGGCACAATCTGGAAGACCGCGTCTGGCGCGTAAAGTCCGGTCTGTCGGTGGCGTCGGTGCCGCTGATGCGCACATCGCACCATGTATCGAACATCTTGGTCGAAGGCGAAGACCGCGTGGCCGCCAGCTTTGCGGTGCACGTCCACAATGCGAAGCGCCGTGCCGATCATGTCTTTTTCGGGCGCTATGAATATCGGCTGGTGCGCGAGGGGGATGCGCTGATGATCGCCGAGAAGAAGATTCTCCTGATGAATGATTACATCCCGGCGGTTGCTGATTTTTATATGCTGTGAGTGGCCTGGACAAATTCGCACTTGCGACGGACACTCTTTTGGGGCTCGGATCCCCCCTTCCACCTGCATTGGTATTCACACCCCTTGAGATGAGCGCCGCGCACGCTAGGCTCGTGCTGCGCTGCACAATGATGTCCGAAGCGCACGCGCCGGAGGGTTGGGGATGAAGACAAGTGCAGACCTGCGGGAACGTCTGAAAGCGCTCCACCTTCAGACGGCGGAAACGCCGATCTTCAACCCCGTCTTCCAGCTGAGCCTTGATCTCTCGCGCCAGATTGAAAATGGCGGCCTGCCGCTGGATGAGGTCGGCGCTTTGGTTGATGAACTGGAGTGCGAGGCGCTTGAAAGCCGGGCGGGGCATGTGCGCAATCTGCTGTCGCCGGTCGCTCAGGAGGTGAACGCCGCCCGCCTGCGGGAGATTGTGTCCGCATCGGCGACGGATTTTGAAAGCTTCACGGCGCGCTGGTCGCACCCCCTGCTCCATGCGGTGTTCACCGCGCACCCAACCTTTCTGCTCACCCCGGCACAAAGCGATGCGATTGCCGAAGCTGTCTGTGCAGAAGATGCAGGTGCCGTCTGTGCGGCCAGCCGGAACCGCCCCGCCATTACGCTCGATTTTGAACATGATGAGGCGATGGCCGCCATGGGCCGCGCGGCACAGGCGCGTGATCTGCTGACCTCGGTTGTGCTCGATGTGGCCGCCGCCAAATGGCCCGACCGCTGGACGCAGCTGCTGCCCCAGCCTTATCGGCTGGCGACATGGGTCGGCTATGACATGGATGGCCGCACCGACATCAGCTGGTCCACCTCGCTGCGCTATCGCCTGTCGGAAAAGGCGCTGCGCCTGTCCGGCTATGCGACGCAACTCGCCGCGATTGATCCCGTTCATCCGCTCATCGACACCTTACGCGGGGCAGAGGCGCATAGCCGCGGCATGGCGGACCGGTTCGCGCGCGATCTCTCCACGCCAGAGGCGCTGTCCGATGCTGCCAATGCGTTGACGGCGGCGCATCCGGACAAGATCATCACGCTCGCGCCGCTGATCGACCAATTGGTGGCGGAGGCGAAGGATGTTGCACCGGACAGTGCGAAGGCGCTCCTCATCCTTGCTGCCGCCATGAAGGCCGACGGGCTCGGCATGGGTTGGGTGCATTTTCGCGTGAACACCTCGCAGCTCCACAATGCCATCCGCCGCCGGATTGATCCGGACAACACGCTCGATCTGGGAAGCCGGACCGCGCTGCAAAAGGTGCGCGCGCTTCTGGAGGGTGTGACCCCATTGCGCTCCAACTTTGCGGCTCTGTCCATCGAAAGCACGACCGCCGTGCGGCAATTCCTTGCGATGGTGCAGATCCTCCATCACGTCGATGGCGACGCGCCGATCCGGATGCTGATCGCGGAATGTGAACAGCCGCAGACCGTGCTCGCCGCGCTCTATTTCGCGAAGCTGTTTGGCATTGATGACAAGGTTGATGTCTCACCTTTGTTCGAGACGGAAACCGCGATGGAACATGGCGCGCGCTTCCTCGATGCCATGCTCGCCGAGCCGACCTATCAGGCCTATGCCCGCACACGTGGTCGCGTCTCGATCCAGACAGGGTTTTCCGATGCCGGGCGGTTCGTGGGGCAGCTGCCCGCGGCGCTCGCCATTGAACGCCTGCATGGACGCCTCGCGCGCATCATGGCGCGGCATGGGCTGACCGATGTCGCAGCGCTCATCTTCAACACGCATGGCGAGTCGATGGGCCGCGGCGCGCATCCCGTGAGTATTGCCGACCGGATGCGCTATCCGATGAGCGACTGGGCGCGGCAGCAATTTGCAGCGAACAGCATCGCGACCGAGCTGGAGGCGAGCTTTCAGGGCGGCGACGGATATCTGTTGTTCCGCACCCCAGCGCTTGCGCTCGCGACGCTCACGCGCATCGCCGAGACGGAGCTGACGCCGCTGCCGGTTGGGGAAGACCCCTTCTATACGCGCACCGACATCAGCCTCGATTTCTATCGCGGCATCAGGCGCGTCCAGCGCGAGCATCTGGAATCGCGCACCTATGCCCGCGCGGTGACGGCATTCGGCCTTGGCCTGCTCAACGAAACCGGCAGCCGCAAATCGCGTCGCCAGTCCGATCTCGCCGCCGACCGGGAGATGAGCCTGCGCCAGATCCGCGCCATCCCGCACAATGCCATCCTGCAACAACTCGGCTATCCGGTGAACGTCATTGCGGGCGTTGGCACCGCAGCGGGCGAGGATCTGGAAGGTGTGGCTGAGGTGCTGGCGAGTTCGCGCCGTGGCCGGTCGCTCGTGCGGATGCTGCGCGCGTCGGACCGGCTGGCGAGCATCAAGTCGGTCGCGGCCTATGGCGAACTGTTCAACTCCGCCTATTGGGCGAGCCGCCCTTATCGCGGGACGGAGACGGCGCTGGAGCCTGCCTGCCTGTCGCTTGCCGAACATCTGACCAAGGATGACCGCACCGGCGTGTTCCGTAGGCTGGCCTCACGGTTGCGGGTCGATGGCTTGAAGCTGCATCGCCTGCTCGACCGGCTGCCCAAGGATGAGACGGCGACCGACGGCGCGCGCGAGGATGTCCGCCGATCGCTGGGCGCGCTCCATGCGCTGCGCCTCGCGCTGATGCAGCACATGTTCTTAAAGGCGGTGCAGATCCCCGCCTTCTCGCGCTCAAACGACATCAGCCGCGACGATGTGCTGGAAATGGTCTTCACCCTGCGCATCGACGACGCGCTTGCCCAGTTGCGGCGTGCCTTCCCGGTCTCGGCGCCCTCGATTGATGATTTCGCGGTGACTGAGCCGACCGATTACCCCGACGGCGACGGGCAGGCCTATGCCGGCATCCAGTCCGCCTACATCACGCCGATTGAGCAGGCCTATGCGCTGTGCCTTCGGATCGGGACGGCGATTGCCAACCACTTTGGGGCCCATGGGTGAACTGAACCAGCTCACTCCGTTTGTGCTGAGCCTGTCGACGCAATGTCCTTCTGTGCGCAGTGGCCAATAGAAAGAACAACCCTTCGACAAGCTCAGGGTGAGCGGAGAGGCTATTTTCAATTGCTGTTATCTAACAATCCTTGCAAACTTCGGGCTTGGTCAGGGGGGTGACGCATGCTCGTCTTTTGGTGGCAAGGTAAGGGCTATTTCACGTTTCTAATCGGCCTTGCCTCTTTGGCCGCATTTGGTGTGCTGCAAACAGCTGCTAAACCGTATGTTCCTGATGAACCTTGGTATTGGGGATTGGCATTTGGCGTTGCCGCCGTCCTGAATTGGATGAAGGGATCAGCGCTTAACCAAAAACGAATTGAGCGACGCCAGCCGACGACGATTCGTTCGAGATTGTTTTACAACGCGGTGCACCGGTCGATGTCCCTGCCGATGGAAACCTTCTCTTTTGTCTTTGGCTTGATCGGGCTCGTGCTCGTCGTCCAAAGTCTACGCGCAAACTAATCCACCATCACCTCAACAAGCGTTGGCCCCGCCGCTGCGAACGAATTTAGCAGCGCCGCATCCAGATCATCGCCTGCGGACACGCGGACGCCCGGGACGCCTTGGCCCTGCCCAATGGAGACGAAGTCGAGGCCGGACAGGTCGGTGCCCACCGTCTGTTGCAATCCGAACACGCGGCCGAAGTTGATCAGCGCTTCATAGCCGCCATTGTTCACGATGATGAAGCTGACCGGCAGGCGCAGCTGCGCGGCGGTCCACAGCCCCTGAATGGCATACATGGAGGAGCCGTCGCCGAGCAGGCAGATGACGCGTTCGCCGGGTCGCCCGAGCGCGACGCCGACGCTGGCGGGGAGGCCGTGGCCAAGGCCGCCGCTCGCGCAGGTGTAGAAGGTGTCGGGCGCGAGGATCGGCAGATGGTCATGCATCGGCCCGCGCGTGCTGGGCGCTTCCTCGACGATGATGCTGCCTTTGGGGCGCAGCGCGGCCATGCGCTGCATCAGATAAGCGTCGGTCAGTGGGCGGGCAGGCAGCGGATCAAACGCGGCGCGCGGTGCGGGGGCGGTGCGGGCAACAGGGTTTGGTCCGGCAAGAAGCTCGTTCAGTGCGGGCTTGAGCGACGAGACAATCGATGTGCCCGTCGGCACCCAGCTCGCCATGTTCGGATCATCGACAATCTGGAACAGCTTTGCGCCTTCGGGCACGTGCGGGCCAAAGCCTTCGACATGGTAGATGAAGGTCGGCGCGCCGAGCACGAGGATGAGATCATGGCCCGCTAGGCTCGCGACAATCGGTTCGCGCCCCGCCGTCAGGAAGCCCTGGAACAGCGGATGGTCTTCGGGAAAGCCCGCGCGCGCGGCCATGGGCGCGACCCAGACGGCGGCCTTGTGCCGTTCGGCGAGCGCGACGGTTTCGTCCCATGCCGCATCGCGGCTGACCCCGGCCCCGACCACAATCGCCGGGTTGCGTGCGGTGGCGAGCGCTTCGGCCAGCTGCCCGAGCATCGCCGCATCGCCTCGCACCTGCTGCGAGACCGTAGTCACTTCCAGCAGGTCGCAGGGTTTGTCCCAATCATCGACCGGCACCGACACAAAGGTCGGGCCGCACGGCGCCTGCATTGCGATGTGATAGGCGCGCGCAATGGCGGCGGGGACATCCTCGGCGCGCGCGGGCTCGATCGACCATTTGACATAGGGCCTTGGAAACTCACTCGCGCGCTCGGCAAAAAGGAAGGGCTCGTAGGGCAATATAGATCGTGCCTGCTGCCCCGCTGTCACAACCAAAGGCGTCTGGTTCTTGAACGCGGTGAAGAGGTTGCCCAGCGCATGGCCAACGCCTGCGGCCGAGTGCAGATTGACCATCGCCGCATTGCGCGTCGCCTGCGCATAGCCGTCTGCCATGCCGACTACGACCGATTCCTGCAGGCCGAGGATGTAGCGGAAATCCTCCGGGAAATTGCGGAACATCGGCAGTTCGGTGGAGCCGGGATTGCCGAAAATCGTCGTCATGCCGACCCGGCGCATGAACTCGATTGTGGCGTCACGAACGGTGGTCGTCATGGGGTGTGCGTCCTCTCTAAAGGCCTGATGGCATGATGCGCGGACGGCTTCCAGCGGGAAGGGTGAAAGTTTCACGCGGAGACGCGGAGGCTTTGTTCTTTCGTCATCCTGAAACAAGTTCAGCATGATGATTGATTTTCGGATCTCTGCGCCCTCTGCGTCTCTGCGCGAACCAAATCTTCTTCAAAACCCCGAAACTAGCCTTTCCACCCAACTCGCCCTATACGCCCCGCCATGCAGATTCCCGGACATATCGATCCCGTCGCGGTTCCCCGCGCCCCGACCTTGCGCGAAGATGGTCGCGTCGACCTTGTCGGCCTGTCGAAAGACCAGATCCGTGCCGAGTTGGAGGCCGCCGGTCTCGACGCCAAGGCCGCCAAGCTGCGCGGCAAGCAGATCTGGCACTGGGTCTATAATCGCGGCGCGACGGAGTTTGCGCAGATGACCGACATCGCCAAGGCGCAGCACCCGTTTCTGGCGGATCATTTTGTCATTGGCCGGCCTGAAGTGGTGGAGGCGCAGGTCTCCTCCGACGGGACACGCAAATGGTTGCTCCGTGCACCGGATGCGCAAGATTATGAAATGGTCTTCATCCCTGATGCGGACCGCGGGACGCTCTGCGTTTCCTCGCAGGTCGGGTGCACCCTCAACTGCCGCTTCTGCCACACCGGCACGATGCGGCTGGTCCGCAACCTGACGGCAAGCGAGATTGTCGGGCAGGTCATGCTCGCCCGCGACAGTCTGGGTGAATGGCCATCGCAGCCTGAAGGGCGTCTGCTCACCAACATCGTCATGATGGGCATGGGGGAGCCGCTCTATAATTTCGACAATGTGCGCGATGCGCTGAAGATCGTGATGGACGGTGATGGCCTTGCGCTGTCGAAGCGGCGCATCACGCTCTCCACCTCGGGCGTTGTCCCGATGATGGCGCGCGCCGGCGAGGAGATTGGCGTCAACCTTGCCGTCTCGCTCCATGCCGTGACCAAGGAAGTCCGCGACGAGATCGTCCCGATCAACCGCAAATACGGGCTGGAAGAGCTGTTGCAGGCGTGCGCCGACTATCCCGGCGTCAACAATGCGCGGCGCATCACGTTCGAATATGTGATGCTCAAGGACAAGAATGACAGCGACGAGGAAGCGCGCGAACTCGTCCGCCTCATCAAGAAATACCGCCTTCACGCTAAGGTGAACCTCATTCCGTTCAACCCTTGGCCCGGCGCGCCTTATGACACATCGACGCCGGAACGCGTCCGCTCCTTCTCCAACATCGTGTTTGACGGCGGCATCTCCGCCCCGGTCCGGACGCCGCGCGGGCGTGACATCGATGCCGCCTGCGGGCAGTTGAAGACCAGTTCGGAAAAGAAATCGCGCGCGGAACTCGATCGTCTGGCGGAAGAAAAACAGGCCGCGCTCGGCTAACAATCGGGCTTGCATCACCCGGCCCGCGCCCGCACACTCCGCCCAACGATAAGGGGGAGGATGAGATGGCGAATGCGGCTGGGGGCGGCGTGCCCAAGCGTTATGTCGTTGCGGGAATGTGCTTTCTTGCGACGTTCATCTGCTACATCGACCGAGTCAACATTTCGGTGGCGATCATCCCGATGGCCGAACAGTTTGGCTGGTCGGCGACGACCAAGGGGCTCGTCCTCTCCTCCTTCTTCATCGGCTATTTGGCCGCGATGGTGCCAGCCGGATGGCTCGCCAATCGCTATGGCGGAAAGCTTCTGCTTGGGCTTGCGTTAGTCGGCTGGTCGATCTTCACCTTCCTGACACCGATTGCAGCGGGTCTTTCCTTTGCGGCGCTCATCGCCACACGCGTGCTGATGGGTGCGGGAGAGGCGGCGAGCTTTCCTGCCGTGTACAATCTTCTCGCGCGCTGGTTTCCCAAGGCCGAAAAGTCGCGCGCGGCTGCCGTCAATCTCACGGGTATTCCGCTTGGGACGATCTTCGCACTGTCGTTGACGGGCTGGCTCATCGCGAACCATGGCTGGCAGAGCGTCTTTTATGTCTTCGGCATTCTCGGCGTCGCGTTCGCGCTGCTTTGGCTCACGGTCATACACCCGCGCCCCTCGGCCCATCCCGGGCTTTCTGTGTCGGAGCACGCGCATCTCGCGCATCTCGATGACGAAGTGGGTGTCGGGAAAAGCGAAATTCCCTGGCGCAAGCTCATCTACCATTCTGCGGTCTGGGCGCTCATTGTCAATCACTTCTGCGCCAACTGGACGCTCTATCTCTTCCTCACCTGGCTGCCGAGCTACTTCCGGGACGTGCAGCATCTGTCGATTGCGAGTTCTGGGCTGTTTGCGGTGGGGCCATGGGTCAGCCAGTTCGTCGCGGGCAATCTGAGCGCACACGTGGCGGACCGGTGGATTGCCCGCGGCGCGGACGTCACGCGCGTCCGCAAAATCATGCAGTGCGGCGGCTTGCTTGGTGGGGCAGTGTTCCTGCTGCTCGCCGCGCAGGCGACCACGCCGGGCATGGCGCTCTTCACGCTATGCGCAGCGCTCGGCATCGGGTCCATGTGCTGGGCCGGTTTTGCTACCAATCACCTCGATATCGCCCCGCGCCATGCCGATATTCTCTGGGGCATCAGCAATGTCGGCGGGACGTTGCCGGGCGTCTTTGGTGTCGCGCTGACAGGCCTGCTCGTCGATCTGACGGGCGGCTACACTGCAACCTTCCTTGTGGCGGCAGGTATCAATGTCGTCGGTGCGGTCATCTGGCTCCTCTTTGGAAGCGGAAAGCCAATTCTGGATTAGCTGCGGCCGGCAATCGCTTGGGCTGCTGCAACGCCGCTCGCCCAGGCCCATTGGAAGTTATAGCCGCCGAGCCAGCCGGTGACGTCCACCGCCTCGCCGATCACATAAAGGCCGGGCACCTTGGCAGCCTCCATCGTCTTGGAGGAGAGCTCCGCTGTGCTGATGCCGCCGATCGTGACTTCGGCCTTGGCAAAGCCCTCTGTGCCATTGGGATGGAATTCCCAATCGGCAAGGCGACGCTCAATCTGGTCGAGCATCGGGTCTTTCATTTCGACGAGCTCCAGCAGCCCCCAATCGACATCCTCGCCGCTGACCTTTCCCGACAGTGCAAAGGCGAGCCGATCCGGCAAATGGCTGGCGAGCGTTGTGCGCAGCGTCTGGCGGGGCCGGTCGCGCTTGAGCAGCTTCAGCCAGTCGCGCGGCGCATCGGGCAGGAAGTTGATGCCGACCGCCTCACCATGCCGCCAATAAGACGACACCTGCAAAATCGCCGGGCCGGACAGGCCGCGATGCGTGAAGAGCGCGGCTTCGCGGAATTTGGTTTTTCCTGTGCGGGCAACGACCTCTGCGGACACGCCCGACAGCGTGCGGAACAAGGTTTCCTCCCCGCCCAGCGTAAAAGGCACCAGCGCCGGGCGCGGTTCAACGACCTTCAGGCCGAAACGGCGGGCAATGTCATAGGCGATGCCCGTTGCGCCCATTTGCGGGATGGAGGGGCCGCCGGTGGCGATGACCAGCGCGGGGGCCTCGGCCCCGCCCGCGCGGTACAGTCCATCGGCATGGCCAATCTCGCCAATGTCGGTGGAAAAGGCGAAATCGACGCCGCCCTTGTCGCATTCCTCCATCAGCATTGCGACGATCTGTTTCGCTGACCCGTCACAGAAAAGCTGGCCCAAGGTTTTCTCGTGCCAGGCAATGCCATAGGCATCGACGAGCGCAATGAAGTCTGCCGGGCGATAGCGCCCCAGCGCCGATTTCGCGAAATGCGGGTTGGCGGAGAGGAATTTTTCTGCCGATGCGTTGACGTTGGTGAAGTTGCAGCGGCCACCGCCTGAAATCAGGATCTTCTTCCCCGGTGCATCGGCGTGGTCAATCACAAGGACGCGCTTTCCGGCCTGTCCGGCGCGCGCGGCACACATCAGCCCGGCACCACCTGCACCAAGAATAATGACGTCGTATCGGGGAAGGGGGGATGTCATGAGGGCGCCCTAGAGCAACCGTGCAGCGATCACAAACGTGCGGTGGATCGCGGCTTGCTTCTTGCCGCTGATTCAACGACCATAGGTAACCATTGGGAGGACGCCATGCCGAGTCCGGGAACGGTGCACGACGGTAAGATTTTCCGGCACAGGTTGTCGACGCGGCTCTGGCACTGGACAAATGCCGTGACGGTCATCGTCATGCTGATGTCGGGCCTCACCATCTCAAATGCGCATCCCCGGCTCTATTGGGGGCAGTATGGCGCGAACTTCGATGCCGCGTGGCTGACTTTGCCGCGTTTTCCCGGCTGGGCGACAATCCCGACCGGCTATAACCTTGCGCTTGCCCGGCAATGGCATTTCGCCTTTGCCTGGGTGCTTGCCTTTGGACTCCTCTTCTACCTCGTGCGCTCGCTCTGGAACGGGCATTTCCGGCGCGACATTGCACTCAGCACCAAAGAGGTGGCGCCGTCCCATCTGATCGAGGACATCAAACAGCATCTGCGATTCCAGTTTGAAACGCCGGGCGGCGGCTACAACCCGTTGCAGAAGATTGCTTATTCCTCGGTACTGTTCGTTCTCCTGCCGGGGCTCATCCTCACAGGCCTGACGATGTCGCCGGGTATGAACGCAGTTCTGCCCTGGCTTCTGGACATCTTCGGCGGGCGGCAGTCTGCGCGCTCAATCCATTTTCTCTGTGCCAGCGGGATTGCGATTTTCATTGTGGTTCACCTGTTGCTGGTGATCCTTGCCGGTCCGATCAACGAGGTCCGCTCCATGATCAGCGGCTGGTTCAAGCTTTCAGGAGACCGCGCATGATCCTCACGCGGCGCAATCTGCTGGTGACGGCCAGTGCGGGGCTTGTCGCGGGCTGCGACCGGCTCGGGGAGACTGAAAGTTTCCGTCAGCTGTTAAGCCTTGGGGAAAAGGGCAATTTTGCCATTCAGCGGTCTTTGCAGCAGCGGACCGCCCTCGCGCCGGAATTTGACCGAACCCAAATCTCTCCCATCTTTCGCGCCAATGGCACACGCGTGCCGGCAGGAGAGGCCTATGCCCGGCATATGGCTGAAAAGTTCGTCAACTGGCGGCTACAGGTGGATGGCCTTGTGACGCGGCCTTTGTCCCTATCGCCGGCCCAGTTGCAGCAAATGCCGAAGCGCACGCAGATAACGCGGCATGATTGTGTGGAAGGGTGGAGCGCGATTGGCGAATGGACGGGCGCGCCGCTCAAGCTGTTGCTGGATGCCGCTGGCCTTAAACCACAGGCGCGCTATCTGGTGTTTCATTGCGCCGACCGCATGGGGACGGGGGAGATGTATTATGAAAGCATCGACCTTGTCGACGCCTTGCACCCGCAGACGATCCTTGCCTGGGCGCTCAATGGCAAGGAATTGAGTGTCGGCAATGGTGCGCCGGTGCGGCTGCGTGTGGAGCGGCAGCTCGGCTATAAGCAGGCCAAATATGTGGAGCGGATTGAGGCTGTGGCCGATCTTTCAACAATCCGGGGCGGCAAAGGCGGCTATTGGGAAGATGGCCATGGCTATCAATGGTATGCGGGGATCTGACCCGCGCTTCCCCAACGAAGCGCAGGCCTGATCGAACCGATTAACGGGCCTTTTTGGCTTTCCATGCGGCGCGCATCTTCTCCCGCGCGGCATTATGTTCGGCTGCACTTATGGTGCCGTCCTTATTGGTGTCGACCTTGTCGAAACGGGTCAGGGCGGCTTGCGTTGCTTCGGCCTCGGTCACTTGTCCATCTTGATTGGCATCCGCCATGGTGAACATGCGGCGCTCCATCCCGCCGTCCGGGCCACCTGCCCATCGGCCACCATCTCCGCGGCCACCCATTCTGCCATGGCCAGGGCCTTCATGCCGCATGTCGCCACCGGCCATGGGCGGTGGTGGGGCCATGCCCCCGGCCATCATGTGCTGGTGATGCGCCTCAAATTCGGCGCGGCTGATGCTGCCATCCTTGTCGGCATCCATTTGGTTGAACATCTCATCGCGCATTTTCGCCATATGGGTTTCGCGCGCGGCATCAATCTCGGCCAGAGTGACGGCGCCATCCTTATTGGCATCCATTTCAGCAAAATGAGCCTTTACCCGCGCGGCGACATCGGTGCGCGTCATCGGTTCAGGGGCCATCATGTCATGCCCTTCATGGCCCATCATCCCCTGCGCAATGAGCGGCGCTGCGGTAAGGGTGGCAATTCCGGCGAACAACAGGGTCTTTTTCATGGCAGGTCTCCGTCATGGGCGACAACGGCAATCGTTGGGCCCTTCCAATCAACTGTTTAATCAAAGGCTTGTTTCACCCAGATGAATGGATTGGGACAAGAGGGCCGCGCGCAACATTGCCCTTATGGGTGCTATGCGCTAAGGGACAGACGCGCCCCGGCAACAGCGCGGACTGAATGTCCCGCCCGCCGGGGCTTCGCGCTTTAGATCGAAGTCAGGATTGCCGAATGACCCGTCGCCGCCAGATTTACGAAGGCAAAGCCAAGATCCTTTACGAAGGACCGGAACCGGGCACGCTCATCCAATATTTCAAGGATGATGCGACCGCGTTCAATGCTCAGAAAAAGGGCACGATCAACGGCAAGGGCGTGATCAACAACCGTATCTCAGAGCATGTGTTCACGCTGCTCGGCAATATCGGCATCCCGACCCATTTCATCAAGCGCCTCAACATGCGCGAACAGCTGGTGCGTCAGGTTGAGATCGTCCCGATCGAAGTCGTCGTCCGCAATGTCGCTGCAGGCTCGCTGTCGAAGCGCTATGGCATTGAAGAAGGCACTCCGCTGAGCCGCACGATCCTTGAATATTATTATAAGGATGACGCGCTGGGTGATCCATTGATCACCGAAGAGCACATTGCCTGCTTCGGCTGGGCGAGCCAGGAAGAGTTGCACGACATTGCCGACATGGCGATCCGCATCAACGACTTCATGGCCGGCATGTTCGCCGGCATCGGCATCCGTCTTGTAGACTTCAAGCTGGAGTTCGGACGGCTGTGGGAAAATGATTATGCCCGCATCATCCTTGCTGATGAAATCAGCCCCGATGGCTGCCGCTTGTGGGACATGGCGTCGGGCGAAAAGCTCGACAAGGACCGGTTCCGTCGTGATCTGGGCGGTGAAGTCGAAGCCTATCAGGAGGTCGCGCGCCGCATGGGCCTGCTCCCTGAAGGTTCGGACAGCGCTGTGCTCGATCTGGAAACACACCGTAAAAAGCTGCGCGACTAATCGTTACGGCGCACGGCCCGTCAACGATTTATAAAGCATAGACGCCTTAGGGTCCCTCCATTCTGAATGGAGGTGCCCCCATTATGGCGATCTTTAGTCAGACCGGCCACGATATTGCCATCGATGCGCCGCGGCGGGCCGAACGTGTATCTGTTCGCATGCAAGCCAGTTTGCGGGAACAAAGCTTCAGCAAGTTCGATGTGCTGGTCAGCGATCTATCCACCGACGGCTTCCGGTGTGAGACGCATTATCGCGTCTCCCCCAATTCCATTGTCTGGCTCACCATTCCGGGGCTTTCGCCGTTGGAAAGCCGCGTCGTCTGGGCCAATGGCAAAGCCTATGGCTGCGCGTTCACACGGCCCCTTCACATTGCTGTGATGGAGCATGTTGCCCGGATGTATCCGCAACCGGCCGACTGACCGGCGCGACGTTACTGCTGGGGCGCAGGCTCCGCGACCGGTGCCAAATCCGCCTCGACATCATCAGGCTTGGCGCCACCCGTCAGCGATTCAATGCGGCGGAAAATATACGCGTAAAGCTCGGGCTGGTTCAGCACGATCTCGGTCTTGGACTGTGAGATAAGGGGAACGCCCTGATTGGCGATCTGGACGATCCGCAGGGCAATCTGGCTGCCCCCACGGCTCGGGAGGATCAGAGCCGAAAAGCGCAGGTCTGTCTCGTTGTTCGCGCCCTTGTCACCGGTCTTGCCGCGACGGCCGCTGATCTGGCCTGTGGCGCGGTCGACAACGTCTAGCTTGTAATCGGCTTCCCGGAACACAGCGACGGTGCGGTCGAACGTGGTTTCGATCGACTGGTTGTAAATCTTGCGCTGATAGCTGTCGTCGACTTTGAATACGGCCCGTTCGGGCTGCAGAGGCGCGCGACCGGCGCAGCCTGTCACCAGCAGCATTGCGGTCATGCCGGCCAGAATATTCAACTTCGTCATGGTGCTCTCCTCGGTGCCTTGGCCAAAGGGTAGGAACGCCGCGCCCCTCTGTCTATGCGGCCTCGCCGGATTGGCAGAGATTGTTGTATTTTATCAAGAATTTATTGCCAATTTGGCGCAAGCGGCTGGGGGAGTTGCGTCCGATGCGGAGGCGATGAAAACCAGGGCTTAAGGAAGCGCCAATAAGAAGGCGGGGCTCTGGACGACAGGTCCAAATTTTGGACTATTCGGAACCATGGCTGAGGCCGCAAGGATTTCCCGGTGGTCTGTCAAACGGAATTAGGTCCTTTCATGCTGCAAGATGTCGACCCGGTGGGTGCTGTCGCACACCTGTTGGGCCAGAAGCTCGATCCAGACGATCTCCAAATCATCTCAGCGCTCTATTTCGGCGGTGTGCAGCGATCCGCGGGGCTGCGGGCCACTGCCGGCCTGTCACGGATGACTTTTTACCTGCGCGTCCGGCGTTTGAAGCGCGCTGGCATCCTCGCGGGCGGGGCTGATGCGGTGGTAGCCGATTTGCACAATCTCAACCTCACATTGTCCGTTCGGCGGAAGCTCTTTGCGCTTGAAACCGAAATCCGGTCGGCCGGTGTGTTCGGTGGCAACCTCGTCGGCGACGGAACAGGACAGGCGGGGTTCCGGTTATCTTCTTTGGTAAAGCAGGGCCCCCTGCAATCCCAAATGGGGGCAAGGGAAATGGGCAGACCATGGGTCGGATAAGCGAAGGCCTCAGCGCGGTCGAACAGGCCTTTCGCCTGCGCGTCATGACACCGGAATTTGAAATTATCCTGTATCTTTATGAACGCGGGCCCACGCCATCGGCAACCCTGCGCGCCGCGTCACGGGCGTCATCAGCCGCGTTTAGCCTCATCCTGAAACGCCTTGTCGGCGCAGGTATCCTGCAGGTGGAGCACGATGCCGCCGATCGCCGTGTCCGCAGATATGATCTGACACGCGACGCGTATGACGTGATGGCCGCCTATGGGCAGGCTTGTGGCCAGCCGGTTACGCCCCACCCCTAATGACCCTGCGCCTGTGGCAACAAAAAAGGGGCCAGCTTCGCAGCCAGCCCCTTTCCTGTTTTGATCTGCGGGGGTGACCCCGCCAAAGCTTAGCGCTTCGAGAACTGGAAGCTCTTGCGCGCCTTGGCCTTGCCGTACTTCTT
>CALKUK010000015.1 GCA_937996655.1 uncultured Sphingomonadaceae bacterium | reverse complement strand
TTGCCGTGCGCGGTGTCGCCACACTCATCAAGGTCGAGACCAACATCTGGTTCGTTTCGGGCACCGGTATCAGCTGATGTCGGGGATGCTTGGTGTGCTGCTAGCATCGGGAGGAACCAGCCGATTTTTGATGACGGTGGGCTATGCCAGCGGTGGCTTCAAGGGTGCCTACTGGATCTATTACGGGTTCGGTTACATCAACATCCTCTACAACATGGGCGGCGTTCTGAGCCCAACCACATTCAAGGGGCAAACGGTTCAGGCCATCTACTCGGTCGAAGACAATATCGCCACAAGCTGGCCGGTCAGCCTACAGCTTGCAGGCGATATCCCAGCGGGCTTCGCAACTGCTCTGACCATGGGCGGCACGAAATACACCTTTGACAGCTATCAGCAGGATTATGCGTCGAACCAAACGGTCACGATCACCGTCTCGACCGCAACCTTCACTGTCAGTTCCACGACCGGGATCGCGGCCGGAACCCCGATCAAGTTCTCGAGCAGCGGTGCCCTTCCGACCGGTCTTGTAGCCGGTACCAAATATTATGCCAGGGACGTCACGGCGACGACGTTCAAGGTCTCGGCCACTTCAGGCGGAACCGCGATTACGTTGTCAGGTAGTCAGTCTGGCACGCAGACTGTCTATTGGGACATCTACACCCTCTTCAGTGCGACGACGGCGACGCCCGGCAACAAGACCGGCGGCCGCACGCCGATCAATCCGACCATCAATATCGCGAGCCCGGCAACCGTGACCAATACTAGCCACGGCCTCGTGAATGGCGACCGGGTGCTGTTCCAGACGACCGGCGTGCTGCCGACAGGGATCAGCGCAAATGCGGTCTATTTCGTCATCAACGCCGCCACCAACACCTTCCAGATCTCGGCCACATCGGGCGGGTCGGCGATCGGAACCTCCGGCACGCAATCGGGCACGCACACCTGTTTCGAGGTGGTCGATGTGACCGCGGAATAAGCACATGGACCAGCATATCAACCCGACCGCGCGTGAAGACGTGCTGCCGATCAATGAAGATCTCGAGATCCGCTACAGCCTGTTCCTGAACGATACGAGTTATGTCCGGCCGCAGGGCAGCTGGCGGCTCTGGACACCCCAACCATTCGCGCCGCCCACTGCCAACCGGGCGATCGGCGACATGTATGATGCCGGTGTGAACTGGGACCTCTTCGAGCATGTCTCAATCGCCCTTGGCGGGGAAGCGGACTATGTTTTCACCGGCCCTGAGGGTGAGATCAGCCAGACTTGGTGGGCGGGCTGCCACAATGTCGAGAACGGTGGCGGCTATCTCCCGCGCGACAGCTTCACCAGGCATTTCCGTAACGACTTCGAGCTGTGCTGCGTCATCCGCCGTTTCGGCCGGTCGAGCGGGGCTAATTACCGGTTCGAGGTCGCAACCGAGGCGGTCGCACTCTCTGAGGCTGCTCTCTTCGTCCACTATGCGGCCGGCCCGCGGCAGCGGCAGACTGACTTCAATGCGATGCCCGGCTACGTCGTCGATCTGGCGGCAGGCGACATCGCCATCATCTGCACCACTCGCTGAGGTTTGCCATGCCTGAACAGGATCCCACCGTCGAAATGGCGCTCATTCGCGCTGACCTTGAGGCCGTCCAGGAAGAGCTGAAGGCCGTGCGCAAGGAACTCAAAGACCTTCTTGACGCCTGGAACACCGCCACCGGGGTCGTGCGGTTCGTCAAATGGCTCTCGACGCTGGTCACCGCGGTCGCGGTTATCTTCGCTGCCATCAGAGGGTTCGAGGGTCGCTAAAAAGCCGCCGAGATCAGATCCCGAGCTTTCTGATCAATCACGTCATGTTGAATGAGGAGTTCGCTCCACCGTACAGGGATGGCTCGGACACCGTACCGGGCGCCCGCCAGCTGACCGGCCACTGCGCCAACGGTGTCCGCATCATGGCCAAGGTTTACTGCGGCAACCAGGGCATCCTCGAAACTGAAAGTCGTCCCGACCGCCCACAAGGCAGCCTCGAAGGTATGCACAACGTAGCCAGATGAACTGATCTCTTCGCGAGACTTGTCTTGCCAGCTGCCTGAGAGAACCGCCCTGATTTCCTCCGGCCAAGGATCCGTTGAGATATTCGCCAACGCATCTTGCCATGATCGGCCGGCGATCAGATCGCACAGCATTGAGGCCATGGCATCACAGGCAGCAGCCGAGAGTTCGGATGCGTGCGTAGTGCGCGACTGAAAGCGAGCTATGGCTCTGGCCTTGAGCGGATTGGACCAGTGCCGGCAGGCGACAGGCGCTAGCCGCATAAGGGCGCCATTGCCGTCTGACCGACCTTTGACCGGTGGCGCGACAAGAGCACCGGTGCGGCGATAGTTGCCAAGGACGGCAAACGTATTTTGCCCCACGCCTATGCACTGACCCGTGCTGGTATTCTCATTGGCATAGATCCAGCCGAGGAAGCGATTGAGCAGGTCGGTGGCATCTAGTTCGCCGTCATGAAGTAGGCTGTCGGCTAGGCACAGGGCCATCGCAGTGTCGTCAGTCCACGCCCCAGCGGGTAGCTTGAAATAACCACCGGCGAGCATTTCCCGGACCTCAGGGAATGTGTCGCGGTCCTTGAATTCGAACGGCGCACCCAAAGCGTCACCGATCGCGAGCCCTACTAAGGCGCCGCGGGCTCGATCCTGAGCACTTCTGTCGAGACCTGTTTCAACCATGCCCCCCCCATTCGCTGGCTCAGGGCACGAAGTCAAAACCCATGGTGAAGGAGATCACTCATGAACCCGCTACCGCCAGCCTATCGCTGGCTCGATGACTTGCAACCTCTGCCCAAGATGGTGGCCGAAGCCCGCAAGCTCTTCGGCACTGTCGAGGCGCAGGGCTCCGCCGATAATCCGGTGATCCTCAGCTGGGCCAAGGAACTGGGGCTCGCCAAGGTTTACAACCATGATGAGATCCCCTGGTGCGGCCTCTTCGCTGCCATTGTCGCCAAGCGTGCAGGAAAGGCGCTGCCAAGCCAGCCACTTTGGGCGAGGAGCTGGGTCAACTTTGGCAAGGACGGGAGCGCAAAGCCCCAGCTCGGCGATGTGCTCGTGTTCCGGCGTGGTGAGGGGGCCGGCCATGTCGGGCTCTACATTGGCGAAGACTATGGCGCCTTCCATGTACTGGGCGGAAACCAGTCCGATGGCGTGACCATCACCCGCATCGCCAAGGATCGCTGCATCGCGGTCCGCCGCCCGGTCTACAAGGCCGCGCCCGCGACCGCGAAGCCGGTCGAACTGGCCGCAACCGGTGTGCTCTCCACCAACGAAGCCTGACCCAACCATCCATTGCGCATTGCAGATGGATCATCCCGCCCGCCTTTTGGCGGGTTTTTTATTGGAGAAGTAACATGGAAGACCTCAAACCCTGGTGGACCTCGAAGGCCATCTGGACCGGCGTCATTGGCAGCCTCTGGGGCATTGCCGGTACGCTCGGCGTTCTGCCCGCTGGCCTCGATCAGACTGACGTACTGACCGTGGTGCTGGCGCTGACCGGTATTGGCGGCGTCCTGTTCCGCAAGACGGCCACGGCCCGCATCGGCTGATGCTCAATGGCGGGGGCTTCGGCTCTCGCCACCCTCCTTTCCAATCAGGTGCAGGCATGACTAGGCTAACTATACGCCGGGGCGGCACCAAGCGCGTGCGCGCTACCTTCTTTGCCGACCAGAGCGCAGGGGTGGCCCGGGATCTTACCGGGCTTGCGCTCATGGTCATCGACCAGAGCCCGAATATTGTACCGCCAGCGCTTGCCATTCTCTCGCCGGCAACGGGCGGGCAGATCGAGGTTCTGTGGACCGACGAGCAGACTGCGCCGCTGGCACCCGGTGCTGGCCGGGTCTGGCTGACCCTCGGCTTCGAGAACGACAGCGGGGAGCGCGAGGTGATGCCGACCCTCACGTTTGATGTCGAATGACGGCCGCGATCCAGATCGTCGAGGCGGTCCAGACCATCTTTGTCGAGAGCGACGGAACGAGCATCACCCTTGATGTTTCCAGCGCCGGGATTTCGGGGCCGCGCGGATTTACTGGGCCTCAGGGACCTCCGGGTCCACCTGGGCCGCTGAGCGCGCTGACTGATCTCAACGATGTCGATCTCGCCACTCCTGAGGGCGGCGACGTCCTCACGTACTCATCCCCCACCAACACATGGATCAACGAGAAAGCGACCAGACTGGTCGACGGAGGTAATTTCTGATGGCCAATACCCTGCGCATCAAGCGGCGGGCTGCAGGCGGTGCGGCCGGCGCTCCGGCATCGCTTGCCAATGCCGAGCTCGCGTTCAACGAGCAGGACAACACCCTCTATTACGGCACCGGCACGGGCGGCGCTGGCGGCACTGCGACATCAGTCATCGCCATTGGCGGTTCGGGCGCTTTCGTGGCGACGACCGGCGCACAGACCATCGCCGGGGCCAAGACTTTCACCTCGACAATTTCGGGCTCCATCGACGGCAATGCAGGAACCGCGACCAAGCTCGCGACCGCGCGCACCTTCTCGATCACGGGGGACGGCACGGGGTCCGCAAGCTTTGATGGTTCGGCCAATGCCTCGATCGCGCTGACCCTCGCCAACTCTGGCGCGACCGCTGGAACCTATGGCTCGGCCACACAGGTCGGCCAGGTCACGGTCGATGCCAAGGGTCGCGTTACGGCCGCCAGCAATGTTGCGATCACGTTCCCGGTGACCTCGGTTGCTGGCCGGACGGGCGCAATCACGCTCTCGACCAGCGATGTTGCGGAAGGCACCAACCTCTACTTCACTGATGCCAGGGTGCGGGCGAACCGACTCGACCAGTTGGCTGCCCCCACGGCTGCCGTGGCGCTCAACAGCCAGCGCATCACGGGTCTCGCTGACCCAACAGCGGCGCAGGATGCTGCCACCAAGAACTACGTCGATCTTACCGTCCAAGGTCTTGACCCTAAGGCCTCGGTCAAGGCGGCGTCGACGACCAACATCGCATCGCTCTCCGGGACGATGACGATCGACGGCGTTGCGCTCGCGGCCGGCGACCGCGTACTCGTGAAGGACCAGACGACGACGTCGGCTAATGGTGTCTATGTCGTGGCGGCCGGCGCCTGGGCGCGTTCCGAAGACCTCTCAACATGGGCCGAACATGTCGCAGCCTATCTGTTCGTTGAGCAGGGCACGGTAAACGCTGACGTTGGCTTCCTGTGCACCGTGGATGCGGGCGGCACGCTCGGGACGACTGCGATCACCTTTGTCCAGTTCAACGGCGCCGGGCAGATCGTTGCCGGTGCGGGTCTCACCAAGACTGGCAATACGATTGATGTGGGTGCCGGAACTGGCATCTCTGTGGCAGCCGACAGCGTGGGCCTCAGTGGTCAAGCGCTGGCGCTACATAGCCTTGCTACCACCGGCCTCGTTACCCGGACAGCTGCCGACACGTTCGCGGGGCGGACTATTTCGGCCGGCTCGACCAAGATTGCTGTCACCAATGGCGATGGGGTTGCAGGTAACCCGACCGTGGACGTCAATGAGGCGAACCTGACCCTCAGCAACCTCGGCGGGACGCTGGGGGTGGCAAAGGGCGGCACTGGTGCGACGACGCTCACCGGCTATCTCAAGGGCAACGGAACTGCGGCATTCACCGCCTCGGCCACTATCCCAAACACCGATATCTCTGGCTTGGGCACAATGTCCACGCAGGCGGCCAGCAGTGTCGCCATAACCGGTGGCTCGATCGATGGCGTGACGCTGGATGGTGGTACTTTCTGATGCCGAGCACCATCCTGCTTAAACGATCATCGACCGCATCCAGCGTCCCTGCGGCCGCTTCGCTTCAGGCGGGTGAACTCGCGGTCAATCTGGCCGACCAGAAACTCTATTCGAAGACCGCAGGCGGCACCGTCGTGCAGGTGGGCTTTGGCAATCTGACCTCTGCCATGGTGACGACTGCGCTAGGCTTCACTCCCTACAATTCGACCAATCCCAGCGGCTACATCACAAACAGTGGATCGATCACCGGCACGTCAGGATCCTGCACTGGCAATGCCGCAACAGCGACCAAGTGGGCGACCGGGCGCACCATTGCGCTAACCGGAGATGTGACCGGCACCAGCGTCGCCTTTGACGGATCTGCGGCCCTTTCGTTCGCAGTCACGCTGGCAAACTCCGGCGTGGTAGCTGGGACCTATGCCAAGGTGACGGTCGATGCCAAAGGCCGGGTCACAACCGGCGCTTCGCTCGCCTCATCAGATGTAACCGGAGCCCTTGGATACACGCCGGCGAATAAAGCTGGTGACAGCTTCACCGGCAGCATCTCCGTGTCGGGATCCATCACCGCGACTGGCGATATTACCGCCTATTCCGATGCCCGCCTCAAGACAGACATTGAGACGATCGCTGGTGCTCTGGACCGGGTCCGCAGCCTACGCGGGGTCGTCTTTACCCGGCGCGACACGGGCAGCCGTGGCATCGGACTTGTTGCCCAAGAACTGGCGCCAATCGTTCCCGAGGCAGTCATGACCCACAACGATGGGCTGCTGTCCGTTGCCTACGGTAATCTCGTCGGCGTGCTCATTGAGGCGGTGAAGGATCTGGCGGAAAAGGTCGAGCGCCTCGAGGCTCGGACATGACCCTGCAGAGCTCAGGGCCGATCTCGCTAGGCAATGTCGCGGTCGAACTGGGACGCACATCGACCACCACGACTTCACTTGGCGAGGCAGCCGTCCGAACGCTGGCTGGCGTCGCATCCGGGCCGATTTCGCTCTCGAACCTCTACGGCAAGTCGAACGAGAGCTTCTGGTATGCGACCTTCGGCTCGACCGTGGTCAATTTCCAGATCCTGGGCACTGACAGCAGCGGCAACATCTATGCCAGCACCACGAGCGCGGTGTTCAAATGGAGCCGGGACGGCGCGCTCATGTGGGCGCAGAATGTATCCGGCCCTTTCATTAACGGCGGCTGGGTCGATCCCAGCGGCAATGTCTACCTCGTCGGGGCCTTCTACTCGAGCAACTACTATGCCTGGTTGGCCAAGCTCGATGCCACTGGCACACTTCAATGGCAGCGCAGCCTCAACGGATCAGGGCAGGAACTTTGGTACAATGCGGCAGTAGATACATCCGGCAACGTCTATGTCGCAGGCTACTCAACCTCGAGCGGTGGTTCAGGCAATGCCGATGCGTTGATTGCCAAGTACAACAGCCTAGGCACCCTTCAGTGGCAGCGGTCGATCGGCGGCTCCGGTAACGAGTATGCCAGCCAGATGGCCCTCAGCCCGGATGGCAGCCTGCTAGTCTTGTCGGGCAACACCTCGACGTCGACATCCGGCAACACGGACGCCCTGATCACCGTCATCAATACAGCCACCCCATCGGTCAGCTGGCAGCGGTCGATCGGAAGCACGGGCTACGATTACGGCTATAGCGTTGTGGTCGACAGCGCCAACAACATCTACTGGCTGGCTGGCATCAACAGCACGCTCAGCCTGCTCAAGATCAGTTCGGGCGCTGTGATCCAGTGGCAGCTGTCACTGTCATCCAGCAACGGCAGTGGCTCAGTAAACCTGGGGCCGGACGGCAGTTTGCGTGTGTTTGCGCCGGTCTATGCCGGGGCGGACATCTATCAGTTCTCGACTGATGGCACATTGCTGCTGACCCGCTCCATCAGTCTCGACACGAGCAATGGCGCGAACTCGTTCAGCCTCACCGGTCTGGCGGTCAACTCTACGGCCATGGTGTTCTCGATCTACACGATGATGGACTTCTCACCCTACGGGTACATGGATCTGTGCAGCGCCGTCTTCAAAGTGCCCATCGATGGGTCAAAGACCGGGACATGGTCAGTGGCCGGTGCCTCAACCCAGGGCGTGACCTACAGCGCATCATCGCCCAGCATCGGCACCACCTTCTGGACGCTCACTTTCCGAAGCTTCTCGCTGCTGAGCCGCTCTCTGGCCTCAGGCACGCCGTCCTACAGCTTTGCGGTCGGCGCCTACACCAACACCAAGACTGGGATCTGACCGATGATCATTTCACATGACCGCCAGACGCTGTTAATTGGCGTGCCAAAGAATGGATCACAGACGGCGCGAGCTGTGCTTGGACAGATCGGGGTAGATTTGGTTGGCGAGATGGGCCGGCATCCGACGGTGCCAGAAGCGATCCGTTTGGCCGAGGCACGGTTTCCTGACGAGCTGATTGCCCCAACCGCCATATATGCGTTCTGGCGGGATCCCTTTGAGCGGTTCTGCTCTGCGGTCGAGTTCCACAAGCGGTGCCTGCCGAATTCGTTCATTCAGCTATTCCCGGAGCGGTTCGTCGGTATCCAGCCGCATAAGAAATGGTTCGAAAGTGATGCCGCAGCCATCGCTCAAGATTTGCGTACGGTCATCGACAGCATCCCGCCGCTGGATATCCTTGCAACATTGACACCACCTTACGTACCGGGCGTCTCTATTCCGGTGCGGGAAGGCAAGCCCAGTTTTTATCGGCAGCAATCGGAATGGTTGGATCACTCAAGTGTCATCGTTCTGCCGTTTGCTGACTACGTGGTCGGGTTGCGCGAGGTTGCCTATCAGTTTGGCTACACTGAGGCGTTAGCGGAGATCCCGCAGATCAATGCCAGAGAAGGACCATTGCCCATGCTGAGCATGTCGGAGGCCGAATTCGTTCAGGCCTGCTACTGGGGCGACTTCGTACTTTGATATCTACATCCACACTCGAAAACACCTCCAGACCCTGAGGCATTCGCGCCACTGAAAATCAACGATCCACAGCAAAAACAAAATAAGAACAAAGCGCACTTGCACCCTGGGACTCTTTGTGCCATTTCGTCAAAAAATGACCCAGTTTTTGGAAGTGGGTTGAAGGAATTTTAATGCACGACTGGACCGCAACCTTTGAGGATTTGTTCAAGCGATCGGGCCTGTCGTTGGAGGAGGCGGAAGTTGAATTGGGAGTGTCCGCACGCCAGATACGTCGGTACATTGCCAATGAAGTGACACCGACAAAGCTGGCCATGGAGCGGATCAGGGAAATTGCGACCAAGCGGTCAGCAAAGCGCCCCGAACCAGCCTTCCGGTTTATCGATCTCTTTGCTGGCATCGGTGGCTTGCGTTTGGGCTTTGAGTCAATCGGCGGCGAGTGCGTGTTCACCAGTGAATGGGACCGGTGGTCGAATGAGACCTACCGAAAGAATTTCGCCGAGAACGAAGATCACATTTTGGTCGGGGACATTCGGCCTTACGGTGCCGATCCATCGAAGATCCCTCAGTTCGATGTGCTGCTCGCAGGCTTCCCCTGCCAGCCATTTTCACTGGCAGGGGTTTCCAAGAAGAACTCACTGGGCCGTGCCCATGGCTTTGGCGACGAGAAGCAGGGCAACCTCTTCTTCGACATCGAGGCGATCCTTCGTCATCACAGGCCGCCTGCCTTCCTGCTGGAAAACGTCAAGCATCTGCAGCGTCACGATAAGGGCCGCACTTTCGAGGTGATCCGGCGCACGCTCGAGGACGAATTGGGCTACTCGATCAGTTATCGGGTTGTGAGTTCAGAGCCTTGGGTGCCTCAGAAGCGTGAGCGCATCTTCATCGCTGGGTTCCGCCAGAATGTGGGCTTCAGCTTCGATGACTTCGGAAGGATGATCCCGCCGACAAAAACTTGGCCGAGGTTGGGAGACATCCTCCAGTCGCACAACGAGGTGGATACCAAATACACCCTTACACCCAAGCTCTGGGACTATCTGCAGGCCTACCGCGCCAAGCATGAGAAGGCCGGTAATGGCTTCGGGTACAGCCTCTTCGATGAAAAGGACATCGCACGGACCCTGTCTGCGCGCTACCACAAGGATGGGTCTGAGATCTTGATTGCCCAGAAAGGTACCCGGCCGCGCCGATTGACGCCGACCGAATGCGCACGACTTATGGGTTTCGAGCACGGCGATCGCAAATGGTATATCCCAGTGTCTGATACTCAGGGATATCGGCAGTTTGGCAACGCAGTGGTGGTGCCTGTAGTCGAGGCCATCGCCCGCTTCATGGAACCGTCGATCAAGCGTATGCTGGAGATGGACCGGCTGCAGTCTTCGTCAGCACGAAAGCGCGCTGTTGGCTGACATTGTTTCGCCCGAAGTCCGCAGCCGGATCATGGCTGGCATCGGGCCGGCCGACACCAAACCAGAGATGCAAATCCGGCGCGGGCTTCACGCGCTGGGATATCGATACCGGCTTCACGTAAAGGGATTCCCCGGCAAACCCGACCTTGTGTTCCCGAGGCGGCGGGCCGTCATCTTTGTTCACGGTTGCTTCTGGCATGGCCACGACTGCGCTTTGTTCCGTTGGCCTGCCACCCGCGAGGAGTTCTGGCGGAAAAAGATTGCAGGTAACATTGCCAGAGACCGGAGGGTCACTAGCCAATTGCTGGCACAAGGCTGGCGAGTTCTGGATGTATGGGAGTGTACACTGAAGGGCCGATCGAGACTGCCACTTGGGGAGGTTCTTGCTGCATGCGCCCGTTTCTTGGAAGGGAAGGATGCACGTGCAGACGTTGGTGGTGACAAGACCATACAAATCGACGCTCCCACTTAGCCAGTTCAGAACTTTCCATTCCGTTGCTCAGTCTCCTTCAGAGGATGCCCACTTAAGAACTCTACCCGCAGTCACGGCGTGGTAGGCAAATGCGGAATCTGGTTTGTTATCAATCCCAAAAAGCCAGAATAACTGGTCGTTTATCTGGTTATCCGCTGCTGTTGCGATCACAAGCGCGGCCCCATCTCTACCCATAGCAAGGAAAAAGTTGTCCCCCTCCTTCATCGATTCTGTGACCTCATTGCTGGAATAATAAAGCCTAAATTCGGTTCTAGTCGGATGCTTTTTACGAGCGTCATACCAAGTCAATTCACCTGTGACCGCTGCAGTATCCAACATACCATCCAACCTAACAAACTGAGCTGGAATGTGCTTTCGGTCACATTCGCCGAGTAGCCGGCGCAAGGGAGCGGAGCCATTGAATTCATGCTGGTGCGACTTTGCTGGTTCGGCCTCAACAGCGCTAAGGCGTTTAAAAACTACCCCCTCGAATTTGTCTGATAGCTGGGCGTGCCGTATTCCGCCGAAGCCGCCGCCGGGAGAGATGGCGGTCATTTCCTCCAGCCCGTCCGGGAGGTCCCAGTCAGTGTCCTCATCCAGAAGAGCGGTCTGCAGCGTAGGCTCGAAACTTCCTGACGCGCCGTTCAGTTTTACAAAATGGCGAACGTCTACCGAGACCAACCTAGATTCCCGTACAGCGAAGATATCATAGGCATTTTTTATTAATCCCATTATCTTAGAACGCATAGAAAACCCTTTAGACTGGCGCATTTCGATTTTTATTCAGTCTCTGGCAAAGTCCAATGAGTGCCATCCCAAAACGATTTACTCTTCAAAATTTCAGCCCACTCTTTTTCAAAGCAATCAGAAGACCGCTCTAAATCTCGCAAACCTTCATAAAGAGGAGGGACCAATTTTATCTTTGGATTAAATAAATCCTGATCACCAGATTCAAAATTATTTAACAGATCACCCTCGACTACTGATGTAAAAGTTTCAAAAACAGATATCACGAAATTACTAAAATTTATTCTTTCTAAAATCACAGATGTATGATCTTCTATATTCTGCCTAAGAAAATCTTCATAATCCCAATTTTCCTTGCAAAATTCTGATATTTTATCGATTGCGTATTTAGAATCGCTGGATTGTTCAATAATTTTTTCAATGTTATATGTTATATATCCAAAGCCATTCAGAGCGTCCGCAGCCCCCTCTTGTATAGATAATATTTCAGAATTTATTTCTTTAAATTCTGAAATTACAATTCCCATATTTTTAAATATGTCATCTATTCTTTCATAGAAACAGACCAATCCATCATCCGCACTGACGCGAATTTCATCGAGTACATTTAACAAAGCCCTTCGCTTTTTAGGTATAGATGAGGCATTTGATACCTCAATCAATTCTTCTGGAATATCCCCCGGGACAGACCAATCAGCCTCTTCTTCAAGCAAATTTGTTTTATACGTCGGCAAGAATTCACCTGAATTTTTCAACGTCGGTGAAGGCTTGTTTTTTGGAGCCCCGCGCTCATTGCCAGCACCTCCCTCAGCCTTCCTCAATGCAATCGCAGCGCCAATATGACCAAGATCACGAGCAACTTCAGAAGCTTTGCTGCCGGCATTATTTTCGAGCCTGGCGTCAGCACCCAATTCGAGGAGACTTAAGATTGCGCCGATTTCTCCATGCGCTGCAGCATAATGCAACGGGAGATTGCCTGCTTCATCGAGAGGCGCATTTGGAGCCGTTTCGGCGATCCAAATGAGGTCATCGGTCGAGATTAATTCGGCCTCTATATGACTTCTTTGCCCGTCTAAATGTGACAATCAGCCCTCCTCATAGGCAGGAGTGTTAAGCCTTCAATTCCGGATTTCAGGGATGTTCGCGCTGGGCTGAGAAAGCTTCAGCACACGGACTTTTTCCCAAGTGGACGGACTTTTGGCTACTTCTGACAGCAGCCGACCTTGGGATATCGCATTGAGCTCTTGATTAACCTCAACCGACCAGTCCCACAGGAGATCTCTGAGCGGGCCTGATATGCCTTGCTTATTCCATATTTGCTCTAGATCCAGTTTCTCACCGATGCGATCAGCAACAGCTGCCACAACGTAAGTAGCAACATTGATCCATGCCTGCCTAAAAATGTCTTTCGCGTCCTTGGCGCGAATCATGCCCTCTATCGATTTGAAAAGTATGACTTTCCCAATCATGGCACGATACCACCGTCCATTCAGCGGGTTCGGCACGATCGTGGGATCTGCATCAAGCGCATCCATAAAAGCGGTAAAATTTTTCTCTCCGCCTAGTGCGACTTGGCTTGGCTTCATCCGCCAGGCTTCGTGAAATTTGGCAATGTCGTTTTTCGACAGCTTCATCCTACTTGGGACAGTCTCCTTGAGCTTGCGGCGCTTTGCTGGAGTTGTCCCTTCGCGCAAAAGCATGACGTTGTAGGCCCCCGCTGCGCGTTCATAAAACCATCGCGTAGCGCCGTCCGGGCACCAAATTTCATTAGCAAGCTTTTCAAGCTGCACATGAAAGGGCCGATTGGCGGAAAGGTCCGATATTTTCACCGCAGTTTGGCTGTTCGCGTATTTGGATACGTCGCTGATCAACCTTTCACGGGCATCGTCCTCAGATCCTTTGAGAATAATAATTTTCGCAGGAACCATTACATGGCTCAAGTCGATGGTTCGATCGTCCCTAGATGCGAAATAGATCGTTGAAGTAGTCTGGCCACCATTCACAATCTGGAGCCCTTTGAGATAAGATAGGCCAAGGTTTCCATCCTCTGCGCGATCAAATTCCGCCTCATCGCAGACGAGAACAAGGCCGTTATTAAAGGCAAGAAAGTGCTCCGGCTCCTTCTTCAAAGTTTCAATAATGCCTTTGTTGGCTGCCTTTTTGGCCCCGAGGAATGTGCGAACGTTAGCCTCAAGGAGCCTGGTACCGAACTTCAGGTATAGATCACGCAGAAGCTGCCCAGGGATCGCAGTCAAGACATATTCGTAATCAGCATCGGGGTCTGGTACGTGTACACAAGGAAGAAGTCGGCCAATGCTTTGGATCAGACTAACAGCAAGTTCATCTCGAGGTTTTCCCTCGGTATGTCGGAAGAGGCGCTCTATATCCATGGCCTCAATTCCAACCATTTTTCCTTGCACTTCCTTGTTGGAGAAGCGCTTGGTTTTGGTTTTTCCGTCCGTGATTACGAAGATCCGTAGCCTGTCTATCTCCCCCCATTTCATGCGCAGTAAGGAGACTAAATCACGCACGGGATGAGTGGGATCAATGCGCGTCTCGAGGCGTCCCTTCGCAACTTCAAATAGAAAGCGCACGCCCTCTGCTGCACTGCCGGCCGCTTCGGAATCTTTGAGTTCCGACAGGTCATCTGTCCCGAAGTAGTGCGTCACGAAGAGGTCTAGCGCGGTTTCATCTGCGCTCAGTGCATACCCAGTGATGCGAAGCCGAGCGTTGCCAATCCTACCGGTCCAATAGCAGACAGTCGGGTCATCGCAGATTCCTGCTGCGGAGAGATGCTCCATAACCTGCTCAGCGAAGACCAACTCCTCGGCAGGGAACGGATCATCCCCTCCGCCATTGGCGCCACCTCCGCCAACGCGTTCGGCGATTGTGGCCTGTAGGTCAGAACGGAAATTGCGATGAAATTCTTCGAGGGTCATTTTTCGTTCAATCCGAATGCGATAATCATACCAGCAAGCCCAGTGCTGGAGCTTTCAATGGCGTCAAGGTCGAGAACGTACGATGCTGAACGGATCGCACTTGGGACGCAAGCCCGAGTTAGCCGTGGCATTCCCTCCTCGACGCGAAACGCCTTTGCGTCTTTGAGTGCCAACGGCCGATCGTAGAGATGATCGTGGTCATCGCTGTAGCCCATCACCATAAGCAGTGCATCAAAGCCGCGTTGTACGCCCGCCGCTTGGAACTCCGTGCGTAGTTTGGCGACTAGACCAGCCAAAGAGGTTCCGTCAGGTTTTTCCTCAAACCTGAGGCCGCAGAGGTAGAAAGGGCTCAGGTCACCATCAAGCTGCTCAATGCTGTTAATGCGGGCGAGAAACGCGCCAGATCTAACGGTGCTCTTCACCTCGACAGCGCCACCATTCACGCGAAAATCCTGTGCTGCACGGAGAGGCCCATGCCAGCAGTCTAGAGCGCCAACCCCTAGTTTCGTTTTTGCCAATTTTTCTAAGAAATACAGCTCACCGAACAACCCGATTTGCGCATCAGAAGACAACGGCCTCTGTGTCTTCGCCATAAAATTCTGCCACTCTTTCACTCTTTCGAGGAAAGTGCCCAAGGCATCCTGCACACCACTGCCAGAAGCTTGGCCAAGCGCTCGAAGGGTGTCGACAGCCATTACGGCAAAAATGTCAGGTGAACCTTCAGGCCTGCGGACCAATGCAACCGCTGTTGTGCCTGCAAATGCCGCTTCTGTGTCGATGCGAGAAACATCGAAACCCTTGCCCTCGGGTAAGCGGGCTGGGTCGATAGGACATTTGCCTGGAAAACAGACTATCAAAGCTTCCCTGCCTAGCGGGAAATGACAGCCGGCCTCGATGGAAACCTGCCCAATCTTGGCAAGGTGCACATACCTCCAGTTTTCGTCGGAGGCTTGTTTAGCCAGCGCCCTCCACGATCGAATTAGCCCTTCCTCAGTCCACCCAGTCATTGATGCCTCCCCACAGCACGCTGTTAGCAATGTAGCGGGAATTTGACACCCTACGCTCAGAGGAGCTGTTGGGGAAACTGACAGCCCATGCGACTACCGGAACATCAGGGGGAAAGCCGGCAACTTTAGGGTCAAGAAGGTATAGCATCAGCAAGCCGCGATCCCGGCGATCGGCTATGCCGAGCTCGGGCACGCCATTACCCAAGATCTGACGGATCTGCGGCCCTCGCGGTTCAACGGGTGGTTTTTTCTCCTGGTTTCGCTCTCTATCGTTTCGCCATGTTTCTTCGCTGAGTTTCAGCGCAGCACCCCACTCTGCTTCGGTCAAATCGATGGCTTGATCACGCGGTGAGATAAGGGTTTTTATCGAGTACCGATCGGTATGCGCGGTGGTTGGCGCGCGCTTCAGCATAGTGACCTTGTAGCCGCCAACTGACTTTTCCTTCGACCCATCGTCGCGTTCTTTTCCAATTAGAGCAACGGTCCAATTGGTAAGCTCATTATCTTTATTCATTTCTTCGATAAAGTCGGCAATTAGTGGGCTCATTATGCGGAAGCTTGCCGTGTGGGTTCTGTATGATCTCAGGAATGAGACTACGTCTGCGGCGTCAACATTCCTCCAAAGGTGGCCACTCCAATTCTGCCCATCGTGCAGATAGTGCTGATCATTCAAATCCAGCGGCTGGCCTATAGATTTTAGAAAATCATCTGCCGCCCGGAAATTTGAGGCTATATCAGCCGGTTTGTTGGAGAAGACGATGGTTTGCAGCAGGTCTCCGGAATAGGTTAGCTGAACAGCTTTTGCATTTCGCATTTTAGCCGGAGATGTCACTGTAAGAACAGAGTGCGATTTTACCCTGAGGCCAAACTGCTTCGGCGTTGCCCCTGCTGCGACCATGTTGTCGAACTCTTGGCGAAGTTCCTCTGCTGCATCAGCGATATGACCAAACCACTCCAGCATTTCTTTGGATGTGTAGAGCCGGCAAACGTCAAGGTAACCGTCACGGTAGCCAAACCAACGGCCCATTTGCATGAGAGTGTCATACATTCGGGCAGTGCGAAGAAAATAGCTTGTGCAAAGGCCTTCAAGCGTAAGTCCGCGTGCGAGTTTGTCTCCCCCAACCGCGATGACCTTCAACCCGGTGGCATCATTTTCAGCATAATCGAGAGCATCTTTCGCGGTTCCGTTAATCTCACGCACCCTGATATCTGTCAGGATATCAGGGAGAACATCTCGCAAGTCTGACCATGCAAAATCGGTGAGCGTCTCGTTCTCGACCAGAGCATCTCGGATCCTTTCCATCCCTGGCGCGAATTTGGTCTCGTATTCCAAGCGCATGCTCGCTTCTAGCGGAGCTAGGTCAAATCCACGAGTGTAGGCTGCCTTTAACTCCCTCACATATTCTGAAACCTGGTTCACGACTGCAGACTGCACCGAGGTAAACCTAGTAACATGAATGAGCATGGAAGAGTGTTTGCTGCCTTGCCCGCGCAATTTGCGCACTGCGCAAGCGTAAAGGAATGACCGGATTGCCTCAGCAAGTGAATCGGGAATGCAGTCCTCACCTTGCCACCGCGGGCGATGGCCGTTTTTGTGTGGCTTGATGTCAGGGGAGTTCGCAGTCTTGCTAGGCATCCATGGCTGATATTCCGCTTCCTCCAGTGGGCGGATCAGAGGCAGGTCATCTGGGGTGCTCGAGGCTGATCCAAAAACCCTGCCTGGGCCTACATAGTTGTCTGGCGCGGCAAGGTTAGTGATGAAAGCAGACGGAAAAAGGTCTGGACCATGCTCTTGGGTTTCCCCTCGGTCATGAATGAATATGTTGGCAAAAGGTGTAGCTGTGTATCCAACGTAAGCCTTTCGAGAAAAGCTATGTAAAATCGAACGTATCAGCCTGTTTATGGTCTTGGGTTCGTGCTCGAGATCGGGCTTGCCGTTCTCGTCCACGACATCTTCACCTGTATCTACTGACCCATGATCGGACTCATCGTCGATGATTAAAAGTGGGAGGTTCGTAACGATCATCCTGCCAGTTTCAGGATCGGTATGATTCGCAACGCGATTTCGTATCCAAGCGAGCAGACGTGTGAGAACCGTTTTATTTTTCTTGACCACAAACAGCCAAGGGCGCTGCTCGGGGCTAACGTTCATTCGCCTTGCTATACCGGCCGTGAAATCATCATTCCTGTTTGTAGCAGCGTTTGGCTTAATAGCATTGTCGCTGTCGATGAAACCAACGCCTGCCGGAGGTAGATCGTCTGCATTTGATACTGTAGCGAACCCAAGAAACCCTTCATCTAGGCGGATTTGCGTTTGGGTCCGCAGGTTGTTGTGCAGACCCGCAAGGACAATAATGATTTTATATCCTGCGTCTGCAGCCTTACAGATTAAGCCTGTGTAATTGCCGGTCTTACCAGATTGGACGTGCCCGACAACAAGGCCACGTCGGTCCCAGGCCCCTTCGCGTCTCGGGTCTTCAAGCTGAGACAAGACTTCGTCTGTCGATACGTCCAGAGCATCGAGAGCAACCCATGGAAGTTTGGGTTCCATATATTCCGAATACCGCCGCCAGTATGCCCAGCCTCGCTTGCGGTCGGCATCCAGCCAAGCAACATGATCTTCCCCGCTAGAAAGGGTCGCATTGGTCCCGACGGTTCGGCTAGAACGGCGTATGAGTTCATCAACAAGCGCATCACGATCAACGTGGACAAAATCGTCTTCGATCATCGCAAGCTTTCCGAGAACCTTTTCAATCATTTCTGGACTAATCGGGCTTTGGGCGCGCTCAGACGCAAGGCGCAGCATGTTTTGCGCCATCGACAAGATTGAATCGAATGCCTTTTGGCTAGGGACCGTCATTCTGAATCTTTCACTTCAAGAGTTGCGACCAAATCGAGATGTCGGTCAAATGGTGGAGTGCGTCCCAAACGATCTCTGGCTTCTGCGGGAGTAAGCCCGCGAAATTGCACGAGAGCTTCGAACAGCGAACTAAGTGTCTCCAAAATTTCTATGTCGGGTGCGTCAGCGAACCCCGTCCGCGGAGTTTCTTTGTCCTCGGCCGTGTCCAGCCAAATACGCTGCACGGGCACCGTCTCTTCTATCAACCTTAGCATTGAGGAAATGTCGGCCTTCAAAGGGCCTGCGCGCTTTAGCACTGAAGCAACGAGGTCATGGTCTCGTGCAATTCGATACGACGTCCCCTGGGCGGACCGCTTCACTTGCCAAGCATCGGGCACGGCAAGCTGGCGGCTCCCCCCGGCGGGTACAATATGTCCACGATGCGCAAACACTTTACGCGCTGTCTCACGCGTTTGGGTCGCCAATCGGTGAAGCTGCGGCCGCAGCCGGACGGGGGGGCTAGCCGTTGATTTCAGAACGTTGATTTTCCATTCGGCATCCGCAGTGTTTGGGATATCAATGCGAATTCTCGCCAGCCTGTGCGCCTCATCGCGTGGCCATGGCTTGCCCCCATCACCAAGGCCTAGCCAACCGCCAGACATCAGAAGTCTTTTATTTCTGTAGACGTAGAAACCTTCTTGCTGGGTCCAGCCTGCCGGCCCAGCAGCAGCTTCCTGTTCCGAAGCCTTAAGCATGTCGCGGTGAGGCAAAACATGGCACTGCACAGTGACGCCTGTTGTATTAAAAATTCTGTATTCTGGGCTTTCCAAGGCTTTCCCAGGATGGCCCTCCATGAACGGATCCCAAGGTTTTACCAATCTGCCATTAAGGAGTATCCGAAGCTCGGGCCTCTGGCCTTCGATCAACCGATGATACGTCATTGCAAGATGAGCTTCTATCCGATCAGCGAGCTCAATCATGTCCTTGGATTGAAAGCCAGTCGTCACAATGCGGTCCAGGTTCTCCCACAGAATGATCGTGCCGTGCTCCATCTTCTCCAAAGGAGCTAGGAGTTGCTCTGAGCCGGGGGCTGGTCCCTCAAAAAGAGGCCAATCGGCCCCGGGTTCATTCCCAATCAGATCAAGATCCCAACGCAAGCATACTTTAGGTCCACCTCTCTTGCGGCTGGCGACGGTCAGCCTCCTCGCTTGCGAAAAACTCGCCGTTTTGAGCCCAAGACCAAACCTTCCCAAGTCATTCTCTGCCCGTTCTCCTCTTGGATCACGAGCTCCGAGGCGCATCCCGGCTTCAAGCGAGGCATCATCCATACCGCCACCGTTATCGGTGATGCTGACCCAGCTCCGTTCACCAGCCCACTCCAAATGGACGCAAATTTCGTCAGCGTCCGCTGATATGGAGTTGTCTATAAGGTCTGCGATCGCGGTGGAGGTCGCGTAACCTAGCCCACGCAACGATTCCAGCATCGAGCTCGCATGTGGCGGGGCATTTCTGACAGCCATAATTTTATAATCCAAGCAGAGTTTTGAGGCGCGATTTGCGTGCTGGGTGTGACAGATACACCAAAGCCTTGGCTTCGATTTGCCTGATTCTTTCTCGCGTTACACCGTACATCTGGCCGATCTCTTCGAGGGTCATTTCATTGTCCTGACCAATCCCAAAACGCATTTTAATGATGGCCCCCTGCCTATCGTTAAGATCCTCCAAGACATCGGCGACAATCCTTTGAGTTTCCATATCTTCAATAGAAGTATCTATTTCTTGCGATGGCAAAATGATATCCCAATCATCGTGCTGAATATCTATGTAAATTCGAGGAATACCACGAAGTAGCTTCACCTCTTCTAAAGAAACATCCACTTCTTCCGCGAGTTCAGCATCAAAAACGCCCCTGTCAGATCGGATGTCCCGCTTTTCGATCACTGCATCAAGCTTGGCTAACTTCTCAGAGCGATGGACAGGCACGCGAATTTGCGCCCCCTCGTCGGCTCGCCAACGAGAAATGGCCTGCCGCATCCAGAAGGCGCTGTAGATCACAAAACGAACGCCTCTTTCCGGGTCGAAGCGTCGGGTCGAACTCTGCAAACCTATGAAGGCTACCTGGAAAACATCTTCTGGGTCTTCGCCGCTCTCCACATATCGAGAGGAGAAACGTCTCACATACGGCAGGTGAGACAGGATCAGTTTCTGGGTTGCGACTTCATGCACCGTGATGAGATTGTCGATAATAGTACCTTCGCGCGTTGTGGACGCGTCAAGCACCAAAACGCGGGCGATTTCCCTCATGAACACAAGTGTCAAATCAAGGGCATCGAGTGCGTTCAAGGCCTCGCGGCGCTGTTTGCCGTCCATCACTCTTCCAGCAGCAATCCACTGCTTCAGCGTCTCAACATTTTGGAAAAATTCATCGGTTTCCGGGTGCCCAACACGTGTCGGAAATATCGGCCTCAAGGTAACATTTACCGCGTCACGCAAGCCTTCATGCATCGCTCCAGCGGCTGAAATGATCGTGCCCAGTGCGTACTGAGATGCCAGTATGTTCAGCAGAAGATCCTGCTTGGCCCGGATCATCGGCTCGAGTAAGACCTCCTCGTCAGCTCTGCTGATATCGAACAGTTGGGTGCCTGGAAGGCAGGTAGCTCTAGTTAGAGCCGCTTCGATTGCTTCAACAAGATCATCAAAATCGACATCGGATTTCGCGTCCCAAAACTCCCGATCATGACTTGTCCCTGTCGCCATGTGGGCGCAGCCGGAAATTTCAAGCAACCGCAGTATGTTCGCGCGAAGTTCGTCAGCATCCACGTTGCCTTCGCAATGCTTAATCAGAAAGCCAACATCATCATCCGTACAAAAGCTTCTCCGGATTTTGTTTTTATTAAATTGAAATACGTCACTTACCCAATCTGAGCATATATCCGCGTCGATTGAGATACGCGTATTATTGCTTAACGTGGCTATCTTTGTTGATTTTTTTCCTCCCCTTGTGAGTTTCAAAAAGTCTCGCTCTCCCCCTTGCTTCTTAGAAGCCGGGGTGAATGAACCGATTGCATCACCTGATATTTGTACAGGCACTAGATCGATTTCCCAATCCGGGCCTTCGACTGTTTCTATGCTTGAGATTGGAGGTGCGACTGGCTTAAATGACCCAGAGTTTCTGATAAAAACTGAGTTCCGTCGGAACGTTTCCGGATCCTCTTCGGGCCTAAATGTGAAATCCTGATCTAGATAATCATTAGAAGATTCAGGCAAATCGCTGAGATTTATTTCTTCGATCGCAGGCGATTTAAACTCGGAAGTGAGGAACGCTTCAGAGGCACTTTGCACCTCTGGCGTGCACAATTCGCTGACCGATGCGTCATCCCTTTGGACGAGCGAGGACAATAGTTGCGCCACCAGTGAGTGGCCTTCAATTTCAGCTAGATCTGCGGGTGTCTGCTGTTCATTGTTTTGAGCGTTTGGATTAGCACCCGCCTGCACAAAGATGTCGCAGAGAGCCAGATTTCCCAAGCGGGCAGCAAGATGTAAGGGCGTGTCACCCTTAGCATCCACGGCATGAATCCGCGAAGAAGAAGCAAATTCTCTTATGCATTCCAGTTCGCTCGTCTCAGTCAACAAGCGAATCTCTGCGGGTGTTAGCAGATCAGAATTGCCTGCCCTGATATCCGCATCGAACTGCGTATTTTGGCGGTTAAGAAGGCGAGGAATTAGGCTAGTGATTCTCATAGCTCGCTCGAGCTACATCTGATTAAGCAAATCGCCTGATTAAAATGCAAAGCGCAATTCAGAACAGACCAGCCCTCCACCTGACGCTTTGTATTAGCACTTACCTTCATGGCAGCGCTGGCCACACAGGAGATTCGAGCGGCAACAATTCCCGAAGAGCTTGGGGCTCCAAAACTTCAATGTCTTGACCCCAACTCAACACATGCCATGCCATCTCCAGCAGCCCCCCCGCACGGAAACGAACGATCAGCCCACCGTCAGGCTGGTCCTCCAAAGACTGACTTTGATGGAATACAAAGGTTCTAGCAAGTGGCGCGGCCTCTTTTGAGAACCTCCAAACCACGTCCACTGGTGGCTCTTCGAACACACCAAAACTATCTGAAACAAATAGCTTAAGGCTAAATCCAGGATCGCGTTCAAAGCTATCCTGTTCCAAACGAAGCTTACCGATGGAGGGCAGGCTATAGAACTTCGGTTTCGCTACTCCATCCTGTAACGCCACGAGGTAATGGCGATGCCCATACAGAAAGCCCAACGGCGAGACTGTTCTCCGGCTCTCCGACTTGCCATTGCGTGAGGCATAATCGAAGGAAACTTTACGGCACGATTTGATCGCCGTCCGCAGGGTATCAAAGACCAAATGCGGTATGTGCGGCCTTGGCCCAGCTCGATGAGCCAGTCCCTCTGCCTCTGTGAGTGCTTCAAGATCTGGCTCGATCTGGTTCAAAGATGAGCCTTCAATCAGGTTCCGCATCTTTGACGCAACCCCCCGCAAGCTTTGCGCATGGGTGAGAAGGTTCGCAGTTTCCATCGCGGCGGCGGCCACCTCAATGCTTGCCAGATCGTCTGATGTCACCCCCGCAAAAGTCTGCGCGGCGCCGGCATTCAGTCGCCAGCGCTTCGTGCGTTCGCCGGTCGGCACCTCACTTGAGTTGGGAAAGGCCCTTAGTACTGCATCCCTCATACGGATGGCAGTCCGCCGGCTTACCTCAAATTTCTCCTCGATCTCGGAGATGGTCAATCCGCCACGCGCAGCCTGCATTTCCAACGCTAGTTGGATCAACCGTTCAGCCCTGCTGTAGCGCATATGCCCCCCTTTGTCCTACACGATTAGCAAGACACTGCATTGAGAGCACCTGCAAAAACCTGATCTATGCCCCGATCTGACACTCTTGCCTGCAGCTCAATCATCAGCCGTCTGCGACGCCTTTAGCCAGCGAGGTTTCCCTCGAGGCAAAGTGACAAGGTGGTATTGCCGATAGAATTGATCAGCCGAGGTTGTGGCCTTCAGGATCAGGCTGACTTCATCCTCGGCCGGCAGGCTCATCAGCAAATCATACAGCTTGTCGAGATCGGTGATGGTCCGGTTGTTGACCGCAACGAGATGATAGCTTGGATAGGCTCGGGTCATCTCAGCTGCTGATCCCGGCATAACAAAATCGACGACTGGGAAACCCTCGTGCTGGAATTCGGCACTATCCAGTTTCCATTGATTTGAGATCACTAATCCCGAAAACTCGATCGATCGATTGTCCGTAACCTCGGGCATCGCAAACGTGGCTGCCTTAAGGGTGACTTCCAGCCCTTCCCGATCAACTACTACATCGACCAAGCCATCAGTCCCTCGGAGCCTGTTGGCGAGGTCCGACGAGTTGCGGATGTCCCTACGACCGTTGATACCGACTATGCGATCACCGACCTTCAGGCCCGACGCGTGATCGAAGACGGTTGCCACGATCGGTCTGTCATCATCTTCAGCTGTCGCAAATGCTGCCGGCAATTGCCGGTAACGGGCATCGCGCCCGGCTTTAACCAGATCGAGGATCTGACAAACAGGGCGGATTGGCTCAGAAAATGAGACCGCAGTTGAATGGTCGTCATCCGTATCGCGGTAGCTAGCGGCCGCTATTCCAACAATCTTGCCAGTCGAGAGATCAATGAGCGGTCCGCCCGAGTTACCCCCATTTATCGTTGCATCACTCTGGATGATTTCAGTCGGAAAAACCCACGATACACTCGAGATAATGCCGCGCGTTGCCGTGTAAGACAGATCGCCAGGGTGTCCAAAAATGGCCACGGGATTGCCCACTCTCGGTGGCTGACTACATTCCAGATCTGCCGTCGCGGCGTCGGCAGGAATTGCACCCTTATCAATCTCGAGGACCGCCACGTCAGTCAGCCTATCAACAAATACGCGGCGGGCTGGGACATATTTGTGCCCCTTGAACGATACCGTGATTGTCGCTGGGGATCGACTGGCAACATGAGCGTTCGTCAGGATCCACCCACGGTTTTGATCCACCAGAAACCCGGTTGCACTAACCGAAGTACCTTCATCCTCGCTGAGACCGATTGACGAAACGCGTCGGATTTTCACCGTGTAATGATTAGCCTGATCCAAGATCACGTCAGCAGTTGGTGTTCTTGCGCTTGCAGGCGTCGAGGCCAAAAGCAGTGCTGCTACAAAAATCGGATGCTTCACTTTTCCCCCTGACATATCGCCTGCTGAGACGCAGGCCTCTAACAGAAGTCGTCCACCTGCCTAGCGCGAGCATGTCAAAGGAGGACATCCTGTGGGAAAGCTTGGCTGGCTGATAGATCAATTTCATTGCAAGAACCGTCGCTCAAGCTAAGTGTTGCTCATCGTCAAGAAGGGCTCTGCCCTGCCAACCGGCCAACTCCGGCATCGGTGGTTCAACGACGAGGCCCAAGGGCAAACATAGGAGGCGACGTTGATCATAAGTCATATTTGGACGTTCTTGGGTTTCTCGGGTTTATCTCCGAGGCGCTCTTGTCATGGCCTGCTGCCGTGCTGACGTCAGGCTATTTTCCGCGGCATGGATCAAGCCTGATCGATCTTCGCGACGTTCGCCCAGATCCCTTTGACGATATCCTTGGCGCGAAGATACGCCGCATGCAGTCAATTGAAGGCTGGACATCGGAAAAGCGGCGTCTGCAGCGCGACCTTGAAACAATGAGCTCATGGTTCGGCTATGTCGGTTGGACCGTCGATCCCAGGACCTACCTTGTCCACCAGGTCGGACAATCGTTCCTTTATGACGTGCCGGTGCACAAGCGCGGGAACTTTGCAATTTTCCGCGGCAAGCGGGTTCGCGTATTCTGCCTCGGCAGTGGAGCGTTCACACGCTGGGTAAGAGTTGGACCTCTGAACCCGCTGGATGTTGAGGCCCCAACCCCCGAGATCAGCATCCTGCGCGGCCAGGAGCAACTGAACAGGTAAATCGAATCAAACCAAGCATAGCGAGTGAGGCTGACGCCTCCGCCAACCTGCCTACCCGGGTAAGGTGGTTCCGCCAAAAGGCGGCATGCGGCCCTAGGCAATCAAGCGGGCAAGACATGGGATGCGGGCAGCCCTCCTCGGCCAACACCGAAGAGGACTAAAAAAATGAATGCCCCGACACTCAACCAAGTATCTCAAATAGGGCCATCTGAGGGCAGCAAGCCCCAAAAGCCAGCCAAATTCCTTCCAGGCCTTGGCGTTTATGGCTTTGATGACCTCGAGGTAGCCATCCTGGCTGCTCTGGTTACTGAAGATCCGCTCCTGCTGATCGGTCGATCAGGGACCGGCAAGACCTATTTGCTTAACTCTCTGTCCGAGGCTCTTTCCTTAGAGCACCGCCACTACAACGCGTCCCTTATCTCTTTTGATGATCTGGTGGGCTTTCCATTTCCAGACCAGGAAGCCGGCACTGTCCGCTTTCTGGAGACGCCGGCTACAGTTTGGCCTGCACAATCCGTCCTGATTGACGAGATCAGCCGCTGCAAACCCGAACATCAGAACCGCCTGTTTGCCCTCGTTCACGAGCGCAAAATCCAGGGCATCGCGCTTTCCAATCTGCGCTTCAGGTGGGCAGCAATGAACCCGCCATCTGGCGATCAAGGTGGCGACGATGATTACCTGGGCTCCGAGCCACTCGATCCTGCATTGGCCGACAGATTCAGCCTCTTTGTTGAAGCCGCTGATTGGGAAAACCTGAACGAACAGGAACGCAGAGCCATAGCCACCCCCGCCGGCGAAGGTCGAATTGCTGTGGATGGCGGAGTGCTGTTTGAGGCATTGGCAGGGTGGAGGAAGGCTTTTGTGGCGCAACTGGAATGCTGTCCGCCACATCTTCTGGACTACGTTACGGCCGTCACCAATCATCTCGTGGTCGCCGGCATCAGGATTTCCCCCCGTCGTACACGGCTTCTCGCGCGAAGCCTACTTGCTGCCGGGATCATCAGTGCAGGTGTGCGAGAAGAGGTTTATCTAACCATCTTGAGCTGTAGCCTCCCGCATAGGGCGTGGGGGCAACAACTGGCTGCAGAAATCGTTCAGGCTGCACATCGCGCTGCATGGGACACGGCAAACAGCACGCAGGCCGCTTGGGTCCACGCCTTTCTGTCCGAACCTTCCATTGCGCGAAAGGTGGAAATACTGCTCGATAGGTGCCCATCTTCTGATGCGGGCACCCAAGCGGTTGCCCAGCTTCTCGCGACAGAGCGGAAAGACAGGGCTGCAGCATTCGCCTACGTGACATATCCCGCAGCGTCTGCGGGCCATCTACCAATCGGCGCAGAAGGCGTGAATGATCTCGCCCGGATAGCGGGGCCTATCCTTGAGGTAGATGGGCACCTCGAGTGGTCACAGCCTCATGGCGTCAGCGCAACCCAACCTGCAGAACTGACCAGGGTGGCGCGTCATCTCCAGACTTTGTCCGGTTCACGTCTCTCCCGTGCTCGGCAGTTTTTCTATCACTGCCTCGTCGAACGGGTACCACTCGAACGGCCTGAGCAGTTCGAGGAAGACATTCGGGATGCGATCGACCTGATACGGGCACGGGTGCAACCGTGATCTCTATCAACGAAAATCAGATCCGATACGCGAACTCGGGAGCTCCAATGAGCCGCCGCCATAGGGAACATTTGGCAAGTTCCCTGCTTGGCCCGGGTGACGCATTCGTGAAGATCCCACTCGTATTGCGAGTAGGCATCTGGTTCGGGATCGGGGCCAGTCCTCGCGAATTCATGGAAGACCTGCTGAGCGATGCCGGGTGCCATAGCCCCGAGGAACTCCGCGACCTCTTTGACCACCCCCCTCGGCGCCTGATGGCGCGCCCGGCTCCGGGACACTTTTCGCCAAAGGATGTCAGGCTGGAAAAGCCCGAAGTGATCCTGCGCGAAGCCCTGATCCTCGGCCTTGCCACAGGTGCCATCTATGACCCCCTCAGACCGGTTATCTGGACGGAGGCGAGCCTTGGTCGCCGCCTCGAGCTCTATGATCCGGGGAGCTTCTATCAATGAACCAGGATTACTTCATCGCGCTATATCGCGAACTCATCGATGAAAACCCCTTCGCCGTCCGTGCAGTTCTGCGGATCCTTGAGGTAAACTTTACCGATAGTGTTCCAACGCTTGCTGTGAGCTGCGAGGCCCAGCCGCGCTTTCTGGTGAACCCAGATTTCATTGCCCAGCACTGCCACACGGAAAATCACGTGAAGGCAGTGATCGTGCACGAGTTCCTCCACGTGCTGCTTCGGCACACAGAAAGCGTAGGGCCACTTACACGCGCGAGGCACATTGCATTTGACGCGGTGATCAATGCGATCATCTGCCGCACGCAGGGCGACGAATGGGCCTCATTTTTCAGATCCTACTACGCACAGGCTGAAGGGATTGCGAAACTCCTACGCCCCCCAAATGCCACTGAAAAATTGGAATTGTGCCGCAAAAGCAATTCGTCGCCGATAAGTCGTGCCTGGCAAGGCCTGTATGACGGCTCTCTTATCGCTGATGACATTGCCGAACTTGCCGAAGAAGTTGTTCGTTCTCAATCACAGGACGCTGGCTCGGTCTCCTTGCCGGCAGAGGCGGAGTATCATGGTGACCTGATAGGCAATCATGACGAACTGGGCGGTCGTTTGCCCAGCAAAATCACAGAAGCGCTCGAACAGGCAATGCGCGAAATGACTGGTGCTGGCATTTGGCGCAGTCAACGCGCCGGGCTCGGACATAGTCAGGCTCTTGCCGACCTCGAGCAGGCGTCCAAAGATCCTGTCCGACAATGGGAAAAGTCGACGCTGGAGGTTCTGCGACGTCATGTTCTTCCAGACCCCAAAGCGCGTCGAACGGAAAGCGAGACCTACTCGATCCAGCTGCCAATTCTGTCCTCAGTAGACCGCAGAGCTTTTGTGAGAGCGCTTTGGGACCCCATGCTGCCTCAGTCGCGCTGGGAGAGCACTGTGGCACGCAGAGGTGCAACCACTCAGGTTTATCTCGATGTCTCAGGTTCAATGAATACTGAGATGCCCGCGCTCATTGCTTTGTTGGCCAGGCTTTCCGGTCACATCCGGCGGCCCTTCTGGGCCTTCAGCGATGAAGTAGTCCCCGCACGGATCAAATCCGGCAGGCTTGTCACTTCAACCACGGGCGGCACTAGCATGGCCTGCGTCTTGCGACATGTCATCGAAACGCGCCCACGAGCAGCCGTTGTGGTCACTGACGGGTTCATCGAAGCCCTCGACCCCGGTCTAGTTGCCGCAGCACGCTCTAATGCTCGTCTGCATGCAATCATCGCACGGCACGGATCGCCTGCTGCCTTGAGAACCGCCGGCATTCCTTACACCCAATTGCAAAGGTACCCCTCATGATCCGGTTCAGTGAAGCCGTTCTTCCCGGCCACCCAGATAAATTCTGCGACCTGGTTGCGGACGCTATCGTGCAGGAAGCGACCAAGCTCGACAGAGATGCCTATGCTCAGGTGGAGGTCTCCATCTGGTCAGATCAAATGTGGATTTCGGGCGGCGTGGCAACCAGTGTTCCGTTCGAACGAGCACTTCTAGAAATCGTGACCGAAGCGGGCCGATCGATAGGTCTCGATGGCTCCAACTGGATTGATGCCAGTAGGTATCGCATTCACTCGGCACTCTGCCTGGAAACACGTGACCCCGTGCCATGGTCTCATCATGTCAACGACCAGTGCGTGATTACAGGCTGGGCCGGATACGACGCTAAAGTTGCCTATCTTCCCCCGGAGCATTTCCTCGCCCTTGCCCTGCGAGATGCGCTGTTCAACTCTTGTCGCGCAGGACGGCTCTCGGGGCATGGACCGGACGGCAAGGTGCTTGTGCGCCTACGCGAGGAGAATGGCTGCTTCGAGCTCGAACACATCCTCGTCACTCTGCAGCAAAACGACGGCGCGCCGTTCCTTCCTTTCGTTGCGTCAGTCGGCCAGGTCCTCTGTGAAGCCTATTTACGACTGCAGACTTCGGATGAGCGCTGGACTGCGCGATTTGAAGATATCGAATTGCTGATCAACCCAAACGGCCCCTTGATCCAGGCCGGCAGCGATGGGGATAACGGCCAGACTGGGAGGAAACTGGTAGCCGACTATTACGGGCCAAGGATCCCAATCGGTGGCGGTGCGCTCTCCGGCAAACACTGGACCCACATTGACCGAATAGGAGCGAAAGCAGTTCGACAGGCGGCCATTGCAGCAGTCCAGTCTGGCGCTCAGGAATGCCTGCTTAGGCTCGCATATGCCCCCGGCATCGATAGTCCGCTCGACCTCGTGACGGAAATGATTGGAGGGGGGACTGCGCCGAAGCCGTCATCTTTCACTCATTCGGGCCTTAGAGACAGACTTCTCCCGGAGGACGTCTATCGCTCATTGGCACTCCCCTGAAGTGTGTCCCTGAATGGCATTTCAGAAGACTGAATCACTCCCCGTTTAGACCGGTTCGAGATAGGGTGAATTGTGAGGAACCAGACGCCTGACGGCCCCGGAGAAGTGGAGATTTTACATGGCAATTAACAAGATCGCCGCTTTGGTGGGCCGAGGGAAAGGCAAAGAGACCGAGATAGAGGCAACCGATGGTGAAGCAGATGAAACCTTCGCCCAACCGGTTACTTTGAACCGAATTGCCCGCTTGATGCAGGAGATGGGTTACAGGGGTAAGATTGCCGAAGGCGAGGACTGGTGCTGGGTCGAGAGCGCGACCAACGGCACCAAGTTCAATATTTACGCCTTTTCCGATCAACTCTCAGATCCGGACAGCGAGGCACGTTCGATCCAATTCGATGGCGGATGGGGTGGCTTGTCCTCTTTGGATGCAAGGCGCTTCGTGATGCTCTGCAACCGGTTCAATCATGACTGGCGCTACGCCAAGGCCACCATCTCTGCTGACCAGGACCGATACAGCCTCACCGTCAAACTCGACCATTATTGCCCGATCGGGCTTACAGACGACGAGTTTTACGCGGTGGCCGATATGTACATCCGTCTGATTGAAGACATGGGTAAGCGTGCCTTCGCCTCGAGCGATGAGGCCCTGAATGTGCTGATTGAGCGGCATAAGTCCGCAACGACCATGATGTGGGGTCCAGATTCCGATCCAGCCAAAGCGCTAGCTGTCTATGTGGCCAACGCGCGTGCGGGTTATGGGCCTTCCCTTAACAGTCTCGGAGAAGTCTACGAGAGCGGCATCGAGGTGAGCGAATCTGCTCCGATGGCCGCGCATTTCTTTACTCGCGCTGCGGAACGGGGGCACCCTTCCGCATATTATGGCCTTGCGCGCATTCTCGCTGAAACTGAACAGGAAGAAGCTGCACTTATCGAGGCCGCAAAATTTGCGATGCTGGCATGTCGCGACTTGCCAGAAGGCCAAACGAGATATCAGGCTGGAGAATTGAGAGATCGATTAATGGAAAAACTCAGCGGAGAAGCTCAGGATCTCGCTACAAGAATGGTTGGGGACTGGACGCCGTTGTCGCTTGAGGGCGGCCCAATAGACCCTGAACCCATTCTTGATTATGTCCAATCTTCGCCCAGCAGAGTGCTGAACTGATGAGACGACGAAATTTGATGATCGGAATATAGGTGAGCGGGGGACAAAGCCTCGAAGGAAAGGCCCATGGTCTTTCGAAATCTCGGATCACAGCATTCGAGCAGTGTTCCAAGAAGCTCTGGCTTTCGGTGCACCGCCGGGATTTGGCTGAAACCCAAGCACAATCAGAACTGAGGTTCGCCGCAGGTCACCAGGTTGGCGCGATTGCTTGCGACCTCGTGCCTGGTGGCGTCATGATTGAAGCGCAGCCGGATCTGAAAGCCGCTCTCGAGCAAACCGCCAATTTGCTGGCTGCGGGGCACAAAGGCCCAATCTATGAAGCAACATTCGTACACGATGGCGTGCTGGTACAGGTCGACATCATGGAGCCGGCTTACGGCAGCGCTTGGAAGATGGCGGAGGTCAAGAGCTCGACTGGTGTTAAGGATTACCACCTCGGAGATCTGGCAACTCAGGTTTGGGTTCTCGAGGGCTGCGGCATCGAAATCGAGGCTGCGACGATCCGCCATATCGATACGAGTTTCGTTCTGACCGAGACAGGAAACTATGCGGGCTTGCTCCGCGACGCGCCTCTTTTGGAAGCTGTACGTCCCATTGCAGAAGGACGAGCGAACCTGGCCGCCCAAGCCAGAGAAACGTTAGCAGGCGATGAACCCGCGGTAGAGGTTGGTGCACACTGCTCGAAGCCATTCAGTTGCGAGTTTCAAGCCTATTGCGCCAAGAATCTCCCAGAGCCGCCAGAATGGCCAATCGATATTCTGCCTCGAGTGGGTCGGCGCCTTGCAGATGAAATGGCCCAGGAGGGGATCTTCGATCTCAGAGAACTGTCAGTCGATTTTCTCAAGAAACCCCAACACCGCATTGTTCATCAGGCAACGGTCTCAGGGGTCCCTTATCATGACCCTGTCGGTGCGATGACGGCCACAGAAAACTGGCACTTTCCGAGGCATTATTTGGACTTTGAGACGATTGCTCTCCCCGTGCCGGCCTGGGTTGGTACCAAGCCATATCAGCAGGTCCCATTTCAGTTTTCCTGCCATACTGAGCTTACAGATGGGTCCATAACCCATCGCAGTTTCCTGAGCGTGGATGGCGACGATCCTCGACGCATATGCGCAGAGGCGCTTATCGAATGCGTCGGTACCGCTGGTTCCATCATAGCCTATAATGCGAGCTTTGAGCGGAGTTGTGTCAGGGGCTTGGCAGATGCACTGCCCGACTTGGCGCCTGAGCTTTTGGCCATTGCAGAGAGGTTCGTCGACCTCCTGCCTGTTACCCAAGCTCATTATTACCACAGAGATCAACGCGGCAGCTGGTCGATCAAAAAGGTGCTTCCCACAATTGCGCCTGAACTCGATTATTCCGGCCTTGAAGTTGGCGATGGGGCCGCTGCACAGCTCGCCTGGCTTGAGGCGGCGTCCCCTAACTGCGCGCCTGAACTCAGGGCCAAAATCGCCTCGGCCCTCGAAGCATATTGCGAGCGGGATACGTGGGCGATGGTTGTGCTTCTAAGTCGGGTGGTTGGATCGTCTGATCCGGCCCATGAAAAAGCCGAGTAATGCCATTCGGGGACATAGTGGCACCGACATATGGCAATCATGCCTGGCTTTGTTCCAGTCGAAGGGTACGGTACCTGTAAATTCAGACGTGCGAGGTAATGATGCGGATCGGTTTTCTCACGATGGTTGCCGTTGGCACGCTTTTGGCGCCCTCGCAGGCTAACGCCCAATCGATAACCGCATACAGAACTGGCGAAGTTTCCTCAGGCATGACCAAGCAGTGCATTTATGATGGCTTGGGCAGCACGTACACGAGAACAATTTCATCAGTGGCGCTCTGCCCTTTATCAATCCAAGTCTCGCGGCCGTCACCTGCGTCTGACAATCAAATGCGCCAGCCTTCAGGCGGATCTATAACAGCTTACAAATCTGGTGAGGCCGTCACTGGAATGACGAAGCAGTGCATGTATGACGGGTTGGGCAATACCTACACTAGAACAATCTCTTCAGTTGCCCTATGCCCACTAACGATCCAGGTCAGTCGATAGCCAGCAAGACAAGGGTACGTGATGATTTGGACACACAGTTGAGATTTGACCCGTTCAGGCGGGCCGTGCCGCACGTATGGTTTGCTCCTTACGTTGCTGATAACTTTGCGGCACGGTCCACCTGAGCGGGTCAAAATGTCGGCAAAGTCTTTCGGTTGATAGCGATCCACACTCCATGGAATACAATCTGGATCGCTTCATTGAGGCGCAAAATCTCATCTATTCTCAAGCTCTTGGCGAGATCATTCGAGGCAGAAAAACAACACACTGGATGTGGTTTATCTTCCCTCAGTTGGCGGGACTGGGCAGGAGCGAGATGGCCCAGCGTTACGGGGTCGTTTCGCTTAATGAAGCACGAGCCTACCTGGCTCATCCGGTTCTGGGCAATCGCTATCTTGAATGCGTTGAAGCACTTCAGGATTTGCCGCTTTCCGATCCTAAAGCTGTGCTTGGCTCAATCGATGCGACGAAGCTGCACTCCTCGCTCACCTTGTTTGCCGAGGCTGACCCCAAGCAGAAGCTTTTTAAGGCCGCTCTCGAACGGTGGTTTCGAGGGATCAGGGACAAGCACACACTCGATCTTTTGAAGGCCATCTAACCGAGGTGCGCATGGGCAAGTTACGTTTGCTGCCGTGCGGAATTTAACTATGCCATTTAGGGGCACATGCCCTGCACCATCCAACTACAAATGCCCGGTTTTGACACCCTGAAAGTCTAGAGAACCTGCAGGTTACGGGAATCGCCCGTGTCCGATTTCTAAGCATTCACCTTCAGGGGGTCTTATGACAAAGCGCCTTTTAGCCGCTACTTTTTGCGCGCCGATCGCAATTCTTGTTTCCACTGCGGCTCATGCGGAGAGCTTTCAGGGGTTCCGCGTTGATCTACACGGCGGGTACGACGTCGTTTCCAGCGCCTACACCGTTGATGGCGCGACAGCAGGTGTCGGCATCGGTTACGATATTCCGGTTGGGGCAAGCGTGATTGTCGGCGTTGAAGCCGACCTCGACTATTCGTCTGTCAAGGATGAAGGCTCTTATTTTGGCGTCGCCTACTCGCAGGTCGCTCGCAGGGATATTGAACTCTCCGCCCGCATCGGCGCCAAGCTGGGCGAAGGCACCCTCGCATATGTCAAGGCTGGCTACAGCAACGCCGGCTATGAGGGCGCAGCTGCCGGATATGGCATGTGGGCTTATGAAAAGGGCACCAGTGACGGTATCCGTCTTGGCGCTGGCCTTGAGCAGCGAATTGCCGACAAGTGGTTCGTGAAGGGCGAATATCGCTACACCCGCTATGGCTCCGACGATGTGAACCGTAATCAGGCCATTTTTGGCGTTGGCTACCGTTTCTGACCCCTATTCTCCCGGGGGATCTGCGGATGCCCCGGGACGCTTCCCCCTCTGCAGAAAGCCTTCCATATGAAAACCCATCACATTGCCTTGGCTCTAACCATTGCAGCCGTCAGCCACCAAGTCAGCGCCCAAGCGACGGCCGCCCCTGCACCAATGCCCACACAAGTTGCTCAGCGCGCTCTTCCTGCCAGCACACTGATTTCGGTAACGCCCGACGCCGAGATCTCTTCCAAGCATGTCGAGGTTGGTCAAAAGGTCGGTTTTACGGTCGTCAACGACATCACCGATGGTGGTGTCGTTGTAATCCCCCGCGGCTCGCAGGTGATCGCCAGCGTAACTTGGAAGACCGGTAAAGCTGTCGGCGGAAAATCCGGCAAGTTCGAAGTGACCTTCGAGAAGGTGAACGTTCGGGGTCATGACTACGCCATGCGCGGCGTCCATCGTCAGGAGGGTAAAGGTAACACGGTTGCGGCCGTGTTTGCGACTTGGCTGGTAAGCGGCCGTTCTGCTGTCATGCAACCGGGGCAGTTCGTAAATGCCTTTACGGCCGAAGCCATCCCATACTGAATTTGCCTAGCTTCTAGGGGGCTTTATCCTGCCCCCTAGAACAACAAATTTTTGGTTATGAATTGCCGATGGCAGCAAGGACATACGATGACGACGATGGATCGATCTCAGCGGACATGCTCCGTCTGCGGCAAAAAAAGCAAACAGACTGCGATCATGAGTACAAATCAATTTGGATCGCCAGATCTTGATTTGCGACCACCGGAGATGATGCGATCGACCATGCCATACTGGGTCGAAGAGTGCCCGCATTGTCACTACGCCTATCCGTCGATTGAGACCAAGGTCGAAGGCGCGGAAGCGTTGCTGAATGAACTGTCGCTAATGGACGGGCCATGGATGTCGCGAACCGGAAGCTTAACAAAGCGCTTCATGACCGCAAGCCACGTCGCGGAGTGCGCGGGCCAGGTAATGGAAGCCGCCGAATATGCGCTAAATGCGGCTTGGGATGCAGATGACAGTCAAGATGACGCCTCAGCGCGCGATTGCCGTGGACGTGCAGCGTCATTGCTCGAGAACGCCTTGGCAAACGAAGAGATAGAAGCGGACGAAAAGATCGGCCACTCGACGCGATTGGTCGACATAATGAGACGCAGTCAAAAGTGGGATCCTGCTTCAGAGTTGGCCAAATCGCTCCTCATGCAAAACCCCTCAAGCCCAATCGACAAGATCCTGGAATTTCAGATTGAAGCCTGCCGCCGAAAAGATGCAGCCTGCTACAAAATCTCTGACGTGGTAAAATGAAGGGTTAATTGGGCTTCCCGATAACTTGGGCCATGAGCATCGCCAGAAAAACTAGGGTAAGCCATGGCCAAGGCGTCGCCCATGGCGACTGGACCTTCACACTCTCAAGCCGGGCTATCGCCGCTTGAACGGCCGCCTGTTGAAAATGCAGGTCCTTGATCGCAGCCTTCATCACGTCAGCCTCGACGTAGGTAGATGCATCGTCGGCCAGAAGCTCGACCTCTTCCAGTAGCCGAAGCACTTCGCGGAGGCGTGGCAGTGCGTTCGGATCAGGCGTGCCGAGCAACGCCATGGCCTCCTGATGCTTGCTCTTAGCTAGCGTCAGCATTTGGCTGATGTGTTCAACAGCAGCGTCAGGCAGGTCTGGATCGGCAGCGTCCATGGGCTACTCTTACCCCATCTTCGCGGCAGGTATATCCCCCCACCGGGTCGTGAAGCTGGGCGAGAGGTTCTCCCGTCGCATGCGCCATTCAGCATCCTTCCGGGCCAATCCCAGTGTGGCGGTCCCGCGGCCATAGCGATCGTTAATCCGGTCGATTGCCCGCATCAGCCCATCGTCTGGCGCCTCCATCACGTCGAAGAGTGATGCCGGGGCAGCCCCGGGCGCAGCCAGATCGAGCAGCAGCACACCAGCCTTACGCCAGCCATATCCATCCCGCCATATGCGCTCAAATATCCGCAGGACCGCTGCAGTGATGTCGCGAGTGTCTGACGTAGGCCGGTGGAACGTCGCGGAGCCTGACGCCGACTTCTGCGGCATGTCCTGCGCGAATGGGTCAGTCCGGATGAACAGCTGCACAGCGCCTGCCACCTGACCCGCGTGGCGGACCTTTTCAGCCGCCCGCTCGGCAAAGCTCATTACGGCGTCATGCACCTGACCCTTGTCGTAAATCGCGGTCCCGAAAGTGCGTGAGCAGCAAGTAGTCTGCTTGGGCGGAGGCTGGTCTTCCAGGGCATGGCAAACATGCCCGCGCAGTTCGTGAACGGTGCGCAGGCCAACAACGCCCATCCGCTGCCGCACCCAGGCATCCGGCGCGCTGGCAAAGTCATAAGCCGTGCGCATGCCGCGCTCCTCAAGCATCACGCTCCAACGGCGCCCAACGCCCCAGACGTCGCCGATCGGCGTTTTGCGCAATGCGGCGTCGATCCAGTTCGGATGATGAACCAGATCCAGCACGCCGCCGGCTTTCGCTGACTTCTTCGCCAGCCGGTTGGCAAGCTTAGCTAGGGTCTTGGTGGGGCCCACACCAACCGAAACCGGGATGCCCGTCCATTGCAGGGTCGTTTGCCGAAGGTCACGGCACCATTCCGTCAGGTTCGGCACAGCCAGGCGGTCCAGATCGAGGAAGCACTCGTCGATACTGTAGATCTCGTGGCCTGGTGCATTTGATCCCAGAACGCTCATGACCCGCTCGGAGATGTCGCCGTAGAGCGCATAGTTGGAGGAGCAGACGGCAATGTCGTGTTCCTCGACCAGCTTACGGATCTTGAACAGCGGTGCGCCCATGGCGACACCAAGGGCCTTCGCCTCATTGGACCGGGCTATGACGCAGCCGTCGTTGTTCGATAGGACCACGACCGGTCGCCCCCGCAGGCGGGGCTGGAAGAGCCGCTCACAGGATGCATAAAAGTTGTTGCAGTCGACCAGTGCGAAGGTGGCCATCAGCGGCCACAGTGACGCCGGATACTATGGGTCACCACGCCCCAAATCTCACAGTCGCCTTCAATGAGCGGCAATGACGGATAGGCACTGTTTTCGGCAACCAAGTGCCAATTCCCGTCGACCTGCCTGAGACGTTTGACGGTCAACTCACCCTGCAGGATAGCAATGACAATGTCGTCGGACTGCGGGCTAACGCCACGGTCAATGATCAACAGGTCGCCATCAAAGATCCCTGCACCACGCATCGATTCCCCCGACGCCCGCACGAAGAAGGTGGCCGCTGGGCGGCGCACAAGATGCTCGTTCAGGTCAAGCTTGCCCTCGATGTGATCATCCGCCGGGCTCGGGAATCCGGCCGGCACGGTGACCGTAAACAGTGGCAGTTCTAAAGGGGTGGGATTATCGACAGGGCGCAGCACGTTTCATGTTCCGGGATGAGTGGAACATACATAGAACATTAGTGCCCTGATTCGTCAATTAGGTCCCTGCCCATGCAGGGTCAGTGCACTTCCGTGAACCCACCAAACAATATGGCGGCATCGCTCGGCGTCCTTAGGACAGCAAAACCGCCCTTGCGTTTCAAAGCCGGCTGACCTTATCCGCCAGCAGAACAGCCGTTCCCGATGTTGGAGCAGATGGCCACAACCTGCCATTCGTGGGTAGAACTGTCACGAAAACCAACCGCTGAGATTCGCCTCGGGGTGAAATCTGGTCCAACCTTTGTTTATGACGACCTCGACATACTTCAAAAATTTCCTCGACAACATCGCTATCGACAATACCGACGTCATCTCGATGCGGTATGAGGAACTGACCCGCGCGTTGAATCTGAACTTTCGAAACACCGACTCGAAGATCGCCAATAGCCTCCAAGTAGGGTCCTACGGCCGAAAGACCGCGATCAAGGGCATCTCAGACCTCGACATGCTCTACATCATGCCATCGACTTCGTGGGAAACCTACAAGTCTGGCGGTCAGGCGAAGTTGCTGTCTGCGGCCGCCAAAGCGTTGAGCGAGCGATACCCGACGACAACGATCAAGGTCGACCGCCTAGTCGTCCGCGTACTCTACCAGCGCTTCCACGTCGAGGTGCAACCCGTATTCGCCGATGCGCATGGCGGCTTCATCTATCCGGACACCTACAACGGCGGGAAGTGGAAGACAACGAAACCCAAGCAGGAGATCGAAGCAATCGGCCGCGTCGACGCCGACAAGAATTACAACCTGCGGTGCCTGTGTAAAATGGCCCGATCTTGGAACAACAAGCACGGCGTGGCTATGGGCGGCCTGTTAATCGACACGTTGGCCCACAACTTCCTCATTAGCACCGAGGACTATGACGATCGCAGCTACAGTTACTTCGACTGGATGATGCGCGACTTCCTGAAATATCTTTCGGAACTGCCAGAGCAGGATAGGTTCAACGCGCTGGGTAGCGGCCAGCACGTGAAGGTTAAGCGCAGCTTCAAGCGCAAAGCCAAGAAGTCTTACGACATTGCCGTCGAGGCGTGCGAAACCGAGGGCACAGACCTCTCCAACGAGAAGTGGCGCGCAGTCTTCGGGCGCGGCTTCCCGACCACATCTGGCAAAGTCGCCAAAGCGATGGTCCTGGAGGCCGATGGCTACAAAGCAGACAATACCGAGGAGTTTGTCGAGGACCGCTTCGGCGTCGACATCCGCTACCCCTTGCGCATCGAGTGCGAGGTCGATCAGAGAGGTTTCCGGCCACGTCTGCTGCGCGAGATGTACCGGTTGGGGCTTTGGATTCCGGCCGCCAGGTCGCTGCGCTTCTACATCGCGCGTAATGACGTACCAGAGCCGCATAGGATTTACTGGAAGGTGCTCAACCGTGGGCCCCGCGCTATCCGCAAGGGAAAAATCCGCGGCCAAATCTTGATGGACGCGGGAAAGGGCGAAACGACCGAAACGACGAGCTTCTATGGCGACCATATCGTAGAGTGCTATGTCGTTGTGAACGATGTTGTTTTGGCGACCGACCGCATACACGTCCGCATTGAGGATGAGGAAAGCTAATGACCAAAGATGATCTGAAGCGCACGATCGCGGAGATCGCCTACAACGTTGGCTTTGGCGCTAAGAAGCACTTCGCCACGTTCGATACCGTTGAAAAAGCGCCGGGCTGGATTGGCTTCATTTCGCTCGCGGCCAGTGTACTGTCGCTGATCTTCCCGTTTCTAGCGGAAAAGCTGCCGAGCGCGATATTAATTATCGTCGGCGTCGCCTCGCTTTACATCTCTATGTATCGCAGCAGCGAATATGAGGCAGCCGGTAAGGAGCTAACACAAGCCTTTAACGAACTACGGTCGCTGTACCGGGAGGTTGCCGGCGGCGGGAATATCGAGAGAGCTCAGGAGCAGCTGGCGGCTATCAATTCGCGATACTACCAGGTGTCGATTAGCCGGCAGATCCTGTTCAGTGACTGGTGGGCACATGTGAAGTTTTTTGGGCAGCATCAAATCGAGTGGCTCGATGCCGAGCTCAAATTCGGCTTTTGGAAAGACAAGATCCCCGCCACACTTAAGTTTTGGTCAATCCTTCTGATCATCGCCGCTGTTGCCGCATCTATCTATTTTGGATTCTTCCGCCGCTAGACGCCCGTATAAGGACTGCGGGCTCTTCTGGATGTATATAAAGGCGCTCGATTTTGGGACGCGGAAGCAAAGCTACCTGCTTTACCCCTACGGTTTAAATATTCAGATCGGACTGAACAGACAGATTTATTGCAAGCGTATTTCCGATTTTGGCTATCATTTTGAGCAAGGAACTGCAGGGATGGGGCGCCTTGCCGACATTGTCTTGGGCCGCCGGGAATGTCAGCTTACTCCGATTTCATCCATACGGGCGAACTTACCTAACTATCCAACAAATCTACCCGTCGGATCAACATCTGTTGGAACTCTTGAAACGTCAGTTTTTGACGCCTATCAGGTGGAGAGAGTTCGTTATCGGACAACGATACACGACCATTTTTCCAACGCGTTGAATTGAGCCTTATGGGGCAGTGGCCGTGCCGCTGCGCACTGGATCCCGCACCCAAATCATCGTCACGGATGCACAGAGCAGGAAGACGCCCCCAAAGAGGATTGCGTTGCGCGAATCTCCGCCGAGCAGCGGATGGTAGAGCAGCGGGAAGGTGAGGCTGTGGATCAGCATGGGGATGACAATCATCATGTTGAAAATGCCCATGTAAACGCCCGTCCGCTCCGGCGGGATTGACCCTGCCAGGATGACATAGGGGTTGCCCATGATGCTCGCCCAGCCAAGCCCCAGCCCGAAGGCGACGACCAACAATTGCAGGTGGCTGCCCAGTTCCGGCATCGCCATCGCACGGAAGAAGGCGTTGGCCTCTCCCGTCGTCCCCGTGACGAAGGGCAGATAGAGCAGGCTGGCACCGGCCAGCGCGAGGCAGATCATGTGCAGCCGCCGCGCGCCAAATCGGCGGGAGAGCGGGATCATCGCAAAGGCGGCAAAGAAGCCGACGAAATTGTAAAAGGCTCCCAATTGTTGCGTCGTCAGCGTGGCTTCGCGAAACGCGTCGGAGCCTTTGTCCGTCGTGTCGAAGATTGACCGTCCGATGGAGAGCACGCCGTAATTCCAGTAAACCATCATGCCATACCATTGGAACAGGCTCATCCAGGCCATCTGCCGCATGGCAGGCGGCATATCGCGGATCGCGTTCCAGATTTCGGCGAGTGTGGCGCTGGCGGATTTGGGCGCGGCTGCAATCTTGGCCTGCTCTTCGTCTGATAACGGCAACTCCGGCACGCGGAGGACCGACCACAGGATCGTTGAGATGGAGAGCACCGCGCCGATCAGGAAGGAGACATGGGTGATGTCCGGGATATTGTGATCATCCACGGCATTGCGGTCAAAACCAAACCAATAGACGAGCAGGGAGGGTGTGAGGAAAGCGAGACATTGTGCCAGCCCGGTAAAGGCGCTTTGGCTCAGAAAGCCGAGCTCATGCTGGCTCTCATCCAGCCGGTCCGACACATAGGCGCGATAAGGCTCCATCGTGATGTTGTTGCCCGCATCCAGAAACCACAACAGGCTCGCGGCCATCAACAGGCTGGACGAATGCGGCATGAAGAACAGGCCAAGGCTGCACATGATCGCGCCAATGAGGAAATAGGGGGTCCGCCGCCCGAGGCGCGAATTGGTCCTATCACTCAGCGCGCCGATCAGCGGCTGAATCAGCAAACCTGTCATCGGCCCGGCCAGCTGAAGAATGGGGAGCGTGGCTTCATCCGCGCCCAGCCAGGAATAGATGGGCACCATATTGCCCTGCTGCAGGCCAAAGCTGAATTGGAGGCCGAGGAAGCCGAGGTTCATTTCAATGACGCGCATCAGCGACAGCCGTGGCTTCATCTTGGCCATGTTCTTCTCCTCCCCGGCTTTGAGCAGCGCGTGTGTGCCGACGCTAGCCATCGCCGGGCCAACCTGCAACAATCGATTGCAGAAAGAGGCGCGGTGCGGGCCTTCCCTGTGCGCACAGATCGAAATTTTGTGGGTATGGCTGCGGATGCGGGATTGCACATCCGTCTCCGCGACCATATCCACGGCCACCGAGCCGCAACGCGGCCACTTAAAACACCCCTGAAGGAATACCCCAATGATCGAAGCCGAATGGTGGGATTATGACGACATGGAAGAACTGGCCGAAGCTGTGGCCGGGGATGTCGGTTTCATCATCGAGAGCGCACTCGATGCGCGCGGACAGGCGCTGATCGCGCTGCCCGGCGGCAAGACGCCGCTGCCGATCTACGAAAAGCTGGCCGCTGCACCGATCAAGTGGAAGCACGTGACGATCATCCCGACCGATGACCGGCTGGTGGCCGTGGACAATCCGTTGTCCAATGTCGCGATGCTGGCGAAGGCGTTTATGCCCAAGGGCGCCCGCGTCCTTCCCATCGCGACTGAGAACAAGGATCACAAGGCCGCTGGCAACGCAGCCGATGCGCGCCTGCAAGACCTACACTGGCCGCCGGATCTCGTCTGGCTGGGTGTCGGCACGGATGGCCACACTGCATCGATCTTTGCGGGTCCCGACATGGACGATGCCCTGAACGCCCCCAAGGCGCGCCGCGCGGTCGGCGTTCTGCCCGATCCCATGCCCGCCGAAGCGCCCGTCGCCCGTGTCACGCTCACACGCCATTCGATCCTGTCCGCCCGCACATTGCTGATGGTGCTGACCGGCGCCGACAAGCGCGCGCTCGTCGAACAGGCAATCAAGGACGGCCCGCTCTCCCCGCTCCCCGTCGGCCGCGTGCTGGCGGATGCGGAACAGGCGTTTGATATTCACTGGTGCGCGTGAGGGTTAAGCGTCGGTTTTGACCGGCGCCTCGGCATAAGACGCCACCTGCCAGATCACCTCGTCCGGCATCGACATAATCTGCTTATACGCCGCTTCGGGCATCGCCTGATGCGGCTTTGTGGGGTCGATGGGGGGCTGGGGCACGGTACCGCCGTCGCCGTCATAGGCGTCGGGATACATCAGCCGCTCTGCCTCTTGCAGCGTCACGCCGATCTTGGCGAGCGTGGCGGGGTCGATCCAGCGGGCGGGGTCGATGGCCGCGTCGGACCAGGCGACTTCCAGCGATAATTGCTCGGGCCCTGCAAAGTAGATCGACTGGCACATGCCATGGTCGATGGGGCCGAACACGTTGACGCCTTTCGTGCGGATGCGGTCGCGCATCGCGATCAGCGCGTCCCTGCTGTCCACCTTGAAGGCGAGATGCTGCATCGTCCCGCCGGCGGATTTGCCGGCGCCGGAGCCGGCGTGGGTCTTGCCCAGTTCAATGGGGATGTCCTTTACGCCGGGCAATTGCACGAGCGAGAAGGAACAATCATCCGCGAGTTTCAGAAAGGCATGGAGCCCTTCCGGCACGCCGTGCATGTCGAAGATCGCGACCAGCTCACAGCCGAGGACATCGGTCAAAAATTCCAGCTGCGCCTTCATATCGCCGGTCATGATGGCGATGTGGTGGATGCCGGTGGGCTTGACCATGCGCGTCTCTCCTCTGCTTTTGCCCTCAGGCTTGTGCTTTTGCGGCACCTGCCGCTTCAATCGGCTTTGGTTCGGCATAGGGCATTACCATCCGCCCGTCGGGCGCTGCCGTAAAGGTGGTTTGTGTGGGATAGGCGAACTGGAGGCCCTGTTCGGCAAACAGAGCGAGGATCGCATTGTTGACGCGATGTTTGCGGTCCATCGCTTCGCCGGGGTCCGCCTGATGAATTTCATAGATCAGCTGGAAATCAAGGCTGGAGGGCGCGAAATTATCGAGCGCGCAGCGCGCAAAGGTGACGCTATCGACGCTCTCAACCGCTGTTTTCAGAAGGTCCGGCAGCCTCCGGCAGACCTCCGGAGGGGTCTGGTAGACAAGGCTCAGCATCTGGAAATGGCGCCGCGTTTCAAACACGGCGAGGTTGCGCAGCTCCTTGTTGAGGAGGTTCGCGTTGGAGATGACAATCTCCTCCCCCGAGATCGCACGGATGCGGGTGGATTTGAGGCCAATGGCCTCCACCGTGCCCTGGCTGGTGTCGAACTTGACCATGTCGCCCTTTTTGAAGGGCTTATCAAACAGGACGGACAAAGCGGCAAAAAGATCGGAAAAGATGCCCTGTGCCGCCAGACCAATGGCGATGCCGCCGATGCCGAGACCGGCGAGAAGCCCTGTCACATCCACGCCAAGGTTGGACAGGATCAGGATCGTCGCGAGGATGAACAGCCCTGCCGTCAGCAGCACTCGGATCAGCCCCATGGCGCTTTGCAGATTGCCAGTGGGGTCTGTGCTGCCCGCACGATATTCGACAAGGCCAAGGATCAGCGCCCGAACCCAGACGGCCGCCTGCAGGACGGCTGCGATGACGAAGAAAACACGTATGGGGTATGCGATTTCAGCCGGGGCATGGGCGGTGGCCGCCACGATCTGCGCGGCCACTGCGATTTTGAACCACAGCCGCGTCCTCTTAAGCGCGCGGCCGATAATCCCTGGCCAATGGGAGCTGGAAAAGCGGGCGCTGCACAGATAGCGCCCAAACAGTTTCACGCCATAAAGCAGCGCGACGATGATCACGCCGGCAACGGTGCTGACCGCGATCTGGGTCGTATGGCTGTTCAGCCATGCAAGGGCGATGTCGACGGTCCGGGTGATGTCGGTCAGGATCGAGGCTTGGGGTGTGTTCATATCCCCAACCTAGCAACGTCGCGCCTGAGTGCAATTGCCGCCTCAGCTGAGGGCGTGGATGCCTTTGCCGGTTCCCCAGGATTGGAGGGCCTGTCGGCCGGGGGCCTCGACCATCCGATAAAGCCCTTCCGACGCCAGAAAGACGGCCAGAATGTAAAGCGCGATCAGCCCGGGCGCCACATTCGCGGCATCGCTGACGAAGATATGCTTGAACACGATCCAGAGCAGAAAATGCGCAAGATAGGTGGAATAGCTGATCTCCCCCAGATGGACCGCCACCCGTCCTGCAAGCGGGTTGCCGGGGGCAGCTGATGTCTCGGCCAGCCAGAAGACAAGGGCGGTGAAGGACAGCGGGACCGCCAGTGTTTCAGGAAGGGCGCCTGCGACCCACAGGCCGAAGAGTAAGACGCTGATCGCCAATGCCCCCTGACGCGCCAGAGGAGACGGGCGAGCCTGCCAGGCCATCGCCATCAGGACACCGCTGAAAAAGCCCGCAATGCAGCGAGGCAGGCCATTCCAGACAATGCCATGGCCAAGCAAAGAGGTGCCCTGCGCGGCGAACCAGAGGTGCAGCCCGATGCCCAGCCCCAGCGCACCGGAAGCGCAGGCGAGGGGCGGCCAGCTTTTCCGGAACAGCGTGACGGCAACCACGGGCAACAGCAGATAAGCGGCCATTTCTGTTGAGATGGACCAGCTCGGGTCATTCCAGGTCAGGTGATCGGTCAGGCCCCAATTCTGGATCAGAAGAAGGTGCAGCGGCAGTTCCGCCACCGGATATTGGGCCGTGTCCGCCTTGCCGGCCAGTGTTAGCACTGCCGCATAGGCCAGCGTCGCCAGCAGGATGGCCAGATGCAGCGGATAAATGCGGGCAATGCGCCGCCACAAAAAGCCGGGGGCCGCGGCCAGCCCCTGCGCCTGGAACTTGGCGCCATAGGTTAGCCAAATGACAAAGCCGGACAGGACGAAGAAGAGATCTACCGCCAGATAGCCTTTGGCGAGGATGGCGATGACCATGTGCGGCACGCTGTCCGGAAAGGCGAGGCGAATGTGATAGAGCACGACCAGCCAGGCCGCGAGGCCGCGCGCGCCTGTCAGGGCATCCAGCTGAGCGCGGGGCAGCGTCATGCGGGCACCACCTTTGCGGTGAAGAAGGGCTTGCGTGTTCGTTCCCGATCAAATCGCCTAGCATAGGCGTCGAGCGCGATCTGCAGGGCGATGAGCATATAGGCGAAGGACAGGAAGGCGACGCCGATAAAGGCGGCACCGATCAGATAGATGATATTGGCCTGTTGCAGCGCCGTGGCGAGGCCAGCAATCCAGTGCCCGTCCTCCGGCGCGCGGGATTTGTAGCGGCGGAACAGAATTTCCATCCGCAACAGGCCGGACAGGTGGATGAACAGCCAGATGCACAGACCCGGCCAGCCCTGTTCCCCCAGCATTTCAAAATAGGCACTGTGGAAGGCGCGGCCTTCATCCACGATGACGATGGTGGAGCCGGGTTCATGGGCCGCTGGCGCGTTGGGATCAAATTTGCTGCTGGTCTTCGCCTCATATCTGAAAGAGTTGCCGCGATAGGAATCAAATCCGCCGCCCAGCGGATGGAGGCCGGCATACTCGATTGTCCAGCGCCAGACGGCGAGGCGGGTCGAGGCGGATTCGTCGGCCTGCACCTCGTTCATCGTGTCCATCCGCTTGGTGAAGCTTTCCGGCAGGAACGGAATGGTCGCCAGCCCCAAAAAGGCGGCGGCAAAAATATAAAGAAAGGGGCGCTTTGCGGCGCGCAGCATCATGACGCCGAGGGCCGCGATGCAGATCAGCCCGGTGCGCGCTTCGGTGCCGACCGGGATAAGCAGGCAGGCAAAGCATAATGCCCCGCAGAACAGCGACACCCTCCAGTCGGGCGGGAAGATTGTACTGTTCCGGCGAAGATAGAGGATAAAGGGGATAAGCGAGATGGCCACACACGCCAGCGTGGACGACTCATACAGGCCGGTATTGCTATCTGACATGAGGTTGAGCACCCCATAGCCGCCGCCCGACGCCGCCGTTTTGATGCCCGCTGCAATGATGATGGACGAGGCGGACAGCATCAGCGTGGTGGCCAGTGCTTCAAACCGCAGTCGCGAGGTGATCGTTAGCGGCAGGAAGATCGCAAAGACCAGCACCTTCCAGACCCAGTCCCATTTTTCCGTCGCCTCCAACGGAAAATCGGCATTTTGGGTAGAGAAATAGCAGTAGACGAGCAGCAGCAGCATCGCCCCCTGCCGGGGGCTGAAGCTGAACGCCTGTTTCCGGTCGAACATTAGCCATCCGCCGACCGCCCCGACAAAGAAAAGGAGCGAGATCGGCACGCTGTTGAGCAGATAATAAGACAGATGCTGCGGCGAGACGATGTCGACATAGACATAGCCAAGCACCAGCAGAAACGGACGCCGCATCCCGAGCAGCAACATGGCGCCAAGGAAGGCGACAAAGAAGAGGTCACGCATCGGGCGCCCGCCATTTTCCACGCTGCTTGCGGGTATCGACCGGCCCTTTATCATCGTCCAGATCCCCGCGCGACAGGAGCCGCCAGGCCATAAGCAGCAGCAGCCCGTGCGACAGGAAGAGCGAGAGCATATCGATCATATCGTGCCCGGCCTTAAGCGCATCCGGTTGACGTCGCGTTAAGTCCTTTGTGGCAGGGATCAGCTCGGATCTGGACACAAGCAACAGGGGCCGCCCGTTAGCGTGCGCATACTTCATATTCTCGACCACAGCCTGCCGATGCATTCGGGCTACACCTTCCGCACGCGCGCCATCCTGAAAGCGCAGCAGGATTTAGGGTGGGATGTCCGCGGAGTGACGGGTGTGCGCCACACGCAGGCTGGGCCCGATGTTGAAACGGAAGAGGGTCTGACTTTCCACCGCACGCGCGGCGTGACGATGCAATGGCCGGTCTTGCGCGAATGGTCTGAAATCGCGGCTTTTGCGGAACGGATTGACGCGCTGGTGGAGCAATATCGTCCCGATATTCTGCACGCCCATTCGCCGGTATTGAACGCGCTTGCGGGCCTTCGGGTCGCGCGCAAACGGGGCCTGCCTTTCGTCTATGAAATCCGCGCCTTTTGGGAGGATGCGGCGGTCGGCAATGGCACCGGCGAAGAAGGCTCTTTGCGTTACCGCGTAACCAAAGCGCTGGAGACTTGGGCGGTGCGCCGCGCCGATGCCGTGGTCGTCATTTGCGAAGGGCTGAAGGCGGACCTCATCTCCCGCGGGATTGATCCGGATCGCATCACCGTCTCGCCCAATGGGGTGGACCTGCATCTGTTCGGCACTCCGCCGCCGCGCCATGACGCGCTGGCAACGGCACTTGGCTTAGAGGGGTCCGAAACGGTCGGCTTCATTGGCAGCTTTTACGATTATGAAGGGCTGGATGATCTGATTGCCGCCATGCCGCGTCTGGTGGCGGCGCGACCGCAGGCCGCATTGCTGTTGGTCGGCGGCGGGCCGATGGATGCCGCGCTGAGAGCGCAGGCGGCGGCCTCTCCTGTGGCAGAGCGCATCCGCTTTGTCGGGCGGGTGCAGCATGATCAGGTGGACCAATATTATAGTTTGATCGACGTCCTTGCCTATCCGCGCAAACACATGCGGCTGACCGAACTCGTGACGCCGCTCAAGCCTCTCGAAGCTATGGCGCAGGGGAAGCTTGTCGCTGCATCGGACGTGGGTGGGCATCGGGAACTCATCGCCGATGGGGAGACGGGCACATTGTTCTCCGCAGGCAGCCCGCGCGCAATTGCCGATGCGCTGTCCGACCTGTTCAGCGCCCGGGAAATTTGGGACGAGCGCCGCGCCATGGCCCGCGCCTTTGTTGAAAAAGAGCGTAACTGGGCCTCAAATATTCGTCGTTACGAAACTGTTTACCACCAGATTGCTAAAGGTGCTTGGAATTAGTCTTAAAGGGGCGAATCCAAGTGTTGAAGCATCTCCAGCGTCTGCCATTTGCGCCTGTTGTCGCGCTGATGTTTGCGGCTGTGGCGGTCCTCCTCGTTCTGGCGACGCCCCTCTGGTTGCTGGAGCACGCCGTGCTTGCCGCCGGATTGCCCGATGTTCTGCCTGCCGCCGCGCCACCTTTGGGGTCGAAGGCCCGTATTCTGCTCGTTCTGCTTGCCGGTGCCGGGGCGGCTGTCATTGCCTTTCTGGCGGCGTTCCCGTTTCGCGAGACTAAGGCCCGCAAGGTGACGGCAGTAACGGTCCAGCCGCTGCGCCGTGACGAGGCGGATCTGGCTCTGTTCAACCGCCCGTCGGTCTATGCGCCGATCGCGCAGCCGCCGGTGATTGAGGATGAACCCAATCTGCCAAGCTTCCTCGCCGTGCCACTGGCGCAGCTGGTGGAAGAGCCTTTTGTGCCCGAGCCGGAGGATGCGGACGAGCTGTTGCTTGATGCGCTGATGATCGTTGAGGAGTCCGAGGTTTCTCTGCCGGTTCCCGACCCGATCCCGGACGAAGAGGTTGCTCTCGTGACCGCAGATCTTCCGCAAATGCCGGAGATTTTCGTCCAGCGGGAAACCGTCCTGCATCTGGAACCCGCCCCGGTGCCGCCGCCTGCTGACCCGGTGCTGGAAGAGGCGCCGCGCATGGCGCCGCGTCCTCATATTGTTGCCCAGCGGGAGCCGACCATTGCCGAATTGATGGAGCGTTTCCAACGCGGTCTTGAGACATTGAAGCGGACCGACGCACCGGCGCTGGAGGATGTCACACTGCGTGATGCGCTGACCCGACTGGAACGGATTGCTGTCGGCGGACGCTGAGGTCAGCGCCCGCCGAACGGTTATTAGTAGAAGAAGTCGTAAATCACATCGACCACGCGCCCGTTGCGCAGGTCGACGAGCAGGACATCATCATAATAGCGGACCCAGCGATAGGGGCCGTAAGCAGGCGGCAGGCGGTATTCATAGGGATCGTTGATCCAATAACGTTCGGCGAAGAGCAAGTCGTCGAGGAAAATCCCGATCGAGAAGCGGCGATAGCCGTAATCATAGCCATAGGGGTCGCTGTATCGCGGCAACCTATAGAAATCCCGGTTGTGAGAGCGATAGCCGCGCCAATCATAGCGACGGTCACGCCGCCAATCATTGTTCCAACGGTCAAAACGGTTGCCATTGTCGGACCAACTGCGGTTCTGCCAACTATTGCCCCAGTTGCGGTCGTCGCGGCCATTGGGCGGGCGATAGGCGTAACGACGGGTATCGCGGTCTCGCCGGTTGGTGTCATACCGGTCCCGGTCACCATCGTTCCGGTTGTTGCCCCAACGGTTGCGACCTCCCGTGTCGGCACCCCCATCGCGGTTGCGATCGGCCCAGCGTTCACGCTGGTCGTTATTCCAGTTTTGGCGCGGCCGTTGCGGTTGTTGCGGGACAGCGTTCGGCGGCGGCGCAGCGGCCGGCCCATTGTCCCGGTTCCAGCCATAGCGGCGCTGCGTGTCCTCCGTGCGCCCTTCCCAACGACGCGGCGCGGGGGCGGTGTTCATTGTGTCGGGCGTGGCCCCGGCACTGCGCGACGGCCAACTGCCGCGTCGTTCGCTATATTGCGCCTGCGCCTGCGGGGCAGGGGCCTGCTGCTGAACTTGCGGCGGCGGGGCGGACCGCTGCGCACGCTGGCCAGGCCAGCCGCCACCAACATCACCGCTGCGCTGCAAGCCACGATCCCCTCTGCGCATCTCAAGATCTTCGCGCTGCGCCTGAGCGGCGACGGGAATGGCGGCGACGGTCACCAGAAGAAAGGACATCAGAAACGTACGCATACTCGCTCTCCAACAAAGCGGAGCGAGTCGCACCTCGTCTCCCTGTTCGCGAATCTGCCTTTGGCCAGATGAGCCGTGGCTTAACAGGGATGACAGGCGATTGTCAGGGAGAGGAGAGCATCAGGCGCGTCCCTGAGGCGCGCGTCACTTTTCGGGATCGGTGGCCGACAGCGCGGGCACGGAGCGGGCGGCATCTTCAGGCGAAATACTGGGCGGAGGCGCCGCTGCAATCCGTTCAAGCCCGAGCATAACGCGTCCGGCGCGGTGGATGGCACGGCGGACGCGGGGGTAGGTGCCGCAACGGCAGAGATTGGTGATCGCGGCGTCAATGTCGGCATCGGTCGGCTTCGGGTTGGCCTTTAGCAAGACCGCTGCCGCCATGACGATGCCCGGTGTGCAAAAGCCGCACATGACGGCCCCTTCGGCAACCAGCGCCTGCTGGACAGGGTGGCTCCTGTCCTGCGACAGGCCTTCGATGGTCGTCACAAAGCTGCCCTCAACGCCTTTGATCGAGATTTGGCAGGACATGACGGCGCGCCCGTCAATATCGACCATGCAGGCACCGCAATCGCCGGTGCCGCAGCCATATTTGGTGCCGGTCAGGTTAGAGGCATCGCGCAGCGCCCAGAGGAGCGGTGTCTCCGGATCAATCTGATAGGCGACCGGCTGGTTGTTGACGGTGAATTTCGTCATGCGCCCGCTTCAGTTCCGGCTGTCATCTCGCCCCCGATCTCGTCGTCTTACGCTGTTGCACCTATGACACGGGCAGGACGGAACTTGCAATCTTGGCCTTATCCCTTGATTTTTTGGGAATCGGGGCCTAGGGACGGCTTCGAACGGCGCGGCGCAAGTTGCGACGACGACTGTTTTTTGGCTTTCGGGGCGGCTCTCCGCTCCCTTATTCGATTTCGGAGTGTGGCTTTTTTATGCAGATTATCGTTCGCGACAACAATGTTGACCAGGCGCTTCGGGCTCTCAAGAAGAAGCTGCAGCGCGAAGGCGTCTATCGCGAAATGAAGCTGCGTCGCCACTATGAAAAGCCGTCGGAAAAGCGCGCCCGTGAAAAGGCTGCTGCTGTCCGCCGTGCCCGCAAGATGGAACGCAAGCGTCTGGAACGCGACGGCGGCCGTTAAGCCAAACGGCCTTGGCCACGTAAAAAGGGGCGTCGGTTGATCCGGCGCCCTTTTTCGTTTGCGCTTGGCGCGCAGCAAATGTTGCGGCATAGGCGCGCCCAACATCACGTCGATCAAAACAGAGGTCATCCCATGTCGAATTCCACGGTTCCGATTGCTCCGATTGCCAAGGGCTCGATGCTGAAGCTGTGGGGCGGCGTGGCCGTCGTGCTGGCTGTCGCGGGTGGCCTTGCCTGGACGGGAACCGCAAAGGCTGTGGGCCAGAGCTGCTCCGCCTCTGAAATGCTGCCCCCGGGCGGCGGTGTGAAAGCGCATGAAGTGACCGCATCCGGCCTGCACTTTCAGGTGCGCAAGGCAGGGACAGGCGCGAGCCCGACCGATGCCGATGTCACGCTGATTAACTATAAGGGCACACTGAAGGACGGCACAGAATTTGATGCCAACCAGCAGACCCCGCTGGAAGTGTCCAAGGTTGTCCCCGGCTTCTCCGAAGCGCTCAAGATGATGCAGCGCGGCGGCAGCTACCGCATGTGTATTCCGCCTGCCCTCGGCTATGGCGCGCAGGCCGCAGGTCCGATCCCGGCCAATTCGATCCTGATCTTTGATGTCGACTTGCTCGACTTCAAGAGCGCGGCTGAACTCCAGATGATGCAGCAGATGATGCAGCAGCAACAGGGCAAGGGCGCGCCGGGTGCGCCAGCTGGCGAAGCTCAACCACAAGCTGTTCCGGCACCGACGGCGGAGTAACCTTACCCCGTTTTACCCTGAGCTTGTCGGGCCAAAGGCGGCCGCAGGTCACCGACTGTCCTTATCTTTGCTCCGCCGGGAACAGAGAAAGACAGTCCTGAGACAAGCTCAGGACGAACGGAATTCGGGACGTTTACTTCCCGTCCTTCTTCGCAGACAGGCTGACAAACGTCCGGTCCGGACGGATGGCGCGCACCCAGCTGAGTGGGTTGAGATAGCTGGACGATCCGTCGAGCGAGAAGGTGATGACCTCCGCACGCCCGCCGATGTTTTCCCAGGGAACCGGCCCGCCAAGGCCGCGCTGCCATTGCGGGAAGCGGCTGTCGGCGCTGTGATCGCGGTTGTCGCCCATCAGGAAGAAGTGCGCGTCGGGCACGGTGATCGGCCCATAATTGTCGCCCGGTGAATTGGAGTCGACGTCCACTGTGTCATAGCTGCGGCCATTGGGCAGGGTTTCCCGCACGATGGGCAGCTTGCACCACAAGGTGCCGTCTTCCTTCGCCACCCGGGCATCAGGATAATCCTCTGGGGTGCAGGGATCGTTGGCATCAACGGGGACGAGCCGGTCTGTCTTCGGCGCGCGTGTGACGGGTTTGCCGTTGATGATAAGCTCACCGCCGCGCATCTCGATGCGGTCGCCCGGCAGGCCGATGACGCGCTTGATGTAATCCTGGTTCATGCCCGGCGGCGTCAGGATGACGACATCGCCGCGCTCCGGATCGCTGCCCCAGATGCGGCCCTTCCATTCTGGCAATTTGACGGCGAGCGATTCGACCGGTTCGCGCAGCACCAGCCAGCGAAAGAGGGAGGGGATGGACGGGATTGTCGGGGAGACATGGCTCCAGCCATAGGCAAACTTGCTCACGACCAGCCTGTCACCGACCATCAGCGTCGGCACCATCGATTCAGAAGGGATATAGAAAGGCTTGGCGATAAAGCTGTGAAAGCCAAGCACCGCGGCCAGCAGCAACGCCGCGCCCCGGACCTCTTCGCCCCAATTGACCTTGTCATCCTTGCGCTTTGTTTTGGCCATATTGGTGGACGTGCTTTCGATGAGTGCGGGGTCGGGGGAGATCGTCACGGTCAGGCGGCTTTCGGCAGGGGGAGCGCTTCAATAATCACAAACGCCTGCGCCCATGGATGATCATCGGTGAGCGTCAGATGAATGCGCGCCTCATAACCATCGGGCACAAGGGCGTCGAGGGCGGCCTGTGCCCCACCCGCCAGCGCGAGCGTCGGTGCACCGGACGGTGCGTTGACGACGCCGATGTCTTTCATGAACACGCCGCGCTTAAAGCCGGTGCCAACCGCTTTGGAAAACGCCTCTTTGGCGGCGAAGCGCTTGGCAAAGGTGCCCGCCTGCGTAAATGGGCGCCGCGCCGCTTTGGCACGCTCTACATCGGTGAAGACGCGGTTGGTGAACCGGTCCCCAAAGCGATCGAGCGATTTCTGGATTCGCTCAATATTGCAAAGGTCTGATCCGAGGCCGATAATCACCGGATTATCCCCGCGCCGCGTCCATGCGGGCGCGCATTTCGCGGATGCTGGCGTCGAGCCCGATGAAGATGGCCTCCCCAATCAGGAAGTGGCCGATGTTGAGTTCCGCGATCTGAGGGATTGCAGCGATGGGCCCCACATTGTCGAAGGTCAGGCCATGGCCTGCATGTGCCTCAATGCCATTGCGCGCGGCGAGGGCAGCGGCATCGGCAATGCGGCGCAGTTCGGTCGCCCGTTCCTCACCTTCGCAATGGGCGTAGCGACCGGTATGGAGTTCCACGACCGGCGCGCGCAATTGAATTGCAGCGTCGATCTGGCGGGCGTCGGGTTCGATAAAAAGACTCACGCGGATACCTGCATCGGTCAGCCGCGTGACGATTGGCGCCAGCTGGTTGTGCAAGCCTGCGGCATCCAGCCCGCCTTCGGTTGTCCGCTCTTCGCGCTTTTCGGGGACGATGCACGCCGCATGGGGTTTGTGGCGCAGGGCGATGGCGAGCATCTCCTCCGTTGCGGCCATCTCCAGATTGATGGGCAACGTCGCGTTCGCCATCAGCACGTCAAGATCATTGTCGCGGATGTGGCGCCGGTCTTCGCGCAGATGGACGGTAATGCCGTCGCCACCTGCCGCTTCCACGACCTGCACCGCGCGCCAGGGATCGGGATGATCGCCACCGCGGGCGTTCCGGATCGTTGCGACATGATCAATATTAACGCCGAGGCGCAGGTGTGTGCTCAAGCGTCGGCCTTCCGGCTGCCGGGCTTCACAGCAGGGATCGCCGCAAGTTCGGGGGGAAGATTGTCTGCATCATAAGTGGGAACATCCAACCGGATCAGCGGGAAGAAGGGAACCCCCAGATCGACCGACCCATTGGACCGGTCGACGAGCGACGCTTCGGCAATCACCTCGCCGCCTTCACGCTTGACGGCCTCAATGGCTTCGCGGCTGGACAATCCCGTCGTCACAACGTCTTCAACCATCAGCACCTTCTGGCCCGGCTCCAGCCGGAAACCCCGGCGCAGGCTGAACACACCGTCGGGGCGCTCGAGGAAGAGGGCGTCCTTGTTCAGCGCGCGGCCCATTTCATGGCCGATGATGATGCCACCCATCGCGGGGGAGACAACAACGTCAATGGCGTTGCGGAGATCGTCCGGCAGACGGCGTGCGGCCTCCTCCGCCAAGCGCGCGGCGCGGGCCGGGTTCATGAGGACCCGGGCGCATTGCAGATAACGCGGGCTCCTGAGGCCGGAGGAGAGGATAAAATGTCCTTCGAGCAGCGCTTCGGCGGCACGAAATTCGTTGAGGATATCGTCGTCTGTCATCGTCACCAGAAAAACGGCCCTTTTGCCTGCAGTTTCAGTCTTGCCAACCCGTCCATTAGGGATGGTGGACAAAGCCTGCAATCCTGCGTGAAAAATGGCACTTGAATCGCTTGAGCCTCTACAGTTTCGTGCGTATAGGCCGCAGCGGAGCGTCTCTGTCAAAAAGGACGCCAAGGGCTCTTTTTGCTCGGAAATCCGGGCCGTAACATGGAAAAACAGGTAATGAACAAGCTGAGATCTGCCCTGCTCGCAATCGGATTGGTGCTGGCACCGGCCGTTGCGATGGCGCAAGGAACCCCGGCTGCACCTGCACCGGTCGCTGCCGCGCCCGCGCCGGTTGCCGCTGCGCCCGCCCCCAAGGCGGATGTTGCTGTTGCAACCCCTGCTGCTGAGCAAGCCAAACCGGAAGCCCCCGCGCCGCTGAAGCCGGTTGCGGGCATTGGTCAGCCCACTGCGGGTCTAATTGGTATTCAGCCGCAGGTGACGTTGAATGGTCAGCGCGCGGAATGGTTCCACAATGCGATCCTGCTGCCGATCATCACCGTTATTTCGCTCTTCGTCCTCGGCCTTCTGCTGTGGGTCATGGTCCGCTATCGCCGTGCCGCCAATCCGGTGTCGTCGAAGACCAGCCATAACACGCTGATCGAAATCGTCTGGACGTTGATCCCGGTTCTCATTCTCGTCGCGATCGCCATTCCGTCGATCAGCCTTCTTGCTGCCCAGTATAAGCCGCCGGGCAAGGATGCGTTGACGATCAAGGTTATCGGTCACCAGTGGTATTGGAGCTATCAGTACCCGGACAATGGCGACTTCGAAATCGTGTCGAACATGCTGCCCGACGCAGAAGCTGCCAAGCGCGGTGAGCCTCGCCTGCTGGCCGTTGACAACCGTCTTGTCATTCCGGTCGGCACCGAAATCAAAGCGATTGTGACGTCAGAAGACGTGATCCATTCCTTCGCAGTGCCTGCGTTCTGGACCAAGATGGACGCCGTTCCCGGCCGCCTGAACGAAGTGACGTTCAAGGTGGAAAAGGAAGGCCTCTATTACGGCCAGTGTTCCGAACTCTGCGGCGCGCGTCATGGCTTCATGCCGATTGCGGTTGAAGTTCTGTCGAAGGAAAACTTCGCGAAATGGGTGGCCTCAAAGGGCGGCAAGATGCCGGGTGCTGAGCCTGTCGCTGCCCCCGCTGCTGCCACCACCGCACCTGCCGTCACGCCGGCTGCCGCACCTGCTGCGGCTCCGGCTGAAGGCGCGAACGAAACTGCTCCGGCGGCTCCGGCTGCCAACACCAAGGCGTAATGACAATGACAACCGTTGCTGCAACGCACGATCATGCACATGATCATCACGACGCGGACCATCATATGGGCTTCTTCGCCCGTTGGTTCATGTCCACCAACCACAAGGATATCGGCACCCTTTATCTGATCTTCGCCATCTTGGCGGGCGTCATCGGCGGTGCCATTTCCGGCCTGATGCGCGCTGAACTCGCGCAGCCGGGCATTCAGTATCTAACCACTTGGGCGGCCATGGTGGAAGGTCAGGGCGCGAGCATCGATCAGGCCTATCACCTGTGGAACGTGCTCATCACAGCGCACGGCCTCATCATGGTGTTCTTCATGGTCATGCCGGCGATCATCGGTGGCTTCGGCAACTGGTTCATCCCGATCATGATCGGCGCGCCAGACATGGCGTTCCCGCGCATGAACAACGTGTCCTTCTGGCTGCTGGTTCCGTCCTTCATCCTGCTGCTCGGTTCGGCCTTCGTGCCCGGCGGTACGGGTCTGGGTGCCGGCACCGGTTGGACAGTCTATGCCCCGCTGTCGACCTATGGCTCGCAGGGTCCGGCTGTTGATATGGCGATCTTCTCGCTGCATCTCGCGGGCGCAAGCTCGATCATGGGCGCGATCAACTTCATCACCACCATCTTCAACATGCGTGCCCCCGGCATGACGCTGCACAAGATGCCGCTGTTCGCTTGGTCGGTTCTGGTCACCGCATTCCTGCTTTTGCTGGCTCTGCCGGTTCTGGCCGCCGCCATCACCATGCTGCTGACGGACCGTAACTTCGGCACGACCTTCTTTGATCCGGCTGGTGGTGGGGACCCGGTTCTCTATCAGCACCTGTTCTGGTTCTTCGGTCACCCTGAAGTGTACATCATGATTTTGCCGGGCTTCGGCATCGTCAGCCAGATCATCTCGACCTTCTCGAAAAAGCCGATCTTCGGTTATCTCGGCATGGCTTATGCCATGGTCGCGATTGGTGTTGTCGGCTTCATCGTGTGGGCACACCACATGTTCACGACGGGTCTCGACGTGAACACGAAGATGTACTTCACGGCGGCCACAATGGTCATCGCGGTGCCGACTGGCATCAAGATCTTCTCCTGGATCGCGACAATGTGGGGCGGGTCCATCCGCTTCACCGTGCCGATGGTTTGGGCGCTTGGCTTTATCTTCATGTTCACCGTCGGTGGCGTGACGGGCGTCGTCCTCGCCAATGGCGGCGTCGACAACTACATGCACGACACCTACTACGTTGTGGCGCACTTCCACTACGTGCTCTCGCTGGGTGCGGTGTTCTCGCTCTTCGCGGGCTTCACCTACTGGTTCGCGAAGATGAGCGGCCGTCACCTCAATGAGTTCCTGGGTCATCTGCACTTCTGGATGTTCTTCATCGGCGTGAACGTGCTGTTCTTCCCGATGCACTTCCTGGGTCTGCAGGGCATGCCGCGTCGTTATCCCGACTATCCGGACGCCTTTGGCTATTGGAACCACATTGCCTCGATTGGCTATATGATCATGGCCAGCTCGATGATCGTCTTCTTCGTCAACGTCGCTTACGCGTTCATTGCCGGCCGCAAGGCGGAAGGCAATTACTGGGGCGAAGGCGCGACGACGCTCGAATGGACCCTTTCGAGCCCGCCGCCGTTCCACCAGTTCGAAACGCTGCCGAAGATCGACTAGAAGGACGGCATTGTCCGTTCCTTCGGTTTGAACTGAAAAATCCGGTCGCCCGGTCTGCTGTTAAAGGCGGACCGGGCACTGGCATAAAGGCCGGGAACGGCTTGAAGAGCTTATGACAAGCCTGAGCGTGATCAATACACAGACACTCCCGGCGGATTGGCGCGATTTCCTCGCGCTGACCAAACCCCGGGTCATGTCACTTGTCGTCTTCACCGGCCTGTGCGGGCTGTTGGCTGCGCCCGTTTCAATCCACCCGGTTCTCGCGTTCACCGCGGTGCTCTGCATCGCCTTGGGGGCGGGTGCTGCAGGTGCTCTCAACCAATGGTATGAGGCGGACATCGATGCGCTGATGAAGCGTACGCAAGGCCGCCCGCTGCCTGCAGGTCGTATGGACCGCCAGTCAGCCCTTCATTTTGGCGTTGGTCTGTCCTTCTTCGCGGTTTTGACGCTGGGCGTGGCGACCAACTGGTTTGCCGCCGCCATTCTTGCGGCCTCCATCCTCTTTTACGTGTTGATCTACACCGTCTGGCTCAAGCGCCGGACGCCGCAGAACATCGTCATCGGTGGTGCGGCAGGTGCCTTCCCCCCGATGATCGGCTGGGCCGCCGCGACAGGTGATATGAGCCTACTGCCGATCCTGTTGTTCGGCATCATTTTCCTTTGGACGCCCCCGCACTTCTGGGCGCTCGCGCTGTTCGTGAAGACAGACTATGCCAATGCCGGTGTCCCGATGCTGCCGGTTGTCGCCGGAGAACGGACGACGCGCACGCAGGTGCTGCTCTACACGTTGCCGATGGCCGCCTGCGCCATTGCCCCGTTTGCTTTGGGCATGCTGGGGCTGATCTATGGCATTTCGGCCATCCTGCTCTCATCGGTGTTTCTGTTATTGTCCGCGCGTGTCGCCTTCCGCACCACGCGGGACGGCGATTCGATGGCGCCGGAAAAGGCCCTCTTTGCCTTTTCCATCGTCTATCTCTTTGTCCTCTTTGGGGCGGTCGCGGTGGACCGTATGGTATTAGCATGAGCGATCAGGACGAATTTAACCGGCGCCGGCAACAGCGCTCTATCGTCACAGCGGTGCTGTTGGTGGGCATGTGCCTGCTGTTCTACTTCATCACGCTGGCGAGGATTCATTGATGAACGCCACGCTGCGCACCGGAATGCTGGCGACGACTCTGGCCGTGGCCATGGCCGGCGTCGGCTATGCAAGCGTGCCACTGTACCGCATGTTCTGTCAGGTCACCGGATTCGGTGGCACGACTCAAAGGGCGATCGGCCAGTCGGCCCCCGGCGCTGTTTCCGGCAAGACGATGTCTGTCCGCTTTGACACCAACCACAGCGCGAGCCTGCCCTGGACGTTCCAGCCGGAAGTGAAGCGCGAAATTGTGAAAGTGGGGGATCAGGAGATCGCCTTCTTCACGGCGAAAAACCTTTCGGACAAGCCCGTGACAGGCACCGCAACTTTCAACGTCACGCCCAATCAGGCTGGCAAATATTTCACCAAAATCCAGTGTTTCTGCTTCACCAAGCAGACGCTGAAGCCCGGCCAGCAGGTCCGGATGCCCGTTGTCTTTTACGTCGATCCCGCCATCCTGAAGGACCCGGCGGCGAACGATGTTGAAGAAATCACGCTGAGTTACACCTTCTATCCGGTGGACGAGGCGAAAAACCAAAGCTAAGCGAATTTCGACTTTACAGGGAAAGCATTGACGATGGCAGGCGCAAAGAACCACGACTACCATATCCTTCCGCCCAGCATTCACCCTCTCATGGGGTCAATGTCGGCGCTCCTCGCTTTTGGCGGGTTGGTCATGTGGATGCACAAGATGCCTTATGGCGGCATCGTGTCCAGCATTGGCTGGCTCGGCATTTTCTACACCTTCTACGCTTGGTGGTCGGATGTGGTGAAGGAAGCCCAGGGCGGCGATCACACACCCGTGGTGCAGCTGCATCTGCGCTATGGCATGATCTTGTTCATCGCCTCTGAAGTCATGTTCTTCGTCGGCTGGTTCTGGGCGTTTTTCGATTTCTCGCTCTTCCCCCAGCCGCTTCAGGTCATTGAGGGCGCGGTAGAAATTATTCAGGGTCCGAATTCGGTCACCCACGCCGCCGGCCAGTTCCCGGCCAAGGGCCTCGAAGTGATCGACGCCTTCGGCTTCCCGCTGCTCAACACGCTGATCCTGCTCTGCTCGGGCACGACCGTCACTTGGGCTCACCATGCGCTCATCAACAATGAACGCGGTGGCGAAAAGACGGGCCTGTGGGGCGCACTCGGCGTTGGCAATAACGACAATCTGAAGAAGGGCCTGTGGATCACGATCCTGCTCGGCCTGCTGTTCTCCAGCATCCAGATTTACGAATATGCCCATGCACCATTCGCCTTTAAGGGGCTGAACTATAGCTCGGCCTTCTACATGGCGACCGGCTTCCACGGCTTCCACGTGTTCGTCGGCACGATCTTCCTGATCGTCTGCCTCGTCCGCTCGTACAAGGGTCACTTCACCCCGCGTCAGCACTTCGGCTTCGAAGCTGCGGCTTGGTATTGGCACTTCGTTGACGTTGTGTGGTTGTTCCTCTTCGTCGCCGTTTATGTCTGGGGCGGCTGGGGCGCGCCGGTCCACGGCGGTTAATCCCATGACAGACTGGCAGGCCCCCGATACGACGCAGGCGTCGTTAAAGGGGCTGTGCCCACGCTGCGGCGCCCCGACCCTGTTCGTGGGCGCCGTTCGCTTTTCAGACCGCTGTTCGACCTGTGCGCTGGACTTCACCCAGTTCAACGTGGGCGATGGACCTGCCGCCTTCCTCATCATGATCGTCGGCGCCATCGTCACCATTGGTGCGGTCATGCTTGAATTGTCCGTGTCCCCGCCCTTTTGGGTGCACATCCTGATCTGGCTGCCGTTGACGGCAGTGCTGGTCGTCGGACTGTTGCGGCTGGCCAAGGGGGCACTGCTCATCCTTGAATATCGCAACCGCGCGCGCGAAGGGCGGCTGATCGTCTAATGCGCGTGCCGGTGCTCCCCACCCTTGTCGTCACGCTGGCCTGCGCGGCCATGATCGCGCTTGGTTTTTGGCAGTTGGACCGTCGCGCGGAAAAGGCAGGGCAACTCGCGCTGTTTGCCGCGAACATGCGGAAAGAGGCGGTGGCTTATCAGCCTGAAGGGCCGGTACCTGATGCGCTGCTGTTCCGCACCTCGTCTGCCATCTGTGTCAGCGTCACGGGCTGGCGGACAGAGGCGGGCCGTTCGGTCAAAGGCGGGTCCGGTTATCGCTGGATCGCAGAGTGCAGCACAGGGGCGGAAGGGCCGGGTCTGCTTGCCGATATGGGCGTAACACGTGATCCAAAGCTGAAGCCCAATTGGGCCGGAGGCCCGGTGCGCGGACGCATCACGACAGAACCGAGCCACCAGAGCCTGTTCGTCAAGCTCGGCGGTGAGAAAGAGGTGCTGCGTCCCATGCTGGTGGCGCAGACGCCCGCGCCGGGGCTGGAGGCCAGCGCCCCGCCATCGCCCGATGAGGTGCCCAACAATCATCTGGCCTATGCCGTCCAGTGGTTCCTGTTCGCAGCTGTCGCTGCTCTCATTTACATCCTCGCGTTGCGCCGCCGGATGCGTGGCCGTTGACGCTGCCGCACGATCCCGTTTTTTTCATTGTCGCATCGATCGCCGTCATTCTTGTCGGCATCGCAAAGGGGGGATTTGCCGGGCTGGGCGCAGCGTCCATGCCCATCCTCGTGCTCGTTATGGACCCAGTGCCTGCTGCCGCCATGCTGCTGCCCATTTTGATCGTGCAGGATGTCGTCGGCGTCTGGGCGTTCCGCCACAGCTTTGATATGCCGACGCTGAAGCTGATGGTCCCCGGCGCCTTTGTGGGTGTGTTCCTCGGCTGGCTGCTGGCGACCATCGTGCCGCCCGACGCCGTCCGCGCCTTTGTCGGGCTGATTGCGGTCGCCTTTGGTGCCTATCGCCTTGCCGGGGAACGGGGCTTCCGCCTGCCGATCAAGGCCGATCTCCCTTTATGGGTTGGGGCCTTCTGGGGGGCTGTGTCGGGCTTTACCAGTCAGGTGGCCCATGCCGGAGGCCCGCCCTTCCAGATCTGGGCGCTGTCGCGGCGAATGCCACATACGGTGTTCATCGGCACCTCGGCGATTTTCTTTGCGGTGCTCAACTGGATGAAGGTGCCGGCCTATATTGCGCTTGGCCAGTTCACCTGGGCGAATCTGCAACTGACCCTCGTCTTTCTGCCGGTGGCTATTGCCAGCACCTTTGCCGGGGTCTGGCTTGTGAAGCGGGTGAGTGCGGAGCGGTTCAACACCCTCATTTCGCTGCTGATGGTCGCTGTCGGGGCAGAGCTGATCCGTGTTGCGCTCACCTAAACTTGCCCATTTGGGCTATCGCCGCTAACGCCGCCGCATCATGCGTTATGTCAGCACTCGGGGAAGCGCACCGGCGCTCGATTTCGAAGGCGCCACCCTTGCCGGGTTGGCCTCAGACGGTGGGCTCTATGTGCCGGAAAGCTGGCCGGAGTTCTCAAAAGACGAGATCGCAGCAATGCGTGGCCTGTCCTACGTCGATACCGCCGTGGCCGTCATGCGTCCCTTTGTGGCGGGCTGTCTTGATGACGCGACGCTCAAGCGACTGTGCACCACGGCCTATGGCCGCTTTTCGCACGATGCGGTGACGCCGGTCATCCAGCTGGACCAGCAGCATTGGCTGATGGAGCTATTCCACGGCCCGACGCTGGCGTTCAAGGATGTCGCACTCCAGCTGCTCGGCCAGCTGTTTGAAACATTTCTGGCGAAGCGGGATGCGCATCTGACGATCATCGGTGCCACCTCGGGCGACACCGGCTCGGCTGCGATTGATGGCGTGGCCGGTCGTGCCAAGATTGATATCTTCATGCTCCACCCGCTTGGCCGGGTGTCGGACGTGCAGCGCCGTCAGATGACGACTGTGCTCGCTCCCAACGTCCACAACATCGCGATTGAAGGCAGCTTTGATGATGCCCAAGCAATCGTGAAGGCGCTGTTCAATGATCGCGATTTCAATGGCCGCTTCACGCTGTCGGCGGTGAACTCGATCAACTGGGCGCGGCTGATGGCGCAGGTGGTGTACTATTTCTACACGGCCGTCCGTCTCGGCGCGCCGGATCGTCCCGTGGCCTTCTCCGTGCCGACCGGCAATTTCGGGGATGTGTTCGCAGGCTATGTCGCGCAGCGCATGGGTCTGCCCGTCGCCAAGCTGATCGTGGCGACCAACGTCAACGACATCCTCCACCGTGCTTTGACCACGGGCGACTATAGCTGCGGCACCGTCACTCCGACGGCCACGCCGAGCATGGACATTCAGGTCAGCTCGAACTTTGAACGGCTGCTGTTCGACCTCGCCGGACGCGACGGCAAGGCCTTGGCCAAGATGATGGCCGATTTCGAATCGACCCGCGCAATGTCGATCCCCGCCGATATGCTGGCCGGGTCCAAAGACCTGTTTGAAAGCGCCCGCATCGATGCCGATGGCATGTCAGACGTGATGCGCTGGGCGCATGAGCGGACCGATCAGGTGATCGATCCCCATACCGCCATCGGCCTGGCGGCTGCGCGCAACGCAGGTCTCCCTGCCGATGTCCCGGTCGTGACGCTGGCAACGGCACATCCCGCCAAATTCCGCGATGCCGTGGAGCGTGCAACAGGCGTGCGCCCGCATTTGCCGGCACGGATGGGCAATTTGTTTGACCGCGAAGAGCGGTACGACACGCTGCCTGCGACGAAGGAAGCGATTGCTGCCTATGTCGCGGAACGGGCGACGCCGGCTGCATGACGCCGATCACCCTTATCGGGGAACCTTGGGCCGATTACGGCCTGATTGATTCCGGCCATGGCCGCAAGCTGGAGCGTTACGGCCCGCGCCGCTTCATTCGCCCTGAACCGCAGGCGCTGTGGGCGCCCGCCAGCGACGACTGGAAAGCGGATGGTGAGTTCGTGCCTGGCGCGGACGAAGATGGCGGCGGTCAGTGGCGCTTTTCCAGCCGCCTGCCTGAAAAGGGGTGGACGGGAAGCTGGGAAGAAGTGCGCTTCACCATGCAGCCAACGCCCTTCCGGCATCTGAGCTTCTTCCCCGACATGGCACCGGTGTGGACATGGATGCGTGGGCAGCTGGCGGGCATGGACGCGCCAACCGCGATGAATCTGTTCGGCTATACCGGCGTCGGCAGCCTGGCGCTCGCCGCCAAGGGTGCCGCTGTGACGCACGTTGATGCCTCAAAGAAATCGGTCGAGGCCGCACGCGCCAATGCCGCTTTGTCGAACATGACGGATAAGCCCGTCCGCTGGATCATCGACGATGCGATGAAGTTCACCGCCCGCGAAGTGCGGCGCGGCAAGCGCTATGACGGCATCATCCTCGACCCGCCCAAATATGGCCGCGGCCCGGATGGTGAAGTCTGGAAGCTTGAAGAAGGCTTGCCCGAACTCATCGCCGATTGCCGCAAGCTGCTCGACGCGGACTCGCGCTTCCTGTTCCTGACAGTCTACGCCGTTCGTATGTCCGCGCTGGCCATTGGGGAGTTGGTGCGCCAGCACTTTGCGGATCTGGGCGGCACGGTGGAATGTGGCGAGCTCGGCGTGCGGGAAGAGGCAAGGGGCCTCGTGCTGCCGACCGCCATCTTCGCGCGCTGGTCGCGTTAGGGTTTATCCCCCGTTTGCTCTGAGCTTGCCGAAGGGTTGTCCTTCATCTCTGCGTCAAAGGTAAAGGACGGGGCTTCGACAGGCTCAGCCCAAACGGAGATGGCTGCGCGCGTTTGGAGAAATGGACTACTCCCGCAGCGCCCTGATCCCAGCCCCCGCCGCAAAGGGCGCGACCGCCGCCAGAAACAGTGACGCCGCCGCCAAAAACCGCACAGCCCCGCCGCCAAAATCCCCGATGCTCCCCGCGCCGAAGATGATCAGCGGGATGGCCAGCGGTAACATCAACAATCCGGCGAGTGCCCCGCCGCGCCGGAGTCCGGCAGTCAGGCTCGCCACCATTACGCCAAGCGCTGCCAGCCCAGGAGTACCCGCCAGCAGGCCCAATTCGACTGCCGCCAGCGTTTCTCCATCGAGCCGCAACATGGCGGAGGCCGGAATGGCGGCCAGCATCAATGGCGGACCAAAGCCGATCCAGTGCGCGGTGATTTTGGCGGCAGCGATCATCTCCTCGCCCAGACCACGGACCGCATATTGATCGAGCACACCGGCTTCCGCATCGGGCGCGATCAGCCGGTCGACGGGGAGAAGCGCGGCAAGGAGGGCTGCGACCCACAGCACGCCGCCGCCGGTTTTGGAGAGCAAAGCGCCATCCGGCCCGACCGCGAATGGATAGAGCGTGGCGACCAGCAGGAAGAACACGACCGGCAGACCGATGCCGCCTGATCCGAGTGATAGGCGCAGATCCCGGACTAAGATGGCGAGGAACGCCTTCATTCCGCTGGCTCCAGTTCTACCGCTTGCGCGTTGGTCAGGCCGAGCGACTGGTGGGAGGCGACCACGACAATCCCGCCCTGCGTGCGGTGCCTCGCAATGGCGCGCTCCAGCAGAGCCAGTGAGGCTGTGTCCAGCCCGTTGCCGGGTTCATCAAGCAACCAGATGTTGGCCCCGCTTGCGAGCACGCGGGCGAGGTTGGCGCGCCGCCTTTGCCCGGTGGAGAGCAGCCGTACAGGCACACCGGCAAGGCGGGTCAGGTCCAGCGCATCGAGCGCCGCTGCCACCGCAGCCGGGCCGGTGCTATCCAGCCCCGCCCAATAGCCGAGCGCCTTGGCCAGCGGTAGGCGCGGGTCAAGCGCGGGGTTTTCATCAGACAGAGCAAGGCGTCCGTCATGCGTCACTGTGCCGGTATAAGCGGGCAATAGCCCCGCGATCAGCCGCAACAGGCTCGATTTGCCGACGCCGTTCGGTCCGGTCAGCAGCAAAGCATCGCCCGCGCCGAGCGTGGCGTTCAAACCCTTGAACAGAACCCGCCCGCCGCGCATGCAGGCGAGGTTCGCAAAGGTGAGGGAGGCCGTCATGCGACGATGTTTTCCAGCTTGTGCATCTGATCATCTGTGAGGCCGAAATGGTGGCCGACTTCATGGACCAGAACATGCGCGACCAGATGCTCCAGTGTCTCCCCACTTTCCGCCCATTCATCGAGGATGGGCCTGCGGAACAGATGGATGGTCGTCGGCAGGTCACCCGTCTGGGCGGCTTCGCTCACCGGTCTGCCGGAATAGAGGCCTGACAGGTCAAAGGGGTCTTCAATGCCCAGTTCCGCCAGTGTTGCGTCATCGGCGAAATCGTCGACGATCAGCGCGACATGGCCCAAATGGCTGCGGAACAACTCCGGCAGGCGCGACAACGCATTGCGCGCCAAGGATTCAATGTCCGAACAGCTCGGCGCCAGTTGACCTTTCCCCGTCATGCCTGCGACATAGAGATATAAACGAAAGAGGCAAAGCATGGTCGAACAACTCTCCCCCGAACAACGCACCGCCGCCCTGGACCGGCTTGGGGAATGGGACGTCGATGACGCCCGCGACGGCATCACCCGTCAGTTCATCTTCAAGGATTTTTCAGAAGCCTTCGCCTTTATGACGCGCGTTGCGCTCTTGGCCGAGGTGCAGGATCATCACCCCGAATGGTCAAATGTGTGGAACCGCGTGGACATCCTGCTGACCACGCATGACGCGGGTGGCCTGTCGCAGCGCGATATCCGCATGGCGACGGCGATTGATGCGCTTCTGGAGTAATTTCTCTCCGTCATGCTGAAACAAGTTCAGGATGACGGAGGAGAAGCCAAGACGCATTATTTTCCGCTGATCCAGCGGGCGCGGGCGAACCAGGCCATGACGCCGATGGCGAGGAAGAGGCAAAAGCCGGTGACGCCCCAAAAGGCCCAGGGCTTATGCGCATAAGGGATGCCGTCCACATTCATCCCAAGCAGGCCAGTCACAAAAGTGAGCGGCAGGAAGATCAATGCGACGATGGAAATGAGCAGCGCGCGGGTGTCGATGACCTCCGCACGGCGGTCGGTGAGTTCTTCGTGGATGAGGGCGGCACGCTCGCGCATCGCCTCCAGCTCTTCGGCCATGCGCGCGGCACGGTCGGCGGCTTCGCGCAGATGCATCCGGTCATCTTCATCGAGCCAGTCGAGGTCAGCTGCGGCAAGGCGTTCGAGCGCTTGCCGCTGCGGCGCGACGAAGCGGCGATAGGAGATCGCCTGACTGCGCACCTCGGTCACGCGTCTACGGGTCGCAAGGATACTCGCGGAATCCACGACGACTTCACAATCGTCCATCGTGTCGCCCAGTTCGGCAACATCGGGGTCGAGCAGATCGCTGGTCGCTTCGGCAAAGCGGGAGAGAAGATCACCGGGATCGACAATTTCTCTGGCGTGGAAGCGGTCGATCACGATGGCAAGCGCCTTGGGCGTGCGAAAGCTGACGGAGATGACGCGGCCCTTGTCCGCCCAGAATCGGGTGGAGACGAGCGCATCCGGATCATCATTTGGCGTCGTGCCAAGGCCACGCAGATTGACGAGAGCTCCCCCGCCAATGAGCGTCGCACGCGGACGGGTTTCCTGCGCCAGCAGGGCTTCCCGCGCGATGTGTGGAATGTCCTCCTGATCGCGGATCCAGTTGCGCGCGGCATCTTCGCGTCCGTCCAGCTGGAGCCAGATGAGGCCGCCATCATGGGGCAGCGCGATGGCGTCGCCAAACGGCATTTCGGCGGCAGCACCATCCCGAAAGACAAAGGCGCTGCTCATAACCGGTCCACGAAAAGGGTCATGCCTTCTGGTGCCTCGGTTGGCGCCGCTTCGCAAGCGATCCGTGCGGCGTCGGCCCGGGCGCGGTCAAGAATGGCCGGAGCGACGCGGACTGTGTGCAGGACGGTGTCGGCCTGCCCCAGCAGACGGGCTTGGCCAAGGGTAAGATCATCCGGGGCGTCGGAGCTAAGGGTTATGTGGTGAAAGGCGGTAGCAACGGCCTGCGCCTTTCCGGCCAGCCAATCGTCGACGGCCGACGCCTCGGTTGCGGCCAGCGGATCAAGCGGTCCGCCGGGATCAAAAGCGGCGTCGATCGCACGCCTGCGGTCAGCGGCTTCGGGCCAGCGCGCGCGCATCTTGGTGCGGGCACCAGCCAGCGCGGTTGCGATGGCCCCCAATCCTGCGGGGATCATTTGTTCCAGCCGTTGCCGCAGCGCCTTGGCAAGGCCCGCAGACGCACCGCCTGTGCCAATGGCGATGATGACGGGATCCCGGTCAATAATGGCGGGCAATGTGAAATCGCAGGCGGTGGGCCGATCTACCGCGTTGACGAGAATGCCGCGCGCTTTCAGCCGTGCAATCGCAGCTTCGGCGTCCGCATCGTCCTCTATCGCCACGATGGCGAGGCTGGCGGCATGATCTTCACCAACAATTTGTGCGCCGGCACGGTCCAGCAGGCGGCGCTTGGCGGCAGCAGGTTCACCGTCGCCCAGCAGGATGACGGGGCGGCCGTTGAGGCGAACGAAGAGTGGAAGGCTGTGCATCGCAAACGAACTAGCACTGCCGCAGGCGCGCGCCAAATCTGCTTATTTAAGGCGCTTCAGCGTGCGGTCGAGATAAGCGAGCCTGCCGGTCGGCGATGGTCCGAACAGCGCCTTGCGGATGTCCACCATCCGGCCTGTCGGGCGGATGTCTTCTTCAGGATCTTCGCGCACGGCCATGCGGGGCTGCGGTGGTTGCTTGGGCAGTTCCATCGCGGTTTCGGGTAGGGCCATGGGCGGGCGACCATTGGGATAGATAAAGCCGAAGGTCGGCCATTCAGTGCCGCCCATATCGCCAATGGGGGAGAACCAGACGCGGACGCGGCTCCAGTCATTATCTTCCGACACGTCGATGACGCGGACATTCTTTTCCACATAGCCGCGGCGGCCACCATAAGGAGACCAGTTGCTATGGGTGACAAGGATTGTGCGGTCATCGATGATCTTGGTGACGGCGGCCACATGGCCCAGTTTCATCCCGCCATGCGGCATGAAGTTGAGCACGGCACCCTTTTTCGGCTCGGTCCCCTTGCGGTACCGGCCCTCGGCCTGATCCCACCATGTATGGGCGTCGCCATAGATTTGGATGCCCGACATGGTCCGCGCGATGGGGACGCACTGCCAGTAAGGATCGGTGTTGATGGCATCGTCCATCGGCAACGCGACAGCAGGCGCAGCAAAGCCACCAAGCGCGACAGCGCCCATGCCCAGCAAGACCTTCCTGCGTTCCAAAATACCGTTCCCCATGTCGGAAATTTGACACAGGATAGTGAATAAACCGCTGAAATTGAATGGTTAACGCTACCACAACCATAACCGCTGTGGCGTCAATCGCAGATATTGTGGATTGTGGCCGATGCCAAAAGCGGGCGGCACAACATCTGCCGGGTTGCCGCTTTCGCTTGACGTGCACGTAAAGGTGCGCGACCAATGCATAGATATGGAGAGCTCAGAAACCCTGTTGGCGTCGGACTTTGCGACGCTCCCCGCCCTTGTCAAAGCCTTCGCTGCCGAGCGCCCTGATGCGCCTGCAGTTGCGGATCCGGATGGTCGGATCAGCTGGAAGGAGCTGGACGATTTTGCGGACCGCATTGCGGCGCAATTGCAGGCAGAAGGCGTTGGCCCCGGTCAGGCAACCGCCATTGCCGGGCTCAATTCGGTCACGCAGGTGTGCGTCCTTATCGGCACGTTGCGCGCCGGCGCGATTGCCGGGCTCATCACCAATACGGCGACGGGTGAGCAGATGGCGGCGATGATCGTCGATTCTGGGGCCAATCATTTGTTCCTTGATGAAAAGGCGGCGGAGTCACTGGAAGGACAGAGCTTCGGCGCGCCGAAGCGTATCGCATTGGATGGCGGCAAGTGGGGGGAGCCCTTGCGCGCATGGATGGCGCCGGAAGGTGCCCGGCCCCAGCCGGTGGAGATTACGCCCGCGACCGGGTTCAACATCATCTATTCCAGCGGCACGACCGGCACGCCCAAGGGCATCGTCCACAGCCACGCCATGCGCTGGCAGCATATTCAGCGCGGCGTTGCGGCCTATGGCCCCAAGTCGGTCACGATCCTGTCGACGCCGCTTTATTCGAACACCACCATGGCCAGCTTCCTGCCGACGCTCGGTTCGGGCGGTCAGGTTGTGTTGATGAAGAAGTTCGACACGCTGGGCTTCCTCCAACTGGCGGAGCGGGAACGGGCGACCAATACGATGCTGGTGCCGGTCCAATACCGCCGCATCATGGCGCATCCGGATTTCGACAGCTTCGATCTGTCGAGCTTCGTCATGAAATATTGCACCAGCGCGCCCTTTGCAGCTGAACTGAAGGCGGACATTCTGAAGCGCTGGCCGGGCGGTCTGGTTGAGATTTACGGCATGACAGAGGGCGGTTGCGCCTTCCTGCTCGTCGCGCATGAATTTCCCGACAAGCTTCACACGGTCGGGCGTCCGGCACCCGGACATATTGCCAAGGTGATTGACGAGGAGGGCAATGAATTGCCCGCTGGTTCGGTTGGGGAAATTGTCGGCCGGTCACCGGCGATGATGACGGGCTATAATAACCGCCAGGACGCGACCGACGCGATGAAATGGTGGGATGCCGAGGGCAACCTCTATTACAAACATGGCGACATTGGCCGGATCGACGAAGAGGGCTTCCTGACGCTGATGGACCGCGCCAAGGACATGATCATTTCGGGCGGATTCAACATCTACCCGAGCGATCTGGAAGCCGTGTTGCTGAAGGACCCAGGCGTCGTGGAGGCTGCCGTCATCGGCGCACCGTCTGAGGAGTGGGGTGAAACACCCGTCGGCTTTGTTGTACTGCGCGACGGCGTAGATCCCGACGCCGTGCTGGCCGCTGCCAATGCGCAGGTCGGCCGGACGCAGCGTCTCAACCGCCTGATCGTTGCCGAAGAACTGCCGCGCAGTCCTATCGGCAAAGTGCTCAAGCGTGAATTGCGGGACCGGTTGAACGCCTAAAGGATGATCGCTCCAACCACCGGCGCCAGCACATCGCACCATTTGGCAACGCCTTCCGGCGTTCCAATGAGGTCCTGCCGCATCTCGATACCGAGATAGGCCGTGCCCGTGTCTTCACCGTGGCGGTTCATCGTCGCGTTGAGGAGTTTGCCGGAATAAGGCTGCTGATCGCCCACACGGACCCCTGCAGCTTCCAGTAAAGGGATGGCGATGCGCGCGGCGCGCTCGTCCTGATTGTAGAGGATGCCAATCTCCCAAGGCCGTTCCTCCTCGGGGCGGGTCGCCAATTGCGGGGTGAAGCTATGCAGCGAGATGAGCAGGCGGGGCCGCTGAGCAACCAACTGGGCTTCGATCCGCGCATGATAGGGACGCCAATAGCAGTCAATCCGCGCCAATCGGGCGTCATGATCTATGGCATTGCCGGGGATGGCATGGCCATCGCTTGCAATCGGGATGATGTGCGGGGCGTATTCCTCGCGGTTGAGATCAACCACAAGGCGGGACACATTTCCAAGGATCCCGGGGAAGCGGAGGCGCGCGCACAATGCGCGTCCAAGCTCTGCCACACCGATGTCGATGGCGATGTGTTCATTGAGCAGCGCCGGGGCAATGCCAAGGTCCACGCCGTCCGGCACGCGGTTGGATGCGTGGTCGGCAATCAACAGGTAAGGGCTGTCATTGGGGCCAATTATGTCGATCCAAGCAGTGTCGTTCATCAATTCCTGTTGCCCGCAACGCGGCGCAATGTCACCATCTGGTAACAGATAGAACAGGGTAGAATATGAAGTTTTCCAGACGCCAGACTCTCGTCGCCACAGCACTTGTCCCTACGGCCCCTGTTTGGGCGAAAAAGCGCAAGCCGCTTGTGCTGCCGCCCGCTCCCGATCCGTTTGAGGACGTGACGGCACGGCTATTGGCGCTGCTGCCGGATACCGCGACTTATAATGGCACGCCGGGCGCTCTCGCCGGTGGTCCGCTGGCGCGGCGGATGGATGATTATTCGCCCGCCGGGGAAGCGAAAATCCGTACTGCCTATGCCGATGCCAAGAAGGCCGTCGCTGCGATGCGACGCAGCGGCGATGAGCGGACAACCACCCAGCGCGCGGTGGTGGAAGCGACGCTGGAAAACGGCACACGCTCCGCCGGTGTCCCGTACGGCAAGATCAACCCGTTCCACTTCGCGGGCCATGTGCCTTATATTGTGACGCAGATTTATGGGCCGCACATTGACGGCCTGAATATCATGATGGAGCAGCAGTCGCTCCAGACGCCAGCCGCCGTCGATGCCTGGCTTGAAAAGCTCGACGCCTTTCCGCAGGCCTATGGCGGCGTGGTTGAGAAGATCCGTGCCGACCGGGCCGCTGGCTGTCTGCCGCCACGAATCCTGATGGAAAAGACGTTGCCGGTTTTGGACGCTTTCCAGTCTGGCCCCGCTGCTGCCCATCCGCTCCTGCGCGCGCTGGATGAGGGGATGGCGAAAGCCGGGCTCGCAAAGCGCACGCGTCAGCTTGCCTTGCGCCGCGCCACGCTCTCGCTGCAGCGGCGCGCTCGGCCTGCCATGGCGCGCCTTCGTGCCGAGATTGCCGCCATGCTGCCGTCTGGCCGCACAGAGGCTGGGCTTTGGGCCCAGCCACAGGGCGACGCGCTTTATGCGGCCAATGTCCGCGCGCTGGGGGACACGCAATTACCGCCGGATGATATTCACGACATCGGGATGGCTGAGGTTGGCCGCATCACGACGCAGATGAACGCTCTGCTGGCCGCACGTGGCATGACCGAAGGATCTATCGGAGCCCGTATGGCGGCACTGGCGCGCGATCCGGCGAACCAGTTTGCCAATAGCGATGCAGGTCGGGAGGAATTGCTGGCCTATGTGCGCCAAAAGGTGCGCGATGCCGAGGCGCTCTACCCCAAATTGCTCCCCGAAGCGTTAATCCCGAAACAGGGCCTCGTCGTGAAGCGGGTGCCGGCGGCCACGCAGGATGGCGCACCGGGCGGCTTTTACGATGGCCCATCGCTCGATGGGTCGCGGCCCGGAACCTATTGGATCAACCTGCGTGACATGGCGGCTGTCGCCCGCTTTCGACTGCCGACGCTCAGCTATCATGAAGGGGTGCCCGGCCACCACACGCAGGGCTCCGTCGCGACCGCATTTGGCGAGGCGCCGCTCTTGCTGCGGATCGCCAGCTTCAATGCCTATCAAGAAGGCTGGGGGCTCTATGCGGAGCGCTTGATGGCGGATCTGGGGGCCTATGCTGATGATCCTTTGGGCGATCTGGGGCGGCTTCAGGATGAGTTGTTCCGCGCCGTCCGGCTTGTGGTGGATACAGGCATCCATCACAAACGCTGGACGCGGGAACAGGCAATCCGCACGATGCAGGATATTACGGGCATCGCCGAGGTGCGGGTCGTCGCAGAAGTAGAACGCTATATGGCATGGCCGGGTCAGGCACTGGGCTATAAACTTGGGCAATTGCGGCTGCTCGACATGCGGGAAAGGTTCCGCACACGCGGCGGCTCCGGCGCAGATTTGCGGGAGTTCCACGGAACAGTGCTGGAGGCCGGGGCCATGCCATTGGCCTTGGTCGAGCAGAGGCTAGGACTCACCTGAGGACGATTTGCGTATTGATATAATGTAACATATCTTTTATGCGGACCTCCATTCCCAACCGGAGAGCCTGCTTTGTTGCGTCCTTTTGTTTCGTCTCTGGCCGTGTCCATTGGCCTTTTTGCTGGTATTCCCCTGTCTGCCCAGACGCTGCCGGAAGGTAGCCAACATGGGGACCACAGCGATGGCGGGGATATCGTCATCACTGCCATCATCGGGCGGAACCAGCAGGACGTTTTGTCGGGAACGTCGGTTTTGACGTCCACGGAATTGGCGCGCGATGTGCGCCCGACCATCGGGGAAACTCTCTCTCGGCAGGCCGGCGTCTCTGCCACCTCTTTCGGTCCCAATGCATCGCGACCGGTGCTGCGCGGTTTTCAGGGGGAGCGCGTCCGCATCCTTGCTGATGGGATTGGCAGCTTTGATGTTTCGAACACCAGTGTAGACCACGCGGTTGTCATCAACCCCCTGACGGCGGATCGCATCGAAGTGCTGCGCGGCCCAGCCTCGCTGATCTTCGGGTCCTCCGCCATTGGCGGCGTCGTCAACGTCATCGACAGCCGCATCCCGCGCAGCGTCCCGGAAGAGGGCGTGCATGTAGACGGCAATCTGACCTATGGCTCGGCCGCTAAGGAGCGGTCTGCCGGCAGCCGTGTCGATGTCGCGCTGTCCGATAAATTTGTTGTCCACTTTGATGGCACCTATTCGAAGACAGGCGATCAGGCGGTGGGCGGATTTTTGCTGTCTCCAGCCCTGCGTCAGCAGGCAGCGTCCAGCGCTGATCCTGCCATTCAGGACCTCGCAACGCTCAAGGATCGCCTTCCCAATAGTGCTGCGCGGATGTGGGAGGTCGCGGGCGGCGCGGCCCTCATCACAGACACAGGCAATCTCGGCTTTTCGGTGAGCCGGATTGGTAATCTCTACGGTGTGCCGGTCCGCTATTCGCTCGATCCGGCGGTGACGGCGGAAGAGGTGCGGCTCGATATGCACCAGACCCGCGTTGATGTGCGCGCCGAAATCAATCCGGCCTCAGGCTTCTTGGAGTCCATCCGATTCCGTGGCGGTTATGCCGACTATAAGCATAATGAACTCAGCACCGCGGGTGCCATTGGCACCACCTTTCTCCATGATGGATGGGAAGGGCGCGTGGAACTCGTCCAGCGCGATCACAACGGCTGGAAGGGGGCTGTCGGCGGGCAACTTGTCCTTCGGAAGCTCAACATCATCGGGGCAGAGAAGTTTCTGCCCAAAAGCACGGGCAGCCAGTTCGGGCTGTTCACCGTTCAGTCGTTCGATCTTGGGCGTCTGCGGGCGGAAGCAGGCGGCCGTGTGGAACGCACCAATGCCAGTGCGGCCGCAGATGCAACGCTCGGCAACCCGGATTTGGATCGCAGTTTCACCTCTTATTCCGGTTCCATTGGTGCCGCTTATGAACTGGTCGATGGTTGGCGGCTGGGGCTGAATGCGTCCTATACGCAGCGCGCACCTTCGGCAGAGGAACTCTTCTCCAATGGGCCGCACGCCGGCACGCAGGCGTTTGAAGTTGGAAACCCGGATTTCCGAGAGGAAGTGTCAAAGGGCCTCGAACTGACGCTGCGGGGGAAGGGCACCGGTTACCATCTGGCCGCGTCGGTCTATCATAGCTGGTTCAACAACTTCATTTACGAACAACCCGATGGAACGGTTGAGGATGGCCTTCCCGTCTTTAACATCCAGCAGGACAAAGCACGCTATTTCGGGGCGGAGTTCGAAGGCTCGGTCACGCTCACCCAATGGGGTGCGTTTGCTCTGAACCTTGATGGCGTAGGTGACTTTACACGTGCCACCATTGTGACGCCGCTTGGTCATCAGGCTGCCCCCCGCATCCCTGCCTTGCGGTTGCTGGGCGGCCTTGAGGCGACATCCGGCAGGCTGGACCTGCGCGCAGAGACGGAATGGGTCGATGGTCAGAGCCGGGTGGCGCCGTTTGAAACCACCACCAAAGGCTATACCATGGTGAATGGCAGCGTTGCTTTCCGCCCCTGGGGCCGTGACCGCGATGTGAGCCTGCTGCTGTCCGCCAACAACATTTTCGATGTGAATGCCCGCCGCCATGCGAGCTTCCTGAAAGATTATGCGCCCCTCGCCGGGCGGGATTTCCGGCTCTCGGTCCGCTTCGGCTTCTGATTATAGCAGCGTGGTCGGCAGCACCCACCAATCGGCATGTGTGGCGCTAAGGGCTGCCGCCGCTGTATCGCGCGCCGTCTCACTATCGAACAGCGCAAAGCAGGTGGCGCCTGATCCGGACATGCGGGTGAGGCGCACGCCGGGTTGCGCCGCCAGCGCGTGAAGCACCACACCAATTTCAGGGACAAGGCGAAGCGCCGGGTCTTGCAGATCATTGCGGGCGGTCTTCCAGTCCTCTGAGTGCAGGGCACCCCGGTCCAGACCATCCCATGCCTTGAACACCGGCCCGGTGGGGCAGGGTAGTCTCGGATTGACGAGCAAGATGGGAAGCCCGCTTAGCGCAATCGCCTTCACCGGCTCCAGCTGCTCGCCCACGCCCGTTCCAAAGCAGGTTTGCGACAGGACACAGGCGGGCACATCTGCCCCGAGTGCGGCGGCGACATCCATCGGGCGCACGGTGCCGAGCGCCCAGAGCCGGGAGGCCAGTCGCAAGGCTGCCGCCGCATCTGCCGAGCCGCCACCAATGCCTGAGGCTATGGGCAAGCGCTTGTCGAGGTGGAAAGCCGCGCCCGCCTGAAGTCCGGCTGCCTGCGCCAATGCCTTTGCCGCCTTCAGCACCAAATTGTCTGGTCCGGCCGAAAGCTCTTCAGAAAAAGGCCCGGTGATCGTCAGCGAGAAATCGTCGGCGGCTTCCACGCCCAAGACATCACCGGCTTCGGTAAAGGCAAAGAGCGTTTCAAGCTCATGATAGCCATCGTCCCGCCGCTTGCGAACATGGAGGGCCAGGTTGATTTTGGCGTGCGCCGTGTCCGTCAGCCGCATGACATGTCAGCGCGCCATATTGGCGTCGGTCAGCCCCATGTCGATTTTGCTTTCCAGCCGCGCAACATCCGCGCCTTCGACAAGCAAGAGGGCCGCGCGCCAAGTGTAACGGGCGTCGACTTTGCGTCCGGCGCGCCAATAGGCATCGCCCAGATGCTCCCCGATGGTCGGCTCGATCGGTTCCAGATCGACCGCCTTTTCCAGGGTGGAAACCGCCTTTTCGTAGTCGCCGGAAAGGAAATAGGCCCAGCCCAACGAGTCCGCGATTGCCGTGTCCTCGGGGCGCAGCGTGCTGGCCTTGGCAATCAGACGCAGGGCTTCGGGAATGTCCTCTCGCCGCTCCAGCATCGAATAGCCGAGGAAGTTAAGCACTGTGGGCTGATCCGGGCCGAGCTCGAGTGACCTTTGGAGGGCGGCACGGCCGTCTTCCCATGCGCCTTGCTGGGCAAGGGCGCTGCCCTTGAGCATATAGAGGCCCCAAGGTGCTGGGGCACCGGACTGGTCCGCCGCGTCAATGGCCTTTTGATAGGCCGCGGCAGATTCTGCGCGGCGGTTGAGCCGTCCGAGCAGATCACCGAGCCGCACCTGATCGACGGCGCGGGTTGAACCGGCGGCGAACGATGTCGCGAGGGCGACCGCATCATCCCCCCGGCCCAGCCGCTCCAGCAGGGCAAGGCGGCTTTCATCGGCCAACGGCATGAAGGTGCTTCCCGGCCGGATCGTATCGAGCGCCGCCAAGGCTTCGGCGTCGAGGCCGTTTGCCGCAAGAGACTGGGCCACGGACAGCGCGACGAACGGGCTTTGTGGATCGAGAAACTGGCCATAGCGCGCCAGCGTCAGGGCGAAGGCCGACGCCTTGTCGCGCACAAGATCGGAGGCGAGACTGGCATAGAAGAAGGCAAGGCCGCGCGTCGGTGTGTCGACGGCGCCACCAATCGGCTTGCCTGCTGCAAGCTGGTCTCGGGCCAGCGCCATCATCTGGTCGCTGCCTTCCAGCAGATCAAGCGCTGCGGCCTTCTGGCCTTTGCGCTGCAATGTTGCAGCGCCAATGATGCGGGCAAGGCTCGGTCGGCCGTCTTCGGCCACGATGGATTTGATGAGCGCAATTCCGGCGTCTGGGTCACTCCCGGACAGCTCGGCCATGGCGCGCTGCTGATTGACGAAGCCGATGCCGAGGCCAGATTGGCGTGCGGCGTCAAATTCCCGCACCGCATCGCGCTGGCGGGCGGCAAGAGCGATCCAGCCGCGCAGAACCGGCACGAGAAAGCCAAGATTTCCGTCGGCCTCTACCCGGTCGGCCTGCGCGCGTGCACCGGCCAAGTCTCCTGCCAGAAGGCGATCTCCCAACAAGAGAAGGGGCAGATCGGCGGGGAGGTCCCCCGTGGCTTCTAACTGGCGGGCCGCGTCTAACGCCAGCTTGCGCTCACCATTTTCGATGGCCTGCCGGAGCGCGCGATTTGCAATGACGGCATTGCCCGGCTCTGCGAGCAATGCCGCTGAGTAAGATTGAAGCGCCACATCCCCCGCGCCTGACGCATCGGCCAGCCGCGCCTGCATGTAGAGGTCCAACACGGACTGCTCGGACGGACGCGCCATGGCGGGCGCACAGACGAGCAGGGCCAGTGCGACCGCGCTACATGTTCGGGTAATTGGGGCCACCGCCACCCTCCGGCGTGACCCAGTTGATGTTCTGGGTCGGGTCCTTGATGTCGCAGGTTTTGCAGTGGACGCAATTCTGGGCATTAATCTGAAGGCGCGGATTGCCTTCTTCCTTGCCGACGATTTCATAGACGCCTGCCGGGCAATAACGCTGCGCCGGTTCATCATAGAGCGGCAGGTTGATCTTCACCGGCACATCCGGATCTTTCAACTGCAGATGGCAGGGCTGGTCTTCCTCATGATTGGTGTTCGACAGGAACACCGAGGAGAGCCGGTCAAAGCTAATGACACCATCGGGCTTGGGATAGTCTATCTTGGGGTACAGATCCGCACGGCCCGTCGCTTCATTGTCGCGGTGATGCTTCATGGTGATCGGCAGGCCGATCTTCAGCGTCCGCATCCACATGTCGATACCGGCAAGGATGGTCCCATAGTCATTGCCATATTTGGCAACGGCGGGCTGCGCATTCTTCACCAGCTTCAGCTCGGTTGCGATCCAGCTGTCGTTGAGATTGGCCTGATAATCGGCGATCTCATCGAATTCGCGACCCGCTGCAATCGCCGCAACGATGCTTTCTGCCGCCAACATGCCGCTCTTCATCGCGGTATGGCTGCCCTTGATGCGGGGCACGTTCACGAAACCAGCCGAACAGCCGATCAGCGCGCCGCCCGGGAAAGCGAGCTTCGGCACAGACTGCCAGCCGCCTTCGTTGATCGCGCGGGCGCCATAGGAAATGCGCTTGCCGCCTTCGAGGATCTTGCGGATTTCCGGATGCTGCTTCCAGCGCTGGAATTCTTCAAATGGGAAGACGTGCGGATTCTTGTAATCAAGCGCCACAACGAAGCCCAAGGCGACCTGATTATTTGCCTGGTGATAGAGGAAGCCACCACCCCAGCTGTCGCTTTCGGTGAGCGGCCAGCCCTGCGTGTGGATGACGCGGCCCGCTTCATGCTTGTCGGGATCAATATCCCACAATTCTTTGATGCCGATCCCATAGACCTGCGGCTGGCAATCCGCTTCGAGGTCGAACTTTGCCTTCAGCTGCTTGGTCAGGTGGCCGCGCGCGCCTTCGGCGAAGAGCGTGTATTTCGCATGCAGCTCCATGCCTGGCTGATAGTCTGGCTTGTGGCTGCCATCGCGCGCCACGCCCATGTCACCGGTGGCGACACCTTTAACGGAGCCATCCTCATTGTAGAGGATTTCGGCGGCCGGAAAGCCGGGGAAGATTTCCACGCCGAGGTTTTCCGCCTGCCCGGCGAGCCAACGGCACAGATTGCCGAGCGAGCCCGTATAGGTGCCCTTATTGTGCATCCAGCCGGGGGTGAAGATGTGCGGGATGGCCATGTGGCCGCCAGCGGTGAGGACCCAGTGATGGTTCTCCGTCACCGGCACATCGGCCATGGTGCAGCCCTGTTCCTTCCAGTCGGGGAGCAGCTCATCCATGGCCCGCGGATCGAACACCGCGCCAGAGAGGATGTGCGCGCCGACTTCCGATCCCTTTTCAAGGATGCAGACCGACAGATCCGCGTTCAGCTGTTTGATCCGGATGGCCGCAGACAGGCCGGCAGGCCCGCCCCCAACAATCACAACATCATACGGCATCGATTCCCGTTCGCTCATGGCGCATTCGTCTCCTGTTCGGCCGGCCTTTCGAGTTGTCGCGGCCCAGTTTCAGTCTGGCAGATAGCGAAGCGATTGCGGTTGACCAACAGGAATTATGCGGGTTGAAGGCCCGGTGTGAATGAAGTCCAAACCTCCGTCGATCAACGCCTTGTGGCTGCTGCGCTGCAGTGGTGGGACGATATGGGTGTCGACACGCTGGTGGAAGACGCGCCGCAGCCCTGGTTGGGCCGCGTCGCCGTAGCGTCGCCCCTCACAGCTGCGGCCCCCGTTTTGGCGCGTGCCAAGCCGGAAGAGGCGCCGGTACCGGCTACCCTTCCAGCAACGCTCGACAGCTTTGTGGACTGGCTGGCGACGGATCCCACTGTGCCGGAGGCTGGGCCACCGCATCTTCGGCTTCGGCCGTTTGGCACGCCGGGGGCCGCGATCACGATTATTACCGACATGCCGGAGGTGGGCGACGCCGAATCAGGGGCGCTCCTTTCTGGAGAGGTGGGGCGTTTGTTTGACCGGATGCTTGCGGCCATGGGGCTGGACCGGGACAAGGTCTATTGCTTCCCGCTTATCCCGGGGCGTCCACCTTCGGGTCAGGCCGCGAAGGACGCGCTGCCCCGGCTGGGGGATATTGCCAAGCACCATCTGGGATTGGTGAACCCACAGTCCGTCTGGCTGCTCGGTCAGTCGACCAGCCGTGCATTGCTCGGGCTGGATGCGACCAATACTAACAAAACAGGCCAGAAAATTAACCACATCCGGTCTATGGTGCCTGCCATCGCCAGTTCCGCGCCGCGCCTTTTGTTGCAAAATCCGCAACGTAAGGCCGCCGTCTGGCAGGATATGCAGATGCTGATCGGGGGACAGTTGGCGTGAAGTTGGTTTCGGTTTTTGCTTTGGTTTTGGCGGGGATGGTGTCTGCCCCCGCATCTGCGCAATCCACGCTTGCGGCCTTCACCCCGGCCTTCACCTCCAATTTTGCAGCGCAGCTCGGGCCGAATGCGCGGGCGCGGTACAAGGACATTTTCGTATCGATCCGCAGCGGCCAGTGGGATGTGGCGCAAGCCGGTCTGGAGTCGATGCCGGAAGGCCCGCTCCACGCCATCGCGCTGGCCGAGCTTTATCTCGCTAAGGGATCGCCCAAGGTTGAGCCCGAAAAGATTGCCGCCCTTCTGGAAAAGGCGCCGCAGCTGCCTCAGGCCGCGCAACTCGCCCGTCTTGCGAAATCGCGCGGGATGGATGTTGAATTCAACCTGCCGACCCCGCAGGATATGGTCTGGCTGGGCAGTGCGCCGCGTCGGGCGCGGATGGCGGCCTCTCAGGATGGTGTCGCCAACGCGTTGAACGCGCGTATCCAGCCGCTGATCAAAGATAACATGCCGTTTGAGGCGGAAGCCATTGTGACGGAGAGTGAAGCCTCGCTCTCCCCCGAAGGCCGGGCGGAGCTTTTTCAGAAGGTCGCCTGGTCTTATTACATCACCGGGGATGACATCTCCGCCCGCCGGGTCGCAGCGTTGGGGCAGGCCGGTGAGGGCGATTGGGCGGCCATGTCAGACTGGACAGCGGGCCTCGCTGCCTGGCGCAGTAAAGATTTTCCTGCCGCCTCTGCAGCCTTTGAATCCGCCGCATCCCGTTTTCAGAATGATGAAATGGACGCCGCGGCACACTTTTGGGCCGCCCGCGCCGCCATGGCATCGGGCCAGCCGCAGAAGGTGGACGGACATCTGAAGGCCGCCGCGCGCTATGGTGAGACATTTTACGGCCTCTTGTCGGCAGAACGGCTGGGCATCGCCAAGCTGATCCAGAAGGTGCCTGACGACATTGCTGATGTGGAAAAGCTGCCCAATGTCCGCGCTGCCCTCGCGCTTGCGGAAATCGGGGAAATGGACCTTGCGGATGAGATGATCCGCCATCAGGCCCGCATTGGCGATCCGCGCCGCCATGCTGCTTTGGCGACACTCGCCGGCCGGATGGATATGCCCGGAACACAGCTTTGGCTTGCGCACAATGGCCCTGCGGGTGCCCGCGCCCCGGCCTCTGCCCGCTATCCCATGCCCCGCACCTGGACGCCCGAAGGTGGCTGGCGGGTGGATAAGGCGCTGGTTTATGCCCACGCCCTTCAGGAATCGAACTTCCGCACCTCCATCGTCAGCCCGGCGGGCGCACGCGGCCTGATGCAGGTCATGCCCGGCACCGCCGCCATGATGGCCCGCGCCAAGGGCAGGGACAGCGTCGGCTCCCTCAATGATCCTGCCACCAACATGGAATATGGGCAGAGCTTTATTGAACGGCTGCGTGATATGCAGGCGACAGGCGGGATGCTGCCCAAGGTGATTGCCGCCTATAATGCGGGGCCGCTGCCGCTTGAAACATGGAATGCGCGCAGCCGCGACAATACGGATCCGCTGCTCTACATTGAGTCCATTCCCTATTGGGAAACGCGGGCTTATGTGACGATCATCATGCGGAACTATTGGATGTACCAGATGCAGTCGGGTGACCAGACGACGAGCCTTGCGGCCCTGTCGCAGGGGTTATGGCCGCGCTTTCCGGGCCTGCCCGGCCCCACTGCTGTCCGCATGGACCGGGTGAGCGGGGTTGCCAGTGCCGATTGACGAGACCGCGGAATTCAAGCCGATCCGCATTGCCGTCCTCACCGTATCTGACAGCCGGACGCGTGAGACCGACAAATCCGGCGGCTATCTGTGTGCCGCCCTGCAAGACCTTGGCCACACGCTGGCCGATTATGCCATCGTCCCAGATGATCAGGGCGCCATTCTGGGCCGCCTCCACCAATGGGTGGATGATCAGTCGATCCACTGCATCCTCATCACCGGCGGCACCGGCGTCACAGGGCGTGATGTGACACCAGAGGCACTCGCCGTTTTGGGCGGCAAGGAAATCCCGGGCTTTGGGGAGCTGTTCCGCTGGATCAGCTACCGCACCATCGGCACCTCCACCATCCAGTCCCGCGCCATCGCCTATATCGTGCGCTCCACCTATATCTTCGCCATGCCCGGCTCCACCGGCGCCTGCGCCGACGCGTGGGAACACATCCTCGTCCACCAGCTCGACAGCCGGTTTAAACCCTGCAACTTCGTGGACCTCATCGGCCGCCTGCGGGAAGTTTGAGTTTCCTCTAAACCGTCATGCCAGCGCAGGCTGGCATCTCCGGCACCCAAAGGGAGAGACCCCAGCCTGCGCTGGGGTGACGGGAAAGGGTCGGGCGCGGCGGACTACGCCGCTGCCAGCGCCTTCAGCTTATAGTCCTTATACTCCTTGCGCAGTTCGGCCTTCTGGATCTTGCCGGTGCCTGTGTGGGGCAGGTCGTCGACGAAGAGCACTTCATCGGGCAGCCACCATTTGGCGACGACACTGGCGAGATAGGAGGTGACATCCGCCTCGGTCAGAGTTGCGCCGTCCTTCTTCACAACGAGCAGGATCGGGCGTTCGTCCCATTTCGGGTGGTGGACGCCAATCGCGGCGGCTTCCGCCACGCCGGGGCAGCCGACGGCGGCGTTTTCCAGTTCAACCGAGCTGATCCATTCGCCGCCGGATTTGATGACGTCCTTCGCGCGATCGGTGATCTGCATCGTGCCATCGGGGTGGATGACGGAGACGTCGCCGGTGTCGAACCACTGGTCCTTGTCCACCGCGTCGGCCTCTGCCTTGAAGTAGCGTTTGACGACCCATGGCCCACGGATCTGCAACCGGCCAGAGCTGGTGCCATCGCGCGGCAGGGCGTTGTCCTCATCATCAACGATGCGCAGCTCGACGCCAAAGGGCACGCGGCCCTGCTTGGCGACGACGTCAATCTGCGCGTCGAGGCTCATCTCATCCCAGCCGGGCACGGGCGCGCCCATGGTGCCGATGGGCGAGGTTTCCGTCATGCCCCAAGCATGGGAGACGCGGACGCCTGCCTTCATCAGCCGCTCAATCATCGCACGCGGTGCAGCCGATCCACCAATGGTGACGAGGTTGAGCTTGCCCAGCGAGGCATCGCCGCCCGCCTTTGCGGTGGCATCCAGATGCTGGAACATGGCGAGCCACACGGTGGGCACGCCTGCGCTATGCGTCACGCCTTCGGACAGCATCAGGCTGTGCAGCGTCGGCGCGTCATTGGTGGTGGAGAAGACAAACTTCACGCCCGCAGCCGCGCCGGCAAAGGGCAGGCCCCAGCTCGCCGCATGGAACATCGGTACGATGGGCAGCAGCACCGCTGTTGTTGAGAGGTTGAAGATCGACGGCGCAATCTCCGCCATCGCATGCAGCATGGTGGAGCGGTGCTGATAGAGCACACCCTTCGGGTTGCCCGTTGTCCCACTGGTGTAGCAGAGCATGCACGGATCACGCTCATCGCCTGACACCCAGTCAAATGCGCCGTCCATCTGCGCCATCAGTGTGGTGTAGCTGCTGGGCGCACCGGCGTCGCCGTCGAACACGATATAGTGCTCCACCGTCTTCAGATGCGGCTTCAGCCGGTCGATCACGGGCTGGAACTGCGCATCATACATCAGCACCCGGTCTTCGGCATGGTTCATGATGTAGATGAGGTCTTCATCAAACAGGCGAACGTTGACGGTGTGGATCACCCCGCCGGACCCGATGGCGCCATACCAGGCGGCGAGGTGGCGATGGTGGTTCATCGCGAAGGTGGCGACGCGGTCGCCCGGCTTCAGCCCCCATTTGACGAAGGCTTGCGCAAGCTTGCGCGCCTCGGTTGCCACGCCTGTCCAGTTGGTGCGTTCGACCGACCCATCGGCCCAACGTGTCAGGATCTCCCGTGGCCCATGTTCACGCGCCGCATAATCGATCAGATGGGTCACCCGAAGGTCCCAATCCTGCATGCATCCTAGCATCATCATCCCCGTCGTCATTGTCTTTGTTGGCTTAGAAATGGCGTGGTGCGGGCGGGGATGCAAGGGGGGAGCATCAACGCGCTCCCCAACCCCGCATCGTCATCCTGAACTTGTTTGAGGATCGACGCACATCGATTCGTCCCGTCGGCGCATCTCGTCGCAGGTTGTCTTGTGTTGCAGTGCGATAAAGCGAGCCCGCTCCGCGATGAGTTGCGGCGCGCCAACGCTTCGTCCCGGACCCTTATCAACTCACCGATCCGCGCTTGGCTGTGACGGCGGTCACGGGCAGGGAGAATGCACGGGACAAATGGGTCGCGGGGGAATTTCGGTTTTGCAAAAAGTTCGTTTGATTTCAGCTGCTTTCCTTATGCTCGCAGCCTTGGTCTCTCCGACAATCGCGTCCGCTCGTCCCTTGCAGTGCGTTTCTTTTGCTCGCGAAGTTTCCGGCATCGAATTGCGCGGGAATGCTTACACTTGGTGGAACCAGGCCGATGGTGTTTACGGTCGCGGGCATGAACCACGCGTCGGCGCTGTCATGGCCATGCCGAGCTTCGGTTCGATGCGCAACGGCCATGTCGCCACGGTCGCCAAAGTCCTGAACGCCCGCGAAGTTCTTCTCGACCACGCCAACTGGTCGCGTCCCGGCATGATCGAACGTGGCGTACGCGCCGTCGACGTGTCTGAAAAAGGCGATTGGAGCAAGGTCCGCGTCTGGCATGCGGGCAGCGGCGATCTGGGTCAGACCAGCTATCCGGTCTCCGGCTTCATCTATCACGATGATGGCTCGGTCCACTTTGCAGCCAAGCCCAAGATGGACCATGGCTTCAAGCTTTCGGACGATGTGATCCAGCTCGCCTCGCTGGAACAATAAGCCTTAGGGCGCGATCGACCGCGCCTCTTCAACCCGTAAAATCGCGATGCCCTCCCGGATGGGAAAGGCGAGCCCCGCTGCGTCTGAGATCAGTTCGTGCAGTGCGGCATCATAGCGCAACGGCGTGCGGCTGAGGGGGCAGACAAGAAGATCGAGCAGACTTTCAATATCCACAGCAGGCGCGCTCACTGAAGCGTGACCTGTCCGTCACCGTCATGGCGGCCAAAGAACTGCATCAACTGCATCGTCAGCTCGGCGCGTTCACTCAGCGAATTGGCCTCCAGCAGCGCCTGCTTGGCGGCCGTATCAAAGGGCGCGACCTGTGCGATGCCGTTGACGATCGCTTCATCGTCCAACCGGCTGACGGCATTCCAATCCACCGCATAGCCCTGCGCATCGGCAAAGCGACGTGCTTCGCGTTCCAGACTGGCCCGTTCCATCAGGCCGAGCGTCTGATGGATGTCATCATCGGGGATCAAATCTGCCTCAACCTGTCGGAAGGAAGTGTCGACCGCCAGTTCCCGCCGGATGCGAAAACGCGTCAGCCCTTCGAGGATGATATTGTAGCGCCCGTCATCCAGCGCCTCGACATGGCCGATTTTGCCGACGCAGCCGACATCAAACAGGCTTGGCGGATCACCGGCATCGCGCGGCTGGACCATGCCGACCCGCTGATCACGCGAGAGGGCATCTCGCACGAGCGCCCGGTAGCGCGGTTCGAAAATGTGCAGCGGCAACTGCATGTGTGGAAACAGCACCGCTCCGGCCAGCGGGAAGACCGACAGGCGTGTGATGGTTTTGGTGCTCATCCGAACAAGGCCGCAGAAAGCTTACGCCGTGTGGCCGACACCCAGGGGTCTTCGAGCCCAATGGCTTCAAACAGTGTGAGCAACTGCGTGCGCGCAGCCCCCTCATTCCAGTCCTTATCGGCGCGGATGATGTGAAGCAGCGCCTCGGCCGCACCGTCACGATCGCCAGAGGCCATCAGCCCCCCGGCCAGTTCAAAACGGGCGGCGTGATTGTCAGGCTGGGCGGCGACTTCGGCTTTCAGGCCAGCTAGATCATCCACCGGCCGTGAGTCCTGCGCGATGGCAAGGGCAGACAAGGCCCGGCTGATGGCCACATGCTTGCGCTGATCATCGGAGAGCGATGCGGCCAGAGCTGCCGCTTCTTCCAAATGATGTCCGGAGACGTGTGCACGGATTAGGCCGGACAGCACCTCTGCATTGTCAGGCGCCATGTCGAGGATCTGCTGGAAAAGGCCGACAGCCCGTTCCGCATCGCCTGCAGCCAGCACCTCTTCGCCCATGGCGATCAGCGGTTCAATTTCCTGTTCCAGCGCCTGCGCTTCGCCCTGCACGGGCAATTGGCCCAGCAACTGGTCCAGCGCGCGTGTGAGCTGGCTTTCAGTACGGAACTGCGTGAGGTCCGCCACCAGCTGCCCCTGAAAAACGGCATAGACCGTGGGGATGGATTGGACGCGGAATTGCGATGCGATCAGCTTTTGCTCATCGACATTCACCTTGGCGAGGAGAACGCCCTTATTGGCATAGTCCGCCGCGATCTTTTCCAGTACCGGCGTCAGCTGCTTGCACGGCCCACACCATTCCGCCCAGAAATCGAGGATGACGAGCGACGTCATCGACGGTTCAATCACGTCTTTCTTGAAGGCCTCAATGGCCTGCTTGTCCTGTTCGCTCATCCCCAGCGTGGCCAACATACTGCTCCTGAATTGCCCTGAAGCCCTATGTGGGAAGAAACCGAAAAGAGACAACCCAAAAATGCGCGTAAACAGGGTTGCATTGCCCAAAGCACGCTGTTAACAGCCCCCCTCCCGCGCAGGACACCTTGTCCGCGCAAGCGCCAGAGCGGGCGTAGCTCAGGGGTAGAGCACAACCTTGCCAAGGTTGGGGTCGAGGGTTCGAATCCCTTCGCCCGCTCCAGTGAACCATTCAGAAAATATGACTCCGCGTCCCTTTTGGGCGTCATTGCGCGCGTCCAGCGCGACAGGCTGCCGGTGATGCGTCCGCCTATTTGCGTGTTTCCGCAGCTTCCTTCGCCAGCTGGGTGTCCAGCCATCCCCGGCCCAGCTTGGCATAGTTCTGGCACGCATCTTTCGGGGCCAGCGGTGCGTCGCCGAGCATACGTTCAAACAATGTGCTGACGGATGGATGCGGGGTGACGAGGATGCCGCAGCGTCGGGCAGCAATTGCGTCGAAGGTCCGGCGGAACCGGGCGACGACGTCAGGGTGGTCGGTGAAGCGATAGGGCGGGGCGGCGAGCGCGGAGATGCTGTCGATATAGCTGATCGTGCGGCACTCATCCCCCGCGCAGCTTTGCCAGATCCAGCTGGTGGACCCTGTGCTATGTGCGGGCGTCAGAAAGGCGGTCAGGCGCAGTGGCCCCACCTGCACGATGGAACCGGTCGTTATGAGTTTGTCCGCCTTCACGGGCGCGACGTCAAAGTTTTTAAGCGTGCCGAATTGCGAGTCGTCGGGATCGGCCTTGCCAAAGGCGATCACGGCAGCGGCAGGCGCGCTCAGCGCCACTTTCGCGCCCGTTGCCCGCACCAGCGCGGCGAGCCCGCCGACATGGTCGAAATGTTCATGACTGGTCACGATCCAGCGCACATCCTCCGGGCGGAAACCCAGTGCGCGGATATTGGCGAGGATCGATGGCACGGCCTGTTCGGTCGCTGCATCGACAAGCACATGACCCTTGGGCGAGGTGACCAGCAATACGCTCACTGTGCAGGTGCCGACATAATAGGTGTTGCCAAAGAGACGCGCCGGCGGGGCAGGATCGGAAAAGTCTTCCTTTCCGGCGCATTGTTTGACGATGGCCTGGGTGGCGGCGCGGTCTGTCCCGGCGGTATCCGGCTTGGCCCAAAGCTGGCCCGGCACCAAAGCAAGGGCAAGGGCTGCGATCATGCGCAGTTTAGCGGACACAGCGAGCTTCACAATGACCTTCTCCCCCATGTCCCGCAAACAGGCTTCTGTCAGCAGGCAACCACATTGACGGCAAGGCCGCCGAGGCTTGTTTCCTTATATTTGCTCGACATGTCGAGGCCCGTCTGGCGCATCGTTTCAATCACTTGATCCAGAGAGACTTTGGGGGTCTCCAGACTGTGCAGGGCGAGCCGCGCGGCATTGACGGCTTTGACAGCGCCAATCGCATTGCGTTCGATGCACGGGATCTGGACAAGCCCGCCCACCGGATCACAGGTGAGGCCCAGGTTATGCTCCATGCCGATTTCGGCTGCAGTCGCGACCTGCTCCGGCGTTCCGCCCCAAACGGCGGCCAAACCGGCCGCAGCCATAGAGCAGGCCACGCCAACTTCGCCCTGACAGCCCATTTCGGCTCCGGAGATGGAGGCCCGCTGCTTATAAAGCAGCCCAACGCCGCCTGCGGTCAGGATGAATTTGCGGGTTCGGGCGACGGAATCTGCATCGCCCGTGCAATAATGGCGGAGGACCGAAGGGATGATGCCTGCCGCGCCGTTGGTGGGGGCTGTCACCACCCGCCCGCCGGCCGCATTTTCTTCGTTCACGGCCATGGCGTAGACATTCAGCCAATCAAACAGGGCCTCCGCCTCATTCGTCCCGGCTTGGTTGGCCAACTTCTTCCACAATTCAGGCGCGCGTCGGCGCACGTTGAGGCCACCGGGGAGGGCACCTTCCCGCTGCAGCCCACGGTCGATGCAATCGCCCATGGCCGCGGCGATGGCGTCAATCCCTCCAAACGTCTCTGCCTCTGGGCGCCAGGCGCTTTCATTGGCCAAGACGACCGCTGCAATGTCGAGCTTGCCCGCCGCACAATGGGCCAACAGCTCTGCGCCGGAACCAAAGGCCAAGGGCGGTCCTGCCCGATTTGCAATCAGATCGTCCGGGGCGGGTTGGAGCATCTGCTGTTCGCTGGCGATGAAGCCGCCGCCGGTCGAGTACCAAGTGTCATCGGCAATCGTTTCGCCGTCTCTGGCATAAGCGCGCAGGCGCATTCCATTTGGGTGCAGATCTGGGATTAGGTCGCACGCCAGTTCAATGTCGCTTTTGGAATCGAAGGCAATTTGGCGCTGGCCGAGGAGCGGCAACGTCCCGCTTCGCACAGGCCGCAAAAGGTCTTCCACCGTGTCTGGATCAAGCTCGTCCGGTACCTGACCCAGCAGCCCCAAGATGCATGCGTCGATTGATCCGTGCCCAGCCCCTGTCAGGGCCAGCGAGCCCTGAAACTGGACATGCACGCGTTCGACCCCATCGAGATTCCCCGCACGGGCGAGATGATCCAGAAAGCGCTTGGCAATACGCATCGGACCAACGGTATGCGAACTCGACGGGCCGATCCCAATGCGGAAGAGATCGAGGATGGAGATCATGAAGGAATAGGGCCTTTATATGAGCGCAAACCGCCCTCCCGCGCCTTTGCCGCCAAGCGCGGCATGTCGTCAATGCCGATCCGTGCGGCGCGGCAATTCCTCAGCCCTGCCGCCGCAATTTGACGAGCGCCTGATCAAGGCTTGAGAGGAAGCGTGATCGGTCTGTGTTGGAAAAGGGCGCTGGGCCGCCGGTGATGCCAGCACCGGCCCGCAGGTCCGCCATGATGGCGCGCACGGCCACAGCATTGCCGATGGACGCGTCGGTGAAGGGCTTTCCATTAGGCGCGATCACGACGGCGCCCAGTTTCAGGCAGCGGTCCGCCAGCAAGATGTCTCCGGTGATGACGACCGTGCCGGTTGCTGTGTGCTCCACAATCCAGTCATCGGCGGCATCGAAAGCGTCGCTCACGATCTTGCGGGAGATGAGCGGCGTAATCGGCACGCGGATCGGGCTGTTGCTGACGACGGTGACAGGCGCGTCATAGCGGGCGGCGACCCGGTAGGTTTCGTCCTTTACGGGACAGGCGTCGGCATCAATCAGGATTTGGATCATGGCCGTCATGCAGGCGGCAGCGCGCCGAACCGGAAGCTAGAGGCGGTGACTCCGCCAAACAGATCGGACTGGTGGTAAACCGTCTCCCCCGCTTCGTCTTCCGCCGCGCCGACCACGGTCATCAACGGAATGAGGTGATCTTCCTGCGGATGGGCGGCGCGGGCCATGGGGGCCTGTGCCCAAGCGATCAGACCGGCCGTGCGGTCTTCCGGGGAGGACGCAATGACGGTGTGCTGCAACCAGGCGTCGAACGCGCGGGAGGCCTCTACCGCCCGCCCACCACCACGCAATTCGGCGAGATTATGGTAGGTCAGCCCACTGCCGATGATGAGTACCCCTTCATCGCGCAGCGGCGCCAGAAGGCGGCCAAGCTGCAGATGCAGCGCGGGGCCATAGCCGGGGTCGATGGACAGCTGAACGATGGGCATCGCCTCTTCCGGATACATCGGCTTCATGATGCTGAAGGTCCCATGGTCAAAACCGCGTTCCGGGTCGAGCCGCGCATGGAGGCCGCCTGCGTCCAGCAGGTCCTTCACCCGCGCCGCCACATCCGGCGCTCCGGGGGCTGCATAGCGGATGTGGTAGGTATGCTCTGGAAAGCCAAAATAGTCATAGACCATGCCCGGCGTGGTCCCTGAGGAAATGGCGAAGCCTTTTTCTTCCCAATGACTCGACACCATCAGGACGGCGCGTGGCGCCTCCTTCAATTCTTTCCGGATCGCGATAAGCGACTGTTCCAGAACGTCAAAGGCTTGGCGGAATGGGCCATCAAGGTAAGGCCAGGGTCCGCCGCCATGGCTGATGAAATAGGTTGGGAGGCGCATAATGTGGAAATGTAGGAGCAGGACCGTCGATATGCCACCCGTTTCCGCCGATAGGGGTCGTTGTGTGATCTGGCGCCAGCGCCTAGGCTGGCAGCATGACGAAGGCCGCTGCTGTTCTCGGGGATGATCTGTTCGACGCAGCAACAGAGCGCGTGTTGGAAGATCTCCTTTTTGACGGTTTGACAGATCGACCCATCTGGTCGCGCTTCCTCAAAGACTTGGCGCGATACTGCCGTGCGCGCGAGGCGTTTCTGGTGGTTCAGGGTTCAAGCCTGACAACTGATCTGACTGCGATCGTTGCCCCTGATCCGGCGGACGCCACACGGATTGAAGCGGCATTGTCCATCGATGCCCTGCGGGCGCTGCCTTTGGCTGTAGCGTCGGAGGTGCCGATGGCGGCTGGGCAGGCATGTGCGCTGCGCGTGGCATTGCAGGACGCGCGCAGCATCTGGCTGGTCGTCCAATGCGGCACGATGGAGGCCGCGTCCACAGCCGCCTGTTTAAATCGTCTGTCGGCCATGCTTGCGCGTGTGCTCCCCCTCTATGAGCTTTTGGGCGATGCGGAGCGCAAGCGGCGGGTTGCAGAATATGTCATTGAAGCGAGCGGCACTGGCACGCTGCTGGTGGAAGCCAATGGGCACGTCCTGAGTGCCAATGCCGTGGCCCATCAGCTGATGACAGCGGAGGGGCCACTTCTTGTGCGTGACGGCACCTTGCGCGCGCGGACAGTGCAAGCGACGCGCCAGTTGCTGGAGGCGATTGCCGAAATGGCCCGCCTCCAATCTACCATTGCAGACCCAGGCTGTTACGTGCCGCTTGCACTCCCTGATCCGGACCGTGCCCAACCCCTGACGCTTATTATCCGCCCCGGCCCGCCTTTTGGTCCAGTCAGTGCGCCGCTCAAGCGCACTGCTGTGATTGTCCTGCGGGACCCGGCCTTGCCCGCCATGTTATCTGTGGCAGACCTTGAACGATTGTTCGGGTTAAGCCCGGCGGAAGCGCGGCTGGCGACCCGATTGGCCGACGGAGAAGGACTTGACGAAGCCGCCGTCGCGCTTGGCGTCAGCCGCAATACAGCGCGGTCGCAGCTCCAGTCCGTCTTTGCCAAGACAGGCATCAACCGGCAGGGAGACCTTGTGCGCTTGCTGCTCAGTTCAGCGGCAAGCCAAGGGGGCTCCCAACGGGCTGCCGCCCGCTAGACATTTGGGGCGTTAAATCCGCACAAGCCGCCCAGGAAGCTTGCCCGTCGGTTCATCCCGGCGACTAACAACCTCCCCTCGGAGCACGGTTGCGGTGTAGCCGGAAGCCCGCTGAATGAGCCGCCGCCCGCCGGAAGGTAGCGTATAGTGAACCTCGGGCTCCCCAAGCGAGAGGGCGTCCAGTTGGATCACATTGAGGTCTGCGCGCAGCCCTTCGGCAATCCGCCCGCGGTCGCTTAACCCGATGATGTCCGCTGTGGCGCCGGTCATGCGGTGGACAATGTCCTGCACGGTCTTACGCCCCGTCTTTCGGTCCCGCACCCAATGCATCAGCGCAAAGGTAGAATAGCTGGCGTCGCAAATAGTGCCCACATGCGCGCCGCCATCGCCGAGACCCAGCACGACGTCGGGGTGGCCCAGAATTTGGCCGACCGTATCGAGACTGCCTTCGGAAAAATTGGCCATGGCGAGATAGAGTTTTCCGCCATCGCTGCCGTCCGACATGATGTCATAAGCCAGAACTTCGGGGGTAACTCCCTTGGCGCGTGCCATGGCGGCGATGCTGTGGTCGGCAGGCTGTTCGTAGTCGGGCGGCGAGCCCAGCACGAACATGGTATCAAAATCGCGGACCATCCGGCCCAAGACGAGTGCGGGATCAGGGTCCACCGGCTCGGCCAGAATCGCTTCCCGGACGGCGGGCTTGCGCAGTTCGGCAAGGCGTTCCGATAGGGGCAGCGCCGACAGGTTGCGATAGGTCGCCGTTGTGTAAAAGGGGTTGAGCGTCAGTTCAAAACCAAGGATCATCCCGATGGCGCGGGGCATCAACTGTCCCTTCATCATCAAGCCGTCGCGATTGGCCTGCGCAAGCTGTTCCAAAAGAGACGGCCAGACATAGGGGCCCGAATTTCCCGCACCGATGGAAAAGGTAAGGGGACGACCAGCCGCCTGCGCAATGACGCGTAAGGGAGCAAGCGAGGCACCTGGCATGTGCAGATCCTCAACGATCTGGAAAACGCCCTTGCCCTTTTCACGAAGCACGCCAGCGAGCGCGACGAGCTCTGCATCGCTGGCGTTGAGTGTTGGGATGGATCGCCCGTCGCTGGAGCGATGGAAAATGGTACGGGACGTGGCGATGCCCAGTGCACCGGCATCCAGCGCCTCGCCCAGTAGACGGCACATCTCTGCAATATCGGCTTGCGTCGCCGGTTCCCGGTCGGCGCCGCGCTGCCCCATCACATAAACGCGCAATGCCGCGTGCGGGACATAGGCAGCGACGTCCATGTCATAGGATTTTGACGCGATCAGATCGAGAAACTCTGGGAAGCTCGTCCATGTCCACGGCAGGCCTTCGGTCAACACAGGATAGGGAATGTCCTCCACCCCTTCCATCAGGCGCACCAGCACGTCGCGATCCGCCTCACGGCATGGCGCAAAGCCGACGCCGCAATTGCCGATCACCGCGGTCGTCACGCCATGATAAGACGATGGTGTCAGGCGGTTTTCCCATGTGACTTGCCCGTCATAATGGGTGTGGATGTCGACAAAGCCGGGCGTGACGATCTGGCCCGTCGCATCGATTTCTTCTTTGCCTGCTGCGAGACCGGAACCAATAGCCGCGATCAGCCCGCCACGCACGCCGACATCGGCTGGGAAGGGGGCCGCTCCTGTGCCGTCGACGACAGACCCATTGCGGATGACGATATCAAAGGCGCTCATGCCGCATTCTCAAGTATTTGGCCCATCTGGATGTCGCCTTTGATGGTGGTCCGGTGGACGACGCGGATCTGGTCGGCGGGGTGGCCGAGGGCTGTATGCAGCGTCCGGCGGTTGTCCCAGACGACCATGTCGTTGTTATTCCAATCATGGATATACTGAAACTGCGGCTGCAGAATATGCGCGATCAGCCGTTCGATGAGAGCATCGCCATCCGCTGCTGTCCTACCGTGGATATGGTCGATGTTGAGCGTGCTGACATTCAGCACCTTGCGCTGCGTTTCCGGATGAACCCAGACGAGCGGGTTCAACACCGGCGGGAAATGGGGGTAATTGTCTTTACGCGGCGTGATCCGCACGCCGCCGGGTTTGTTGAACCGCATCTCCTCTAGACCCGCCCGGAAATGATAGACGGCCTTTAGCTCGGCAATCTCCGCCTTGGTGTCGGCGTCGAGTTCGTCATAGGCGAGGGCGAGGTCGAGCCAGCCAGTTTGTCCTCCATCCTCGGCTTTGCGGACCATGCGCAGCAAAGCGCCGGAATTGGGTGTGGTCAGATAGGCCCCGTCCGCATGCCAAGGAATGCGACCGTGAATATGTTGGCCATCAAAATCATAGATCGGACCCGACGGGCCGCCCTCATTGGTCAAAAGGATGAGCTCGGGATAATCCGGATGCCGGAAGACCGGGATGGAATGGGGCTCCAGTTCGCCAAAGCAGCGGCTGAGGCGCAACTGGGCCTCGGGCGAGGTGCCAATACCGCGAAACAGCAGAAAACCATGCTCAAGCCATGCCGCATGCAGCGCTTTGGCAGTCTGCGGCGCGATGTCGGCAGAAATATCGAGCCCGACGACTTCGCGTCCGACGGGGGATGGCAGCGGCTGAAGCGCAAAGGACATGCATTCTCCTCTCGATTGTATCGTTGGGAGAGATGTAGGCCGCTGAAGGGCAAGCCTCATCATGCAAATGCATGAAGAGGCAAAGCCCGGACAAAAAAAGGGGCGCCGGTTGGGCGCCCCTTTTCCAATGTCTTTGGCTTAGGCCGCTTTTGCGCGGCTCGCCTTTTTGCGTTCATGCGGGTCCAGATGGACCTTGCGCAGACGGATGCTCTTGGGTGTCACTTCGACCAGCTCGTCTTCGTCGATATAGGCAATCGCCTGTTCCAGCGTCATGCGGGTCGGGGGCGTGAGGCGGATCGCATCATCCTTGCCGCCCGAAGCGCGGAAGTTGGTGAGCTGCTTGGCCTTCATCGGGTTGACTTCAAGGTCATCCGTCTTGGCGTTTTCACCCACGATCATGCCTTCATACAGCGTTTCGCCATGGCCCACGAACAGGATGCCACGCTCTTCGAGCGGACCCAGTGCATAGGAATTGGCTTCACCGGCACCGTTGGAGATCAGCACACCGTTCTTGCGGCCTTCGATCTTGCCCTTGTGCGGACCGTACTTCTCAAACAGCCGGTTCATGATCCCCGTGCCGCGCGTGTCGGACAGGAATTCACCGTGATAGCCGATGAGACCGCGTGACGGGGCGGAGAAGGTGATGCGCGTCTTGCCGCCGCCGGAGGGGCGCATGTCGGTCATTTCCGCCTTGCGCATGTTCATCTTGTCGATGACCGAGCCCGAGAACTCATCATCCACGTCGATGACGACAGTTTCATAGGGTTCGGTCTTGTTGCCCTGCTCATCTTCACGGAACAGCACGCGCGGGCGGCTGATGCCGAGTTCAAAGCCTTCGCGGCGCATCGTTTCGATAAGCACGCCCAGCTGAAGTTCACCGCGACCGGCGACTTCGTAAGAGTCCTTGTCGGCGCTTTCGGTCACCTTGATGGCGACGTTCGATTCCGATTCACGGAACAGGCGGTCGCGGATCATGCGGCTCGTCACCTTGGTGCCTTCGCGGCCCGCCATTGGCGAATCGTTCACAGCAAAGCGCATGGACAATGTCGGCGGATCGATGGGCTGGGCCGCAATCGGATCAGTGACGGCAATGTCGCAGATCGTGTTCGCCACCGTTGCGGTCGTCATGCCGGCGATGGAAATGATGTCGCCTGCCTTGGCTTCTTCAACCGGCACACGTTCCAGTCCGCGGAAGGCGAGGATCTTCGACGCGCGGCCCTGTTCGATGACTTTGCCATCGGGGTCGAGCGCATGGATGGCCATGTTGGTCTTGACCGTGCCGCTGTCGACGCGGCCGGTGAGGATGCGACCAAGGAAGTTGTCGCGGTCGAGCAGCGTGACGAGGAACTTGAACGGGCCATCTTCATTGGCCTTGGGTTCCGGTACGTGGCGCACGATGGTTTCAAACATCGGGGTCAGCGTGCCTTCACGTGCCGTGTGGTCGAGCGAGGCATAGCCGTTGCGGCCCGAAGCATAGAGCACAGGGAAGTCGAGCTGCTCGTCCGTCGCTTCAAGCGAAACGAACAGATCGAACACTTCGTCGAGCACTTCCTGAATGCGTTCATCAGGACGGTCGACCTTGTTGACGACGACGATGGGACGCAGGCCGAGGGCCAGCGCCTTGCCGGTCACGAACTTCGTCTGCGGCATCGCGCCTTCGGACGAATCCACGAGCAGGATAACGCCGTCGACCATGGAGAGGATGCGTTCCACCTCGCCGCCAAAGTCGGCGTGGCCGGGCGTATCGACGATGTTGATGCGCGTGCCTTCCCATTCGACCGAGGTGCACTTGGCCAGAATGGTGATCCCACGCTCCTTTTCGAGGTCGTTCGAATCCATCGCACGTTCTTCGATGCGCTGGTTGTCGCGGAAGGTGCCCGACTGGCGGAACAGCTGGTCAACAAGGGTCGTCTTGCCATGATCGACGTGTGCGATGATGGCCACATTGCGGAGGCTCATGGGTATTCCGGTTTTTTGAGGAATGGTTTCGCCCGCGCCCCTAGCTGAATTTGTGCGTTGCGGCAAGCTAAGCTAGGGCGGGCTCATGCTGGCCCGTCTCATTCCCGACAAGTTCATCCTCCTTCTGCTCGCCACGATTGGCATCGCGACGCTGTTTCCGGCGCAGGGCAGGGGGGTGTCGGTTGTCTCGGCCATCGCCAATATCGCGATTTTCAGCCTGTTTTTCTTTCACGGCCTGCGGCTCGCGCACGAGGCGGTTTGGGCGGGGCTGAAGCATTGGCGGCTGCAACTGGCCGTGCTGGCCTTCGGGTTCGTCGCCTTGCCGCTGCTTGGCCTGACGGCGTCGGCACTGGTGCCGGACCTCCTGTCGGCTGAATTATGGCTGGGCGTCCTGTTCCTGTGTGCGCTGCCTTCAACGGTGCAGTCCGCGATTGCAGCATCCTCCATGGCGCGGGGCAATGTCGCCGCGTCGGTGATCGCAGCGGCGCTGTCCAACCTGTCGGGTGTCATTTTGACACCTCTTATCTTTGCCGCATTGGCTCATATCGGTGGCGGCGGAGGGGACCTTTCTACCATCGGCCGGATCGCTGCATTGCTGTTGCTGCCCTTTGCCCTGGGGCAGGTGGCGCGGCACTGGTTGGCGGCCTGGGCGGAGCGCAACCGCAGCTGGATCGGGCGGCTCGATCGGACGACCATCCTCATCACCGTCTATGTCGCCTTCAGCGCGGCCGTGGTTGATGGCCTGTGGTCGTGGTTGGACGGGGGAGAGATGCTGCGCCTTTTTGCCGTGGTCTGTGTTCTGCTGGGCCTCGCACTGGCTGGGGCGTGGACCTTGGGCGGCATGCTTGGCCTCGCACGGGAGGACCGCATCACCTTGCTCTTTTCGGGTGCACAGAAAAGCCTTGCGACTGGGGCTCCAATGGCCCGCATCCTCTTTCCGGCGGCGCAGGCAGGGATGATTGTCATCCCGCTCATGCTCTATCACCAGTTGCAGCTGACCGTTTCGGCGTGGATCGCGGCGCGGCTGGCACGAAATTAATCGAATTTTGCTGGATGTGGGGCTAGGGGGACGCGCATGAACGCCATAACACAGCCACGGGTCGCCGTTCTTCTGCCGTGCTACAATGAAGCAGCGGCCATTGGACAAACGGTCGCCGATTTTCGTGCAGCGCTGCCGCAGGCCGCGATCTACGTCTATGACAACAATTCGACCGACAAGACGGTGGAGGTCGCCGCAGCGGCAGGTGCGATCGTCCGGACGGAACGGATGCAGGGCAAAGGCAATGTCGTGCGCCGCATGTTCGCCGATGTGGAGGCGGATATTTATGTGATGGCCGATGGCGATGCGACCTATGAGGCCGCTGCCGCGCAGGGCCTGATCGACCTGCTGGTCAGCGACCAGCTCGACATGGTTGTGGGCGCGCGCAAGTCCGAGGTTGAGGCGGCCTACAGGCGCGGCCACCGGCTTGGCAATGCGATGCTTACCGGCATGCTTGCTTGGCTGTTCGGTCGCAGCTTCACCGATATTCTGTCGGGCTACCGGGTCTTTTCCCGACGCTTTGTGAAGAGCTTCCCCGTTCTGTCCGAAGGGTTTGAGATTGAGACGGAGATCAGCGTTCATGCGCTTGAGCTGCGGATGCCGGTGGCAGAACGCGTGACGGCCTATGCGGCGCGGCCCGAAGGATCGGAATCAAAGCTCAGCACCTACCGCGACGGATGGCGTATCCTGCGTACGATCCTGACCCTGTTCCGCATTGAAAAACCGCTCGCCTTTTTTGGCATCATCGGCGCCGTGCTCGCCCTTATTGCGATCGGGATCAGCATTCCTTTGTTCGTGACCTTCCTCAAAACTGGCCTTGTGCCGCGCCTGCCGACAGCGGTGCTCGCCATGGGGATCATGCTTTTGGCCTTCCTCAACGGATTTTGCGGCCTGATTCTGGATACTGTCGTGCGCGGGCGTCGTGAAATGCGACGGCTGGCTTATCTTGCCCACCCTGTGTAGGGCGCAAACAATGTCATTCTTGGGGAACCGTCCCGCGCTAGAGCGGGTCGTCTGGCTGTTTCTGGCTCTTGCCTCGGCGTTGCCTTTCATGGTGGCGCCGATCCCTATCATGCCGGATCTGTTCAGCCATATCGGCCGCTACCATGTGATGAACCATCCGGGTGACCCCTGGCTCAGCCAATATTACGCCTTTGATTGGCATATCACCGGCAATCTAGGGGCGGATTTGCTGATGGTCCTGCTCGGGCCGCTTCTGGGCACGGAAAAGGCCGCCTATCTCATCGCTGCGCTCATCCCGCCCATCATGGTCTGGGGCATCTACCGGCTGTCACGGGCGCTGTATGGCCGGGTTCAGGCGCCGGCCTATGTGGCGATCCTGCTTGTCTGGACCTTCACCTTCCACCACGGCTTCATCAATTGGTGGCTGGGCATGGCACTCGTTCTCCATGTGGTCGCGATCTGGGTCGATCTGCGGGACGCGCCGACGGTGTGGCGTGGTATCTATGCCTTTTTCGCCGCGCTTCTTGTCTGGCTGTGCCACACATCGGCCTGGGGTGTGCTGGGCCTGATCATTGCCGGGCTTGGCTTTGTGGAGCGGAAGTCCTTTGTCCGCTTCTGCCTGTCTATGCTGCCTTGGGCGGCACCGCTTTTGCCGATGCTCATCTGGCGCGTGACAAAGGGCGGCGGCGTGCTGGCGCAACATTGGTGGCCCGGAGAAAAGCTCGGCGGCCTGCGCAATCTGCTGCGCGCGGAATGGCGGGAGTTCGATCTGGCCTGTGTGGCGTTCGTCCTGCTGGTGACATTGTGGCTGCTGGCCGATCGCCGTTTCACGCGCCACCGCGGCATGGCGCTGGCGGCAGGTGCGCTGCTGGTGATGGCGATCGCCCTGCCCGCGACCGTGCTGAGCTCTTATTTCGCAGACGTGCGGCTCTATGCGCCGCTGCTCATGATTGCGCTGCTTGCCGTGTCCAATCTGACGCCAAAGACAAGCGCCTATGTCGCCTTGGCCGGGGCCAGCCTGTTTCTCATCCGCGTGGGGGAGACGACCTATGGCTGGTATAGCCGGGGGACGGAGTTGGAGCAGGATCTGGCCGCGCTCAACCATGTGCCCATGGGCGCCCGGATCGTGGTTCTCTCCCACAGCACGGAATGCGGTGTCTGGCCGCTGGCCGGGCGCAACCATGCCGCCAGCCTCGCCATTGTCCGCCGCCATGCCTTTGTGAATACGGAATGGGACATTCCGGGCCAGCATCTGATGCAGCCGATCTACAATGCGGTTTACGGGTTCAACGACTCGCGCACGGTGGATTTGTTCAACCCGGCCTATGGCTGCCCCGGTTTTCGGGTCCGCCGGTTCATGCGCTTCGTCCCTCGCGACCGCTTTGACTATGTCTGGATCTGGGAGGCCGAAGCGCCGCCTGAGGCGAAAAACTGGCTTAACCTCGTTTACGCCGGGCCGTCCTCTCGACTTTATGCCATTGCCAAATCCACGGATTCGCATTCTGGGGTTGAACTTTCCGCCCCGACCCCGAAATAGATGCCAAAGACAAAAGCAAAGGACTGTCCATGAACCCGCATGACGCGCTGATCCCCATCGTTATCGAGCAATCGAACCGCGGAGAGCGCAGCTTTGACATCTATTCCCGCCTGCTGCGCGAACGCATCGTGTTCGTGACCGGCGGCGTGGAAGATAATATGGCGTCCGTCATCGTCGCCCAGCTTCTGTTCCTCGAATCGGAAAACCCGAAAAAGGACATCTGGATGTACATCAACTCGCCGGGCGGCGTGGTGACAGCGGGCATGGCGATCCATGATACCATGCAATATATCCGCCCCAAGGTGGGCACGGTTTGCGTCGGGCAGGCCGCGTCCATGGGGTCCTTCCTGCTCGCCGCAGGGGAGCCGGGCATGCGTTACGCGATGACAAATGCGCGAATCATGATCCATCAGCCCTCGGGTGGGGCGCAGGGCCAGGCGACCGATATCGCCATCCAAGCGCAGGAAATCCTCCGTATTCGTGCGAATATGAATCGTCTTTATGCCGATTATACAGGCAAGGATATTGATACGATTGAGAAGGCCATGGAGCGCGACAACTTCATGACCGCTAATGAAGCCAAGGATTTCGGCCTTGTTGATGCTGTTTTCGACAAGCGCCCGGCCGCCATGGATGAAGCCGCTGGCTGAGTCAGCGCAAATTAAGCCATTGCTGCTATGAAATCTGATTGTAACATGGCCGCAAACGTGGCGGGAAGGTTCTAATGACCAAGTTGAGCGGCAGCGACACCAAGAGCACGCTTTATTGCTCCTTCTGCGGCAAATCTCAGCATGAGGTGCGAAAGCTCATTGCGGGCCCCACCGTGTTCATCTGTGATGAATGCGTGGACCTGTGCAATGACATCATCCGGGAAGAAACGAAGACAGCGCTCGTTTCCAAAAAGGATGGCGGCGTGCCGAGCCCGCAGGAAATCTGCAAAGTTCTCGACGATTACGTCATTGGTCAGCCCAAGGCGAAGCGCGTCCTCTCGGTTGCGGTTCACAACCACTATAAGCGCCTGAACCACGGTGCGAAGGGTGCGGATGTTGAACTGGCCAAGTCGAACATCCTGCTCGTCGGCCCCACGGGTTGCGGCAAGACGCTGCTCGCCCAGACGCTGGCCCGCATCCTCGATGTGCCGTTCACCATGGCGGATGCCACGACGTTGACCGAAGCGGGCTATGTTGGCGAAGATGTTGAAAACATCATCCTGAAGCTGCTTCAGGCGTCGGATTACAATGTGGAACGCGCCCAGCGCGGCATCGTCTACATCGACGAAATCGACAAGATCAGCCGCAAGGCCGAAAACCCCTCCATCACGCGCGACGTCTCGGGTGAAGGGGTGCAGCAGGCCCTGCTGAAGATGATGGAAGGCACGGTTGCCAGTGTTCCGCCGCAGGGTGGCCGCAAGCATCCGCAACAGGAATTCCTGCAGGTCGACACGACCAACATCCTCTTCATCTGCGGCGGTGCCTTTGCCGGCCTTGAAAAGATCATCGCAGACCGTCTGCAGGGCAAATCCATTGGTTTCGGCGCCAACGTCGCTTCGCCGGATGATCGCCGCACCGGCGACATTCTGAAGCAGAGTGAACCGGAAGATCTGCTGAAATACGGCTTGATCCCAGAATTTGTCGGCCGTCTGCCCGTCATCGCGACGCTGGAAGATCTGGACGTCGATGCGCTCGTGAAGATCCTGATCGAGCCGAAGAACGCGCTGGTGAAGCAGTATAAGAAGCTGTTCGAGATGGAAGAAGTCGAACTCGACTTCACCGACGACGCGCTGACGGCGGTCGCCAAGCGCGCCATTGAGCGCAAGACAGGCGCGCGCGGCCTCCGCTCGATCCTCGAAGGCATTCTGCTCGACACCATGTTCGATCTTCCGACGATGGAAGATGTGGATGAGGTGATGATCGACAAGGATGTCGTCGCGGGCAAGAAAGAACCGGTCCGCGTCTACGCCAAGAAATCAAAGGAAGTCGCCGGCGACGCTGCTTAAGCGTGGCGGGTACAGGCCTCCGGTTTCTCCCGCTCCGTGCGTGCTGAGCTTGTCGAAGCACCGCCCTTGTTTTGGGCGGATGTCTTCAAACATGCGTGGTAAGACGTGCAACCCTTCGGCAAGCTCAGGGTGAGCGGGTGTGTGGAGGGGCTGGCAGCCTATTCCTGCCCTTTCAGAACCCGATCGATCCGGTCGACCATGGCGGCATATTCCGGGCTTTCGGTGCTGGTGTAGCGCGCCTGAAATTCAGCCTCGGTCATCCCTTCGGATAAAGCGAGCGCATGTAAGGGGACGATCTGGGCCTCGGTCACAGTCGCAAGCGTGCGACGGGCGGCCTCTGCCTGCGCTGCATCTCCGGCCTTTACCGCCCAATGAATGCCTGATCGGTCTGCTGACAGATCAACAAAGGAGAAGCCGGAGCCATTGGGGCCGCTGTCGGAAATTTCCTTCCACGTGCCCATCGCCCGCGAAATATCTTCGCCGTAAAGCGCGGCCAGTGCGGCGGAGAGCGTCCAGTGCTTGGGCAGATCATTGCGGCCGATCAGCATTAAGGGCTGCGGTGGGATGCGGCAGGGCTTGGTCGCATCCACGGCGTCGCCCGCCAGATTGCCCGCATTGGAGGAGACGGTGAACATGGCGAGCGCGACAAAGGCGGCGCGGTTGGCACCCTCTGCACTGCTGCCAACGGGCCGTTCTTTGAAGGCGCGCCGGACTTGGGTGGCAAGGTCCATGGACGGATTGGCGGTTTGTTCGCGCGCGAGGCGACAATAGATGTTCGCGACCAGCGCCTGATCGACAGGGTCTGCCTGCACATCGTTCAACTGCCGCAGCAGGCGGGTCCGGCGTGGCAGGTTGAGACGCGTGCTGAGGCCCGCAGGCGTGATGATGAGGCCGTTGACCATCTCATCCGGTGACTTCAGTTGCGCCCCGCGCAGGTTGAGCGTGAACACCGCCAGCCGCGCCAAAGGCCGCGTGAGAAAGGGCGGCAGGGTTATCCAGCCAATCCTTATTCTGATGTCGGGAAAGCCGGCCGGCGTCGGTAGGAGGGTCGCTGAGACATTGGCCCAGAGCGGCCCGACGGGAACGCTCGTTTGAATTAAGGCGCTGTCTGGTGTCGGGCGGGTGTGCACTCGCTCAATCCCCAGCGCACGACCGAGCAGCAGGCCTCCGCCTTGCGCCTCCCGCCAGCTGATGAAGGTCGGGACCGGCTTGCCTGTTCCGGCCTGCGCGCGCACCCTGTCAAAGGCGGTGCGGGCGGCGATCACATCGGCCGATGCAGGCGGCGCTGCGGTGTCCATGTCGGGCGCGATGCTGAGCGTCAGCACAACGAGAACCAGCACCGCGCCGAGCAGTCCCGCCATAAGCTTTCGCGCTGCGGACCAGCTTTTCTGAGGGGCGGGATTGGGCACGGCGGCCGATGTCATGTCAGGCATCTAGCAGCCTTGTATCGGCCTATGCTAGCACCATCCCAACACAGAGGAGGAGCGCGCGATGAACGTCCATGATTTTACGGTGAAGAAGCCCGATGGCAGCGACCAGAAGCTGGCCGACTATGCAGGCGGGCCGATCCTGATCGTCAACACCGCGTCCAAATGCGGGTTCACGCCGCAATATAAAGGCTTGGAAGAGCTGCAGCGCAAATATGGCGAAAAGGGGCTGACAGTGCTCGGCTTTCCCTGCAACCAATTCGGCGCGCAGGAACCGGGCGATGCTGCGGAAATCGCCAATTTCTGCTCGCTCAACTATGACGTGTCCTTCCCGCTTATGGCGAAGATTGACGTCAATGGTGACAAGGCAGAGCCGCTCTACGATCATCTCAAAGCGGCCAAGCCCGGCCTGCTGGGCACCAAGGCGATCAAATGGAACTTCACTAAGTTCCTGATCGACAAGCACGGCAATGTGGTTGGCCGCTACGCCCCGACCGATAAGCCGGAGAGCATTGAGAAGGATATCCAGAAGCTGCTTTAGGGGCAGGGTAACCGTCACCCCAGCGAAGGCTGGGGTCTCCTTGACCGGGTGCTCGAGATGCCAGCCTTCGCTGGCATGACGTGGGGGCATTGACCCTACCCCCAACTTATCCCCAACTCCGTCCATTGGCGCTGTTAACAATACGGGCTGTGCTGCCTACAGTCCGACCATGTCCTTTTCCCCCTTTGTGCCTTTGCGAGTCTTTTCGGCCTATACGATGCTGGAGGGCGCGATTGAGCCGAAGGCAATTGCCAAGCGGGCGAAGGAACTGGGCTTTCCCGCGGTCGCCGTGTGTGACCGCAACGGTCTTTATGCCGCGCCTCAATTTTCGGACGGCTGCAAAGGCGTCGGTGTTCAGCCGGTTATCGCCACATTGCTGACGGTCCTGCGGCCGGACAGGCCCGACGGCACGGCGCGCGTCTATGATTCGCTCGCGCTGTTTGCGCAGGATGAGGCGGGTTATCAAAATCTGTGCGCTCTGGTTTCTGCTGCTCACTTGGCACGTCCGCCGGAAGAACCGCCGCATGTCAGCTTTGATAAATTGGCAGGGCATAGTGAGGGGCTAATCGCGCTGACGGCGGGTGGCGAAGGCGCACTCTGCCGCTTGCTGGCGGACGGGCAGTACGGCGCCGCAGACGCTTATGTCACCCGCCTGATGTCGCTCTTCCCTGATCGTCTGTATGTTGAAGTGTCGCGCCGTCTTGATCCGGTGGAGGGCGCATCTGAAGCCGCGCTGCTCGATCTGGCCTATGCCAAGGACATTCCGCTCGTCGCGACCAATCCGGCGAACTTTGCCGAGGCAGACTTCCATGCCGCGCATGATGCCATGCTGTGCATCGCGGCGAGCGCCTATGTGGAGAGTGAGGACCGCAGCCGCAGCTCCCCCGATGCCTGGATGAAGCCCGCCAAGGAGATGCAGCGTCTGTTTGAAGACCTGCCAGAGGCGCTCGCTAATACCCTTGTCGTCGCGCAGCGGTGCGCGGTCATGGCGCCCAAGCGGGCACCGATCCTCCCCACAGTGGGAGACAAGGAGGGCGAGGCGGATCAGCTGCGCGCGGATGCCCATGCCGGGTTGGAACGTCGGCTGGCGCACATCCCCGATGCGGATCGCGATGTCTATTTCCAGCGGCTCGACTTTGAGCTCAACGTCATCGTCCAGATGGGCTTTCCCGGCTACTTCCTGATCGTTGCCGACTTTATCAAATGGGCCAAGGACAATGGCATTGCGGTGGGACCGGGCCGTGGGTCAGGTGCAGGCTCTGCCGTTGCCTGGGCGCTGACGATTACCGATCTCGATCCGATCAAGCTCGGCCTGCTGTTTGAACGTTTCCTCAACCCGGAACGTGTGTCGATGCCCGACTTCGACATCGACTTTTGTGAAACGCGGCGTGGCGAAGTCATCCGCTACGTCCAGCAGAAATATGGCGCGGACCATGTGGCGCAGATCATCACCTTCGGGACGATGAAGGCGCGCGCCGTTCTGAAAGACACTGGCCGCGTGCTCCAGATGAGCTATGGGCAGGTGGACCGGTTGGCCAAGCTGATCCCGAACCACCCGACCGACCCTTGGACGCTGGACCGCGCGCTGAACGGTGTGAGTGAGCTGGCGGCGGAATATAAGAATGACCGGCAGGTCCGGCAGCTGCTCGATCTGGCGATGAAGCTGGAGGGCCTGCCGCGCCACAGCTCCACCCACGCTGCCGGTGTCGTCATCGGGGATCGCCCGCTCGATCAGCTCGTGCCGCTCTACCGTGATCCGCGCTCGGACATGCCGGTGACGCAGTTCGACATGAAATATGTCGAAGGCGCAGGGCTGGTGAAGTTCGACTTTCTGGGCCTCAAGACGCTGTCTGTCATCCAGCGCGCGCTGGACCTGATTGAGCGGCGCACCGGCACGCGGCCCGATGTCGATGGCCTGACGTGGGATGATGCAGGCGTTTATGCCCTGCTGCAAAAGGGCGACACGGTCGGCGTGTTCCAGCTGGAATCGGAAGGGATGCGCCGCACGCTGGCGGCTGTCCGCCCGTCCAATTTTGGAGACATTATCGCGCTCGTCTCCCTCTACCGTCCGGGCCCGATGGACAACATCCCGCTCTTTGGCGACCGTAAGAACGGACGGGTGCCAATTGAATATCCGCACCCGCTCCTCGAAGGTATATTGTCCGAAACCTACGGGATTTTCGTCTATCAGGAACAGGTCATGCAGGCCGCACAGATCCTGGCCGGCTACACGCTGGGCGGCGCTGACATGCTCCGCCGCGCCATGGGCAAGAAGATCCAGAAAGAGATGGACGAACAGCGTGCCATCTTTGTGCAGGGCTGTGCCGAACATAATGCCATCGATGCGGCTAAAGCGAATGAGCTGTTCGATTTGATCGACAAGTTTGCAGGCTATGGTTTCAACAAGTCGCACGCCGCCGCTTATGCGCTGCTCGCTTATCAGACGGCTTGGCTGAAGGCGCATTTCCCGGCGGAATTCTTCGCCGGCTCGATGAGCTTTGATATCTCCAACACCGATAAGCTGTCGATCTTCATGGACGATATGCGGCGGCTGGGCGTGCCTGCGCTTGCGCCGTGCATCAACATCAGTGGTGCGGATTTTGAGGTGGAGCCGCAGGAGGATGTGGTCGGCGTCCGCTATGCGCTTGGCGCGCTGAAGGGCGTGGGGGAAGGCGCAATGGAACAGGTGGTGGCAGAACGTGCCGCGAATGGTCCGTTCGTCTCGCTTGACGACTTTGCTGATCGGATCAGCCCGCGCCTAGTTAATCGGCGTCAGATTGAAAGCCTCGCCGCCGGGGGCGCGTTTGATGCGCTGGAAACCAGCCGTGCCGGTGTTCACGCCATTGCAGAAACGCTCCTTGCCGTTGCGGCTGAGGCTGAAAATGCGCGCACCAGCGGGCAAGGCGGACTATTTGGCGGAGACGAGCATAAGGTCGTGGCCATCAAACTGCCGCCAAGCGCGCATTGGACCTTGGCTGAACGCATGGCGCAGGAACGTGAGGCCTTTGGTTTCTATTTCTCCGCCCATCCGGTGGACCGTTATCGTCACGTGGCCTCGGCCCATGGCGCGCGGGACTATGCCACATTGTGCAGCCAGCCTGCGCCTGCGGATGGGGCGCGGACAGGCGCCGTCATGGCGGTGCTGATCGAAGATGTGAAATGGCGGACCTCGGCACGCGGACGCCGCTATGCCAATTGCGCGGTGTCTGATGCGACCGGCCAATTCATCGCCAGCTGTTTTGACGAGATTACGGCCAAGGAAACGGAAGAGGCCGCTAACGCTAATGCCTGCGGCCTCATCACTGTGGAATTGGACCGGCAGCCCGGCGAAGAAACCCCACGCGTCACGATCAAGCGCATTCAGCCGATGGAAGGCCTTGCCTCAAACAGCCGGTTGATGGCGGTCGTCACCGTGTCGGAAAGTGCCGCGATCCCCGCTTTGGCCGCGCTTCTCCATGGCGAGAGTGGCGGCAGGGGCGAAGTCGTCGTTCAGGCCGAACTCGGGCACGGCGCGTCTGCCCGCGTCCGTCTTGGCCGCAGTTTTGCGCTTGATGCCGAACTTGCCGCCCGGATGGAGTCCCTGGCCGGCATTGTCTCTGTGGCCCTGTCCGCCGCCGAGATGCCAAGGCTGGCGCTCGTCTCCTAAATCCCTCCTACCGTCCCGAAATCCTGTTTTGGGACGGGGAGCCCGGTCAACCGGCGTGACTTGGGCCGTTTTCTGCGTTAAAAGCGCCTTTACCAATGAAAAATCTACGTCGGGTCGCACTCATTCTAACGAAGGAGAGCCGACATGAAGACTTACTTACTTGCATTGGCTGGCGGTGCTGCACTGCTGGCGGGCCAAGCTCAGGCGGCCATTCCGCTTTATCCCAACCCCGGCACGGTCAACCCGATCGACTATAGCTTCACGGCTGCGTCGACCGGCAATATCGTGGCTTATTTCGCCGGCAATGGTGGTGGCTTCACCAATCTTCTCGGCCTTTTGATCAATGGTGTCGACACGGGCATTGAAGGGCTGAACAATCAGACATCGGCCATTGGGGACTCACTGGACTTTGGACCAGTGACCGCAGGGGATGTGCTGACCTTCCGTCTGCGGGTGACCAATACAGGCGACCTGTTCTATTCCAACCGCGCGCTCAACGCTGACAAGATCACGCATATTTATGCAACCGGCTATGCCGGGGGTGATTTTGGCCTTCCGGCTGGCACCTATGTCGGCTTTGAAGACCTCGCTGGTGGCGGTGATCTGGATTATGAAGATCTGGCCTTCATCTTCACCAATGTGAGGTCCAACGTGCCGGAGCCAGCCGCCTGGGCTCTGATGCTGGGTGGTTTCGGTCTGGTCGGCGCGGCCATGCGCCGCCGCCGGGTGACGACGACCGTCGCCTACGCCTAAGCCATAGAGACGCGATGAAGGATGGGTCGGGAGCGCGGGTTATGCCGCGGTTCCGGCCCTTCTTTCGTTGCGGCATCGGGATTGCCTATTGACGGCTGAGGCAGAATTGATGCCATAGTGGAGCCAAGGCCCGATAAAGGGTCAGGTCGCAGAGAATGGAATGAGACACATGCCGAAGTCGGGGGACTTCCATCGTCTTGGCATTACCGAACTTCACAACGCCTTCGCCCGAGGCGAGACGTCGCCATCGGTCGTGCTGGATCATTATCTGGGCCGTATCGCCGATCTGGATGATCGGTTGCGATCCTTTGTTGAGGTCGACGCAAAGGCCGCGCGGGCGGCTGCATTTTTGAGCGACGCCCGATTTGCAGCAGACAGCCGCCGCCCGCTTGAAGGCATCCCGATTGCCGTCAAATCAAACATTGCCGTCAAAGGGCTGGAACTGGCGGCCGGGATGGAGGCCAGACGCGGCATCATTGCCGAAGAGGATGCCGCCGTTGTTCAGCGGCTCCGGGATGCCGGGGCGATCATCATCGGCACGACGAACATGCACGAAGCCGCCGTTGGCGCGACGACGGACAATCCCTTTTTTGGCCGCTGCCTTAATCCGCATGGGCATAACCGGTCGCCCGGGGGCTCATCGGGCGGCAGTGCGGCGGCCGTTGCGGCGGGCCTTTGCGTGGCGGCCTTGGGCACCGATACGTTGGGGTCCATTCGCATCCCTTCGGCCTTTTGTGGGGTCTATGGCCTGAAGCCCACACCGGGCACCATCCTGACGGCAGGGCTCGTGCCCTTTTCCGCGCGCTTTGACGCGATTGGGCCGATCACGCGGTCGATGGATGACATGGCGATCCTCACCAATATTCTATGTTCGCCAGACCTCGCGACGGCGATGCGACGGTCTCATTTCTCGGTCCTGGTTAATCATGGGGGCACACCGGTTGACGGGGAGGTTGCTGAAAAACTCGCCATGATCCAGGCCGATTTGCCGGACCGTCAGGGTGAAATTGTTGTGCGTCCGGATGGCGCGTCGGCCCGAAAGGCGACCTATATTCTGGCCCTGCGGGATCTCATCCCGACCCTCGTCGATTTGGGGGAGGCGCGCTGCGCGCGTGTTTCCGAAGAAGTGATGCATCTCCTCGAGCGCGTGGTGGACCGAGATGAAGAGAAGCTCCGGCAGGACCGGCATCTTGTTGATCAGGTGTCCCAGATGCTCCGCCGCGAGATGGGGAGTAACGGCATCTTGGTGACGCCGACAACGCCTGTCACAGCATTTGAAGCCGGTGGCACGATGCCACAGTCCATCGCCGACTTTACCGTGCTCGCCAATATTGCAGGGCTGCCCGCCATCACCATCCCGGCCGGGCGCGATCATAGGGACCTGCCCATTGGCCTGCAGCTGATTGGCCCCATGGGTGGGGAAGCGATGCTCATCGCGCAGGCCCGGATGCTGAATGACCGCATCCGCGGCTATGCGCCGCCGCCTGCCTTTTGGTGAGATCTAATCCGCAAAGAGCAGAACGGGCGTTTCCAGCAACCTCTTGACTGCCTGAACGAAGCTTGCCGCATCCCAGCCGTCGACGACGCGGTGGTCGCAGCTGATCGACAGGTTCATCAGCTTGGCGCGGACAATGTCGTCCCCGACAAAGATGGGACGCTCCACGATCTTATTGGGGCCGATGATCGCTACCTCCGGCCTGTTGATGACCGGCGTCGTTGCAATGCCACCAAGGGGGCCGAGCGATGTGACGGTCAGGGTGGAGCCCGAGAGTTCGGCCGACGTCGCTTTGCCTGACCGTGCTGCATCTGCCAGTCGCGTGATCTCGCCGGCCAACTGCCAGACATTCTTGGCCTGAGCATCGCGGATGACGGGCACCATCAGCCCGGCATCGGTTTGCGTCGCCATGCCGAGGTGAACCGCGCCGTGGCGGGTGACGATGCCTGCCTCATCATCAAAACGCGCGTTGATCATGGGGAAGTCGGGCAGCGCCTTGCAGATCGCGACGATCATGAGCGGCAGCAGGGTGAGTTTGGGGCGGTCACCGCGATTGTCATTCAGGTCCCCGCGCATGGCCTCCAGCGCGGTGACGTCGATTTCCTCGACATATGTGAAGTGCGGAATGTGGCGCTTGGACGCGGCCATATTTTCGGCAATACGCCGCCGCATGCCGACGACCTTGATCGCTTCATCGGCGCGTGTGGTCCCCGCCGGGCGATAGCCTTGGCCGCCATGATAGGTGAGATAGGCGTCGAGGTCAGCATGGCGGACGCGCCCGCCTTCGCGGGCCTTTACTTGCGACAGGTCGATGCCCAACTCCTTCGCTCGTGCCCGCACGGCAGGTGAGGCAAGCGCCTGCGCCGCTGGTTGCGGCACGTTGATCTCGGTCGCATCGGGGTGCGGCGCCGGGATGTACGGCGCGGCGGGAGCCTCGGGCATGTGCTGTTCGGGTGCCGCTTCAAGATCTGTGCCGGACAGGACATCGGCCGGCGGCGCCACCGCATCCGATGGCGTCTCTTCCTCACCCTCTGTTTCAATCACCAGCAGCGTCGATCCGATGGGGATCATGTCGCCGACATCGCCGGCGACTTCGATCACCGTGCCACTCACGGGCGACTCCATCTCGACAGTCGCCTTGTCGGTCATCATGTCGGCCACGCCCTGATCTTCCGACACGGTATCGCCGACCTTCACATGCCAAGCGACAATCTCTGCCTCGGCAATGCCTTCGCCAATGTCGGGCAAGCGGAATTCAAAGCGCGCCATCCTCAGTCCTTCATCACTTTTTCAATCGCCATCCCGATGCGGATGGGGCCGGGGAAATAGGCCCATTCCAGACTATGGGGATAGGGCGTGTCAAACCCGGTTACGCGCTCAATCGGCGCTTCGAGATGGTAGAAGCAGCGCTCCTGAATTTGGGCCGCAAGTTCCGCGCCAAAGCCCGAGGTGCGGGTCGCCTCATGAATGATGACGCAGCGACCTGTCTTCTTCACCGAGGCTTCAATGGTGTCGATATCGAGCGGCACGAGCGTCCGCAGGTCAATCACATCGGCGTCGACGCCAAGCTCCTCCACCGCTGCCAGCCCCACATGCACCATTGTGCCATAGGTGATGACGGTTAGGTCTTGACCCTCGCGCACCAGAGCGGCCTTGCCCAGCGGGATGGTGTAATGGCCTTCGGGCACCTCGCTGGCCGGGTGTTTCGCCCATGGCTGGACAGGCCGGTCATAATGGCCATCAAACGGGCCGTTATAGATGCGCTTGGGTTCAAAGAAGAGGACGGGGTCATTGTCTTCAATCGCCGCGAGCAGCAGCCCCTTTGCGTCATAGGGCGTGGAGGGGATGACCGTCTTCAACCCCGAGACATGGGTGAAGATACTCTCCGGAGATTGACTGTGCGTTTGCCCGCCGAAAATGCCGCCACCAAAGGGAGAGCGGACTGTGATTGGCATGTGCCATTGCCCGGCGGAGCGATAGCGGATGCGTGCGGCTTCTGACACGAGCTGGTCGAGCGCGGGGTAGATATAGTCGGCAAACTGGATTTCTGGGATGGGGCGCAGGCCGTAAGCCGCCATGCCGACGGCCACGCCAATGATGCCGCATTCGGTGATCGGCGTATCAAAGCTGCGCGTCTTTCCGAATTTCTGCTGAAGGCCTGCGGTTGCCCGGAAGACGCCGCCGAAAAAGCCAACATCTTCGCCAAAGACGACCACGTCCGCATCGCGCGTCATGGCGACATCCATCGCGCTATTGATCGCCTCGATCATGTTCATGCGGCGGCTGGGGGCGGGGGTGTCGGTCATCACTTTTGCCCCTGCCCGCCATCCGGCCATTTGCGCATCCGTTCTGCGCGCATCTGGGCCTGCTGTTCCTTCAGATGCTGGGGCATCTTCTCAAACACATCTTCGAACATCGTTTCAAACGGCTGGTGCAGGCCATGACCAAGGATGCCGTTCTTCTCCGCATCCTTCTGGGCGACCTTCACACTTTCGGCGAGCTCAAGGTCCATCGCGACGTGGCGGTCCTCATCCCATTCCCCGATGGTGATGAGGTGCGCCTTCAGCCGGGCAATAGGATCGCCCAGAGGCCACTTCACGCCTTCATCGGCGGAGCGATAGGCGCTTGGGTCATCCGAGGTGCTGTGCCCTTCGGCGCGGTAGGTGAAATGCTCGATCAGCGTCGGGCCATTGTTGGTCCGTGCCCGCTCGGCCGCCCAAGCCGTGGCGGCGTAGACGGCGAGCGCATCATTGCCGTCGACGCGCAAGCCCGCAATGCCATAGCCAATGGCGCGCGCGGCAAAGGTCGTCGCTTCGCCGCCTGCAAAGCCCGCAAAAGAGCTGATCGCCCATTGGTTGTTGACGACGTTGATGATGACGGGCGCACGGTAGACGGTGGCGAAGGTCATCGCCGCGTGAAAGTCCCCCTCTGCCGTCGATCCTTCACCGCACCAAGCCGCCGCGATCCGGCTGTCCCCCTTGGAGGCGCTCGCCATGGCCCAGCCCACGGCCTGTGGCAGCTGCGTCGTCAGATTGCCCGAGACTGTGAAGAAGCCATATTCTGGCGAGGAGTACATGATGGGCAACTGGCGGCCCTTGAGCGCATCGCCCTTGTTCGAATAGATCTGGTTGATCATCCCGACGAGCGGATGGCCGCGCGTGATGAGGATGCCCTGCTGGCGGTATGAGGGGAAGCACATGTCCTCCCGATCGAGGGCATGGGTCTGCGCGACAGCGACGGCCTCTTCGCCGGTGCATTTCATGTAAAAGCTGGTCTTGCCCTGCCGCTGCGCCCGGAACATCCGGTCGTCAAAGGCACGGGTCAGCGCCATGTCCCGCAACATCGTCCGCAGCGCGTCCGGTGACAGGCGGGGGTCCCAAGGGCCGACGGCCTGTCCAGCATCGTCCAGCACCCGCACGAGGCCAAAGGCCATTTCGCGTAGGTCATGCGCGGCGGCAAAACTGTCGGGTCGAGGTGCCACACCAGCGGGCGTCACCTGAATGTGAGAGAAATCCGCCTCTTCGCCGGGACGGGCGGGCGGCTCCGGAATGTGGAGCGAGAGCGGAGGGCGGTTGCGGCCACGCGAGTCGTTCATAACAACGCATTGTAATAAAATTACGCACACTTATCCAGAGTGGCGTTGAAGCCCTTTCAGTCCGGCTGGTTTGTGCTTAGGCTGGCGTCATGATCAGGACCCTTCTCGCCGCCGTGCTGCTCGCCCTCCCGTCCGCTGCTTTGGCGCAGGCCGAAAGCTGCATCGTGCCCGATGGGCTGCCGGATGTGCGCACCGAAGCGCCGCCGCCTGCCGAAATCCGCAAGGTTCCGGTGACGGGCTATCTCCTCTCCCTCTCCTGGTCGCCGCAATATTGCCGGGACAAACGCAGCAGCGCATTGGATGCCGACCAGTGCGGAAAGGATGTGCGCTTCGGTTTTGTCCTGCATGGTCTTTGGCCGGAAGGCGACCGACAGGTGGACCCGGCCTGGTGCGGGGAGGCGAAGCCAATCGACGCCGGTCTTATCAAGCAGCATTTCTGCATGACGCCGTCCGTCCGGCTGTTGCAGCACGAATGGGCCAAGCACGGCACCTGTATGGCTGATAAGCCGGACCGCTATTTCCGGGCCGCGTCCATCCTTTACAGCGCGGTGCGCTTTCCAGACATGGACGTCCTGTCGCGGCGCGGCGTCACGGCGGGCGCCTTTGCGGCAGAATTTGCGCGCGTCAATTCGGGCCTGAAGCCTGCCATGCTCAGCATTATGACCCCGCCCGGCAATTGGTTGAAGGAAGTCCGCATTTGCATGGACATGGCGTTCAAACCCCGCGCATGTCCCCGTGGAGAACCAACCACCCCGCCCAAACGCCGCCTGAACATCTGGCGGGATGAGCGGTAGGAGCCAGCCCCTATTGATCAATCACCGCCGTTGCCGGATGATGCTTATCCAGATGCTTTTTGATGAGCTTCAAATTGCGGGTGTTGGATCGGAAGAAGAAGTCGGGGATGGCGCCGACAAAGGGGATGATGCCGAGCAGCGCGTCAAAGCCGATATTGCCGGCCATTCGCACCATAGTCGCCTTCGACATCCCCAGATTGCGGGCCTCCCAAGCGAGGTAGCTCCCCATGACGGCGGCGACAATCGTGCCGCCGGGTAGGAAGTCCAGCAGCACGTCCATGCCGACGCGCTTATTGGTGCCGGGGATGACGAACAGGCCTTCGAGCAGTTTTTCCAGCCCTTCAATGCGCCTGCGCACAGCGCCCGGGTGGCGGCCTGCAAAATCAGACGGGTCAATCTTCAGCTTGCGGGTGGTGGCCATCAGCAGCTCCTTCAACGCGCAATATAGGAAGACGTGGCACCGATACTAGTCGCCCGCCTGATCAAGCCTGTTGAGCGGATGGAGGGCAACGTCATTATCAGCATAGCCGAGCAGACGCGGGGCCACGAGCGACCAACGCAAGGGCATGGCAATGGGAATGTAGAGCTGATCATCGGCCAGAGATTGATCCGCCTCGGCAATCAGGCGGGGCCGCTCTTCGGGTTTTGACCGACGGAGGATCGACATTGTTGCGGTTACTTCTGTGCTGCACATCGGCAGGCCGGGGCAGCGGAAGCGCCCGACATACCATGCCGGCACCGGGGTTGGGGCAACCGCGTCAATCAAACGCAGATCGGCGGCTTCATTGCGCCCGACCCGAAGCGCCTGCACGCCAATCTGTCGCCAGTCCGCCGCCAGCTGGGCGAAAAGCAGGCGTCCGCCGGGCCCATCGGGCAGCGCGACCCGCAAGGTGATGTCGGATGCTCCAATCAGGCGGCGGGCGCGGGCCAAGCGCGCGGGCCGGTCCAGCGAGGACCAGTCCGGCACAGCCTGAATGAAATTGCCAATCGGGGCGGGCAGCATGCCCTCGGTAGGGCGCCAACCCGGAATGGCAAAGCGTTGGAGGAAGGCGGTGCGGTTGATCGACATGGCAAGAGCCCGCCGAACATCGCGATCCGCAATAGGCCCATCGGCGCGCGCGGGGATGAGCCCAAACAGGCCGGACACGGGATCATGACGAATCTGGCGCTGGTTGATCCCGCTCGCCTGCGCAAAGGGATAGGAGTTGAACGTGCCGCCCAAGACCAGCGCGGCATCACCGGTAGCGTATCGAGCGACGGCTGTTGCCGCGTCCTCTCCGCGCACACGCCGTTCCATGCGTTGCAGCGCATCTTCGTCGATGTCCTCGGCCGTATCGGCCAGGATCGGCCGCAACACGGTTGAGTGTGGCAGGGGGCGATAGATGCGGTAGGGGCCAGTGCCACGCCCCTGTTTCAGCACCGCCATTTCCGGCTGGGCGAGCAATTGCAGCAAATTGCCCTGCGGCTCCGACAGGCGGACTTCTAACACGCTGTCCGTCATAGCGAGGATTTCGGTCACTGGTCCGAACATCGGCTTCAACGGATTGCGGCTCTGTGCGGACAGGGATGTTCGCAGGCTTTTGGCGACCTGCGGGGCCGTCACCTCTTCGCCGTCGGACCATTTGGCGCGGCGCAGGCGGAAAATGTAGCTCAGGCCATCATCGGTGACGATCCATCGTTCGGCAAGGGCGGGCTCAATTTGCCCCTGTGCATCAAACTGGACGAGGCCCTGCATCAAAGCGCCGGTCATCACCGCGGCTGGCGCATCCAGGACCTGCGCATTGGGGTCCCCCGCGCGTGCCGGCCCGCCGATCACGCTGACGGTGATAGCGTCTTCGGGCGCCTGCCCGCAGCCTGCGAGCGCCGCCAGCAGGAACAGGGAAGGGACCAAGCGTGTTAGCATGAAGCCGTGATAGCGCGCTGAAGCCGGAAGGTCACGCCTTGGCGAAAAGGTGGTGCGGACGGCGGGACTCGAACCCGCACTTCCAGGGGAAAGCAGATTTTAAGTCTGCTGCGTCTACCGGTTTCGCCACGTCCGCACGGGCGCGACATCGGCGACAGAAGCGCTGCCGTCAAGCAACAAAGGACCGGAAAGCGCGCGCTTAAACGTTCAGCTTGGCGCGCATTTCCTTACCGGGCTTGAAATAGGGAACCTTCTTTGACGGAATGTCGACAGCCGCGCCGGTGCGCGGGTTGCGGCCCTGACGGGCGTCCCGACCGCGCGTTGAGAACGCGCCAAATCCGCGCAGCTCGACCCTGCCACCATCAGCAAGCTGCTTGGTGATCTCGTCGAAAAAGATAGTTACAATGGTGTCAATTTCCCGATGGGACAGTCCGGGATTTTCTTGCGCCAGTACATCTACCAGCTCGGAACGTATCATACTCATACCCCCACGCTGTTGCACGTGCCTGCTCATGCTCTTCCCTCCGAAGACCATAGTCCGTTGTAACGCATACCCCCAAAGTCAGCAGGATATTTAACGGACGCAACAGCTGTTTCGATAATTACTACCAATACGGTAACATATGCAAGTAATTATATCTTAACGCTAGAGTTAACGATTTTTAACTAAGTTATTGAATCGGCACTCTTTGTCTGAAGAGAATACGAAAAAGGCCCGCCGCACGCAACCGTGCGACGGGCCTCAATCAGTTGTTTCGGCTCGATTTTACTTCTTGCCGTCGCGTGCCTTGAGCGCTTCGCCAAGGATGTCGCCAAGCGATGCGCCTGAGTCGGACGAACCGTACTGAGCCACAGCCTGCTTCTCTTCGGCGATCTGCATCGCCTTGACGGAGAAGGTCGGGTTCTTCGAACGGTCAAAGCCGGTGACCATCGCGTCGAACTTCTGACCAACCTGGAAACGGTCGGGGCGCTGTTCGTCGCGGTCGCGGCCGAGGTCGGCACGCTTGATGAAGCCAATGGCGCCATCGTCGCCAACCTGCACGTCGAGGCCGCCATCCTTGATCGCGATGACCGTCACGGTGGTCACTGCGTTCTTGGCGAGGCCCGAAGCGCCGCTGCCGCCGGTGGCAACCGAAGCGCCGCCCTTTTCGACCTGCTTGATGCCAAGCGAGATGCGTTCCTTTTCGACGTCCACGTCAAGCACGATCGCCTTGACGGTGTCGCCCTTGTTGTGAAGCGCCAGAGCTTCTTCGCCCGACACGCCCCAGGCGATGTCCGACATATGGACCATGCCGTCCACATCGCCGTCGAGGCCAATGAACAGACCGAATTCGGTCGCGTTCTTGACTTCGCCTTCGACAGTGGAGCCAACCGGGTGAGCCGCGCTGAACGCTTCCCAGGGGTTGGACGCAGCCTGCTTGAGGCCAAGCGAAATGCGACGCTTTTCTTCGTCGACTTCGAGGACGATGACATCGACTTCCTGGCTGGTCGAAACGATCTTGCCGGGGTGGACGTTCTTCTTGGTCCAGCTCATTTCCGAAACGTGGACAAGGCCTTCGATGCCGGCTTCGAGTTCAACGAACGCACCATATTCGGTGATGTTCGTGACGCGGCCCGACAGCTTGGCTCCAACCGGATACTTGGCAGCAACAGCTTCCCAAGGATCGCTTTCCAGCTGCTTCATGCCGAGCGAGATGCGCTGCGTGTCCTTGTTGATGCGGATGATCTGCACCTTCACGGTGTCACCGATGTTGATGACTTCCGAAGGATGATTGACGCGCTTGTAGCTGATGTCGGTGACGTGCAGCAGGCCGTCAATGCCGCCGAGATCAACGAACGCACCGTAATCGGTGATGTTCTTCACAACGCCTTCAATGACCTGGCCTTCGGCAAGGTTCATGATCAGGCCCGAACGGGCTTCTGCGCGGCTTTCTTCAAGGATGGCGCGACGCGACACAACAATGTTGCCACGCTTGCGGTCCATCTTGAGGATCTGGAAAGGCTGCGGAATGTCCATCAGCGGGGTGACATCGCGCACGGGGCGGATATCGACCTGCGAACCGGGAAGGAAGGCCACTGCGCCGCCGAGGTCGACGGTGAAGCCGCCCTTGACGCGGCCGAAGATGACACCTTCAACGCGGGTGGACTTACCGAATTCTGCTTCAAGCGCATCCCAAGCGGCTTCGCGGCGTGCGCGGTCGCGCGACAGCACAGCTTCGCCCTGGGCGTTTTCGACGCGGTCGACATAGACTTCGACTTCGTCGCCGACAGCGAGTTCAGCCTTCTGGCCGGGCGCTGCGAATTCACGAAGGGCCACGCGGCCTTCGGACTTCAGGCCGACGTCGATGACAGCCATGTCATTTTCGATAGCGGTGACGATGCCCTTGACGACGCGGCCGTCGAGGCTTTCGGCGCTGCCGAGTGATTCTGAGAGGAGAGCCGCGAAATCGTCGCGGGTCGGGTTGGCGGAAGTTGCCATTGCTAGAGTGTTCCAATCATATCTGTTTTCCGGCCATGTGGTTGGATCCACAGGTCTTTTGGCCAGACTGCCACACAGACCCCATGCCGGTGCAGCATCCTTTGGACGACAGATCGTGGGGTCGAAAAGCGGAGGGTAGCTATGAAAGCTGCTCAGCGCCGAATCCGGGCCTCCACGAGCGAAATCGCCCGCTGGACGGCCGCGCCTATAGTCAGATCGGTGGTATCTAGCAAGTCCGCGTCGTCTGCCTGCCGCAGCGGCGCGGCACTTCGACCCGAGTCGCGGGCATCGCGGGCCTCAATGTCGGCAAGGATCGCCGCATAGTCGGTCGCGCTATCTTCCCGGTGCCGCCGCTGCGCCCGAACCTCGGTTGAGGCGGTGACGAACAGCTTGGCATCCGCCTCTGGCGCAATCACTGTGCCAATGTCGCGCCCGTCCAGCACCGCGCCGCCCGGTTGGTGGGCAAAGCTTTGCTGATAGGCGAGCAAGGCGGCCCGCACTGCCGGGTGGCGTGACACGCGAGAGGCGAGCGCCCCTGCCGCTTCAGATCGGAGGTCCGGATCGGCAAGAAGCGCGTCGTCAATCCGGCAACCGGCAACGGCATCCGCCTCCACATCCGGGTCCCGCCCGGCGCGCGCTGTCGCCACGCCCACCGCACGATAAAGCAGGCCGGTATCTAGATGCGGCAGATCATAATGCGCGGCCAACGCCCGGGCGATCGTGCCCTTGCCGGAAGCCGCAGGCCCGTCGACTGCGATGATCATCGCCCGGCGAGGCTTTCCAGCATCGCTTCAAAGATCGGGAAGCTGGTCGCGACCGGGCTCATATCGTCGATGGTGACGGGCGCCGACGAGACAAGCCCTGCAATCGCAAAGCTCATGGCAATGCGATGATCAAGTTCGGCGGCGATCGTCGAGCCACCGGCCAGCGGTACGCCGCCGCTGCCGTGGACAATCAGCCCGTCTTCCAGTTCCTCCACCGTCACACCAATCGCCGTGAGCCCCTTGGCCATCACGCTGATGCGGTCTGATTCCTTGACGCGCAGCTCTTCCAAGCCCCGGAACACGCTCCTACCCTCGGCCAAGGCCGCCGCGACGAACAGGATCGGGAATTCGTCGACCATGCTCGGGACAATGTCGGGCTTGGTCTCAATGCCCTTTAAGGCGGAGTGGCGGACGATCAGGTCCGCGACAGGTTCCCCGCCGACGACGCGTTCATCGACGAGCGTGATGTCGCCGCCCATCGCCTGAAGCACTTCAATCAGCCCCGCGCGTGTCGGGTTGATGCCGACATTGTCGATGCGGACCTCTGATCCCGGCACGAGAAGCGCCGCCACCATCGGGAAGGCGGCGGAGGACGGATCACCCGGCACGACGACATGCTGGGGCTTGAGTTCCGCCTCACCGTGGATGGAGATGACGCGCGCGCCGTCGGCATCGGTGGAGATGTCGAGCTTTGCGCCAAAACCGGCCAGCATCCGCTCACTATGGTCGCGGGTCGGAACGGGTTCGATCACGGTCGTGATGCCCGGCGTGTTGAGACCGGCGAGCAAGATGGCCGATTTTACCTGCGCGGAAGCCATCGGCAGCCGGTAGGTGATCGGCACGGCAGGGCAGGCGCCGCGCACCATGATCGGCAGATATTGATTGCCCTTTTCCCCCGGCGAGCAGGAGAAGTCAGCCCCCATTGTTCCGAGCGGATCGGTGACGCGCGCCATTGGCCGCTTGGACAAGGAGGCATCGCCGGTGAAGGTCGCGGTAATGGCATGGCTGGCGACCAGACCCATCAAGAGCCGGGTCGAGGTGCCGGAATTGCCCATGTCGAGTGCTGATTCGGGTTGCAGCAGACCGCCCACACCCACGCCCTGCACGCGCCATACGCCGTCATCGCCGCGGTCGATCTGCGCGCCCATCGCCCGCATGGCGGCGGCAGTCGCAAGAACGTCTTCGCCTTCGAGCAAACCTTCAATCACACTTTCCCCCACGGCGAGGGCGGAGAGCATCAGCGACCGGTGGGAGATCGATTTATCGCCGGGTACGCGGACCGTGCCGGAGAGAGAGCCGCTCTTTGCGAACGCTTTGGGGGAGGGAGAATTGTGCGCCATTTCGCCGGCGTCTTTGACAGCGGCGCTCCGCTATGGCAAGGCGCGCGCCGATTCAGCCGGTGTTTACATCGGCCCAAAGCAATTCTGCTTGTTTGAAAGGCTTAAGGCTCATGGTGAAGCCTGAATGGGGCACAAAACGTACGTGCCCGAAGTGTGCAACGCGTTTTTATGACCTGACCAAGGAAGATCCCATCACCTGCATTTCGTGCAGCTATGCGTGGATCGCCGAACCGGTTCTGAAGTCAAAGCAGCCTCTTCCGTTTGAAGCGGCAGCGCCCGTCGCGTCCGCGACCCCCGATGCCGATCTCGGCGCGGATCTGGATCTGGACGTGGATACCGAGAGCGAACCTTCGGCAGACGACGATGTCGATCTGGGCGGGGATGATGATCTCGGCGTCGACACCGGCGACGTGAACGACGAAAATTGATCTGATACCTGCAACCTTAGGGTTGCAACGGCGGCGCGCCTGACATAAAGGCGCGCCTCCAAATGGGGCCTTAGCTCAGCTGGTAGAGCGCTACACTGGCAGTGTAGAGGTCAGGGGTTCGACTCCCCTAGGCTCCACCATTCCCCATTTTAGTTATCTCGGGTGCCGCGCGGCGAGCGCGATGCCGGCGAGGTTTTGCGCGCGCTTGATCCAGCGGATTCGGCCAAGGCGCCCGTCCCGCACCAAGGCGAGGAGCGTGGCTTCATGGTCCGTCCGGGCCTGTCCGCTGCGCAGCGCGGCGTTGGCTTTTGTGATCACCTCCACCGCATCGCCGATCAACTCCACGTCGGTGAGCGCCAAAGACTGCGCCACCTCGACCGCGCAGATCAGGGCGCGCCATTCCGCATCGCTGTTCGTGCCATCGCCCAAATCATCGAAGAGATAGGTCTGCCCCCGCACCACAACGGCCACCTCGACGCGCCCGGGGTTGGGGCGACACCCGCCATCGAAGAAGATTTTGACCCGGCGGGCCGTTTTGCAAAGGGTCATGGGCGATAGGTTGCGCGGGGACGCAAGATTGCGGCGCCCCATCCGCTCAGATGGATCAAGCTGTCCGAGACCGGACTGCGATGACGACCAGCAGCCCGCCCAGCACGAAGACGTGGATCAAATCGCCGTGCAGGACCGCGAGTTGAGCGACCAACGCACCTGCGCAGATGCCGATCAAGGTCAGCGCGCCGACAAGGGCCGTGCGGGGCAAGAGCATCAGTCCGGCACCCACCAGTTCGATGATCCCGGTCGCGTAACGGAACCCTTGGCCAAAGCCGATCTCTCCGAATTCGGTGACCATTTTCGGGTCGCCCGATAGCTTTAGGAAGGCGGCCGCCGCAAAGGCAAAGGCAACGAGGATCTTCACGATCCACAGCGCCACTGTGGCAAAACGAGATGGCTTGGGCTGCGATACGGACGCGTTGGTCATAATTTATGGCTCTCCTATAACGTGCGAAAGGAACCCGAGATCAGGCAGAAGATCAAGGCAGAATCTCCTCGTCCTATGCTTTCCCCCGATACCGCATGGCCACATCACAGCGCTCATAGCGCGCGCCAAAGTCTGCCATGATCTGCGCATCATGGGCAAAGCCCAGCTTCTCATACAAATGGATCGCGGCCTCGCATTTGTGGCTGGTGAGGAGATAGAGCGTCTCCGCCCCCAAGGTCTGCGCACGGGCGATGACGGCGTCGAGCAGGAATTCCCCCGCTTTCAGCCCACGCGCCGCTTCCCGCACGCCCATCTTGGTCAGCTCAAAGCGGGCAGGCCCTGTTTTCTGCAAGGCACAGGCGCCAACGACACCGCGCCCTTCAGCCTCGACGAACAAGATGGCCCCGCCCGGATCAAGAATCTTCGCGCGCGGATTTTCCAGCACCTCCCGGTCGGTCGCCTCCAGCACGAACATCGACGTGATCCATTCGGCATTGATGTCATGAAAGTCGCGGGCGAGATCGTCGTGGAATTCGACGAGGCGCAGTGTGGGGCTGTCCGGCTGGGCGGAGAGATCAGGAACCATGTCTGGCATAGGGGCGTCCGTTAGAGGGGGGGGAGGGTATGGGCTTCTCATCCGGCGTGGGGCTTTGTGATCCGCCCGGAAACAGCACCTCCGCATCCCCCGCCTGCCATACTGGCCACCGCACCATGATCGCGGCAAACATCGGTGATGCCAGAAACGCCGCCAGCCACCTCTGCACCGCAGGCAGGGGTAGTGCATCGAAACACGCTCGGTCCGTCTCCGCAAACTGGCGGACGAAGGGCGCGAGCGCGGCGTCGGTCATTGTCCAGTGCGGGCCGCACAGAAAGGGAGAGGCGGCCAGTCGGGCCTCCAGCAGCTCCAGATGTGCCACGCCCGCCGCTCGGTGTTCGAGCGGGTCGACATCATAACGGTGGGGATATTTATAGCGGTCCAGATGATGCTTGAACGGGCCATCATTGGCCGCGATCAGCGCGGCGTCTTCGCCGGCCAGCCAATGGTCCGGGTCTGCCTGTGTGAGCGCCCAGCGCATGATGTCCAGGCTTTCGTCGATCACTCCGCTGCCAATGACTGGGCCGCCAATGACTGGGCCATCGGGCAGCACCAGCACCGGCACCGTGCCCTTGGGGGAGGCGTCGAGGAGTTCCTGTGGCTTGGCAGAGAGCTTCACCTCCCGCAGGGTGCAGACCGTGCCGCTGGCCAGCAGCGCAAGCCGCGCGCGCATCGCATAGGGGCAGCGGCGGAAGCTGTAGAGGACGGGGCTAGGTGTCGTCATGGGGCGTCGTCATCGGGAGGGGCCATCACCGCGCCGATATGCGGCTTGCCTTGCGCCTCAGCGAGGGCGACCTGATGCTGCCGCTCGCGATACCGGGCGCGCTGATCGTCGGTGCGCTCGTCATAGCAAGCCGGGCAGCTGACGCCGACCTCATACAGCGGCGAGGCGCGGTCCTCCGCGTTGATCGGGCGGCGGCAGGCGTGGCACAGCTCCAGCGAGCCAAGCTCCAGCCCGTGCCGCACGGTCACGCGCTGGTCGAACACGAAGCATTCACCTTCCCACAGCGACACTTCGGCGGGCACCGTTTCCAGATATTTCAGGATGCCGCCTTGGAGGTGGTAGACATCCTCAATCCCCTCCGCCTTCAGGAAGGCGGTGGACTTTTCACAGCGGATGCCGCCGGTGCAGAACATCGCGACCTTGGGCGGGGTGCCTTTGCCCAAAAGCCGCTCCCGCTCCGCCCGGAACCAGGCGGGGAAATCCCGAAAGGTCTTGGTCTTCGGGTCAATCGCCCGCTGGAATGTGCCGACGGCGACTTCATAATCATTGCGCGTGTCGATGACGATAGTGTCGGGGTCGGCGATCAGCGCGTTCCAATCCTGCGGCGCCACATAATGGCCGACGCGGGCGAGCGGATCGATATCGGGTTCCCCCATCGTCACGATTTCGGGCTTCACCTTTACCTTCATCCGGTGGAACGGCATCTCGCGGGCGCGGGAGAGCTTATACTCGAACCCGCCGCAGCCGGGCAGTTTCCCGATGGTGTCGAGGATCGCGGTGATGGCGGCGTCGGTGCCCGCAATCGTGCCGTTAATGCCTTCGCGCGCGATGAGAAGGGTGCCTTTGATGCCGTGCGCCTTGCACGCATCGGCAAGGGTGGCGCGGATGGCGGCCGGGTCTTCAAACCGCGTGAAGTGGTAAAGTGCTGCAACGCAGATAGGCAGATCAGTCATCCCGCTGCGTTTAGCGATGCCGCACGGAGATGTCAGTGCGGAAATGGCGCGGCTTGCTTTGCACAGGCTCCAAGTTAAAGCGCATCTCCGCCGACCCATGTTAACGTTTCTGTTAACGCTGGAGCAGGGTTGCCGGGTCTATGCAGCGGTACCGCAGATGCGCGGCGAAAGGATTTTTGAGTGGGTGTTTCGGGATTTACGACGGCATTGATGCTGACAGCGATGCAGGCCAACCCCGAAGCGGTGCCCGCCCCGACTGTGTCCGCCCCGACAGCGCCCGCCCCAACAGTTTCTGCCCCGCCGGTTGATGCGCCGACAGTCGCCCCGGCGCCTTTGCCTGCGCCGCCGTCTCCCGCGACAGCGCCAGTGGCTGAGGACATTGTCGTCACGGCCCAGCCGACGCCGAAGGAAGACCCGCTCAAGCGCGCGAACGAAGTCAGTTTTGAAGTGGTCCAGGCCGCAGATGACGCCGTTGTTGCCCCGGTGGCCATGGCCTATAAGGATGGCCTGCCCGGACCGATCCGCAAGGGCCTCCACAATTTCCTCTTCAACATCGGGGAACCGGTGGTGGCGGTGAACTTCCTGCTCCAGCTGAAGCCGGGCAAGGCGTTTGAGACGGTCGGCCGCTTTGCGATCAACTCAACGGTCGGGGTTGCGGGGCTGTTCGATGTGGCGAAGAAAAAGCCGTTCCACCTGCCGCACCGCGTCAACGGCTTTGCCTATACGATGGGCTATTATGGCGTGAAGCCGGGGGCCTATCTCTATCTGCCGTTGATCGGCGCGACGACGGTGCGTGACGTGACAGGGCGGCTGCTGGACCTTGCCTTCCTGCCGACCGTGGTCGGGGCGCCGTTCAACAACATCTATTACACGCTCCCCTCCGGCGTGATCTATGCGCTGGATGATCGGGTCGCCTTTGATGCGAAGTGGCAGGAGCTGAAGAACGGTGACCGGCCGGCCTATGCCGCGCTGCGCGATTACTATCTGGCCAAGCGGCAGGCAGAAATCGATGAGCTGCGCAGCAAGAAGCCGACTGCTCCGACTGCTCCGGCTGCTCCGGTTACTTCACCGCAAAATTGATCTTGCCCTCGCTGGCTTTGCTGTCTGCCGACAGGGCCCGCCAGGTCACTAGATAGGTGCCGACGGGCAGGGGGCGGGGCAGCTTCGCGATCAGCGTCTTGCCATCCGCGCTCACGCTTACCGTAAAGCCGGTGACCTTCATCGGCGGGTGATCCTTCATCCCCGCCATGGTGAGCATGACGATATCCAAGCCTGATGCATTAGGGGCGATCTTGTCTGAAAAGGTCAGGCTAACGGCCATGGGCTTTGCCGCAGTCTTATTGGCAGCGGGCGTTGAGGACACCAGCTTGACCTGCGCCAGAGCAGGCGTCGCCAGCGTCAACGCGGCGCCGAGGGCGATGAGGGAGAGGGGCTTGGTCATAGGGGTCCTCAGGTTGTGCCCGAAAGGGCAAGAGAATATCGATACATAGATCGATATAGGGATGATTGCGCGATAGGCACCCCTATCTGAACGGAGAATGATGAAAGTTCCCCCTCTCGACCGACGGACGCTCCTGCGTGCGGCCAGCGCGTCGGCGCTGCTGCCGATGGTCCCCGCTTGGGCGCAGAGCGTGACGGGCGGGTTCGGCTCGGGCATGGGAGAGTTGTCCGGCGAAGACATCCGCCTGACGGTCGGCCATTCCAGCTTCACGACCGGCGGGAAGACCGGCCATGCCGTGACGGTCAACGGCACAATGCCCGCCCCGCTGATCCGACTGCGCGAAGGGCAGAACGTCCGCCTCCATGTCACCAACACGCTGGATGAGGACACCTCATTGCACTGGCATGGGTTGCTCGTCCCCTTCCAGTTTGATGGCGTGCCCGGCATCAGCTTCCCCGGCATCCGGCCGGGCGAGACGTTCACCTATGACTTCCCGATCCGCCAGGCGGGGACATATTGGTATCACAGCCATAGCGGCATGCAGGAGGCGATGGGCCAGTTCGGGCCGATCATCATTGACCCCGCAGGCATCGACCCCGTCGCGTACGACCGCGAGCATGTGCTGGTCCTGTGCGACTGGAGCTTCATCCACCCGCACAAACTCATGACGCGGCTCAAACAGGCGGGCGGCTATTTCAACCGGCAGAAGCAGACCGTCGGCAGCTTGCTGGCGGGCAAGGAGCAGTTGCTCAAGGAGCGGCTGGAATGGGCCCAAATGAACATGGACCCAACCGACATTTCGGACGTGACGGGGTCGGTCTATCGCTACCTCATCAACGGCCACGGGACCGAGGAGAACTGGACCGGGCTGTTCAAAGCAGGCGAGCGCGTGCGGCTGCGCATCATCAACGCGTCGGCGATGACCAACTTCAACGTGCGCATTCCCGGCCTCGCCATGACGGTCGTGCAAGCCGACGGACAAAATGTTCGTCCGATAGAAACTGATGAATTTCAAATAGCTATTGCCGAAACTTATGACGTGATCGTCACTCCGACGGAGGACCGCGCTTATGGCGTCATCGCCGAAGCCATTGACCGCTCGGGCCTTGTCCGTGCCACCCTCGCGCCAAGAGCGGGGATGTCCGGCGACGTGCCCGCGCTGCGCGCCCGTCCGCTCCTCACCATGAAAGACATGGGCATGGACCATGCGATGCCGATGGAGCTGGACCTCTCCAAGCCTGACGTGCCGATGATGGACCATAGCTCCATGAACATGCGCGACTTTTCCGTCGCACCGCAGGTGAAGAAGAACGCCGGCGTCGCCTCCCTCTCCCCCATGCCTGCCCAACGGATCGGCGATGCGCCGACTGGCTTGGAAGACGTCAACCACCGCGTGCTGCGCTACACCGACTTGAAGGCGCTGACCCCGCACGATGCCCCCGCGCCGACGCGGACGATCCAGATGCACCTGACCGCCAATATGGAACGCTATATGTGGTCTTTCGATGGCGAGCGGATGAGCGAACGGACCGCGCCGATCCTGTTCCGGCAGAATGAGCGCGTGCGCATTACCCTCATCAACGACACGATGATGCCGCACCCCATCCACGTCCACGGCCATTTCTTTGAACTGGTCACAGGCGCGGACGCCGGCGACCAGCCGCTGAAGCACACCGTCAACGTGCTGCCCGGCGGCAAGCTCTCCATCGACATGACGGCAGACGCGCTCGGCGATTGGGCGATGCACTGCCACATGATGTTCCACATGGAGACGGGCATGTTCCGCATCCTGAAGGTGCGGGCATGAGGGACGCGTTGACTTTCACGGCGGCGCTGTTGCTGGCGGCACCTGCCGTCGCGCAGGACCATAGCCATCACATGGGCCCCGCCATGCCGATGCCCCAAGCGGCGGAGGCCGCGCCGGCAGACGCCGGAGATTGGGCCGCCGATGTGCTGCATGATCCCAAGGCCATGGCGCAGGCCCGCGCCGCGTTGTTCCGGTCCACGCGGGACAGCCGCACGTCGCTGGTCCGGCTCGACCAGCTGGAATGGCGCATGGGCAAGGTGAAAGACGGCCTCGCCTGGCAGGGCCGTGCCTCGACCGGCGGTGATCTCGACCGCTTCCTCCTCCGCTCCGAAGGCGCGATGGCAGCCGGCACGGTGGAGCACGGTGAGGTTCGCGCTTTGTGGAGCCACGCCATCGGCCCCTATGCCAATCTGGAAACGGGCGTCCGGCAGGATTTCGGCCACGGCCCCGCGCGCACCCACGCGACAATCGGCGTCGATGCGATGCTGCCCTATTGGATCGAGGCGGAAGGCGCCGTCTTCCTCTCCCACACAGGCGATGTGACCGCGCGGGTGGAACTGACGCACGACATGCGCCTGACGAACCGCCTGATCCTCCAGTCGCGGTTGGAAGCAGACCTTTCCGCGCAGGACGTCCCCGCGCTTGGTCTGGGCAGCGGGATCACCGAACTGTCCGGCGGCCTGCGCCTGCGCTACGCCATCCAGCCGAGGCTCGCGCCTTACGTGGGTGTGCATCGGGAACGGAAGCTGGGCGACACGGCAAGATTTGCGCGGGCGGCTGGCGAGGGGGTGGCGGCGACCAGCTTTGTCGCGGGGGTGTTTTTCTTTTTTTGAGGGGGCGATTGGCTTGTGATACCTAAAGTACAACAGCTCGTAGCTAACCGGCCGTCAGTTCAAACAGGCGGGCAATCTCAATCCGCTGCAATCGGAACCGCTTTGATTCTGCCTTTATTATAGAAAGAGGCAGATAGTTTGTTGCTCCAGCTACCGGATAAGCGAAAGACTTCTCTAAATGAAAGCCGCCAAGATGTTCAGCTATCTGCTCGGTTTCTGGCGTGAGACGTAGTTGAGAAAATCTATTGTGATCGACACTCTGCCAAATCTTATGTACGTCGTGACCGAACTTCGTTTTCAACTCCTTCGGACGAAAACCTTGCGCAAACAGACAAGCTTTTAGAGCCAATTCCCATGCGTGAGCATATGAATGTCGCACGGGGGCATCGAATGCTAATTTGAGCTGATTTTTGTGCATCCGCTCTGTCAGGTCATCCGCGATGTCCAAATATGAAAGTGACAGATTGTAGAATCCGACGGGACTCTGGCGGGCGTCCCATTCTGCCCACTGCTTGGTTTTCATGTCACTGCTCATTTGAAAATGACTCTTCACAAGTTCTGACAGTATGGATCTCACTTCGGCGCTTGGCTGGCTAAAGGTGTTTCATTGCGCACGTGATCGGTAACCCGTTTTACTCTAAACGTTCAACATTGGCATAAACTCCACTCAATTTGGCGAGATCTCTGTCGTTACCCTCCCTGCGGCCCCAGCGCCGCGCACTCGCGACGTGACAAGGGAGACTTCAGATGCATCTCACCAAGAAGGAACGGCTGTCGTTCATTTATCAGCTTCGTCTGCTCGAAGCGCTCTATCCGGATGACAATGCGGGCTATGCGCAGATGCGCGGGGCGCTCGAGGAAGGGTTTGCCAGCGAATATTGTGGCACGCTGTTCGCGCTGCCCGATACGCTCGACATCGAAGAATGTGACCGCGTGACGGAGGTGCTGGAAATGTACCGCGCGATTTATCTCGCGTTGCGCGATGTGGGCCCCGCGCATCCCTTTGCCCAGCACCGGTTGGCGCGCTTTGCGGGCTTTGATCCGGTGTTTGAGGGGCGGCACGGCGCCTTTGCCGAACATTTGATCCAACGCGGCCTGTATCGGGAGCTCGCGGGGATGGCGGGCACGCGCGCGCAGCGGCCGATGTTGCCGGTCTATGAGGCGATGCTCCGGGCCTGGTCCCGCCTCACGCGGCGCTATCAGCTTGATCTGATGCAGGTCGCGACCCTGCTGGATGTCGCCAATGATTATCTGGTCGAGGCGGAGCCTTTTCCGGATCAGGCGGACGGGGAGGTCGAGGCGCTGATGGGCGAGGTCCTTTCCTTTCAACAGGCGCGGCCGGCGGGGTGAGCTCTCCCATTTGACTCCGCACCTCCGCACACAATATAGTTGCAAGTGAAACTATATTGTGTGCGTGCCGGAGATTGATGTGACTGACCTGTTTGAAAATCCGCTGGGCCTCGATGGGTTTGAATTCATTGAGTTTTGCGCGCCGGACAAAGGCATGCTGGAACCCGTGTTCGCGGCAATGGGCTTCACGCAGGTTGCGCGGCACCGGTCCAAGGATGTGGATTTGTGGCGGCAGGGCGAGATCAACCTGATCGCCAACTATGAACCCAAAAGCCCCGCCACCTATTTCGCCGCAGAACACGGCCCCTCGGCCTGTGGCATGGCCTTTCGCGTCCGCAATGCGCGGTTGGCTTATGACCTCGCGCTCGAACGCGGGGCCGAACCTGTTGAGACGCGCACCGGCCCGATGGAGCTTCGGCTTCCTGCCATTCGCGGCATTGGCGGGGCGATCATCTATCTGATCGACCGGTATGACAGCGTCGACGCACCGGGCGCGCTCTCCATCTACGATATTGATTTTGACTGGCTGCCGGGGGTGGACCGCCACCCTGTTGGCACTGGCCTGCTGCGCATCGATCATCTGACGCACAATGTTTATGGCGGGCGGATGGACCATTGGGCGCGCTTCTATGAACGCGTCTTCAACTTCCGTGAGATTCGCTATTTCGACATTAAGGGCGAATATACTGGCCTGACGAGCCGCGCGATGACCGCGCCCGATGGCAAAATCCGCATCCCCCTCAATGAAGAAGGCCGCTCCGGCGGCGGGCAGATTGAGGAATTTCTGCGCCAGTATAATGGCGAGGGCATCCAGCATATCGCCTTCATCTGTGAGGATCTGATCGGCGTTTGGGACAAGCTCAAGGCGCTCGGCACGCCCTTCATGTCGCCGCCGCCTGCGACCTATTATGAGATGCTGGATGAACGTCTGCCGCGGCATGGCGAGCCAGTTGCCGAATTGCAGCGGCGCGGCATCCTGCTCGATGGCTCTACGCAGGAAGGTGACCCGCGCCTGCTCCTCCAGATTTTCGGCCAGACCGTGATCGGGCCGGTCTTCTTTGAATTCATCCAGCGCAAGAAGGATGAAGGCTTTGGCGAGGGCAACTTTACGGCGCTCTTCAAGTCTATGGAGCGGGATCAGATGCGCCGCGGTGCGCTTGAGGGGGCGGACGCATGACGCCCTCGATTAATCCCTCGCCCGTTAAATTGAGCCGCATCCACCATGTCGCCTATCGCTGCCGTGACGCGAAGGAGACCGTGGACTGGTACGCCCGTGTGCTTGGCATGGAATATACCACCGCCTTTGCGGAGGACCATGTGCCGTCCACGGGGGAGTATGACCCGTACATGCATGTCTTCCTCGATGCGGGCGGCGGCAATGTGCTCGCCTTCTTTGAACTGCCCAACCAGCCTGAGATGGGCCGCGACGCGAACACGCCCGCCTGGGTGCAGCATCTGGCGTTTGAAGTACCTGATCTCGACGCGTTGCTCGCGGCCAAGGCGCATATCGAGGCGCAAGGAGTGGAGGTGCTCGGCCCCACCTATCACGGCATTTTCCGGTCGATCTATTTCTTTGATCCCAATGGCCACCGGCTGGAACTCGCGTGCAACATCGGGACGGCAGAACAGCACGCCGAACTCAAGCGCGTCGCGCCGCTGATGCTGGAGGAATGGAGCCGGACCAAAACGGCCCCACGCCATGCGGATTGGCTGCACACGGAACCGGTGGGTTAAAGCCCCTCTACCGTCATGCCAGCGCAGGCTGGCATCTCGTGCGCCCCAACTGGGAGACCCCGGTCTCCGCTGGGGTGACGGGGTGCTTATAGAGACATCCCAACAATCCCGCTTGCACCTCAGCCCCCTGTCCCGCCACAAGGGGACAAAGAACCTGAGGAGAGTTCATGTCCCGATTGACCGCGCTGCGACGGACGTCGCCTGTGTTGGCGCTCGTCCTGCTGACGTCGATCGGCATTGTCGGCTTTATCGACCGCATCATCATGAATGTGCTGGTGGAGCCGATCAAGGCGGACTTCGGCCTTTCCGATACACAAATCGGGTTGGTCAACGGCCTCGCCTTTGCCGTGCTCAATGTCGTGCTCGGCCTTGCTATGGCGCGGATCGCAGAGCGCAACCGTCGCCTGACGCTCATCTCTTTCGGCACCCTGTTCTGGTCCATCGCGACGGCGGCAACGGGCTTTGCGACCAACTTTGCCCAGCTGCTCACCGCGCGCATCGGCGTGGGCGTGGGGGAGGCGGTGGGCTTGCCGTCTACGTCTTCGGTGATCTCGGACTATTTCCCGCCGGAGAAGCGCGCCACAGCGATTTCGGTGTCGATGCTGTCCCCGCCGCTCGGTGCCTTCATCGGGGCGGCAGGCGGGTCGCTCATCGCGCACAGCTATGGCTGGCAGATGGCGCTCTATTGCGCCGCAATCCCCGGCTTCCTTCTCGCCATTGCGCTGCATTTGTTCGTTGAGGAACCGACACGCGGCCAGCATGATGCGGTCGCGAAGACAGACGATGTCCCGCCCATGCTGCGGGTCATCGCCCGCTATTTCAGCTGGCCGACGATGCGGCACATGTTGATCGGATCGGCCGTCGCCTCGCTCGTCGGCTTTGGGTTGAACGCCTTCATGGCCTCGCTCTTCATGCGGAAATTCGGCTTCTCGCTGGTGCAGGCGGGGCTGACCTCCGGGCTGGTCGCGGCGCTGCCTGCGGCGGTCAGCGTCGTTGGGGCAGGGTTGCTGGCAGACCGCTGGGCCAAGCGGGACCGGCGCAGCTATGCCCTTGTGCCCGCCATCACGCTTACCCTTTCCACACCGCTGTTCCTGCTCGCGGTATCGCGTGACACAGCGACAATGGCGATCCTCCTCATCGGCGTGTCGGCGCTCGCGCAATATTGCTATTTGGGGCCCACATTCGGCACATTTCAGAATATGCTCCATCCCCGGATGCGCGCGACGGGCTCGGCCTTCACCAACATGATCTACTCGCTGGTGGGCGGCGGGATCGGCCCTGTCATCCTCGGTGCACTCAGCGATCACTTCACCAAATCGGCGGCCACGCCGGGCGATGGGCTGACGCTTGCCATGGGCGTGCTGTCCTGTTTCTACCTTTGGGCGGGGCTTCACTATTGGCTGGCGGCGCGGCATATCCGGGCAGACCTAGATCGTCCGCTCGGACTGGAGCCTGCATGACCTACACGCTGATCACTGCCAACCGGAATTATTCCAGCTGGTCGCTGCGACCCTGGATGCTGATGAAGGGACTGGGCCTGCCTTTTGAGGATCAACTGGAACCCTTCACCAAGCCCAGCAATTATGAGGAGTTCCGCAGCTTCTCCCCCACTGGCCAAGTGCCTGTGCTGCGGCATGAAGGCCGGACGATCCATGATTCCCTTGGCATCACCCTCTATCTGGCAGACCGGCATGACGGTGTCTGGCCCAAGGACGCCGATGCCCGCGCCTGGGCGCAATGCGCGGTCGTTGAAATGCATTCCGGCTTCGCTGCGCTGCGCAATGATTGCACCATGAATGTCGGCGTGCGGGTGAAGCCCAAGCCAATGTCGGACGCACTGAAAGCCAATGTGGCCCGCATTGCGGAGTTGTTTGCGGAAGGCGTGTCCCGCTTTGGTGGCCCCTATCTGGCGGGGGCTGAATTCAGCGCGGCGGACGCTTTCTTTGCGCCGGTGGCGTATCGCGTGCGGACCTATGGTCTGGATGTCGGCGCGGCCGGGCAGGCGTGGGTCGACCACATCATCGCCCATCCCGCGATGCTGCAATGGGAAGCAGAGGCGCTCGCCGAAAGCTGGCGGGAAGCCGGCCATGAGGCTGAGCTCCGCGCCGCCGGACAGGTCATTGCGGATTACCGGACGGGGTAACAACCCACTCCGTTTGCGCTGAGCCTGTCGAAGCGCCGTCCTTCTGCCTTTGGTGAACAGTCAAGGACTGTCGTTGACCTTCGGTTGCCTTCGGCTCGACAAGCTCAGGACAAACGGATTGAGGGCAGCCTTATCTGGCGTCCACCAGCACCAGTTCCGCCTCGTCCTCAGCTTCAATCACCAATCGCGTTTCGCCAGTAATCGCAATGCCGTCGCGGGCGTTGGCGGACACACCGTTGACGGTGATCCGGCCTGTCGCGGGCACTAGGTAGATGTGCCGCGCAGGGTCTGCGTCATAGGTCAGCGTCTCTCCGGCTTTCACGGTTGCGCCAAGCACTTGGGCGTCGGCACGAATGGGCAGCGCATCCCCGTCGCCGTTCTTCTCGTCCTTGCCACTGGCGAGTGTCACCCATTGTCCTGCGCGGTTGCTCTTGGGAAAGGCGCGCTGGCCCCAGCTGGGTTCGCCGCCACGCGCATCAGGCAACACCCAGATCTGGAAGAGGGTCGTTGTCTCTGTTTCCAGATTATATTCGGCGTGCTGAATGCCCGTGCCTGCGCTCATCACCTGAACATCGCCGCCGGGTGTCCGGCCTTCATTGCCCAGGCTGTCGCGGTGGCTTATCGCCCCTGTGCGGACATAGGTGATGATTTCCATGTCGGCATGGCCGTGCGGGGGGAAGCCCGTCTTGGCGCCAATCTCATCATCATTCCACACGCGGATCGCGCCCCAACCCATGCGGGCAGGGTCATGATAATTTGCAAAGCTGAAATGGTGGCGCGCATTGAGCCAGCCATGGTCCGCATGGCCAAGGCCGCCAAAGGGTCGAACGTCAATCATGGGGTCTTCTCACCTCGGCGGGGTGTTGCCGCCGGTATGGGTTCAAGATGGGGAGGCAGAGCGGACGTTCAACCCCTGCGCGCCGCGAGTTCCGAAAGGGCGGCCCCTTCCAGCCGGAAGCCGGTCCATTCGTCCAGCGCCTTGGCCCCCAAGGCCTTGTAGAAACCGATGGAGGGTTCATTCCAATCGAGCACCGACCAGTCGAGCCGCGCGCAATCCCGCTCCACCGCCAGCCGCGCCAGCTCCGCCAGCAGCGCGGTGCCAAGGCCTGAGCCGCGCGCTTCCGGCGTCACGAACAAGTCTTCCAGATAGATGCCGGGCTTGCCCTCAAAGGTGGAAAAATTGTGGAAGAACAAGGCGAAACCCTGTGCTGTGCCGTCGATCTCTCCGATCAGGACTTCCGCATAGGGGCGTGCGCCGAACAGCTTTTCGGCCAGCACCGCCTCATCAAAGCGGACCTCGTGGAGCAGCTTTTCATACTCTGCCAGCGCGCGGATGAACTGGGCAATCAGGCCAATATCGTCGCGCGTGGCGACGCGGATGGAAAGCGTCATATCTTCAACCTCTGTTTGATCCTTGGCCACAACATTCCGACCGACAGGCCCGCCATGACGAGCGCGAAGGCGGTGAGTTTCCATGGCTGGAGCGGTTCGCCTAGCAGAAGGGCCGAGGCCCCGAGCCCGAAGACCGGGACCATCAACGCCATCGGCGCGACCATCGCGGCCGGATGCCGATTGAGCAGCCAGCCCCAGGCAGCGTAGCCGAACATCGTATTTCCCACCGATTGCCAAGCGACGGCACCCCAAGTCGCGGCATCAGCGGCACGGATGCCCGCCAACATGCGCGTTGGCCCTTCGAGCAGCAAAGCGAAGATCAGCAGCGGCGGCACAGCAAAGACGCTCGACCAGACGACATAGGCCAACATGTTCTGCGGCCCCGCCTTGCGCGACACCATGTTCCCGCTCGACCAGCTGAACGCGGCGACCAGCACCAGCGCGAGGCCGAGCGGCGTTGCGGTGCCATCGGTGTGGAGCGCGATGGTCGCAAGGCCACAGCCCGCGATCAGCAAGGCGACAATCTGGTAAAGCGCGACCCGCTCTCCGGTCAGCCGCATCGACAGGAAGATCGTGAAGAAGACCTGCGTCTGGACGACCAGCGAGGCGAGCCCCGGCGTGATGTCTGCGCGCATCGCGGTGAACAGCACGCCGAACTGGCCCGCGCCGATAAGCATGCCATAAGCGGCGAGGTTGCCCCAGCCCACCTTTGGACGCGGCAGGAAGAAGGCTAGCGGGAAGAAGGCGAGCGAAAAACGCAGCAACGCCAACGTCAACGGCGGCAGATGCGCCAGCGCAAATTTGATGACGACAAAGTTCGTCCCCCACACCGCCATGATAAGGACAGCGAGCAGCAGATGGGCGGCGGGAAGGTGCGTGCGGGGAGAGGTCAAAAGAAAAGGTTCGCTTACGCGGCCTTCCCGTGCAGCGTGTCCATGCTCACCGCGCTGCCCGCGTCGATTTCCGCCGCCTTGGCTTCGACGAGCTTCACGATATGCGCGACCATCGCGTCGTCTTCGACATGGTGGTCTGTGACGCCGGCGAGGTAGACCATGTGCTTGCCATTGCCGCCGCCGGTGATGCCGATATCGGTTTCGCGTGCCTCGCCGGGGCCGTTGACGACGCAGCCGAGGACGGAGAGGCTCATTGGCGTCTTGATGTGCTGGAGCGCATCTTCGAGTTTCTGGACGGTGCGGATCACGTCAAAGCCCTGCCGTGCGCAGCTGGGGCAGGAGACGACGCGGACGCCGCGCGTGCGCAGGCCCAAGGTTTTCAGAATTTCATAGCCGACGCGGACTTCTTCTTCCGGCTCGGCGGAGAGCGAGACGCGGATCGTGTCACCAATGCCAGCCCAAAGCATGTTGCCGATGCCGATGGCAGACTTCACTGTGCCGCCGATCAGACCGCCCGCTTCGGTAATGCCCAGATGCAGCGGGCAATCGACCGCTTCGGCGAGGCCCATATAGGCCGCAACTGCGAGGAACGCGTCCGACGCTTTGACCGCCACCTTATATTCGTGAAAATCGCGGTCCTGCAGCAGCTTGATATGGTCGAGCGCGGACTCGATCAGCGCTTCGGGGCAGGGCTCGCCATATTTTTCGAGCAGGTCCTTCTCAAGGCTGCCTGCATTTACGCCGATGCGGATCGCGCAGCCATTGGCTTTGGCCGCGTTGACGACTTCGTTCACGCGTTCCGCCGACCCGATATTGCCGGGATTGATGCGCAGACAGGCCGCCCCTGCATCGGCGGCTTCCAGCGCGCGCTTATAATGGAAATGGATGTCTGCCACGATCGGCACGCGCGCCGCGCGGACGATGTCTTTCAGTGCCGCTGTCGATTCCACATCGGGGCAGGAGACGCGGATGATGTCTGCGCCCGCATCCTCGCAGCGGCGGATCTGATCGATCGTCGCCTTGGCGTCAGAGGTGAGGGTGTTGGTCATCGTCTGGACGGTGATGGGCGCATTGCCACCAACGGGCACATTGCCAACCATGATCTGACGGGATGTGCGGCGCGCTATGTCGCGCCAGGGGCGGATCGAAGACATGGGTGCGCCTATACAGGCAGGCGCGCGCCGAGGCAAAGGCGCAAAACAGGGCAAATCGTCCTTAAATCAATCTTCAGTCCTGCACTTTAAAAACTCGAAGGCCTCCAAAGCGTTGGGAGGGCGGGAAGCAAGGGTGCGTTGCAACGTGCAGGGGAATGTCGAAACCGGGCGGATCGGGCGCCATTTCGGGCTGGACTGGCTCCGCATCGGCGCGTTCGCCATCCTGATCCTCTATCACATCGGCCTCTATTTTGCGCCGGGCCATTGGCTCGTGAAATCGCCGGAAATTGAGCCATGGCTGGCCTATCCCATTGCCGCTGTCTCGCCCTGGCGGCTGATGGTGATCTTCGCCGTTTCGGGCTTTGCCTCCGCTGCCATGTTGCAGCGCTTTGCGTCGGTCGGGGCCTTCTTTGGGGAACGCAGCCGGCGCTTGCTGATCCCGCTTCTGTTCGGGACGCTCATCCTTGTGCCGCCGCAGGGGTGGGTTCGGATGGAAATGGGCGGGCATCACCAGTCGATGCTCCATTTTCTGACCCATGAGGAATTTGCCTTTCATAAAATCGCCGGTCAGTTTTTCCCGAATTGGGAGCATCTCTGGTTCCTCGGCTACCTATGGGCCTATACCGGCCTGCTGGCGGCTGCGCTGATCCTCTGGCCGGACTGGAAGGCGCGCCTTGAACCCGCTTTGGCTTGGCTGTGTCGGGGGGGACGTCTGCTCTATTTGCCGCTGCTGGTGCTGCTCACCGGGCGACTGGGGCTGATGGCCGTCCATCTGGATGATGCCAGCCGCTATTCTGATCTCATCGGCGACATCCACTATATCCCGGCCTTCCTGCTCGGCTTTGCGCTGGCGCACTTCCCGCAGGTCTGGGCGGCGGTGCGGCGCATCTGGCGCGTCGCGTTGGTTCTGTCGCTCCTCTGTCTGGCCGCCATATGGATCGGGGTTGCGCTGCCGGTCGACACGCCGTCACGGCTCATCATGACGGCGCAGGTTGCCGCTGACACCGGTATGGCTTGGGCGATGCTACCCGTCGCGCTCCATCTGGCGGATGTCATCTTCAACCGGGACCACCCTTGGCGGCAGACTTTGGCGCTCGCGATTTTTCCAGCCTATGTCATCCATCAAACGGTTATCGTTCTGGCAGGCTGGGCGATGCGGGAGGCGGGCATTGTCGGCCTGCCTGCCTTTGGCCTGCTGGTGGTGCTGGTTCTGACGAGTTGCTGGGCGGCCTGGGCCTTGGCGCGGGCAGTGCCGCTGTTCGGGGAAGTGCTGGGGATGCCGCACAAGCGATTGGCGGCATCGGACCGCAACGCCATCAGCGTGGCCTGATCACGGCCCCAACCAAAGCCCGCGTGACCCAGCCGACTTTGGCCGCCTTTGACGTGACCACGCGATCATCCCACGCTGTTTCGCCCCGCCGTGCGACTTCGCGGGCGATATCGCCATAGATGCCGGCGGCAGAGAGCACAGCCCAGCGCGATCGGAAGGGCAGGCGCCGCGCCCCGATGCGGGCGCTCGCTTCATAGCCTGCGGACAGGTCCGCCAGCCGCTGTGCAATGGTTGCCATCGCTGCGCGGTGCTCTGCCATCATATGCGCGCCCGGGGGAATGCCCGCCGCGGTGAGCCACTCTGCGGGGACATAGCAGCGTCCGGCATCGGCATCCTCGCGGATGTCGCGCGCGATATTGGCCAACTGGAAGGCCAGGCCCAGATCATTGGCGCGTTTGAGTGTGTCCGCATCCTTGGGTGAGACGCCCATGATGACCGCCATCATCAGCCCGACAACGCCGGCCACATGATAACAATAGGTAAGCAGCTCTGCTTCGTCGCGCGGAGAGAAGTCCGCCGCATCCATGGCAAACCCCTGAATCAGGTCACGCGGCCACTCTGCGGGCAGGGCGCATTCCTTGGCGACGAGGCCAAGTGCATCAAATGCCGGATCGCCGGTCGTCTCGCCTGCAAGTGCCCGTTCCGTCATGTCGCGCAGGAAGGCCAGCCGTTCGGCGGGGTCCTCGACCTTGGTCAGCGCGCCGCCATGGTCTTGCCCGTCGGCAATGTCATCGCACTTGCGGCACCAACTGTAGAGCAGCCATGCGCGCGCGCGGACGTCGGGCGCAAACAGCTTGGAGGCGAGTGCAAAGGATTTGGAGCCCTTGGCGATGCTGTCGCGCGCCGTCTCTACCAAGGCGGCGCGGTCCATCGTCAAAGGTCTTCCGATGTCATCGCAAAGATGGGCTGATGCGGCTCGTACATCGACATGCGGGTGAGCAGACGCTCCAACTGGTCGTCGGCGATCAGGATGCCCTTATGCTGATCCCGAATGAAGCCGACCGAAATCATATGCGCGTTGAATTCGATCAGCTTATCGTAAAAGCCAGCTGCGTTGAGTAGCCCGACCGGCTTTGCGTGATAGCCAAGCTGCGCCCAGCTGATCGCTTCCCAAAGCTCATCCATCGTGCCGACGCCGCCGGGGATGGTGAGGAAGCCGTCCGACAGGTCGGTGAACATGCGCTTGCGCTCATGCATGCCAGGCACGACGTGTAATTCCGTGCAGCCTTTGTGGGCGACTTCGCTGCCGACCAGCGCTTCCGGGATGACACCGATCACCTCGCCACCCGCGGCCAGTGCGCTGTCGGCGACGGCACCCATCAGGCCGAGGCGTCCGCCGCCATAAACGACGCCAATGCCCTTTTCAGCAAGCGTCCGCCCGACAAGGCGCGCGGTTTCGATATAGACAGGGTCGGCCGGGGTCGCAGACCCGCAATAGACGGCGATGCGTTTCATGCGCGCTTCCCTAGCCGGTCCTGCCCCGCAAAGTCGAGACGTCAGGCCAGATCTTCCAACATCAGCGCCGCCGTCGCCTTCGCGCTGCCGACCACGCCGGGGATGCCTGCGCCCGGATGGGTGCCTGCGCCGACAAAATAGAGATTGTCGATCACATCATCGCGGTTGTGGGCGCGGAACCAGGCGCTCTGCCACAGGACCGGCTCCAGGCTGAAGGCGCTGCCGAGGTTGGCAGACAAATCCCGCCCGAAATCGGTCGGCGCATAGTGGAACTGGGTGACGATGCGTTCTTTCAGGTCGGGCATCAGGCGCTGCGCGACTTCCTCAAGGATGTTCTCGGCAAATTGCTTGCCGAAGTCGCCATCCCAATCGACCTTCGCCTTGCCGAGATGCGCGACGGGCGCGAGCACGTAGAAGGTCGAATGCCCCTCGGGCGCCATCGACGCATCGGTCACGCTGGGGTGGTGGAGATAGAGCGAGAAGTCCTCCGGCACGCGGCCATTATTGTAGATATCGTCGAGCAACCCTTTGTAGCGCGGGCCGAACAGGATCATGTGGTGCGGTATCTCGGGGAAGGTGCCTTTGACCCCGAAATGCACGACGAATAAGGACGGCGACCAGCGCTTGCGCTTCAACGATTTGGCCGCACTCTTGCCGCGCGGGTGATTGCCGAGCAGCTTGGCATAGCTGTGCATCAGATCGCCATTGGTGGCGACAGCATCTGCCGATTGCTGCCAGCCGGAGGCGGTGCGCACGCCGGTCGCGCGGTTGCCCTGCATTTCAATTTCTTCCACCGGATCGCCCAGCCGGATTGTGCCGCCCAGCCGCTCAAACAAGGCGACCATGCCGGACACAAGCTTGTTCGTGCCGCCGCGGGCAAACCAGACGCCGCCGCGCTTTTCGATGGTGTGGATGAGCGCGTAGATCGAGCTCGTCGTCATCGGATTGCCGCCCACAAGGAGCGTCTGGAACGACAGCGCCTGACGGAGCTTGTCATTCTTCACATATTTGGACGCGATCGAATAGACCGACCGCCAAGCCTGATAGCGCGCCAAGGCGGGCGCTGCCTTCAGCATCGACAGGATGGAGAGGAACGCGACGGAGCCGAGCTTCTGATAGCCCTCCCGTTCCACGCCGCGCGAATAGTCCTGAAACTTCTCATAGCCGTCGAGGTCATCTGGCGCGATCTTGCGGATCTCTTCGCGCAGTGCCTCTTCATCATTGGCGTAATCGTAATTGGTGCCATCGGGCCAGTTGAGCCGGTAGAAGGGCTTCACTGGCATCAGGTCGACGTCGTCGGAAATCTTGTTGCCGGACAGCGCCCAAAGCTCTTCCAGGCAAGGCGGATCAGTGATGACTGTAGGCCCGGCATCAAAGGTGAAGCCCTCCCGCTTCCAGTGATAGCCGCGCCCACCTGCCTTATCGCGCGCTTCAACGATGGTCGTCTGGATGCCTGCCGACTGGAGCCGGATGCCGAGCGCAAGGCCGCCAAAGCCGGCGCCGATCACGATTGCTGTCTTCATGTTCTTAATCCCCAGATGGCGCGAATGGCCCGGACGATGGGCACGGGCGGCTTTCCTGTGAGAATGCGCGCCTTATCCAATAGGGTCGATTGACCCGCGTAGAAGCGCTCAATCAAGCTGGACGAAAGGCCATAGAAACGCTCAAAAATCCGGTAGCGGTGCCCCGGCAGTGCCGCGCCGAACAACATGGCGTCGAGCAGGCGGTAATAACCGCGCGCCTGCCAGTGGTTGCGTGCCAGCGCTTCGAACTGCGCGGGCGTCATGCCCGGGTCCGCCGCAAGACGGGTCGCAAGCCGCACCGCATCGGGCAGGGTATAGCCGGTCGTCGGCTGGCACATGCCAGACCTTATGCCCGCTTTCGCGATGCCGGGACCGGTTGAGCGCCAATAGGCGTCGAAATCTCCGCCGATGATGACAGGCAGGACGCCTGCTTCCTCATGTCCGCCACCATTGGTCTGCCAGCCCTTTGCGGCGGCATAGGCAATGATGCGCGCGCGGATGGCGGGCACGTCAAGGTCGGGCGTGTCGCTATAATAGGTGTCTTCAATGAAGACCGTCTCGGCATCAAAGGGCAGGCAATAGACGAAGCGGTAGCCGTCAATCTGGTCGACCGTCGCGTCCATCACAATGGGACGGGTGAGGCCGTGCCCGCCGGGGACATGGACCTTCTGCCCGACAAATTTCTGCCAGCCAAGCTTCAGTGTGGAGAGATCGCCCGGCCCCCGTGCGTCGATGGTGAGCCGCGCGGTGATTGTCCGTCCGTCGCGCAGCGTGATCTGGTCCGGCGTTACGTGTTTCACGTCGGCGCGGATGATCTTTTCAGCAGCCAGAACCTGCCGCACATGCGCGTCCAGCCGGTCAGAGGTAATGCTGTTATAGGTCGCGCTCATCGTGCGTTTGAGCTTGGGAAACAGAACGTCATAGCCCTGCCACTGATGGACGATCAGCGGCGCGATCAGCCAGCGGTCGGTGTCGGCCACATCGCTATCAAAGAACGACCAGATGTGATTGCCGCCGAGCGTCTCGCCCGCCTCGACGATGCGCACGTCAAGCTGCGGCTGACGTTCGGCCAATGCCAGCGCGATCAGGCACCCGGCAAGGCCGCCCCCGGCAATGGCGATGTCACAATGGGTGGTAGCGTCAGGCACCATCGCGCTCTAATGGCGTTGCCGGAAAAGCGAAAGGCCGAGAGGATTAAAGAACTGATGACACCGCTTGGCGCACTGATCGGCAGCATTTCAGATGCGGGAGACGGGCGCTGGTCCGTCAACGCCAGTGAAGATTGGCGGCAGGGCCGCACCCTTTATGGTGGCGTCTCCGCCGGACTTTGCTTTGCCGCTTGTGAACGGCTGGTGCCTGATCTGCCCCCGCTGCGGTCAGCTCAGATTGCCTTTATCGGCCCATCGGGCGGTGAGGCGACGCTGGTGCCGACGGTGCTGCGGCGCGGCAAATCCGTGACGTTCATGGCGTGTGATCTCATCGCTGATGGCGTTGTCGCCACCCGCACGCTCTTTGCCTTTGGCGGAGAACGTGAATCTGCCTTTGCCGTTGAAGCCCCCGCCGCGCCGGACGTGCCGCGTCCCGAGGATTGTCCGCCGCTGTTCCGGCAATGGGCGCCCACCTTCGCCCAGCATTTTGAAATGCGTTATGCAGGCGGCGGCTATCCCGTCACAGGCGCGGACGATGGCGATATGATCGTCTGGGTCCGCCATAAGGATGCGGACGCGCCTGCGGGCCTCGTTTCGCTGGTAACATTGGGCGATGCCCTTCCGCCAGCCTCCATGCCGCGCCTGACGGGCCCTGCTGCCATCAGTTCGATGACTTGGAATTTCGATCTGGCGGATGCCACGCGCTACGATGCTAAGGGCTGGGTGTTGCTGCGATCCAAGGATGATGCCGTCGGCCATGGCTATGCCGGACAGACAATGGGCATGTGGGATGAAGCGGGCCGCCCTATCCTGATGGGTCGCCAGAACATCACGATTTTCGCGTGAGGCGACTTTGCGTGAAGCATCGGGATACGGCATAGTCCCTGCATGATCGCACTCCCCGCCATCCTGATCTCCGCCGTCGCCATGACGGTGATCGTCGGCGTGCGCTATCTGATCACCAGCGGCGCCTTTGCTTGGGCGACGCGGGTGAAGCATCGCGGGCTTTATGTCGGGCTGGACAGGCAGATGCGGCGCGAGATTGGGTGGAGCCTTGCGTCCGCCGCGATCTATGGCGTGCCGGCCGGCATTGTCGCCTGGGGCTGGCAGGCGCAGGGCTGGACGCAGATTTATACGGACGTGCATGCCTATCCGCTCTGGTATCTGCCGGTCTCGGTGCTCGCCTTTCTCGCGCTCCACGACACATGGTTTTACTGGACGCACCGTTGGATGCATCAGCCTCGCTTGTTCCGCATCGCCCATGCCGTCCATCATGAAAGCCGTCCGCCAACCGCGTGGGCAGCGATGAGTTTTCACCCGTGGGAGGCGATCACCGGCGCGGTCGTCATTCCCGCGCTTGTGTTCCTCATCCCCATCCATGTCGCGGCGCTCGGCGTCGTGTTATCGATCATGACGATCATGGGTGTCGGTAATCACATGGGGTGGGAGATGTTTCCCCGTGCGCTCGTTCATGGTGCAGCAGGGAAATGGCTGATAACAGCAACGCATCACCAAAAGCACCACGAAGCGTATCGGGGGAATTATGGGCTCTATTTCCGTGTTTGGGACAGGCTGTGTGGTACTGACCTTGGCCTTGGCCGCTTCGCCTTTGATGGCAGTGACGGACGCGCCAAAGGCCGGGGCTGACGTCGAAGCGATCATCACCGGCGTGCGCAATGCCAAGGGCAACGTTCTTGTGTGCATGACGGCTAATGCAAAAGCCTATCCAGATTGCGGGAAGGACCCCAAAAGCCGCAAGATCGCGCTGCCCGCGCGCGCGACGTTGACGGCGAAGTTCGAGGGCGTCGGCCCCGGCACCTATGCCATTGCCCTTATCCATGATGAGAATGGCAACAACAAAATGGATGTCGCGCTGTTTATTCCCAAGGAAGGCTTTGGCATGTCGCGCAACCCGCCGGTGCGCATGGGCCCGCCGACATTTAAAAGCGCGGCCTTTGCTGTGGGGGCGGACGCGGTGAAGCTGCCGATTACGATGAAGTATATGTTCTAGGGGATACCTTACCCCTCAACTCATCTCGCCCCACCCACAAACCATCCCTGATTTCAATGACATCCACGTATGCATTCATCGGTCAGACAGGTTGTCTTCAGCAAGGGCATCCGGCTACGGGGGTCGCCAAAGGGAGAATATCAATGCGTGCCGTTTCCAATTTTACTGTTGCACCCGTCCTGTTTGCGCTGCTGAGCGCCTCTGGAGCGGGCATCGCCTTCGCGCAGGACCAGGACACTTCTAACCCCAACATCGTCGTAACCGGCCAAGAGGCTGCGATTGACTTTTCGGCCCTCCCCAAGGGGCCGGATGTGAAGGGGATTGTCACCGCGCGGAAGGGAGACCGCGTGCGCATTACGAGCGATACAGGCACGATGGTCGACATCAAGCTGGTCGAGATCACCAAGATCAAGGGATCTGGCAAGACACCAACCAAGGCCGATATTTTGAACGGCCTGCCCGTGACGGTGAAGACATTGCAGGCAGGCACGGATCTGATTGCCAGCCAGATCAGCTTCAAGGGCAGGGACTTCAAAACGGTCAACATGATCCGCGTCGGCACGTCCCAGCAGTTCGCCGAACAGTCCGCTGCAACCGAGGCGCTGCGCGGCCGCATGGGCGATATCGACAAGTATAATGTGAAGGGCACGACAAACGTCTATTTCGACACCGGCAAATGGACGCTGTCGGAGGCTGCCAAGGCGGAACTCTGCTCCACCGCGCAACAGGCTGAAACGACTGACAACGCGCTGATGCTCGTCGTCGGCTACACAGACTCGGTTGGCAGTGAAGATGCCAATCAGGTGCTCAGCGAAAAGCGGGCGAACCGCGTGATCAATTATCTCCAGCAGGCCTGCCACTGGAAGCCTTACCGGATGCTGACGCCGACCGGTATGGCAGCGGCAGATCCGCTGGCGAGCAATGACACTGAAGAAGGCAAGCGGCAGAACCGCCGCGTCTCGGTCAACATCCTCGTCAGCAAGAGCGTCGACGGGCTGTAAGTCCGCCTATCCTCGTCATGCCCCAATCTATGAGACCCCGGCCTGCGCTGGGGCGGCGGGTTGGACTTTCCCTCTTGTAGCGACTGCTACGCACGCTTAGTGTGAAGCAGTCGCTACAGAAGGATTTTGGTCATGGCTCTGTTTCGCTTCTTCCTGCTCGTCTGCTGTGTCGCCATTGCGGTCTACACGTCGGTTACCATCGCCAACCACGGGTTGAACCTGCTGCCTGTCTTCTTCGGGGATATGGTGGAGATGGCCTGGCCGGGGCAGTTCAACCTTGATTTCATGTGCTTCCTCGCGCTTTCCGCGATTTGGGTGAGCTGGCGGCACCAGTTTTCGGTCCCAGGTCTGGCGCTGGGGCTGGTCGCCTTTTTCGGCGGGATGCTGTTCCTGTCGGTTTACCTATTGGTGCAGACGGCGCGCAGCGGTGGCGATGTCCGTGTGCTCTTGCTCGGCGAAGGGCGCGGCCGGGCGGGCTAACGCACCGCCCGTCAGATCCGCAATTGGCTGCCCAGTTCCACCACCCGGTTGGTGGGCAGCTTGAAGAAGTCCATCGCGGATTCCGATGTCTTGAGCATCCAGGCGAACAGATGTTCGCGCCACAGCGCCATGCCCGGCATTTCCTGAGACGCGATCAGCTTTTGCCGCCCGAGGAAATAGCTGGTGCGCATGGGCTCAATCGGGCCGCCGCATGAGGCGTCTAATTGCAGATCGCGCGGCACGTCCACATCTTCCATGAAGCCGTAGCGCAGGATCACATGGTAGAAGCCATGACCTGCCGATTTCGTCTCAATGCGGTCTTTGGCCTCCACATAAGGCGTCTCTTCAAACCGGACGGTCAGAATGATGACGCGGTCATGCAGCACCTGATTGTGCTTGAGATTGTGGAGCAACGCAGCCGGAACCCCGTCAGCTGTAACCGACAGGAAAATGGACGTCCCGCTGACGCGGTGCGCGGAGCCACTGGCAGACTTGATGAAGATGTCCATGGGCACGCCTTCTTTCGCCAGTTGCGCGCGCATGAGGGCGCGGCCCTTGGCCCAGGTCGTCAGGATGATGAACACCGTTCCAGCGACCAGAAGGGGGAACCAGCCGCCATCCGCGACCTTGGTGACGTTGGACAGGAAAAAGGCCACATCGACCACGGCGAAGATCGCAATGGTGGCTGCGGCCAGCCAGCGGTTCCAGTTCCACACCTTAAACAGAAGGAAGGCGAGCATGGCTGTCGTAATGATCATCGTGCCGACAACGGAGATGCCATAAGCCGAGGCCAGCTTGGTCGATTCACGGAAGCCGAGGATGAGCACCAAGACCATGATCAAGAGGCCCCAATTGATGGCGGGCATATAGATTTGCCCAACGGCCTTTTCACTGGTGTGCAAGATCTTCAGGCGGGGCAGAAAGCCGAGTTGGATCGCCTGATGGGTAACGGAGAAGGCTCCCGAAATAACAGCCTGGCTGGCGATCACCGTCGCGCAGGTGGCGAGCAGGACGAGGGGCAGCCGCGCCCAATCCGGCGCCATCAGGTAGAAGGGGTTTTCAACTGCGGCCGGCGTGCCAAGCAGCAAGGCCCCCTGGCCCATATAGTTGAGCATGAGGCAGGGATAGACCAGCCCGAGCCAGCTATAGCTGATCGCCTTGCGACCGAAATGCCCCATGTCGGCATAGAGCGTCTCGGCGCCTGTCACAGCCAGAAAGACGGACCCCATGGCGAGGAAGGCCAGCCTTGAATCATAGCGGAAGAACTCGACCGCCCAATAAGGGTTGATGATCGTCAAAATCTCCGGATGCGTCATGATGTTCGCCACACCCAATATGGCGAGCACCACGAAATAGACGACGATAATCGGGCCGAACAACTTGCCGACGCGGGCAGTGCCGCGCGATTGGATGAGGAAGAGGGCGACGAGGATGAGGACGGCAATCGGCAGCACCAACGGCTGCAACCGCGATTCCACGATGGTCAGCCCTTCCACAGCGGACAAGACCGAGATGGCCGGCGTCAGCATCGCGTCGCCATAAAACAAGGCGGCGGCGGAGACGCCCAGCACAGCCAGCGCAGCGGCCCAGCGGTGATCTTCGAGGTGGCGGGAAATCAGCGCCAGCAATGCAAAGGAGCCGCCTTCGCCCTTATTGTCTGCCCGCATGGCGACGAACACATATTTCAGCGTCACGATCAGCATCAGCGACCAGAAGATGAGGCTCAACACACCGAAGATGTGAAGGTGATCAACCGCCAGCGGGTGCGGACCGATAAAGCTTTCTTTCATCGCGTAGAGCGGCGACGTCCCGATGTCCCCATAGACGACGCCAACAGCGCCGAGCATGAGGACAGGCAGGCTGTCCTTCTTGCCGTGGTTCAGGGAAGCGGCGGCGCCGGACTCCGGCAGAGCGGTGGAGCTTGTCATGCGGGCCTAGTGCGCCAATACGCATAAAGATTCCATGTGGAATTGTGGAGCAGCTGCGGGTTATGCTCGACGAACGGTCTGGTGAGGCGCATTTTACGCGCATGGATACAAGTCTCTTCCAAAGAGGGGATCGCCCTCCCGCATTGGCCTCGTCTCTGGCCGGCTATGTGCTCGCCTTACTGATGGTGGCGGGCGCAACGCTGCTTTGCCTGCTCGTGTCATCCCGTTTTGGCAATTCAGCGGTCGTTATGCTTTATTTGCCGCCTGTTCTGGCAGCGGCGATCTATGCTGGCTTGCGGCCGGCGCTGCTGGCGGCGTTCGCCTCAACGCTGGCATATAATTATTATTTTACGGCCCCCTTCCGCACGTTCGCGATCAATAGTCCTGCGGATGTCGTGACGGTTCTCACCCTGCTTTTGGTGGCGGTCGTGAGCAGCCAACTCGCCGCGTCCGTCCGCACGCAGGCGCAATTGGCAGCCTCCCACGCCGCGCGCAACGCGACCATCGCCGGTTTCGCCCGTCGCCTGCTCGCAGCGACGAAAGAACAGGATGTCGCGCGCGAGACCGTGAATGAGATTGCGCGGATCTTTGCCTGCCATGCGGTCCTTCTCACCGGGGCGGAGGCGCCGGAAGTGACGGTCGCGACATCGGATGGGACGGCACTCAACCCCAGTGATTTTGCGGCGGCCGCAGCGGCGTTCAAATCCGGAAGGGTCTCTGGCCGCGGGCAGGCGCTTGTGAGGGAATCCGACTGGCAGTTCCATCCCATCACGCCGCAGGGCGAACCGATAGCTGTGATCGGCTTGGCGCGCGAAGATGGCGTCCAGCCGGTTGCGAAGGATCAAATGCAATTGATGGAAAGCCTGCTGGATCAGGCAGCGTTGGCGCTGGAACGGGCCCGTCTGGACCGTGATGCGCATGAGGCGGCCGCCCTTCGGGAACTGGACCGGCTCCGCTCTGCCCTGCTTGTGTCCATAGGCGATGATGTGAAGCCGCGGCTTAACGCGATCCAATCGAATTTGCGGGCGCTGCGCCGCGACGGGGCCGCCAACCGCGCCATCGTAGCCGAGTTGACGGAGGAAGTAACGAAGGTGGATCGTTACATCGACTCGCTCGTCGATCTTGGCCCCGGCGCGGATCAGGCCCCTTTGCGCTTTGGCGATATCTCAGTAGACCTGCATCACAGGTCGGTGCTGAAGAAGGGCGAAGAAGTCCATTTGACGCCCAAGGAATTTGCGGTGTTGAGTGAACTGGCAAAGCATGCCGGCCGGGTCTTGTCCCATCGCCATTTGCTGCGCGCCGTTTGGGGTCCCGCCCAGCAGGAGCATATCGACTATCTGCGGGTGGCTGTCCGGTCGCTCCGCCAAAAGCTGGAGGCTGATCCAGCCGACCCTGTCCTCATCATCAACGAACCGAGTGTCGGCTACCGGCTGATCTCCAGCAAGGCCTAACGCTTTTGCAGCGGGACGGCGCGGGGCACTATCCGCTGATCAACCGCTCCATGTGGCGGAACGGCCCTTCCGGCTGTTCCACGATCAACGCGGCCGCATCTGCTTCTGTCAGGGGTTTGCTGAACAGATAGCCCTGGCCATATTCGCAGCCAAAGGCCGTCAACTCTTCGCGCTGAAATTCGGTTTCAAGACCCTCCACCACGACGCGCAGTTGCAGGGCATGGGCAAGGTCGAGCATGGCCTTCACCACGCTCCACTGCGCATTGCTGCGCGTCTGGGTGCGCACGAAGCTCTGGTCGATCTTGATGTTGTCGATGGGAATGGTCTGCAGGCGGCTGAGCGACGAATAGCCGGTGCCGAAATCGTCAAGCCCAACCTGAATGTTGAGTGCGCGGAGTTCTTCCAGCACGCGGGCCGTGTGGTGCGGCTTGGTGATGGCGGCGCCTTCGGTAATCTCAAACCCGATCCAGCGCGGATCAGCCCCGGTTTCTGCCAAGATTTCGCGCACCTGCTGCACAAAGGTCGGCTGGAGGAACTGGCGCGGGGCGACGTTGATGCTGATGCGCAGTGGCGGTTCGCGATCCGGCGCAAGGTTATGCCAGCGCACCGCCGTTTTGCAGGCTTCGCGCATCACCCATTGGCCGAGCAGGGTGATGACGCCGCTTTCTTCGGCGGCGGCGATGAATTCTGACGGCGGCACGATGACGTCGCCCCGCTGCCAACGGACGAGCGCTTCAAACCCGACCAGCTGTTCTGTGTCGAGCGCGAGGATCGGCTGATAATGCAGAATGAAATCGCCATTTTCACAGGCAGTGCGCAGATCATTCACCAGCGTCAGGCGGGATTGGACATTGTTGCGCATTTTCTGATCGAACACGACAGTGCGTTCAGACCCCAGCGACTTGGCCTCATACATCGCCAAATCGGCATCGCGCAGCATGTCACTGACGGTCGTGTAATTCCCATCATCATGCGCGATGCCGATGCTGGCTGTGACGCGCACAGGGTTGTTGTCCATCCATTGCGGCTGGCGCAGCGAATGGTGGATTTCAGCTGCAAAGCGTTCAGCAAGTTCGGCGCGGTCCGGCCCATCGACAATCAGCGTGAATTCATCGCCCGCCAGTCGGGCAAGCTGCACATTGCAGGCGGCCGGATTTTCATCCTCAAAGGCGTTGGCATTTTTGACAAGCGTGCGCAGCTTATCCGCCATGTCGACCAGCAGTTGGTCGCCCGCCTGATGGCCCAGCGTGTCGTTGACCAGCTTGAACCCATCCAAATCGATGAAGATCAGTGAGGGGGCGGGTTCGTCGGCCTCGCGCCGCTGCTGGAAACAGCGTTCAATATTCTGGGCAAAGGCGGCGCGGTTTGGCAGGCCGGTCAACGGATCTGTCAACGCGCTTTCCCGCAACCGGTCGGCATGGTGGCGACGGCGGAAGACGCCGCCAATCTGAAGCCCCGCCTGGAGGAGCACATCGAGCAGTTCCAGCTCCGGCTCCCGCAGGTCCATCGAGAAAAATTCAAGCACCGCCTCCACATCGCGCCCGCTGAGTACGGGGACGGTGAGCATGGATTTGAAACTGGCAATGCGCGCGGCGCGGGCGCGGTCAAAACCCTCCATCGTGTCGATATGCGGCGTCCAGACCGGCACCTGCTGCATCAACGGCTGCTCTGCATGACTTTCCGGCGCGGGCAGGGCGGTGTCCTGCGATGCTTTGATGAACGGCTGGGCGCTATCACACGTCCGGGCAAAGCTAATGCCCGCCGCGCGCATGGCACCGGGGATGTCGGGATCCGCAATCAGAACATTGCCGAAGGGAAAGCCCAGCGTCGTGCAGATTTCGCGCACGGCAAGGCGCAGCACCTCCATCGGATCATCCGATTCATTGGCGCGCACGGAGATTCCGTTGAGCAGCTCAATGCGGGCCCGGCTCACATACAGATCGCGTAGCCCGCTCTCGGCCAAGCGTTCGGCTTCCTGCCGGGCACGGCGTTCCCGCTCCAGCCGGCGCTCCAACTGGGCGATGCGTTCGTCCGCCGGGCTTTCGGGAAAAGGCCAGCTGGCATTTTTGCCAAGTTGGTTCATGCCGCCCACCTGATGTCGAGGCGGCAGGCCTCGGCCCCCTCATGCATACATTCGGGGTGCGACACCTCTGCCGTTTCGCCGAAATGCGCCAGCGCACCGCGGGCGAGGCCCTGCGCAATGTCGCAGAAGCGCCGGCGGGAATGATAGGTGATCTGCACCACGTCATCGCCCACCCCATATTTGAAATGCGGGCAGCCGGTGCCGATGAAGACCTTGCGGATTTCGGGGTGGATCACGGAATTGAGCGACAGGAGGAAGGTGCGCGTATCGTCCACCCCTTCCAGAAACAGAGGAAAGCGCTTGACCATGATCGGCAAGGCCGATTGGCCAAAGGCCTGCAGAACGTCTGCCGGCGCCTGACCGGTCAGCGTCGCAGTCGCCGCGGCGAGAGCGTGAAACTCGCTATCGGGATAGGTGCCCAGCGATGAATAGGCGCCCTCGGCGCCCGCCATGCAGATCAGGCTATCCCAAGCCTCTGGCCCGTAAGCGTCGGTAATGACCTCTTCGAGCACGTTGAACATCAGACCCTTCACATCGACCCCACCGTTGATGCTGTACAGGCCCGTGCCTGCATCAAGTGTAGAACGGCATCGCGTCGCCACTCTTTAGGGTGGGTCCGCCAATATGTTGGCCCCGGTAAAGTCAGGGAATTCAGCATGATCATACGTTTGCGCCTTCCGCTTCGCACAGGGGGCCGCTAAGGTTCTCTTCAACCCCGGGGAGTCGTGTGACTGAGAGGCTGGTGTAACGCCCAGCGACCCGTTGAACCTGATCCCGTTGACGCGGGCGGAGGGAGCGGGCAGTTTTGGTGCAACGCCAAAGCTTCTGACTGCTCCTGATGAGACATTTGAGGAGCGCATCTGATGGCAGACATTTCAGCCCGTACCGAAATCGGCGTGACGACCGGCCCTATTCGCGGGTCGAAGAAAATCCATGTCGGCCCGCTGAAGGTCGCCATGCGCGAAATCCATCTGGAGCCGTCGAGCGGTGAGGTGCCGGTGCGCGTCTATGACACGTCTGGCCCTTATACGGATCCCGCCGCCGTCATCGACATTGCCGCCGGCCTGCCCGAAGTCCGGCGTGAGTGGATCCGGGGTCGCGGCGATGTGGAGGACGTTACCCAGCGTGAGGTGAAGCCTGAGGATAACGGCCAGCTCGGCCCCGATCGTTCCGGCGGCGTCGCGCCCTTCCCCAATGTCCGCAAGACAGTGCTGCGCGCAAAGCCCGGCATGAACGTGAGCCAGATGCACTATGCACGGCGTGGCATCATCACGCCGGAAATGGAATATGTGGCAGAGCGCGAGAACCTCGGCCGCGCCCGTCTCGCCGAATATATCCGCGACGGCGAAAGCTTTGGCGCGGCCATCCCCGATTACATCACGCCGGAATTCGTGCGCGAAGAAGTCGCGCGCGGCCGGGCGATCATCCCCAGCAACATCAACCACCCCGAATCCGAGCCGATGGCGATTGGCCGCAACTTCCTCGTGAAGATCAACGCCAATATCGGCAACTCCGCCGTCGCGTCGGACGTTGCGACAGAGGTCGACAAGATGGTCTGGTCGATCCGTTGGGGTGCAGACACCGTGATGGACCTGTCCACCGGCCGCAACATTCATGACACGCGTGAATGGATCATCCGCAACAGCCCCGTCCCCATCGGCACGGTGCCGATTTATCAGGCGCTGGAAAAGGTTGGCGGCGTTGCTGAAGACCTGAACTGGGAAGTGTTCCGCGATACCCTGATCGAGCAAGCCGAACAGGGCGTCGATTACTTCACCATCCATGCGGGCGTGCGCCTGCCGTACGTGCCGCTGGCGGCCAAGCGCGTGACGGGCATCGTCTCACGCGGCGGATCGATCATGGCGAAATGGTGCCTTGCCCATCACAAGGAAAGCTTCCTCTACGAACGCTTTGACGAGATCACCGAGATCATGAAGGCGTATGACGTCGCCTATTCGCTGGGCGATGGCCTGCGTCCCGGATCGATTGCCGACGCGAATGACGAAGCGCAGTTTGCCGAACTCTACACCTTGGGTGAACTCACCAAGCGCGCCTGGGAACAGGATGTGCAGGTCATGATCGAAGGCCCCGGCCATGTACCGATGCACAAGATCAAGGAGAATATGGACAAGCAGCTGGAGGTGTGCGGCGAAGCACCCTTCTACACGCTTGGACCATTGGTGACGGACATCGCGCCGGGCTATGACCACATCACCAGCGGCATCGGCGCGGCGATGATCGGCTGGTTCGGCACGGCGATGCTTTGCTACGTCACGCCGAAGGAACATCTGGGCCTGCCGGATCGTGACGACGTGAAGGTCGGCGTGGTGACGTATAAGCTTGCAGCGCACGCGGCTGACCTCGCCAAGGGCCACCCCGCCGCCAAGGTCCGCGATGATGCACTGTCCCGTGCGCGGTTTGAGTTCCGCTGGCGCGACCAGTTCAACCTCGCCCTCGACCCCGAAACCGCTGAGCAATATCACGACCAGACCCTGCCTGCCGAAGGCGCCAAGACCGCGCACTTCTGCTCCATGTGCGGGCCGAAATTCTGCTCGATGAAGATCAGCCAGGAAGTCCGTGACTTTGCCAAGCTTCAAAACCAAAGCGCGGAAAGCTTCGTCGCGGCGGAAGAGGCCGAAAAGGGCATGGCGGAGATGAGCAAGGTCTATGACGAGACCGGCCGTGAACTCTATTTGGGCCAGGGCGACCGCGAACACGATTGATCGGATCTAAGTCCCTCCCCTGCAGGGGAGGGGCGTTCCCACCCGCGCCAAACCACCCCGTTAACCCTTTTCTGCTAGGCCCTGTGCCGGTGCGGCGGCCTTGGCTGCTGGAAAAGGGGACATGGGATGAACAGGCTTTGCATCTTTATCGCCACATTACCAGTGCTTGCGGCAACAGGCTGCGCGCCGCCCTTTGATTATGACAAGGCCACCCGCGAAGAGCGGATCGCCTATCTCGATGCGACGTCAAAGGGCTTGTATGACGGGCTGGAAAAGACGCTGCCCCGCGGCGGCCCGGCGCAGATCTATGCCTATATGCGGGACCGCAGCTATGATCCCGATGCGCGGCTGGTGGAAATCACCGTCGATGTCCGCGAGGGCGGAGAGAATATCTCCTCCTCCTCCAGCGATAAGCAGAAAATGGTGAAGGGCATTTGCGGCCTGTACGACGGCAATGAGCTGGAGCGGAACGGCATCACCCTGTCCATCCGCTATGAAATGCCCGGCGGCGGCACCGCGCTCGCCTTCCGCATCAATAAGGATCGCTGCGCCGAGTTTAAGACACCGCAGAGCACCTGATCCAGCGCGCTTGCCCCCAAGCCATGACCCGCTAAACTCCTCCGCAAAAGCAGACGGTCGCGCCATTTGTCTTGAGGAAGATGTGCCATGTCCAGACAGCGCCGCTTTGCCTTTGTTGAACGCACCACCACCGGTGCAGAACGCCTGATGCTCGCCAATTTTGAAGGGTCTTTGCCCTTTGGTGGGCCAATGGCGCGGATCATCACCCGGATGGATGAGGTGCCGGGCGCGCTCCCGGGGGGAGGGGTGGTCCCGGAAACCTATCGGGCCATCGCCGTTGCGCCGGATAACGCCCATGTCGCCATCTGGTCCGCACAGATCGGCACCGATTTCGTGGATTACAACATCGCCATTTATGACATGACGACAGGCGCGCGCACCGTGCGTTTTAACGAACATAGCGTTGCAGGCGTCAACCGCGCCAACTGCGCCTGTCCGCTGTTCGATGCGTTTCTGGCCACCGAAGTCGCAAATGGCGTGCCGCCAGACCAGATCGCCCTCTATGATTATAGCGTGGTGGTGGAAGGCACCGGCATTGGCCAACCGACCCTTGTCTGGAGCGCGGCGGGCACGCTTGTCGCCACTTATGGTTTTGACGTGCTGGTGAATGGAGCGGGCTTTGCCCTCGGCCGCGCGCCATTTGCGTTTGAAGTCGCTGTCACGGCCCCGGCGGGCGGCGGCGTGACGATCCTCAGCCGCAATGCAGGCGTGGCACCCTACAGCCCGATGCCGCGCAACCCCTTCTCGGTGCGTGTCGTCTCCCCCCGCGCGCTGCCTCCGGGGCCAGAGGTCATCCATTTTGGAAAACAGCCGGTGACGTTCCACGCCCCCTTGTGGAAGAAAGGCCTGGTGCGGCTCCTGTGGCCCTGGATCGGGACAGGATATCGCGCGGCCAAGATGGTGGAGGGTTTTGTATGACGGGCGGGATCATCTGGGGCGCAGCACTCGTCTGCGCGCCGCTCGGCGGGGTGATAGCGGCTCCCACGCCCACGCCCGTCATTACTGGCGGCTGGCATCCGGCAGACCCGGACGCGGCGACCAAGGCCGCCCGCTTTTCTCTCCCGCATCTCAAGGAAAAACGCCCCCGCCTGCGCCGCATCCTGACGGCCGAGCAACAGATTGTCGCCGGGGTGAATGTTCGCCTCACGCTCCAGCTGCGCAACGGCCACCGCTGGCGCGTGACGGTGTGGCGGAATCTGGATGGGGGGATGGTGGTGACGGAGGCTGTAAGGTTGGGGTGAGGGGGGGCATAGTGTTCCCGGAATTTGAGAGGCGTTTATGTTCAACCTGAAAGGCAACGGTCTGGACGGCATCCTCGCCCGTTGCGATGGTCGGGTGGGACGCAGATCGCTTTGGGCCGGCGTGTTGGGTAACTGCCAACCTTGACCAAGCCTATCGCGTGTCGTATATAAACGACAATGTATCGCGTTGAGCGGACCGATATCTTTGAGCAATGGCTCGATGCGCTGAGGGATCAGAAGGCGCAGGTGCGAATTGCTATGCGGATCCGGCGGGTTGAATCTGGTCTGCTTGGGGACTGGAAGGCGCTGGGCGATGGCGTGAGTGAGCTGCGCATCGACCACGGGCCGGGCTATCGGCTCTATTACACGATGCGGGAGAATGTGATCATCATCCTGCTGTGTGGCAGTGCAAAGCGGGATCAAGACAAGGCAATTCGGCTGGCCAAGGCGATGGCCAAGGAGGTTTAAGATGGCAAAGCTGATGACCACCCCCTTTGACGCGGCGAAGTACATCCGCACGCCGGAATCGGTGATCGACATGCTCAATGATGCGCTGGAAAGTGGGCATCAGCCCTATATCACGGCGGTTTTGCGCGATGTCGCCCGCTCGGAAGGGATGACAAGACTGGCGGAGAAGACCGGCGTGAACCGTCAGGCGCTGTATACCGCTCTGTCGGAGAACGGGAACCCGACGCTCGAAACGCTGCTCAAGGTTATGACCGCCCTCGGCATTCGCCTGAAGTGTGAGGCGATCGGGCTGGAGCAGGCGGCGTGAGTGACACCCAAACCTCCCCCCTCTGGCGCCCCTTCTTCTTCACCGCCGCCGCCTACAACCTCCTCATCGGCGGCGCGGGGCTCGCCAATGCGGCTGCCCCCGTCAATGACCGGATCGTCGGGCTGCTCGTGGCGTGCTTCGGGATTGTCTATGCGCTGGTCGGGCGGGATGCGGCGCGCTTTGGGCCGGTGTTGTGGGCGGGGATCGTGGGGAAGCTCGGCATCGTCGCGCTGCTGATGCCGTCTATGCTGGCGGGCACGGCCCCTGCGGGAACGGGCATCATCCTGTCTGGCGATGCGTTGTTTACGGTCGGCTTTCTGGTGTTCCTGATCGGGCGGCGGCGTTAGCCAACGCGCTCGTCCGTCCGTCGGCTTCGGCGGCTTAAGCCGCGCTCGCCCCGCCAATCGCCTCTTCAATCCACTGCCGCGCTTCGGGGAAGGCGCGTTCCACCTCGGGCAGATCATTCACGCACAGGAACTTGATCGCCTGCCGTTCAGCTGTGCCGAGATAGTGGCGGATGTCTGCGGCGGACCATGGGCCCAGCTCCCCCACCGCGACATGGAGGTAATCGCGCGTATCGAGGATGGTCGCCCGGCCCGCGGCCAGGCAGGCATGGTTGTGCAGGCTTTGCGGCAGGAACTGTTCGGTACAGCGAAAGCGGTAGGCGGCATTGCGCGCAAAGGGAACGGCAAAGGCGTCAAACAAATCGGCCATGACGGCGCGTTGCATCGGGTGGACGACGTGCGCGCTTTCAAACACATGGTCCGCGCCATAGCCGATCATCGCGGCCGCATTGATCTGGTTATAATGGTTCAGCAGGTGCGCCTCATCGCGGCTGGTGTCGCAGGCGGCCAGCGCGGTGTGATCCACCCATTTGCCGCGCAGCACCGGCCCATCGGCTGAAAAGAAGTCGGATGGGGTGACGGGCGCTGTCAGAAACACATCATCGTTGAAATAGAGGAAGTGGTCCGCAAGGCCGGGGATGCGCCACAGCATCGTTTCAATCGACAGGGAGTTGAAGGTGGGCAGCGCGTCTTCATAGCCCGCAAAGATCTCCCGGTGGTCAATGATGCGGATCTTCGCGCCATCCCCGGCCGACATCGGGGCGAGTGCGGGCTGCTGGTCATCCGTCACAATCCAGATGCGCCGCACCCAGGGTGCGTTCTTGGCGATGGAGCGGACGCAATAGTTCAGCTCATCGCTGCACAGCCAGCGGTGCGGGTTGGTGCCGTTGTCGTGCAGCGGCGCTTCGGCCTGCGCTTGGGAAAGGTGATGGTCCCGCTTGTGCCGATGCGCCGGATCCGCGCCGTCGACCCATGTGATCACTGCATCAACGTCAAACATGGAAAAAGGCGTCTCAACAGGGTGGGAGACGCCGCTTAGGGGCGCGCCGCCTGTTTGGGAACCGCAAACGGCGCGGGTAAAACTACCCAAAAGGACAGGGGTACCCCCCGTCCCCCGCTGCCCGCACGCTTACAGCACCTTGCCCAAGATCTTGGTCGGGTCGCCGCGCAGGGCCTCTTCCTCGCTGCCCATATAGCTGAAGATGCCGTGCATCGCCTGCTGGGTGACATGGTCGGTCAGCTTGTCACTGCTGAGGCCGAGCGCGCCGAGCAGGCTGCCCGCGCTGCCCAGCTTGGCGAGCTGATCGAACGCGCCGACCTTCCCCAGCGCGGTGGAGATAAGCGGACGGACCTTGGTGCCGAGGTCCGCGCCCGCCGTGCGTTCCAGAAAGCTCGTGCCGCCGCGCTTGTCCGCGACAAGGCCGGGGACATCGGTGATCTTCATCCCGCTGATCGCGTTGCGGAACACGGGCTTCGCCTCCCCCGCGGCGAGGCTGGCGGCGTCGTTCAGCGATTTGGTGAGCTTGGTCGTCAGGCCAAGCTTGTCGCCGCCCTGCATCAGCTTGCGCGCCAGCTTCCCGCCGGTGCCGGGCAGGAGGATGCGGATCGCAGTGTCGCGGTAAAAGCCATCGGGCAGCGCCAGCTTGGTGAGCGCACTGTCCGATGCATTGCCGAGCAGCTTGGTCAGGCCCAGCCCGTCGAGCAAACCGGCGGTGCCGCACGTGGCAAAACCGGCGACGGCGCCGCTCATCAAAAGGCCTTCCATCGCCGCGCGCCGTGTCCAAAATTCGGTCATGTTTCTCTCCCGCTCAAAGTCGCAAGACCGATGCTAGGCCGCGCAAAACTGCGGCGCAACGCTGCAGAGGCAAGCCTTTGGGAGACAACAAAAAAGCCCCGCCGTACATCCGGGCGGGGCCTTTGCGGGTCTGGCGGCGGACCAATTGGGAGAGGAGAACCGGCCGCCAGACAAAGAGGGGAGGGGTTAGCGCGAGGCGACTTCCACAATGCCCTTGATCGGCTTCACTTCAGAAAGCTTGAAGCTGACGGGGTTGTTGTTGAAGTGGCCGTCCACCGTGTATTTCGACACGGCGAGCTTGAAGGGGACGCCCGCAGATGTCTTGCCCGCGATGATGCGGCCCTGCGGTGTTTCGGTGACGGTGTAGCTATATTCGGTGCCCTTGTGCGCGATGGTCACAGTGTCGGCGCTGGCCAGGCCGGGCAGGGCGACGGCCAAAGTGGCGAGGGACGCTGCTGCTGCGAACTTGATGACAGTACGGATCATGAGAACATTCCTTCGATTGAATGGATGATGTTCTCCTACACGGACGTTTCTGTTGTGCAGCGCAACATATGCATGGGGCCTCATATGCGGCAATTGCAATGACTGCCTTCGCGGTTGCAGCAATTGCAATTCAGGTGGGCTGGGCGCGCGGCCCCAGTTCACCCAAACAGATACTTCATCCGCACAGAAATCCCGCCGCCGCCGCCCGGCGCGGTGTTGAACAGGGATTTCTCCCACCCCGGCATCCCACCGGGGTTGTTGGAGACACCCACCCCTTCGGTCGGCATCCCGATGAAGTTGTGGCCCATCTTCCCATCCGCATTCTCATCATGCGTGATGGTGACGGCATAGCGGCCGGGCGCGACATCGGGGAAGCGGACGTCCATCGACGCGCCGGACACCGGCACCGTCACGCGCACCGCGCTGCGGCTCTTTTCACAAGAGGGAAAGCCCGTCTTGTCCCGCCACAAACACGCGATGATCCGCCCCTTGGTGGAATGCAGGCCCGACACCGCGACAGAGAGCGGCGCCCCCGGCGCGTCAACGCCCGCCAGCGCGGTGCCAGTGATCAAGGGGGCGGCCACCATAGCAAGGGGCAAAGCGAGAGAGACAGGCAGAACAGGCAGACGCGACATAAAGGCTCCGATGGAAAGAGGTTCGGAGTCTAGACGCCGCGGAGGGGCAGGGGCCTCAGGTGGGCTGCGCTCTTATTCGCCGCGCTGGCGGTCGTGCTTTTGGCGGTAGATGTTGGCGCTGGCGCGGTCCTGCATTGCGTCCAGACGCAGGCGTTCGGCGCGGCTCAGGCCTTCACCATCGGCGCGGCTGCGGGCTTCATAGGCGGCGATATGGCCCTGCTGGCGCTGGAGGCGGTTCACCTCACGCGCGGTCAGGCTGCCGGAATTGACGCCTTGGCTGATGCGGTGCTGCTGCTGGGTCTGGCGCTGGTTGATCCGCGCTTCGGCCGGGGCGGCAAGGGCGGTCGTGGTGATACCTGCGATCAGGCAGGCGAGAAGGGAACGTGTACGCATAACTTGGCTCCTTATCCGTGGTGCGGGCCGGGTCGCTGGCGCCGCCTCCACAAAGCCAAACGCAGGGTGCGGAAAAACCCTTCGCGGGCGGCCCAAAAAAATTGGCGGAGCCGTTTCCCGCTCCGCCAAGGTTTGCGTTGGTCGTACAAAGACTATGTGCCGGAGGGTCTAGGGGGGGGGGGGGCTGCATCTGGCCAGGTGCATACCCTCCGGCGGCCAAGGAAGCGGGTGTCCGTTTCCTGTGTTCAATATGGCGCTAATTCACGACCAAATACTTAAAAAAGCAAGGGAAATAATCCATATTGGTGGAGATATTGCGACGCTTTCCGCCAAAAGGGATGCATTGTTTCGCACGGCAAGACTTTCGTGCTAACGGGCCGAAATGTCGTCCGCTTTGTCTGCTTCGCCTGCTTCATCTGCTGTTCTGCGCCTGACCCTGTTTTTGGGGTCGGCCTGTGCCGCGTTGGCCCTTTCCGGCTGCAACTCTGCGCCTGCGGAAGCGCAGGCCACGGGCACTGCCAAGGCGGGGGCGAAGATCATCCCCGATGATGTGCCGATGGATCAGGCGCTGGCCGCCGATCCGCTTTTGGGCGCGGACTATATCCGCTCTTATGATGCAGGGGTGCGCATTCCGCTGCGCTTTCGCGGCATTTGGGCGGCGACCCCGGCGGCCTGCACCGGTCCGGGGGAGGCGCTGCTGGTCGTGGGGGCGGCCGAAGTGCGCCTGCCCGAAGGCACGCGCATCGCCAATCGGGTGGAGGTGATCGCCTTTGACGCGGTTGCCGTTGGTTTCACCCGCGCCAACGCGCCGCCCAAGGGCGCGCAGGAGCCGACCCGGCTCCACATCTCGGCGGACACGAACCGCCTCTTCCTCCTCGACCAGAGGGTCGAGCCGATCGGCGCGGGCTGGGTCCGCTGTGCGGAGCCGGAAGAGTAAGCGCGTTCGGCCGGAACCCGCTTGGGTTTAGCGCTTCTTGACGAACTCGGCCCGCAGCACGAGGCCTTTGATGCCGTCAAACTTGCAGTCGATTTCCTGCGCATCGCCGGTCAGCCGGATCGACTTGATGAGGGTCCCGCGCTTCAGCGTCTGGCCCGCGCCCTTCACCGTCAGGTCCTTGATCAGCGTGACCTGATCGCCATCGGCCAAAATGTTGCCGACCGCGTCGCGGACTTCAACGCCATCCGCGCTGCCTGCGGCGGCCTGCTTTGCGGCCAGCTCGCTTGCCGGCATCCAGTCCCCGCTGACCTCATCATAGACATAGTCTTCATTGTCGTCTGACATTGTGATTTCCCTTCAGCGCGCGACCTAGCGGGTGGCGGGCGGCTTGGCCAGTTCTCCCGCACTTGACCTTGCTAGGTCGCAGTCGGCAGAGAAGGGCGGATGTGCAATCTCTACCGCCTTGATGTTCCCGCGAACCAGATTGCCGATGCGTTCGGCATTGATGCCGGCGCTGATCCTTGGGCGGGAGATTATGTCGCGCCGGGCAAATATGCCCCAGTCATCACCCGTGCCGATGGCCAAAAGGTCATGGTCCCGCGCGTCTGGGGCGTGCCGCCGCCACCCAATGGGGACCAGCCTGTCACCAATGTCCGCAACCTCGACAGCCCGTTCTGGATCGGCACGTTGCGTCACACCATGTTCCGCTGCCTCATCCCGGTGACAAGCTTTCAGGAATGGGGCGGGGAACGCGGCCGCCGGACGCAGCACTGGTTCTCGCTCCCCTCCGAACCTGTCTTCGCCATTGCCGGCATCTGGCGCGACAGTGAGGTCGCGAGCTTTGCCATGCTGACGACCGATCCCAATCCTCTGGTGGAGGCTGTCCACCCCAAGGCGATGCCCGTCATCCTGCACAGCTGTGATCATGACGCTTGGCTGCGCGCGGATTGGAAAGAGGCGCGGCAGCTCGTCGCGCCCTATCCCTCTCAGTTGATGGCGATGACAGAAATCCCCGCCGCTCCGCCGAAACCTGCTGACCCGGCCATTGACCTTTTCAGCCGGTAGGGGTAGTGGCCCGCTCGCCTGACGGGAATGGTGCGCGTGAGTTTTTCTCGCGAACCCCAGGAAATTCAGGCATTACATAGCGCTTGAACACTGTTTGTGCGGGAATTGTCCCCGGGTATTTGCCTTGGGGCCGATTCGCGTTTTCCTTGTGGAAACGCCTTTGCCGTGCAGCAGAGTAACTTCGTAAAGGTGAAGGGCTTCATGCCAACGATCAATCAGCTGGTCCGCAAGGGCCGGGCGCCTCAGAAGGCGAAATCCAAAGTTCCCGCGATGGAACAGAACCCGCAAAAGCGCGGTGTCTGCACTCGTGTGTATACGACGACCCCGAAAAAGCCGAACTCGGCGCTCCGCAAGGTGGCCAAGATTCGTCTCACAAACGGTCGCGAAGTCATCAGCTACATCCCCGGTGAAGGTCACAACCTTCAGGAGCACTCGGTTGTTCTCATCCGTGGCGGTCGTGTTCGCGACCTTCCCGGCGTGCGCTACCACGTTCTCCGCGGCGTGCTCGACACGCAGGGTGTGAAGGACCGCAAGCAAAGCCGCTCCAAGTACGGCGCTAAGCGTCCTAAGTAATCTTCAATTAGAAGGATAAGCTGACATGGCTCGTCGTCGTCGTCCCGAGAAGCGGGAAATCCTGCCCGATCCCAAATTTGGTGATGTGGTGCTTTCGAAATTTATGAACTCCGTCATGCTTGACGGCAAGAAGTCGGTTGCTGAAGGAATCGTCTATGGCGCTTTCGAAGCAATTGAAGCCAAAGCGAAGAAGGAGCCGCTTGGCGTGTTCCATGACGCGCTGAACAATGTGAAGCCGGGCATCGAAGTCCGTTCGCGTCGCGTTGGTGGTGCTACGTATCAGGTTCCGGTTGAAGTCCGTACCGAGCGTGCCCAGGCTCTTGCCATCCGCTGGCTCATCGGCGCCGCGCGCTCGCGCTCGGAAAATACCATGGCTGCCCGCCTGTCGGGTGAGCTGATGGATGCCGCCAACAACCGTGGCAATGCCGTGAAGAAGCGTGAAGACACGCATCGCATGGCAGAAGCGAACCGCGCCTTCTCGCACTACCGCTGGTAATCGCGCTGTAACAATCGGAGCGTCTTAGCGGGCGCTCCACCCCTTCGGAGTATTCCATCATGGCACGCAGCCATCCGCTCGAAAAATACCGCAATATCGGTATCATGGCGCACATCGACGCTGGTAAGACCACGACGACCGAGCGCATTCTTTATTACACCGGCAAATCTTACAAGATCGGTGAAGTCCATGAAGGCACTGCCACCATGGACTGGATGGAGCAGGAGCAGGAGCGCGGCATCACGATTACGTCGGCTGCAACGACCTGTGAATGGAATGGCCATCGGATCAACATCATCGATACACCGGGCCACGTTGACTTCACGATTGAAGTTGAACGTTCGCTCCGCGTGCTCGATGGCGCTGTTGCCTGTTTTGACGGCGTTGCCGGCGTTGAGCCGCAGTCGGAAACAGTGTGGCGTCAGGCGGACAAGTATAAAGTTCCGCGGATGTGCTTCATCAATAAGCTGGACCGCACCGGCGCGAGCTTCGAGTTCTGCGTGAACTCGATCATCGAGCGTCTGGGCGCGACACCGGCGATCCTATATCTGCCGATCGGCATCGAAAGCAGCCTCAAGGGCCTCGTCGATCTGGTCGAAAACCGTGCGATCATCTGGAAGAACGAAGCGCTGGGCGCTGAATTCTTCTACGAAGAAATCCCGGCGGACATGGCCGATAAGGCCGCAGAATATCGCGAAAAGCTGATCGAACTTGCTGTGGAGCAGGACGACACGGCGATGGAAGCCTATCTCGAAGGCAACATGCCCGACGTTCCGACGCTGAAGGCGCTTATCCGTAAGGGTACGCTGGCACAGGCATTCGTTCCGGTCTGCTGTGGTTCGGCATTTAAGAACAAGGGCGTTCAGCCGCTTCTCGACGCTGTCGTGGATTATCTCCCGTCGCCGCTCGACATTGAAGACGTGCAGGGCATCAACCCGGCGAATGACGAGCCAGACAGCCGTCCGACCGCCGACGATGCGCCGTTCAGTGCACTTGCGTTCAAGATCATGAACGACCCGTTTGTCGGTTCGCTCACCTTCTGCCGCATCTATTCTGGTACGCTGACCAAGGGCACGTACCTGAACTCGGTGAAGGACAAGAAGGAAAAGGTCGGTCGTATGCTCCTGATGCATGCGAACGAGCGTGAAGACATTGATGTCGCCTATGCAGGGGACATTGTGGCGCTTGCCGGCATGAAGGAAACGACCACCGGCGATACGCTGTGTGATCCGGCCAAGCCGATCATTCTGGAACGTATGGAATTCCCGGAACCGGTTATCGAACTTTCGGTGGAACCGAAGACCAAGGCCGACCAGGAAAAGATGGGCCTCGCGCTCAATCGTCTGGCCGCTGAAGATCCTTCGTTCCGCGTTTCGACCGACCATGAATCGGGCCAGACGATCATCAAGGGCATGGGTGAACTTCACCTTGAAATCCTTGTCGATCGCATGAAGCGCGAATTCAAGGTGGAAGCCAATGTCGGCGCGCCGCAGGTGGCCTATCGTGAATATCTCGGTAAGCCGGTTGACGTGGACTACACCCACAAGAAGCAGTCGGGTGGTACCGGTCAGTTCGGTCGCGTGAAGGTTAAGGTCACGCCGGGCGAACGTGGTTCGGGCATCATCTTCAAGGATGAAATCAAGGGCGGTAACATTCCGAAGGAATATATCCCCGCGATTGAAAAGGGCATGCGCGAAACGGCCGAATCCGGCCAGCTCATCGGCTTCCCGATCATCGACTTTGAAATCTTGCTCTATGACGGCGCCTACCATGACGTCGATTCATCGGCGCTGGCTTTCGAAATCACCGGTCGTGCTGCGATGCGTGAAGTCGCGCAGAAGTCCGGCATCAAGCTGCTCGAACCGATCATGCGCGTCGAAGTCGTCACTCCGGAAGATTATCTGGGTGACGTGATCGGCGACATGAATTCCCGCCGTGGACAGATCCAGGGTACCGACACGCGCGGCAACGCACAGTCGGTCGAGGCAATGGTCCCGCTGGCGAACATGTTCGGCTACGTCAACCAGCTGCGTTCGTTCACGCAAGGGCGTGCGCAGTACACGATGCAGTTCTCGCACTATGACGAAGTTCCTGCGAACGTGGCGGAAGAGGTGAAGGCAAAGCTTGCCTGATCGTGAAAGACAGATTAAGGCGCGCGCCTGTTTGGCAGGCGAGCGCCCGCAATCCGAAACTGTGAACCAATCGAAGAACGAGGGTTAGAACAATGGCTAAGGCTAAATTTGAGCGGAACAAGCCGCACTGCAACATCGGCACCATCGGTCACGTTGACCACGGCAAGACGTCGCTGACGGCTGCCATCTCGAAGATTCTGGCTGAAACCAATGGCGGCGTCGCTGTTGACTTCGCCAACATCGACAAGGCTCCGGAAGAGCGTGAGCGCGGCATCACGATTTCGACCGCGCACGTCGAATATGAAACCGACGCACGTCACTATGCACACGTCGATTGCCCGGGCCACGCTGACTATGTGAAGAACATGATCACCGGTGCGGCGCAGATGGACGGCGGCATTCTCGTCGTTTCGGCCACCGACGGCCCGATGCCCCAGACCCGCGAGCACATCCTGCTTGCCCGTCAGGTTGGCGTGCCGCAGCTCGTCGTGTTCATGAACAAGGTTGACCTTGTTGACGATCCCGAAATCCTCGAGCTCGTCGAAATGGAAATCCGCGAACTGCTTTCGAACTATGACTTTGACGGCGACAACATCCCCGTCATCCAGGGTTCGGCCACGTGCGCACTCAATGGCGACAAGCCTGAAATCGGCCGCGATGCCGTTCTCAAGCTGATGGCTGCTGTTGACAGCTTCATCCCGCAGCCGGCTCGTCCGCTCGACAAGCCGTTCCTGATGCCGATCGAAGACGTGTTCTCGATCTCGGGTCGTGGTACGGTCGTTACCGGCCGCGTCGAAACCGGCGTTGTGAAGGTTGGCGAAGAAGTCGAAATCGTCGGCCTCAAGGACACCAAGAAGACCGTCGTCACCGGCGTTGAAATGTTCCGCAAGCTGCTCGATCAGGGTGAAGCTGGCGATAACATCGGCGCTCTCATCCGCGGCGTTGGCCGTGAAGAAGTTGAGCGTGGCCAGGTTCTCTGCAAGCCCGGCTCGATCACGCCGCACACCGAGTTCACCTCGGAAGTGTACGTTCTGTCGAAGGAAGAAGGCGGCCGTCACACGCCGTTCTTTGCGAACTATCGTCCGCAGTTCTACTTCCGCACGACCGACGTCACCGGTGAAGTCGTTCTGCCGGAAGGCACGGAAATGGTCATGCCTGGCGATAACGTCCAGCTCGGCGTGAAGCTGATCGCACCGATCGCGATGGAGCAGGGTCTCCGCTTCTCGATCCGTGAAGGTGGCCGGACCGTCGGTTCCGGGGTTGTCGCCTCGATCACGAAGTAATATAGCGCAATCAACACCGCCCGATTCTCCTTGTGAGGATCGGGCGGTTTGCTTGTTTAATGTTTTTGGCTCTTTCTCATCGGTAAACGGACAATGGAAACGCAAAATATCCGCATTCGCCTCAAGGCTTTCGACCATCGTGTGCTCGACCAGGCAACAGGTGACATCGCAGATACGGCCAAGCGCACTGGCGCTTCGATCCGTGGCCCCATTCCGCTCCCGACGAGAATTGAAAAATTCACGGTGAACCGCGGACCGCACGTCGACAAGAAGTCGCGCGAGCAGTTCGAAGTTCGTACCTATAAGCGGTTGCTCGATATCGTGCAGCCCACGCCCCAGACGGTCGATGCGCTCATGAAGCTCGATTTGGCTGCCGGGGTTGATGTTGAGATCAAGCTGGCCTAAGGCCGCTCATCTCTTAGAGATTCGGGATACCGCACATCCATTGTGATGTGGCTGCGTCCCCCGTCTTTTCCGCGCCGCAAGGCGGGGAAAGCCAGCCCGGACGGGGTGACTTTCATTTTTGGGTTGAACATGCCCGCGGGGAATGGGTCCTCGTGGGCCTCTGTGTTAAGGAGAAGTAGATCATGCGCACTGGCGTGATCGCGAAGAAGGTCGGCATGACGCGCATCTTCAAAGAAGATGGCCGTCACGTGCCCGTTACCGTTCTGTCGCTTGAAAATTGCCAGGTCGTGTCGCAGCGCACCATTGATCGTGACGGTTACGTCGCGGTTCAGCTGGGTGCCGGTGCGGCAAAGGCCAAGAACGTCGCAAAGCCGCAGCGCGGCCATTTTGCGAAGGCAGAAGTCGAGCCCAAGGCTCGTCTCGTTGAATTCCGTGTCGCTGAAGATGCGTTGGTGGACGTTGGTGCGGAAATCTCCGCAGACCATTTCGTTGCCGGCCAGCTCGTCGACGTTGCCGGTCATACCCAGGGTAAGGGTTTTGCAGGCGCCATGAAGCGTTGGGGCTTCGGTGGTCTGCGCGCGACCCACGGTGTGTCGGTGTCTCACCGTTCGCACGGTTCTACGGGTAACCGTCAGGATCCGGGTAAGGTCTTCAAGAACAAGAAGATGGCCGGCCACATGGGCGACCGTCAGCGCACGCAGCAGAACCTCGAAATCGTCCTCACGGACGTAGAGCGCGGTCTTCTGTTCGTTCGTGGTTCGGTTCCCGGTGCCAAGGGCACCTGGCTCACCGTTTCGGACGCTGTGAAGGTCTCGCGCCCCGCCGACGCTCCGTACCCCGCCTCGGTTCGTACCGCTGGCGCTCCGGTCGAAGCTCCCGCAGAAACTCCGGTTGAAGTCGCTGATGCGCCTGAAGCCGTCGAAAATCAGGAGGGCTAAGCCATGAAGCTCAAGGTTCAGACCCTCGACGCCAAGGCTAAGGGCGACATCGACCTCGCAGAAGACGTGTTCGGCCTCGAGCCGCGCGCCGACATCCTGCACCGTGTCGTCACCTGGCAGCTTGAAAAGGCCCGCGGCACAGCTCGTGGTGCCCGTGAGCGCGCCGACGTTGCCCGCACCGGCAAGAAGTTCGGTCGCCAAAAGGGCGGTGGTACCGCACGTCACGGCGATCGTCGTGCACCTGTCTTCATCGGCGGTGGTAAGGCTCACGGTCCTCGCGTCCGTGACTTCAATCCTTCGCTGAACAAGAAGATCCGTGCTCTCGGCCTGAAGATGGCGCTTTCCGCCAAGGTCAAGTCGGGCTCGCTGATCGTTCTGGAAGATCTGGCGCTCAAGGAAGCTAAGACCAAGGCGCTCGTCGGTACGCTCAGCAAGCTGGGCTTCGGCAAGACCGCACTCGTCATCGACGGTGAGGCAGTGGAAACGAGCTTCGCACGTGCCACGGCCAACATCCCCGGTGTGGACGTGCTGCCCGCCATCGGCGCCAATGTATATGACATCCTTCGCCACGATACGCTGGTCCTGACCCGCGCTGGCGTTGAAAAGCTGGAGGCGCGGTTCAATGGCTAAGAAGCAGGCGGATATTCGCCACTATGACGTGGTGCTCGCGCCCCACATCACTGAAAAGGCGACGATGGCTAGCGAGCACAATGCTGTTGTGTTCCGCGTGGCCGGCGATGCGACCAAGCCGCAGATCAAGGCGGCGGTTGAAGCGCTGTTCGACGTCAAGGTGACGGGCGTCAATACGATCGTCCAAAAGGGCAAGACGAAGAAGTGGAAGGGCGAAGCCTATCGTCGTTCCGACTTCAAAAAAGCGATTGTGACGCTGGCTGAAGGCCAGTCGATCGACGTGACCACGGGGATTTAAGAACCATGGCACTGAAGCATTATAATCCAACCAGCCCGGCCCGCCGTGGCCTTATCCTGGTTGACCGTTCGGCACTGCATAAGGGCAAGCCTGTCAAGGCTCTGACCGAAGGCAAGCGCAAGACCGGTGGCCGTAACAACAAGGGTCATGTGACGTCGCGCGGTATCGCGGGCGGCCACAAGCAGCGTTATCGCATCATCGACTTCAAGCGTCGCAAATGGGACGTGGAAGCGACGGTCGAGCGTCTGGAATATGACCCCAACCGCACAGCCTTCATTGCGCTCGTCAACTATGACGATGGCGAAGTTGCTTACATCCTCGCGCCGCAGCGCTTGGCACCCGGTGACAAGATCATCGCCGCCAAGAAGACCGACGTGAAGCCGGGCAACGCAATGGAACTCGGCCAGATGCCGGTCGGCACCATTGTCCACAACGTGGAAATGAAGCCCGGCAAGGGCGGCCAGATCGCCCGTTCGGCAGGCACCTATGTGCAGGTCGTCGGTCGTGACCGCGGCATGGTCATCGTTCGCCTGAACTCGGGTGAGCAGCGTTATCTGCGTGCGGATTGCATGGGCACCGTCGGTGCTGTGTCCAACCCGGACAACGGCAACACGAACCTCGCCAAGGCCGGTCGCAACCGTTGGAAGGGCATCCGCCCGCTGACCCGCGGTGTCGCAAAGAACCCGGTCGACCACCCTCATGGTGGTGGTGAAGGCCGCACCTCGGGTGGCCGTCATCCAGTCACCCCGTGGGGCAAGCCGACCAAGGGCGCCCGCACGCGTTCCAACAAGGCGACGGACAAGATGATCATCCGGTCGCGTCACGCGAAGAAGAAGAGGTAAGTCATGGCCCGTTCCGTCTGGAAAGGTCCCTTTGTTGACCTTCATCTGCTGAAGAAAGCAGAAACCGCTGCTGAAGCAGGTACGCGTGCCGGCCCGATCAAAACTTGGTCGCGTCGTTCGACGATCCTTCCGCAGTTCGTTGGCCTGACGTTTAACGTCTATAACGGCCGCAAGTTCATCCCCGTCCTCGTCAGCGAGGAAATGGTCGGCATGAAGCTCGGTGAATTTGCGCCCACGCGCACCTTCCCCGGCCACGCCGCTGACAAGAAGGGTAAGCGCTGATGTCGAAGTCTGCATCTCCCCGTCGCGTTGGTGACAATGAGGCGCTCGCAGTTGGCACCATGATCCGTGGTTCGGCCCAGAAGCTGAACCTGGTGGCTGGTCTCATCCGCGGCAAGAAGGCCGGTGACGCGCTGAACATTCTTCAGTTCTCCACCAAGGCCATGGCTGTTGATGTCCGCAAGGTGCTCGCTTCGGCGATCGCGAATGCGGAAAACAACCACAACCTCGATGTCGACGCACTGGTCGTCAGCGAAGCAAGCGTTGGCAAGTCCATTGCCATGAAGCGCTTCGCCACCCGCGCCCGCGGTCGTTCGACCCGCATCGTCAAGCCGTTCAGCCGCCTCCGCGTGGTTGTCCGCGAAGTGCAAGAGGAAGCATAAGCCATGGGTCAGAAGAGCAATCCGATCGGCCTGCGCCTCCAGATCAACCGGACCTGGGACAGCCGCTGGTACGCCGATGGCGCCGAATATGGCCGTCTCCTCCTGGACGACCTGAAGCTGCGTAAGTTCATCATGAAGACGTTGCCGCAGGCGGCGATCTCCAAGGTGGTTATCGAGCGTCCGGCAAAGACCTGCCGTATCTCCATCTATGCTGCACGCCCCGGCGTGATCATCGGCAAGAAGGGTGCGGACATCGAAAAGCTGCGCAAGACGCTGGCTTCGATGACGTCGAGCGACGTGTCGTTGAACATCGTTGAAATCCGCAAGCCGGAAATCGATTCCAAGCTCGTGGCACAGGGTGTCGCGGATCAGCTGGAGCGCCGTATCGCATTCCGTCGCGCTATGAAGCGTGCGGTGCAGTCGGCCCTTCGTCTGGGTGCTGAAGGCATTCGTATTACCTGCGCTGGCCGTTTGGGTGGCGCGGAAATCGCCCGCACCGAATGGTATCGTGAAGGCCGTGTTCCGCTGCACACGCTGCGCGCGAACGTCGATTACGCTGAAGCCGAAGCGCACACCGCTTATGGCGTCTGCGGGATCAAGGTCTGGATCTTCAAGGGTGAAATCCTTGGCCATGATCCGATGGCAACCGACCGTCTGATGCTTGACGCACAGACGTCCGGCGTCCGTCCGGCCCGCTGAGTTTAGGATAGAGCAATGCTGCAACCGAAACGCACAAAATTCCGCAAGGCGCACAAGGGCCGTATCCACGGTCTCGCCAAGGGTGGTACCGATCTCAACTTTGGGTCTTATGGCCTGAAGGCGATGGAGCCGGACCGGATCACCGCACGTCAGATCGAAGCTGCACGTCGTGCCATTACGCGTCACATTCGCCGTCAGGGTCGTTTGTGGATCCGCGTATTCCCAGACCTTCCGGTCTCGTCCAAGCCTGCCGAAGTCCGCATGGGCTCCGGTAAGGGTGCCCCTGAATATTGGGCGGCACGCGTCAAGCCAGGTCGTATCCTGTTCGAGCTCGATGGCGTCCCCGGCCCGATCGCCGCTGTCGCTTTCAGCCGCGCTGCTGAAAAGCTGCCGATCAAGACCAAGGTCGTTGCCCGTCTGGGTGACTTCTCGCACTTGGGAGCTGAATGATGACCAAGATTGCTGATCTTAAAGTCAAGTCCGACGACCAGCTGGTCGAAGAGCTTGTCAACCTGAAGCGCGAGCAGTTCAACCTGCGCTTCCAGGCGGCCACCAGCCAGCTCGAGAAGCCCGCACGCATCCAACAGGTGCGCCGGGATATCGCCCGCATCAAGACGCTCCAGACTCAGCGTGCCGCTGCGTCTGCGGCCAAGTAAGGACCAGGTGACATGCCAAAGCGCGTGCTGACCGGAACGGTCGTTTCCGACAAGACCGATAAGACGGTTGTGGTCAAGGTGGAGCGTAAGGTGAAACACCCGCTCTACGGCAAGATCATCCGCCGTTCGAAAAAGTATCACGCCCATGATGAAGGCAATGTCTTCAAAGAGGGCGAAGTGGTGCGCATTGAAGAATGCGCTCCGATTTCGAAGCTGAAGACCTGGACGGTCGTAGAAAAGGTCGGCGGTGCTGCGGCAATCGTCGATCCGATGGAGGGCTGATCCATGATTCAGATGCAGTCCAATCTGGAAGTCGCTGATAACTCGGGCGCCAAGCGCGTTCAGTGCATCAAGGTGCTCGGTGGTTCCAAGCGTCGTTTCGCCGGCGTGGGTGACGTGATCGTTGTGTCGATCAAAGAAGCCCAGCCGCGCGGTAAGGTGAAAAAGGGTGACGTGCACCGCGCAGTCATCGTTCGTACCGCTAAGGACATTCATCGTCCCGACGGTTCGACGATCCGTTTCGACGGCAATGCGGCGGTCCTCGTCAACAAGAACGAAGAGCCGATCGGCACCCGTATTTTCGGCCCGGTCTGCCGTGAACTGCGCGCGAAGAACTTCATGAAGATCATCTCGCTCGCACCGGAGGTGCTGTAATGGCTTCGCTGAAAATCAAAAAGGGTGACAAGGTCGTCGTCCTGTCCGGTAAGGACAAGGGCAAGCACGGCGAAGTGACCAAGTCGTTCCCGAAGGACGGCAAGGTGATTGTGGCCGGCGTGAATATCGCCACCCGCCACAAGAAGCCGACCCAGGCTAACCCGCAGGGTGGTCTGGAGCGTCGCGAAGCGCCGATGCCGGTGTCGAAGGTCGCAATCGAAGATCCGAAGACGGGCAAGCCAACGCGCGTTCGCTTCGAAATCAAGGACGGCAAGAAGGTCCGTGTGGCCGTGAAGTCCGGGGAAGTGATCAATGGCTGACAAGTACAAGGCCCGTATGCAGGGCATCTACGAAGCAACGATCATCAAGGCGATGACGGAAAAGTTCGGGTATACCAACTCGATGCAGGTTCCGCGTCTTGACAAGATCGTCATCAACATGGGTGTTGGTGAAGCGACGCAGGACAAGAAGAAAGTCGAAATCGCCGCTGCAGAAATGCAGCAGATCGCAGGCCAGAAGCCAGTGATCACCAAGGCGAAGAAGTCGATCGCGCAGTTCAAGCTGCGTGAAGGCATGCCGATTGGTTGCAAGGTCACCTTGCGCCGTGAACGCATGTACGAATTTCTTGATCGCCTGATCACCATCGCGCTCCCGCGCGTCCGCGACTTCCGGGGCCTGAACCCGAAGTCGTTTGACGGCCGTGGCAATTATGCGATGGGTCTGAAGGAACAGCTGGTTTTCCCGGAAATCAGCTACGATCAGATCGATAAGATGCGTGGCATGGACATCATCGTCACGACGACCGCACAGACCGACGACGAAGCACGTGAACTGCTTCGCCTGTTCGGTTTCCCTTTCCCTCAAGAAGAAGAGCAGCAGCAGGCCGCGTAAGCGGGACTGCTCTGACGGAAGGAAGAGAACTTAAGTCATGGCGAAACTGAGTTCGATCAACAAAAACGAGCGTCGTAAGAAGCTCGTTAAGAAGTACGCAGGGCGTTATGCCCGGCTGAAGGCGATCGCAAACGACGAATCCAAGGACGAAACGGAGCGCCTCATCGCGCGCCTGAAGCTGGCCGAAATTCCGCGCAACGGAAATCCGACCCGCGTCCGCAACCGCTGCGAGCTGACGGGTCGTCCTCGCGCTTACTACCGCAAGTTCCGGCTTTGCCGTGTTCAGCTGCGTGATCTGGCCAATAAGGGCCTGATCCCCGGCGTCACCAAGTCGAGCTGGTAAGGGGTTACTGAAATGTCTTTGACCGATCCCTTGGGTGATATGCTCACCCGCATCCGTAACGGCCAGCGTGCCAAGATGGACAGCGTTCTGACCCCGGCTTCCAAGCTGCGTGTCCGCGTGCTCGACGTTTTGCAGCGCGAAGGTTATATTCGCGGCTATCATGATGAGGCCCTGGGCGCACATCCCGGCATCCGCATCGAACTGAAGTATTTCGAAGGTCAGCCGGCGATCAAGCACGTTGCACGTGTTTCGAAGCCCGGTCGCCGCGTTTACTCCGGTTCGAAGGAACTGCCGGTAATTCGCAACGGCCTCGGCATCACCATCGTATCGACGCCCCGTGGCGTTCTGTCTGACGCGGAAGCGCGTGAGCAGAATGTCGGCGGCGAAGTGCTCGCGGAGGTGTTCTGATGAGCCGCACAGGTAAAAAGCCGATTGCCATTCCGGCAGGCGTGACTGCGTCGCTCGACGGTGCAATCATTGCCGTCACTGGCCCCAAGGGGACGCTCAGCATCCCTAAGGAAGCCGAAGTGACCTACAGCCTTGAAGACGGCCAGCTTTCTGTTCGCCCTGCGAACGAAACGAAGCGCGCCCGCTCTTTCTGGGGCATGCAGCGCACGCTGATCCAGAACCTGGTGACGGGTGTGACCGAAGGCTTCACCAAGACCCTCGTCATGACGGGTGTCGGTTATCGTGCCAGCGCTCAGGGCCAGAAGCTTAAGCTTCAGCTCGGCTATAGCCACGACATCGACATCGACGTGCCGAAGGGCATTGACATCAAGACTCCGGATCAGACGACGATCGAAATTTCGGGTATCGACCGCCAAGCGGTTGGCCAGATCGCCGCCGAAATTCGCCGCTGGCGCAAGCCTGAGCCTTATAAGGGCAAGGGTATCCGTTATCGTGGCGAGTTTATCTTCCGGAAGGAGGGTAAGAAGAAGTAATGGCACAGAAGCTTTCATCATTCGAAAAGCGCCGCCAGCGCGTTCGTACGGCTATCCGTACCCGCGCCAGCCAGCGTCCGCGCCTGTCCATTCATCGGTCGGGCCGTCACATCTACGCGCAGGTCATCGACGACGCAGCGGGCAAGACTGTTGCCGCCGCTTCGACGGTCGAAAAGGAAGCGCGCAGCAAGTCGGGTGCGAACCTCGACGCAGCTGTTCTGGTTGGCAAGGCTGTCGCCGAGCGTGCCAAGAAGGCTGGCGTAACCAAGGTCGTGTTCGACCGTGGGGGTTTCCTGTTCCATGGTCGCGTCAAGGCATTGGCCGACGCGGCACGCGAAGGCGGATTGGAGTTCTAAATGGCTGACGAAACAGAAATCCAGGGCGGCGCAGCTGCTCCCGAAGCCGCGGCAGCCGCTCCTGAAGCAACCGAAGGTCGTGGCCGTGGTGGTCGTGGCCGTGGTGGCAATGATCGTGGCCGTGGTGGTCGTGACGGCAACAACCGTGGTCGTCGCGATGACCGCAAGGGTGCCGAAGACGGCGGTGAAGAGCTGATCGAAAAGCTCGTTCACATCAACCGCGTCTCTAAAACCGTTAAGGGCGGTAAGCGCTTCGGTTTTGCAGCATTGGTTGTTGTCGGCGACGGCAAGGGTCGTGCAGGCTTCGGTCATGGTAAGGCGCGTGAAGTGCCGGAAGCCATTTCCAAGGCGACGGCTGCTGCCAAGAAGGCCATGGTTCGCGTTCCCCTGAAGGAAGGCCGCACGCTTCATCATGACGGCAATGGTCACTTCGGTGCCGGTCGCGTGACGCTGCGCACGGCTCCGCAGGGTACGGGCATCATCGCCGGTGGTCCGATGCGCGCTGTCTTTGAATCGCTCGGCGTTGCCGACGTCGTGACGAAGTCGGTTGGCACGTCGAACCCTTACAACATGATCCGGGCGACCTTTGCTGCGTTGACGGAGCAGACGAGCCCCAAGTCGGTTGCCCAGCGTCGCGGCAAGAAGATCGCAGATCTTCTGAAGCGCGGTGGCGCTGCCGCGGCTGAAGCCTTGGCTGAAGCCGAAGCGGTTACGGAGTAATCCAGATGGCGAAGATCAAGATCAAGCAGACCGGTTCGCCGATCCGCCGGACCAAGGACCAGCGCGCAACGCTGATCGGTCTCGGCCTGAACAAGATGCACCGCGTGTCGGAGCTGGAAGATTCCCCGGAAGTCCGTGGGATGATCCAGAAGGTCCGCCACATGGTGGAAGTCCTCGGCTAAAACCCAAAATGTCCGCCCCGGTCTTGACCGGGGCGGCTTTTTTCCGGAAGGGGCTGACCCTTCCTCAGCGCGAACATAGCGAAAGCGAGTGCACGATATGAAACTCAACGAACTCCGTGATAATGATGGTGCCCGTAAGGGCCGGATGCGCGTCGGACGCGGCATCGGCTCTGGTAAGGGCAAGACCGCTGGCCGTGGCCAGAAGGGTCAGAAGAGCCGTGAAGGTGTCTCCATCGCAGGCTTTGAAGGCGGTCAGATGCCGCTTCACATGCGTCTGCCAAAGCGCGGCTTCAACAACATCTTTGCGAAGGATTATGCCGAAGTGAACCTCGGCGCGATCCAGAAGCTTGTGGATGCCAAGAAACTCGACACCAAAGCAACGATTGATCACGCAGCCCTGAAGGCTGCTGGCGTCGCCCGCGGTGGTAAGGACGGCGTCCGCCTCCTCGCCAAGGGTGAGCTGACGGCAAAGCTCAGCTTCGTCGTGGCGGGTGCTTCGGCAGCTGCCAAGGCTGCTGTTGAAAAGGCTGGCGGTAGCGTGGAAGTGATCCACGTTGTTCCGGCTGCCGAAAAGGCCGCTGCTAAGAAGAATACCGTCAAGATCAGGACGAATGCCTGAGGAAAACTCGGGTCAGGGCTTAGACAAGCGCTGATAAGTCATTATATGGAGCGGCGGGCTGTCCAACGGGCATGACCCGCCGTTCTTTTATCAAGGGTTAATCCATCCCATGGCAAGTTCCGCCGATCAGCAAGCAGGTTTGAACCTTTCCCGCTTTTCGCAGGCATCTGAACTGAAGAGCCGCATCTGGTTCACAATCGGGGCCTTGATTGTGTTCCGCCTGCTCAGCCACGTGCCGTTGCCGGGGATTGACCCGAAGGCGCTCGAAACGCTGTTCAACACCACCAAGGGCGGTGTTCTCGATTTCTTCAACATGTTCTCCGGCGGTTCTCTGCAGCGCATGAGCCTGATCGCGCTGGGCGTGATGCCGTATATTACGGCATCCATCGTCGTGCAGCTCGGCACGTCGCTCTCCTCCACGCTCGCCGCCTTGAAGAAGGAAGGCGAAAGCGGACGCAAGAAGCTCAACCAATATACCCGCTACGGCACCGTCGGTTTGACGATGGTGCAGGGCTATTTCATCGCCGTTGGCCTTGAAAGCTGGGGTGCGACGCGCGGTCTTTCAGCCGTGGTTGAGCCAGGTTTGCTCTTCCGCGTTGCCTGCGTGACCGCGCTTCTGGGCGGCACGATGTTCCTGATGTGGCTGGGCGAACAGATCACCAGTCGCGGGATCGGCAATGGCATTTCGCTCATCATCATGGCGGGCATTGTCTCCACCTTGCCCAAAACGCTGGCGCAGGTGTTTGAAGGTGGTCGTACCGGCACGATGAACCCGCTTCTGGTGCTGGGCATCGGGGCTGCGGTGATTGGCCTTATTGCCTTCATCTGCTTCATGGAGCGCGCACAGCGCCGTGTTCTTATTCAATATCCAAAGCGTCAGACGCAGCGTGGCATGATGCAGGCGGACAAGAGCTTCTTGCCGCTGAAGATTAACACCGCTGGCGTTATCCCGCCGATCTTCGCCTCGTCGCTGCTGCTAATGCCGCTGACGTTGGTGCAGTTCGCTGGCCAGAATGCGACGCAGGATTCGGCAACGGGTGACATCATCCTGTCGATCACCAATGCCCTGCAGCATGGATCGCCGCTCTACATGGCGCTCTATGCGATTGGCATTTTGTTCTTCTGCTTCTTCTACACAGCAGTTGTCTTCAATCCTGAGGAAACAGCAGAGAACCTGAAGCGCTATGGTGGCTTCGTGCCGGGCATTCGTCCGGGCAAGAACACCGAGAATTATCTGGATTATGTTCTGACGCGCATCACCGTCATCGGCGCAGGCTATCTGACGCTGGTGTGCCTGGTGCCGGAATTCATGTTCTCCAGCCTTGGCTTTGTGGCCATTGGCGGGACGAGCCTGTTGATCGTCGTCAACGTGACGATGGACACGGTGACACAGATCCAAAGCCATATGCTGGCGCACCAATATGGTGACCTCATCAAGAAGGCGAAGCTCAAAGGGGGAGCACGGCGTTGAACATCATTTTGTTGGGCCCGCCGGGCGCAGGCAAAGGCACACAGGCCAGCCGTTTGCAGGACGAACGGGGCATGGTGCAGTTGTCGACCGGGGATATGCTCCGCGCCGCTGTCAAGGATGGCACACCCGTTGGGCTCAAGGCGAAGGCTGTCATGGAAGCGGGCGAACTGGTCTCGGATGAGATCGTCTCCGGCATCATCGGTGAGGCGCTGGACAAGCTGCCCGCTGAAACAGGCGTGATCTTTGATGGCTATCCCCGCACCGCCGCGCAGGCCGTGTCGCTCGATGCTATCCTGTCTGACCGCGGCCGTAAGCTGGATCATGTGATTGAACTGGCCGTCAATGAAGACGCGCTGGTGGAACGCATCACCGGTCGCTTCACCTGCGCTAAATGCGGTGAAGGCTATCACGACACCTTCAAGCAGCCCAAGGTTGCCGGCACCTGTGACCAGTGCGGGGCGACGGAGTTCAAGCGCCGTCCCGACGACAATGAAGAAACTGTGCGGACACGGATGGCTGAATATCGTGCGAAGACGGCTCCCATTTTGCCGATCTACGAAGCACGCGGCCTGTTGCAGCGGGTCGATGGCATGGCCGATATTGATGTCGTAAACACATCCATCGAAGCGATCCTCGACGCGTCATAAGTTGGGCGCGCGGGGGGCTTCAGGTCGTCGCGTCATAGAAGAGTCATAGACTCGACATCATAGCGTCGTCGGTCGGCGCTATTCGGCCGATATGACAGATCTCGCTCTCAGCATGTTCCGCGCTTCCTCGAAGACGCAGGACCGCCGTCAGGCTCCGAAGAAGACCCGCATCGGCGGTGTCTGGCAGTATCGGCTGTTGGTCTGGGCTTTCCGCAACAGCTGACCCATTCGGTCAGTTAAAACCGTGCGACAGGAAGTCCGGCATTGGGCCGTTCCAGCCGCCGCTTTCATTTGAGTCTTCAGACGGTTGAGCGGCAGCACGTCGTGGTGCCTGCTTTTCCTGAGCCTTGCGCGGTGCGCGTTCCGGCTTGGGGGCAGGGGCGGGCCGTTCCTCAACCTGAGGCGCAGCCTTCGCGCGTGAACGGCGGGCCGGACGCGACTGCTGTTCGGCATCGCTCTCGACCGGATCAGGCTTGGTCGCAGCTGGTTTCGCCGCTGCCTCGCCGGATCCCTTGATTCGGTTCAGCGTCTGGCCGGTCAGCTTTTCGATGTTCTCAATGGCTTCGGCATCTGCCGAAGTCACAAATGTGAAGGCCTTGCCGGTCGCGCCAGCACGGCCTGTGCGACCAATGCGATGGACATAGTCGTCGGGATGCCAGGGCGCGTCAAAGTTGAACACGTGGCTCACGCCCTTGATGTCGAGGCCGCGGGCCGCAACGTCGGACGCGACGAGGATGTTGATATCACCTGATTTGAAGCGGTCGAGTTCCTTGATGCGGGCGGACTGTTCCATGTCGCCATGGATTTCCGTCGCGCGGAAACCGGAACGTTGCAGGCTCTGCGCCAATTCGCGGACCGTCGTCTTGCGGTTGCAGAAGATGATCGCCGTGTTGACGTCGTCGGCATTGAGCAGGTCACGCAGAACGTCCCGCTTTTTGCGGGCGTCAACTTCGACGAGGACCTGTGTGATGTTGACGTTGGTCGAAGCGGGACGGGCCACCTCAATCGTCTTCGGGTTGGACAGGAACTTGTCTGCCAGCTTCTTGATCGGTGGCGGCATGGTCGCCGAAAAGAGCAACGTCTGACGGCTGGTCGGCAGCTTGGTGCAGATGTTTTCGATATCCGGGATGAAGCCCATGTCGAGCATCCGGTCCGCTTCGTCGATGACGAGCAGATCACAGCCGTTCAGCAGGATCTTTCCGCGCTCAAACAGGTCCATAAGGCGGCCCGGCGTCGCGATGAGGACGTCAACGCCTTTTTCGAGCGCCTTAACCTGATCCCCCATCTGCACGCCGCCGATGAGCAGCGCCATGGATAGCTTGTGATATTTGCCGTATTTTTCAAAATTCTCGGCGACTTGAGCGGCCAGTTCCCGCGTCGGCTCCAGGATGAGAGACCGGGGCATCCGCGCGCGGGTGCGGCCATGCCCCAGTACGTCGATCATCGGAAGGACGAAGGCTGCCGTCTTGCCGGTGCCGGTTTGGGCAATGGCAATAAGGTCCCGCATCATCAAGACGCTGGGGATAGCCTGCTGTTGGACGGGCGTCGGATCGGTATAGCCCGCCTCGGTTACGGCGCGGAGCAGTTCGTCGGAAAGGCCGAGATCGGCGAAACTCATTCAGTTAAGGTTCCGGATTGGGTGCGGGAGGATGCTCCTGCATGCTGAGTGCGGGCCTTGGCTTTAGGGACGGAAAAGTCAAGCAAAAGCCGCCCCGAATGACGGCCAAAGCGGCATCACTTTTGTTTTGGTGGCACCAGTGTGTGAAATTTGTCGATCACGCAGGCACCGCCCGTGCGGGAATGGATTGTATCGCGATCTTCACAGAGCTGCCCGTCACGCGTCGGTTGCAGGTAGAAGCCGGAATAAAAATCAATTGAGGAGCAGCCCTTTTCCAGCCGGGCGCGGATCAACTGTCCACCGCGCAGGACAAGGTCGATGCTGTCAGGCCGACTGATAGAAATACCACCCAAAGCGACCATGGGCACGCAATTGGCGGCCTTCTTCTCCTTCCAGTCGCGAAAGGTGTCACGTGTCCGTGCCCGCTCATGATGGGGGGTGATGCGGATGAAGGTCCGCCGCTCAATGATCACCTGCGCATAATCCGTCCCGTCCGTCTGTGGTCGCACAGAAGGGGCTGCCAGCGGGAGCGCCGCGGCAGTCAGGACAAGAAACTGGATCATCGAGGCGCAATCATGATTCGTCCCGCAGTGAGGCTGGACGGTTGAACAGATCATTAATTGCGTGGCAATGGGGCAAAGCTGTCTCACCATGGGGCAGGGGAGATATTCACGATGCTGACTGCAGCAGCAATAGCGGAACTCGGAACGGTGCTGGGCACCAAGGGCCTGACGACCGACCCTGCTGACATCGCGCCTTGGACGACCGACTGGCGCAAGCTTTATGAGGGCAAGGCCGCCGCGCTCGTGCAGCCGGGGTCTGTCGCGGAAGTGCAGGCTGTCCTCGAAATCGCGTCGCGCCATCATATTTCCGTGGTGCCGCAGGGGGGCAATACGTCGATGGTAGGTGGCGCTACGCCCGACGCCAGCGGAGAAGCCATCATCGTGTCGCTTCGCCGGATGAATGCGATCCGCCAGTTGGATCCTGCCGCAGGGCTCGTTGTGACAGAGGCGGGAGTGGTGCTTTCCAACCTACATGATGCCGCCCGCGCTCAGGGCATGCGCTTTCCTTTGTCGCTCGGCGCGCGGGGTTCGGCCACTGTCGGCGGGCTTGTTTCCACCAATGCGGGTGGCACGCAGGTCCTGCGCTTTGGTACGATGCGCCGCCTTGTTCTGGGTGTGGAAGCCGTCCTGCCCGATGGGGCGCTCTATGAAGGGCTGGCGGCCCTCAAAAAGGATAATCGCGGCTATGATCTCACCCAGTTGCTGATTGCCGCGGAAGGGACAATCGGCATTGTGACGGCGGCGAGCCTGACGCTGGTGCCGGATGTTCTTGACCGGGCTGTGGCTTGGATGGCGGTCGACAGTCCGGAGGCAGCGCTGGATAGCCTGCGCGCGATGGAGGCGGCCTCCGGCGACGCGATTGAGAGTTTTGAGCTGATCCCGGAAAGCTCCCTGCGCCTTGTCCTGACGCATATTCCGGGGACGAGGGCGCCGCTGGAGGGGCACGCCCCTTGGCATGTGCTGGTCGAATATGTCCGCAGCAGTCCTGCGGTCACGGCCCCTGCCGACGCGCTGGAACAGTTGCTGGCAGCCGAATTGGAGGCCGGGCGAATCCGGGATGCGGTGATCGCGGCCAGCGAGGCGCAGGCCGAGGCGTTTTGGAAAATCCGGGAATCGATCTCAGAGGCAGAGCGCGCCCATGGCCCAGCCATGCAGCATGATATTTCGGTGCCGGTGGACGACATGCCCCGCTTTATCGCCGCGGCCAGTGCGGAGGTGGAACGCGCCTTTCCCGGCGTATGGGTCAACGCCTATGGCCATTTGGGCGACGGTAACGTGCACTTTCATGTGCGTGCGCCAGAGGGCTGCACCGACGTAAATTGGCGCATCACAACCGGCAAGGCGGCCAGCCGGATGGTCTATGATCTGGTCACGGCCGCTGGCGGCTCCATCTCCGCTGAGCACGGGATCGGGCAGATGAAGCGGGATGAGCTGGGGCGCCTGTCGGCACCCGCTAGGATCAACGCCTTGCGGGCAATCAAAGCCGCTTTTGATCCTCTGGGCATCATGAACCCCGGCAAGCTCATCCCCTAACCTTTGGAGGCACGCTAACGGCATGGGGAATGGCCGCTTTCCCCTTGCACTTAGGCACATCGGGCCATAGGAGCCGATGCCATTCAGAACCGCTTAATAGGCAGCAGGAGAATATACATGGCCAGCGCGCCGCAAGATGCACTTCCCTTGTTCTTCAAGGATCTCGTTCCGCTTTCGTCGGTCGACCACGCAACATGGAAGGCGCGCCCGATTGAGAGCGCCCCCTGGCTCAACGATCAGCATGCCGTGCCGTTGACGGTTGATGAGTTTTCTAGCGCACAGCGCAACTATCCGATCATCTTTTCGTCGGGTGAAGCGCCGGTTCCGCTCGCGCTCATGGGCCTTAACGAAGGCGTCAACGTTTTCATGGGTGAAGACGGCCGCTTTACCGAGCAGGTCTATGTCCCGGCCTATGTTCGCCGCTATCCTTTCATGCTGGCCAAGCTGCGTCCGGACAGCGACGATCTGTCGGTCTGCTTTGATCCGACGGCAGGCGCCATCGGTGAGTTCGAAGAAGGCGACGCCCTTTTTGTCGACGGCCAGCCGAGCGAAGCTACCCAGCAGATTCTCGGCTTTTGCGAACAGTTCGAACAGGCCGGTCAGCGCACCCAGGCCTTTATGAAGGAACTGGTCGACAATGAATTGTTGATGGACGGTGAAATGTCGATCCAGCCCGATCCGGACAAGCCGCCCTTCGTTTATCGCGGGTTCCAGATGATCAACGAAGACAAGCTGCGCGAGCTGCGTGGCGACCAGCTGCGCAAGATGAATCAGTCCGGCCTTTTGCCGCTGGTATATGCGCACCTGTTCTCCATGACGGTCATGCGTGACGTCTTTGCCCGCCAGATGGCGCTGGGCAAGGTTGTTGCAGGTGACGCGCAAGGCTAAAATAACTGAATGATTTCCGGCCCTTGTGGTCGGTCTGAAAAGCGTCCGGGGCGGCTGTTCGAACAAGCGAACAGTCGCCCTGACTTTTGCTTGAAACGGCCTGCGCCGCACCCTACATTGTTTTTTGAGCGGTGGTGCGTGTCCCCCCTTTCGCACCGCTACTCAGCACGCCCTTGGGCGTGTTTCCTCCCTGAACCTTGGCCACCCGGTGCGTGCACCGGGTGGTTTCTTTCTTCAGGGGTGCTTTTTCATTCAGCGGCGATGGGAATCGAAAGGCGACGTCCCGCCTCCGACAGTCGTTCAGCCACGTGCCGCAACAGGCTGGCCATATCCGCAAGGCCGCTCCCGGCCGCCCGCAACGGGGGATCCAGATAAAGCCGACGGTCAAATTCCAGCTGGATGGCGTGGAGGCCATCGGCAGGCGCGGAATGCCGGTCCAAGATGTGTCCGCCTGCATAGGGTGCATTAAACGCCACGCGCAGGCCTGCGGCCTCAAATGTCGCCCCCGCAATTTCCGTAAGCACGGAACTGGCGCTCCGGCCAAAGCGGTCACCGATGATGATCTGCGGCGGCGCGATGCTCCCGTCCTGCGGCAATGGCGGCATGGAATGGATGTCGAGCAGGATGGCCGTTCCGTACCGGCGCCGGGCGGCCTCCATCAGCGTCTCCAGCCGGTCATGATAGGGCCGGTGGTGGGCATCAATACGCTCGTTAATCTCGTCCGGGGAGAAACGGCGGCGCCAAATGTCACCCAGTGCAGCGGTGCGGCGGGGCACAAGGCCCAGCCCGCCGCGGGCCTTGGCAGACAGGATCGGTTGCACGTCCATCGGCTGCGTCAACATGCCAGGGTCCATGTCGCGTTCTGCGCGGTTGAGATCAATGACGGCGCGGGGGGTCATGGCGACAAGGCCCGTAAATCCGGCTTTGAACGCTGATGTGACGAGCAGATCGGCCAGCCTGTCTTCCAGCGGCAACAGTCTGTCCGCCGGAAAGCGGCAGTCATCTGCGAGGTCAGGCGGGTAGGCGCGCCCGGCATGCGGGACCGAGAGGATGACGGGCCATTGCGGCGCATCTGGACCGGATTGTTCGAACGAACGGTTCATCCCGTCGGTCCTAGAGGGGGCAGGAATTGCTGGCAATGTTTGGACCCTTGAAACAGCAAGCTTCGTCAAACGTTATGAAAAATGTTAAGGTGTGTGCGATACCAAGGCGGCTGATCGCTGGATGCGATCCGAACGCGCGGAACAAGAGGGTACAGATGGTCCATATCCTGCTGGCAGAAGATGATGATGTGATGCGCCAGTATCTCGTCCGCGCTTTGGAGCGGGCAGGCTATCGCGTCACCGCGGTTGACCGGGGCACCTCCGCGCTTGATTTGGTTGAGGCGGGGCAAGCCTTTGACTTGCTGTTGACCGACATTGTGATGCCGGAAATGGACGGGATTGAGCTCGCCCAGAAGGTGACGCTCATTCATGCGGACATGAAGGTCATGTTCATCACCGGTTTCTCGGCCGTCTCGCTGAAAGCGGGGCAGGCCATGCCCAATGCCAAGGTTCTGTCCAAGCCCTTCCACCTGAAGGACCTTGTCGCTGAAGTGGATCGGGCATTCGAGTTCAGCAACGCTACATCCGAAGGTTTATAACGCGTGGCCATCACGCTGTGCATCGGGCCTTGCAACCCGGCGCAGTCGTCGCTATTGGCCCCGGACCCCGACGGTTCCTGCCGAGTCATTCGGCCTTCGGAACTGCTCTTGAAAATGAGTGTGGGCGTGTAGCTCAGTGGTAGAGCACTGTGTTGACATCGCAGGGGTCGCAAGTTCAATCCTTGCCACGCCCACCATTTTCCCGTCCTTCTAGTTCAGATGACGCGGCGTCCCGATCGCGCCTCTCAGACCGCGCCAGCCATGGCCTCATCAGAGGCTTCCTCTGAGTTGCTGTGGGAAATTTTTATGGTCACGCCGGGGTTTTCCGAATGGATGGATAGCGTGGCATCCAACTGATTGGCGAGGGCCTCGACAATGCTGGTGCCAAGTCCCGGCTTTGCCTCAGCCAATGTCTCGCGCGTGCCAACGCCGGTATCGGACACCGATAATTGCCATCCGGCACCTGTGCTGTTGTAGCGCACGAAAATCTTCCCCTCCCGATCTTCGGGAAGGGCGTGTTTCAGCGCATTGATGACAAGCTCCGTCACGATAAGTCCCAGGCTGACAGACCGGTCTGCGCTGACGCGGCTGTCATCCACAATCGCGGCAATTTTGATCTTGTCTGGGTCATGGACCATGGAGGCGCTGAGGCTGCGGCACAGGCGCGCGAAATAATCGTCGAGCCGCACTTCCTCGTCCCCGGCTTCGGACAATTGCTGCTGCAGCGTGGCGACGGACATCACGCGGTCGCGCGCATCGCGCAGATGCGACCGGGCTTCCTCAGATTGGACGCGCCGCGCGCTTTGCATCAACACACTGGCGATGATCTGCAGGCTGTTGGCAATTCTGTGCTGCAGTTCCTTCAGAAGAACCGCCTTTTCGCGGATAAGGGCGTCCCGCTGCTGATCCCCCATGCGGGCCAGCGTGACATCGGAAATGGTAAGGAGCATGCAATTTTCACCGATGGCGCCGGGATCGAGCTTCTGTGCATGCAGCAGGAGCTTTCGGGTCACATCTTTGACCTTCATGTCCATTTCATAGGCATCGATTTCGGCGCCGCCGGACATGGTGATGCGCAGCAATCCTTGCAGCTGGGGCGTGTTCCATTCCCCATGGCCGAGCTCAAAAAAGTTACGGCCCTTCATCAACTCCGGAGATAGGCCAAACAGGCTGGTCGACGATGCGCTGGCTGTGATCACCTTAAAGTCCGGGTCCAGCAATAAGATAGGCATTACCGATGAATCGATAATCGCCATGGCGAGATTATGGACAACGTCTTGTGGTTTCTTGGTCATATGTATTGCGGCCTCTTTCGGGGGTGATGACCAGTCAGCTGCCGGACTGGCAGCGTTGCAAGTGCGGGTTCGGCCTGGTTCTCAAAATCCCCCGAATTAAGGGTTTAGCACAAACTATTGCCATTATGGCGTAAATTATATTTCATTGCCGGAAACTTTGGGCGGAACAGTTTGGCGCGCGCGTGCCCGTCATTCGGTGGCACCTGTTAAACCTATCGGCTTGACGTTTGCGTCAACTTCCCAAAAGAAGGGTCATGAGTTTCGCCGCATGGGCGCCGCATAAGAGTTGGAGAGTGGATATGTTCAAGACACGCTTGACCGAAATGTTTGGAGTGGAAACGCCGATCTGCATGGGCGGCATGACCGGTGTCGGCTATGGCGAACTGGTCGCTGCTGTTGCGAATGCGGGCGCGCTCGGATTCATTACGGCGCATATGTTCCCCAGCGGCGATGCGCTCCTTGAAGAAATTGAAAAGACAAAGGCGCTGACCGATAAGCCGTTCGGCGTGAACCTGACGCTGTTGCCGTCGATCAACCCGATTCCCTACGACGATTATCGCGAGGCGATCATCCAGTCGGGCATCAAGATCGTCGAGACAGCAGGTCGAGCGCCAACCGACCATCTGCCGCGCTTCAAGGAAAATGGCGTTAAGGTCATCCACAAATGCACCTCTGTCCGTCATGCCGTGTCGGCGGTGAATAAGGGTGTTGATGTCATCAGCATCGACGGATTTGAATGCGCGGGCCACCCGGGCGAAGACGATGTCGGGCTGATTGTGCTCCTGCCGGCCACGGTCGACGCGCTGCCCAATACGCCGATCATCGCCTCAGGCGGCATGGCGGATGGCCGCAGTCTTGTCGCAGCGCTCGCGCTCGGCGCTGACGGCGTCAACATGGGCACGCGGTTCTGCGCCACGGTTGAGGCGAAGATCCACCAGAATGTGAAGCAGGCGATTGTGGACAGCACGGAACTCGACACGGTTCTGGTCGGCCGCACGCTGCGCAACACAGCCCGCGTCGCGAAGAACGCAGTGTCTGTGCAGGTCGCCGAAATTCAGCGCGATCCCACAAAGTCATTTGAAGATGTGAAGGCCCTGATGGCCGGCCAGCGCGGGCGTGACAATGTGCTGCGGGACGGTGATGTTGATGGCGGCATCTGGACGAGCGGCCAAAGCCAGGCGCTCATCCATGATATCCCGACCTGTGCGGATCTCGTGAAGAACATCATGGCGCAGGCAGAATCGGTGCGCGCCAAATTCTGCAGCTGAAAGACGTAAACTCGGGCGCTTACGGCGCGGTATAGGGAGGACGGCATGTTTGATCGGCGATCAGCACTGTTGGGCCTTGGGGCACTGGCGGGGGCGGCGACGCTTCCGACCAGGGCGGCCGTTCCGGCAAAGCCTGTGCGCAAGCCCGCCCGTCTGCGGGCCGGGGATGTTGTTGGCCTGATCGAGCCAGCCGGATTTACAGCCGACAGTTTCAGCCTTGAAGAGATCGTCGCTGGAATCCGCGCCATGGGTCTGGTGCCCAAGGTCGCACCGCACGTTATGGAGCGCAGCGGCTATCTGGCGGGCAGCGATGCCGACCGAGCCGCCGATGTGAACGCGATGTTCGCGGATAAGGATGTGCGCGCGATCTTCGCGATCCGTGGGGGCTGGGGCTGTGCGCGCATCCTGCCGCTGCTCGACTTTGACATGATCCGCGCCAATCCGAAGCTGCTGACTGGCTTTAGCGACATCACCGCCTTGCATATGGCGATTGCCGCCAAGGCCGGCTTCCCCACGATCCACGGCCCGAACGCGTCCAGCAGTTGGGGCAAGTTCAGTTGGGAGTCCTTCCGCGAAGTCGCGTTTGACGGGGCGACGCCGACCTTCACCAATCCGACCGCCGTTGAAGACCGCCTCGTCCCGCGCGTCGGGAGCATCCGGACCATCGGCAGGGGCAAGGCGCAGGGACCGCTTTATGGGGGCAATCTGACAGTGCTGACCGCCCTTGTCGGCACGCCCTATCTGCCTAGCTTTGACGGCGCGATCCTGTTTCTGGAGGACACGAACGAAGCCGAATATCGGATAGACCGGATGCTGACGCAATTGTCCCTAGCAGGCATCTTGAAGCGCGTGTCCGGCGTCGTCTTCGGGCAGTGCACAGACTGCTTTGCGCGCGATGTTTCTTATGGCGGCTTCACCTTGTCAGAGGTGCTGGTGCATCATCTGAAGCCGCTGGGCGTGCCGGTGTTTCAGGGCGCACAATTTGGCCATGTGGCCAATCAGTTCAGCCTGCCACAGGGCGTCCGCGCGGAAATGGACGCAGATGCCGGGACAATCCGGATGCTGGAGGCTGCGGTTTCCTAAAGCGGAAGTCCGACATAATTTTCTGCAATCGAACGCTGGGCCGCTTCGGACGAGGCGATATAGTCCAGTTCTGCCACCTGCACGCGGCGCTCAAACGGCCCATCGTCGGGGAAGCGGTGCATCAGCTTGGTCAATGACCAGCTGAAGCGTTCAGACTTCCACACGCGCGCGAGCGCCTTGGTGGAATAGCCCGCGACGCCGTCGCGATCATTCCGCTTGAAGTAACCGATTAGTGCGTCCGACAGATAGGTCACGTCGGATGCGGCGAGGTTCAAGCCCTTGGCGCCGGTGGGCGGCACGATATGCGCCGCGTCACCCGCCAGGAACAGGCTGCCATGCTGCATCGGTTCAAAAACGAACGACCGCAATGGCGCGATGCTCTTTTCGATGGAGGGGCCGCGCGTCATGTGCGCGGCAGCGTCGGGGCCGAGGCGGGTTGCGAGTTCATCCCAGATGCGGTCATCCGACCAGTCCTCCACCTTCTCCGTCAATGGCACGTCGATATAGTAACGGCTGCGAGTAGGGGACCGCATGGAAGCAAGCGCAAAGCCGCGATCATGGTTGGCGTATATCAATTCGTGGTTGCACGGCGGCACATCGGCCAGAATGCCAAGCCAGCCAAAGGGATAGACAAGCTCAAATGGACGGCCAACGCTTGCGGGAATGGCCTGGCGGGACGGTCCGTGAAACCCATCACAACCGCAGATGAAGCGGGCGTCGATCCGCTGCTCTGCACCATCTTTTGAGAAGGTGACGAAGGGCGCATCGCCTTCACTGTCATGCAGTGCGACATCATCGGCGTCATAGATGACTTCCAACCCCCGGGAGGGCGCCGCATCCATCAGGTCGCGGGTGATTTCGGTCTGGCCATAGACCATCACTTGTTTGCCGGTCAGCGCTGCGATGTCGATGCGGATCAGGCGTTCCCCATCCGCCAAGTTGAAGCCGTCATGCGGAAGGCCTTCCTTGTGCATCCGCTCCCCAAGGCCGAGCCGGTCCATCAGATCAGTCGTCACGCGTTCCAAAACGCCGGCACGGATGCGACCGAGCACATAGTCGCCCGACGCCCGCTCCACGACGACGCAGTCAATGCCTTGCGCGCGCAGCAAATGGCCGAGCATGAGGCCCGCCGGACCTGCGCCGATAATGGCGACCTGTGTTTTCATGCGGAGGGCTCCTTGATCTGCAACTTGTGTCGATCAGTGGTGCATCCCGCTTTGGGAGGCGAGGCAGCTTTGGAACAAAGAATTGCACTTTTCGATCAGAGCGGTAAAATTTATCCGGTGGATGCCTCTCGACAAGATATCGCGCGTTTCGCGCTCTATGGCGAAGGAAGCGCGCCCGTCGCGCCGGAATTCCTGCATATCGAAGATATTCCGTCGCGTTCGGCACTGTATGATTGGGTCATAGCCCCGCACACGCATCAGGGCATATTCCAGCTCCTGATGGTAACAGACGGTCATGCACAGGTGCGTCTTGATGGCGTAGAAACCGAGGTGACGTCCCCCGCACTTGTTTGTGTGCCGAGCAGTTGTGTCCATGCCTTTCATTTCGGCGCGGGGACGCAAGGCTGGGTCCTGTCCATTGCTACCGACCTGTTCCGTGACCCCCGGTTGTCCGCCGTCGGCGCGCGACACTTCCACGGCGCCACCACCGGCTATGTGGTCCCGTTGCAGGACCGGGCGGAAGATGCAGGCCGACTTATGTGGCTGCTGACCGACATGGCCGCGCATATGGCTGTTCAGCATGGCACAGTACCTGATGTCGTCGTCTCGCTGCTCGCCGTGTGCCTCGGCGTGACAGAGACTTGCCTTGCAGAACCGCCGCAAGGCCAGAACGGGCCTGACCGCAAGGTGCAGCTGGTGCGCGGGTTTGAGGCGATGGTTGACGCACGTTTCCGGGAGCATTTGGGTGTGGAGGATTATGCGGGCGCGCTATCCGTCACCCCGGTCACGCTGACGCGGGCGTGCCGCGCTATATCGGGGCGATCGCCGGGTGATATCATTCAGGATCGCGTCCTGTTGGAGGCGATGCGCTATCTGCGCCACACAGCGGCCTCTGCAAAGCAGATCTCGGACCGGTTGGGCTTTGCCGACCCCGCCTATTTTGCGCGCTTTTTCAAGGCACGTGCTGACATGACGCCCGGTGCCTTTCGACGATCCTCCGGGACGCGGGCCGAGCCGAGTCGCTAGATTGCAACCTGCATGAACAAGGGCGGTCCGCTTGGGGCCGCCGAGAAGGCTTCAGCCGGATATTTTCCGGGCGGCAGCGACGTTAAAGGCATGCCGGCAGCGGCAAGGGCGTAAGGCGATACGCGGTGGCGCGTGCATAGGCCGCCAGCGCCGTCGCTGACCAAGGGCGATTCAAATTCGACCGCAATGGTCGCATCGCTGGACCGTGTGACGACGCAAACCGCAAGCTGGCCACCGCCCAGATCCAGCACAAGGTCCGTCCCGGGCGGAACACCCAACAAGCCTTCAATGCGGGCGCCGGTCGTGGAAAGATCGCGCAGCAGGGCCTCATAGCGGTGGTCAAGATGGATCACGCCGATGCGCCGGAACATGGATCGACGTTCCGGCCGGTGTCGGTCCGGCCCTTCCGGCTCAATGCGGAATTCACCGGAAGACATGCGGTCCAACGCGGCCTCAAGCTTCAGAGGTTTGGAATAGATATAGCCCTGGATAAAGCGCGCGCCTTTGGAACAAACAAGGTTGAACTGGTCGAACGCCTCAACGCCTTCTACCGTCGTCTCCATCCCTAAGGCATCGGACAGGCCGATGATGGCGGCGATAATCTTCGCGCTGTTCTGATCCTTCTGGGTGCAACTGTCGACGAAGCTCTTGTCTACCTTCAGCTTGTCAAACGGCGCTGAGCGCAAATAGCTAAGCGAGGAATAGCCCGTGCCGAAATCATCGAGCGCGAGCCGGACGCCAAGCCCTTTCAGGGCATTGAAGGTATCATCAATAGTTTCGCTGTCGCCCATGAAAACGCTTTCGGTCAGCTCGAGTTCGAGCCGGTCCGGCGCGAGGCCACTGGCGGCAATGGCGTTGGTGACGATGGCGGGAAATCCGGGCGTCGCGAACTGGACGGCGGAAACGTTGACAGCGACGCGGACTGTCACTGGCCAATTGGCGGCATCCTGACAGGCGCGACGCAACGCCCATTCCCCCAGCATGTTGATCAGGTTGGATTTTTCGGCAATCGGAATGAAGACGCCGGGGCTGATGAAGCCGCGCTCGGCATGTTCCCAACGCATCAGCGCCTCAAGGCCGACGACCATATGGTCCTTCGTCCGCACAACGGGCTGATAATGCAGCTCCAACTCATCGGCGAGAAGGGCGGCCCGCAGGTCTTCTTCCAGAAGGCGGGCTTCTTCCGCTTCATCCTTCAAGTCCGCCGAATAGAAGCGGAACTGCCCTCGCCCCCCATTTTTGGCGGAATAGAGCGCAAGGTCAGAATTGCGGGTCAGGTCATCTTTTTCCAGCCCGTCATAGGGCGCAATGGCAATGCCGACTGAGGTGCCGATAAGGGCGCGCTCATCGCCCAAGGCATAAGGCAGCGAGACGATCTGGATGAGCTTGGTGGCGAGTTCCCCTAGCTTTCCACGGTCATCCAGATCGGGCAGGATGATCTGGAATTCATCGCCGCCCAGACGGCCGATTTCGCCCCGGTCGCCGATGATGCGGCCCAGTCGTTCGGCCACTTGTTTCAAAAGCTCATCGCCCGCTTGATGGCCCAGTGTATCATTGACGTGTTTGAACCGGTCGAGGTCCAGCATCATGAGTGTGCAGGCGCGCTTGGCAGATTTGAAGGCTGCCAGTGTTGTCTCCAGCTTCCGGTTCATCCGGTGCCGGTTGGCAAGGCCAGTCAGCGAATCAAACTCGGCCAGTCGTGAATCTTCAAGCTTGCGCTCATATTCCGCGGTGATGTCTTTCGCGCTGCCGCGATAGCCGATGAAGTCGCCATTCGCGTCATATTTGGGGTGTCCGGAGATGGACCACCAGGTCTGGCGCTCTTCCAGCTTGGACCGTCCGGGGGCGAAGCGGACCGTCAAATCGATGATCTTGTTGCGGGCGCTCAGCTGAAATGCCAACGGCCGGTCGGATCGCTCACCGGGGTTGTATGGGTCCGTTTCAAACAGCGTGGTCAGCGACTGGGCCAGAAGATTTTCCAAAGGCTGTTCAAGCTTCTGGACGGCATTTTCGGAAATGTAGATGAGGCGCCCCTCTGCGTCAGACGCCCACAGCCAACCAATCCCTGCTTGTTCAAAATCTTCCAGAACCTCCAGTCTGCGTTTCAGATCGCTCGGCAGAATGACGCCAACCTCCCCGAATTGCGGAGCATTTCCGGCTTCTGCGGCGGGGCTGCGATCTCCAAAACCCCGGAACAAGTTTCTTACTGCCATTCTGACCAGTCTCACGCACGTCCGGGATCATCAGGGTCCCGATTGGAAGAGGTCTGGAATAACTGCCTTTTCTTTAATTAACCCTAATTTGCGCCCTGTTGCTGCGAATGGCGTTTTTCCCGCGTGAAGCCTTGGCTTGTGGGGTCCGGCTGTTCTATCTGTTGCAGGAAGGTACAGCGAAATCCGTTGGCCTTTCGAGAGGATAGATGATGCGATCAACGCCCGATTTTGATTTTGGATTGACCGAGAGTGCGGCGATGATCCGAGAGGCAGCGGGCCGTTTCGCTGATGAGCAGATCCTTCCGCTTGCTGCGGAGATTGACCGCAATGACCGTTTTCCGCGTGAACTGTGGGAGCCGATGGGCGCACTTGGCCTGCATGGCATCACGGTTGAGGAAGACTGGGGCGGCCTTGGCCTTGGTTATCTGGACCATGTGATCGCAGTGGAAGAGGTGAGCCGCGCCTCAGGTGCTGTCGGCTTGAGCTATGGCGCGCATTCCAATTTGTGTGTCAATCAGATCCGCCGCTGGGGCAATCCGGACCAGAAGGCGAAGTATCTGCCCAAGCTGATTTCGGGCGCGCATGTCGGGTCGCTGGCCATGTCAGAGGCAGGGGCAGGCTCCGACGTTGTCTCCATGAAGCTGCGGGCAGACAAGGTTGATGGCGGCTGGCGCCTCAACGGCACCAAATTCTGGATCACCAACGGCACCTACGCCGATACGCTCGTCGTCTATGCCAAGTCCGATCCGGACAGCGGCAGCCGGGGCATCACTGCCTTCCTTATCGAGAAGGGCATGCCGGGATTCTCGATTGGCCAGAAGATCGACAAGATGGGCCTGCGCGGCTCTCCCACGTGCGAACTGGTCTTCGAAGACTGCTTCGTGCCGGACGAAAACGTCATGGGGCCCGTCCATGGCGGCGTCGGCGTTCTGATGAGCGGGCTCGATTATGAGCGCGTTGTGCTCGCCGGGATGCAGATTGGTATCATTCAGGCCTGTCTGGATGTCGTCATCCCCTATGTTCGGGAGCGTAAGCAGTTCGGCAAACCCATTGGCAGCTTCCAACTGATGCAGGCTAAGGTCGCGGACATGTATGTCGCGATGCAATCGGCGCGGGCCTATGTCTACGCCGTCGCCAAGGCCTGCGACGCCGGGCAGACGACGCGCTTTGATGCGGCCGGCGCGATCCTGCTGGCGAGTGAAAACGCCTTCCGTGCGGCGGGAGAAGCGGTGCAAGCGCTGGGCGGCGCAGGTTACACAAAGGACTGGCCAGTCGAGCGTTTCCTGCGCGACGCCAAATTGCTGGATATTGGTGCTGGCACCAATGAAATCAGACGGATGCTGATAGGACGGGAGTTGATCGGATGCTGAACCCCATTGCAAATATGACGCTGCAAACGCGCGATTATCGCCACTTCCGCGTGGTGCCGCGCACACCCGTCATCGGCGGCTGGATTGAAGGGCTGCATCTGAGCGAAATCAACGACGACATCGCTGAAGATCTCCGCGATGCGCTTTGGACCTATGGTGTTCTCTTCGGGCGTAAGCAGAATCTTTCGTTTGATGCCATGAAGCAAGTCGCGTGCGTCTTTGGCGATCAGTTGGAAAAGCACAGCTTTGCCGCCACGATGGAGGCAGAGGGGCATCCCGAAGTCGTCGTGATCCAGAAGCTGCAATCCGACAAAGCCAAGAACACAACGGACATCTGGCATCACGATGTGACCGCCCGCAAGCATCCGAACATCATGTCCATCCTGCAGGCAGAGCAAGTGCCTTTTGGGGCGGACACCATGTGGGCGAGCATGACCGCTGCGTTTGACCGGCTGCCGCATGCGCTGAAGCTTCTGTTCCTCAATCTGGAGATTGATCACGACACGCTCTACCTGATGCTGCGCCACGATTTCGGCGATGCATCGATGAGCGTCGAGAAGATTGCATCGCTGCATGAGGCGAACACGCACCCGGCTGTGGTGAGCCATCACGCCACCGGCAGGCCCTGCCTGTTCGTTGGGAACGGCTATGTAAAGCGCGTCCATGGCTATACGGCCGAGATCAGCGAGTTCATCCTCAAGATCGCGAATGAAATGCCAAAAATCCCGGAGCTTCAGGTGCGCCATCAATGGGAAGCGGGTGACATCGCGATTTGGGACAATTTCGGCACCGCGCATTATGGCGTGACGGCGGACATGGGGGATCAGTTGCGTCGCCTTCACCGCGTCGCGTCATGGTCTGAAAGCGTGACGCCAACGCTCAATCGGGATGCTGTTCTTGCCCAGATCGGCGAGGCATGAAGGTTGATGGCGGCTGCCTTTGCGGGGCCATCACCTATGAAGCGGTGATAGATCCTGAAAAAATCATCGTCTGCCATTGCACCGATTGCCAGATCAATGGCGGTGGGGCCTTCCGCTGGGGGACGTTGATCGCGAAGGACGATTTCACCCTGTTGTCGGGTGCCCCAAAATTTTATCGTAAATTGTCCGAAAGCGGCAATCCTCGCGCTTTGGCCTTTTGCGGTGACTGTGGCACTTCGCTTTACGGCACACAGGCAGAAGCGTCGGTCACGCTCTCGCTGCGGATCGGCACCGCGCGACAGGCGCGAGACTTAAAGCCTGCATTCCAGATCTGGCACCGCTCTGCCTATGACTGGGTTGATCATCTCGACGCTGTTCCGGCGATAGAGCGACAGCCAGACCTGTGACGCCCCCTCAAGAGCCCAGCGCGCCGCGCCGGACGGGGTTCGGCCTCGCCGCCCTGTTTTTCTTCCTGCACATGCTCAGTCAGGTGGACCGGCATATGGTGTCCGGCTTCGCGCCCGATATCATGCGGGATCTGCATCTGACACGTGGAGACTTCGCCCTGATCGCGGGCGTTGCCTTTAGCGGGGTCTATGCCCTGATTGCGCTCGCCGCGGGCATGGTTGCAGATAGGGTCGGCCGCGTGCGCGTGCTGACGGCAGGTGTCGGAATGTGGAGCGTGTTCACCGGGTTGGCCGGGATGGCGCAGGGCTTTTGGTCGCTGCTAAGTGCGCGCCCGTTTGTCGCGGCGGGGGAAGCAACGCTGGTCCCCACGGCCACGACGATCATTCTCACCCAAACCTCGGACGCGCAAAAGGCCACCGCCATCGGCCTCTTTTTTGCCGGCGGTCCGCTGGGTATTGGCGCAAGCTTTCTGGTCGCCGGAACGCTTGGCCCCTATCTTGGCTGGCGCAATTGCTTCCTGATTATGGCTGCACTGGGCTTTTTCATGGCATTGATGGTGTCGCGGATCCGGGACACCGATCATGAGGCCAAGTCGACTGCGCGCGCGCCGTCATCGCTCGAACAGTTCAAATCCCTATGGGGGCATCTGCGCCAAAATGCGCGGCTCCGTTATGCTGCGGCGGCCATCATTCTGTTTCACGCCCACAGCGCGACGACGCCGTTTGTTCAGCTGTGGCTCCATGATGACAAGGGCATGGCCAAGGCACAGGCAGCGAGCCTTTACGGCGCGCTGTTCATCGTGTTCGGCATGGCCGGTGCGCTTGGGACCGGTTATCTGACCGATTGGATCCACCGTCGCTTCGGTCTGGATCGGGCGCGATCCCTATTCTGGGTGCAGCTGATTCTCGCCCCATTCATCATTGCCTTTCGGTTTATGCCCGCATCGTCGCCGGTCTTCCTCATGGGGATGGTCGCCTCGATCCTTTTTCTCACCTCGGCATATGGACCCATTTTTTCGGTGATTGAGCGGGAGTTGCCGGATGGGTTGAAGGCGACGTCGGCAGGCTTCAATATGTTGGTGCTCAATCTCTTCGTGATCGGCGGTCTGTCCTATGTCATTGGTGCGGTGAGTGACGTGATGGAACAGGCAGGCTTGGCCAATAGCTGGACCTGGCCGATGTTCGGCGCGGATTGCATCGCCTTTGTATCCATTGGTCTGCTGTGGCTGGCATCGCGGCACAAATCGATTATGCCGGAGCAATCATGACAGCCCCCATCCTTCCGACCAACGTTTCCACCGAGAGCGACACCTTCCGCGCCAATGCGGCGCACAACCGTGCGCTGGCTGAAGCGCTGCGCACAAAAGTGGCCAAGGCGGCCCTTGGCGGGGATGAGAAGTCACGCGACCGGCATGTCGCGCGCGGTAAGCTGTTGCCGCGCGACCGTGTTGAGCACCTGCTCGATCCCGGCTCTCCCCTGCTCGAAATCGGGCAGCTGGCGGCGAACGGGCTTTATGGTGATGAGGTGCCCTGTGCTGGCATCATCACGGCCATTGGCCGCGTGTCGGGCCGCCAGTGCATGATCTTCGCCAATGATGCGACGGTCAAAGGGGGCACTTATTTCCCGATGACGGTGAAGAAGCACCTCCGTGCGCAGGAGATCGCGCAGGAGAACCGCCTGCCATGCATCTACCTCGTCGATAGCGGCGGCGCGAACTTGCCCAATCAGGCAGAGGTGTTTCCAGACCGCGATCATTTCGGGCGGTTCTTCTTCAATCAGGCCAATATGTCCGCGCGCGGCATTCCGCAGATCGCCAGCGTCATGGGCAGTTGCACGGCGGGCGGTGCCTATGTGCCGGCCATGTCGGATGAGACCGTGATCGTCCGCAATCAGGGGACGATCTTCCTCGCAGGACCGCCGCTGGTAAAGGCCGCGACCGGCGAAGAGATCAGCGCTGAAAATCTGGGCGGCGGAGACCTGCACGCCAAGAAATCTGGCGTGGTCGATCATCTCGCCGAGAATGACGAACACGCGCTGACCATTGTGCGGGATATTGTGTCGCACTTGGGCGCGCAGGATGGTTTCAGAGTTGAGACACGGGAACCCCGTCCACCTAAATATGACGCCGAAGATCTGTACGGCATCATCCCCGACGATGTGCGCGCCCCCTATGACGTGCATGAGGTGGTCGCGCGGATCGTCGACGGGTCGGAGTTTCATGAGTTCAAGGCGCATTATGGGGCAACGCTCGTCTGCGGCTTTGCGCACATCTGGGGCATTCCGGTTGCCATCCTCGCAAATAACGGCGTGCTGTTCAGCGAAAGCGCGGTGAAAGGCGCGCACTTCATTGAATTGGCACAGCAGCGGCGCATCCCGTTGCTTTTCCTTCAGAACATCTCCGGCTTCATGGTCGGCGGGAAGTATGAGGCGGAGGGAATCGCCAAGCACGGCGCCAAGCTGGTGACCGCCGTTGCCACCGCGACCGTGCCAAAGATCACCGTCATCATCGGCGGCAGCTTTGGCGCAGGCAATTACGGCATGTGCGGGCGGGCCTATTCGCCACGCTTCCTCTTCACCTGGCCCAATGCGCGCATCTCGGTGATGGGCGGGGAACAGGCGGCAAGCGTGCTGGCCACCGTCCACCGCGATGCGGAGAAATGGACAACCGAGGAGGCAGAAGCCTTCAAGGCCCCGATCCGGCAGAAGTATGAGGATGAAGGCAATCCCTATTACGCGACCGCGCGGCTTTGGGACGACGGGATCATTGATCCCGCGCAGACGCGCGATGTGCTGGGGGTGGCGCTGGCTGCGGCGTTGAACGCGCCAGTGGAAGAGGGGGCTCGCTTTGGCGTGTTCAGGATGTGACCCCTCCACCATCCTGCGGATGGCCCCCATTCCCATGCCGGGGAGGTTCTTCCTGATGGGGGATGCGCGCCATATACCTCCCCGAAACGGGGAGGGGGACCGCCGGTCAAAGACCGGTGGTGGAGGGGTGCTCGCAGCGAGCGACGCAGCCTTCAAAGTTGCCAAGCGCGAGCGTCGGTCCGGAAACATGCCAGAAGTGTTACTCTGGCGGGAACTCCGTAAACGCCCCGGCCTTCTCAAATTCCGCAGGCAACATCCACTCGGTGACATCGTGCTGGATTTCGTCTGTCTCGAACGGCGATTGGCCATTGAGATTGATGGCGAGGCGCATAATCGCGGCGACCGGCCGGAGCGAGACAGGCAGCGGGATGCGCATCTTGAAACGCTTAGCTTCCAGGTTTTGCGGATTCCGGCCCGAGATGTCTTGGCGAATTTAGATGACGTTATCACGGCTATCGTCGCCGCCTGCGACGCACGGCCACCCCTCCACCACCAGCCTTTGGCTGGCGGTCCCCCTCCCCGGTCCGGGGAGGTCTTCAGGACAGTTTCATGATCACCTCCCTCCTCATCGCAAACCGGGGCGAGATTGCCTGCCGGATTATCCGCACCGCGCGGGACATGGGCATCCGCACCGTTGCCGTCTTTTCGGATGCGGACCGCAATGCGCTGCATGTACGCGAGGCAGATCAGGCGGTGCATATCGGGCCGTCGTCGGCGCGTGAAAGCTATCTGGTGGGGGAGCGGATTATCGCCGCCGCCAGAGCAGCCGGCGCAGACGCGATCCATCCGGGCTATGGCTTCCTCTCTGAAAATGCCGAATTCGCACAGGCCGTCATCGATGCGGGCCTGATCTGGGTCGGGCCGAAGCCTGCCAGCATCACCGCCATGGGCCTGAAAGATGCTGCAAAGGCGCTGATGGCCGAGGCAGGCGTGCCCGTGACGCCGGGCTATATGGGGCAAAATCAGGACCCGGCTTTCCTCGCGGCAGAAGCGGACAAGATCGGTTACCCTGTGCTCATCAAGGCCGTCGCAGGCGGGGGCGGCAAGGGGATGCGCAAGGTGGAGGCGGCGGCTGATTTCGCTGACGCACTTGCCTCCTGTCAGCGCGAGGCAGCGGCTTCCTTTGCCAACGCACACGTCCTCATCGAAAAGTACATCCAGCGCCCACGCCATATTGAGGTGCAGGTGTTCGGCGACAGCAATGGCAATGTCGTCCATTTGTTTGAGCGCGATTGCTCGCTCCAGCGCCGCCACCAAAAGGTGATCGAGGAAGCCCCCGCGCCGGGTATGGACGAGGCAACGCGGGAACAGCTCTGCGCTGCCGCCGTCCGTGCGGCGAAGGCCGTGGACTATGTTGGTGCCGGCACCATCGAATTCATCGCCGATGCGTCCGAAGGCCTGCGCGCCGACCGCATCTGGTTCATGGAAATGAACACGCGGCTGCAGGTCGAACATCCTGTGACGGAAGAGATTACCGGCGTCGATTTGGTCGAATGGCAACTCCGTGTGGCCTCCGGCGAACCGCTGCCGCTCTCCCAAGATGAGCTTTCCATCAATGGGTGGGCGATGGAAGCCCGGCTTTATGCGGAGGACCCTGCCAAAGGCTTCCTGCCGTCCATCGGGCGGCTCGATCTCTTCCAACCCGGCGAAGGGCTGGGCGGGCGTGTGGATACCGGCGTCACGGAAGGGGCCGAAGTTTCGCCTTTTTACGACCCGATGATCGCCAAGCTGATCGCACCGGGCGAGACGCGGGAAGAGGCACGGGAATTGCTGTCCGAGATGCTTCAGGAATCTGCCATCTGGCCGGTAAAGACCAATGCGGCTTTCCTCATCAACGCACTGGCGCACCCCGATTTTGCGGCCGGCAATGTCGATACCGGGCTGATTGAACGCGATGGTGCGGCGATGGCGGTAGAGCCCAAGCCATCTGCCCATGCCCTGACCCGCGCCGCGATGGCGATGGTGCCGAAATCGTCCTTTGCCGGCTTCCGTCTCAATGCGACGGACAAGCGCACCGCGCCGTTCCTGCTCGATGGTGACCGTGTCGAGGTCGCACTACACGGCCCCGGCGAGGCATCGCCCGCACCCTCCATGCTGGTGGCGGAAGGTGGCGCCGTCTGGGTGCTGTCACCCTATCGCTTCGATGGCAGCCATGGCGGAACGATTGCCGATGGCGACATCCTCTCGCCCATGCCCGGCAAGGTCATTGCCGTGATGGTGACGGCAGGGGAGGCTGTCACCAAGGGCCAGAAGCTCCTGACGCTGGAGGCCATGAAGATGGAGCACACGCTAGTGGCGCCCTTTGATGGCGTGGTGGCGGAATTGAATGCCGTCGCCGGGGCGCAAGTTCAGGTCGAAGCGCTCCTCGCGCGGGTTGAAGAGACGGCTTCTTAAGCCATCAGCTCTTTCAGCGGCACAGACGTATCGGCAAGCTTTGCCGGATCAATCACCGCGCCCGCCTCGACGAGCTTGCGGCCCTGCACATAGTCCTTGATGACATTGACGCAGTCGAGCGCGATCAGGCGGCCTTCTTTTAGGTAGAGCACCGAAAACGCCCGCGTCGCGGGATCGCCGCGCAGCACGGTCTGGTCGTAGCCGACGGACAGGCCTGCGGTCTGGAGCTTGAGGTCATACTGGTTCGACCAGAACCAGGGGAAGGCATGGTAAGGCTGGGGATCGCCGCAGATCGCCTTTGCCACGTTGGTGCCCATGTCATTCGCGTTCTGCACGGATTCTACCCGCATCACGGCGCCTTCGGCATATGCACAGGCAAAGGCCGCGCAGTCGCCGATGGCATAAACATCGGGCAGCGACGTGCGGCAATGGTCATCGACGTTGACGCCGTTGCCGCCCTCCGCGCCCGCCGCGAGCAGGGGCGCGACGGAGGGGATGATGCCAATGCCGACGATGACGATGTCTGCCGGAAGTACGCTGCCATCGGCCAGCTTAACGCCGGTCACCTTGCCGGCATCGCCCACAAGGCTATCGACCGACACGTTGGTGCGCAGGTCCACGCCGTGGGCGCGGTGGTCCGCTTCGTAGAAGGACGAAATATCCGGCCCTGCGACGCGCGCGAGAATGCGCGGGAGTGCTTCCAAGAGCGTGACGGCGCAGCCAAGCTTGGTCAGCACGGCGGCGGCCTCCAGCCCGATATAGCCGCCGCCGATGACGACGACTTTCTTCGCTCCGGCATCAAGTTCCCCCATCAGCCGGTCAACATCTTCGCGGGTGCGGACCGCATGAACGCCACCCAGATCAGCGCCGGCACAGGTCAGCTTGCGCGGATCGCCACCGGCCGCCCAGATGAGCTTGCCATAGCTGACGGCGGACCCGTCGCCGAGCGTCACCTGATGGGTGCCCGCGTCGACTGCAGTGACTTCGGTGCCGAGCTTCAGTGTCACATCCTTGTCCACCCAAAACTGCGGCGGGCGGATGTAGAGCCGCTCAAATTCCTTATCGCGGGCGAGATATTCCTTGGACAAGGGCGGTCGCTCATAGGGCGGCTCGCTCTCGCGGCCGATCATCAGGATCGAGCCTTCAAAGCCATTGGTGCGTAGCGCGAGCGCCACCTGTGCCCCGCCATGTCCGGCGCCCACAATCACCACATCTGCCTGAGTCATTTCTCGAATCCTTAAAATCTGTCGGGCCGGATTGAATCTTCGGGCCGCAGCGTCAAGCGACTTTTAGCCGCGCCGTTTTACGAGTGCTGTGCGCAGGCAGCGACAAACGACCTCGCCGCGCTGGTTGATCAGTTCATGGGCGAAGGTCACAATCCCCGCATTGGGGCGGCTCTTCGACTCTTTCAGCTCGGCCACTTCGCTCGTCGCGCGCATCGTATCACCGATGAAAACGGGCTTGGGCATGACCAGCTTGTCATAGCCGAGATTGGCCACCAGCGTGCCGAGGGTCGTATCCCCCACAGACAAGCCCACCATCAGCGCGAAGGTGAAGGTGCCGTTCACAAGGATCTGCCCGAATTCGCTCTCCCGTGCGAATTCCGCATCAAGGTGCAGCGGCTGCGGGTTATGCGTCATGGTGGTGAACAGCAGATTGTCCGTCTCGGTCACGGTCCGGCGGATTTCATGTTCCATCCGGTCGCCCACGGCCCACTCTTCAAAAAACCGGCCTGCCATCGCTTATCCTCATCTCTTGTGCCGCGATGCGTTAGCAGAACCGCATGGTATCGCGAAAGGTGGCCCCTGAAAGGTCTGGAAGTGGAGGAAGTTGAGGGCCTCAGCGCCCATAAATCCGTGCTTTGTAGGAAAGGGTCAACTTCCGGCTTGGCATGTCCAAAGGCGACTCTTCATGGGGCCCACGCTGGCACATGATGGGCGCTGTAGGACAGCAAAAAATGAACGCGATCACGTCCCCTGCGGTCTCAATCCGGGATCATCACCATCTTGAGCGCACCGGCCTCGCGTGCCTCGAACAGGCGATAGGCCTCTGCCCCTTCGCTCAGCGGCATCCGGTGGCTGATATATTTTTCGGGCCGCAACCGGCCGGACTGCACCAGCGGAAAGAGGGCGGGCAGTTCTTCAGGGACCGAACAGGTGCCCGTGCGGAAGGTAAGGCCCGCTGCAAAGGCGCGTTCGAGCGGGAAGGGGAAGCGGCGGGACTGCTGCACGCCAATGACCGAGACGGTGCCGCGCGGGCGGACTAGCCGCAACGCAAAATCCACCGTCGCATCGCTGCCGACGACTTCTACCGCGCAATCCAGCTTGCGGCCCTTGGTGTCCGCCTTGATGCGTTCCAACACGTCATCAGGGTGAAGGGCGATGGCGCCGGACGCCTCTGCGAGCGCGCGGCGTTCCGCAATCGGGTCAATCGCATACACGACATGCGCACCCATCACGAAGGCACTATCCACTGCCATCAGGCCAATGGGGCCAAGGCCGATGACCGCCACGCTGGAGCCGGGCTGGATGTCTGCGTTGCGCGCGCCATACCAAGCGGTGGCCAGCGCATCCGTCATCATCAGCGCCTGATCCATGCTCACGCCATCGGGCACCCGGACAGCATTCATATCGGCGGCGGGCACGCGGACCGCATCAGCCTGTGAGCCCTGCAGCTTGGCCGACAGGCCATAGCAGGCGCCCATGCCGAATTCGCACAGGTTGATGACCCCGGCCAGACAGGCGCGACAGGCCCCGCAGCCCACAGCGGCCGGGATCATCACTTTGTCGCCAACCTTCAGCCTGTGGACGCCGCTGCCCGCCTCCATGACCTCACCGACCGCCTCATGCCCGACGCAAAAGCCGATATCCTCTGAAAAGCCGTGGCCGTGATAGATGTGCAAGTCTGATCCACAGATGGAGCAGGCCTCCACCTTCACGATGGCATCGCGGGTGGATTGCGGGGCGGGGTCGTCCATTGCTTCATAGCGGACATCGCGTTCGCCGTAATATCGCAGGGCTTTCATGGTCTTGAACTCCGGTTATTGTACACGACGACCCCAATCCGCTCGCCCTGAGCCTGTCGAAGGGCCGTCCTACTTGCGCACCAAAGTGGAGGACGATGCTTCGACACGCTCAGCTTGAGCGGGCGGAGGTGCATCACCGCTCATTCATCGCGACATATTCCTTGATCTTCGCCTTGCCGAGCTGGCTCATATGTACCTCATCCGGACCATCGGCGATGCGGACGAAGCGGTTGAGGGTGAAGAAGCGGGCAATGGGCGTATCATCGGACACACCCATGCCGCCATGCACCTGAATGGCGCGGTCGCATACGGTTTGCGCCATTTGCGGGGCGACGACCTTGATCGCGGCGATCAGATCCTTGGCGACCTTGTTGCCATAGCGGTCCATCGCGTCGGCCGCTTTCAGCGTCAGCAGGCGGGACATTTCGATTTCGCAGAAGCTGCGGGCGATGTCCTGCCGGATGCTCGACTGGTCGGCGAGCTTTTTGCCAAAAGCGGTGCGGCTATCGGCGCGGCGCGCCATGATTTCCAGCGCGCGCTGCGCCTGCCCGATGGAGCGCATACAATGGTGGATGCGGCCCGGGCCAAGGCGGCCCTGCGCAATCTCAAAGCCGCGGCCTTCGCCGAGGATGAGGTTTTCCTTGGGCACGCGGACATTGTCGAAGCGCAGTTCGCATTCGCCGCCCGGCGAATTGTGGCTGCCGAACACGGTCAGATGGCGGACGATGGTGATTCCGGGCGTGTTGGGCTCGACAAGGATTTGCGAATGCTGGGCATGACGCGGGGCGTTGAAATCGGTCTTCCCCATCACGATCCAGATGTCGCAGCGCGGGTGCATGGCGTTTGAGATCCACCATTTGCGCCCGTTGAGCACATAATGCTCGCCATCGGGCGTAATCGACAGCTCAAGGTTGGTGGCATCGGACGAGGCGACTTGCGGCTCTGTCATCACATAGGCCGAGCGGATCGTGCCTTCGAGCAGCGGTGTCAGCCACTTTGCCTGCTGTTCAGGCGATCCGAACTTGGCGAGTACTTCCATGTTGCCGGTGTCGGGCGCGGAGCAGTTGAACACCTGGCTCGCCCAAGGCACGCGGCCGAGCAGTTCTGCAATCGGCGCATATTCCAAATTGGTGAGGCCGGGGGAGAAGGCCCCATATTCATGCGGCAGGAACAGGTTCCAAAGGCCAAGCGCCTTCGCCTTGGCCTTCAAATCTTCCATGCCCGGCCATTCCTGCCAGATCTTGGCAGGGTCATTCACCCAGTCATGATAGGCCTCCTCCTGCGGGTAGATATGCTCATCCATGAAGGCGCTGATTTGCGCGAGGAGGCCCTTCACCTTGTCGCTATGTTCAAAATCCATCGGGTGTTCCTTTCTAAAGGGAGAGGCCGCCATCCACGATCAGCGTGTGACCGGTGACGTAAGCGGCAAGCGGAGAGGCGAGGAAGATCGCGGCGCCCGCCATATCGGCAGGCAGGCCCATGCGTCGTTGCGGAATGGTGGCAAGCGCCCCTGCCAGCCGTTCCGGGCTTTGCGTCGTCACTTTGGTCAGCTTGGTATCGACAAGACCGGGGGCGAGGCCGTTGACGCGGATGCCTTCGGGGCCCCAGGCTTGGCCGAGCGTTTTCGTCAGGCTGATCGCGCCGGCCTTTGACGCCGCATAGGCGGGGTTGCCGATATTGGCCTTCAGACCTGAAATTGAGCTGACAATGATGACGCTGCCTTGGGCTTCCAGCAACTGCGGCTTGAACTTGCGGGAGATGTGCATGAGGCTGTCGAGGTTGACCGCCATCACATGGTCCCAGCCGGCGCGCTCAAACTCGCCGCGCTTATAGACGACCGTGCCCTGACAGAGCACCAGCACGTCGAGCGTTGCAAAGGGCAGGGCGGCGGTGTCGATCGCGTCCGGGTTTCCCACGTCTACGCAGCTATAGCCGAGGCCGCTGAGGTCTGATCCATCGGCGGGGTCATAGTCGGCGGCGTTGGCGCGCGTGCCCCAAACATGGACGCTGGCGCCGCGTTCTCGAAACCCATGGGCGATGCCGTTGCCAATCCCGCTGGACCCGCCCACCACAAGCACGGTTTTCCCGGCAAAATTGGTATCGTCGATCATGCCCCATCCTCTCTCTGGCACCGACTCGCAGCGCTCTTCTCTGGATGGGGATAGTCAGGATTGAAGAGGGCGTCTCCCCCTTTGAAATCACCCAAACACTTTAGACCACCTTGCCAAAGCATGTGCGACCATGCTCTTGGCGGACAAGGATTTAGGGTCGTACAAAGGAACGATGCATGAGCGATGATCTGCGCGCCAATTATGAGCGGGCCTATAACACCCGCGTTGGCTTCGGCCGCAGGCCTGCCTTGCTGCTGATCGACTATTGCCATGCCTATTTCGCGCCGGAATGTGAGCTCTATGCCGAGGTCGATGCTGCCTTTGCGAGCGCGCTGCGGGTGCGGAGCGCGGCCCGCGCGGCGGGCGTGCCGGTGGTGCTGACGGGTGTCACCTATCGCCCCGGCGGTGTTGATGGCGGGCGCTTTTTTGAAAAGGCAGCGCCCTTGCGGCATTTTGTCGAAGGCAGCCCCTATGCGCGCTTCGCCGATGGGCTGGAGCCGCAGGACGACGAATTGGTCGTCATGAAGCAATATCCAAGCGCCTTTTTCGGCACCTCGCTTGCCTCAACGCTGACGGCGATGGGCGTGGATTCAGTTCTGCTCACGGGCCTGACGACGAGCGGATGCGTGCGGGCCACGTGCGTTGATGCGATGAGCCATGGCTTTACAACCGCCGTCATCGCCGATGCCTGTGGTGATCGCCATGCCGCACCGCATGATGCCAATTTGTTCGACATGAATGCAAAATATGCGGACGTCGTCAGTGAGGCGGATGCGTTGGCCTATCTGTCGAGCCTTAAGGGCGCTTAATTCCCCCTAAGACAGGCTGTGTCGCAGGCGGAGGGCGGGTAGCAGGCTCTATGTCCGGCAGTCTCATTCTTCTCCTCGGCGATCAGCTGAGCCTTTCTATGTCCTCGCTCAAGCAAGGGGACAAAGCGGGTGATGTCGTCCTGATGGCCGAGGTGATGGAGGAGGCGTCCTATGTGCCCCATCACAAGAAGAAGATCGCCTTTGTCCTTTCCGCCATGCGCCACTTCGCGGAAGAGCTGCGGGCGTCGGGCTGGACGGTCGATTACGTCAAGCTTGATGATCCCGACAATACCGGGTCACTGACCGGCGAAGTGACACGAGCCATGGAGCGCCACGGCCTCGATCATGTCGTTGCAACTGAACCGGGTGAGTGGCGGCTGCTGGAGGCGATGCGCCAATGGCCGGGGATCATCCTGCGTGAGGATGACCGGTTTCTGGCCGATCGCGTGCGGTTCTCCGAATGGGCCGAAGGGCGGACAATGCTGCGCATGGAGCATTTCTACCGGCTGATGCGTCGCAAAACCGGGTTGCTGATGGACGGCAATGATCCCGCCGGCGGCACATGGAACCTCGATGCGGAAAACCGGGCCAAGGCAGCCCCCGATCTGCTGATGCCTGCGCCTTTGCACTTTGCGCCGGACGCCATCACGCGGGAGGTGATTGAACTGGTCGCGGCGCGCTTCCCCGATCATTTTGGCGATCTGGAGCCGTTCTGGTTTGCGACAACGCGGGCCGAGGCAGAGGCGGCCTTTGCGCATTTCCTGCGCCATGCCCTCCCGCAGTTCGGCACCTATCAGGATGCGATGCTGGCGGGACAGAAATTCCTCTACCATGCGGTCGTCTCCCCCTATCTCAATGTCGGCTTGCTCGGTCCGCTGGCCATGTGCCGCGCGGTTGAGGACGAATGGCGTGCCGGGCGCGTTCCGCTGAACAGTGCGGAAGGGTTCATCCGGCAGATCATCGGCTGGCGGGAATATGTGCGCGCTATCTATTGGTGGAAGATGCCCGACTATGCACAGGTGAATGCGCTGGAGGCGCATCGCCCGCTGCCATCCTTTTACTGGACGGCCAAGACGGACATGGCGTGCCTGCGCGCCTGTGTCACCCAGACGCGGGAAGAGGCGTATGCACACCATATCCAGCGGCTGATGGTCACCGGCAACTTTGCGCTGCTGGCGGGCATTGATCCGCACGCGCTGCATGAATGGTATCTCGCGGTCTATGCCGACGCCTATGAATGGGTGGAACTGCCCAACACGATCGGCATGAGCCAGTTTGCCGATGGCGGGCTGCTCGCCAGCAAGCCCTATGTGGCGAGCGGCGCCTATATTGACCGGATGAGCGATTATTGCGGGTCCTGCCGCTACTCAGTGAAGGCGAAAGAAGGGCCGGACGCGTGTCCGTTCAACCTCTTTTTCTGGGACTTTGTTGCGCGCCATAAGGAGCGCCTCGCCCGCAATCCGCGCATGGCGCAGATGGTGCGGACCTGGGATAAGTTTGATGCGGCGAAGCAGGCGACGCTCCGGCGCGAGGCCGGGGCGTTTCTCGACAGCCTAAGCTGAGCGGCAGCGGTCGGAACAATATTTCACATTGTCCCAGTCACGCGCCCATTTGCGGCGCCAGGCAAAAGGGCGGTTGCAGGTGAGGCAGGTCTTGGTCGGCAAGTCCGCCTTTTGGCGCATCTTGGGCATGCGGCCGGATCAGGCGACTTCAGCGGTCCGTGCGGAGGCCAGAGGCGCGCCGAGCGATGCTGCCACACGGTCTGCAAGTTCAAAGCCCGAAAGCCACGCATCCTCGATGCGCGCGGCCATGCACCAGTCGCCACAGGCGCCCAGTTTCAGGTCAGCATTCCACAGCGGCGCGCCGTTGCCGCCCTGTGGCATTGCAAAGCGCCAGCGATGCGCCTTCAGGAAGGTGGGCTCTGGCAGGGGCGCACCGATCAGCTCTGCAAGATGGGTAAGCAAATCTTCGGCAATGCTTTCCTGACTGCGCTCCAGATTGCGGGCAGACCAATCGCCACCGGCCTGAATGACCCAGCATTCAGCGGACGGACGGCCCGGCTTGCTTTCATTGCGGGCAGCCCAACTGATCGCACCGGCAGACCGCAGAACATCCGGTGCACTCGGAAGGGGTTCCGGGAAGGCGGCCATCACCGTCCAGCAGGGGGCGGACCGTACCATGGCCGCTTCGCGCGCCATGCCGAGATCATGCAAGCCGATGAGCGTTGCAGCCTGTTCTGCCGGAACGGCAATCACAACAGCATCAAACGGACCTTCCTCCAGGCCGGGGCCTGAAAGGTGCCATTGGCCTTCGACCGGGTTGACGGCTTGCACAAGTGCGCCAAAGCGGACGTCGCGGTCGACGCAACCTGCGGCAAGGAATGAGGCCATGGTCGGCGCGCCGATCCATGCCCCGTCCGGTCCGTCGGTCCAGCGCGCGACATGGCCATCGGCCTCCCAACGGGAAACACGGTCTGCAAAGCGCGGATCACGGACGGTGAAATATTGGGCACCAAAGTCCCATGCGAAATCATCGAGCACCAGCGTGGAGAGGCGTCCGCCCGGGCGCTTGCCCTTATCGAACAATTGCGTGGTTGCCCCAAGGGACTCCAGCCGCTCCGCACATGCCAGACCGGCAACGCCTGCCCCAATAATCGCAACCCGCATGACAGTCATTAAGCCTATTTGAGACCCATCAAGGACAGGACTTCCTTGCGGCTGGCTGGATCATCGCGGAAGCAGCCGAGCACCTTGCTCGTCACCATATCGACGCCGTGCGTGCGGACGCCTCGGCCGGTCATGCAGCCATGGGTGGCCTGAATGACGACAGCAACACCCTGCGGCTTCAGATGCTCCCAGATGCACTGGGCGATCTCGGCAGTCAGGCGCTCCTGAATCTGGAGGCGACGCGAATAGCCGTGCAGCACGCGGGCCAGCTTTGAAATGCCGACAACCCGGTCTGTGGGGAGGTAAGCAATAGACGCCGTGCCGATGATCGGCGCGAGGTGATGCTCGCAATGCGAATGGAAGGGAATGTCGCGTAGCAGAACGACTTCGTCATATCCGGCGACTTCCTGAAAGGTGCGCTTCAGATGGACGGCGGGGTCTTCATCATAGCCCGCGCAATATTCGCGCCAGGCCCGGCCCACGCGCTTCGGCGTGTCGAGAAGCCCTTCGCGCAGGGGATCGTCCCCGGCCCAGCGCAGCAACGTGCGGACGGCTTCCTCCACATCGGCGGGCACACGGACGCGGCCGTCGTCTTCGTCTTCGGCCATGAGGTCGTTGAGCATGATGTTCATGGAGGGGTGCCTTTCCGTTGGGCGTTGCCGGTCGCCAGGGTGAGAGAGGGAGGGGGTGGCGACCGGCCATTTGGGTCTAGGCTTATGCGCTGCAGTCTGCGATATGCACTTACGTGAAGTGTAAGAGAGCCTAGTTGGCATGACGACGTTGCCGGAATCGCTGATAGAAAAATCCCTTGTCGCAGCAGTGGTGAGTGACCCCCGAAAATCGGACAATCCGATTATCGCGTGTAACGACGCCTTTTGTCGGCTGACTGGATATCGGCGGGATGAGATTGTCGGCCGCAATTGCCGCTTTCTGCGTGGTGACCGGACCGAGCCGGAACAGACAGCGATGCTGCGTGAGGCTGTCGCTGCCGGTCGCCCGGCGATGGTGGAGCTTATCAACTATCGCAAGGATGGCAGCCCGTTCCGCAATGCCGTCATGATCGCGCCGCTCTTTGATGAGGATGGGGAGCTGGAATATTATCTGGGCTCTCAGGTCGCGATCGACGATACCGGGGCCAGCCGCCATGATGCCGCTCGGCAGAAGGTGGGCCGATTGACGCGGCGGCAGTTGCAGATACTCGAATCCCTCGCGGCCGGTCGGCTCAACAAGCAGATCGCTTATGATCTGTCATTGACCGAACGCACCGTGAAAATGCACCGCGCCGCGCTGCTCAAGGCGCTGGATGTCCGCAGCGGGGCCGAGGCGATCCGCATTGCGATTGAGGCCGGACTTTAACCGCAGCGTTTAGGCGTCGCCCGCCGCTTCCAGCATCCGGATGATCCCGGAAAAATCGACATTGCCCTGGTCGAGGTTCGCAAATTCCTGATAAAGTTCCGCGGCGCGCGCGCCCATGGGGACGGCGGCATTGGCCTGATCTGCCGCTTCCATCGCGAGCAGCAAGTCCTTGAGCATCAGGTTGGTCGCAAAGCCACCCTGATAGTCATTGTCGGCAGGGCTTTGCGGGCCGACGCCGGGTAGCGGGCAATAGCTTGTCATCGACCAGCTCTGGCCGGAGGCCTTGGAGGAGATGTCATAGAAAGTCTGCGGGTCCAGCCCGAGCTTTTTCGCCATCACCAAGGCTTCGCACGTCGCAATCATCGTCGCGCCGAGGATCATATTGTTGCAGATCTTGGCCGCTTGGCCAGCACCTGAGCCACCGGCATGGATCACGGCCTTGCCCATGTGGTTCAACACCGTTTCAGCATGCATGAAGGCGCTTGGCGTGCCGCCGACCATGAAGGTCAGTGTGCCGGCATTGGCCGCGGCGATCCCGCCGGAGACGGGCGCATCGACCATTTCATAGCTGCCATATTTGGCGGCGCTCTTCATCACGTTGCGGGCCGTGTCCACATCGATGGTCGAACAGTCGATGAGGGTGGCGGCGCGCGGGGCATGGCCGATCACGTCGTCTTCATAGACCTTCTGGACGATCTTGCCGTTGGGCAGCATCGAGACCACCGCATCCACGCCCTGCACCGCCTCGCGCACCGTCGCGCATGGCGTGCAGCCCTGATCCTTGGCGCGGGCAAGGGCGTCGGCCGACAGGTCAAACGCGTTGACCTGATGCCCCGCCTTCACAAGGTTTGCGGCCATCCCGCCGCCCATATTGCCGAGGCCGATGAAGGCGATTTTCATGTTATTTGCCCTTCCAGACGCCAGCCCGTTTTTCGATGAACGCGGCCATGCCTTCGGCTTTGTCCTCGGTCGCGGTCAGCACCTGAAAAATGCGGCGCTCCATCAACAGGCCCTGATCAAGCGTTGTTTCAAACGCAGCGTTGACCATTTCCTTGTTCGCGATGGCGGCGAGCGGCGGCATGGCGGCGATTTCGGTCGCTGTCTTCATCGCTTCCTCCACCAGAGAGGCCAGCGGCACGACGCGGGCGACAAGACCAGACCGCTCGGCCTCTTCGGCACCCATCATCCGGCCGGTCAGGCACATTTCCATCGCCTTGGCCTTGCCGATGGCACGCGTCAGGCGCTGCGACCCGCCCATACCTGGGCCGACGCCGAGCTTGATTTCCGGCTGGCCAAAGCGGGCGGTGTCTGCGGCAATGATGAAGTCCGCCATCATCGCGAGTTCACACCCGCCACCCAGCGCAAAGCCGTTCACCGCCGCAATCCATGGCTTGCGCGTGGTCTTTACAACATGGCTCGTCCAGCGGGCAAAGAAGTCCTGCGCGTAGAACTCGGCGGCCGGCTTTTCCGACATTTCCTTGATGTCCGCGCCTGCGGCGAACGCCTTTTCGCCAGACCCCGTAATGACGGCACAGCGCTGCGACGTATCAGCTTCATAAGCGGCGAAGGCGGTGATCAGGTCTTCCAGAACCTGCGCATTGAGCGCGTTCAATGCCTGCGGGCGGTTAAGCGTGATGAGCGTGACAGCATCCCGCTGCTCAACGAGGATTGTTTCGTAAGTCATAGTGGTTTCCATTCTTCATTCGCGGGAAGCGGGGCAAAGATGCCCTCGATCAAATCGTCGGTCACGCCCTCTGCCGTTGCCGGAGCCCACTGAGGCGCATTGTCCTTATCGACTATGACGGCACGGACGCCTTCCGCAAAGTCGGGGCGGGTGAGGACGCGCGAGGCGATGCGGTATTCCATCACCATGTTTGCCGCAAAGTCTGCACAGGACAGGCTGTTGTGCAATTGCCGGAGCGCGACCTTGCAGGTCTGCGGGCTCTTGGTGCGGAGCGTCGCCAGTTCCTTGACCGACCAATCCGAGCCTTCGGCCTCGAGCGCTGCGAGGATGTCCTCATAGCGGTCAGACGCGAACAGCCGGTCGATCTGATCAAGATTGGTGGCGATCCGCGCCGCAGGTGGCGCATCGGCATAAGAGGCGAGGATCGCGTCGGCCCGCGATGGATCTGCTGCGATGTCCGCCTTGGCTTCGGTGAGCGTCGCTGCCGGCAGATAATGCGTGGCCAAGCCAACCTCAAAACATTCGGCCCCGTCGAGCCGGGCGCCCGTCAGCGCGAGGAAAGCCCCCACCCGGCCGGGCAGGCGAGAGAGATACCAGCCGCCGCCGACATCGGGGAACAGGCCAATTCCGGTTTCCGGCATGGCAAATCGGGTATTCTCGGTCGCCACGCGGTAGGTCGCGGGTTGACTGATCCCAACGCCGCCACCCATGGTGATACCATCCATGAAGGCGATGATGGGCTTGGGATAAGTGAACAGCAGATGGTTCAGCTGATATTCGTCATGAAAGAACTTGCGGCCGGAAGCACCGTCATCATTGAGCGCAGAGTTGCGCAGGAAGGCGATGTCGCCGCCGGAGCAAAAGCCCCTAGACAATTTGGGGTCGCCATCCGGCGCGGCCGCATGATCGATAACAATGGCTTCGACCGTCGGATTGTCCCGCCAGTCGAGCAGAGCGGTCGTCATGATGTGCACCATGTCGAGCGTCAGCGCGTGGATGGCGGACGGGCGGTTCAGGCTCAGAAACCCGACCTTGCCTTCGATATGGGTGAGGACGTCGGTCATTGGCGTGTCAGCTCTCGCCCGATGATCATGCGCATGACCTGATTGGTCCCTTCAAGGATCGAATGGACCCGCAGGTCGCGCCAGAAGCGTTCGATGGGATAGTCCTTCAAATAGCCATAGCCGCCGAACAGTTGGAGCGCCTTGTTGACGATCTCACTGCCGCTGTCCGTCGCGAGGCGCTTGGCCATGGCGGAAAAGCGCGTCTTGTCGGGCGCATTGGCGTTGACCTTGGCCGCTGCGAGATACAGGAGCGCGCGCGCCGCCTCCAGATCGGTTGCCATGTCAGCCAATGTGAACTGGGTGTTCTGGAAATCGGCAATCGCCTGCCCGAATTGCTGCCGGTCCTTGGTATAGGCAATTGCTTCGTCGAGGCACCGTTGCGCGCCGCCGAGCGAACAGGCCCCGATATTAAGACGCCCGCCATCCAGCCCCGCCATAGCAAAGCGGAAGCCGTCGCCTTCCGCGCCGACACGGTTCGCGACGGGAACGCGGCAATCCTCAAAGATCACCTGCGCTGTGGGAGACGCATTCCAGCCGAGCTTCTTTTCCGGCGCGCCGAAGGACAGGCCGGGCGTATCCTTTTCGATGACGAGGCAGGAGATACCCTTGGCGCCGTTTTCGCCGGTGCGGACCATGACGACGTAGATATCGTTATAGCCCGCGCCCGAGATGAATTGCTTGGTGCCGTTCAGCACATAATGGTCACCATCCAGCCGCGCGGTCGTCTTGAGCGCGGCGGCATCTGATCCGGAGCCCGGCTCGGTGAGGCAATAGCTCGCAATCTTCTCCATGCTGACCAGAGCCGGCAGGAACCGGGCCTTCAGGTCCGCGCTGCCGAAGGTGTCGATCATCCAGGCGGCCATATTGTGGATGGAGATGAAGGAGCTTGTCGCGGGACAGCCATAGGCCATCGCCTCCATGATGAGCGCCGCCTCCAACCGCCCAAGGCCGATGCCGCCTGAGGCTTCAGAAACATAGATGGACCCGAAGCCCAGCTCCCCCGACGCCTTCCAGACGTCGACTGGGTAATGATGCTCTTCATCCCATGCCGCAGCAAAGGGCGTGATGCGCTCTGCCGTGAACCGGCGTGCCATATCCTGAATGGTAAGCTGGTCTTCGGTGAGATCAAATTGGCTGGTCATCGGGTCAATCCGTTGTCCTTACTTGGTGGCCGGTGCCGGTGTTGCTGCCGTTTCCGTGGCCGTGGCCGGAGTCGGTGCCGTCTTTTCCGCTGTCGCTGCCCAGATGTCCGTCACACCGGGGAAGTCGCTGCGGGTCATGCTGGTCCCAAAACAGCTATAAACGGCCCGGTTCTTCAAGCCAGCTTCGCTCATACGTTCTGCCAGAGCAGGCTGGAAGGTGGCAAGGCCCGCACGCGCAGCCGCTGCGTCCCGCACCAGACCCATCTCGATCACGCGCTTCCCGTCGGCACGTTTCATGTTCACCGGAAGAATGTCGGTCAGGTAAGCGATCTCGCCCGGTTTCACGGAAAACGTCGGCGCGCCGAAACAATTGGTCGCGCCAAGGTTCATTTTGCCGAGGCCGTCAAAATCGATGACATAGCTGCCCGGCGTCAGGCGGACGATCTGGAGTTCATAGGCCGCCAGCTTGTCAGCCGAAATGACATCCGCGGCATAGACGGTCTTGTCACCTTTCTTCTTCCAGTCGCGTGGCTGAAAGACGAGATCGCCCTTCTCGGCGTCGAAACGGCGGAAGCTCATGATGGCGTGCTGGTTGCCAGCCTCTGCACTACGGCGGAAGGCGACGACGACTGCGGCCTCATCGTCACCGATCGTGATCGGGGCTTTGGGATCGATCTTCTTTCCGACGAAAAGCTGGGCGGTGCCAGCGGCCGGAACCGGCGTTTCCGTCTTGCGCTCAAACGAGGTGACCGAAGTGATTTCGCCCGTCACGTCCGCTGCGCCGACGATGCGGTTGAAATAGGCGTCCTTGTCGGCGTCTACCAGCGCGGCCACGCGCGCGGTTTCGTCGCTGGGGAGCTCTACCAGCCGCCAGCCGCGGATCAGGAGGCACGACCGGCGGTTTGCGCGCCGCTGCTGGCCTTCGATGATGGCGGCGCCGATGGCCGCCCCAATGCCGCCGCCAATGGCCCCAGCCATCGGGGAGATGGCCGGGTTGTAGAGCGAGGGATCATAATAGGTGATTGACCCCGCAGGCGTGCGGGATCCGCGCGCGATCAGGCGGCATTCCTGCCAGTCCTTGTCGTAATCCGCGCGTGATGCACCGGGTTTGTTGTAAAAACGGTTGTCCTTCAGGTCGCGTGAGGCGTCCTTTGCGATTTCTTCAGGCGTATCTTCAACCTGTGGCACGGTCTGGGCGATGGCCTGCATAGGCAGGGCACAGGCCGCCAAAATCAACAACACGTTTTTCATCATTTACTCCCCCATACAGGCCCCGCCTACCTTGCGGGCGGGCGGGGCAATATAACGCACGTCATTAGCCCATTGTCGGGATGATGAACGCATTTCCGCCGTCAATTGACCCATCCGGCCAGCGGGCGGTGATCTTCTTCTTCTTGGTCCAGAAAGCGATGCCGTCCATACCGTACTGGTCGGTGTCGCCAAAGCCGGAGCGCTTCCATCCGCCGAAGCTGTGATAAGCGACCGGCACAGGGATTGGCACGTTGATGCCGACCATGCCGACATTGACGCGCGCTGCAAATTCCCGCGCGGCGTGGCCGTTGCGGGTGAAAATGGCGACGCCATTGCCATATTGGTGCTTGCTGGGCAGCGCGACGGCTTCTTCGAAATCCTTGGCGCGCACGATCTGGAGCACGGGGCCAAAGATTTCATTGTGATAGCTGGTCATGTCGGTTGTGACGCGGTCCAGCAGCGTCGGTCCGAGGAAATAACCTTCCTCATGCCCCTGCATTTTGAAGCCGCGACCATCGATGACAAGTTCGGAGCCTTCATCAACGGCAGTCTGGATCCAGCGTTCAATATTGGCCTTGTGCATCGCGGTGACGACGGGGCCATATTGGGCTTCGGGGTCTGTCGAAATGCCAACCTTGAGCGCTTCGATCGCCGGGATCAGCTTGGCCTTAAGGCGTTCAGCCGTGTCTTCGCCCACCGGCACCACGACCGGCAGCGCCATGCAGCGTTCGCCTGCGGAGCCGAAGGCCGCGCCGCACAGATCGCCAACCACCTGATCCAGATCCGCATCCGGCATCACGATCCCGTGGTTCTTCGCCCCACCCATGGCCTGGATGCGCTTGCCCGCCGCGACACCGCGCGAATAGACATATTGGGCAATGTCGGAGGAGCCAACAAAGCTGACGGCGCCGATGGCCGGATGATCGAGGATGAGATCAACCATCTCCTTGTCGCCGTGGACGACCTGGAAAATGCCTTCTGGCATGCCAGCTTCAAGGAAGAGTTCGGCAAGGCGGACGGGCACGGTTGGATCGCGCTCGCTTGGCTTCAGGATGAAGGCATTGCCGACGCTGGTCGCAACCGCGCCCATCCACAACGGGATCATCGCCGGGAAGTTGAACGGGGTGATGCCCGCGCCAATGCCAATCGGCTGGCGCATCGAATAGACATCAATGCCGGGCCCCGCGCCATGGGTATATTCGCCCTTCAACACATGGGGCAGGCCGCAGCAGAACTCGACCACTTCCAGCCCGCGCTGAATATCGCCCTTACTGTCGGCGATCACTTTGCCGTGTTCGGCCGAGAGCATGTGGGCCAGCTCATCCATGTTCTTTTCGATCAGGGACTTGAACTCAAACATCACGCGCGCGCGCCGCTGCGGGTTCATGGCGGCCCAACCGGGCTGCGCTTTTGCAGCCGCCTGAACGGCGCGCTCCAGAACGGCAGCATCGCCGAGCGCGACCTGCGCCTGCACGCCGCCATTATTGGGGTCAAACACATCGCTCAGGCGCGCTGCTGCGCCACCCGAACCACCGACGATAAAATGATCAATCTGGCGCATCCCGCTTCTCCGAAATTCATATTCTCGGCGCTGGGCTTGCCGTGCTGGCGGGTCGCAGGCAAGAGGCAATGTGGCAGATTAGGTCGGCATTTTTGCCTGATTGGTAAGGAATTTGTTCACTGCGCCAGCGTGCGCACCTCTGCGAGGACGCGATCGGCCAGTTCCGGGCGGCAAATCAACAGGTCGGGCATATAGGTTTCGCGTTGGTTATAGACGAGCGGACTGCCGTCAACACGCGAACAGTGCAGGCCATGCGCGCGCGCGACCGCGACAGGCGCGCAACTGTCCCACTCATATTGGCCACCTGTGTGCAGATAGATTTCCGCGTCGCCCCGGACGACGGCCATTGCTTTGGCTCCGGCAGAGCCCATGGCGACGAGTTCGGCCCCCAGCGCTCCTGCGACAGCGACGGCTTCGGCGGCGGGCCGCGTGCGGCTCACGAGCATCCGCAGCGTCTCTGGCGTGGGGGAAAGTGGGGCGGGTTGGTCTGTCCGCAAGACAAGACCGGAGCCGGGCAGGGCAACCGCGCCGATGGTCGCGACACCGTCAATGGCAAGGCCGACATGCACCGCCCAGTCGGTGCGCGCTTCGCCATATTCGCGCGTGCCGTCCACAGGATCGATGATCCACACGCGTGACTTGGACAAACGCGCCGCGTCATCCTTTTCCTCTTCCGACAAAAGACCATCGTCGGGCCGCTGTTCGCGGATGGCGTGGCACAGGAACTGGTTGGCCGTCGCATCGCCGGCCGCGCCCAGCGCCTTCAGGCTCAGCACGCCGGAGGCGCGCACCTCGATCAGCAGTCGCCCGGCGACTTCGGCCAAATGGGCGGCCAGTTCCGCATCCGTCATCGACACCCTTATTCCCCTATTTCAGCGGCAAGAGCTGCTGGATGATGTAATCGGCGGCTTCTTCCGCACTCATTTCTGCCGTATTCACCCGGATTTCCGGCACTTCCGGCGGCTCATAGGGACTGTCGATCCCGGTGAAGTTCTTGAGTTCGCCTGCACGGGCCTTCTTGTAAAGGCCCTTCACGTCACGCTGTTCGGCCACCGCCAGCGGGGTGTCGACATAGATTTCCACAAACTCACCCGCCGGGATCATCTGGCGAACCATGTCACGTTCGGCGCGGAAGGGGGAGATGAAGGCGGTCAGGACGATCAGTCCTGCATCCGCCATCAGCTTGGCGACTTCACCGACACGGCGGATATTCTCAATCCGGTCGGCTTCGGTAAAGCCCAAGTCCTTGTTGAGGCCGTGGCGGACATTGTCGCCATCCAGGAGGAAGGTGTGGCGGTTCATCAGATTGAGCCGCTTTTCCACCTCATTGGCGATGGTCGATTTGCCCGCGCCTGAAAGACCCGTGAACCAGAGCACACGCGGCGTCTGGTTCTTCAGGCGGGCATGTTCCGCGCGCGTGATGTCGGTGGGCTGCCAATGGACATTCTGGGCGCGACGCAATGAGAAGTGGAGCATCCCTGCGGCCACTGTCGCGTTGGTGATCTTGTCGATCAGGATGAAACCGCCCAGCGTCCGGTTGTCGCCATATGCTTCAAACACGACCGGCCGGTCTGTCGAGATTTCGACGACGCCGATGGCGTTCAGCTCCAGCGTCTTTGCGGCCAGATGTTCCCCATCTCCTCCGACCGCGTTGACGTTGACGACGTATTTCGGCTGATGGACCGTGACGGATACCGTCTGCGTCCCCAGTTTCAGCCAATAGGCGCGGCCGACGTGCATCGCTTCATCGTTGAGCCAGACGAGCGTTGATTCAAACTGGTCGCTCGCCTGTGGTGGGCTGTCGGCAATGGCGATCACATCGCCGCGTGAGCAGTCAATCTCATCGGCAAGGCATAGGGTAATGGACTGGCCGGCAACGGCCTCATCCAAATCCCCGCCCAAGGTGACCACGCGGGTGACTTTGCTCGTCTTACCCGATGGCACAACGCGGACTTCATCGCCCGGCTTGACACTGCCGGTTGCGATCAGGCCGGAAAAGCCCCGGAAATCGAGATTGGGCCGGTTGACCCATTGCACCGGCATACGGAACGGCTTTTCGGCATCAACCGACGACAGCACTTCGACTGTCTCCAGATGCTCGACAAGTGTCGGGCCACTATACCAGGGCGTGTTGGCCGACAGCGTGGTGATATTGTCGCCCTTGAAGCCCGAAATCGGCATCGCGGTGAACGTCTCAATCCCGATCGATTTGGCGAAAGCGGCATAGTCGGCCACGATGTCGTCAAAGACCTTCTGGTCATAGCCGACCAGATCCATCTTGTTCACGGCGAGCACGATGTTGCGGATGCCGATTAGGTGGCAAAGATAGCTGTGCCGCCGCGTCTGGACGAGCACGCCCTTGCGCGCATCGATAAGGATGACGGCCAAGTCCGCTGTCGACGCGCCGGTGACCATGTTGCGCGTATACTGTTCATGCCCCGGGCAATCCGCGACGATGAACTTGCGCTTCTCGGTGTTGAAGAAGCGATAGGCGACATCGATGGTGATGCCCTGTTCGCGCTCGGCCGCAAGGCCATCGACGAGGAGGGCAAAGTCGATCTCTTGCCCCTGCGTGCCGACCTTTTTCGAATCTGTCTCCAGCGCGGCCAGCTGATCTTCAAAGATCATTTTGCTGTCATAGAGCAGCCGTCCGATCAGCGTGGACTTGCCGTCATCCACGCTGCCGCAGGTGATGAAGCGGAGCATGGTCTTATGCTCATGCTGCGTCAGATAGGCGTCGATATCCTCGGAAATCAAAGCTTCTGTCTGGTAGATTGCGTCGTTGGGGTTGTCGATTTCAGCCATTTCCATCATCCTCGTCGCCCCGTGCTTGACACGGGGCTGGGCTTTTTCTGCTCCGAAGCCAGCCTGACCCCGGATCAAGTCCGGGTTTGCCCCTTCGGAACGCTGCGCATTCCCTGGCGGGTCAAAAATACCCCTGCTGCTTCTTCACTTCCATTCCCGCGCCGCCCGCATCCTTGTCGATGACGCGGCCTTGCCGTTCGGAGGTGGTGGTGAGGAGCGTTTCTTGAATGACTTCGGGCAGTGTCTTGGCCGTGCTCTCGACGGCGCCCGTCAACGGGAAGCACCCCAGCGTGCGGAAACGGATCGAGCGGTTCACGATCACCGGCCGCTTGCCCATCACCTTTTCCAGCCGCTCAATGTCGTCGGCCATGAATAGCTGGCCTTCCCAGATGTAGGTCGGGCGCTCTTCCGCGAAGTAGAGCGGCACGATCGGCACATCGTTCAGATGAATGTACTGCCAGATGTCGAGCTCGGTCCAATTGGAGATTGGGAAGACGCGGATGCTCTCGCCCTTATTCTTCTTGGCGTTGTAAAGGTTCCAGAGCTCGGGCCGCTGGTTTTTCGGGTCCCAGCCATGGCTCGCCGTGCGGAACGAAAAGATGCGTTCCTTGGCGCGGCTCTTTTCCTCGTCGCGCCGCGCGCCGCCAAAGGCTGCGTCAAAGCCATATTTGTCGAGTGCCTGCTTCAGCCCTTCGGTCTTCCACATATCGGTGTGGAGCGCGCCATGGTCGAACGGGTTGATCCCGCGCTCCTGCGCTTCCGGGTTCTGATAGACCAAAAGCTCCATGCCCGACTCTTTGGCCATCTTGTTCCGCAGCTCATACATCGCCTTGAACTTCCAGGTCGTATCGACATGGAGCAGCGGGAAGGGCGGGGGTGAGGGGTAAAAGGCCTTGCGCGCCAGATGCAGCATCACGGCGCTGTCTTTGCCCACGGAATAGAGCATCACAGGCCGCTCGGCCTCGGCCACCACTTCACGCATGATGTGGATCGCTTCGGCCTCAAGCCGTTCGAGATGGGTCAGGCTTTTTGTCATTCTTCCACTCCGGGTCCCATTATGGAGGCCGCTCTTGCGTATCGGGATGGACTTTTAACCTCCCATTTGGGAGGATGGCACGCAATGTTCGCTATTCAGGATGAAACTGATCTTTTACCCGCCGTCTATGACGGCCCGTTTGAGCAGCCCATGTGGTCCACTTTGCTGGACCGCCTGCGGCAGCGCACGCGTGCCGACCATGCGGGCATCCTGTTCCATCTGCCCCATGCTGCCCACAGCCAGCTTGTCGAGCTTCATTCGGGCACCCCAGTGGCCGCGCAGGTCAGACGCTTCTTTACCGGCACGCCGTCTTTGTTGCGGGAAGAGCGGGTTTATGCGGGCGACGAGATATTTGAGGGGGCCGAGGAAAAGGCAGCCCGCATCGTTCGCGTGACGGAACCGGGTGGGCTGAGCGCTTGGCTGATGCTCCGCCGGGCCGGGGTTGATTTCACATCTGCCGATGCCGCCTTGCTCAGCCGGCTTGCGCCGCATTTTCGGCGGGCACTGCGCAGCTATTCTGAGATTGAGCGGCAGCGCGCGCGGGCACGGATCGCCAGTGATGTAATGGAACGGCTGAACTTCGGTTGGATCCGTCTGGATGCCAAGGGCCGCATTTTGGAGACGAGCGAGGCGGCGGCCAACCTGTTGCAGCATGGCGCGGGCTTGCGCCGGACGTCCGGGGGCCGTCTGATCGCGCACGATGCCATGGTCGACCGACGCCTGACCGCTGCCATCCGCGCGGCGGGAGAACGCACCGTCAGCCAACCCCGAGCCATCAACATCAGTGCCGACCCTTGGGTGGACCTGCTGCTCGTCCCTGGCACGGAGGTCGGCATGGGCATCGGCACCTCAGCGCCGGGCGCTGCGATGATCGCCTATATCCAGGGTGATAACCGCTCGCTTGCCGACCGGCATGATCAGATCGCAGAACTCTTCGGTCTGTTGCCGAGCGAGGCGCGCTTTGCGCTTCTGCTCAGCCGGGGCCTGTCCATCGCCGACGCCGGGGCGGGCCTTGGTCTCACGATTGAAACCGCCCGCAACTATTCCAAGAAAATCTATGCAAAAACCGGAGCGCGCGGGCAGGCGGACCTTGTCCGTTTCATCCTGACGAGTGTGCTTTCCCTAGCCTAAGGGGGGCGCCGTGATATTTGGGGGGGGCCTTCAACCCTCGCCGTATGTTTGCTGCGGAATGCAGTCAAAAATACGGCAGAGGTGCTGGCGGAGACGGAGGGATTCGAACCCTCGGTAGGAGTAATCCCCCTACGACGGTTTAGCAAACCGTTGGTTTCAGCCACTCACCCACGTCTCCGGATGCTCTTGGCTGGGGCGGCTATAGCGAGGGCTTTTGCAGGACACAATGCCCCAACGCAGCGGAAATTTGATTCAAACTGGCGTAAAATGGACTCACCTCATCGCTCTCGGCTTGCGGGTGCGTGCGCAGGCGATTCTAGCTGGCCATATTAACGCGTGGGAGTTTGGCATGATCGGGCAATGGGTGCGTCATTTTGCATTGGGGATAGCTGCAACTTTCCTTGCGGCTGGACCAGCGGTGGCGCAGGTCAAGCAAGTGGATCCGAGCGCGCCTTATGAGGTGCCCCCAGCGCCGCCCGCGTCTGCGTCCTCCGGGGATGCGGCCCTTTCGACAGACGTCGCGCAGTCAGACCTCGCCGGGCCACAGGATGTGCCCGGCGCAACAGCCTCGGCCTCGGCGGCGGACAAAGCGGCGGCGGCCATGCCGGCGAAGACCTATAAGAAAGATGATCTGATTGGCGCCGCCGAAGGCGTGTTTGGCAAAGGTGCCAAGGGCTTGGCCGAAATGATTGAGAAAATCCTGAAGGATCAGGGCGAGCCCAATGCCTATATCGCCGGGCGAGAGGCCTCTGGCGCGTTCGGCATCGGCATCCGCTATGGGTCCGGCACCATGATGCACAGCGTTGAAGGGGAACGTCCGGTCTATTGGACTGGGCCGTCGCTGGGTTTTGACGTGGGGGGGGATGCCGCGAAAACCTTCGTGCTCGTCTATAATCTGTACGACAGTCAGGATCTTTACCGCCGTTATCCGCAGGTGGAGGGGCGCGCCTATTTTGTGGGTGGCCTTTCGGCCACATATCTGCGGCGCGGCGACGTGGTTATCATTCCGATTAGATTGGGTGTGGGCGTCCGGCTGGGGGCCAATGTCGGATATATGAAGTTTAGCGAAAAGTCCCGCTGGCTGCCTTTCTAACAGGCGCCGATAGGGACAGGAGATCAACGACAAGAAGCTTTTCGGGTCGCACCAAACTTCAAGGGCCGCAACAGCGTTGCGGCCCTTTTTATGTCAGGCGAACTCTTGGTCCGTTGATCAGTCGACCAAGCGCCAGGGCAGGGTTTCGCCGGCATGGAACGGCACCAGCGCGGAGCCCGCGGCGGGCAGACTATCGGGCACTTGGATGGGGCTGCGCTCCAGCGTGATGGTGTCCTCATTGACCGGGAGACGGTAAAAGGCCGGACCATTGAGCGAGGCGAAGGCCTCCAACTGGTCCAGCGCGCCGTCCTCATCGAACACCTGCGCATAGCTTTCCATCGCGAACGGCGCGTTGAAGATGCCCGCGCAGCCGCACGAGGTTTCCTTGGTTTCGATGGCGTGGGGCGCTGTATCGGTGCCGAGGAAGAATTTGGGCGAGCCGGATGTCGCGGCCTTGCGCAAAGCAAGGCGATGCTCCTCCCGCTTGACGATCGGCAGGCAATAAAGATGCGGGCGGATGCCGCCAACCAACATGGCATTGCGGCTGATGTGCAGGTGCTGCGGCGTGATGGTGGCTGCCACATTGGGGCCAGCATCTTCCACAAACTGCGCGGCGTCCTTGGTTGTGATGTGTTCAAACACGATGCGGAGCGCGGGGAAGTCATCGACCAGCTTGGTCATTGTCCGGTCGATGAACACAGCCTCGCGGTCGAACACATCGACATCATGGTCGGTCACTTCGCCGTGGATGAGGAAGGGCATGCCGATTTTTTGCATCCGCTCCAGCACGTGCGTCACATGGGCAATGTCGGTCACGCCGTGTGCGGAATTGGTGGTGGCATTGGCGGGGTAGAGTTTGACGGCGGCAAAAGCGCCGCTTTCAAATCCGCGCTCAATCTCATCCGGATCAGCCGAGTCGGTCAGATAACAGGTGATGAGCGGTTCAAAATCGCTGTCGGCCGGAAGGGCAGACATGATGCGCGCTTTATAGGCGAGGGCCTGTTCAGCCGTTGTCACCGGCGGCTTCAGATTGGGCATCACAATCGCACGGCGGAACTGGCGGGCCGTGAACGGCACAACCGCGGCCATCATCGCGCCATCGCGCAGATGCACGTGCCAGTCATCAGGGCGGCGGATGGTGATACGGTCGGTCATTTTGGCTCCGGCTTGGGATTTTGGTCAGGACATCCTAGATGGGGCGCATGGAAGACACCACATCTGGCACCACCCAAGGCACCACATTGGCCGACCGCGCCATCATCCGCTTGTCCGGTGAGGATGTTCGCGGATTTTTGCAAGGTCTTGTGACGAATGACGTGCTGGGGGCGCTGCCAGTCTGGGCGGGGTTGCTGACGCCGCAGGGCAAGGCGCTGTTCGACTTCATGCTCTGGGCAGATGGGGACGATGTTCTGATCGACTGTGAAGCCGATCAGGCCGACGCGCTGGTCAAGCGGCTGACCATTTACCGCCTGCGTCGCCCGATCACGATTGCGCGGGATGCCACACTGGCCGTCCATTGGGCGAAAGAGGGTGAGGCAGGTGTCGCTGACCCGCGTTTGGCAGCTCTTGGTCGCCGCTGGATTGGTGCGCCGGATGGCGAGGCAACGGGGTATCACGCCCACCGCTTGTCACTCGGCGTGGCGGAGGGAACCGCAGACCTTGGGCAGGACAAAACCCTCTGGCTGGAGGCCAATGCAGTTGAACTCAACGGCGTCAGCTTCACCAAAGGCTGCTATGTCGGGCAGGAGAATACGGCGCGGATGAACTACCGACAAAAGGTCAACCGGCGGTTGTTTGTTTCGCCGGACGGCACGGTCGAGCGTCGCCCGGTTTCTGACCCGGCGGATGCGCTTATTCCCGATTGGCTGGCCCCGGCCCTTCTGGCCGAATAATCAGCGGACGGTGCGGATGCGCCAAAGCGTCAACAGGCCGATGGCCATCCAGACAATGTTGAGCGCGACAGAGGGTATCGCGCCATTCCAACCGCTGTTGAGCACAAGACCCATCGACCCCCCGACATTCATCCATTGATAGACCGGCGACTGGCCCTGCAGGCGGCCGTTCGACAGCAGGATGTAGCTCGCAAGGATAAGGGCGGCCCCCGCCCAGCCGAGGGCTTCAATAATGAGTTCGATCATCATAGTGCGCTAGCCCTTCGCCTCCCGCGCCGCAATCTCCACTCCGTCCCGGCAATGGCACCGCTGGCAGAGCGCGCGGCGCGGCGGGCGGAACCTGCGCCATCGCCGCGCGTTGCCCTTTCCTGCTCTACCACAAACCAAGGAGAGACTGAGATGAGGTTTCGTAAGACACTGAAGTTCGCCGCCCTGCCGTTGGTGATGTTCGCGTCGCCCTCAATGCTGATGGCGCAGATGACCACATCTGAGATACCAGGAATGCCGCCGGAAGCCCCCGCCGCGCCACACCCTGGTGAAGGCCCGCCGATGCCTGAAACGCCTGCGCCGCCGGCCCTTCCCGAAACGCCTGCTGCCCCGGCTCTGCCGAGTGATCCGGCAAATCCCTCTATGCCATCATCGGCGCCTCCTTTAGCCGCCAGTGCGATGGCGCAAGGAGGTATCCGCTGGGCGCCGCTATCCCAAGTGTCGGCCCCAGCGCCGCAGGCGGCATATCCGCCTTGCACCCGTGAGGTGCAGGACCAATGCACCAATACGCGCAGGGGAACTGATCTGCCGAAGGCCAAGCGCCGCCCGCGCGACTAGCAGCGCTTCGCTTGCTTCCCCTGATGCCGCCATGCGATAGCGGCACTGAAGGCACCGCAAAGCGGGCCAAGGGGGGGCGGATGATGGAGTTGATAAAGGCCTGGCTGGGGCTTGATCCTGTAACTTTCATATCCTTGTGCGGCATTGTGCTTGGCGCAGGGGCTGTGCGCGGATTGACGGGCTTTGGCTTTGCGATTCTGGCTGTCCCTCTCATGGGCCTCGTTATCCCGCCGAGGGAGGCGGTGCTGCTCGCCATCAGTCTGCAAATGCTGATCGGGCCGTTCGGCGTCAGTGGCGCCATCGGGCATATTGACCGGCGGCTTGTGTCGGGTGTTGCGCTGGGTGCGGTGCTTGGCACGCCGCTCGGGCTGCTGGTTCTGTCCGCCACGGCCCCGGACACCGCCCGCCTGATGATCGCGGCGATTGCCATTGGATGCTTTGGCATCTTCGTCATCAAACGGGCGCCTTTGCCCAGCCGGGCGCCTGCGCATATCGCGGCCACAGGACTGGCGGCGGGCGTGCTCAACGGCTTTGCAGCAATGCCCGGGCCGCCTGTGGTTCTTTACTTCGTCCGCAGCGGTGTCAGCCCCATGGCGGCGAGGGGCTCGATGATTCTCGTCTTTTTTGCAGCGGCGACGGCGGGCACGCTGACCGCCTGGTTGCGCGGCCTGCTGGACGGGCATTTGGTGTTGCTGACTGCCGCCGTTTTCCCGCTGATGTTGGCGGGAAACCATGTCGGGTCCAAGTTTTTCGGTGTCGTGCCGGAACGGACCTGGCGCACCGCTGTCGTCATTCTTTTGGTTGTCTCGGCGCTTGGCGCGCTTCTCAAGCTCTGGCGGGGTTGACGGCGGGGCCGCACACGGCCAATCGGTCGGGCAGATTTTAAAGGGATTTATCGCGTGGAACCGGTCAGCACGATCGACGGCAAAGCTTATCCGTTCGGCCTCAAGAATGTCGATACAGACGTTATCATTCCAGCTGAATGGCTGAAGACCATCAGCCGCACCGGCCTTGGCAAGGGCGCGTTTGAGGCGCTGCGCAAGGACCCGGACAATCTGTTCGACAGCGCAGAATATGCCGGCTCCCCCATTCTGATCGCGGGCGATAATTTCGGGTGCGGCTCCAGTCGCGAACACGCGGCCTGGGCACTGCTCGACCTTGGGGTGAAGGCGGTCATCGCGCCGAGCTTTTCCGACATTTTCTCGGGCAATGCCTTTAAGAACGGCATTCTCACGGTCGTCTTGCCGCAAGAGGCGATTGACCGGCTGATGGAGGTCGCGAAGACGGACCCCATCCATATCGACCTTGAAGCGCAGACGGTCACAACGCCTTTTCAGGACAGGTTTAACTTCGACATTGATGCGTTCCGCAAGAATTGTTTGTTGAAGGGCCTCGACGAAGTCGGCCTGACGCTGGCGATGGATGCGCAGATTTCAACCTATGAGAGCCGTGCGAAAGAAGCATGGCCTTGGCAGGCAGGAGCGGTAACATGAAAGCATTATTGTCAAAGGCAGCCGGTGGCCCCGAAACATTGGTCTTGGAAGATGTGGCCGATCCGGTCGCAGGCCCTGGCCAGATTCTCGTCGCGGTGAAGGCTTGTTCGGTCAACTATCCCGACGTGCTCATCATCGAAGACAAATATCAGTTCAAACCGCCCCGGCCGTTCTCGCCGGGCAGCGAAGTGTCTGGCATTGTTGAGGCTGTGGGCGACGGCGTGACCAACTTTAAGGTTGGTGACCGCGTTCTGGGTGCGACCGGCAGCAGTGGCGGCATGTCCGAAAAGGTCGTGCTCAATGCCGCGACCGCCTATGAACTGCCCGCAGAGCGCAGCTTTGCTGAAGGCGCCGCGCTGATCCTGACCTATGGCACATCGATCCACGCCCTGCTGGACCGTGGCCACATCAAGGAAGGCGATACGCTCCTGATCCTCGGCGCCGCCGGTGGCGTTGGCCTAGCGGCGATTGAACTGGGCGTTGCCTTTGGCGCGCGTGTCATTGCCGCTGTCTCTTCGGAAGAAAAGGCCAAGGTCGCGCGCGAAGCTGGTGCGTCGGACGTCGTAATCTATGGCCGCGCGCCGTTTGACAAAGACCAGTCCAAGGCATTGTCTGAGGCGTTTAAGACGGCTGTCGGCCCCAATGGCGCAGACATCATCTATGACGCTGTCGGCGGCGATTATGCGGACCCTGCGATCCGCAGCATCGCTTGGGAAGGGCGTTACCTCGTGGTCGGCTTCCCGTCTGGCATCCCCAAGCTGCCGCTCAACCTCACTTTGCTGAAGAGCTGCGATGTGTGCGGTGTCTTCTGGGGGGCGTTCACGATGCGGGATCCCGATAAGAATCGTGATCACATCGCGCGCCTTTTCCGCCTCTGGAAAGATGGCAAGATCAACCCACGCGTGACCGATACATTCCCGTTGGCCCAGGGTGGCGATGCCATTGCCAAGATGGCGCGGCGCGAAGCGATCGGGAAGCTGGTGGTCACGAACGACTGATTGGAAAAGCGGGCCGCTTCCCGTTGAACAGACGGCCCGCTGCCCCTATTTCATAAAGACCACGGCAAGAGAGAAGGACCTCCGATGACCACCTTTGATAATCGCGAAAATGCGTTTGAGAACAAATTTGCGCGTGATGAGGATATGTCGTTCCGGATTACGGCGCGGCGCAACCGGCTTGTCGGTCAATGGGCGGCCGCAAAGATGGGCCTAACGGTCGAGGAAACCGATTCTTATTCAAAATCAGTCGTTCAGGCCGATTTTGAAGAAGCCGGGGATGAAGATGTCATCCGCAAGCTGCTCGGCGACCTCACGGCGGCCGGCGTGGAGACGAGCGATGAGGAAGTCCGCAAGGCACTGTCCGATCAGGCTGTTGAAGCCCGTCGCCAGTTGATGGAATCGAAATAACCCATGCCGATGGCTGCCGCCGATATCGAAGCGATGATCCGCGCTGCATTTCCAGATGCGGCCATTGAGATCACAGATCTGGCGGGTGACGGAGATCACTATGCCGCAAAGGTGACATCTGCCGCCTTCGCCGGGATGCCGCGCGTGCGGCAGCATCAGGCCGTTTATGCCGCCCTGGGCGGCCGCATGGGCGGAGAACTCCACGCCCTTCAACTCACCACAGCCACACCCGATTGAGGACTTATTATGACTGACGCCACCCAAGCCCGCATCGGCGAGATCGTCAACGGCAGCGACGTTCTGCTGTTCATGAAAGGCACGCCCTATTTTCCGCAGTGCGGTTTTTCCAGCCGTGCAGTCGCCATTCTTGAACATATTGGCGTCGAATTTGGCAGCTTTGACGTGCTGCAGGATCCCGAAGTTCGCGCAGGCATCAAGGAATTTTCTGACTGGCCGACCATCCCCCAGCTTTATGTGAAGGGGGAGTTTATCGGTGGATCGGACATCATGATGGAAATGTTCGAAGCCGGAGAACTCAGCGCGTTGATGGCGGAAAAGGGTGTGCCGTCCACGGCCACCTGACGCCGAGCTCCGAAGGCCTCTCCGTTGCCCCGTGCTTGACACGGGGCTCGGCTTTTCTTGCAGTCTCACGTTCGGCATGGAGGTCGAATTGCCTGATCTTCAGGACCAATGGTCGACTGGAAGCTTGGGACTGAAACCCGCCGAAGTGAAGCCCAGCCCCGTGTAAAGCACGGGGCGACGGCTGTGTGCCGGCGAATTTGTCCACGCTGCATAGGCTCGGGCTAAAGGCCGGAGCTCTGCATGGAGAACTCCGGAAACGGGAAAGGGCGGACCGACGCGAGACCAGAGGAGCTGTCGATCCGCCCTTTAAGAAGCGTTTGGGGAACGCTCGTTGGGAACACCAATTACAATGCAGGCCGCGTGCCAGTTTGGGCGAGCTTCGGTTTTCCGGCGATCTTGGTGGTGAAGGGCATTTTAACCCTGCGGGCTTCTGTCAAAAAAGCCGACAGGAGCTGTGCGATCCTGCCCAAATCACAGCGGCCTCTTGCCTTCAATTCGATATTTCAATAATAATCGAATAATGGAATCAAAAACCGATGCCGCCTTGGCTGTCCGCGCGCTGAGCGCTTTGGCGCAGGAACATCGCCTCGCGGTGTTCCGTCTGCTGGTGCAGGCAGGGCCGGACGGGTTGCCGGCGGGTGCCTTGGCGGATGCGCTGGCGCTCCCGGCCTCGTCGATGAGCTTTCACTTGGCCCAATTGGCGAACGCCGGACTTGTCACCCAAAAGCGGCAGAGCCGGTCAATCATCTACACGGCAGACTTTGCCACGATGAACGGGCTGATGGCGTATCTCACTGAGAATTGTTGCCAAGGCGAAGACTGCGGGTCGGTCGGCGCTGCGTCCGCGATGGCTGGATGCTGCTAAAAAGGGACCAGAGATGACGAACAAGATCTACAACGTGCTGTTTTTATGCACGGGCAACAGTGCGCGGTCCATTTTGGGCGAAGCGTTGATGAATCAATTGGGGCAGGGGCGGTTTCGAGGCTATAGCGCCGGGAGCCAACCCAAGGGGGAGGTTCATCCAGAGGCACTTCGGCTGTTGTCTGGCCTCGGTTTTGAAACGGCGGGGCTGAGCTCCAAAAGCTGGGATGCGTTCTCAGGGCCAGATGCACCGCAGTTCGATTTCATCTTTACTGTATGCGACAATGCAGCGGGTGAGACCTGCCCGGTTTGGATTGGCCACCCGATGACCGCGCATTGGGGGATTGAAGACCCAGCTGCTGTAGAAGGAGCAGGGCAGGCCGAAGCCTTTCGCCGAGCCTTCCATTTTCTACGCCAGCGGATCGACATGTTCCTCTCGCTGCCGCTGGAGGGTGCCGACCAGGAGGTCACCGCGCGCGCTTTGAGAGAGATTGGTCAGTTAGACGGCGCCACAGGCGGTGCAGCATGAGCCAGCGGCTTTGGGCTGAGGCGCTCGGCAGCTTCTTCCTGTTCGCCACCGTCGTCGGGTCCGGCATCATGGCGGAGCGGTTGGCAGGCGGAAATATTGCCGTCGCGTTGATCGGCAATACGCTGGCGACGGCTGCGATGCTTTATGTTCTTATCGCCATGCTGGGGCCGGTCTCTGGCGCGCATTTTAATCCGGCTGTCAGCCTTGTTGCAAGGCTGCGCGGCGATGGCAGCTGGAAAGTGCTGGCCGCCACCATCGCTGTTCAGACCCTAGCGGGCATTGCGGGGGTGTGGACAGTCCATGCAATGTTTGATGTGCCTCTCCTCCAAGTCTCAACCCATATGCGCACCGGCGCGGGGCAATGGCTGGGCGAATTTGTCGCAACCTTCGGGCTGGTGATGACCATTTTGCTGACGGTCCGCCACCGCCCGGGCTCGGTACCGCAGAGCGTGGCGCTCTACATCACGGCCGCCTATTGGTTTACCTCATCGACCAGCTTTGCCAATCCAGCGATCACAATCGCCCGCAGCCTGAGCGACAGTTTTGCAGGCATCACTCCTAGTGACGCGCCAGCCTTTATCGCTGCACAATTCGCAGGCGCATTGGCGGCGCACGGGTTTGAGCGCACCATTTTCAAACACAGCTAAAGACGGGAAAGGGCGGATCGACGCGAGACCAGAGGAGCTGTCGATCCGCCCTTTAAGAAGCGTTTGGGGAACGCTCGTTGGGAACACCAATTACAATGCAGGCCGCGTGCCAAGGTGTGCCAGCGCCGGTTTTCAGGTGCTTGCGATGGTGAAGCGAAATTAACCATCGACCCTTTATGTCAAAAAAGCCGACAGATTTCATGGTCGCCGTCATGCCAGCGCAGGCTGGCATCTTGTGTACCCATACTTTGAGGCCCCAGCTTTCGCTGGGGGGATGGGTGTTGTCGCTTGCATTCATCGACCGTTCAGGCTTTCGATTACATTTGTAGTCATACGAAGCGAGCAAAACTCGCAAGCGACGGGAGCCGACGCCGATGGCCGAACGGATCAGCGATGCAGAACATGCGGTGATGGAGGTCCTGTGGGATCACGCGCCGCTGGATGCCCAGTCCATCTATGATCGTCTGGCGGACTCGCAAAGTTGGACGCTCGCCACGGTGAAGACGCTGCTTTCCCGACTTGTCGCCAAGGACGCGCTGGCGACCGAAGCGCAGGGCCGCAAGTTCTTCTACCGCCCTGTCATTGAACGCACCGCCTATGTCGCCGGGGAATCGCGTCGCCTTGTGGACCGGCTGTTCGGCGGTCGGTTGAGCCCGCTGGTCGCCCAATTTGCCGATGCCGAAACGCTGTCGCCCGAAGATATTGCCGAAATTGAAGCGCTCTTGCAGGAGCTGAAGAAATGAGCAGCTGGATGATCGAGGCGCTGATCGCGTCCTCAGTGCTGATGCTCCTCGTGCTGGCCCTGCGTGAGCCGGTGAGCCGCCATTTCGGCCCGCGCATCGCCTATGCGCTGTGGCTGCTGCCTGCCCTCCGAATGGTCTTGCCGCCTTTGCCCGAAACCTGGGCCACGGCGGATGTGGCGCCTGTTGCCAAGGTGTCTGTGCTGATCGGGCAGGCGGCCCCTGTGGTGCAGAATTCGGGCACGACCTGGGTGCTTGCCTTTGCTGCCGTCTGGGCGATCGGGAGCCTCGCCTTTCTTGGCTGGCACATGGCGTCTTATCGCCGCTTCGCCCGCCTCGTTCGGCAGGATTGTGCGCCCTTGTGCGACCATGATGCCTTCTCCGTTCAGGCCAGCCGCATGGTCCGCTCACCGCTGGCCTTTGGCGTGGTTCGTAAGATGGTGGTCGTCCCAGCCGACTTTGCCGACCTCTATGACCCAGCCGAACAGCTTTTCGCGCTCGAGCATGAGGTTGCGCACCACCGTCGGGGAGATTTGTTCGCCAATCTGGTGGGCCTTGCCGTGCTGGCGCTCCACTGGTTCAACCCGGTGGCGCACATGGCCTGGCGCGCCTTCCGGCTGGATCAGGAAGCGGCCTGCGATGCGCTGGTGCTGCGCGGCGCCTCCCCTGCGGACCGCCATGCCTACGGCTCCGCTCTCGTCAAATCCGCGACCGGCGGCGTGCCGCTGGCGGCCTGCACGATGACGGCCCAGACCGGCCTCAAAACGCGTCTGCGGCGCATTGTGGAGGGGCGTCTGCCCCCGATGCCTGGCGGGGCTGCCGTTGCTGCCTTGCTGCTGGTCGGCGGGCTTGCCGTGACGGCGTCAACGGGACTCGCCGCCAGAGCAACAGGGCCTGCCGCGATGCTGGCACTTGCCAAGATCGCGCCGGTCCCGCCGGTTGCGCCCATGGTTCCGGTGGCCCCTGCATCGACCGTCGTTTCACGGGAATCCCCGCCCGCTCCTCCCACCGCGCCAGCGCCGCCAAATCGCCCCGCATCGCCCGCCCTTGCCAGCGCTGACGATGTTGACGGTGCCCTTGGCGCGGACTTGAGCAATGTCGTGCAGGCCATGGAGGAGCGCCGCCGCGACGAGGAAGAGGCGCAATCCGAGACAGATCGTGCGCAGGCCGAGGCCGGGCCGATGTCGCATGCCCGTCCTGTTGGCTTGACCCTGTCATCCGCCTTTCCCGCCCGCTGCGGCGAGGGGACCAAATTGTCCAACGTTGCACAAGCGATCGTGTTGCCCGACGGCCCGACCCGCATAATCCACGTTGCTGTGTGTGCGCCGGACGCAAAGGCGACGCGCCTGATGGTGACGCGGGCCATCGCGCAGGTGCGGGCCCAGATTGCGGGCGATCCAACGATCCCGGCAGACCTGCGCCAGACCATCTTAATGTCGCTCGACAGGCAGGCGGACGATGTGACAGCGCACCTGCCGCTGTCCTGACAATAAAAATAAAAGAGGAGGAAGATCATGGTTTCAGACAAGGCCTTTATCGTCGCTGGTACCGCGCTTGTGGTTGGCACGCTGCTCGGGCTCGCTTCGCCCACGCTTGCCGCCAATGAGCCGGAGCCCAAGATGACCAAGACGATCATCATCCGCCATCATGACGGTGCAGGTGAGGTGCGCGAGGAAAAGGAAATTGCCATCGCCGATTGCGCCGATGGCGGTCGTAAATTCGCGACCGAAAACGAAACGACCGATGAGAGCGGCAAGGTCCGCAAATCAAAGATCGTCATCTGCGGCGCGCCGGGCCTCAACGATGCAGACATGGCCAAGAAACTCTCCGATGCGCGGGATCGGATCGCCAAGGATATGGAACAGGCCGGTGACGCGCGGGACAAGGCGCTGGCCGCCCTCGACAAGGAAATTGCGCGGCTCAACGGGCCGCATAAGGATTACCCCAAGGAATAAAGTTTCCCCTCCGGCCGGTTACTCCCTTTTACGGCCGGAGACCAAGACCGGGGGGGCAGGAGAGGCTTCATCCCACCTCGTCTGCGCCCCCGGCCCCTTGCCTCCACCTCCAATGCTTGAACATCCCTGCGTCTTTCGCCACATGAGGGGGGATGGACGTGCCCGACCTTTCCAAAGAGCCTTATGCCGTTGCCGAGCAGATCAGCCCGCTGATCCGCCGCGTGCTTGCGCATAACCCCTCGCACTTCAGCTATACCGGCACGCAGACCTACATCGTCGGCACAGGTGAGGTCGCGGTGATTGATCCCGGCCCCTTGGGGGATGACCCGCACCATGTCGACGCGCTGATCCGCATCTTGGGCGGTGAAAAGATCGTGGCCATCATGTGCACCCACACTCACCGCGATCATTCGCCCGCCGCCGCCCCCTTGAAAGCAGCGACCGGCGCGCCGATCATCGGTTGCGCGCCTTTGGTGCTGGAAGATGATGGACCCCGCGCAGACGCGAGCTTTGACGCGACCTATGTGCCCGACCGTATCCTGAGCGACGGGGAAGCGATTTCCGGCCCCGGCTGGACGCTGACCGCACTTGCGACACCGGGGCACACCTCCAACCATCTGTGCTTCGCCTTGGCGGAAGAGAAGGCGTTGTTCACGGGCGATCACGTGATGGGCTGGTCCACCAGTGTCGTCTCTCCGCCCGATGGCGACATGGCCGATTATATGCGCAGCCTGGCGCTGCTCATGACCCGTGATGACGCGGTATATTATGCTGCCCATGGTGCGCCGATCGAAACGCCGCAACGGCTCGTGCGCGGGATGATGGGGCATCGCAAGCAGCGCGAGGGGCAGATATTGCGCCTGCTGGAGGCCGGAACCGGCCATATTCCGGACATGGTGCTCAGCATGTATAAGGGCGTCGACAAGCGCCTGCACGGCGCCGCCGGCCGCTCGGTGCTTGCGCATCTGATCGACCTGAAGGGCCGGGGGCTCGTTTTGGGCAGTGAGGAGGCGGGATGGAAACTGGCCGCATGAAACGCCTGATCGTGCTGCTGCTTGGCCTAGCGGTCATCGCAGGGGGCACGGTGTGGTTGCTTTCACGCCGGTTTAATCCGCCGGTAGAGACGGTTGTCTCCTCCAGCCTTGCCGCCCTTCAGGAACAGAACCGCCTGTCCGCTTTCGCCGCACGCTTTGTGACGGTGGTGACATCCAAAAAAACACAGCTCGGCTTCAGTGCGGAAAAGACGCTGATCTTGCCCGCCATGATCCGCTACGAAGTCGATATGGCGCGCCTGCGGCAACAGGATTTGAGCTGGGACAAGGACACGAACACGCTTTCCGTCCGCCTGCCGCCTCTTCAGATTGCAGGGCCGGAGTTTGATCTCGGTCAGGCGCGGGAATATGGCAGTGGCGCTGTGCTGATGGCGCTCACCGATGTAGAGGTCGCCCTTGATGCCGAAAACCGGGCCAAGGCGCGCGAAGATGTCATCCGTCAGGCGGCCGGCGATGTGACGATGAAGCTCGCCCGCGAAGCGACAGTGCGCGCTGTGCAATCCAGTTTTGCTATGCCGCTGGCAGCCGCCGGTATAGAAGCGAAAGTGAACGTGACCTTCGCCGGTCAATAATTGCAATCCCGAGAGGTTTCCCGATGAACGCCCCCACCACCAGCCTTGCCGGTGTCGATATCCGCGCCGAAATTGAGCGTTTGCGCAAGGAACGCAACGCCATCATCCTCGCGCATTATTATCAGCGCCCGGAAATTCAGGATCTGGCGGACTATGTAGGCGACAGTCTGGAGCTGAGCCGCAAGGCGCAGGAAACCGACGCCGACGTCATCGCCTTTTGCGGTGTGCGCTTCATGGCGGAAACGGCGAAGATCCTCTCGCCTGAAAAGACGGTGATCCTGCCGGATATGGACGCCGGGTGCAGCCTGGAAGACAGCTGCCCGCCCGACCAGTTCAAAGCCTTTCGTGAGGCGCACCCGGACCATATCGCGCTGACCTACATCAACTGCTCGACCGAGGTGAAGGCGCTGTCCGACATCATCGTGACCAGCTCGTCCGCCGAAAAAATTCTCTCGCAAATCCCGCTCGATCAGGAGATCATCTTCGGCCCGGACAAGCATCTGGGCGGCTATCTGAAGCGCAAGCTGGGCCGTGACATGCTGCTTTGGCCCGGCGTGTGCATCGTGCATGAGGCGTTCTCTGAAACCGAGCTGATCAAGCTGAAGGCGCAGCACCCAGGCGCGCCGGTCGCCGCCCATCCCGAATGCCCGGCGCATATCGTGGACCATGCGGACTATGTCGGCTCCACCAGCGGCATCCTGAACTATGCCAAGACGATGCCGGGCGACACGCTCATCGTCGCGACCGAGCCGCACATCATCCACCAGATGGAACTGGCCGTCCCGCACAAAACCTTCATCGGCGCGCCGGGTGCAGACGGCAACTGCAACTGCAACATCTGCCCCTATATGGCGCTCAACACGCTCGAGAAACTCTACATCGCGCTGCGCGACCTCAAGCCGCAGGTCCACATCGAAGAGGGCCTTCGCCTGCAGGCCAAGAAGTCGCTCGACCGGATGCTGGAGATGGCGAGCGGGACTGTCGGGCAGGGGGATCTGGGCGCGCGCAGCTGAGCGCCGCTTGACCCAAATCATGGACTCCAGCTGTTTTCCGACACAGATTGGTCGGGCGAACAAACAACTGGGAGTCCAACCATGTCCGCCTATCCCGACGATATTTACGCCGAACCGCCGAGCATCAGCTGTGACACGCTGGCAAACCTCGGTCCGCTGGCGCCTTTGGCAGGCGTCTGGGAAGGTGAGGGCGGAGTGGATATCGCGCCAAAGCGGGAGGGGGCGCGGACGCAGGGCTTTGTGGAGCAGATCAGTCTGCAACCTGTCGATCCCGGCAATAACGGGCCGCAACTGCTCTATGCACTGCGTTACCACACACGGATGACGAAGCCGGGGGAGATCGGCACCTATCATGATCAGGTCGGGTATTGGCTATGGGAGCCTGCGACCGAGACGGTGATGCACAGCCTGACGATCCCGCGCGGACAGACGGTGCTTGCGGTCGGCACGGCGAAGGCAGATGCGAAAACGTTCACGCTGACCGCAGAGCGCGGCACGACGGCCTATGGCATCTGTTCCAACCCTTATCTGGAAGAAAACTTCCGCACCGATCGCTTCATCATCACCGTGACGGTGCATGATGACGGCACATGGTCTTATGACGAAGACACGGTAATGCAGGTAAAGGGACAGGCGGAACCGTTCCACCACCGCGACACCAACCGGTTGCGTCGTGTGGAGGCGCCGACGCCCAATCCTGTCGCAGGATGAGAACCACTTGACGATATCCCGCTAAGAAGGGATGTTTCCGCAGTCGGCTTGGCTGGCGCACAAAGCTGGCTTGGTCCTGCGGCAGGCAAGGGGGACATGCGACAATGGCAAACCCGGGCATCATCCTGATGTCGATTGCGATTCTGCAATTCACGGTTATCCCACCCATTGCGGATTTGAACCGCAGCCATGCCGCAAACCCAGATTGGCCGGGCCACGCGCGGTTCCATGTTGTCGCCCAAGTGCTGACCACGTCTGCGCTGGGCGTGATTGCGTTGTTCCTCCTTCTGTCCGACCGGGTGGCGCCGCAGTTGGGCATCTGCCTTGCGACTCTGCTCAGTCTGGCGGCCCTTGGCGGCTTTTTCCTCAGCGCAGGCGCATCCAAACTTTATGGCGGCAGCATCACGGCGGGGCATGGGCTGGCCGCGACACGTCTGGGGATGATTGACGGGAATGTTGCGAATTTCGGTCTATCGCTGGTTTTGCTTTTGACCGGGCGGTTGTTGCTGCTGTAACCGGCGGGCATGACCTTTTCCCTGCCTCAGTTCGACCTAGAGACTTTTGTCCGCGCCACACTGTCCGAAGATCTGGGCCCGTCGGGCCGGGATGTGACGTCGGAAAGCGTGATCCCGGCGGAGGCGCGCTTTGCAGGCGTGATGGACAGCCGCGATGCGATTGTCGTGGCGGGCCTGCCGATTGCGGACGCTTTCTTCCGGCATCTTGATCCCGAGATGACGGTTGAGATCCTCGTCGAAGAAGGTGCATCGGTCGCCAAGGGCTCAGACCTGATGCGCCTGCACGGCAAGGCGCGGGCGATGCTGACGGCGGAGCGGTCTGCGCTTAACATCGTGCAGCATCTGTCGGGCGTCGCGACGCTGACGCGCGCTTATGTCGATGCGATTGCGGGCACGGGCTGTACCCTGCTGGATACACGCAAGACGATCCCCGGCCTGCGTGTGCTGGAGAAATATGCAACGCGCATGGGCGGGGCGACCAACCATCGCATGGGCCTGTGGGATGCGGCGATGATCAAGGATAACCATGTCGCTGTTGCCGGCGGCGTGGCCGAAGCGGTCCGCCGCGCGCGTGACGCCGGGGTGGAGCGGATCATCCTTGAGGTCGACCGGATTGACCAGATCGAACCCGGCCTGTCGGCCGGCGCGACACATTTGCTGCTCGACAATATGGATGCCCCGACGCTGCGGGAAGCCGTCGCGATTGTTGCGGGGCGCGTGCCAACGGAAGCCTCCGGCGGCGTCACGCTGGAGACGATCCGCGCCAAGGCGGAAACGGGCGTCACCTATATCTCGGTCGGCCGCCTGACGCAGAGCGCACCTGCCGCAGACATTGGGCTCGATTTCACCTCGATCTGAGGTCGCCCGGTGTTGAGGCCGCCGCGCAAACCTCGTAGGAAGCGGCATGGCAAAATTCGCACCTTTTAAATGGGATGATCCCTTTCACCTCGACGCGCAGCTGACCGATGATGAGCGGATGATCCGCGATGCAGCGGAAGGTTATGCGCAGGATAAGCTCCTGCCGCGCGTTGTTTCCGCTACGCTCTCCGAACGTTTTGACCGAGAGATCATGAATGAGTTGGGCGCGCTTGGCCTGCTCGGTTCGACCATTGATGGCTATGGCTGTGCCGGTGTCAGCAACGTCGCTTATGGCCTCATCGCCCGCGCGGTCGAGCGGGTTGATTCGGGCTATCGCTCCGCCATGTCGGTGCAAAGCTCGCTCGTGATGCATCCCATCCATGCTTATGGCTCGGAAGAACAGCGGCAGAAATATCTGCCCAAGCTGGCGACTGGGGAGTGGGTCGGCTGCTTTGGCCTGACCGAACCTGATGCCGGCTCTGACCCGGCGTCGATGAAGACCAATGCCAAGCAGACGACGGGCGGCTACATCCTCAACGGTGCCAAGATGTGGATCACCAATTCCCCCATCGCCGACATCGCCGTCGTTTGGGCCAAGGATGAAGGCGGCGTGATCCGCGGTTTCATCGTCGAACGCGGGATGGAGGGTTTCTCCACCCCGAAGATCGAGGGCAAGATGAGCCTGCGGGCCTCGATCACCGGTGAAATCGTCCTTGAAGACGTGTTCGTGCCAGAAGAAAATCTTCTGCCCAATGTGCAGGGTCTGTCCGGCCCCTTCGGTTGCCTCAACAAAGCGCGCTACGGCATCGCCTGGGGCGTGATGGGCGCGGCGGAAGATTGTTTCCACCGCGCGCGGCAATATCAGCTGGACCGCCAGCAGTTTGGCCGTCCGCTGGCTGCCAACCAGATCCCGCAGCTCAAAATGGCGAATATGCAGACTGAAATTGCGCTTGGCCTTCAGGCCGCGCTGACGGTGGGCCGTTCCATGGATGACGGCACATGGTCTCCCGAAATGGTCAGCCTCATCAAGCGCAACAATTGTGGCAAGGCGCTCGATATCGCCCGCGTCGCGCGCGATATGCATGGCGGCAACGGCATTTCCGCCGAATATCACGTCATCCGTCACGCCATCAATCTGGAGACGGTCAACACCTATGAAGGCACGCACGATGTGCATGCCCTCATCCTCGGTCGCGCCATCACCGGCATTCAGGCATTCAGCTGATCCAATCCAAAGGGGCCAATATGCGCATTTCAAAACTGATTGCGGCGACCGTTCTCGCCGCCCTGTCCTCCACATCGATGGCGCAGACCCTGCGTCCCGATCAGGCGGCCTTCCGGGACCTTTACAAGGAACTGGTTGAAACCAACACGACCCAGTCCGAAGGCAGCTGCACGCTGGCAGCTGAACGGATGGCGACCCGCCTGAAGGCCGCCGGATATGCGGCCAGCGACATCACGCTGTTCGCCACGCCGGAAAAGCCCAAGGATGGCGGCCTTGTCGCTGTGCTGAAGGGCACGTCGAAAAAAGCAAAGCCGATCCTGCTGCTGGCGCATATCGACGTGGTCGAAGCGCGCCGCGCGGATTGGGTGCGTGATCCCTTCACCCTGATTGAAGAAGGCGGCTATTTCTACGCGCGTGGCGCGTCGGACGATAAGTCGCAGGCGGCGATCTGGACCGACGCCATGATCCGCTTCAAGAAAGAAGGCTTCAAGCCGAAGCGGACGGTGAAGCTCGCGCTCACCTGTGGCGAAGAGTCGGTCGGCGCGTTTAACGGCGCGGAATGGCTGGCCAAGAACAAGCCGGAATTGATTGCAGCGGAATTCGCGCTCAACGAAGGTGGCGGTGGCCGTCTCGATGCCTCGGGCAAGAAGCTGCTGCTGGCCATGCAGGTGGGTGAAAAGACGGTTCAGAACTACCGTCTGGAAACAACCAATCCCGGCGGACACAGCTCTGTCCCGCGGCCCGACAATGCGATTTATTCCTTGACGGCGGCTGTCACAAAGGTCGGCCAGTATGAATTCCCGATCCAGTTCAGCGACACAACGAAGACCTTCTTCAAGCGCACGGCGGAGCTGACCGGCGGCGAAATGGGCAAGGCGTTGACCGCAGTCCTCGCCAATCCTGAAGATAAGGCTGCGGACGCCATCGTGTCGAAGGATGCGAGCTTCCATTCGATGCTGCGCACAACGTGCGTCGCCACCATGCTCGATGCGGGCCATGCCATGAATGCGCTGCCGCAGCGGGCACGCGCCGTCATCAACTGCCGCATCTTCCCGGGCGTTTCGGTCGACGTGGTGAAGGCAGAGCTGGAGCGCGTCATTGGGGATCCGTCGGTCTCGGTCACGAAGATTGAACCCATCCGTCCCGTGGCGGTGCCGCCGCCGCTGTCTGCCAAGGTGTTTGGTCCGGCAGAAAAGCTGGCGGCCAAGCACTTCCCCGGCATCCCGATGGTTCCCGTCATGGCGACGGGCGGAACCGATGGGCCCTATCTCTCACTGGCCGGCATCCCGACCTATGGCATGCCGGGCATTTTCCAGCAGTTAGAAAATAGCGGTGTGCATGGCCTGAATGAGCGGATTTCCGTGCAGGCGCTGTATGAAGGGCGCGATTATCTGTTCGATCTCGCCAAGATTTACGCCAACCAGGATTAATCCATGACCAAGGCCCTTTCCGGCATCCGGGTGCTCGATCTGTCGCGGGTGCTGGCGGGGCCTTGGTGCACCCAGATGCTCGGCGATCTGGGGGCAGAGATCATCAAGATCGAACAGCCCGGAAAGGGCGATGACACGCGCAGCTGGGGCCCGCCCTGGCATGGCGAGGGGGAAGAGCGGCTGTCGGCTTACTACCTCTCTGCCAATCGCAACAAGAAGAGCGTGGCGATCGATATTTCCAAGCCGGAGGGACAGGCCCTGATCCGGGAAATGGCGGCGAAGTGCGATGTTCTGGTCGAGAATTTCAAGGTTGGCGGGCTTGAGAAATATGGGCTCGATTATCTCAGCCTGAAGGTCGCGAACCCGCGCCTTGTGTATTGCTCGATCACCGGTTTCGGGCATAGCGGCCCGCGCGCGCATCAGCCGGGATATGACCTGATGGTGCAGGGCATGTCCGGCCTGATGAGCATCACGGGTGATCCGGCAGGCGAGCCGCAAAAGGTGGGCGTGGCCCTCATCGATGTGATGACGGGTTTGCACGCCTGCATCGCGGTGCTCGCCGCGCTTAACCAGCGTCATGCAACGGGGCGCGGGCAATTCATCGACATGGCGTTGCTCGATGTCGCTGTTTCCACGCTTGCCAATATCGGCATGAACCAGCGGGTGACGGGCGTCGCCCCCAAGCGCATGGGCAATGCGCATTCGAGTGTGGTGCCCTATCAGGTGTTTGAAACGGCGGATGGCCATATGATCGTCGCGGTCGGCAATGACGGGCAGTTTGCGCATTTCGTGGCTGTGCTGGGCCTCGCGGCAATGGCAGAGGACGCGCGCTACAAAACCAATTCCGCCCGCGTCGAAAACCGAGACACGCTGATCCCGCAACTCGCCGCCGCCATGAAGACGCAGACGACAGCGCATTGGGATGTGGCGTTGACCGCCGTCAATGTGCCCGCCGGTCCCATCAACGATATCGGGCAGGCGCTGAATGATCCGCAAGCGGTCGCACGCGGCTTAGCCACCATGGCCGGCGACCGCCCGGCGATTGCCAGTCCGTTGCGACTGTCGGACTCGATGCCCGATGCTGGGACAGAACCGCCGATGCTTGGGCAGGATACGGAGACGGTGTTGCGCGCCTTTTTGGGTCACAGTGATGCGGACTTGGCCGAGTTAAGGGCGAAGGGCGTGTTACCCGCCTAAATCGTCATTGTGCGTCATCCTGAACGTGTTTCAGGATCCATGCCGTGAGGGTCGAGAATGCCCCAATCTCGAGGCATGGATGCTGAAACAAGGTCAGCATGACGAGGGGAGGGGGATGGGTCGAGCTCATCCCACCGTCTGTTCAATCACCCCAAAGATCGGATGGTGCTTCTCATCTTCCATCCAGATGCGGACGGTATCGCCCTTTTTGAGGAAGGGTGTCTCGGGCTTACCACCGATGATGGTTTCGACCGTGCGGACTTCGGCAAGGCAGGAATAGCCAACACCGCCTGCGCTGATCGGCTTGCCCGGCCCGCCATCAGCCCCGCGGTTGGAGACCGTGCCGGAGCCGATGATCGTGCCCGCGCACAGGCTGCGTGTCTTCGCGGCATGGGCGATGAGCTGGCCAAAGTCGAAGGTCATGTCGACGCCGGCATCGGCGCGGCCGAGCGGCTGTCCGTTGAGGTCCACACAGAGCGCCCCATGTAGCTTGCCGCCGTCCCACCGTTCGCCCAGCGCATCTGGGGCGACGAAGACGGGGGAAAAAGCGCTCGCCGGTTTGGACTGGAAAAAGCCAAGGCCCTTGGCGAGTTCTTGGGGGATGAGATTGCGCAGCGATACGTCGTTGGTGAGGCCCACCAGCCGGATATAGCCTCGGGCCTCCTCTGCCGACACGCCCTGCGGCACATCGCCCGTCACGACGACGACTTCGGCCTCTATATCGCAGTCCCAGGCTTCATCCGCGAGAGGGATGGCATCGCGGGGGGCAAGGAAAGCGTCCGACCCTCCCTGATAAATGAGCGGATCATGCCAGAAGCTGTCGGGCATCTCTGCCCCGCGCGCCTGCCGGACGAGCGCGACGTGGTTCACATAAGCCGAGCCATCCGCCCACTGATAGGCGCGGGGCAAAGGGGAGGCTGCGTTGCGTTCATGAAAGCGCATCATCGGGATGGTTTCATGGGCGAGATCAGTCGCCAGATTACGGAGCAGGGGTTCGGCTGTGTGCCAGTCATCCAGCGCGGCTTGCAGGGTGGGAGCGATATGGGCGGCGTCGGCGCACCACGCGAGATCATCTGAAACAACAACGAGGCGGCCGTCGCGGCCACCCTTGATTGACCCGAGCTTCATGCGCCTCTCCTCCCAACGGTATCCGCCCGACTTGACGGACACATCCATTCATGGTGGCTTTGTCATCCGAAACGGGGCGCATTGAAAGGGGATTCGATGGGGGCTTGTGCGAAACATTGGGCTTGGGCGCTGCTCGCCGGAAGTCTGCTGGCTGCATCCCCCCTGTTCGCCCAGCGTGGAGACCCCAATGAAGAGGCCGCGCAAAAGGGATTCATGACGGATCTCGGGCGGTCGCCCGCCTGGCATCTGGCTCAGTTGAAACGGATGTCGGCGGCAATCGCCGCGTTGAAGCCGCAGCGGCCGGGCGTGGTGGACGCCTATGTCGTGTCCGCCGGGCTCGACTCAGATCCTGTCTTTGGTCGCGAGGCTGCTGAGGCCGCGAAGGTTTTGTCCCGCCGCTATGATGCGGAGGGGCGCACACTGTTGCTGGCCGCAGGCGGCGGCGCGGGGCCGGTGCCCAACGGCTCGCCTGCCAACCTCCAGACGGCGCTCGCTGCTGTCGCCGGGGTTATGGACCCGAAGGAAGATGTCCTTTTGCTCTACACCACATCCCATGGCGGGCCAAAAGTGGGCATCGTCTATAAGGATGGGGAGAACGGCTATGGCTTCATCGCGCCGAAAAACCTTGCGGCGACCCTGAACGGCCTTGGCATACATAATCGCATGGTCATGATTTCGGCCTGTTATTCCGGCATTTTCATTCCCGATTTGGTGGATGACGACACGGTCCTGATTACGGCGGCATCGCCGGTCACGACATCCTTTGGATGTGCGGCTGCCAATGACTGGACGTTCTTTGGGGATGCCCTCATCAACAATGCCTTTCGCGCGCCGGCGAAGCTTGATGAGGCGATGGGGCAGGCGCTGTCGCTGATCGGGGGGTGGGAAAGGATGCGCGGGCTGCCCGCCTCCAATCCGCAATTTTATGTTGGCACGCGGGCCCGCTTGTGGCTGCAATCGCTTGAGGCCCGCACGCCACAGACGACAACGCCCAAAGTGGGGCGGCCTGCTATTGAAGAGAAATAGGGCAACGCCCTAAGAGTGTTCCCATGTCCTTGCTCACACTCGAAGAATTCGTGCCCTATCGGTTGTCGGTCGCGTCCAACGCGGTGTCGTCGCGCATTTCGCAAAGCTACCGCAAGCGCTTCAATCTGAAAGTGTCCGAATGGCGGCTGATCGCCATCCTCGCGGAAACCGCGCGCATGACGCCGCAGGACATCGGCAAGGCAGGGGAACTGGATAAGATTACCGTTAGCCGGGCAGCGACGGTGCTGATGAAGCGGGGCTTGGTCGCGCAGAACCGCAATCCGGAAGACGGGCGGTCCCACTTCCTGTCGCTGACACCGCAAGGGCAAGATCTCTATGCGCAGATCGTCCCTGCGGCGAAAGCAATGGAAGATGCTTTGCTGGCCGGTTTCTCCAAAGAAGACCGTGCGCAGCTTGTCCGCCTGCTTCGGCGGATTGAGGCTGCTGCAAATTCCACTTGACGTAAGCGTCAACTTGGGGATTCCAATGCGGCCACAACCCCAGGAAAGGATGTCCCCATGACGCTCGATGTGCTGCACCGCACTGCCTATACCGAAGATCACGAAGCCTTCCGTTCGACCGTGCGCCAATTTGTGGCGAAGGAAATCGAACCCAATGCCGACAAATGGGACGCCGAAGGCCTGGTTCCGAAGGACGTCTGGCCAAAGGCCGGTGAAGTCGGGCTGCTCTGCCCCACGGTGCCGGAAGAATATGGCGGGCTTGGCCTCGACTTTGGCTATAACGCCATCATCAATGAAGAGTTTGGCTACAACACCGATGTCGCCACCGGCTTTTCGCTGCAGACGGACATCGTTGCCAACTACATCATCCAGTACGGCTCAGAAGAGCAGAAGCAGCAATGGCTGCCCAAGATGGTGTCGGGCGAAGTCATTACCGCCATCGCCATGACGGAACCGGGTACAGGCTCTGACCTTCAGGGGATGCGCACCACGGCGAAGAAGGATGGCAACCATTATGTCATCAACGGTGCCAAAACGTACATCACCAACGGGCAGAATGCGGACCTGATCCTCGTCTGCTGCAAGACCGATCCGGACGCGCAGCCGTCCTATAAGGGCGTGTCGATTGTCCTCGTCGAAGCGGATCGTGAAGGTTTCAAGCGCGGTCGCAACCTCGACAAGATCGGGCTGGATGCAGCGGACACGTCAGAGCTCTTCTTCGAAGACGTCCGCGTGCCGATCACCAACTGCCTTGGCGCTGAAGGCATGGGCTTCATCTATCTGATGAGCGAACTGCCGCAGGAACGTCTGTCGATCGCGATCGGTGCGCAGACGGCGGCGCAGCGCAGCTTTGACCAGACGGTGGAGTTCGTGCGGGAACGCAAGGCTTTCGGTAAGCCGATCCTTGATTTCCAGAACACCCGTTTCGTGCTGGCGGACCTCAAGACCAAGCTTCAGGTCGGCTGGGCGCACATTGACTGGGCGTTGGCGCGTCACATGAAGAAGGAACTGACCCCGGAAGAGGCGTCGGCTGCCAAGCTGTGGCACACTGAGCTTCAGGGTGAAGTCGTCGACAAGTGCCTCCAGCTCCATGGCGGTGCCGGCTTCATGAATGAATACCCGATCGCCAAGCAGTTCCGTGGCGCGCGCGTGACCCGCATTTTCGGCGGCACGAGCGAGATCATGAAAGAACTGATCGGCCGCAAGCTTTAAGGCTACGGGTCGCGCAGCGGCGCAGAGGCGGGGGCAAGGCTTCCTCCCCCTCTGCGCCCTCGGCGTCTTTGCGCGAAACTCTTCTCTCTTTGCCCCTAGCCAAATCGCGCCTGATCCGCGACAAGCGCGCCATGCGCAAGGGTCATCGTCCATCAAAACCGCCGTCAAATCGTCCACGCTTTTGGGGAAAGCACGCCGTGTATGCGGCGCTCGACAACCCGAACCGGGTGTCCCGTAAATTATGGGCCACGCGGGAAGCCGCCTCGGCGATTGTCATTCCAGACGGCCTGACCGTCGCTTTTGCCGATGTGGCCGATCTTGGCCGCATGGTGCCCAATGATGCGCCGCATCAGGGCCTCGTGCTGGATGTCGATCCGCTGGAGGATGTCTGGCTGGGGGACCTTCTGGCCGATGGCGCGAACGATACGCGCCCGCTGCTCGTTCTCGATCAAGTCACCGATCCGCACAATGTCGGCGCGATCCTGCGGTCTGCCGCGGCCTTCGATGCCCTGGGCATTGTGACGCAGGACCGGCATGCGCCGCCCGAATCCGGGGCGCTGGCCAAGGCAGCCTCCGGCGCATTGGAAGTTGTGCCCTGGGTGCGTGTCGTCAATCTTGCCCGCGCTTTGGATGATATTGGGGAAGCCGGCTATTGGCGGATTGGCCTGACGGGCCATACGGACCGTCTGCTCGGCGATGCGATTGGCATGGCGAAAGTCGCGCTGGTGCTGGGGGCCGAAGGTGAAGGCATGCGCCAGAACACCGAGGCGCATTGCGATGAACTTGCCAAGCTGCCGATCAGCCCGAAAGCCGAAAGCCTGAACGTTTCCAACGCCGCGGCCATCGCTCTTTATGCGGCCGCAACCGGACGGGGTGGGAAAGAATGAAGGTCATCCGCACCTTGAGCGTGCTGGCAGCGTCCGTGATGCTGTCTGGCTGTTTTCTCATTCCGGGAAAGTTCGGTGCGGATGTCGACATTCGAAAGGCGGGGGACTTCACTGTCGCCTATAAGGGAGAGATCATCTTCCAGATGCCCGATGACATCATGGGCAGCAAATTGAAGCCCAAGCCTTGGGACGATTCCTTCGCCACCTGCTATGCGAGCGGGCGCACCATGACGGATGAATATGCGTCGGCTGAAACGCATGCGTCCGCCATCAAGGGCGGCGAGGAAGGCTCCATCGACGGGCAGGATGAGGACAGTCGGGAAGTCGCCTGTTCCCCCAAGCAAGTCGCCGAATTGCGCAAAACATATGAGGCGGACAAGGCCGCCGCGGCCGCCAAGAAAGCCGATGACGCGGACAAAATGGCACAGTTGTTCGGCTTTTCCGGCAGCGGAGATGAGGCCAATCAAAAATTCGCCGCCGCCCTGATGAAATATGAGGGGTGGAAGGCCGTCACCTATAAGGGCAAGGGCGTTTTTGACGTCGACTACCGCTATTCCGGTAAGCTGACGCATGACTATGTCTTTCCGATCTTTCCGAAGATGGACATGATCTTCCCCTTCATCATGATCCGAAAGCGCGCGGACGGCGCCGTCACGGTCACCGCGCCATCGCTGATCGGCGGCGGCATGAAGGCGCTTGCCGGGCGGGCGAAGATGCTGGGGGATCTTTCGGGGTCAAAAGACATGCCGCAGTCCCCTGAGACGCAGGGCCTCTTCACGGTTACGACCGATGGAGAGATTTTGAGCAACAATAGCGAGGACGGGCCAAGCGCCGACCCAAAGGGGAGGAAGGTGGTCTGGGATGTAACCCCCATGACAGACCGGCTTCCTGAGGTGCTCATCAAGATCAAATGAAAAAGCCCCGGCAAAACCGGGGCTTTTCTTCATCCACGAAGGCGGACTGGATCAGTCTTCCTGTGCGATCGTGACCTTCAGGCCATCGAGCGCGGCGTTGAAGTGGATCTGGCAAGACAGGCGCGATGTCGCGTCGCGGTGAGCGGAGCTATCGAGCAGATCATTTTCATCTTCGCTCATCGGATCAACCTTGTCGGCAAAGGCCGCGTCCACATGGATGTGGCAGGTCGCGCAAGAGCAGCATCCGCCGCACAAAGCGAGCAATTCATCAAATCCGGCATCACGGATGATTTCCATGACGGACAGGCCATCTTGACCCTGAACTTCCTTTTCGGTTCCGTCGCGTGTCACAACTACCAGCTTTGCCATGATCTTTCCTCTTGATCGCGTGTCTTTCGTTCGCCAGCGTCGCTAGCCGTGCCAAAGGCGCAGATCAAGGGACGAGTTTAATGGGGCTGACTGCAGAACATCTAAAGGCTTCGGTTGATGCCCTGATTGCCATCGAACCGAGGTTCGGTGCGGCGGTTGGTCGGGTCGGCTATCCGGAGCCGCGGAGACGCAACCCCGGCTATGAAACGCTGTTGCGCACGATTATCGGCCAGCAGGTCAGCGTGAAGGCCGCTGCCTCCATCTGGAACAAGCTGGAGGCGGGGCTCGGTGACCTCACCAAGCCGCGCACAATGCTCGCCTCTAATGAGGAAGAACTGCGCAGCTTCGGCCTGTCACGGCAAAAACAGGGCTATGTCCTTAGCCTTGCCCGTCTGGTCGAAGATGGCGATCTCGATCTGCATAACCTGCCGGCAGATGATGAAGAGGCTATCGCGTTGATGACCCGGGTGAAGGGCATTGGCCGCTGGTCAGCCGAAATCTATCTGCTGTTTGCAGAAGGGCGTGGTGACATCTGGCCCGCAGGGGATCTGGCCGTTCAAATCGAAATCGGCCGCATCTTGGGTTTGAACGAACGGCCCAGCGAAAAGCTGGTGCGCCAACTGGCGGAGGGCTGGCGGCCCCATCGCGGCGCGGCAGCCATCATGGCCTGGCATCACTATAATACTGAAACGATCTAGCAGCCGCTCAGCCGCGGGCGGATCATATGGCCGGCGGGCGTGAGACCGAGAGGGTCACCGCTTCCAGCCGGTCCAGTGATTTGCGCATCTGAACATAGCGGCGGGCGCGGTCGAGCCAGGGCTTGGCTTCCGCCTGACCGGGCAGGGCTTCCACCTCCCGAATAGCGACTTCGACGCGATCCCGCTCCAGCGCGCGGCGGGCGCGGTCATAATGCTGGTCGGGTGTCAGGCGGCCATCGCCTTCCCGCTTGATGACGGCGAGACTGCCGATGTCTTGCCAGATGCGGCTAAACCAGCCTGCATCGGGCGCCACAGCGATCATCTTGGCGTGGGCGGCGTCGAGCCCTTCTTCAAGCTGTTCCAGCGTCACAGGAGCACGGGCGCCTTTGATGATGGTGGACACCGCGTTCGCGTCTGCGCCGCCAAACTGACGCATCAGCGCGCCTTCCAAATAGCCGAGAGCAGCACCCCGCTCAATCGCGCGGCGGGCGGCAAAGGCGATCATCATGCGTTCAGCGCGTGAGGCATCGTTCGAGGCGCTGTCCGCCTGCTGATCGATGATCGCGAGCTTCTCTTCAATCTTCGCCATATGCTCTTCCGGCGTCGCGCTGGCATCCTGCGCAGGCGCGACAGGCGGCGGTGCGGGGGTCTCGGCAGGGGCGGTGACGGCAGGCGGGGCAGGCGGCGTGCCCAGCACGAAGTTCCGGGCCGGCGTCCATTCTGTCAAAAGCCAGAACATCGCTGCAATGCCAATCGCAAAACAGACGATCGCGAAGATGACGAGCCCGCGAACAGAACTGGAGGGCGCTTGTGCCGGTGGAGTCAATTCATCGTCCATCAGGGAGATGTGCCCGTTTCACCTGCCCGGCACAAGGGGGCGGCAATTTCCAGCATGGCATTGTCGGTCGGCGCATCCGGCCAATGGACACTGGCCCAACCGGGTCCGGCGGCGATGGCGGCCTTTTCGCTGATCGCGACCAGATCGATATGTCCGCGCGCGGCTACGCGTTCTGCCAAACACTGCGCCGCACGGGGCGAATGCACGAGCGCCACCGCTTGTGTTTCTGTGGATGTGTGAAATTTTAGATCAGACGGAATTTCAATCGTCTCATAGGTATACTTCACATCAAATATGAGATCAGGGTGGCTGATTTGCAGCGAAGGCCGCCCCGCCAGCCACAGCACATGGCGATGGCCCAAGGCCGCGGCGAGGTCGGCCAGCGATGCCGCGCCGTTCGCGCCCGCCGTCACCTCGCGTAATCCGGCCTGTCGCGCCGCCGCCGCCGTGGCTTCGCCTACGCATAGGATGGGCAGGTCTTCTAAAAATTCCAGATAATTATCAATAAATTTGAGGCTATTAGAACTTGTTATGAAGACAGCATCATAGGGTGTGCTGGTTTCTATAGACCAGGGCACGCCCCGGACTTCAAACAGGGGAAGGACCTTGGGATCCAACCCTAAAGCGCGCGCGCGATCCGCTGTCTTGTCCGCGCCCGGTTGGGGCCGCAGGACGAGCAGGGGCTTCATCCGAACGCGGCCCGTAAGGCTGGCGGCGCGCGGTTGAGGAGGCTGCGGGCGAGGGTGACCGGATCGTCCGCTTCCCCAAATTCTCGCAGCGCGCCGTCTTCGGTCAGGATCTCGCCACGGATGTGGAGTTTTCCGTCCACATGCCGGGCCTGTGCCGCAACGGGGGAGTGGCAGTCCGCCGTTAGCTCGGCAAGAAAGGCGCGCTCCGCCATGACGCAGGCAAAGGTATCGGCATCGTTGATGGGGGCCAACAGGGCGTGGATGCGGGCATTGTCGGCGCGTGTTTCAATGCCCACGGCCCCCTGCGCGGGGGCGGGCAGCATTTCTTCTTGCGCAATCGCAATACCGACATTGGGTTGACCCAGCCGGTCCAGACCCGCCGCGGCCAGCAAGGTGGCATCGGCCTCACCGGCGTTGAGCTTGGCAAGGCGGGTTGCGACATTGCCGCGGAACAGCACGATGTTCAGGTCCGGGCGCAGACGCCGCAACTGGGCGCTGCGGCGGGGGGAGCTGGTGCCGACACGTGCGCCCTGTGGCAGCGCGCTGATGCTCGCTGCCCCGATAAGGCGATCGCGCACATCGGCACGCGGCAACATGGCGACAATGGCGAGGTCCGCCGGGCGGATGGTTTCAACGTCCTTCATCGAATGCACAGCGAAGTCGATGTCCCCCAACATTAGGGCGCGGTCCAGTTCCTTGGTCCACAGCGCTTTGCCACCCACCTCTGCCAGCGCCCGGTCCAGAATGCGGTCGCCACTGGCTGTCATGGCGACGATTTCGACGCGCGACTCGTCCCAGCCATGTGCTTTTAAAAGGGCATCGCGCACCAAATGGGCCTGAGCGAGGGCGAGCGGAGAGGCGCGTGTGCCGAGTTTTAGGGGCTGGTCTGTCATGGCGGCGCTTGTGCTAGCGGCGTGTGGGGCTAGAGGGAAGGCCAATGGCAATCATCCTTGGCCTTGAATCCAGTTGCGACGAAACCGCAGCGGCGCTTGTGACCAGCGATCGGGCGGTATTGGCGCATAAATTGGCGACACAAGAGGCCGCCCACCGGCCCTTTGGCGGCGTCGTGCCCGAGATTGCCGCGCGCGCCCATGTGGACGTTCTGGCAAGCCTGATCGAACAGGCGCTCGATGAGGCGGGCATTGCGTTGAAAGATGTGGATGCCATTGCAGCGACGGCAGGGCCGGGCCTGATTGGCGGCGTGATGGTCGGGCTGGTGACAGGCAAGGCCTTGGCCCATGCTGCGGGAAAGCCGCTGATCGCCGTCAATCATCTGGAAGGCCATGCACTTAGCCCGCGCCTTGCCGACCCTGCGCTTGCCTTTCCCTATTTGCTGCTGCTCGTCTCCGGCGGGCATTGCCAGCTGTTGCTGGTCGAAGGCGTCGGCCAATATCGCCGGCTGGCGACAACCATCGATGATGCCGCGGGCGAAGCCTTCGACAAGACGGCAAAGCTATTGAAACTCGGCTTTCCTGGTGGCCCTGCGGTGGAAGCTGCCGCGCGGTCGGGGAACGCAAAGGCGGTGCCCCTGCCGCGTCCGCTCGTCGGCACAGCAGAGCCGCATTTCTCTTTTGCGGGATTGAAGAGCGCGGTCCTGCGCGCCCGTGACGCCGGGATCCATAAGCCGGAAGACATCGCCGCCAGCTTTCAACAGGCTGTGGTCGATTGCCTGGTCGACCGCACAAGGCGGGCCATCCACCGGGCAGGAGGGGTCACGGCTCTGGTCGTCGCAGGCGGTGTGGCCGCCAATCAGGCGATCCGGTCTGCGCTTGAGGCGCTGGCGGCGGACAATGGCCTGCCCTTCTTCGCCCCCCCGCTCTGGCTTTGTACGGACAATGCAGCGATGATCGGCTGGGCGGGCGCGGAACGATTTGCCTTGGGACTGACCGATCCGCTTGATGTGATCGCGCGGCCCCGCTGGCCGCTTGATCCAGATGCCGAAACGGTCCGAGGCGCGGGAGTGAAGGCATGAAGCTCGGGGTCATCGGTGGCGGTGCTTGGGGCACGGCTCTGGCGCAGGTTGCCGCAGCCGGTGGAGACGAGGTCGTGCTCTGGGCGCGCGAGGCGGATGTTGTGGCTTCGATCAACAGCAACCGCGAGAACACGAATTTTCTGAAGGGCGTTCCACTCTCGGCCCATATCGGGGCGACGGGTAACTTGGCGGACCTTGCGCCCTGTGACGCTCTGCTGGTGGTCACTCCGGCGCAACACATGCGGTCCGTTCTCGCCCAAACGCCTGTGGGCCGCCGCTCCCTCGTGCTCTGTGCCAAGGGGATTGAGGCCGAAACGCAGATGCTGATGTCCGAAGTCGCGGCACAGTGCTGCCCGGAGGCGGCCATTGCCGTCCTGTCCGGCCCGACCTTCGCGCACGAAGTCGCTCAAGGACTACCTACCGCGATCACACTGGCCTGCGAGGATGCCGCCATTGGGCAGCAATTGGCCGCCCGAATCGCGCAGCCGCATTTCCGGCCCTATGTCTCAACCGATGTGATCGGCGCGGAAATCGGTGGCGCTGTGAAGAATGTCCTCGCCATTGCCTGCGGCGTTGTTGAAGGGGCAGGGCTTGGCCAGAATGCGCGGGCCGCGCTCATCGCGCGCGGATTTGCCGAGATGACGCGCTTTGGGCTGGCGCGCGGTGCAAAGCCGGAGACACTGGCCGGCCTCTCCGGGCTTGGCGACCTCGTTCTCACCTGCTCCTCAACGAGCTCACGCAACTTCTCTCTCGGCAAGGGGCTGGGGGAGGGACAAAGCGCGGCCGCGTTGTTGGCAGATCGAAAAACTGTGGCCGAAGGGGCGTATACCGCCCCGGTGCTTCAGCAGGCGGCTTTGGCGGCAGGGGTGGAGATGCCGATTGTCGATGCCGTGTGCGCGCTGCTCAACAATGCCGATATTCGCGAGGTCGTGGCCTCTTTGCTGTCCCGCCCGCTGAAGGGCGAAGGCGCGGCCTAATCAGAAGTCGACGGCAATACCCTTCAATTCCCAGTCGCCATAGCGCACGGGGTTGAGGCCCAGCGGGTCATCTGTCGCCGCTTTTTCAATCACAGGCTCGGGCTGCGGCACGGGCGGGCTTTTGGAAAGATGCGCGGGTGGCTTCACGTGCGCGGGGCGCTGGCCCATGTCGTCGGTCCTTTGATGAGGCTTGTTTGCTAGGATGCACATTGGGGCTGCGCGAAGGAGAGTTCAAGGGAAGGGCCTAAAACAGTTTCGTGGATGGCGGTGCCAATAGCACGAATGATCCGCCGGGCTGACAAGGCGGTGCGCCCGCGCTAGGGCAGGGGATGACTGATATTCAAGGCCTTCCCGCACGCCGTGCGGCGCTCCAACTGCTTGACGCTGTTTTGCGTCGTGGCCAACCGCTTGAAAACGCGCTGAACGCCGCCACGCGTGGTATTGATAATCCCGCAGACCGTGCTCTGGCCCATGCCATTGCATCGGAAGCGCTGCGGCGTCTGCCCGATCTGGATGACCTAATTGACGGTGCCACCAAGCAGCGGCTGCCGGATGATGCCAAGGCCCGCATGGTCCTGCGGATCGCACTTGTGCAGGCGCTGATCCTCGGCACCCCACAACATGCCGCTGTGGCAACCGCGCTGCCGCTTGTGGAGGGTGGGCCAAGGCGGCTGGTGCATGGCGTATTGGGCACGCTGTTCCGCCAGAATGCGCAATTACGCAAAGTGCCGCTGCTCCTGCCTGCGGTTGAGCAGCGCTGGGGAGAGGCCTGGGGGCATGCAATGCTCGGCGCAGCCTCGGAAGTGTTGGCAAACCAGCCGGCGATTGACCTTACGCTGCGCACGACCGAGGCGACCGAGTCATGGGCCGAAAAGCTGGGCGGCGAATCGCTCGCCCCCGGCCATGTCCGCGTCAGCCGGGATCGTGCGATTACCGAGCTTCCCGGATTTGCCGAGGGCGAATGGTGGGTGCAAAATATTGCGGCATCCATCCCCGCGCGGTTGCTGGGGGTAGGCGAAGGTCGCACGGTGCTCGATCTGTGCGCCGCGCCGGGTGGCAAGACCATGCAGCTTGCCGCATCTGGCTGGACGGTGATCGGTGTGGAGCGCGAGGCCGCGCGTCTGGACCGGCTGCGCGAAAATCTGGCGCGGACGGGGCTTTCCGCCGATCTCGTCGTGGGCGATGTGTTGAAATGGGAACCCAAAGAACAGGTCGACGCCATCCTGCTGGATGCGCCGTGCAGCGCAACAGGCATTTTCGCACGCCACCCCGATGTCCTCCATCGCATCCGACCCAAGGACATTCGCCAACTGGCTGAGGTGCAAGCGCAAATGCTGGAGCGCGCGGCGGCTTGGCTGAAGCCGGGCGGAAAAATTGTCTATGCAACCTGTAGTCTGGAACGTCCGGAAGGCGAGGACGTCGCGGCACAGGCAAAAGACTGGGGTCTGTCGGTTGACCGCATTGAAAATAATGAACTTTTCGGCGGGCTGCAGGCCTCACCCGAAGGCTGGCTGCGCGTTCTGCCGGGGCAGGGGCGCGACGGGTTTTTCATTGCGCGGTTCAAGAGGGCGTGACTCGCCTTGCCCGCGTCGGCGCTGCCGACTAAGGCCACCGGTTAATGACTCATCCCGTTCTCATCGCTCCGTCGATTCTCTCCGCTGACTTTGCCCGTTTGGGTGAAGAGGTTCGCGCCATTGATGCCGCCGGGGCAGATTGGGTCCATGTCGATGTGATGGACGGGCATTTTGTGCCCAACATTACGATCGGCCCCATGGTGGTGAAGGCGCTGCGCCCGCACACGCAAAAGGTGATGGACGTGCATCTGATGATCACGCCGGTTGATCCGATGCTGGACGCCTTTGCCGAGGCAGGGTCCGACTACATCACCGTCCATCAGGAAGCCGGGCCACACCTTCACAGGACGGTGCAGCGGATCAAGGCTCTGGGCAAGAAGGCGGGCGTGTCGCTCAATCCTGCAACACCGGCCAAGATGCTGGATTACATGTATGAGGATATCGACCTCATCCTCGTGATGAGCGTTAACCCGGGCTTTGGCGGGCAGAGTTTCATCGAAAGCCAGCTCCGCAAGATTGAGGCGATCCGCAAGAATATCGACAAAAAGGGTCTGGATATCCGCCTGCAGGTGGATGGCGGCGTGGATGCCAATACGGCTCCGCGCGTCATTGAAGCCGGCGCGGATGTACTTGTGGCAGGGACAGCGACCTTCAAGGGCGGCCCTGACGCTTATGCGGCCAACATTGCGAGACTGCGCGGCCAATGAGCGGCGACACGCCGGATACCTCTGACACGATTGAATCCGGCAAACGCCTTGTGCGCGCGCGCGCCGCATCGGGCTCCTCTTTGGGGGAGCGATTGCTCAACCAGTTTTATCGTCTGACCTGGCGGACACCCATCCATGCTTTCAAGCTGCGTGGCCGCTATCCGTTGAAATTGCTGACGGTGCCCGATGATCCTGTGCTGGGGGATGCGGAACGTGGGTTGGCCATGCTGGAAGGCACCATCCGGTGGCGCGGAGAAACGCAGGCCATAGAGGGCTGCAGTTTTGACGCGACCCAATGGTCACGCGGCTTTTCCGATTACATGCACAGCTTTGCATGGTTGCGCGATCTTGCGGCGGTCAAGGACCGCAACGTTGCGGCCCCGATTGCCGAATATCTGATGCGGGCTTGGATGACCGCCAATGCGGAAAATGTCACCGACGCCGCTTGGCGCGGCGATCTGGCCGGTCGGCGGGTGCTGTATTGGGCCGCCCATGCGCCGCTGATCCTGTCGAGCACGGACCTTGTCTATCGCTCCAGCGTCCTCAACACGCTGGCCCGCACCGCGCGCCATCTGGAGCGGGTGGCGGACCGGACGCCCATTGGCATCCCCCGGGTCCATGCCTGGGCTGGTGTGATTGCCGCTGGCCTCTTGATGCCGGGCGGAGAACCGCGCCGGACCTTTGGTGAGGCGGGCCTGCAAAAGGCGCTTGCGAGTGCCTTCACCTATGATGGCGGCTCGGTCTGTCGTTCCCCCAATGCGCTGGCAGACGGCATCGTCACGCTATCGATGCTCGTGAAGGCCTATGAGGCCCGCCGCATCCAGCCTGATCCTCTGGTCGGCGACGTCTTAGCCAAAGCCGTGCCCGCGCTGCAGGGCGTGATCATGGGGGATGGCAGCCTGTCCAGCTGGCAGGGGGGATTGCCGCTATCCAAGGTCGATATTGATGCCATCCTGCGTGGCAGTGGCGTGCGCGCACGGCCGATGCGGCAGGCGCGGGATTGGGGCTATCAGCGGATCAGCGCGGGTGACACGATCATTGTGATAGACGCAGCGCCGCCGCCCGTGAGCCGTCTGGTGGAAACGGGCTGCGCGTCGACACTGGCGGTTGAGATTTCTGATGCCACGCACCGGCTGGTCGTGAATTGCGGCGGCGCGCGCGGGGGCGGGCCCGGCATGGCACCCGCGCTCGTGCAGGGATTGCGCACAACGGCGGCCCATTCGACGCTGACCCTGTCCGACAGCAATTCGACATCGGTGCATGCCGATGGTTCGCTTGGCAAAGGCGTGGAAGAGGTCGAGCTCGACCGGCAGGAGGCCGAAGTCGGCAGCCGCATCGAGGCGAGCCATGATGGCTATGCCCGACGTTTCGGTTTTGTGCATCGGCGCAGCATGTCTGTGGGGCCGGATGGGCGGGAGATACGGGGGGATGATGTGCTCGTCCCTGCGCAGACCCGCCGCAAAGGGCCTCCGGCGACATTTGCGGTTCGGTTCCATCTCGGTCCCGATGTGGAAGTCAGCCCGACGGCGGACGGAAATGGTGCGCTTCTGCGGATTTCGGAAGGGGCTCTTTGGCAGTTTCGCAGCCATGGCGGGGCGCTTGCCATCGATGAAAGCCTTTGGGTGGACGGCAATGGCCGCATCCGGGCGACACAGCAATTGGTGATTTCAGGCGAGGTGCCGGCAGGCGGCGCTTCGGTAAGTTGGGCGTTTCGACGCGCCGGATAACGACGGAAAAAGAACAACATGACGAATGTGAAGATTAAGCGGGCACTCCTTTCCGTGTCCGACAAGGCCGGGCTTTCGGAACTGGGTGCTGCCCTGTCACGCCACGGTGTGGAACTGGTGTCGACCGGGGGTACGGCCAAAGCGCTGCGCGATGCGGGCCTGACGGTGATGGATATTTCAGACCTGACGGGCTTTCCTGAAATGATGGATGGCCGCGTGAAGACGCTGCACCCCAAGGTCCATGGCGGCCTGCTGGCGGTGCGCGATAATCCGGACCATGTGGCCTCCATGACCGAACATGAGATCGGCGCGATCGATCTGGTTGTCGTCAACCTTTATCCCTTCGCGCAGACCGTCGCCAAAGGCGCGGATCGCGACGAGATCATCGAGAATATCGACATTGGCGGCCCATCCATGGTGCGTTCCGCGGCAAAGAACCACGCCTCGGTCGCGATTGTGACGGACCCTGCCGACTATGCGGAACTCATCGCCGCGATGGACGGCAATGAGGGGGCGACCAACTATGATTTCCGTCGTCGTCTCGCGGCCAAAGCTTATTCAGCGACGGCAGCCTATGACGCGATGATCAGCCAGTGGTTTGCCTTTGCCGACCAGCAGCAGACCTTCCCGGATATGCTTGCGGTGACCGCCAACAAGCAGGAAGAGCTGCGCTATGGCGAAAATCCGCACCAGAAGGCGGCGCTCTATATTCCCAATGGCCCGCATGTCACCGGGATCGCGCAGGCGGAGCAGGTTCAGGGCAAGGAACTGAGCTACAATAATTACAACGACGCCGATGCAGCGTTGGAACTGGTCAGCGAGTTTCGCAACGGCCCGCCAACCGTCGTCATCGTGAAGCACGCCAATCCGTGCGGCGTGGCGACCGGCGCGACGCTGATCGAAGCCTATCAGAATGCGATGGAATGCGACTCTGTGTCGGCCTTTGGCGGCATCATCGCCTGCAACCGTCCGCTCGATGGCCCGACGGCCGAAGCAATTTCCGGCATCTTCACAGAAGTCGTGGCGGCCCCCGGTGCGGATGACGCCGCCCGCGCTGTCTTTGCCAAGAAGAAGAACCTGCGTCTCCTCATCACGGGCGATCTGCCGGATCCGGCGCGCGCTGGCCTCAACATCAAGAATATCGCGGGCGGCTATCTCGTCCAGAGCCGTGACAATGGCACGGTGACGCGCGACATGCTGAAGGTCGTCACCAAGCGTCAGCCGACTGAGCAGGAGCTCAACGACTGCCTCTTTGCCTGGACGGTCGCCAAGCACACCAAATCAAACGCGATCGTCTATGCCAAGGACGGTGTGACGGCGGGCATTGGTGCCGGCCAGATGAACCGCCGGGATTCAGCCCGCATCGCCGCCATCAAGGCGAAGGAAGCGGCAGAAACCTATGGCTGGGCTGGCCCCAAGACCGTGGGCAGCGCGGTCGCCTCTGACGCGTTCTTCCCCTTTGCCGATGGTCTGTTGGCGGCGGTAGAAGCGGGTGCCACTTCGGTCATCCAGCCCGGCGGCTCGATGCGCGATGACGAGGTGATTGCGGCTGCGGATGAAGCAGGTCTCGCGATGGTCTTAACTGGAATGCGCCACTTCCGGCATTAATCGGAAGGGGCAATCGCCTCACGCCATCTTGCGGAATAGGACGCGGTCTTCCTCGCGGAAGCCGCGTTTCCACAGCAGCCAGCCATAGACGGCAAGGATGGCTGGGACGCCAAAGGCAAGCTCCACCCATTCGGGCAGCCGGATGAAAATCTGCCCGACGAAGACAGCGCCTGCTGCCGCCCAGACAATGGACCAGCGCCACACAGAGACCGGCGCGCCAAGCAGGCTGCTCGCCAGCCGCGACTTGATGATGGAACTGATGGCAAGCGCGATGCACAGGCCCATAGCGACGCCTGCCGCCATCCAGGCCTCGTTCAACCCTTCATGCTTCATCACGAAAAGAATTACTGTAGATACAATAGCTTGCACAGAAATCATGCCAAGCGAGATGAGCATGTTGCGATGGCGAGCAATATAGACGAGCGCTGCTTCACTCACGACAGCGAGCGAGGCCACCACCTCTGCGAGCAACAAAAATGTCAGCGCGCCGGTGCCGGATACGAAGCCGCCGCCCGGCCCGACCAACCCCAAAATCCCTTCCGCCGGAATGCCAAGGGCAAAGGCGATGCCGACTTGCGCCGCCAAAATCCAGAACCCGACCTGGCTGACTTGCGTTGCAATGGCAGGCAGGTTCTTTTCCTCCAGACGGCGCGTGATGACGGGGCCAAGGACGGGATCAAAACTGGTCTTCAGCTTTTGCGGGAGCGAAGCAACCTGCTGGGCAACCCAGTAGATACCGACGGTGGCCGGGGAGACAAACAGCCCCAGCAGGGCAAGGTCCAGCCTGCGCGACCCCCATTCAATGGCATCTGCCGCCGCCAGTGGCACATTGCGCCGTGTCAGGTCCCAAAGCTCCCGGGGACGGGGCTTCCAGTTCTGCGGCAATCCAATCGTGCGAAGGAACGGCACGAGTGAGGCGATCAGGGCTGCGGCCATCGACAGGGCATAGGCCACCAGCAAACCGTCGCGCGGTAGGCTCCAGGCCAATGCAAAGGCGGCAATGCTGATCGTCCAAGGTTCGATCACCGCGCGCGCGCGCACCGTGGATGCGACATCGAAACGATAGGCAAGGGCGGTCAGCATCAGGTCTGACGCGGCAAGGGCCGGAATGATGAGGGGTAACAGATTGTCGAGCCGGTTGATCTGGCTGTTCGGAAACATGATTTCCGGCACGAACATCAGCAACACAGTCAGCGGCAACGTTGCGAGTAGGACGACGACAAGGCCGTCCCAGGCCCCATTTTCTTTGCCGTCACCCGACAGGTGGAGCGCCAGCCCGCGCTTCAGGCCAAGGGTGGCGATTTGCGCTGCAAACTCCACGATGACGATGGCGTAGGCCAGCCGCCCCAGCGCTTCGGCGCCATACCATTGCCCGCCAATGATCAGGAACGGGATGCGCGCCAAGAGGCGGACAAAGAAACCCGCCACGTTGGTGCGCCCACCTTTGGCGAGGGCCTGAATGTCATCGCCCTGTTCAGGGGCGGGAAGCGTCAATGTGCTGCGCCCCAGTTTTTGCCGGTGCCGATTTCAACACCCAAGGGCACATCCAGTTTGACCAGCGGTTCGGCAGCCTCAGCCATCACGCGTTCGATCACCTTGCTTGCCGCTGCGACATCGCCTTCCGGCAGTTCGAACACGAGTTCGTCGTGCACCTGAAGCAGCATCTTCACATGGGGAAGGCCCGCATCGGCCAGCGCCGGGAGCATCCGGACCATGGCGCGCTTGATGATGTCAGCACTCGTCCCCTGAATGGGGGCGTTGATGGCGGCACGCTCACTCCCCGCACGCTCGGTCTGGTTCTGGCTGGTGATACGCGTGAAGTGCGTCTTTCGCCCGAACAGTGTTTCGGTGAAGCCGGTTTCGCGCGCCGATTGCAGCGTGCGGCTGATATATTGGTTGATGCCGGGGAAGCTTTGGAAATAGCGGTCGATCATCGACTGGGCTTCGTCCGATGAAATGCCGAGACGACCCGCAAGGCCCCAACGGGAAATGCCGTAGAGCAGCGAGAAGTTGATCGTTTTGGCGCGGCCGCGCGTATCGCGGTTGACCTCTCCAAACAGTTCCTGCGCAGTGCGGGCGTGGATGTCCTCCCCATTGGCAAAGGCATCTTTCAGCGCAGGCACATCGGCCATATGCGCGGCCAGCCGCAGTTCGATCTGGCTATAATCGGCAGACAGCAAGACATTGCCCGGTTCCGCCACAAAGGCTTCGCGGATGCGGCGGCCAATTTCGGTGCGGATGGGGATGTTCTGCAAGTTCGGATCGTTCGAGGAAAGACGACCCGTCTGTGCGCCCGTCAAGCTGTAGCTGGTATGAACACGGCCGGTCTTCGGGTTGATCTGCTGTTGTAGCGCATCGGTGTAGGTGGATTTCAGCTTGGAGAGCTGCCGCCAGTCCAGCACCTTGCGCGCAATCTCGACGCCTTCTTCGGCCAGCTTCTCAAGCACGGTGACATCCGTGGAGAAGTCGCCCGATTTGCCCTTCTTTCCGCCCTTCAGGCCCATTTGGCCAAACAGGATTTCGCCAAGCTGCTTGGGGCTGCCGACGGCAAAGGGTTGCCCCGCCAGTGCGTGGATTTCGATCTCAAGCCCTGCACAGCCTTCGGCAAACTCAGCCGACATGCGGGCAAGTTCATCGCGGTCTACCTTGATGCCTTCACGTTCCATGCCCGCGAGCACTGGCACCAAAGGCCGGTCAACGCGTTCGTAGACGCGCGTTGCTTTCTCAGCGCTGAGACGCGGCTTGAGGCGATGCCAAAGGCGCAGGGTCACGTCTGCGTCTTCCGCAGCATATCGGGTGGCTTCGGCCATGCCGACCTGGTTGAAGGTCAGCTGGTTCTTGCCGGTGCCGCACACATCTTTGAAGGCAATGCAGCTATGGCCGAAGTGGATCAGCGCCAGCTCATCCATACCATGGTTGTGCTTGCCCGCATCCAGATCAAAACTCATCACCATCGTGTCGTCGATGGGGGCGACAGTGATGCCGTAACGTTCCAGCACGTTCAGATCATATTTGATGTTATGCCCGATTTTGAGGACCGATGGGTCTTCCAGCAGCCGTTTCAGCTTCGCTATCGCTGTCGCCAGCGGAACTTGGGCCGGAGCTTCGGAAAACAGATCACTGCCGCCATGTGCCAGCGGGATGTAACAGGCGCGGTTTGGCCCTGTGGCGATGCTGACGCCGACCAGCCCCGCTGCCATGGAATCGAGCGCGTCGGTTTCCGTATCGACGGCAATGGCACCGGCCAGAGTTGCCTCGGCAATCCAGGCGTCCAGCTGCGCCTCGGTTTGGACGCAGTCATAGACGTCACGGTCAAACGTTTGTGCCACAGGGGCAGGGGGCGCTTCCGCAGGCGTCCCTTTCGCTTCAGATCGGATCATCGCCATGGCGTGGCCGTCCGCACGGGCCGTGGGGCCGTCCAGCTTTTTCAGCAGCGATCCAAAGCCATGATGCTCCAAAAAGGCGCGTAGTGGGGCGTCGGGGATTTCCTTCAGCAGGAAATCGTCCAGCGGCTCGGGAAGGGCCGCATCATCCTTCAGCGCGACGAGAATGCGCGACAGGCGGGCCTTGTCAGCGTGCTCAATCAGATTGTCACGCATCTTGGAGGGCTTCATCGTTGGCGCGGCGGCGAGCACGGCTTCCAGATTGCCGAATTCCAGGATCAACTTAGAGGCTGTCTTGGGGCCAATGCCGGGCACGCCGGGCACATTGTCGGCTGTATCCCCCATCAGGGCGAGGACGTCAGCCAAACCTTCCGGCCCAACGCCGAATTTGTCGATCACGGCTTGTGGGCCGAGCCGCTCACTCTTCATCGGGTCAAGCATGTCGAGGCCCGGCTGGATGAGCTGCATCAGATCCTTGTCGGTCGACACAATGGTGACCAGCCAGCCATCGGCCAGCGCCGCTTTGGCGTAGGATGCGATGATGTCATCCGCCTCCAGCCCGAGTTCTTCGATGCAGGGCAGAGAGAAAGCGCGCGTGGCGTCGCGGATCATCGGGAATTGCGGAACAAGGTCTTCCGGCGCGGGCGGACGATGCGCCTTATACTGGTCGTAAATCTCGTTGCGGAACGTCTTGGACGAGGCGTCAAGAATGACGGCCATATGTGTCGGCCCGTCCGCCTTGTGGAGCGCGTCGGCCAGCTTCCACAGCATCGTGGTATAGCCATAGACGGCCCCCACCGGCTCGCCGCGAATGTTCGTCAGCGGCGGCAGGCGGTGATAGGCGCGGAAAATATAGCCCGAGCCATCGACGAGATAGAGGTGTTTTTGATCTCCCATTGCGGGGGATTAGCAATGGTACGTGGCTTTGGCGACAGCTTTAGCGGTTAGTTTGACCCACGGTCGCGTTGGCCGCTGCGCTGCGCATAGTCGCTGCCCTTGTGGTTGGCGGCAACTGTGGAGGCAACTTGCTGGATCAGCTTCTGTCGCATCGGGACAGGCGCCGTCGTGTCCGCGATCAACACGGCGACGGCATAGCTGGTGCCATCAGGCGCGATCATGATGCCCACATCGTTAAAGCCCGCCGTGCGGTTGCGCAGATCCTGACCGGTGCCAGTCTTATGTGCCAGCTTCCAACCGGCGGGGATGCCGGCCTTCAGACGCGCACGACCGGTTTCGGTCGATTCCATGATGTTGATCAGATAGCGGGTCGATTGCGGGCTCAGCAGTTCACCGCGCTTCAAGCGGGCAAGCGACCGGGCAATGGCCGCGGGCGTCGCGCCGTCCATCGGGTCAGACACGTAGCGGTCCATCGCGGCCTTGCGGGCGGCGGGAGACAAAGCGGCGCGCGCCGTGTTGAAGGCCCCGCCAGAGCTATATTCTGGCTTCCAGGTCAGGCCTGCCGTAGCGGCCTGAAAATGGCGCTCACCGGGGCCAAAGCGGATGGCGCCGAGGCGCTTGGAGGCAATGAGTTCGCGGATGGCCGTCGGGCCACCGACACGGCGCATGAGGAAATCATTCGCCGTATTGTCGCTCTGCGTCATCGCGCGCCGCAGCAGGCTCGCAATCGTCGTGGTATAGCCATTGGGGCCGATCAGCCCGGCAATGGGTTGATGGAACAGGGTGATGTCCGATTTCCGCAGGGTGACGCTGTCATCCAGTGACAATTGGCCCTTGTCGACGGCATCCATCACCGCAATCGACACCCATAATTTGGAAACGCTCTGCTGCGGCATGGGTTCGTCGCCGCGATAGGAGACCATCCACGATCCGTCGGTCTTCATCACGGCAATGCCCGCTTTTCCGGGGAAGGATGACCAGATGGACCGAAGAGCGGCCACCATTTCCGGCGGTGCTGCGCGCGCGCCATCATTGATGGTGGGCTGTGATGAAGGGGCGGGAAGTGCAATCCGGACGGTCTGCCCAACCGAGCGCGATCCCTTGGGAGCGCTCTGCGCCTCCGTGGTTTTGGGGGCTGTGATTCGGGCAGGGGGAGAGGCCGGCGAAACGCAGGCTGTTGCGATCAAACCAAGCCCCAATGTCAAACGAACCTGTTTGACAACATTCACAACCATTTCGGTTAAACCTCTAAAATCAATATACAATTTTGCTAGGCGTGAGGTGGCGCCCGACCAAATGGATTGCGACGAACGATTCTCCAGCAGCGACGAACCGATGGTTGCGCGAGAGATCAGGGAGTGCTTTGTTTCGATCATGACATTTTTTGACCAATGGCGAGCCCGGTCGCCCTTTTACGACGAGACCCATGAACAATTGGCTATCGCTGTCCGTCGTTTCGTCGCAAGCGAAGTGCAGCCCAACATTGACCAGTGGGAAAAAGACGGTGAGCTGCCGCGCGATCTCCACAAAAAGGCCGCCGCCGCCGGCATTCTCGGTCTGCGCTATCCGGAAGAATATGGTGGGCACAGCGAAGGGTTCGATATCTTCCACGGGCTGACCCAAACCGAAGAACTTTCTGCTGTCGGGGCGGGCGGGCTTGGCGCCTCGTTGATGACGCATGGTATCGGCCTGCCGCCGATCCTCGCTCTGGGCTCGGACGCGCTGAAGCGCCGCGTGGCACCGCCCGTTCTGGCGGGGGACAAGATCATTGCCCTTGGCATCACCGAGCCTTCGGGCGGGTCCGATGTCGCGAATCTCAAAACCCGCGCGGTCCGTAAGGGCGATCATTATGTCGTCAATGGCTCCAAAATGTTCATCACGAGCGGGATGCGGGCGGATTGGTTGACCTGTGCGGTGCTCACCGGCGGCGCGGGTGCGGGCGGTGTCTCTCTCCTGCTGATCGACATGAACGCCAAAGGCGTCTCCCGCACGCGGCTGGACAAGATGGGCTGGCACTGTTCGGATACGGCGGCGATCTATTTTGAGGATGTGGAGGTTCCTGCGGAAAACCTCATCGGGCCGGAAAATGGCGGCTTCATCGGCATCATGCGCAACTTCAATTCCGAACGGCTCGGCATGGCGATGGGCTGCTGCGCCTTTGCGCGTGTCTGTCTGAAGGAGGCGTCGGAATGGGCACAGCAGAGGGAAACCTTTGGCAAACCGCTGATCGGCCACCAGTCGATCCGCATCAAGCTGGCGGATATGGCACGGCAGATCAACACAACTCAGGCCTGGGTCGATCTCTGTGCCTGGCAAGTCCAGCAGGGGGCGGACCAGCCCGCTGATTTTGCGATGCTGAAGGTGCAGGCGACCCGCATGCTGGAAAGCGTCGCCCGCGAAGCCGCCCAAGTGCTAGGCGGGGCCAGCTATCTGCGCGGATCAAAGGTGGAGCGCATCTACCGCGAGGTCCGCGTCAACGCGATTGGCGGTGGCTCTGAAGAGATCATGCTTGATCTGGCCGGGCGGCAGATGTTTGGCCGATGACCGGCGTCTCTGGACTTTGAACGCTAAACCGCCCTACCGAGCAGTCCCTTTCTAGGAGCATCAAGATGGCATCCGGCCTTGCCGCCCTGTTAGACGATATTGCCACAATCGCGAAGGTTGCAGCCGCCTCCATCGACGATGTCGGCGCAGCGGCCGGACGTGCCGGCGTAAAGGCGGCGGGCGTCGTCATTGACGATACGGCCGTCACGCCCCGTTATGTCACAGGCTTTACGCCCGACCGCGAACTGCCGGTGATCTGGCGGATTGCCAAGGGGTCGATCGTCAACAAGCTGTTCCTGATTCTGCCGGTCGGTCTGTTGCTGAGCTATTTCCTGCCGGGGGCGATCACGCCCATTCTCATGCTGGGCGGTGCGTTCCTCTGCTATGAGGGCGTGGAGAAAATCGTTGAGGCCTTCCAGCCGGACGATGACTCGTTGGCCGAGGAACTGGCCGAACTTTCCAGCGCAGAGCATGAAAAGGCGATGGTCTCCGGCGCGGTGCGCACCGACCTCATCCTGTCTGCCGAGATCATGGCCATCGCGCTTGGCGAAGTCTCTCAAGAGCCGATCGCCATGCAGGCGGGCATTCTGTTTGTCGTTGCCATCGCGATCACCATGGGCGTCTATGGCCTTGTTGGCCTGATCGTGAAGATGGATGACATCGGCCTGCATATGGCGCAGCGCGAGGCGTCTGTTGCCAAGATGGTTGGGCGCGGGCTTGTGCAGGCGATGCCAAAGCTGCTGGCTGCATTGTCCGTCATTGGGATCGCCGCGATGATCTGGGTGGGCGGCGGTATCTTCCTGCACGGTCTGCATGAATTCCACATTACGCCTTTACCTGAGTGGCTCGATCACGCCTCCCATGCGGCTGGATTGGCCGTGCCCGCTGCGACCGGCCTTGTGCAATGGGTCGTCCATGCCATTGGCTCAGGCCTGTTCGGTACCGCCCTTGGTGGCCTCATCGTCGGCGCTCACCATCTTTGGGTGCACCGAAAGCGCTAAGCCTTATTTGCCGATGCGCGCTTCGCTGGGCGGGGTGTTCTTCAGGCTTGCGGACGTCTGCTCGGCCTGACGCAAGGCGCGGATGATGTTGCGGCTGGCGATTTTTTCAAGGTCTGCCTGGCTATAGCCGCGCTTGGCAAGTTCAACGAACAGGGCGGGATAGCCGGACACGTCTTCCATGCCGACAGGGGCACTGTCCATGCCGTCATAATCGCCGCCCAGTCCGATATGGTCGATGCCGGCCACCTTGCGGATATGGTCAATATGGTCAGCGACCTGGGCGATGGTGGCCGCAGGTTTCGGGTTGGCCTTTTCCCAATCGGCCAGCTGCGCCTTCACAATGGCCGGATCATAAGATGTCAGACGCGTCAGGCGTGTCTCTTCGGCGGCGCGGCGCGCGGCCCATTGGCGCACCTCTTCGCTGACATAATCGGGCAGCAGGACAACCATCACAACGCCGCCATTTTTGGGCAGACGCGCAAGGACGCTGTCCGGCACATTGCGGCCATGGCCATCAACGGCGCGTGCGCCCGAATGGCTGAAGATGACTGGCGCCTTCGCCACATCCAGCGCGTCCATCATCGTCGCTTCGGACACATGGCTCAGATCAACCAGCATGCCGATGCGGTTCATTTCCTTCACAACCTCAACGCCAAACGGGGCGAGCCCATCAAATTTAGGGGCGTCGGTGCCGCTATCGGCCCAGGCCGTTGTCTTGGTGTGGGTGAGCGTCATGTAGCGGGCACCGGCCCGGTACATCTGGCGCAGCACGCCCATGGAGGAACCGATGGAATAGCCGCCTTCCATCCCGATGAGCGATGCAATCTTGCCCGATTTGAAGCCCGCTTCAACGTCGGCTGCCGTCAGCGCAAGGGCGAGACGATCTGGATAGGCCGCGACCAGCCGGTGGACGAGATCAATCTGCTCCGTCACTTCCGTCACGGCTTCGGGCTCGGACAGCGTGGCAGGCACGTAGACGGACCAGAACTGTCCGCCGACCATCCCCATTTTGAGGCGCGGCAGATCGGTATGCATCGCAATGGCGGTCGCAGTGGCTGTGCCTGTCGTGTCGTTGAAATTGAACTTGGTCAGATCATTGTCGAACCGGTCACGCACTTGTTCTGGCACGTCATTATGCCCATCGACGACCGGCGATGCCTTCAGCGCGGCGCGCGCCGTTTGTTCAGGGGTGGCGGCCAGTGCCGTCTGGGCAAGGCTGAGGGCGAGGATGGCGGTGAGGCTGTGCTTGATCATGCCCAAGGCTTAACGACCCTATAGGTCCTGTCAAAGGGCTTTCACCGAGCGCCCCTAAGAACGTCACGGCTTGCCAATTGATGGGACACCCATCAAGAGCGGCGCAACAATTTCCAGAGAAGGACCCTGCCATGACTTTTGAGACCGTTTCGACCAATCGCAGCCATGGCGGCACCCAGGGTGTTTACAAACACGCCTCGTCCGCGACAGGCACGGAGATGACCTTCTCCGTTTTTGTGCCGGATCATGCACCGGGCGCAAAACTGCCGGTCGTCTGGTATCTGTCGGGCCTGACCTGCACCCACGCGAATGTGACGGATAAGGGTGAGTTCCGCGCCATCTGTGCTGAACTCGGGATCATCTTTGTCGCACCCGATACAAGCCCACGTGGCGAAGGCGTCGCCGATGATGCGGAGGCTGCCTATGATTTCGGGCTGGGCGCAGGCTTCTACGTCAATGCAACCCAAGAGCCGTTTGCCGCGCATTACCGGATGCGGGACTATATTGAGCAGGAACTTCCTGCGCTTGTCGCTGCGCATTTCCCCGTCGACATGGCGCGACAGGGAATCACCGGCCATTCCATGGGCGGGCACGGGGCGCTGACGATTGCGCTGCGCAATCCGGATCGTTTCAAGAGCACATCTGCTTTCGCACCGATCGTCTCACCCACCAACTGCCCCTGGGGCCATAAGGCGCTCGGCGGCTATCTGGGCGATGATCGTGCGGCTTGGGCCGAGTATGACGCCTGCGCCTTGATTGAAGGCGGCGCGCGCCTGCCGGATCTGCTGGTGGATCAGGGGGATGCCGATAATTTCCTGGTAGAACAGTTGAAGCCGGAACTGCTTCAGGCCGCCTGCAATGCCGCCGGACAGAAGCTGACGCTGCGGATGCAGCCGGGCTATGACCACAGCTATTATTTCATCTCAACCTTCATGGCAGACCATTTGCGCTGGCACGCCGAACGGCTCGGTTGACGGCGCCCGAAATTATTTCGGGTCCGCCCCCGCGCTTTCCGGCGCAATGATCATCGAGAATGTCTTGTTGGGCTTCAGATAGCGCTTCGCCAGCTTTTGCAGGTTGGCGGGCGTCATCGTTTTGAGGTCGGCGCCCCAGCTTAGCAGATTGTCGACGCGCGTCGGTTCCATGGTCGCGCCAGACAGTTGTGACAGCCAGAACATGTTGCCTGTTTGCGCGCGGGCAATGCGTTGCAATGTCGGGCCAACGGCACGTTGCAGTTCATCTGCCGAGACCGGTTTGGACGCGAGGTCCTTTGCAATCGCGCGGGCCCGAATGAAGAAGGCATTGAGCGACTCCGGCTTCACCTGCGCCATGACGGTGAAGTTGCCGCCGCTGTCAAAGTTGGTGGACCAGCTGCTCGACACATCGGGACTGTAAGTCGCGCCTTCGCCTTCGCGAAACTGTTCAAACAGCCGGTCGGTAAAGATGCCCGCGAGCATATCCAGCTGGCGACCGGTGCGGACCTTGGACATGCCGCCGCCTGTTGCCCAGGCGAGCACGGCCACGGCCTGATCGGGGGACCCCTTATGCGTCAGCCGCACAGGGGTTTTGGTGGGCTTCGGGCCGGAGGATGTGTCGCTGCCCTTCAGCGGCACAGCCGCGGGACGCACGGCCAAGGCGCCGAAGGTTTCCATCAGGGTCGCCTTTACGGCATCGGGATCGAAATCCCCGAAGATGGACAGCTCAATGGGTCCGGTCGCGAGGGCAGGCTCCCAGAACGCGCGGAATGCCTCAGGCGTCAGCGCTTCAGCATCCGCTTGGCCGGGGGAGGCCCAGCGCTTGTCACCGCCGTGAAGATATTGGCCTAGCTCTCGCCCCACCACGTCACGCGGTGAGGAATCGGCCGTGCGCAGGCCAAGGATCGCGGCCGCCTTTGTGCGCAAAACAGGGGCCGGGTCCCAGCCGGGTGCGGCGAATTTCGCAGACATCAGCTTCAGCTGATCGCTAAGATCGGCCGGACGGGTCAATGCGCGCATGGTGAAGGCGCCTTCGCCCGTTTCGATCGCCATGTTGATCTGCCGTCCGCTCGTCATGCGTTCCAGCTGGTCTTGCTTCAGCGTGCCGATACCGCTTTGCACGAGGGCACCCGGGCCAGCCCAGGCCGCCGTCAATCGGTCGCGGGGAAGCGACTTCATGCCATTGCCGAAACGCGCTGAAACATAGACGCGACCTGCCTCGGATGAAGAGGGGCTGAGCAACACCTTGGTTCCGTTGGACAGCGTCAAGACTTCAACGTCCACGCCCTTCAGCCGCTCTGTTTTGGTAACGGTGCCGGCTGGTCCGGCCTTGGGCAGTTGATCGAACGTAATCTGCGCGGAATCGCGGTCTGTCGTCAAAGCCGTGACGGGGGCTGCGATAGCGGCTGCAAGCTGTGTTGCGCCATCGGACTGATCGGTCTGGCTCGACACGAAGGCGCGTGGGCCGATGCCGGAAAAGAGCCGCTGGGTCGCCTTCAGCACGTCAGCGGGGCGGATCTTGTCCTTCAGGGCGCCAAAGACGTCGCGGGCAACCTCCGGACTGGCGACAGTCTCGCGGATGTTGACCGCCTCGACCAGATCATCCGCCTGCTTGGCGCTCGCTTCCGCGCGGGCGGTTTCCACCTGCACGTCGAGCAGAGCGGTGAACTCATTTGCTTCCCGGTCGATTTCCGCCTGTGTCGGCATGTTGACGAGTGCATCGGCAATAACGGCGCGCACATCCCCCAAGGCAAGCCGCCAGTCTTCGCCTAACGGGATGATCGATACAAAGGTCGCATCGGTGGAGCGCGCCACATTCTCTTGCTCCACATCGGCTTGGAGGAAGCTGCCACCGGCTCGGGCGCGTTGTTCCAGACGGCGGTTGATGAGGCGCGACGCGACGATTTCGATGAGACGGCCTTGATTGAGCGCAATCGTATCATCCACCTGCGTCCATGGCCGCAGCCAGGCAAGGTTGACCGAGGTCGGCAGGCCGGCTTCAAAAATGAAGCTGGTCGTCTGCCCGGTGGAGGAGGGACGGCCAAGATCGACCGCGGGCACAGGCCCTGCCGCGACAGGTTTCCAGTCCGAGAAATATTTGGCGATCAATTGGGCAAAGACGACAGGATCACCGTCGCCGGACATGGCGATGACAGTGTTGTCGGGCCGGTACCAACGGTCATGGAAGCCACGCAGCGTCTCTGACGAGGCCTTGGCGAGCGAGTCCAGATTGCCGATGGGGGACCGGTCAGCCAGCGGTTGGCCCGCATAGAAAAGCTTGGAGGCCGCATCGGAGATGCGGACCTGCGCGCCATCCTGTTCCCGCGCTTCGGCAGAAACAGTGCGGCGTTCCGCGTCCACCTCGGCAGAGGTGATGGTCGGGCCGGACATCATGCCAGACAGCATCTTCATGCTCTCATTGAGCGCGGGGAAGCCCGCATTGGGCAGGTCGAGCTTATAGATGGTCTGCGTGGGCGAGGTGATGGCGTTGCTGTCATTGCCAAACGTCGCGCCCAGCCGCTGCCAGACACGCTTGGCCTCGCCATCTGTCACATATTTGGAACCGCGAAAGGACAGGTGTTCGATAAAATGGGCATAGCCACGCTCATTCTCGCGCTCCATCAGCGAACCAGCATCAATGGCGACGCGGATCGAGACCTGGCCCGGCGGCACGCGGTTCCGGCGCACGGCATAGCGCAGGCCATTGGGCAGTTCGCCAAAGATCCACTGCTTATCAACCGGGATATCGCTGTTCTTGTAAAGCCAGGGGACGTCGGCTTCGACGGGCGCCACCTTGGTCGCGACGGCTTTCGGCTTTGCAACGGGCTTCTTATGTGACGGGGCGGCGGCCACAAGGGCAAGGCCGGAGATCGCGAGCGTGAAGGAACGCAGGAACGGAAATCGCATGCGAAAGGTGCTAACCATCCACGCTTATGAAAGCCAATGAAAAACCGGCAATGCCATCTGGCGCCTGCGCGCGGGCCATGCCACATTTAACCACCAACGGAGGCACCATGGCAGAATATCGATCCGCATCTTATTCCGCGACCAAGGCTGGCATCGGCTTTGGCAGTGCGCTCGCTATCACGATTTCATGGTCGCTGCATAAGTCGGTGCTCTGGGCCATCATCCATGGATTTCTGTCCTGGCTCTACGTCGCTTATTACGTGCTGACGCGATGACCGATGATCCGCTGCGGACGCTGATCCGCACCATCCCGGACTTTCCAAAGCCCGGCATCCAGTTCCGCGACATCACGACCGTGCTGCGCGATGCCGAAGGTTTTGGCCTTGCCATCGAGCGGATGCGCGCCGCTTTGGACGGGCATGATGTGAATATGGTCGCGGGGATTGAAGCGCGCGGCTTCATCTTTGGCGCGGCCTTGGCGCGGGAGATGGGGCTGGGCTTCGTCCCCATTCGCAAGAAGGACAAGCTGCCCGGCCGGACCATCGGGATGAACTATGCGTTGGAATATGGGCAGGACCGGATTGAGATCCACGACGATGCGGTGGGCAAGGGAGACCGGATCGCGCTCATCGATGATCTGATCGCGACAGGCGGCACGGCAATTGCGGCCACCCGCCTTCTGCGGTCGGCGGGGACGGAGGTGCCGGTCGCGGTGTTCTTGGTCGACTTGCCCGATCTCGGCGGGGCGGACCGCCTTTCGGCCGAAGGGCCCGTCGTCCACAGTCTCGTCGCGTTTGACGGGCATTGACGCTTTCTCTGGCATCCGGTTGTCTGAACCGGTAGCGCAGGTTCATGCCCAAGCACCCCCATCACAGCAAGTCCAACGGTCTTCCGACCCGCCAGCAGATCCTAGACTTCATCACCACGTCCGACACGGCGGCGGGCAAGCGCGAGATTGCGCGTGCCTTTGGCTTGTTGGGCAATGAGAAGATCGCCCTGAAGGCGCTGCTCAAGGACATGGCCGATGAGGGGCTGATTGACAGCGCACCGGGCCGCGCCTTCCACAAGATGGGCGGGCTGCCCAAGGTCACCGTGCTACGCGTCGTGGATATCGACGGCGCACAGGTCATCGCCATTCCGGAACATTGGGAGGCCGAAGGCAAGCCGCCGCCGCGCCTGCGCGTTGTGGAGCGCGGCAAGCGGTCTGCGCTGGGCGTGGGGGATCGCATCCTTGCCCGCACGGAGGAGCAGGGCGGGGGCTATGTCGCCCACCCGATGAAGAAGCTCGCGCGCGGAGAAGAGCAGTTGCTCGGCGTCGTTGCGAAGGAAGGCGACCGATACTGGCTGCGCGCCATCGACAAGCGGGAGCGGCGCGACACGCCCATTTCTGATCTGGGTGAGGCGGGCGAGGGCAACCTTGTGCTCGCGGAGAAAACTGGCCGTCCGCCGCGCATCACGGCGAAGGTCGTTGAGATTCTCGGCGATCCGTTCGCCCCCAAATCCTTCAGCCTCATCGCCATTCACAAGTTCAGCATCCCGCACGTCTTTTCGGAAGAGTTGTTGCAGGAAGCCGAGAAGATGGCGGCGCTCGATCTGGGCGCGCGGGAAGACCTGCGCCACCTGCCCATCGTCGCGATTGACCCGGTGGACGCGCGGGACTTTGACGATGCCGTCTGGGCCAGCCCCCGTGACGATGGCGGGTTTGACTGCATCGTCGCCATTGCCGATGTCAGCTTCTACGTCCGCCCCGGCAGCGCGCTCGACCGTGAGGCGCGCAAGCGCGGCAACAGCGTTTACTTCCCCGATCGCGTCGTGCCGATGCTGCCGGAGCAATTGTCGGCCGACGTCTGCTCGCTGCGGGCGGGGCAGGATCGTGCGGCGATGGCGTGCCACATGGTCATCGATGCCAAGGGCCAGATGGTCAGCTGGCGCTTCTCCCGCGCGGTCATCAAGGTCGCGGCGAACATCCCCTATGAGGACGCACAGGCCGCGATTGACGGCGTGAAGCCGCATGACCTGACCGAGGTCGCGCTGCGCCCGCTCTGGGCGTGCTGGGCGCTGCTGTTCAAGGCGCGGGAAAAGCGCGAGCCGCTGGACCTCGACCTGCCCGAACGCCGCGTGGAGCTGGATGAGAAGGGCCGCATCCAATCGGTCGCGCCGCGTGAACGGCTCGATGCGCATAAGCTGATCGAGGATTACATGATCGCGGCCAACGTCGCCGCGGCCAAGGCGCTGGAGGCGAAGAAGGCGCCGGTCATGTACCGCATCCATGAACCGCCGAGCCGTGAAAAGCTCGTCGCTCTCAAGGAATATCTGGCGACGTTTGAGATTGCCTTTGCGCTGGGGCAGGTCATCACGCCCGCCACCTTCAACCGCCTGATCGACAAGCTGGGCGAGGTTGAGTTCCGCACCGAGGTGATGGAGCAGATCCTGCGCACGCAAACACAGGCCTATTACGGCCCGCAGAATAGCGGCCATTTCGGCCTCTCGCTCGGCTCCTACGCGCACTTCACCTCGCCCATCCGCCGCTATTCAGATTTGATCGTCCACCGCTCCCTCGTCGGGGCGTATGGCCTCAACCCGCAAGGCGAAGCGACCGCGCTGACCAAGGACGATGCCGAGCGGATGAAGCTCATCGGTGAGGTGATCTCGGCGGCCGAACGCCGCGCGATGGAGGCGGAGCGCGAGACTGTGGACCGCTATGTCGCTGCCTTCCTCGCCATGCGCGTGGGAGAGATTGTCGCCACGCGGATCACCGGCGTCACCAATTTCGGCTTCTTCGCGACCGTCGAAGGGCTGGGCGGCGACGGGCTGGTGCCGATCTCCACACTCGGCACCGAATATTTCCGCTTTGATGAGGCGCATAAGTCTCTCATCGGGGAGCAGACGGGCGAGACGTACCGCATCGGCCAGCACATCGATTTGCGTTTGGCAGAGGCCAACCCCATTTCAGGCGCACTGCGTTTTGAATTGCCGGAAGGGGCGAACCACTTGCCGATGCCGAAGGACCGCGACCGCAAAGACCGCGTCCGCCGCCCGCCCATGGGCAAGCGCGGACGGCCGGGCAACATCCGCCATCAGGGGCGGCGGAAGTAGCGCTGCCTTTCCGTTCGTCCCGAGAGACGTCGAGGGACCTAAGCCTGACGCGGGCGCCCCCAACCCGTTCGTGTCGAGCGAAGTCGAGACACCTTGTACCGCATCCGCGTCCCTCGACGTCGCTCGGGACAAACGGGTTTCGGAGTGGTGCCCTGCTGCTCGCCCCCAAACCCAACCCGTCATTCCCGCGAAGGCGGGAATCTATGAACACTGAATGTCCCGAATAAGACGCCTCAATCGCTCAGGTGAGATGCGAATAGATGCCAGCCGTCGCTGGCATGACGGAAGGGGGAGGGAGAGGTGCGGGCGCACCACACCAACCCCATTTGAAATCCCCCCACACACCCCTATGAGCAGCCATGGCTCTTGATCTTTCCCGCCTGTTCATCGGCACGCTCGATTACACCATCCCCTTTGCCGCACTGGATGATGTGCGGTTTGAGCGCATCCTGCGCGGCTTTGGCAGCCATTATGTCGTCCACCCGACCTCACAGTCGAGCTTCACCTTCGCGCGCGGGGAGGGGTTTGATAAGTTTGAGAAATGGGATGCCTTTGCCTATGTCGATGGCGGCACCCTCACGCGCCTGCGGGAAAAGGTGGAGGTAGAGGCGGACCCCGGCTCCAACATCGCGATCCTGCCGCCCCCCTGGTCCGGCCTGCGCCTGTCCCTCAACGTCCGCGTGGTGCTTATCTTCTGGGCGCTCGGCCTCATCATCGCGCGGAGCTTTACCGGCGGAGACTGGCTCTTCTGGTTGATCGGATTCCTGACGCTCTACGGCGCCCACGTCGCGCTGATCCGGCGGAGTTTGAAGAAGAAGCTGGGACGCTGGCTCGCGCGGGAGAGTTGGAATTAGGGAGCCTTGTTTGGCTCGCTACTCCCACCCTGGTCGAGTGTCTGTTCGCCGACATTGTGGACATGCAATGGGAAACGTTTGCCGATTCTCGCGACGAGCATTTCGCTGCTCCTCTGCCGTAAGCGCCTCCCGTTCAAATCGGTGGCCGCAGTTCAGGCATCTAAGACGAACCATTTCAGGCATGTGCGATTCCGGCTTGTGTAATTGTTTCATCCCATAGCAATGAAGCCGCCTCCCTACCGCTCAGTTTACTGCGTTCACTCGAACGGAAACCATACGAATCCCGCTTAAGGAATAGCTCAAACTCGTCGTTTTCGATTGAGAGCCAACCATTCGCGGAAGTCGGAGCTGCATTCTCCTCGAACGACCAGTAGATGTCACCCATTCCAGAGCGGCTGTTGGTGTGACGATGCACTGTCAGGTGCGCGGTGCCACGTTTCAGTGCACGGTTCACGATCGTGCAGCTGAACGCAGTAGGCGACACGTCCACCACGCGCGCCCGGAAATCATCAAGGGCATCGAGCTCTGCAGCGGCCTCTTTGAAGTATGTTCTGATCTCCTCAAACGCCTGTTCGCGGAACTCACTACGGTCGATGTCGTCGAAATTGCGCTTGGCTCTATACCGGCTGGCGGCGGAAGGCGCCCGAGCAGACGGGCCGGATCCACCCTCTTGCTCATTTGTCGTCGAGCTAGTTTGGCGATCTTCTAAGACAGCAAGTCTAATCTCTTGAGCGACGTTCAGCCATGCGCTGTTCGCGTTTGTCCATTCTGCAATAGGTTTGCCGTCCCGCGGAAGCACTTTGATGGCTCGCAACTCTGTCGACTGCCAGTCGCAAGGCTCGGCAATGATACCGATAACGCGGACTTCTCCCGCATTCTGCCGCTCAAGAGCTCGAGCCATTTCGCGTTCGACGCAATAATTGGAATTAAGAAAGTCGGGCGTAACGAGCAAAAGAAACAGCGAACTGGACTCTAGCTGTTCTGCTATTTTTCCATTTAAGTCATCGCCTGCGAGTATATCGCGGTCGAACCACTCTCGTATCAGTCCGTCACGCCGAAGGGGCGCAAGGTGGACGTGGAGTCGATCAAGCGCGTCGCTGTCATGGTGTGAATATGAGATAAAGGCGTCCAAATCAATCTCACAAGTTTGCGTCTGAATGTATTATGATATAAGTTCCAAAAAATATCAATATTGCCATGGTTATTTAAAAACTTTTGATAAATCAGATGCTTATTTGAGATTTGGGTTAATTATGTCTGGATCGAACAATGTTTAAAACATCAGAGTTTTTCGTTGGATATGCTGCGGATGCGCAACCTCTAAGTTTGATCTTACCGCGCGGGAAATACGAAAACCCGCTATTGATCGCCCGACGAGGGCAAGAGCCTATGGCGGTCTTTACTGGCGAGCAACATAGGTTTCACGCTGCGCCGTGTGCCGATAACAGTTATTTGAAGGGCTTAATTGTCCCAGATGTCACCGTGGAGATGGATCGGAATAGCTTGTTCGATCCAAGCGAGGGTTATTATTCTGAAGGGTGCCTAATCCGATGCGATACGAGGGTTGTTATCGTAACGGTAAAGCAAGAACGCTTTTCAGGCGGTGGATACGATTATCTCACTATCGCGGACGGATTGAGCAACTGCACTGAGGGACTTGAGGTGGGATTCCGCAACTGGTCTGTGGTTTTAGGCGCAGGCATTGAGAAGCGAATCCTTTTGGAGGTAACGCAGCAAACCAAATAAAAGGTCTGTTTAGCCCCCTCACTCGACCCCAAACGACAACCCCGCATGCGCCACCAACCGCGCCATCAGCGGTGCCGCGATGATCGCGCCCGGTGTCACCACGCCGCCCGGTGTGTCCGTCTCCAGCAGCGTCAGCGCGCTTTCGGCGATCATTTTGCTGGTGGAGCCATAGCCGGGGTCCTTGTCGCCCTGCACGCTGGCGCGGACTTGGGTGCCGTCGGGATATTCGCCGATGAAGAGGACGTCGTAAAAGCCGTTCTCGCGCTCTTCCTTGCTCGGGCCGTCGCCCGGCGCGATCTTTGAATCGCCAAACGGGTTGGCCTTGGCAATGGCCTCTGCCATCGCGCGGCCCGCATCGCCCAGCGTCGTCATGATCATCTCGTCATACACAAAGTCGCGGCCATAAGCGTGGCCGAGCAGGAAGTTGGTGCGGTGCACGTTCTTCGTGTTGATCGGCGCCATGACGAAGGGCGCGGTCCAGGTGCCGGTCGCACTATCATATTCGGGCATCAGGCCTGCGGGTTGCGGCGGGCCTTCAAAACCCGGGGTCAGGGCAAAGCTGCTTTTCAGAAGGCCGATGATCTTCGGGTTCTTGGCCGCGGCCTTCATCGTTTCGGTGAGGCTCGCAATGGTGCCGCCAGAGGCGCCGCCCTGCATCTTGCGGACGCGGCCCTTGACGCGGGGGGCGGGCTTGCCATGGGACTTGACCGCTTCCTGCTGGAGGAACCAGACGCCGAGATCGAACGGGATCGAGTCAAACCCGCAGGAGAACACGATGCGCGCGCCGCTCGCCTTTGCGGCGTCATCATGCGCGTCGATCATCTGGCGCATCCATGCTGGTTCGCCGCACAGATCGACATAGTCGGTGCCGGTCTTCGCACAGGCGGCGACCAGTTGCGGGCCGTACAGCTGATAGGGGCCGACCGTCGTGATGATCACGCGGGTGCGGGCGCACATGAGCTCAAGGCTCGCGGGGTCATCGGAATTGGCGACGACCAAGGGCGTTTCGGCGGGCAGGCCCATCTCATCGCGGACTTCGGCAAGCTTGGTCAGGCTGCGGCCGCCCATCGCCCAGCGGGTGATGCCGCGCGCGGCCAGATATTCCGCGACAAGCCGGCCGGTAAAGCCGCTTGCGCCATAGACGATGATGTCAAACTCTGCGTCTTTGCGCGCCATGTCTCTCTCCTCATCCCGCTAGGTGCGGGTTTGTTTATTTCACCATTGCGTAGAAGCTCAGCCGTCCTGTGCCGTTGCCCGCAATGGGCTTTGAAAATGTCCAGCGCACGTGCGTCACATCCTGCGGGATGGCCGCGCGCGGCTTCTTGTCTGCGCCCATGACCTTGAGCGTCGCGAGCGCGCCGAAGGTCTTGCCGCCATCCACCGAGACGACACCCCATTCGCTGTTTTCGCCAAGCGCTGTAAAATCAATCGCTGTGGGGACGGGGTTGTTGATGACAAAGCCGGTGACGGGCGCGGCGCTCGCGTTCTTATAGTTGATCCAGACGACCAGCGGCGTGCCGGGGATGACCGTGGTCGGGTCGACCAGCGTTTTCTTCTTGGCGCCCTTCGCGTCGGTGATCTCTTTCACCGCCTGAATGTTGCTGGTGATGGTGATGGCCTGCGGCTTGCCTTGGGCGAAAGCGGCGGTTGAGAGCGAGAGGAGTCCGAGTCCGATGAGAAGTTTCTTCATAAGGCGTCCTCTTGCAGTCCGGTCCCTAATGGTCGCTTAAAGTCGGGGCAGTGTCACGCCTTTTTGGCCCATATATTTGCCCGCGCGGTCGGCATAGCTCGTCTCGCAGGGCTCATTGCCCTTGAGGAAGAGGAACTGGCACGCGCCTTCATTGGCGTAAATCTTCGCGGGCAGGGGGGTGGTGTTGGAAAATTCCAGCGTGACATGGCCTTCCCAGCCCGGCTCCAGCGGGGTCACGTTCACGATGATGCCGCAGCGCGCATAGGTCGATTTGCCAAGGCAGATGACGAGCACATCGCGCGGCACGCGGAAATATTCCACCGTCCGCGCCAGCGCAAAGCTGTTCGGCGGGATGATGCAGCAGTCCGTCTCCATGTCGACAAAGCTGTTGGGGTCAAACTGCTTGGGGTCGACCACCGTCGAATGGACGTTGGTGAAAATCTTGAACTCCGGCGCGACGCGCGCGTCATACCCGTACGACGACAGGCCATAGCTGATGCACCCGTCGCGGCGCTGCGCCTCGACAAACGGCTCGATCATGCCGTGGTTCTGCGCCTGTTCACGAATCCAAATGTCGGAAAGAATGGACATTTTTTCTCCTAGACTAACCCAAGATCGGCCGGGCCGAATGCATGGGGCAGAAGCTCCGATAGCTTGTGATGTTCGACAGCGCTACCGTCTGCCGACGCGCAATGCACGATGATATCTGTGCCGGAAAGGCCGCCCGCCTCATTGATCACCTGACGGCAGCGGCCGCAGGGGCGCACCGGCTCCACACCCGTGATGCGGCCGTCGATCAGCTTCCCGCCGATGACGGCTATCTCTTTGATCTGGCGGAGCTTTCCCTGCGCATTCGCGGTCGCAATCGCCACCGTCTCGGCACACAAGGTCAGCCCGTAACTCGCATTCTCAAAGTTGCAGCCGGAGATGATCTCGCCATCGTCGAGGAGAAGGGCTGCCCCCACACCAAAGCCCGAATAAGGGGCATGGGCATTGAGCGCCGCATCCCGCGCGGCGGCGACGAGTTCAGTCACTTGGTCCATCATTGGTGTATCACATTCCAATCCACAGCCCCCCCGATGCCGCCGACGCGCCGGAATGTCGAGGCCTGCCACATCACCCAGGCCCGCGCGCCATAGCTTGGCGGGAAGAGGAAGCCGCGCAGCCACAAGGGGCGGTCTATGGCGTCGCTGATCATGTAATAATCATCAAACTCCCGCGTGAGCTGGAGGATGAGCGGTTTGCCGGTGTGCGCCTCCACCATTTCGATGAAGGTCTTCAGCTCACGCAGCACCACGTCGCGCGCGGGCCGGTCCTTGCAATTGCCTTTGAAATCCAGCGCGAGCGCGGCGGGCAGCGCCTCCTTCTCACGCGGGACGATGGAGATGAAGTTGGTCGCCTGATCCGCCGCCAGACGGCAGAGCGAGAATTGGTGATAGGCCCCGTGGCGCATCCCCGCGGCCGCTGTGGCTGCCCAATTTTCGGCAAAGCGCGGATCGCTGATATCGGCCCCTTCGGTCGCCTTTATATAAGCGAAATCAGCGCCAGCCGCCTCTACTGTCGGCCAGGCAATTGCGCCGTCCTCAGCAGCAATGTCTACGCCCTGCACGGGATAGTCGGCGCTGTTGGGATGCCAGTGCCAAGCCCACCCGCCAAGGACGAGTGCGAGAAGGGCCAGCCCGATGACCCACGCCTTCCACGAAATAGATTGCCCCCGCAAACGCCTTACCCCTTGATATGCAACACGCAGATCAACGTGAAGAGTCTCCTGGAGGTGTCGAAATCGACGTCTATCTTGCCTTCAAGGCGCTCTTTCAGCAGATCTGCGCCCTGATTGTGGATGCCGCGGCGGGCCATGTCCACCGTTTCGATCTGCTGTGCTGTGGCCGTCTTGATGGCCTGATAGTAACTATCGCAAATTGCGAAATATTCTCTGATCAGCCGACGAAAACGGCCAAGGGCGAGGATCACGGATTCGAGCGGCGCGCCATCTTCGCGCAGCACATCAAACACCAGACGTCCCTCTTCGACGCGCAGGGCGAGTCTGTACGGGCCGGCATAGCCATCGGCATGGACGCGTTGCGGGGCGAAGTGATTGCCCTCCAAAATGTCGAAAATGGCGATCCGTCGTTCCTGCTCAATATCAGCAGAACGCCAGATGATGGTGTGCTCGTCGAGTTTGATGTCGATAATGCGGGGATCGGCCATTGTGGGCGCATATCGGAAGCACATCGGAATGGAAAGACAGGTGGCTTTGGACTTATCCCCATTATCCACTTTGGGGGGCGTTCCGGATGACGTATCTTTGCGCCATGGAGGTCCCATGGCCGATCCCGTTAGACTGATTCACGACAACACCGACACGCAGCTTGAACTGCCTAAGAATGTGGAGGCGGAAGCCGCCCTTCTGGGGGCGATCATGATTGACAACCGCATCGCCGAAGATGTGCAGCTCAAGCTTCGTGCGGAGCATTTCTTCGAGCCTGTCCACGGCCGCATTTATGATGCGATCATGAAGCTAATCGACCGGTCGATGGTCGCCAATCCCGTGACGCTGAAGCCGATGTTCGACGCGGATGAGGCGATGAAGGCGCTGGGTGGCCCCGCCTATCTCGCGCAGCTGACTGGGTCTGGCGCGGCGCTCATCGGTGCGCGCGATTTCGCCAGCCAGATTTATGATCTCGCCTTGCTGCGTGAACTCGTCAGCGTTGGGCGCGACATGGCGACGCGCGCGCTCGATACGAGTGAGGCCGTACTGCCGACCTCGCAGATCGAAGAGGCCGAAATGGCGCTCTACCGCGTGGCCGAGCAGGGCGGTGAGACGGGCAGTGTCAAAAGCTTCGTGCAGGCGACGACGGAAGCTGTCCGCCTTGCCGAAAAGGCAATGAACGCGGGCGGCGGTCTCTCCGGCGTTACAACGGGGCTGGAGGGCCTCAATGGCAAGACCGGTGGTCTTCATCATTCTGACCTTCTCATCCTTGCCGGACGTCCGGGCATGGGCAAGACGGCGCTCGCCACCAACATCGCCTTTAACGCCGCCGCGCGTTGGATGCGCGATATGCAGGATGGCATTCCGCCGGAAAAATCGGTGGGCGCGCCGGTCGCCTTCTTCAGTCTCGAAATGTCGGCGGATCAGCTGGCGACACGTATTCTGTCTGAGCAGTCGCGGATCGTGGCGGAAGACATCCGCACGGGCAAAATGAACGCCGAGAAGTTTCGCGACTTTGCCCGTTCTGCCCGCGATCTGGAATCGCTGCCGCTTTATATCGACGACACGCCCGGCCTCACCATCGCTGCCCTGCGCACCCGCGCGCGCCGCATGAAGCGTCGGCATCAGATCGGCCTCATCATCGTCGATTACCTGCAGCTGCTGCAAGGCTCTGGCCGCGGCGGAGAGAGCAACCGCGTTCAGGAAATTTCAGAAATTTCGCGTGGTCTCAAAACCTTGGCGAAGGAGCTCAACGTGCCGGTGATGGCGCTCTCCCAGCTCAGCCGTGCGGTGGAACAGCGCGAAGACAAAAAGCCGCAGCTGTCTGACCTTCGCGAATCTGGATCAATCGAGCAGGACGCCGACATTGTGCTCTTCGTCTATCGTGAAGAATATTATGTCCGCGGACTTGAACCGAAGCGGCCGGTGGAAACAGACTCGTCCGACGTGTTTGACAAACATAATGAATGGCTGCGCAAGTTGCAGACCGTCGAAAATCTTGCCGAAGTCATTGTCGCCAAACAGCGTCACGGTGCCACCGGGACAGTGCCCGTCCGCTTTGAGGGCAAGTTTACGCTGTTCAGCGATTATATTGCCGACGCCTATTTGCCGACCCAGATGAACTGATCAGGCGTCGGCGCCGTAGCGATTGCGGAACCGGTCCAACGCCTGTTCAATGTCCTGCGCTTGGGCGCCATGGACCTCGGCAAGATCGTTGCCATGGGTGAAGACATAGAATTCGCCCGCGTCAAATCCGTCCAGAATGCGCGCCGCAGCTTCATCGGGTGTCAGGCCTGGCTCGGTTGACGTGCGCCGGTCCATGATCCTTGGCCCGCCAAAGCGGTCATGTCGGGTGCGCAGCGGGTTCCAGATGTCGGTCAAAACGACCGCGGGGCAGATGATCGAGACCTCGACCGCTGTCTCGTCCAGATCCCTCCGCAAGGTTTCCGCCACGCCGAGCACGGCATGCTTTGACACAGTGTAGATGGAGGCCTGCCCACCGCGCGCGGGCAGGCCGAGGGAATGTTCTGACCCGGTAACCGCAAAGCGGGCGGGTCTGTCCGCCTCAATGAGGAGTGGCACGAACGCCTGTGCCATCCAGATCGGCCCCATCAAATTGACGGCCATGACCCAATCAATGTTGCGTTGTGGCGTGGACCAGAGCGGGCCACCCGCGCCGACGCCCGCATTAGCGACGACAAGGTCGATACTTTCAAGCTCGGCTTTGGCAAAGCTGGCCAGCGCCTCAATGCTGGCGCGGTCGGCATGGTCGACAAAGAACGCCGTCGCCAAGCCCCCTTTGGCGCGAATGGCGCTGGCGACCGCCTCGACGCGGTTTGCATCGATGTCGGCAAGGATGACATGCGTGCCGCGCGCGGCCAGATGGGCAGCCAAAGCCGCGCCAATGCCCGATGCGGCTCCGGTGATGACAGCACCTTGCATCGGCCTATTTCCCTTCTGGCTGATCAGTCTGCACGCCGCCATGCTTGGCAAACCAGCCGAGAATATAGGTCGATTTTGCAACCAGCCGGCTCGGCCGGTCCAGCATGCCGTGCGACGATTCCGGCACACGCACCATCGCTGTCTCCACGCCGTTGAGTTTCAACCCGGCATAATATTGCTCGGTCTCTGAAATGGGCGTGCGATAATCCTGCTCACCGGTGATGAGCATCGTTGGCGTCTTCACATTGCCGACCCGGCTTAAGGGGGAACGGCGCCAGTAATCGGCCTGCGCGCCTGCGTCCCATGGGTTTTTGCCGAACCAATATTTGCCGAAATAGGCAGGGCCGTCTGCTGTCAGGACAAAGCTGGTCCAGTTGATCACGGGCTTGGCGACAACAGCGGCGCGGAACCTGTTGGTGGTCCCGACGATCCATGCGGTCAAAACACCCCCGCCGCTGCCGCCGGTGACGAAGAGACGGGCCGGGTCAACATAACCCTTGGCAATGGTCGCATCGACGGCGGCCATCAAATCATCATAGTCGTTGCCGGGATACGCCTTGTCGATGAGGTTGGCGAACTTGTCGCCATAGCTCGTCGAGCCGCGCGGGTTGGAATAAAGCACGACATAGCCGGCGGCAGCATAGGCCTGCATTTCCGCCGAGAAGCGCGCGCCATAGTTGGTGTGCGGCCCGCCATGGATTTCGAGGATCATCGGGTATTTCTTGGCCGGATCGAAGTTGGCCGGCCGCATGATCCAAGACTGGCTCTTCACGCCATCAGGCGCGGTGGACCAGATTTCTTCAACGGATGCCAAGTCACGGATGGCGGCAACATCATCATTCAGGCGCGTCATACGCCGCACATTGCCGCCCTTGATAACGGCAACATCCCCCGGCTCGGTCGGGGTCGTGACGTTGGTGGCGACGGTGCCATCGCGCGCAACGGAGAGGCTCGCGCCGGAATAAGGGCGGCCAATATCTTCTCCGCCCAGACCGGAGGCAATGGCCCGCCCGCCATTGCTGCCAGATGTATAGCCCAGCTTGGTCGTGCCCTGCTGATCATAAAGGTAATAGAGCCCGCCCTTGCCGTCCCAGGCAAAGTCGGTGACGCCGATGTCTAGCGGACCTGTCAGCGACCGCGCGGCAGAGCCATCGCGGTTCATGACCCACAGACTGAATTCCTGATTGCTCGTATACCGGTCATCATAGCCCATGAAGGCAATGCGGCTGCCATCGGGTGACACCTTTGGCGCGACGCTTGGTCCTTCGCGCTTGGTCAACTGGGTGACATTGAGCGAGGCAAGATCGATCGCCAAAATCTGGTCGCGGTTGGGCGTCAGGTCCGGATCGGCCGTGCGGGTCGCAAAGACATAAAGGGTGCGGCCGTCGCGGCTCCAGTCAAAGGCGCTGCCATAGTCGACCTTGCCGCTGGTCACCTGACGCGGCGTGCCGCCGTCGGCGGAGACGGTGAAGACATGGGTGTTGCCCTGTTCGGCATAACCCTGCCCATCGCCGCGATAGTTGAGCCGGTCGATAACAATGGGTTTGGCCGCCCATTTCGCGCCCTCGGGGGCTGAGGGCATTGACGCGAAGGAGGAGCCCTCTCCGGGCACGAACATCGCAAAGGCCAGTTGCTTGCCATCAGGCGACCAGCTGAGCCCGCCGGGCCCTTGGCTCACATTGGTCACACGCGCTGTGGCGCCCGTGTCCATCCAGCGGATATAGATTTGCGCGCTGCCTTCAGAGGCAGAGATATAGGCAAGGCGCTTCCCATCGGCAGACCAACGCGGGCTGGAATAGCTTGCGGCCCCGGACAGAAGCGGGCGGTGTTCTCCTGTCGCGACATCGACGATCCAGATGTTGGCGCGGGCGCGGTCTGACATGATGTCGAAACTGCGGCGGACATAGGCAATCTTGCGGCCATCAGGCGAAATCTGGGGGTCTGCGGCATATTCAAGCGCGTAGAGATCAACCGGCTGATAGGCGCGGCTTTGTGCCGCTGGGGCGGCCCATGCGGGGCTGAGCGTGGCGCCCAGGCCAAGGACCGCTGCTGTAAGGAAAAACCGGTTGATCGTCATGTGCTTGCCTCCTGCTTTGGACAGGGCATAGCGCGTCAGTCCCCCGGACGAAAGCGGAGCGCGGTGCGAGCCATTGCGGATAGGTTGACATTTTCATGCTGCGCCGCACAATTTTGTTGCGCTCGTAAGCTGTTCGGGGAATTATGCGCGCATGACTGCAAACCGCGCCATCCTAGAAGCGATCGCTACCAAGCGCGCGCTGACGTCCACCTATAACGGCACGGCGTTTATCCTTGCGCCGCACATTCTCTATACACGTCGGGATCTGGTCTATTTGGATGCGGTCCCTCTCTCCAAGAACGGTGCACCACCGCGCGAAGAGAAGATTGCGACGTTCAAGGTTGATGGCATGGCCGACATTGCGATGGCCGATGTGGCCTTTTCCATCTGCCCGCTGTTTGAGCCCTATTTGGAAAAATATCGCGGAACCACGCTGTTTTCCGTCGACGCTTGAACGCGCGCTTCAACATGACAAAGGGTTAACATCGCGGCCATCGGCGCGACAATCTGGAAGGGGTAGACCCTGTTCATAGGGTCGCACTTCCACCTTTACCCGGGGTGGCACATGAAAATCGCGGCGTCGGTGATACTCCCCCAGTCACCGACGCCGCATTTTTTATATCAGGCAGCGGCGCTGCTTGCGCTCCGCGTCCGCAATTCCTCATTCAGCATTTCGGCCAGCAGGAACGCGAGTTCCAGCGACTGCCCGGCGTTGAGGCGCGGATCGCAATGCGTGTGATAGCGGTCGGCCAAGTCCATCATCGTCACATCCATCGCGCCACCGGTGCATTCGGTGACGTTCTGGCCTGTCATTTCAATATGGATGCCCCCGCCATGCGTACCTTCCGCCCGGTGGACGGCAAAGAAGCCACGCACTTCGGCAAGAATGCGTTCAAACGGACGCGTCTTATAGCCATTGCTCGCCTTCACGACATTGCCGTGCATCGGGTCACACGACCAGACGACCGGATGGCCTTCTGCCTTCACCGCGCGGACGAGGGCGGGCAGATGGGCTTCAATCTTGTCATGGCCATAACGGGTGATGAGCGTCATGCGCCCGGCCACACGGTCTGGGTTGAGCGTATCGAGCAGGCGGAGAAGCGCATCCGGCTCCAGGCTCGGGCCGCACTTCATGCCAATCGGGTTGCCGATACCGCGCAGATATTCGACATGGGAAGATCCGACAAAGCGGGTCCTGTCGCCAATCCACAGCATATGCGCCGAGGTATCGTACCACTGGCCGGTCAGGGAATCCTGACGCGTCAGCGCCTGCTCATACGGCAGCAGCAGCGCCTCATGGCTGGTGTAGAAGCTGGTGCCCTTCAATTGCGGCACAGTGTCCGGGTCGATGCCACAGGCGGCCATGAAGTCGAGCGCTTCGCCGATCCGGTCAGCCACGTCCTTGAACTTCTTGGCCCAGGGCGAACGGCCCATGAAATCATGCGTCCAGGCATTTACCTGATGCAGGTTGGCATATCCGCCCTGCGCGAAGGCGCGCAGCAGGTTGAGCGTGGCCGCCGACTGGGAATAAGCGCGCAGCATGCGGTCGGGGTCCGGGATGCGACCGGCTTCATCGAACGCGATGTCGTTGATGATATCACCGCGATAGGAAGGCAGCGTCACGCCGCCAATGTCTTCCATATCGGCCGAGCGCGGCTTGGCGAACTGGCCGGCCATGCGGCCAACCTTCACGGTCGGCAGCTTGGACGAGAAGGTCAGTACCACGGCCATCTGCAAGAGCACCTTGAAGGTGTCGCGGATGTTGTTCGGGTGGAATTCGGCAAAGCTTTCTGCGCAATCGCCGCCCTGCAGCAGGAAACCCTTGCCCGCAGCGACCTGAGCGAGATCCGCCGTCAGGCTGCGGGCTTCGCCTGCAAAAACCAGCGGCGGAAAGTTGGAAAGCGTGTCCGTTGCGCCTTTCAGGGCGTCTGCATCGGGATAGGTCGGAAGCTGGCGGGCTTCGTGCGCGGTCCAGCTGTCAGGGGTCCAGTTCTGCGTCATAATGCGCTGCCCATGGGGAAAAATGCCGCCCAGCGCAAGGTTTTCACACTTTTGGTGAAACAAGCTTCCCTTTTGTGCCGGGCAAGAAGTTTGAGCCGTTTGATGCGCCCATCGCCTAAACTTTTCCGAAATTATGCCGTCACTTAGGCGTGTTTGCATGTTGGTAGTGTAAGGAAATACAGATGGGTCCCGAATTGCAAGAGCGGCTGGAATTCTATCAACTTAGCAAGAGCCAAGGCCAAATGCGGCGCATTTCGCGCCGGTTGCGGACGCCTCTCAATGCAGCGCTTGATCGGCTTTATGCCCTTGCAGGCAAGACGAAGCTGGCAAATTTTTTCCGAGATGCGGATCATATCGCCCATGCGCGCCAGTTGCAGTTTGATCACTGGCTCTCCCTCTTTTCGGAGGGATTCAATGAACAATATCATGAGCGGGCGGTTCGCATCGGTAATGTCCACGCGCGGGTAGGGTTGGAGCCCAAATGGTATATTGCGGGCTATGCGGTGGTTCTTGACACCGCGGTTAGAAAGATGATCGCGCCGGGCATCTGGTCCCTATTACCTTGGCGTCGTCGGCTCGCGGCGGACATCGCGATAATGGTCAAGGCGTCGTTGGTGGACATGGATTTGGCGCTCTCCACCTATTTCGAGCGCTCCGAAGAACAGGTTCGTGAGGTGGTGCTGGGTCAGATGGGAACAGCACTTTCAGCGCTGTCCGCAGGAGATTTGTCTGCGCGCATGGCGGGGCTCCCGCCAAAGTTTTCGCGCATAGAGCAAAACTTTAATGCGGCCATGGAGGCACTGTCGGCCACGATGACGACAGTGGTGGACGGCGTCTCAAGCATGTCGACAGCGATGTCTGAAATAACGACGGGCACCAACGACCTTGCCATTCGGACAGAACGTCAAGCCGCCTCGGTTGAGGAAACCGCCACCGCCATGCAACATGTCACGACCGGATTGCGTGAAAACAGCAAGCAAATCCAGCAGGCCTCTGCCACGGTGCAGCGGACCCGACAGGATGCAGAAGCCGGAAGTGGCGTCATTTCCCGTGCCGTTAGCGCCATGGGAGAGATTGAGGCGTCCTCACAGCAAATTTCCCAAATCGTCTCTCTGATTGATGGGATCGCGTTTCAGACAAACTTGTTGGCTCTGAATGCCGGTGTCGAAGCCGCACGTGCTGGAGAATCCGGGAAAGGATTTGCGGTGGTCGCGAATGAGGTGCGGGCGCTTGCGATGCGTTCGGCCGATGCGGCCAGCGAAATCAAACAGATTATTTCGGCAAGCACCAGCCAGGTTGCGGATGGCGTTCGGCTGGTCGGCGACGCTGGGGAGATGCTGCACCGCATTTCCAGCGGTGTGGTTGATTTAAGTGTCATGCTTGAGGGCGTGAGCAACAAGGCGATTGCGCAGACGTCTTCGCTGACACAGATCAACGCGACGATCGTCGAAATTGACAAGATCACCCAAGCAAATGCGGCACTGGTTGAAGAAAATTCCGCAGCGACCACGAGCGCGGCCGACCAGACAGCGACCATAGCTGCTGCGGCAGAACGGTTTACGCTGATGCCGAATGGTGATCAGGGCGCGCGCTCTGTTCAGCGGCGGCTCCAACAGGTCTGGTCGGCGGCAAGCTAAGGAATTGGCAGATGGAGGGACGGCTGGCGCGTGGCTTCGTTTACCGCGCCTTCCACATGCCGATTAGGTGAGACAGCAGGTGTGGGCTGACGGGTTTTAGAAACTCGATGCCAATCGTTGCACCGCGTTGCCAGCGGATCATGGCTTCCAGTCGCGTGCTGTCATCAATGACAAGCGCAAGGCCCTGTGTTGCGCGGTCGATTGGGTCCGGGAAGAGCAGCTTTGCCCCTTTGTGCGAGATGTCCTGCACACGTGCAACACGCATCTGGTTGTTCATGCTGATGGTCACCTGAGCGTCCACCGACAGGCGCGGAAAGCGGGCGCGCCGCCCATCCTGCAGCATCTGGGGGCGGGCGAGCAGATCGTTGACCGGAATGTCTTCATGAAACGCAACGCCGATGAAGCGATCCCGCGCCCAGACGACCCGCCCGTGAATCTCAATATCTTCAATGAGGGAAATGCTGACGGCGGCCCCGATGTCGAACTCCTGATCGGTAAACAGGCAAATACCCCCTTCGGAGACGTTTCGGACAATCGCGAGGTCTTCAATGCTGCCGGATTCAAGTTTGGCGATGCGGAGCACTGTCATCGCCCGGCGGGCCTGTCGCCGGTCTGGAGCGGACGACAGACCAAAATCCTCAGGAACAGGCGGCATGGCCGCGCGTCCTGCGCTATCGACCGCGTTCGGTCCGCTTGATCCTGTCTGCACCGGCGCTGTCATGCGCGAATGTCCCATCCATTGGTGTCCCTGCAAGGCGTGCAAAATGCCCGCGGCGACATGTCCATTTCGGAAGGGTAATGCGGTGGAGCTTAATAAATTCTCTCGGCTTTTCCGAGTATTGTATCCGTTTTGGTGGCGGTGCAGCCCGATCCGCTCTCTAGAGGTCGGATACCTGGGGCAAAATTTGGGCGCACCCCGAAGTTCAGGGCGCGCCCATGCTTTATCTCGCCTGTCAGAGTGCGGCCCTTTCAGGCCAATCGGTTCAGGCGCCTTTGCGGGTTTCGCTGGTGGCGTCGACCAGCGTCGGAGCCGTCCCCGCTGACACAGGGATGCGACGCGGCTTCATGGCCTCTGGCACTTCGCGCACAAGGTCGATGGCGAGCAGCCCGTTTTCAAGACGCGCCCCGCGCACCTCAACATGGTCGGCGAGCTGGAAGCGGCGTTCAAAGGCGCGGGCGGCAATGCCGCGGTAGAGGAAGGTGCGGTCCTGCCCGTCGGCGGCGGGTTCTGCCTTCTTGGCGGCGACGACCAGGAGGTTCTGCTGCGCCGTCAGATCAATTTCATGCTCGGCAAAACCGGCCACAGCGATGGTGATGCGGAAGGCATCTTCGCCGGTGCGTTCAATATCGAAGGGGGGATAATTGCCGCCATTTCCGTCGGTCTGGGCAAGGGTCTCCAGCGTATCGAACACACGGTCAAAGCCCACGGTGGAGCGGCGATAGGGTGTAAAATCAAACATGGTTCGCATCTTGAATGTCCTTTCATAAGCAACATCTATTGGGGCGAGAGCGCATGGAGGGAGTGCCCCCGCCCCGCCGGACCCAGAGCGGCATCCGGTTCTTGCGAGATGGGAAGGGGTGATAATTTTACAAGTATTATGTTAAATAAAATACCGAAGCTCGTGCTGATCCCGTCGCGGCGGGCGACGCGGGCGATATCTAAGCTGTGGTCGATTTGGGCTGAGAGGCGGGGGTTACCCTGAGCCTGTCGACCGGCGACCTGACTGCTGAAAGTTCAGGGCGCCGTTGTGTCGACAGGCTCATTCCGAACAGGAGAGGGTGGTTACACGCTCGGAACCCAATTGCCGTGAAAGCCAGGCGGAATGCGGTGTGGAATGTGGATGGACGCGACAGGTGGTCCATCAAAATTGCGCGCATCCAGAATGACGAGATCGGTCGTGTCCGCGGCCGTGTCGATGCCATAGCCCATCAGCCAGCCATCATCCTCTTCCTTGCCATTGGCACGGGGGATGAACACAAATTCGCCCGGAATATGCCCGGAGCCGAAGTCATGAACTTCGCGGGTGCGATCTACCAGATCCTGTTTGAAGATACGGGTGCTGTTGAGGAAAGAGGGGTCTCGTCCTTCGGGCAGAGCGAGGGTGTAGGTATAGCGATACGGCTTACCCATCCGCTGTTCATTGGGGCGAGGAAACTCCTGCGGGTCTTTGTCGAGCACTGTGCGGCAGACGGTTTTTGCCGCCGGATCAATCGTCCAGCGCTCCAGCGGACACCCGTCTGAATCTGGTCCTTGTGTGCTTTCGGCGAACATCGTGCGGTGGGCACAGACGTCGAGGATCACCTTCCCCTCAGGCGTTTCATAGGCGTTGCTGGGGTGGAAGACGTAGCACGGGTCCACATCACACCAGATGACATCCTCATTCTTGCCCTCACGCGGCAACAGGCCGACGCGCGCTTGGTGGGTCGGGTTCCAAGCATAAGGGAATTTGAATCCGGCCAGCAGCCGCTTCATGGAAAAGGTGACGGGCAGATCAAGGATGAGGACATAGGACGCCGTGATCATACAGTCATGGATAGAGGGGCCATGCTGCACCTGGATCGGCTCTTCCCGGCGGACGCGGCCATCCTTTCCGACGACGACATGGCGGATCGTATTTTGGTTTGTGCCTTCGTAGCAGATGGCATGCATCTCGCCTGTGTCGGGGTCGAGATGGGGGTGCGCTGAAAAGCTGCCCTTCAACGTTCCGTCAAACGGATCATGGGCCAGAGTTTCAAGATTATCGTCAAGCCGCGCCGGATAGCCGCCGGCTTCCACTAAGGCCCAGATGGATCCGGCATGGCCAAGGATGTTGGTGTTGACGGTGTCGCCTGATTTGCCGCGCGGTCCCGGTGCAGTCGGAAGGCCCAAGGCGTTCGTTACTGCCGTACTCTTAATCCAGCGGTTGCGGTACCATTCTGCTTTGCCATTCCGCAGGCGCACACCATGCACCATCCCGTCGCCCAAGAACCAATGATAGGTGGCAGGGTTGGGCTGCATTGCAGGATTGGGGCCGATACGGATGTAGCGCCCGTCCAACTCTTCGGGAATAGTGCCCGTTACGGTCAGATCAGTGATTGTCCGTTCCTCGGACATCGGGCTATGAACGCCGGTAAGAAAAGGATGAGGTTCTGACGGTTCTTTCAACCGGCCACGGTTGAATTCGGCAATAGACATGACCCCTTTGGTCACGACGGCCCGAATGGCAGTCTCCATAGTGCTGGTCATTTCGAACCCTTTGTCCTTTGACGACGATTCGCATTATGTTTACAGTGATAACATGTCTGACAATGATAACAGTGTCAACTTGAAGGGTCCTAACCGGGGATATCACCATGGGGATTTGCGGGCGGCTTTGCTGGACGCAGGGCTAGACCTGCTGAAAAATGGCGGCGCCGAAACGCTGTCGCTGCGTGAGGTTGCGCGCCGCGTTGGTGTTAGCCCGACGGCGGTCTATCGGCATTTTCCGGATCGGGCGGCTTTGGTGCGGGAATTGTGCATCCGCGGTGCGCTGGAACTGGCAGAAGCGCAGGCACGCGCCATGGAGGCCGCAGGCGGAGGGCGTAAAGGCTTTATCGCAACGGGCGGCGCCTATATCCGCTATGCTCTGGCCAATCCGTCGCTGTTCCGCATTATGATGGCCAATATGCCGCCCGGCGGTTTTTTCAGTTCAGACTTTTCTGACGATCAGGTCGGCATACAGATGCTGCGCGACAACATCCTATCGCTGGTGCCCGAGACAGCGGGGGAGGAGGGCGTACTCTTTGGCATGCTGATGTCTTGGGCGCAGGTCCATGGCATGGCCATGCTGATGCTGGACGGCCAGATCCCCGTCTCCGAAGAGATGATCAAAGCGTTTGAATCGAGCCGGCTTGAATTCCGGTTCGAGCCCGGTCAACCCAGCGAATAGCCTGCACTGCGCACGGTGCGGATCATGTCGCGACCGCCGGTGCTGTTGATGGCGGCACGCAGGCGCTTCACCTGCACATCGACCGTGCGTTCTTCAATGTCGCTGTCATGCCCCCACACACCGGTGACGAGCTGCGCGCGCGAGAGAACCCTGCCCGGCCGCTCCATGAAATGCTGGAGCAGACGGAACTCCGTCGGCCCTAGGGCGATTTCTTTCCCGTCGCGGCGGACGCGGTGGGCCACAGGGTCCAGCTCCAGATCCTCGATGCGCATTGTCTGACCGGCCAGTGCCGGACGCGTGCGGCGCATGACGGCGGCAAGACGTGCTGTCAGTTCGCGGGGAGAAAAGGGCTTTGTGACATAATCGTCGGCACCGGTTTCAAGGCCGCGGATGCGATCTTCCTCTTCACCGCGGGCGGTAAGCATGATGATCGGCACCGAGGCGAGTTCCGGATGGCGGCGCAGGCGGCGACATACTTCGATGCCTGACAACTGCTCAATCATCCAATCGAGGATGATGGCGTCCGGCGGCGTCTCGGTGGCGATCAGCAGCGCTTCTTCCCCGTCCGGCGTCTGCAGGACCTTATAGCCTTCGGCCTCGAACGACCAAACGAGCAGTTCGGCAAGGGCAGGATCGTCTTCAACAAGCAGAAGTGTCGGTGCCATGGTGTTCATCCGTTCCTGGGCATGTCGCGGTCCTGGTAGTAATCACCAGTGGCCGCATAATAGACGAGTTCTGCGATATTGGTGGCGTGGTCCCCCACGCGTTCCAGATTGCGGGCGACAAACAGGAGCTGGGCGGCCGAGCTGATCGTCGCCGGGTTCTCCATCATGTGCGCCACAAGGTTGCGGAAGATGCTGTTGTAAAATTCGTCGACCTTCAAATCCCGGTCCACAACTTCAACGGCCAAAGCGGAATTGCGCGAGGCAAAGGCGTTGAGGACATCGCGCACCATCGACTGCGCGATCTCCGCCATGGCGGGGATGAGCAGCAGCGGCTCAATCTTGGCGCGGCCTTCAACATCGCCCACCCGCTTGGCGATGTTCTTCGCATAGTCACCGATGCGTTCAATGATACCGGAGATTTTGAGCGCGGAAATGACGTCGCGCAGATCGTCCGCCATCGGTGCGCGCAGCGCGATGATCTTCACCGCCAGCCGGTCAACTTCCACTTCAAGCGCGTCGATGCGCGCGTCGGCGAGGATGATTTCCTTGGCAAGATCGGTATCGCGACGGACAAGCGCGTCAATCGAGCGGGCAATCGCCACTTCAGCCAGACCGCCCATTTCCGCGATCAGGCCACGCAGCGACCCAATTTCATCATCAAATGCCTTAACGGTATGTTCAACCATGGTCTTTGATCCTTAACCGTAACGACCGGTGATATAGTCTTTGGTGCGCACTTCGCGCGGATTGGTAAAGATATCGGATGTCGGGCCATATTCCACCATGGTCCCAAGATGGAAAAACGCCGTCCGCTGGGAAACGCGGGCGGCCTGCTGCATGGAGTGGGTGACGATGACGATGGCATAACGCCCGCGCAGTTCGTCGATCAGCTCCTCAATGCGCGCCGTGGCAATCGGGTCAAGCGCGGAGCAGGGTTCATCCATCAGGATGACTTCCGGGCTCACCGCAATCGCGCGGGCGATGCATAGCCGCTGCTGCTGACCGCCGGACAGGGCCGTGCCGGCATCTTCCAGCCGGTCTTTGACTTCATCCCACAGGCCTGCACGGCGCAGCGATTGTTCCACGATGACGTCCATGTCTGCCTTGGTCGGGGCATGGCCGTGAATGCGCGGGCCATAGGCCACGTTTTCGTAGATCGATTTGGGGAAGGGGTTCGGCTTTTGGAACACCATGCCGACGCGGGCGCGCAGCTGCACCACGTCCATGCCGCCACGGTAAATGTCGACGCCGTCCAACTGGATGTCCCCATCCACCCGGCAGCCGGGGATGGTGTCATTCATCCGGTTCAGCGTGCGCAGAAAGGTCGACTTTCCGCAGCCCGATGGGCCGATGAAGGCGGTGACGTGTTCGGTCGCGATGTCGATGGAGACATCGTTAATGGCCTGCTTGTCCCCGTAGAATACGTTGACGTTCTTGGCCTTAATCTTGATGGTTTCAGTCGACATGGGTCACCAGCGGGTTTCAAACTTGTTGCGGAGATAGATGGCGAACCCGTTCATGGTGAGCAGGAAGGCCAGCAGGACGAGAATGGCCGCCGATGTGTTTTGCACAAAGGCGCGGTCGACTTCATCCGACCAGAGGAAGATTTGCATCGGCAGCACCGTCGCGGGGTCGCTGATGCCGGAGGGCGGCGTCGACACGAAGGCACGCATCCCGATCATCAGCAGCGGGGCCGTTTCCCCCAGCGCGCGCGCCATGCCAATGATGGCGCCGGTCAGGATGCCCGGAAGGGCAAGCGGCAGGACATGGTGGAAAACCGTCTGCACTTTGCTCGCGCCGATGGCGAGGGCCGCATCGCGGATAGACGGCGGCACGGCTTTGATGGCGTTACGTCCGGCAATGACGATGACGGGCATGGTCATCAGCGCCAGCGTCATCCCCCCGACAAGCGGTGAGGAGCGCGGCAGACCCATAAAGTTGATGAAAACGGCCAGCCCCAAAAGCCCGAAGATGATCGACGGCACGGCCGCCAGATTGTTGATCGACACCTCAACCAAATCAATCCAGCGGTTCCGCGGCGCGAATTCTTCCAGATAAACAGCGGCAAGCACACCCATGGGCAGCGCAAGGGCAATGGTCACGGTCATGGTGAGCAGCGATCCTTTGACAGCCCCCCAGACGCCCGCCGTTTCCGGCTCGGTCGAATCTGATCCGGACAGGAACGCCCAGTCGATGCCGCCAAGCCCGCCGATCAACATCGTGCCGATCAGAAAGACGAGGAACGCCATCGATAGGCCAACCGCGCACAGCCCGAGCAGCTTGAACTGTCGTTCCGCCGCATAACGGCGGGCGAGGCGCTTCTCTGCCTCTGGAGACTGCCAGTTGTTGGCGGGATTACTCATAAGCCTCCCGGAAGCGCTTCACGACGCGCAGCGCGATGATGTTGAGAATGAGAGTGACGCCGAAGAGGACAAGGCCCAGCGCAAAGGCGGACAGCGTCTTGGCGCTGTCAAATTCCTGATCGCCAGTCAGCAACTGCACGATCTGGAAGGTGACCGTGGTCATGCTGGCAAAGGGGTTGGCGGTCAGGTTGGCGGTTGCGCCGGCCGCCATGACGACAATCATCGTTTCGCCGATGGCCCGGCTGATGGCGAGCATCACACCGGCGACGATCCCCGGCAATGCTGCCGGGATCAGAACTTTCTTGATCGTTTCAGACCGCGTTGCCCCCATGGCGAGCGAGCCATCCCGCATCGCCTGCGGCACAGCGGCAATGCTGTCATCCGCCATGGAAGAGACAAAGGGGATAATCATGATGCCCATAACAAGGCCAGCGGCCAGCGCGCTTTCCGTCGACGGATTGTCCAGACCGATCATCACGGCGAAATCGCGGACGAGCGGGGCGACGGTCAGCGCGGCGAAATAACCGTAAACAACCGTCGGGATGCCTGCGAGGATTTCCAGCATCGGCTTCATCCAGCGGCGCACATTCGCATGGGCATATTGTGTCAGATAGATCGCACTCATCAGCCCAAGCGGGATTGCAACGACCATAGCGATAATCGCACCGATGAAGATGGTGCCCCAGAATAAGGGGACCGCACCAAAGCTGCCATTGGCCGGGCTCCAATGCGTGCCGAAAATGAATTCAAGCGGATTGACCTTGCTGAAGAACAGGCCCGATTCAAACAGAAGCGAGGCGATGATGCCGACCGTGGTCAGCACGGCCAGCAACGAGGCGGCGAGCAAGAGAAGAAGCACAACGCGCTCGACCTTTGTCCGCGCCTGAAATGTCGCCGTCAGCCGGGTCCAGCCAAAAGCGCCGCCCGCAAAGGCCAGCAGAATGACCAGCGCGGCGCCAATCATGCCGAACTTCGTCTTTGCAGCGACGACGGCCGGCACAAGCTTTTCCGATTCAGGGTTGAATGCGGCCGCGCCGGGATTGTCCGCCAGCGTAAAGGCTTCGGAGAGGATCGCATTGCGTTCCATATCGAACGCCGGCAGGCTCGCGGTTGCGGGGTCTGCCATGACGGCGGAATGGATCAGCCCGGGGGATACAGCACCCCAAAGGAACACCGCAGCCAAGGCCGGCAGCATGATCCAAAGGGCCAGATACCAGCCATGGTGGTTGGGCAGCGAATGCAGGGCCCCACGACCCGTATTCAGTCCCTGCGCTTTGGCACGGGCAATCAGCCAGCCAATAAGGCCCAGCCCTGCAATCAGAACCAGTAGAGCGGTGGGAGTCATTCTGAGCGCCGTTTTACTTGAGAAGCGACGGATCGAGAGGCTTCATGGTCTTGGCAATTTCGGCATTGCTGGCACGCACATCGTCGGGTGCAATGACCATGCCCTTCTTCTTGAGATATCCGTCCGGGCCCCATGCGTTGGAGAATTCGACCGCGAAGTCCTTCATCCCCTTAATGGCCTTCAAATGCGCGGCCTTCAGATAGATGTAGAGCGGACGGGCGCCGGGGTAGGAAAAGTCTGACACCGTCTGATAGGTCGGCGCAACGCCGTCCATCGGAATGCCCTTCAGCTTGTCCATATTCTCTTCAAGGAAGCTGAAGCCGAAAATGCCGATGGCCTTCGGGTTGGCGGCGATCTTCTGGACGATCAGATTGTCATTCTCACCACCGTCCACATAGGCCCCGTCTTCGCGGACTTTGGTGCAGATTTCGGTGTGCTTGTCCTTGTCGCTGTCTTTCAGCGCCTTCATGGCTAGGTCTGTGTCGCAGCCCTTGGACAGGATCAACTCGGCCAGCGCATCGCGTGTGCCAGAGGTCGAGGGCGGGCCATAGACGCTGATGGGAATGGCGGGCAGGGCGGGGTTCACGTCCGCCCAAGTCTTGGCGGTGTTCGGCTTGCCATAGGGCGTTGCGGCCAGCGCCTTGTACACATCGGTCGGCGTCAGCTTCATGTTCGCGCCGCCCGACGCCTCGGCAAAGGCGATGCCATCCAGGCCGACCTGAATTTCAACGATGTCCTTCACACCATTTTTGGCGCAGCCTTCATATTCCGAGGCCTTCATGCGGCGCGATGCGTTGACGATGTCAGGGTGCGCCGTGCCGATGCCCGCGCAGAATAATTTGATACCAGCGCCTGTGCCGGTCGATTCGATCACCGGCGATTTGATGCCCGTTTTCGAAACCGCTTCAGCCACGGCTGTCGCGAAAGGATAAACGGTCGAAGACCCGACAATGCGCACGAAATCGCGGCTGTCCGTATTGCCGCCACTGCCGCCGCAAGCTGAAAGCGCAAGCGATGAAGCGGCGAGAACCGCCAGCTGTGGAACAAAGCGCATGGGAAGTAGTCTCCTTTTCGAGTCGTTGTCGCAATATGTCAGTTGATTGACGGTATTGTGACAACGCTTCAAGCAGGTGGGAAAATGCACGTGGCTGTCGTCCCGTGGCCGACGCGGCTGACGATATCGAACCGCCCCCGGTGTCGCTCGACGATATGTTTGACGATCGAGAGGCCAAGGCCGGTGCCGCCTGCCTGACGGGATCGTGCGGCATCCGCACGGTAAAAGCGCTCCGTCAGCCGCGGCAGGTGTTCCGGCGCGATGCCTTCACCTTCATCCGCGACGGAAACGTTGATCCAGCCGGTCTGCCCCTGCTCCAGCGTCACCCGGATATGGCCCTCCGCTGACCCATATTTGAACGCGTTTTCAATAAGGTTGCGCAACACCTGCGCCAATTGTCCCTGATCGCCCAGCATCGTCGCGGTTTCGACATTGGTTGAAAAGGACACCCGGTCCTGCTCGGCCACTTCGCCAACGCACAGGCGTGCAATGGCGACCAGATCGACCTTCTCGCTCGGTTGCTGATGCTTGACCGCCTCAATGCGGGAGAGGGACATCAAATCTTCAACCAGCCCCTGCATCCGCTGGGCCTCTTTGCCGATGATGCCAAGGAACCGGTTGCGCGTCGCCGGATCGTCGCCAGCTTTGGGGTCCATCAGCGTTTCGACATAGCCAAGGATGGCAGCCAAAGGCGTGCGCAGTTCATGGCTGGCATTGGCGACAAAGTCGGCATGGGCCCGGGCGACACTGGCCTGTACCGAAAGATCGGTGAGCATCAGCAGTTGTTGGCCGTCCGACAGCGCGTGGCACTGGACTTCCCAAATACTGCCAGAGGTCGACAGGCCGTTGACCTTGACGGACCCGTTGCGGCCGGATGTGATCAGCGCCAGCACGTCCGGATGACGCAGGGCCAAACGCACGTCTTGCCCCTGCACATGCGCGCCGAACAGGGACACCGCAGGCGGGTTGGCATGCCCGATGCGCCCATCCCGCAGCAACAGCGACGGCGCGTCTAATAGATCGAGCAGCTCAATGGCGGCGGCGGGCAAGGGGGCTTCACGCATCGGGCGTCCCTAGCGGGTCAGGCGGTCGCTGTCAGCACTCAGGCAGACTTGGCCTTTTGCAGCATCTCACCCATCTTCTGATGGAGCATGTTCACCGCCTTTAGGGGCCGGACCATGACTTTGAAATTGGTGATGAGGCCGTCCTCATCCCAGGTGATCATGTCGATGCCATCCACCTTGACGCCGTCAATTTCGGCGTTGAATTCCAGGATCAGGCTGTTCTTGCCTTCCCATTCGCCGACATAGTGAAAGCCGGTGTCGCCAAACACCATGCCCGCGCTGGCCAGATATTTAAGGGTGATGGGCTTGCCCCGTTGCGGCGTGTGCACCACCGGGCTTTCAAACACGGCGTCGTCATGCAGCAGCGCCCCCAGCGCTTTTTCATCGCTGGACAAGGCCACCGCGTGCCATTTCTTCGACATTTCGGCTGGCGTCATTTTCAATATCCCCGGTCGAGATCGACCAACGGCTCAAGCCGCTGGCCGGCGTGATAGCGATGGAGGTTCTGGAGGAACCGTTCCACCGCCCGCGCAAACATCTTGTCCTGCGCACGGCCAGACAAATGCATGGTGACATGCGCATTATCGAGCGTCCAGAGCGGATCTTCGGCCGGCAGCGGCTCCGGCTCGGTCACATCGAGAAACGCTTCGGCGATCTTCTTTTCGGTCAGCGCGGTGGTGAGTGCGGCCTGATCAATGACCGACCCCCGCGCCACATTCACGATGCGGGCCGTCGGCTTCATGGCGGCAAGTTCGGCTGCGCCGATCATGCCGTCTGTCTCCGGCGTTGCAGGCACAGCGAGGAGGATCCAGTCAAACTCCCCCAGTCGTGCGCGCCAGGCGTCAGGCCCAAGCGTGTTCGGGCTGGGGGACCGGCGCACGACGGTGACATCGACGTTGAACGCCTTCAGCCGTTCCTCAACCAGCGAGCCGATGGCGCCATAGCCCAGCAGCAAGGCCTTTGATCCATAAAGCTCAACCTTACCCGGGCTTTCCAAAAGCCATTCGTGCCGTTCCTGCGCGCGCACGACCTCGCGATAGCCTTTGGCCATGGTGAGCATGCCCATCACAACATATTCGGCGATGGTGATCGCGTTGATGCCCGCACCGTTGGTGATCTGCACGCCCCGCTGCTTAAGGAGATCAAGCGGCAGATGGTCCAGCCCCGCATAGATGGAGTTCAGCCATTTCAGCTTCTCCGCCAGCCGGATCGCTTCGACCATCGGCGGCGTATAATCCATATCGAACCAGCCAATCTCTGCCTCCGGCGCGAGCGCATGCATTTCCTCCACCGAAGCGTAGAAGCGCGCATCCACCCAGTCGGGCAGAAGCGGCGTGATCATGGGCTTGAGCAGTGATGTCAGGACGACTTTGGTCAATGCAACTCTCCGGGTTTTGCCGTTGATTCGACGGGTTAGATTTCGAGTTTCCAATCCCATCCCAAGGGATCGCCGTCCATCACTTCTACGCCTTGGGCGATGAGGTGGTCACGCAAGGAATCGGACGTCGCGAAATCCTTGTTGGCGCGGGCGTCCTTGCGGCGGGTGAGGGCGTCTTCGATGTCTGCTTCAGTTGTCGTCGCGTACTTTGGTCTCACGCGAAGGTCTGCCCGTTCCATTGTCAGAAGGCCCAGCCCCAACACATCATCCATAAGGGCGATGGTTGCGTGCTTCTGGGCCATGTCCACCTTCTTCATCGCAATCGCCTCATCAAGACAGGTGAGGGCAACGGCGGTGTTCAGATCTTCCGAGACCGCCGCATCAAACCGACCGAGCAACTCGGTTAATTTGGGGTGATCGATTGTGTCGGCGATTGGGGTGGAGCGGACATTGGCCACACCCATCACCATCCGCTTCAGTCGCGTCAGGGCGGCTTGCAATCCTTCCCAGCTGAACTCCAGCTCACTGCGGTAATGGGCCTGCAGGCACATCAGGCGATAGGCGAGCGGGTGGAAACCTTTGTCGATCAGCAGCTGGACACGCAGAAACTCTCCAGAGGATTTTGACATCTTTCCAGAGCGTTCGACGAGGAAGTTGTTGTGCATCCAGAAGCGTGCGCCGCTATGGTCTGAATGGCAGAACGCCTGGTTCTGCGCGATTTCATTGGGGTGGTGGATTTCGCGGTGGTCGATGCCACCGGTGTGGATGTCGAACGGAAAGCCGAGGAGATCGCCGGACATCACCGAGCATTCTAGGTGCCAGCCCGGCGCGCCTTTGCCCCAGGGGCTGTCCCATTCCATCTGCCGCTTTTCACCGGCAGGCGTCTTGCGCCAGATCGCGAAGTCTGCCGCGTGTCGCTTGCCTTCAACGGCTTCGATGCGGCCTTCGCCATCCTCGGTTTGCGCACGGGCAAGCGCGCCGTAATTGGCCACGGTGGAGGTGTCGAAATAGAGCCCGCTGTCCAGTTCATAGCAGTGCTTGTCCGCTATGCTCTTCGCGAATTCGATCATCTGCGGCACATAGTCGGTGGCGATGGACCATTTGGCGGGCTGGCGAATGTTGAGCGCCTTGATGTCCGCCCAATAGGCTTCGGTATAGTGTTTCGCGATGTCCCAGATGGACTGCGCCTTTTCCGCGGCCATCCGTTCCATCTTGTCCTCGCCCGCATCGGCGTCGTCGGTCAGATGGCCGACATCGGTGATGTTGATGACGTGGGTGAGTTTGTAGCCCTTGTAACTCAGCACGCGGCCCAGCGTGTCGGCAAACACATAAGCGCGCATGTTGCCGATATGCGGATAGTTATAAACCGTCGGTCCGCAGGTGTAGACGCGTGCTTCGCCGGGGTGGACGGGCTGGAACTCTTCCAGCTGGCGGGTCAGGCTGTTGAACAGCTTTAGGGGCACGGCGTCAGTCATGGCCAGCCTCCTAAGGGGCGGGGCCTTTGTGGGCAAGATGGGCGTGCACCTAACGCGGCAGGATGGCGACGCGCCCCTGGTGGGTGATGACGTCCATCGCCATATCGAACGCGGCCTCCAGCGTGGTGGAGGTCAACACCTCGGCACACGGCCCGAACGCGACGGCGCGGCCCTGCTTCAGGATGAGGACATCATCGGCAACGCGCGCAGCAGCGTCCAACTGGTGGAGGACGACCAAAACGCCCTTTCCCGCATCTGCCGCCGCCCGCATCAGGCGCAGCACGTCCTGCTGGTGCGGCGGGTCTAGGCTGGCGAGCGGTTCATCGGCCAAAATCCAGTCGGTCTCGGCCGCCAGCACGCGGGCAAATTTGGCACGGGCTTTCTCTCCACCCGAAAGCGTGTCGATGGTGCGCGCAGCGAGATGCGCCACATCGGTCTGCGCCATGGCTGCTTGGATCGCGGCCTCATCCAAGGGGGAGAGCACCGCAAAGGGGGAACGGTGCGGCAGGCGGCCCAGCGCCACCAGTTCGTGCACGGTCAGCGCCCAGGCCGGCTGGCCGTTTTGCGGCAGATAGCCCAGCCGCCGTGCGCGCTCCGGCAAAGAGAGGGCAGCGATGGGTGTGCCGTCGATAGCAATGCTCCCGGCCGAAGGCGGGACCAGCCCGGCAACGGCGCGCAGCAGGCTCGTCTTTCCCGCCCCATTCGCGCCGAGGATTGCCGTGACGCGACCACGCTGAAGGGACAGCGAGAGCGTCTCGACCACTTGTCGCTTGCCGAGCGTGACGGACAGAGCCTCGATCCCGATCATGCCGGTTCCCTCCGCATGCGGGCGAGCAGCAGGAAGAAGAAGGGCGCGCCGATGGCCGCCATGGCGATGCCGAGCCGGACTTCGCCCGGGCCGGGGAGGAGGCGCACCGCGCTGTCTGCGGTGAGCGTCAGGATCGCGCCACCAAGGGCGGAGGGGATGAGTGTCGCGGCCGGACGCTCCCCCACCATTCGGCGGATGAAATGGGGAACGATCAGCCCGACAAAGCCGACAACGCCGGTCACGGCGACCGAAGCCCCGACCGCAAGGCCCGTACCCAGCGCGATCTGCCAGCGCAGTCGGTCCGGATCAACGCCCATGGAACGGGCGGCGTCTTCTCCCAAGGTGAGGGCATCAAGGGACCGCGCGGTCAGGAGGAGGATCACACTGCCCAGTGCCATGAAGGGCAAAGCGCGGATCACATCATCCATCGTCCGGTCGGTTAGCGCGCCCATCAGCCAGGCGACGATCTCACTGGTCGCAAAGGGGTTCGGGGCCATGCTGATCAGCAGCGCGGTCAGGGAGCCGGAGAGCGTCGCCAGCACCATGCCCGCCAGAATGAAGCCCAAAGGCCCACCGCTTCGTCCGGCGAGTGCCACGAGCAACGCCACGCTGATCGCAGCCCCCGCCATCGCAAAGCCGAACATGGCAAGGCCGCTCACGCCGAGCAGGATGGCAATGACACCGCCCAAAGCCGCGCTCGACGACACGCCCACCACCGTCGGGTCGGCGAGCGGATTGCGCAGATAGCCTTGCAGGACAGCCCCCGACAGGCCGAGCACTGCGCCAACACAGGCACCGAGGATGGCGCGGGGCAGCCGCAGTTCCGCCATGATCCAGCCATTAGCGTTATCCGAAAACCAATCCGCCGGGCCAATCCAGACCTTGCCCGCCGCAAGCGAGCAGGCAAAGGCGAGGCCGAGCAGGGCGATGAGGAGAAGGGTTGATCGTCTCATGAAGCAGACCTTAGCACGCGCATCGCCTCAATGATGGTCGGACCGCCGCAGAAGAGCAGCTTGTCCGGAAAGGACACAATGCGCGTCCGTCCTTCAAGATGCCGCAAAATCCGCTGCCGTGCCGCCAAAGCGCGGGCATCGTCCCCCTTGGCTGTGGTTGGCATGAAGATGATGTCGGGCGGACGCCGCACCAAGGTTTCGAGCGGCAGGACATCCCATTGCTGGAGGCCATAGCGACGGCTCGCATTCACAAAGCCCGCGCGGGCAAGGAGTTCATCCTGCAACGTCCCTTTGCCTGCCACAAAGCCGCCGGTCTGCCAGATGATGGCGCTGTGCTTGGGCGGGATGGACGCTGGCTTGGCAGCGCGAGCAATCGCGGCGGCAAGGCGCTGGCCCGCCTCGGCTTGGCCAACGGAGGTGGCAATGGCCTGCACCTGATTGACGCTGTCCTCAACCGTTGCCGGCACGCCGAACGTCTTCATCGGGATGCCTGCTTTTGTCAGCGCTGCATTGGTGCCGCTGCTCGCCAGATTGCCGGTGAGCAGCAGACGGGGCTTGGCCGCTATGATTTCTTCCGCCGTCACGCCCAGCGCGGGGTGGGCGCGTGCCCATTTGAGCGGCGCAGAGGCGCTTTCGGCGTTCTGCGACCAACTGCTGACCGCCGCCACGCTGTTCGGTGCGACATCTGCGAGGATCGCGTCAATGCAAGGGTTGTTCGACACAATCCCCCCGGGCGCAACCTCCGGCCCGCCGCTGCAGCCGGCGAGACACAACAGAGCAGGCCAAAGCGCGCGCATCAGAAGGTCGCCCGCACACCGACATAAGCGGTGCGGCCATAGGCGCCGTAACCACTCACCGTTTCATAGCGCGCATCGAACAGGTTCTCGACCCGGCCATAGAGTTCCAGCATGTCCCCGATGGGCAAAGAGCCTCGCAGGCCGACCAGCGCATAGCCATCGAGCGATGTCCGGGCGAAGGTTTCAAAGTCCGTATCCGCGCTGTCGCTTGCCAGCCGGAGCGTCGCACCGACGCGCGCGCCAAAGGGCGTCATCCAGTCCAAGTCCGCCGCCAGATTGTGGCGTGGGCGACGCACGAGAACGCGACCGGTCGTCCGGTCTTTGGCGTCGAGCAGGGTATAGTTGATGGTCAGGCCCAGCGTGTCACTGGGGCGCATTTCTATCGATGTTTCAAGGCCCTTGGCGCGGGTACTGTCGACATTGTCATAGGTGCCATCCGGTCGGTTGGCGCAAAGGTCAGTCGTCCGGCCAAAGCAGGAAATGAAGTCGATCTGGTTGCGCGTATCGCGCTGGAACAGCGTCGCGGCCAGGGTCACGCGACCCCCCAACAGCTTCTGCTCAACCCCCAGATCATAGCTTTGCGCACTTTCGGGCTTGAGCGTGACATTGCCGTAAAAGCTGTAGAGCTGGAACAAGGTCGGCGCCTTGAACCCCTCGCCATAGGCCGCGCGGATTGTCGTGCCGCCGCCCGCATGCCAGACCATGTTGGCCGACACCGTCGTGCGCGTGCCGAAGGTGGCGTGATCATCCACGCGGACGCCGCCGGTCAGCGTGACGCGGGAGAGGGGGCGAGCGATCAGCTGAAGATAGCCGCCGCTGACATGCGTCTTGTTGTCCGAAAATCCGTCGCTGATGCGGGACCGCTCATGCTCGGCCCCAAAGACGGCACGCAGAGCCTCGCTTGCGCGCCAGTCGCCACGATATTCGATGCGCTCTATCCGGCCCCGGTTTAGAAATTGCGGTGTGGCATCGCCGGGCTGTGCAAAGCTGTCGCGGTTGATGTCGGACAGGGTCAGGCCAACGCGGTTGTGCAGGTCTCCCAGATCGGCCCGCAGTCCCGCATAGCCGATGGTCTGCTCGGATCGGGTGACTTCGGCTGTGTCGGCAAAGCTGAAAAAGGGTGGCGGAAAACCATCCTGTTCAATCCGGCTCTTGGCGTAAAAGCCCCGCAGATCGAGGCCGATGCCATCGGTGAGGTCAATCTCGACACGGCCATTGGCGCCATATTGTCGCAGGCCGTCAGCTTCCGTCCCATTCTTATAGGCAGAAATGCCACCTTCGTTGAACCAGCCCGCGCCAAGCGACGCACGCACGGGGCCAAGCGCACCGGACACATTGCCGACGATGTTGCGGGCCTCGTTCGACCCCAGTTCGCCGCGCAGTTGTGCGCTCGGCTGGACTGTGGGTGTTGCGGTGACGACATTGACGACACCACCAATCGCCTCGCTGCCCCAGGGGACGGAATTTGGCCCGCGTAGCACTTCTATCTGTCGGATATTGCCGATCAACAGGCTGCCAAAGTCAAAGCCGCCGCCGGGGGAGGAGGGGTCATTGACCTTCACGCCATCAATGAGCGCGAGCGTCTGTTCACCTTCCGCGCCGCGGATGCGGATCGCTGAGAAGCCCCCAAGCCCGCCATTGCGGGACATGGTGACGCCGGGCTGCGTGGCCAGCAGGTCCGCGACGCCGATGGACTGGCGCGCCTCAATCTCGCTTTGTCCAAGCGTGGAGATGGCTTGCCCTGTGTCGGCACTCCGCGTTGGCGCGCCGGTCGCGGTGACGATGATTGTTTCCGCCTCGCCCAAGTCTTGCGCAAAAGCAGGCGTGGAGGCCAACGCCAACAGCGCGGCCGAACAATAAAATACGGATTTCAAGTCAATCTCCCTCGCATAACGACTCCCATTGCCGTCACGCGGGGACACCCCCGTTCGCCTGCGTCTTCCCGCACAGCCGAAGGACTGCTGTGGCAGGCAGGTCTCCTGACTCCCGGGTCGCTGCGCCTCTCCACCTTCCCGGTTGCCCAGTGGTGTGTCGGAGAGGAACTCGCCGGTTACAGTTGCGGGAACAGTGCCGGATTTTCACCAGCTTCCCTTTTGAGCTCCACTACAGAGCACCTGTCACAGGGGCGGAATTAAACCGGCTTGGCAGGGTTGGCAAGCGGCGCCTGTTAGGCCGCCTCTGCCTGTGCGGCATGGCCTTCGTCCAGAAAGCGCTGGAGCAGCGGCACACATTCTTCCGCATGGCTCATCAGGAACAAATGCCCGCCATCTTTGATCGTCACCATCTTCGCATTGGGGATCAACGTTTCCAAAATGCGACCATTGATCGGGCGGACAATGGCGTCTTCCTCACCCATCAGCACCAAGGTTTCATGGCGGAGGAAGGGTAGGAACGGCGCGCTCGTCCAGCCGACCATGGCAAAGAGCTGGTTGAAATAGCCGGCCATCGATGGCGCCTTGATCCGGCTGACATGGGCTTCAGATCCTTTGCTCTGTCCGCCGTATAAGTCATTGAAATTTTTGAGCATATAGTCGGGCTCAACATAGCGGCGTGGGTTGGCCATCTTGCTGAGCGCAGACCATTTTCCGGGAACCATCAGCATCCCCGCCGTTGTGGCGATCAGGACAAGCCGGTTGGTGCGTCCGGGATATTGGACGGCAAATTGCTGCGCCATCGCTCCACCCCAGCTAATGCCCATGACATCAATATCGGCATAGCCCAGATCATCGAGAATCTTGTCGGCCACCCGCGCCATCATCCATGGGCGATAGGGCCAGACAGGGTCCGGGGAATTGCCGATGCCGGGCATGTCAAAGGTGATGACATTGCGGCCCAGTTGTTCGGCAAAGGGGGCGATCAGCTCCGCATTGGCGCCGATACCGTTGAAGAACAGGACGGGCAGGGCGTCCTCTCCGGCCGCGCCCGCATCCCAATGCGTCACGCAGACATCACGGCCATCGACCGACGCCATATGTGTTTCAGCTTTTGCGCGGCCCATTTGTCTGTCTTTCTTCAATCGAACACATATTGGCCGGGGGCAGCCCCGACCGGCGGATGGGCCTTGCTGCCCAGCTCTGTCGGTGCGGCTTTCTCAGCGCCAGCCCGTGCCTTAAGCCATTCGGCCCAATGCGGCCACCAGCTTCCGGCGTGTTCTTCTGCTTTTGCCATCCATTTTTCCGGCGCAGCAGGCGCCTTCCCATCGGCGCGGTAGAATTTCGCCTTGGGGTTGCCGGGCGGGTTCAGCATCGCCTGAATATGGCCGGAGTGGGAGAGAATGAACTCGATATTCTTTGACCCGAACAATTGGGTAGAGCGGTAGCACGCCTTCCAAGGCGTGATGTGATCCGTCACGCCCGCCACGATATAGAGGTCGCTCGTCACCTTCGTCAGATCGACCAGATGGCCGGCGATCTCCGCCGTGCCCGGCTGGGCAAAGGGTTGGTCGCCATATAGATCCAGATAGTCCGAATGGAGCTGGGCGGGCAGGTTGGTCGCATCATTGTTCCAGAACAGGATGTCGAAGGCGGGCGGGTCTTCCCCCAGCAGATAGTTGTTGACCACATAGTTCCACACAAGGTCATTGGGCCGCAGCCAGGCGAACATGCGGGAGAGCGAGGCCCCGTCAAGAACACCGGCCTTGCGCGACCGTTGGCGGGCGAGCTCAATGCCATGTTCGGACACCAGTGAGCCGACTTCGCTATCGGTAATTTCGGGTTTCAGCACACAGACCATCAGCGACACCGCGTTGACGCGCTTGTCGCCCTTGGATGCGAGCTTGGAGAGCATGGCCGACATGGTGATTCCGCCCGAACAGGCCCCGGAGACGTTGACCTGCTTGGATCCTGTCACCTCACTGATGACGCCAATCGCTTCGATGATGCCGTCCACATAATTGGCAAGGCCCCAATCCGCATGATCCTTGGTCGGGTTGCGCCAGCTGATGAGGAAGGTCTGTTGCCCATTGCCGAGCAGGAAGCGCACGATGCTCTTGTCCGGGCTCAGATCGTTGACATAGGCCTTGTTGATCTGCGGCGGGATGATGAGCAGCGGCGTTTCATGCACGGTCTCGGTCGTGGGCATGTAATGGATCAGCTCCATCAGCTCGGTGCGATAGATGACAGCCCCCGGCGTGCAGGCGATGTTCTCGCCGATCTTGAAGGGCCGTTTGTCGACCTGAGACACGAGCATGTCGTTGTTGACGATGTCGTCATAGGCGTTCTTGAGCCCGCGGATGAGCGAAGCTCCTCCGGTTTCCGCCGCTTTTTTGAGCGCAGCCGGATTGCCCGCCAGCGTGTTGGTGGGGGCGAGTGAGTCGATCACCATCCCCGCCACAAAATGCGCGCGGGTGCGTTCCAGCTCGTCCAGTTCCAGATCGCCGATGAAGTTCTTCACACCCTTTTCGGCGGCGAGGTAATATTGCATCCCTGCCTTGAAGAAGGGGTTCTGGCTCCAGGTCGCGTCGGCAAAGCGGCGGTCCTTGGGGTTGGGGGCGATGTCCGACTTCATCGTGATGATCTTGATGACATCATCGGCAAAGGATTTGCTGTGTTCGATGACCTTGCCCGGCTGGGTTGCGGTGGCCTTTAGCATCACGCCCACCGCGCCAATCAAATCCTCCTTGGCCAGTCCGACCAAGGGATTGAGGGCTACACCTGCATCTGCCGCCTCTTCGAGGCCTTTCGGCATCTTTGCCATGTCCTCTCCTACGCATATTTTTATAGGCGGGGAGGATCATCATCTTTTCCGAAAAGGTCAAGCGCTGCCACATCTGCTACTTGACGCACCTGTCAGGTCGCTCCAACGATCCGGCCAAATAGGATCGTAAGATAGGAATGGAGAGAGTCATGGCAGGCGTTCTGGACGGGATCACAATCATCGAAATGGCAGGCATCGGGCCGGGACCCTTTGCCGGCATGATGCTGGCCGATCATGGCGCCCGCGTGATCCGCGTGGAACGTGTCGGCGCGCCGGACATGCAGGGCCGTGATGTCCTCACCCGCAACCGCGAAGTCATCCAGATTGATACCAAGTCTGCGGAAGGCGTCGCGCAGGTCCGTGAGTTGGTGAAGGCCGCTGATGGCATCTTCGAGGGCTTCCGCCCTGGCGTGATGGAACGCATGGGCCTTGGCCCGGATGTCCTCCTCGCCGATAATCCCAAGCTGGTTTATGGTCGCATGACGGGCTGGGGCCAGACAGGGCCGCTCGCCATGGCGGCCGGGCATGACATCAACTACATCTCCATCACCGGTAACTTGCATGGCTATGGCCGCCCAGATGGCAAGCCGACCCCGCCGACCAACGCGATTGGGGATTTTGCCGGCGGCGGCATGATGCTCGCCTTCGGCATGGTGTCGGCGCTGTTGAACGTCGCGCGCGGCGGCGAGGGACAGGTTGTCGATGTCGCGATGACCGACGGCGCGTCGATCATCCACGCCATGCAATGGGGCTTCCGCGGCCTTGGCATGTGGGAAGACACGCGCGGCGTGAACATGCTCGACACAGCCGCGCACTTCTACGACACCTATGAATGCGCCGACGGCAAGTGGATCTCGATCGGCTCGATCGAACCGCAATTCTACGCGTTGCTCCGCAAGACGCTTGGCCTTGATGCGGACCCCGCCTTTGATGCACAGATGGACAAGAGCCAATGGCCTGCCCTGAAGGCCAAGCTGACCGATATCTTCAAGACCAAGACGCGCGACGAATGGTCGGCGATCATGGAAGGCACCGATATCTGCTACGGCTCGATCCAGTCGATGGGCGAAGCACTGAGCCACCCGCACAATGTCGCGCGCGGCACCTTCGTGAAGGTGAATGGCGTGGATCAGCCCGCCCCTGCGCCGCGCTTCCTCGGGACGCCGGCTGCGGTTCCCGTTGGACGCAAAGGCTAAGCAGATGAACACCGATCCCGCCCGCATCCCCGTCATCATCGGCGTTGGCCAGTTCAACGACCGGGAGAATATTCACGATGCGCTCGGCCTGATGGTCGCTGCGCTGGAAAAGGCGGATGAAGATGCAGGCGGCGGTTGGATCGGCCAGCTCGACAGCATTGCCGTCGTCAACCAGATCAGCTTCCCCAAGCTCGGCAATTGCGCAGAGCATCTGGCGCAGCATTTCGGCATAGTGCCCAAGATTGTGGAGCAAACGCCGCACCCGACCGGGGAAAGCCCGGTGCAGTTGCTCAACGAAGCGGCGAACCGCATCGGCGCGGGGGAGATTTCGGTCGCGGCCATCCTTGGTGCAGAAGCGCTGCGGACAGCCGCAGAGCGTGCCCGGGCGGCCACGGGGGAGAAAAAGGATGCCTTACGTGCCGTCGCAACAGGGGGTGCCAAGTCCCTGATGCAGCAGCACGGCCTCGTCGCACCAACCGATCTTTATCCGCTCTATGAAAATGCCACGCGGGCGGCCTGGGGTCAGTCGCTTGCCGAGGCGCAGGCGGAATCCGGGCAGATCTGGGCAGGCATGTCAGCGGTCGCTGCGGCCAATGAAAATGCCTGGATCAGAAAGCCGCAAACGGCCGAGGCCATCACCAGCATTGAGGCGGACAACCGCCCCATCGCCTTTCCCTATCAAAAGCGCATGGTTGCCAATTCAAGCGTCAATCAGGGGGCGGGATTCATCGTCACCTCGCTGGCGCGCGCGCGGGCGGCAGGGGTGGCAGAGGCGAACATCATCCATGTCGGCATGGGCGCCGCCGCGCACGAAACGCACAATATGCTCAAGCGCGATCAATATGTGCAGCCCGCAGGCATGGTCGTGACGATACAGGAGACGCTCAAGCGCAACCGCCTGACGACGGCAGACCTTGACCATGTGGAGCTCTATTCCTGCTTTCCCTGTGTGCCGAAAATGGCGCGGCGCATCCTTGGCTGGCCGGTCGACAAGCCGATCACGGCCTTTGGCGGGCTGACCTTCGGCGGCGGGCCCATCGGCAATTATATGAGCCACGCCATCGCTTCGATGGTCGACACGCTGCGGGCCGAACGGGGCACGGCGCTGCTGTTCGCCAATGGCGGCTATGCGACTCATTTCCACGGTATCGTCCTGTCGGCAGACCCTCTGCCGGAGGCGACCTTCCCGCATGACTATGATGTGAACCCATTGGCCGATGCGATGCGCGGGGCAGTCCCCTCAGCCGACGACGACTATGAAGGCCCAGCGAACATTGAAAGCTACACCGTCTTTTACAACCGCGACGGCACCGTGAAGTTCGGCACAGTGATCGCCCGGACCAGCGCGGATGCTCGCGTGCTGGCGCGGGTCGATGCAGCGGACGAAACGATGGTTGCGTTCCTGACAGACGGCAAAGTGGAACCCGTCGGTGCGTCGGGCCGGACGGCGCGGGGCGAGGACGGACTGATCCACTGGCGGGCGGGGTAGGCCCCCCATTCGTCATCCTGAACTTGTTTCAGGATCCATGCCGTGACGGCGGGCCTATGCTTCAACCTGCGCGAACTCGTCCACTTGTGAGGCATGGATGCTGAAACAAGTTCAGCATGACGAGTTTGGTGGGGGAGGGGTAACGCCAATCGTCCCCTTCGACCGAGACCATCCCTTTTTCGACAAACGCATAACGCCTGCTTCACCTGTCGCGCATTGCGGTCTAGGACACGCCCAATCAATTTTGGGAGTCCTCCATGTCTCATCGTCTTTTCGGCAGTGCCGCCGCAATTGCCCTGTTGGCCGGCGTTTCCGCCACCACGCCTGTTTTTGCTCAAACTGCAGCTACAGCCACTCCTGCACCGGCGCAGGCGCCCGCGCCCAAGGCCAAGCTTGGCGATTGGGGTGTGGACCTGACCGGCATGGACACAACAGTAAAGCCGGGGGATGATTTCTACGCCTTCGTCAATGGCGCCTGGGCCAAGCGCACGGACATTCCGGCGGACAAGTCCAGCTGGGGCGGCTTTGGCATCCTGCGCGACCTGTCGGACACGCGTACCCGCGCGATCATTGATGATGTGTCGAAGCAGACCAATGTCGCCGGAAGCTCTGCCCAGAAGGTTGGAGATTTCTACGCAAGCTTCATGGACGAAGCCGCCGTGGAAGCGCGCGGTGCAGCGCCGCTGAAGCCGGAGTTGGCGAAGATTGACGCGATCAAATCCCGCAACGATCTTGCCCGTGCCTTCGGGGAAGCCAATCGCCTCGGCATTGGCGCGCCGATCGAAATCGGCGTGGAACAGGACCTGAAGGATAACACCAAATATTCGGCGTATGTGGGCCAGGGTGGCCTCGGCATGCCGGACCGCGATTATTATCTGGTCGACAATGACCGGTTCAAAGACATCCGCGTCAAATATAAGGCGCATATCGCCAATCTCTTCCGTCTGACCGGCGTGTCCGAAGCCGACGCCAAGGCCAAGGCCGATGCCGTCTATGCGCTTGAGGAAAAGATCGCGAAGACGCACTGGACGTCGGCAGAGTCCCGCCAAATCGATAAGATGTACAATCCGCTGGCGGTGAAGGATCTGGCCAAGACCTATCCGGGCTTGGGCTGGAACCGCTACATCACCGAAGCCAAGCTGGGCGGGCAGCAGACGCTGATCATCACGCAACAGAGCGCCGTCAAAGGCGCGACGCAGCTGATTGCGAAGGAGCCGCTCTCGGTCTGGAAGGACTATCTGAAGTTCCACATGATCGCCGATGCCGCGTCTTACCTGTCAAAGGCGTTCGTTGATGAACGCTTCCAGTGGAGCAAGGCGCTTACCGGTACACCGCAGTTGAAGGACCGGTGGAAGCGTGGCGTGGACCTCGTCAATGCGTCGCTCGGCGAAGCCGTCGGTGAAATCTACGTCGCCCGCTATTTCCCCCCCGAAGCCAAGGCCAAGGCGGATGAGCTGGTGAAGAACCTCATCAAGGCGATGGATACGCGCCTTGCCAAGCTGGAATGGATGGCGCCTGAAACCAAAGAAAAGGCGCGCGTGAAGCTCGCCGCCTTCCGTCCGAAAATCGGCTATCCCGATAAGTGGCGTGATTACTCATCGCTCAAGGTCGACCGTGGTGACCTGTGGGGCAATGTCGTCGCCGCGACCGAGTTTGAATATGACCGGCAGATCAACAAGATCGGCAAGCCGGTTGACCGTGACGAATGGTTGATGACGCCGCAGACGGTGAATGCCTATGCCAATCCGCTGATGAACGAAATCGTCTTCCCGGCCGCGATCCTGCAGCCGCCCTTCTTTGATCCGAATGCGGATGACGCCGTCAACTATGGCGGCATCGGCGCCGTCATCGGCCATGAAATCAGCCACCATTTCGACGATCAGGGCAGCAAGTTCGACATGAAGGGCAACATGGTCGACTGGTGGACGAAGGAGGATGTGACCAAGTTCGAAGCCCTCACAAAGCGCGTCGTGGACCAGTACGGGACCTATGAACCGCTCGCCGGCAAAAAGGTGAACGGGGAACTGACGTTGGGTGAGAACATGGCCGACCTCGCCGGCGTGACCATCGCCTACGATGCGTACAAGCTCTCGCTTGCCGGCAAGCCGGCAAAGGTGCTGAACGGCTATAATGACGATCAGCGCTTCTTCTTGGGCTTTGGCCAGATCTGGCAGAACAAGCAGCGCGAGGCGGTCCTGCTCCAGCAGCTGACCACCGATCCGCACACGCCCGGCCAGTTCCGCCCCTATGTCGTGCGCAACCTCGATGCCTGGTATGATGCTTTTGGCGTGAAGCCCGGTGAAAAGTTCTACCTCAAGCCGGAAGACCGCGCGCGGGTTTGGTAACTGGGCGGCGCCATCCGTCGCTTGTTGAACGGTGTTAGTGGGGGGCGGGGAACTCAGGTTCCTCGCCTCTCCGCGCCACCGCGTGAACCCCTCTTTGATCGTCATGCTGAAACAAGTTCAGCATGACGGCTTTCAGAATTTCCTTCTCTCTGCCTTCCCGTGAAACCATTTTTCGCTGTCCTACAGACCCCAATCTATGCCAGCATCTTTCCATGCCTGCGCCTGACGTCCGCCGCTGCCCCCCCAAGTTGCCCCTTTCCTACAAATCGCAGTTTTCAAGGCGTTCTGGCCCTCAACTTCCTCCACTTCCAAACCTTCGGCAGGCAATGGGACCGCGATGCGCTTGCCCCGCGGGCGGCATTGCCCCTAAGAACACCGCATAAAGCAAATCCTCGGGGGAGCGCATGGCCGCACAGGACGACATCATCATCGACGCGAAGCGGGACAGGCTGGTGATTACCGCCTCGTCGCTGGGGACGGTGTTCGAATGGTATGATTTCTTCGTCTACGGCATTTTGGGTGCGCTGATCGGGAAGTTGTTTTTCCCGTCCGACAATCCGACGGCGGCCACGCTCGCTTCGCTGGCCGTGTTCGGCGCGGGCTTTGGTGTCCGTCCACTGGGCGCCATCGTCTTTGGTTATTTGGGCGACAAGATCGGCCGGAAATATACCTTCCTCATCACCATTTCGCTGATGGGCGGGGCGACGGCGGCGATCGGCTTTCTGCCGACGTTTGACAGCATCGGCATCTGGGCAGCCGCCTTCCTTCTTCTCCTGCGGTGCCTGCAAGGACTGGCGCTGGGCGGGGAATATGGCGGGGCGGCCATCTACGTTGCGGAGCACGCGCCAAAGGGGAAGCGCGGGCAATATACCAGCTGGATTCAGGCTTCGGTCGCAGGCGGGTTCCTTCTCGCGGTGACCGTGGTTCTCGCCACCCGGACCTCGATGAGCACGGAGGCGTTTGAGAGCTGGGGCTGGCGCGTGCCGTTCATCATCTCGCTCTTCCTGCTCGGCATTTCGCTCTACATCCGCATGATGCTGTCGGAGAGCCCGGTGTTCAAAGCGATGAAGGAAGCGGGAACAACCTCGCACAATCCCTTCCTCGAAAGCTTCCAATATCCGGGCAATGTGAAGCGTCTGTTCGTCGCGCTGTTCGGCGTCGCGGCGGGGCTGACGGTGATTTATTACACCTCACAGTTCGGGACGCTCTACTTCCTGACCGGCACCGCCCGCGTGCCGGAAACCGATGCCTTGTCATACATGGCGGTCGGCGCGTTGCTGGCGGCTCCCCTCTATGTGGCGGCGGGTTGGCTCTCGGATCATTATGGGCGCAAGCGTATCCTGCTGATCGGTTATGCCCTGACGATGGCGCTGACCTTCCCGTTGTTCCACATGATGGCCGATGCGGCGAACCCGGCGCTGGCGCGGGCGACGCAGGCCTCTCCTGTGACGCTGGTGTCTCCTGAGTGTGACTTCAGTGTTTTCGCCAGCAAGCAGACGACGGAGTGCGGCAAGGCGCTCGGCTTTCTGTCGAAGCGCGGCATCAGCTATAAGAAGCAATCAGGAGGCGCGCTGGAGCTTCGGGTCGGGACGTCTGCAGTCCAGGGCTTTGATGAAAAAGCCTATGTCGCCGCTTTGGAAGCAGCCGGCTATCCAGACAAATCAGACCCGGCTCTACGCCAGCCGTTCATCATCATCTTGGCCGTGGCGATACTCGTTGCGCTGTCGGCGATGACCTATGGACAGGTGGCGGCGATCCTCGTCGAAATGTTCCCGGCGCGTATCCGCTACACATCGATGTCGATCCCTTATCATATCGGCACCGGCTATTTTGGCGGGTTTCTGCCCTTCATCTCGCAGTACATTGTGGTGAAGACCGGCGGGACATTCATGGGGCTGTGGTATACCGTCGCCGTCGTTGCCATGGCGTTTATCGTGTCGGCCATCTGGCTGCCGGAAACTTCGGGCAAGGAAGATTTGCACTGAGGCGGACAGGGTGGCTATTGCGCCGGGGATGAATGCTCCCCTTCGTTTGCGCCTTGATGGCGATGCCCTTGTGCACAACTGGCGCTGGCTGAAGGCTGCGGGCGGTGATGCGGCCTGTGGTGCTGCGGTGAAGGCCAATGGCTATGGCCTTGGCGCGGTTGATGTGACGACACGCCTGCTGGCGGCAGGATGCCGGGACTTCTTTGTCGCCACTTGGGACGAGGCGGCCGAGGTTGAACGCCTCCTGCCTCAGGACGCCAGCCTCTCCGTCTTTCACGGGGTTCGGGCAGCGGACATGTCAGCCGCGTTGGATTCCCGTGCTCGGCCGGTCCTGAATACGCCGGAACAGGTTGCCCGCTGGCAACCGACAGGCCGCGCCTGTGATGTGATGATCGATACGGGGATCAACCGCTTGGGCCTCGCCCCGGGCGCGGATCTTTCGGGTTTGAAGATTGATACGCTGCTCAGCCATTTGGCCTCTGCCGATCAGGACGTCGCGCAAAATGGCCGTCAGCTGGAGCTATTCCGCGATGCTGTTTCAGCCCTTCCGGCCCGCAGAGCGAGCCTGGCCAATTCCGCGGCAATTTGCCTTGGGCCGGAGTATCATTTCGGTCTGACGCGACCCGGCCTTGCGCTGTACGGCGGCCTTCCGCGTGGTGAGGCCGCAGGTCACATCCGCCCCGTTGTGTCGGTTGATGCCGAAGTGCTCCAGCGCCGCCGGATCGCTGCTGGGGAGAGCGTGGGCTATAACGCGACCTTCACAGCGGATCAGCCGATGGACCTCGCCATCCTCAATATCGGCTATGCCGATGGCTATCTGCGCGCCTTTTCGGGCAAGGGCACCGCAGGCGAGGGGCGATTCCCCGTCATCGGGCGCGTCTCGATGGATTTGATCGCCATTGATGTCAGCACGGCCCCCGATGTGGCGGAAGGGGACTGGATCGCCATTGATTATGATCTGCCGTCTGCGGCGGCTATCTCTGGCCTGTCCCAATATGAAATGTTGACGTTGCTCGGCCACCGATTTGAGCGCCTTTGGCACTAATCCATATTGCGCGGATGTTGCGCAACATTCCCAAATGTTGCAGTGCAATAGCCGGTGGTGCTATGCAGCATTTATTCTTGGGATAGAAATGGATTCACATGGCTAAGGCAGGCGCGGGCGAGGGCCCGGTGACGATCAAGAAGTACGCAAATCGGCGGCTCTACAACACCGAAACGTCCAGCTACATCACGCTCGACAACCTTTCGCAGATGATCCGCGACGGCCGCGATTTCCGTGTTGTTGATGCGAAGTCCAATGAGGACATCACCCACAACATTCTGACCCAGATCATCATGGAAGAAGAAGGTCGCGGCAAAGCCATGCTGCCCGCCGGGTTCCTCCGCCAGCTCATTTCGCTTTACGGTGATTCGATGCAATCCATGGTCCCGCAATATCTCGAAGCGTCGATGGATGCGTTTCAGCGCAACCAATCCCAGTTCCGCCAGATGCTCGAAGGTGCGTTTACGGGTGGACCATTTGAAGAGCTTCACAAGCGCAACATGGCGATGTTCGAGGCTGCCGCTGGCATCCTGACGCCGGGCGTGAAAAAGGAAGAGGCCGAGCCGGCCCCGGCCCCCGCCAAGGCGCAGACGAATGCGCAGAAGGATGATGAGATTGCTGCGCTGAAGGCACAGCTCGCATCGCTTCAGGCGAAGGTGGACAAGCTCGGCTGAGCTTGCTGGAGCGTTGAAACCGAACCGTTTTTAAGCTCCGATCGCCAAAGCGCCCTCCATCGCCGCATCCCGCCCGGTGGCTATGTCGTTGGCGGTCACCGGAGCGAAGACGTCGGGGGCGAGGCCTGCATCAGGTTTCGGGCTGTCCGGGAAGTAGCCGATCAGGGGAATATCCGCCTCAAGGCCTGACTCCGGCAAACGCAGGAAGAAAAACGCGCCGCCATTGATGCCACGTTGGTTGCCCCCGGTTGGCTCTCCGATGAGAGTGCCAAGTTTGTTTGCCTGAATCAGGCTGGCAAACTGGAACGTCGCCGAGCTGTTCTCAGGGCTGGTCAAAACGATGACACGACCCCGGAATCTCGGCCCTTTTGGCGCGATGCTGGCCGGACCGTCGCCATCGCCCTTCAGGTTGAAGAAGCGCGCGTCATAGGGTGTGGCGTCAGCGCCCCAATCCTTGAAGCTGGGGTCCCAGGTGTCGCAATAGGGCAGGAGGTCATCAGGCACCCGGCGATAGCGGACGCGCCGCGCAAAGCCCCCGAGGATGAGCGGCGTGTCGATCAGGCGCGCGAGGATCTCATGCCCGCAATCGAGCCCGCCTTCGTTGCGGCGCAGGTCGATGATCAGCCGGTCGGTGCCGCGCCGGTCCATTTCGGCAAAGCTCTGGTCGAGCCAGCCCTTCCAGTCCCATTTGCTGTTGTAGAGCGCCCAGCCATCCATCGTCAGCACCGACGTCTTGCCGTCGTGGGCGATGGTCCATTGCGGGGCGTTCTTGTCGGTCGGCGTGGCGGTGGCGCGCGCTGCCTGTCGGGCCTTCATATCAACGGCAGAGAGCGTTGTGCGGATTGGCTGTCCGTCGGGTGCGCGCGCCTCGACCCGAAAGGTGTCCGATGCGGGAAAGAGGAGAGGGTAGTAGATGTCGAACATCTCATAATCGTCGACACCGGTCACGCTGAGCAGCTGGCGGCGCTTGGCATCGTTGGACCCGTCGGCGCGGGCGAGGGGCAGCAGGGCGTTGAGGATCATCGCGGTCGGGCGACCGTCGATGGATCGAACCACAGTGCCGCGGGGCAATTCTTCGTCGGTGACGACCATCTCGCTGCCGAGCCAGCGGAATCGGAATGGGAGGCGGTTCCGCGGCCTGAACAGCGTGTCGACCACCCTGCCGCTCTGATTGTAGAAATTGGCGTAGCTGTGGCCGCATTTGATGCCGGCGAGCAGACGCGTCAACGCCAGATATTTCCGGGCCAGCGCGTCGGAGCTGCCCCATTCAAAGGCGAAGCGATCGAAACGCGCCTCCATCTGACGGGGTGTGTTATAGCGCAGAAGGCCCGGGTGCAGCAGGCTGTAGGCGCGGCGGACGATCTCCACATCGTTTGGCGTGGCGCTGTGCAGGGCAGGGGCGACAAAGGCCGCCATCCCGCCTGCAAGAGCCGCCCGCCGCGAGAAGGTCACCGCGCCGGCTTCACGAACTTGAGCGTCATCCTGTCTGACTCGCCGATCGCCAGATACTTTTCGCGGTCCTTGTCCCCTTCGGCCAGACGGGGCGGGAGCGTCCAGACGCCTTTAGGATAGTCCTTGGTATCCTTGGGGTTGGCGTTCACCTCGGACGACCCGGCGAATTTGAAACCGGCCTGTTCGGCCAATTTGCGGACAGTCGAGACCTTCATATAGCCGCTCTGCCGCTCCCGCTCATCGCTGGAGCCTTCGGGTAGGCGGTGGTCCTCAATGCCGAGCACGCCGCCCGGCTTCAGCATGGCGTAAAGCTCTTTGAAGGCATCCACGCTGTAGTCCGCATTGTCGGCTTTGAAGCTGCCCATGCGCCAGTTGTGGACGTTGCGGAAGGTCAGCACCGCATCGGCGGTTCCGGGCGCGACGCCCGTTCCACCCAGCAGGACGGGAAAGTTGGCGCGCTCTACCTTGCCGTAGACATCAGGATTGGCGTCGAGGAACTTCGCAATGCTTTCGGACGCGCGGCCTTCGGGGGAGACGACGATCAGCCGCCCCTTCTCCTTCGTGAGGGGCGCGAGGATTTCGGTATACCAGCCGCCACCCGGCCAGATCTCGACAATGGTCTGCGTCGGCTTCAGCCCAAAAAAGGCCAGCGTTTCTGCCGGGTGCCGATATTTGTCGCGCAGCGTGTTCGCCTCCGTACGGCTTGGCGCAGCAACGGCGGCCTGAATATCCTTGGAAGGTTTCGCCGGGGCGGCAACAATCGGGCTGGCGACAATGGCAATCGCTGCTAGGGCGACCGCGGGCAGAACGAACTTCTTGATCATGGGGGCTCCTGTCTTCAGGTCGATGGAGCCATGATGGGAACGGAACCGAACCTTTGCAAGTGACGCTTTGGACAGGATGCGCTTTGGCACTCGGTTTGGCAGGATTGTCAGCCTGGGCAGACCGCAGGCGTGCGCAACGTAAGAACCTAGACGCAGTCGGGTTCATGCCCTGGCCGCTGATCATGATCTTTGCGATGCTGGCGTCCGCTGTCCTTGCCGCCATCGCGCTGCACGCCCGCTAGGCGTCAGAGGCAGGCTTCAAGGAACGCCTGATCGAAGCCGAACTGCTTGGCTTTTTCGAGTGTATAGGGGCGCAGGCCCTGTGAACGATATTCGCCGATGATTTTCCCGTCGGCGCTTTCGTCCAGATATTCGAACTTAAAGAGTTCCTGCGTCACGATGACATTGCCTTCCATCCCGATGACTTCGGTGATGTTGGTCGTCCGGCGGGAGCCGTCGCGCAGTCGCTTGACTTGCACGATAAGATCCACCGAGTCCGCAATCTGGCGGGAAATGGCTTCCTTCGGCACCTTGATGTCCGACATCATGACCATGTTTTCCATACGCGCGAGGCATTCACGCGGGGAGTTGGCGTGGAGCGTACACATGGAGCCATCGTGGCCGGTGTTCATGGCCGCGAGCATATCGAAACACTCCGGCCCACGAATTTCGCCAAGGATGATGCGGTCAGGACGCATACGCAGAGCGTTGATGACGAGATCGCGGATAGTGATGGCACCTTGACCTTCAAGGTTGGCCGGACGCGTTTCGAGAGGCAGCCAGTGCGGTTGCTGCAGGCGAAGTTCGGCCGCGTCTTCAATCGTCAGAACGCGCTCACCCGGGTCAATCATTTTCGACAGGGCGTTGAGCATCGTCGTCTTACCCGAGCCGGTACCGCCGGAGATGACGATGTTGAACCGGCAGGCCCCCGCGATTTTGAGCGCGGTCGCCATTTTGTCCGACATGGAGCCATGCTTGCCCATCATGTCGAGCGTGATCGGCTTGGCCGAGAACTTACGAATGGAGATGGCCGTTCCGCGCAAGGACAGCGGCGGCACGATGACGTTCACACGGCTGCCATCCTTCAGTCGGGCGTCAGCGAGGGGCGTCGTCTGGTCGACACGACGGCCAACCGAGTTACAGATGCGCTGGGCAATCTGGAAAAGATGGGATTCATCGCGGAACTGAATCGGCGCGATCTCCAGCTTTCCCTTACGTTCGATATAGGTCTGCAGCGGGCCGTTGACCATGATGTCGCTGATGTCTGGATCCGCCAACAGCTCTTCAAGCGGGCCAAGGCCGAGCAGTTCATCGACCAGCACCTTTTCCAGCGCGAACTGTTCCCGGCGGTTGAGCGTGAGCTTCAGTTCGGCGAGCACTTCACCGATGATCGGGCGGAATTCTTCAGCCAGTTCATCCTTGGTCAGCGAGGCAGCGGCTTCTGGATCGATTCGTTCCAGAAGGCGCGGCAGTACTTGTTCCTTGATGCGGTGGACCGACGCCTCAAAGCCTTCAACCTTGGAACTTGCGTCATGAACCGCCGTCTCACGCTCCGCGAGGCGAGCCATAGCGTCCATCTGTGGTGGCGCCACAGGGGCGGCTGCACCGGGCAGAGGGGCCGCTTCAATCGGCGGAAATTGGGTCCCGCCCGATGTTTCGGACGGTGAGGCGGGTAATGCGGGCGCAACGGGCGACGGCCCGCTCATCGGCTTGGCCACGCCAAAGGCCGGGCGATTGACGCCAAAGCCCCCGGGTCCACCCCTTTTTCCGAATGCGCTCATGCTCCACCCATATCCATGTGGCACGGTTAAATCCGTGCAGTGAGAGAGGGTGAATAAGATGGAAACTTTGACAATCTCCTAACCAGTCGATTTCGATTGCGGGCCGCAGGCTTTTGTTGGAAGCGCAAGCCCATGTCATCCGCCGGAAAGCACAACCATGCGCAGTCGAGCGCCCAAGGGCTGTTGTTCGCATTGGGCGGATACATGCTGCTGTCGATGGGCGATGCCATTGTAAAATCGATGGTGCCGCTCTGGCCTGCCACCGCCATTGCGGCGCTGCGCTATCTGCTCGGCGCAGGCGGGCTGGGCGTACTGCTTTACCTAAAGGAGGGGAAAGCTGGCTTTGCCCTGTCCAACCCCTTGCTGCACTGGGGCCGCGCGCTGGCCGTGTCGATGTCGGCGGTGTGTTTTTTCATCAGCGTTAAATTGATGCCGCTGGGGGATGCGACAGCGATTACCTTCATCGGGCCCATGCTGACGGCGCTGCTCTCTGCCCTCTTCCTGGGGGAAAAGGCGACGCGGGCTACAATTCTGGCGTCCCTTGTCGCCTTTGCGGGCGTTCTCATCGTGCTGCGGCCTAACGTGGCAGAGGTCGGCTTGGCTGCGCTCTTTCCGATCGGGGCCGCCCTTGGCATGTCGATCTTGATCCTGCTCAACCGCAGGGCCGCCGGGTCGGCCTCCGTCCTCGCGCTGCAGTTTAGTGTGGCCGCACTCGCCACGCCGCTTCTGATTGGGGCCGCATTCGCCGGAGATGTGTCCGGCATCCCCTCCATGGCGGTCCATTGGCCGCATTGGTCAGTGCTTTTGCGCTGCGCCATCGTCGCTGTCTCTGCCAGCGGTGCCCATGCCCTCATTTTCCTTGCCACCACGCGGGCGTCAGCCGCCACCATCGCGCCGATGACCTATGTTCAACTGATCGTCGCCATGACCATCGGCGCGCTTGTGTTCGGGGACTTTCCGGATCTGACATCGCTTGTCGGGTCGGCCCTCATCGTCGGGGCAGGGCTATACCTGTGGCGCAGCGCGACGCCCAAGCGCGCATAGCAAAACGCCCCGGCCTTTTGGGCCAGGGCGTCTTTGATCTTTGAATGTCCAGAAGGATCAGCCGGCGTGTTCGGCCAGGATCGTCAGACCCTTGTCGTTCACTTCGGCAAAGCCGCCTGTGATCCGGACGCGCTCCGGCGCGGCATTGGCCGTCGCGTAGATTTCGACTTCCGCGTCGCTGCGGATGGTCGACATCACCGGCATATGGCCTTCAAGGACGCCGAAATCACCTTCGGTGCCGGGGACGACGACCATATGGACGTCTTCTGACCGGACAAGGCGTTCTGGTGTGACGAGTTCGAAGTGCAATGCCATCGTTATTGTCCTGATGCCCCTCCCGCGGACGGGAGGGGAGTAATCTTAGGCGTCTGCAGCCAGCTTGGCAGCCTTGGCCACAACTTCTTCGATGCCGCCAACCATGTAGAAGGCCGCTTCCGGAAGGTGGTCATATTCACCGTCGACGACAGCCTTGAACGACTTCACGGTGTCTTCGATGGCGACGAACTTGCCGCTGATGCCGGTGAAGACTTCTGCGACGTGGAACGGCTGCGACAGGAAGCGCTGGATCTTACGCGCGCGGCTCACGATCAGCTTATCGTCTTCCGAAAGCTCATCCATGCCGAGAATGGCGATGATGTCCTGCAGCGACTTATACTTCTGCAGCGTTTCCTGAACGCGGCGCGCGGTGTCGTAGTGCGTCTGGCCGACGACGGCGACGGTCAGAACGCGGCTGGTGGAGTCGAGCGGGTCAACTGCCGGATAAATGCCGAGTTCCGAGATCGCGCGGTTCAACACGGTCGTAGCATCCAAGTGAGCGAACGATGCAGCAGGTGCAGGGTCGGTCAAATCGTCTGCCGGAACGTAAATGGCCTGCACCGAGGTGATCGACCCCTTGTTGGTGGAGGTGATGCGTTCCTGAAGCTGGCCCATGTCCGTGGCAAGCGTCGGCTGATAGCCCACGGCCGAAGGAATACGGCCGAGAAGTGCCGACACTTCCGAACCTGCCTGCG
>CALKUK010000014.1 GCA_937996655.1 uncultured Sphingomonadaceae bacterium | reverse complement strand
GCAATGGTGATCAGAACACCGGCGCACCGACCTTGGCGCTTCCAGCCGCGGGCGGGGGCATATGCTGGGCTGGCGCCGAAGGGGCTGCCGTTGCAGATGCTGCAGCTGCATGGGCTGACACGGAGCTCTCAGCGATGGCAGCCGGCCGGTCGACCCAATCCACGATGGCAAAGCTCGGCTGGTAGTTGGTTCCGTGCTTGTTGGTGACAGCGTGAACGCCTGTGCATCGCACCACCGGGACCTTGCCCGACGCATTTTCGGGGGCGGCCATCCAAATGTCGTAAAGGGTGTTCATCGCCTCGATGACGATCCCGGCGGTCGAACTGAACTCGCGCAGCCCCAGGAGGTTCTTCTCGGAGTACAGGTCGATCAGGAAGCCGCGCTTGAACTCGGCTCCGGGGCTGAGGGCAGCTTCTGCCAGTGAGGGATCCATGACCCGCTCCGGGGCAGCACCGGGGGTAAACTTGAACCAGCCGGTGATGATGCTCGACATGTCGAAGATAGCCGTCATGTCGGTCACCTCGAACAGGTCTTCGTCCTTGCCGTCAGACTTGGTGTACCACCGGCCAGCCTTGGAATTGTAAGTGACGTACGTCTTGAAATCCCCGCCCGACGACGGGACTGGCATAAAGCCCATTGTCCTGTTTCCTTCTTTGCTTGGTTTGTGCCGCTTGTCAGACCTGCGGCGCGGCATCGGGGGCGAGGCCCCAGATTTCTTCGGCTGCTGCGCGAGAACCGGGATCCTTCCAGTAGAAGCTGTCGAGGTCCGGTGAGAGCGCGGCAGTCAGTTCCGCCCCGTCATCCGACAGGCTCAGGAACCGCTCGATCGACCTTGCGACACTGACCACATGTGCAAGGTGCGTGCGCGGATCATCCAGCCGGTAGACACCGATCTTCTGGGGCGTGACGTAGGCGAAGCGGATCTCGTTGTTGCCGTGGGCAGCATGATAGATCGCGCCCTGCCGGGCATGGGGATCCGAGATCTTCGAGGACAGGCGCCCCTGGGTCTTCAGATCAATGATGATGCCGTGATCGGGGAACCAGAAGTCGAGCCAGCCGATAAACGGGACTGGCACGCCCGGCAGTTCGAGCTCGATCCGGTGCTGGCGAGTGCCGTCAGCTGAGCCGGGAATGCCATACTGGCGCAGTTCACCGAGCGCGATCGCAACGGCAGAAGCAATGCCTGCGCGCTCCTTCTCAACATTGGGATCGGCTGACAGCGCGGTCAGTTGGTTGAACTTGGCGAGTGCTGCCTCCTGGCAGGCCTCGAGCGAAAGGCCGTGATCAAACAGCCCCATCTCGACACCGGCTTCAATGGCCGTGCCGCGGTGGGCTGCAGCGCCAACCCCCGTTTTGCGGCCCATAAGCTTCTGCAGGGCCCACATTGCGGGCTGGGCAACGAACAGGTTGATCGAGGAGGCCGAAAGGTGATCGAGCCCGTGGCGTTCGAAGGCGTTCGTCATCACGCCACCTTCGCCAGTTCGATGTCGGCCAGCGGATTACGGGCGCCCGGCGCCCGGGGACGGGCAATGGCGATGTAGCTGTAGCAATCGTGACCCAGGCGTTCCTGTACCAGGTGGACACAGCCTTTGTCCGATGCCCACCGCACGCGCTCGGCGAGGCGGTCAAGGATCAGGCGATCCTTCTCTTCGAGGCGGCGCTTGGAGCCGGTATCAAGGTCTTTGACGAGAAATCCGCGGTGATATTCGTAGCGGTCGCCGCTGCCTGCATTGGCCAGCCAGGCGCAAAACAGGAGTTCGTGGTTGGCGCATTTACGCGTACTTGTTCGTGATATGTTCTGCATTATATCCTGCCTTGAGAAATGGTGGATGTGCGGTGGGAAAGGCGGCCGCGCGCCGGCTTCTCGTAGGAAGCCATGAAAGCGCGGATGCGTGCTTCGGTATCGGGCCAGAGGCGACGACCGGCGCGCAACTGGCGCACGAGCTTCCAGTCGTTGGCGGCTTTCCGGCCAAAGTAGCTCTCGGCCATTTTGTGGGCCTTGAGGAACGAATCAATCTCGGGAACTATGGGATGCGTCATACATCCCTTATTCCGAGATCAATCCAACACCACAATTAGGGCGGAATCCCACAATTAAGATTGCGGGAAGCATCCCACAATGTTACCCACAGCCCATGACCCAGCCACCAGCCTTCAACATCGCCTTCCTGCGCAAGATCCTCGAGGAGGCGACGGCGCCCGAAGCCAAGTGGAACTCACGCTCCCTTTCGCTTGCGGCAACAGGGGGAAAGAACCCCTATATGGTGCGCGACATCATTAAGGGCAAAAGCACGAACCCGACACTTGATACGCTTGTTGGGCTTGCCAGGGCGCTTGAAATGGACATCTCGCAGATGATTCCGGCCGCTGCTTCGGTGATGCACCGAGTGGGCGGGGCTCGAGGCTTTGAGACGCTGGAGGTCGTTGGTGCTGTTGCCGCAGGTGTGTGGCGCGAACAGACGGAATGGGCTCAGGAAGACAGGTATTCCATAGAGGTTGGGCCGAACCCATTCCCTGGCAGTGAGCGATTCGCTCTGCGAATGGAAGGGTATTCCATGGACAAAGTCATCCCCCCAGGTTCGGATCTCGAGTGCCTTCGTGTCGCCTATGGTTACGTAGAGCCGCAGCCGGGTGACATTGTCATTGTCCAGCGCGATCGGCACGAACTGCACGAGCTGACCTGCAAGCGCCTCGACCACGACGGTCAGAACTTCATCCTGCGCGCCGAATCGACCCGTGCCGAGTTTCAGGAGCCGATCATTATCGGTCGACCCGATGAAAATAGCGTAAGCGATGAGGGGGTGGCGATCATCGCGATTGTACTGCGGGCGCATCAGAGCCTCTACAAAAGGCAGCGGTGACGAAACCCTCTGTCAAGAGGGTTTGGACCACATAGACAATTTTATAAGGGTTATATCCAACTACATCTGTGGGGGTTGCATCGGCTCGAATTGACGAGCTGGCTCAGAACCCACGGATGGATAATGCGTGAATTGACCCGATCAAACGGCCTTGCGCCAGAGTACATGACAGCTGCTGAGCGGATGGCCGAGTTGGGCGAGATCCTTGCTCTTGGCGCGATGCGCATGTTCGGAAAGTCCAGTTCTTTATCTGGCGACGGCGGAGATAGTTCGGTCGACTTTGCCCGCCACCAGAGCGGTAGTGCCTCCCGAACCAACGGGAGCGACGCATGAACGAAACGGTCTTGTCCCGCCTTGCCGGGCTTAAAAAGGCCAGCACGACTGAGCTGCGGGATCTGTGGACCCGATACTTCGACAGTGAAGCGCCTGGTTACAATCGCAGATTTCTGGAAAGCCGCATCGCCTACCGGATCCAGGAACTCGCTTTAGGCTCTCTCAGCGTGCAAACTGTCCTCAGACTAGAAGCGCTTGGAGAGGAGATGGACGGCGGAAAGAAGGCAATCCGCCAAGTTTCTGCCCGTGGCCGCCTGATTACTGGAACGCAGGTCGTCCGCGAATATCAAGGCGTCGAGCATCGGGTGACAGTACTCGACGACGGTTTTGAATATGCTGGAAAGCCCTATCGGTCGCTTTCGGCGATAGCCCGGGCAATAACAGGTACCCGCTGGAACGGTCTGGTGTTCTTTGGATTGAAGCGCTCAGGAGAACCGGCATGAACCCGCCGGTCCGCAAACTGCGCTGCGCGGTCTATACTCGGAAATCCACTGAAGAAGGCCTTGATCAGGAGTTCAACTCTCTGGACGCCCAGCGGGATGCCTGCGAGGCGTTTATTGCCAGCCAGCGTGCGGAGGGTTGGGTGCTTTTTCCGAACCACTACGATGATGGCGGGGTGTCCGGCGGAACTCTGGAGCGGCCGGCCCTGAAGCGGCTACTGGCCGACATCGAGGAGGGGCAAGTCGATGTCGTGGTGGTCTACAAGATCGATCGCTTGTCTCGTTCGCTGATGGATTTTGCGCGGCTCGTCGATACGTTCGAGCGCAATGGGGTCACCTTCGTGTCCGTTACACAATCCTTCAACACAACCACCAGCATGGGCCGGCTTACTCTCAATGTCCTCCTTTCCTTCGCTCAGTTCGAGCGAGAGGTTATTGGGGAGCGAATAAGGGACAAGTTTGCCGCCTCTCGAAAGCGCGGCCTTTGGATGGGTGGCGCCGTGCCGCTGGGTTACCGCGTGCTCGACCGGAAATTGCTGGTCGAGCCTGATGAAGCGATGGTCGTGAAGCGGATATTTGAGCGATTTGTGCAGCTCGGCTCGAATGTCGACATTGTCCGTGAATTGCAGGCTGATGGCGTCACGAATCGGAGGGGAAAGCCTCTCGACAAGGCCTTTGTCGCAAGGGTTCTGCGCAACCGCGTCTATCTGGGTGAGGCGCTGCATAAAGGGGTGAGCTATCCCGGGGAGCATGAGGCGATCATTGACATTCCGCTTTGGGAAAAGGTCGAGAAGATCCTCTCCATCAACTCGGGGACGCGCTCACGGCAAAACAGCGCCACGACGCCATCGATGCTGAAGGGCCTGCTGTTTGGCCACGACGGTCGGGCCATGTCGCCATCGCATACGCGCCGCAAGGGCAAGCTTTACCGGTACTACGTCAGCCAAACTGAATTGAAACTTGGAGCTGGGAGTGGCTTTCTTCCGCGTCTACCGGCCGCGGAGATTGAGGCGGCTGTTGTTCAGCAACTGCGCGACCTCATCAAAACGCCCGAGGTTCTCGCGGAGGCGGTACACGCAATCCATAGATTGGACATGCCGATTGGGGAGATGGAAATGCGTTCGGCGCTGACCGAACTGGATCTGCTCTGGGATCAATTGTTCCCCGGTGAACAAGCTCGCATTGTCCGGTTGCTCGTGTCACGTGTCGAGCTTGGCGTCGACACTATGACCATGAAGTTCCATCCGAACGGAATTGCTGATCTTGTTGAAGAATTAGGCGCTATGCAGCCCCGGGAGTTGGAAGCAGCGTGAACTCCGGACGGCAAATCGAAATTCGCGTCCCGATAGCCCTGCGTCGCCGGGGAGGACGTAAGCTAATCATCACCCCGGATACGGATGAAGGCCTGACTGGCCGGTTAAATGGAGATCAGGATCCAACGCTTGTAAAGGCGATTGCCAGAGGTTTCCGGTGGCGCAAGCTAATGGAGCAGGGCGTCTACGAAAGCATTGATGAGATTGCCGCCAAGGAGAAGATCGACCGTTCTTATGTCAGCAGGCTTATGCGGATGACCCTGCTGGCTCCCGACATTGTGGAAATGGTGCTGGCAGGCAAACAGCCGCGTGGCATCAACCTGCAGATGTTGAAGCGGCCTATCCCGGATTGCTGGCAGGAGCAGCGGGCGATGTTTCTCAGTCTATAGCCTTTCGCTGCTGATTGCCCTCTTGCGCAATCGCCAGCTCTCTAGCTTGGGCCTTGGCTACTTGTCTGATTTGCGAGAGGACCGCGCAAAAAGGATGATGGCGATTGTCCTGAATGTTCAGTGGCAATGAGTGCCCAAGCAACAGTTCATGTTCCAGCCGCCATGGTTCAGGATGCTCGGCCCAGCATACAAATGCATTGTCCGACATCCAGGCATCGAGCCACTGCTCGCCGAGGTGTGTGAAGGTCATTCTGCGCCCACTCCCAACACGGCGAAGTGGAAAATCGCTGTAATTCGCGAGAAGCGTTCCCAAGGTCATTCGAAGGGTCGAGCCTTCTGCATTTCCACGATAGTGATAGGTGATCCGCTTTCGCAGGTTTTGGCGGCTCCGATCATTTTTCGGTGAAATGCCGATATAGAGCAGCGTCAGGCCGCCCCTGTTGTGGCAACCATCCACCGGGACCTGCCCCGGAATGTCACGGAAAAACCAGGCATAAATTCCGCGGCTCGCAGGAATGAGATCCGGCTTCGCCAAGATTTTGGACCTGCTGAAAATCTGGGCATCTTCGAAAAATGCCATTGAACTCCCGCTTTCTTTGCTCTGATCCTTGGTTAGACTGACCACATGAGTGACGCCTTTACCAGCCTCGAGCATTTTATCCGCAACGAGATGCGGATGTCCCACATCTATCAGCCCGTCATGTTGCTAGAGCTGCTGACGTCCAAGGGGGCGGCCTCGGTCAATCAGATTGCAAAGGCGCTAGTGTCTCACGACGCCTCACAGATCGAATATTACGAGCAGATCACCAAGAACATGGTTGGCAAGGTGCTGACCAAAAACCGCCAGATCACCGAGCGTTCGGATGACGGGTTTCGGCTTAAAAACTTCGAGACGCTGACCACGGATGAGGTTTCTGCACTGGCTGCGCTGTGTCAGGCCAAGATTGATGAGTATGTCGGAAAGCGGGGAGAGGCGATTTGGGCGCACCGTCGAAAATCAACGGGCTATGTCCCCGGAACTGCCCGATATGAGATCCTTAAGCGAGCAAAGTTCAGGTGTGAACTTTGCGGGATTTCAGCGGACGAGAAGGCGCTCGAAGTAGATCACATCCTGCCGAGAAATCTCGGTGGGAGTGACGAGCAGCATAACCTCCAGGCGCTCTGTTACTCGTGCAATGCCACCAAACGCGACCGTGACGATACGGACTTCCGAGGGATGAGCGCGGCCTACGCTGGCCGGAGCGAAGGCTGCGCATTTTGTGAGCTGCCACCAGAGCGCATCATTGCAGAGAATGAGTTGGCCCTCGCGTTCCGGGATGGCTTTCCTGTTACCGAACATCACACCCTGATAATCCCGAAGCGCCACGTCTCTGACTTCTTCGACCTGTTCCAACCTGAGAGGAATGCCATGCAGGCGCTGATGGAGCAGCAGCGAGCTTTGATCCTTCAAATCGATCCTTCGGTCACCGCGTTCAATGTTGGCATCAACGCCGGCGCAGACGCTGGACAGACCATTTTCCACTGCCACATGCATCTGATCCCGCGGCGCAAGGGTGACGTCGAAGAGCCTCGTGGCGGCGTAAGAGGGGTCATTCCGGCGAAGCAGAAGTATTGAAGCTGAGGTCAGCGTATCGCGCGCCCCAAAGTTCAGGGCATTTTCGTTTTCAGTGCCGTTGAAGATTTGGCAGGCAAATAAGGTCTGAAAAGCCAAGTTCCGGCCATCTTTTAAGGCATTGAAATAGATGTATAAATTTCTGTGACCAAACCTGCGCGGTCCAGAGATTTTGGAGAGAGAGGGGCCTGAGGAGAGAGAGTGGGCCAGCTTCCCTGACCCAGACCCTTTTCACTCGGGCTCGAAACTGCGCAGAACCGCGCCATTTCAGCGCCCCGTAAAGGGGTGAGATAATTTCGCTGTGAAGAAAATGGTCGGGGAGAGAGGATTCGAACCTCCGGCCCCTGCCTCCCGAAGACAGTGCTCTACCAGGCTGAGCTACTCCCCGACTCTTTTATCGGGCATGACCCCGATGAAGGCAGGCGCGCCCCTTAGCCGTGCAAATCCTCCTGTTCAAGCGTCGTTGAAGAAAAAGCATCGCTCGCCCCTCTCGACGCCACATCTCGACAGGGGCGTGTCCTTCCCCTAACCGCCCGCAAAACACGCTATGCCAGAAGGAACACATGATGCGGGCATTCCTCTTTCCAGGCCAGGGCAGCCAGTCGGTCGGCATGGGCAAATCCCTTGCCGATGCAAGCGCGGTCGCCCGCGAAGTCTTTCAAGAAGTTGATGAGGCGCTGGGCCAGAGCCTTTTCAAGCTGATGACCGAAGGGCCTGAGGACCAGCTGACGCTGACCGAAAACGCCCAGCCCGCCATCATGGCCAACGCCATTGCGACGTTGCGCGTGGCGGAAAAGGAAGGCGGTATTCGCCTGGCCGACAAGGCAGACTTTGTCGCGGGCCATAGCCTTGGCGAATATACCGCTTTGTGTGCAGCCGGCGCGCTCGATCTGTCCACCACGGCCCGCTTATTGAAGCTGCGCGGTCAGGCGATGCAGGCCGCCACCCCCGTCGGCACCGGCGCGATGGCCGCCCTTTTGGGCGCCGATATTGAAAAGGCGCAGGCCTTGGCCGATGCGGCGGCGCAAGGTGATGTCTGCACGGTAGCCAATGACAATGATCCTTCGCAGGTCGTCATTTCCGGCCACCGCGCCGCGATTGAGCGCGCGATTGAGCTGGTGAAGGATCATGGCATCAAGCGCGGGGTCCTCCTCCCCGTCTCGGCCCCGTTCCATTGCCCGCTGATGCAGCCCGCCGCCGACGCCATGGCAGAAGCACTCGCCAAGGCAACGCTCTTGGCGCCGCTGGTGCCTGTATATGCCAACGTCACAGCATCCCCCGTGGCCGACGCCGACACGATCAAACGCCTCCTGGTCGAACAGGTCACCGGCCGCGTCCGCTGGCGCGAGTCGGTCATCGCCATGTTCGCAGCGGGTGTGCATGACTATGTCGAATTCGGCGGCAAGGTTCTGGCCGCGATGGTCAAACGCTCCGCCCCCGACGCGACGGCAACAAGCATCGTGACGATGGACGATATCGAAACTCTGGTGAAAGGCCTCTGATGTTCGACCTTACAGGAATGACCGCGCTCGTCACTGGGGCGTCTGGCGGGATTGGATCTGCCATTGCGAAATCGCTTGTCGCGCAGGGCGCCAAGGTGGCTTTGTCCGGCACGCGTGAGGATGCGCTCAAGGCGGTTCAGGCTGAAATTGGTGGCGAAACCGTCATCCTGCCCTGCAATCTGGGCGATGCAGCTGCCGTTGATGCGCTGGTGCCGTCCGCCGTCGACGCGTTGGGCGGGCAGCTGGACATTCTCGTCAACAATGCGGGCGTCACCCGCGACGGCCTGATCCTGCGGATGAAGGATGAAGACTGGTCGGACGTGATCCGCATCAATCTGGAAGCCGCCTTCCGCCTGTGCCGGGCCGCGGCCAAGCCGATGATGAAGGCGCGCTTCGGCCGCATCATTTCGGTTACCAGCGTGGTTGGCGTCACCGGCAACCCCGGGCAATCCAACTATGCCGCCTCCAAAGCGGGCATCATCGGCATGTCGAAAAGCCTCGCGCAGGAATTGGCGAGCCGCAATGTGACCGTGAACTGCATCGCGCCGGGCTTTATCTCCTCCGCAATGACGGATGTTCTCCCCGATGCGCAGAAGGAAGCGCTCAATGCGCGCATTCCCGCCGGACATATGGGCGAAGGCGCGGATATCGCAGCTGCAGCCGTCTATCTTGCCAGCAAAGAAGCCGGTTACGTCACGGGTCAGACCCTGCACGTCAATGGCGGGATGGCGATGATCTAAGGCCGAAATGGCACAACACGTACCATAGGGCTTGCATCACTAAACGCGGCCTATTAGGGCTGCTCGTGAATTATTGCTCACACATGAACGAGAAGGGTTATCCATGAGCGACACCGCCGACCGCGTAAAGAAGATCGTCGTTGAGCACCTCGGCGTCGAAGCCGACAAGGTGACCGAAGAAGCGAGCTTCATTGACGATTTGGGCGCGGACAGCCTCGACATCGTCGAGCTCGTCATGGCGTTCGAAGAAGAATTCGGCGTTGAAATCCCTGATGATGCTGCCGAAAAGATTTCGACCGTCAAGGACGCGATTGCTTACATCGACAGCAACAAAGGCTGATCGGTAAGGCGTCATCGCCTTGAAAGAATCGCTGATATCGAAGACGGTTTCCGGCCTGTTCGGGAGCCGTTTTTGATTCTGGAAAAGTGGAGCCGCATATGCGCCGTGTCGTCGTTACAGGTCTAGGACTTGTCACCCCCTTGGGTGCAGATGTTGAGACAACCTGGGCCAATCTGATCGCCGGAAAATCCGGTGCCGGAAAAATCACGCGTTTCGACGCGTCTGACCAGAAGTGTCACATCGCATGCGAAGTGAAGGCCAAGGACCATCCTTGGGGCTTTGATCCGGACAAGCGCGTGGACCACAAAATCCAGCGTCAGGTTGATCCGTTCATCATCTATGGCATCGATGCCGCGGGGCAGGCGATGGAAGATGCCGGCCTTCTGGACATGGACGATGATCTGAAGATGCGCACGGGATGCTCAATCGGTTCGGGCATTGGCGGTCTTCCAGGCATTGAGAGCGAATCGATTGTTCTCCACGAAAAAGGCCCGGGCCGTGTTTCGCCGCACTTCGTCCATGGTCGCCTGATCAACCTGATCTCGGGTCAGGTCAGCATCAAATACGGCCTAATGGGTCCGAACCATGCGGTCGTCACCGCCTGTTCCACCGGCGCGCACTCGATTGGGGATGCCGCGCGGATGATCAAGGATGGCGATGCCGATATCATGCTGGCGGGCGGTGCCGAAGGCACGATCAACCCGCTTGGCGTTGCCGGCTTTGCTCAGGCCCGCGCGCTCAACTGCAGCTTTAATGACCGGCCAGAACAGGCCAGCCGCCCCTATGACAAGGACCGCGATGGCTTTGTGATGGGTGAAGGTGCGGGCGTGTTGGTGCTCGAAGAATATGAACACGCCAAGGCGCGTGGGGCCAAGATTTACGCGGAAGTCGTGGGATATGGCCTGTCGGGCGACGCCTATCACGTCACGGCCCCGCACCCAGAAGGCAAGGGCGCAGAACTCGCCATGCGTATGGCTTTGCGCAAGGCCGGGCTGGACGCCGGTGACATCGATTATGTGAACGCCCATGGCACATCGACCATGGCCGACACGATCGAGCTGGGCGCGGTTAAGCGCGTGCTCGGCAATGATCTGGGTGGCGCGTCGATGAGCAGCACCAAGTCTGCCATCGGCCACTTGCTGGGCGGCGCGGGCGCTGTGGAAGCCATCTTCTGCATCCTCGCCATCCGTGACCAGATTGTGCCGCCCACGCTCAATCTCGACAATCCGGACGAAGGCACCGAGGGCGTTGATCTCGTGCCCCATGTCGCCAAAAAGCGTCAGGTGCGCGCCATCCTCAACAACAGCTTCGGCTTTGGCGGCACAAACGCCAGCATCGTGATGAAGGCGGTTTAATCGGCTCTGGCCAAGTGACCGGAGAGTTTAAATGAAACGCCTCCTCCCCATCTTGCTCGTTCTCCTCCTCGCCGCGTGCGGGGGGCGAGCGGATGAGGATGTGTCGGTCGTCATCCAGCCGGGGTCTAGCCTGCACACGGCTGCCGCCGCCTTGGAAGAGGCCGGGGCGGTCGACTCTGCCTCGGGGTTCCTCAACTATGCGCGGGTCTTCGGCTCAAATGAGCCGATCAAGCCCGGCGAATATGCCATCAAAAAGGGCATGTCGGCCGGTGAAATTCTCGGGCTGCTTCAGGAGGGCAAGACGCTCCAGCGTTTTGTCACCATTACACCCGGGATGCCCTCCATCATGGTCTATGAACGGCTGAAGGCGGCGCCGCAGTTGACCGGTGAGGTCGATGTGCCAGCCGAAGGCTCCGTCCTGCCGGACAGCTATGCCTATACCCGCGGTGAAAAGCGGTCGGCGGTTCTGCGCCGGATGCAGTTGGCCATGTCACAGACACTCGCCAAGCTTTGGGCAGAACGGTCCGCAGCAACCGTGGCCAACAGCCCGCAAGAGGCCATCATCCTTGCAGGGATTGTGGAAAAGGAAACCGGCAAAGCCGCCGAACGCCGCACTGTTGCGGGAGTCTATTCCAACCGGTTGAAAATCGGCATGCGGCTGCAGGCTGACCCGACGGTCATCTACCCGGTGACCAAGGGCAGGCCATTGGGCCGCCGCATCCTGCGTTCAGAATTGCAGGCCGATAACGGGTATAACACCTATGCCCGCGCTGGGCTGCCCATTGGGCCGATCACCAATCCGGGCAAGGAAGCCATTGCGGCCGTCCTCAACCCTGCACCTACGCGCGCGCTTTATTTTGTGGCCGACGGCACAGGGGGGCATGTATTTGCCGAAACGCTGGCCGAGCATAATGCGAACGTCGACAAATGGTACGCCATCCGAAAGTCCCGCGGCGAGATGTAGTTATTCGCCGACCGGGTGGACCATCGCCCCCGGCGGACCCTTTGGCGGCTTCATCAACAGGATGAGCGGCATGAAGACGATCAGCAGCACCATCATGAACTGGAAATTGTCCAGATAGGCGATCATCGCCGCCTGCCGCGTCACTTCTCCATTGATCACGGCGAGAACGGTCTCCCCGATCACCTGAAACCGGTCGGCTGTCGCCGGGTCTACAGCCGACATGGACGAGGATGTGATGTGCGATGCCAAATCTTCATGGCTCGTTTGCAGATTCCGCGTCAGCAGCGTCGTCATAATCGAAATACCGATGCTGCTGCCGATACTGCGCACAAGATAGAGCAGGCTGGAGCCGTCGGTCCGATGCTTCATGGATAGGGTCGCAAAGGCCAGCTGGTTCATCGGAATGAACACAAACCCCATGCCGAAGCCCTGCAAAAGGCCGGTGTAGAACACAGGCTTCCAATCCATCATCAGGCCCCATTGGGTCATCTCCCACAGCGAGACGATGGTGATCACAAAGCCAACGCCGACCGTGAACCGCGCGTCGACCTTGCCCGCAAGGCGCGTGGCAATTCTCATGGCGATGAGGATCCCAATGCCGCGCGGGGCAAGCAGCATACCCGTGTCAAACACGGTATAGCCAAACAGCGATTGGAGCATGGGCGGCAACAGTGCAAACACACCAAACATCATGATGCCGATCATCACCATGAACATCAGCGACGTCGCAAAATTGCGATCGGTGACGAGTTCCGGATCGAACATCGGCTTCTTCGTCGTCCATTGGTGGACAAAGAAAACCCACAAAGCGGAAATGGCCAAAATCGCTTCCAGCCGGATTTCCCAGCTTTCAAACCAGTCTTCATGCTGGCCACGGTCCAGCATCAGCTGGAGGGTCGCGACACCTATGGCGAGAGCTGCAAAGCCCAGGCCATCAAAATAGCGCCGGTTGATTGCGCGGCTTGGTAGCAGCCACAAAAGGATCGCGACCGTTGGGATGCCGATGGGCAGATTGATGTAGAAGACCCAGCGCCAATTATAATTTTCCGTCAGCCAACCCCCGATCATCGGGCCGAAAATGGGTGCCACCATCACGCCCATGCCCCACATGCCCATGGCTTTGGGCGCATCCTCAGGTTTGTTGATGTCGAGCAGAATGGATTGGGACAAAGGCGCGATGAACGCGGCACAGACCCCCTGCAAGATGCGAAAGATGACCATTTCCGTGAGGTTGACGGAGATCCCGCACAACATGGATGTCAGGATGAAGCCGATGGTCGCCGCGATGAACAAGCGGCGTGATCCAATCCGGTCGGCCAGCCAGCCGGTAATCGGCATGACGACCGCACCCGCGACGATATAGCTGGTCAAGACCCATGTAACGGTATCCTGCGTCGCCCCAAGGCTGGTCTGCATGTGCGGGATGGCGACATTGGCGATGGTCGAATCGAGGATCTGGATCATGGCTGCGCCCATGATGGCGAGCGTCAGCAGACCCTTCTTCTCAACGGCAAGATGCGGCTTGCCCGGGACGAACGCGGCGCTCGCCATGGCTCAGCGGCCGGACGTATCGATGCGGACGTGCGTGGACAGGCCGGCAATCAGGGGGCGGGGCGACTTGCCGTCAATCGCGATACGCACCGGCACACGCTGTGTCACCTTCACCCAATTGCCATTGGCGTTCTGCGCGGGCAGCACGGAGAATTCAGACCCTGTGCCGGCGCCGATGCTTGCAACACGGCCCTTCAGCTTGAGCTTTGGATAGGCGTCAAAGGTAAGCTCGGCGATTTGCCCGACCTGCATATGGTTAAGGTCAGTTTCCTTGAAATTGGCCTCAATCCAGGTGCCTGTGGTCGACACAATCGTGACGGCCGGCAGGCCGGTCACCATCATCTGCCCGACTTGAAGACGGTCCGCCTGACTGACAACGCCTGATTCCGGTGCGCGCACTTCCGTCCGTGACAGATCGAGCAGCGCCTTACGCTTCTGGACCTGCGCCGCCAAAACCTGCGGGTTGACGCCGGGCGCCGCCGCACCTGTGGCAAGCTGCGACTGCGCCTTTTGCGCATCTGCCTCTGCCGTGGACAACCGGCTGCGCGCCTCTGCCAAGGCATGCTCTGCCTCTTGCAGCCGCGCCTTGGTGGTGAAGCCCGTTTGCATCAGCTTGGACTGGCGATCATATTCCTTCGTAAAGAAGGCCACATTCTCCCGCGCGCTGGCAATGTCGACACCGCTGGTTTGATAATCGGTCTGAAGCGTGTTTAGCCGCACCTGAGCCGAGGCAATGGCGGCATCCGCCTGTGCGGCGGCCAGTTGATAGGGCTCCGGATCAATTCGGAACAGCAGATCACCGGCCTTGACCGTCTGGTTTTCGCGGACGTTCACATCCACGATGCGGCCATTCACCTCTGCCGACACCGACACCTTATCCTGCTGGACATAGGCATTGTCGGTCGACACATAATGGTCGTTGGCGACATAATAGGCGATCCCGCCTGCAACGAGCAGAAGCGGAACAGATGCCATCAAGACCGGGCGCACCCATTTTCTGCGCGCAGAGGGAAGATGCTCCGGCGTCAGGCTGGCGCGGTCCATCGTGATTTGCGGGTCTCTATCAGCCATTTACAATCAGCTCCTGCGGCGTTCGCCGCGACAAATTTGTCCGTATCCGCTCCAGCATGCGGAACAGTTCCGCCCGCTCTGCGGTCTCAAGCCCAGACATGGCCTCATCAAACAGGCTGACGGCCATCGGGCGCATCTCTTCCAGCAACGCACGGGCCTTGTCCGTCAGATGCAACAGCCAGGCCCGGCGGTCCGCGGGGTTTGCGCGGCGTTCCACCAATCCCGCTTCCTGGAGACGATCCACCATGCGGCACAGCGTGATTGGCTCGACTTCAACCAAATCCGCCAGACCGCCCTGATTGATCCCCTCATGCCGCCGCAGCATCGTCAGCACACGCCATTGGGGACGCGACAGCCCGATGCCCCTGGCGCGTTCATCAAAAGCACGACGCATCAAATGCGACACGTCGGCGACCATTGTTCCAAGGTTATCTGGTTCAGCCATGCAGTCCATATAATAACAATGCTTATTATCTGCAACCTTCTAAAAACAGCTTCCCGACAACGCTTTGATCTCGATCATTGTTTGGCGCGACGGACGGCGCAGACTCAGCAGGGTTAATCGAGGAGACGTGCCATGCTGTCCGTGCAAAGTGACAAGAGCGCCGGTTATCTGGAACTCACCGTTGATGGACGGATCGGCCGAGAGGATTTCCAGCGCGCCGTTGATGCCGTTGATGCCCTTTTGAAAACCCATGCGAAAATCGACGTGGTGGAGGTGGTCCGCAATTTCGGGTGGATCGAACCCGAAGTCTGGTGGAAGGACATGGTGTTCCACCTCAGCCACGGCGCCTTCATGCGACATGCCGCCGTCGTTTCGGATCAGGGCTGGGTCGGGCCTGTGACCCGATTGTTCGCGCCGCTTTATCCAGCGGCAATCCGGTCCTTTAAGTTAAATGAACTGGAGGACGCCCGCCTTTGGGCAAAAGCCCATGCAACGCCGGAGGAGACAGACGCAGTTCCGGGCGATTTTGCCTAGCCGGCACACGCGATACAGTGCGCCGCCTCCGGAATAGCCTCCAAGCGCGCCGGGGCGATTTCGGCTCCGCAGGTGATGCAGGTGCCATATTGACCGTCCTGAAGAAGGGCCAAGGCCGCCCGCACCTGCGCGATCTCTAAATCGAGCAGCGCACTTTGGCCGAGCAGCGCCTCGTCCGCCTCCGTTTCAGTCGCCGCCTCATCAGAATCGGCAGAATGTGGCGCGGAAAGATCCGCGCCAATGTGTCCGGCGCGGGACAGCAACTCATCAAGCCGAACCGCAAGCCGGCTGCGGATGTCAGAAAGGCCCATCAGGTTGCCTTGGCCGATGCAACCATCGTTGAAATTTCATCCAACAGCGCCAGCCTTTGTTTCTTGAGGGTTTCCAAACGGGTGTCCGACGCAGGTTCAACATCGCTTTCCGCCCGATGAATCTCACGGTTGAGATCATGATAACGGTCGGCCAGCGTTGCGAAATGCGCGTCGCTGACCTTCAATTGGTGAAGGACGTCCATCGCTTCGGGAAACTCATCTCGCAGGTCATTGGGGGTGTGGCTCATAGCCGCCCCTCAACCCCGTGCATCGGTGAAGGAAACGAACAAAAGCGTTGCCGCAAACAGCAGGCCGACAATTACTGGCCCGATGACAAATGGCTGCATGAGATAGGGTGACATGGTTTTCTCCTCTTCGTTCGGTGTCGAAGAGGAGAATTAAACTGGACCCCCAAAAGGTCCTTGATTTGAGTCAATTGAACACATGCAGACCCAAAAATATTGCCCGCGCTCGCCAGCAAGGGAAAAATGGGGAGGAATGTGCGACCCATCATCCCTCCCCAGTGCCGTTCAACGGGGCCGCGTTACAGGAACGCGTATGCCCGTTGGGCGGCACTATTCCGGCCAACTTCGTCGCCGGAAATAACGAGGAGAGGCGCCTCGGAAATAGATCCATCGCCTGTCGCACGCTGCGAGGTTTGAACCATCCAACTATTTCCTCAGCAGAAATTACGCCTCTGCTCAACTCAAGCTGGTGTATGGCGGATTTATACAAAAAAGGCAAGATCGGATGGCGCAATTCGGCGCAGTCCAGCTGGGCTATCGCAGCTTGGCGATCTTCAGGCCGTCGAGTTTGGCGCGGTCTTTAATGCTGTCTTCGCTCCGCGTCAGGGCCTTTGCCATCTGCTTGAGCGGCATCCCTTTTTTGGCGAGCGTATGAAGCTTCTGGATTTCGTCGGTCGTCCAGGGCTGGCGGTGCCGTTCAAACCGATCGCCCGCCATTATTCCTCACCCATCCTCAACGCAGCGATGAAGGCTTCCTGCGGGATGCTGACCGAGCCGTACTCGCGCATCCGCTTTTTGCCTTCCTTCTGCTTGTCAAGCAGCTTGCGCTTGCGGCTGGCGTCGCCACCATAGCATTTCGCGGTCACGTCCTTGCGCAGGGCAGCGATGGTTTCACGCGCGATTACCTTGCCGCCGATCGCCGCCTGAATCGGGATCTTGAACAAATGGCGCGGGATGAGGTCCTTCAACCGCTCACACATGCCGCGCCCACGGCTCTCGGCGGTGCCGCGGTGCACGATCATCGACAGGGCATCGACGGGCTCGTTGTTAACGAGGATGCTCATCTTCACCAGATCCCCTGCGCGGTGGCCGATCTGGTGATAGTCAAAGCTGGCATAGCCGCGTGAGATGCTCTTGAGCCGGTCATAAAAGTCGAACACAACTTCGTTGAGCGGCAGTTCATAAGTAATCTGCGCACGGCCGCCGACATAGGTCAGGTTCTTCTGGATGCCGCGCCGATCCTGACACAGCTTCAGGATGGAACCGAGGTGTTCATCCGGCACATAGATGGTCGCTTCGATCCAAGGCTCCTGGATTTCGGCGATCCGGTTGGGATCGGGCATGTCGGCGGGATTGTGCAGTTCAATCTCGCGGCCTTCCGCCTCACCCGCCGCCTTGGTGAGATTGAGGCGATAAACGACCGACGGGGCCGTCGTAATCAGATCCAGATCATATTCACGCGTCAGGCGTTCCTGAATGATCTCGAGATGGAGCAGCCCCAAAAAGCCGCAGCGGAAACCAAAGCCCAAGGCCGCCGAGGTTTCCATTTCAAAGCTGAAGCTCGCATCGTTCAGGCGCAGCTTGGAAATGCTTTCCCGCAGCTTTTCAAAGTCATTGGCGTCGACCGGGAACAGGCCGCAGAACACGACCGGTTGGACTTCCTTAAAGCCCGGCAGCGGGGCATCCGCCGGCCGCTTCGCATCGGTGATGGTATCGCCGACGCGCGCCTGGCTGACATCTTTGATCTGCGCTGTGATAAACCCGATTTCACCGGGCCCGAGATCGGGCAGCGTGTCAATTTTAGGCCGCATGCAGCCGACGCGGTCCACAAGGTGCATCGTGCCGGCCTGCATGAACTTGATCTGCTGACCCTTTTTCAGCGACCCGTCGATGATGCGGACGAGGATGACGACGCCCAGATAGGGGTCATACCAGCTGTCCACGAGCATCGCCTTCAACGGCGCGTTCGCATCACCCTTGGGCGGCGGAATGCGTGTTACAATGGCTTCCAGCACCTCATCGATGCCGATGCCCGACTTTGCGCTGGTGAGCACCGCATTGTCAGCGGGCAGGCCGATAATCTCTTCAATCTCGGCCTTCACCTTTTCCACTTCAGCGGCGGGCAGGTCGATCTTGTTGATGACGGGCACAATCTCATGATCATGCTCAATCGATTGGTACACATTGGCCAGCGTCTGCGCTTCCACGCCTTGGGCGGCATCCACGACGAGCAGCGCGCCTTCGCAAGCGGCAAGGCTGCGGCTGACTTCATAAGCGAAGTCGACATGGCCGGGCGTGTCCATGAGGTTGAGGGTATAGGTTTCCCCATCCTTCGCTGTGTATTCCAGCCGCACGGTCTGCGCCTTGATGGTGATGCCGCGCTCTTTTTCGATGTCCATATTGTCGAGGACCTGCGCGGTCATCTCACGCTCCGTCAGCCCCCCGGTCCGTTGGATAAGCCGGTCAGCGAGCGTGGACTTGCCATGGTCAATATGGGCAATGATGGAAAAGTTGCGGATCTTGGAAAGCGGCGTGGACATGGCCGCGGCCCTAGCAGTCTTGTGCCACAAGGCAAAGGGGAGAGCGAAGCGGTGAATCTCAGGTGGAAACGTCTTGCCCGCTTTGCTAGACCTCCAGCGTCAGCGGGTCGCACCGACTGGGCGGAATGACGGGAAAATACCGCATCTGCCCCCTTGAATGAGGGACCAAAGTAGATGCGTTCAACTATTTCCGCGCTCGCCGCTGTGGCGATGATCCTCCCTGCCGCCGTCGCGACGCCCGCCTGGGCCAAGAAAGAAGCCGACGACAAATCCTCCGCAAAAAAGGCGCAGGACAAAGGCACGGCCGAAATTCCGGTGTGCACCAAACGGCTGGGCACCATTGCGATTGTAGAGCCGGAGAATAAGTGGTGGACCGAACTCGGCCTGTCCAACCCGGAAGCGATCATCAAATTCTTCGTCATGAAATCCGGCTGCTTCGGGCTGGTAGACCGGGGCGGCGGCCTTGCCGCCCGCGCGGTCGAACGGGCGCTTGGCGATGATGGGGAGCTGCAGCGTGGCTCGAACCTTGGCAAACGTCAGGTGAAGGCGGCGGACTATGTCGTTGTGCCGGATATCGTCACGACCAATTCAAACTCAGGTGGCGGTGGCCTGGCCGGAGGCATCGGTGGCATGCTGGGCGGCCGCATGCTCGGTGGGCTTCTGGGCGGCATCAAGGTGTCGAAGAAAGAGGCCAACGTCACACTCTCCCTCGTCAACGTCCGCACGACCGAGATCGAAAGCCTGTCCGAAGGCTATTACCGCAAGAAGGATGTCAGCTGGGGCGCCGGTGGCGGCGCCTGGTGGGGCGGTGGCCTCGCCGCAGCCGGTGGCGGCGGATATCAGAATAGCGAGATCGGGCAGGTGCTCGTGCTCGCTTATCTGGATGCCTATAAGAAGATGGTCGGGACGCTCGGCGGCTTGCCTGATGATGCGAGCGCAGCTGCGCCCAAGGCGGAATAGCGCGCTCTAGTCCCTTACCGTCATGCCAGCGCAGGCTGGCATCTCTTGCACCCGACCGACGAGACCCCAGCCTCCGCCGGGGTGACGGGTCGCGTCAACGGGAAGCGTCCCTATCCCCCGTTGCGGTCCAGCCAGTCGGTCAGGATCGCATTCACCTTTTCCGGCGCTTCCTGCTGCACCCAGTGGGAGACACCGGGCAGGCGGTGGAGTTCAAGCTGTGGCACCCATTGCTCCGTACCGACGGTGCAGCCGATGCCGAGCGCTGCATCTTCTTCCCCCCAGACCATCAGCGTGGGGATATCAACGCGGCCCTCGGCGAGATCGAGCGTCTCCCGGTGGCGCAGTAACGCGCGATAATAGTTGATCATTCCCGTCAGCGCGCCGGGGCGGGAGGAGGCGGCGGCATAGACATCCAGCACGTCCTGCCCGAAGCGGCTCTTGTCGACGGCCATATTGTAGAACGCGCCGCGAATGGCCTGAGCGCCGTCCTTCCCAAAGACGCGCTCGGGCAGGCCCGGCAATTGGAAGAAGAAGATGTACCAGCTTTTCCGAAGTTGAGAGAGGGTCCGCATCTCCCGCATCGCGACCTTGGGGTGCGGCACATTCATGATGACGAGCTTGGTCAGCGGGCGGACTTTGGCGATGGCGAAAGCCCAGGCGATGATCGCGCCCCAATCATGCGCGATGAGCATCACCTCATCGACGGGATGTTCTTCCGCGGCGAGATCAATCAGGGCGGCGACATCCGCCGTCAGATGGTCGAGCGCATAGGCGCGCACGCCCCCCGGCCGGTCCGACGCACCATAGCCCCGCGAATTCGCCGCCCAAACCCGCCAGCCGCGCGCGGCGAGCAGCGGCATCTGGAACCGCCAGCTATAGTTGAGTTCGGGAAAGCCGTGGAGACACAACGCGAGCCGCCGCGAGGTCGGGTCCCCCGCCTCTGCCAGTTCAAAGCGCAGGCCGTTCGCCTCTACAAAGCGCTGGCGGATGCCGGAGCCTGCCTCTGGCGTCCAGGTGAAGTCGGTCATTTCAGGTCCTTAACTGTAGGAAAAACTGCGCCGCGCCGACTCGACGCATTTGCGCGCCTTTGGCGGGACCAAAGGTTTGGAAGTGGAGGAAGTTGAGGGCATCGCGCCCTGCAGAACCGTTCGCCCGTGTAGGACAATCAGGCCGTTGGACAAGCAAAGCGGGCGCGCAGCAAACATCACGGCCGGGAGACTGGCACAAAAAGGGGGCTGTAGGACAGAGAAAATGAGAGGACTTCTCAGCTCTCCCCATCGACTTGCGATAGGGAGGAACAAGAAAATGGCCGAGACGCAGACGCGGCGCTACCAGTTAATAGCGGACTGTTTCCTCCACCGAGAGGTCGGTGTTTTGCGATACATCGCGCTAGTGAAGCGATCTGTATGGGCGCAGTTTTCGTTATAAATTTCCGAATGCCTATTCTCGGCGGCCGTCTTTGACTGGCTAGAGAATTCAAAAATCTTGATCGGCTCGGGGGCGCCACGTTCTCGGATCAGGATTTTGTAGCGCTTCGTCTCGTCTTGCATATTCAAGCTCCTGCCTCAATGAACCAATCATTGTGCCACTTGATGAGGTCCGCATCCGGTGCGAACCGGCTGGCAGGGCTGATCGCCTTCCCCTCATATTTTTTGAAGTAGTCTCGCGTCTCTTGGCTACGATGCTCGAGAAGTTGACGTGAGAACGTAATCACCTCGCCCTGCATGATTGTCATCAATCCGCGATCGAACGCCCGATCGAAGGTGGCTGAAAGCGAGAAGCCGTTCGCCGGATTGTGACGGTTCATTTCGTCCAAGGTCCAAGGCTTGATATGACTGGCATTCAACAAACGCTCGTCCGCGATTCCAGTGATGCAACACTTCGAGCCGTAATTGGCTAATACGGCGCGCCGAAAGAATTGCTGCCCTCGCCGCACTTCAACCACGCGGGAAGCCGTCGAGGGAGCATTGGCGGGAAACTGGCCAAAACCATCGGATACCTCGCGTAGCCCGCCATCCTGTCGGTCCACCGCACGAGGCACCTCAGTCGCGATAAGGTCATCCCAGCGGCGGGAACACTCTGCCACTAACCCTTCCCAGTTATCCAGAAACTGAGCGAACACTTCGCGGTCCAGCGAGGACGCACCTTTAAGGCCGCTGCGACCCGACCCCGTAATTTCGGGGTCCAAGCTAGCAAAATTCGACAATTTCATCGCAACCGACGACGGTGTGCGGTCAATAGCCTGAGCCAGCTTTATAATTTCGGGGTTTCTTTGATGAATCCTGCCGAATGTTGTTTGAAAATAAAGATAAAGTGCGAGCTCAGTCTCTTGCCTTGTCCAAAGACGCGAAGCCATGTCACCCCTAATAAGCGAAGTTGAACTCTCCGCATTTTAAGCATGCATAACTGATCAAATAAAGGAGTATTTCGGCGAGGCGTTACTAGCCTACCCCACCATCCCCTGCACTGCGGCCATCGCACTTTCCAGCCGCGCTGCGCCCTGCCCGCGCACCATGGCATAAGGCAGGTGGCGGCGGTCGAGTTCCGCCAGCGAAAGGTCCATGAAGCGTCTGCGGATGTCGGCTTGGCCGAAATAGCGCAGGCCATCTTCCACCCAGGGCAGATCAAGATCGGGGACGAGATACAGGTCTGCTGTGCGCGTCAACTGCGCAAAGGCGGGGTCTTGCCCGCCGTGCAGCATCTCTGCCCAGACGGCGGTCATCACGGCGTCGGTATCGCAAATCACCCAGCGCCGCCCGGCTGCCTGCGCGCGGGCGATGGCAGCGGTGATGCGGCGCTCCTGCTCTGTCGCGATGATCACCAGATCGGCCATGCTGGTATAGGTGCCGTTGGCCTCACACCATTCCCGCCCATATTCATCGACAATCTCTACCGCGCCCGCCGCATCGGCCAGATGCTGAGACAGCGCGGCGGCGAGCACCGTCTTGCCCGTGCTTTCCGGGCCGTGGAGGCAGATCGTGCGGACGGTCATGCAGTGGCCTGTGCGGTCTCTGCGGCCTGCGCACGCTGACGCGCCTCTGCACGGCGCCATTCGACAAGGCCCCACACGGCCATGCCGAGGAAGATCACATAAAGGCCGGTGAACACGTACAGCTGCTTTTGCCAATAGAGGCCGATGGAGATGATGTTGACGACGATCCACCAATGCCAGTTATCGATGTATCGGCGCGTCATGAGGAGTTGGGCGGCGATGCTGAGCATGGCGACGCTCGCATCCCACCAGGGGTTGGTCGCATCGGTATTGAGCGCCATGAACAGGCCCCAGCCATAGGTGGCCGCCATGGCCAGCGTAATCCAGACGAGCCGCCCGAGCATGCCGAGCCGGTCCACCATAATCTCCCCCGCCTCCCCCCGGTTGCGCGCCCACAGCGCCCAGCCAAGGATGTTGACGATGAAGAAGAACGCCTGAAGCCCGGCATCGGAATAAAGCTTCGCATCCCAAAGGACGATCCCGGTGAGCGTGACCATGATCAGGGCGGCGGGGAAATTCCACACGCTGCGCCGCACGATCAGCAGGATATTGGCAAGGCCGAACAATGCGGCAAGGGCTTCCAGCCAGCTCATGCTGTTACAGCGACAGCCCCGTCAGCGCGGCAAGGTCTGCCAGGGCCTGTTCCTCGCCCGTCACCTTGATGGCGCGCATGCCAAGGGCGGCGGCGGGTTTGCAGTTGATGCCGAGATCATCAAGGTAGATGCACGCCTCCGGCGCGACGGACAGCGCCGCGCACATCATCGTGTAAATGCGCGGGTCCGGCTTGCGGATGCCGGCCTTTGAGCTTTCGATGATATGGTCAAACCGCGTCATCACCTCAGCGACGGCGGCGGCCTTTTTCTCGGAGGTCGACATGCCCGCGCCCTTGCCGGCGGGAACATTGTTGGTGATGCAGCCCACCTTATGGCCTGCGGCCTTGATGGTATCGAGTGCGGCCACCATGCGCGGGCGGATATCGCCGGACAGCAGGGCCAGAACCTCATTCCCGCGGATGTCGTGCCCGATGCGCGCAGCTTCTTCAGCGAACATCGTATCAAAGGTCGCAGCATCAATTTCCGCCCGCTCAAACAGCGCCCAGGCGTTCGAATCAGGGTCTGCGGCATTGATCCGGCGGATGGTATCACGCGGAAAACCGCGCTCCGCCTCATAGCGGTTAAAGGCTTCAAACGGCGATGACGTTACGACACCGCCGAAATCCCAGATGACTGCTTCTATTTGGCTCATATTGATGCGCTTACGCAAAGGCGTGCCCCCTTGCAAACACCTCCGATTGCTGATTGAAACCGCTCCAGAGGATTAGGGGAGAACAGCGATGAAATCGCGTTGGATGTCAAAAGCAGCGGTCGTTGCGCTCGGTCTGTCACTGGGGTTGTCCCTGTCGTCCTGTGAAAAGGCACGGGATCTGATCTCTGGCAAGAAGACCGACGCGGAGATCAAGGAAACCGAATATCCCGAGCAGGTCTATTTCGGTGACACGCATCTCCACACGTCCAATTCTTCCGACGCGTTCGGTCTCGGCGTGCGTTTGGGACCTGAAGAGGCGCTGCGCTTTGCCATGGGCGAAGAAGTCACCTCCACCACGGGCCTGAAGGCAAAGCTCGCCCGGCCGCTCGATTTCCTTGTCATCGCAGACCATTCGGACGGCTTGGCCGCCTTGAAGGCAATTCACGATGCGCCGCGTTTCCTGCTGCGTGATCCGCTCCTCCAGCGCTGGCATGATGAACTGAACAAGGGCCCCAAGGAGTCCATGGCCGTCGCGATGGAGCTCATCGACCGCTTCTCCAAGCGGACGTTGCCGCCCGAAATGCTGGACCCCAAGCAGCAGGAAAAGCGCGTTCAGGGCGTGTGGGAAGACAACACCAAGATCACCGAGCGTTACAACACGCCGGGCAAATTCTCCGCCTTTAACGGCTTTGAATATACGCTGATGCGCCAGGGCGATAACCTGCACCGCGTCGTCATCATGCGCGACGGGAAAGACAAGGCAGATCAGGTTCAGCCTTATTCCTCGCTGATCGGCACGACGCCGGACCAGCTGTGGGACTATATGGACGGCTATGAGAAGAAGACGGGCGGCAAGATCCTTGCCATCCCGCACAATTCAAATGTCTCCAACGGCCTGATGTTCCAAGTGACCGGACCCGATGGCGGGCCGATGACAGCCGCCTATGCGCGTCGCCGTTCCAACCACGAGCCGCTGGTCGAAGCCACCCAGATCAAGGGCGACAGTGAATCGCATCCCTTCCTGTCCCCCAATGATGAGTTCGCCGATTTCGGCGATGCCGGCTGGGAGCTGGGCAACCTGACGTTGGAGCACAAGAACACGCCAGACAAATTGGCGGGGGAATATGTGCGCGAAGCGTTGAAGCGTGGCCTTGCGATTGAGCAGAAGACGGGCGTGAACCCCTATAAGCTCGGCATGATCGGGTCGACTGACAGCCACACAGCCCTGTCGACCGCCGATGAGAATAACTTCTTCGGCAAACATTCAGGCGGGGAGCCTGGCAAAGCGCGCGCGTCGCAGCCGCAGAATCTCGGCCCCAATACCGGTCGGTTCGGCTGGCAATATCTGGCGGGCGGCTATGCGGCCGTCTGGGCAAAGGCCAATACGCGCGGCGCGATTTTCGACGCGATGGCGAAGCGTGAAGTCTATGCCACCACTGGCCCCCGTATGATCGTGCGCATTTTTGGCGGCTGGGATTTCAGCGACGCCGACTGGAAAGCCAATTGGGTGAAGGCTGGCTATACACGCGGCGTGCCCATGGGCAGCGATCTGAAGCCCGGCAAGGGTGCGCCGAAGTTCATTCTCTCCGCCCTGAAGGACCCGATCGGCGCCAATCTGGACCGCGTCCAGATGGTGAAGGGCTGGGTCGATGCCTCCGGCAAGACGCATGAGAAGATCTTCAACGTGGTCTGGAGCGACCCTGCCAAGCGCAAGCCGGTGGGCGACAAGCTGCCGCCCGTGGGCGACACTGTCGACCTCAAAACGGCCAGCTACAAGAACACCATCGGCGCGGCCGAGTTGCGCACCGTCTGGGCCGACCCGGAGTTCGACCCCAAAGTCCGCAGCTTTTATTATCTGCGGGTGATGGAAATCCCGACGCCGCGCTGGCCGGTATTTGATGCGCTGCGCTATGGGGCCAAGATCCCGGCAGACGCGCGTCTGAAGGATCAGGAGCGGGCCTACACCTCACCGATCTGGTATACGCCCAAGGCAGGATGAACGGCTCAGGCCTTTGGGACAACGGTTCATCGTGACCGGGGGTTGCAGGGGCGGATGCAGGCAGGCACCTTCGCCTTGCATTGCACCAACCGTAGTCACCGCAATGTAACCTGAAGGGGGCGATGGGGGACTGTCGTCCCTTTCTTTATGCGCCACCGCGCCTCACCCAAAGGTGCGCGCCAACCAGTCGGAACAGGTGTCGACAGCCTGTGGCAGCAGGTCCGGCCGCTCAATATAATAATGGTCGGCCCCCGCGATATCGCGATATTCCTTGCGGTCATGCCCGACCGCCTCAAACAGCCGCTGCGCATGGCTGGGCGTGCAGGCGAGGTCGGCTGTGTTGTTGATGACCAGCACCGGGCAAGTGATCCGCGCCGCATTGCCAAGGCCAGTCGCATTCGTGGTGTCGTAACCCCATTGGGAGAGCCAGGACCGCAATGTCGTGAAACGCGCCAGCCCCACCGGCCCGTCATTGGCGACCTTCGGCACGCCCAGATAACATTCATAGGGCCGCCGGTCGGATGGGTCCTGTGTCGGATCGGTCCAGCGCACATCGGCCATGGTGCCATGGACCACGAAGGCCCGTTCGGCATGAGGTTCGCCCGCGGCCTTCAGCGCCGCCAGCTCGGATTGCGCCCAGGCAGTGATCCGCCGGTTGCGCGCCACCTGTGCGGCCCGGAACCGCGCAACAAAGCCCTCGTCATAAGGCGGCTGGCTCGGATTGGCGGGGTTATAGATGTCGAGGTCCGGATCCCGGTCAAACGGGCGGGCTTCGTCCGTAACCGACGGATCGATCCATTCTGTCAGCGTCATCGCCCGGCTGATATGGGCAGCGAGCAGCATGATGCCATCCACCCTGGGCAGGTCCATCGCCGTCAGGTCATAGATATCGCCTGCGGGCGTGTGCGTAACCGTCGGCGTCTCGGCCTGATCCTGATAGAAAAGCGAGAGCGATCCGCCCCCGGACCAGCCGCCCAGCACGATCTGTTCATAGCCGAACCGCGTCTTCGCATCCCTCAACGCAGCGCCCAGATCCGAAACGCATTTTTCCATGATGAGCGCACTGTCATTCCCGCGATAGCGCGGGTTGACGTAGATCACATGGTGCCCCGCTTTGGCGAGCGCGGTCACCAGCGGCAGGAAGGCGCCGCCGCCCACCGGATGGCTGAACACAATGACGCGTTTGGAGGGGGATGCCGCAGGCGCGATCCGCATGCACTCAACGAAAACATGGCCGCCAGCGCCGCCATAAACGTCCTTGAAACCGGACGCTTCCCGATAGACGACGGCATAAGGCTCTCGCGCAATATCTGCCATTTCTCTCCCCTTCTTTCTCCGCCCCACTGTGCATCATGGCGCGCGAACAACAAGCTGCGTTAGACAACAGGTTGAGGATATTTCTGATTTCCCGTTGACGTTGCGGGTTTGGAGACTCACATGAGAAGCAACGTCAATTGAGGATGATACGGACACGCCATGTCTGACAATGAAGAAAAGCCCGAGGACAACGAAGCCGTTCGTGAAGTGAAGCGCGCCCGCGCCCGCAAGGAAGCGGCGGAAGGCTCAAAGAAGCCGGTCAACTGGAAAGCCGCCGCCGGAATTGGCATCGGTTCTGCCGCAATTCTCGGCGCGCTCATCTACGCCAACCGGAACCGCAGCAAGGACAAGTAAGCCCTCGCACTGACCGTCGGTTTCGACTTCGCTCGACACGAACGGTGGCAGGTGGCATGGCGCCTTCATGCTCCTAAGTGACCGTGTTCTGTTCCTTGATGGCGAGGCCATCATTATCGATAAGCCTGCCGGGCTTCCTGTGGATACGCCACGCGACAAAGCTGTCAGCGTGGAGAGCCACCTGAAGATGCTGACCTTTGGCTTTGCGCGGGTGCCACTGGCCGTCCACCGGCTTGACCGCGACACATCGGGCTGCCTGCTGCTCGCCCGCAATCCCAAAGCGCACAAGAAGTTTGCCGCCGCCTTTGAAGCCGGCATCGTCCGCAAAACCTATCTCGCCATTCTCGACAGCATCCCCGATGCGCGTGAGGGCATTGTCGATATGGCGCTGGGCAAGACAAGCACCGAGGCCGATGGCTGGCGCATGGTGCCGGACCCCAAGGGCAAACGCGCTGTGTCTCACTGGCGGGTTTTGACCGAGCGGGACGGGCGCGCCTTGATTGAATTCACACCCGAAACGGGCCGCACCCACCAGTTGCGTGTGCATGCCGCCAGCGGCATCGGCATCCCAATTGCGGGAGACCCCATTTACGGCACCGGCAACGGGCGCGGGCCGATGCTGCTCCACGCCCGCCATCTGAAGCTGGATCGGGCGGGCAAGAAGCCTGTCGAAGCAACCGCACCGCTGCCGCCGTCTTTCCTATATGCAGGCTATACAGAAGCCGATGTAGAGCCGACCGATGGCTGACCATCCCCCGTTGCCCGAAGAGGCAATGGAGGAACGCTTCCTCGCTGCAACCGGGCCCGGCGGGCAGAATGTCAACAAGGTCGCTACCGCCGTTCAGTTGCGGCTCGATGTCTATGCGCTGCGCCTGTCCCCGCCGGTCTATGCCCGGTTGAAGGTGCTGGCGGGCAGCCGCTGGACGGCAGACGGCGAAATCGTCATCACCGCGCGCAATTATCGCACGCAAGAGGCAAACCGGCAGGAGGCGCGGGCGCGGCTGGCGGAACTCGTCTGGAAAGCGCATCAGGCCCCGCGCAAACGGGTTAAAACCAAACCCACGCGCGCTGCGAAGGAACGCCGCCTGACAGGAAAGGCGATCCGCAGCGATGTCAAAAAAGGGCGCGGCAGGATAAAGGACGACTGATGTACACATTCGATATTGCCCAGGGCTCAAAGGCTGACCTGTATCGCGATCTGATCGCCGCGGTGGACGCCATCACAACCGGGGAGCCGGATGCCGTTGCCAATATGGCAAATGTCGCTGCGTTGATCTGGGAACATGTGCCCGGCCTTAACTGGTCCGGCTTTTACCGGATGGTCGATGACGAACTGGTGCTCGGCCCGTTTCAGGGCAAGGCCGCGTGCATCCGCATCGCGATTGGCAAGGGCGTTTGTGGCGCCGCCGCCGCAACGCTTGAGACGCAGCGCATCGAAGACGTCCATGCCTTTCCCGGGCATATTGCGTGCGACGCCGCCTCACAGTCGGAACTAGTCGTCCCGGTTCTGCACAATGGGCGACTTTTGGCGGTGCTCGATTTGGACAGCCCGCACCCCGCCCGTTTCGACGCCGAAGATCAGACCGGTATGGAGGCAATCTGCGCGCTCATCGCACCGCGCATCGCCGCCTAAAGTCCTGAAACGGGACAAAAGCCATAGAATCGGTTCGTGGCAATATGGTTGCAATAATGTTAAATATGGCTCGATTTGTTAGGGTCCTGCGCGGGTAGTTTCCCCCGGCCGGACCAAGGACACGGGGAGCCGTTAACGATGCGACGCTTTTTAATTCCGGCACTTGCGCTGGCCACTGCCCTGACCACGACCGCTGCAATGGCAGGCGAATCGATGGGGAGCGGAGGCTTTTACCGCCACACGCCGGGACGCCCGATGATCTCCCGCACCTATATGAAGCCTGTCATGGGCCAAAACTTCGGCCAAAAATATAAGGGCCGCTGGGTTGGCGGCTGGCAGGCGCCGGGCGGCTGGAACGCCTATCGTCGTCCCTATCGCGGCTATGTGTTGCCGAGCTACTGGATCAGCCCGAGCTTCTATATCGGCAACTGGTCGAGCTACGGCTTTGCCGCGCCATCCAACGGCTATGGCTGGTCGCGCTATTATGACGATGCCGTGCTGACGGACGGTTATGGCCGCGTGGTCGATTATGTGCCGAACTATAATTGGGACCGTAACGCGACACGCAGCAGCTATTATGAAGATGCCGACTATGATTACGGCGCCTATCCCGATGGCTATGACAATTATGATGCCCCGCGTCGGCGCAGCGACAAGCTGTCGGGCGTCGGTGGTGCGGTTGTCGGTGGCGCGGCGGGTGCCATCCTCGGCTCTGCTATTGGCGGTCGCGGCAATCGCGGTGCCGGTGCGCTGATCGGCGGCGGCGTAGGGGCTTTGGCCGGTTTGGCTGTGGCAGAATCATCGAGGGATCGCCGCCCCGCACGCGACCGCGTGTACCGCGAGGCGCGTCCCTCGCGCAGCATCGACTATGGCTATGACTATGACGTGCCGAATGATCGCGTCACCGCCAACGGCCAGTGGCGTGGTCGCTGGGACGGGCGCTGGACCGACCAGAATGGGCGTGTCTACGAAGGCACTTATGAAGGCCAATATGATAATGGCGCCAACGAAAATGGCACACAGTGGTCAGATCAAAGCGGTGGCACCCGCAGCCGCGTGTCTCCGGCCGCTTCAGACGACACCGTCTATGACGATACGGCCCCTGTCGATGACAATGTCACCGGCGGTAATGAACGTGTGATCAATGTCGGCCCCGGCGTGACAACCATCACGATCCAGAGCCAACCCGTCGTCACAACCACGACGACGACCGAATATGTGACCGAATATGTTCCGGCGCCCACCCGCGCACGCGTTACACCGAAGCGTGCCCGGGTTGCGCTCCGGCCGACGAAAAAGCCGACCTGCGTCTGCAGGGTCGTCTATCGCTGAACGAGGTGGGGTACGACCGGCCGGGCTGTCACGCAGATCAGCTCAGCCGGTCAAGTGCCTCCCGGCTTAACGATCCGGGGATGACCATCAACGGCACGGGAAGATTGCCCGCTTCCGGCCCTGCGAAATGCGCAATCAGTGGCCCCGGCACGCCGTCTCTCGCCGCCCCAAGTACCAGAGCTGCGATATCGGGATTCTCCGAAATAGCTTCCATGATCATGGCAACGGGCTCGCCATGTTTCACGACGATGCGCGGCAGGACGCCTTTTTCATCGCCCAACATATCCAGCGCCCGGTTCGCGACATCTTGTGCGCGCTCCTCCGCCTCCGCCTGAATGGTGGCCTGAACCGCCCCCCAGGCGACAAAATCTTCAGGCTCCGAAATCGTCAGGATTTCCACGCCGCCGCCGGTCTTGGCGGCACGGCGGGCGGCAAAACGCAGGGCGATTTCCGCTTCTTCCGTTTCATCCACCACCACTAGATAAATGCGCATGGGGCGCGACCTCTCCTCTTTGAAATCGAATGCGTGCAAGTTGCGCCATTCCTCGGGCTGGCGCAAGCCGCGCGCGGACGCTAGGGATTTGCCGATCAATTCACAAAAAACCTTCCCAGAGGTAGACCCGTACATGTCAATCGAACTGAAAATGCCTGCCCTTTCCCCGACGATGGAGGAAGGCACCCTTGCCAAATGGCTCGTGAAAGAAGGCGACACAGTGTCCTCCGGCGACATCCTCGCCGAGATTGAAACCGACAAAGCCACGATGGAATTCGAGGCGGTGGACGAAGGCGTGGTGGGCAAGATTCTTGTCGCCGAAGGCACCGATGGCGTGAAAGTCGGCACCGTGATTGCGCTCATTCAGGGCGAGGACGACGCCGCACCGGCACCAAAGGCGGCAGCGCCCGCAGCACAGCCTGCCGCAGCACCGGCCCCCGTTGCCGCGCCAGCGCTGGCCACTGCCCCCGCGCTCGCCCCCAAGGGTGACCGCGTGATTGCCTCCCCGCTTGCAAAGCGCATTGCGGAACAGCGTGGTGTGGACCTGACGGGTCTCACCGGCACGGGCCCCAATGGCCGCATTGTGAAGGCGGATGTCGAAGGATCGACGCCGTCGGCCGCAGCCCCGGCGGCGCGTGCACCGGTTGTCTCGGCCCCGGCCCCTATCCAGCTGGGTGACATCACAACCCCGCATGAGGTCGTGAAGCTCTCCAACATGCGCAAAACGATCGCGCGCCGCCTGACCGAGAGCAAGCAGCAGGTGCCGCACATCTACCTGACCGTCGATGTGCGCCTTGATGCGCTGCTCAAACTGCGCACTGAGCTTAATGCCAGCCTCGAAGGCCGTGGCATCAAGCTGTCGGTCAACGATATGCTGATCAAGGCGCTGGGCCTTGCGCTGGTGCAGGTGCCCAAGTGCAATGTCAGCTTCGCCGGTGACACGCTGATCGAATATAAGCGCGCCGATATTTCGGTTGCCGTCTCCGTTCCCAATGGCCTGATCACCCCGATCATCGCGGATGCGAACAGCAAGGCAATCAGCGCGATCTCGACCGAGATGGCTGATCTCGCCGCCCGCGCGAAGGACGGCAAGTTGCAGCCACAGGAATATCAGGGCGGCACCGCCAGCCTCTCCAACATGGGCATGTACGGCATCAAGCAGTTCGACGCCGTCATCAACCCGCCCCAAGCCATGATCATGGCGATTGGCGCGGGAGAAAAGCGGCCCTTCGTTATTGATGACGCCTTGCAGATCGCAACCGTCATGTCCGCCACCGGCAGCTTTGACCACCGCGCCATTGATGGAGCGGACGCGGCTCAGCTGATGAAGGCGTTCCGTGAGCTGTGCGAAAATCCGCTGGGGCTGGTGGCTTGATGGCGGGCTGATGGCCGACACGACAATGTCCTCCGCATCGCCCGATATCCGCGTCACAATCATGCCGACGGACATGAACCCCTATGGCGGTGCTTTCGGCGGATGGATCATCAGCCAGATGGCCCTCGGCGCTGCGTCTCGGGCATCGCGTCACAGCCAGGGGCGGGCCATTCTTGTCGCCGCAGACGAGATGCGCTTTCCCGCCGGCGCGGTGATGGGCGACGAATTGTCCGTCTTCACCGCGATGGAAAAAACCGGCACGACGTCCATGACGATTTCCGCCCGTGCGGAACGCAGAGAACGGGACAGCAGTTTTACCGAAACCGTCGCCACCGGCCGTTTCACCTTCGTTGCAGTGGATGATGCCAATCGCCCGCGCCCCTGCACGCCCGCATAAAAAATAAGGACCTCCCCCATGTCTGACTATGACCTCATCGTCCTTGGTTCCGGCCCCGGTGGCTATGTCGCCGCCATCCGCGCGGCACAGCTTGGCCTAAAGACCGCGATTGTGGAGCGGGAAAATCTGGGCGGAATCTGCCTCAACTGGGGCTGCATCCCCACCAAGGCGCTGCTGCGCTCGGCGGAGATCTTCCACTATATGCAGCATGCTGGCGACTATGGCCTGACGGCCGCCAACATCAGCGCAGACATCGATGCCGTGGTGAAACGCTCACGCGGCGTGGCCAAGCAGCTCAATCAGGGCGTCACGCACCTGATGAAGAAGAACAAGATCACCGTCCATATGGGCGAGGGCAAGCTGCTCTCCGCCAACAAACTCGCGGTCACAAAAGATGGCAAGACCGAGGAGCTGACCGCCAAGCACATCATCCTCGCCACCGGCGCGCGGGCGCGCGACCTGCCCTTTGCGCCTGCCGACGGCAAGCGCATCTGGACGTACCGCCATGCGATGGTGCCGCCGGAAATGCCAAAGAAGCTGCTCGTCATCGGCTCCGGCGCGATCGGCATCGAATTTGCGAGTTTCTACAATGATATGGGCGCCGAGGTGACCGTCGTTGAGATGCTCGACCGCATCGTGCCCGTCGAAGACGCCGAAGTTTCCGACTTCCTTGAAAAGGCGCTGACCAAGCAGGGCATGACCATCATGACCTGCGCAGGCGTCAACAGTCTGAAGGCAAGCGCGACCGGTGTCACCGCCGAGATCAAGGCCAAGGACGGCAACGTTTCCAAGGCGGACTTCACCCACTGCATCGTCGCCATCGGCATCGTGCCCAACACCGAAAATATCGGGCTGGAAGCGCTGAAGGTCGAAACCGATCGCGGCTTCCTGAAGACAGACCCGATGTGCCGTACCAACGTGCCCGGCCTCTGGGCAATTGGTGACATCACAGCACCGCCCTGGCTCGCGCACAAAGCGAGCCATGAAGGCGTGATCGCGGCGGAAGCCATCGCGCAGGCGCTGGGCAACAAGGACGTCCACCCGCACGCGATGAACCCGCTCAACATTCCGGGCTGCACCTATTGCCACCCGCAGATCGCGAGCGTCGGCCTGACCGAAGCCAAGGCGAAGGACGCGGGCTACAAGGTCCGCGTCGGCAAGTTCCCCTTCATCGGCAACGGCAAGGCCATCGCGCTGGGTGAGGCCGAAGGCTTCATCAAGACGGTGTTCGACGAGGCGACCGGCGAACTGCTCGGCGCGCACATGATCGGCGCGGAAGTCACGGAACTGATCCAAGGCTACACCATCGGCAAGCAGGCCGAATTGGTGGAGCAGGACTTCATGCAAACCGTCTTCCCGCACCCGACGCTGAGCGAAATGATGCATGAAAGCGTGTTGGGGGCTTACGGCAAGGCGCTGCATTTCTAATGGCGCAGGGCACCCAAGACTTCACGCCCGATCCGCGTAACGAGAGCATCCTGATCAACGTCAACGGTGTGCTCACGCCGCGCGCGCAGGCGGTGGTGTCGGTGTTCGACAGCGGCTTCATGCTGGGCGATGGCGTGTGGGAAGGCATCCGCGTGCACAAGGGCCGCATGGCGTTTCTGGCAGAACATCTCGACCGGCTGTGGGAGGGCGCCAAGGCCATTGCGATGGACATCGGCATCTCGCGCGAAGAGATGGTCCGCCGCCTTTATGAGACCATGGACGCCAACCAGATGGACGCCTGCCACATTCGGCTGATGGTGACGCGCGGGGTGCGCTCCACGCCCTATCAGGACCCGCGTGTCGTCGTGTCGCCCGCGACCATTGTCATCATCGCCGAGCATAAGGAACCGCATGTCGAGGTAATCGAAAAGGGCATCACGCTCTTCACGGTCCACGTCCGGCGCGGCGATCCGGCGGTGCAGGATCCCAAGCTCAATTCCCACTCCAAGCTCAACTGCATCACCGCCTGTATTCAGGCGACCGAGGCGGGCGCGAACGAGGGCCTGATGCTGGACCCGCACGGCTTTGTCGCGACCTGCAATTCGACGCACTTCTTCATCGTGCGTAAGGGCGAGGTGTGGACCTCCACCGGCGACTATTGCTTGGGCGGCATCACGCGCGGCAATGTCATCCGCATCTGCCGTGAGGAAGGCATTCCGGTGTTCGAGAAGAACTTCTCGCTGACCGAAGTTTACGGCGCAGAAGAGGCGTTTGTGACCGGCACTTTTGCAGGCGTCGTGCCCGCCCACACCATTGACGGGCGCATCATCAGCAAAGGGCGCGGGCCGATGGTTGAGCGGCTGCAGGGCCTCTACAAGAAACTGGTCGAGCGCGATATTCAGGCCAATCCGCGTCCGTGACCAGCCGCAACGCCCCCGTCCGGATTGCGATGTGGTCGGGGCCGCGCAACATCTCGACCGCGATGATGCGCAGCTTCTCCGCGCGGGCCGACACAGCCGTCACCGATGAGCCCTTTTACGGTGCCTATCTGAAAGCGACCGGAGAGCCGCACGCCATGGCCGACGAGATCATGGCCGACATGGACTGCGACTGGCAATCGGTGGCCAACGCGATGCGCGGGGACGTGCCGGAGGGAAAATCCGTCTGGTATCAGAAACACATGTCTCACCATATGGAGGGGCCGGTCGGGATTGAGGAGTTTCCTGACCACATCCACGTCTTCCTGATCCGCGACCCTGAGCTGATGGTTGCGAGCTATGCGCAGAAGAACGAGCTGAAGGACGCCGCCCAACTCGGCTTTGCCCGGCTGGTGGACGATCACGACCGCGTCTCACAGCAGCTGGGACGGCCTGCGCCCGTGGTCGACAGCAACCGGCTGCTGGCCGATCCCGAAGTCAAGCTCCGCGCGCTGTGCACCGCCATCGGGATCGACTGGGATCCCGCAATGCTGCGCTGGCCCAAGGGGCCTCACCCCGCCGATGGCATCTGGGCATCGCACTGGTATAATGCCGTCTGGAACAGCGACAGCTTCGGCCCGCCGACTGCGCCATCGGTGCTGACCGACGATCAGCAGCGCATCGCCGATGACTGTCGGGCAAGTTATGAAGCGCTCATCCGCTTCGGCGTCTGACCCCTTGCCAATCGCCTCGCTGCCTGTCAGCAATTGGTCATGAAAACAGCTCTTTATTCGCTTATCGCGGCAGCCGCCCTTACCGCCCCTCTTGCCGTCCAAGCGCAAGATGCGCCGGTCACCTATGTGGCCGCTGCGCATATGGTCGATGTGCTGGCCGGTAAGGTCATCGATTATCCTCTGGTCTCCATACAGAATGGCCGCATCGTTGCGATTGCGGACAGCCGGACCGTTAAGCTGTCGGCCAACGCAAAGGTTATCGATCTGGGCAATAAAACGTTGCTGCCGGGGCTGATCGATATGCACGTCCATCTGGACGGTCTCGCCGAAGTGGGCGGCTATAACGGCCTGCAATATACCGACAGCTTCTGGTCGATGATCGCGGTCAAGAATGCGAAGGACATGCTCAACGCCGGTTTCACGACGGTGCGCAATGTCGGCTCTGCGAACCGCAACGATATTGGCCTCAAGCAAGCTATTGAAGAAGGCTATGCCACAGGCCCGCGCATTGTACCGGCAGGCTATGCCATCGGCTCCACCGGTGGGCATTGCGATTCCACCTTCCTGCCGCCCAGCCTTGAAAAGCCCGTCGAAGGCGTGGCCGATGGCGAGGAAGGCCTGCGCTATCAGGTCCGCCGTCAGCGCAAATATGGCGCGGAAGTGATCAAGGTGTGCGCAACCGGCGGGGTCTTCTCTCACAATACTGAACCCGGCCAGCAGCAGCTGTCTGAAAGTGAACTGCGCGCCATCGCTGATGAAGCGCATATGTGGGGCCTGCGTGTCGCTTCCCACGCCCATGGCGCCTCCGGCATCAAAGCGGCGATCAGGGCAGGCATCGACACGATCGAGCATGCCAGCCTTGTTGACGATGAAGGCATCAAGCTGGCCGTTGCGCGAAAGCAGCCCGTCTGGTTTTCGATGGATATCTACAACACCGACTACACACAGGCCGAAGGCAAGAAGAACGGCGTGCTGGACGACAACCTCCGCAAGGACCGTGAAATCGGACAGATCCAGCGCGACAATTTCCGCAAAGCCTTCAAGGCCGGCGTCCGCATGGTCTTCGGCTCAGATGCGGGCGTGATGCCGCATGGCCTTGTCGGCGGCCAGTTCAAGATCATGGTCCAATATGGGATGACGCCGATGGAGGCCATTCAGGCCGCCACGCGCAACGCCGCCGAGGCACTGGGCCGGGAAAAGGATGTCGGCGCAATTGCCGTCGGCCGCTATGCCGACATGATCGCCGTTGATGGTGATCCGCTGACCGATGTGCGGGAACTGGAAAGCGTCGACGTTGTCATCAAGGGCGGCGACCTCATCAAAGGCGCGCAATGACGAAAAGCGGGGGGGCGCAGCGCGGGCGCGCTTTTTCAACATCCTTATTTCCCGGCCTCGCCCTGATGGCCGCAGCGCTTCTGATCGGGCTGGGCGTGGTGTGGTTCAAGATCGGCGGCCCTGTGGAGGCTGATGCGTTGCGCGCCATCGCCCTGCGCGATGGCAGTTCCCCCAATTGGCTCATCTCCGTGTTCCAGGGGATCACCTGGATGGGGGATGCCGCTCAGCGGTCTATCCTCATGATTGCGGCCGGTGGCTGGCTGTTGTGGAAGCAGCGCGTGCGTGCCGCGCTTGTCATGATCATCTTCCCCTCCCTGGGCGGGGCGACCTCCAGCATATTGAAACAGATTTTCGCACGTGCCCGGCCGGAGATCGTTCCGCATCTCGACACATTCAGCAATCTCTCCTTCCCCAGCGGCCATGCCACCAATGCCACCGCCATCCTTTTGCTGTGCGCGCTGCTACTGCCGGGGCGCAACCGCGGCCTATGGCTGACATTCGCGCTGATCGGTGCGGCGGCGGTTGGCCTCTCCCGCTTACTCCTCGGCGTGCATTGGCCCAGCGATGTTGTGGCCGGATGGCTGTGGGGTGCGGGCTTTGCGCTCACCGGATATGCGACCGCCAAACGCTTGGGAGACGCGCGGCGCTGAGCCGTTTCATATGACCCAAAATGGGACTGAATGATGCCATTTTGGCATTGACGGAACATTAACCTGATTTAATCTGGCATCAATCCTTTGGATTCGCGGGGATAGGCGGATCTGGCGGGACAGACCTAAATCAGGGGAAGAACATGCGACCCAAGACTCAGTTTATGCTTGCCCTCACGGCAGGCGCCGCCTTGGCCCTGCCGCAGACGGCGATGGCTCAGAAGACAGCTTCCGGCACATCCAATGGCGTTACCTGGCAGGCCGAAAGCCGTATCGTCGGCGTTGGTTCAACGGCAACCATCGCGGGCGGCGGCAGCGCTGCCTATCTCGCGGATCGTCCGCAGAAGAACGGTGTTGTTGCACTCATCATGCAGCGCACTGACGGCATCTTCATTTGCTCCGGCAGCCTCATGAACGGTGGTCGCCAGATTTTGACGGCAGCCCACTGCGTCAGCGATGGTGCTGGTACGGCCAATCCGATCAAGACGACGGCCTATTTCTATGGCGGTCCGAACCAGGATCAGTTCTACAACGTTGGCGCAACGACGATTGACGTCGCCAGCTACAATGTGAACGCCGGTTATACCGGTGAAGTCATTGACCAGAACGACATCGCGGTATTGACGCTGAAGGATTTCGCGCCTGCCTTTGCGACGCAATACAGCCTCGCAACGGAATCCGACCTCACCGGCTTGGACTTTAATGTCGCAGGCTATGGCCTGCGGTCGCTCTTCGGCGGTTCGGTTGGGTCGACCCCGGCCAACACCGGTGCCGGTCGCTTGCGTCAGGGCTTCAACACCTATGACTTCCGTCTGGGCGATGCAGACTTTGGTGGGTTCTTCACCGATGTTGACCCGGGCACCGGCGAAAACTTCTTCGGCACCGCCAGCATTGGCTATTCCTACCTGTCAGATTTTGACAACGGTCTGGCTGGCAACAATGCCTCCTGCCTTCTGGCCGCCGCCTTCGGCTTGGGTGGGGCCAAATATTGCGACACTGGCCTCGGCTTTGGTGAAGTCAGCGTTGCCGGTGGCGACTCTGGTGGTCCTGAATTCGTGAATGGGAAGATCGCTTCGGTCACCTCTTACGGCCTGTCCTTCGGCCAGAGCTTCGGTGACGTCGATGGCAAGTTGAACAGCAGCTTTGGTGAATTCAACGGCTTCGTGCCGGTGTGGATCCACGGCGACTTCCTCGCATCGGCTTTGGGCTCAGTTCCGGAGCCCGCCAGCTGGGCGATGATGCTCGCAGGCTTTGGCATGGTCGGCGGTGCTGTCCGTCGCAGCCGGAAGACGCTGACTGCTCAGGCTGCCTAAGGTCTGATCCACTGAGATAAAGGGGCGGGCGAAGGAAACTTCGTCCGCCCCTTTTCATTGCGGTGCAGCTTCTTGCGCGCATGAAAAAGGCCGCCGAAACGGCAGCCTTTCCATCAGACCTTGTCAGACGATTCAGGCGAAGGCGGGTTGCGGTGCCAGACGCGACATACCGAGCGTTTTACCCAAACGCGCTGTGCTCACGGGATTGACGAAATCTGCCTTGAGCAGGCCATTTTGGCAGGACGCGACCTTGGCCAGCATCGCCCCCGCGCCGGGCAGGCGCAGGCGGACCAACGCCCCCATTTCCAACGGAATGTTGAGCTTGGCTTCAAAGCTGGATTCGGAAATGCCAGACACGACAATGTCGCATCCGTGAAAGCTGAGAATGTCGGATTTCAGGCGGGACCCGTCCCCGGGCACAGCGCCTATCCCTGATGGCGTTTGCAACGCCAATCTACCCGCAATACGCATAAACGACCCTTATCCCACCGCCCCAGAGGGACGCCCACCCTCGCAGTCGGCCGCTATTGCGACTCGCTTGTGAAAGCTTTCAAAAGCTGAGGCTTGGGCACAATTGAGTCAAGAGTTATCCACAGGGCGTCCTCCACTACCCCTCCTTGGCGCAAGGCCCTTCCGCAAACGTCAATTTGTGATAGCATCCCACCCAAAGACAAAATCTTAGGAGAGTCGGGAAGATGCATGATCTGGTCATTCGTGGCGGCACTGTCGTCGATGGAAGCGGCGGAAAGCCTTTTGCAGCAGACGTTGCGGTTGATGGCGGCCTCATAACGTTGGTTGGCAAAGTGGATGCCAAGGGCCGCGAAGAAATTGACGCGTCTGGCCTGATCGTCACCCCCGGCTTTGTGGACGTTCACACCCATTATGATGGCCAGGCCACTTGGGATGCGGAAATGGCCCCCTCCAGCTGGCACGGCGTGACCACGGTCATCATGGGTAATTGCGGCGTCGGCTTTGCGCCTGCACGCCCCGACCGGCACGAATGGCTGATCAGCCTGATGGAAGGCGTCGAGGACATCCCCGGCACCGCCCTTGCCGAAGGCATGAAGTGGGACTGGGAAACCTTCCCCGAATATCTCGACGCGCTGGAGCGCCTGCCGCGCACGGTCGATGTCGGCACCCATGTGCCGCACGGCGCCGTCCGCGCTTATGTGCTGGGCGACCGCGAACAGCCCGGTGCCATCCCGACGGACGAAGACTTGGCTGAAATGTCGCGCATCGTGGAAGAAGGCGTGCGCGCCGGCGCGCTTGGCTTCTCCACCTCACGCACGGTGCTCCACAAGTCGGTCGATGGGGAACTCGTCCCCGGCACGACGGCGACTGCCGAAGAGCTGGTCGCCATTGGTCGGGCCATGGGCCGCGTCGGCTATGGCGTGTTCGAAATGGCCTCCGACATGCGCCGCGAATGGAATGAATTTGGCTGGATGGGCCAATTGAGCCGCGAGACCGGCCTGCCCGTCACCTTTGCCGCACTCCAGTCCATCGCAAAGGAACTGCCGCTCGAAGAACAGATTAGCGAGATGCGCGCCCAGAATGACAATGGCGCCAACATCGTCGCCCAGATTGCGCTGCGCGGCAACGGCATCATCATGGCCTGGCAGGGCACAGTCCACCCGTTCCGCTTCAAGCCCGCTTGGGCGGAGATAGACGGCCTGCCGTGGGATCAACAGTTGGCCAAGCTGAAGGACCCCGCCTTCAAGGCGCGGATGATCGCCGAAGAGTCGGTCATCCCCGAAAGCGACATCGCAGACTTCCTCAACATCGTCGCCAATGGCTGGTTCACGCATTACGAAATGGACCCGGACTTCAACTATGAACCGACAGCAGATGAAAGCGTGCTCGCCCGCGCGACCGCCGCAGGCCAGTCGGCGGCTGAATATGGCTATGACCTGCTGATGAAGGATGAGGGCAAGGGCTTCATCTACTTCCCCATCCTCAACTACCGCGATGGCAATCTCGACTTCCTCGAAGACCTGCAAGCCTCTGACGACACGGTGAACTCCCTGTCCGATGGCGGCGCGCATTGCGGTACGATCTGCGACGCGGCTTCGCCCACCTTCATGCTCCAGCATTGGGTGCGCGACCGCAAGAAAGCGCGCATCAGCCTCGAAGTCGCGATCAAGCGCCAGTGCCGCGACACGGCCTTGCTCTATGGCCTGCATGATCGTGGTCTGATTGCACCGGGCATGATGGCAGATCTCAACGTCATCGACATGGAGCGCCTGAAACTGGGCAAGCCCTGGCTCGCCTTTGATCTTCCCGCAGGTGGCAAACGCCTCCTGCAAAAGGCAGACGGCTATGTCGCCACGATTAAGTCAGGCGAAGTCACCTTCCGCGAAGGCGTGATGCAAGGCGCCACCCCGGGCATCGTCATCCGCGGCCCGCAGACAGCGGAAATGGCGCTGGCAGCGGAGTAGAGGTCACCACCGCTTGGGCTGATCGGTAGCCCTCCTCAACCGCTCACCCTGAGCTTGTCGAAGGGCTGACCTTCCTGTTCACCGAAACAAGAAGGACAGGGCTTCGACAGGCTCAGCCCAAACGGAGCACGGGGAGAGCGCCACTCCCCCCTTGCACTCCTGCCCGCCCCCGTTAGCATCCGACCAAACACCAAAGGGTGAGGAGCATCGGGGATGCGGCATATCGCAGTGGTAGGGTCTGGCCCTGCTGGATATTACACAGCAGAAGCCGCGCAGAAAAAGTTTGGCGATGACGTCCGCATCGATATTATTGACCGGCTGCCCGTCCCCTATGGCCTGATCCGCTTCGGCGTGGCGCCGGACCATCAGTCGATCAAAGGCGTTTCCAAGCGCTATGAGGCGGTGAACCTGAGTGAGAATGTCCGCTTTGTCGGCAATGTCACCGTCGGGCGCGATGTCAGCATTGGAGAACTCCAGTCCCTCTACGACGCTGTGGTCCTTGCCACTGGCGCGCCGCATGACCGGCAGATGGGCATCAAGGGAGAAGACCTGCCAGGTGTCGTCGGCTCGGCGGCTTTTGTCGGCTGGTATAATGGCCATCCAGACTTTGCCGATCTTGATCCCGACATAGACGGCCCCGGCGCGGTCATCGTCGGCAACGGCAATGTCGCGCTCGACGTCACGCGCATTCTTGCCAAGACGCGCGACGAATTTCACGGTGCAGATATCGTCGATCATGCACTCGACCGGCTCGACCATTCGGGCATCCGCCGTATCACCATCCTCGGCCGCAGAGGGCCGCACCAGATCGCCATGACGCCCAAGGAACTGGGGGAGCTTGGTCATCTGACCCGCGCAACGCCGCTGGTCGACGCAGCCGACCTGCCACCCGCCGCCGATGACGCCCTGCTGGAACCCGGGATGCGCAAATCCGTGGCGCATCTGCGCGATTTCGCCGCAAATGCGGATGTCCCCAAAGACATTGCGGTGGAGTTCGACTTCTATGCCATGCCCGTCGCTATTGAAGGCGATGGCCGGGTGGAGCGCATGGTGGTGGAGCGGACACGTCTTGATGCAGACCTCAGATCAGTCCCGACGGGGGAACGCTACGTCATCCCCTGCCGCCTTGTCGTCGCCTGCATCGGATACCAGACGCCGCCGATTGAAGGCGTGCCCTATGAACATGGCCGCGGACGTTTTGCCAATGATGACGGGCGCATCCTGCCCGGCCTTTACTGTGTCGGCTGGGCGCGCAGGGGGCCGACCGGCACCATCGGCACCAACCGGCCCGATGGCTTTGCCATTGTCGATCTGATCGCTGAGGACATTGCCGACAAGAGCGGCAAGATCGGACGCCCCGCGCTCGACGCTCTGCTCGACGGCCGGGGGGTGGATGTCGTCACCTTCCGCGACTGGCAGAATATCGACAAGGCGGAGATCGCCCGCGCCCGCGATGGCGCGCCACGCGAGAAGTTTGTCGCCGTGGAGGCCATGATCGCCGCAAAAAAGGCAGCAGGATAAACCACATCCACTGTTCTACTTGAATAATACAGTGTTTCGTTCCATCTATAGGGCAGATTTGCAAGGAGATGCCCGTGGCGACCACCGTTGAGGACCCTGGACTGACATTGACCGCGCCCGATCCGGTGCCGGTCGTCGCCCCTGCTAAAGCGGCCGGGCTGGTCCCGATTGACGACACCAAGAAATCGGCTCTGGAAGAAAAGGCGGAAGCCTTTGTGGCAGAACTTGTGACGCTGGACGCCAATTCCCCTGAATTTGGCAAGAAGGTCGATCAGCTCGTCAACATGGGCCGCCGTGAGATTGCCGATGCCGCTGGCCAGTCCAACCGGTTCCTTGACCGCCCCGTCCGCGCGATGGATCAGGACTCAACCGTCGGTACCAACCTCGCCGAACTGCGTCGCACGATCGAAGACCTTGATCCCGGCAAGAAGGATGACCTGTTCACCCGCAAAAAGCTGTTCGGCATCATCCCTTATGGCAACCGGCTGCGCGACTATTTTGACAGCTACAAATCAAGCCAAGGGCATATCTCGTCGATCCTCACCCACCTCGCCTCCGGCAAGGATGAGCTGCTGAAGGACAATGCGGCGATTGATGTGGAGCGCCAGACGCTTTGGGCGGCGATGGGCCGACTGGAACAGATGATCCATGTGTCCAAGGCGCTCGATTCCAAGCTGGAAACCAGTGCTGCGGACATCGAGATTTCGGACCCCGCCAAGGCCAAGGCGATCCGCGAGACCGCGTTGTTCTACACCCGCCAGCGCACGCAGGATCTGCTCACCCAGATGGCGGTCACGGTGCAGGGTTATCTCGCACTCGACCTTGTCAAAAAGAACAATGTTGAACTGATCAAGGGCGTCGACCGCGCGTCGACCACCACGGTCTCGGCTCTGCGCACGGCTGTGACGGTCGCTCAGGCGCTCGTCGGGCAGAAGCTGGTGCTGGATCAGATTACCGCGCTCAACACGACGACCGCCAACATCATCGATTCCACAGGTGAGATGCTGAAGAACCAGACGGCGCGCATCCACGAACAGGCCGCCAGCTCCACCATCCCGGTCGAGACGCTCCAGCGCGCGTTCCAGAACATCTATGTGACGATGGACCAGATCGACACCTTCAAGGCGAAAGCGCTCATCTCCATGAAGACGACCGTCGAGACGCTGGAAGGCGAAGTCGAAAAGTCCAAGGGCTATATCGCCCGTGCGGAAGGTCAGGCGCAGGCCGCGATCGAAGCCAGCGCGCCCAACCCTTTCGCGCCGGTCGAATAAGGGGCAGCGATGCGCAGCGACGACGTTCTGGCCCGGGCGGAGGCCGCGCTCCAGCGGCATGGCGGCCAATCCCGCCTGCAGCAGCGCGCGATCGGTCGCCTCGTCAACAGCGGAAAGATCAAGGCAAAGCGGGTCCTTTGGCTTTCGCTTGGCTTCCTGATCGGGGTGCCCGCCTTCGCGCTTCTCGTTAGCCCCATCGGCATCATGGGCCTTGTGCTGGCCGTGATGCTCTTTGCCGGACTGTCGCTCGCCGCCATCGCCCTGCCCGCCGGACTGCGCGTTGACCCGGAACGCCTGCCGACAGCGCCGCTCAAGTCGCTGCCGTTGACGACCGAAGTTTGGCTCGCCGGGCAACGCCGCGCACTCCCGCCGCCTGCGCAAAGGCTGGCGGATGCCATCGGCGTCAAGCTGGAGCAATTGACCCCGCAGCTTCAGGCGCTGGATGAAAAAGAACCGGCTGCGCTCGAAATCCGCCGCCTGATCGCCGATGAGCTGCCCGAACTCGTCAACGGCTATCTGCGCGTGCCCGGCCATCTCCGCCGCGACGGCCTCAACGGTATGAGCCCTGACAAGCAGCTGGTGGAGGGCCTGCATGTCGTTGAAAGCGAATTGCAGCGGATGAGCGAACAGATCGCCTCAGGCGACCTGCAACGCATCGCGACGCAGAGCCGCTATCTGGAACTGAAATATCAGGGACTGGACGAGTAACGTCCTACTGATACCCCGCCTGCCACATGGCGTTGAGGGCCATGACGGCCAGCAGCATGAAACCGACCCAGTCGATGGTCTTGTTGCGGCGGCGCGGGGTCATGACCTACCATCTACACGGCGGCCCTGCTTTTCGAACGGACAACAACCTCCGCTACGGCGCTATTAACCATCTCAATTGGCGTGGTTAATTGCCCGCTCACGATGCGGCCCTTGCTTTTTCATGCCGCATCCGCCAATGCCCCGCCTTCCCTAAAAGGGAATCGAAGAAAGCCGGAGGGGCGTCCGCATGGGGCGGCGTCAGCGATCGGCCAGGAAAGGCAAGCTTTATGGCTCTTTATGAGCACATTTTTCTTGCGCGTCAGGATCTGGCTCAAGCCCAGGTTGACGCGTTGGCGGCAACAGCCACCGAAATCGTCGAAACAAATGGCGGTAAGGTCTCCAAGACCGAAACTTGGGGTCTGCGCACCCTCGCCTACAAGATCGCGAAGAACCGCAAGGCACATTATGTGATGCTTGCGTTCGAAGCGCCCGGCGATGTCGTTGCCGAACTCGAGCGTCAGACGCAGATCAACGAAGACGTGCTCCGCTACATGACCGTCAAGGTTGATGAGCAGGAAGCCGGCCCGTCGGTGATGATGCGCAAGGGCGAACGCGACCGCAAGCCGCGCCGCGACGACGAAGCTGTAGAATTCTAAGGAAGGCACCAGACCATGGCACGCCCATTTTTCCGCCGGCGCAAGAGCTGCCCGTTCGCAGCCAAGAACGCTCCGAAGATCGATTATAAGGACGTCCGTCTGCTTCAGGGCTTCGTCTCTGAACGCGGTAAGATCGTTCCCTCGCGCATCACCGCCGTTTCTGCAAAGAAGCAGCGTGAACTGGCCCAGGCCATCAAGCGCGCTCGCCACATCGGGCTTCTGCCCTTCATCGTGAAGTAAGGAATACACCCCCGATGGAAGTCATCCTTCTCGAACGCGTCGAAAAGCTCGGCGCAATTGGTGACGTGGTCACCGTCAAGAACGGCTTTGCCCGCAACTTCCTGTTGCCGCGCAACAAGGCGCTTCGTGCCAACGAAGCCAACCGCAAGCTGTTTGAAGCAAATAAGGCGAAGATCGTCGCCGATAACGAAGTCAAGCGCACGGAAGCCGAAGCCGCTTCCAAGGGCATTGACGGCGTCTCGGTCACGCTCATCCGTCAGGCGTCCAACACCGGCCAGCTTTATGGTTCAGTGGCTGTGCGTGACATTGTCGAAGCGCTCGTCGCTGATGGCAAGAAGGTCAGCAAGCAGCAGGTCGTTCTCGACAAGCCGATCAAGGCCATTGGCCTGTATGATGTGAAGGTTTCGCTCCACGCGGAAGTATCGGTCACCATTAAGGTGAACGTTGCCCGCTCGCCGGAAGAAGCCGATCTGCAGAGCCAGGGTGTCGATATCATGGCCTCGATGTTCGAAAAGGACGTCGCAGGGTTCACCGAAGATTTCGATCCCAATGCCGAACCCGGCACGATTGCCGAAGAAGGCGCCGAAGCCCCCGCAGCAGCGGAAGCCTCGGACGACGCCTGATCGGTTTTCCGACAGTCAAGTTCACGAAAAAGGTCGGCCTTCGGGTCGGCCTTTTTTGTTTGGGGGGAACGACCAAAAGGGCAAGCCCACTAAAACGTCATCCTGAACTTGTTTCAGGATCCATGCCGTGAACGCGGGCATACATGCCAAGGGCCGACGGACATCCAATCGCGAGGCATAGATGCTGAAACAAGTTCAGCATGACGCGTGAGGGACACTGGCCGCACACAGTTCAATGCCCTATCACCTCTCTCCATGACCTTGCCCTCGACCCCAGACCATCTCCGCACCCTCCTGACCCAACTTGGCGTTGAAGAGGCACGCTGGACCTCCGGCACGCGCGCAATCACCTCCCCCATTGACGGCACCATTGTCGCCCATGTCGCCGACACGTCATCCGCCGACGTCACCGCCGCCACGGACCGTGCCGAACAGGCCTTCCACCAATGGCGCACCGTCCCCGCCCCTGTGCGCGGAGAGCTCGTCCGCCGCCTTGGCAATGCGCTGCGCGACCACAAGCAGGCGCTGGGTGAACTGGTGACGCTCGATTGCGGCAAACCGATTTCCGAAGGCTTGGGCGAAGTGCAGGAGATGATCGACATCTGCGACTTCGCCGTCGGCCTTTCCCGTCAGCTTTACGGCCTGACCATCGCCAGCGAACGGCCGATGCATCGGATGAGCGAAACCTGGCACCCGCTGGGGCCCGTCGCCATCATCACCGCGTTCAACTTTCCCGTCGCCGTCTGGTCCTGGAACGCGGCGCTGGCGCTCGTCTGCGGCAACAGCATCCTTTGGAAACCGTCGGAGAAGACCCCACTCACAGCGCTCGCTGTGCAGGCGCTGTTCAATCAGGTGGCCGAAGAGTTTGAGGCCGCCCCGTCGCACCTGTCCCAGCTAATCCTTGGCGGCGCAGAAGCTGGGGCCACCCTCACCGATGATCCACGCATCCGCCTTGTCTCGGCGACGGGCAGCACGCGCATGGGGCGTATCGTTGGGGAACGGGTCGCCCGCCGCTTTGGCCGGTCGCTGCTCGAACTCGGCGGCAACAACGCGACGATCGTCAGCGCAAAGGCCGACCTTGATCTGGCCCTACGGGCATCGGCTTTCGGGTTTATGGGCACCAGCGGACAACGCTGCACTTCGCTGCGCCGCCTGTTCCTCGAACGCCCCATCCATGATGACATGCTCGCCCGCATCCGTGCCGCCGCAAGCTCCATCCGCATCGGCGATCCCCGCGATACCGACACGCTGATGGGACCATTGATCGACGAAGCCGCCTTTGATGCAATGCAGGCCGCGCTCGACGCTGCCCGCGCGATGGGTGGCACGGTGACGGGCGGAGAACGCGTCAACTGCCCCGGCGTTTACGTCACCCCCGCTGTCGTCAGCCTGCCCGCGCACGAAGGCCCCGCGCTGACCGAAACCTTCGCGCCGATCCTCTACGTCTTTGCCTATGACACGCTGGATGAGGCCATCGCGCTGCAGAACGCGGTGCCGCAGGGGCTTTCCTCCTCCATCTTCACGACAGACCTGCGTGAGGCGGAGCTGTTCACGTCCGCTGCCGGCAGCGACTGCGGCATTGCCAACGTCAACATCGGCACGTCGGGAGCAGAGATTGGCGGTGCCTTTGGCGGCGAAAAGGAAACCGGCGGCGGCCGAGAGTCCGGCTCTGATAGCTGGAAAGCCTATATGCGCCGCCAGACGAGCACGGTGAACTACGGGAGTGCACTCCCGCTCGCGCAGGGCGTCAAGTTCGAGATTTAGACCTTTCTGATCCTAACCGTCATGCCAGCGAAGGCTGGCATCTTGTGCATCCGACTGGGGAGACCCCAGCCTACGCTGGGGTGACGGGGAGAGGCTATGAAATGGCTCGCTCAATAACTCCGCGGCAAGCCCAGCACATGTTCCGCCAGATAGCTGAGGATCAGGTTCGTGCTGATCGGTGCGACCGTATAGAGCCGCGCCTCGCGGAACTTGCGTTCCACGTCATATTCCTCGGCAAAGCCGAAGCCGCCATGCGTTTGCACGCACATGTCTGCCGCGGCCCAGCTGGCTTCTGAGGCGAGCATCTTCGCCATATTGGCTTCCGCCCCCGGATTACCGCCCGCGTCATAAACTTGGGCCGCGTGGTGGACCATCAACTCCGCCGCGCACATCTGCGCATAGCAGCGGGCAATGGGGAATTGGACGCCCTGGTTCTGGCCGATGGCGCGGCCAAAGACCTGCCGGTCCTTGGCATAGTCGGTGGCCTTGTTGATGAACCATTTGGCGTCACCAATGCACTCGGCCGCGATCAGGATGCGCTCTGCGTTCATGCCCGAGAGGATGTAGCGGAAGCCCTTGCCCTCTTCCCCAATCAGCGCGCTCGCGGGGATGCGCATGTCATCGAAAAACACCTCGGTCGTCGAATGGTTCATCATCGTGCGGATAGGCTTGATGGTCATGCCCTTGCCGACGACTTCCCGCATATCGACGAGGAAGATGGAGAGGCCTTCCGTCTTGCTCGCCACCTCTTCGCGCGGGGTGGTGCGGGCGAGGAGGAGCATGAGGTCTGAATATTCCGCGCGGCTCGTCCAGATCTTCTGGCCGTTGATAATGTAGTCATCGCCATCGCGGACTGCGACAGTGCGCAACGAGAGCGTATCGGTGCCGCTCGTCGGTTCAGAGACACCAAAGGCCTGCAGGCGCAGCGTGCCATTGGCGATGCCGGGCAGATACTTCGCCTTCTGGTCTTCACTGCCATATTTGAGCAGCGTGTTCATGATGTACATTTGCGCGTGCGCCGACGCGCCATTGCAGCCGGCCGCCTGAATTTCTTCCATGATGATGGCGGCGGCATCGAGGCTGAGGCCAGAGCCGCCATAGCTTTCAGGGATCAGCGCTGCGAGAAACCCGGCGCGGGTCAGCGCATCGACAAACTCGCCCGGATAGGCGCGCGCGGCGTCCTTTTCCCGCCAATAGTCGCCGGGAAATTCCGCGCACAGGGCCTGCACGGCGCGGCGGATTTCGGCGATGTCATTGGTCTCGCTCATGTCAGTCTTTCCCGGTTGCGGTGGCCGCCATCACCTGACGGCCATCGGAGGCAAAGGCCCCAAGTTCAATCTCTTTGCCCTGCCCGCGCATCACAAGATGCAGCAGTTCCCCGCAGATGGCGGGCGACGTGCCCCGGAAGGCGAAGCTGGCCAGCGCATTGTCGCCCAATTCCGCCTGCGCCAGCTGGAGCAGCTTGGTCGCCGTCAACGGCCCATGGACGACAAGCCCGCGATAGCCCTCTTCAGCCGTCGCATAGGGCAGGTCATAATGGATGCGGTGGCTGTTGAAGGTCAGCGCGGAAAAGCGGAACAGCAAAGGCTCCGTCGGCACAAGCGTAAGGTGGGTGTTCCACCCTGTGGGGTCGAACAGCGTTGGCCCCGGCGATGGCGGCACCAGCGCGCTCCCGGCAGGGGCGGCACCGCGATAGACGATGGACTGGACTTCACGGACAGCAGGGCCGCCCGCGGTGTTCGTCTGATGCTCCACCTCCACGAAGACAAGATCGCCTGAGCCGCCGGACTTCGCCGTGACAGACAGAACCTTGGACGTCCGCGTGATGCTGTCGTCGACCGTAAGTGGCGCAAGAAAGTCCACCTTGCTCGACGCCCACATCCGGCGCGGCAGCGGCACGGGCGGTAGGAAGGAATCGGGGCTATCATCACGCAACGGGTGTCCATCCGGCCCCAGTTGCGCCGTTGGCGCGTCGGGCAGGCAGAGTGCCCAGTGGATGCCCTGCGGCATGATGCCATCCGCCGTCATTTCGCGGTCCAGCATCGCCAGCCAGCGCGCCGCAAGCCCCGTGTCGATCCGGTCCATCCGGGTTTCGATCCGCCCGATCCACGCGTCCCAATCGCCCATTAGTTGCGCCCTCCGGCCAAGCCTTTGGCGATCACCTGCGCCTGAATTTCGGCGGCCCCTTCAAAGATGTTGAGGATGCGGGCATCGCACAGGATGCGGCTAATTTCATATTCTAGCGCATAGCCATTGCCGCCATGCACCTGAAGCGCGGCATCGGCATTGGACCATGCGGTGCGCGCGGCGAGCAGCTTGGCCATGCCGGCCTCAATATCGCAGCGCTTGCCTGAGTCCTTGGCGCGGGCGGCGGCATAGGTCAGCTCACGCGAGAGGATCAGGTCAACAAGGCTCATCGCCAATTTGTCCGATACGCGCGGGAAGGCGATGATCGATTTGCCAAACTGCTTACGGCCCAGCGCATAATCGAGGCCGAGTTCCAGCGCGCGTTTCGCCACCCCTACGGCCCGGGCCGCAGTCTGGATGCGGGCGCCTTCAAAGGTGCGCATCAATTGCTTAAAGCCCTGTCCTTCTTCGCCGCCGAGCAGCGCATCCGCCGGGGCCGTCATCGCGTCAAACTGGAGCGCATATTCACGCATCCCGCGATAGCCGAGCACTTCGATCTCGCTACCGGACATGCCATCTGCCGGAAACGGGTCCGCCTCCGTCCCGCGCGGTTTGGGGACGAGCAGCATGGAGAGGCCCGCATAGCCCTTCGCATCAGGGAGCGTGCGGGCGAGCAGCGTCATCATGTCCGACCGACTGGCATGGGTGATCCATGTCTTCGCGCCGTCGATGATCCATTGGTCGCCCTGCAGCCGCGCCCGCGTCTGGAGCGACCCGAGGTCGGAGCCGGTATCGGGTTCGGTAAAGACGGCGGTGGGCAGCACATCGCCGCTCGCGATCTTGGGGAGCCAATGCGCCTTTTGCGCGTCCGTCCCGCCGAGCGTGATGAGTTCGCCCGCAATTTCGGACCGCGTGCCGAGCGACCCCGCGCCGATCCAGCCACGCGACAATTCTTCAGTGACGATGCACATGACGAGTTTGGACAGGCCGAGCCCGCCAAAGTCTTCGGGAATGCAGACGCCGAACGTCCCCAGGTCCGCCATCGCCGCGACCGTCGCATCGGGGATCAGATCATTCGCCAGATGCCATTTATGCGCGTGCGGCAGGATGTCCGCATCGGTGAAACGCCGGAACTGATCGCGAATGGCATCAAGCTCCGCATCGTGGAAGCTTTCGCTCGGCCAATTGCCCTCGGCCAAATGCTGGCCGACCGCCGCGCGTGTTGCCGCATGATCCCCCTCGAGCAGAGGCGCGCAGGCATCCGCCAATGTCCGGGCTGCTTCACCCAGACCAAGATCGGACGGACGGAAGATTTCATTCTGCCCCATGGGCAGACCGCCGATGAGCTGCGCAATGGTCTCAGCAAAGGCGAGTTCTGCGACCAACGCATCAACCGGATTGGCGTCGCCATTGCGCGCGCGCCAGTCGAGTATGGCTTCGAGGGCGGCCACACTTGTCGCGACCCAAGCAAAGCCATGCGCGGCGCGCTGGTCGTTTTGATCGCGCGACGCCAACGCGACACGGGCCGCGTCCCGATAGCTTTGCGCAGCGGTGAGGTAGAGGTTCATTGAACCTCCCCGACACGGGGAGGGGGACCACCCGAAGGGTGGTGGAGGGGTGGCGCAGACAGCTGTGGAATGGACACGGGCATACCGCACGCACGCGACCCCTCCACCAGCTTCGCTGGTCCCCCTCCCCCAAGGGGGAGGTCCTTACGCACGCTCAAACACCGCAGCGATTCCCTGACCACCACCGATGCACATTGTCTCCAGCCCATATTTCACATCACGGCGGTGCAGTTCGCGCGTGAGGTTGGCCAGAATCCGCCCGCCGGTCGCACCGATGGGATGACCAAGCGAGATGCCGGAGCCATTGACGTTGAGCATCTCATGCCGGCTGTCATCATCCGACCAGCCCCAACCTTTAAGGCAGGCGAGCACCTGCGGCGCGAAGGCTTCGTTGAGTTCGATGAGGCCAATGTCCTTCCACGACAGGCCATTGCGCGCGAACAGCCGTTCGGTCGCGGGCACCGGGCCATAGCCCATGCGGCTCGGGTCACACCCTGCTGCCGCCCAGCTGTGAAAATAGGCGATGGGTTCCAACCCGAGTTCTTCCAACTTGTCTTCGGCAACAACGAGACACGCCGCCGCCGCATCATTTTGTTGGCTGGCATTACCCGCTGTCACCACGCCACCTTCGAGCGCTTTCAGCTTGCCCAGCGTCTCCAAGCTGGCATCGGCACGATAGCCTTCATCATGATCGAAGAGGACGGCGTCGCCCTTTTTCTGGGGCACAGAGACGGGCACCAGCTCGTCAGCAAACAGGCCGTTCGCCCATGCCGCGGCAGCACGCTGATGGCTGCGCGCGGCATAAGCGTCGCATGCCGCACGGCTGATGTTCCAATCCTTGGCGAGGTTCTCTGCCGTCTCGATCATGCCGGAAATCACGCCATAGCGTTCAATCGGCTGACTCATCACGCGGCCACGCGTCAGCCGGTCATGCAGCGTCAGATTGCCCGCGCGCACGCCCTTGCGGATGTCAGTCGAATAATGCTCGACATTGGACATGCTCTCACAGCCGCCTGCGACGACGACATCGCTCATCCCCGTCTGCACCATCATCGCCGCGTTGATGATCGCCTGCAGGCCAGAGCCGCAGCGCCGGTCAAGCTGATAACCGGGGACTTCTTCGGGAAGCCCCGCGAGCAGCCAAGCCCAATGGCCAATGCACGGCGCTTCGCCATTGCCATAGCCCTGACTGAACACGACATCGTCGACACGCGACGGATCAATCTTCGTGCGCTCCATCAGCGCCTTCAGGATGACAGCCCCCAGTTGCCCCGCCGTCATGGAGGACAAGGCTCCGCCGAACTTGCCGACGGGGGTGCGGATGGGGGCAACGATGGCAGCGCGACGAAGCTGAGTCATGAGGCGGTTCCTACGATTTTGGAGTCGATAAGGCGGGCAATCTCGCCCGAGGAAAGATTGAGCCGTTCAGCGAGCACCTGCTCACTATGCTGCCCGTTACGCGGGGCGGGCAAGGGCGCGCCACGATCCTGCTGCGGCACGGTGCCGAACGATCCGGCGGCAGGATAGGCAAAGCCGGACGGGTTGTCGGTGGACCGGCTGAACATCGGGTTTTGGCCGACCAGCCGATCATCCGCCACCGCATCCATCATTGTGCGATAGGCGCTGTGGACAATGCCCCCCGCATCAAAAGCAACCGCAAGATCAGAATGGTCGCGGGCGGCAATCGCTGCCTCGAACAGGGGGAAGAGCGCGTCGCGGTGATCGAACCGCAGCCCGTCATCCTTGGCAAAGCTGACACCCCGTGCCGCTTCAAGCGCGGCGATGGCATCGGTCAAGTCGAGCGCGGTGAGCAGGTTCGCCCATTGGCGCGGCGTGACGACCACAATCATGGTGCGCTGGCCATCGCGGGTCACAAAGTCGCGCCCGAACAGGCCATATACGGTGTTGCCAAGGCGTGGACGGTTGGCACCTGAATAGAGCACTTCGGCAATACCGCCGAGGTTCGCGACCGACCCGATGGCGACATCGGACAGGGGAATGCGGACCTCGCTCCCCTCGCCTGTCGCAGCCCGCTTCTGGATCGCCGCGAGCAAGGCAAAGGCCGCATAGCCGCCCGACAACAAATCCCAAGCAGGCAACACATGGTTGACCGGCTCTGGCCCCGGCCCTGTCATCATCGGATAACCGACCGCATTGTTCACCGTGTAATCCAGCGCCGGCGCGCCATCGGCCCAGCCCATGATGCGCACGGTGACGAGATCCGGCCGCCCTTCAGCAAGCTTCGCATGGGACAGGAAACCTTCCGCCGGAAAGTTCGTGATGAACTGCCCCGTGGCGCGCACCAGCTCTTGCAGCAGTTCGCGTCCCTCGGGTCGACCAAGGTCCAGCGCGACCGACTTTTTGGCGCGGTTGAGGTTTTCCCAATAAAGCGAGTTGTTGTCTTGCGTCACCGGCCAGCGCCGATAGTCCGGCCCACCGCCAATCTGGTCCACACGGATCACCTCCGCCCCGAACTGCGCGCAGTATAGCCCTGCTGTCGGCGAGGCGACGAACGACGACGCCTCGATGATCGAGAGGCCGGAGAGGAGGTTATACATGGATCACGCCGCCGCCCATTCGCGCAGCATGTGCTTGGCAATCTGGAGCTGGAGGATCTGTGTCGTACCTTCGTAAATGCGATAGATGCGCGCATCACGGAAGAAGCGTTCGGCATCATATTCCGCGAGATAGCCCGCGCCGCCATAAATCTGCACCACACGGTCCACCACGCGGCCGCACATTTCGCTGGCGAAGACCTTGAAGGCGGCGGCTTTCCTCAACACGTTCTCACCCGCATCGGCCCGCGCCGTCACGTCGGCCATCATGGCTTCGGCGGCGTAGATTTCGATCTCACTGTCGGCGAGCATCTGCTGGATGAGCTGGAAATTGGCGATGGGCTCGCCAAAGGCCTTGCGCTCATTGGCGTAGCGCAAAGCCGAATCCAGCGCGCGGCGGGCATAACCAGTGGCAGCCGCGCCCACGGAAATGCGGCCATTGTCGAGGCTCTTCATCGCGGTGATGAAGCCCTTGCCTTCCTCATCGCCGAGCAGCGCATCGGCGGGGAGTTCGACGTCTTCCATGATGATGTCCGCGATATGGCTGCCGGACTGGCCCATCTTTTTGTCTGACTTGCCAACCGAAACACCCGGCGCATCCATGGGCACGAGGAAAGCGGAAACGTGCGCGTTCTTGGGCAGGCTTTCTTTGCTCGTCCGCGCCATGATGAGCGCGACCTTCGCCATGGGGGAATTGGTGATGTAACGCTTCGTGCCGTTGATCACCCAGCCATTACCCCGGCGCACGGCCATCGTCTGCATCGCGGCGGAGTCAGACCCCGAACCAGGTTCGGTCAGGCCAAAGCTTGCAATCTCTCCTGCGGCCAGACGTGGCAGCCAATGCGCCTTTTGCGCGTCCGTCCCGCCATTTTTCAGCGCGGAGCAGACCATGCCGATGTTGATCGAGATGATCGAGCGGAAGGCCGGCATGGCATAAGACAGCGTGTTGATAGTCCGCGCATATTGCGTGATGTTCATCCCCGCGCCGCCATATTCCTCGGGCATAGTGAGGCCGAACAGCCCCATGTCCCGCATCTCCTGCACGATGGCCTCAGGGATCTGATCCGTCTCGATGATCTCGCGTTCGGCGGGGATCAGCCGTTCCCGCACATAGCGGTGCAGTTGTTCAATGAACTGTTCAAAAAGGTCTGCGTCCATGCCGGTCGTCATGTGCCTGTCCTCAAATCGGGTCGTAGGGGAAAACATGCGCCGAAACTTCATCGGCGCGCGCAAAGCTTGGGCGGAAGGCGGGGATGAGTTCCTCCCCAATCGCTTCCGGTGTCCAGCCTTCCAGCTTTGTCATGGAGCGGATCGGGCGTGGCTTGTTGTAGAGCACGATCTCATTCTTGCGGACCGAGAAGATCTGGTTGGTCACATCCTTCGACGCATCCGACGCGAGGTAGACGACCAGCGGTGCGATCTTGTCCGCGCTCATTGTCTTCAAACGCTCAACCCGCTGCTTGGCCTCGGGCGTTTCGGTCGGGATGGAGGCGATCATCCGGCTCCAGGCGAAGGGCGCGATGCAGTTGGATCGCACGCCTGCGCGCGCCATATCCAGCGCGATCGATTGCGACAGGCCAACAATGGCGAGCTTGGCGGCGGAATAATTCGCCTGCCCGACATTGCCGATCAGCCCCGAGGTTGACGTGAAGTGGACGAAGCTGCCCGACTGCTGTTCCCGGAAATAGGGCGTGGCGGCCTTAGACACATTGAAAGCGCCATTCAGATGCACGTCGATCACAGCGCGCCAATCCTCATGGCTCATCTTGTGCCAGATGGTATCGCGCAGGATGCCTGCATTGTTGACGACCGCGTCGATCCGCCCAAAGCGCTGGACCGCATCTTCGATGATCGTGGTCGCGCCCACAGGGTCGGCCACGCTGGCCAGATTGGCATGCGCCCGTCCGCCCGCTGCGATGATGTCATTGACGGTTTCTTGCGCAGGCCCGGCGTCGCCGCCTTCGCCACCGCCGCCGACACCCGGATCATTCACGATCACCGCAGCCCCATGTTTGGCGCACAGAAGGGCGATCTCCCGCCCGACGCCGCGCCCTGCGCCCGTTACCGCGACAACCTTGCCTTCCAGCATGCCCATGCGAGTCTCTCCTTTGCAGTTCCTATTGCCGGAGGTAGGCAGAACGGCAAGGGCCGCGCTGACGCCCTGATAAAGCTGACAGGCCAAGGCGGTGCGGCACACATTCGGGGCTAGGCGGAATCGCTCGACAACGCTAAGGCCCGCCCATGTCCCAGATCACGCCCGAAATCGTCGCCGAACACGGCTTCTCCCCCGAAGAATATGAGCGCGTCCTGCGCGCCATGGGTCGGGAGCCGAACCTCACCGAACTCGGCATCTTTTCGGTGATGTGGTCGGAGCATTGCTCCTATAAATCCTCACGCTTTCATCTGAAAAAGCTGCCAACCACGGCGCCTTGGGTGATCTGTGGCCCCGGCGAAAATGCAGGCGTCATCGACATTGGCGATGGGCAGGCCGCCATCTTCAAGATGGAGAGCCACAACCACCCGTCGTACATTGAGCCCTATCAGGGCGCTGCAACAGGCGTCGGCGGCATCTTGCGCGATGTGTTCACCATGGGGGCCCGTCCGGTCGCCAACCTCAACGCCCTGCGCTTCGGCCGCCCCGACCACCCCAAGATGCGTCACCTGATTTCGGGCGTCGTGCGTGGCATTGGCGGCTATGGCAATTGCGTCGGCGTGCCGACCGTGGGCGGGGAAGTGAACTTCCACCCCGCTTATGACGGCAACATCCTTGTCAACGCGATGACGGTGGGCGTCGCTGAGACAGACAAGATCTTCTACTGCGCGGCCTCGGGCGTCGGCAACCCCATCGTCTATGTCGGCTCAAAGACCGGGCGTGACGGCATCCATGGGGCCACCATGGCCAGCGCGGACTTTGGCGAAGATTCGGAAGAAAAGCGCCCGACCGTGCAGGTGGGGGATCCCTTCACGGAAAAGCTGCTGATCGAAGCCTGTCTGGAACTGATGGCGACCGACGCGATCGTTGCCATTCAGGATATGGGCGCGGCCGGCCTCACCTCCTCCAGCGTCGAAATGGCGTCCAAGGGCGGCTGCGGCATCCGGCTGAACATGAACGCCGTTCCGCAGCGCGAAACGGGCATGACGCCTTATGAAATGATGCTCTCGGAAAGTCAGGAGCGCATGTTGATGGTGCTGAAGCCGGGCAAGGAAGCCATGGCCGAAGCCATCTTCAAAAAGTGGGAACTCGACTTTGCTGTGATCGGCGAAGTGACCGAGGGCGGCCACATGGTGCTTGAATGGAATGGCGATGTCGTCGCCGATATTCCGCTCGGACCGCTGGCCGAAGACGCGCCGGAATATGAACGACCCTATCTGTCGCAAGCCGATTATGCGGCCTGGGCCAAAGTGCCCGCGCTCGGTGACGTGCCTGAGAGCACCGATATTGGCGCAGACCTCGTCAAACTGATGGGCAGCCCCGACATCGCGTCGCGCCGCTGGATCTGGGAGCAATATGACAACAAGGTCGGCGGTGACACCGTGCAGGCCCCGGGCGGCGATGCTGCCGTCGTGCGCGTCCATGGATCTGGCAAGGCGCTCGCCATGTCGACCGACTGCACCCCGCGCTATTGCTATGCGGACCCCTATGAAGGCGGCAAACAGGCCGTCGCTGAAACCTATCGCAACATCTCGGCTGTTGGCGCGACCCCGCTCGCCATCACCAACTGCCTGAACTTTGCGAACCCGCAACGCCCCGAAATCATGGCGCAGATCGTCCACGCGCTGGGGGGCATGGCAGAGGCCTGCCGCGCGCTCGACTATCCCATCGTCTCGGGCAACGTCTCGCTCTACAATGAATCGAAGGCCACCGGCGGTGGCTCTGCCATCTTGCCGACTCCGGCCATTGGTGGCGTTGGCCTGATGGCCGATTGGGCCACAACCGCCACAATCGCCTTTAAGGCAGAAGGCCAGGCCATCTGGCTGATCGGCGGCAAGGGCACGCATCTTGGACAATCGATCTGGCTGCGCGAAGTGCATGGACAAGAAGCCGGGGCGGCACCGCATGTCGATTTGGCCGCAGAACGCGCCCATGGCGAACAGGTCCGCACACTCGTGCTGGATGGTGTGGCCACCGCGGTTCACGACATTTCAGATGGCGGCCTCATCGTGGCGGTCGCGGAAATGGCGCTGGCCGGAAAGATCGGCGCGACGCTGGATGCCATGACCACCGCTGAGGCCTTTGGCGAAGATCAGGCGCGTTATGTCGTGACGACCGCAGCGGATGTGACCATTCCGGGCGCGATCCGCATCGGCACGACCGGCGGCAACAGCGTGTCAGGCATTGCGCTCGACACACTGCGCACCGCGCATGAAGGTTTCCTGCCCACTCTGATGAACAACTGACGATGGCGGCGGCGGCGGGCTATTCCGGCTCGCCGCTCGCCAAGAAGCTGTCGCTCAAACCCGGCATGACCATCTGGCTGATGGACATGCCAGCCTCCGTCCGCGCCGAAATTGGCGATGTGGGGCTGCGTGAACTGGTGGACATCGCCCCCGGCATGATGGCCGCGCACATCTTCACCGCCGAACGCGCCGTGATGGAAAAGACCTTGGCCGCATTGCGCAACGCCATCGCAAGCGACGGCTTCGTTTGGGTGAGCTGGCCTAAAAAGGCGTCCAAGCTCCCATGTGATTTTACCGAAGATACGATCCGCGAGGTCGCAACTCCGATGGGCTGGGTCGATGTGAAAGTGTGCGCGTTGGACGCGATCTGGTCTGGCCTGAAACTTATGATCCGCAAGGAATTGCGCTGAGTACGCCAAAACTATCCGCTCGTCCTGAGCTTGTCGAAGGACCGTTGTTTCTCTTCACCGAATGTCGGCGCAAAGCAGAAAACGACCCTTCGACAAGCTCAGGGCAAACGGAAGGTGGAGCTCAAGCGAACTTGACGCCCTCAATCCCCAAGGGCGCAAAGCGCACCAAGCGGCTGGTCGCCACCGCCGCCTGACGGTTCACCACTGCCAACTTATAATCCGGGTCAGTCACCATTGCCAGAAACGCACCCGCATTGGGGTAAGCGGCGATGAAGGCTGCATCCCACTGCTCCTCCGCAGGGCCCGTCAGCACCATTTCAAACCGGCCGCGCCAGACAATCTGGCCGCCCAGTCGTTCGAAGATCGCCGCACTGGTCGCACCATATTCCTCATAAGCGCGCGCACCCGTCCAGCCTTTGCCCGCATGGTCATGCCCCTCGGGATAGACCGCAAGTTCGCGATACCGGATCAAGTTGAGCATATTGAGCGGCGTATCACGCGGCAGTGATTTGAACAGATCAAAGGCGGCGCGTGTCGGGTCAACATAGGCTTCGGTCATTTGGAGCTTCCTGTCTTGGCCGGGCAATCGCCGGTCCGGTGGCCCGTGACGGTGGATACAACGCGCAGCGCTTTGTCCTTGGGTTGATCGAGCGTCTCTTCCACGCGGGTTACCGATTCCAGGTCAAACTGGTCCCCGCCATAGGTTCCGCTAACGGCGACAACCATCTGACCGGCAGCATCTTCCTTCCGGCACGTCAGCACCGCGTTGAGCGCACCGCGCAGCAGCGAGAAGGTTTCGAAGCTGCACGCCCCATTGGCGGTGCCACCGATCAGCGCAGAGTTTGGCCCGCGGGCCTGATCTGGGGAAACGCAGGTGCTCTGTGTCTGCGTGCGGCCCTTCATCTGCTGCATCATGGCGTCGGCCATTTGTGGCTCTTCACCTTCAACGCCAGGCAAGCGCACGTCGGTAATTTCGGTGGTGACGGTCCATTGCCCGGGGGTGATGGTCTCCACCTTTTCGGCCGCTGCATTTGCTTCAGCGACGGAGGCGTTGGTCAGCACCACATCATCTTTGCCCGGCGTCTTGTTACACCCGGCAATCAACAGCGCGGGAATCAATATCCCGAAAGCGGCCTTCATCATCATCTCCCCGCCCAAGCAATGGACGCGGCGATAGAACGCGAAACGTCCCGAAATGGCAAGCAGATCAGGCGGCAGCCGCCAAGAAGTTGTAGGGATCAATCCCGCGGGCACGATAAACGCTATGCGCCTTGGTGTACTGCGTCGTCGGCCTGATGCCGAGGCGCGCGCGGGCGGCCTCCAGCGGTTCAGCGAGCAGAGCGCGGACATCCTGTTCGATGATCCGCTGGGCCGCTGTGCCCATACGCTGCGCTTCCCCCACGGCCTTGAACACGGGTGCGTTAATTTTCACGCGGCGGCGGAGTTCCACGGCACCGGCCCATGCGATGACGAGCGCGGTCCAACCGCGATCCTGCCCGTATGAAAAGCCAAGCGCACATTGTTCACCCAGCGCATCGCGGCCATAGCCGGTCAGAACATGGACCAGATCATGCGTGTCACGCGTGCGCTTGCCATACCATTCCAGCTGGTCGCCATAGGTCGGGCGGCGGACACGTTCCGATTCCTCGACCAGACCGGCAGCGGTCAGCCCTTCGCGGCGCATAAACGCCACATAGGCATGGGCAACCGAACCTTCGGGCATCTTCAACAGCGTCTCATGATCATCGAGCACGGCTGGCAGATACGGCTCGCTCTCCATCAGCGCGCGGCCCTTTTCACTGGCACAGAACGCCTTCGCCTGTTCAAAGAACGCGTTGGACGGCAGACATTCCGAAATGTGGAAGACCTGTTCAGTATCTTCCTTATTCGCAATGAGCTTACGGAAATGCCCCATCGCCTTAAAGGGACGGAGTTTCAGCCGCTTGCGGCTTGGGTCGGTGAAGTGAATCGGTGCCATAGTGACAAGATGACTTCTGTTGACATTGGTGTCAATAGCGCTTGAGGCCCCGGCTTCGCCATTGTCACATGGCGGCCGACCCTCTACGTTCCTCTTATGTCCCTCATCATCCGCACTTCGCTCGACGAGCCGGAAACCGGCCAAAGCTTTGTTCCGCACAGGCCGGCCCGCCCGCCCAAGGTGGAAGGCGGCAAGCCGTTCCGGATTGTGAGCGATTATGAGCCTGCGGGCGATCAACCCGCCGCCATTGCCGAGCTGGTCGCCGGGGTTCAGGCGGGCGAGCGTGATCAGGTGCTGCTGGGCGTCACCGGTTCGGGCAAGACCTTCACCATGGCGAAGATCATTGAAGCGGTGCAGCGCCCGGCGCTGATCCTTGCGCCCAACAAGATTCTCGCCGCCCAGCTCTATGGAGAATTCAAAAGCTTCTTCCCCGACAATGCGGTCGAGTATTTCGTCAGCTATTACGACTATTATCAGCCCGAAGCCTATGTGCCGCGCTCCGACACCTATATTGAAAAGGAATCGAGCGTAAACGAAGCGATTGACCGGATGCGCCATTCCGCCACCCGCTCGCTTCTGGAACGCGATGACGTGCTGATCGTCGCCTCGGTTTCCTGCCTTTACGGTATCGGATCGGTCGAAACCTATTCGGCGATGATCTTTGATCTGAAGAAGGGCCAGTCGGTCGACCAGCGAGAGGTCATCCGCAAGCTCGTTTCGCTCCAATATAAACGCAACGACGCTGGGTTCTCACGGGGCAATTTCCGCGTGAAGGGCGACAATCTCGAAATCTTCCCCTCGCACTATGAAGACACCGCCTGGCGCGTCAGCTTCTTTGGCGATGACATTGAGGAGATTGTCGAGTTCGACCCTCTGACCGGCAAGAAGGTCGCCAGCCTCGATTATGTCCGCGTCTATGCCAACAGCCATTATGTGACGCCCGGCCCGACGCTGAAACAGGCGATGGAAGCGATCAAATTTGAGCTTCAGGAACGGCTGAAGGAGCTGGTGGCGGAAGGGAAGCTGCTCGAAGCGCAGCGGCTGGAGCAGCGCACCAATTTCGACCTTGAGATGATCACCGCCACCGGAAGCTGTGCGGGCATCGAGAATTATTCCCGTTTCCTCACCGGCCGCATGCCGGGTGAGCCGCCGCCAACGTTGTTTGAATATCTGCCCGACAATGCGTTGCTGTTCGTGGACGAAAGCCATGTCGGCATCGGCCAGATCAACGGCATGGCGCGCGGGGACCACCGGCGCAAACTGACGCTCGCCGAATATGGATTCCGCCTGCCCAGCTGCATCGACAACCGCCCGTTGCGCTTCAACGAGTGGGAGGCGATGCGCCCGCAGACGACCTATGTCACCGCGACGCCAGGCAATTGGGAAATGGAACAGACAGGCGGCGTCTTTACCGAACAGGTCATCCGCCCAACGGGCCTCATCGATCCACCCGTCGAGATCCGCCCGACCGAAGATCAGGTGCAGGATTGCATCAACGAATGCCGCAAGACCGCCGAGGCGGGGTATCGCACCCTCGTCACCACGCTCACCAAGCGGATGGCCGAAGACCTGACCGAGTTCATGCATGAGGCAGGGCTCAAGGTCCGCTACATGCACTCTGACGTGGAAACGCTGGAGCGCATCGAACTGATCCGCGACCTGCGGCTGGGCGTGTATGATGTGCTCGTCGGCATCAACCTGCTGCGCGAAGGGCTCGACATTCCGGAGTGCGGATTGGTCACGATCCTCGATGCGGACAAGGAAGGGTTCCTTCGCTCAGAGACCTCGCTCATCCAGACGATCGGCCGCGCCGCGCGCAACGTCGATGGCCGCGTGATCCTCTATGCCGACCGCATGACTGGCAGCATGGAACGTGCGATCAACGAAACCGACCGCAGGCGCGCCAAGCAGCTCGCTTATAACGAAGCAAACGGCATCACGCCCGAAACGATCAAGCGCGCCATTGGCGACATCATCTCGCACGTCGCCTCGGGCGATCAGGTCACCATCGAGATTGAAGACGGGCCTCAGCATATGGTTGGCCACAATCTGCGCGCATACATTGAAGACCTTGAAAAGAAGATGCGTGCCGCCGCCGCCGATCTGGAATTCGAAGAGGCCGGCCGCCTGCGCGATGAAATCCGCACGCTGGAGGCGACCGAACTCGGCCTGCCGGTTGATCAGCACAAGGCGCCGATCATGGGCCGATCCAACGAGGGCAAGCCGGGCACGCGCAAGACGCGCTATGGCAAGGTGCAGAAGAAGTGGGGAAAGAAGTAAGGTCGGGCTTGTGCTTCCCCTGCCTGCCCGCCATGCCGATGGGCAGATCATTCTTTCGTGAATTCAAGGACTAAGCCATGCTGACAGTGATGACAGGCGGAACACGCGGGCTGGGCCGAGATGCCGCAGCGCGCATTGTGCGGGCAGACCAAGCCATGTCGGGCCAAAGCAAGATGCGCCACATTGTCGGCGTTCGGACAGCGGGCGCGGCAGTCGAAGGCTGGACGGCCCTTCCTCTCGATCTCAACAGCCTCGACAGCGTACGCGCCTTTGTGGCGGCCCTTCCCGACGAGCCGATTGCACGCCTCATCCTCAACGCAGGGGGGCAACGGCCGGACGCTTCAACCCGCACACAGGACGGTTTTGAGACGACCTTTGGCAGCAACCATCTGGCCCATTACCTGCTCCTTCGCCTGCTGATGCCGCGCCTTGCGCCCGGCGCCCGCATCGTCATCACGTCGAGCGGCACACATGATCCGGCAGAAAAAACGGGTGTGCCACCCCCGCGCCACGCCGATGCTCAAAAGCTTGCATTCCCGGAACAGGATGAGGCGCTCGACGCGTCGCCGATTGCCGCCGGGATGCGGGCCTATTCAACGTCCAAGCTGTGCAATTTGCTGACTGCCAAAGCTCTCGCCCAAAGTGCGGCAGCACAGGACCAGAATTGGCAGGTTTTTGCCTATGACCCCGGACTGACCCCCGGCACCGGCCTTGCCCGCGATCAGCCTTGGGTTGTCCGCCACCTCATCTGGCCGCTTTTGCCCCTATTTGTGCCCTTCGCCAAAACGATGAACCGCCTGTCCGACGCCGGACGCGGCCTGAGCGACCTTGCGACAGTGACGAGCCCTCCGACAGGGCGGATTTACGCGGCCCTGCGCAAAGGCAAGCTGACTTGGCCGGACCCGTCAACCTTGGCGCAGGATGAGGGCGTCATGCAAAAGCTTTGGACGGATTCTGCAGTGCTTGTTCAGCTTCCGGACTGATCGCCTAGCGCAACACCCCTGCGGCCTTTTGTCGCTGGGCATAGATCAGTAGAGCCACCGCGACCGCGAGGATGCCGCCTGCCAGCGGATAGGGGTTGGCGCCGAACAGCACCGCCTCATCCGTGCCCGAGAGCACAAAGCGCCAGACAAGATTGCCGACAAGACCAGCGAGCGACAGAACGAACGCGAATACCGCATGTCTGCTGCGCAGCAGGAGCAGGATGGAGCCGGCAAAGGCGCCCCATACACCGAGCGCCCAGCCGATGCTCGCCCAGATCGGGAAATGGTCGAGATAGGTAAGTTGCGCAGGCGGCAGCGCAATAAGCTTGAACCGCGTCATCGTGTAATCCAGCGCGCCGAAGCTGTTCCAAATGAGCGATAGGGCGCCGACAATCCAAAGGTGTTTGGGTGCGCTGCGTGACGTATCAGACATGGCCTCTCTCCCTGCCATTTCGGATGGCGGGAAGATTGCGCTTGGGCTGACGTAACGTCAATCCGTGTCGAACAGACCGGCCAGCTGCTCAATCATCGTGCCGCCCAATTGTTCGGCATCCATGATGGTCACAGCCTTTTGATAATAGCGCGTCACATCATGCCCGATGCCGATGGCGCAGAGTTCGACCGGCGACTTATTCTCAATCCAGTTGATCACCTGCCGCAGGTGGCGTTCCAGATACGCACCATTGTTGACCGACAGCGTCGAGTCATCCACCGGTGCGCCATCGGAAATGACCATCAGGATCTTGCGCTCCTCCGGCCGTCCAATCATCCGGTTGTGCGCCCAGAGCAGCGCCTCGCCGTCGATATTTTCCTTAAGCAGACCTTCGCGCATCATCAGGCCCAGCGACTTCTTGGCGCGGCGCCAAGGCTCGTCGGCGGCCTTATAGAGGATGTGGCGCAGATCGTTGAGGCGTCCCGGTGCGCCGGGGCGGCCAGCAGCCAGCCAGCTTTCTCGCGACTGCCCGCCCTTCCAGGCGCGCGTGGTGAAGCCGAGGATCTCCGTCTTCACGCCGCAGCGCTCCAGCGTGCGGGCCATGATGTCGGCACTGATCGCGGCAATGGAAATCGGTCGGCCGCGCATTGAGCCGGAATTGTCGATCAACAGCGTGACGACCGTATCGCGAAACTCGGTATCACGCTCAATCTTGTACGACAGCGAGCTGCCCGGCGAGGTGACCACACGGGCAAGGCGCGCGGCATCAAGCAAGCCTTCTTCCTGATCGAAATCCCAGCTGCGGTTCTGCTGCGCCATCAGGCGGCGCTGGAGGCGGTTGGCGAGCTTTGTCACTGCGCCCTGCAGATGAACCAACTGCTGGTCGAGATAGGCACGCAGCCGGGTCAACTCATCCTCATCGCACAGCTCGGTCGCGGCGATGACTTCGTCAAACTCGGTCGTCCAGCTCTTATAATCAAATTGCGGCGGCAGATCCGACAGCGGACGGTTCGGCCGGACGGGGAGCATGCCCTCCTCGCCTTCGTCACCCGGTTCGCCATCGGAGTCCATGTCCGATTCGGCTTCCATTTCCTGCTGTTCGCCGTCTTCGGCTTCGCCTTCACCTTCTTCGGCGCGGGCATCCATCTGGGTCTGGCTGTCGCCTTCTTCAGACTGGTCTTGCTCCTGCTCGCCTTCGCCTTCCTGCTCGTCTTCGGACTGGTCGTTCGAATCGGTCGGGTCGATCTCATCGGGGTTGGCGGTCAGTTCCAGATCGCGCAGCAGCTTTTGTGCCAGCTGGGCAAAGCGCCCCTGATCGTCGAGCGCGTTCGAAAGGGCGTCGAGGTCTTCGCCTGCCTTTTCCTCAATCCAGCCACGGACCATGTCGAGCCCGGCCTGTGCCGCAGACGGGGCAGCATCACCCGTCAGCCGTTCCCGCACCAGCAAGCCGATCGCGGTAGGCAACGGCACTTCGTCTGCGCCTTGTGCCCGGGCAATCGGGTCCGACCGCATCCGCATGTCGAGCGCATGGCCCAGATTGACGCGCACGCCCTCCATCGCGCGGGCGCCAATGGCTTCCACACGCGCACTTTCAATCGCGTCGAACACAGCGCCGGCCACCGCTTCGGACGGGCGGTTCGCCATGTGGACACCATCATTATGGTGCCGCAAGCGCAGCGCCATGCCATCGGCAAAGCCACGCGCTTCAGCCACCTGATCGGGCGGCAACAGGCGGCCCGGCATCGGCACGCGGAAGTTTTTACCAACCTGCGTCGGTGCGTCCGCGGTAAAGGCCAGCTCCACCTCAGGCTCATGCGCCATGGCGCGCGCAGTGCCTGTCAGCACCTGTTTGAACTGCTCGAGGGGAGATTGGTCAGCCATAGAGCGATCAGCGTTAGCGAGGAACGCGGCCCACGAAAAGCCACCATTCACCTATGGGAATGAAATGCCAGAGGGCCTGTAAGCCGGGTTCTGTCCACCCCGGACCGAAATCCGGGGATGGGCGACCATTCCTCTAGGCGTCCTGTTACCAGAACGCTCAAGCAACCAACCCGGGCGACGGGGAGGAGGAATCCCATATGCCGCCCCTATTCGGTCTTGCTCCCGGTGGGGTTTACCATGCCGCTTCCGTTACCGGACGCGCGGTGCGCTCTTACCGCACCCTTTCGACCTGACCGGGCCGAAGCACCGGCGGTTTGCTTTCTGTGGCACTTTCCCTGGGGTCACCCCCGCCGGACGTTATCCGGCACCGATCCTCGCTGGAGCCCGGACTTTCCTCCCGCATGTCCGAAGACATACCGGCGGCCGCCCGGCCCTCTGGCAAAAGCGCTTTAGGCCGGTCCGGCGGACGGTGCAACGTCGGCCCTAAAGACTAAAAATATCAAGCCGTTAACTGATCGGAGTTCGAACTTAGGTGGGCCACATGTTCTGGGAAAAGATTTTCGGCGGGCCGCGGGATGTGCCGCCGCGCAAATCCTATCTATCCTATGATGCCAGCAGGGCCGAAATCGATCAGGTGTCGGCAGAACAACTGTCCGCCATTGCATCGAGCGTCGAGGAGCATCTGAAGGCCGTCGAAGGGCTGATGCAGAAATCCGGCGATGACGCCGCTCGTTTCAGCACCTCTTTGGAAGAGGGGTCCGCCTCTTTGGCAGACCCTGAAAGAACAGCCGATAGCCTCGCCAAGCTGGTCCAGCTGACGCGTGAAATGGTCGAAAAGACCCGCAAAGTGGAAGATGAGCTGCGCGCCCGCACCGAAGCGGTGGGGCTGTTGCAAGGCAATTTGCAGCAGGAAAAGGCCCGCGCCGAGACCGATCAACTGACCGGCCTGACCAACCGCCGCGCCTTTGAACGCGAATTGGGGTCCGCCGCTGAACGCGCCCGCATTTACAACTCCCCCTTGTCCATCGCCTTTTGCGATGTCGACAATTTCAAGATCATCAACGACATCCACGGCCCCGCGACAGGGGACCGGGTGTTGACCTTCATTGGCACCGTGCTCGATGACTGTATCGACCAGCGCGGCAAAGTCTCCCGCCATGAAGGCGCGGAGTTTGTCATCCTGTTCGAAGGCAAGACGGCCCGGCAGGCGCGTGATCTAACCGAGCAAGCGCGGCAGGACCTCGCCGACCGCCGCATCGTTGACCGTCAGACGGGTCGCCCGGTCGGCCATGTCAACTTTTCCGCCGGTGTCGCCGCCATTGGCCCCGATTTCGACATTGGCGTCATGCTCGCCAAGGCAGATCAGGCGCTTTACAAGGCCAAACAGGCCGGGCGCGGCACTGTGAAAATGACGGGCTAAGGCCTTACACAAAGTCCCTCTTGGCCGAAGACCAGCGCCGGTCCTGCATCTGTGGATCGGCCTCAATAAGCCGCCGCAACGTCACCTTGCGCTCCACCCACTGGTTGCTTCCAATCGCCATCAGGCCTCCAAACGGATCGGGCGATGCAAGCGCGGCAGAGACCGACGCCCAGACATTGCGCCCTCCGCGACCATGGTAAAGCAGATCAGCAATGACACAGCACAAAGCGGCGCTGCGTCCGTCAATCAGCCCTTTGCTATCCGCGCGCGCCAGATAGAGGCGAAAGCTGGCGATCATCTGGGCAATCTGCGCCAGACGGGCAGGCCTGCAGGTGGCCGTCCAGTGCATGAGCCGCGCCGCCGCCAACACCTCTGCGTCGTCAACCTTGTCCGGCGCGGGATTGAGATAGGCCATGAGCGCGGCAGTGGAACCGGTCGTTTCCAGCAGCCCTGCACCACCATGGATGCGGCCGCCAACCAATGACATGTCCGGAAAATAGTCCGCCGCCTCCGGCAGAGCGAGCATGGACCGGAAGTAGCGGACAAAATCACCCTCCGGCACATGGGCTGCAAATTGCCCGAAGCCGAAGGTGAATGCCGCCCGATCATAGCTGTTGAGAGTCAGGAAATTGCGCCCCTCACACCCCGCTGTCGGCGTGATGAACGCTGCCCAGAACCCAAATTGACCCGCGTAATTTTTCGGATCAAAATCAAGTTTTGTCAGCGGCGATCCGGGGAACACATTGTAGAGCCCGACGCGCCCTTCATAGCTGACACGCCGGCCGACAAAGAAGCGCGGGCCGCCCGATGCCATCGCCCAATAGTCCCTACCGTCACGGATGATTTCAAAGCTGATGGCCATGCTGCTGCCTCCTCAAAAAACAGACGCGGCGACCGCCGCCGTTGAGGATAAATCAGACGAAATCCTACTTTGGAAGGGGAATGTGTGGGGGAGCCCCGCTTAGTCCCCGGTGGGCTTCGGCAGTAGCAGCGCGAGCAAGATGGCGCGGCATTCCCCGTCGATAATCCCGTCGATCATTTCCGGGCGGAAGCGCCGTTGGAAGGCGCGGATCGCGGCGACGCCGTCGGTCACATCATAGCCGAACCGTTCCAGCGCGAGGAGGAAGCCAGCATCGGACCAGTGCGGGTCCATCAAATTCTTGGTCGGCCTGGGCAGCGCGAGGCGGAGCCGGGCGAGGCGGTACCAGGGGAAGAGTTCACCCGGGTCTTCCTTGCGGGCCGGGGCAACGTCACTATGGCCAACAACATTGCCGCGCGTGATGTTGTGCCGCGCCATGACCCCACCGAGCAGTTCAATAACCGCATCAACCTGCGCCTCGGGGAAGGGCCGATAGCCGAATTCATGCCCGGGATTGACGATCTCAATCCCGACACTCGCCGAGTTGATGTCGCTCGTGCCGCGCCACCAGGACCGGCCGGCATGCCAGGCGCGTTGCGATTCATCGACCATGCGGACGACCTGCCCGTCTTCGGCCACGACATAATGCGCAGAGACTTTCGCCTCCGGGTCGGCAAGGCGGGCAATGGCCGACGCCCCGTCGATCATGCCCGTATAGTGGAGGACCACCATCGTCACCGGCAGCGCGCGCGCATCAAAATTGGGCGAGGGCGTGTCGATGAAGTTCATGGTCAATCCTGTCGGTGCTCGGCAGCGCGGGCCGTGCGCAGCGTGACGATGGCAACGCCGATCAACACAACTACACCGCCCACAATCATCATCGGCGTCATCTTGGTGCCAAACCAATAGGACGCTGCAACCACCGAAATGACGGGGGTCGGCAGGGTCAGCGGCACAACCGTGCTGACGGGGTGGCGTTGCAACAGAATGCTCATGGCACCTTGACCGATAACAGTTGAACCAAGCGCGGAGAAGAGCACCCAGCCAAAGGTCGACAAAGGCAGGTCAGGAATGCTGGCGAAGGCCGCCGGTTCCGCCACAAAGGCAAGCGGGCCGAGAACAACGGTGCCGACAAGCCCGACCCAAGCGTAGATCGTGAGCACCGGCACCCCGATCAGCCGCCGCTGGATGAGCGAGCAGGTCGCCCAGACAAGGCTTCCCGCGGCCGTCAGCGCAAGGCCGAGCCGTTCATCAACGACATGCGGATCAAAGACAACCAGCACGACACCCGAAAAGGCGAGCGCCATGCCCGCGATCCGATATTTATGGACGCGCTCTCCCAGAAAAATCACAGCAAGGATGAGGGAGAAAGGCGCACCGAGCTGCCCGGCAATGGCAAGCGCACTGACATTGGTCGACACCGCCATCGAGATATTGACGATGATATAGAATAGCGCGCCTGACAGCAGGCCGAGCGTCAGCAGTTCCCGCATCTTTCCGTCGATAATCCGGAGCGCGGGCACGCAGATGAGGAGCACCATCACCTGCCGCAGCCAGGCGGCGGTCAACGGCTGGACGAGGTCCACACCCATCTTCACAGCGATCAGGTTCAGCCCCCACATCACGTTCATCGCGATGGCGACAAGGACGTCATAGCCGCCAAACTTATGCTGGGGTTGTGTGGTCATTCTTTGGCCATAGAGCGGCCGTCAAAGGAAGCCAAATCTTTGCAGTCGATGGGCAATTTTATCCTTGTCGAACGGCTTGAGCAGATAGGAATCAGCCCCCGCCCGCATCGCTTTGCGCACCTCGCTTATACGGGTTTCGGTGGAGCAGAGAAGAATGCGGGGCTGCGGCGCCCCAGAACGCGCGCGGATCGTGGCGGCAACCTCCGGCCCGTTCATATCCTCCATCCACCAGTCCAGAACGATGAGCGCAGGCGATTTGGCTTCGCATTGCAAAAGCGCCTCACGCCCCGAGGCTGCTTCGGACACGTCAAAGCCAAGCGATTCCAGCATCCGGCGCACAATGGCGCGGATCAGCCGGCTATCATCCACGATCAACGCGCTACGCGGCATATGCGGCCTTCCGGCGCGACGGCGCGCGAAGCGTAACCGTCAGCCCTTGCCCGCCGGCGCTGTCATACGTGATCGCCCCGCCCAGAAGCTGGAGCCTTTGGGCCACCGCATCCAAACCGACACCACGCCCGGACAGTGCCGTCACCTCTTGGGCGGTGCTGATACCCGGACACTGGAGAATGTCCTCAATCGGCAGACCGATCAGACCGTTGGCATGGCCAGCGGCACGCAGGGCAGCCTCATCCAGTCCGGCCCCGTCATCCGAAATGGCAAGGATCAAATGGTCCCCGACAATCGACGCCGCCACATGGATCAGGCCCGCCTCCGACTTTCCCATGGCGCGGCGCGCTGCGGGCGCTTCAAGGCCGTGCGACAGGGCATTGCGCACCACATGCAGCAACGGATCCCGCAGCCCGTCCACCACTTCGCGGTCAAACATGATGCTGCCGCCCTCCAGCACCAGCCGGACCTGCTTGCCGCAGCTTTCCGCCGCCTGCGCGACGATGGTGCCCAGCCCTGCGTAAAGCCGTTCAACCGGCTGCTGGCTGCTCGCCGTTAGCGCGCGGGCCATGGACGCGATGCGGGCCGACAAGTCGGTGATGGCGGGCAGCATCGGGCTGTTCGGCTCAACGAACGACAGGAGCTCCAGCAGTTCACGCTGTCCAGCCTCCACCTCTTCCATGCTGGTGGCGAGCAACTCAAACTGTTCCGCCGGTATGCGCACGGTGCGCGTCCGGCGCTGGAAAGGCCCTCCCCCCGCTTTGCCCTCGTCATGCTTGTCGATGGGGTCAAAGCCAAGGGCGCGGACCATGTCCGGCTCATCCTTGCCCGACAGGCCGACGCCTGCCTCCACAGCTTCTGCCAAGGCCCCCAGACGCTCCACCAACGCGGCGATACCCGCCACAAAATCGGAGGTCAGGGGAGACTGCCCATTGCGGGCCTGCGCCAGACCACGCTCTGCCCCGTCACACAGCCGTTCAAAACGTTCCAGATCCAGGAAACCGGCATTGCCCCGCACCGTATGAACGAAGCGGAAGACGGCATCGAGCGCAGCGCGATCCTGCGGGTCTTTCACCCATGAGGCGAGCTGCGGCGCCGCGCGCTCAAAGCCCTCGCGCAGGTCTGCGATGAATTCCCCGAAAAGATCCGTCATTTGAAATGCCCAAATTATCGGGCCCGCTCTAGGCGAAGACGGTTAATTTCGGCCAAAGGCGCCGCTGGAAAGTCCGACGGCTTGGCTCAGCCGATCAGGGTCGCGCCGAACAAAAGAAACGGTTGATCCGGCTCGGAAACCTGGATCGCCCCGCCCGATTGGGTCGCAATCTGGTGCGCCATCCATGCAGCTGCGACGCGCGGCGTCAATTCAGACTCCGCCAGATCGCCGGTCAGCGCCTTGCGGATGTTGTCATCAAGGATCAGCCGTTCACTTGTCGCGCGCACGGCAATTTCCGTGCGGTCCAGATGGATTTCCGCCCCCACATCCAGCCGACCGCCGCGCACGAGCGTGTCCCCTGCAATCATGGCGAGGTTCAACAGCACCTTGATTGCCGGCTTGGCGAGCGTGGGTTCAGCCACCATCCAGCCCAGTTCAAGCCGCTTATTGTTGGAAAACAGGCCTTCAATCGCCTGTTGCGCCTCACGCACATCCACCTTGTCGCCAAAGCCGCCGGCGGCCCCGAAGGCGAGGCGGAAGAATTTCAGCTTATTGGCCGATGTCCGGGCGCTGTCCGCCAGAAGATCAAGGCATTGCTGGCGCATGTCGTCATCTGTTTCGATGGCCAGAAGCTCAATACCGTTGTTGATCGACCCGACCGGGCTCAACAAATCATGGCACAGCCGTGAACAGAGCAGGCTGGCAAATTCGACGGCATCGACCTTCATTCTTATGTCCTCAAAATGGCGGCAAATCGGCGCTCGTCTCCCTTTGGCCGACCGAGTCCGGTGAGGCAAGTGCAACCGGAATGAACCGGTCGTACACGTCGCCGCCCGCGACCGCCTGCCAGGCCGTCTCGCCGTCTGTGCCAAGGATCATCCAATATTGGCCGTCCGGCGCTGCCAGCCGCGCATCCTCGGCAGAAGGGCGCGCGCGTCCTTCGGGGTGCGAATGGTAGCACCCAATGACCTGCGGCCCGCCCGACCGCGCGGCCCGATGCGCCGCAATCAGCGTGGCGGGGTCAATTTCAAAATGGATCTGCGGCGCGGCCGCAACATTGGCGGCCGGGCGGACATCGCGGACTTCAGATCCGCAGCCGAGCAGCAGCCCGCACACCTCCCTGTCGGGTGTCGCTTGAGCAAGCGCCCGCAGGCGCGTCAGCAATTCGCTTGATATCCGCAGCGTCATGGGCGCAAGGCTATTGCATGAGCGACAGCGCAATCCAAGAACACGTCACAATCCCGGCTGAAATGGCAGGCTGGCGGCTGGACCGTGCGCTCGCAGCCCTGTTGCCCACCTATTCGCGAGAGCGTCTGAAAGCGCTGATTTCATCCGGTCAGGTGATGAGTGCCGGGCAATTGTCGCGGGATCCGTCGGCCAAAGCCAAAGAAGGCACATCGTTCAGCATCGCCGTGCCGCCGCCCACACCCGCGCATAATGAGGCGCAGGACATCCCGATTGAGATCGTCTTTGAGGATGATCATCTGCTCGTTGTCGATAAGCCCGCCGGGATGGTCGTCCATCCCGCAGCAGGCAATTACGACGGGACCATGGTGAATGCGCTGCTGCATCATTGCAACGGCCGCCTGTCGGGCATTGGCGGCGTCGCCCGGCCGGGTATTGTCCACCGGATCGACAAAGACACGTCAGGGCTGTTGGTGGTCGCCAAGACCGACCCCGCGCATGAGGGACTGGCCGCCCAATTTGCCAAGCACAGCATCGAACGCCGCTATGCCGCCATCGTCGCCGGGCTGCCCAAATCCGGCTCCGGCACGGTTGATGCCAATCTTGCGCGGTCGTCCGCAGACCGGAAGAAGATTGCCATTGTCAGCGTCGGGCGCGGCAAACGCGCGGTGACGCATTGGCGGCTGGTGGAGACGCTCAAACAGGCAGCGCTAATGGAATGCCAGCTCGAAACCGGCCGCACGCACCAAGTGCGCGTCCATATGGCCTCCATCGGCCACCCTCTTATGGGGGATCCCGTTTACGGCCGTTCCCGCTCGGAACATCGGGAGGTTCTGAAGCGTTTGGAGTTCAACAGGCAGGCCCTTCACGCGGCAAGATTAGGATTTGTTCATCCAATTACGGGGGGGACTTTAACTTTCGAGAGTCCCATCCCATCTGATATGCAGCAACTGTTAAGCTGCCTTCGGGCATAGCGGACCAGTCTGAGGCAGTTCTGCTTGATGAGGGAACTGCGGACAGGGAGATGAATATGACCGGCAAAGCGCTGGCTGTGAAACCGAAGAGTGCGTCTACCATTCCTGCGCTCAACAGCGAGGATGGGCTGAACCGCTATTTGGCCGAGATCAAGAAATTCCCCATCTTGACCGCGGAAGAAGAATATATGCTCGCCAAGCGATTTGAAGAGCATCAGGATCCGGAAGCGGCCGCCAAGCTGGTGACGTCGCATCTCCGCCTCGTGGCCAAAATCGCCATGGGCTATCGCGGCTATGGCCTGCCCGTCAGTGAACTGATTGCCGAAGGCAATATCGGCCTGATGCAGGGTGTGAAGAAATTTGAGGCAGACCGCGGCTTCCGCGTCGCCACTTATGCCATGTGGTGGATCAAGGCATCGATCCAGGAATTCATCCTGCGGTCGTGGAGCCTTGTGAAACTCGGCACCACCGCTGCGCAAAAGAAGCTGTTCTTCAACCTGCGTCGGATGAAGAAAAACCTCGAAGCCTATGAGGATGGCGATCTGCGGCCCGAAGACGTCCGCAAGATCGCAACCGACCTTGGCGTGACCGAGGACGAAGTCATCAGCATGAACCGCCGGATGCTCGGCGGTGGCGACACCTCGCTCAACGTCTCACTCAACGAAGACGGCGAAGGCCAGTGGCAGGACACGCTGGTCGACGGCGGGCCGTTGCAGGATGAGATTGTGGCCGATGCGGAAGAACGCATTCAACGGCACGCGCTCCTCATCGAGGCAATGCAGAATCTGACCGATCGTGAAAAACAGATCCTGACCGAGCGACGTCTGGTCGATGAACCCCGCACGCTGGAAGAATTGAGCCAAGAATTTGGCGTTTCACGCGAACGCGTCCGCCAGATTGAAGTGCGTGCTTTTGAAAAGCTGCAAAAGGCGATGATGCGCATCGCCGGTGAAAGGCACCTGCTGCCCGCCGCCTGAGTCAAATCCAATCGGGCGGGCATCGCAGCGGATGCCCGCCCGCCTTATGTCAGCTGTAGAGAAACTCTCCGCCATCAAGGTTGATCGCGGGAATTTCATCCTTTTCAATCCAGTAATCCTGATTGTGCCGCCATTCAGGCTTGTCCCCGCGCTTGGGCATTTTGTGGATGTCGCGCATCAGGTAACCGGGATTGAAGTTATCTTCCTCAATCCAGGGCAAGAGCGGCATGTTGTGGTCTTCAGGCCGCAATTGGACCTCGACCCGCTGTGCGCCCTTCTTGCCCATATGGTTGAGCAGCTTGGTCACGAAATCCCCGAGGATGTCCACGCGCAGCGTCCAGCTGGCGCGGAAATAGCCGAACACCCACAAAAGGTTCGGCACACCTGTGAACATCATGCCGCGATAGTTGACCGTTTCTGACCAATCGACCTGCTTGCCGTCCACTTCAAACGGAATGTCGCCCAGCACCGACAGCTTGAAGCCCGTCGCCGCCATGATGATGTCGGCTTCCAGCTCTTCGCCGGATTTGAGCAGCACGCCCTTTTCCGTGAAGCGCTCGATATGGTCTGTGACCACGCTGACCTGACCCTTGGCCGCTGCCTGGAAAATGTCTCCGTCCGGGCAGAAGGCGAGCCGCTGTTGCCAAGGGCGATATTTGGGCGTGAAGTGCGGCTCAAACGGGAAGTCCTCACCGCCATACATCCGGATCAGCGCGCGCAATTCTTCCACGACGGCGTCGGGCTCTTCCAGGCAACGCTTGGTCAGCACGTCCTGATCAAACAGGATCTGTTGGCGCACGACCCGGTGGATCGTGGGCTCATCAATGCCGATCTGGCGCAGCCGGTCTGCCAGTTCATTCTGGTTCGGGCTGCAGAAGAAATAGGTGGGGGAGCGCTGCAGCATCGTCACATGCGCGGCCTTTCCGGCCATCGCCGGAATGACCGTCGCCGCCGTGGCGCCGGACCCGATGACGAGGACCTTCTTGCCTGTCACATCAATATCGGGCGTCCACTTCATCGCGTGGATGAAAAGGCCCTTATAGTCAGACATGCCCTGCCAGTCGGGGATGTAGGGATCATGATGATTATAATATCCCTGGCACATCCACAGGAAGTTGCAGGTGAAGCGGTGCGTTTTCCCGTCTGCCTTGCTCAGGGCTTCAACCGTCCACAGGTTGGTTTGACGCGAAAAGCTGCAATGGGTGATGGTGTGGCCGTAGCGGATGTGCGGGTTGAGGTCATTTTCCTCAATCACCTCACCCATATACTTCAGGATCTCCTCCGCGGATGCGATCGGGGCCCCTACCCAAGGCTTGAAACGATAGCCGAACGTGTAAAGATCTGAGTCTGACCGCACGCCGGGATATTTATGCGTGTCCCATGTGCCGCCGAAACTGTCTTTCGAGTCGAGGATGGCATAGGTTTTGTCCGGGCACTGTTCCTTCAGGTGCACCGCAGACCCGATGCCCGAAATACCGGCACCCGCAATCAAAACGTCGAAATGCGTAACGTCATCCGCGCCTGCCGATCCTTGCGGCCGTTCGATAGTATCGAGCATCCTATACCCTCTCTCATTTTGATTTTTTAACTCTCAAAGAGGATGATGACGGGCACATTGATCGAAATCAACCTTGACACATGTGCCAGTGCCATGGCGTGAAAACCCGCAGCATCGAGCCATGTTGCGCTGCAAAAAACTTCTGCTTGAAATCACGGCCGCGTTCCGGAAGAGCGGCGCCAACATTGAAATCTGAGTCGTTTGGAAAGGATTGCCGAAATGACCATCGATCCCGTCGTCATCGCCGCCTACGCCCGCACCCCTATGGGGGGCATGCAGGGTGCCTTGTCGTCCGTTCCGGCAACCAAGCTTGGGTCCATTGCGATCAAGGCCGCGGTTGAGCGCGCAGGCGTGTCGCCCGATGCGATCGATCAGGTCATCATGGGGTGCGTCCTCCCAGGCGCGCTCGGTCAGGCACCTGCCCGTCAGGCATCAATCGGCGCGGGCCTCCCGCTCGCAACCGGTGCCACCACCATCAACAAGGTCTGCGGGTCGGGCATGAAGGCGACGATGATGGCCGCCGAAGCCATCATCGCAGGCACATCTGACGTGGTGGTCGCAGGCGGCATGGAGAGCATGACCAATGCGCCCTACCTCCTCACCAAGCACCGGTCCGGCGCACGGCTCGGCCATGACAGCCTGAAGGACTCGATGTTCCTCGACGGGCTCGAAGACGCCTATGAGCCCGGCCGCGCCATGGGCAGCTTTGCTGAAGAAACCTGCACCGAATATCAGTTCACCCGCGAACAGCAGGATGACTATGCGCTCCGCTCGCTCTCCCGCGCCAAGGAAGCCATCGCTTCGGGTGCGTTCAAGCGCGAGATTGTGCCGGTTGAAGTCGCCGGCCGCAGCGGCGTGACGGTTGTTGAGGTCGACGAACAGCCGGGCAATGCCAAGCCGGAGAAGATCCCGACGCTGAAGCCTGCTTTTGCCAAAGACGGCACAATCACCGCTGCGAACGCCTCCTCCATCTCGGATGGGGCCGCCGCCCTCGTCATCACGAAGGAAAGCGTCGCCAAGGCGCAGGGTCTGCCGATTGCCGCGCGCATCCTCGCTTGGGCGACCAACAGCCAGGAACCGGCCAAATTCACATCGGCACCGGTCCCCGCCATCCGCAAGGTTCTGGAAAAGGCCGGTTGGTCGGTCGACGATGTTGATCTGTTCGAAATCAACGAAGCCTTCGCCATGGTCCCGATGATCGCGATGAAGGAACTCGGCATTCCGGCGGAAAAGCTCAATGTGAATGGCGGCGCAACAGCGCTTGGCCACCCCATTGGCGCATCGGGCGCGCGCATTATTGCGACGCTTATTGCCGCGCTGGAAAATCGTGGTCTCAAAAAGGGCGTGGCCTCGCTCTGCATCGGGGGCGGTGAGGGCACCGCAATCGCTGTCGAACTGGTCTGATCAACACTCGACATTGGCGGGCGCAATTGGCAAGGCCCGCCGATGACAGTGAAAGACTATTTCTTCTGTGGCATTGGCGGCTCCGGCATGATGCCGCTTGCGCTGATTGTCGCGGGACAAGGGCACCGCGTTGCGGGGTCTGACCGTGCGCTCGATCAGGGCCGCACGGCGCCTAAATTTGATTGGTTGCGCAGCAAGGGCATCAACCTCTTCCCGCAGGACGGCAGCGGCATAACGCGACCCGAACAAATCATCGTCGCCTCAGCCGCGGTTGAAGATACAGTGCCCGACATTATCGCGGCCAACGCCGTCGGTGCGCAGCGGATGCGCCGTGCGGACTTGCTTGCGGACCTCTTCAATGGCGCCCAGCAGGGCATTGCCGTGGGCGGCACCAGCGGCAAATCCACCGTGACCGGCATGATCGGCTGGATTTTCCATGCGCTCGGTCGGGATCCGACCGTCATGAACGGTGCGGTGATGAAGAATTTCGCAACGCCCGATGCCCCCTTTGCCAGCGCACTGGTCGGGCAAGGCGATGCCTTCATCAGCGAAGTCGATGAAAGCGACGGCTCGATCGCGCTCTACACGCCCGATATCGCTGTCCTCAACAACATCGCGCTCGACCACAAGTCGATGGACGAGCTGCGCACGCTGTTTGGCGCTTTTGTCGCAAAGGCCCGCGTCGCAGTCCTCAATCTCGACAATGACGAGGTTGCCCGCCTGCCGCGCGGTAACGCCGTTACCTATTCGCTCGGTGCGACACCGGCCGATTTGCTGGCCAGCGACATCACCGAACGACCAGACGGGATCGACTTTCTCGTCAATGGCGTGGCTGTGTCGATCAAGGTACCCGGACGGCACAATGCTTCCAACGCCTTGGCGGCCCTTGGCGCAGCGATGGCGGCCGGCATTGCGCTGGAAGACGCCGCCCGCGCGCTGGGTGACTTTGCCGGCCTCAAGCGTCGCATGGATGTGGTCGGCACGGCCAATGGCGTCACGGTGATCGACGATTTTGGCCACAACCCGGACAAGATTTCGGCAACGCTCAACACGTTGCACGCCTTTCCTGGCAGGTTGCTCATCTTTTTCCAGCCACATGGCTATGGCCCCTTAAAGCAAATGGGCCGGGAGCTGACCGCCAACTTCGCCAATCTGATGGACGGAGATGATGTGCTCCTCTTGTGCGACCCTGCCTATTTCGGCGGGACTGTTGACCGTTCAGTTGGCAGTGAAACGATCGTCGACGGCGTCGTCGCGCTCGGCAAGCGGGCGCAGCACTTTGCGACCCGCGATGCCTGCGGAGACCGGTTGGCTGTCCTCGCCAAGCCGGGCGACCGGATCATCGTGATGGGCGCGCGGGACGATACCCTGTCCACCTTCGCGCAGTCGATCGTCGAAAGGTTGGGCAACTAGACCATGTCCGCACGCGTCCAACTGGTCATCAATCCGCAAGCGGGTGGCTATAGCATCACCCGCGTGCTGGAACTGCGCGAAGCCTTCCGCCGTCTGGGCGCGCGCGTCACGCTTGCCCATATCGGTCCGGGGCGGCAGTTGATGATTGAGGATGATGCCAACCTTCTGGTCGTGGCCGGGGGCGATGGCACCCTGCGTCATGCCGCGATGGCGCTGCTCGCCAGCGGGCGGGAATTGCCGGTCGCCTGCTTCCCAATGGGCACGGTCAATCTTTTGCATCTGGAAACAGGTGGCCCCACAGACCCTGACGATTTCGCTTATGCCGCGCTCAACCAGGTCAAAGCGCAGGTCCATGTGCCCGCGACAATCAATGGAGAGATGTTCTTCGGCTGTGCCAGCGTCGGGCCGGATGCACATGCCGTGGCAGGGGTTTCGCTCGCGCTCAAGAACCGCATCGGGCGGTACGCTTATGTCATTGCCATGCTGCGTCTGCTCGGCCGCTGGAAGCGGCCTCAGCTGACGATCAAGGCGGACGGCAAATCCTATGCCTGTGAAGCCGTTTATGTGGCCAAGGGCATCTATTATGCCGGGCCCTATACCTTCGCACCCGAAGCCCGCCGGACCGGGGCCAAGCTGCATGTGCTTGCGCTGAAATCAGCCACCCGCAAGGATTTTTGGCGCTTCATCCGCGGGGTAATGCGCGGTCGTCCCCTGGAAGACCGGGCCAACCTCATCCCGCTGACCTGCACTGAACTGGAGATCACCAGTGAAGAGGCATGGCCCGTTCAGGCGGATGGAGACCATGTCGGCAGCCTGCCGGTGAAGATCGCCATTTCGGACAAAAGGCTGCGGCTGCACTGATCCTCGCGCCTTCGGCAGCCCTTGACGCGGGCGCGGCAATCGCGTCCAAGGTGCGACATAATATACATCGGGGAAAGTGACCTTTCATGGGCCAGCGTCTGACGCTTTATATCGGCATTGCTCTGGTGCTTGGCATCATTGCGGGCACCATCGTCAATGCAACGGCAACGCCGGAGACGATTGAAAACCTCGTCAAATATCTGGGCCTTGTCACCTTCGCCTTCCTGCGGCTGATCAAGATGATCATCGCGCCGCTCGTCTTCGGCACGCTTGTCGCCGGGATCGCCCATATGGGGGATACCGCAGCACTTGGCCGTGTCGGGTTGCGGTCGATCCTATGGTTCATCGGCGCCAGCCTTGTGTCGCTTTCACTTGGCCTCGTGCTCGTCAACCTGTTCCAGCCGGGCGTCGGCATCGGGCTGGCACTGCCGCCTGCCGCCGCAGATGCGGGCGTCGCCAAGGCCACGTTCGACGCCAAGAAATTCGTGGGCGACATCATTCCCATGTCCATCGTCGATGCGATGGCGACCAACACCATTTTGCAGATCGTCGTCTTTTCCGTTTTCTTCGGCGTCGCGATGACCACGATCGGGGAGAAAGCTGCGCCGCTCCAGAAGGGCATCGACGCGCTGGTGGATGTGATGCTCGTGCTCACCGGCTATGTGATGCGCTTTGCACCGTTTGCCGTCTTCGCCGCTGTGTGTGCCGTCGTGTCCGAAGAAGGCCTGTCGATCTTGGTCGACTATGCCCGCTTCATCGGCACCTTCTATCTTGGTCTTGCGATCCTGTGGGCGCTGCTGTTGGGCGCAGGCTTCCTCGTCGCTGGACCGCGCATCCTGCAACTGCCCCGTTACATTCGGGAGCCATTACTGGTGGCCTTCTCCACCGCGTCCTCCGAAGCCGCTTTCCCCCGCACCTTGGATGCGCTGGACCGGTTCGGCGTGCCGCGGCGCATCGGCAGCTTCGTTTTGCCGCTTGGCTATTCGTTCAACCTCGATGGCTCGATGATGTACATGACCTTCGCGACGATCTTCATCGCGCAGGCTTATGGCATCAACCTAACGCTCAGTCAGGAAATCCTGATGCTGCTGACGTTGATGCTGACGTCCAAGGGCATGGCCGCCGTGCCGCGCGCCAGCCTTGTCGTAATCTCCGCAACACTGGCCATGTTCGGCATTCCGGAGGCAGGGCTGCTGCTCATCCTCGGCGTCGATCACTTCCTTGATATGGGCCGCACCGCGACCAACGTCGTCGGCAACACCGTGGCCAGCGTCGTCATCGCCAAATGGGAAGGCGGTCTCGATGATCCCGAAAGCCCGGTTCTGGACCCGCCCCATGCCCCGTCCGCGCACCTAGGCACGGCGCACCCTGCCCCGCGCGAAGGGGAACCCGGCGGCGTCAGCTAACGTCCCCAAGGCTTGACTTGGCTCACCCTGCGTGGGAGCCTTTGGCCAAAGTCGGGGGGGGAGTAGCGTAAATGGGTGTCGGCAATCAGGACCAGACTGCGTTTGAATTTCGCGGTGACTGGAAGGCGTTCTTGCCAATAGCGGCGAGCAATTTGTTGCTCACCTTCGTCACTCTGGGCGTCTATAGGTTCTGGGCGACCACGCGGGAGCGGCGCTATTTATGGAGCCAGACGCGTTTTATTGACGATACGCTGGAATGGACCGGCACGGGTAAGGAACTTTTCCTTGGCTTCCTGATGGCCATCGTCGCCTTGTTCGTGCCGATCATCGGCCTGCAATTCCTCATTCAGGCGCTGATCCTGCAAGGACAGACCGGCTTTGCCGGCCTGCTGGCGTTCAGCTTTTACTTCGTCATTCTCTTTCTCGTCGGTTTCGCGACCTTCCGTGCGCTGCGCTATCGCCTCAGTCGCACCCATTGGCACGGCATTCGCGGTGGCAGTGACGATCCCGGCTTTCGCTATGGCGTGTCGTATATCTGGAAAACGCTGGCAGGCGGCCTTGCGCTCGGCCTGTTGATCCCCTGGTCGATGACCCAGCTTTGGGCGGACCGCTGGGGCGCAATGAGCTTTGGCCCGCACCGTTTTGAAAGCGCGCCAGAGTCAGGCGGACTGATGAAGCGCTATCTGCTGCTGTATCTGGTGCCGGTGGCTGCCATCATCTTGGGCATTGGTGCCGCTGTATCCAGCGGCGGGGAACCCAGCGGATTGGGTGCCATGATCGGGCTGCTTGCCTTGGCCTTTTACGTGGTGCTGCCCTTGCTCGCGCTCGGCTATTACGCAGCCTATTTCCGTGAGGTCATCGGGACGCTCAGCCTGACGAGCATCCAGTTCCAGTTCACCGCACGTACCAAGCAGTGGTTCATGCTCTTCCTCGGCAATGCGGGGCTGTTCCTCCTCGCGCTGCTTGTCGCACTCATCCCGATTTCCGCGCTTGGCCTGTTTGCCGGCCTGCAAGACCTTCAGCCGGGGCAAGACCCGTTTGCGCAGAACCCGGGGGCGGTGATCGGCATGATTGTCGCTCTCATCATCCCGTTAAGCCTTGTTGGCCCCTTCATCCGCTATCGCAACTGGCGCTTCTTCATCCGCAATCTGGAGGCAACAGGAGAGATTGATCTCGATCTGCTGACCCAGTCGCAGACAAAGGTCGGCAGTCATGGCGAAGGATTGTTCGACGCGCTCGATGTGGGTGCTATGTAGCCCCGCATGATCCCGGCTTGGCATTATGATGGACAGTCCGCGACGCGCCATGAGGTTAGCGTCGTCGCGCAGGAGGATGGCCTGCGCCTTGACCTTGGCGACGGCCAGACCGGCCTCGCGCCTTGGGCTGATTTGTTCTGGATCGACAAGCGCGATGGGGCCTCCGTCTTCGGGCGCAGAGGTGTCAATGGCTGGCGCGTCGGGATCCCCCTGCCGATGACGGACCTGCTGGCCCGCCGCCTGCCGCCGCAATCCATTTATGGTGGGCTGGTCGATAAATTCGGCATCTGGCCTTCCGTCGCGGGGTTCACAGCACTTTCTGCGGCTGTCGTCCTGATCCTCTGGAAAGCGCCTGATCTCGTCGCGCCTTTGGTGCCGATGTCATGGGAACAGAAGATGGGCGATGCCATGATCGGGGATCTGGGCGGGCGCATCTGTGACGGGGCCGAAGGCCAAAAGGCGCTCGATGCGCTGGTGCGCCGCATTGATCCGGAAGCGGGCCATCTGCGCGTCCGCATCGTCAATGTGGATATGGTCAATGCAGCTGCTCTTCCCGGCGGGCAGATCGTCGTGTTCCGCGGCCTTTTGCAGGAAGCAAAGAACCCGGATGAACTGGCAGGCGTGCTGGGCCATGAGATCGGCCATGTGCGCAACCGCGATGTCATGCAGGCAATGCTGCGTCAGGCAGGTCTCACGCTGCTGATGGGCGGTGTCGGGGGCGATGTCGGCGGGGCGCTCAACTCCGCCATTTCGGCCAGCTATTCCCGCGCGGCGGAATCGCGTGCCGATGGCTACGCCATCAACCTGATGCGCGCGGCAAACGTCTCCCCCATCCCGACCGCCCAATTCTTTGACCGTTTGGCAGAAGATGAACGCAAACTCGGCAAGGGCGCTATCGCGATGAGCTATATGTCGAGCCACCCGCTGTCGGAGGCGCGGCGCAAAGTCTTTATGGCCAGCGCGCGCAAGGACGCCGCCTATGCGCCCGCCGTCACGCCGCAGCAATGGCGCGCCATCGTCGATGCCTGCGCCAATGACCCAGATGTGGAAGAAGGTGATCTGTTTTGACCGACGCAGACGCGCCGCAATGGCTCCCCCGTGCCGACGGGCTGAAGCTCGCCATCCGCCATCGCAACGGTCGGCCAGACAAGCCGACGATCGTCTTCCTGCCCGGCTATGCGTCGGACATGTTGGGCGGGAAGGCGGTCGCGCTTGATGCTTGGGCGGCGGACCAGGGCTATGCCATGCTGCGGCTCGATTACTCCGGATGCGGGGAGAGCGAAGGCGCCTTCGCCGACGGAACGCTGGCCATCTGGCGTGACGATGCGCTGTTCGCGATTGAGCAATTGGTCAAAGGCCCGGTCCTGCTCGTCGGCTCCTCCATGGGCGGCTGGATTGCGCTTCTCATGGCGCAAGCGCTGGGCACGCGGGCCGCTGCCTTGGTCGGTATCGCCGCCGCGCCCGACTTCACCATCTGGGGCTTTACGGATGCCGAAAAGGCGACGCTCCAATCCGAGGGGAAGCTGCTGCGGCCATCGGACTATGGACCCGAACCGATGTTGACGACGTTAGACCTTTGGCAGTCCGGCAATGACCTTCTGCTGCTCGATAGGGGCATCGATTTTGCAAGGCCGGTCCGCCTGTTGCAGGGGCAGAGCGATGACGTCGTGCCGTGGAAGATTGCGCTGCGCACAGCAGAGGCGCTTCGTTCAGACGATGTGCAGGTGACCCTGATCAAAGATGGCGACCACCGCCTGTCGCGCGCGGCAGACATCGATCTGCTGATTGGAACAGTGGCGACTTTGATGGAGATGATGTGATCCTATTCCCCCTGCTCGCAGCTGCCGCAGCGACTGCCGTACCCGCCACAGCTGACTCAGCGCGTTTCAAGACGTGCGTGGAACTGGTCGACCGCGATCCGCAGGCGGCGCTGGACGCGGCCGAAAAATGGCGGCTGGAGGGCGGCAATGTCCTCGCCCGCCAATGTCAGGGCCTTGCCTATGCCGCACAAGCCCGCTGGCTCTCAGCAATGTCGTCGTTCCAGCAAGCCGCCGAAGCGTCGCAACAGGCGAAGGACGAACGGGCAGCCATGCTTTGGGTGCAGGCGGCGAACGCGGCGCTGGCCGGCGGTGAATTTGTCAAAGCACGCAGCTTCATTGATGCCGCGCTCATTGAAGGGACGCTCAAAGGCCCAGAGGCCGGAGAAGCCTATGTGGATCGCGCACGCGCCCTCGTTGCTGTGGGGGATCTTACCAAGGCCCGCACCGATCTCGACATGGCAGCCAAGCTCGTCCCGCAAGACCCGCTCATCTGGCTGCTCTCCGCTGCCCTTGCGCGGCGCACGGGGGATCTGGACCGCGCACGCACCGACATTGCCGAAGCCGCGCGCCTCTCCCCCGATGATGCATCCGTCGCGCTAGAGGCAGGCAACATCGCGGCCATGATGGGCAATGACGCGGCGGCGAAAACCGCATGGGAGGCGGCGCTTAAGATCGCGCCCAACAGTCCGCAGGGCAAGGCGGCGGCGAAGGCGCTGGAACAGTTTGCTGCGCCTGCGCCTGTGACGCCGGAACCGGCTGCTCCGCCGCGCTGACTTCAAATTCTCCCGTTCGTGTCGCGCGAAGTCGAGACACCTTGTGACGCACCCACGTCCCTCGACGACGCTCGGGACAAACGGATATGGGTCAATCCAGATAGAAATCGATCGTCGTGACGACGCGGACCTTTTTGTAAGGCGTGTCGGCAACGCCATAGCCCGGCTGTTCCCCGTCGCGCGCGTCGATGGAGAAATAGCCCTGGCTGGCCGACTTGATGCCGCCGACACCGGTGCCGCTGTCACTCGCAAATTGCTCAGCAGATTTGCGCGCATCTTTGGTCGCTTCTGCAACCATGGCAGGCTTGATGTCGTTCAATTTGGTGAAGCTAAAGGCGATGCCTGACCCTTCATCCAATTGGACGCCGTTGCGGACCAGATCGAACTGCCGGGCGACGGCGGCCTGCGCCTTCTTGATATCGCCGGTACGCAGCTGGAGCCGCTGGCGGATGGTGACGGTATCCATGCCGTTATTGTTGAACTGGTTAACGCTCACGCCGCTCGGTTTCAGGTCCGCATCGGTAAAGCCGGCCCCTTTGAAGAAGGCACGGATGGCCGCTGTATCGCCGTCAATATCGGCCTGCGCCGCCGCCAGCGTGGGGGCCTGCGCGGAATAGGCGATGGTCCACACCGCAAGGTCCGCCGTCACATTCTTTTCGGCCAAACCGCGCACGGTGACGGACCGATCGGCGACCTTAGCGCGCTTCAACCCATCACCGAGCAGATAGCCGCCCAAGATCATACCAACGGCCAGAACACCGGCGGCGATCACGGCAGGTTTACGGAGGATTTCGCGTGGTGCTTCAATGTCTGACATAAAGGCTTTCCCGGCTTTGAGTGTCGGCCTATTTTGTGACCATCTTTCGATGAACGCCCGATGAAGCGTTTCATTTTATCGACGAACGGAGTTTTAGGTGATCAAATACCTCCACACGATGATCCGCGTTTCCGACCCTGACGCCACGATCAAATTTTTTGAGCTGCTCGGCCTGAAGGAACTTAACCGGATGACCAATGAGGCGGGCAAGTTCACGCTCATCTTCCTCGCCGCGCCGGGCGACGAAGAGGCGCAGGTGGAACTCACCCACAATTGGGGTGAGGCAGGCTATGATGAAGGCCGCAATTTCGGGCATCTCGCTTATGCCGTGTCCGACATTTACGGCGTTTGCCAGCGGCTGGCCGACGCCGGTGTGACGATCAACCGCCCGCCGCGCGATGGCCGCATGGCCTTCGTCCGCTCGCCCGACAACATCTCGGTTGAATTGCTCCAGCACGGAGCCGCCCTGCCTGTGGCCGAGCCTTGGGCGTCGATGCCCAATATCGGGAAGTGGTAACACCATGACGCTCCAGGTCGCCCGCATCCCCGTTCTGTCGGACAATTATGTCTGGCTCGCCCATGATCCTGCCTCAGGCGAGACAGCGGTCATCGACCCCGCTGTCGCCGAGCCGGTGCTGGCGGCAGCAGCCGAGCGGGGCTGGGCGATCACGCAGATCTGGAACACGCACTGGCACCCCGACCACACGGGCGGCAATGCGGAGATCAAGGCGGCGACCGGCTGTACCATCACCGGCCCTGCCGCGGAGGCAGAGCGTATCCCCACGCTCGACGTGCAGGTGAAGGGCGGCGATGTCGTGACGCTCGGCGCCCTTGAAGCCCAGGTGATCGACGTGCCCGCGCACACCGCCGGGCATATTGCGCTCCACATGCCTTCCGAGCAGGTCGTCTTCGTCGGCGACACCTTGTTCGCCATGGGCTGTGGCCGCCTGTTTGAAGGCACGGCGGAGCAGATGTTCGCCAATATGCAGACGCTCGGCGCGCTCCCGCCCGAGACGGTTGTGTACTGCGCCCATGAATATACCCAGTCGAACGGGCGCTATGCCCTTGTCGCAGAGCCCGACAATCAAGACATCGCCGCGCGCATGGCAGATGTGGACGCGGCGCGGGCACGCGGGGAACCAACGGTGCCGACAACGATTGCCCTAGAACGCGCAACCAACCCGTTCATGCGCGCAACGGACGCCGCCCAGCTTGCCGAACGCCGCGCGGCTAAGGATGCGTTCAGGTAAAAGCGCGCACGCTCGGCGGATCAAAGGCCATCAGGAGAAGACCCATGACGAAAATGCGGATTGCGCTCCCCCTCTTCGCCCCGGCCCTCCTACTGGTGGCTGGATGTGCGGACACGCCGCCCACCGAAACCCAGTTCCGCGCCCAGGCGCGCGACGCGGCCCAGCTTCAGGAAACGCTTGCCGGCTTCACCCCCGGCAAGCCCGTCAACTGCGTCGAAAACCGCGATCTGACCGGCCCGGAAGCCTATGGCGAGACAACCCTCCTCTTCCGCACCGGACGCAAACTCATCTGGCGGACCGAAACCAACGGCTCCTGCGACGCCATCAAACGCGGCGACGCCCTCATCACCCACCAATATACCAGCCGCCTGTGCCAGGGCGACATCGCCCGGACGGCGGATTTACGGGCAGGCTTCCAGACGGGAAGCTGCGTGATCGGGGAATTTGTGCCGTATCGGAAGTGAGGGGGGGGGCAACGCAACACAAAAGCCTCTACGTCGCCCCGTGCTTGACACGGGGCTTGGCTTTCCTTGCGCTTGCCATTTGGCAAGATACCCGAATTGCTGGACCGTCGGGAGCAGTCGTAACTGGCAACCAAGGAACGGGAACTGACAGAGGTTAGCCCAGCCCCGTGTCAAGCACGGGGCGACGGATGCGCGCTGAGTCGCGGGTGGGGCGAGATTGTCCTACAGATTTGGGAGTGGCTGGCCCCTCCGTCAGTCTGCTGCGCAGCCTGCCACCTCCCCAATGCAAGCCATTGGGGAGGATTTAAAACCTCTGCATCTCCGTGCGAGACCGACTACCCCTTATACAACCCGTCGATCCGATCCCCATAGACCTGCCGGATGACGTGGCGGCGGATCTTCAAGCTGGGCGTCAGCATCTCATTGTCGGTCGTAAACGCATCGGGTGTGAGGGTGATTTTGCGGACCTTTTCGGTCGACGCGACCTGCGTGTTCACCCGATCAACCGCCGCCATGATGGCCGCACGGAAAGCGGGAAGATCGCACAGCGCCGTCAGGTCATAAGGCTCGCCATTGGCCTGCGCCCATTCCACTGCCCATTCCGGGTCGGGGATGATCAGGCCGACCAGATGCGGGCGCTTATCACCGGAGACCATGGCCTGAAAAATCTCGGGCTGGAGGGTGAGCATGCCTTCCACCTTTTGCGGAGAGACGTTTTCGCCCTTGTCGTTGACGATGATGTCCTTCTTGCGATCGGTGATTTTGATGCGTCCCTTTGCATCAATCTCGCCAATGTCGCCGGTGTGGAGCCAGCCATCCTGAATGGCGCGGGCGGTTTCCGCATCGTTGCGCCAATAGCCGTGCATGACGAGTTCGCCGCGGACGAGGATTTCACCGTCGTCCGCAATCTTGACCTCGACGTTCTTCAGCGGCGGGCCAACCGTGTCCATCTTCAGCCCGGCCTTGGGGCGATTGCAGGAGATGACCGGCGCAGCCTCTGTCTGGCCATAGCCCTGCAACATGGTGAGGCCGACGGCGTGGAAGAACACCCCGATATCCGGGTTGAGCGGCGCGCCACCGGAGACCATCGCCTTCAGCCGACCGCCAAAGCGCTGCTGGATTTTGGGGCGCAGCGTATGGTTGAGGAGCATATTCATCGGCTGGTCCCAGATCGGCAAGCCGCCGGACAAGTCCTTGGCCCCAAGGCTCAGCGCGCGGTTCAGCAGATGCTGGACAACCTTGCCCTGCTTTTCCATCTGCTTGAGGATGCGCGCGCGCAGCACCTCAAACAGGCGCGGGACGACGACCATCAGGGTCGGGCGCACCTCCTCAATGTTGGAGGCGAGCTTGTCGATGCCCTCGGCATAATAGATTTCCGCGCCAAGCCCGACGGGGAAGTGCTGGCCGCCGGTATGTTCATAAGCGTGGGAGAGCGGCAGGAACGAGAGGAAGACCTCCTCATCCCAGCCGAAATCTTCGGTGATAACCTCCACACAGCCTTCCACATTGCACAGGATCGCGCCGTGATGCTGCTGCACGCCGCGCGGGGCACCGCCAGTGCCGCTGGTGTAGATGAGACAGGCGAGGTCATCCCGCTTGAACGTCGCGGCTGCGGCGCACGCGTCCACATCGGCGGGCTTGCCGACCATATCTGCCCAGCGGTGGATGGCGACGCCCGTGTCTTGGCCCGCGCGCAGATCGTCTATACCGATCAGATGATGCGCGCGCGTCGCCCGCAGGGCTGCTGGCATCACCGACTGGGCGAGCTTGTTGGTTGAAACGACAATCGCGCTGGCGCCCGAATCCTCAATGATGTGCTGATGATCGCGCTCAGTATTGGTGGTGTAGGTTGGCACGGTGACGCAGCCTGCGGCCATGATGCCCAGATCTGCGATGAACCATTCGGGCCGGTTTTCGGACACGAGCATCACCCGATCCCCGGGTTCCAGCCCGATGTCCTTCAGCGACTGCGCAAAGGACGCGACCTGCTGCGCCGTTTGTGTCCAGCTGATCGATTGCCAGCTGCCGCCCTTCTTGGCCCAAAGGAAGGGGGCATCCCCCCTTTCCTTTGCGCGCGTGAAAAACATCGTCACCAAATTTGGGAAATGTTCAAATTCCCGCATGCGCCCCATCTCCTGCAAACCCAAAGCAAACGCGGATCGTACCGCCCGCTATTCGCCCAAATTATTCACTTATGCCAACACCTTCGCTTCTTGGGTCCCCGGCGGCAACCCATCCGTCCTTTGTTTTTTCAGCCGCATTGGCTTTAGATGACATCCGGCCATTGGTGACGACCATCCGGCCAAAGCCCGCAAGCTCATTCGATTTGGCGGCCAGCGGGGTGTTGGCTTCAACGATGATGGCGTCGCCACCGAAGAAGATATTCGGCGCGGCAATCGCCTCCTGCACGCCCAAGCCCCAATCAAGATGCGCGATCAGCGTCTTGGCGACCTGCATGATGATGGTCTTGCCCCCGGCCGCGCCCACCGCAAAGATCGGCTTCCCGTCCGCGTCATAAACAATGGTCGGCGACATGGAAGAGAGCGGCCGTTTGCCGGCCTGCGGGCGGTTTGCAACGGGCGCGCCATCCTTTGTCGGGGCAAAGGTAAAGTCGGTCAGTTCATTGTTGAGGACATAACCATTGGCGACAAGCTGGCTGCCGAACGGACCTTCGACCGTGGATGTCATCGTGGCCACACCGCCGAACCTGTCAGCCGCGACAAAATGGGTTGTGCCCGCAACTTCGCTCGAGATGGCAGCCGTGCGCGGCGCGGCACCCGGGGGCGTTCCTGCGGCATAGCTGGGCAAAGAGGTGGTTTCGGAAATCAGCGCTGAGCGGCTGGCAATATAGCCCTTGTCGAGCAGACCAGCGACGGGGACCGACACAAAGTCGGGATCACCCAGATATTTCTCTCGATCAGCATAGGCCAGCAACATGGCCTCCGCGATCAGATGCCAGGCCTTAGGATCATCCTTGCCGAGCGCCTTCAGGTCGAAGCGTTCCAGCATGCCGAGCACCTGAAACACCGTCGTCGCCCCAGAAGAGGGCGGCCCCATGCCGCACAGCTTATAGACGCGGTAAGTAGTGCAAACAGCGTCGCGGTCCTTCGCCTGATAGGACGCGATGTCCTTGAGGGTCATCCGCACTGCATTCTTGGGCGCAGAGCTGACCGCACTTGCAATCGCGCGGGCATTTTGACCCGTGTAGAATGCGGACGGACCCTTCTTTGCGACGGCGCGCAGCAACTTGGCGAGACTTGGATTGCGGATGGTCTCACCAGCCTGTTTGGGGCTACCGTCCTGAAAATAGATGGCCTTGGTCGCGTCAAACCCGTCCCACAACGGTGCGACCAGTGCGATTGCCCCGGCCAGACGCGGGGTAACGACATAGCCGTTCTCCGCCAGCTTGATGGCCGGATCAAACAGCTTGGCCCATTTCAGCTTGCCCCATTTTTTATGGGCCTTTGCAGCCAAGGAAATGTTGCCCGGCACGCCAACCGAATGGCCACCCAAAAAGGCATCGCGAAAGGCAAGCGGCTTGCCATCCGGACCCATGAAGCGGTCTTCTCGGGTCGCTGCCGGCGCCATTTCGCGCCCGTCGATCGTTGCAGGAAGGCCCGATTTTGGATCATTATAGACGAAGAACCCGCCCCCGCCGATGCCAGAGGATTGTGGCTCCACTACCGACAGCGCCAGCATCATGGCGAGCGCCGCATCCGCCGCACTTCCGCCCTGCCGCAGCATGACAATGCCCGCCTCTGCAGCGCGCGGGTCGGCAGCAGTAACCGCCCCTTTTTCTGCCAGAACAGCATTGGGAAGGAGGAAGAAGAGGACGAAGCCGAGGATGATTTTTTTCATGCCGACCAACCTAACCGCCTTTGCCAGTCGGACAACCCCTATCGGACGTCCACCCCTACGGCCTGTGTAACGTTTGCAAAACCATCGCGCGCAAGCAGGGCCTCCAGCCCCTTATTGATGCGCCGCGCAAGGCTGGGCCCCTCATAGACCAAGGCTGAATAGAGCTGGATCAGCGATGCCCCGGCGCGGATGCGAGCATAGGCATCCTCAGCACTGGCGATGCCCCCGGCCCCGATCAAGGGCAGCAGCCCTCCGGTCGCCTTGGCAAAATCGCGCATCCTGCGCTGTGCAAGATCGCGCAACGGCTCACCTGAAAGTCCCCCGCCTTCCGCCGCGTGGTGGGAGGAGAGTGCGGGGCGGGAGATTGTGGTGTTTGAAACAATCAGCGCGTCCACCATGCCGACGGACAGGCGGGCAATCGCATCGATATCGGCAGGCTCCAGATCGGGCGCGACCTTCAGAAAAACCGGCGGGCCACCTTCCGGGCGCGCATCGCGCACGGCGCACAGCAGTTCCGTGAGGGCCGCCTCATCCTGCAGCGCGCGCAAGCCCGGCGTATTCGGAGAACTGATGTTGACGGTGAGATAGGAGGCAATGGGGGCCATGTTCCGCACGCCCGTCGCGTAATCCGCGATACGGTCCACCGCATCCTTATTCGCGCCGATGTTGACGCCGATCACGCCCTTGCCCTGCACGGCACGCAGGCGCGGCAAGGCGGCGGCCTGTCCACCATTGTTGAAACCCATCCGGTTGATGACGGCCCTGTCCTCAACCAACCGAAACAGGCGGGGCTGCGGATTGCCGCCCTGCGGCAACGGCGTGAGGGTGCCGACCTCTACAAAACCAAAGCCGGTGCCGAGCATTTCGACAGGGACTTCGGCATCCTTGTCGTAGCCAGCGGCAAGACCAACCGGATTGGGGAACGCAAGGCCGGCCACCTGCGTGGAGAGCAATGGACTGGTTGGAGAAGCGCGGTGGCCCCCGACCAGCTTGATCCCGGCCAAGCTGAGACGGTGGGCGCGTTCGGCATCGAAAGCGAACACAAACGGGCGGATGAGGGGATAAAGAGACATGTGATTCGGCTTAGCGGCTTCGAGTCGCGAGGGAAACAGGTGCTACGATGACGCCAAATTGGTTCGAGTCGTTGCGTGCAACCGGTTTCCAAATGACCACTCAATGCATGTTAATGCTCTTTTATGGTCGATTCATTGCCCCATATGTCGATTTTTTTCAATTTTGTCGATTTCCTCCAATTCGGCATCAATCTCTATGCGTATCAGAACGTTGCGACCCGAAGGACTCCTTCTTGAGGATCCTTTATTCAACTTCATCGGCCGACGCCTTCGGGTGTCGGCCTTTTTTTTAAGCGTCGTTCCGCTATCTTTGCGGTCGATCGCTTAGGGATCCTGTTTGGTCTGCGTTGTACGTTTTGCGAAACGGGGTCCATTCACTTGCTCAATTTGGTTTACGCGGCGCCATCGGCAGCCTTGGCCGACTATGTTTCTGCCTTTTACCTGTTCGAGACGGATGAGCCGAATTTTTCGGACATTGAGCGCGCCGATATTGCCCAATTGCGATTCAGCCTCGCCGGCAGTGGAGACATCACCTTCGGGCCGAATGACATTCAGCCAATTGCCGATGTCACTTTATTCGGCCCGCGGATGAAGCCTTCAAAATTGCGGGTGTCGGGGCCGGCACGTTGCATGGGCATGGGGTTGTTGCCGGCCGGATGGTGCGTGTTGACGGGGCTGGCGGCGCATGAATATGCCAACCGGATTGTCGACGCGCATGGCCTCGTCAACGGCGATATCGACACGCTGAGAGCGACCATGGCCGCCTCAGGCTGTTTTGACGAAATGGTGGCCGCCAGTGAGCGCTTTGTCGCACAGGCCGTGGCCAAGGCGGAGACACCGCCCTTTCGCCTGATCCGTGCCGTCGATGAATGGCTGGAAAGCAGCATGGACCCTGATGTGGGGGAATTGTCGGAACGGACTGGCCTGTCAGCCGCGCAACTCCAGCGGCAGCTCAAGGCCATCTATGGCGCCAGCCCGAAATTGCTCGCCCGTAAATATCGGGCCCTCAAAACAGCCGTCCGCATCGCCAATGGCGACGGGGTCTGGCAGGATTATGTGGGGGGCACTTATTATGATCAGTCGCACTGCATCCGCGAAATTAAAGCCTTCACCGGCGTGACACCCGAAGCGATCCGCAAAACCCCGCGCTTAACGAAAGCCACGTTTGAGCGGCACAAACTTAAAGGCAAGATTTCAACGCTGGCCACTGAAATATGATGGAGTGGCAGTTCGCCTCTGCAGCGCCTCTCCTCGCCCCCTTTCTCGGGTCCTATTACCTCGCCACCACCCGCCACCTGACCGTGGATGATCTGCAACGGGCAGACACCGGGCATCTGCATTTCTTCCTAGAGGGCAGCGGCTATAAGGATTTCCCGCTCATGCGGCGTCAGGCTAATCCGGTCAGCCTCAGCGGCCCCTCCACAACCTTTCAGGGATATGCGCTCAACGGCCCGGCCCGGCTGTTCGGCGTCAGCCTGTTGCCGCGGGCTTGGGGCAGCATGGTCCCCTGTCCTGCCGACAGCCTGACCAATCGTGGATGCAACGCCGCTGAACTCTTTGGCCCGTCGATCCTTGAGCTGCACGATGCGCTGCGCGGCTGTGAGACACTAGCCGATATGGCCACCCTCGCCGACGCCTATTTTCATCGCCGCATACCCAACCTACCCAAGGGGCATGGCGCGGTCGTGGAGGGCATTCGGGCATGGCTCGCAAGTGCATTGGCACCCGATCTGAACCTGCTGCAGGACCGTTTCGATCTGTCGGACCGGCAGCTGGCGCGGATCTCCAACCGCTATTGGGGGGCGCCGCCCAAGTCGCTCGCGCGCAAATATGCAGCGCTACGCACCGCCTCATGCATCATCGAACAGGCAAGCGGACCACCACCGGAAGCCGTGCGCCATTATGCGGACCCATCACACCTCATCCGAGAGGTGAAACGCGTGACCGGACAGACGCCGCGCCAGCTGCGGACACAGGCCAGTTTCATCCTGCAGACGACGCTGCACCCGTCCCATTTATGGGAACTGCACGACCGGGGTTGAAATTCGGACTAATGCGGTCCAATTAGCCCCGCATGCGCCTTTCGAGTCTTGCCGATTATGCGGTTGTCATGATGTCCGCCTGCGCCCGCCATTGCGGGGGCACGCGAACCAATGCCGGTCAACTTGCTGAAGAAACAGGAATTCCCCTGCCCACCGTGCAAAAGCTGGTGAGCAGATTGTCGTCTGCCGGACTGTTGCGGTCTGTGCGTGGTGCCGGCGGCGGGTTCAAGCTCGCCCGCCCGGCCGCCGCCATCAGTGTCGCCGAAATTGTTGAAGCCATAGAAGGACCCATCGCCATGACAGCCTGTGTCGACCATGACCGGCAGGAGTGCGCGCTGGAAAAAGACTGCGCCGTCCGCCCGCACTGGCAGGTGATCAACACGACGGTGCGAGATGCATTGGCGGGCGTGCCGCTGACCCGGCTGGTGGAGACACAGGCATGACCGACCATCAGATCAAAGATCAGGCCGCACGCGATGCCGCTGCCTCCGTTGCCGATTATGAGCATGGTTGGTCATCGGACATCGAAACCGATTTTGCGCCCAAGGGGCTGACCGAAGACACGGTCCGCTTCATTTCCGCCAAGAAGAATGAGCCCGAATGGATGCTCGACTGGCGGTTGAAGGCGTTCCGCATGTGGCAGGAGATGGAGACGCCTGACTGGGCCAAGCTCAACGTCCCGCCCATCGATTATCAGGACGCCTATTATTACGCCGCCCCCAAGGCGAAGAAGACGCTCAACTCGCTCGACGAAGTCGATCCCGAGATTTTGAAGGTCTATGAAAAGCTCGGCATTCCGATTGAGGAGCAAAAGGTCCTCGCCGGTGTGGAAGGCGCGCGGAAGGTCGCCGTGGATGCTGTGTTCGACAGCGTCTCGGTCGCCACCACCTTCCGCGCGGAGCTGGAGAAAGCGGGCGTCATTTTCCGCCCCATCTCAGAAGCGATCAAGGAATATCCGGAGCTGGTGAAAAAGTGGCTCGGCAAGATTGTGCCGATGCATGACAACTATTTCGCGACGCTCAACTGCGCGGTCTTTTCGGATGGGACGTTCGTCTACATTCCCGAAGGCGTCCGCTGCCCGATGGAGCTCAGCACCTATTTCCGCATCAACGCGGAAAATACCGGCCAGTTTGAACGCACGCTGATTATCGCGGACAAGGGCAGCTATGTCTCCTACCTCGAAGGCTGCACCGCGCCGATGCGCGATGAGAACCAATTGCACGCAGCGGTCGTGGAACTCGTCGCACTCGACGATGCTGAGATCAAATATTCGACCGTCCAGAACTGGTATCCCGGCAATGCGGAAGGCCTGGGCGGCATCTACAATTTCGTCACGAAGCGAGCGCTCTGCCAGGGCGCGCGCTCCAAAGTCAGCTGGACGCAGGTTGAAACCGGCTCGGCCATCACCTGGAAATATCCGAGCTGCGTCCTCAACGGCGAAAACTCGGTGGGGGAATTCTACTCCGTCGCCGTCACCAACAATTTCCAGCAGGCTGATACCGGCACGAAGATGATCCACAACGGCAAGGGCAGCCGTTCCACCATCGTGTCCAAAGGGATTAGCGCGGGCAAATCAAACGGCACCTATCGCGGCCTCGTCCGCGTCGCACCGAGTGCCGAGGGCGTCCGCAACTTCACCCAGTGCGACAGCCTGCTGTTGGGTGACCAGTGCGGCGCACACACCGTGCCGTACATCGAAGTCCGCAACCCCAGCGCACAGATCGAGCATGAGGCAACCACGAGCAAGATCAGCGACGATCAGCTCTTCTACGCCATGCAGCGCGGGCTGGCGCATGAAGAGGCCGTGGCGCTGATCGTCAACGGCTTTGCCAAGGAAGTGCTCCAGCAGCTGCCGATGGAATTTGCAGTCGAAGCGCAGAAGTTGTTGGGGATCAGCCTTGAGGGGAGCGTGGGGTGATGCGGCTATCCACGATCCTCCTCTCAACGCCGGCGCCCTTTATTGCCCTAGCCCAAGTCTAGAATTCAAAAGAAATGACCATGCTCCAAATCAATAACCTCCACGCCACCGTAGCCGACAAGCCGATCCTGAAGGGCCTGTCGCTCCAGATCAACGCGGGCGAAATCCACGCGATCATGGGCCCCAATGGCGCGGGCAAATCCACGCTCACCTATACTCTCGGCGGTCGGCCGGGATATGAGGTGACGGACGGATCAGTCACCTTCACACCGCGTCGGCCCGTGCTTGACACGGGCCTAGGCTTGTCCTCCAACGCTGGCGAGAATAGCCAAGCCCCGCATCACGTGCGGGGCGACGGTGAGGGTGTGGATTTGTTGTCGCTCGCGCCGCATGAGCGCGCCGCCGCAGGCCTGTTCCTCGGCTTCCAATATCCGGTTGAAATCCCCGGCGTGTCCAACGTGCAGTTCCTGCGCGAGGCGCTCAATGCGCAGCGCAAGGTGCGCGGGGAAGAGCCGCTGTCGGGTGGCGAATTCCTGAAACTGGCGCGTGCTCAAGCCGACGCGATGGGCATGGATATGGACATGCTCAAGCGCCCCGTGAATGTCGGCTTTTCGGGCGGTGAGAAGAAGCGCAACGAGATGGTCCAGATGGGCATCCTCGACCCGAAGCTTGCCATCCTCGATGAGACTGACAGCGGCCTCGACATCGACGCGCTGCGCGTGGTGGGCGATGGCATCAACCGCATCATGCGGAAGCCCGATAAGGCCGTGCTGCTCATCACCCATTATCAGCGGCTGCTCGACTATGTGAAGCCGGACTTCGTCCACGTACTGGCCGGTGGCCGCATCGTGAAATCGGGCGGACCGGAACTCGCGCTGGAGCTGGAAGAAGAAGGCTATCGGGAGATCGCGGCTTGAGCCAGCCCCTCCCCACCCGGCGCGATGAAGCTTGGCGCTATGCCGATCTGGATGCAGTCGCGAAGCTTTGGCCGCTGCCAGAGGCGGAACACATCGTCGTGCCCGCAGGCGGCCAGTGGGCGCGCTCCATCGTTCAGGCGGATGGCGGCGTCCATCAGATCAAGATGAGCCTTGGCAAGGGCGCTGTCGCGTCCCTCTACGTGCTCAACATCGGCGGCGACTATGGCCGGATCGAACTGGAGGTCACGCTGCACGAAGGCGCGGACTTCACACTCGGCGCGGCGCAGATTGGCGGTGACAAGCAGACGCTGGAAATCGTGACGACCGTCACCCATGCCGAACCCGATGCGACGAGCCGCCAGACGGTCCGCTCCGTCCTTTGCGGTCACGCAACCGGCACCTATCTCGGCAAGGTCGCCGTTGCGCGCGGCGCGCAGCACACCGACAGCGAACAGTCAGTCAAGGCCATGCTGCTCGACCGGACGGCAACCGCCAACGCCAAGCCCGAGCTCGAAATCTTCGCCGATGATGTGAAGTGCGCGCATGGCTGCGCCATCGGCGAACTCGACGCGACGTCGCTCTTCTACCTTGAATCGCGCGGCCTTCCGCCGGCGGAGGCACGGACCTTGCTGTTGCAGGCCTTTGTCGCAGGCGTGTTTGAGGGTGCAGAGGATGCGGAAGCCCTTCAGGCGCTGGCGCTCGAAAAACTGGGGGCTTTGGCGTGAACGACCATGCCACTTCCACCCGTCACCCCGTGCTTGACACAGGGTCAGGCTTGATGGGCGACGCCTCTCTGTTTACCGATTTGCGATCCGACTTTCCCGGTCTTGCCAACAACTGGCACTATCTCGATACCGCTGCCACCGCGCAAAAACCCCAAGCCGTGATCGACGCGGCGTCGCGGGCGATGGGGGCAGATTATGCGACCGTCCATCGCGGCGTTTATGCGCGCTCGGCCAACATGACGCTGGCCTTTGAAGCCGCCCGCCGCAAGGTTGGGCGCTTCATTGGGGCGACCGACGAGCGTGAGATTGTCTTTACGCGTGGTGCGACCGAGGCGATCAATCTGGTCGCCCACAGCTGGGGCAACCAACTGAAGGCCGGCGACCGCATTCTGCTCTCGCAGCTGGAGCATCATTCAAATATCGTTCCCTGGCAGTTGCTTCGGGACCGCACAGGCGTGCAGATTGATGTCTGCCCGCTGACGGCGGACGGCAAGATTGATCTGGATGCGGCCGAAGCGATGCTGACGCCGGCGCACAAGCTGGTCGCACTTGCCCATATTTCCAATGTGTTGGGCTCCGTGCTCGATGCAAAGCGGGCGGCTGCGATGGCGCATGCGGTGGGCGCAAAGCTGTTGCTCGATGGCTGTCAGGCAGTACCGCACATGGCCGTCGATGTCGGCGCACTCGATTGTGATTTCTACGTTTTTTCAGCGCACAAGCTTTACGGCCCGACCGGCATTGGCGCGCTTTGGGCACGGTATGACATCCTTGATGCCATGCCACCCTGGCACGGGGGTGGCGCGATGATCGACCGGGTGTCGTTCGAGCGCACGACCTATGCCCCGCCACCTGCGCGGTTCGAAGCGGGTACGCCTGCGATTGTTGAAGTGATCGCGCTGGCCGCTGCCGTCGATTATGTCGAGGCCATCGGGCTGGACGTGATCCACGCGCATGAGCAGACGCTGGTGCAGCAGGCCCGCGACGCGATGCGACAGATCAACAGCATCCGCCTGTTCGGGCCCGAGGATGCCGCGGGCATCATCTCTTTTGAGGTCGAAGGGGTGCATCCGCACGATGTGGGCACCATATTGGATGAGGAAAATGTGGCGATCCGCGCGGGGCACCATTGTGCCCAGCCGCTGATGGACCATCTGGGTGTGGCCGCCACGGCGCGCGCCAGCTTTGGCATTTACAATGACGGCGAAGACGTCGCCGCGCTGGTGCGCGGTCTGGAACGAGTGAAGAGGATTTTCGGATGAGTGATGAGATCCGGATTGAAGAAGTTGATAGCGTCTCCCCGCCGCCCAAGGCGCGTGTCGGGGATATCGAAGCACCTGCTGAAAAGCTGGAGCGCAAGAAGGACTATCTGGAAGGCTTCCTAGCCCAGAAGCCCGCTGAAGTGGCGGCTGGCGAACCGGGCGGTGACCTGCATGAGGCTGTCGTGGCCGCGCTCAAGGACATTTTTGATCCCGAAATTCCGGTGAACATTTATGACCTGGGCCTGATTTATAATGTCGAGGTCAATGGCGGCCATGTGAACGTCACGATGACGCTGACGACACCGCATTGCCCAGTGGCTGAATCCATGCCCGGAGAAGTTGAGCTGCGCGTCGGCGCGGTTCCGGGCGTGGGCGATTGCGAAGTCAATCTCGTCTGGGATCCGCCATGGTCGCCCGCCAATATGACGGACGAAGCCCGTTTGGAGTTGGGAATGCTATGAGCACCGAAACCAAAATCCGCGCCCGTCCTGCTGCTGTTCTGCTGACGCCATCAGCCGAAGCGCGCATCGCCGATTTGATGTCAAAGGCCCCTGCCGATGCCATTGGTGTCAAGCTGTCCACCCCGCGCCGGGGCTGTTCGGGCCTGGCCTATTCGGTCGATTATGTGAACGAAGCCAATAGCTTCGACGAACGCATCGAAACGCCGGGCGGCGTCCTGTTTATCGATGGCGCGTCGGTTCTATACCTTGTCGGCTCGACCATGGACTGGCAGGAAGATGACTTCACCGCCGGGTTTGTTTTCAACAATCCCAACGCCAAAGGCACATGCGGATGTGGGGAGAGTTTCACGATATGAAGACATCAGGCCGGATCGCACTCACTCTCTCCGGCCTGCTGATCCTCGGCGGCGGCATCGCCTTCGCCAATCGTGATACCATCCTGATGCGGGTCTATGAGCGTGCGCTCGACAAGGCGATGGCGCGCGACGTGATGGCGACGCTCGATCCACGCGCGCTCCATGTCGGCTTTTGCGGCACCGGCTCCCCGCTGCCCAGCCGTGATCGCGCGTCGGCCTGCACCGTCGTCGTGGCCGGCGGCAAGCTGTTCATTTTTGATGCGGGCGAAGGCGCCGGCGAAACATTATCGCTGATGGGCCTGCCGCTCGGCAAGGTTGAGGGCGTGTTCCTGACGCACCTTCATTCCGATCATTTTGAGGGCCTCGGTCCGCTCGCGCTGCAACGCTGGGCGGGGACGAGCGCACAAACAGCGCTTCCCCTCATCGGCCCTGAAGGCACCCAGAAAATCGCCGAAGGGCTCAACATCGCTTACGGGCCTGATGGCGGCTACCGCATAGCGCATCATGGGCCGACAGTGGTCCCACCCTCAGGCTTCGGTTTTGCGGCAACGGTCATCAATCCCGGGGTCGCCTATTACAAAGACGGGGTGAAGATCACCGCTTTCCCAGTCAATCACGGCCCCATCTCTCCCGCTTTCGGCTATCGGCTCGATTGGCAGGGCAAGAGTGTAACGATCAGTGGTGACACCGTTCGCACACCGGTGCTCGACGCGATGGCCAAGGGAACGGATGTGCTGGTTTCCGAAGTGATTCAGCCGCACTTGGTCGAAGAAATGGCAAAGGCTGCGGCCCGCCATGGCCAGCCCGGCCGCGCGAAGATTTTCCGGGATATCCAGAATTACCATATTTCGCCCGAGGCGGCAGGAGACACCGCGACTGCGGCCGGCGCAAAGATGCTGGCCTTCACCCACATCGTGCCCTCCTTGCCGGGGCCAATGCTGCGTCTGGTGACGTTGGGAGCGGACAAGCATTATGCAGGGCCGATCCGCACCATGCGCGACGGTGATCTGTTGAGCATCACAGGCAAGGGTAATCCTGACTATCGGAATCTGCTGGACTAGACCCGCGCCTTTCGCGCAAGAACAGGTCTATGACTGCCAAGCCCCCGCTCCAAGCCGCGATCATCCCCGTCACGCCGTTGCAGCAGAATTGCTGCCTGATCTGGTGCACAGAAACAATGCGCGGCGCCTTTACCGATCCCGGTGGTGATTTGACGTTGCTTAAAGGTGCCGCGGCCAAGCAGGGCGTCACCATTGAAAAGCTGCTGATCACGCACGGTCATCTCGACCATTGCGGGCAGGCGGGCATCCTCGCCAAGGAACTCGGCGTGCCGATTGAAGGACCGCATGAGGACGACCGTTTCTGGATCGCGCAGCTGGATGATGACGGCAAGCGTTGGGGCATGGATGCCAAGACGTTTGAGCCGGACCGTTGGCTGCACGACGGCGATACAGTGACCGTCGGCAACCTCACGCTCGATGTCATCCACTGCCCCGGGCACACACCGGGCCATGTCGTCTTCTATCATGCGCCATCGCACTTTGCGGTGGTCGGCGATGTGCTGTTCCAGGGGTCCATTGGCCGCACGGACTTCCCCAAGGGTAACCATCAGCAGCTAATCGACTCCATCACGCAGAAGCTGTGGCCGCTGGGCAACGAAACCGCGTTCGTACCGGGCCATGGGCCCATGTCCACCTTCGGACATGAGCGCAAGACCAACGGCTATGTGTCGGATTATCTGCTGAGCTGATCCCAACCCGTCATGCCAGCGCAGGCTGGCATCTCGTTTACCCAACCCCCGTCACCCAAGCTTTCGCTGGAGTGACGGGGAGAGGCGCGAATGGCCTAAAGCCCCAGTATCTTCCGTTCCCGCGCGATGCAGGCAGCAAAGCTCGGGCGGCTGAGGATTGCTGACAGATAGGCTGTCAACTTCGGATATTTGGCTGCATCAGGCGCGAGGCCGCAATGCGCGCCATTCACGAAGCTTGTCGCCGCTGAAATATCTGCCAGCGAGAAAGCGTCGCCCACCAGATAGCCCGACGCGGGAATTACACTTTCCAGATAGTCACACACGGGGCCAAATTCAGCCTCCCCTTGCGCAATGAGCGCTTCATCCCCGTCCTTCTTCAAAAAGCGGGGGGCCACGATCTTGTTGAAGAACACCTTGCCCACCGCAGCTGCTGCGATCGTATCGCCAAATTCATCAAACCAGACAGTGCGGGCGCGGCCTTGCGCATCGGTCGGGATCAGGCTGGGGTCGGGCTGCTTGGTTTCGAGATAGGTGACAATCGCCGTTGAATCCGAAATGCCGAAGTCGCCGTCCTTGAGCGCGGGCATCTTGCGGAACGGGCTGCACGCGTTGAAATCGGGGTTAGGATCACCGATGCCAACCGGGGTCACCTCAAGCGCGATGCCCTTTTCAGCAGCATAAACCAGAACCTTGCGGACAAAGGGGGAAATCGGGCTGCCGTAGAGAATCATCCTGCGCTCCTGTTTATCAGTTTCAGCCTGTGACTTGCCGGTGCGCGCGCGGCGTTGCAAGAGGCGCGCATGACCGACATCTGCATTTTGACCCCACATCCGGACTATGAAGAAAACTGGCAGCCATATGCGGATCAATACCGCGCGCTGTTTGGCACAGAGTTGACCTTCCGGCCTTGGACAGATGCCGGGGACCTTACTGGCTTTGATCTTGTCCTGCCGCTGCTGGCCTGGGGCTATCAGCGGCGCGCGGAACTTTGGTATGCAACCCTCGACATTTGGGCCGCACAGGGCGTTCGCATGGCGAACAGCTTTCCGCTGCTGCGCTGGAATACCGACAAAGCCTATCTCCTCCAGCTCGCGGAAAGCGGCGTTTCCGTTGTGCCGACACGCACGGTACCCGCACTTTGCGCGGCGGATATGGTCGCCGCGCGCGCTTCATTCGGCGAAGACACACTCGTTGTAAAACCCACCATCTCCGGCGGCGCAGACGGGACGTATCTGCTCCGTGCCACGGAGGACATCCCGCCTGAGGTATTGGGGCGTGACATGCTGATCCAGCCGATGATGGCGTCCATCGCGACCGAGGGGGAGTTCTCCCTCTTCACCTTTGGCGGCCAGTTCAGCCATGCAATCCTGAAGACGCCGGCCGCAGGCGATTTTCGCGTGCAGGAACAATTTGGTGGACGGGAAATGACGGTCACCCCGCCTGCGGCTGCACAGGCCCTGGCGGCCGCCACCCTGGCCGCGGCCCCCGATACGCCGCTCTATGCGCGAATTGATATGGTCCGCGATGCAGCGGGCCGTTTTTGCCTGATGGAGCTGGAAGTCATTGAACCGTCGCTGTTCTTCAAATTTGCAGCCGATAAGGGGCAGCTTTTTGCGGATGCCGTCAGGGCGCACCTCATCGCTTGACGTCTACGTAAATTAGGCCACATTTCCCCGAACGATGAAGGGGGAGAATGCCATGAACGTGACCAACGCTGTGTTTCCGGGGATGGAGCAGATTACGCAGTTTTTCGGCGGGCCGGAGGACGGCACGTTCGTCATGGTCAATCTTCTGAAGTTCAAGCCCAAGGCCGAATATGAAGACGGCACTGACGCCGATCTCACCGGTGCAGAGGCCTATGCGCGCTATGGCCGGGCGGTGCAGGCGTGTCTTGCAGCCGTCGGGGGGCGGCAGGTTTATGCAGGACCGGTGACCGGCCTCCTGCTGGGTGAGGTTGAGGATCTGTGGGATATGGTCGCGCTCGCCGAATATCCCTCGCTTACCGCGATGCAGCAGATGGTCGGTTCACCCGAATATCAGGCGATTGAAAAACACCGGAAGGCGGGCCTCGCCGGACAGTTGAACATCCGCACCAAGCCCGTCGGCTAAATCGTCAGATATAATATTGTAAGATAGTTGACGAATCGGACGCGGTGAGGAACTCTCTCCATCATGTCCGGTTCGACCTTCCCTTCTGCGCTTGAGGCGTTGAGCTTCCGCTTCGATGAAATCGTGCGGCTGTTGAGCCGCCGGATCGATGCGGCGCTGGCCGACTATGGTCTCAGCCGCACCCAATGGCGGCTGCTCGCTTATGTGCTGCGACAGGAAGGCATCACGCAGAGTGAACTCGCCCGCGTTCTGGAACTGGAACGCGCCAGCGTCGGTAACACGGTCGACATCATGGAGCGCAAGGGGCTGGTGATGCGTGTCGCCAATCCAGATGACCGCCGCGTCTGGCGGATCGCCGCCACAGACCGCGCGCATGATCTGCTGCCCGGCCTGCGCGGCATCATCGACGACATGCTCGACCGGACCTTTTCCGGCATTCCCCCTTCAGCCATCGCCGCCTTGTCGGGGGCGCTGGACCATATCGTGGCCAATCTGGCCGATGACGAAACCCCACAGATGAAGAAACTTGAGGAAGCCTGACATGACGACCGAAGCGCTCTCGACTATCCACCCTGCCCGCCCGGACCGCTTTGCCGATGGATCGGTGCATGAGGTGATGCGTCGTCTCCGCAATGAGGCCCCCATTCATCACACCAAGGACAGCGAGTTCGGGTCTTATTGGTCGCTCACCAAATATAAGGACATTGTCGAGGTCGAAGCCCTGCCCCTGCTTTATTCATCGGAAATGGAGCGCGGCGGCATTTCCCTTATCGATTCCGAATTCGCAGGCGGCGAACAGGCCGAACAGAACCGGATGGAAATGTTCATCGCGATGGATCCGCCGCGCCATACCGAAAAGCGTCGCGTGGTCGCGCCGGCCTTCACCCCCTCTGAAATGACGCGGCTAGCCGGCAGCATCCGGGAACGCACCGCCGCACGGCTCGACTCGCTGCCCAAGAATGAGGTGTTTGATTGGGTTTCGCTGGTGTCGGTGGACCTGACGACCGATATGCTCGCCATCCTGTTCGACTTCCCCTGGGAAGACCGGCACAAACTGCCTATCTGGTCGGACGCGATCACCTCGCTCGATATGATCAAGAACAAGCCGCAAGAACGCCAGATGATGATGTTCGAAATGGCGATGAAGTTCTTCGCCCTGTGGCAGGAACGAACGGCTGCGGAGCCTGCGCCTGACCTTCTGTCGATGATGATCCATTCCAACGCGATGTCGAAAATGGATCAGGTCGAATTCATCGGCAACATGGCGCTGCTGATCGTCGGCGGGAATGACACGACCCGCAATTCCATGTCGGGCCTTGTCGATGCCATCAACCGCTGGCCCGAGGAATGGGACAAGGTGCTCGCCAATCCAGGCCTTGCCGGAAATGCGGGTAGCGAAGTCATCCGCTGGCATTCCCCCGTCGCCCACATGCGCCGCACGGTGACCGAAGATCACGAGTTTCGCGGCCATGCCTTTAAGGAAGGCGACAAGGTGGGGCTCTGGTATATTTCGGGCAATCAGGATGAGGACTATTTCGACCAAGGCGACCGCTTCATTGCGGACCGCGACAATGCGCGCCGCCATCTGTCGTTTGGCTATGGCGTCCACCGCTGCGTCGGCGCGCGTCTGGCAGAACTCCAGATCGCCACGCTGATCGAAGAAATGGTCGCGCGCAACATGCGGGTCGAACAGGCCGGTGACGTGGTGCGGGAACACAACCCGTTTGTGAACCAGATCCTCCAGATCCCGGTGCGGGTCACCAAGGCGGGTTAAACGCCCACCCCTTGACCCTCACCTCCGGTCCACCCAGTGTCGGGGGAACGACATGGGAGAGGATTCGTGCGCGACATGCGCTGGCGCAAGGCAATATTGGATGATGCAGCGGCCCTCGAAGCGCTGATCGAATCGGCGTATCGGGGCGACGCGAGTCGCGCGGGGTGGACGACCGAGGCCGATCTGCTGGGCGGAAACCGGACGAGCATCGACATGCTGCTGTCGACGCTGAAAGATGACGATCAGACGGTCCTCGCCTGCGATGATGCCGATGGTCTGCTGGCAACTGTGACAGTCGAACGCCGCGACGGCTATGGCTATATCGGCGCTGTATCCGTCCGACCGACATGCCAGGGACAGGGCATCGGCCGGGACCTGCTGGCGCAGGCGGAACGCGTGATCAGAGAGGAATGGCAGCTGGAGCGCGCAAGGATGACCGTGATCGCCCAGCGCCCTGAACTCATCGACTGGTATGCCCGGCGGGGCTATCGCGACACCTCAGAAACAGCGCCCTTCCCCTATGGCGACGCACGCTTCGGCGCACCCAAGCGCGACGACCTCTATTTCATCATTCTCGAAAAGGCGCTGGGGCGTGATTGATGAATATGCGCCCGATGCTGTCGCTGTGGCGACCGTCCTTGCGGACGTGCCGCACATTGAACGCCTGCTTCAGGGCATCGCCACCGAAGGGCGGGACACCAGCTATTCGGAGTTTCTGCTGATGCTGGGTCTGCGCTTTTCAAGGCCCAAGATGCGCGCCTTGTGCAAGACGCTGGACGAGGTGGACCGCCGGGCCAAGGTAGCAGGCCAGCCGGAGCTTGCCGTCCTTGTCGTGCGCGAAAGTGATCGGCTGCCGGGGCAAGGCTGGTGGACGGGGCGGCGCGACTATCAGGGGGAATGGACCGGCACCGCGGCCCGCGCGTTTCTGAACAGCATTCAGGCGGAGACGTTTGCCTATTGGGGCAACCGCACTCCCAAGAGGAAAAAGGCATGAGTCTCGACCCAAATCGCCTCGCCAAGGCGCTTGCCCGCATGGCGGGGGGCGCATCGCTGCATCTGTCCAATCTGGGCCGCCTGTCGGGCGGAGCCAATATGGAAAGCTGGTCGTTTGACTGGGGCGGTGCGGGCTATGTTCTCCGCCGTGCGCCGTCTGCAGAAATGATGGAAGGCCGTCCCTTCGGCCATGATGTGGAGGCCGCCCTTGTCCGAGCCGCCCGCACGGGCGGTGTCCTCGCCCCCGAAGTGGTGGGGGAGCTTCATGCCGATGACGATCTTGGCACCGGCTATGTGATGAAGCGGGTCGAAGCGGAAGTGAACCCCGCCAAGATCCTCGCCGCGCCGCCTGCGCGCCTCATCCATGATCTCGCCCGCGAACTGGCCCGGATCCATGCCATTGCGCCACGCCCGGACATCGCTCTGCCGCTCATGGATACAGCAGCAGCCCTTGCCGACCTGAAAACACGTTTCGGGGCCTATGGTGGGGACCGGCCCATCATCGCGCTCGCCATCAAATGGTGTGAGGACAATCTGCCCGCACCGTCGGAGCCGCGCCTTGTCCATGGCGATTTGCGCATGGGCAATATCATGGTGTCCGCCGACGGTTTGGCGGCCGTGCTCGATTGGGAACTGGCCCATTGGGGCGACCCGCATGAAGACTTGGCCTATGGCTGTATGACGGTCTGGCGCTTTGGCCATATCGACAAGCCCGCCTTTGGTTGTGCTGATCTCGACACCTATTTCGCGGCTTATGAAGCCGAGCGCGGCGTCGCTGTCGATCGTGCCCGCTTCCGCTTCTGGCTCGTCTATCGCACACTCTGGTGGGCGCTTGGCTGCATGCAGATGGGCGACATCTGGCGGGGCGGCGTGGACCGCAGTCTGGAACGCGCTGTCATCGGACGGCGGACGAGCGAGAATGAACTCGATCTCCTACTGTTGCTGGAAGAAGACGCGCCCGAGGCCGAACAATCCGCCGTCACGCTGGACACCCCGCCACCCGTTCGCCGTGCAGGAGAACCCTCATCAGTCGAATTGCTCGAAGCGCTGCGCGAATGGATCGACACGGACGTGAAGGCCAAGAGCGAAGGCCGCGACAAGTTCATGGCCGCTGTCGCCATGAATGCGCTCGGCATGTTGATCCGTGAGCAAGAGAACCCTGTCGAACCTTATGACAAGGCCTTGTCGGATGCGCTATTGGCGGGGACGCAATCCTTGGCGACGCCCGGTCTGCTCGCCCGCCTGCGCAAGACTGCGCTCGCCAAATTATCCAATGACGTGCCCAAATATGCCGCGCTCAATGCAGCGCGCCAAAAATGGACAGCGTGAAAACATTTAAAAGAACATCGGAGAGGAACGACCATGCTTTTTGAAATTCCAAAGGACATCACCGACTATCTCGGCGAACTCGACGCTTTTATCGAGCGTGAGATCAAACCGATTCAGGCGCGTGACGACAATGAACGCTTCTTCGATCATCGCCGCGAGCACGCCCGCACCGATTGGGACAATGACGGGCTGCCCCGTCATGAATGGGAAGAGCTGCTGCGCGAAATGCACCGCGTTGCCGATGCCGCCGGGCATTACCGCTTTGCCATCCCCGAGGAGTTTGGAGGCAAGAACGGCTCAAACCTCGCCATGGCCGTCATCCGCCATCATCTGGCAGCGAAGGGCCTTGGTCTGCACAATGATCTTCAGAATGAAAGCTCTATCGTCGGCAACCTTGTTCAGGTGCTGATGCTGCGGGACTTTGGCACCGAGCAGCAAAAGCGGGACTTCATCCCGCAGATGCTCGCCGGCAAAATGCGGTGGTCCTTTGGCCTGACCGAAGAACATCACGGCTCTGATGCCACCCATATGGACACACGTGCGGTACCCGAAGTCCGCGACGGAGTGGCCGGATATCGGATCGACGGCAACAAGATGTGGACCACAGGCCTGCACGTTGCAACGCACGTCATGACCTTTGCCCGCACCAATGGCGAAGACGGAAAGGCGCGCGGCATCACCTGCTTTGTTGTCCCCACCGATGCGCCGGGCTTCAAGGTTGGCGAATATATGTGGACGTTCAACATGCCGACCGACCACCCCAAGTGCAGCTATGACAATGTCTGGGTGCCGGAAACGGCCATCCTAGGAGAACTCGACGCAGGCCTCGCCGTCGCGCAGCACTTCGTCCATGAAAATCGCATCCGTCAGGCTGCGTCCTCGCTGGGCGCGGCGCAATATTGCATCGATGAATCAGTGAAATATGCCCGCGAACGCAAGCCCTTTGGCAAGCCCTTGGCTGTCAATCAGGCGATCCAATTCCCGCTGGTAGAGCTCCAGACCGAAACTGAAATGCTCCGCCTGCTGATCTGGAAGACGGCGGCGGAAATGGACACGATGACCAAGCCTGAAGTCGCCGTGCGCCTGTCGGACAAGGTCTCCATGTGCAACTACCGCGCAAACCGCCTGTGCTGTGAAGCCGCAGACTTTGCGATGCAGGTGCATGGCGGCATCGGCTATTCCCGCCACAAACAGTTTGAACATATCTATCGTCACCACCGCCGCTATCGCATCACCGAAGGGTCAGAACAGATCCAGATGCGCAAGGTCGCAGGGCATCTGTTCGGCTTTATGGGAGGGTAATCCGGGATGAGACTGACGGCGGCCTTCGCGGTGGCGATTACCCTGAGCCTGTTGGGCACCGTCCCAGCGCATGCACAGGCTCTGGCGCAGATGCAGCCAACTCCGCAGGAACGGTTCACAGCGGCGATCAATGGCATCAACGCGCATTTGGGACCGCTCGACACCATCAAGGCGCCCCCGCCATTTTCTGATCCTGAAAACCGGGCCCGGTATGACGCAGTGCAAGAGGCGATGGCGCTGTTCGGAACTGACGCCTTTCCGGTCAACGGGATGACCAGTTTTGAACAGGTGTGTGCCCCAATCAACGCGGCGACGGTGAAGCATATGTTCGTCGGAGTGGCCGCCCTGAAAAAGCCGGACATGACGCAGGAGCAATTCGCCGCCCTCTTTTCACGCGCCGCCCAGAATAACGCCCTCACCTATCAGCAGGAGATGGTGCGCCTCACCACGATCAACCTTGACTGCATGTCGGCACATATCCCCTTCATCACCCAATTTGTCGCGGGATTGGCACTGGACGCCTTCACAGGCACCCGCCGCGATGGTCTGGAGAAAATGGGGGCTGGCTTTGCCAACGCCATATTCGGGTTGGCCACCCAATCGCTTAATCCGGGCTCGAAACCGGAAGTCAGCCGGATGGCGATGAATGCGGCGCTCAAACATGCGCCGGACATTCTGGCGCTGACAGCCCCTTCCGTGCGGCAAGCCTTTGTCACCCGCATGGCCTCGCTTGAGGGCAATGTGCCAGCCGCGTATCGACCCGATTTTCTGAAAGTGAAAACGGCTCTGCAAGACCAAAGCTGTTCTGGCCTGTGCGCCAGGCTGCTCCAGTCCGCGCCACCTCCGGGCGCACCACCTCTGGCCCCACGCCCATAGTCGCCCACCGACGCGAGCGAGGCTTTAACTTCTCGGAAGGGCTCTGCCTTTAAACTCCGGCCATGGCCAAGAACCGCCTTGTTGATCGGGCGAGAGCAGCGGCACACCGTTCCGCTGCTGAAAGCCCGACGGAAAGCCATCACCGGCGTTATCAGGCCGATCTTTCGCATGAGATCGGCCCGACGACCTTTGGGCGCCCGCTGCACGACGATGAGGAACAGGCCTCGCTCCTCAGCATCATGACGCAACCGGCCATGATCCTGATCTTGGCCATCATTACCTTTGCGCTGACCTTCATCATTCTGATGTGGCGCGAGGGGCGGCTGGACAACCTCTTCCCTCCTGCACCGATCGAAGCTGTGCGGGACCCCAAGGCCTGGATGTTGGGCCGCAATGCGGATGGGCGGATTGAGGACACGCAACCGACAGGGGACGCGCAAGACACGGCAGCCAATACGACTGCGGACCTCCCGACCTCTGAGCCTGCAAACGAGAGCGGGCCAGAGGAAGACCCGGAGAATAATTCGTTTCCGCGCTCAGGGTGAGCGCGAATAGGTCAGAGGTCCCGCACGTCCGTCAGCTTGCCCGTCACTGCCGCTGCAGCCGCCATCGCAGGCGACACCAGATGCGTACGAGCCCCCGGCCCTTGCCGTCCGACAAAGTTGCGGTTGCTGGTTGAGGCGCAGCGTTCACCGGCCGGCACCTTGTCCGGGTTCATACCGAGACAGGCCGAACAGCCCGGTTCCCGCCATTCCAGCCCCGCGTCGATGAAGATGCGGTCCAGCCCTTCGGCTTCGGCCTGCGCCTTCACGAGACCGGAGCCCGGCACGACGATGCCCCATTTCACATTAGCGGCCTTGTGGCGGCCTTTGAGCACCGCGGCGGCCGCGCGCAGATCTTCGATGCGGCTGTTGGTGCAGCTGCCAATGAAGATGTTCTGCACTTCCACATCTGCCATCCGCTGCCCGGGGACGAGGCCCATATAGTCGAGCGACTTTTGCGCCGCCGTCTGCTTGGACGGGTCGCTAAAGCTCATCGGATCGGGAACGACATCGGTGATGGCGACGACATCTTCAGGGCTGGTGCCCCATGTTACGTTCGGCGCGATCTCCGCGGCGTTGATGATCACTGTCTTGTCGTAGACAGCACCCGGATCGGTCACCAGCGTGCGCCAATAGGCAACGGCCTTGTCCCAATCCGCACCCTTGGGCGCCATCGGACGGCCCTTAATATAGGCGAAAGTCGTTTCATCGGGCGCGATCAGACCAGCGCGCGCGCCGCCTTCAATGGCCATGTTGGAAATGGTCAGGCGGCCTTCAATCGACAGATTGCGGATGGCCGAGCCCGTATATTCAATGACATAGCCGGTGCCGCCGGCCGCACCCGTGCGCCGCACGATTTCCAGCACGATATCCTTGGCCGTCACACCGGGGCCAACTTCTCCTTCAACGCGGACTTCCATCGTCTTGGATTGCTTGAGCAGCAGCGTCTGCGTCGCCAGCACATGTTCGACTTCGCTTGTGCCGATGCCGAAGGCGAGCGCGCCCAGCCCGCCATGGCAAGCGGTATGGCTGTCGCCACAAACAATGGTCGTGCCGGGAAGCGAGAAGCCCTGCTCTGGCCCGACAACGTGCACAATGCCCTGTTCGCGGTCGGTCGCGCCGATATAGCGGATACCGAAGGCTGGGGCATTGGCCTCCAGCGCTTCCAGCTGCGCTGCACTTTCCGGATCGGCGATGGGCACATGCTGGCCCTGCGCATCCAGCCGCGCGGTGGTCGGCAGGTTATGGTCAGGCACCGCAAGCGTGAGGTCCGGGCGACGCACCTTGCGTCCGGCGAGACGCAGCGCCTCAAAGGCTTGCGGGCTCGTCACCTCATGTACGAGGTGGCGGTCAATGAAGATAAGGCAGGTGCCATCGTCGCGGCGATCCACGACATGGGCATCCCAGACTTTTTCGTAAAGTGTGCGAGGGCGTGAAGACATGAAAGATGCCCTAGTCGCGTCGTCGCGCAACTTAAAGGGTCAATTTCCAAACCAACGCGCGATTCAGAACCACCTTAGGCCGATTTACCGACCACGCTTTCGGGCAAATCCTTCCCGAAAACGCGCTGATAATATTCCGCCACCAAAGACCGTTCCGCCTCATCACACTTGTTGAGGAAGGACAGGCGGAACGCGAACCCGGCATCCTTGAAGATCGCGGTGTTCTGCGCCCAAGTGATGACGGTCCGCGGGCTCATGACAGTCGAAATATCACCATTGATAAAGCCCTGACGGCTGAGATCCGCCACCTTCACCATGTTGGCGATGAGGGCGGGGTCCGTGCCCGTCGACTTGGCGTGGACGATTTCGGTTTCCACTTCGGCGGGCAGATAGTTCAGCCCGACGACGATGTTCCAGCGGTCCATCTGACCTTGGTTGATCTGCTGCGTGCCATGATACAGCCCGCTTGTATCGCCCAGACCGACCGTATTGGCGGTGGCGAACATGCGGAACCATGGGCTCGGGCGGATGACGCGGTTCTGGTCGAGCAGCGTCAGCTTGCCTTCGGTTTCCAGCACGCGCTGGATGACGAACATCACGTCCGGGCGACCGGCATCATATTCATCGAAAACGAGCGCGGTCGGCGTCTGCAGCGCCCAAGGGAGGAGACCTTCACGGAATTCGGTGACCTGCTGGCCATCCTTCAAAACGATGGCATCACGGCCAATCAGGTCGATGCGGCTGATATGCGCGTCAAGGTTAATGCGGATGCACGGCCATTTCAGGCGCGCGGCCACCTGCTCAATGTGCGTGGATTTGCCCGTGCCGTGATAGCCCTGCACCATCACGCGACGGTTGAAGGCAAAGCCTGCAAGGATGGCGAGCGTGGTATCCGGATCGAACACATAGGATGGATCAAGATCCGGCACGCGCTCATCCGCGACGGAGAAAGCCGGGCACTCCATATCCACATCGATGCCGAACACGTCGCGCACATTCACCTTGATGTCGGGCGCGGGAAGGACGGTGGTGGAGCCGGTCTGGATGTTAGGCATATCGGACATGGATTGACGCGTCTTCTTTTACGTTCACGTGAAGCCTGCCCATAGGACGCGCGCCCAACCGAAAGCAAGGCCAATGCAGCCGATACGACATGTGAACGAAAGGGCATTTTGGGCGTGAAGTCGCACCGAAGCGGCGATATTGTATTGCTTGGTCCACACGTTGGGAGAGTCGTGATGGCATATATCGACGGATTCGTGATGGCGGTGCCGAAGGAAAACCGCAGCAAGTTCATAGAGCACGCCAACATCGGCGATCATATGTTCATGGAACTGGGCGCCACCCGTATCTTGGAATGCTGGGAAGACGATGTGCCCGTCGGGCAGATCACTGATTTCCGTAAAGCTGTGCAGGCCACAGCAGATGAAGCCGTTGTGTTCAGTTGGATCGAATGGCCCGATAAGGACACACGCGACAAAGCAATGGCCAAAATCATGGACCCCGCCAATGCCGACCCGCGCATGGACCCGGCCCAAAACCCAGTTCCCTTTGACGGAAAGCGCATGATTTTCGGCGGGTTCACGCCCGTCGTCAGGATGGAGAAATAGCACGGGGAGTGTTGAGATGCCTAATAAGCATGGTGATTTCATCTGGTATGAACTGATGACGTCCGACCCGGACGGCGCTGCGGCCTTTTATGGCCCGCTGCTCGGCTGGACCTTTTCCTCCGCCAACCAGCCGGACATGGATTACCGCCAGTTCTCGCATGGCAGCGATATGATTGGCGGATGTATGAAGCTGCCCGGCGGTGCGCCTATGCCGCCGATGTGGCTCGGCTATATCCGCGTCGACGATGTCGATAAAAGCACCGCGCAGATCCGCGCGGCAGGCGGGCAGGTCCATATGGTGCCGCAGGACATTCCGGGTGTGGGCCGCTTCGCCCTTGTGGCGGATCCGCAGGGCGTGCCGTTTTACATCATGCGCAGCGCATCTGACGGCTCAAGCCAATCCTTTTCATATGAAACACCCAAAGTCGGTCATTGCGCTTGGAATGAACTGTCCACGACAGATCCGTCCGCCGCCATTGCGTTCTACACCGGCCAATTCGGTTGGGTGCACGATGGAGACATGGATATGGGCCCGCTCGGCAAATACAGCTTCATCCGCCATGGCGAACAAATTGGCGCAATCATGCCCAAAATGCCGGAACAGCCCGCCCCCGCCTGGGCCTATTATTTCCAAGTGCCCGATATCGATGCGGCAAAGGCAACAGCTCAGTCCAATGGCGGCCAAGTGTTTCATGGCCCATCCGAAGTGCCGGGCGGTGACTGGATCATCAGCGGACTCGACCCGCAAGGTGCGATTTTCTCGCTCGTCGGAAAGCGCGCTTTAGCCGGCTAAAATCCGATACGGAGGCCCAACAAGAACCGTCGGGGGGCGCCGGGCGAAAGAGCGCGGGGGTTGTCTGCACCCGGCACTTCCTGGAGCGCAACCTCGTCGGTTTGGGAAAATGCCCCGAAGGTTGCAAACCGGACGTTCAAGACATTGGTCACCTCGCCAAACAGGCGCGCCGCCTTGCCAAGCTTCATCTCGCTGCGAAGGTTGATCATCGTATAGCCTTGGGTCTTTGGCTGGTCATTTGACTCATCGCCGCGCAGGGGCTGGCCGCTTTGCGCCTGCATATCGGCACCGAGGCTAAATGAACCGAATTCATAATCAACAGAGGCGATGGCACGGTGGCGCGGGATGCCGGGAATATGGTCCCCCCGAGATACAAAGATGCGTCCATCCGCATCGGCGGCCGGATTGTCCGGACTGTTGACCACAAACGCCGATCCGAACCGGGCATCGGTGAAGGCATAGCCGAGCCGCACAGAGACAGGCCCGCGTGCCGCCGAAAGACTTACCTCAACGCCGCGCCGCCGTGTCGTGCCGATGTTGCGGAAAAAGGCGCGTCCGCGGGTCGAGGCCGCCGTGAACTGAATGTCGTTGGCGGTTACCGTTCGATAGGCAGAAAGCAGCCAAGCTCCGGCCCAGCTGCCGGATAACGTGCCGGTTGCGCCTGCCTCCCAGCTTTTACCGACGACTTGTTTCAGGGGCGGATCCCCCACGAAGAAGTTGGTCAGGCTGCACGGAGCCGCTTCATCTGCGCAGGAAAGCTCAGCAGGCGTCGGCGCCCGGCTCGTCTCGGCATAGCCTGCGCGCAGGGAGAATTGATCGTTCAGCGCAAAATCGAACTCGACGCCGGGGTTGATGCGGCGGAAGCGATGCATGCCGTTGAGCGCCGTGCCGATCTGATCCTTCAGGGCGACATGGGTGTCGTTCCAGCGCAGGCCAATCTCGGCAGACAGATGCGAGGACAGCGTCACCGTATCGGCAAAGAACAGCCCGGTCTGTCGGGTGGCCACCTCTAGCGCGACGGGCGCGATGGCGCCGTCCGGCTGGGTGATGATGGGGCCAAGGCCCTCCACGCCCCGATCCTCGGTCAACGCCCCCAATTCTGAAGACGCGTCAAACCGGGTCGTGCTGCGATCATGGCTGAACCCGACCGCAATCTTGTGTCGCACACCAGCCAGATCCCGCTGCGTCACATATTGGGCCAGCAGGCCTGCGCTGCGGCTTTTTGTCCGGCTGCGATTGAGGACGCCATAGGCCTCACTCCCCAACGTATCGGCAACCGCTGCCCCCACTGCATCGCGCAAAACATCCTCATTGCCGGAGGCATCTGATACACACAGCAAGGCCAGGTTCGCAGCGCACGACCCAATGTCGGCCGCATCGCCATTCAGCGTCCTTTGCCGGAAAGTCTGGGCATATAAGGTCGCCTCGATCCGCCCGGCTTCCCCAATCTCTACCCAAGGGTGCAGGCTGCCGCGCAGGAAGCGGTTCCGGGTCGTATCCGGATGGGTAAAGACGGCGCTATAGTCCGCGTCGAGCAACTCGACCGGCGCGGTGCCATTGCCGGTCAGGTCGGTGTCCGCGCCCACCAGCTTTGTGTGAATGCCGCCCGTATCGCCATCCCAACCGATGTCAGCAAAGCCATTATAGAGGGTGGAAGGGGAGAAATCGCGCCAACCATCGTCCCGCCGCGCCTGACCGGCCACAAAGGCGCTGAAATGACTGTCGCTCCACCCGGTACTGGCGCTTGCCTCGCCGCGGCCATGGTCCCCAAAGGCGGCGTCCATCGACCAGCCTTGCGCGGACCGACCCTCTTTGGTGGCAACAATCACAGACCCGCCCAGCGCGTTCATGCCAAAAATCGGGTTGGCATCGCGGATTGAAATCGTGTCGATGGCCGCATCTGGCAGAAGGTCGAAATTGACTGTGTCGCCAAAGGGAAGGTTGAACCGGCCCCCATCCAGATAGACGGCAAGCCCCTGCGCATTGCCCTGCAAGGGCGACGCGGAAAAGCCACGATAGACGAGGTTGGGCTGATAGGGGTTGGCCTGCGCTTCAGAGAGCGAGACGCCCGCCACATCGCGGGATAGCGCATGCAGAACATCCGGCGAGCCAGCACGCTGCAGGGCTTCTGCATCCAGGCGGATCGCATCATCGACATCGGCATTGTTGCCCGGTGCAGTTACGATGATCGTGTCCGGCTCTGCTGCGGCCACGGCGGATGGGCCGCCCATCAACAAAGCTGCGCATATAAGGGATCTGGTCACAGGCGGGTCAAACAAAGGCCGGAGACCTCCGCAACTGCTGATAGGCCTCCACAACACCTTGCAGCTTTTTTTCAAAAGTCCGGTCGCCGCCATTCCGGTCCGGGTGATATTTTCGCACCAATTCTGAATAGCGACTGCGTAACGCCTTGCGGTCCGCGTCCTGATCAAGGCCAAGCGTCCGCAAGGCGTCCCGATCTTCGGCGGTCAACGGCTTTCCGTCAGAGCGCTCCCGCGGCATGGCGTCCGCCGTCCGCTGACGGAAGCGCGCGGAAATGGCATCGAGCGGGTCGTGGAAATCTGCCCAGCGCGGCGGCTCATCGACGCCTGCCGTCGCGCGGAACGCGCGGGTTTCCCGCTCCCATCCGCCCATCGGCATTTGCGCCTGCTCAATCTCTTCCCGCGTCATGCCTTGGAAGTAATTATAGCGGGTGTTGAATTCCCGAACATGATCGAGGCAGAGCCATTGCCAGTCGCCGGGGCCATCGCTGCCTGCCCCGCGTCCACCGGGGGCAGGCGCGCGGAACTCGCCCAATTCCTGACAGCCGTGCACGGCACAGGCCTGCCGATGACCATAGACACGGCCATGGAAGCGGTCGCGCGGACGGGCATCCCGATCGCTCATTGCGCGGGCCAATCAAAGGACATGCTGTGCCCTGCAGGCGCGGGAGACCATTCGGCCTGCATGGCGAGAACACGCGCCATCGCTGCATCAATCTGCGCATCTGTAATGGCGGGGAAATCGACGTGCGAAGTGGCGCATCCGGCTTCACCCATATGCCGGACCGAGGCCGCATCACTTCCGCCAGACCACAGCGCCGCTTCAAAACATTCGACCAAGCGCTCTGCCTGCAACAACTGGATGATGGTCGCATCGGGGAGTGACGCCCGCGCGGCGCTGGCATGGCCTGCGGCCTTCGCCATCTCCTGCACCTCATCAGGATGCAGGCCCCCAGCGATCTTCCCCCAAAAGCCATCGGGCAGACCGAGCGTTTCCTCGACAATCCAATGAACCGCATCATGCGGGACCGGCCCCTTTTTCGGGAAACGGGTGTCCGCTGTCGATCCATCCGCACGGCGGATCTCAATACGGTCGTCCACCGATCCTTTAACAATTGTCACACGCATCGCTTCCCCATGCCGCCAGTCTTGCTAGAAGAAAAGACATGACAGAACGCCCCATCGAATCCGAAATCACCGCCCGCCTCTCCCAGAGCTTCACGCCGACCCGGCTGGTCGTCAGCAATGACAGTGCCAAACATAGCGGGCATTCTGGCGATGACGGCTCCGGTGAGAGCCATTTCAGCGTCGAGATTGAGGCCGCCGCCTTTGCCGGCGTCAGCCGGCTGGAACGCCAACGCATGGTCAACCGCGCTTTGGGTGACCTGCCGGGTCAGCGCGTGCACGCCCTTGCCATCAAAGCGAAAGCCCCCGGCGAATAAGAGACCAAGAGGAGAAAACGGCCATGACACATCCGGTTGAAGGCATGCTGCTGCCCGTGACCCATAATCTGGGCGCGTTTGAGGTGCGGCGCGTGTTGCCCGCACGCGGGCTGACGATGGTCGGGCCGTTTTGCTTTGTGGATCAGTTCGGCCCCGGGATGATCGATATTGGCCAGGGTATGGATGTCCGCCCGCACCCGCATATCGGGCTGTCCACCGTCACCTATATTTTTGAAGGCGCGATCGATCACCGCGATTCGCTGGGTTCCTTTGCGACGATCCGGCCGGGTGAGGTCAATCTGATGACGGCCGGCAAGGGCATCGTCCATTCGGAACGCTCGCCTGCAGATGAGCGGGCCAAGGGCGCACAGATGTATGGCATGCAGACCTGGCTTGCGCTGCCCGATGGCAAGGAAGAAATCGACCCCGCTTTTGAACAGGTGAAGGCAGACCGCCTTCCCATCATCACAGGCGGCGGCGCGCAGGCCCGCGTCATCATGGGATCGCTCTGGGGTGCGATAGCGCCGACAACGTGCCATGCCGAGACGATCTATGCGGACATCATATTGGAACAGGGCGGCAGCATCCCCATCGACGCCGAGGCGGATGAGCGCGCCCTGATGCTTGTCGGCGGTGAAGCCGAAATTTCGGGCGAGGAGATGGAGCTTTATGCGCTCTACGTCCTGAAACCTGGCGAAAAAGGCACACTCAAATCGGCAAAGGGCGGACGCATCATGCTGATGGGCGGGGAAGACTTCCCAACCGCACGCCGCGTCTGGTGGAATTTCGTCTCCTCACGGCAGGACCGGATTGATCAGGCGGTGTCCGACTGGACCGAAGGCCGCTTCCCGACGGTCCCCAATGATCCGGAACATATTCCCCTTCCCGAAACGCCGTTGACCAACAGCGATCCCATTTGATGGCAGAGGCGCAGCATCAGCGGGTCAAGCTGTCGACCGGCGTCGAACTCGACGTCTGGACGGCGGGCGATGCGGCGAACCCGCCAATCCTGTTCCTGCACGGCTTTCCTGAATCGCACCGCACCTGGCGGCACCAGATGGCGGCGCTGTCTGATCGCTTCTTCTGCATCGCACCGGACCAGCGCGGCTATGCGCGTTCCCAAAAGCTGCCAGAGGTGAAGGACTATCGCATCGGCAATCTTGTGGCCGACGTGTTTGCACTGGCCGATGCCTTCGGCGCCGCGCGGTTCACGCTGGTCGGCCATGATTGGGGTGGCGCCATCGCCTGGGCCGTCGCCATCAAGGACCAGCATCGCGTCGAGCGGCTGATCCTGTGCAATGCCGCCCACCCTTATGTCTTCCAACGCACGCTTGTTTTCGATCAGGGTCAGCGCTTGGCCTCGCAATATATGAAGGACTTCCGGGAGCGCGATATAGAGGGGGAAGTCGCCGCCAAGGGCATCAACTGGTTCTTTGAAGACCGGTTCGCAAAGCTTTCCGGCGGGCCAATCACAGCAGAAGACAAAGCGGCTTATCTCGATGAATGGTCGCAGCCCGGTGCCCTGACGGCCATGCTCAACTGGTACCGCGCCTCCCCCATGCAAGTGCCGGGGATGGACGCCCCTGCCGAGACGACACCGTTTCTCGCCGCTCCCTTCCCCCGTCTGCACATGCCCGTCCTTGTCGTCTGGGGGATGAAGGATGAGGCTCTGCTGCCCTGCCAGCTGGAGGGACTGGACGACCATATCGACACACTGACAGTCATCCGCGTTGCGGATGCCGGCCATTTCATCCCCTGGGAACGCCCAGAGGCGGTCACTCAGGCCATGCGGAACTGGCTGGCCTGATGGCGAAGAAGCCCCATCTCTTTCGCGACGAAGGCGATATCGACGTCACGCATATTGAACTGTTCTTTGATCTCGTCTTTGTCTTTGCGATCACCCAGCTTTCGCATCATCTGCGCGTGAATTTGAGCCTGTTCGGCGCGCTGGAGGGCGTTGTGATGCTCCTCGCCATCTGGTGGGCGTGGATCTTCACAAGCTGGACAACCAATTGGCTCGATTGCAACCGTGCTGCCGTCCGCCTGTTGCTGCTTGCCATGATGCTCGGCGGGCTCGCTTTGGCCTCCGCCATGCCGAATGCTTTTGGCAGCAGCGGACCGCTGTTCGCAGGGGCCTATTTGGCCATGCAGATGGGCAGATCTACCTTCATGATTGTCGCGTCCCGGAAGGAAAGTGCAGCCCGAACGCGCAATGCGATGCGGATCGGCTTCTGGTTCCTCTTGTCCGCACCGTTCTGGGTCTGGGGCGCGTTGCAGGCGGACCCGGTCTGGCGGCTCACCGGCTGGTCGCTCGCCCTCGCCATTGAATTTCTCGGGCCGTTTCGCGGCTTCCGAACGCCCGGCCTCGGCGTCTCCCAGCCCTCAGACTGGCAGATTTCGGGCCACCATATGGCAGAGCGCTGTGCGCTCTTCATCATCATCACTTTGGGCGAGGCCATTCTTGTCACCGGGGCAACCTATGGCGGGCTGGTCCAGGGACGGGACGCAACGCTCGCCCTCGTCGCCAGCTTCATTGGCAGTGCGGCGATGTGGTGGATCTATTTCGACATCGGGGCGAAGCGAGGCGCCAAGATGATCGTGCAATCCTCGCAGATCGGCCTTCTGGCGCGCAACGCCTATACCTATTTGCACGTCATCATTGTCGCCGGAATTGTGGTGACAGCTGTGGCCGACGCCATCATGCTCAACGGCCCGACAGAGGCAGTGACGCCGCCCTATCTTGCGGTTGCCATCGGCGGCCCGGTGCTGTTCCTCATGGGCTGTGCGCTCTTCAAGAGGGTCTCCTCCTCCCTCCAATACCTTCCGCTCTCCCACGGGGTCGGCCAAGTCCTGCTGACGGTTTTGGCGATCACGGCTTGGGCGACGGAGATGAGCGTGCTTGCGACTGGTGCTTGGGCGACGGCAATCCTCATCCTGACGTCTGTCTGGGAATGGTTGTCGCTCCACGGCGGCTGGCAGCGTTGGACCCCCTGGATGGAGCCGGTGCTGGGCCGGTTCACGCCGCCCAGTTAACTTCCGCCCCATGGGGGTGGACATGCGCCAATATCTCGTCGTGACCCGCACCGGGCCAGCAGCGCACCCCCAGTTGCGCTTGCGCTGCGCCCTTTTCCTGAAACTCCATGGATAGCCATGCCAGCGGCCGCGCTGTGTCGGCCCGCGCACCGGCCGCCTCAATCAGCTCCGTCACCCGCGCCCGTGCGTCCGGCGGGAAATATTGGAAGGCGATCGAATGGAAGATCACGCGCGTCCGCCCTTCGCTCTGCGGTTCGGCGAGCAGGGGCTCCAGCAGTGCAGTCGCATCCCCCTTGACGATGGGTGGCGGATTGGCCTGCGCCACGCGGATCGCAGCCTCCGCCCGAGCCACCCGCTCCCCCTGATCGGGCCAGATATAGGCGAGCAAGCGTTCAGCAATCGCCGAATCGGACACGTCGAGCGGATTGAGGTCGATCCCCAACCGGTCAATCACATCAACAGCCGCAGCGGATGGTGATGGCCCCGTCCAGTGCGGCGCAATCTGCACGGCGGATCGACTGTCCCCAGAGGTGGTCTCGCCAAGGCGATAGCCGAACTTGTCCATATTAAGGTTGAGGCCTGCGCTCGTCCCGATTTCGATCCATTCCATCTTCGGGCCGAAGCGGCGCGCAATCTCCAGCATCCCGGGCCATAAGGCGGCAGATCGGGCGACTTCATTGGTTTGGGGCGGGCTATCCAGCCATGGGTTCAGCCAATCATCCCATTTGGAGAGCACCTGCTTCAGCACCGGATGCGCTTCGACATCGCGGCTCCGGTAAAGGCGGCTCAACAGATCATCCCGGCCCAAACGGACAAGGGCATTGAGCCCGCCCGCGATCCGCAGCGGCAGAGCGTCGACAATCGGATCTCCCGCCCAGTCGAGAATGCGCGCGCCGGTCCGTGTCGATTGGTCTAGGATATCAGCCAGTGCCCCCACCACCTCTGCCGTCAGCGGAGATCCGGCAGCCGCACAATATCGTGCCTGTAGATGAAAAGCGTCGCGGATGCTTTGCGTCATGCGGACAGCTTGCCCTGCAAAGCCGCTCCACGTAAAGGCCCCGCATCATGTCCCAGCCGATCATCTTTGCCGTGCCGAAGGGCCGGATCCTTGAAGAAGCCCTGCCGATGCTGTCCCGCGCCGGGATTGTGCCTGAGGCGGCCTTTACCGACGGGAAGAGCCGCGCCCTTAAATTCGCGACTAACCGCGCGGATGTGAGCCTGATCCGCGTGCGCGCCTTCGACGTTGCGACCTTCGTTGCGCATGGTGCGGCCCAGATCGGCATCGTCGGGTCCGACGTGATCGATGAATTCGACTATTCTGAGCTTTACGCGCCTGTCGACCTGGATATCGGCCATTGTCGCATCTCGGTTGCAGAACCCTCTGAAATGGCCGCGACCGATGATCCTCGGTCGTGGAGCCACGTCCGCGTCGCCACCAAATATCCGAACATGACGCGCAAGCATTTCGCGGCGCGCGGCGTGCAGGCCGAATGCGTAAAGCTGAATGGCGCGATGGAGATCGCTCCGTCGCTGGGTCTGTCCAGCCGGATTGTCGATCTTGTCTCCTCCGGCAAGACGCTGCTGGAGAACGGGTTGGTTGAAGTCGAAGTGATTGCGCAGGTTTCCGCGCGCCTCATCGTCAATCGCGCTGCTTTTAAGACCAATGCCGCCGTCGGCGAATTGGTCGAGGCCTTCCGGGCGGCGGTCAATGATTAGGCTCGACGCCCGTCATCCTGATTTTACGGCGGACTTTGAAACGCTGGTCAATGCCCGGCGGGAAGCAGATGAGGATGTTTCGCGCGACGTGGCCGCCATGATTGCGCGTGTCCGCAGCGGAGGCGATGCAGCAGTCGCCGATCTGACACGCAGATTTGACGGACATGAGCTCGACTGGGCAATCGACCTTGCCGATTGCCGCGCGGCCTATGAGGCGCTCGACGCCGACTTGCGCGCTGCGCTTGACCTCGCAGCAGACCGCATTCGCACCTATCACGCCAAGCAAAAGCCAGAGGACAGCGACACAGTGGACAGTGCCGGCGTCCGCGTCGGCGCGCGCTGGCGGGCGGTGGATGCGGCCGGCGTCTATGTGCCCGGTGGTCGTGCGGCCTATCCTTCTTCCGTGCTGATGAACGCCATTCCGGCCAAGGTCGCGGGTGTCGAACGCCTTGTGATGGTCACGCCGACGCCCAAGGGTGAGATCAACCCGCTCGTCCTTGCAGCCGCGCATATTGCGGGCGTGGACGAGGTGTGGCGCGTCGGTGGCGCACAGGCCATCGCCGCCCTCGCCTTCGGCACCGAGACCATCGGCAAGGTCGATGTCGTCACTGGCCCGGGCAATGCCTGGGTCGCTGAAGCAAAGCGCCAGTTGTACGGCGTCGTCGGCATCGACATGGTGGCGGGGCCTTCGGAAATCCTCGTCGTCGCCGATGGGCTGAACGACCCCCAATGGATCGCGGCCGACCTGTTGAGTCAGGCCGAACATGACCCGACCAGCCAATCGATCCTGATCACCGACGATGCCGCCTTTGCCGATGCTGTGGCCGCTGCTATCGAGACGCAAATTGCCGAGCTCGCAACCGGAGCGACTGCGCAGACAAGCTGGGACGCCAATGGGGCGATCATCCTTGTCGCAGACCTGATGGCCGCAGCACCGCTGGTCGACGCTTTGGCGCCCGAACATCTGGAGCTTGCCGTCGAAGACCCTGAGCCTTTGTTCGCAGCCGTCCGCCATGCCGGATCGATCTTCCTTGGCCGCAATACGCCTGAAGCCGTGGGCGACTATGTGGGCGGGCCGAACCACGTACTGCCCACAGGCCGTCGTGCGCGCTTCTCCTCCGGCCTGTCGGTGCTCGATTTCATGAAGCGGACGAGCTTTCTCGGCTGTTCGCCCGAGGCCATCCGCGCTATCGGTCCGGCGGCGGTCGCGCTTGCCCGCGCCGAAGGGCTTCCTGCCCACGCCCGATCCGTAGAGGAAAGATTGAAATGAGCCGCGCCCGTTCCGCCGCCCGCCTTGCCGCCGTGCAGGCGCTGTATCAGCAGGAAATGGAAGGCACGCCGATGGCCGTGCTGCTCCACGAATTCCACCAGCACCGTCTCGGCGCGACCATTGAGGACAATACCTTTGCCGATGCAGAGGTCGATTTCTTCAACGATGTCGTCAAAGGCGTCGATGCCCGTCGCGATGAAATTGACGCGCTGATCAGTGCGAATCTTGCCGAAGGCTGGTCGCTGGACCGGCTGGACCGTCCGCTGCGTCAGATTCTGCGTGCCGGCGCCTATGAATTGATCGCGCGGGCGGACATTTCAAAGGGCAGCATCATCAGCGAATATCTCGACGTCGCCCACGCCTTTTACGACCGCAAGGAAAAGGGCTTTGTGAACGGCGTGCTGGATTCGATCGGAAAGACCGCGCGGCTTTAACCCGTCAGGCTTTCCATGTGGAAGAGGGACCGGTCCGCCTCATAGGCGGCGGGCGTTGCAGCCGGGTCCGGCAGGGTCCGCACCGATAGCAGGGACGTAACGTCGGCCGCGGAAATGGGCCGACCATAGGTCCAGCCCTGAATTTCATCGCAGCCGACAATCCGCATCAATTCTGCCTGGGCAAATGTTTCCACCCCCTGCGCCACCGCCCGCGCACCGTGCGAATGGGCGACAGCCACACAGCTTTGCAGCAGGACGAGCGCACGGTCATCCGATCCGGCGCGTGACACGAGCGTGGTGTCGATTTTCACCTTGGCAAATTCCGCACGTTCCAGCGTGTTGAAGGCCGCAAAGCCGGACCCGAAATTATCGAGAACAAGGCGACAGCCCATCTGGCGCAGTTCCCGCGCAATTTCCTCAGCAAAGTCGACATTCTCGACAAACAGCCCTTCGCGCATTTCAAATTCCATCCGCTCGGGCGAGAGGCGGAGCGCCCTGAGCTGGCTCTCCAACTGGCTGAGAAAACCGGGGGACCGCAACTGCCCGCGCGACAGGTTGACGGCAAGGCAGACATCCCGCCAACCTTCTGCATCTTTGGCAATTTGGTCCAGCACAAGGGCGCCGATGGGGACCGTCAGCCCCGCCTGATCCGCTGCATGGATGAACTCATTTGCAGAAATGGTACCCAGTTCTGCACGTGGCCAGCGCATCAGCGCTTCGACCGACATGACATTGCCTGTGCGGCAGTCGATCATCGGCTGATATTGGACCGTGAATTCCCGGCTCTCAATGGCTTTGCGCAGATCCATATTCATCTTGGCGGCGGCGACATGTTCCTGATCCAGTTCTGTTGAATAGAAGATGATGCGCCCTTTGCCGGACCGCTTTGCGACATACATGGCGGCATCGGCGCGGCGCATGGCTTCTGATGGAGAGACGTCGCCCAGTTGCACATGGGCAATGCCGATACTTGCGCCAACCTGCACCGGTCGGCCAAACAGCATCACGGGGACATCAAGCAGAAGCAACAGGCGGTGGGCGACCTGCTCAATGCGCGTGCGTGCATTGTCGCCGGTGACAAGCAGCGCAAATTCGTCTCCGCCCAGACGGATGGCCGTCGCATCCGTGCCTGCCGCCTGTTTGAGGAGGCTGGCCACAGCCTTGATCAGCTGGTCCCCCGTTTCATGGCCGAAACTGTCATTGACCATCTTGAATCCGTCCAGATCAAGGATGGCGAGCCCGGCTTCCTCGCGGCTTTCAGCCCGGCGGACCATCTCCCAGCGCAGCGCACGGCGATTGGGCAGGCGGGACAGGCTGTCCGCCATCACCTGCCAGCCGAGCAGGCGCAGCGAAGCATAGCCTTTATTGAGCGAGACTGCGGCGACGATCAGATAGATCAACGCCGCCACGATGATAACGGGCATGGCGCGGCCCAGCGCGACTGTTCCCGAATAAGGCGGGTTCCATGTCACAACGCCAACTGGGCGGCTTTCATCATCACGCAGCACGACAAAGGGGTCCCGGCCCGGTTGCGGCTGGAAGCGGACATTGGGAAGCTGCAACGCGCGGCTGATGCGTAGACTGTCATCCGGCCCCATTGTTTTCAGAAGGACGAGATAAGACGGCCCGTGTGTCGGAACGAGCGTGCGCAATTGGGTGCTCATTGGCCGGATGGGGGCAATGGCGACCATGATGGGCCCGGTTTGATTTCTGATCACCGTCGTTGCGGCCCTGTTGCCTGCCCCGATCTTGCGTTGAAGGCGCGACACAGCGGCACTCAGACCGGATGTCAGCTGCAGGTCCTCGCGGCGCCCCTGACGGAACGCTGCGCGTGTTTCGTTTTGGGGCCCGATGACGAGAATGGTGTCGGCAAATATCTTTTCGGCGGTGGTCGCACCCATGGTGCTTTGCAGAAAGGCCGCATCGACAGACGGTGCATATACAGCGCGCGCCACATCATCCCAATAGGCATTGTCATGGGCATAATCGGACAGGCGGGCGGACATCGCGTCCAAGGCAGCCGTCACCGCCGTGCGAGATCGCTGCGCCTCCGCCTGATTGACCTGTGAAACCGTCTGATAGAGCGCGATGCCGATCGTCACGAAAAACAGCAGTAAGACCGGCAAGATGAGTTGAACGAGCCGTTGGCGCGTTGGCTTCATCAGTTCGGGGGGACGATATCGGCTCACCCGTGCAGTGTCGCTGCAGGGCCTTAAAATTTCTTACCGATTTCGAGCTCTTACAGGGTTTTAAGCGTCCCAAACGGAGGTGGATTAATCCAATTTGGTTTCTTTGAGCCAGGCGCGCACCGCAGGCCCGATATCGGGCCGTTGCAGGGCCAATGCGATATTGGCCGTGATGAACCCGGCCTTATCCCCGCAATCATAACGCGTGCCATCAAAGGTGACGGCGTGGAAGGGTTGCGTGCCGATCATCTGCTGCATCGCATCGGTCAGCTGGATTTCGCCGCCGGCCCCTTTTTCCTGCGCCTCAAGGATACGCATGACTTCGGGCTGAAGGATGTAGCGGCCTGAGATGATGAGGTTGGAGGGCGCATCTTCCATCTTCGGCTTTTCAACGAGGCCCAGAACCTCGGTGATCTTGCCGTGCGTTTCTCCGGGGGAGATCACGCCGTAGCTCGACACCTTGTCATGCGGGACTTCCAGCACGGAAATGACATTGCCGCCCGTCTGTTCATAGGCGTCCATCATCTGCTTCATGCAGCCGGGCGAACCGGCCATCAGTTCATCGGGCAGGAAGATAGCGAACGGCTCATCCCCCACAATGTCGCGCGCGCACCAGATCGCGTGGCCAAGGCCCAGCGGCTCCTGCTGGCGGACATAGGCGCAATTGCCCGGCCCAAGGCGGGTGGGTTCCAGAACCGACAGATCCTTGCCCCGGTCCGTCATTGTGCGTTCCAGTTCATAGGCGATGTCGAAGTGATCCTCGATCGCGCTTTTGCCGCGACCGGTGACGAAGATCATCTGTTCGATGCCCGCTTCGCGCGCTTCATCCACTGCATATTGGATGAGCGGACGGTCCACGACCGGCAGCATTTCCTTCGGCATGGCCTTGGTCGCAGGCAGGAACCGCGTCCCTAAACCGGCCACCGGAAACACCGCTTTTCGAACCTTACGCATTACGTCCTCCTCAAAGGCTTGGAGGCCCATATCAAGCCCCCTCATGCAAGGGGAAGCCTTGACAGAAATTTAATGTCGTCGGAAATAGAACAAAGTGTGAACATGATTGATTCGTATCCCCCTCTTGCACGGCTTAAACGCCAGATTGACGCCCTTGGTCCTGCGGCCTCCAGCGGGCGTTGGGGTCTCTTGTCCTTCGGGCTGGAGGCGCTCGACGCGCGGCTGGACGGCGGGCTGGCCAAGGGCGCGGTGCATGAAGTGCTGCCCGCAAGCGGTCTGGATGCCGCCAGTGCAGCGGCGTTCGCGCTGATGCTGGCGGCGCGGGCCGGGGCAGAAGGAGGGCCGATCCTCTGGGTGTCGACCGATGCCGAACTGCGCCGTCAGGGCATACCATATGGCCCCGGCCTTGCGGAACTGGGGCTGGCACCGGACAGGATCATGCTGGTGACAGCGCCGGATGAGCTCGCCTGCCTCAAGGTCGCGTCAGACAGCATCGGCTGTGCCGGGCTTGCGGCTGCTGTGATTGAGACAGGCACCGCCAAAAGGCTGGATCTGACCGCCAGCCGGCGGCTTGCACTGGCGGCGGAAAAATCGGGCGTCACCGCGCTGGTCCTGCGGAACAGTGACAGCATGATTGCCAGTGCCGCAGCCTCGCGCTGGCAGGTGGCCGCCGCCCCTTCGGTGCCTCTGGCTGGGCAGGCTCCGGGACGGACCGGCCTGTCGCTCTCGCTTGTGCGCCACCGGGGTGGGGCACGTCCTTTCGATATGTGTGTGGAGTGGGATCATGACCGGACAGCCTTTAGCGAACCGGCGCTATTGCGCCCTGTTCCTGCCATTGTTGAGCGCCGATCGATGGTTGCGTGACCATCCGGGTGAAACGGGTCCGCGCCTCTTCACCGAAAAACAGGGCGGCGCCATGCGCGTCATGGCGGTGGATGAGGTTGCGCTGAGCCTAGGCCTTGCGCCGGGCATGATGCTCGCCGATGCCCGCGCCCGCGTACCTGAGGTGCAAGCCGTGACGCATGACCCAGAGGCCGATGCCCGCCTGCTGGACAGCATCGCTGAGGAGTGCGACCGCTATACCCCGTCCGTCGCCGTGGACTCGCCCGATGGCCTCATCCTTGACATCACCGGCTGCGCACATCTGTGGGGGGATGAGGCAGGGCTGGTGAGCGCGCTCGTCACCCGGCTGGTGGATGGCGGCATGACGGTGCGGGTGGCTCTCGCCGAGACACCTGACAAAGCCCGCGCCCTTGCCCGCCATGGCGGCGAGCTGCTGCGCGCCGGACGCCGCCTGTCGCCCAATCGGCTGAATGAGGCCCGCACGCCCTATGTGCCTGCGCCTCTATCGGTGCACGATCTGCCTGTGGTCGCACTCGGACTGGGGGAGGAACGCACAACGGCGCTGAAGCGGGCGGGGCTAACGTTGCTGGGGGATTTGGCCAACCGCCCGCGCGTGCCGCTCGCCGCACGGTTCGGGCCGGAGGCCGTCACGAAGCTGGCGCGTGTGCTGGGCGAAGAGGATGTTCGCATCACCCCGCGCCGGACGCCACCCGCGCTCTCCTTCCCACGCCGCTTTGCCGAGCCTGTAGCACGCACCGACTTCGTCCTCGCCACATTGGCAGACCTTGTGCGCGAAGCAGGCGAAGAACTGGCCCGGCGCGGGGCGGGCGGGCGTGATTTTGTGAGCACACTCTTCCGCAGCGACGGCGCGATCCACACATTGCGCATCGGCACAGGCCAGCCGACGCGCGATGTGGATCTGGTGCTACGGCTGTTCCGCGAACGGATCGACACGCTCGACGATCCGCTCGACCCCGGCTTTGGCTATGATCTCATCCGCCTCGACATTCCGGTGGCCGAGGCGCTTGGCGTCACCCAGACCGATCTGGACGGAAATACGGCCCCGACACGCGAAGTCGCGCTGCTTGCGGACCGGCTGGGCGTCCGGCTGGGGCAGGCGCGCGTCCGGCGCTTTGCCGCAGGGGACAGCCATATCCCCGAATGCGCAGGCTTCACCGTGCCCGCCCATGCGCCGGTCCTGCCGCTGACCGCACACCGCGCCGCCGGAGATCCACCGATGCGGCCCCTACGCCTGTTTGAACCGCCGCAGATCGTCGATGTTATTGCCGAAGTGCCCGACGGCCCTCCGCGCCGCTTCCGCTGGCGGCGGCAGACGCATGATGTGATCACCTTTGAAGGGCCGGAGCGCATTGCCGCTGAATGGTGGAAGCGCAAGGACGGGGGCGGCCTGACGCGCGACTATTTCCGCGTGGAAGACAGCCAGGGCCGCCGCTTCTGGCTGTTCCGCCACGGGCTCTACGGCACTGAGAAGCCCAACCCTGACTGGTATCTCCATGGCCTGTTCGGATGAGGCCCGTTCAGACGACCGGTGGCCTGCCTATGCCGAACTCGCCGCCGCCACCGCCTTCTCCTTCCTCCACGGCGCGTCACAACCGGCAGACATGGTCGCAGAGGCGGTGGCGCTGGGCCATAAAGGACTGGGCATTGCCGACCGCAACACTGTGGCAGGCGTCGTCCGCGCCTGGCGGGCGCTGCGGGATTTGCATGACGCGGGCCACGCGCCGGACTTCCGCCTGCTCACCGGCGCCCGGCTCGTCTTTTCCGATGGGACGCCGGACATCATCGCCTATCCCGTCAACCGACGCGGCTGGGGTCGGCTAACGCGGCTGCTCTCGCTCGGCAATTTACGGACGGACAAGGGCAGCTGCCTGCTCTACTTCGATGATCTGGCGGAATGGTGTGAGGAGATGGCGCTGATCGTGCTGCCCGACCGTTTGCCCCCCGCCCCCGCTGGCACCGCGCCGCTTGGCGGGTCGCCCTTGGCCGCAAAGCTGACCCTCCTCGCCAACCGGACGCCGCATCTGTGGTTGGGTGTCGCCATGCACCGCACCGGGCGCGACCGGCGGCGCCTGGCGGAGATGAAAGCGCTCTCCACCGAAACCGGCGTCCCGCTGATCGCCGTCAACGATGTGCTCTATGCCACACCCGAAGACCGGCCCCTGCAGGATATCCTCACCTGCATCCGGGAGAAGACAAGCATCGACAAGGCAGGCCGCAAACTCGCTGCCAATGCCGAACGTCATCTAAAGACAGCCGCCGAAATGGCGCGCCTCTTCACCGATGCGCCCGAAGCGCTGAGCGAAATTGCGCGGCTGATGGAGGTCCTCTCCTTCGATCTCTCCCAACTGGCCTATGACTATCCGCATGAGCCGATCCCCCCCGGCTATACGCCGCAAGCCTGGCTGGAGACGCTCGTCGCCCAGAAATGCGCCGACCGCTGGCCCGAGGGCACCCCGCCCAAGCTCGCAGCACTCCTCACCGAGGAATTGGAGATCATCGAGCGGCTAACCTACGCCGCCTATTTCCTGACCGTCCATGATGTCGTGCAGTTCGCGCAGGGGCGCGGCATCCTGTGCCAAGGGCGCGGGTCGGCGGCGAACTCCGCCGTGTGTTTCGTGCTGGGCATCACGGCGGTGGACCCTGCCAAACACAGCCTGCTTTTCTCCCGCTTCATTTCCGAAGAGCGCCGCGAGCCACCCGACATCGATGTCGATTTTGAGCATGAGCGGCGCGAGGAGGTGATGCAGTACATCTATGAACGCTATGGCCGCCACCGCGCAGGCATCGTCGCGACGGTCATCCATTACCGCCCGCGCAGCGCGGTGCGCGAGGTCGGCAAGGCGCTCGGCCTGACGGAGGACATCACCCAGCGCCTCTCTTCCACCATCTGGGGCAGCTATTCCTCAACGATGGATGCGAAGCGCTTTGCGGAGACGGGCTTTGACCCCGACAATCCGGAAATCGCGCGGCTCAACCATTTCGTGCAGAAGATCCTGCATTACCCCCGCCATCTGTCGCAGCATGTCGGCGGCTTTGTGCTGACCGAGGACCGGCTGGACGAGACAGTGCCCATCCTCAACGCCGCGATGGAGGACCGCACCTTCATCGAATGGGATAAGGACGATATCGACGCGCTGGGCCTGATGAAGGTCGATGTGCTGGCATTGGGCATGCTCACCTGCATCAAAAAGGCGTTCGACATGATTGAGGAGGTGCGCACGGACGCCGGCCCGCCGCTCACCCTCTCCAACATCCCCGATGCGGATGAGGCCGTGTTCGACATGCTGTGCAAGGGCGACAGCGTCGGCGTGTTTCAGGTCGAAAGCCGCGCGCAGATGAACATGTTGCCCCGGATGCGGCCCCGCAATTTCTATGATCTTGCCATTCAGGTTGCCATCGTCCGCCCCGGCCCCATTCAGGGCGACATGGTCCACCCCTATCTGCGGCGGCGGCAGGGGCGGGAGAAGGTGGACTTCCCTGCACCCGCCCCGCCGCATGACCCCCATGAATTGCACGATGTGCTCGGCAAGACGTTGGGCGTGCCGCTGTTTCAGGAACAGGCGATGAAGCTCGCCATTGTCGCGGCAGAATTCACCCCGTCTGAGGCGAACCAGCTGCGCCGCGCGATGGCGACGTTCCGCAACCTCGGCATGATCGATGCCTTTCGCGACAAGCTGGTCGGCGGCATGGTGCGGCGCGGCTATGAACAGGACTTTGCCGAACGCTGCTTCAAACAGATTGAGGGCTTTGGCTCTTATGGTTTCCCGGAAAGCCACGCCATTGCCTTTGCCCGGCTGGTCTGGGTCTCCTCTTGGATCAAGCACCATTACCCGGCGGTGTTTGCCGCCTCTTTGCTCAATTCCCAACCGATGGGCTTTTACGCGCCGGCGCAGATCGTGCGTGATGCGCGCGAACATGGGGTGGCGGTGCTGCCCATCGATGTGAACGAGAGCTTCTGGAACAACGCCGTTGATCGCCGCGCAGACGGCGCACTCGCCATGCGGCTCGGCATGCGGCAGATGTCGGGCTTTCGCGAGGACTGGGCCGATGCGATTGCCGCCCGCCGTCCCTTTGCCTCTGTGGAGGAACTGGCGCGCAAGGCGGTGTTGCCGTCGCGCGCGCTCAAGCTGCTCGCAGATGCCGATGCCTTTCGCTCGATCGCGCTCGACAGGCGCGAGGCGCTATGGGACGTGCGCCGCACGCCGACCGATGAGTTGCCCCTGTTCGCCGCCGCCCGCGCGCGGGAATTGGGCGCGGAGGAAGACATGGCGCTGCCCACCATGCATCTGGGCGAGCATGTCGTCGCGGATTACCAGACGATCCGCCTCTCGCTCAAAACCCATCCGATGGCGCTGCTCCGCCCCGTCTTCCGCGCCGAGCATGTCCTCTCCTGTGCAGAGCTGATGCTCGCCAAGGCCGGCGCGCGGGTGGCGGTTGCAGGCTTCGTCCTCGTCCGGCAGCGGCCCGGCAATGGCAAGGCGATCTTCGTGACACTGGAGGATGAAAGCGGCGTCGCCAACATCATCATGTGGGCCCGCACCTTTGAGACGCAGCGCCGCGCCGTCATGGCCTCCCGCCTGATGCAGGTGGCAGGCGAAGTGCAGCGCAGCCCCGAAGGCATCGTCCACCTGATGGCTCACCGCATCACCGAACGGAATGGAGAGATGGAGCGCCTGTCCGACCAACGCCGCCTCGACCCCCAACTCAGCCGCGCCGACGAATTCGCCCACCCGCAACACCCGAGGGTGCGGCATCCGAGGGACGTGCGGATTTTCCCGAAGTCGCGGGATTTTCATTGAGGGGATGGCAGCATTGCGGACACCCCGTTTGCTGCTAACGTCGGCGAGTACCGCGCCTCTTTTCAGGGATTTTCAGTGAACGACCCCCGCCTTTGGTTTGGCCCCAAACGATTTGGGATAGGGTACCGACCCAGAACTTGGGAAGGGTGGCTTATTGTCGGCACCCTCATACTGATCGCCATCGCTTTGAAGGCATGGCTTGCCTGACTTGTTTCGCAGACTGGCTTTCGGGACACCGCGCAACGATCGCACTTGGCGGCAGCGCACTGCCTCCACCGCGTCGCCCCGTGCTTGACACGGGGCTAGGCTAACCTCCGTCCGGTTTCGCCCCCGCGCTCGCTGGAGACCGCTGCGCCCAGAGGTCCAGCCATTCGGGGTTCTCCACCTCGATCATGCCAAACGGGAACGTGCAAGAACAGCCAAGCCCCGTGTCAGGCACGGGGCGACGGGGAGCCTTGTGAGGCACGGTGCCCAAATTACAGTCGTGGCAGGCGTCCAACGTCGACAACAGAACGCGCAAAGGCGCCCTTCACTCGGCGACCAGCGCCTCCCCACCGATCCTGGCCTCGCCCCGCGCCCACCAGTACACCGGCAGACCCGCGATCATCAGTAGGAAGCTGTAACCGCTCGCCTCAATCCCCGCACCCCAGAGGGACCAGAGGCCGAAGAGCAGCCCTGCAATAGCGGCGGGCACGGCGATCCGTCGTTTGAGCGCCACCACCGCGCAGGCGAGGTAGAGCCAGAGCGTCACGGCCGTCGTCAGCAGCGCCATGAAGGTGAAGAGGCCGCCCATCGTCCGGCTGCTATTGGCGAGCACCAGCACACTGGCGAGCACACTGGCGATGATCAGGGCGCGCACGGGCACACCGTTCTTCGCCGTGCCGCCAAACCAACGCGGCATCAGGCGGCGCTGGGCCATTTCATAGGGGACTTCGCCCTGCACCAGCACCCAGCCATTGACCGCACCGACCGCGCTGATCGCGGCGAAAAGCGCGACAAAGGCGGCGGGACCTGGGGACCAGAAGGTCGCGACAAACAGCTCAAACGGCGCGTTGGATTTCGCCACCTGATCGGCAGGCAGCATCAGCGCGATGCCCGAACAGACGATGAAGTAGAACACCCCGCACAAAAGCGCGCCAAGAAAGGTCGCGCGCGGGACATTGCGCGCCGGGTTCTCAATCTTGCCCGAGGCGGCACAGGCGGCTTCAAACCCGACCATGGCCCACAGCGTGATGGCCGCGGCCTGATTGATGCCGGAGAGCGACAGAGTTTCCGGCGCGAATGGCTTGATCGCTGCCCCACCTTCGCGGCCGAGGACGACGAAGATGAGGATGGCGACAACGATCAGCGGGGTCAGCTTCAGCACCGTCGTCAGCACCTGAAACCCGCCCGCAGATCGCGTGCCCATCAGATTGACGAGCGTGACCGCCCAGATGACGCCCGCCGCCGACAAAGCCGGATGCGCGCCGAGGATGGGCAGGAAGCTCGCCGCATAAGAGACAGCACCGATGGAGATCGTCGCCGTCCCCGCCCAAACCGAGACCCAGAAGCTAAACCCGATGAGAAAACCCGCAACCGGGCCAAAGCTGCGCTCCACCAGTTCAGCCGGGCCAATTGGCCCATCTGCCGCCGCTGTCAGCCGCGCCAGCACGTGCGCGAGGCAGAGCGCGCCTGCGATCGTAACGATCCAGCCGAAGACGGCGTTCCAACCAAAGGGGGCAAGGCTTGCGGGCAAAAGAAACACGCCCGAGCCGATCATATTGCCGATCACGAGCGCGACCGTCATCCACAGGCCAAGCTTACGGCCCTCTAGGCGCAACGGCGGGGGCGAGGCGGTAGATGCGAAAGATGTCATCGCGGCAGGTCTGCCCGATGACGCCCCCTCCCGCAAGGAAAAGGGGACAGGGCATAAGCCCCGTCCCCCGTCATGCCAGCGCAAGCTGGCATCTTGTGCACCCAACCGGAGAGACCCCAGCCTACGCTGGGGTGACGCAGGTTACGATGGTCCTCAGAACTTACGGGCGAGCTTTACGCCGATGACCCGCGGACGGATGACCGTATCATAGAACACGCCGCCGGATGCCGTATCGCCACCTGCATCACCGCAAATGGATTCATTGCACTGGAGGCCCGTGTTGATGATCCCGCCGGAGTTCAGCAGGTTGGTGGCAAAGAGTTCTGCCGTCCAAACATCATTCTTCGCGCCAAAGCTGACGTCCACGGTGGTGTAGGCCTTCAGATCACCCTTGATCGCGCCTTCGACGAGACGAAGATCGCTCTTGCGGCCGCTCGTCTGGTTGCCTGCGACCTGCACATGGCCGTTCCAGCCCATCAGCGGGAACTCATAGCGTGCAATCGCATTGCCCTTGAACTTGGGCGTCACCGGCAGGCGTGAGCCTGAAGGCGCGAGAAGCGCGTTGGTCTGTCCCTGCGGCCCCGGGATCGTGCAATCAAACGCCGAATTGGCGATCTTGCAGAAGTCCCGACGGGTCTGCGCGTCGTTATAGCTCATGCCCGCCGTCAGCGAGAGGCCACCTTTGCGATATCCGAGATCCAACTCGACACCGCGGATGCGGGCGACACCGGCATTGCGGACCTCGGTCAGGCCATTGGCCCCGAGGAAGGACAGCTGAATGTCATTCCAGTCCAGCTGATAGGCAGCGCCGTTGAAGCGGAAGTGACCGAAGGTGGTTTTCCAGCCCAGTTCGTAGTTGTCGATCTGGTCACCCCGATAAGGCGGGAGCGTGCCGCGACGGTTGACGCCGCCGGGGCGGAACCCGCGTGACCATGTCGCATAGATGAGCGCGTCATCATTGAACTTATAGGTTGCGTTCAACTTATGGATGAAGCCGCTGTCCGACGTTGTCTTGTCGACGTTCGTGCAGGGGCTGCCCGGAACGAGGATCGGCACCGGAGTGCCCGCCGGGTTGGCGCGGCGCGTTGTGCCATCGGTGTTGAGGCACGCGGCTTCGCCGGTCTTGCTCGAATAGCCGGCGGAATAGCCAAAGAAGCCCTGAAGCGAATTCTTATAGTGATAGGCGCGGATGCCGCCGGTCAGCGTCAGCTTGTCGGTCACATCGAATGACACTTCACCGAACGCGGCCTGATCGCGGTCAACGCGCTGCTGCTTGGTCAGCCAGATGTTGCTGTCTGTCCCCGTGACGGTGATGGCGTCAGCGATGTTATCGATGATGTAATTCTGTTCGATATTGTGCGACTGACGCTGCCAGAACAGGCCCGCGATCACGCGCAGGCGGCTGTCCGACGGCGACGAAACGCGGAATTCCTGGAAGTACTTTTTGTACTTGTCCTTGCCGACAATATACTGGTTCGGGCTGACCGTGTTGCCCGCATTGTCGTAGAAATAGGCACCATAGCCCGAGATCGCGTCATAGAAGTAGGAATAGTCCGAATAGTCGGACTCCACCTTGTCGCGACGGTTGAGATAGCCGTTGGCGTAGGTCACATCCCAGTTGCCGAGCTTACCCTGAATGGTCAGGCCCGCATTCCACCACTTATCAACCGAGCCTTCGGGATTGTACTGGATCGTCTGATACTTCAGGCCGCGCTCTTGCGCATAGCTGCCGTTGGTCTTCTGAACCTGCCCCATGACGGACGGCGTGATCGTCCAATTGTCATCAAGGTCGATGCCGAGTGCGACGCGGCCGCCATAGGTTTCGGCGTCGTTATAGTTCTTTTTGACGAGCGCCGTATTGTCCGCCGTGACACCCGACGTCGGGTAGGTCCGAGTGCCATGGATATTGTCGATATAGCCACCGTCGCGGCGATACCAGCCCACCGCACGCACAGCGATGGTGTCGCTGATCGGGGCGTTGATGAAGCCTTCAGCTGTGCCGCCGGCCGCACCATGCGACACGCTGTTCAGCTCGCCGCTCAGTTCGCCATAAAAGCCCTTCGTGTCGGGCTTGTTGGTGACAAGCTTGATCGTGCCCGCCATCGAGCTTGCGCCATAGAGCGTGCCCTGAGGGCCTGCGAGCGCCTCGACGCGCGCCATGTCGTAGACGTGAATGTCGAGCGCGCCCTGAATGGTCGTGATCGGCTGTTCATCCAGATACATGCCGACGGTCGGCTGCGAGGTGGAGTGGTTCGCATTTTCGCCCGAGGCAACTGCGCGGAAATAGACCTGCGCAAATCCGGGGCCAGCCGTCTGGATCGTGACGGAGGGCAGGAACTTCACATAATCGGCAAATTCCTGAACCTGAAGCTGGTCCAGCTTTTCGGTACCAATGGCCTGAATGGAAAGGGGAACGCTCTGCAGCGATTCATCGCGCTTGAGGGCCGTGACGATGATGTCGTCGTTCGAATCCTCGGCAGCGTCCTGCGCGAGAGCCATGGTCGGCATCAACATGGTGCTGCCGAGCAGCGCGACCAAAGCGGCGCGGCGCGTACGATGAACGGTCATTGGGCACTCCCTGAAAGTAACTTATTCGGTGCAGAATGTGCTTTTGGAGAGTCGCGGTCAATGTTGAGGCGGCCAATTGGCAACTATCGCCACAGTGTATTGCATAAATGCAACACCTATAAAAACGACGCCGGCACCGCAGGATAGTCTTGCAAAACGGGACCAAGCGCTGACTTCAAGGCATCCAGATGCGGCTCGAAAAGGCGCCATTGTTCGGTGCCTTCTTTGAAGATCGGACGGCGAACCTGCTCCGAACTTGCCGTGCGAACGGCGCGGTCATTCTCCCAGAAGCGCAGGCAGCTCTCCTCAAAGGGCAAACCAAGCGCCTCGAGCAACCGGCGGATCTCCCGCGCACTGTCATCGACCATGTCTTCATGGAACATCCGAACGACACGGCCCGGCAGCACGCGGTCGATATGCGCCATGAACTCCACATAGTCGGCATAATAGCGACCAATATCCGTCAGACTGTACGTAAAGCCCTGGCCGCGCGCGAAATGCTGTTTGAAGTTGGAAAAACAGCACGCCATCGGGTGACGCCGCGCATCAATGATCTTCGCATTGGGCAGGATCAGATGGATCAGCCCGACGTGCAGCCAATTGTTGGGCAGCTTGTCGATGAAGAAGGGCTTGTCCGTCTTGCGCTGGATGCGGGTGCGTTCCAGAAACGTCTCACCCATGCGGCGGAGGTCTTCTGCCGAGGCCTCGGCCAGCTTCTTTGGCCAATGGTCAATGCTGCCCAATTGCCCGGCGATGTGCGGGATGTCGGGCAACTCCATCGTCCCTTCAACCAGCGAATGGCTGGACAGGATCTGCTCCAAAAGCGTTGATCCAGCGCGCGGCAGGCCAAGGATGAAGATGGGGTCTGCCACATCACAGCCCTGCCCGGCCCGCTGAGCAAAGAAATCGGGCGTGAACAGCACCTTTGCCGCCGCGACATGGCGCGAAACATTGCGCTCATGGCTTTCCAGCTCTGCTGCGCGCAGGCGATTGCCTTCGTCATAATGGCCAAAGGCAGCGTCCGCGTCCTTTCGGTCCTCCAGCGCCTTGCCGAGTGCGAAATGGAGGTGGAAGCGGTCTTCCGTCGAGATATCGGTGCGTGTCAGTCCCGACGTCATCAAGGCCATGTCAGCATCGTCAAAACGCACCGTTTTGAGGTTGGCGAGGCTCCACCAGACTTCCCCCAGCGCGGGCGCAATATCGAGCGCGCGGCGATAGGCGGCGATGCTTTCCGCCTGCTGGCCGACCGTCTTCAGCAGATGGCCATAGGACATCCAGATTTTTGGCTGATCAGGGAAACGATCTAGGACCGAGCCGTAAAGCTCAATCGCCTCGTCATAATCGCCGAGCCTGCCCTTGGCTGCGGCTTTCAGGCTGTCATGCGTCACATCATCGGGGTCGAGTTCGGACAGCGCCTCCAGCGCAGCAATCGCTTCATCCGCCCGGTTCTGACGATAGAGCACGATCGCCAGATTGGACCGCGCCGGGATGAAATTGGGCGCCAGTTCCACCGCGCGCCGCAGCAGCGCTTCTGCGTCTTTCAATCGGCCAATACGCCCCGCCAGTTCCGCCATCATGCGGATGGCGGCGACATCAAACGGGTCTGCCTTTAGATGCTGACGCAGCAGCGGTTCGGCATCGTGCAAGCGGTTCTCATTGAGGGCGACGGCCGCCTCCAGCAGCACGGGATTGCGCATCTGTCGGGAGAAATCGGGCTGGGGAACGGGTGTCGCCATGGGTTAAATCCGTTCCGCCTGCGCAATCGCATCCGCCGCCCGCAGCGCGGCTAGAATACGCGTCAGATGCTGGAGATCGCGGACCTCCAGATCGACGATGAAGGTGTGGAAGCTCGCATCCCTATTTTCCATGCGCAGGTTAAGGATATTGGCCTCATTCTGCCCGAAAATGCCCGCCATGACGGCCAAAGACCCGGGCTGGTTGCGCACAACGATGTTGAGCCGCGCCGTGCCGCCGTCCGATCCATCCCCCCAGGCGAGATCAAGCCAATCGGCATCCACGCCATCGGCAAGGCGCGGACAGTCAATCGTGTGCACTTCAATCGCTTCATCGGGCCTGCGCAACCCGACGATCCTGTCCCCGGGGACAGGGCGGCAACATTCGGCCAGATCAAAGGCCACACCAGGGCGAAGCCCACGGATGGAGATGGCCTGACGCTGACCCGGTATCTTGCCATTGGCCTTGGCGGCCGAGCCGGGCATCAGCGCATCCATCAACTGGGCATCCGTGACGCTCTGGCGGGCAATCGCCGTCATCAGCCCGTCTTCATCCTTGACCTTCAGCCGTTTGATCGCGTCGGCCATCGCTGTCTTGCCAAGCTTTCCGGGAAGCCGCGCGGCGATCTCATCATAGATGCTGTGGCCAAGAGCGATAAGCTCATCCTCTTCCTTATTGCGGACGAAGCGGCGGATGGCGGCGCGTGCCTTTCCTGTCACCGCAAAGCCGAGCCAGACAGGCTGTGGCTCCTGCGCCTTGGATTTCAGAATTTCGACCTGATCACCATTTTCAATGGCCGTCCGCAGCGGCACGACGCGTCCGTTGACCTTCGCGCCGACGGCGGTGTCGCCCAAGGTCGTGTGGATGGCATAGGCAAAATCAACAGGCGTCGCGCCTTTGGGCAGCTGGATCAGCTCCCCCTTGGGCGTGAACGCAAAAATGCGATCCTGATACATCGCCATGCGCGTGTGTTCGAGCAGCTCTTCCGGGCTTTCGGCATGGTCGAGAATTTCAACGAGATCCTGAATCCAGGCTGCCTGCGATGCGGGCTGCTTCACACCGGATTTATAGGCCCAGTGCGCGGCATAGCCATATTCGGCCTGCGCATGCATTTCGCGGCTGCGGATCTGGATTTCGATACGCACCTTTTCATTGTGAATGACAGACGTGTGGAGCGAGCGATATCCGTTGCGCTTGGGCGTCGAGATATAGTCTTTGAACCGACCCGGAACCATCGGCCACCGACGGTGGATCAGGCCCAATGCGGTGTAGCAGGCCTCCGTATCCGGCACGATCGCTCGGAACGCCATAACGTCCGACAATTGTTCAAAACTGATGTGCCGCTCCGCCATCTTACGCCAGATGGAAAAGGGGTGCTTTTCGCGCCCGCTCACATCGGCCTCAATCCCCGCGCGGGACAGCAGCATCTTCATGCCGGAACTGATGCGCGCGATCCTGTCTCCGCCGCCCTCCTGCAGCTGTTCCAGCCGCTTGGTGATCGACGCATAGGCTTCGGGCTCAAGCTCCCGAAAGGAGAGGGTCTGCATCTCCTTCATGAACTCATACATGCCGATCCGCTCGGCGAGCGGCGCATAAATGTCCATCGTTTCCCGCGCGATGCGGCGGCGCTTTTCTTCAGATTTGATGAAGTGCAGCGTGCGCATATTGTGCAGACGATCGGCAAGCTTCACCAACAGAACGCGAATGTCATCAGACATTGCGAGCAGGAACTTGCGCAGGTTCTCCGCTGCGCGCTCATTCTCGGTCAGCGCTTCGATCTTGGACAATTTGGTGACGCCATCCACCAATCGCGCGACATTGGCGCCAAACAGCTTTTCAATCTGTTCCGGCGTGGCCAGCGTATCTTCGATCGTATCGTGCAGGATGGCGGTGGCGATCGTCTCATCATCCAGCTTCAAATCGGTCAGCAGACCCGCCACCTCGATGGGGTGGCTGAAATAAGGATCTCCCGACGCACGAAGCTGGGTCCCATGCGCTTTCATGGAAAACACATAGGCCTTATTCAGCAGATCCTCATCTGCCTCCGGGTCGTAACCCTTTACCTTTTCAACAAGTTCGTACTGACGCAACATACCCCTAATGTGGCGGACGGCGAAGGGTTTGCGCAAGCGGAAAGGCGGGCTTTTCTTTGTGCAGAGCCGCAATACGGTCTTTATTCCCGCCATTGCGCGCCCGGAGTCACCGGTCTAGGGCACAAAAAATTTCGTCCGAGGGGGACCCTGAATGACCAGCATCTTCACTCCAGTGATTTCTGCGACCGGACTGTACACACCGCCCGACAGTATCTCGAATGAAGAACTGGTCGCCAGCTTCAACACCTATGTCGACCGCTTCAACGCGGAAAATGCCGCCGCGATTGAAGCCGGCGACATCGACGCCCTTCAGCCGAGTTCGGTTGAATTCATCGAAAAGGCGAGCGGCATCAAATCCCGCCATGTTGTCTCCAAAGCGCCCATCCTTGATCCGGACACCATGTGCCCGCGCATCGCGGAGCGGCCAAATGAAGAGCTGTCGATCCTCGCCGAAATGGGCGTGACGGCGGCCCGCGAGGCCCTCGCACGGGCGGGCCGGGATGCTAAGGATGTGGACGCTGTGTTGTGCGCCTGTTCCAACCTCCAGCGCGCCTATCCGGCGATTGCCGTTGAAATTCAGGATGCACTCGGCATTGACGGCTTTGGCTTTGACATGAACGTTGCCTGCTCGTCTGCGACCTTCGGCATCCAGACTGCGGCAGACTTTATCCGCGCTGGCAATGCCAAGTCCGTCCTCGTCGTGAACCCGGAAATCTGCTCCGGCCACCTCAACTGGCGGGACCGCGACAGCCACTTCATCTTCGGTGATGTGGCAACGGCCATCCTTGTTGAAGAAAAGTCGATGGCACCGGCCGACCATTGGGAAATCATCGGCACCAAGCTGAAAACGCAGTTCTCGAACAACATCCGCAACAATTTCGGCTTCCTCAACCGGGCAGCCCCCGAAGCACGCGATGCGCGGGACAAGCTCTTCGTTCAGGAAGGGCGCAAGGTCTTCAAGGAAGTCGTGCCGATGGTATCGGAGCTGATCCTCCAGCAGCTCGACCGGCTGTCGCTGGCGCCGGAGCAACTGCGCCGGATGTGGCTGCATCAGGCCAATGCCGGCATGAACCGACTCATCGCCTCGCGCGTTTTGGGCCATGAAGCCGAGCCCGATGAAAGCCCGACGGTGCTCGACACCTATGCCAACACCTCGTCCGCGGGATCCGTCATCGCGTTCCATAAACACAGCCAGGATCTGGCGGCAGGCGATGTGGGGCTAATCTGTTCTTTTGGTGCGGGATATTCGGTGGGCACCGTCTTTGTCCGCAAAGCCGCTTGATCGCGCGCCTCCCAGCCCCCAGATAGAGACCATGCTGATAGAAACCGAAACCACCCCAAATCCGTCGACGCTGAAGTTCCTGCCCGGTCGTGCAGTCATGAGCGCCGGCACCCGCGACTTTGCGTCCCCCGAAGAGGCAGAGGCCTCCCCATTGGCTGAAGCGCTGTTCACGCTGGGCGATGTGGAGGGTGTGTTCTTTGGGCGCGACTTCATTTCTGTCACGGCGGGCCCCGGCACGTCTTGGGCGCATCTGAAGCCAGATGTGCTGTCGATCCTGCTGGACCATTTTTCCGCGAACATGCCGCTGTTCAAGCCGGCAACAGCGGGCTTCAGCGTGCCGGCCGAAGACGCCTCGTTCAACGACGATCCCGCCGATGAAGACGTCATCGTCCAGATCAAGGAGTTGATCGAAACGCGCATCCGCCCCGCCGTTGCCAATGATGGCGGCGACATCGTCTATCGCGGGTTTGAAAAGGGCGTGGTCTATCTGAAGATGCAGGGCGCCTGCGCGGGCTGCCCATCATCCACAGCCACGCTCAAAAATGGCATTGAACAGTTGCTCAAGCATTATGTGCCTGAAGTAACCGAAGTCCTCGCGATCTGATTTCACCTTCTCAAGACAGGACACGACCTATGGCCCAGCCTCTCAACGACGCGGCGCTCGATCAGCTGTTCCGCACGGCCCGCACCTTTAACGGTTATCTCGATAAGGCCGTTTCGACCGAACAGCTCGATGCCATTTGGGAGCTGATGAAATATGGGCCGACCTCGGCCAACTGCCTGCCCGCACGCCTCGTCTGGTGCGTGAGCCAGGAGTCCAAGGAAAAGCTTGCCGCGCTGACCATGCCGGCGAATGGCGAAAAGATCCTGAGCGCGCCCGTCACTGTCATCATCGGCATGGACATGGAATTTTACGAGCAGCTGCCCGAACTCTTCCCGCATGCCGATGCGCGCAGCTGGTTTGTCGGGAATGACGCGATGATCCAATCGACCACGTTCCGCAATTCGACTCTGCAGGGTGCCTATTTCATGCTGGCCGCCCGTGCGCTTGGGCTCGATACCGGGCCGATGTCGGGCTTTTCAAATGACGCCGTCGATGCGGCGTTCTTTGCCGGCACGACGGTGAAGTCCAACTTCATTTCAACGCTCGGCTATGGTGACCCAGCCTCCATCTTCGACCGTTCCCCGCGCCCCGGCTTTGACCGGTTCAACACAGTCGTCTGACGCGCGCATGATCCTCGTCATCGAGACGGCAACGACGGCCTGCTCGGTGGCTCTGATCGAGGATGACCGCGTCATCGCGTATGTCCATGAAGATGTGGCGCGTGGCCATGCCGAGCGTCTCATCCCGATGATCGCGGAATTGCCAGATGGCGGCCGTGCGGACGCCATTCTGGTCAATTGCGGCCCGGGCAGCTTCACAGGGGTCCGCGTCGGGCTGGCCGCCGCCAAGGCACTTGGGCTCGCCTGGGCTGTGCCGGTGCAGGGCTATTCAACCCATGCGCTGCTGGCCGCGACCCTTTTTGATCAACGGCCCGAAGCCACAGAGGCGCTGATCGCCATTGAAGGGGGGCATGGCGAAGTCTTTGTCCAGACATTTGCCGCATCCCCTTTGCACGCGAGCGACGACCTTCAGTCTCTGCCACCGGCGGCGGTGCCGCATCACGCCCTCGCCGCCGGGTCTGCGGCCCCTGTGATCAGCGCGGACAATCCCGTCCATATCGGACCCGATGCCCGCAACGCCCGCCTGCTGCCAGAAGCCCTGCGACAGAGACCTGCTGTGGCCCTTTACGGTCGGGCACCAGACGCCAAACCCAATCCGTGAACCCGTTGATCGACATTTCCCCGGCGGACGCCCGGTCGGTTGAAAACATCATGCCTGTGATGGAAGCCGCTTTTGATCCCGCCTTTGGGGAGGCCTGGACATCAGGCCAATGTCTTGGAATGCTGACCATTCCGGATTCTGAATTACTGGTGGCGCGGCGGGAGGGGATAGTTGTCGGCTTCGCGCTTTCCCGCACGGTCTTTGAAGAATCAGAACTGCTACTGATTGCCACCCACCCGAACGCGCAGCGTTGTGGCGTCGGGTACAGCCTGGCACAGTCAGTCATTGATCAGTCTGCCAACAACGGCGCCAAAATGGTCTTTCTGGAAGTCCGAGAAGGCAATCCGGCACTCGCGCTTTACTTGCGTGTCGGCTTTTTACAAGTGGGTCGACGTGAAAACTATTATCGCGGAAAGTCTGGTGATTATTTCAATGCACTAACTTTGCGCTATGAAATCGCGTCTTGAACATTTATTGACCGGTTTGTTATAAACATGACCATCGATAATGTTTTAGCAATTTCTGGGTCGACACGTCAGAAGACGGCAACCCAGTTTCTGGAAAGAGAGAAATAAATGACCGAAGCTACTGAACTCAAGGAAACGCTGATCACGCTGACGGCTGACATTGTCGCCGCGCATGTCAGCAACAACTCTGTTGCCGTTTCCGACCTTCCCCACCTGATTTCGAACGTGCACGGCGCCCTGTCGGCACTTGGCGGACCTGTTGTTCCCGCCGAGACGAAGCTGGAGCCTGCTGTTTCGATCCGTTCTTCGATCAAGCCAGACTATATTGTCTGCCTTGAAGACGGAAAGAAGCTGAAGATGCTCAAGCGTCACCTGATGACGCATTACGGCATGACGCCTGATGACTATCGCGCCAAATGGGGCCTGCCCAAGGATTACCCGATGGTTGCGCCGAACTATGCCGAACAGCGTCGTACGCTGGCCGTCAAGATCGGCCTCGGCCGTAAGCCGGGCGCGCGCGTAAAGAAGAAATAACTCTTCTTTCCGTTCAGCAAATTGGGGGCTAGAAGGCTGGGGATGACCCTGCTTTCTGGCCCCGAGTTTTATTGATGCACCGACATATCGATGTAGAAGCGCTGTGCCAGGAAAAGGGCCTGCGCATTACCGACCAGCGGCGCGTGATTGCCAAGGTGCTGTCCGAAGCGGCCGACCATCCGGATGTTGAGGCGGTGCATGAGCGCGCGTCTGCAATCGATCCCGGCATTTCCATTGCCACTGTCTACCGCACGGTCCGCCTGTTTGAAGAAGCCGGCATTTTGGAACGGCATGATTTTGGCGATGGGCGGTCCCGCTATGAAGCGGCTGCCGAAGCGCATCATGACCATTTGATCGACGTCGAAACCGGCCGCGTGATCGAATTTGTCGACCCTGAACTGGAAGCGCTGCAAAAGGTCATTGCCGAACGGCTTGGCTTCCGCCTCGTGGACCACCGCATGGAACTCTATGGCGTCGCGCTCGATCGCAAGAGCTGACCCAGCGTCTGCCGCGCGGGCTTGGCTCAGGATCGGGGCGATCGCCCTCGTCCTTGCAGTCGTCATTCTGCCGCACCTCTTGTGGCGCCTTTTTGACCGCCGCTCCCCCATTGCCGGCCTGTTTTTAGGAACAGCAGCGAAGATCGCCGGGGCCGACGTCCGCGTGAAGGGCCAGCCCATCCGCCGCAATGCCCTCTATATCGCGAACCATGTCAGTTGGCTCGACATTCTGACTTTGGCGGGCCGGACGCGGTGTGCCTTCGTTGCAAAAGCGGACATGAAGCCCTGGCCGCTGATCGGGTGGCTGACGACAAGCAACAACACCGTCTATGTCGAACGGGAAAGCCGTCAAAAGGCCCACCATCAGGCGACGGCATTGCAGTCGGCGCTGCTGTCGGGCCAGCCCATCACTTTGTTCCCCGAAGGGACGACCAATGATGGCCGCCAGCTCTTCACATTCCGCTCCTCGCTGATCGCAGCTGTGACACCGGCACCGGAGCAGATATCCATCCAACCGGTGGCGATTGATTATGGAGCGGTCGCGGGGGACATCGCATGGGTCGGCGATGAGAGCTTTGGAGCGAATGCGTTGCGCCTCTTGGGGCGGCGCGGACGCTTTCCTGTGACGCTCCATTTCCTTGCGCCGCTTTCCCATGCCGACTTTGCCGACCGCAAGGCAATCGCCGCGCACAGCCGCGCCGAGATTGCGGCAGCACTGGGCGTCAGCTAGGGCGCCCGCATGACTCGCCCCACCCCCAAAACATTCCATGTCAAATCCTTCGGCTGCCAGATGAACGTCTATGACGGGGAGCGCATGACCGAATTGCTGGGCGCAGAAGGCATGGTGGCGGGCGAAGAGGCCGATGCCGACCTGATCGTGTTCAACACCTGCCATATCCGGGAACGCGCGGCAGAACGGGTTTATTCCGACATTGGCCGCCAGCGGCGGGAAGATGGTACACGGCCGATGATCGCCGTCGCAGGCTGCGTCGCGCAGGCCGAAGGGACGGAGGTCACCCGCCGAACCAAGGATGTGGACATAGTCGTCGGCCCGCAAGCCTATCACGCTTTGCCGCAGATGATCGCCCGCGCAGCGCAAGGCGAGCGCGTCCATGATCTCGACCTGCCGGGGCTGGAAAAGTTCGGCAAGCTCCCGGTCCGTAAGGCCACGGGCGCATCTGCATTCCTGACGGTGCAGGAAGGGTGCGACAAATTCTGCACCTATTGCGTTGTGCCGTATACACGAGGCGGGGAAATCAGCCGCAGCTTTGATGCGATTGTCGATGAGGCCAAGGCCTTGATCGACGGTGGCGCCAAGGAAATCACGCTGCTGGGCCAGAACGTCAACGCATGGTCTGAAGGTGCCAACGGTTTGGATCACCTCATTCGCGCGCTCGACAAGATCAGCGGCCTTGAACGCATCCGCTATATGACAAGCCACCCAAACGACATGACGGACGGCCTGATCCGCGCGCATGCCGAGGTCGAAAAGCTGATGCCCTTCCTCCATCTGCCGGTGCAGTCGGGCAGCGATCGCATTTTGAAGGCGATGAACCGCAAGCACACAGCGGCTTCCTACCTCGCCATCATGGATCGCGTCCGCGCCGTGCGGCCCGACATTGCCATATCGGGCGACTTCATCGTCGGTTTCCCCGGTGAGACCGAGGCGGACTTTGAAGAGACGCTCGATATCATTCGGGCGACCAATTATGCGCTGGCCTTCAGCTTCAAATACTCCTCCCGCCCCGGCACGCCTGCCGCGACCATGGACGGGCATATCGCGCCCGAAATCATGGATGACCGGCTTCAGAGATTGCAGGCGCTGCTCAATGAACAGCAGCTTGCCTTTAATGAGGCGAGCGTCGGCCGCCGGGTCAAGGTGTTGCTGGAACGCAACGGAAAATTGCCGGGCCAAAAAATCGGCAAATCACCCTGGCTTCAGTCGGTTCATGTCATGACCGATGCACATATCGGTGATATAGTTACAGCCGATATCGTTTCTGCCGGGCCAAATAGCCTTGCGGGTTCTCTTGCGGACAAGGAGCTGAATGTCGCGTAAACCCCAACCCGCCCAATCGGGCGACAAAGCCCGCCTTGAAGTCATCTTCGATAAACCGCAGCTTCTTGGCCAGGTTTTCGGGCAATATGACCAGAATCTGGTCGCCATCGAAAATGCGCTCGGGGTGTATATCGCGGCACGCGGCAACAAGTTGCAGATCGAGGGGGAAGCCGATTCCATTGCGCGGGCGCGCGATGTTTTGACCGGCCTCTACAACCGCATCGTCCATGGGCAGGAAATTGACGCAGGCACTGTGTCCGGCATTATTTCCATGTCGGCGCAACCGACGCTGGACGGCATCATCAAGAATGAGTCCGCCGATGTGCCGCCCGTGATGATCCGCACGCGCAAGAAGACCATCGTGCCGCGGTCGACCACGCAGATCCGCTATATGGAAGCGCTGGTCCGTAATGACATCATCTTCGCGCTTGGCCCGGCTGGAACGGGTAAGACTTATCTCGCCGTCGCACAGGCGGTGTCGCAGTTGATTACCGGATCGGTGGACCGGCTCATCCTCTCCCGCCCGGCGGTAGAAGCAGGCGAGCGCCTCGGCTTTCTGCCCGGCGACATGAAGGAGAAGGTCGACCCTTATCTGCGCCCGCTTTACGATGCGCTCTACGATACGCTGCCGGCTGAGCAGGTGGAACGCCGCATCAGTTCTGGCGAAATCGAAATCGCGCCCATCGCGTTCATGCGCGGGCGCACGCTGGCGGAAAGCTTCATCATCCTTGATGAGGCGCAGAACACCACGCCCAACCAGATGAAGATGTTCCTGACGCGCTTCGGCATGAACAGCCGCATGGTCATTTGTGGCGACCCCCGTCAGGTCGACTTGCCGGACCCGAGCAAATCCGGCCTCGCCGATGCGGTGAGCCGTCTTGAAGGCGTGGAGGGCGTCGCCGTTGTTCGTTTCAACGCGGCAGACGTCGTGCGCCATCCCATCGTCGGACGGATCGTCGAAGCCTATGAAGGGCCTGACAGCGCGCCGCGATGATTGAAGCGGCCATCATTGATGAAGGCTGGGATGACGGCACAGACTGGCCGACCCTTGGCCAGACGGCGGTCGCTTGGGCGGTCTCGCGCACGCCCTATGCTGGGCTGGCGCGGTCTGACACGCCCGTTGAAATTGCCATCCGCCTGACCGTTGATGCTGAAGTCCAGCAGCTCAATCGGCAATATCGCGACAAGGACAAGCCGACCAACGTCCTGTCCTTTCCCATGTATGCGCCAGAGGACATCCTGACGCTGGAGGATGAGCGGCTGCCCGAAATCATGCTGGGCGATATTGTCCTTGCGCGGGAGACTTGCATTCGCGAGGCGACCGAAAAAGGGCTGACGGTTACCGCCCATGCAACGCACCTGATCGTGCACGGTGTTTTGCATCTGTTGGGCTATGACCATATAGATGATGAAGATGCCGAAGACATGGAGGCATTGGAGCGTCGCATCATGGCTGATCTTGGCCATGACGACCCGTATGGAGACTGAAAAACAACCGTCATGACGGAGGATGCCAGTAGCAGCCGATCCTGGTTTCAAAACCTGAGATCAATAGTTTTCCGCCGCGAGCCATCGCTGCGTGATCAAATCGAAGACGCGATCGAAGAGGCCGAAGACGGCACAGCGCCCGCGCAGGGCGATCTTTCCGCCATTGAACGGGAGATGCTGCGCAACCTGCTGCACTTTGGGGAGCGCACCGTCGGGGACATTGCCGTCCCCCGCAGCGATATCATTGCGGTTCCTACAACCATCACTTTTGCAGATCTGGTGAAGGCATTTGCCGATGCCGGGCATAGCCGCCTGCCCGTCTATCGCGACAATCTGGATGACGTATCGGGCATGGTCCACATCAAGGACGTGTTCGCCATCCTGGCGCGCAACCGCAAGCCGCCGGTCACAATCACCAAGTTGATCCGTCAGCCGCTCTATGTGCCCGCCGCGCGCGGTGTGCTCGATGTGCTGGCCGACATGCGGGCGAAGCGTATCCATCTGGCCGTTGTCATAGACGAATATTCCGGCACCGAAGGCCTTGTGACCATTGAGGATATCGTCGAGGAAATCGTCGGGGACATTGAAGATGAACATGACGATGCGCCCGTTGAAATGCTCGTCAATGTCGAGGACGGCATTTGGGAGGCCGACGCCCGGGCCGAACTCGAAGACGTGGCCAACGTCATCGATCCCCGGCTGGGTGAGATTGACGAAGATGTCGACACGCTGGGCGGCCTCACCTTCGTTCTGGCCGGCCATGTGCCCCAAGTGGGCGAGCTTTTGCAGCATGAGAGCGGCTGGCGGCTCGAGGTGACTGAGGGCGATGAGCGCCGCGTGACGCGCGTGCGCCTCCACGCACCTTTGCCGGCCGTGCCGTCGGCAAAATAACGCTTAACCTCCCCTTTCCCGCTGCTACATTTGCGGCGGGGATAAAAAGAATCGGTCGCACCCCGCAACATCAACCCAATCGGGGAGAGAAGTCGTGCGCCATTCGACCCAGATCATTGCCTCCATCACACTCATCACGGCCGTCACCGGCGCGGCTGTCAGCGCGGCCGACAAACAGGCAACCACCGCGCCACCCGGCACCAAGGCCCGCTATGCGATGGACGTCGGCACCATGACAGGCATGGCCGGAATGGGCAGCGGCATGGGGGGTGCCATGTCGATGATGTTCGGCGGTGGCAATCGCGAGATGCGCGAATTGCGCCTGCGCCTTGGCTCCACCGCATCTGCGCCATCCAGCCCGATTGCGGATCACTATTTTCTGCCGCCCGCGAAGCTTGGCAAGTCGGTGCCGCTGCTGCTCCCCGAAAGGCAAGTCGTGGGAGATGCCCCGGCGGAATTCCAACGCCCCAAAGGGCGCCTGATCTTGTTCTGGGGATGCGGTGCCAAGGCACAAAAGGGCCAGCCGGTGATCATCGATTTTGCAAAGGTCGCCGCAGGGCAGATGCCGCCCGGCCTGTTTTCAACGACCGTGCCGGTGGATCGCGGACCAACCGCCGCCAATTCCCGCACCTATGCCGAATGGCCCAATAAGAAGAGCAGCAAGCCACCCGCCTCGGGATCCTCCCTGCTGGGCGCGCACCGGATCACGTCAAACTATGCGCCCGAAATCGCCTTCAGCCTCAATCAGGATTATATGGCGGGGCTCACTGGCAAATCGACGAGCGTCAACGGCACCACCATCCTCAGCTGGAACAGCGTGCCGATGGCCACCGGCTATCACGCCTGGGCCATGGGTGCGAAGATGGAGGGCGGCGGAGAGCCGCGCGACTTTGTCTGGTGGAGTTCCTCTATGAGCAAGGAGTTTGGCGGCGGCCTTTGGGATTGGCTGCCGCCTGCGACTGTCCAGCGCCTGATTGCGCAAAAGATCGTGATGCCGCCGACGCAAACAAGCTGCGCCATCCCGCAAGAGGTGAAGACCTATGCCCCCGATTTTCTGATGGGCAATCTCTATGCCTATGGCCCGGAAGCGAACTTCAGCTTCCCACCCAAGCCCGCAAATGCGTCCGCCAGCTGGACCCCGGACTGGACAGCACGCGTCCGCTACCGGTCCTTCACAAGCTGGATGGTCGGCGGGCAAATGGGTGGCATGGGAGCCGCCATGGGTGAGCGGGAGGCGCCCGAACAGAAGAAGTGCAAACCAAGCCTGATGGGGGCTGTTTTGGGTAAAGGTTGCTGATCGCCAAAGCCGCTCTATATCCGCGTTTACAATCGGATGGAGAGTAGAATGAATTGGCGGACGCACGCGAAGATCATCTCGGGGCTGGTCGTAGTCGGACTGGCCGGTGGCTATTGGTATATCACCACGCCCAACGAGGCGAAGGTTGATATCGCGAAGCAATATGGCCCGATCCCTGACCTGTCGAAGCTGGAGCAGGAATCCTTTCCCTCCGTCCGCATTGCCAAGCTGGTCGGCTGGGCCGCCAATGCCAAGCCAGTGGCTGCCCAAGGCCTGAGCGTTGCCGAATATGCCCGCGATCTCGACCATCCCCGCTGGCTGAAACTGCTGCCCAATGGGGATATTCTCGTTGCGGAATCGACGCAGCCCGCGCGCGAGACGATGGGCTTGGGAGACCGGATCGCGCGCAACATCATCAAAGCCGCTAACGGATCGGATGCCTCTGCGAACCGCATCACTTTGCTGCGGGACAATGATGGTGACGGGAAGGTCGATGCCCGCTCTGTCCTGCTGACAGCCGAGAATGGCCTCAATTCCCCTTTCGGCATGGAAGTGGTCGGCGACACGCTCTACGTCGCCAACACCGATGCGCTGCTCGCCTTCCCCTATAAGGCGGGCGATACCAAGATCACCGCCAAGGGCGAGAAGATCGTGCCGCTGCCAGCCGGTGTCCCCAACAATCACTGGGCGCGCAACGTGATCGCCTCTCCAGACAAGAAGACACTGCTGGTCACCGTCGGGTCCAACAGCAACATCGGCGAAAACGGCCTGAAGTCCGAAGAATATCGCGCCAATGTGCTGGAAGTCTTCCCCAAGCAAAAGACGTTCCGCATCTTCACAGCGGGTCTCAGAAACCCCAATGGCCTCGCCTATGAGCCCAAGACCGGGTATCTGTGGACCACTGTCAATGAACGCGATCAGCTGGGTCCGGATACCCCGCCCGATTACCTCGCGACGGTTGATTTCGGCGGCCATTATGGCTGGCCCTGGTATTATTGGCGCCTGCCGGACAACCGCGTCCAGCCGCAGCGCCCGGACCTCCAGCAATATGTGAAGAAGCCCAACTACGCTTTGGGTCCGCACACGGCCTCGCTAGGCCTTGCCTTTGCAGGCAATGCAAAGCTTGGGACCAAATTCGCCAACGGTGCCTTTGTCGGCCAGCATGGGTCTTGGAACCGTGTGCCTGTCTCAGGCTATAAGGTCGTCTATATTCCGTTCAATGAACGCGGCTTCCCTGATGAAAAGGCCAAGCCCATCGATGTGCTGACAGGCTTCCTGAACACCAAGGGCGAGGCCCAAGGCCGCCCGGCAGGGGTCGCCATCGATAAGAGCGGTGCGCTGCTGGTGGCGGATGATACGGGCAACCGGATCTGGCGGGTGAGTGCTGCGGCGAAATAGGAACCGTCACCCCAGCGCAGGCTGGAGACCCTTAATACTGGTGCGCAAGATGCCAGCCTGCGCTGGCATGACGGTTGGGCAAACGGTGCTGGCGAATTACCCCGTCGCGAACAGCATGGCGTCGTCGGCAAAGGCCTTGAACTCGAGCGCATTGCCGCTCGGGTCCAGAAAGAACATCGTCGCCTGCTCTCCCGGCTGCCCCTTGAAACGGACATAGGGCGCGATCCCGAAGGCGATGCCGGCCGCGGTCACACGCTCGGCCAAGGCTTCCCATTGCGGCATGGTCAGGACGACTCCGAAATGCGGCACCGGCACATCATGCCCGTCGACTGGGTTGGTGACAGCCACGGCCTTCGCATCGGGGGAGAGATGCGCCACGATCTGATGGCCATAAAGATCAAAGTCGATCCAATGGTCTGAACTGCGACCTTCTCCGCAGCCAAGAATGCCTCCGTAAAATCGGCGGGCGGCTTCAAGATCATGGACAGGAAAGGCGAGATGGAAGGGACGCATGAGCGCCTTCTATGGCCACAAAGGCCAAAGACAAAGATTGAATTTGTGGACGCCGCCCATTAGCCCTGCCGCCGTGCTGCGTTTCCCCAAATCTCTCGCGCTCCTTGCCGGCCTTGCCTCGGCGTCCGGCTTTGCGCCGCTCAATCTGTTGCCGGTCACGCTGGTCTGTTTTGCCCTTTTGATGCACCTCGTGCGGACCGCACCGGACCTGAGGGGCGCCCTGCTGCGCGGCTATTGCTTTGGCGTCGGCCATTTCGTCATCGGCCTCAACTGGATTGCCGGGTCTTTTGCCTATCAAGACGCCATGCCCGTTTGGCTTGGCTGGGTCGCGGTTCTGGTGCTCGCGCTGTATATTGCAGTCTATCCGGCAATGGCCGCCGGGCTCGCCTGGCGGCATGGCCGGACGCAGGGCATCGTGTTCGTCTTGCTCTTTGCCGCTGCATGGATCGTGACCGAATGGTTGCGGGCCACGATGTTCACGGGCTTTGCCTGGAACCCGCTTGGGGTCGTGGGCGTGCCGCTTGGATCACTACCCAGATTGTCCACCTTGTTTGGCACCTATGGGCTTTCAGGCATCATGGTCCTGATCTCCGGCGGGGCCCTTTTGGCGCGGGATCGGCGTTATATAGCCGCCGCCATCTTCTGTGCCCCGCTTCTTCTTGCAGCCCTCCCCAAGGCACCGTCCGACACCGAACGCGCGGGCGCAGATCAGCCACTTATCCGCGTTGTGCAGCCCAATATCGGCCAACAGGACAAGCACGTACCCGCCTTTGATGCCATCAATTTCCGCAAGTTGGAGGCGATGACCGGCGCACCGGGCAAGGCACCGCGCCTCATCGTCTGGCCTGAAGCGGCCATCCCCGATTATATTCAGGAAGAACCATGGGCACGGGCGCGGCTCGCCACGCTGCTCGGCCCGAAGGACGCGCTGCTCACCGGCGGCGTCGCGCTGGAATATGATCGTGCGGGGAAGCTCGTCGGCGCGCGCAACAGCGTATTTGCGCTGCTGTCCAATGGCCAGATCACCTCGCGTTACGACAAGTCGCATCTGGTGCCTTATGGGGAATATCTGCCCATGCGGCCGGTCCTGTCTGCCATTGGCCTGTCCCGCCTGGTGCCCGGCGATATAGACTTCTGGCCCGGCCCCGGCCCGCGCAGCTTTGATGTGCCCGGCTTTGGCAAGGTCGGATTCCAAATATGCTATGAAATGATTTTCTCTGGGCACGTCGTGGAGCGAGGCAACCGCCCAGCCTTCATCTTCAATCCATCCAACGATGCATGGTTCGGCAGCTGGGGTCCGCCACAGCATCTGGCACAGGCGCGGCTAAGGGCGGTGGAGGAAGGCCTGCCGGTCGTCCGGTCCACCCCGACAGGCATCTCAGCGATTGTCGATGCCGATGGCCGGCTGCTGCATTCTGTACCCTATCATGAAGCCGGCTTTATCGAGGCGCGCCTGCCCATCGCGCATGGCCCCACGCTATTTGCCCGACTGGGCAACATTCTGCCACTGGGATTTGCGCTCCTTCTTGCAATGACGGGAATTGCGCTGCGTCGGCGTCTACGCTAAGGGCACAGCCGCACATAAAGATTTCTTTATACGCAGACACAGCAATCAATGACTGGAAAAACCATGCGTTCCAATTACCTATTCACATCTGAAAGCGTTTCTGAAGGTCATCCCGACAAGGTCTCTGACCAGATCTCGGACGCCATCGTTGACCTCTTCCTGTCCAAAGACCCGGAAGCGCGCATCGCGTGCGAAACGCTGACGACGACGCAGCTTGTTGTTCTCGCCGGCGAAATCCGCTGCAAGGGCGTTTACGAAAACGGTGAATGGGCGCCCGGCGCACAGGCCGAGATTGAAGCCACCGTCCGCCAGACGGTGAAGGACATCGGCTATGAACAGGACGGTTTCCACTGGGAAAAGTTTGAGTTCATCAACCGCCTTCACGGTCAGTCCGCGCATATCGCGCAGGGCGTGGACGCCGCCGCCAACAAGGACGAAGGCGCTGGCGACCAGGGCATCATGTTCGGTTATGCAACCGACGAGACGCCCGACCTGATGCCGGCCACGCTCTATTACAGCCACAAGATCCTTGAGCGCATGGCCGCTGACCGCCATTCCGGCGCAGCACCGTTCCTTGAGCCGGACGCCAAGAGCCAGGTGACGCTGCGCTATGAAGGCAGCCTGCCGGTGGCCGCCACCGCAGTCGTTGTCTCAACCCAGCACGCGCCGGGCTATGATGAAGGCGACAAGGAAGCCGAACTGCATGCTTATGTGAAGAAGGTTGTGGCCGACGTGATCCCGCCTGTCCTGCTGCGGGAAACCGAATATCACATCAACCCGACCGGCAGCTTTGTCATCGGCGGACCCGATGGCGATGCGGGCCTGACGGGCCGTAAGATCATCGTAGACACTTATGGCGGGGCTGCTCCGCATGGCGGCGGCGCCTTCTCCGGTAAGGACCCGACCAAGGTTGACCGGTCGGCGGCCTACATCACCCGCTATCTTGCCAAGAACATTGTGGCGGCAGGCCTTGCCACGCGCTGCACGATCCAGCTGGCCTATGCCATTGGCGTCTCCAAGCCGCTGTCGCTTTATGTCGACACGCATGAAACCGGCACGGTGGGCGATGACGTGATTGAAGCTGCAATCATGAGCATCCCCAAGCTGGGTGGTCTGACGCCGCGCAGTATCCGCACGCATCTGGGCCTCAACAAGCCCATCTACCGCAAGTCGGCCGCCTATGGCCATTTCGGCCGCAAGCCTGAGGGGGATTTCTTCCCCTGGGAACGTACCGATCTGGTCGACGACCTGAAGGCCGCGATCTAACACCCGCGCCTGACCGCGGGTCATGAACGATAGGGGCGTCCCGCATCCGCAGGGCGCCCCTTTCCATATCCCCGGCTTGGACAAGCCGGCAGATCACCGCTACAGGCGCGCGCATGACGACTGACCCGACAACCCTCAACCGCCTTTATGGCCGTGCCAAAGGCCATAAGCTGAGGGCCGGACAACAGGCATTGATGGATGATTTTCTACCGACGGTTGCCGTGCCGGACGGCCCGATCGACGCGCGCACCTTATTCGGCGATGATCGTCCGCTCCATTTTGAAATCGGATTTGGCGGCGGGGAGCATCTCGCCTGGCAGGCGGAGCGGCACCCCGACCATGGGTTGATCGGCTGCGAACCGTTCGTGAACGGCGTGGTCTCCGCGATGCTCCACATCCGGGATAAGTCGCTCCCCAATATCCGCCTCCACATGGGCGACGCGCTTGATGCCTTGGGCCGCCTGCCCGACGGATCGCTCGACCGCGTCTATCTGCTGCACCCGGACCCTTGGCCCAAGGCACGCCACGCCAAACGGCGGATGATGAACCCCGGCCCGCTCTCCATGATCGCGGCCAAGCTGAAGCCGGGCGGTGAATTCCGCTTCGGCACCGACCATCCCATTTATTGCCGCTGGGCGATGATGCAGATGGACCGGCGGCGGGATTTCGACTGGCAGGCTAAAACCTCCAGCGACTTTCTGGTGCGTCCGGAGGACTGGCCGGAGACGCGCTATGAACGCAAGGCCCGCACCGTCTTTGGCCATGATGTCTGGTATTTCCGCTACATCCGCGTTTAAGGTCGATTAACGGTCGCAATCAGGTCCGATTTGGCGCGGAGGGCGACGGGACACACACCGGCGGCGGCGGCCTGAAATCTGCCCCGTCTGACCGCGCTCCCAACATGACGCTCCGTCGATGCGTCGGCGATGTGTCCATTCCGGCCCCTGTTGTCGTTTTCTCATTGGAGCGTCCGCTGGAAGACGGCGGCAATGATCCGACACATTCCCCTCGCCGGCCTCATCGGCATGGCCCTGACCGCAGCAGTCATCGTGTCTTGGCCCGTCGCCGCCAGACGCGATGCTGTAGCACCCGCAAGGACCGGCGTCGCAGATGGCGCCCAGAAGGCCCAGCAGACGCGCCCGTCCTTGCCCGCGGTCTATTTCGGCAAATGCCATAGCGGGGGCGGCCTCAATTGCGTCGTGGACGGCGACACCTTCTGGATCGACGGTGTAAAGATCCGTGTCGCCGACATTGATACGCCGGAAACGCACCCGTCGCGCTGCGCCGAAGAGGCGCGGCTGGGCACTGCGGCGACCGACCGGCTGCAAGCCTTGCTTAATGCCGGGGCGTTCGAGCTGGAGCCAATCCGTCGCGATACCGACCGCTATGGCCGCAAGCTGCGCATCGTTAAGCGCAATGGCCAGTCGCTGGGCGGCATACTCGTGTCCGAAGGGCTGGCCCGCTCTTACGCTGGCGGCCACCGCGACAGCTGGTGCGCCTAATCAGACCGTTTCATTCCGAATGTCATATTGCAGACTCGAAGGGCACTGATATAGGCGGGAAGACCCATTTGAGAGGAATTGACCATGACGATTGCAGTTGGAGACAAGGTTCCAAACGTCAACTTCGTAAAGCCGACCGCAGAAGGCCCGCAGCCGGTCTCTTCGGATGCGCTGTTCGCTGGAAAGCGCGTTGCGCTGTTCTCCGTTCCGGGCGCCTTCACGCCGACCTGCTCCGCCAAGCATCTGCCGGGCTTTGTCGAAAAGGCTGCCGAGTTGAAAGCCAAGGGCATCGATGAAATCGTGTGCACCGCCGTCAATGACGCCTTCGTGATGGGCGCATGGGGCAAGTCCGCCGGCAGCGATGCCTCGGTGACCATGCTCGCAGACGGCAATGGCGATTTCGCCAAGGCTGTCGGCCTTGAAATGGACGGCTCCAAGTTCGGCATGGGCACGCGCGGTCAGCGCTTTGCCATGGTCGTCAATGACGGCAAGGTGGAACAGCTTTTTGTCGAAGCACCGGGCGAATTTCGTGTCAGTTCAGCGGATTACATGCTAGAACAGATCTAATAGTTTCCTGGGAGAGGAAAACCGGGGAGTGGCAGGGCATTGCCGCTCCCCTTTTTTACGCCCAAAATGAATGTCTTAGCGCTCAAAACTGGCGCTGCCTTGCGGATGACGCGTGTTTTGTGTAAATATCCAAGATGGATAGACAGACAAGAACCGTAAACGGTCGAGCCATTGTCGAACAGCTCGACATCCTTTTCAAAGCCTCTGTAAAACGCCTGCGCGATGCCATTGAGGCCTATATCGCCAATGGCACATTGCCCGATCCCGCATGGCGGACCGATGGCAGTTTTGCATACCCCGAAATCCACATCACTTGGACCGGCGGCGCAGACAGTGCAGAGCCACAGCGCTCCTTCGGGCGGTTTTCGGCACCCGGCCATTACGTCACGAGCATCACCAAGCCGACCCTGTTCGCGGACTATATCGCAGAACAGGTCGACATCTTGATCGCCGATTATGATGTGACTGTAGAGGTGCGCCCCGGCCGTCAGGAAATCCCCTTCCCTTATGTGCTGGATGCAGGAACCGAATTTGGCGACGTCCGCGCCATTGATCTCGCCCGTTGGTTCCCGGCGACCGAGCTTGCCCATATCGGCGACGAGATCGCCGACGGGCTGCTCTTGGGCGATGCCGAGCTTCCCCATCCGCTGTCGCTGTTTGATGGCCTGCGGACGGACTTCTCGCTCGCGCGGCTGCGCCATTATACCGGCACACCGCCCGAACATGTGCAGCGTTATGTGCTCTTCACCAACTATCACCGCTATGTCGATGAATTCGTGCGCTGGGCCTGCACCCAATTGGGCAATGGCGGCGGCTATGAAATGCTGTCTTGCCCCGGCGGCGTGACGGTGACGGAGAATACCGAAGACCCTGCCGCGACCGTGGCCGACAGTGCGTGGCGTCGACACCAGATGCCCGCCTGGCATCTGACCGCACCGGACAAGAGCGGGATTACGCTCGTCAACATCGGGGTCGGCCCGTCCAACGCAAAGACCATTACCGACCATCTGGCCGTGATGCGGCCCGAGGCTTGGCTGATGATCGGCCATTGCGGCGGCCTGCGCGCCAGCCAGCGCATTGGCGACTATGTGCTCGCCCATGCCTATTTGCGGGACGACCATGTGCTCGATGATCTGCTGCCGCCAGAGATCCCCATTCCGCCAATTGCCGAAGTGCAAATGGCCATGGCCCGCGCGGCAGAGACTGTTTCAGGGGAAAGCGGCGAGGCCCTTAAGGCGCGGCTGCGCACCGGGACCATCGTGACCACCGACGACCGCAATTGGGAACTGCGCTATTCCAAGTCGGCGCTGCGCTTCTCCCAATCGCGTGCCATCGGCATCGACATGGAGTCAGCGACGATTGCAGCCCAAGGCTATCGCTTCCGCGTGCCTTATGGAACACTGCTCTGCGTGTCAGACAAGCCGCTACATGGCGAACTGAAACTGCCGGGCCAAGCCAACCGCTTTTACGAACGCGCCATTGCCGAACATATGCTGATCGGCATTGAAGCCTGCCGCCAGTTGAAGGCGGAAGGGGCGAAGCTCCACAGCCGCAAGTTGCGCGCCTTTAATGAGCCGCCGTTCCGGTAAATAGAAACGCCAGTTGCGCCGGGGCTCCTGTCCGATACTCTGCCTTCCAAAGAGGAGAGGACATGGAACCTTATCAGCATCTCAGCCGCTCGGTCGCGGGCCGCCGCGTCATCGTGACGGGTGCCGCGTCCGGAATGGGCCGGGCAACGGCACATCTGTTCGCCCGCGAAGGCGCGCACGTTGCCGTCACCGATCTTGACGCAGCAGCCTGTCAGGCCGTCGTCGATGAGATTGCGGGGGCAGGCTTCCCAACGGCGCAGGCCTTTGCGCTCGACGTCTCAGACCATGAGGCCATTAAACGGGTGGTCGGCGATGTCGCGGCGGCCTTCGGCGGCATCGACATACTCGTCAACAATGCCGGTGTCTCAAGCTTCTGTCCGCTCGACGCCGGTGCCGACTATGACGCCGTATGGGATCGCGCCGTCCTCATCATGCTGACCGCGCATCAGCGCATGGTCCGCGCCGCTCTGCCTTGGCTGCGCCACAGTGATGCGGCGCGCATCATCAATATCGCCTCCACAGAGGGGCTGGGGGCGACCCCGGGGGACACGCCCTATGTCGCCGCCAAGACGGGCGTGACGGGGCTGACACGCGGCCTTGCGGTCGATCTGGGCAAGGAGGGCATCACCGTCAACTGCATCTGCCCGGGCCCGATCCTGACCGGCATGACGGCCCGCATCGGCGACGCAGACAAGGAGGTGTTCGCCAGACGACGGACAGCGCTGCGCCGCTATGGCCTGCCCGAGGAGGTCGCGCAGATGACACTCAACTTGGCACTCCCCGCCTCCAGCTTCGTGACCGGTGCGGTCATCCCGGTGGATGGCGGGCTGATGGCGCGCAATGCCTGACGGGGATCAGAACAACCGGGTGAGCATGTAGAAGGCGGCGCCAACCAACGCCGATGCAGGCACCGTTAGGAACCAGGCGACAAGCAGGTTTCCTGCGACCCCCCAACGCACGGCAGACGCCCGACGTGCCGCACCGACACCGATGACACAGCCGGTGATGGTATGCGTCGTCGAGACGGGGATGCCGAGCCATGACGCGGCAAAGACCATGATCGACCCGCCCGCAGACGCCGCAAAGCCCTGATGATGCGACAGCTTTGTAATGCGGGTGCCCATTGTCTGGATGATTTTCCACCCGCCGGACATCGTACCTAGGCTGATCGCGATATAGCAGCTGATCGCCACCCAATGCGGCACGTGGAACTCACCCTGCAAATAGCCTGTCGAATAAAGTAGGACGGTAATGATCCCCATCGTCTTTTGAGCGTCATTCAAACCGTGGCTGATCGAATAGGTGGCCGACGACAACAGGTGGAGCGACTTGAAACCGCTCTCAGCCTTGCGCGCAGTCGCATCCTTCATCGCCCACGAACTGATGAGCATGATGACCATCGAAAGGATCATCCCAATGGTTGGCGAAAGCACAATCGCGATGAGCGTTTTGTTGAGGCCCGTCCAGATGATGCCTTCCATACCCGCATGGGCAACGCCTGCACCGACAATGCCGCCAACCAATGCATGGCTGGACGAAGAGGGAATGCCCTTCACCCAGGTCACGATATTCCAGAACATCGCACCGACCAGAGCCCCGAAGACGACACCCGGAGTCACCAGATCCTTGTCGATAATGCCCTTGCCGATCGTTTCCGCCACCTTGTGGAGGCTCGGAAAAGCAAGCGAGAGGAAATAGGCCGCAAAGTTGAAGAACGCAGCAAAGCCAACAGCGGCGACAGGCGAAAGCAGGCGCGTCGACACGACGGTGGCAATGGAATTTGCCGCATCATGAAGGCCGTTCAGAAAATCAAACGCAAGCGCAAGCACCACAAGCGCGATGAGGAGCGGGAGAGCGAGAGTAGGTTCCATGTCGCGCCCCTTATCAGGCGTGGTCGATCACGAGACCGTCAATCTCGTTCGCTACATCCTCAAACCGGTCGATGACTCGCTCCAGATGGCCGTAAATCTCGCGTGAAACGATGAACTTCAGCGTGTTGGTCGCGCCATGGGCCTTGAACAGCGCCCGCAACCCCGAATCGTGAATATTGTCGGCAACACCTTCCATCCGCACAAGGCGTTCGGTGAGTTCATGCAGTCGGTTGCCATTGCTGCTGATCTGGCGGAGCAGGGGTAGCGCTTCGGCAAGGACGCGCGACGCATCAACGATGATCGCTGCCATGTCCTTCATTTCCTGCTCAAATTCGGTGACCTCATAAAGACCAATGGCCCCCGCCGTTTGGTTCATCTGATCAATCGCATCGTCCATGGACCCAATCAGGCTGGTGATGGCGCTGCGGTCAAACGGCGTCAGAAACGTGCGTCGCACGCTCATCAAGACATCGCGCGTGATGTCATCAGCGTCATGTTCACGCTCGGAGATCTCTTTGATGTGCTCGGCCATATTCGGGCCGCCCTGAAGCAATCGCGACAGGGCATCCGCACCTGCAACCAGCGTATTTGCGTGCGCTTCAAATTTTTCGAAGAAGTTTTCTTGCTTGGGCAACAGCCGCTGGAACCAACCGAACATTTTGTTTCCCCCGTTTGAGATTGGAGCAAGCAGGCTGCGGCGAGTGGCCGCCTCTGCCTCACTGGCCCTGAATTGACGAATGAGCTGTTTGAGGTCCGGCTCATCCACAGCGTCTGCCGCATCAACGATGCTGAACCAACGCCGTTCGCGCATATCCTGCTCTTCCCACTCATCCAACTCTTCTGTGACGAGCACGGGAAAAACTTCCACTTCCGCCTTCAGCGTTGCACCCGATTTGCGCGTCTTGCGATACCGATAGGTGCCTAACGCCGTCGGACAGGCGAGGCCCAAGACGCCTGCCTCCTCTTCCAGTTCCGCGGCAGCGGACGCGTGCGGCGTTAAGCCGCGGATGACATTCCCCTTAGGCAACACCCAACGCCCTGTCCCGCGCGAGGTGACGAGCAGAATGCGCACAGGAGCGTCCAGAGTCTCTCCGTCGGTGCGGTAGGCAAGGGCAGCAATTTGGCGGATGTCAGTAATCCTGATTGTTACAGTTTTATGACAGTGCCTCTGGCCGATGCCTTTGCGCGGAGCAAGCGTGGAATCCGCGCGCCGCGCGGACTCCGGTGGACAATTTAGTGCTGGCTCAGCTTACCAGCCGCAGGCCTTGCCCTGGTTTTGCTTCTGCAGCCAGGTCATCAGGGGCTTGAAGTAGGCGATCATCGCCGTGCCATCCATTTCACGCTTGCCGGTGAAGGCCTGCAGCGCGTCGGGCCAGGGCTTTGAGGCCCCCATTTCGAGCATCGCGTTCAGGCGCTTGCCGACCTCTTTATTGCCATAGAAGGAACAACGGTGGAGCGGCCCCTTCCACTTCGCGATGTCGCAGGCCGCCTTGTAGAACTGGAACTGCAGGATGCGCGCGAGGAAGTAGCGGGTGTAGGGTGTGTTGCCCGGAATGTGATATTTGGCACCCGGATCAAAGTTCGCTTCGGTGCGCTCCACCGGCGAGACAATGCCCTGATACTTCAGGCGGAGATCCGTCCAGCCCTTATTATAGCCGCTCGTCGGGATGGAGCCGTCGAATACGCCCCAGCGCCATTTGTCGACCAGCAGGCCGAAGGGCAGGAAGGCGACCTTGTCCATCGCCTGCCGCAGCAGCAGACCAAGGTCCTTATCCGCACTCGGCACGGCTGCCCGGTCGAGCAGATTGATCTGGACGAGATATTCCGGGGTGATCGACAGCGCGATGGCGTCGCCAATCGCTTCATGGAAGCCGTCATTCGCGCCGTTCAAATAGAGCAGCGGCTGCTTGTTGTAGGCGCGCTGGTAATAATTGTGGCCCAGTTCGTGGTGGACCGTCACAAAGTCGCCCGAGTTGACCTTGGTGCACATCTTGATGCGCAGATCATCCTTATTGTCGAGATCCCAAGCGCTGGCATGGCAGACGACTTCGCGGTCGAGCGGCTTGGTGATCTGGGAGCGCTTCCAGAACGTATCAGGCAGCGGCGCAAAGCCCAATGATGAGAAGAAGCCCTCGCCCGTCTTGACCATCTTGATCGCGTCATAGCCCTTGGCCTTGAGCAGATCGCCAATGTCATAGCCAATGTCACCGGCACCCTTGGGCGCGACGAGGGGATAGATATCTCCCCATTCCTGCGCCCACATATTGCCGAGCAGGTCTGCACGGATCGGCCCGGTCTTGGGCTGGACGGCGTCGCCATATGTCTCATTGAGCTTGGTGCGTGTATAGCAATGCAGCTGGTCATAAAGCGGCTTCACCTGCGTCCACAGCTTGTCGGTCAGCTTGGCGAAATCGTCTGCCGACATGTCATAGCCAGACCGCCACATCGCGCCGACATCCGCATAACCAAGGTCTTTGGCGCCCTGATTTGCGATCTCGACAAGCTTGGCATAGTCACCGCGCATCGGGGTGCCGACATTGTCGTGCCAGCTCGTCCACATCTCGGCGAGCTTGGCGGGGTCGCGGTTGGTGCCCATTTCCGCTTCGATGTCAGAGCCGTTGATCGGCTTGCCATCGAGGGTGCCCTTCCCCTTGCCGTAAGTGGAGTTGAGGCGCGTCGCGATGTCATTCAGTTCCTTCGCGGCTTCCGGCGTCGCAGGCGCGGGCAGAACGAGGCCACCGCGCAAAATGTCGAGCTTGCGCTTGGTGTCATCGCTCAGGCCCGGCGCATTCATGTATCGCGCGGCTTCACCTGCGAGCTTGACCGACATCTCAGTGGATTCCGCGCCAACCTTGGCGGCCACGGCGTCGGTATCATCGGTGATGTAGGTGTTATTGATCCACTGGACCTGGGAATTATAGACTGTGAACTCCGCCAGTTCCTTTTCCGCATCGGCGACGAATTTGTCTGCGTCGGCAGCCGTCGGGGCCGGTGCAGCCTGCTGCGCCATGGCAGGCGTGGAGAGCGCGAGCGACAGGCCCAGCGCGAGCGTGGAAACGAAGGTTTTCATGTGACTCTCCGGAGAAATATTGTTGCGTAGACTGTGACGGGCGGGGCGGGAACGGTCAAGCGGAGCGGCGGGAATTTTCGACTATCATAAGCCGCAACTTCCGCCCCAACGACTTGGAATGGGGAGGACCGCACCTAGCCTTTTAGAAACGCCACCATCGCCGCACCCAGTTCCGGCTTGGTCACCGCGCTCATATGGTTGCCGGGTATCGGGAAATAGCGCCCCTGCGGCAGGGCATCGGCCAGCGCCTGTGCGCTGCCATTGTCCGTATCATCGACGCCGCACACGACGCCAACGGGGAAGTCCCAGCCCCCGATCGTCATCGCATCGACGCCTGCAAAGCTGTCGATCAGCAGATTGAGCGCCACCGGATCGCCCTTGCTGGTTTTCAGGAAGGCCTCGACCATCCATTCGGGCGAGCCTTTTTCATGGGCACCCAAATTGGTGAGGATGCGCCGGAAATAACCCGCGCGCCGGTCCGCCATCGTCAGCCCTTCTAGCCCCATGCCAGACAGGATGACCTTGCCGGGCCGACACCCCCGCGCGAGCATCCGCGCGACCGTCCGCGCGCCGAGCGAATAGCCCGCCGCGTCAAAGTCTTCGAGGCCCAGATGCGCGATCAGCGCAAACTGATCATCCGCCAAGATATCGGGTGGATAGCAGAGCGGATCATGCGGCTTTCCGCTCGCCCCATGCGCCCGCAAATCGGGCATGATTACCCGGTAACCGGCATCGGCAATCACCTGCGCGGTCGGCGTAAATTTCATCCAGTTGGTCTGCGCGTCGGAGATATAGCCGTGGATAAGGAGCAGCGGGCGCCCTTCACCCAGTTCGTAATAAGCGAGCGGTGTGCCATCGGGAGCGTCAAAGAATTGGGGCGTCATCTCATCTCCGTTCGCGCTGAGCCTGTCGAAGCGCCGTTCTTCTCTTTGGAGCAAAGGGCAGCCCTTCGACAAGCTCAGGCCGAGCGAAAGGCTTTACCTTCTCACCAGCCCCTTCTGCTCCATCCGCCAGACGGCCATGTCGATCCGGTCCTGCCCGAAGAACGGTTCCTCCTCAAACACCAAGGTCGGCACGCCCCAATGGCCAGAGGCTTCCAGCGCCTGTTGGTTGGCAGCAATCTCGGCATCCAGTGCTTCGGCGTCGGCGAGAGCTTCGGCATCGAGTTCGGCCAGATCGAGCCCTGCCCGTTCCGCCGCGCCTTGCAGATGATCGCCCTCATGCCAATTTTCCGCGCCGCCCCAGATGAGCATGCCAACTTCATGACAAAAAGCGAGGCTCTGGCCACGACGGGCGGCCGCCTGCCCCAGCCGGGTGAGGCGGAAGATATAGGGCTGCTCGTCCGCAATTTTGCGCGTCATGACATCCTGCACAATCGGGTCGGGCCGCGGCGGGCCAAAGGGAATGCCGTGGAACTGCGCCACGCGGAACATGTCGCGAAATGTGTATTGCAACCAATTGGGGTGGTTGCGTTCAAAGAAGGTCGGCTCCCGGACAGCGAGGGGATAGACTGGCCGGATGTTGATGGTGAGATCATAATCTTCTGCCAGCTTGCGATACCGGCCAATGGCCAGATAGCTATATGGCGACCGGAACGACCAGAATACGTCGGCGTGCAATGTCATGGCTGGAAAGCCCCTCCCTCATCCCTGTTTTGACAACAGTGACTTAGGGCTGGCGGCGTTGCAAGCATCCTGCGGCGTCAAGGGCATCGAGCAGTTGCGCGGCGCCCGCGGCATAGGTGTCGAGCGGGACCCGAAGGTCGTCGGCGAAGTGGAGAATGGCCCGCCCCATCCAATCCCGCCGCACCGACGTGATGGCATCAAAACCATATTTGAGGCGGACGCCGCGGGGTCCGCGCAGCGCAATGATGGTCCCGCGCCATTCGATCCCCGCACGACGCACCTGATGAAGGACCCAGCCCATCAGGACGGACCCGCCTGCAAAGAACAGGATCAACCAGAAGAGGATGTGCATCTGCGCCGCGCCATCCGGACGGGACGACCCGACGAACAGCCAGATATAGGCCATGAACAAAGCCAGCGCTGCAGACAGTCCAAAGCCTGTCCAATGCATCGCCCCGGGACGGATCTGCCGCCAGCCATGTGTGCCTGGAGCCGCCGTTCGCCCCGCAATAACCAGCAGACCGACCACCAGCATGGCCAGCAGCGCGGCACCAACAGACACAAACGAGGCGGGCAGGGTTGCCATGCAGCCACCCTAAACCCGCCCCGTTGCGATCTGGTTTACGCCTTCTTCAAATGCCGGCGGCCGAGCAGCTCGGCAATCTGGACGGCGTTGAGCGCAGCGCCTTTGCGCAGATTGTCGGACACGCACCACAGAGCAAGGCCGTTATCGACGGTCGAGTCTTCGCGTACGCGCGATACGAAGGTCGCGTAATCGCCGACGCATTCCACCGGCGTCACATAGCCGCCATCTTCGCGCTTATCGATAAGCATGACGCCCGGCGCTTCACGCAGAATGGACTGCGCCTGCTTGGCCGAAATCTCGTTCTCGAATTCGATGTTCACGGCTTCCGAATGGCCGACAAACACCGGCACGCGCACGCAGGTGGCGATGACCTTGATCTTCGGGTCGAGGATCTTCTTCGTTTCCACCACCATCTTCCACTCTTCCTTGGTGGAGCCATCGTCGAGGAACTTATCGATATGCGGAATGACGTTGAAGGCGATCTGCTTGGTGAACTTCACCGGCTCTGCAGGATCGCCCACGAAGATGTTGCGTGACTGTTCAAACAGCTCGTCCATGCCCTGCTTGCCGGCGCCGGAGACCGACTGATAGGTCGCCACGACCACGCGCGTGATCTTCGCCGCATCATGCAGCGGCTTCAGCGCGACGACGAGCTGCGCGGTCGAGCAGTTCGGGTTGGCGATGATGTTCTTCTTCTTATAGCCATCAATCGCATCCGGGTTCACTTCCGGCACGATTAACGGCACGTCCGGGTCCATGCGGTAAAGCGAGCTGTTGTCGATCACGACGCAACCGGCGGCAGCCGCCTTGGGCGCGTAAATGGCGGTCGCGTCCGACCCGATGGCGAACAGCGCCATGTCCCAGCCCGTCCAGTCGAAATGTTCGATATTCTGGACCTTCAGCGTCTTGCCGGTTTCACCGAATTCGATGACATCGCCCTGCGACCGCGACGAGGCGACGGCGGCGATTTCATCGATCGGAAATTCACGTTCCGCGAGGATGTTCAGCATTTCGCGGCCTACATTCCCGGTGGCCCCTGCAACGACAACACGATAACCCATTGTTCAATCCTTCTGGTCTTCTCAGCTCAAAAAGAAAGGGCCGGAACCCTGGTTTGGATCCCGGCCCTTTCGGCTGTTCGATTTTTAAACGAACGTGCGGGATCAGGCCTCCGGGGCCGTTTTCTTCGCAGCGTCTGTAATTCGCGTATCACGACGTTCGGCGATACGTGCCGATTTGCCGCGACGACCGCGCAGATAGTAAAGCTTGGCACGACGCACAGCACCCTTGCGGACGACTTCGATGCTGTCGATGTTGGGCGAATAAAGCGGGAAAACACGTTCCACTCCTTCGCCGAACGAAATCTTACGCACGGTGAAGTTGGAGCCCATGCCCTTGTTCGAACGCGCGATGCACACGCCTTCATAGTTCTGGACGCGGGTCCGTTCACCTTCAACGACGCGAACGCCGACGCGAACGGTATCACCCGGACGGAATTCCGGGATCTTCTTTTCTGCGGTCAATTTTGCGATCTGTTCCGCTTCGATCGTTTGAATGAGGTTCATTGCCTCACTTGTCCTTCTTAGTCTTCCGCCGCGCATCAGAGGCAGGCTGGGCCCGAGCATCGATATGACGCTCCCAAAGGTCCGGCCTGCGTAACCGTGTGTCATCTTCTGCCCGTTGTTTCCGCCAGGCAGCGATCTTCGCATGATCCCCCGATCGCAGCACTTCAGGGATCGTGCGCCCTTCCCACTCAGCAGGTCGGGTGTAATGAGGGTATTCGAGGAGGCCGTTCTCAAACGACTCTTCTTCACCACTCAAGGCCGCGCCCATTACGCCGGGAAGCAGGCGAATGCAAGCATCGAGCAGCATCAGAGCGCCCATCTCCCCGCCGGAAAGCACGATATCGCCCATCGAAACCTGCTCAATATCCGGCCGCGCCTCAAACAGGCGCTCGTCAAACCCTTCGAATCGCCCGCAAAGAATCACAACGCCCGGTCCTGAGGCGAGTTCACGGATGCGCGCTTGCGTGATGGGATTGCCGCGTGGTGTCATGGCGAGAATGGGAACAGAAGACGCGGCAGTCACCGAATCCACAGCCCGCGCCAGCACGTCGGCCTTCAGCACCATGCCCGCGCCACCGCCGGCAGGCGTGTCATCCACCGTGCGGTGCTTGTCCGTCGCAAAGTCGCGGATCTGGACCGTCTCAAGCGCCCACTTCCCCTCATCCTTCGCCCGCCCCGCAATGGACGCGCCAAGCGGACCCGGGAACATCTCTGGATAGAGGGTGAGGATAGTGGCGTTGAAAGTCATAACTTGGGCCGGATCGAAAAGGAGGACAAAGCTGCGGCTACGAGGCCGAAAAGGAAAGCACAACCGCCCACCGCAAAGACCAGCAAGCTCAAGGCTTGGCCACAAAGCTAAGTCGCAGCGCCTGAAGCATGATCGGTCGGGTCGGCGCGAGGAGGACCTGTCCCTGCACCTCGCCCTTGTCGCATGTCCATTTGAATGTGCCGGACATGGCGCCCGTTGCCGTGATGGCGCTGGTCGTCACACAACTGCCCGACTTTACCTTGAGGTCGGCCAGCACCTTGGCCCAATTGTCCGCCGTGCGGTCGAGCGGGAAGTTCATCGCCACGCGGTCCTTGAGCACGGCAAGATTGCCCGCCGCATAGACCTGAACCGCCCGACCGTAAAAATCGGCGAGCGCCGGTGACACCGGCACATCCGCCCGCTTAAGCAGCCCAGCCTTTTGCAGGATGACCGCACTATCCCAAGCAGGCGCGCTCGGCCCAGCATATGTGCGGTTGGAGAGTGCGAAGATGCCCACGCCAAAGTCCGGCATGAGCATAACGTGCGATCCATAGCCCGGATAGCCGCCGCCATGCGCCAGCGTGAGGCCAAGTTCACAATCCTGTGCAACGCGCCAGGCCATGCCATAGGCCAGCGCCTGACGGCAGGCGGTGGGGCCGCTGGTGCCGGTCCTTTGGGCAACGCTGATGAAGTTCAGCCCCTGTGCAATCTCGCGAACGGTGGCGCGCTTGACGGGCCCGGTCTCCGGCCCGTCGCGCGGTGGCCATGCAGAGAGCAAAAAGGCGACCCATTTGGCATAGTCATTGGCGCTGACCTGAAGCCCGCCCATGGAGTTAAACGCGCCGTCGCGCATGGTCGGCTCTTCGGCCCAGGCGTCATTCTCCCAGCGATAGCCAATGGCACGGCGATCTTTGGGGGCATCGGTCACCACATAGCCACTCGACGTCATGCCAAGCGGCGTCAGGAGTGTGCGCTCGACATAGGTGCGGTACGGCATGCCCGACGCCTTGGCGATGATCCGCCCGAGAATGGCATAGCCGAAGTTTGAATATTCATGTGCCATTTGCGGCGCGCGGCTGAATGGCACGCCTGCTTTCAATATCTTGGTGAAGTCTTCCTGCGACAGGACCTGCTGCCGGTCCCCCCAGGGATCATCGGTTACGAACCCACCGACATGGGCGAGCAGATCACGGATGCGGATGCGCGGGCTATCGCTGGTCGGGTAGGTCCAGCCCTTCATTTCGGGCACATAGTCTTCGGCCAGATCGTCCAACCGTAGCTTGCCCTTATCACGGAGCGACAGGATAGAGAGCGCGGTGAACGCCTTTGTCATGGAGGCGATACGGAACAGCGTATCCGGCGTCACAGGGCGCTTTTCGTTCACATCCTGAACGCCGATGCCCCTCACATAGGCCAGATGGCCATCCTTGACCACGCCATAGACCATGCCGGGCACATGGGCCTCGGCCTGAAACTTGGCGAAGACCGCGTCGATTTCCGGCGTGAGGGGGTCAAGCGATTGGGCCTGCGCGGCTCCGGTCGGAACCAGAGCGGCAGCGAGGAAGAGAGCAAGCGGACGGATCATGACGCAAGACATACCGCAAAGGCAAAGGATGGCGAACCCGCGTCTATTCTGCGAAGGCCGCCTCGATCAGGATGCGTTCGTCCGACCATTCGGGCACGACCGACGCGATCATCGGCACCATGAAAGTCTTTTTGTCCGGCCGTTCAATTTCCAGCACGTCGGACGCGCCGAAATTCTCAACGGCGATGCACGTACCGACCGGCGCGCCTTCGGTCGTGACGCAGGGCAGCCCGATCAGATCGGCATGGTAATATTCGCCCTCCGCCAATGGCGGTAGCGCATCACGGGGAACGGCAAGTTCGGTGCCGCGCATCGCTTCTGCAGCATTGCGGTCGGCAATTTCGGCAAAGCGGGCAATGGCGCCGTTGGTTCCGGCGCGCACCGACGACATCGTCAGTGCGCCACCGTTAAAGGTCTTATGCGCCTTCAGGCTGCCCACCCCATCGGTGAACAGCTTGAGGCGGACCTCGCCCGCCACGCCATGCGCGCCAATGATGACGGCAAGTGTGACGGGGCGATCAGCCAAGGATTAACCCTCAGCCTTGTCTTCAGCAGGCGCTTCAGCTGCGGGCTCTTCAGCTGCCGGAGCTTCTTCAGCGACGGCTTCTGCGGCCGGTGCCTCTTCAGCAACAGCTTCAGCAGCAGGTGCTTCTTCAGCAGCGGCTTCTTCAGCCGGAGCTTCTTCTGCCGGGGCAGCAGCAGCGGCGGCGGCTTCTTCAGCAGCAGCCTTAGCGGCTTCTTCTGCGTCGATGATCTTCTGCGCACGCTCTTCAGCGCGTTCCTTGGCCTTTTCGCCCGGTTCCGCCTTCTTCGGGTTCAGGCGGGCGGCACGTTCCTTGATGCCAGCGGCGTCGAGGAAGCGGGCAACGCGGTCCGTCGGCTGCGCACCGACCGAAATCCAGTGCTTCAGACGATCAGCATTCAGGGTGATGCGGTTGGCATCATCCTTGGCGAGCATCGGGTTGTAGGTGCCAACCTTTTCAATGAAAGCGCCATCGCGCGGGGCGCGGGCATCGGCCACAACGATGCGGTAGTAAGGACGCTTCTTGGAACCGCCACGCGACAAACGAATTGAAACTGCCATGATATTTTCCTTCCAATCTAAACTTTAAACCTGCGGCCAGAGGGCCCTTATTTCTTCTTCAACAAATTCTCGAAACCTGGCGGCAAATTAGGCATGCCGCCTCCGGCAGAACCGGCCCCCGGCATGCCGGGAAGCCCCCCACCACCGAGCAGCCCACCAAGGCCGCCGCCGCCCTTGCCAAACAGGGCGCCAAGGCCCTTGATGCCGCCCATCTTGCGGATTTTCTTCATCGCGGTGGACATTTCCTGATGCATTTTCAGAAGCTTGTTCACTTCCTGCACCGTGGTGCCCGACCCGTTGGCGATGCGGATTTTGCGCTTGGCCTGCAACAGCTCCGGCTTGGTGCGCTCCTTCTTCGTCATCGACGAGATGATCGCATCCATGCGGACAAGGATACGGTCATCCATGCCCGCTGCCGCACCCTGCATCTTCTTCATGCCGGGAAGCATGCCTGCCAACGCACCGAGCCCGCCCATGCGCTGCATCTGTTGCAACTGGGCGCGCAAGTCGTTCATGTCGAACTGACCCTTGGCCATTTTCGCGGCCAGCGCTTCGGCTTCATCCTGCTGGATGGTTTCCGCCGCACGCTCCACAAGGCTAACAACGTCGCCCATGCCAAGGATGCGACCGGCAACACGGCCGGGGTGGAACACGTCCAGCCCATCCAGCTTTTCACCGGTACCGACAAATTTGATCGGCTTGCCCGTTACAGCGCGCATCGAAAGAGCGGCACCGCCGCGCGCATCGCCGTCCATACGGGTCAGGATGACGCCCGTCAGCGGTACCTGTTCCGAAAAATTCTTGGCAACGTTGACGGCATCCTGCCCTGTCAGGCTGTCAACGACGAGCAGAGTTTCCGCCGGTTGCGCCACATCGGCGACGGCCTTCATCTCGGCCATCAGCTGGGCGTCGACATGGAGCCGGCCGGCGGTATCAAGGATGAGGACGTCGAAGCCCTGAAGCTTTGCCGCCTGCATGGCGCGCTTGGCGATATCAACCGGCTGCTGCCCTGCGACGATCGGCAAGGTCGCAACGCTCGTCTGTTCACCAAGGATCGCAAGCTGTTCCTGCGCGGCTGGGCGGTTGACGTCGAGCGACGCCATCAGGACCTTCTTGCGGTCCTTTTCGGTCAGGCGCTTGGCGATCTTTGCGGTCGTCGTGGTCTTACCGGAGCCTTGCAGACCCACCATCATGATGATGGCAGGCGGCGTCACGGCCAATTCAAGATCGCTCGCTTCGCTGCCCAGCATTTCGACAAGCGCATCGTTGACGATCTTAACGACCTGCTGGCCCGGCGTGATCGATTTCAGGACCGACTGGCCTACCGCCTGTTCCGTAACCTTATCGATAAAGGACCGGACGACCGGCAAAGCGACGTCTGCTTCAAGCAGCGCAATACGCACTTCGCGCATCGCTTCACGCACATCCGCTTCGTTGAGCGCACCACGGCCACGCAGCCGGTCAAAGACACCGCCAAGCCTTTCGCTCAAACTTTCGAACATGCGTTCGCTCCGTCAAAATGCCCAAACAGAACACGCCGGCGGACGAAAACTCGTCGGCCAGCGTACGCCCTTGGGCGGCCAATTTCTTGCTTTTCAGATTGGAAAGCAGGCGGGCCTCTAACCGATTCCCCCTCTCCCGTCAATGCGACCCACCGGTCGGCTGCCCGGCGACCCTAGGTCAAAGGCCGACTTAATCTGATCTTCACGCTTTGCCCGCATAGACACGGGACGAAACGGCATGTGCAAGGGGGCATAAGCTCGGTGTCTGAAGTTATCCAAAGAGAAAAGTCCGCATCCAGCTCGATCGCGCAGGCCGCAGGCCGCGATATCATCATGGGCGGGATCATGGTGGCCGCAATCGTCCTGTTCGCAGGCACCGGATCCAGCGCCATGATCAGCGCGTTCCGAACGCTGCTGGGCCAAAACGGTCATTCAGACAATATGCTCGTCGTGGCGCTGCTCCTCAACATCGCGCTCATCCTGTTTGGCTGGCGCCGTTATATTGACCTCCAAAAGGAAGTTGAAGAGCGCACCGCCGCTGAAGAGCGCGCGCAGATCCTCGCAATGCGGGACCCTCTCACCGGCTTCCACAACCGCCGTTCGCTCGCGGAACAAGGCTCCGAAATGCTGGCCCGTGCGGGCAAGCGCGGCAAACAGCTCGCCATGCTGATGCTGGACCTTGATCACTTCAAGAACGTCAATGACATTCACGGCCACGCGGTGGGCGATGGCCTGCTGCGCGCGGTCGCTGCCGAAATCACCAAGCTGATGCCGCCCAACGCCTTGGCCGCACGTCTTGGCGGGGATGAATTTGCCGTCGCCTTCGTGTTCGACATCGCCAACCCCGATGTGGTGGATCGCATTGCCGAGGCTTTGGTCTCGCGCCTTGGCCAGCCGCTCAGCGCGGATGGCACCTTCATTCACACCAGCATCTCGCTGGGCCTCGCCCATTCCGCGCCAGATTGCGACACGGTCGATTCGCTCATGCGCCGCGCCGACATTGCCATGTATGCTGCAAAGCATCAGGGCCGGAACCGCTTCGCCTGGTTTGACGCCTCGATGGAACGTGAGTTGCAAGCGCGGACCGAGCTCGAAGTCTCGATGCGCCGCGCCATTCCGGCAGGCGAGTTCGAGCCCTATTTTGAACAGCAGATCGACCTGACAACGGGCCGCCTGCAGGGCTTTGAAGTCCTCGCGCGCTGGAACCACCCGACAATGGGCATCATCGCGCCGGACCGGTTCATCCCGATTGCCGAAGAAACCGGCATGATTGCCGATCTGTCCTTCTCCGTCATCCGCAAGGCGCTGACGGAAGCGCGAGATTGGGATCCGTCCCTCATCATCTCGGTCAACATTTCGCCAACGCAATTGCGCGATCCCTGGCTCGCCCAAAAGATCGTGAAGCTGCTTGTCGAAACGAGCTTCCCGGCCAACCGCCTGGAAATCGAGATTACCGAAACATCGCTGTTCGACAATCTGTCGCTTGCCCAGTCGATTGTGGGCAGCCTCAAAAATCAGGGCATCAAGATTGCCCTTGATGATTTCGGCACGGGCTATAGCTCGCTGGCGCACCTTCGCGCACTGCCGTTTGACCGCATCAAGATTGACAAGAGCTTCGTCACGTCGCTCGTCGACAATCCGGAAAGCGCGGCCATCGTCAACGCCATCGCGCGGCTGGGCGACAACCTCTCCATGCCGGTTACCGCCGAAGGCATTGAAGTCGGAGAGATTGAGGAACGCCTGCGCCAGTTGGGCGTCCATAAAGGTCAGGGCTGGCTCTATGGCCGTCCGCTGCCGATCACATCGGTCCTTGAACTTCTGGCGGAACGCAACCTGCTGCCGGCCGCGCGCCACAACGCGTCAAACACGCCGCAGGTTGAGGGCATTCTGCCTGATTTTGACGAGGAAGTGCGTCGCCTCGCCTAAGGCTGTTTGCGTCGCCTTAGCGGCCTGACACCATTGGACTCATCGCCCATAGCGGCTTAAAGGGCCGCGCATGGCCGACCGTTTTTACAAGATGCATGGACTGGGCAACGACTTTGTCGTGATCGACGGACGCACGACGCCTGTTGCGATGACCGAAGCCCGTGCCCGCGCCATTGCGGACCGCCGCACCGGTATCGGCTGCGATCAGCTGATCCTGCTTGGCCCATCCGCCAGCGCAGATGCCCAAATGCGCATCTTCAACCATGACGGCAGCGAAGTCGGGGCATGTGGCAATGCCTTTCGCGCAGTCGCGCTCTTGTTGGGCGGCAAGACGACGCTGGAGACGCTGGGCGGCACCATTGCGCTCGAGGCGCAGGGCGATTCAGCGCGCGTCGAACTGGAAGAACCGCATTTCGACTGGGACGTCATTCCGCTCGCTTATGCAATGGACACGCGCGACATGCCGGTCAGCTGGGAAGAGCTGGATCACCCAGCCACCATCAATGTTGGCAACCCGCATGTCATCTTTTTTGTGGCGGATTGCGATGCCGTGGACCTTGCCCGGCTCGGACCGGTCATCGAAACTGACCCCCTGTTTCCCGAACGCATCAACGTCAATGTTGCGAGCCTTGCGGGCAAGGATCATCTGAACCTGCGCGTGTGGGAACGCGGCGCTGGCCTGACGTTGGCCTGCGGCACGGGGGCTTGCGCGACAGCGGTCGCCGCCATCCGCGCGGGACTTGTTGCCTCCCCCGTCAAAGTCTCTCTGCCAGGCGGTGACCTGACGATCGAATGGGCGCCCGGCGCACGCATCCGCATGACCGGCCCCGCCACCCTCGTCTATACCGGTGAGACCGACTGGAGCCGCTTCGGATGAGCGGACCGGAGGTGGTCAATTTCGGCTGCCGCCTCAACATTGCCGAAGGCGAAGCGATCCGGGCGGCAGCAGCCGATCAGGGCAATCTCGTCATCTTCAACAGCTGCGCCGTGACGGCAGAGGCTGAGCGTCAAGTGCGTCAGGCCATCCGCCGCATGAAGCGCGAACGGCCCGAGGCGCGGATTGTCGTCACCGGCTGTGCGGCGGAAACCATCGGGCCGCAGCTCGCTGCCATGGCTGAGGTGGACGCTGTTGTCGGCAATGCGGACAAGCGGGAGCTGGCTTCATATTCGTCGCTTGCGGCCCTTCCCTCGACGTCGCTCGGGACAAACGGCTTGGGGCTTATCCCCGCCATCTCCGGCGCAGACCATGCCCGTGCCTTTGTCGAGGTGCAAAATGGCTGCGATCATGACTGTACCTTTTGCGTCACCACGCTGGCCAGAGGACCAAGCCGATCCCTCCCCGCGGGCGCGATTATCGATGCGATCAAAGCGCGGGTCGATGCCGGCCAGAAAGAAGTCATCCTCACCGGCGTGGACCTGACCAGCTATGGACCCGATCTGCCGGGCAGTCCGACGCTGGGCCTGCTGGTCGAGCGCATCCTGATGCATGTTCCCGCGCTGAATCGCCTGCGGCTTTCCTCGCTCGATTCCATTGAGATTGATGACCGGCTGTTTGAGCTCATCACGGGGGAGGCCCGGATCATGCCGCACGTCCATCTCTCGCTACAATCCGGCGATGACATGATCCTGAAGCGCATGAAGCGCCGTCATCTGCGGGCCGATGCGGTTCGCCTCGTCGAACGACTGAAGACGGCCCGTCCAGACATCGCCGTCGGCGCAGACATCATCGCCGGCTTCCCGACAGAAGATGACGCCATGTTCTCAAACTCCCTCGCGCTGCTGGAGGATTGCGACATCGTGTTCGGCCATATCTTCCCCTACAGCCCGCGACCCGGCACAGCGGCGGCGCGGATGCCGCAGCTTGACCGCGCGACCATCAAGGCGCGCGCCGACCGGCTGCGCGCGGCCGCCATGGACCGCAAGGCGCGGTGGCTCAGCCAGATGGGGGGCACGCAGCAAAGCGTCCTCATTGAACGCGACGGGCGGACGGGCCATGCCGAAAACCATGCCTTGGTCGAAATTCCCGCAACAGAGGATTTCCGCTTTGCGCCCGATGCCTTAAAGGGCCGCATCATGACCCTGACCATTACCGCGAGCGACGGCGCCAAGCTGACCGGCATTCCCGCATGAGCGACACCGAAAACACCCCCTGGCACAAGAAGCTGCTCGGCGGCTTCAAACGCACGTCGGAACGGCTGACCGAAAATCTGACTGGTCTTGTCACCAAGTCCAAGCTGGATGCCGAAACGCTTGACGAGATTGAAGAGGCGCTGATCGTTTCTGATCTTGGCCCCGCCACCGCGCACCGCATCCGCGAGCGGCTGGCCGATAGCCGCTATGAGCGCGGCATCGACGAAGCAGGTGTGCGCGAAGTTTTGGCAAGCGAGATCCGCGATGTACTGGCACCTGTTGCCAAGCCCCTCGACATTGTCGCTTTCCCGCGCCCGCAGGTCATCCTCGTCATCGGCGTCAACGGCTCCGGCAAGACCACCACCATCGCCAAGCTGGCCCATCTCTATCTTGAACAGGATTATGGCGTCATGCTCGCGGCAGGCGACACCTTCCGTGCCGCCGCCATCGGCCAGTTGAAAGTCTGGGCGGACCGCTTGGGCGTGCCGATTGTCTCGGGCGCCGAAGGCGGCGACGCTGCAGGCATTGTGTTCGACGCGGTCAAGCAGGCGACCGAGACGGGCATCGACGTGCTGATCGTCGACACCGCAGGTCGACTTCAGAACAAACGCGAGCTGATGGACGAACTGGCGAAGATCCGCCGGGTCCTTGGCCGCATCAACCCGGCGTCACCGCATGATGTCGTCCTCGTGCTCGATGCGACGACCGGGCAAAATGCACTGTCGCAGATTGAAATCTTCAAGGAAGTGGCGGGCGTCACTGGCCTCGTCATGACCAAGCTGGACGGTACCGCGCGCGGCGGCGTGCTTGTCGCGGCCGCTGAAAAGTTTGGCCTGCCCATCCATGCCATTGGCGTGGGCGAAACCATCGGCGATCTGCGCCCGTTCGACGCAAGCGAAGTCGCCAACATCATCGCCGGAGCAGACAAGGCATGACGCAAGAGCCGCAGACCCCCAAGGCCCCCGCCCAGCCTGCCCCCAATCTGCTCGTCGATCTTGGGCCGCTTGGCATTTTCCTGCTGACCTATTGGGCCGCGGGTGTCTGGATCGCGACGGGCGCCTTCATGGTTGCCACCCTCGCCGCCATCCTTTGGTCCAAGCTGAAGCATGGCAAGGTCTCCATCTTGCTGATGTTCTCGGGCGTCATGGTGCTGTTTTTTGGCGGGCTCACCATCTGGCTGCATGATGAGACCTTCATCAAGATGAAGCCGACCCTCTATTATCTGATGGTCGCAGGCATCCTCTTCTTCGGGACGCTGACCAAGAAGCCAACGCTCGAACGCGTCATGGCCCACGCCTATCCTGAACTCAGCCAGCGCGGCTGGCACCTGCTGACGCGCAATTTCGCCTGGTTCTTCCTCGGCATGGCGATCCTGAACGAGCTCATCTGGCGCAACAGCGCAACCGGTTTCTGGCTCGGCTACAAGCTTTGGGGAGCGTTGCCGCTGACCTTGCTGTTCGGCGGGCTGAACGTGCCCATGATCCTGCGACACAGCCCACAGGCGGAGGGGGACAAGGCCTAAGGCCAAGTCCTTCTTCCTCTCCCGCTTGCCCTGAGCTTGTCGAAGGGCCGTCCTTTCTTTTTGTGGGAAGGAAATGCAGTCCTTCGACAAGCTCAGGACAAGCGGGATTTGGTGAGATTTAAGCCGCCACCTCCAACAGCCCATGCTTCTTCAAACAATGCCGCAGCTGGTCATATGTGAGCCCCAGCGCCTTGGCGGTTGCGCGCTGGTTATGCCGGTGACGCCGAAGCGCCTCTTCCAGCAAAGACCGTTCATAGGCGTGGACCGCGGCCCGGAAGTCGCCTGGCTTGCTCGAGGCAATATTGGGGCCGGGATCGTTGGCGGGCAGATCCACCGGCGCGGTCACTGACAGGCCCTGCCCCGTCACCGGCTGCCAAGGCGACACGAACGGATCGAACACGATGTTCCCAACGGGCAGGCTCACATCATCCCAGCGATAGACCGCGCGTTCGGCGACGTTGCGCAGTTCTCGGATATTGCCCGGCCAGGGATAAGCTTCCATCTCGGCCATCGCCTCGGCGTCAAACCCCGGCCAGCGCGGCCAGTCCAGTTCCGCCGCCATGCGCCGTCCGAAAAAGTCAGCAAGTTGCGCGATATCGCCATCCCGCGCGCGGAGCGGCGGCAGGGTAATCACGTCGAAGGACAGTCGGTCGAGAAGGTCGGCACGGAACCGCCCCTTATCGACCATAGCGGGCAGATGTTCATTGGTGGCCGCGACAATGCGCACATCGACGCGCACCGGCTTGTTCGCGCCGATGCGGGTAATCTCCCCATATTCAACCGCGCGGAGCAGCCGCTCCTGCGCGCCTGCCGACAAAGTGCCGAGTTCATCGAGGAAGAGCGTGCCGCCATCCGCCTCTTCAAAGCGGCCCGTGCGAGCGCGGGTGGCACCGGTAAAGGCGCCTGCCTCATGCCCGAACAGCTCTGCCTCAATGAGCGTTTCGGTAAGCGCGGCGCAGTTCATCGCCACGAACGGCCCGTCCCACCTTGTGCTGAGGCGGTGGAGACGTTCAGCCACCAGCTCCTTGCCGGTCCCGCGTTCTCCGATGACGAGCACCGGCCGGTTGAGATGGGCCGCGCGGCTGACGCGCTCCACGCTGTCGAGAAAGGCCAGCGACTGGCCGATGAATTGATTGTCTCGCTCCATTCCCAAACATTAGTGTATTTTACCAACATTCGGCAATAGTTAACCTGAAAAATCATGCCATTTTGGTATGAAAATGGCGGAAATGCGCCGTCTCCGCAAACTGGCACGGTCCATGCTGTTCTCTCCGCATACCGCAAACAAGCGGAACAACATTCAACGCCAAAGTTCAGGGAGACCTAACATGACCCGCTACACTTCTTTCGATTTCCGCAACTCGGTTCTCGCCATCGTCGCAACGATCCTCGTGAGCACCAGCAGCCTCTTCTTCGCCGCCGGCCCGATTGGTCAGGCGAATGCGGAAACGGTTCAGACCCAGTCTGAATACCCCCTCGCATAACCCCCTACCGGCCGTTCCCCCCGGCCGGAGACCCCGCCGGGGAAGGTGACCATCCCCCAAACCTTCCCCGGCCCCCTTTCACCAGTAACCACAGCGTCACACAGTCAGGAGTTTCAACAGATGGGCATCTTCTCGCGCACCCGCGACATCATCGCCGCCAATGTCACCGACCTTCTCGATAAGGCCGAAGACCCCGCCAAGATGATCCGCATGATCATCATGGAAATGGAAGAAACGCTGATCGAGGTGCGCGCATCCGCCGCCCGCACGATCGCGGACCAGAAGGAACTGCGCCGCCACATCGCAAAGCTGGAAACCCTTCAGGACAGCTGGAAGGAAAAGGCGGAACTCGCGCTCTCCAAGGACCGCGAAGACCTCGCCAAAGCTGCCCTCGTCGAACGCCAGAAGGCAGTTGATATGGCCGAACAGCTGAAGAGCGAAATCGCTGTGCTCGACGACGCGCTGCACGCCAATGAAGAAGACATTTCCAAGCTGCAGGCCAAGCTGCGCGAAGCCCGCGCCCGTCAGAACACGATCACGACCCGTCTGGAAGCGGCCAATAACCGCATCCGCGTGCGGGAAGCCTATGCCGGCACCCGGGTGGATGAAGCCTTTGCGCGCTTCGATATGCTCGACCGCCGCGTGGATTTGGCCGAAGGCCGTGCCGATGCGCTCGGCCTGGGCGCCGCCCCCAAGACGCTCGAAGAGGAAATCGCCGAGCTGAAGTCGAACGAAAAGGTCGACGCCGAACTGGAAGCCCTGAAGGCTGCCGTGAAGAAGGGCTGAACCGATGGAAGACATCATCGTTCCCCTCGTCACTATACCGGCGATCTTTCTCGGGCTGCCCTGGCTGATCCTCCACTATATGACCCGGTGGAAGACAGCGGCGACGCTCACCCGCGAAGACGAGAATTTGCTCGATGAGCTCCATGATCTCGCCCGCCGCCTCGAAGACCGCATGACCACGATCGAACGCATCATCTCTGCCGACGATCCAGACTGGAAAAAAGGCGCCTGAGAGCGCCGACGCCAAACGCCACAGGAGTAAATATCATGTCTGCAAGCCGCACCAAATTCTACCTCGACAAACAAAACGCCAAATGGCTGGGCGTCTGCTCCGGGATTGCCGATTATACGGGCATCGACGTCACCTGGGTGCGCGTTGGCACCGTGCTCGGCACCATCCTCGGCTCCGGCTTCCTCGTCATCGCGTATCTGGTGATTGGCTGGATCGCGGAACCTAAGCCCTACGGCCTCTACACCGACAAGGAAGAGTCTGACTTCTGGCAAGGTGTCCGTCAGTCCCCGGCACGGACCACGCGTGACGTCCGCTCCAAGCTGCGCGACATTGACCGCCGCATGGCCGCTGCTGAAACGCATTATACCAGCCGCAACAGCCGCCTGGCCGACGAAATCGACAACCTGAAGTAAACCGGACACACTCGGAGGAGACACGAGATGGAATGGGGTGGACCAACCTTCGTACTGGCCATAATCGCCATCAGCACCATTGGCTGGATTGCAACCAGTTGGATCCGCGCCCGCCATGGCTATCCGGTGGAAGGAGAATGGGGCGGCACCGTCTCAAAGTCTGACCCGGATACTGATCGCAAGATCGCCCTCCTTTCCTCCGAGAATGAACGCATCACCGGACAGGTCAGCCGCCTTGAAGCGCGCATCGCGGTTCTGGAACGCATCGCCACCGACGCGCCTTCCCGCCTGACCGCTGAAATCGAACGTCTGAAATAAGGACACCGACATCATGATCGAAACCGAACTCGCGCCCTTCATTCCCTACATCGCGCTTCTGGCAATCAGCATCGGCTTTCTCGGTGTCGTGGGCTGGATCTTTACCACCTGGCTGCGCGTGAAGAACGGCTATCCCTTAGAAAACAGCTGGGGCAAGGCGATCTACCCCCGTCAGACGACGGAAGAGCTGGAACGCATTAAGCTGCTCAGCCAGGAAAATGCCCAGCTCCGCGCTGAGCTTGGTTCGGTCAAAGACCGCCTCGCCAATGTCGAGCGCATCGTGACCGATGAAGCCCATGCCCTCAACCGCGAGATCGAACAGCTCCGCGGCAAAGCAAACTGAGAAGGACTAAGTTTATGGACGGCCTTTTTGCTCTTATTCCGATCATCGCTTTGATGATCCCCATCGTCGCCATCGTGTCGCGAACCGTAACGAAGATGATGGAACTCAAGGAAAAGCAGCTTCAGGTCCAGACCAGTCTGACCGCCGAAAAAGCCGCCCAATATGCGTCGCATGTCGAGCGGCTGGAACAGCGGGTCCGCGTGCTGGAACGCATCATCACTGATAAGGGCGTCGCCCTGTCAGATGAGATCGAACAACTCCGCGATAGCCCCGTCAACTAAGCCAATACCGCCAATAGCCTTCAGGGAGACAAGATATGAACCCGTTTGAAATGGTAGTCCTGATCGTCGCGATCGTGACTGTCGGCAGCATCATCCGCGCCAAGCATGGCATCCGCAAAGACCGCCATGGCAATGACATTGCCGTCCCCAACACGGCCGAGAGCCGCCAGCTGCGCGATGAAATCAAGCAGTTGAAGGAGAGGATCGCCGTTCTGGAACGCCTCGCCACCGACAATAACAGTGCGATCGCCCTTGATCGCGAAATCGAAAAGCTGCGCTGAGCGCGGCAGGTTCGCCAGGGAGAACCGATATGACTGACGCCTCCACTCTCATTCTCGCCATCACAGGTCTCGCCGGGCTTGCCTTGGCGTCCTTTGTCGGCCTTGCCGCCTTTACCAAATGGGTTGAGTTGAAGCGCTGCGAGATCGACACGCACCGCGGGCATGACACCAGCATGCCGAACACAACGAGCCGCATCGAAATCGCCGATCTGCGCGAGCGGCTCCGCAAGCTGGAAGCCATTGCCGCAGGTGTTGATTACTGAGTGAAACAGGACGGGGATGTTTCTCCGTCCCTGCATTTTCCCCTCGCATCCGCGCGCTGTCACTGGCAAGGACGACAGTAGAGAGTCACAGACTCCCGCGTTATTGGATGGACGATGCCGAAATGTCGGCACAGGTTGGAGGGGTAGTTTCCGCATGAAATCTCGCTCACTTGTTTTGGGAACGGCAATCGCGCTGGTCGCGGCAGCCTTGGCCGGTTGCGCCGAAAAGGGCGGCAAGAACGCCAATGTCGATGATGCGCGCCTCGCAGCAGGCAGCCCGGATGGCGCTGACTGGCTGTCTTATGGCCGCACGATGGATGAGCAGCGCTTTTCGCCGCTGACGCAGGTTTCCGATCAGAATGTCGGCCAGCTTGGCCTCGAATGGTCTTCTGATCTGGACACCGCGCGCGGACAGGAAGCGACGCCGATCGTTGTCGACGGCATCATGTACGTCTCCACCGCATGGTCGATGGTAAAAGCTTATGACGCCGCCACCGGCAAGAAAATGTGGGAATATGACCCCAAGGTGCCACGTTCCAAGTTGGTGGATGTGTGCTGCGATGCGGTCAACCGCGGGGTCGCTGTCTATAAGGGTCGCGTCTATGTCGGCACGATCGATGGTCGTCTGGTCGCCCTCAACGCCGACACCGGCAAGGTCCTCTGGGACAAGCTGACGATCCCGCAGGGGTCGAACATGGCCATCACCGGCGCGCCGCGCATCGTGAAGGGCAAGGTTCTGATTGGCTCTGCTGGCGCTGAGTACATCACGCGCGGCTATCTGGCCGCTTATGACGCCGAAACGGGCAAGGAAGCCTGGCGCTTCTACACCGTCCCCGGTGATCCATCGAAGCCATTTGAAGGCAAGCATCTGGAAGCAGCTGCCAAGACCTGGGCGCCCGATGCCTGGAAGTCCGGCGGCGGCGGCACGGTGTGGGATTCAATCACCTACGATCCCACGACCAACCTCATCTATTTCGGCACGGCCAATGCCGAGCCTTGGAACCCCAATGCCCGCGGCGGCAAGGGCGGCGACAGCCTGTACACAGCCTCCATTGTTGCTGTGAACGCAGATACAGGCGAATATGTCTGGCACTTCCAGGAAACACCGGAAGACCGTTGGGACTATGATTCCAACCAGCAGATCATCGCCGCGGACATGCCGGTCAACGGCAAGACCACGCGCGTCATCATGCATGCGCCGAAGAATGGGTTCTTCTACGTTCTTGATGCGAAGACGGGCAAGTTCATCTCCGGTAAGCCCTTTGCCAAGCTGATCACCTGGGCCAAGGGTCTCGACCCCGTCACCGGCAAGCCGGACGTGAACCCCGAAGCGCGGTATGAACAGACCGGAAAGCCCTATATCGGCTGGCCGGGCGCGCTCGGCGCGCATAGCTGGCAGCCCATGTCGTACAGCCCGAAAACGGGTCTGGTCTACATTCCGGCCAACGAAATCTCACAGCCCTATTTCGCCGCTGCCAAGGGCTGGAAACCCGGCAAGGTTGGCTTCCAGCTTGGCCTCGATACGGGCCAGATGGGCATGCCGGCTGATCCGGCTATCCGTGCAGCCGCGGCTGCCGGAACCACAGGGTCGCTGCTCGCCTGGGATCCGGTTGCCGGTAAGCCGCGCTGGCGCGTTGAACATATCGGCCCGTCCAATGGCGGCACGCTGGCAACAGCCGGCAACCTTGTGTTCCAAGGCACTGCAGGCGGTGAATTCCGCGCCTATACGGCCGACAATGGCAAGCAACTCTGGAGCTTCCCGACGCAGACCGGCGTGATCGCGGCCCCCATGACCTATTCGGTTAAGGGCGTGCAATATGTCGCCATCCTGGCCGGTTGGGGCGGCGTGTACGATGTGGCGCCGGGCATCCTGTCCGGCAAGTCCGGCTCCGTGCGCAACATCAGCCGCCTGCTGGTCTTCAAGATCGGCGGCAAAGCGACGCTGCCGCCGCCACCGGCGCAGGCCAAGCAGGTGCTAGATCCGCCGCCGTTCACCGGCACGAAGGCACAGGCGGATGCGGGCATGAGCCCCTATCAGAACAGCTGCAGCGTCTGCCATGGCGACGCCGCGATTGCAGGTGGCCTCAACCCCGATCTGCGCCACTCGGCCATCCTTGGCGATGCCAAGATGTGGCAGAAGGTGGTCCATGACGGCGCCCTCTCCGAAAACGGGATGGTCGCTTGGAAGGATCAATATTCGGCTGAGCAGATTGAGAATATCCGCCAATATGTGATCCGGCGGGCCAATGAAGACAAGGCGCTGGAGGCCAAGGGCAAATAAGCCCGGGCGTCCGCACCGGACACAAAGAAGGGGCGGGAGGCATAATGCTTCCCGCCCCTTTCTCTTGCTCTGATAGCCTTAAGAGGTGAGCCAGTCGGCCACTTGGCCCGCCACGACGTTCGCTGCCTGATTGAGCGCGATTCCGGCGCTGCGGGCATCGATGGTGCCGGCCGACACACGCGCTTCAAAGCGGCGGGTGCGGACCGGTCGGTCCTTTTCCCCCGAAATCGTCGCATCATAGACGACGACCGCGCGGGCGCCCTTTTCCTCAATGTCAAAGCGCAGAAGCTGGCCCGACAAGGTGGCGCCAGTGCCCATATTGACCTGCCGCGGGTCGAGCACGGTGCGCCCGGTTTTCGCGCGGATCGTTTCAGACAGCAGCCGCTGGAAGAGACGCGGCGGCGGCTCCACCCAGATGGCATCCTTCAGAAAGGCGATGGCCGTCTGCCCCTGCGCCACCGGCAGCCGCGTCGTCGCAATCGCCTGCGGGGAAAGCGGGACAGCGACGGTCAGGCTGTCACCGGCCTGCACCAACACGCCGTCATTGGCGGTAGGCAGGCTCGTCGGGGTGAGCGTCAGCAGGAACTTCGGCGCTTTGGCGGTCAGGCCAAGGCTGCATCCGCCCAGCAGAAGGGCCGCGCCAAAAATCAGGGTCGTGCGCTTCATTTGCCGTCCTTATCCCCCTTATATTCAGGCAGGCGTGGCCCGCCGATCAAAGCACCTGCGCCCTGCTGATCAATCTTGTTGGCAACCGAACTCAATGATTCAGACATGCCCCGCAGATCACGCACCAGCTGACCAATTTCGGGAAGCGTCTGTGTTGAGAAGGTCCGAATGCCCGGCCGCGCCTCGGCGAGCGTTGTATCCAGCGCGGTCATGCTCTGTTCGGCAGACCGGATGGTGCGCCGCAGATCGGTGATGAGCGGACGGCCTTCGTCATTGAGCAGGCCGTTGGCTGTCCCAGCGACCTCACCCAATTGCTTGGCCGCGATCCCGGCTTCCTTGATGGTGATGCGCGCTTCCTTGATGCTCGCTTCCATATCGGGGCCACCACGCGCCAGATTGCCCGTCAACCTATCTGTGTTGGCCAGAATGTTGGTGAAGGACTTTTGGTTCTGGTCAGACAGCAATTCTGTCAGCCGTTCCGTCAGGGTGGACAGCCGTTCCAGCAATTGCGGCGCATTGTTGAGCAACGCGCCAAGCCCGCCCGCCTTGGTTGGAATGACAGGTACACGTCCTGGGCCGGGGCCCGGCTCTGACAGCGGGGGCGTGCCGCGAATGGCGCCGTCCAGAACAACCGTGGACGGGCCAGTGAAACTGCCCTGAATGGTGGCGGTCGTGCCTTGCAGAACGGGCGTGTCGGGTTTCAACGCGATGCGGACGCGCACGAACTGCGGATCATTCTTCCAAAGCTCAATGGCGGTAATCTGACCGGAAGGGACGCCCGAAAAGCTGACGCTGCCACCCTTGGCCAAACCGTCCACCGATTGCCGGAAGAAGATGTCATATTCCTTGGCATTGGAGCCGGACAATCCGGCAATCCACATGGCAAAGGCGACGAGCGCCGCCAACAGCCCGAGAACGATACTGCCGACGAGCAAATGGTTGGATCGCGTTTCCATCAGGCCTTCATGCCCCCTTTGCCATGTGCCGATCAACCGCTGACTGGGCGGCACGTCCGCGCGGACCGTTGAAATAGTCTTGAATCCAAGGATGGTCCGTCGCCAGCAGCTCAGGAATGGTGCCCACCGCGACCACTTTTTGGTCAGCAAGCACCGCCACCCGATCACAAATCGCATGCAGGGTGTCCAGATCATGCGTGATGAGGAACACGGTCAGCCCCAGCGTCTTGGACAGATCTTTGGTGAGTTCATCAAAACCCGCCGCTGAAATCGGGTCCAGCCCGGCGGTCGGTTCATCGAGAAAGAGCAGCCTTGGATCAAGCGCAAGCGCCCGTGCAAGCCCGGCGCGCTTGCGCATGCCGCCCGACAGTTCCGAGGGATATTTGGCCGCCGCGTTGGCGGGAAGGCCCGTCATCACGACCTTATAGGACGCAATCTCGTCGAGCAGCTTCTGGCTGAGATTGGGATAGAATTCCCGCAGAGGGACCTGCACATTTTCCGCCACCGTCAGCGTGGAAAAGAGCGCCCCACCCTGGAACATGACGCCCCAGCGGCGACGCAGATCAAGCTGCGCTTCATCTTCCTCATCGGTCATCGGTTCCCCGAAAATCTCGATGGTTCCGGCACTCGGCCGTTGCAAGCCGATGATCGTGCGCATCAACACCGATTTGCCGGTGCCCGATCCGCCGACAACCCCCAATATCTCTCCATTGCGGACATCAAGGTCCACGCCGTCATGGATAACCTGATCGCCGAAGCGATTGCAGATGCCGCGCACCTTGATGGCGATGGGGGCGTTCAGGTCCATCAGATCCAACCGATCTGCGAAAAGAAGACTGCGAAGAACGCATCGAGCACGATGACAAGGAAGATCGCCTGCACCACGGCAGACGTGGTGCGCAGGCCAACGTCTTCCGCATTTCCTTCCACCTGCATGCCCTGAAAGCAGCCCGACAGCGCGATGATTGCGCCAAAGACAGGCGCCTTAAGCAGCCCGACCCACAGATCGGTGATGGGAATCACTTCCTGAAGCCGTTGCACAAAAGTGATGGGCGGAATTTCCAGCGACACCCAGCAGAACAGCCCGCCGCCAAAGATGGACACCAAAGTCGCGTAAAACCCAAGCAACGGCATCATGATAACGGCCGCCATCATCCGCGGGATGACGAGCGCTTCGATCGGCGAGACGCCGATGGTGCGCATCGCATCAATTTCTTCCGTCAGCTTCATCGTGCCGAGCTGCGCGGCAAAAGCAGAGCCTGAGCGGCCGGCGACCATGATGGCCGTCATCAGCACGCCCAATTCCCGCGTGGTGATCCGTCCGACGAGATTGACGGTCAACGCCTCGGCCCCGAATTGCTGAAGCTGCACCGCCCCCTGCTGTGCGATCACAATGCCGATGAGGAAACTCATCAGGCCGATGATGCCCAAGGCCTTTACACCGACCAGTTCAAACCGGTGGACGATGGCATTGATGCGCAGGCGACGTGGGTGGCGGATGATATCCCAGCTGGAAATCAGGATGGCCCCGAAAAAGGCCACAAGCCCCAGCAGGGTGCGCAGCGCGATGACGGTCGCATCCCCGACTTCCGTGACAACCCGGACAACGGGATTCAACGGTTCAGGGCGGACGCGGACATCCGTTTGCGACCGGCTGACCAGCGCCATCAGCCTTTTGGCCTCTTCACTGGCGCCGACAATCTGCGCGCCCGTGCGGCCAGAGAATTGGTGGACGATCCAGGCACCGACGGTATCCACCCGCTCCACCGCGCCAATGTCGATCTGGGCGGCAGGCGCATCAACAGCATCAAGCCGCTGCGGCAAATCCCCCAGACCCGATAAGGTAAGGCGGCCCGACACGCGCAGCACGAGGCCCTTAGCCCCTTGTTCTTCCGTAAAATCCGCCTTGTTCGCCATCAGGCACGTGTTTGGTGCATAAGCGCTGGATCGGCAAGCCGGATTGCGCTTAAGGCACATGGATGCAGCCCCTTTCCATTTTCGACATGGACAAGACGATCACCCGCGCGGCGACCTTTGGCCCGTTCCTGATCTATGCCGTGCCGCGCTACGCGCCCTGGCGCGTCGTGTTTGCCCCGCTTGTTCTGCTGACGACCTTAGGGTTCTTGCTCCGCATCGTAAGCCGGGGCCGCCTCAAAGAGATCAACCTCGCGCTCATGCTCGGCACGCGCATTGATATGGCCAAGCTTGATCGGATTTCAGCCGGGTTTGCGGGCCAGACACTGAGCCGCAATTGCCTGGCCGGAGCGTTGGCGCGCGTCGAGGCGGAACGGGCCGCAGGCCGCCGCGTGGTCCTCGCCACCGCATCTTACGCCTTCTATGTCCGGCAGATCGCGGCGCTCATCGGCGTCAAAGATGTTATCGCCACGCGCACCACGGATATGGGAGGGTTCGTCTCCCCACGGATCGACGGCGAAAACTGTTATGGCGGCGCCAAGCTGCGCATGGTGCAGGATTGGATGGCCGCCGAGCCGATCGACCGGCAGACCACCCATATCCGCTTTTTCTCAGACCATGTGTCCGACGCGCCTTGCCTAGACTGGGCCGATGAAGGCTTTGCCACAAACGCGCATGCGCCGTTGCGCGCACTTGCGGTGAAAAAGGGCTGGCCGGTCCTCGACTGGGCCTAATCCACTCAGTTCGGGTGGGCGGGTTGCCCTTACCCCAAAATAAGCCCGATGGCCCAAGCGGTCCCGACGATCAGCGGGATGCCCACAATATCAAGCATGAAGCCGGACTTGAGCATACGCGGCAGCGCGATGTGCTCGGTCGCCCAAGCAATGGCGTTGGGCCCTGTGCCCGACGGCAGCATGAAGCCCCAGCTTGCCGCCATCGCCGCGCTTACAGCGAGCAGTGCAGGGTCCGCGCCGGTCGCTGCAATCAGCCCGCCGACAACCGGCATGACGCCCGATGCGGTCGCAACGTTGGACGCAAATTCGGTAACGATGATGACGATGCCGACGAGCACCACCGCCACGATGATCGGATGGACGCTCCCCAAGGGCCGCAGCACATCGCCCAGCCACTCCGCCAGACCGGAGGCGCTGATCCCCGCCGCAAGCGCAAGCCCGCCGCCGAACATCATGATGACGCCCCAGGGCGCGCGGTCTGCTTCCTTCCAGTTCAACAGCGGCCGCCCGGTGCCATCGGGCACGATGAACAAAAGCAGCGACACAAGGATTGCAATCGTGCCATCCTCCAACATGCCTTTGGGCAGGAGCGCGGAAAGATAGGAAGACGCGACCCAGCCCGCGACCACCAGCAGGATAAGGGGCACGAGCCGCTTTTCCGCTGTCGTCCAGGGCTGCGCCTCCCCAATGCTGGCATGGGCGGCGGCGGCATCAAACCCACCTGCCGCGACATTCTGCACACGCATGAGGATGAGCCAGCAGGCCGGAATGCCGATAAGGACGATGGGCAGGCCATAAGCCGACCAGGTGAGAAAATCGATGGAATAGCCGACGCTCTTTTGAATGAGGCCCGCTGCAATCGCATTGGTCGGGGATCCCACCAATGTGCCAAGCCCGCCAATGGAAGCGGCAAAGGCAATGCCCATGGGAAGCGCACCGGCAAGGCCTGATGTCTCCCCCTCAGGCGTGCGGTTGGCGCGCAGCACAGCGACAGCGATCGGCATCATGATGAGCGCGGTTGCCGTGTTCGAAACGATCATGGAAATCAGCGCCGTTGCAATCATGAACGCCATCAGCAGCGAGCCTGCGGTACGTCCGCCGCGCGCGAGAATGGCCAGCGCAAAGCGCCGGTGCAGCCCGGTCCGCTCAATCGCCAGCGCGATGAAGGCGCCGCCCAACACGAGAAACAGGATGGGGGAGTAATAAGAGGCAGCCACCTTGTCCGCGCTCATGACGCCGATAAAGGGCAGCACGACAAACGGCAAAAGGGCCGTAACGGTGAGCGGTAATGCCTCTGTCATCCAGAACACCGCCATCAACACGACAAGCGCCGCTGTATGCCAGGCGAGCAGCGTCATCCCGGCAGGCGCAGGCGCCAGCAGCATCAGCGCAAAGACGCCAAAGCCCGCCAACAGGCTCCATTTCTGTGAATTTTCCAAAAATCTTCCCCCAATTACGCCCCAAAGCTAGGGGCCTAAGGCGCGCGGCGCAAGCAATCAGGCGGGCAGGCCGATCAACGAAATCTGCCGTCCATAGCCCGGCTCCCCCCGGTGGGTGGCGCGGCGGAAGCTGTAAAAGCGTGTCGCATCGGGATAGGTATCAAGCCCGAGCATCTCCACCCGCCCAATGCCTGCCGCCGCCAACCGGCTGGCGACATAGCCTTCCAGATCAAACTGGAAATGGTCCGGCCGGCCCGCGGAAAAGAAGCGCTCATTTTCCGGATCCTGTTCCTGAAAACGCCGCGCGAACCCCGCATCAACCTCATACGACGCCCGGGCGATGCAGGGGCCAATGGCGGCATAGATGCGGGACCGGTCAGCCCCAAGGGCCACCATCGCATCAATGGTTTTGTCTGTGACGCCGCCAATCGCGCCCTTCCATCCAGCATGGGCCGCCCCGACAATCCCGGCGTCCGCATCCGCCAGCAACACTGGCGCGCAATCTGCTGTCAGGATGCCGAGCAACAGGCCCGGCCGGTCCGTGACCATCGCATCCGCCGGGGGTCGCGCGTCGAGCGGGATGGGGCCTGTGACCGTCACGACATCGGGCGAGTGGACCTGATGCACCGTCACCAGCTCTGCACCGGGCAATACAGCCTTTGCGGCGCGACGACGATTTTCGAGGACGGCATCCCGGTCATCATCCGATCCGACGCCAACATTCAGGCCAGAATGAAGACCGGTGGACACGCCTCCGCGACGGCCAAGAAAGCCGTGCGGAATTGGCGAGAGGGCGGTTGCGGTGAAAATTTCAATCTGTTGATTTGTCACTTGAAACTCCGCTCGCCCTGAGCTTGTCGAAGGGCTGCTTTTATCTACTCACCGAAAGAAGGACAGCCCTTCGACAGGCTCAGGGCAAGCGGTAAGGCAGCGACCCTACCCCATTGCCGCAGGATCAGGCCAGCCCTGACCCACCAGCGCCATCGCCTGAAACAGCGAGCCCATTTCAGTGGGGTGGGTGAGGCGCCGATGCGCTTCGGCCAGGTCCTCGCCCCGCTCCGGATGGGCACGGGCGAGCGCGGCAGTCCGCTCTGCAATGCCGAGCAGCCCCAGAAAATCGCCCTGTGCGACGGGGCCAAAGACCTTCGCCCCCGACATTTCAGCCATGCCGCCCAGGGTTGCAAAGTCGACATGCGCCGTCAGATCATGCTCTCCGGGGGCTTCAAAGGGGTTGGCAAAGCCATGCCCCTTCACCGCCTGCAGCGTCTCGCCCAAGGCAGGCCCTTCATAGCCATAATCGACTATCAGCGCCGCCCCGCCTTGCGCGGACAGCCGCTTGGCCAGCGCCCGGACGACCGCGACCGAGGCTGGCGCGCTTTCGATGATGCTGCCGGGGGCCGCCTCGCGCAATGCTTCGGGCACGATGTCTTCGGGCACGGCCTTGCCCGCAATCGGCAGGAAGATCGTGTCCTGACAGGCCACCAACCGTTCATGCCAAGTCTCACCGCGCCGGACGAGCTGATAGACCGGCAGCGCATCGAAAAATTCATTGGCGGCGATCAGCAGGGGGGCATCCTCGGGCAGGGTCGTCACATCATCATGCCAGACAGCGTCCGGCACTGCGCGCGCCTGCGCCGTGCGGAGCGCCGCACTTGTTTCCACAAAATGGACCTGCGGCGTCAGCCCGGCCTTGGCCATGGCCCGCAGCGCATCAGCGGCAAGCGTCCCGCGGCCGGGGCCGAGTTCCACATAATGGACAACAGGCCGGCCCGCCCTGTCCCACATATCGGCGAGCCACAGCCCCACCAATTCGCCGAACATCTGGCTGATTTCGGGTGCAGTGATGAAATCACCCGCCGCCCCCAGCGGATCACGCGTGCCATAATAATGCGCGTTTGCCGCCGCCATGAAGCGGGCAACAGGCATCGGCCCGCCAAGCGTGATCGCCCGGGCCAGACGTTCTGGCAACATCGGTTCCGGCAACTCCGGGTCGGGGCGCATCGGTTCAGGCGACGCTGGTTTGTCCGGCAACGCTTTCCACCCTCTGACGACGACCATTGGCCGTAAAGATGAGATAGAGGCCAAGCACGATCAGCGGCACGCACAAGGTCTGCCCCATGGTCATACCGAACAGGCCGTAGACGCCGACATCCGGCTCCCGCACTGTTTCCGCCACAAAGCGGAACACGCCCATCCAGATCAGAAATTGCCCTGCCAGATAGCCCGGCTTGTACCGGGCATCTGTTTTCCAGAAGAGAACCGACAGGATGAGGCCGAGCAGCAAGCCTTCCAATCCGGCCTGATAAAGCTGGCTGGGGTGACGGACGACATCGCCGCCGCCGGGGAACACCATGCCCCAAGGCACCGTCGTTTCGCGGCCCCAAAGTTCCCCGTTGATGAAGTTCGCGATGCGGCCAAGGAAATGGCCAATGGGATAAACGACCACGACATAATCATGGACGCGCAGCCAGTTGAGCTTGTTCACGCGGGCAAACCACAGGATCGCGACGATCACGCCGATCAGCCCGCCATGGAAAGACATGCCGCCTTCCCAAAGCTTTAGCATGTTGACCGGGTGTGAGATCATCTCCGGCTTGTAAAAGAGGATATAGCCGATCCGGCCACCCAGAATGATGCCCAGCGTCGCGTAGAAGACAAAGTCATCGACATGCCGCTTCGCCATGGGGGAACCCGGCTGAGCACACAGCTTTGCCAGATACCACCAGCCGACAATGATGCCGGTAATATAGGCCAGACTATACCAGCGGATCTTAAAAAAACCGAGGTCGACCGCCACCGGGTCAAGCCCAAGGCTTTCCCAATGCACGGCAGACGTAGCGTCAACAAGGCTTGCAAGGATCAAGGCTTTTCCCCTCAGGATTTGGGCCTACATAAAGGCGGACAAGAATAAGACAAAGGGAGAGATTCGCGTGCCGTCTGATTTGGACATCCGCCTGGCCAAGGCGACCGAACTGTTGACCGGTCAAGGCGCGCCCATGGCGCTGACCCACCACAAGGCCTATGGCGTTGATTTACCTATGGTTGCGACGGCGCCGCCCGCGCTCCCCCAGTATTTCGCCTATTTCTGTAGCCAGCATGGCGACGCGGCTTTCATTGTCGATGGGGACGAACGGCTCAGCTTTGCCCAGACATATGCAGCGGCGGATCGCGTTGCGAAAGCGCTGATCAAGAATTTCAATGTCCAGCGCGGGGATCGCGTCGGCATTGCCATGCGCAACGCGCCGAGCTGGATTGTCCTGTACATGGGCGTCCTCATGGCCGGTGGCTGTGCCACCTTGCTCAACGGCTGGTGGCAGGGTGCCGAACTGGCTGAGGGCATTGACGCTGTCGGCGCAACGTTGGTTCTGGCGGATGCCCAACGCGCCGCGCGCCTTGCTGATGTCGGCTATTCAGGCGGTGCCCATATCGTTGGCCTCGACATTTCAGCCGTCCTCGAAAAGGCACTCGCGCCGGTTCTCGGCGACGCCGACCTGTCGGACGTGACGCTGCCGGAAATGACGGGCGATGATCTGGCGACCATCCTCTTCACCTCGGGCTCGACCGGCCAGTCCAAGGGTGCATTCAGCACCCACCGCGCGGTGGTGCAGGGCACGTTCAACTACATCACGCAGGCGCTCGTCGTCCTCCAATTGGCGACCGAAGACGGCACAGTCTCACTCGACAGGCCGCAGCATGCAGCCTTGCTCACCGTGCCACTTTTCCATGTGACCGGCGAAGTGCCTGTCATGCTGGTCAGCTTCGCGATTGGCCGCAAGATCGTGATGATGCCTAAATGGAACGTCGTGACCGCAATGGAACTGATCCAGAAGGAAAAGATCACCAACTTCACCGGCGTGCCGCTGATGAGCTTTGAGCTGATGTCGCACCCTGACCGGCACAAATATGATCTGTCGACGTTGCAGGGTCTCTCCGGTGGCGGGGCACCCCGCCCGGTCGAACATGTGAAGCGCATCGCCGATGAATTCCCGACGGCGCCCCCCGCCCTTGGCTATGGCTTAACCGAAACCAACGGCATTGGCGCCGGCAATTTTTCCACCAACTATCTGGAAAAGCCGAATTCAACAGGCCTTCCCTCCAAGCCGCTGGTCGACATGGCGATCCTCGATGACGCCGGAAAGCCGGTGCCGCAGGGCGAACGTGGCGAAGTCTCCATTCGGTCGGTTGCTTTGTTCTCCGGCTATTGGAACCGCCCAGACGCAACCGCCGACTGCATGACCGAGGATGGCTATTTCCGCACCGGCGACATCGGCTATCTGGATCCGGACGGCTATCTCTTCATCGTGGACCGCAAGAAAGACATCATCATCCGCGGCGGCGAGAATATCAGCTGTCAGGAACTCGAAGCCGCCATTTACGAGCATCCCGCTGTTGCCGAAGCCTGCGTGTTCGGCCTGCCGGATGAGCGCTTGGGTGAATTGCCGGGTGCCGTTGTCTATCTCCATCCGGGGCAGAGTGTTGATGAGGCCGGGCTGGGTGCCTTCCTCAAAGAACGCATCGCCGGCTTCAAGGTCCCGGAAAAAATCTGGTTCGAGGCCGACAACCTGCCGCGCCTCGGCACGGAGAAGATCGACAAGGTCTCCTTGCGGGCCAAATATCGTGCCGCTTGGCAAGGCAAGGTGTCGGCATGAGCCTTTCAGACACGCTCCGCCTGCCGTGCGGGGCCATTTTGCCCAACCGTCTCGCCAAAGGCGCGATGACGGAAGGGCTGGCAACGCCCGACGGCGTGCCGACAGCGGCCCTCCAAACGCTCTACCGTCGCTGGTCGCACGGTGGTGCGGGCATGCACCTGACCGGCAACGTCATCATTGACCGTGACCATCTGGAACGCCCGGGCAATGTCGTGATTGAGCGGGCACCGGACGCCGAGATGAAGGCGGCCCTCGCCGCCTGGGCCAAGGCCGGAACCGAAGCCGGCAACCATTTGTGGATGCAGATCAGCCATGCCGGGCGCCAGACACAGGTGCTCGTCAACAAGACGCCCAAGGCGCCATCTGCGGTGAAGCTCGGTCTACCGGGTGGCCAATTTGGGGAACCCGTTCCCCTGACGCAGGATGAGATTGAAGATCTGATCGGCCGCTTTGCCACCGCCGCTGCTGCCGCGAAGGAAGCCGGCTTCACCGGCGTTCAGGTCCATGCCGCGCATGGTTACCTCATTTCGCAGTTCCTCAGCCCCCGCTCTAACCAGCGAACCGACCAATGGGGCGGCAGCCTTGAAAACCGGGCCCGCTTCCTGATGGAGACGGTTCGCCGCGTGCGGGCGGCTGTCGGCCCGGCCTTCCCTGTTTCGGTCAAGCTGAACTCCGCCGATTTCCAGAAGGGTGGCTTTGCCTTTGAAGACAGCCTTCAGGTCGCCCGCTGGCTGGAAGAGGCAGGCGTCGATCTGCTCGAAATCTCCGGCGGATCTTATGAACAGCCTGCGATGATGGACATGGACGGCATGGAACCGGCCGAACGGCCGAACGTCGCCGCCTCAACCGTTGCCCGCGAAGCCTATTTTGTCGACTTTGCCAAAGCGATGAAGGCGGAACTCAAGGTCATGCCACTGATGGTGACGGGTGGGTTCCGCTCCCGCGCTGCGATGGAACATGCGCTGTCCACCGGGGCTGCCGACCTCATCGGTATTGGCCGCCCCTTGTGCGGTGATCCTGACGCTTGCAACAAGCTGCTGGACGGCGCGACCGACATTGCCCGGTTTGAAAACCAGCTTCACCTCTTGCCCGGCTGGCTACGCTGGCTGGAAGGCATCAAGGCCATCCGCGCCATTGCCAGCTTTGGCGTCCAATATTGGTATTATGCGCAACTCAACGCGCTGGGCCAGACCGGCGAACCGGACCTGACAAAGCCGGTTTTTGCGGCCATGCGGGAAGTGGACGCGATGTCGCGCAAATTGATGGCTGGCAGGGCGGCCTAGCTTTCCCTATCAACGGATCGATGACGATCCGTGCGTTTGGGGAGCGGCCGCGGCATATTTCGCGGCGCGGGCTTTTAATCGGGGGAGGCGCTGGCGTCGGCCTGCTCCTCGCCTGGACCGTTTGGCCAAGGACCTTTGCCCCAAATCTGGTCGCATCCCCCGGTGAGTTTGTGCTGAACGGTTATGTGAAGGTCGCAAAGTCTGGCCAGATCACCGTTGCCGTTCCGGAAGTCGAAACGGGACAGGGCGCCTATACCCTGTTCGCGCAGATCGTAGCGGATGAACTGGGGGCGGACTGGCGGACCATCGGCGTCGAACCAGCACCGATCAATCCGCTTTATGGCAATGACGCCGCCGTCGCGGATTGGCCGGGGCTTATGCCGTCCACGCCCTTTTCACCGCCGCCGCCGCAACTGACCGATGAGGCCTTTGCCCCGTCCGTCTTTGAAGCGCGGGCGCGCGATGCGGGCGCGGCTGCACGGGCGCTGTTGTGCATGGCCGCCGCCAAACGTTGGGGCGCAGACTGGCAGGCATGTGAAACAGAGAACGGCTTTGTCGTCCTTGGCAATGACCGGCTGAGCTTTGCGGCCCTGTGCGAAGAGGCGGCAGAGCAGGACATTCCCGATCCTTTGCCGCTGCGCACCGGACGGGACATTCGGCTGCTCGGCCAGTCGGTGGCGCGGCTGGACGCCCCGGCAAAGGTCGACGGCTCGGCAAGTTTTGCAGCAGATATCCGTCTGCCCGCGATGGTCTATGCCGCTGTCCGGTCCGGTCCGCTGGGGGACACGCGTTTTAAATCCTTGGACGAAGCCCGCGCCACCGGCAGCCGCGACGTTTTGCGCGTCATCAAGAAGGAGCGCTGGGTTGCGGTCGTTGCGAAGACCTGGTGGACCGCGCAATCCGCACTTGACGCGGCGCACCCCCGTTTTGAAACCCAAGGCCCCTTCCCCGATGGAGCCGCCGTCGTAAAAGCCCTGCGGACCGCCTTTGACGCCGACGGCACGGAGATGGCGGGCATTGGCGATGTCGATGGCATGTTCGAAAATGCCCCGCTCTACCGGGCGGACTATACCGCCGGGTTCCGCCCCCATGCATCGCTGGAGCCTTTGGCGGCGACCGCCGCCCCGCGCGACGGCAAGCTGGAAGTGTGGATGCAAACGCAGGCCCCCGGCCTCGCCCGCCGCGCGATTGCCAATGCCTGTGATCTTTCCGAAGACGATGTCATCGTCCACCCGATGATGATCGGCGGATCGTTCGGGCGGAACCATGAAATTGATGCCGCCGTGCAGGCGGCGCAGATCGCGCTTGATCTCGACAAGCCGGTGCAGCTTGTCTGGTCCCGCAGCGAAGACATGATGCAGGACCGGTGCGGCCCGCCCGCCCTCGCCCAGATGTTCGCCCGCATGGGCCCTGCCGGAACGGTTGAGGCCTGGCGGACACGCATCGCGACCCCGGCAGCGCTTGTGGAAACGAAGGGACGTGTTGCCGACGGCCTGTCCGCGCTGGACGCCCAAAAGGATGCGGCAGGCACCAGCGATCCTTCAGCGGTGTCCGGTGCCCTGCCGCCTTATCCGATGGCGCATGTCAGCATCGTCCACCACCCGGCGGACATTGGTGTCCCGACCGGAAAGCTGCGCGGCGGGGCGGATGCCTATACCGCCTTCTTCCGCGAAGCCTTTATCGATGAGCTGTCCAAACAAAGCGGCGTTGAGGGTTTCTCCTTCCGCATGGCCATGTTGGGCGGCAATCCCAGACTGGCCACCTGCCTGTCCAAGGTAACGGTGCTCGGCGGATGGGAAGGCGGGGCGGAAGGCACGCAACAGGGTCTGGCCTGTCATTCGATGCAGGGCAGCCACATTGCCGTGCTGGCCGAAGCCTATGTGTCCGATGCCCAGCAGATCGTCGTGCCGCGCCTCTATGCCGTTGCCGATGTGGGCCGCATCCTCCACCCCGATGTTGCGCTCCAGCAGATTCAGGGCGGCCTATTGTTCGGGCTGGCCATGGCGGTTGGCAATGCAGTGGAAGTGGATCGCGGCCTGCCCTCCCCCCGCACGCTCGGCGGGCTTCGCCTGCCACGGATCAACGATATTCCCGACATCCAGATTGAGATCATCCCCAGTCGCGAACCCTCTGGTGGGCTTGGGGAAATCGGCATCGCGGCAGTTGCGCCCGCCATTGCCAACGCCCTATGGGCGGGCAGCGGGCGGCGATATCGGTCGCTGCCCCTCTTGCCCGGAAACACATAAATGACTTTGCCTGCTGATCATCCGCCCGTCGCGCCGCGCCGGATTGGCGTGTTGTTGATGAACCTTGGTACGCCCGAAGCCCCAGAGGCTGGGCCGGTGCGCCGCTATCTCAAACAGTTCCTGTCCGACCGCCGCGTCGTCGAAATTCCGCCGCTCATCTGGCAGCCAATCCTGCGCCTCTTCGTGCTCACCACGCGGCCTGCCAAATCGGCCCATGCCTATGCACAAATCTGGACCCCCGAAGGCTCCCCGCTGGCCGTCGTCACGCGCGATCAGGCCGCCGCCGTCCAGACCCGCTTTGGCGAGAGCGTCATGGTTGATTGGGCGATGCGCTATGGCCGACCCTCCGTTGAGGAAAAGCTCAAGGCGATGAAGGACGCCGGCTGTGACCGCATCCTGATCGCACCGCTGTATCCGCAATATAGCGGGGCCACGACCGGTACCGGCTTTGATGAAGTGGCCCGTGTGCTGGGCGCGATGCGCTGGCAGCCTGCCTTGCGCACGCTGCCTGCCTATCATGACGACCCGGCCTATATTGGTGCCTTGAAAGCATCGGTAGAGGCAGGGCTGCGGGATCTGCCCTTTACGCCCGATGCCATCCTTGCCAGCTTCCACTCCATGCCGGAGCGGACCTTGCATCTGGGCGATCCCTATCACTGCCATTGCCAGAAGACAGCACGGCTCCTGTCCGAAGCCTTGGGACGTGAGGTGCTGGTGTCGTTCCAGTCGCGGCTGGGTCGGGCGAAGTGGCTAGAGCCTGCAACCGACACCACGCTTGCCGCGCTCCCCGGTAAAGGCGTCAAACGGCTGGCGGTTATTGCGCCCGGATTTTCGGCGGACAATCTGGAAACGCTGGAAGAAGTTGCCATCCGTGGCCAGGAAACCTTCCTCGAGTCCGGCGGCACCGATTTTGCCTATCTACCCTGCCTCAACGCCAGTGAGGCCGGTGTGACCATGCTGTCGACCTTACTTTCACGTGAACTTGCAGGCTGGCTTCCCGCGCAATAGCCATAGTGGCTGTCGAGTCTGGGAAGGGATGCACATGGCACGGATTGCAATTGTCACGGGTGGCTCACGCGGGATTGGCGCGGCGATCAGCCGCAGGCTTCAGGACATGGGCATCACCGTTGTCGCCAATTATGCCGGCAATGAGGAAAAGGCGAAGGCCTTTGAAGCCGAAACCGGCATCCGCACCCACAGATGGGATGTGGGCGATTTTGATGCCTGTCAGGCTGCTTTTGCGCAGATTTCAGAAGAGGTTGGCCCGGTCGACATCCTCGTCAACAACGCCGGCATCACCCGCGACGCAACCCTGATGCGGATGACCTACGACATGTGGGACGAAGTGATGCGCGTGAACCTTGGCGGGTGCTTCAACATGGCCAAAGCCGTTTTCCCTGGCATGAAGGACCGCGGCTGGGGTCGCATCGTCAACATCGGGTCGATCAACGGTCAGGGCGGCCAATATGGGCAGGTGAACTATGCCGCCGCCAAATCTGGCATCCACGGCTTCACCAAAGCCTTGGCGCAGGAAGGCGCGAAGTTCGGCGTCACCGTCAACGCGCTGGCGCCGGGCTATATCGATACCGACATGGTCGCCGCTGTGCCGGAAGATGTTCTCGCCAAAATTGTCGCGAAGGTGCCCGTCGGCCGTTTGGGACAGGCTGATGAGATCGCGCGCGGCGTTGCCTTCCTATGTGGGGAAGATGCCGGGTTCGTCACCGGATCGACACTGTCGATCAACGGTGGCCAGCACATGTATTGACGGACGAAGGCTGGCTTTGCCGTCAACGCGCGTGATCATGTAACAACGCGTTTGGGCTGAACTTGTCGAAGCCCTGCTTTTCCTTTCTAGAGAGAGCCAAGGAAGGACAGCCCTTCGACAAGCTCAGGGCAAACGGTGGGTGATTTCAATATGCAAGGCCCCGTCAAACGCTCCGTCACCATTGCCGGTCACGAAACATCGATCAGTCTGGAGCCGATCTTCTGGGCGGCGCTGCGCGATGCCGCAGCTGAGGAAGGCTTGCCCGTGAACGCGCTTGTCGCCCGCATCGATGCGGAACGGATCGCCTCAGACGATCCGCCCAACCTTGGCAGCGCAATCCGCGTCTGGCTTTATGCGCGGTTAAGCAGCACACGCGCCTGACCGGCCAGTTGGGCCAGCATCGCTGTTGACGGCGCGGTCGTCATCCGTGCCCGGTCAATCATCTGCCGGAAGCCAGCGACACGCGCGGCATTGGCCGCTTCCCATTTGGCCACGGTCTCAACCGGCTTCTTGCCCCCATTGCGCGCGAGGAAATCGAGCCGCATCGCCTGAAAATCACGCGAGAGACCGGCGGCCAGCAAGCGCTCCCATGGGTCACGCGGCGAAAGCTGCATCGCGGTGCCCTGTGCCCAATCAAGGCCCAAGGCTTCCCCCAATGCAGTGAAGGCGCGGGTCGTAACGAGCACATCGACGCCGGTTCGGCTGCTGAGCGCGGCAACGCCAATCGCGCCGTCCAGTTCGGCAAGGCGCACAAGCCGGTCAACGATCTTCTTCGGCGCGCCGGCTTTGGCAAGACGCTCCCCAAAGGCGCGGGTCTGACGTGCGGCCTCAGGCGGCAGGAGGTCGTCAAGCGACCCAGCCAGTCTGTCTACAGCGGCACGATAGGCCGCAACCGCCTTGTCATTCGTGCGATCTGCCACCGAATTGCGCTGAACGTCGGCCATGTGCGCGCGCATTTCGGCAGCCACCTGATCGAACAGCAGCAGCCTCGTCGCCTCCGGCATGTCACCCGCCTCGATGCCCGCCCAAAGTGCTGGAATGTCGAACACCTGTTCGGCCACGACAAAGGATTCCGCCATATCCCCAAGCGTGCAGCCTTCTTCCTCCGCCATTTCGAACGGGTGGATCAGGCCGAGCCGGTTGACGATCCGGTTGGCAAGCTTGGTCGCGATGATTTCCCCGCGCAGGCGGTGGGTCTCGATGGCTTTCAGATGAGCCGCCTGCATCTGCGGCGGGAAGGCCGCGATGAGATCGGGGAGCGCGGCCTTGTCGGTGCCAAGCGTCGAATGCTCGATGGCATCCTGCAAGGACAGTTTGGCCGTCGCCATCACGACGGCAAGTTCAGGCCGCGTGAGGCCTCGCCCGTCCGCCGCGCGGCGCATCAGCTCCTCGTTCGCGGCGATGCCTTCCACCGTACGGTCGAGCTTGCCGGATGCCTCAAAGCCTTCGATCAGCCGGATGTGCGAGGGCAAGGCATCAGCCCCGCCGCGTTCGGCGATGGAGAGCGCCAGCGTCTGGAGGCGATTATCCTCTAGCACCAGATGCGCGACACCGTCCGTCATGCTGGCGAGCAGATCATTGCGGTCCGGCATCTTCAGCTTGCCCGCCGCCACTTCGGCATTGAGCGCGATCTTGATGTTCACCTCATTGTCCGAACAGTCGACGCCTGCTGAATTGTCGATGAAGTCGGTGTTGATGCGCCCGCCCTTCAGCGCAAAGGCGATGCGCGCGCGCTGCGTGACACCAAGGTTCGCACCCTCCCCGATCACCGAAGCCCGAACGTCCTCTGCATTGACGCGGTGGGCATCGTTCGCGCGGTCCCCGACTTCGGAATTGCTCTCGCTGCGGGCCTTCACATAGGTCCCGATGCCGCCGAACCAGATGAGATCCGCCTTCGCCTTCAGGATCGCCGAGAGGATCGCCGAGGGCTCCATCTCGCTGTCCGTCACACCGAGCAGCGCCTTGATCTGCGGGGTCAGCTTGATCGATTTGGCCGTCCGCGGGAAGACGCCGCCGCCCTTGGAGATCAGCTTGCTGTCATAGTCCGCCCAGCTGGAGCGCGGCAATTTGAACATCCGCGCGCGCTCTTTCCAGCTGACCGCCGGATCAGGATCGGGATCAAAGAAGATGTGGCGATGGTCGAACGCCGCGACCAGCTTGATCGCCTTCGACAAGAGCATTCCGTTGCCGAACACATCACCCGACATGTCGCCGCAGCCGATGACACGCACCGGATCCTTCTGCACATTAAGGCCCATTTCGGCGAAGTGCCGGACGACGGAGACCCAACCGCCCTTGGCCGTAATCCCCATCGCCTTATGGTCATAGCCGACCGAGCCACCGCTTGCGAAGGCATCGCCCAGCCAGAAGTTCCGTTCCAGCGCGAGCGCATTGGCGACGTCGGAGAAGGTCGCCGTGCCCTTGTCCGCCGCGACGACGAAATAGGGGTCATCCCCGTCATGGATGACGACATCGCTTGGGTGGACGACCTTGCCTTTCACCAGATTGTCGGTGATCGACAGCAAGGTGCCGATGAAGATGCGGTAGCTTTCCGTGCCCTCGGCCAGCCAGGCGTCGCGGTTCGACGGATCGGGTAGCATCTTCGGGTAGAAGCCGCCTTTCGCTCCTGTCGGCACGATGACGGCGTTCTTCACGCGCTGCGCCTTCATCAACCCCAGGATTTCGGTGCGGAAATCATCCCGGCGATCAGACCAGCGCAGCCCCCCGCGCGCGACCGGGCCGGCCCGCAAATGGATGCCCTCCACGCGTGGGGAATAGACAAAGACTTCCCGCCAGGGACGTGGATCGGGCAAGCCGGGCACCAGGGCACTGTCGAGCTTGAAGGCGAGGGCCTCGGCGGCGGCTGGTGCAAACATATTGGTGCGCAGCGTCGCCGAAATGACCGCACGGTACAGACGCAAAATGCGGTCATCATCAATGGCCGACACATTGGTCAGACCACGTTCAATGGCGCCATCGGCGGCAAGGGCTGCCTTTTCCGCATTGCCCTTGTGCTGGGGGTCATGCCGCGCATCAAACAGGCTGATCAGGTCCCGCGCAATGGGCGCGGCACGCCGCAGCACGTCTGACACTGTTTGCAGACTATAGGGCATCCCTGTCTGGCGCAGATAGCGGAACAGGGCCCGGAACAGCACCACCGATCGCTGGTCGAGCCCTGCGGAGACGATTAGCTGGTTGAACCGGTCATTTTCAGCCGAGCCTTGGAGGACCGCAGCCAAGGCTGCCTCGAGCACCGCCGCGCGCTTAACCAGCGCATCGCCTGCCTGCCCGTCTGCCAATTGCAGGATGAAGCGGTGGATGTGCCCCAGCTCCCCCCCGCGTCCGATCAGGGTCGGCAACTCCTCGAGCACGCGAAAGCCGAAATTCTCAAGCGCCGGCACCGCATCAGAAAGGGCAACCGGGCCAAGGCTATAGAGCTTTAGGCGGAGCATGGCCGCTGCATCGCCGTCATTGCGATACAGACGAGCCGAGCGTTCGGCCGTGTCATGCAATTGGGCAAGGCGGCAAATATCCTGTGCCGCTTCCTCCGCGCCCGCGCCGTCCCGATAGGCCGTGGGGAAGCCATCGGCATAGCGCAGCGCCATGCGCGTGGCATTGCCGCCATCGAGTTTGGCCAGCGCCTCTTCCACAGCGCTGCGCCAGCCGCGCACCATCATTTCCAGCGCGGCATTGAGCGCGGCCACATCGGGCAGCCCCCCGCCATCGCGGATGTCGAGCGTCAGGCGGATGAGGACGATGCCGCTATCATCCAAATCCATGGCCCAGCTCAGCACAGGCGCGTCGCTGGCCTTTGAGATCATCTCGGTAATGGCGATCCGGCGGCTAGTGGACAGCTCGTCGCGTGGCAGCCAGACAAAGGCATGGAGATGCCGCGCCAGTGGACTGCGCGTGATGGCAATGGCCGGACGCGGTCGATCCGCCAACGACATTGCCGCAAGCGCCACGGATTCGAGTGCTGCATCGTCCATCGCAATCAGCAAATCCCGCTGAAGCGAGGTGACGGCGTGCGTCAACGTCTTGCCGGCATGGCCCGCCGGATCAAAGCCAAGCTTTGTCTGCAATCGGGACAGGCGCGCGCGCAACACAGGTATGTCCATCGGCGGTTCGTTCATCGCCGCGCTGGTCCATAGACCGGCGTGGATGGACAAGCCGCCCTCTCGCGGCACAAGAACAAGTTCAACCGGCACCCGCCGGTGGACAGCCGAAATGACATTGGACTTGAGCAGCAGCGGCGCCTCTCCGCCTTTGGCGAACCAGTCGAGCGCGCGTTGACAGGCAGCGGGGGACAGCAGCTCCTTCCCAATCGTGCGCGCAATGCCCAGCGCATCCAAGAGGTGGCCATCTGCAGCGAAAAAGCCGTGGCCAAGCTGCGTCAGCTTATTGTCGCCAAACCAGCGGAGCAGGGCCTGGCCCTCCCCGTCCAGCGTTTGGGCGTCGGCGGAGAGACGAGCCTGCATGGCTGGCCAGTCCTTAACAACGGCGCGCACCTTGCCGAGCAGATCGGTGATGCCTTCCTCCAACTGACGGCGGACGCGGGCATCGGCGCGTTCAATTTCCATATAGATGATGGACTCACGGGTGCCTGTGCCACGGGGCCCGATCGCCACAAGTTGCCCCGATCCATCCCGCTCAACAGCGGCAATGGGGTGGAGCACGCGGGTGATGGACAGGCCGTGCGCTGCAATTTCAGACGCCACGGAGTCGACCAGAAACGGCATGTCATCATTGACGATGCCGAGCCGCATCTGGCGGTGGGCACTGTCTGTCGGGATGGTTTCGATGGCGATCACCGGCGACTCGGCGGGCCGGTGGTTCACCAACGCAATCAAAAAGTCAGCGGCAGAGGCGCGTTCAGCGGGCCCGAAGCCCTCCAGTTCACCTGGAAGCGCCCCGTCTATGAGTAAATTTTGAAGTGATTTGAGGAAGTTGGATGTGCTGGAGGTGGCGTGCTTCGCCATAGGTCAGGTCTCGCATGATTTTGGGTGCGCCCGCGGCGCGTCATGCGGACAGGATATGCGCCCGCCCCCGGTGCTTCTCAACCCCGAAGGCGGCGCAGATCAACGCTTCTTTAAGCATCCAGGTTAGAGTGACCGCAACGCCCGATCGACCAGCGCGTCATCTCCAGCGCGGCCGATGACGGCCACATGGTCATCATCAATCTTGCGCGCAACGAGGATGATAAACTCCGAATCCGCTTCCAGCTGGATCACACCCAATGCGGGCATTGTGCGGGCCTTATCGACATTGACCGGCTCCACCACGCGCACCTTGCGGTCCGGGCGACGCTCGGCACGTTCGGCGGAGACAATGCCCTTCAACGCGCCGGGAAAGCTTTCGAGCCAGCCGGTAAACGCGCCGACCCCAAGCCCCTGTTTGCGCGCATAGCTGAGCGCGGCCCCAAATTCGGCCAGGCGGGTCTTGTCGTAATCAATCCCGAACACCAGCTTTACGATCGGCGTCATCGGCGCGCGGTCCTGCGCCTTCAGGCCGCTGTCCGCCAGCAGTTCAGCATATTCATCGGGCCGAGCATCGGCCACGAGCGCGAAATCATAAGCAAGGCCCAAGGCGCGATAGAGTTTCGCGCGGCTGCGGCCTTCGGCATGTTTGGCAATATCCGCCCCAGTGCGCGCGGCATGGAGCAGATCGCCCAGCCCTTCGTTGCCATCCAGAACGACGGGCTCTTCGCCGAAATCATCCTCTTCGTCGATCTCGTCATCCCCGAACGGCTGGATGTTGGACGGCGGCGGCACCGATCCTTCAACGATGGCAGCACTTGGGCCGTCGGCCCAAACGGGTGCAGTCGGCGCGTGGCGGACTGGCTGTTGGGCCAGAGCCTTTTCCACCGCATCGTTCAACTCATGGGTCAGCGCTTCGTCAGCCACCTCCTTCCAGTTGATGACGCCATAGATGAAATCAATGGTGTCATCATCAGAGGAGAAGGGCATCAGAATGCCGCGATAGAGGGTGTTATTGCTGCGGTGATTGATGAACTCCGCTTCAAAGCCAATTGGGGCCTTGTTCGCAATGATCTGCAGATAATGGTCGGTCAGCCGCGAAATGAGGGAGCGGGACGGCACGTCATCGACGGTGCGGACGTCGCTCGACAGATTGCACTCTTCACGCAGCTTGCCCCCGAGATACGCAATCGCCGGATTGTCGCCGCCGGTCGAAAAATCGAGGAGCACGGAATGCGGCCCGAAATCGGAGAGATTTTCAGGATCAAGGTCTTCAATGGACGGATAGGTGCGGCCTTTGAGCAGCGAGGCCCAATAATTATAGGCGCGCACATGCATGCGCCGCTCATCCGTGCCGATCACCGGCGGCGCCTCAACAGCGGCGTCCTGCGTCAGATCATACACGTCATCATTTTCTTGTTGGCCGTAGGTCCCGTATCGGTCCATTTCGGATCCCCCACAAATCAAGTTGGCCTCCTCATGAAGGAATTTGGTTGATACGAAGTTAATTTGACCCGCATTGGCGTCATCGGGCGCGGACGATTGACCCGGCCGTGAAAAGCCTATTTATGAGCCCGCAATTAGGCGGAAACGCCGGTCCGACAGGAAATGCAGATCTAGATGACCACGGACGCACAGGTAGCGCGGCGCGCCACGCCCCCTTCTCCAAAAAGCCTTTCCCTGCCCGAGGAAGACCGCAATCTGCCGCGCAATGCGGACGGGCTGGACGATATCATCGGGCTCCATGTCGCCCGAGTCTATGCACTGCTGACCTTTCAGCTGGAACGGGATCTGGCTCCGCTGCGTCTGACGCCCAAGGAAGTCTCATGCCTCTGGCTGATCAATGCCAACCCCGGCATCCCGCAGGCGGCGCTAGCGCGCTATTTCGGAATTGAGCGGTCCTCGGTCAATGTTGTGATCAAGTCACTCATCCAGCGGGAACTGGTGCGCGCGGAACAAAACCCCGATGACCGCCGCATTTTCGGCCTGTTCCTGTCGGATGCCGGGCGAGACCTTCTGGTGCAGGCGAAGGCCATCGTTGCCGAGCATGAGCGGTGGCTATGCGAACCGATCAGCAGCAACGCCGTGCAGGATCTGCGCAGTACGCTGGAAGCCCTAGCCCGGATGAAGCGCTAGCCCCTTCAGAGCCGAAGCGGCGGCGCGCATCCGCTGTCGCTTAGTGGAAGCTGACCATTGTCGGCAGTGCGAAAGTGTCACAAACCATGCTGGCGACGATGCGCAGGACGTCGGAAAGCAGCACACTGCCGATGACCACGCACAGAACCAGCGCGACGGCGATCATCCCCATCACGAAGTGCTTCATCTCGTCGGCTGACTCGACCGCACCCGACTGATCGGTCACAAGGCGCAAATGCGCCACATCTTCATTGCGAAGGCGAACCATCCCAGAGCCCTCTCCCATTTTCCCCAGGCCACCTTTGGTGGCTCTGGAGTAGGAGACTGATAACAAATGAGACTATCGTCAACCGCAAATCGACACAGGGACGGCGATATGCGTAACCGCCCCAGCCATTGCGCTACGCACTGTGCCGGTTTGGGTCAGTCCGCCGCGATCAATTCGAAATCCACCTTCTCTGCGCCACAGGTCGGGCAATACCAGTCATCCGGCACATCCTCCCAGCGCGTGCCGGGTGCCAATCCATCTTCGGCCGACCCCAGCTCCTCATCATAGATGAAGTCGCAGTTGAGGCAGCGCCAGCGGCGAAAGCCTGTTGTCATGGCAGCAGTCCCTTCGGTTCAGGGTAAAATGGATCGGCACCTGCTTTGGCCCGCATATGCCATGTGAGATGGTCCGCGATGCGGCATGGGTCAAGTTCGTCGACGACTAGACTTCCAAACCCGCCCGCAACTGATTGCTGGCATCTCGCAGACAAGGATGGCATCACTGCATCATGCGTGACGACACCACATCGCCCAAAGGGTTCCTGTCACGACTGGGGCCGGGGCTGATTACGGGTGCAGCCGATGATGATCCCTCCGGCATTGGCACGCACAGTCAGGTCGGCGCGGAGTTCGGCTATGGCCTTGCCTGGACGTTCGTCTTTTCCTTTCCACTGATGGTCGTCATTCAGGAAGTGGCCGCGGAGATCGGCCGCGTGACGGGCCGTGGGATCGCCGCCAATGTCCGGCGGCATTATCCGCGCGGTCTGCTCGTCATGATTGTCTCGCTGCTGCTGGTGGCCAATGTCATCAATCTGGGGGCAGACCTCAGCGCGATGGGGGCGGCGCTCCAGCTGCTCTTGGGCGGCAATGCCGCGCTGTATACGCTCGCCTTCGGCATCATCTGCGTCGTTCTGGAAGTGATGTTGCCCTATGCGCGCTACGCCAATGTCCTCAAATGGTCGACATTGTCCCTGTTCACCTATGTCGCCGTGGTCATGGTGGCCGGCGTGCCCTGGGGCGAAGCCCTGAAGGGGTTGGTGGTGCCCGATGTCGAATGGACACCCGCTTATGCGACCGCTCTTGTCGCCATTCTCGGCACGACGATTAGCCCCTATCTGTTTTTCTGGCAGGCGGGGCAGGAGATTGAAGAGCAGCACCGGCACCATGCCAAGGCGCTTTATCAAACACCGCGCACCGCCGGGCCGGAGCTGGAACGCATCCGCGTCGATACGTTGACGGGCATGGCGTTCAGTTCGCTGATCTCGCTCGCCATCGTCTTTGCGACCGCAGCGACCCTCCATGCCCATGGCATCACCGACATCCAGACCTCATCTCAGGCGGCCCAGGCGCTCCGCCCGATCGCAGGCGATCTCGCTTTTGCGCTGTTCGCCCTTGGCATCATCGGAACGGGGATGCTGGCCGTGCCTGTGCTTGCAGGGTCCGCGGCTTATGCGATTACAGAGATGATGGGCCGCACCGGCAGCCTTGCCTCCAAACCGATGCAGGCGAAGTTCTTTTACGGGGCGATTGCCGCGACCACGCTGGTGGGCGGCGTTGTGAATATGGGCGGGCTTGATCCAGCCAAAGCGCTCTATTGGGCGGCTGTCGTCAACGGTGTGCTGGCTGCCCCGCTGATGGCGGTGATGATGCTCATTGTCCGTAACGAAAAAGCGATGGGGGAGCTTGTGCTCCCCCATCGTGCGACTCTTTGGGGATGGGGTGCGACCGCCGTGATGACTGCGGCGACCGCGATCTTCTTCTGGTTCCTGTTCGTCCCGGCCTGAGCGGTCAGGCAGCGAGCGCCTCAGCCTGTTCGGCAGGCAGGCGGATCATATAATCAAAAGCAGACAGCGCCGCCTTTGATCCTTCACCCGTCGCGATGATGATCTGCTTATACGGCACGGTCGTCACATCGCCCGCTGCAAACACACCGGGGATGTTGGTCGCGCCCTTGGCATCGATCTCGATCTCACCGCGCGGGCTCAGCGCCACGACATCCTTCAGCCACTCCGTATTCGGGACAAGACCGATCTGCACGAAAATGCCTTCCAGCGGAATGTGATGCAGCTGGTCGGTCGTACGGTCCTTATAGCTCAGGCCCGTCACCTTCTCGCCATCGCCGTGGACTTCGGTTGACAGTGCCGACACGATCACGCGGACATTGGGCAGGCTGTTGAGCTTGCGCTGAAGCACCGCATCGGCGCGCAGCTGGCTGTCAAACTCAATGAGTGTCACTTCGGCAACGATGCCCGCGAGGTCGATCGCGGCTTCGACACCCGAATTGCCGCCGCCGATCACCGCGACGCGCTTGCCCTTGAACAGCGGGCCATCGCAGTGCGGGCAATAGGCCACGCCCTTGTTGCGATACTCGTCTTCGCCGGGCACGCCCATCTGCCGCCAGCGCGCGCCTGTGGAGAGGATCAGCGACTTCGCCTTCACGCTCGCACCGTTCGCCAGCACGACTTCATGCAGGCCGCCTTCGGTGGTGGCGGGAATAAGCTTTTCGGCGCGCTGCAGGTTCATGATGTCCACATCATAATCCTTCACATGCTGCTCAAGCTGCGCCACGAGCTTTGGCCCTTCGGTGTGCGAGACCGAGATGAAATTCTCGATGCCCATGGTATCGAGCACCTGCCCGCCGAAGCGTTCCGCGACGATGCCGGTCTTAATGCCCTTGCGCGCCGCATAAATCGCGGCTGCAGCACCCGCCGGTCCACCGCCGACGACAAGCACATCGAACGCGCCCTTGGCCGCAATCTTTTCGGCAGCCTTGGCTTCGGCGCCGGTGTCGAGCTTGGCAACGATCTGTTCCAGCTCCATCCGGCCCTGCCCGAAGATCTCACCATTCAGGAACACCATCGGCACGGCCATGACCTTGCGGGACGTGACCTCATCCTGGAACAGCGCGCCGTCAATCGCCGTGTGCGAGATGCGCGGGTTGAGGACCGCCATCAGGTTCAGCGCCTGCACGACATCAGGGCAGTTCTGGCAGGAGAGCGAGAAATAGGTTTCAAAGGCGAAATCACCGTCCAGATTGCGAACCTGCTCCAGCAGCTCCTGCGCGGCCTTGGACGGGTGTCCGCCAACTTGAAGGAGGGCGAGCACCAGCGAGGTGAATTCATGGCCGAGCGGAATGCCGGCAAAGCGCACGCCGATATCGGTGCCGGCGCGGCGGATCATCATGCTCGGGCGGCGCTTGTCATCATCCTTGCGGACGGTCGTCACCTTGTCAGACAGCGCAGCGATCTCGGTCGCCAGCTCTTCAAGCTCACGCGACTTCGCGCCGTCGTCCAGCGACAGGACCAGTTCCACAGGCAGGGTGATGTTCGCCATATAGGCGCCAAGCTGCTGCTTCAGATTTGCGTCAAGCATGGGGGATCATTCCGTAAAATTGGGGTCCGGGACCAGCAAAAGGCTGGTCCCGGATTTTGGCTCCGCCCCATTTGGGGGAGGAGAGGGATGGAGCCGGGGGTCTTGCTTAGATCTTACCGACGAGGTCGAGCGAGGGAGCGAGCGTCTTTTCGCCTTCTTCCCACTTGGCCGGGCACACTTCACCCGGGTGCGCTGCGACATACTGCGCGGCCTTGATCTTGCGCACCAGTTCAACCGCGTTGCGGCCGACGCCTTCCGAGGTGATTTCCATCACCTGGATGATGCCCTGCGGGTCAACAACGAAGGTCCCGCGGTCAGCGAGGCCGACGCCCGGACGCATCACGTCGAAATTGTTGGTCACAACGCCCGAGGGATCGCCGATCATCGTGTAGCGGATCTTGCCGATGGCAGGCGACGTATCGGCCCATGCCTTGTGGCTGAAGTGCGTGTCGGTCGACACGCTGTAGATTTCCACGCCCATCGACTGGAATTCGGCATAGTTGTCGGCAAGGTCTTCCAGCTCGGTCGGGCACACAAAGGTGAAGTCCGCCGGGTAGAAGAAGAAGACCGACCATTTGCCCTTCACGTCGCCATCGGTGACGGTGACGAACTTGCCGTCTTTATAAGCCTGTGCCGTGAACGGCTTGATCTCGGTGTTGATGAGCGCCATCGGAGTTTGTCCTTATGTTGGTATCGAGGATAGGGCGGCACGTTGGCCGTAGAGCCTATCTACCCTCCCGACTCGGACAAGGCCAATTGGATTGTCCGCTCTCTATGATCGACTAAGTCGATTATTAGATATTGAGAGAGTGATCCAATCGTTCAGCCCCGCTGACATCGGTTTGTCGGAAGCGGGTGCCATAGATTAGCGGTGGCATAATTTGGCACCGGAGGTAGACGACCCGCATGACCACTCGCATCCTTGATATGACCGGCATCCATAACTTCCGCGACTATGGCGGCTATCGGACGGGGGATGGCGGGCAGGTAAAGACGGCCATGCTGTTCCGGTCCGGTCAGCATCGGGAGGCAACATCTGAGGATCTGCAGGCCGTCAGCCGCCTTGGCCTGGCCACCATCGTCGATCTGCGCAGCGATAGTGAGCGGGAGCTTTACCCCTGCCGCCGCGCCGAAGACCATGCAGCAGACGTCGTCTTTGCGCCCGGCAACACCTTGGGTGCCGGATCCCATCTCGACGCCGGCAATGGTGTCCGCACGGCCGATGAAGCCCATGCAGCAATGGTCGATCTCTATCGGAAAATGCCGTTCCGCCCCACGCTCACGCAAACCTATCAGATGATGTTTGACCGGCTGCTCGACGGTCATGGGCCAAGCCTTGTCCATTGCCTGGCAGGCAAAGACCGCACCGGCCTTGCCGTCGCGCTGGTCCAGCATCAGTTGGGCGTCCACCATGACGATATTGTCGAGGATTATCTGCTGACGAACATCGCAGGCGACATGGAGCGGCGCATTGCAGCCGGCGCAGAAGCCGTGCGTGCGAATTTCGGGCCGGATATGGAAGACGACGCCGTGCGCACGCTGATGTCGGTGCACCCTGCTTTCCTCGACGCCGCCCTTGAGGAAATCGGCGACATTGACCGCTATTGCGAAGACGTGCTCGGCATCACGCCCGCGCGCCGGGAGACGCTGCGCCGCGAACTGGTTGCGTGAGACTTAACTGAATTAGTCCAATCTTTACGGACAGTTGCTAGCCCAAACCCCGTCGTCACCACTTTCCGCTTGGGGTGACGCGCTGCTAAGGGCTATGCAACCAAAATGACGCAGAAAATACTGCTTGTCGAAGACGACAACACGACCGCCGATTTCATCGTAAAAGGCCTGTCTGAACAGGGGTTTGCGGTCGATCACGCCAATAACGGACGCGACGGTCTGTTCCACGCAACCGACGGCACCTATGACGCAATCGTGCTAGATCGGATGCTTCCGGGCATGGATGGCATGGCCGTGTTGGGCGCCATCCGCGCCGCCGGTATCACAACGCCGGTCATCATCCTGTCCGCCCTTGGCGCGGTGGAAGACCGGGTGGCCGGCCTTACCGCTGGGTCCGACGATTATCTGACCAAACCCTTCGCCTTTGCCGAGCTGCTCGCCCGCCTGAAGCTGCTCATGCGCCGCGCAACGGCTGGCCCCGCGAGCGCCGTGGAGACCGTTCTGACCTGCCATGATCTGGAAATGGACCTGCTGTCGCGCAAGGTGAAGCGGGCCGGCCGGCCGCTCGACCTGCAACCGCGCGAGTTTCGCCTGCTCGAATATCTCATGCGCCATAAGGAGCAGGTCGTCACCCGCACCATGCTGCTGGAAGGCGTGTGGGACTATCATTTTGATCCAGGCACCAATGTCATCGACGTGCATGTCAGCCGCCTGCGCAAGAAGATTGACGGCGAAGGGGATGCGACCCTGATCCATACGGTGCGTGGTGCCGGATACCGGCTCGGCGCCGGGGAATAGCCCGCCGCCAGTGCTGAAGTTCTGGCACTCCTCAACCGCAAGGTTCATCACGCTGGTGTTCGGGATCGAGCTGATCCTGGCGGCAGGCATGACATTGACCTTGCGGACGCTGACCCGCGCCGAACTGGAGCGGGACGCCAAAAGCTATGCCGCACGGCTGACCGATGAACTCGGCCCTGTCTATTTGAAGCAGGGCAAAGAGGATTTTCGTAAGCTTGCCGCCCTGCGCGTCCTCTTTTCAGAAGGGCGGGCTGCCGTCATTCTGTTGGCAGACCCAAAAGGCAAGCCGGTGGCGGGCAATCTGGAGGGCTGGCCACCGTCCGCCAAAAATGGCTGGAGCGAAATTCAGCTTTATCGCAGCGGCTCCGGAACGGCGGAGCAGATGGGCATTCTCGTCACCACCCTGCCCGATGGGTCCCGCCTGCTGACCGGGCAGATCATCGAGAATGACCGGCGTCTCTCCAAAATCGTGGACCGCGCGACCGGCACCGCGCTCATCTTTGCCTTGCCGCTGGCACTTTTTGCTGCCTTTGCCGCCGTCCGCATCATCAATGCGCGCGTCAATGATATTGCCGAAACCGCCAAAGCCGTGAGCGCGGGGCAATTGTCGCAGCGTGTCTGGCTGGATGGCAGTGGTGACACATTCGACCGGCTGGCCGCTACGCTCAACGCCATGCTGGAACGCATTGAGACGCTGATTTCTGAACTGCGTATCGTGACCGACGGGCTGGCGCATGATTTGCGCTCCCCCCTCACCCGCCTGAAAGCACGTCTGGAACGCGCGCAGGTGGAGGAGGATGAGGACTCATTGCGCACCGCCATCAGCTTGGCGGGCGAGGAAACAGACCGACTGCTCGGCATGTTGACCACCGCGCTCCAGATCAGCCGCGCCGAAGCCGGCATTGGCCGCGATCATTTCATGGATGCGGACCTCGGCGCGATGATCCGCGACATTGCCGAGCTTTATGAGCCTCTGGTGGAAGACAAGGGCTTTGCGATGGAGGTCAACACCGGCACCGGCCCCATCGTGCCCATGCACCGGGAGTTGATCGGTCAGGCGATTGGCAACCTGATCGACAATGCCCTGAAATATGGGGCTGAAAGCCTCCATATCTCCACGGGCGAGGGCGCGGGCATGGCCTGGGTCGAGGTGTCAGACCGCGGGCCGGGCATCCCCGAAGACCAGCGCGCCGAAGCGCTGCGCCGTTTTGGTCGGCTCGACCCGTCCCGCACCGGCTTTGGCGCAGGCCTTGGCCTCTCGCTCGTCGGGGCCGTCGCGCGGCTCCACGGCGGCACCATCGAACTGGGGGATGCCGCCCCCGGCCTCAAGGTGCGGCTGTCCATTCCGGTAGCTTAGCCCGAACCGTCAATATCAGCCCCGGACCTGATCCGGAGAGGGGGGGTAGACAACGAACCCCACAGCCTCTTCGTCGCCCCGTGCTTGACACGGGGCATGCCTATTTTTGAACCTTGCTGTTTGGCATGATGGCGAGATCTCTGGAAGCAGCGGTATTCAGCAAGCCAAGAGCCGAAGCCGGTCAAAGGCTAGCCAAGCCCCGTGTCACGCACGGGGCGACGGTTTTGCAAAGGCGAAACTGTCCAGGCCGCCTCGCTCAAACCCGCGTCAAAACCCACTGGCCAGAATTGTCCTTGCAGGCCTGAAACGATTCAGACTCGCTACCCTGATTGGCGAGCGCGACGGTTTGCTTGACCATCTTGCAGTTGGATGCCGTCTCGGTTGTGGCCCGCGTCAACAGGGCGTTGGAGACATAGCCTTGAGCCACGCCATTGTCGGAGATGAGATACCAGGGTGCGCCCTCGGTCGCAGCAGGCACCCAGACGCGCGCGCCAGCGGCAAGCTTCCCGACGATCTGGCCATCCAGACCCGGTTTGGACCGGATGTTGGCGGAAGAGGTGGACACAAAGGCGCCGCCGACCTTGCGATAGCCGGACCATGGCTCCACCCCATTGGCGAATTTGAGGCCGGACAGTGTCGCCCCGCTGGCGGCAGACGAGACTTCGACCTTGCCCGAAGCGCCCGTATCCGGGTTCTCCCAGCTCTGGTTTTCGCCCTTGGCCAGCGCGTCTTCCATCGCGCGTTCCGCCTTGGCCTGATCATTCTTCTGAAGCTTGCAGCCCAGTGCTGAGCCACCCGCTGCGCCAAGCGCACCACCCAGCAATGTGCCGAGCGTGCGGTTGCCGCGCCCGGCAATCCGGTTACCGAGAACACCGCCGACAACGCCGCCAATCACGGCTGCCGTCGTCTGTTTGTTGCCATCGGCTGCACAGCCGAAAATGCCCCCAAGGCCGGACCGGCGCGGCGCATCGTCCTCTGCTGTTGCACTGCTGCGCGCGACCGTTGGGGTCGCTGCGACATTGGGGTCAATGGCGCCTGCCGGTGCAGAGGCGAGAAGCAAGGCGGGGCCGCTGGCAAGGGCCGCGAGACGGAAGGTCAGTTTCATGGTCATCCCCTTCATGACGAATGTATCGATAAGCGGGAGAGCTATGCCTGCCCGCGTGAATTGCGGATGAACCGGAAGCACTTGAATTCTCCTTCAACAAGGCTTCTCATCCGCCCCGTTCTGGCGCAAAGGGCGGCCACAACCTGTTGGGGGAGTCGAGTATATGGGCCGCAAGTTTTTCGGGACCGACGGAATCCGGGGCCTGACCAACAGCAAGGTAATGTCCGCCGAAATGGCGATGAAGGTCGGCATGGCCGCCGGCGCGCATTTCGTGCGCGGCGATCACCGCCACCGTGTCGTGGTTGGCAAGGACACCCGCCTGTCCGGCTATATGCTGGAAGATGCATTGGTGGCGGGCTTTACCTCGGTCGGCATGGATGTCGTCCAGATCGGTCCGATGCCCACCCCGGCTGTCGCCATGCTCACCCGCTCCATGCGCGCCGACTTGGGCGTGATGATCTCCGCCAGCCACAACCCCTATCAGGATAATGGCATCAAGCTGTTCGGTCCGGATGGTTATAAGCTGTCCGATGCGGATGAGCATGCGATTGAAGCACTCATTGAAGGCACGCCGGTGCTGGCCGCGCCCGACAAAATCGGCCGCGCGCGCCGCGTCGAGGATGCGCGCGGACGCTATATCCACTTCGCCAAATCCTGCTTCCCTGAAGCGCTTCGGCTCGACGGCCTTAAGATCGTCATCGATTGCGCGCATGGTGCGGCATATAATGTCGCGCCCTCCGCTTTGTGGGAACTGGGTGCCGACATCATCCCCATCGGGGTCACCCCCAACGGAACGAACATCAACGACAAATGCGGTTCGACCCATCCCGAACTGCTGCAGGAAACCGTCGTCGCCAGTGGGGCCGACATTGGCATTGCGCTGGATGGTGATGCCGACCGGCTGATCATTGTCGATGAACAGGGCCGCGTCGTCGATGGCGATCAGATCATGGCGCTGATCGGGGCCAGCTGGGCCCGCAACGGGACGCTGAAAGGCGGTGGCGTCGTCGCGACCGTCATGTCGAACCTTGGCCTTGAACGCTTCCTGAAGGCCCAGGGCCTCACGCTGGAGCGGACGGCGGTGGGGGATCGCTATGTGCTGGAACGGATGCGCTCGGGCGGGTTCAATGTCGGCGGCGAACAATCGGGCCATATGATCCTGTCGGACTATGGCACGACGGGTGATGGCCTTGTCGCCGCCCTTCAGGTGCTGGCCGAACTCGTCCGCACCGGCAAAGCGGCAAGCGAAGTGCTCCACCAGTTTGAGCCGGTGCCGCAATTGCTCAAGAACGTCCGCTTCTCCGGCGGCAAGCCCTTGGAGGCGGACAGCGTCAAGCGCGTTATCGCCGATGCGGAAGCCGAACTGAACGGTAATGGCCGCCTCGTCATCCGCCCGTCGGGGACCGAGCCTGTCATCCGCGTGATGGCCGAGGGCGATGATGCAACTCAGGTCGAGACGATTGTGGACCGTATCTGCGACGCCGTAAAAGAGGCCGCCGCCTGATGCTCGACATGCGCCCTGATTGCGAACGCTGTGGGACCGACCTCCCGGCCCATCTGTCCGGCGCGTTCATCTGCTCATTTGAATGCACCTTCTGTGCAGACTGTGCCGATGCGATGGACGAACGCTGCCCCAATTGTGGCGGGGAACTGCTCGACCGGCCCACGCGCGCCAAGCCGCTGCTGGACAAGCATCCGGCGTCGACGGTGCGGATGTTCAAGGGATGACCTCCCCATCCGCTCAGGCTGAGCTTGTCGAAGCCTCGTCCTTCTCCCTTGAAAACAAGAACGGCGCTTCGACAGGCTCAGCGCAAACGGTTTTCTAATGGCAGCCCGTATCCTCATCATCGCAGGATCTGACTCCGGCGGCGGCGCCGGCATTCAGGCGGACATCAAGACGGTGACGATGCTCGGCGGCCATGCCATGACCGCGATCACCGCGATCACCGCGCAGAACACGCTGGGCGTGACGGCTGTGCACCCCGTGCCCACCGACGTCGTTCTGGCGCAGATCGATGCGGTGGTGTCCGACATCGGTGTCGACGCCATCAAGATCGGGATGATCGGATCGGCCGAGACGGCCAATGCGGTTGCGGATCGGATCGGGTCCATCGGCGCACCCATCGTGTTCGATCCCGTCATGATCGCGACCAGCGGCTCCGCTCTGGCCGATGCCGAGACCATCGCCGTTTTCACGCGGCTGATGGACATGGCGACAGTAACAACGCCCAACCTGCCCGAATTGGCAGCCTTGGGCGGCGAGACGACAGCTGTCGCCCATGCCGGCATGTTGCTCATCAAGGGCGGTCATGCCGCGGGGGACATTTTGGTCGACCGACTTATCGATCATGATGGTGAGGTCATGCGGTGGGAAGACACGCGCATCTACACAACCAGCACGCACGGCACAGGCTGCACGCTGGCGAGCGCCATTGCGACCGGGCTGGGCCAAGGCCTGCCGCTGATCGACGCCATTGCCCGCGCGCGCGCCTTTGTGCGGGCGGCACTCTTAACCGCACCGGGGCTTGGCAAAGGACATGGCCCGATGGGGCATCAGGCTGTGCGCCTGTAGTGATCATCGCCGGTGTTGATGAAGCAGGCCGCGGGCCGCTCGCGGGGCCGGTCGTGGCCGCCGCTGTCATCCTGTGCGACGGCGGCATTGATGGACTCGACGATTCAAAAAAGCTCAGCGCCAAGCGTCGGGCAGAACTCGAAGCGCACATCCTGAACCGCTGCATCGTCGGCATTGGCATGGCCAGTGTCGAAGAGATCGACTGCATCAACATCCTGCAAGCCACCTTCCTAGCGATGACCCGTGCTGTGGACGCCTTGCCGCAGGTGCCAGGTCACGTGCTTGTCGACGGCAACCGTCTGCCCAAATGGCGCTACCGTGCAGAGGCGATTATCGGGGGCGATGCGCTCCACCCCTGCATCTCGGCGGCCAGCATCATCGCCAAGGAACATCGCGACCGAATCATGGTCGCCGCCGATTCGGACTATCCCGGCTATGGCTGGGCCTCGAACAAGGGCTATGGATCGGCAGTGCACATGGCCGCGTTGCGTGAAATGGGGCCGACACCGCTCCACCGACGGTCCTTTGCCCCCGTCGCGCAACATTTTTTTGACCTGTGAGTCTTCGCAGCCACACCACTAGGGCTTGAGTCCCTGTGGATAACTTTGCGCCACATATCGTGGGGGACTCGTTTCGTTCCACTTTCCATTGACCGAATCTCAAGGATTCAAGCCAGACTCCAAGGGTTGACGCGGGACTCGCGATGACTCACCACCGGCTTTCTGATTTGAAAAAGGGGTGGTTTCATGGGGGTTTTGGAGAAGGTCAGGAAGGCGCCGGCAGTTGCCGTAGAGCTGCCGCTGGACCAGATCATCATGGGCGATTGCATTGAAAATATGCGCGCCCTGCCCGATGCCTGTGTCGACATGGTCTTTGCCGATCCGCCCTATAACCTTCAGCTGGGCGGCGACCTGTTTCGCCCCGAAGGTGGCCGCGTCGATGCGGTCGACAATGACTGGGACAAGTTCGACAGCCTGAAAACCTATGACGAGTTTTCGCGCGCCTGGTTGGCCGAGGCCCGCCGCATATTGAAGCCCAATGGCACGCTGTGGGTCATCGGCAGCTACCACAACATCTTCCGCGTGGGCTCCGTCTTGCAGGATGAGGGCTTCTGGATCCTCAACGACATCATCTGGCGCAAGGTCAACCCGATGCCCAATTTCAAGGGCACGCGTTTTACCAATGCGCATGAAACGCTGATCTGGGCATCGCAGGGCGAGAACGCGAAATACACGTTCAACTATCGCGCGATGAAGACCCTCAATGATGAGCTTCAGATGCGTTCCGACTGGTCCTTCCCGATTTGCGGCGGGCAGGAACGCATCAAGCGCAACGGCACCAAGGCCCACCCGACGCAAAAGCCGGAAGCCCTGCTCTATCGTATCCTCCTTGCCTGCACGAAACCGGGTGACATCATTGTCGACCCCTTCTTCGGCACAGGCACGACAGGTGCTGTCGCCAAGCGGCTGGGCCGCCACTTTATCGGGCTGGAGCGCGAAAAATCCTATGTCGACGTGGCGCAGGAGCGGATCGACTCTTCCCTGCCGCTCGACGAATCGATGCTCAAAACGATGCAGGCCGATACAGCAGCGCCGCGCGTCGCTTTCGGGACGCTGGTGGAAACCGGCTATATGAAGGTCGGCACAAAGGTCTATGATCTCAAGCGCCGCTGGTGTGCAACGGTGCGCACCGACGGATCGCTCATCTGCGACGCCGGCAGTGGCTCTATCCATAAGCTGGGTGCCACGCTGCAGGGTGCGCCAAGCTGCAATGGCTGGACCTTCTGGCATTATGAAGCCGATGGCGTACTCAAGCCCATCGACGATGTGCGCCAGACCTATTTGCTGGCGACACAGCCGTAACAGCACTTGCACTCATCCTGAGCCTGTCGAAATGTGCCCATCCGGGCTTCGACAAGCTCAGCCTGAGCGCATAAAGAGGGTTCCGATGATCAACGCACCCTCCACCGCCACCCTTTACGCCCGGCCGACGGCCTTGATCGACGCGCCCTTCGGTTTTGACGGGCAGTTTGAACGGCTGGCCGGCGGGCTGCAATTCTTTGCCGCTTGGGAGATCATCGCGACGGATGGCGGCGTGCGAACCGGTAGCACTTTAGTGCCCATCGACCGTGTGGACGACGCCCTTGCCGCGGTCACACCCGAACAGGCAGCGCGCCTGCGCACGATGATAAGTGCCGCCACATCGCCGCGCGGGACCATGCAATTGGGCGCGCGGACAATCCGGTTTGACCAGCCCAACATCATGGGCATCCTTAACATCACGCCCGACAGCTTTTCCGGCGGCAGTGACCATCTGGAAGACCCGGCGGGCTCTGCCGCGCTGGCGATGCAGATGGCCGAAGAAGGCGCCGCCATCATCGATCTGGGCGGCGAATCCACTCGCCCCGGCGCGGCTGATGTGTGGGAACAAGATGAAATCGCCCGCGTCATTCCAGTGGTTGAACGGCTGAAGGACAGCGGCATCGCCCTGTCGCTCGACACGCGCAAAGCCGCCGTGATGGAGGCGGGGCTTTCAGCGGGCGCACACCTCATCAACGATGTCTCCGCCCTGCTCTATGATGATCGTGCGCTGGAGGTGGTCGTGTCATCGGGCGCGCCTGTCGTGCTAATGCATTATCCCGGCAAGCCCACCGATCCGCATGGCAATGACGGTTACACCGACCCGTTGATCGAGGTGTATGACTGGCTGGCGGACCGCATCGCGACCGTCGTCTCCGCCGGTGTTGACCGCACACGCATCATCGCAGACCCCGGCATCGGCTTTGGCAAACGCAGCGTGATGGACAACCTCCAGATCATGAACGGCCTCTCGCTGTTCCATGGCTTGGGTGTGCCCCTCTTGCTCGGCGCCAGCCGCAAGCGGATTGTCGGCGCGTTGTCCAATGAGGCCCCGGCCGACAAAAGATTGGGCGGATCGCTTGCACTTGCGCTCAAAGCCGCCGAACAAGGCGCACAGATCATCCGCGTGCACGACGTTGCTGAAAGCGTGCAGGCGATACGCGTCTGGCGCGGCCACAGGGATGCAGCCCTTAGTCCGCGCTGACCGCCGGGGAGAATGACGATGCTTGCAAAATATGCCGTGGGATATCTGGCGACCGGAATCGCCTTTGCGCTGATCGACAGCATCTGGCTGCGCACCATGTATACGCGCCTCTACCAGCCAGAACTTGGCCCGCTGCTCGGCAGCCTGAAGCTCGGCCCTGCTGTTGCGTTCTACCTGATCTATATTGCGGGCATGATGTGGTTTGCCGTCGGCCCCGCCTTTGCCAATGGCCGCTGGCAGACCGCGCTCATCCAAGGTGCGGTGCTCGGGTGCCTGTGTTACGCCACCTATGATCTGACCAATCAGGCCACGCTCAAAATGTGGAGCACCAAGGTCACTTTGTTCGACATTGCCTGGGGCACATTCCTGACCGGCAGCGCCTCGCTCACCGGATGGTGGGCGACGACCGCGCTCTTTGGACGCAATTGATTTAGCGGACGCTCAATCCCAGTTCGGCCAGCAGCTGCCCTGCTTGCTCGCGGGAAATAATGGCCCCGCGATAGGGGGCGGCATCGATCAGCCGGATGCCACCCAAGTCTGCGTCGCGCAGATCAGCCCCTTCAAAACGGCAGGCCGAGACATTGGCGTCGCGCAGGGAACAGGCTTCAAACACCGTCTCCCGAAAATCGCATTTGCGCAGATCAGCTTGGCTGAAGTCCACACGAACCAGCGTCTGCTTGCGGAAGGACTGCCCCGGCAATTTGGCGTTGATCAGCAGCGTCTCTTCAAAGCGCACATCCATCATGCGCGCGTCAGTCAGGTCCGCGCCGGTCAGCTTGCAGCTTTTAAACTGCGCAAAGGCCAGGGTCGCGCCGCGGAAGGCCGCATTGTTGAAATCGCTTGAAGTGAGGGCAGCCTCGCCCAACGACGCGCCGACAAAATCAGCGAACGCCCCCCGGCAGGAGAGCCAGCGCGCACCATCGAGCCGCGCAGCCTTGAAGTTGGTATGGCGCAAAGTGCACCGGTCAAACACCGCCCCTGTCAGGTCGAGTTCTGACAGATCGGCATCTTCCAGATCACAATCGACAAGATGGAGCGACGCACCGGCACGCACCCGCGCGACAATATCGGCGCGGGTCAGCGTCTGGCCGTCCAAGGGTGGGTTCGGGGTGTCGGAAAAGAGGTCACCGGTCATGAAGCCTCATAGCGCGGGATTTGCGAGAGGCTAGGCGGCGTGGACACGTTCGCCTTATCTTCCGCGTCGCCCGGTGCTTGACACGGGGCTTGGCTATCCTCCGCGCGGTTTCGCCCCCCCCCCCTGCTCGCGGGATACGCCTGCTCTCAGAGGTCTGGCCATTCGAGCATCATGCCAAGCGGAGAGGTGCAAGAAGAGCCAAGCCCCGTGTCGAGCACGGGGCGACGAAGAGTCTTTTGCAATCAGGCGACTTCGCTGATCCCCAGTTCAGCAAGCTTGCGGTATAATGTGGAGCGGCCGATGCCCAAGCGCCGGGCGACTTCGGTCATCCGGCCGCGATAATGGCCGATGGCGAGGCGGATGATGTCGGCCTCAATATCATCCAGCGGGCGCATATGCCCGTCTGCCAGAAACAGAGTGACGCCGGAGTCCTGATTGGTGTTGGCGGCATCCGGCATGGAGCGCGGGGCCGTTTTGCTGGCAACCTGCGGAAAATCCCCGATGGTCAGCGCATCGCCTTCACACAGCACGGCGGCGCGGAACAGAACGTTTTGCAACTGGCGGACATTGCCCGGCCAATCATAGCTGACGAGCAATTCCATCGCGGCGTCTGTAATGCCCAAATCGCGCAGCCCCGGTTGTTTGGCGATGCGTGAGAGCAAATGCCGCGACAAAGCCGGAATATCGCCCAGCCGTTCGCGCAGCGGCGGGATGGTCAATTGAACGACGTTGAGGCGATAATACAGGTCTTCGCGGAAGGTGCCGGCCTCAACCGCCTGCAACAATTTGGAATTGGAGGCAGCGACAATGCGGACATCGGCCTCCTGCGGCAGGCGCGCGCCAATGGGCAGAAATTCCCCCGATTGAAGATAGCCGAGCAGCTTCACCTGCGCGCCCATGGACAGCTCGCTGACCTCATCCAAGAACAGCGTGCCGCCATCGGCATCAATGAGCTTGCCCACATGGCGGGCAAAGGCCCCCGCAAAGGCGCCCTTTTCATGTCCGAACAAGTGCGATTCAATAAGGTTGGAGGGAATGGCGCCGCAATTGACCGTCGTCATCACCCGTTTGGAGCGCGGCGATGCGGCATGGACGGCCTCTGCCACCACTTCCTTGCCGACGCCCGGTTCGCCCTCAATCAGGATCGGCAGGCGGGACCGCGCCGCCTTTGCCGCGATGGCGAGCGCCGCCCGAAAATCGGGAGACGAGCCGACAATATCTTCAAAGCCCAGCGTTGCCGAAATCTTTTCGGTGAGCGGACGCAATTCTCCCGCTGCCACGCGTTCATCAAGCGTCGCATCGAGGGCCGCGATCAGACGGTCCGGCGCAATCGGTTTGACGAGGAAATCGGTTGCCCCGGCACGCATCGCCTCCACTGCGATGCCAACATCGCTGACCGGCGTGAGCATGAGGATGGGGAGCGCCTGACGCCGCGCCTTGATCTCACGGATCAGGGCCACGGCCTCGCTGTTCGACATGGAATGATCAATGAGGACCGCGTCGAGCATCATCCCGTCACGGGTACCGAGATGCGCAATGGCGGTTTCAGAGTCTGCGGCAAAGATCGTGCGCCAGCCTGCGCGCGCAGCAAGCGCCGACACCAGACGCTGTTGCGCTGGCTCATCGTCGATCAGCATGACCATGCGCATGCCCGTTGGCGTCATCTTGCCCCCTGAAATTCTGTCCCGATTTCGGACGTTTTTAGAGTTTAAGCGTAAACATGCCCTTAAACCTGTGACGACGGACACACTGTGCGGTTGACGGGCGATTACTGCTGCAAAGCTGAATGGAGACTTGAGACGGAGTTCATCCGCCATTAAAGCCGGGGTTCAAGAGTCAACGGGAGAAGAAGCAATGGCCAGCAACAACGACATGAAAGCGCACGAAGGCACCTATGCCGGTGTCATGAACCTGATGAAGTGGGGCGCCATCGCTTCGGCACTTCTCGCCGCACTCGTCATCATTCTCATCTCCAAATAAGGTGACAAAGCTCGCCGTCCTGCGCGAAACAGCGGCAGGCGAAACGCGCGTTTCGGCGACGCCGGAGACGGTGAAGAAATTCATCGCGCTGGGCGCGACCGTCGCTGTGGAAGCCGGGGCCGGGGCGGGCGCCTCAATTGCCGATGCCGATTATGCAGCGGCGGGCGCAACGGTCGGCAAGGGGTCGGATGTCCTGAAAGACGCCGACATCATTCTTGGCGTGCAGGGGCCAGACCCCAAGGCGCTCAAGGGCATGGCGGCGGGCGCATGGATCGTCGCGGGCCTCGACCCATTCGGGCAACGTGACCGCGTTGACGCCTATGCGGCGGCTGGCGTTGAGGCGCTGGCGATGGAGTTCATGCCGCGCATCACGCGTGCGCAGTCAATGGACATCCTCTCCTCTCAATCGAACCTGTCGGGCTATAAGGCCGTCATTGAAGCCGCGGCCGCTTATGGTCGCGCCTTCCCGATGATGATGACAGCAGCGGGGACCATTTCTGCCGCGCGCGCCTTCATCATGGGCGTTGGGGTTGCCGGGCTTCAGGCCATTGCGACCGCCCGCCGCTTGGGCGCGCAGGTTTCTGCAACGGACGTCCGCTCGGCGACTAAGGAACAAATCGAATCGCTGGGCGCAAAGGCCATCTTCGTCGAGGCTGTCAAAGGCATTGAGGGCGAAGGCGCTGGCGGATACGCGACGGAAATGTCCGACGAGTATAAGGCCGCACAGGCCGAACTCGTCTCCGCGCACATTGCCAAGCAGGATATCGTCATCACCACCGCGCTCATCCCCGGTCGCGCAGCCCCGCGCCTTATAACCGATGCGCAGATCGCAACGATGAAGCCCGGTTCCGTCATCTTCGATCTGGCCGTGGCACAGGGTGGCAATGTCGAAGGCTCCAAGCCCGATGAGGTTGTCGTGAAGCACGGTGTGAAGATCATCGGCTATTCCAACACGCCCGCCCACCTCGCCGCCGATGCATCGGCGCTGTTTGCGCGCAACCTCTACAACTTCCTCTCCGCCTTCTGGGACAAGGAGGCCGGCAAACCGATCCTCCCCGACGAAGACGAAATTACCGCCGCCATCCGCCTGACACAGGGCGGCAAGGTGGTGAATGAAAGGCTGCTGGGATAGCAATCCTCCCCCATCGGGAAAGGGGATTTTGAGGACACTCTTGCCAATTCTCGAAGCGTCCTGCACCACATTATTGTAACAGCAAATGAAGGTGTGCCTCCGAAATGAAAGCACTGGTTCTCCCGCTCCTTCTTCTCGCCTCCACGGCCACTGCCGAAGCAGTCGTCGAGCGTTACGCGCCGCTCGCAGGCACCTGGAAGGTCGATTTGCGTGTCTCGCTCACCGATGCGCCTTATTCGCAGCCGATGGTACTGACCGTCGCTGAGGATGGCAGCCTGACCGGCAGCTTTTACAATAGCGAAATCCTTGCCGGGCGCGTGGGGCGCGGGCAGGATCGCAAGTGCGTCGCCTTCCGGACAACAGATGGCAAAGGCCTTTATCATAGCTCGGCCTGTCTTGTGGATGGTAAGATGATCGGGCAGACATGGTCCGAAGGACGCAACTTCGTCCTGCCTTGGACTGCGGAGCGCTAAATGGACTTTATCTCGATCTTGTCGATCTTCGTGATGGCCTGCTTTGTCGGCTATTATGTCGTCTGGTCGGTCACGCCTGCGCTCCATACGCCGCTGATGGCGGTGACGAATGCCATTTCCTCCGTGATCATCGTCGGCGCGCTGATCGCGGCGTCACCGGCAGGCGCATGGGGCGTGGCGAAGATGCTCGGGCTGATCGCGGTGGCCTTGGCCAGTGTAAATATCTTCGGCGGGTTCGCGGTCACAGCGCGGATGCTCGCTATGTACAAGAAAAAAGACCGCTAGGGGCGCACACGCTCTCGCGGGCAAATGAGGGAGGCCCGTCCATGTTCATCGGTCATTTCGCACCTGCGCTTGTCGCCGCGACGCACAAGGATGCGCCGCCGCTCCCCATCCTCTTTATCGGTGGCCAGTTGGTGGATTGGGCGTTCTTCGGCCTGCTGCTGACCGGGGCGGAGCAAATGCGGGTTTCCCCCGGCATCAGCGTCATGAACCCGATGGACCTATACCATATGCCCTACACGCACAGCCTGTTGGGCAGTGCGGTGTTTGGCGCGGTGTTTGCCGCCCTCATTTGGCTGGCCTCCCGCAACCGCACGGCGGCGCTGATCGGCTTTGCCGTCGTCGTCTCGCACTGGCTGCTTGATCTGCTCGTCCATGTGCCGGATCTGACGATCACCGGCCAGCCACCCAAGCTCGGACTGGGCCTATGGAACCACCCCACCATTGAGATGCCGCTGGAAATAGGGATCACGCTAGGCGCACTCTGGCTCTACGCGCGGGCAACGGGTGGTCTGCGCCTGTCCGTCTATGTGCTTGGCGGCGTGTTATTGATGTTGCAGGCGGTCAACTGGTTCGGGCCGGTTGCAACTGTGGTGGATGCCAATACGACCTGGCTTGCCTGGTTCGCTTATGGCCTGGCGACCCTCACCTCCTGGTGGACGGCACGGACGGCTAGCGCACAACCTTCAGGAATGGCTTGATCAGCTTCACCGCAGTTTCACGGGCCAACCGCGCGGGATAGCGGACAAGGTTTTCCACCAACGCATCCATTGGGCCGGGCGACTTCACATCGCTGCCCGGGCGAATGGCAAAGGCATCGCCCAGCACAGATCCGGGGCGCTGCCGCCCCTTCACGCGGTTGGTGACATTCTCCCCATGGATGACCTGCAGCCAGCCAAGCCCATCCTCAATCTGATGCATGGCAAAAGCTTCGTGCAGCAACGCATGCGGCCGCGCCCAGATGGTGCGGAAACCATCGGAACGCTCCAGCACGGAGGCGAAAGGATTGCTCTCATCCCGCGCGCTGAACACCCAGCCGTCGCGCCAAGAGACGCCGTCGGGAAAGTTGAGCGCGGTGCCCGGCTTCACGGTGTGGGCATGGCGTTGCAGCCGCTCCACAAAGTCGCGCGCGATGCCATCATCATTGTCGAGCCGCGTTGTCAGCACTGTTTCGCTGCCGGGCTTTAGCTGCGCGCGGACATCATCGACAACGGTGTCGAGCGGCATATCCTCACGGTAGAGGTCGACGAAGGGAAACTCCTTCTGGCAACGCGCAATCCGGTCCCGGTAGGCCGCGGGCGTCGCTGTATCGAAATAGATGATCCAAATGAAATCGCGGTTGGTCTGCGCCGCAACGGCGGGCAGACAATATTGTTCAAAAATATCAAAGCGCCGCTCCAACCAGCCGGTGCGGGAGCGGATTTCCGCTTCACGCCCCTTGGTCGGGACGTTGAAGCGGGTGAGGATCACATGGGTCATGTCTGTCATGGCAACCCCTATCGCTTCACTTCGATGGCACTTGGCCCATTTCGCCATTCCGACCGGCGAGACCAGGCATGCCCCCATTCCCGCGCGTTCTTCTCAAAGCGCGCGGGCCGCAGGCGGCTGAGCAATCCAAAGGCATAAGCACGGATGCCGACATGGGCGATGCAGGCCAACCGCCCAATCGCGCCACCAATTGCCCCCGACTGGCTTTGGACAAGGCCAATCCGCGCGCCCATGACATAGACGATCTTGCTCGCATGGCTGGCCGCACTCTTGCCGCCATAGTGAATGATCGTCGCGTCCGGCGTCATCAGCGGTCGCGCGCCGGCCGCCCGCGCGCGGGCACACAGATCCGCTTCCTCACCATACATGAAGAAACGCGCATCAAAGCCGCCCAGCGCATTCCAGAAGTGGCGCTCCATCAGCAGGAAACAGCCCGCAACGATATCGACCTCACGCACCGTATTGCGCGGCCAATGGCCCATGCCTTCGGGGTTAAACAGCTCGAACCGCGACAGCGCGCCGCGCAGGCCAACCGCAAAAGAAAAGGCGCTCCAGGGGGTGATCCGTTTCCACACCGATGTCGGGTTGAGCGTCCCGTCTTCCCACAACGTGCGGGCGCCCCAAAGCTTTGCAGACGGATTGGCGCGGGCAAAGGCGACGATCTTATCAATCGCGCCATCGAGGATAACGGTGTCGGTATTGAGGAGCAGGAGATACTGGCCGGTCGCGACTTTGGCCGCGATATTATTGGCTTTGGCAAAGCCGTGATTTTCGCTTTCCGCGATGACCTTCACCTGAGGAAATTCCGCCCCGATGGCCGCCGCCGAGCCGTCTGCCGACCCATTGTCGACAAGGATCAGTTCAAACGAGGTGTCGCGCGTTTCGGAAAAGACAGACCGCAGGCACGCCAGCGTCATGTCGCGCGTGTTCCAATTGACCATCAGGATCGACAGCTCTGGTGCGTCCGTCATGTAGAAGGCCCATGCCTGAAAATGGACAGGCGGAGGTCGCTATCGCGTCCCCCCGCCTGTCTGTTCTCCAAGATCGTTAGAGCTTTGCGGGAACCGCAGCAGCCGGCTTGGCACCCGGCGCACCCGGAGCCTTAGGCGGTGCAAAGCCGGTCTGATAGGTCACCGCGTCGCGGCGCTTTTTGACTTCGGCTTCAAGCTCCTTGGTCGCGGCGGCCTGGATCGCTTTGTTGGCGAGCATCCGCATGGCCACATTATTGGCCTCATCACCGGTCACGGGCTGCGCCTTGCTGTCGGTGATAACATTCGCGGAGACAGCGCCATTGGCGGGCACAACGAACACTTCACCGGCGGGGAGCCCGACAATCTTCGTGGCCATTTCCGGCGGCACCTGAAGCGTATCGAGCTGGGTCGGCTGACGGCGATACTGAATGCCATTGTCGATCAGCCACTTTTCGACATCGGTCATCGACTTCAGCGGAGCCAGTTCTTGCAGCTTCTTCGGGTCCTTGGGCACGGGGAAGATGATCTGATCAACCGCCAAGACCTTGCGGTTGGCAAAGAGGGTCGGGTTCCCCGCGATGAAGGCTTTGGCTTCCTGAACGGTCGGCTTTTTGGCGGCCGTGGCGATATTCTTCTGCAGCAGTTCGACAAGCACCTGTTCCTCGGCGCGCTGCTTCAGCAAGACGAATTCGGGTGAGTCATCCAGCTTCTTCTCACGCGCAAGATCTGCGAGAATGCGGCGGTCGATGATCCGCTGAAGGGCGGCCTGCTCATAAGGCTTGCGCGCGTCACCGCTGGGCAGCTGCGCGCCGCTCAGTTCGGCATTCAGCTCATGGATGGTCACATCCTTATTGTCGACACGGGCGACGGTCTGGCCTTCGGGAATGCTGTCCGATCCGCTGTTGCCACATGCGGCAAGGCCGATTGCGGCAGATGCCAGAAGCATGAAAGAAAACGTCTTGCGCATTGTAACTCCCCTCAATGGGCCGGACGACCGCCGGACCGGAATGCCTTTGGGCTAGAGCCGGACCCCGGTGGGAGCAAATGAAATGCGCCTTAAATTCCTGTCATAGAGCCTGTTTCAAAGCGCGCGGACAAGTCGCGTGGCGACGGCAATCCAGGCCGGATCATCAAAGATTTGCTGTTTGGCCCCCGCGCCTAGCGGCAGGATCTGTAGCCGCGCGTCCTGCCGCCCGATCAGCCGACCGAACACATAGCGACCCGCCGGACGGGGGACGAGCACATCCCGGTTGAGAGCGGTTGCAAACCCATCGGGCGCAAGCCGCGCGCACCAAATCTGGTCACCGGCCCGATAGTCACCCACCCCGGCATCGACCAGAACGGCAATCGACCCCGCGTCCGGCGCGGGCGCTGCGGCCACCTGTTCATGGCGCGGTGCACTCGCTCCGTCGGCGCCGAGGATTGCTGCGACCGGCAGGTCCGCCCGTTCCGGCAGTTCGACAAGATCCCCGGCCTCAACCCCAAGCGCCAGCGCAATCCGGTTGAGCCAATCAACCGACACGGTGCGCGTGCCGGTTTCCAGACGTCCGATCGTCTGCGCGGTGGTCGGCGGATCGCAGCGCGCGCCAACATCTGCCAAGGTCAGCCCCTTGGCGCGGCGCACTTCGCGGATGCGTGTGATCATGACAACCCTCAATAACCGTATTGGTTAATCTTCTACCCCATCTTTCGCCATGTCGGCAAGGGCCTATGATATTGCCTTGGCGGTAACGGCTGTCTAGCGTGGCGCAAACGGAACCGAGCAGGAGAGTGCGCATGACACAGGCAGTTTGGGCAAAGCGCGACGCGCTGACCACGATGAACGTCACAGACACAGACCTGCTGCCTTTGGCCGAAGGTGCTGTCCGCCTGAAGGTCGAAAGCTTTGCCGTGACCGCCAACAACGTGACTTATGCGGTGATGGGGGACATGTTCCAATATTGGAACTTCTTCCCCGCGCCTGAGGGCTGGGGCATTGTCCCGATGTGGGGCCATGCGCGGGTCGAAGCGTCCAACTGCCCGGACATTGCGGTGGGCGAACGTGTGTACGGCTACCTTCCCATGGGCACGCATCTGGATGTGATACCCGCCAACATCTCGGCAGGCGGCTTCACCGACAGCGCGGCCCACCGTCAGCCAATGAGCATGTTCTACAACCAATATAGCCGCCTTGCCGCCGACCCAGAGCATGATCCGGCCAATGAAGATGCCCGCATGATCTTCGGCCCATTGTTCAAAACGGGCTTCCTCATCGAGGATTTCTACCGCCGCAATGACTGGTTCGGCGCCGACGCGCTGATCATGACGAGCGCATCGTCCAAGACTGCTATGGCGCTTGCCCATTGTGCAAAGCTGGCCTCCCCCGCTGTCCGCCGGATCGGCCTCACCTCCTCCGGCAATGTCGCCTTCGTAAAGGCGTCTGGCCTGTACGATGAGGTTGTCGCGTATGAGGACGTCGCCGCGAGTGCGCCCGGGGCAGCCGTCTTTGTGGACTTCGCCGGCAATGCTAAGCTGATCCACGCCGTGCATACGGCTATGGGTGACCATCTCAAATATTCGAGCACGGTGGGCGCCACCCATGTCGGCGCACAGGGTGCGGGAGAGGCACCGCTACCGGGGCCACAGCCGGTCCTCTTCTTTGCGCCCACCGAAGCGTTGGAGACCATCAAAGCGCTCAGCCCCGCAGGCTTTGCCAGAGCGGTCGGCGGCGCTTGGGCGAGCTTTGTCGCATCGGCCAAGGGCTTCATGAAAGTCGAGCATCGTGACGGGCTGGCGGCGGCGGCCGAAGTGTTTCAGGCCACGCTGTCGGGCCAGCAAAACCCCGATACGGGGGTTGTTGTAAGGCCGTAAACAACACCGTTTGGGCTGAGCTTGTCGAAGCCCTGCCCTTTCTGTTCACTATCGCTGACAAAGAAAAAGGACGGCCCTTCGACAGGCTCAGGGCGAGTGGGGGGCTAGCTCCAATCCCCGGCCTTGGCCATCCACACAGACAGCGCCGCAATCGCCGCTGTCTCGGCGCGCAGGATACGGGGGCCGAGTGACACGCCGACAGCCTGCGGCAGCGCCTTGATGGCGGCGCGCTCATCGGCATCAAAGCCACCTTCCGGCCCCACAAGGATCGCAGCAGGACCCGGCCGAACAGCGTCTGCAAAAGGCACGCCGCCTTCTTCATCCGCGAAAAAGAGCGCGCGGTCCGCTGGCCAATCGCGCAACAAAGCAGGCAGCTTCACAGCCTCTTCAATACGCGGAAGCGCCGTGCGACCACATTGTTCGGCCGCCTCCACCATCGTCGCGTGCAGGCGGTCCATGTTGAGCCGCTCCACAATCGTCCGCCGCGTGATGACGGGGCGGTACAGGGCCACACCCAGTTCACACGCCTTCTCTACGACCATGTCGAGCCGCGCTTTTTTGACCGGCGCCGCCAGCAGCCAAAGATCGGGCACCTCCTCGCGCGGCCGCAACTGCGCGACAACGCGTAGCACGATGTCGCGCTTGCCCGTCGCGGCCACTTCGGCCAGCCATTCACCTGTCTGATCATCGAACAGCTTTACGGGCGCGCCATCCTTCAGGCGCATGACGTTGATCAGATAATGGGCCTGTCCGCCGTCAATGCGGACGTCCGCGCCATCGGAAAGGGGCGCCTCAACGAAGAGGCGCGGTGTGGATTGGGGTGGCCAGGCCGGTGTTGCGGGCATAAGAGCGATTAGCATGAACGCGCGGCGAAATGAAACCTCGACATCTGAGACCTTTGCGGTGCCCGATATCGAGCTGACCGGCCTGATGCGGATCCTGCCTCCCGCCGCCCGACCCTATGCCTCACTGGCAAGGCTCGACCGGCCGATCGGCTGGTGGCTGCTTTTTTGGCCCTGCATTTATGGGCTCGGCCTTGCCGGTGGCCTGCCACAGCGCTGGGATCTGGCGTTATGGATGCTGCTCGGCGCCATTGCGATGCGCGGCGCGGGATGCGTCTATAACGACATTGTCGACCGGGATCTGGACGCGCAAGTGGAACGCACCCGCAACCGTCCGGTGGCGAGTGGTGCGGTGAGCGTCAAACAGGCATGGGCTTGGCTCGTGTCGCTTTCGCTGATCGGACTGGTCGCGCTGCTCCAGTTTCGCTGGACAGCGGAGCTGGTGGCGCTGGCCAGTCTCGCGCCGGTTGCCGCCTATCCCTTTATGAAGCGCATCACCTGGTGGCCGCAGGCTTGGCTTGGCCTCGTCTTTTCCTGGGGCGCTCTGGTCGGCTGGATGGCGGTGGCGGACGCCGCCTTGCCCATGCTGCTCGTTTATGCCGGATCGATTTTCTGGGTGATCGGCTATGACACGATCTACGCCTTGCAGGACCGCGAGGATGACGCGCTGATCGGCATCCGCTCATCCGCCCGGGCGCTGGGCGGCAGCGTCAAACTTGGCGTTACGATGTTCTACGCGCTGGCATTGCTGCTTTGGGGCGCGGCCATCTGGCAGGTCCGTCCGCAGATGCTGGCGCTGGCGGCATTGCTGCCCGCTGCACTCCACTTCGTCTGGCAGGTGGCATCGCTCCGGCCCGATGATGGCGCAGATGCGCTCGCTAAGTTCCGCTCCAACCGCTTTGCCGGTCTGCTCGTGGCGCTGGCGATGATCACGGTCGGCGCTTCGGCTTGAGCCTTTGCGGCCAAACGCCTAAGCGGGGCGGATGCTGACCATTGATCAAGCGCGCGACCGCGCTGCCGACCTTGTTGCCCGTGCGTTGAAAGCGGGCGCGGATGCCGCCGATGCCATCTATGTGGCCGATGCCTCCACCGGCGTGCAGGTGCGGCTGGGTACGCTGGAAGATGTTCAGCGGTCCGAAGGCGAGGAAATTGGCCTGCGCGTCTTTGTCGGCCAGCAGTCGGCCAGCGCCTCATCGTCGGATCTGTCGGTCGACGCCATGGAAAAGCTGGCGGAACGCGCCGTCGCCATGGCCGGTCAAGCGCCTGAAGACGCCTATGCAGGCCTCGCGCCGCAAGACCGGCTGATGACGGGTGTGCCTGCCAATTTCGATATCGACGATGGCGGAGAAGTATCGCCGCAGGACCTTCGGGACCGCGCGACCCGCGCAGAGGACGCCGCGCGCGCTGTCGCCGGTGTGACCAACAGCGAAGGTGGTTCCGCCAGCGCCGGTCGGGCTCTGGTTGGCCTTGCCACAAGCGGCGGTTTTGCCGGTAGCTATTCCGGGTCCAGCCACGGCGTCTCGGCCAGCGTGCTCGCAGGCGAAGGCTCCGACATGCAGCGCGATTATAGCTGGCATTCGACGCGCCATCTGGCCGACCTCGACGATGCCGCGACGATTGGGAGAGAGGCGGGTGAGCGCGCTGTTGCCCGGCTCAATCCTGTCCGCCTCAAAAGCGGGCCGATGCCGGTCCTGTTTGATCCGCGTGTGGCCGGGAGCATCATCGGCCATCTGATCGGCGCGATCACGGGCAGCGCGATTGCCCGCAAGACGAGTTTCCTGCTCGACGCGCTGGAAACAGACGTGTTCGGCCCCGGCATCACGATTGTGGATGATCCGCACCGGCTGCGTGGCCTTCGGTCCAAGCCGTTCGATGGAGAGGGTTTACCAACCCAAAGACGTGCGATCATTGAAAAGGGCCGCCTGACGACCTGGCTGCTCGATTCCGCCTCGGCCCGTCAGCTTGGTCTGCAGCCCACCGGCCATGCCTCACGCGGCGTCAGCGGACCGCCGGGGGCAGGCGCGACCAACCTGCATATGGAAGCGGGAAGTGTCTCCCCAGCTGATCTGATGGCGGACATCAAGGAAGGCTTTTACGTGACCGACCTGATCGGCCACGGCGTGAATGGACTGACCGGCGATTACAGCCGCGGCGCCTCTGGCTTTGTCATCCGCAATGGCCAGATTGAAGGCGCTGTTGCCGAGGTTACGATTGCCGGGAATCTCAAAGAGATGTTCCGCACCCTCACCCCCGCAAATGATCTCGACTTCCGGCACGGCACCAATGCGCCGACGCTGCGGTTGAAAGGCATGACCCTCGCCGGTGACTGATCCCCGCCTTGACGCCTTGAGCGAGATTGCCCGCGAAGCCGGCGCGCTTGCGCTCAAAAGCTATCGCGGCGCGTTTGAGCAATGGGAAAAGTCCCCCGGCAATCCCGTGTCTGAAGTTGATCTGGCGGTGGACCGGTTCCTGAAAGATGAACTGAAGCGGCTGGACCCGGATGCAGGATGGCTGTCGGAAGAAACGGCCGACAATGCCGAACGGCTGATGCGGCCGCGCGTCTGGGTGGTCGACCCGATTGACGGGACCCGCGATTATGTGCGGGGCCGCGACGGCTGGGCCGTCTCAATCGCGTTGGTCGAAGGCGGGCGGGCGACATTGGCCGTGCTCGACGCTCCCGCACGGGACGAGCATTGGCGTGCGGCCCGCGGCAAAGGGGCTGTCCGCAATGGCTTGCCGCTAACAGCGAGCACCCGCACCGACCTGTCCGGCGCGCGCGTGCCGGCCGACCTTCTGCCCAAGGCCGATATGGATCTGGTCACCGTCTACAAACCAAACTCCATCGCGCTGCGCATCGCCATGGTCGCCGCCGATGAGGCTGATCTGGTCGCCGCCCTGCGCTGGGGCCATGAATGGGATATCGCTGCCGCCGCGCTCATCGCTGAAGAAGCCGGTGGCAAAGTGACGGACGCCCATGGCCGTCCGCTACGGTTCAACTCGACCAAGGGCGAAGCATTCGGTGTGCTGGCCACAGGAACGCCGCTCCACCCCGTCGCCGTCGCCCGGCTGGAAGAACGGGCACGCCAATATTCGGTGCGGTGAGCCCGTCAACTTCAACGTCACCCCAGCGAAGTCTGGGGTATCACGGCTCGGGCGCCCAAGATGCCAGCCTGCGCGGGCATGACCAAAATTATTTAAGCTTCTCTAACCCCAGCCGCGCGATCTCAATCTTCGGGCAATGATCCATCACCACCTTCAAGCCCGCGGCCTCTGCCCGGGCCGCCGCCTCTTCATTGACGACGCCCAATTGCATCCAGACAGCCTTGGCCCCCGCCGCAATCGCCTCATCCACAACGGCACCGGCGGCGACCGAGTTTCGGAAGATATCGACCATATCAACCGGCCCCGCCTCGGCGAGACTGGCCTTCACCTCCACCCCGTGAATGCTCTGCCCCGCAAGCCCGGGGTTGATCGGGATGACGGTATAGCCATGGTCGATCAGAAATTTCATGACACTGAAGCTCGCCCGCTCCGGCGTGTTCGACGCGCCGACAACAGCGATGGACCGGACCGACGAAAGCAGTGCGGCCAGATCTTCGTTACGGGTCAGCGCCATCTTATCCTCCGTGCGAGCGGATCCATGCAGCAAGTTGCTCCGCAATCGACATAAACGCACCGGCATGCGGTCCGTTCCCAGCGGCGGGCGGTTGGCCCGCATCAGACGCAGCCCGAATGTCCATCGCGAGCGGAATGCGCCCGAGGAAGGGGACGCCCAATTCCTTAGCTGCCGCTTCGGCGCCGCCGCTGCCAAAGGGATCAGAAATCTCTCCACAATGCGGGCAGGCATAGCCCGACATATTTTCGATGATGCCGATGATCGGCACGTCCGAAGTGCGGAACAGGTCAATCGCGCGTGTCGCGTCGATCAAAGCGAGGTCCTGCGGTGTGGAGACAATCACAGCGCCAATGGGCTTATGCTTTTGCACCATGGACAACTGCACATCACCCGTGCCCGGGGGCATATCGGCGATGAGGACATTGGCGTCGCCCCATTCCGCATCGATCAGCTGGCCCAGCGCATTGCCCGCCATCGGCCCGCGCCAGGCAATGGCCTGACCCGGCTTGACGAGATGCCCCATGGACAGCAGCGGCACACCAAAGGGTGTGTCCACCGCGACCAGCTTCTGCCCTTCGGCCACAGGCCGTTTGCCTTCGGTATCGGTCAACCGGGGCTGCGACGGCCCGTAAATATCCGCATCGACGAGCCCGGTCTTCAGGCCCAGCCGCTTCAGCGCGATGGCCAAATTGGTCGACACGGTGGATTTGCCGACCCCGCCCTTGCCGCTGGCAATGGCCACCACCATCCGTTGAGTCCGTTCACTCGTCATGGCGATGCGGACTTCCTTGACGCCCGCAATCTGTTTCAACCGCGCCTCAATCTCCGCGCACAAGGCATCCCGCTGCGCGACGGAGAGCCCCGCCACGTCGAGAATCAGGCCTGCACGCCCATCGGCGAGGCGCGGTGCGGCGGCCCTTCCAGAGGCTATCAACCCGCCTTTGCCTGCGGGATCGGGGATGGCGTCCAGCGCCTGTTTGATCGTTTCGATTTCGGACATGTCGGCGATTTAAGGTGAGAATTCATCTGCGCCACTGTTTTTCATGAAATCCGCCCCCTATATGCAGAGACATGAGCGGAAAAACAGGCTGGATCGCGCGCGGACGCGTGCTTTTTGCCGACGCGGGGGGCCCATGGGGCAAACGCGGCGGCGGTGAATCAGGTGGAGGCAGCTCCGGCGGTGACGGCGGCGGCGGCCCCCGTAATCCTTGGAACCTGCCCCCCGGTGGCGGTGGCGGCGGAAAACCGCGTGGTCCGCGTGGACCCTCCGCTTTGGATGAGCTGCTGCGTCGCCTGCGCGACCAGTTTGGCGGCGGCAACCCGGAAGGTGGCGTGCCTTGGCCATTGATCCGTCTGGGCGGTGCCATCATCCTTGGCGTCTGGATTCTCCTCACCAGCTTTCATGCCGTCGGCCCGCAAGAGCGCGCCGTGGTCACCACCTTTGGGGCTTACTCCCGTACGATCGGCTCCGGCATCGGGCTGACCTTGCCCTACCCGATTGAAAATGTGTCCAAGCTGAACGTCGCGGAAATCCGGACCATCGACATCCCGGCCAGCGGCAACACCCAGAATTTCATCCTCACTGGTGACCAGAACATCATCGATCTCGATTATTCGGTGCGCTGGTCCATCGCGGACCCGGAATTGTTCCAGTTCCAGCTGACTGACCCTGAGGAAACCATCAAGGAAGTCGCCGAAAGCTCGATGCGTGCCGCGATTTCGCGGGTGGACCTGATTGGCGCCATCGGCGCCAAGCGTGGCCAGATCGAAGCCGATGTGGAACAGCGTATGCGCGCCATTCTGGCCAAATACCGCTCCGGCGTGCGCATTGAAGGCGTGGCCATCAAGCGCGCCGACCCGCCGGCCGAAGTCATTGACGCCTTTAAGGACGTGACGGCCGCGCAACAGGAAGCGCAATCCATGATCAACCAAGCGAACACCTATTCGCAGCAGGTTACCCAGCGCGCGCTGGGTGAGGCGCAGTCGTTCGACAAGGTGTATGAACAGTATAAGCTTGCGCCCGGCGTCACCCGCCGCCGCATGTATTATGAAACAATGGAACAGGTGCTGGGTAAACTCGACAAGACGATTGTCGAAACCCCCGGTGTCATGCCCTATCTGCCGCTGCCAAATGCAGCACGACGGGCCCCTGAACCCCCTGCTGCGGTGACCCAGGGAGGTGCACGATGATCGAGCGTCTTCTTCGCAATCCGGCAGCGCTCGCGTTTCTCGCCATTGCTGTCGTCATCCTGATCGGCTCGACCGTCTCCTTCGTGCCGGAAACGCGCCAGGGCGTGGTCGTCCGCTTCGGGGAGCCGGTGCGCATCATCAATGCCTATAAGACGGGCGAAAATTTCGGCGCGACGGGTGCGGGCATCATCGTGCGCATTCCTTTTGCCGAAAAGATCCAGTGGCTCGACAAGCGCGTCCAGTCGATCGACATGGATGAGCAGGAAGTGCTGTCGACCGATCAGCTGCGGCTGCAGGTCGATGCCTTTGCCCGCTATCGCATTGTAGACCCGCTGAAGATGTACAAGACAGCGCGGACCGAAGAACGGCTGGGCGATGCGCTGCGTCCGCTGCTTGGTTCCTCGCTGCGCAACGAACTCGGCAAGGAGCCCTTTGCGGCACTGCTGAGCCCGGAACGCGGACAGGTGATGGCCAACATCAAGGACGGCCTGAACCGTGAGGCGCGGCAATATGGCGCAGAAGTCATCGACGTCCGCATCAAGCGGGCCGATCTGCCCAAGGGCGCGACGCTTGAATCCGCGTTTGAACGGATGCGTACACGCCGTCAGCAGGAAGCGGGCACCAAGCGCGCAGAAGGCTGGAAAACGGCGCAGGTGATCCGCGCAACTGCCGATGCTGAAGCTGCAAAAATCTATGCGGCGGCCTTTGGCAAGGACCCGCAATTCTATGATTTCTACCGGGCGATGCAGTCCTACAAAACGACCTTTGGCGTTGACGGGACCAAGCAGACAGGATCGACCAACCTGATCCTTTCACCGGGGAATGACTATCTGAGGGAGTTTCGTGGGGGGCAATAGAACTATCTGAACAGAAAGCATTCTGTTCAATTCCGGTTCAGACCCATCGCTTCATTTCCGCAGGCGGGATGTTGTGATGAACGCGAAAATCGAAGAAGGAATTTTATAGTGCGTTACGCTTATGCCATGACTGCGGCGATGCTGCTCGGCGGGACGGCCGCTACTCTTGCGCTGCAATCCCCGGCCGCTTCCCAAGAGGCCCAGAATGAACCGGGCGCCATTTCAGCAACCTCCGCGCCGCGCCCCGGCGCCCCGATGAGCTTTGCAGATCTTGCCGCACGTCTCCAGCCGGCCGTGGTCAATATTTCCACCACGCAAAAGGTGCAGGTGGCCAACAACAATCCCTTTGCCGGAACGCCCTTTGGGGATTTGTTCGGCGGTGGCGACGCCAATGGCGGCCGCCCCGTGACGCGTGAAGCGCAGTCGCTCGGCTCTGGCTTTGTCATCTCGTCAGATGGTTATATCGTCACCAACAACCATGTCGTCTCCCCGGGGCAGCGCGGCGCGGCTGTCAGTTCGATCACGGTCATCTTCCCCGACAAGACCGAATATCCGGCCAAGCTCGTCGGACGTGACCCCACGTCAGACCTTGCTGTGCTGAAGATCGAAGGCAAGAACCTGCCCTTCGTGAAATTCGGCGACAGCGCCCGCACCCGCGTGGGGGATTGGGTCGTCGCCATCGGCAACCCTTATGGCCTTGGCGGCACGGTGACCGCAGGGATCGTCTCGGCGCTCCACCGCAACATCAATGGCGGCCCATCGGACCGCTACATCCAGACCGACGCCTCGATCAACCAAGGCAATTCCGGCGGCCCGATGTTTGACATGAACGGCAACGTCATCGGCATCAACACCGCGATCTTTTCCCCCACCGGCGGCAATATCGGCATTGGCTTTGCCATCCCGGCGGAAGTGGCAGCGCCTGTCGTCGATACGCTGCGCAGCGGTGGCCGTGTGAAGCGCGGTTACCTCGGCGTCGGCATTCAGCCGCTCGACGAAGGTGCTGCAGACGCACTCGGCCTGCCCAAGAATCGCGGCGAACTTATCGCCCGCGTTGAACCCAATGAGGCCGCGGCCAAAGCGGGCCTGCGCGAAGGCGACGTCGTCGTGAAGGTCAATGGATCCGAGGTCACGCCGGACCAGACCCTGTCCTTCCTGATCGCCAACAGCCCGGTCGGCGCGCGCGTGCCGATTGAAGTCATCCGTGGCGGCAAGCGTCAGACCTTCACCGCCGTTCTGGGCGAACGCCCGTCGGAAGACCGTCTGGCCACGCTGACACAGGGCGAACCTGGCCTTGACCCCGAAGACGATCAGACCGCCCAAAATGCCACGAAGGAATCGCTTGGCCTTGCGGTCGAAGCGCTGACACCGGACATTGCCCGCGCCCTGCGGCTGAACCCTGTCCCCCGTGGGATCGTTATCGGTGCGGTGGACCCATCGAGCGACGCCGGCGCCAAGGGCCTCCAGCGCGGTGATATCATCCTCTCGGCCAACCAGCAGCCGACGACATCACCCGAAGACCTGAACGCTGTAACGACGGCCGCCAAAAAGGCCGGACGCAACAACGTTCTCCTCTTCATCCAGCGCGGCAGCAACCCGCCCCGCTATATTGCGGTGAAGCTTAAATAGTCACGAGATCCCAGGCAGGGACATGGGGGCGGCAGGAGCAATCCTGTCGCCCTTTTTCTTGGGCGGTTTATGGGCCCCGGACCGGATCCCCGCTATCGCGGGGATGACACACAAGAAATTCACCCGAACGGCACAATCTTATTGTCCGCATCATGCCCGATGTCCGCGCGGCCCAGCCAGGCGATCCCTGACTTGGAACACCAGTGGCGTGCCACCTCTTCTTCATGGAGGACAAAGTCAGGATCATTGTCGGGCACATCGCTGCACCGCCCCAATTGCAGCCCGGCGACCGCGCGGATGCCGGGATTGCCGGTGACATGAAACAGGCTGCGGTCGATGCGGTACATATATTCACCCACCTCTTCCACCATCAGGACATGGTCCGTGAGGTCGGGCTGCAGCGACGTGCCGAGCAACTGGCTGAGGACGGTGAGGTTGAAGGCGGCGCGCTTAACGGGCACGCCGGTAAGCGGCGGGGCGATGTTGACCGCAGGAAACGTCGGTTCCCCGAATGCAGGGGCTGCCCCGGTCATCAACCACTCCAGCCCACGCAACACAGCGGCATCCCCACCGGTGCGTTTCAGATCGCTTGGCATGGGTCCGTGCGCCACCTGCCCGATGCCACGCGCATAAAGACCGGCGAGCAGGAAGCCGCCATCCGAATAGCCGAGATAGCGCTTGTCCGCCGCCGGAGACTTGAGCCGCGCCAACGCATCTTCCGCCATGCGGTTGGCGCCATAGCCGCCGCGCGCAAACCAGACCGCGTCGATCGACGGATCATTCGCCATCTCCACAAAGGCATCGGCCCGCGCCGCATCCGGCCCCGCAAAATGACCTTCTGACAGGAAGCATTGGGGATGGATGACCAATTCCGGTGCATCTGCCCCCAGCGCCTCCCGCAGCAGTGCGGGCAGCTTGTCCGCCACCGCCTCTTCCAGCCGACAGGACGGCGCGATGATCGCTATGCGCACCTGGACATCCCTCTAGCGGTCGAGCTGCACGGTCTGGAACGTGTCACACCGGTCAGGATCACCCGTATCGAGCCCGCGCTTCAGCCAAGCCATGCGCTGTTCGGCCGACCCATGGGTGAAGGCTTCCGGCACGACCCGGCCTTGGGCGGCCTTTTGAAGCACATCGTCGCCAATCTGATGCGCGGCGCGAAGACCTTCTTCCAGATCACCCGGTTCCATCCGCTCCTTATTCTTCGCTGCCCAGACACCGGCATAGCAATCCGCCTGCAACTCCATCGCCACTTGGAGCTTATTGCCCTCCACCTCGTTCGCGCGTGACTGATATTGGCGGACCTGATCGGCAATGCCCGTCAGATACTGGATGTGATGCCCCACCTCATGCGCGATGACATAGGCCTGCGCAAAATCCCCCGCCGCGCCAAAGCGCTGCGACAGTTCCGCATAGAAATCGGTATCGAGATAAATGCCCTGATCGGCCGGGCAATAAAATGGCCCCATCGCCGATTGCGCCGCACCGCAGCCTGACCGGCCGTTCTGCGTATAAAACACAATCTTGGGTTTGGTATATTTCCCCGGCGGGAATGCCTTGGCCCAGGTGTCATTAGCCGATGCCAGCACCCGACAGCTAAACTTGCTGGCGGCATTCACTTCACAGCCTTGCGTGCCTGTTTGACCGACAGGGGCCTGCTGCGTCTGTTCCACCGGCGCGATCTGCCCGCCGCCGCCAATAATCTGCCAAGGGTCAATCCCAAGCTTTGGCCCGATCAGAAACAAAGCGAGCAGCAAGATGATGGTCCCGCAGCCCATACGGCCCCGGCCCAAAGACAGCATTCCGCCGCCACCGCCCATGGGGAAGCCACGCCCGCCCGATCCGCGCTGATCCTCAACATCGACGCCCGAGGTATCAATATCGTCTAGACGCATGGCTTGCTCCCGCTCTTCACGCGAAAGACATTGCACCGCAGCCGCGCCTGATGCAATCGCAGGAGGCTAAGCAACGGGAGTTTCACATGATCCTCAAGGGCAAGACCGCGCTGATCACCGGGTCCACATCAGGAATTGGGGCCGCCTGCGCGACGGCCCTCGCCGCCGAAGGCGCGTCCGTCATGATCAACGGCTTCGGCGATGCGGCCGCCATTGAGGCACAGCGCGCGGCGCTTGAAGCTACAAGCGGCGCCAAGGCGATCTGGTCCGGCGCGGATATGACCAAGCCTGACGAGATCGCGGCCATGGTGCAGACCTGCCATGATACGCTCGGCGGTCCAGACATCCTGATCAACAATGCCGGCATCCAGCATGTCGCCCCCTTGGACGAATATCCGCTTGAAAAATGGGATCAGCTGATTGCGATCCTGCTCTCCGCACCCTTCCACGCGATGCGGGCCGCGCTGCCGTTCATGAAGGACAAGGGCTGGGGCCGGATCATCTCCACTGCCTCTGCCCACTCGATGGTCGCGAGCCCCAATAAGTCCGCCTATAACGCGGCCAAGCACGGCCTGATGGGTCTGACCCGGACGGCGGCCCTAGAGGTCGCGCAAAAGGGCATCACGGTGAACTGCATCTCTCCGGGCTATGTCTGGACGCCGCTGATCGAAAACCAGATCCCCGACACGATGAAGACGCGCGACATGACCCGCGATCAGGTGATCAACGATGTGCTGCTGGGCGCAATCCCGCAAAAGCAGTTCGTCATGCCCAACCAGATCGCCGCCATGGCGCTGTTCCTGTGCCGCGATGAGGCCAGTGCGGTGACCGGCGCCAACATGGTCGTCGATGGCGGGTGGACGGCGCAATAGCATCGATCAACCGTCATTCCGGCGGAGGCCGGAATCTATGGACAGCTGCGATGCAAGCCCTAGAGCAATGTTGTCCATGGATCCTGAAACAAGTTCAGGATCACGGAATAAAATAGCCTATTTGCGCCTTAAGCCGCCCGCATATCCGGTGCCGTTGCTTCGGCCGTCAGCATCGCAATCGCTTCATCCAGCGTCATGATCCGCTGCCCGTCAGAGCCGAGCGTTCGGATGGCGACCTTGCCTTCTTCCGCTTCGCGCATCCCGACGACCAACAGTTGCGGCACCTTCGCCAGCGAATGTTCGCGCACCTTATAGTTGATCTTCTCATTGCGCAGATCGGTCTCGACACGCAGGCCTGCTGCGGTGAGCTTCTCAGCGACCGCTTCGGCATAGCCATCCGCATCCGACACGATGGTCGCGACGACCGCCTGCACGGGCGCGAGCCAGCTGGGGAAGCGACCGGCATAATGCTCAATCAAGATGCCGATGAACCGCTCATAGGAGCCGAAGATCGCGCGGTGGAGCATGACGGGACGGTGCTTTTCACCATCTTCGCCGACATAGCTCGCATCGAGACGTTCCGGCAGGACGCGGTCTGACTGGATCGTGCCGACCTGCCAGGTGCGGCCGATGGCGTCGGTGAGATGCCATTCAAGCTTGGGCGCATAGAACGCGCCTTCGCCGGGCAATTCTTCCCAGCCATATTCGGGCGTAGCCAGGCCCGCACGGGCCACAGCATCGCGCAGCTCATTTTCGGCCTTGTCCCAATCGGCATCGCTGCCGAAGCGCTTTTCAGGGCGCAGCGCGAGTTTGATCGAATAGGTGAAGCCGAAATGCTTGTAGATGCGGTCGGCCAGCGCGCAGAAATCCTGCACCTCAGCAACGATCTGGTCTTCGCGGCAGAAAATGTGTGCGTCATCCTGCGTGAACTGGCGCACGCGCATCAGGCCGTGGAGCGCACCATGCGGTTCGTTGCGGTGGCAGCAGCCATTTTCGTAAATGCGCAGCGGCAGATCACGATAGCTCTTAATGCCCTGACGGAAGATGAGGACGTGCGCCGGGCAGTTCATCGGCTTGAGCGCCATCCAGTCGGCCTCACCCGAAATCACCGGGCCTTCATCGTCGACATTGGGCACTTCGTCAGGGATGACGAACATGTTCTCGCGATACTTGCCCCAGTGGCCGGACTGTTCCCACTGGCGGGCGTCCATGACCTGCGGCGTCTTCACTTCGCGATAGCCCGCGCCGTCGATGGCGCGGCGCATATAGGCCTCCAGCTCGCGCCAGATGCGATAGCCATTGGGATGCCAGAAGACCGAGCCATGCGCTTCGGACTGGAGGTGGAACAGGTCCATCTCCGCACCCAGACGGCGGTGGTCACGCTTGGCCGCTTCTTCAAGCCGCGTCAGATGCGCGTCGAGTTGCTTCTTGTTGAGCCAGCCGGTGCCATAGACACGGCTGAGCTGCGCATTGTTCTGGTCGCCGCGCCAATAAGCGCCCGACACGCGCGTGAGCTTAAACGCCTGCGGGTCCAGCTTGCCGGTCGAGGCGAGATGCGGGCCGCGGCACATATCCATCCAGTTATCGCCCGACCAATAGACGCTCAGCTCTTCGCCCTCGGGAAGCTCGCCGGCCCATTCCGCCTTGAAGGTCTCGCCCTCGGCGGTCCAGCGCGCGATAAGGTCTGCACGGCTCAAGACTTCGCGGCGGAGTGGCTTATCAGCGGCGATAATCTCACGCATCTTCGCTTCGATGGCGGGCAGATCATCCTCGGTAAACGGACGCTGCGGCGCGAAGTCATAATAGAATCCGTCATCGGTCGACGGGCCAAAGGTGATCTGCGTGCCGGGGAACAGCGCCTGCACGGCTTCTGCCAGCACATGCGCAAAGTCATGCCGGGCGAGTTCCAGCGCGTCGGCTTCATCACGCGATGTCACAAGTGCCAGTTCGCTGTCACCGTCAAAGGGACGCGTAATATCACGCAGTTCGCCGTTCACGCGCGCAGCAATGGCCGCCTTGGCAAGACCGGGGCCAATGGCAGCGGCAATGTCCGCCGGCGTAGTTCCGCGCGCGACGTCTCGGACGGAGCCATCGGGAAGGGATACGCGGATCATGTCGGTCATCGGAAGAACAGGCTTTCTGCAAAAATGATGCTGCGCCGCCCTTTGCCAGCCCCCGCGCTTGGCCGCAAGGGACGGCGCAGCGCTGATATGTCAAGGTCGCTTGACATTGTGTGATCAATATGACAAGCTTCCTTTACATCATCGCAAATAAGGAGCCGATTATGTCCCAGTCTCCCGCCATCCTTCGCTATCTGCGTCGCCTTGCTGGCTTCATGCTGGTCTACATGGTCCTGATCTTCGCGACAGGCTATGTGTTCCGCCATATGCCGCCGGAAAAGCCGTTCGCCTATCTGGTGGCGGTCCTGCCCGCTCTGCCGATCCTCGGGGTTTTCTGGACGATCTTCCGCCTGCTGGTGGAAGAGACGGATGAATATATGCGCATGCTGTTCGTGCGTCAGTCGCTGTTCGCCACGGCCTTTTGCCTGACCATCATGACCATGTGGGAATTCCTGCAGAATTATGAGGTTGTGCCCGCCGGCAATGGCGGCTTTGGCGCAGCCTTCTTCTGGTTCATCGGTTTAGGGATCAGCGCCGTCTGGAGCCGCATCACCGGATCAGATGGGCCCTGCGCATGAAGAACCGCCTGAAATCCTTGCGCGCCGAACGCGATTGGAGCCAGCAGGATCTGGCCGAGCGGCTCGGCATATCGCGCCAGTCGGTCAATGCGATCGAGACGGGAAAATATGATCCGTCCCTCCCCCTCGCCTTCCGCATTGCCGCCCTGTTCGATGCCAAGATCGAGCAGATTTTTGAGGCGGAGGAATAGGCCTACTTCCGTTTGTGTCGAGCGACGTCGAGACACAAACGTTGGGGAGTCAGGGCACCAGCACAGTGTCTTGCGCCAAAGCCAGCGTCTTTGGATAATCGAGCGTATAGTGCAGGCCGCGACTTTCCTTGCGCTGCAGGGCAGAGCGGATGATGAGGTCAGCCACCTCGACCAGATTGCGCAGTTCGATCAGGTCGGGCGTCACGCGGAAGTGGCTGTAATAATCCTCCACCTCCTGCCGCAGCAGATCAATGCGGTGCTTTGCGCGCTCCAGCCTTTTGGTCGTGCGCACGATGCCGACAAAATTCCACATGAAGTGCCGGATTTCGCGCCAGCATTGCTGGATGACGACTTCCTCATCGCTGTCGGTCACACGGCTGGCATCCCAGGGGCGGATGTCCGGTGCGGGCGGCAGGCTATCCCAATTGGCGTCGATATGCGCAGCGCAGGCATCGCCGAAGACAAGACATTCCAGCAGGGAATTAGACGCAAGGCGGTTTGCGCCGTGTAGGCCCGATTGGGTGACTTCACCCGCCGCATAAAGGCCGGGGGCATCGGTGCGGCCATCCATGTCCACCATCACGCCGCCGCACGTATAATGCTGCGCCGGCACCACCGGGATCGGCTCCTTGGTGATGTCGATGCCAAGGCCCATCAGCTTTTCATATATGTTCGGGAAATGCTCCCGCACGAACGCCGGGTCTTTGTGGCTGATATCCAGATGCACGAAATCAAGGCCGAGCCGCTTAATCTCATGGTCAATGGCGCGCGCGACGATGTCACGCGGGGCAAGTTCCCCGCGCTCGTCAAAGCGCGGCATGAAGCGTTCGCCCCCTCCCGGAAACCCCTTGGGGATCTTCAGATGCCCGCCCTCGCCGCGCACAGCCTCTGTGATCAGGAAGTTTTTGACCTCCAGATTGTAGAGGCAGGTGGGGTGGAATTGCATGAATTCCATGTTGGAGATCCGGCAGCCCGCGCGCCAGGCCATGGCGATGCCGTCGCCCGTCGCGCCGCGTGGGGCGGTGGAATAAAGATACGTCCGCCCTGCCCCGCCACAGGCAAGAATGGTCGCGCGCGCGGTGAAGGTCTCCACCTTTCCGGTGGTCCGGTTGAGCGCATAGACGCCGTGGATGCGTCCGCTCGTTGAAAAGCGTTCCTGATGACGCCCCATGATGAGGTCGATCGCCACCCGGTCCGGCACCAGCGTGATGTTCGGATGGTCCCGCGCCGCCTTTTCGAGCGCCTGCTGCACGGCGAGGCCGGTCGCATCGTGCACATGCACAATCCGCCGGTGGGAATGCCCCCCTTCGCGCGTCAGATGCCAGTGCTTGTCATCCCCCAGATCGAACGGCACGCCCAAATCAGCAAGCCGTTCGATGGCCGCCGGTGCGTTGGCGACGACATGTTCAACGATCACCCGGTTATTTAGACCGGCACCTGCGACCATCGTGTCTTCGACATGGCTTTCAAACGTGTCGGTCGTCTCAAGGACAGCCGCAATGCCGCCCTGCGCCCAGCTCGTCGCCCCATCCGAGATGGCGCCTTTGGCAAGGACAATGACCTTCTTATCCTGCGCCAGTTGCAACGCCGCCGTCAGCCCGGCCGCGCCGGATCCGATGATGAGGACGTCGCCGTCCATTAAGCCGCCCGCGTCAGGTTCAGGAAGACGTGTTCCAGATCGGGTTCCCGCGTGGAGACATCGGCGATGCCATAGCCCGCGGCCTGCACCGCGCCGAGCACATCGCCCGCATTCGCCGTGGCCTTGGAATAGGTGATCGTCAGCACACGTCCGGCCGTCAGGTCAATTTTTTGAAACAGCGGCGAAGACGGCGGCGTTGCCATGTCGCGGTCGACCGTGACTTCGACGATCTTTTCCTGCGCCATGTTGACGAGATCGCGCGTGGGCTTGTTGGCGATGACCTGCCCGTGGTTGATGATGGCGATCCGCTCACACAGCTCTTCGGCTTCTTCCAGATAGTGGGTGGTCAGCACGATGGTGACGCCGCGCCGGTTGAGTTCCCGTACATATTCCCAAAGCTGCTGGCGCAGTTCGATATCGACACCCGCCGTCGGTTCATCGAGCACAAGGATCGGCGGGGAATGGACCATCGCCTTGGCGACGAGCAGACGCCGCTTCATCCCGCCGGACAATGTGCGCGCATAGGCGTGCGCCTTGTCCCCCAGGTGAACGGCATTGAGCAATTCCATCGTGCGGCGGTCGCCCTTCTTCACGCCATAAAGGCCGGCGACATTTTCCAGCGTTTCAAACGGGGTAAAGAACGGATCGAACACGATTTCCTGCGGGACGATGCCAATCGAATTCTTCGCATTGCGCGGATGCGCATCAATATCGAAGCCCCAGATGCTGGCATGCCCGCCGGTTTTCGTCACCAGCCCCGCAAGGATGTTGATCAGCGTGGATTTGCCCGCGCCATTGGGGCCCAGAAGCCCGAAGATGGACCCGCGCGGCACGTCGAAGGAGACCCCCTTCAACGCCTGCTTTCCCCCTTGATAGGTCTTTTCGACCTTGTCGATCACAATGGCTGCTTCACTCATATCACCGGCTCTAGCGACAAGCGGGGGCGGGAGAAAGACCTGAGACACGATCCGTTGCCCTCCCCTGCCGCTGAGCTACGCGACAGATATGATCCACTTTGGCTATTTTTTGGCCGCTTTTCGGCTTTGTTTACCTTCCAAAGCTAGAACCGCTGCAGGGGAACGAAGATTTTAATGGCACCGATTCGGTTTTATCTTGGGATTTTGGCGGCTCTGGGGGGCCTCGCTTTGCCCGGCATGGCGCATGCCGGGCAGGCGAATGGCCGTGCCGAAATTGCGGTGCTGCAGACCTTATCCTTCATCAAAATTGATGACCTGCTGTTTGGCAACCTGATTGCCGGGCCGGCAGCGGGGACAGTGACAATTTCCCCCTTCGGCGCGAAGACGACGACCGGACCTGTGACCGCCATTGGCGGCGGGTTCCAGCAGGCCCAATTTGGCGGGCGCGGCGCACCGAACCAGAACCTGTTGATCTCCATGAACGCCAACACTGTCACGCTGCGCCGATCCGTCGGCACGCAGACGATGATTGCGGATACTTTCATCATCGGCAGCACGCCCACCCAAACGCTCAGCACGACGGCCCGGCAATTCCGCATCAGCTCGTCCACCGGCGTTTTCCAGTTTGGCGTGGGCGCGCGGCTCAATGTCGGGGCCAATCAGGCACCGGGAAGTTATTCGGGCACGTTCCGCATCACCCTGATTTACCAATAGAGCATGTACGCTTCACGTTGCCAGCGGCCGCGGCTGTTGCTATTTGCCGCTCCATGATCACGTCTCCCGAAACTGTCCGCGTCACATCGCACCGCGTCTCTTGCGACGGGGCGAGCGACATTCCCGGTGGCGCCGCGCTCGGCCATCCGCGCGTCTGGCTCGAAATCGATGAAAAGGGCTATGTCGAATGCGGCTATTGCGACCGCAAATTCGTGCTCGCCCACGGTCCGGCTGATCACGACTAATCTGTTTCCAACACGACACATCTGAACGCGCTTTAACCATCTAAGGTGAGGCGCGGGTGACACCTCTTGCGCTATACAGGCGCTGGATGTCCCGAATCTGGTCCCGCATTGCCGCAGGCATGGCCGCGAGTCTTACCCTCGCCTTGGCGCCGTGCGCCTTTGCGCAATCAACCACGAGCACGGTCCGCACCACCATCGTCCCACGCCTGTCGCTTTTGAAAACCGCTGATCTCGACTTCGGTCAGGTCATGGCGAGCAGCACCGCCGCAGGCTCGGTCACCGTTACACCGACAGGATCGCGCTCTGCAGGCGGTGGTGCGACATTGGCGGGCGGCACACCGACCGCAGGGGCCTTTGCCGGGGCCGGAACGCGCAACCAGATCGTGATCTTTTCCTTTGGCGCGCCCTCAATCCTCCTGACGCGCGTCAGCGGCCCTCAGACGATGACGGTCGATAGCTTTACCTTGGGGGCCAGCACGACAGGCGGGCTGAACCAGCTTGGCAGCAGTGGCCGGTGGCGGATCGTCTCTAATGACGGCCTCTTCACCCTGCCTGTGGGGGCCACGCTGCGCGTCGGTGCAGGACAGGCGCCCGGCGTCTATGAAGGCACCTTCACCCTCACTGCCGTCTATCAATAGCCGATACTCGTGCCTATATCGGGGGCATGACGCTCATCACCGACCCCCGCCGCTTTCTCTACCATGATGGTCAGCTGGACCCGGACACCGCCCGCCGCGTGACCGCGCAGATGTTGTCCCGTTGCGATGATGGGGAGCTCTACCTCCAATATCGCGCATCAGAAAGCTTCGGCTTTGACGATGGCCGCCTGAAAACGGCGGACTATTCCACCGATGCAGGCTTTGGCCTGCGCGGCGTGTCTGGCGAGATGACGGGTTTTGCCCATGCCAATGAACTGAGCGAAGCCGCGATCCGCCGTGCGGGTGAAACGCTGACCCTGCTCGATCCCGCCAAGGGAGCAATGACCGCAGCCCCACGCCAGAACAACCGGCATCTCTATACCGATGGCGATCCGATGGGGCTTATCCCCTTTGCCGACAAGGTCGCGCTCTGCCAGCAGATCGATGCCGCCGCCCGCGCGCGGGACCCGCGTGTCGTGCAGGTGTCGGTCGCGTTGTCCGCCAGCTGGAGCGTGGTTGAAATCGTCCGCGCCGACGGCTTTGTCGCGACCGACGTCCGTCCGCTCGTCCGCCTCAATGTCAGCATTGTCGCGGAAGAAAATGGCCGGCGTGAAAGCGGTTATCACGGCCTTGGCGGCCGCTATCTTTATGACAAGCTGTTCGACCCCGCGACCTGGAACCGCTGCATTGACGAGGCGCTGGCACAGGCGCTTGTCAATTTGCAGAGCGTCGATGCCCCTGCCGGAGAAATGACCGTGCTCGTCGGCCCCGGCTGGCCCGGCGTGCTGCTGCATGAAGCTGTTGGTCACGGTCTGGAAGGCGATTTCAACCGCAAGGGCACCAGCGTCTTTTCCGGTCGCATCGGGGAACGCGTCGGCGCACCGGGCGTGACGGTGGTCGACAATGGCGCGCTTGAGGCGCGGCGCGGATCGCTCTCCATCGACGATGAAGGCACGCCCACGGGCGAGACGGTGCTGATCGAAGACGGCATCCTGAAGGGCTATATGCAGGACCGGCTCAACGCCCGCCTGATGGGTGTGGAACCCACAGGCAATGGCCGCCGCGAATCCTATGCGCACGCGCCCATGCCGCGCATGACCAACACCTATATGAAGGACGGGCAGGACGACCCGGCTGAACTGCTGAGCCGCGTGAAAAACGGCATCTTCGCCAAAAGCTTTGGCGGCGGGCAGGTCGATATCGTGTCGGGCAAATTCGTCTTCACCTGCACCGAAGCCTATCTGGTGAAGGATGGAAAGATCGGTGCACCGGTCAAAGGCGCGACGCTCATCGGCGACGGTCCGACCGTGCTGACCAAGGTGACCGGCATCGGCAATGACATGGCGCTCGATGAAGGCGTCGGTATCTGCGGCAAGGGCGGGCAGAGTGTGCCTGCAGGCGTCGGCCAACCAACATTGCTGGTCGAAGGGCTGACCGTCGGCGGGACGGCGGCGTAGTTTTTTCCGTCATGCCAGCGCAGGCTGGCATCTCCGGTTCAAGAGAGTCCAGCCTGCGCTGGAATGACGGATAAGCATTGGTGCCCTCAGCAACTCCGCCTGCGGTCATAGACCCGGGCGTGGCGGCTGTTGAGATAATAGCAATTGCCCTGATCATCGCGCATCCAGCGGCGGCCTTTGGCCGTCAGCGCGCCAACGGCGCCACCGGCGACAGCACCTGCAACCGCCCCTTCAATGGGGCTGACGCCATCGACGACCACGCCGACAACAGCACCGCCCACCGCACCAATGGCGGCACCTCGGCCTGCGCCGCGCATCGTCTCATTATTGCGATATTCAGCGCAGGCGCCGAGCGACACCGCCGCCAGCGCCATGATGCCGGTTGATAGAAATGTCCGCATCGTCCTGCTCCCAATGTCTGCATCCAGAGGTCTGGACGTTCACAAGGGAAACGGCGGACGCGGCGTAGTTGTTCCACCAGCGCGCGCGATGTGCCCCGTGCTTATGGCCAGGCGACGATCAGCACATTGCCGAGCATCACCAAGGCTGCTGCAATCATCAGCCAGCCTTTGCGCGTTTCATGCGCCGTGCGGATGAGGCGGATGCCGCCCCAGATGAGCGCCGCTGCGGTGAGCATGGCGAGCGAAAGGATCGTTTCAGACATGGTCCGCCTCTAGCCTGCCATCACGCGGTCGAACAGGGTCGGGTCCACATTGCCGCCGGACAGGAGGACGAGCGTGCGGGCACCCGGTGTGACCTTGCCCGAAAGGATCGCCGCCAGCGCGACCGCGCCGCCCGGCTCGATCATCAGCCCGAGTTCGCGCCTGGCATGGCGCATCGCGGCGAAGGTGTCTGCCTCCGAGACAGCAACACCCACAGCACCCCGCGCCTTTAGAATATCGAACGTGATCGGCGCGACCTGAAGCGTCTGGATCGCGTCGCAACTGGTCGGCGGTGGATTGGGGCCAACGGGAACGATCACACCGCCGCGCAACGAGTGACCCATATCGTCCCAACCCTCCGGCTCGACCACCACCACTCGCGCATCAGGCAGCGCCAGCGCCAGACCGGCCGCAAGCCCACCGCCCCCGCAGGGCATGATCACCATATCGGGTGCAGCCAGACCCAGCGCGGCCATCTGCGCGACCGCCTCCAGCCCGGCGCTGCCCTGCCCCTCGACCACCCAGGGATCATCAAAGCTCGGCACGAGCGTTGCCCCGCGCTCAGCGGCAATCTTGGCGGCGATGACCTCACGGCGTTCGGTCATCCGGTCATAGAGGACGATCTCCGCCCCCAAAGCGCGGGTACCGGCAACCTTCACCTCCGGCGCGTCCGACGGCATGACGATGAGGGCAGGCATGCCCAGACGCTGCGCGCTCCAGGCGACACCCTGCGCGTGATTGCCGCTGGAAAAAGCGACCACGCCGCCCTTGTTTTCCGCCGCGTTCATATCTGTCAGCCGGTGCCAGGCCCCGCGCAGCTTGAAGGCGCGCATCGGCTGTTCCGACTCACATTTGCAGAACAGCATTGATTCGCCGAATTTCAGAGGCTTGAGCGGGGTCGGCGGCACCACATCGGCCACTTTGCGCAACGCCTGCTCCACCCCTGAAAATGACGGTTTTCTGCCCCCCTTCACATTGTCCCTTTCTGTCACAAAAAACTGCTTCGGATTCACTTTACATCAGGAAACGCAATTCATATACGCGCCCTCCGCTGCCCCATGGGGACTTCCAATAACCGCAAGGCAGCAGTTGACGTTTGAACTACCTTTTGGAGGTCCCTTGAGTTGCACAAGCACCATAGCGCGCTGGGGCTAGCTACCGCCCTTCGACCGGTCCAGCCGGTCACGCTCATTCGTCCGCATGCCGCTCAGCGTGCTGCCCGCTTCTTTGTCGAGAAGTTTCCGGGTAAATCGCTCTATGCGGTGAAGGCCAACCCCTCGCCAGAGCTGATTGCGCTCCTGTGGGACAGCGGCATCACGCACTTTGACGTCGCGAGCCTTGCCGAGGTGAAGCTGGTGCGGTCCAACGCGCCAGAGGCGACCCTGTGCTTCATGCACCCGGTCAAAGCCGAAGAAGCCATCCGCGAAGCCTATGAAGATCACGGTGTCCGCACCTTCTCGCTCGACAGCATGGATGAGCTGGACAAGATCGTGCGCGCCACGAACGGTGCGACAGACCTGACCCTGTGCGTCCGCCTGCGCGTGTCGTCTGAACATTCCAAGCTCAGCCTCGCATCCAAATTTGGTGCCGACCCGAGCGAAGTGCGCGAATTGTTGATCGCCACCCGTCAGGTCGCCGATGCGCTTGGCATCTGCTTCCACGTCGGTAGCCAGGCGATGACGCCGTCCGCTTATGTCGAAGCGATGGAGCGAGTGCGCGCGGCCATCGTCTCCTCGGGCGTCACTGTGGACGTGATCGACGTCGGCGGCGGCTTCCCGAGCGTCTATCCCGGCATGGAGCCGCCCGCGCTCAACGCCTATTTCGATGCGATTGCGCGCGCTTATGAGAGCCTGCCGGTCAGCTATTCATCGGAACTGTGGTGCGAACCCGGCCGCGCGCTGTGCGCCGAATATTCGTCGCTGATCGTGCGCGTGGAAAAGCGCCGCGGGGATGAACTGTACATCAATGACGGCGCCTATGGTGCCCTGTTTGATGCAGCGCATGTCGGCTGGCGCTTCCCCGTCGCGTTGCTGCGCGAAGACGCGTCGGACACCCGCGACATGGCGTTCAGCTTCTACGGCCCGACCTGTGACGATATGGACCATATGGCAGGGCCATTCCTGCTGCCTGCCGATGTGCAGGCGGGGGACTATATCGAAATCGGGATGCTCGGTGCCTATGGCTGCGCCATGCGGACCGGCTTTAACGGCTTCACCAACGGCGCAACGCACGAAGTGACGGACGCGCCGATGGCGACGCTTTATGGGGAAGATGCCGATCAGGCGCTTTCCGCCCGCGTCGTGAAGCTGTAACGCAGACCTATCATTCCGTCATGCCAGCATAAGCTGGCATCTCCCGACCAGAGACCCCGGCCTTGGCCGGGGTGACGCCCTAATTTTTATTGGAGACAGGCAAGATCATGACCAGCCCCCAGAGCAATGCCCAGCGCAAGGCAGAACTGCTTTCCACCACCGTTGAGCATATCGACATCACCAGCTTTGATGCCCGCCCGATCATCGACCAGATGGGCAAGATGAGCTTCACCAGCCGTGATCTCGCGCGCGCCACCGGCATTTACAACCAGATGTTAGCCGACAAGGACTGCACGATCTTCCTCGTGATCGCTGGCTCCACCTCGGCGGGCGGCTGCATGGATCTCTATGCGGAACTGTTGCGCAACAACATGGTGGACGGCATCGTCGCCACTGGCGCCACCATCGTCGACATGGATTTCTTCGAAGGCCTTGGCCACAAGCATTATCAGGCGCTCGAAATTCCTGACGATGATACGCTGCGCTCACTCTACATCGACCGCATCTACGACACATACATCGACGAAGAGCAGCTGCAGGATTGCGACTTCACGATCAACAAGATCGCGAATGAACTGGAGCCCAAGGCCTATTCCAGCCGCGCCTTCATCCGCGAAATGGGCCGATATTTGTCGGAACATGGCAAGAAGGACAACAGCCTCGTCAAGCTCGCTTATGAGCATGACGTGCCGATCTTCTGCCCGGCGTTCGTCGACAGCTCGGCAGGCTTCGGCCTCGTCAAGCATCAGGTCGACCGCGCCAAGGAAGGCAAGCCCTATATGATGATCGACGCGGTCGCGGACTTCCGCGAACTGACCGACATCAAGATCAAGGCAGGCGAAACCGGCCTTCTCATGATCGGTGGCGGTGTGCCGAAGAACTTCATTCAGGACACGGTCGTCTGCGCCGAAATCCTCGGCCATGAAGACGTCGCCGTCCACAAATATGCCGTCCAGATCACGGTCGCCGACGTGCGCGACGGGGCGTGCTCTTCCTCCACGCTTCAGGAAGCGGCGAGCTGGGGCAAGGTCAACACCGGCATCGAACAGATGGTCTTCGCCGAAGCCGGCAGCGTCATGCCGCTGCTCGCGTCCGACGCCTATCACCGCGGCCACTGGAAAACCCGCGAAAAGCGCGCCTGGGCCAAGCTGTTCGCCTAAGCGCGGCGTCATTGGAAAAAGGGAAGAGTCCCGGTCGAAAGGCCGGGGCTTTTTCTATTTGCAGGAGAATTGAGGAATGGCGGTGAACAACAAGGACGACCCTTCGACAAGCTCAGGGCAAACGGAGGGGTGGCGGGTTTCGTGAAACCGATTGGGCTGAGCTTGTCGAAGCCCCGTCCTTCCCTGGTTACCCACCTTTGGACAGATCAGAAACCCGTCCCCAATCCCCGCGAATAAGCGCCATCTTCTTCGCTCGGCTCCACCCCTTTATCCGCCGTTCAGCCTCGCGCGCCTCATCTCGGGTCTGGAATGCCTCACTCCAGACAAGCGCCACTGGCAGGCGGTCTGCGGTGAAACCAGGGATGGCGCCAGACTGATGCTGGGCCATACGCCGGTCAAGATCGTCGGTGTGCCCAACATAATACTGCCCGCCTCGACAGTGGAGCATGTAGGTCCAGAACGTCATGGCTTGGTGGTAAAGCGAAGGACGGCCCTTCGACAAGCTCAGGACAAACGGATGGGTTTAAAGCTCAACTCAAAAACCGTTTGGGCTGAGCGTGTCGAAGCCCTGTCCTTTCTTTGCCCCAATCTTGCAAAATAGGATTTCGTCTGGTCCGCTCGGCACATGCCCACCACCTTGAAACAGACGCGAAGCCCCCAAATCCCCTTTTCCAACAAACCCCGCATTGCCGGGCCTCCACGCCCTCAACTTCCTCCACTTCCACCCAACCCCTTCCACCGCCACGCGCTTTTCCTTGACCCGCGACTCGGGGTGGGGCAGCCTCCGCGCCTCGAATAAAAAATATCGAGGAGGGGACATTGGCAACGCAATTATTCGTACCGGCGATGGCGCTGGTGCTTTGGTCACTGATCATGCTGATCTGGACCGGCGCGACACGCTTTCCAGCGATCGCAAAAACAGGGGTCGACGTCAAAAACGTGCCGCCCGGCGGGCGCGGACAGAATCTGGACGGCGTTCTGCCCGACAAGGTCCAGTGGAAATCCCACAATTACGCGCATCTGATGGAACAGCCGACGATCTTCTACCCGACGGTCCTCGTGCTGGCGCTGCTCGGGCAGGGCAGTGACCTCAATCTCGCTTTGGCATGGGGCTATGTCGCGTTGCGCATCGTCCACAGCATCTGGCAGGCAACGGTGAACACGGTCATCCCGGTACGCTTTGGCCTATTCGCACTTTCAACGGCCTGCCTTTTTGCGCTCGCCATTCACGCATTGATGGCCGCAATGGCATCAACAACAGGGGGAATCTGAAATGGAAATGCATAGCGAAATTCTAAAACCGATGGCGGTGTTGGCCGCCTGGACGATGTTTATGTGGCTGTGGATGTACGCCACGCGTATTCCCGCAATGTCCAAGGCCGGCGTTGATACAGGGTCCTTGACCGGTGGCACCGGCAAAGATCTGGACGGCGTCATTCCGGCCAATGTCCAGTGGAAGGCGCATAACTACAACCACCTGCATGAAGCGCCAACGGTGTTTTATGCGGTCGCCCTCGCCCTCGCCATCATGGGCGCTGGCGATGGCTTTAACGCGCAGCTGGCCTGGGCCTATGTGGGCCTGCGGATTGTCCACTCGATCGTGCAGGCGACCGTCAACAAGGTGATGGTCCGCTTCCTGCTGTTCGCTCTGTCGAGCCTCGTCCTGATCATGCTTGTCGCGCACACGCTGCTCATCGCGTTTGCGTGATTCTGATGAGGCCTAGGGGCGCACCCTAGGGTCTCGAAAAAGCGGCGGCCAGTTCCACATGGGTAGACCAGCGGAACTGGCCGACCGGCTGAACCCAATCCAGCCGATATCCGCCATTGGCCAATATGCTGGCATCCCGCGCAAAAGTCGCCGGATTGCAGCTGACATAGGCGATACGCGGCACAGGTGATGCCGCAAGCTCTGCCACCTGATCCCGCGCACCGGCGCGCGGCGGGTCCAGCACCACAGCCTCAAACGACGCCAACTCTTTCGCCGTCAATGGCCTGCGAAACAGATCCCGATGTTCACAGCGGATCAAACGACCGGACCGGTTGGCAGCGGTCTGCAGCGCCGTAATCGCATCGCGCGCCGCTTCTGCCGCAACCACCTGCCCGGGCAAGGCCAGCGCAAAGGTGCCAAGGCCGGCAAACAGATCTGCGGAGGTTTCAACATGTCCCACGGCTTCCAGCACAGACCGGACAAGCATCGCCTCGCCATCCGCTGTCGCCTGCAAGAACGCGCCTTCAGGCATCGCCACGGCAAGGCCGCCGAGCGTGATCGTCAGAGGCTCCGGTTCCCACCGTGCGGTCGGGCCAAAACCTTCATCAATCGACAGGCGGGCCAGCCGGTTCTCCTGCGCAAAATCGGCCAGCGCCATCACGGCGTCCAAGCCCTCGGCCTCCACATTGGAAATGAGGAGATCAACACCCTGATCCGCCAGCGTCATCTGGATCGTCGCGACCTTGCGGTCGGCCAGCAATGTGGGGAGCAGCCCGCGCAACGGCTTGACCAGCGCCTCAAGCGCAGGATGCAGGACAGGGCATTCCATCATATCGACGATGCGGTTGGTCTGCGCGCCGTTAAAGCCCAGTTGCACCTGCCGCCCGCGCCGTTCCGCCGTCAGGCTCGCCCGGCGGCGTGTATGGGCCGGTGATAGGTGCGCCGCGCGAATGTCGGCATCGGCAAAACGCTGTGCTGCCAGCGCGCTCGCCACCCGGTCCACGACGAATTCGGCATAGGCCGTGTCATCAATATGCTGAAGCTGGCAGCCCCCGCAGGCCGGGAAGTGGCGGCAGGCCGGCGTCACATGATGCGGGCCGGGGGTCAGCGTCCCGTCAATGGCGAGCATGTCGCCCGGTGCGGCCATCGGTGAATACCGCCCGGACGCGGTGATGCCGTCGCCACGGGCGGCGATACGGACAATAGGTTCATCAGTCATAAGGTTGCAGCCAATGCGTTCGGGAGATGCGCGCACAGATCATCCGCAAGGAGCGCGGGACCTGCCAGATGTGCGGCACGGTTGTGGAGCCAGACAGCGGCACAGGCCGCCACATGCGGGTCGAGACCGCGCGCCAGCATCGCCGCAGCGATCCCGGCGAGAACATCGCCCGTTCCGGCGCTGGACAGCCAGGGTGAAGCTCCGGCGGCAAAGCCGACACGGCCATCAGGGGACGCCACAATTGTGTCTGCGCCCTTGAAAATCACCGTCGCGCCACTGGCAGCAGCAGCGGCCAGCGCCTGATCAACCTTCGTGCCGGGAAGCGCGCCGAACATGGCCTCAAACTCCCCCTTGTGCGGCGTCAGGATAACAGGTGCTGTGTGGCGCGCGATCTGCCCCGGGCGGATGAGGTGCAGGGCATCGGCATCCAATATGATGGGCTTCCCGGTCTGCAAGGCCTGCATGACCAAAGCCTCGGCAGCGTCAGTGCGTCCAAGGCCCGGCCCGACTATGATGGCGGACGTCCGGACATCGGCCAAAGCGTCCCCCGCGGATCGGCGGACGATGGATAAGGGGATCCCGGTTGCATCGGCGTCCCCTGCCAGAACGACATACCCCGCCCCGCTGCGCGCCGCAGCCGAGGCGACAAGGCGGGCCGCCCCCTTCATCTCTCCGGACAAAATTGTGATGAGGCCACGTGTATATTTATGGTCCGCGGCGGAGGGCATCTGCAGCGACGGGCGCGCGACGATCTGTCGCAGGCCGTCCGCTGCAATGCCAATATCGGCAGCGACAATATGGCCGCACAGGGATGCGGCAGGCTGGAGGAGATGGGCGGGCTTCAACACGCCAAGGGCAATGGTGACATCGGCCTGCACGGCCCCCAGATCCGCGCCACTGTCTGTCTCTATGCCGCTGGGAACATCAACGGCGATGACGCTGTGGGCCGATGCCCTGAGCCGATTCAGCGTGGCGGACAGATCCGCATCAAGCGCGCGCGACAGGCCGGTGCCGAATAGAGCATCAACGACGACCGGCGCAGGTGCCGCCCCGACGAGCCGTTCAATCGGCCCTTCCCACTGCGCTGCGGCACGCTTGGCCACATCGGTCGCAGGCGGTGCAAGGGCGGCCAACCGGACAGGCAACCCGCGCGCCTTCAGGATACGGGCCGCCACATATCCATCCCCGCCATTATTGCCGGGGCCACAGAGGATGAGGGTCGTCTGCCCGCCGCCAAAGCGCCAGACCGCCTCGGCCAAGGCACGTCCGGCACGCTCCATCAACGTGTCGACGCTCACGCCCGTCGCCATCGCCGCCGCTTCGGCCGCGCGCGTTTCTTGGGCTGTCAGGACAGGTCCAGTGAGAGGTGGGAGCATGATCCAAGCGCTTACGTCAAAAAACGCGGCGCAGGAAAGACTTTCAGGGTTTGGCCATGCCCTTCACCGTTGCCGGCAGACGATACAGGTCCCCGGCCAATGCGACTTCGATCAAATTGTTGGCAAGGGGCTTTACCACTGCTGCATCCGCGCCATCGGCGGCAATCACGCCGCGCCCGTCCTTCACGACGAGCAGGCGGCGGAACCCGCCATCGGGGTGGCGGAGCGTGAGGATCAGACCCTGTTTGGTCTGCGCGGTTTCCACCTCACAGCGCGCGGCAAAGACGCTGGCGCCGGACACCGCACAGGAGATGAGGCCATTGTCCGCCGCCGCTTTAGCAACGCCCGCTTCCGCTTCGGCAAGCGAGGTCGCCGCCGGCAGCTTCGCCTCATCTTTGGGAGACGCTCCCCCACAGGCGGTGAGCGTCAGGCCGATCAGAAGCGCGCTAAATGTCCGCGTACACATGTGTTTCGGCCTTGCCCCCGGGATGCGTTACCGCACCCTTATAGGCAGGACCGACATTCTGGGCATAGCGCCACAAAGCGCCTGACCCATAATCGGACACTCGCGGAGTCCAGCTTTTCTTCCGCTCTTCAAGGACTTGAGCATCCACGAGGAGATCGATGGTGCCCTTTTCCGCGTCGATTTCGATCAGATCGCCATTTTCGACAAGCGCGATGGGGCCGCATTCAGCAGCCTCAGGGCCGACATGCCCGATGCAGAAACCACGAGTCGCACCCGAGAAGCGGCCATCGGTGATGAGGGCCACCTTCTCGCCCATGCCAAGGCCATAAAGCGCCGCGGTCGTCGACAGCATCTCGCGCATGCCCGGCCCACCCTTGGGGCCTTCATAGCGAATGACGACAACTGCGCCTTCGGTGATCTCACGCTTTTCAACCGCAGCAAAGGCATCTTCTTCGCAATCAAAGACCAGCGCCGGACCCTTGAACTGCAGGCGGTGCATGCCTGCGACCTTCACGATCGCGCCATTGGGGGCCAGCGACCCCTTCAGGCCAACAACGCCGCCCGTTGGGGACAGCGGCTTGGTCGCAGCGTGGATGACCTTCTGGTCAGGGTTCCAGGTGATCTCGTCGATATTCTCGCCAAGCGTCTTGCCCGTCACAGTCATGCAGTTGCCGTGCAGCAGCCCTTCGGAGAGGAGCGACTTCATGAGCATGTAGACGCCACCGGCTTCATACATGTCCTTCGCGACATAATTCCCGCCCGGCTTCAGATCCGCCATGTAGGGCGTCGTCTTGAAGATTTCGGCAACGTCGAACAGGTCAAACTCAAGACCTGCCTCATGCGCCATCGCGGGCAGGTGCAGCGCGCCATTGGTGGAGCCGCCGGTGGCCGCGACAATGCGGGCGGCGTTTTCAAAGGCGTCCATCGTGCAAATGTCGCGCGGGCGGATGTTCTTGGCGAGCAACTCCATCACCTGCACGCCGGCTGCATGGGCGATCTGGTCCCGCGTGGTGTAGGGGGCAGGCGCCATGTTGGAATTGGGGAGCGACAGGCCGATCGCTTCGGCGACGCACGCCATCGTGTTGGCCGTATATTGGCCGCCACAGGCGCCATGCCCGGGGCAGGCGACCTTTTCGAGCGCGTGGACTTCTTCGATGGGGCACGTGCCGGCCGCAAATTTGCCGACAACTTCAAACACATCGACAACCGTCACGTCACGGTCCTGATAGCGGCCGGGAAGGATCGACCCGCCATAAACGAAGATGGATGGCACGTTGAGCCGCAGCATCGCCATCATCATGCCCGGAAGCGACTTGTCGCACCCGGCAAAGCCCACAAGCGCATCATAGCAATGCCCGCGCACCGAAAGCTCAACCGAATCCGCGATGACTTCCCGGCTGACGAGCGAGGACTTCATGCCCTGATGCCCCATCGCGATGCCGTCCGTTACGGTGATGGTGTTGAAGCGGCGTGGCATCCCGCCGCCAACTTCCACACCCACGCGGGCAATGTCCGCCTGATGATCGAGCGTCGTGTTGCAAGGCGCCGAATCGTTACCGGCAGAGGCGATCCCGACGAACGGCCGCGCAATTTCTTCCTCGGTCAGCCCCATCGCATAATAATAGCTGCGGTGTGGCGCGCGCTCCGGCCCGACAGACACATGGCGGCTGGGAAGCTTGGACTTATCGAAATTGTGGGTCATGCGGGCCTCGGTGGGGCTGAATAGGTGGTGAGCCGTGCTGGATTCGAACCAGCGACCTACTGATTAAAAGTCAGTTGCTCTACCGACTGAGCTAACGGCCCGACCTTGGGGGCGTCCCTATGCGGCGGGGGCTTTGCGGTCAAGGCGCGCCTTCAAGTGCCGCACCGAAAATCCTGAGATAGGGTCCCGCCAGTCCGGCGCGATGGCGGCCAAAGGACCCAGCACAAAGGATCGTTTGCGCATCTCCCGGTGCGGGATGCTCAGCGCATCATCGACATAGGCGCCATTCAGCCAGAGCAATATGTCGAGATCGAGCACGCGCGCCCGCCATCTTTGCCCGCCTGCCTTTCGCCCGAAACGGTGCTCGATGGATTTCAGGTGATCCAGCAGATCGCGGGGGGCAAGGTCGGTCTCGATGATCGCAGCGCCGTTGGCGTAGCTGCGGATGGACGGCCCGATGGGGCGCGATGCAACAATGGGTGCAGCGGCAAGCAGGCGCAGCGGAGCGGCATCCAGCGCATCCAGTGCCGCCGACAGAACAGCACAGGGGCGACCCAGCCGGGCATGCGGCTGGTTTGATCCCAAGGCGATGGCGTAGAGCGTCGGCACGCCTCCCCCTTATCCGCTCGACTTTGCTGCGCACAAGCGGGATAGGGCCGCGATGACCATCATAAGCCCCCTGCCCGCCGCTGAACCCGCGCTCGATTGCGCCTTGTGCCCGCGCCTTGTCGATGCCCGCCACGCCTGTCGCGCCGAGTTTCCCAATTTCTGGAATGCCCCTGTGCCTGCCTTTGGCGATCCCGAGGCATGGCTTGCGATTGTCGGCCTCGCCCCTGGCAAGCATGGCGCGAACCGCACAGGTCGCCCGTTCACCGGTGATCCGTCCGGCCAGATGCTGTTTGCAGCGCTCGCCAAGGCGGAACTGATTGAACATGACGAGGTGCCCGAGCCGCGCCATTTGTTCGGCGGGTTCAAAAATGATGGCGCGCAGTTGAAGGGCGTCATGATTCTCAACGCCGTCAAATGCCTGCCGCCTGAAAACAAGCCGACGCCCGAAGAGATGCGCAACTGCCGCCCGTTCTTGAAGGACGCGCTGGATGCCCTGCCCAAGCTGACTACAATCATCGCGCTCGGCCAGGTCGCGCACCAATCCGCCGTCAAGGCCTGCGGGGAAAAGCTCCCCAAGCGCCGCTTCGCGCATGGGGCGGTCCACCAGTTGCTCGATGGCCGTACGCTGATCGACAGCTATCACACGTCCCGATATAATCAGAATACGGGTCGGATCACCGAAGACATGTTTGACGAGGTGTTTGCGCTGGCGCTGGGGTCCTGACCTCTCCGTCACCCCGTGCTTGACACGGGGCTTGGCTACTTGCCCATTGCCGTTCAGTATCGTGACAGAGCGGCCGGGGTTGCGGGAAAAACATTATCCGGCAAATAGGGGGCGGGAGCCGGACGGACGTTAGACCAGCCCCGTGTCAAGCACGGGGTGACGCGGGTGGAAAGGCCAACTTGTCTACGTCGCCTCGGCTGCAATGAACCTGCTCCGTTTGCGTCGACTTAGATATCCTGCGTAATCCGGCCATAAAGCTGCGGCCGCCGATCGCGGAAGAAGCCGAATGTGGCGCGGTGCTTGCGGATCTTCTCCAGATCAAACACGGCTTCGAGCACACCTTCCACCCCGTCACCAAATTCCGCGACGAAATCACCGCGTTCATCGGTGATGAAGCTGTGGCCATAGAAGCTCATCTCGCCTTCCACACCAACGCGGTTGGCGGCGATCACGGGGACGACATTGGACACGCTGTGGCCGATCATCGCGCGCCGCCACAGGCGTGACGTGTCGAGGTCCTCAGCTTCCGGCTCATCGCCAATGGCGGTCGGGAAAAGGAGAATATCCGCGCCCATCAGCATCATGGCGCGGGCGGTTTCGGGATACCATTGGTCCCAGCAGATGCCGATGCCAATGGTGCCATAGCGCGTCGGCCAGACTTTGAAGCCGGTATTGCCAGGGCGGAAATAGAATTTCTCGGAATAGCCGGGGCCATCAGGGATGTGGCTCTTGCGATAGACACCCATCACCTCGCCCGCATCGTCGATCATGGCGAGGCTGTTATAATAATGCTGGCCGTCGCGTTCATAAAAGCTGGTGGGGATATAGACGCCCAGCTCCTTGGCGAGCTTTCGCATGGCGAGGACAGCCTTGTGGCTCTCCACCGGTTGCGCGCGGGCGAAGAAAGCTTCTGACTGCACCTTGCAGAAATAATGCCCCTCAAACAGTTCGCTCGGCAGGATGACTTTGGCGCCGCGCGCGGCGGCCTCACGCACCAGCGCCTCGACGCGGTCGATATTGGTGTCGATGTCGTCGGAGAACGACTGCTGAAGGGCGGCAACGTGCATCTTGGTCATGATGCGTCCCCTATAATCGCTCGATCAGCGAACCCCATCAAAAAATGTGGCAAGATCATCAATGACCGGCGCCTTGCTGCGGAAGGGCTGCGCCACCGCCATGATGATATCGCTATGGCCAAGGCCTTTATAAAGCAGCGTCCGCGCCTTTGCGCCAAGCTTCGCCTGCGCTGCGGCAAGGGCGGTGCCATTGCGCGGTTTCACGGTTGTATCCACGCTCCCACTCAAGAGCAGCATCGGCGGCGCATCCTTGCGGGCAAAGGTGATCGGCTGGCTGGGCGTCGGATCTGGCATCTGCCCGAACGCTGCGCGCGATGCATCAGAGGTGAAGGGCAGGAAATCATAGGGGCCGGCAAGACCTGCAAAGCTGTGCACCGCATGGTCTGCCGCGCCTGCCGCCTTCAACCAATGCTGGTCCAGCGTCAGCAGCGCGGCAATGTGCGCGCCGGCGGAATGTCCGCTCAAATTGATGCGGGCCGGATTGCCGCCGTAAGACGCGATATTTTTCTGCACCCAGGCCACAGCCGCCGCCCCGTCTTCAACAAAGCCGGGGAAGCGGACTTCCGGCACGAGCCGATAGTCTGGCAGGACAACGATATAGCCGCGCGCCGCCAGCGCCCGCCCGACAAAGCCGTAAAGCTCCCGGTCGCCACTGTTCCAGCTGCCGCCATAGAAAAAGACGATGACATCGCGGGGCTTTTTGGAGGGCGCTATAGGCACCCAGATATCGAGCTTCTGGCGTTCTTGCGACCCAAAGGAGACACCGCTGGCCGCTTTGCGCGCCGGAGCGCCCAAGGACAGCAGCGCATCAATGCTGTTCAGCAGCCCAACTTGGCTCCATTTGCTGGCATATCCAAAGCCCCCGACGAGCAGTCCCAGTGCGCCAAGCGCGATCAATAGTTTCCCCATAAGGCCCCCATCGCACAAGCTTGACGTTTACGGCAAGTGCGACGACCATGGCGGCAACGAGAGAGGGTGTATGAGCTGGGAAAAAGAAGTTGAGGAGCTGAAGCGGCGGCACAAGCTTGCCGAAGGCATGGGCGGCCCCGAAAAGCTGAAGCGCCAGAAAGAGGGCGGAAAGCTCAATGTGCGAGAACGGATCGCCGGGTTGGTCGATAAAGGCTCCTTTCGCGAAGTCGGCAAGTTGGGCGGCGTCGGCCAATATGATGCCAAGGGCACCCTCACCTCCTTCCTGCCCGCCAACATCCTCTTCGGCCGCGCGCGGATCGATGGTCGCCCCGTCGTCGTCCAGGCGGATGACTTCACCGTGCGCGGCGGCGCGGCAGACGCCTCGCTCCACGGCAAGCTCATCCAGTCTGAGAAGCTCGCCAATGAATATCGGATGCCGCTGGTCCGCCTGATCGAGGGCACGGGCGGCGGCGGCTCGGTCAAGACGCTGGAGACGACAGGGTACACCTATGTCCCCGAAGTTCCGGGCTGGGAGCTGATGGTCGATAATCTGTCGACTGTGCCTGTTGTCGCCCTCGGCCTTGGCCCGGTGGCGGGGCTGGGCGCTGGTCGTCAGGTCATGGCGCATTATTCGGTGCTGGTAAAAGGCCTGTCACAGATGTTTGTGGCCGGACCTCCCGTGGTCGCCGCCGTGGGTGAAAACCGCACCAAGGAAGAGCTGGGCGGCTCTTCCATCCATGCCAAGAACGGCGCGATTGATGATGAGGCGGACAGCGAAGCCGATGCCTTTGCCAAGGCGCGGCGCTTCCTGTCCTACCTGCCATCCTCCGTCCACGATCTGCCAACACGCACGCCATCGCGCGACCGGGCGGACCGACGCGACCCCGGCCTGATCGAAGCAGTCCCGCGCGATCTACGCCATCTCTACAAGATCCGCCCGATCATTGAGGCGGTGATGGATGAAGGGAGCTTCTTTGAAATCGGGCGCCAGCATGGGCCGAGCGTCGTCACCGGTTTTGCCAGGCTCGATGGCTATCCGGTCGCGGTTATGGCGTCTGACCCGATGGTCTTGGGCGGGCTTTGGACGGCGGCCAGCGCGCGCAAGCTGGAGCGTTTTGTCGACCTCGCTGACACGTTCCATCTGCCCATCATCCATCTGGCCGACGTGCCGGGCTTCCTGATCGGGCGGAAGGCCGAGGATGAAGCGACGATCCGCTTTGGCAGCCGCGCGATGATGGCCGTCTATCAGGCCAAGGTGCCGATTTGCGCGGTCATCCTACGGAAGGCTTACGGCATGGCGGGCAGCGCGCATGCCAACCTTTCCCGCCACAAATGGCGCTATGCCTGGCCGTCGGGTGATTGGGGGAGCCTGCCCATCTCCGGCGGATTAGAGGCCGCCTACAAATCTGATCTGGAGGCCAGCGCGAACCCCAAGGCGCTGCTGAAGGACATTCAGAAGCGCTTGAATGACGTGCGCAGTCCATTCCGCACCGCTGAGAAATTCGGCATTGAGGACATTATCGACCCGCGCGACACCCGCCCCTTATTGTGCGAATTTGTGGAACACGCTTATCGTGTGCTGGAACCGGGGCCTGTTTCGAAAGGATGGCGCTGTTGACGACGAACCGCAACATCGTGCTGGTACATGACCGGGCCCAAATCAACCACACACTCGCCCGCGCCTTTCAGGACGATCCCGCGTTGAGCTGGATCTTGCCAGATGCCGCGCAGCGCAAAATCCGCCTGCCCCGAATGTTTGATTTCATCACGCCGCTCGATCTGCGCGACGGCTTTGCCCTCGGGTCCGCAGAGGGTGAGGCGGCAACGCTGTGGCGCTCCCCCGGCAAGCCGCATACGGGCCTGCTCGACATGGTTATAATGCTGCCTGCTGTGTTCAATACCTTCGGCACAGCGGCGCTCCGGGCCTTGGCGGTTTCCGAAGCCATCGATGCGCATCACCCCAAGGGCATTTCCTATTTCTACCTGCATTATGCGGGCGTCCTGCCGGAACATCAGGGCAAAGGCTGGGGCGGTGCGGCGATCCGCGCGGGGCTGGAGAAAGCGGACGCCGCCGGCATCCCCGCCCTTTTGGAAACGGCGACCGAACGGAATGTTGGCCTCTACACCAGCCTCGGCTTTGAAATCCTGTCCGAATGGAACGTGCCCCGCGGGCCGCACTTCTGGACGATGCTGCGGCGGGTACCGAAGGGTTAGAGGCGCACCCCAAAACGGGCGGCGGCGGCGATCATAGCCATATAAAGCACCACGGTCAGCGCGCATCCGAGAATCAGCGAGACCGCGAACCCAACGCCGTTGCGCAGCAACATCGGGATGACGAGAAACATGGGCAGCGAGGGGAGAACATACCAGAAGGTTGCCTCCACATGGTTCGCCATCAGCGTCGCGTCCTGCGTGTCGCGCCACAGCCAAAGCATCCCGAGGATGGACACCAAAGGCAAAGAGGCCACAAGTGCGCCTGCCGCAGGGCTCTTCTTCGCGATGAGCGCAATGGCCGCCACGATGATACCCGACAACAGCGCACGGGTGATGAAGGCAAGGCTCAAAGCGTCGGCACCTGCTGGCTGATGCAGTGGAAGCTACCGCCGCCCGTCAGGATGTGCGTGGCGGGCAGGCCCACCGTCCGCCGCCCGGGGAAGAGATGAGCAATCGCCTCCACAGCCTTCGCATCGCTCGGCCCGCCATAGGTCGGCACGACAACGACGGCATTGCCGATGTAGAAGTTCATATGGCTCGCGGGGATGGGCTCGCCATCCTCATCCAAATGCAGGCCTGCTGACGGGATCGTCACCACGCCGACCGGCCAATCCTTCGCCCGGGCCAGCGCATCGGCGAAGACGGCGACATTGGGGTCATCCGCGCCAAAGGGTTCCGGCAGCGCCAGAACGCCCGGCGCCACGAAGCGCGCAAGGTTATCGACATGGCCGTCCGTATGGTCGTTCAGCAGCCCAACGCCGAGCCAGAGCACCTCTTTGAGGCCGAGATCAACGGCCAGCCGCTCTTCAATATCGCGCCTTGACAGATGCGGATTGCGGTTGGGGTTCAGGAGGCACTGACCGGTCGTGACGCACAGCCCGGCGCCATCAACATCAATCGCCCCACCTTCCAGCACCCAATCCCGCGCCGACCGATCCAGCCCGGCCTGAGCGCACAGCACACGGGCGAGATCATCATCGAGCGGCGACGGGTATTTTCCGCCCCAGCCATTGCCCTTATAATCGAGCGCCAACGGCCCGCCATCTTCGGCAACAAGGATCGGCCCGGTATCGCGCAGCCAGATATCGAAAAAGGGTGCCGAGACAATCTCCACGCCGGGTGCGGCCAAAGCGCGTGCGGCCTCTTCGGCCAAGCCATTGGCGCAGACGAGGCGCACCGTCTCCCCCGCGCCATCGGCGTGGACTGCATTGGCGAAAGCCGCGACCTCGGCCTGCGCGCCCTCCAAATCAACGAGCCAGAGATCGGCTGCCGAGGGAAAGCCGATCCAGACACTCTCATGCGGCGCCCATTCCGGTGGCTGATAGAGCGTCACTTCGTCCCCCGGCTCTTGTCGCGGGCAGCGCGGAATTCGGCGGTCGGGTACCAGTTGGGCCAGACCGTCCCTTCGGCCAAAGCGCGGCCGATCTGATAGTTGAGCGTCAGATCTTCCACAGCGCCATCCCAAACCCAGTCGTCGCGATATTCATCCTGCGGCTTGTGATAGCGGTTGGTGGTGTAATCTTCCGATGCCGCCGCCCCTGCGGCTTTGCCGCCATTCACAAAGTCTTCGCCGGAATCGAAATAGATCATCGGCACGCCAAGCTTGGCAAAGCTGAAATGGTCTGACCGGTAGAAGCTGCCCTTTTCCGGCGAAGGCTCCGGCTCGACGCGGCGACCCTGCGCCTTGGCGAACTGATCCAGCATCGGTTCCAGCTCAGACTTGCCGCCGCCGATGACAGTCACGTCCTTGGTGCGGCCCGCAACATTCAGGCCGTCCATGTTGATGCCGCCCACTGTCTTGGCGAGCGGGTAGATCGGGTTGGCAGCATAATATTCAGACCCGAGCAGGCCCGATTCTTCTGCCGTCACCGCAAGAAACAGAATGGAACGGTCCGCAGGCCCCGCCTTGGCATGCGCTTCGGCCAGAGCGATGAGCCCTGCCGAGCCTGTCGCATTGTCGAGCGCGCCGTTGCAGATGTTGTCGCCCTTCACCGGCTCACAAATACCGAGATGATCCCAGTGCGCCGAATAGAGCACATATTCATCCGGGTGCGTCTTGCCGGGCAGGATACCGACGACATTCTTCGACACCAGATGCTTCACATCCGTTTCAAAGCTGAGCGACGCCTTCACGCCAAGCGGAACGGCCTTAAAGCCCTTCTTCTTGGCCGCAGCCGAAAGTTGGGCGAGATCCTTGCCCGCCGAGGCCATTAGCCGTTTCGCGGCGTCGTTCGATATCCAGCCATTGGCCTGTGTATCACCCGCATGTCCATCGGCGGCATCCATATGGATTTGCGGGCCGGTCCAGCTGGAAACGACCACACCCCAAGGATAAGCGGCGGGATAGGTATCATGCACGATGATCGCGGCCGCCGCACCCTGACGGGCTGCTTCCTCATATTTATAGGTCCAGCGGCCATAATAGGTCATGGCGCGGCCGCCGAACGGACCTTTCAGGTCCTTCGCCTCATAATCGGGATCATTGACGAGGATGACGACCGTCTTCCCCTTTACGTCCACGCCCTTGTAATCGTTCCAGCCCTTTTCCGGCGCATTGATGCCATAACCGACGAACACAATGTCGCTATCCTTGATCTCCGTCTTCGGCACGATGCGATAGCTGGAGATGACAAGGTCCGTCTTATACGCGAAGTCGAGCGGGGTCTTCCCGCCGGAAATCTTCAGGCTGGTGGCCGGATTGACCGTCATCCGGACCATTGGCACGTCCTGAAACCAGCTGCCCTTATTCGCGGGCTGGAGCCCGGCTGCCGCAAAGCGCCCGGCGACATAGCCGATCGTCTTGTCTTCACCCGGCGTCGTCGGCGCGCGGCCTTCAAAGACATCGGACGACAACGTCTTGGTGACTTCCTTTAACGTGCCGACCGAGATGGCTGGGTCTGCGGCAAAGGCCGTGCCCGTGAGGAGGCAGGTGACGAGGAGAGAAATGGCGCGCTTCATGGCGATACTCCGAGTTTTTAATCTGACCGTGCAATGGCACCGGCCAAGCGCCGTCACAACGAAAAAGGGCGGCCCCGAAGGACCGCCCTTTGAAATTCGTTCGTGAAGCCGAAATTAGCGCGAATAGAATTCGACGACCAAGTTCGGTTCCATCTTCACCGGGTACGGCACTTCGTCGAGCGTCGGGACGCGCGTGAAGGTGACCTTGGCGGCGCCATCGGTTGCGATGTAGTCCGGAATGTCGCGCTCAGCGAGGCTCTGCGCTTCGATGACGAGGGCCATTTCCTGCGCCTTGTTGCTCAGCGAGATTTCCGAACCGACGTCCACGCGACGCGAGGCAATGTTGCACTTCACACCGTTCACGCGGATGTGGCCGTGCGACACGAGCTGGCGCGCGGCGAACACGGTGGGGGCAAACTTGGCACGGTAGACGATGGCGTCGAGACGACGCTCGAGCAGGCCGATGAGGTTCTGCGAGGTATCGCCCTTCATCCGGTCGGCTTCCTGATAGCAGCTCTTGAACTGCTTTTCCGTCACGTCGCCATAATAGCCCTTCAGCTTCTGCTTCGCGCGGAGCTGCAGACCGAAGTCCGACGTCTTGCCCTTGCGGCGCTGACCGTGCTGGCCGGGGCCATATTCACGCTTGTTGACGGGGGATTTCGGGCGACCCCAGATGTTTTCACCCAGGCGACGGTCAAGCTTGTGCTTGGCGCTATGGCGCTTCGACATATTCTTACTCCAATTGCGTTTCGTATCAATTTCCGGAACCGCGCAACCGAGGAACACCCGGCCGGACACCTGCTTCACCGGAGTGCAGGGTCAATTGCGGAAGGCAGCGCTCTTATAGCAGCGCCCCAAAGAGTCAAGTTTTCTCAACCGCTCGGGACTGAAACCGTTCGTGTCATCAAGCGCTCGCCTTCATTCTGGGCATCGGTGCGCGCGCGTTCCCAATCGGCCTTCGTCCGACACACTCGATTCGTTCCGACAAGCGAACCGGTCTTTTGAAAGCGCTTGCATATCAGCTTGTCGGGATCAGGCTTTGGTGCCCCTTGAGCGATCGCAGACGAAGCGACAAGGGCGAGGGAAATCAGCAGAATTGTTCTCATATGAAGCCTCCAAGGTTAAAGTTTAGCAAAAACGCAACCCCATCAAAAGGGCTCAATCCCGCTTTTGCGGCCGCTCAATCATCGTCAAAACACCCCGCAAGGTGCGGACCTCATTCGCGTTCCAAGCCGGCTTGGTGAGGATCGACCGCAACGTGCGCCGTGTGATATGGGCGCGATCTGGCGGAAAGAAATAGCCCGCACCGTCGAGCATACCTTCCAGATGCGCAATCAGACCATCCAGCTCGGCCTGTGGGGCGGGTGGATCAAGGTCTGTCTTGGGCGGGCTTTGTAGCGCCTCATGCTTGGACCATTCATAGGCAACAAGGATGACGGCCTGCGCCAGATTGAGCGAGCCAAATTCCGGATTGATCGGCACCGTCACGATCGTGCGGGCAATGGCGACATCATCGGTTTCAAGGCCGGAGCGTTCTGGCCCGAACAAAATGGCTGTCCGCCCGGGGGCTGCATGAATGTCCCGCGCGGCGACTTCGGGGGTGACAACCGGCTTCACCAGCCCGCGTTTACGCACGGTGGTAGCATAGACATGGGCACAATCGGCAACCGCATCGGCCACGCTATCAAACACCTGCGCCTTTTCGAGCACAATGTCCGCGCCGGACGCGGCAGGCCCTGCCGACGGATTGGGCCAACCATCACGCGGCGCGACAAGGCGCAGGTCCGTTAGCCCGAAATTGAGCATCGCGCGCGCTGCCTTGCCGATATTTTCGCCAAGCTGCGGACGAACCAGAACAATGACCGGTGGCACCGTTATTTCCGCGCGGCTTCCGCGATGCTGCCCGCAAAGTCTTCAAAATCGCGCGGCTCGGTGAAGTCACGGTACACCGAGGCGAAGCGGATATAAGCGACGCCATCCAGCTTCTTCAGGCCTTCCATCACCAGCTCCCCGATGGTCGAGGCGCTGACTTCGCTTTCACCTGACGTTTCAAGCTGGCGTTGAATGCCCGAGACAAGCCGTTCAATCTTGGCCGCGTCAATCGGGCGCTTCCGGCAGGCGATGGTGACCGACCGTTCCAGCTTTTCGCGCTCAAACGACTGGCGGCGCCCTTCGGATTTGACGACCGTCAGTTCCCGCAGCTGAATGCGCTCAAACGTCGTGAAACGGGCGCCACAGGCTTCGCACTGCCGCCGCCTGCGGATGGCCGAATTGTCCTCGGTGGGACGCGAGTCCTTCACCTGGCTGTCATCATGTCCGCAAAAGGGGCAGCGCAAGGCTCAGAGCCCTTCGTAGACCGGGAAGCGCGCGCAAAGCTCTTCCACACGCTGGCGGACATGCGCTTCGATCTGCGCGTCGCCGGCTTCGCCATTCTTGCGCAAGCCATCGACGACTTCGGCGATCATCTGCCCGATCTGACGGAACTCTTCGGTGCCAAAGCCACGCGTCGTGCCCGCAGGCGTGCCGAGGCGGATGCCCGAGGTGAGCGCCGGCTTTTCATCGTCATAGGGGATGTTGTTCTTGTTGCAGGTGATCGACGCCCGGTCGAGCGCGTGTTCAGCGTGCTTGCCCTTGGCCTGCTTGGGGCGAAGGTCAACCAGCATGAGGTGGTTGTCTGTCCCGCCCGATACGATGTCGAGGCCCTGTTCCTGCAGAGAGGCCGCGAGTGCCTTGGCATTATCGACAATCGACTGCGCGTAAACCTTGAAGCCCGGCTTCATCGCTTCAGCAAAGGCGACAGCCTTGCCTGCGACGATGTGCATCAGCGGTCCCCCCTGAAGGCCAGGGAAGATCGCACTGTTCATTTTCTTCGCAATGGCTTCATCGTTGGACAGGATGATGCCGGAGCGCGGACCACGCAGCGACTTGTGCGTCGTAGTGGTCGTGACGTGCGCATGCGGCACAGGGCTGGGGTGGACGCCACCTGCAACAAGGCCGGAGATGTGCGACATATCCGCAAGCAGATAGGCACCAATTTCATCCGCGATTTCACGGAAGCGGGCCCAATCCCAGAAGCGCGAATAAGCGGTGCCGCCGCAGATGATGAGCTTGGGCTTATTCTCCCGCGCGATGCGGGCGACCTCATCCATATCGATGATCTGGTCTTCCGGGCGCACCGTATAGGGCACAGGCTTGAACCATTTGCCCGACATGTTGACAGGCGATCCGTGCGTCAAATGCCCACCGGCTGCGAGATCGAGGCCCATGAAACTGTCGCCGGGCTGGAGCAGCGCCAGAAACACGGCCTGGTTCATCTGGCTGCCGCTATTGGGCTGCACATTGGCGAAGTTAGACCCGAACAGCGCCTTGGCGCGGTCAATGGCGAGCGTTTCAATCTCGTCCACATATTCGCAGCCGCCATAATAGCGGCGGCCCGGATAACCTTCGGCATATTTGTTCGTCAGGATCGACCCACAGGCTTCGAGCACCGCGCGCGAGGCAACGTTTTCCGACGCGATCAGTTCAATCTTGTCGCGCTGGCGGCCAAGTTCCTTGCCGATCCAGCCCGCAATTTCGGGATCGCTTTCCGCCAGACTGCGGGTGAAGAACCCCTCTGAGAGAGCGGGGTTGGCATCGGAGGGACGGCTGCTCATGCTTCTTCCTTGTTCAGCACAGGGTTGGACAATTTGGTGACGCGGCGGACGTGACGGTCGCCGCCGAATTCGGTCGAGAGAAAGGCCTCGATGCAGGCCTTGGCCATTTCAATGCCGACAAGCCGTGCGCCCATGGCGAGCACGTTTGCATCATTATGTTCGCGGCACAGCTTGGCGGACAGCGGTTCGGAAACGAGCGCGCAGCGGCAGGCCGGGTTGCGGTTCACCGCTATGGAAATGCCGATGCCGGACCCGCACAGCGCAATGCCGCGATCCGCGTCTCCGGCAGCGACAGCGCGGCCCAGCTTATAGCCATAATCTGGATAATCGACGCTGGTGCCATCACGTGGCCCAAGGTCGGACACGTCATGCCCGGCCTCACCCAGCCATTGGACGAGCGCGGCTTTCAGCTCAAGCGCGGCATGATCGGAAGCAATCGCAATGCGCATATGGACGCCTGCACCCCTGACTGGATTGACTTAGAAAACCGCCCTTAGGGGAGGTCGCGCTCGATTGCCACCAGCTATTGTGCCTTCGGGTGCAGACTTTGGGGAAAGGCAAATGGGGGAGAGGTAACTTGGGGGAAAAGGCAAAAAGAAACCCCGGTGCATTGCTGCACCGGGGTCAGGCAACCTCCCCTTGAGGTTTCGGTTCAGAACTTGAAGCCGGCAGCGATACCGTAGCGGCGCGGTTCAAGCGTGAAGATGTTGGTGTACAGACCCGAGGACTGGTCGGTCACGTACAGACCGGTCACCGAGTTGCTGTCAAAGATGTTCTGAATGTAGCCACGGAGGAACCAGCGGTCATCACGGCCATTCAACTGGATCTGAGCATTCGCCTGCGAATAGCCCGAGATCTTGTTGACCTTGCCGTTGAAGATGTTCCCATAGCTGTCACCCGTGTAGGTCAGGTCGACGCGGGGGACGACCGTCATGCCGTTCGACAGTTCCGTCGTGTACTGCGTGCCGATCGAGAACTTGACGTTCGGGGCCTGCGGAAGGGCATTGCCCTTAACGTCAACCGGAACGCCGGCATTGAGCACCGTGACGCCACCGAAGCTCGCGCCAACGGATGGAGCCAGAGCATTCAAAGCAGCGCAGACGCTGAAGGCACCGTTGGCGGTGACGCCGCTGTTGGCACCAAAGGACGTCGTTGGCTGGAGGTTTCCAGCTGACGGTTTGAGGCCAGGGATTGCGCCAGAGTTGATGATCGTTTGCGCCGTATTAACGAAGCCGTTCACACCCGCCACGCTGCCCGAGTTGGATACAACCGCACAGTTAGAACCGTTGGTGATGTCCTTGATGATGACAGCATCCGCACGACCACCCGACGGATCACGCGGGTTGGTCAGCCGGTCACCGCTGCTGCCAGCCTTGGTCTTGAGGTAGCTGGCACCCAGGTTGATCGCCCAGTTGCGCGACGGACGGATGATGCTTTCAAGTTCGAGACCGTAGATCGTGGCATCAATGTTGTCGTTCACCGACGTACGGGCAACGATGCGGCTCAGCTGCAGACCGGCATATTTGTAGTAGAATGCCGTTGCGTTGAACGTGAAGGCGCCATTGGCGAACACGTTCTTCGAGCCGATTTCAAACGCGTCCACCTTTTCCGGCGCAAACGATTCCGACACCGTGAAGATCGGGCTGAGCGGCGGGTTGATACCGCCGGACTTATACCCGCGCGAGTAGGAGGCGTAGATCAGATTGTCTTCAGACAGCTTCCAATCGAGCACAACACGACCGGTCATCTTGTTGAAGCCAACGCTGCGGTCCTGCCACAGCTGGTTGCCCGTTGTGCCCGGATCCGCATCGTACGAACCCACGAACGGCGAGGAGAAGGCATCCGTCGAAGCGTAAGGCACAAGGAAGCTGGCGAGCGTCGTGCGGGCGCGAACCGTCTTCTTATCATTGTTGTACCGCAGACCAACGGTCAGCTTCACCGCATCGCTGAACTCATAATAGGCTTCGCCGAACAGGCCGTAAGACTTGACGTTCAGGAAGTCCGAATTGTTGCGGTAGAACGGGGTGCCGAGATAAGCCGCCGGCAGATCGTTTGCTGCGCTGGCGTCGGTCCGCGTACCGAATGTCGTGAACGAACCGAGGATGCCCGTGACATAGTCGATCCCGAACGAGTTCACGTAATAGCTATTTTCGGACAGCTTCGAGTCCACATAAATGCCACCCAACAGGAAGTTGAACTTGCCGTCGAAATCAGAGGTGACGATCGCTTCTGCCGACCAATCCTTGCTGGACTGGTTGGACCGGTCAAAATCAAGCGGCGTCGCAGCGCAAATCTTGTGCCCGCCATACGACCCTGTGCCGGTTTCTTCCGACAGCGATGTGCAGAGATTGCCGTTCGGTCCATTCGGGATCAGGGCATTTGCAATTGGTGACAAGTAAGACCCAAGGAGCGCGCCGCCAGCACCGCCCGCGAGTGCGGCAAGGGTGTTCAGGCCGGTTGCATAGACTGCACGGTTCTGAACCGAGAGGTTGTAGTCCTGCGAGGAATCCACCTTGGCCGTGTGGTAGAAACCGGTCAGCTGGACGTTAATGGCGCCCAGTTCCTGGTTGATACGGGCCTGATACTGCGATTCCGACGTGAAGTAGCTTGGCGTTGTGTCCGTATTGACCGTGCGAGAATCGGCCGGATTGACGACACCGGAATAGGCGTCGGCTCCATAAAGACTTCCAAGGCCCAGCCCCCCCGGGATGCCTTGAGCATTCAAGAATTCACGCGAGCTGAGTGTGCCAACAAAGGTCGAGTTGGCATTGGTGATGCCATATTCACGCGCATTGGGCAGGCATCCGAGCACGCCGGTTGGGTCGCGCTGACACATCTGCTTCTGGATGCGCATGCGGTTGTCTTTTTCGTGGAAATAGTAAGCCGACAGATCAACCGTTGTGCTGTCGCTCGGCTCCCAACGCAGCGAACCGCGGACGGCGTACATATCGCGGTCATCGATCTTGCTGTTGTCGAACAGGTTGGTCGTGTAGCCGTCGCGCTTCATGTAGAAGCCAGCGACGCGGGCGGCCATCGTGCTGCTGATGGGCAGGTTGATCATGCCCTTGGTCTTGATCTGGTTGTAGTTACCATAATCAACTTCGCCCGACGCCTTGAAGCCGGTCAGGTCCGGACGGACGGGAATGAAGTTGACCACGCCCGAGGTCGCGTTGCGGCCGAACAGGGTGCCCTGCGGACCACGAAGGACTTCGACGCGCTCCAGATCGAAAAATTCGGTTTCGAACAGGCGGGTGCCGAGAAGCGGCGTACCATCAAGGTGAATTGCGGTGGCGCTGTCGCACGACACGCCGACGCACAGATCGCCGATACCGCGAATCGTGAAGCTGGAGCCGGTGAAGTTACCCTTGGTAAAGGTCACGTTCGGCAACGTCAGCTGAAGATCGCTGGAGTTCTTGATCTGCTGTTTTTCAAGCGCTTCGGCCGAGAAAGCCGAAACCGCGATCGGCACTTCTTGCAGGCTCTGAGCCTGGCGCTGTGCCGTTACGATGATTTCATCAGAAGCGACCGAGCCTTCATCGGCTTGGGCCGTCTGGGCCAAAACGGGTGTCGCTGCCAGCATGGCAAACACAGACACACCGGTGACGTAAATACCTTTCATAATCCCCATCTCCCATTTAATCATGCCGGAGGTCCGGCTTTTTCGAGCGTTTTTTACGCTTATCGTTGTGCAGTCTGCGTTGCGATTCGCCGTCCGTCAATGGCGCAAATCTCTGCAAATTATCGCAATTGGCTCTTTGGGTTGACGTTTAGGTCAAGATTTCACTGGATGACGTAAGGGAATTCGGGGCTTAGCCCCCCATGTTGCGAATTTGCACCACACCGAAAAGGATTTGCGACCTTGTGGGCATTCACCATGTTGGCCATAGGATTTCGCAGAGAATGAGGGAGAGTGCGCCGTGTCCGATGAAAATAAGATCCCCGTGCCGGATGACGTGGCCGCGGCTATCCGCACCTTGATTGCATGGTCCGGCGATGATCCCGAACGCGAAGGGCTGATCGACACCCCCAAGCGTGTGGCGCGCGCCTGGAAGGAATATTGCGCAGGCTATGAGGAAGATCCCGGCCTGCATCTGTCGCGCACCTTTGATGAAGTGGGCGGCTATGATGAGGTCGTATTGCTGCGTGACATCCCGTTCCAGTCGCACTGCGAACATCATATGGCCCCGATCGTCGGCAAGGCCTCGATCGCCTATCTGCCCAATAACCGCGTTGTCGGCATCTCAAAGCTCGCCCGGGTCCTGCATGGCTATGCCCGCCGCCTGCAGGTTCAGGAACGGCTGACAGCACAAGTCGCAAAATGCATCTGGGACAACCTCCACCCCTATGGCGTCGCCGTCGTCATTGAAGCCACCCATGGCTGCATGACGGGACGCGGCGTGCGGACGCCGGGCGTCGCGATGACGACCAGCCGCCTGCTCGGCTGCTTTCTGGATGATGATAAGAGCCGCAAGGAAGTGATGAGCCTGATGGGCTATTGACGCCCACCTGCGTCAACCGAACGCGGCGATCACCGGTCGGGCAGATTGTCCAGCGTCCGACGGATATCGCGGATAACGCGCAATGCCGTCTCTAACTCGCCCAGATCAATGCCTTCGATGAACTGGGCGACTTCGGGACCGATTTCGTCAATGGCGCGGGCATGCGCCTCACGCCCTTCGTCGGTGATGTCGACCCAAAGATCACCGTCCGAGCCCTCAATGGCAACCGTCGTCAAAAGATCACGCTCGACAAGTGACGCGACCTTCTGCGCCATATAGGCGTCGTCATCCTGAAAGGCCCAAGCGAGCAGCGAGAACCGCTCCCGCGATTTGCCGTTCCGGACGAAGTGGGTCAGGACCCCGAATTGTCCGGTCGTCATACCGGCCGGCGTCGCCTTGTCATACCGGTTGCGCAGCAGATGCTCGACCATCGCGATCTCGGTGAAGAGATGCAGGACAGTCTTTTCGTCGTTCGGCGTCTTCATGCCAACTCCCGATGATCTACCGGTTGACTCAATTGTCGTTAACCCGCTCCGATGACTAGCGGATCGTACAGGCCGGATCGAGACGGAAATCCAGATAGCGGTCCACAGACCCCATCAATTCCGGCATCTCGCTTTCGAAAAAGTGGTTCGCGCCTTTGATCTCATCATGGTTGATCGTGATGTGCCGCTGGGTGCGCAGCTTATCGACCAGCTTTTGGACCGCGCTTGGCGTGACGACTTCGTCAGCGGTGCCCTGAATCAGGATCCCCGAGGATGGGCAGGGGGCCAAGAAGCTGAAATCATACATGTTTGCAGGCGGTGCAATCGAGATGAAGCCGCGAATCTCCGGACGACGCATCAGCAACTGCATCCCGATGAGCGCGCCAAAGCTATAGCCCGCAACCCAGGTCTGCTGCGCTTCGGGATGGATGGACTGCACCCAATCGAGCGCGGCGGCGGCATCCGACAGTTCACCAATAGCGTTGTCAAACGTGCCTTCGCTCCGCCCGACGCCGCGGAAATTGAATCGCAACGTTGCAAAGCCGCGCCGGACAAACGTCTGGTACAGCGCCTGCACGATACGGTTGTTCATCGTCCCGCCCGCTTTGGGGTGGGGATGGAGAATCATGGCAACAGGTGCGCGGGGACGGGGGCCAGGGTTAAACCGGCCTTCAAGGCGGCCTTCCGGTCCGGGAAAAATGACTTCGGGCATGGGTCTCGCAAGAAATTCGAGGAAAGAAGCGGCGCAGACTTTGCGCCTTGGTCGCTGCTTATATAGGAAGGGGCAGCGTTTTCGCAATCTTTGGGTGTGCACGTGCCGGACCGGCTTTATTTTGATCACGCGGCGACCACGCCAATTCTGGCATCGGTCCGCTCGGCAATGGCCGACGCTATGGGCCGTTGGGCGAACCCCTCATCACCCCATGCAGAAGGCCGCGCCGCCCGTGCGGCGCTGGAGGACGCCCGCACCCGGTTGAAGACCGCCCTTGGCTGGCCGCATGAGTTGATCTTCACCAGCGGCGCTACTGAAGCACTGGCGATCGCCCTGTCCCGCACCGAGGCTGATGCACGTCTTGTCTCATCGGTGGAACATGATGCGGTCCACCGTGTCGCGCCGGATAGCTATGCCGTGCCTGTGTCAGCGGACGGCCTCGTTGCAACGGACGCGCTGTTCGGTCGGCTGTCAGCGCTGGGGGCAAAGCGTCCGCTGGTCGCCATCCAGCAGGCCAATAATGAGACGGGGGTCATCCAGCCCCTTTCCGAATTGGGGGATGTCGTCCGCGAGAAAGGCGGCATCCTGTTGGCCGATTGCGCACAGACGGCGGTCAAGATCGATCTGCCGGAGGCCGATCTGATTGCCATTTCCGCGCACAAGATTGGTGGCCCGCCCGGCATCGGCGCACTTCTCATCCGTGATCTTTCGCTGATCACGCCGTCCGGCGGGCAAGAAAAGGGCTATCGCGGCGGGACCGAAAATCTTCCTGCCGCTATCGGCTTTGCGACAGCGGCCGAGGCCGGGCGCGGCTGGATGGCGCGGGCGGCGGACCTGCGGCAGCATATAGATGCCGCCATCGAAGCGGCAGGCGGGCAGATCATCGCCAAGGGCGCAGACCGCATTGCCACCATCGCGGGATACCGGATGCCGGGCAAAGCGGCGTCGGCGCAGCTTATCCAGTTCGACATGGCCGGCATTGCGGTCTCGGCCGGCAGCGCCTGCTCTTCCGGGACGCTCAAGACCAGCAAGGTGCTCACGGCGATGGGGCTGGAGGAGGACGCGGCCAATGAAGTGATCCGCGTCAGCTTCGGCCCGGAGACGGGTCGCGCCGATGTCTACCGCTTCCTCGAAACCTGGCAGCGCATCCGGGGATGACCGCCTATCTGGACTATCAGGCGACCACCCCTTTGGCGCCGGAGGCCTTTGCCGCCATGCGGCCCTGGCTGGAAGAAAAGTTCGCCAATCCTCATTCGCCGCACCGGCTGGGGCGTGAAGCTGCTGCCACTGTCGAAGTGGCGCGCGAGGCTGTTGCGACCTTGCTGCCCAAGGGCGGCAAGCTTTACTTCACCAGCGGGGCGACCGAGGCGCTTAACTGGGCCCTGCGCTGTGCCGGAAGTGGCGGCATCGCCGTGCTGGAGACCGAGCATGCCGCCGTCCTCGATACTGCGCTCTGGTTGGGCGCTCAGGGCCGGGATGTGCAGCGTCTCGCTGTCGGGTCCGATGGCCTTTTCGACAGCAATCCCGCCCTTGCTTCGGGCACCGGCATGGTCGCCGCGATGCTCGTCAACAATGAGATTGGCGTGATTCAGCCCGTCGCTGCGCTGGCAGACACTGCACATGCGGCGGGCGCGCTGTTCCTGTGCGATGCCGTGCAAGGCTATGGCCGGATGGCCATTCCCGATGGGCCGGACCTGATTGCGATCAGCGCCCACAAAATCCACGGGCCCAAAGGCATCGGTGCGCTTTGGGTTAAAGACGGCGTCACGATCACGCCCTTGCTCCATGGCGGCGGGCAGGAAGGCGGGCTGCGCTCCGGCACCCTCTCCCCGGCTTTATGTGCAGGTTTTGGCGCAGCGGCGTCCTTGGCCGCCAAGCAGATGGAAGCCGATACAGCGCATGTGGCCACCCTCTGGGATGCGGCGCTGGATATTCTCCCCGATGGGTGGACGATCAACGGGTCAACCAAGGCGCGTTACAAAGGCAATCTCAACATCCGGCATGATGGTGTCGATGTCGCAAGGCTCCTCTCGGACCTGCGCAACATTGCCTTTTCCGCAGGGTCCGCCTGTGCCAGCGGATCGGGTCGGCCGAGCCATGTGCTGCGCGGCATCGGCTTGTCGGATGCGCAAGCCCGATCCTCGATCCGCATCGGCTTTGGCCGCACCACCACAGAAGAAGAGTTGCGTGACGCCCTTAACCGGATATTTCGGGCTGCTCGGGAACAAAGGCAACCAACAGCATGATTCGCGTCCATTTCATTGACGCCGATGGCGAAAAGCGCACCGAAGCCTTGGCCGAAGCAGGGCAATCGTTGCTTGAAATTGCGCAGACCTGCGGCATGCCTTTGGAGGGGACCTGCGAGGGACAGATGGCCTGTTCCACCTGCCATGTCATCATTGAGGCGGACTGGTTTGACCGGCTGAAACGCGCCAGTGAGGATGAGGAAGACATGCTCGACCTGGCAGCCCATGTGACCCGTTACAGCCGTTTGTCCTGCCAAATTCTGCTGGACGATAGCTTGGATGGGCTGACGGTGCGCATCCCGCCCGAAAGCCATAACATGCAGGGCCGTTGATTTCCGGCCTGTCCATCGCCATATGCGCCTCCGGGAGTCGGGCGGACGTGGTCTTCGCCAACCTGGTCAGGTCCGGAAGGAAGCAGCCACAACGAATTCGCCGCGGGTCGTTCCGGCTCCTACCTTCTCCCGCCCCGCCGTGTGCGCCGTCGCCCGACCTGTGCGACTATCCCTTCGACAATTGCCAATGCCCGGTCTAGAGCAAGCCGCATGTCCGAGGATGACGATTTTCACGATGAGGATGGCCCCGGGTTCGACCTAGGCGAGCCTGCACCGCCTGCCATCGCAGCGCCCGCAAGCAGCGCGCAGCCCTATCGCGTGCTGGCCCGCAAATATCGCCCCCAACGCTTTTCTGAGCTGATCGGCCAGGATGCGATGGTCACGACATTGGGCAATGCCATCAAGCGCGGGCGGCTTGCCCATGCCTTTTTGATGACGGGCGTGCGTGGTGTCGGCAAAACGTCGACGGCGCGTCTCATCGCCAAAGCGCTCAACTGCATCGGCCCGGATGGAGAGGGCAGCGCTACTATCGACCCATGCGGCGTGTGTGAGCCGTGCCGTGCAATTGCCGAAGGCCGACATATCGACGTGATCGAAATGGACGCCGCCTCCAATACGGGCGTCGACGATGTGCGCGAGATCATTGAATCGGTCCGCTATGCTGCGGTCTCCGCGCGCTACAAAATCTACATCATCGACGAAGTGCACATGCTGTCCAAAAACGCGTTCAACGCGTTGTTGAAGACACTGGAAGAGCCCCCGGCGCATGTGAAGTTCCTGTTCGCGACGACCGAAATCCAGAAGGTACCGGTCACCGTCCTGTCGCGGTGCCAGCGATTCGATCTGCGGCGCATCCCCGCCGATCTCCTCGCCGAACATTTCGGCAATGTCTGCAAGGCAGAAGAGGTGGTGGCAGAGCCTGAGGCACTGACGCTCGTTGCCCGTGCAGCGGAAGGCTCCGTCCGCGATGGCCTGTCCATCCTCGATCAAGCCATTGCCCATGCCGATATGGAAGGCGCTGGCATCGTCACCGGCGATCAGGTCCGCAATATGCTCGGCCTGTCAGACAGGGGCGCCGTGCGCCGCCTGTTCGGACTGCTGCTGGAGGGCAATGCCCAAGGCGCACTCGCTGCGTTGCGGGACCAGCATGATCTGGGCGTTGAGCCGGCCGCGATCTTCAAGGGCCTGCTTGAAACCTGCCACGGCACGACCTTGGCCAAGGTCGGCGCGCCAGCCGATCCATCCGAATCTGCCGAAGAGCGCGCTGATTATGCGACCTGGTCGGGCGGGCTGTCCTTCCAACTGCTCCACCGCATCTGGCAGCTTTTGCTCAAAGGCCATGAGGAAGTCGTCCGCGCTGTCGATCCGAACGAGGCCGCCGATATGGCCGTCTTGCGGGTGATCCATGCCAGCCAAATGCCCGACCCCGGGGAACTGGCACGACGGCTGGAAACAGGCGCACCGCTCAACATCACCGCGCAGCCCTCGGCGGCGCCATCCTCCCCTCTGGCAACCGCCGCCGCCCCGCCTATCGCTGGGCCCACGTCAGGCGCGCCGGTGGATTTTACCGCGCTCATTGATCTGCTTAGTGCAGGCGGCAAGATGCACATGGCCCAGCAACTGCATGATTATGCAGGGCTGGTCAGCTATGCCCCCGGCTCGCTCGCGATCCGGCCGGTCAAGCCATTGCCCGGAGAGTTCACGCGGGATCTGGCTTCCGCGCTCAAAACTCTGACCGATATGGCTTGGGATGTGCGGATCAGTGATGCAGAGGCGCACCCCTCGCTCCTCCAGCAGGAGCAGGCCCGCGAAGCTGAGGCTAAGGCCCGCATCTTAGCGACACCCATCGTCAAGGCCGCGCTTGAGGCCTTCCCCGAGGCCGAGTTGATCGACTATGTGGAAGGCACAGACGCCGCGGCGGAACAACGGAGCATAGCGATATGAAGTCGATCGACGACATCCTGAAAATGGCCCAGAATGTCCAGGCCGAGTTGGAAAAGGCGCAGGCCAACCTTGATTCCATCGAGGTGGAAGGCGCGTCCGGCGGAGGATTGGTGAAGGTGCGTGCCAGCGCCAAGGGCCGCATCATCGGCGTCGCCATCGATGACAGCCTGTTGGACGTGTCTGAAAAACAGATGTTGGAAGACCTCATCACCGCGGCCTTCAATGACGCGCGCGCCAAGGCGGATGCTGTGTCCAGCGACGAAATGGGCAAGATGAAGAGCGGCATTCCCCTGCCGCCCGGGTTCAAGCTCCCGTTCTAAAGTCCGGCGGACCAGCGACGCCGGTCAGCGCAGACAGGCGTCCAGTGCATCGCGTTTAACGACCCCGATATTGGCGGCAATCCGGTTGCCATGCCGCCGCGTAAAGCCTTCCGGGCTGGTCGCCGCGCGCTTCTTCGGCAACGGCAGGACAGCGGCAATCCGCGCGGCCTCAACCGGCGTCAGCGATGACGCATCATGGTTGAAATAGCGCTGCGCGCCCGCATTGGCGCCATAGGTGCCGATGCCTGTCTCTGCGATGTTGAGATAGACTTCCATGATCCGGCGCTTGCCCCAGATATTCTCGATCAGCACGGTAAACCAAGCCTCGAGCGCTTTGCGGACATAGCCACCGCCCTGCCAGAGGAAGGCGTTCTTCGCCGTCTGTTGGCTGATGGTGGACCCACCCCGGATGCGCCCGCCCCGCTGGTTGCGCTGGAACGCCTTGGCAATTGCTTCACGGTCAAAGCCGTCATGCGAACAGAATTTGCCGTCTTCCCCCGCAATGGCCGCGCGCGCCATATCCGGGTCCATGTCAGACAGGCTCATCCAATCCTTATCAAGCCCGCGTCCGGCCACGACATCACCCGCCATCGTCATCGTGATCGGCGGCGGCACGAAACGGTAGACGACCACCCAGACAACCGAGACAATGACAAACCATAACAGCGCCTTGCCCAGAAAAGCGGCGATGCGGAGCGGGGTGGAACGACGGGTCGTGCTGGCCATAGATCGCATTTAACCGATCCGTCCAAGCGGGCAAGAGACCCTCGACCAGCGAACCGCATTGCCCGATGGGCGAAGCACCGCTAAAGCCCCCGCTTTCCCGATAGTCTTGGAAGTTGTTGCCCGTGACCACGCTCTACGCCCGTTTTGCCGCGCATATCGATGCCGCTCTGAATGCCCTTGAGGCAGATGGCGCTCTGACGGCCGGCGTTGACCGCCGCAATGTGACGGTGGAACCCCCGCGCGACGCAAGCCATGGCGATCTCGCAACCAACGCCGCTATGGTGCTTGCCAAGCCTGCGGGGATGAACCCGCGCGCGCTGGCCGAGGCGCTGTCCGCCAAGCTTTCCGCGCTGGCGGAGGTGGCCGCCGTCGATGTGGCAGGCCCCGGTTTCATCAACATGAAACTGACGGATGATGCCTGGCGTTCCGAGGTCAATCTGATCAGCGCTGCCGGCGATGCCTATGGCCGCTCCACCCTAGGCGCGGGCAAGACCGTGAACGTCGAATATGTCTCTGCCAATCCCACGGGGCCAATGCACATGGGGCATTGCCGCGGCGCGGTCGTCGGCGATGCCCTCGCCTCGCTGCTCGAATATGCGGGCCATAAGGTCATCCGCGAATATTATGTGAATGATGCAGGCGGTCAGGTCGATGTCCTCGCCCGGTCGGTGCACATGCGCTACCGCGAGGCGCTGGGCGAAGACATTGGGGAGATCCCCGAAGGTCTCTATCCCGGTGACTATCTGGTCCCCGTCGGCCAGAAGCTTGCCGCCGAACATGGCCCCAAATTTGTCGCCGCGCCGGAGAGCGATTGGCTCATCCTGTTCCGCGAAACAGCGGTTGCGGCGATGATGGACATGATCCGCGCTGACCTTGCGCTGCTCGGCATCCATCACGACGTCTTTTCTTCCGAAGCCATCGTCCAGCGGGAAAAGAAGCCCGAAGCCGCCGAAGCTTTCCTGCGCGAACGCGGGCTGGTCTATGATGGAGAGCTTGAAGCCCCCAAGGGCGAAGTCGATCCCGATTGGGAACCCGTGACGCTGCCCTTGTTCCGCTCCACGCAATTTGGCGATGATCAAGACCGGCCAATCAAGAAATCAAATGGCAGCTGGACCTATTTTGGCGCCGACATGGCCTACCATTTCCAAAAGGCACAGTCTGCCGATGCGCTGATCGATATTTGGGGTGCCGACCATGCCGGCACCGTCAAGCGTATCCGCGCGGCTGTTCAGGCTCTGACCGAAGGGGCCAAGCCCTTTGACGTGAAGCTCGTCCAGATGGTGCGTCTGTTGCGCGCCGGTGAACCGGTGAAAATGTCGAAGCGGTCGGGCAATTTCGTTACGCTCGCCGATGTCGTGCGCGAAGTGGGCAAGGATGTCGTGCGTTTCACCATGCTGACGCGCAAAGCGGATGCGCAGATGGACTTTGACTTTGCCAAGGTCGTGGAAGCGTCGAAGGACAATCCGGTCTTCTACGTCCAATATGCGCACGCCCGCATCTGCTCCTTGAAACGCAAGGTGGCCGAGGCCGGGATCGACGCGACAACACCCGATATCTCGAAGCTCGATGCAACCGATCTGGAGCTCGCAAAACTCGCCGCGCAATTCCCGCGAATCGTCGAATCGGCCGCCGCCGCGCGCGAGCCGCATCGCATTGCATTTTACCTGTATGACCTGGCTGCGGCCTTCCACGCCTATTGGAATGCGGGCAATGATGATCCAGAACGGCGCATATTATTAGTTAATTCGGTGGAAACCACATCAGCCCGTCTTTTCTTGGCGGCCGCAATCGGGCAAGTTATCGCCAACGGTCTGTCGATCGTGGGGGTGGCGGCCGCAGTGGAGATGTAGGCGTATGGTGGGGGAATCCGAACAGGACGTGGCTCAGGAATTGTCGCTGGCTGATGAGGATCGCCTGCCTTGGCTCGAAGCCGTCGACAGCGACGAGCCGGAGCCGGGCGTCGATACCGGCAAAATTCTTGGCTTTGTAGTTGCAGCCCTTCTGGCGCTTGGCGTCATCATTGGCGGCATCTGGTGGCTGCGCAATCAGGAACAGACACCCGACGGCGATGGCCGCCTGATCGCCGCTGCCGAAGGTGACTATAAGGTCAAGCCAGATGAAACCGGCGGGATGAAGGTGGAAGGTCAAGGCGACGCCGCCTTTGCCGCCTCTGAAGGCGCTGACGCAAATGGCCAGATGGACGTTGCTAGCCAACCCGAAGCCCCGATTGCAGGCCAGCGCGTGACCGAAGTGAAGTCCGCAGCCCCCATCGCCGCCGGTCGCAAAGCCAGCGCAGCTGTTCAAACAGGCGGGAAGCTTGTGGCCCCCGCACCGACGGTGCCTGCGCCCAAGCCGATGGTCGCCCCACCGGCCGGAACACCAGCCGCGGTTGGCACCGGCCTGATCCAGCTGGGGGCCTATGGTTCCGAAGCAAGCGCCAATCAGGCGTGGAATGCCCTTGCCCAGCGTTATGCCTTCCTTGGCACATTGCCCAAGTCGGTGGTGCAGGCATCGGTTGGCGGTACGACCTTCTACCGCCTGCGTGTCAGTGCAGGCGGACAGGCCAGTGACACCTGCGCCAAGCTGAAAGCGGGCGGCGCCAACTGCATCGTCGTCAAGTAATCCCCAAATATCAGGCAGGCAGGCGGCACCCCCTTCGACAAGGGGGCCGCCCGTCGTTACAAGCTGACGCATGAAACCCGTCATTTTCGGCCTGTCCGGGGAACGTATTACCGACAATGAGCGGGCGTTTTTCCGCGACGCGGACCCTGCGGGCTACATCCTGTTCAAACGCAACATCGCAAGCCGGGCGCAATTGCGGGCGCTGACCGATGACCTGCGGGAGCTGTCGGGACGCGATGACCTTGCCATTCTAATCGATCAGGAAGGCGGCCGTGTCTCACGAATGCAGCCGCCTGAATGGCCTGCTTTTCCGCCCGGTGGCGCCTTTAATGCGCTCTATGATATCGCCCCCATGTCCGCGATTGAGGCCGCGCGCGCCAATGCCGAAGCCATTGCGCTGACGCTGTCCGAAGTCGGCATTACGGTCGATTGCCTGCCCTTGCTCGATGTCCGCGTGCCCGAAACGCACAACGCCATTGGGGATCGCGCCTTTGGTAATGAGCCGCTGCGCGTCGCCGCCTTGGGCCGTGCGGTCATTGACGGGCTGCGCGCAGGCGGGATCGTTGGCATCGTCAAGCATATGCCGGGGCAAGGCCGTGCGTTGGTCGACAGCCACCTTGAATTGCCCACCGTCAGCGCCAGCACGGATGATCTGGCGCAAGACCTGGCCCCCTTTGCGGCGCTGAAAAATGCACCGATGGGCATGACGGCCCATGTGGTGTTTGAAGCGTGGGATGCAGAGCGTTGCGCGACAATGTCGCCGACCGTCATTCAGGACATCATCCGAGGGCAGATCGGCTTTACCGGCCTCTTGATGAGCGACGATCTCGACATGAAGGCGCTACAGGGAGACGTGCCGCAGCGCGCTGCTGATTGTGTGGCTGCCGGTTGCGACGTCGCGCTCAATTGCTGGGGCCGCTTTGATGAGATGGTCGCGATTGCGAACCTTCTGCCCGATATCACGTCAGACGCCCGTTCGCGGCTGGATGCGGCCATGGCCACCATCCGGCCCGTGGGCCATTTTGACCGCATCGCCGCCCTCGCGGAAAAGCGCGATGCACTGCTCGCCTTGGCCTGATGGCAGAACAGCTTGTCATCGACGCATTTGAGATGCCCAAAGCCGCCGATGAAGAGCGGTTGACCGTCGATGTCGGCAGCTGGGAAGGGCCGCTGGACCTGCTGCTGGCGCTGGCGCGGACACAAAAAGTGGACCTGCGCGAAATCTCCATCCTCGCCTTGGTCGATCAGTATCTCGCCTTCATCAACGATGCGAAGGCGCTGAAGCTAGAGCTTGCGGCGGACTATCTCGTGATGGCGGCTTGGCTGGCCTATCTGAAATCCGGCCTGCTGCTGCCCAAAGACCCCGAGATCGAACCCAGCCCCGAAGAGCTGGCACTGCGTCTGCAACTCCGCTTGGAGCGGCTGAACGCGATGCGCGATGCGGGCGCGCGCCTGATGGGCCGTGACCGGCTGGGGCGCGATGTCTTTGCCCGGCCCGCGCCGGAAGGGCTGCGGGTCGTGCGCAAATCTTTATGGGATGCAAACCTGTTTGAACTCATCCAAGCCTATGGCCATGTGAAGGTCCGGGCGGAACCGCCCTTGCACATCGTCCACCAGCGCAATGTGCTGACGCTGGAGGAAGCCATTTCACGCGTCTCACGTCTGGTCGGCGCCGCCATCGAGTGGACGGTCATCCAGCGCTTCCTGCCTGAAAGCGATGATCCCCAATTCCGCAAATCCGCGCTGGCCTCCAGCTTTCTGGCCACGCTGGAACTCGCGCGTCAGGGGAAGATTGCGCTCAAGCAAACCGAAGCCTTTGCGCCATTATATGTGCGGGCCGCATGACCGAAGCCCTGCCTCCGCTTGACCCCGCCACCGATGTGACGCGCGCTGTCGAAGCCACGCTGTTCGCCGCGGCCGAGCCTTTGTCTGTGCAGGATATCGCTGCCTATGTCGGGCCGGATATCGATGTGAAGGCAGCCTTGGCGACGCTGACCGCGGCCTACGCAACGCGCGGCGTGAACCTTGTGGAGCGGGGCGGCAAATGGCATTTTCAGACCGCGTCCGACCTGGCCCACATCTTGCGGCGGGAGCGCGAAGAGACCCGCAAGCTCAGCCGTGCGGGCATCGAGACACTTGCGATCATCGCCTATCATGAGCCGGTGAGTCGCGCCGAGATAGAGGCCATTCGCGGGGTGCAGATTTCCAAGGGCACGCTTGATGTGCTGATGGAGGCAGGCTGGATCCGCCCGGCAGGCCGCAGGGAGACGCCGGGACGTCCGCTGACCTTTGCGACGACGCCTGCATTCCTCGCCCATTTCGGGCTGGAAACACGGCGCGATCTGCCGGGTATTGATGATCTGCGCGCCGCCGGTCTGCTCGACCCGGTGGACCTTGCTTTTGACGCCATGGACCTGCCGGAAACCGGCGCCGAGGCCGAAGAACTGGAAAGCGATGACGATCACGCCTAAATTGGGGCTGTCCGGCAGGGTCAGGTCGGGCTAGAGCGGCGCATCTTCTTTGGGAGTCGGTAAATGGGTAGTTTCAGCATCTGGCATTGGCTGGTCGTCGGCATCCTTGTGATGTTGCTGTTCGGCAAGGGCCGGTTCTCCGATCTGATGGGGGACGTTGCCAAGGGCATTAAGAGCTTCAAAAAGGGCATGGCCGAAGATGATGTGCCAAGCCCCGCCCCTGCCCCGCGCATCGACACGACCGCCGCACCGTCGGTTATCGAGGCTGAGAAGCAAACCGATAAGCAGGCCTGATCGGTCCTAAAATGTTCGACGTCGCGCCTACAGAATTGATGCTGGTGGCGGTGATCGCGCTTGTCGTGATCGGCCCCAAGGATCTGCCGCGCGTCATGCGCGTGGTCGGTCAATGGGTCGCCCGCGCCCGCGGCGTCGCCCGCCAGTTCCGGTCCGGCTTTGATGAGATGATCCGCGAATCCGAATTGCGCGAAATGGAAGAGAAATGGCGCGCGGAAAATGAGCGCATCATGCGTGAACACCCCGCCATTCCGCCGCCGGTTGCGCCTGAAAGCGATGCGCCTGCTGTGGCTGATGATGCGGCCAAGGGCACACCGCAACCGTGAGCGATCTTGACGAAACCAAGATGCCCCTTCTTGATCACCTGATCGAGCTGCGTAACCGCCTGCTCTGGTGCGTCGCCGCCATGGCTATCGCCTTCGGGGTCTGTCTCTATTTCGCAAAGCCTATCTTTGGTTTCCTTGTGCAGCCTTTGCTGGCGGCGGGGCAAGGCAAGCTCATCTACACCGATATTTTCGAGGCGTTCTTTGTTGAGATCAAAGTCGCCTTTTTTGCAGCGACGATGGTCGCCTTTCCGGTGATCGCGACACAAATCTGGCGTTTCGTGGCACCGGGGCTTTACAGCAAAGAGAAGCGGGCCTTTCTGCCGTTTCTGCTAATGACGCCGGTGCTGTTCACCGCAGGGGCGGCCATGGCCTATTATATGGCGATGCCCGTCGCGCTGAAATTCCTGCTCGGCTATTCAGGCAATGTGGGGGGCGTCTCCCAAGAAGCGCTGCCCGGTGTCGGCAATTATCTTAGCTTTGCGACCAAATTCCTGTTCGGCTTTGGCGTGGCCTTCCTCTTGCCGGTCCTGCTGATGCTGCTCGAACGCGTGGGCATCCTGACGCTGGCGCAGCTCAAGTCCGGGCGGCGCTATGCCGTGGTCGGGATCGCGGCGGTCTCCGCCGTGCTGACACCGCCTGACATCATGTCGCAAATCCTGCTGCTGGTGCCGATGTATCTGCTCTACGAAATGGCGATCATCGCCATCATGATCACAGGGCGCAAGCGGGCAGAGCCTGAAGACGCGACGGCAGAATAGTCGCTCCGCGCTCAGGCGGAGCGTGGTGTTGAGACCAAATTTTACTTCACAACCTTTTCACCGGCCTGCCCAACCGACTCAATGTCGCGGCCAAGGCCCTTCACGGTGTTGCAACCGGCAACGAGGAACGCGGTCGCTGTGATCGCGAGGATGGCCCATTTGCGGCTCATGTCTCTATCTCCTTGTCTGGGGGGCTGATCGGTTTATGCCCTCACAATGACGTCTTTATCTTGCGACAAGCTGAATGACGCCCTGGAGCGTGCCGACAGGCATGCGCCGCACCTCCGTTTGTTGATGGCCCGCCATAGCGACGTGCGCGATGCCCTGGCGGCGGGCGCACTTGAAACTGCCCTTGCCTTCCACAAGGCGCCGCTTGACCCGGATGAACCTGTGTCCCGCAGCATGCGCCGCGCAAAGGGGCAACTCGCCCTCGCCGTGGCGATTGGCGATCTCGCTGGACTGCTGGATCTCGATGCCGTCACCCATGCGCTGTCCGACTTTGCTGATGTCGCGCTGGACAGGGCGATTGCCGCTGCCATTGATCATTACCGTCCCGGTGCAGAGCCACGCGGTCTGGCTGCCATTGCACTGGGCAAGCATGGCAGCCGGGAACTCAACTATTCCTCCGACATTGACCCCATCCTGCTGTTCGACCCGCAGACCCTGCCCTGCCGCGACCGTGACGATCCCGTCGAGGCGGCCGTCCGCATCGGGCGGCGTGTCGTGGAGATCATGCAGGCGCGCGATGAGAACGGCTATGTCTTCCGCATCGACCTGCGTCTCCGCCCCACACCCGAAGTAACGCCCATCGTGATGCCGGTGGAAGCCGCCATCACCTATTATGAGTCGCAGGCCGTGGCCTGGGAACGGGCGGCCTTCATCCGATCCCGCGCCTGTTCTGGGGATAAAGAGCTGGGCCAGTATTTCACCGGTGCGCTCAAGCCCTTTGTCTGGCGGCGCGGCCTTGATTTCGGGGCGATCAAGGAAATCCGCTCCATCTCCCACCGGATCCGCGATCATTATGCAAGCGGGCAGGCCTTTGGCCCCGGCTTTGACCTGAAGCGCGGGCGCGGGGGCATAAGAGAATGCGAGTTTTTCGCCCAGATTCATCAACTGATCCATGGCGGGCGTGATCCCGCTTTGCGCACACCGGCGACCGTCGATGCGCTGCGCGCGCTGGCCAGCGCAGGTCATATCGCCGAGGACGAGGCAGAGACGCTGATCCACGCCTATCGCCTGTACCGCACGGTGGAACACCGGCTCCAGATGGTCGACGACCAGCAAACGCACAGCATCCCCAAAGATGCCGCTGCACTGGACAATGTGGCGCTACTTTCCGGCATGGAGAGCGCGGATGCGCTGCTCGACACCCTGCGCCCGCACATCATGGCCGTCAGCACGCTCTATGACGGGCTGGACGGCACACCGACTGAAACAGTGCCGCAGCAGGAAGAGGGTCTGGACGCCATGCTGGCGGCGGCAGGCTTCCCCGATGCGGCCTCTGCTGCACAGCGGATTACCCATTGGCGGTCTGGCACCGTCCGGGCGCTGCGCACGCCGGCGGCACGTGCCGCGTTGGAGGCTGTTCTCCCCAAGCTGATCGAGGGTTTGGGCAAAGCGCCCGACCCTTTGCACGCGATCAACCAGTTCTCGACCATCGTGGAGCGCCTGCCGAGCGCGATCAACCTGTTCCGACTGCTCGAAGCGCGCCCGGCGTTGCTGGCCATGTTGGCCGACATCCTGTGCCATGCACCGACGCTGGCCGAACAGCTCGGGCGACGGCCTGATATGCTGGACCGGCTGATCGACGCCTCCGCGCTCGACGCGCCGGGCAGCGTTGCAGAAGTGGCAGCCCAGCTTCGCGGCGGGGAGACGCTGGAAGACAAGCTGGACCGCGTGCGCCGGGAAGTGGGCGAAATGCGATTTGCGCTGGGTGTCCAGCTGCTGGGCGGGGTCCATGATGCCCTTGATGTCGCGGCAGGCTATGCCCGCATTGCCGAGGCCGCGATCACCGTCGTCGCCGATGCGACAGTCCTTGAGTTTGAGCGGGTGCACGGCAAGGTGCCGGGCGGGGAGCTCGTCATCCTCGCGCTGGGTCGCATGGGCGGCGCCGAGCTGACCCACGCCTCTGACCTTGACCTCATCTATCTGTTCACCGGTGATTTTGCCGCTGAGTCCGATGGCGCCAAGCCGTTGGGGGCCGTCCATTATTTCAACCGGCTGGCGCAGCGGGTGACCAACGGGCTGTCTGTCGCAACTGCCGCAGGGCCGCTTTATGAAATCGACACCCGCCTGCGCCCGTCCGGCAATGATGGCCCCTTGTCAGTCTCGCTCGACGGTTTTGCGCAATATCAGCGCAAAGACGCCTGGACTTGGGAGCATATGGCACTGACCCGTGCACGGCCCGTTTATGGCTCCCCCACAGCGCGCGCAGCAACACAGGCGATCATCGACAGCGTGCTGACAGCGCCGCGCGACACAGCCAAGCTGATCGCCGACGCTGCCAAGATGCGCAGCGACATGGCCGCGCACAAGCCGCCCAAGGGTCCGCTCGACGTGAAACTTTTGGCAGGCGGGCTCGTCGATCTGGAATTTGTGACACACGTCACCCAATTGCGCACCGGCAAGGGGCTGACACCGCGCCTGTCCGACGCCATCGGTGATCTTGTGGCGCTTGGGCTGCTCGACCCCTTCATGATCAAGGCCCATGCCTTGCTGACACGGATGCTGGTCACGGTCCGGCTGATGGCTCCCACGCTCGACCTACCGCCGGAGATCACCCGCCCCGTCATCGCGCGGGCCTGCGGTATGTCCGAATGGGAAGCCCTGCTTGCAGAGCTTGATGGGACGCGGCAGAGGGTGGCCAGTGCATGGCTGGCAATGGCCGCCCCGACAGGAGACTGAACATGGCTGAACAGGGTGATACCGCTCCCAACGTAACCTTCGCGACCCCGGACGGCACGCAGACCATTGCAGGCTATCAGGGCCGAAAGCTCGTCCTGTATTTCTACCCGAAGGACGATACGTCCGGCTGCACGAAAGAGGCGCAGGAATTCACCGCGCTTGCCGATGATTTTGCAAAGGCCGGGACGGACATTGTCGGCATCTCCAAGGATTCCATCGCCAGCCATACCAAGTTTGCCACGAAATATGGCCTGAAGGTCGAACTGGGCAGCGACACTGACGGCGCTGTGTGTGACGCCTTTGGCACATGGGTCGAAAAATCCATGTATGGCCGCCAATATATGGGCATTGAACGCGCGACCTTCCTCATCGGGGCGGATGGCAAGATCGCCCGCGTCTGGCGCAAGGTCAAAGTCGCCGGGCATGCAGCAGAGGTGCTGGAGGCCGCCAAGGCCCTGTGATGGCGGCTCTGCTTGCCGCGTTCCTAATCGCAACCGCATTCCTAACAGCGACGCTGTCGGGCATTTTCGGCATGGCCGGCGGGTTGGTGTTGATGGGGGCGCTGGCCTTCGTTTTGCCGGTATCTGCAGCGTTTGTGACACACGGCCTGTTACAGCTGGTCGCCAATGGCTGGCGCGCTGTGCTCCACCGCAAGCACATCTCTTGGCCGATATTGATAAGCTACGCCATGGCCTCGGCGCTCGCGGCAGCCTGCGTTGCGCTTGTGTCCTTCACCCCGTCACAGCCACTGCTCTTCCTGCTTCTCGGCCTTGTCCCGATGCTCGTCTGGTTGCCCAAAAGCTGGGTGCAACTGGATGCAGGCCGCCCCACCCATGCGCTCATCTCCGGCTTTCTGGTGACTGGGCTCAACCTGACGGCGGGTGTGGCCGGGCCGCTGCTCGACATCTTCTTTGTCCGCACCGAACTGACCCGCCATCAGATCGTCGCAACAAAGGCGGCGACGCAGGTGTTCAGCCATCTGGCTAAGATCATCGTCTATGGCGCACCGCTTTTACTCGCTGGCAAATCAAGCGCGCTGCCGCCGCTCTGGGTTTTTGCACTGGCCATTCCGGCGTCCATGCTGGGCACGGTGGCAGGCGGCTGGGTGCTGGACCGGATGAGTGACACGAACTTCAAGCGCTGGACAGCTTGGATCGTCACCCTCATCGGCGTTTTCTATCTCATCAAAGCGTTCGACCTCTGGTCATGACCAGTATTGCTCTTGCCATCCGATCAGTCCTCGAAGCGCCCGAACCGCGCGACAAGGTGCTGCGGGCCCGGGCCGTGGCGCGCGATTGGCGGGCAGGCCGGCTATGCCATGTCTTTGACGTGGACATGCCGGACCGGCCGGGGCGTCCCGCCCATCCGGAACTGTTGCCGCCCAACAAGATGCCGCACCGCAGGCGCGCCGGTTCTCTCGCCAGCAAAGTCGCGATGCTGCACGCCTTTGCGCATATCGAGTTTTCGGCGATTGATTTGGCGTTCGACATAGCTGGCCGTTTTGGCGCAGCACTGCCCCGGGACTTTATTGACGATTGGCTGTCGGTCGGCGCCGACGAGGCGATTCATTTCATGTTGATTGAACGGCGGCTCAATGCCCTTGGCAGCCATTATGGCGCGCACCCCGCGCATGACGGCCTTTGGCAGACGGCGCACGATACGCGACACGATGTGGCCGCGCGGCTAGCCCTTGTCCCCATGGTGCTCGAAGCCCGAGGCTTGGACGTCAGTCCGGCGACGATCACCCGGCTTTCCAATATGGGTGACACACGCAGTGCTGCCATTTTGAACCGTATTTACACGGATGAAATCCGCCATGTCGGCGTCGGGTCCAAATGGTTCTCAATCGTATGCGAATCATACGGATTCGAACCCGTCGACCATTGGAAATCCTTGGTCCGGAGTCATTTTTCCGGTCCGTTAAAGCCGCCATTTAACGACTCAGCGCGAAGCCAAGCCGGTCTAACGCGGGAATATTACACCGATCTTGCATCATAGGACCCCGTTAAGCATCTACCCTCACACAAGGCCCATCGTTGACCGAAACGGGAGGGCCGGGGTCGAAATGTTTTGGGGGTCGTCACATAATGACGTTCGTTTCGTTCACGGCCGCGACCGGGATAGTGGAGCGCGTGCGTGAGTTTTTCAGACCGAAAGAAGTGTTCTTCCATGACGGCAAAGGGATGCGTCGCGTGGCTTTGAGCACCCGCACTCAGATCCTCGCCGCAGCAGGTCTCGCTCTTTGCGCCACCTCCGGCATTGCCGGTGCCGCAGGTGTTGCGGTGTCCGCACCCGCCGTCTCATCCACCATCACCACCTATGCGCAACAGTCTGCCGCCGTTTCCGCCATGGAAACGCGCGTGGCAACTTTGCAGGCCGAAGTGGCGACCATCCGCAAGGATGCGCGCGCCCATGCCGATCGCCTTGAAAAGCGCCAAGCCTTCCTCGCCAGCGTTCTTGCAGGCAAGGGCGATGCGAAGACGCTCGCCGCTCTGCTTCCGGCAGATACCGCAACTTCGCCCAAATCCGCTGATATCGCGGCCGCCTTTGCGCCGGTTGCGGCAAAGCAAAACGTGATTGCCGGCCAGCTGCTGGCCGCCACGGAAAATGCGTATCGCGTCAAAGCGGGGGCTGTTGCCAAGCTCGGCCTCAACCCGCAGCGCTTGAGCCTTGCGATGGGCGGCCCTTACGAGCCCGTTCCCGCCGACTATAAGGCGCCGACCGCTGAGAAGACTGACGCGCAGTTCCGCGCGCTGTTCAACAGCTGGAAGCGTCTTGACCAGCTTGAACAGGCGATGGTCGCTATTCCTTCCGCCAAGCCGGTAACGACCGCCATTTCACTGACCAGCGGCTTTGGCGTCCGGTCTGATCCGTTCCGTGGCGGTGCTGCGATGCATGGCGGCGTTGACATTCCCGGCCCGATTGGCACGCCTATTTACGCAACCGCAGACGGCATCATTGGCCGCACCGGCTGGGTTGGCGGCTATGGCAATATGGTCGAAATCGACCATGGCAAGGGCATCCAGACCCGTTATGGCCACCTGTCGGCGATCAAGGCGATGGCCGGTAGCCGCGTGAAGCGTGGCGATCTGATCGGCCTGATGGGCTCGACCGGCCGTTCGACCGGCAGCCACTTGCACTATGAAGTCCGCCTCGACGGTCGCCCGGTCAACCCGACGCCCTTCCTGCGCACCGACAATTATCTGATCGCGATGGAACGCCGCGCGGCGGGCAATGTCGCCCTCGGCGGCCCCGGCAAGGCTGAGTAAGTCCTTTTGTTGTCATCCTGAACGTGTTTCAGGATCCATGCCGCGAAGCTGGAGCAGAGCGCCAACCTTCAGGAAATTGACCACCTGCGAGGCATGGAGGCTGAAACAAGTTCAGCATGACGGGTTTAGCAACGCGACCTAGCCCCACCGCCTTGCCCCTTGCCCTCCCCGCGCCTATCTGATGTCCATGCAGACCGTTGACCTGACCCCAAGTGCCGCCGCGCGGGTGGCCTTTATCGCCAAGAAGCAGGGCAAAGACGCTGTCCTGCGCCTGTCCGTCGAAGGCGGCGGCTGTTCCGGCTTCCAATATCGCTTCGGTCTGGCGGACGGCATCGACAGCGATGACCTTGTGACAGAAACGGATGGTGTGAAGCTGGTCGTCGACCCGATGAGCCTTGATCTGCTCGATGGGTCGCATGTCGATTATGTGGAATCGTTGGGCGGGAGCGCGTTTCGCGTGACCAACCCCAATGCGGCCTCGGGCTGCGGCTGCGGCGCGAGCTTTTCCGTCTGATGCGGATCGCCACCTATAACGTCAACGGCATCAAAGCCCGTCTGCCCCGCCTGATCGAATGGCTGGAGGAGCAGAAGCCCGATATCGTCTGTCTGCAGGAATTAAAGTCCAGCGATGAGACGCTGCCCATCGCCGACATTGCGGCAGCCGGATATCACGGCGTCTACCACGGCCAGAAGGGGTTTAACGGCGTTGCCATCCTCGCGCGTGGGGAAATGCCGGTTGAGGTTCAAAAGGGGCTGAATGGCGATCCGGAGGATGATCACAGCCGCTATATTGAAGCCGATGTTTTCGGCATCCGCGTCGCCTCCATTTATCTGCCCAATGGCAATCCTCAGCCGGGGCCGAAATTTGACTATAAACTGCGTTGGTTTGGCCGGCTGATTGCACGGGCGACCGAATTGATGGCGCTGGAAATCCCGGTGGTTCTGGCCGGCGATTACAATGTCATTCCGACCGATGATGACATTGCCAACCCCAAAGCGATGATCGACGACGCGTTGATGCAGCCCGAAAGCCGCGCCGCGTTCCGCCGCTTGTCCGCGCTTGGGCTGACCGATGCGCTGGAGGCAAAGCATCCCAAGGGCCGTCTGTGGACCTTTTGGGATTATCAGGCCGGCGGCTGGCAGCGCGATGCAGGCTTTCGCATCGATCATCTCATGCTGTCCCCCGAGGCGGCCGACCGCCTGGTCGAGGCGGGGGTCGACAAAGAGTATCGCGGCCGGGAAAAGGCGAGCGACCATGCCGCGACCTGGATCGTGCTGGATTGAACGGCGCATTGCCGCTCGTCTATCTGCACGGCCTGCCCGGTGGCCCTGACGAGCTCAAACTGGTTTCCGAAACGGTAGAGGCCTTTGCACCAGATCTGCGTGACGGACCTGTGGCGAAGCAGATCATCGCCCGATTTGGCGCTGCGCCTGTCCACCTTTTGGGGTTTTCGCTCGGGGCCTATGGCGCGATGCGCTTTGCCGCAGACCATCCCGCGCACGTCACCCATCTCCATCTGATTGCCCCCGCAGCGCCGCTGGAACTGGGTGATTTTTTAGGCGGCATGGCGGGCGGGCCCATCTTCCGCATGGCGCGGGACCATGCGTGGCTGTTCCGCATCGTCACACGCGTGCAGGCACTGGTCGCCCGCATCGCGCCGGACTTTTTCGCACGGCAGGTGTTCGCCCTTTCGCAAGGCAAGGATGCGCCGCTCGCCGCAGATCCTGTCTTTCGGCGCCACTGGTCGGCCATGGCGCGACACTGCCTTAGGGCAGGGGCAATTGCCTATCGGGCAGAGATTACCGCTTATGTGACGCCTTGGGCTGACCTGCTAACCAAGGTCTCTGTGCCGACGACGATCTGGTATGGCACCGCCGACAATTGGGTGCCGTCGGACATGGCAGAAGCACTTGCGCAGGCGCTCCCCAATGTGGCCTGTGTCCGTCAGATCATGGACGGGTCGCATTATTCAACACTAGCGGCTGCCTTGCCGCATATTATCGATGCCGAGGCCGGTCAGATCGCCTTTTCATAGACACGGTAAATCTTGTTCACCTTGCCGCCGACGGCCTCACCCACGGACCGCATCGGGCCGTTGGACGCCAGCACCCAGCCGAAATCGCCCTGCGTCGCGCCGAATTTCGACACGGCATCGCGGCGGATATATTCGATCATCATCATGGCGAGCTGGCTGGCGAGGCGGCTGCCCTGATGCTTTTTCAGCACGCCCATCAGCGGCACCCGCATGGTGCGCACCTTGGGCGCGCGCAGCCACCAGAGCAGCTTGGCCCAGTTGAACGGCAGAAGGGTGCCATTAAAGCCTTTGATCTTCTCATTCAGATCCGGGATCGTCATCATGAAGGCGACAGGTTCGCCATCCACTTCCGCCACTCGGATCAGGTCTTCATAGACAATCGGCTTCAGCTTTTTGCCCGCATAGGCAATCTCGGCCGGGGTAAAGGGCACAAAGCCCCAATTGTCTGACCAGGCATCGTTCAAAATGCCGATGATGAGGGCCGCCTCTTCATCAAAGCGACGCTTATCGACGCGGCGGATGCGGATGCGCTCACTCTTATCGCCCATCGCAACGATGCGGTTGACGAGTTCGGGGAAGCCTGCGGCAATCGGCACATCATATGTGAAGAGATCCTGCACTCCGGCAAAGCCGGCAGCTTCAACCCACGCCTGATAGGGGGCGCTGTTGAACGCCATCATGGCGACAGGGGGCGTATCGAAGCCATCGACCAGCAGCCCGATTTCATCCCAATAGGAAAAGCTCAACGGCCCCATTGCGCGGGCCATACCCTTGGCACGAAGCCAGTCCGCCGCCGCATTGAGCAGCGCCTTGCCAGCCTCTTCATCCTCGGCTTCGAAAAAGCCCCAAAAGCCGACGCCCGGCCCCATGCCCTGTTCGGGCGGCTGGGCCAGCGCGAGCTGATCAATATGCGCCGTGATACGACCGACGACCTGCCCGCCGCGCTCCGCCAGAAACAGCTCCGCCTCGCCATGTTCAAACCAGGGGTTTTTGCCCGGAGTGATGAGGCCATAGACCTCATCTTTCAGCGGCGGCACCCAGTTGGGATCCTTGGCGTAAAGCCGGAAGGGCAGATCAACAAAGGCCGCGCGATCGGCCTTGGTTTTGACCGGACGCACGTTCAAACTGATCTGGGTCAATGCCGCTATTCCCTTCGCATCCGATGAAGGCTGCCAAGTCCCGCCTTCTTGAACTGTTGTCAAGGCAGACCATATGAAAGGGAGCCGCGCCGTTCGACCTTGCTGCCGCCATCATCCTGCCATGATGATCTCGTCTAAGGGCGGACAAGATATGGAAATGATATGAACAGTTCGCTCCTTTCCGCAGACGACGCCGGCGCAATCGCCCCGCGCAAAGCGGCCGCCATCCCCTTGTCGCAGCATCCCGATGATGCCGCGATGATCCGCGCGGCGGCCGAACTAACGCGCGACCTATCGACCGCGCGGCCGGAATATTATTGGCCGGACTTTCTGGCCTGCACGCTCCTTGGCTATGCCGCGCTGGCGCTGGCCATCATGGCCGACACGACCACAGCTTTGCTCGGCTGGTCTGCGCTGGCCATTGCCGCGCTCTACCGTGCCGGGCTGTTCATTCATGAACTGACGCATATCCGCCCCACGGCACTGCCCGGCTTCCGCTTTGCCTGGAACGCGCTGATCGGCGTGCCTTTGCTGGTGCCGTCCTTCATGTATGAAGGGGTGCACAGCCTGCACCATGCCCGCACGCGATATGGCACTAAGGAAGACCCGGAATATCTGCCGCTGGCGCTGATGAAGCCATGGACGGTGCCGCTGTTCGTCATCGTTTCCGCGCTTGGCCCGATTGCACTGCTGGTCCGCTATGGCTTGCTTGCGCCTTTGTCGCTGCTCTCGTCGTCGCTGCGTCGCACGGTGGTGGAGCGCTATTCGAGCCTGTCGATCAATCCGGACTATCGCAGGCGGATGCCGGAAGGGGCCTTCCGCCGGATGTGGACCGTGCAGGAAACAGCCGCGAGCCTCTGGGCAATCACGCTCATGACGCTTGTCGCAACGGGTATCATTCCCCTGCGCGCCTTTCTGATCGCGCTGTCCATTCACGCGGGCGTTGTTGTTATCAATCAGTTCCGCACATTGGTGGCCCATTTGTGGGAAAATGACGGTGATGTGATGACGGTCACCGGCCAATATCTCGACAGCGTCAATGTGCCGCCGCCCGGCCTTTTGCCTGCGCTTTGGGCACCAGTGGGCCTGCGCTACCACGCCTTGCACCATCTGCTGCCGGGGCTGCCCTATCATTCCTTGGGAGAGGCGCACCGCCGCCTGTCTGCCGCCCTGCCCGCTACGTCACGCTATCATGCGGCCAGCTATGACGGACTTCCGGGGCTTTTGACGACTTTGGTGAAAAGCACCTTCCAACGCGGCCGGTAAGTGGGGAAGGTCCCTATTCCTCGGTTTTGATGAGGACAAATTCACCGATCAGCAGGAAGAGGAAGAACGGCCCCCAAGCGGCGAGCAGCGGCGGGTAAACGCCGAGATCCCCCATGGCGAGGCCGAAATTGTCTGCGACGAAATAAGCAAAGCCAAGCGCCATGCCGACGACGGCGCGGACAAATAATTTGCCGGAGCGCGCGACACCAAAGGCTGCGACTGCCGCCAGAAGCGGCATCAGCACAGTCGACAGCGGGCCGGAAATCTTATGCCACAAGGATGCGGTGAGTGACCGCGTCGGTCGGCCTGCAGCCTCAAGATCGTTGATGGCACCCCAAAGCTGCAGGAAAGACAGGCCATCGGGATCAACGCTGGCAAGCGTGAACTGGTCCGGGCGGACGCCCGGGGCGATGGTGATGCTGCCCACATCCGTACGGACGCCGCGCGCAACATCAAAGCGGGAGGCGCCATCGAGACGCCAGCCGGCACCCAAAGGCCGCCCGGTCTTCCCCTTGATGATGGCGCTCAATTCCCCGCCGGCGCGATCATAGACGGTCACATCCGTCAGCCGTGTCGCCAGACCACGTCCCTCGACGCTGCCCGCATTGATAAGGTTGGTGCCATCGCGCACCCAGATGTCGGATTGCACGCGGCTGTCCATCGGGATCGCTGCATATTCGACCTTTTGCCAACGGTTGAGCGTGGCTGTGGCGCGCGTCACAATCCGCTCATTAAAGGCGAAGGACAAAGCGGCGACACCAAGGCTGGCGAGGATCAGTGGCGCCAGCACCTGATGCGCGGACAGCCCCGACGCCTTCATCGAGACGACTTCACTGTTCTGGTTAAGCGTCACCATGGTGATGAGCGTGCCCAGCAGAACGGAAAAGGGCAGAAACCGTTGGATAATCTGCGGCATCCGCATCGAGACATAGTGCAAAATGTCACTATTATCATTGCCGACAGCGGCCAGAATCTTGTCGGATTCACCCAGAAGGTCCAGCGCCTGCAGCACGAGCACCAGCGCCGCCAGCACCGCTGTGCTGCGCACAAGGAAGAGCCGCGCCATGTAGATGGACATCGTGCGTGAGGGGAATAACTGCGCACTCATGCGGCGGGCATCCCATTGGGTCGTTTGCGGGTGATAAGATTGCGCACCGATTTTCCAAGGACGGCAAAGCCCTTTTCAAGCGCTCCGATGGGCTGGCCGCCGGGCTTATAAGCGAGCGTCCAATACATCCAGCAGATCAGCGCGGCGAACAGCACGAACGGCGTCCACAGCGCAAAGAAGGGATCAACCCTGTTCAATGATCCCATCCCTTCCGCCCATTCGTTGATTTTGTGATAGGTCACCACCATCACGATGGAGAGAAAGACGCCAAGCGCCGAAGAGGACCGTTTGGGCGGGACGGCCAAAGCAACGGCGAGCAGCGGTAAGAGCAACATCATCGCCACTTCGACCAGCCGGAAATGGAAATTGGCACGGCTTTGATGCCGCAGCGCCAACGGCGTGTTCTTGTCCTGGCTGACGCGGACGAGTTCGGGAATGGTCAATTCCCCGTCCAAATTCCCCCGGCCGCGGAACGCCTCAATCTTTGGCAGGTCGATGGGCAGATCATGCGCGGTAAAGGTCAGCACGCGGGGCTGTTTATAGCCGGGGGCGTCATGCACCAGGACGCCATTCTTCAGCCGCAGGATGATGACGTCGGGATCATCCGTCGCCATGAAGGTCCCCCGTTCGGCGGTGACTGACAGCGTGATATTGTCCTTTGACGCCGCGCGCACAAAAATGCCGTGCAGATCCTGCCCGCCATTTTCGGAGCGTTCGATCCGCATCGTCATCCGTTTGCCGAAGCGTGCAAATTCACCGACCTTGATGGAAGCGCCCAGCGCGCCCGAGCGCAGCTCAAACCGCAGGCCTTCATAGGCGTAGCGGGCATAAGGCTGAACATAACCGACAATGCCGAGGTTCACGAAAGCAAGGACGATGGCAAAGATATAGGGCACGCGCAAAAGCCGCCCATAGCTCATCCCGACAGCGCGGAAGACATCCAGTTCCGATGTGGTCGCCAATTTGCGGAAGGCGAGCAGAATGCCGAGCATCAGGCCAATAGGAATGCCGAGCGACAGATATTCCGGCAGCAAATTGGCCAGCATCCGCCAGATGACGCTGACGGGTCCACCTTCCTGCGCCACAAAGTCGAACAGGCGTAGCATCTTATCAAGGACAAGAAGCATAGCCGCGATGATGAGCGTCGAAAAGAGCGGCACAGCGATCAGTCGCGCGATGTAGCGGTCAGTAGAGGTCAACATCGTGTTTCTGAATTCGGTCGAGTCCTGACCATGATTTGGCCGCAAATGGAGTCCAGATGGATCGTGCCAACGTGGATTAGGTGAGTCTGGGCGGGAGTGCAAACGGCCGGATGCATTTTTCAGGGGTATTGGAGAGATGGCAAATCGACGGAGTGGAGTGAGCGTGCTGGCCGTGGCCGCATTGTGCCTTCCCACATTGGGTGCAGCGCAGGCGCTTGGCCCGAACCCTTCGCTGTGCGAAAGCGGCCGTGAGCCAACTATTCTTGTCCGTGTAGCCGGCCTGAAGAACCGCGCAGGCACCGTCCGGGTCCGCACCTTCAACGGCGGCCCCGACACCTATTTCAATAAGAAGTTCGCGCAGAAGCGTTTGGAATATACCGTACCCGCGAGCGGCCCGATTGAGATTTGTGTGCCGGTGGGCGCACCCGGCACCTATGCCGTCGATGTTCGCCACGACATCAACAATAATGGGGATACTGACCGGTCCGACGGCATCGGCGCATCGGGCAACCCGAAATTTTCTCTGATGTCGGTTCTGTTTGGCCGCAAGCCGCCCGCCAGCCAGGTGCAGGTCTCCGTCTCAAGCGGAACGACCGTCGTGCCGATTACAGTCAGGTACCTTTGAACAATGGCGATGGTTGCCCTTCTTTCAAACCCGAATTCAACGGGCAACCGCGCCATCCTGCCGCGCATCCGCTGCTTTTGTGCGCAGCATCCCGAAGTCTTTCACTATGAAGTCGAGGATGCGAGCCAAATTGGCGACGCGCTGACCTCCATTGCGCAGGTCAAGCCGCGCGTTCTGATCGTCAATGGCGGCGACGGCACCGTTCAGGCGGCGCTGACCGAGATTTTTCACGGCGGGCAATTCGGCGCGACACCGCCGCCGGTCGCCGTCCTTCCCAATGGCAAGACGAACCTCATCGCGCTTGATCTGGGCGCGGATGGAGACCCCATCGGGATGCTGGAGCGTATCGTGGAGATCGCCCGGCATGATTTGCAGGATCATGTCGTCCAGCGTGAACTGATCGCCCTGACCGAAGGCGAGCATAGCAACCGCCCGGTGCTGGGCATGTTTCTGGGTGGCGCGGGGCTTGCCGATACCATCCTCTATTGCCGCGAAAAGCTCTATCCGCTCGGCCTGCCCAACGGGCTATGCCATGTGATTGCAGGCTTTGCCGCTGTGTTCGGCATGATTTTCGGACTGCATGGGCGTCTCTTGCCCCCCGCCCCCAACCCTGTGTCGGTCTCTCTGATCCGCGACGGGGAGGCGACACGCCGCTTCTCCTTCCTGATCGTCACGACGCTCGAAAAACTGTTGCTCAACAGCCGGACCGGCGCGCCCGGCGCCGTGGGGCTGAAGTTGTTGGCCATTGAACAATCTGCGCCGGCGCTCATCCGCGCGATCTGGGCCGGTATTGCCGGCACACTCGGGCGGGAGCCGGTGCGCGGCGTCCATGTGCAGCAAGGCGATGTCATCCGCATCGAAAGCACGGGCACCAACGTCATTCTGGACGGAGAGACGTTCAGCGCGATTGAGGGACGGCCGATTGTGCTGCGCTCCACGCCGCCCATTCCCTTCCTAAAGCTGGCGGTGTGACGACGCTGCGCGCGCTGGTTGAAGACGAACTGGCGCAGCCCGTCCTTCCCGAAGTGTCGGACATGGCCGCCGCCATTGCTGCGCTGCATGGCGCAGCGGCCCGCGCTGTTTTGTTCTACGGATCCTGCCTGCGCGAGGCGCGGCTCGATGGGCTGATGCTCGATTTCTACCTGATCGTGTCCGATTATCCAGCCGCCTATGACAAAGGCTGGCTGGCCACCGCCAACCGGCTCATCCCGCCCAACGTCTTTCCATTCACCAAAGACGGTCTGGCCGCCAAATATGCGGTGTTGAGCGACGCGGACTTTGCCGCCCTTAACCGTGCGGATGCCGCCACAGTCTCGGTTTGGGCGCGCTTTGCCCAGCCGTGCCGGCTCGTCTGGTTTAAAGATGCAACCGCACGTGCGCAGGCCATCGACGCCGTGGCGGAGGCGGCACCAACGCTGTTCACGCTTGCCCGGCCACTGGCCCCGTCCCCGGACCCGATGGCCGTGTGGCAAGAAGGCTTTGCCCGCACCTATCAATGCGAATTGCGCGCCGAAAAGACGACGCGGTCAGGCTCGATCGTCGATGCCGATCCGGACCGCTATGCGCGTTTTGGCGCGGCTGTTCCGCCCACGACGACGATGACCCGCGAGGCGGCGGAGCGCGTCTGGCGCGGGCTGCGGGCGCGGGGCAAGCGGGCGAGCGTCCTGCGATTGGCCAAGGCCAGCCTCACCTTTTCCGGCGGGATTGATTACCTTGCCTGGAAGATCAACCGGCATGCCGGCACGCAGATTGAGATCAAACCCTGGCAACGGCGTTTCCCGCTGGTGGCGGCGCTGTTCCTTGTGCCGAAGCTGCTGCGGGACGGAGCTGTGCGCTGATCCCCCTGAAGAAAATGACGGCCCGACAGGGATAGTTGCCGGGCCGTCCAGGAGGGGGCGCCCCCTAAATGACCGAAAAGGGAAGCGCCTTGGGTCGCTTCTCCTCCATATTGGTGGAAACCGATTCGCAATGTGACGGCCGTCACACCCGAACACATTCAGAAATTTAGACGCCTTAAAGGTCGCGGCTGGCGCCAGTGACCGGAATGGCGAGCACGGTCCGCAGACGCGCGCGGAAGGCCTCTAACTCCTTGCCCGACAACAGCGAGGAGGAAGCAAAATTGACGGAATTGAGGCTAACCGCCTGTCCGTTGCGATAGACTTCGAAATGGAGGTGCGGGCCTGTCGACAGGCCTGTGGTGCCCACATAGCCGATGACTTGGCCCTGCACCACGCGCTCCCCCGGACGGACGGCGATACGGCTCATATGGCCATAGCCTGTGCCGAGCCCGCCTGAATGTGCCAGCTTCACCATATTGCCATAGCCCCCGGCCCAGCCCGCGAGCGTCACCGTGCCATCGGTGACCGCGTGGATGGGCGTACCTGTCATGGCGGCATAGTCCGTGCCCTTATGGAAGCGCGAATAGCCGAGCAGCGGGTGGAACCGCATGCCAAAGCCGGAGGAGATGCGGGCCGCAGCAACCGGACGCACCATGCCTTCGCGGCGCTGGCCGACGCCTGCTGCATCAAACCAATCGGTACGCCCGCCAATCGTCCAAGGGATCATGCGGATCGCGCGGTTGCCACGATGCAGACCGATATAGATCAGATTGCCGGTCTTGGCCTCGCCCGTTTCGGCGCGCTGATGCTCCACAATCATGTCAAAGCGGGCATCGGCGGCCAAATCCCGATCAAAATCAACCTTGTTGGAAAGGGCACGGATGAAGGATTGGGCGACAGTTGCAGGGACACCGGCGGCGCGGGCAGAGCGATAAAGGCTATCCCCCACACGCCCGACGATGCGCAGCGGGGTCGCATCGACCTTGATCGGCATCCGTACCATCTGGAGCCTGCCGCCGACATTGGAAATGCGGACATTCAGATCAAAACGCGCACGCACATTGAGAGATTGCAGCGGGCGGGCCACGCTGCGCGACTGGCGCGGGCCCAGCACGATGGGCATCACCGTCCCCGGTTCAATGCCGGACAGCGGCGCGACCGATGCGACCAGACCAGCCGCGCGGCTGGCTTCGCCCGAGGCAACCCCCGCCCGTTCCAGCACACGGGCAAAGCCATCGCCCTGTCCAATCGTTGTCGTCAGTTCAATGGTCGGGCGTTCCGGCGCGTCCTCTAGCGGGACGACAAGATCGTTCGCGGCCATCCGCTTTCCGGTATTGCCGCCATAAGCGAGCGGCGCGATGGCCTGTGCGCGGCTGTCTTCCCAGGCACGCCCCTCCACCGGTGCCGGAGCGCGGCCGACAAGAGGGTGAATGCCGGGGGCAAAGGCAAGGGTGGCCCCACACAGGGCCAAACAGGTGGCGAGACCACGAAACCAGCGGCCCGTGCCGATATCGGCACCCAGATCGGGCACGAGATCCAGATGATGGAGACGGTCGGACAGATGGTCGAAACGACCGGTCCATGTCGTCAGATCATGCGGGACCGGCAGGGCCTGATCGATCGACAGGGCCATCGTTGCGCCAAATGCGCCAAAGCCATGTTCTGTCCGTTCAAACAAGCGTGTTCTGGCCCTTCCGACCGCGATCCCGTTGCGCTTCCTGTAAACGCCAATGGTTAATGTCAAACTTATGTTTGGCGCCAAAAGCCGCCGGAGCGCCGATCCGTGCCAAATAGCGGAAGAATGAACCTTCCCTTTTGGCCACTGAGGAGAATTAGCCCTTGCGCGCACCGCAGATCATGGCAATCTGACAGAGATGAGCCAACGCGCGCGTTCCGCGATCACGGCCGTGCTCGGGCCGACCAACACGGGCAAGACGCATCTTGCGGTTGAGCGGCTTTGTGCACATTCCAGCGGTATCATGGGCTTTCCCCTCCGCCTTCTGGCGCGCGAGGTGTATGACCGCGTTGTCCGCATCAAGGGCGAAAAGCAGGTCGGCCTGATCACCGGCGAAGAACGCATTTTGCCCCCGGATGCCCGCTGGCTGCTTTGCACGGCGGAATCGATGCCGACCGACAAGGATGTCGCCTTTGTCGCGCTGGATGAAGCGCAGTTGGGCATTGATGCGGAACGCGGCCATGTGTTTACCGATAGGTTGCTGCGCGCACGGGGCCGGGAGGAAACGATGATCCTCGGCTCCGAAAGCCTGAAGCCGCTCGTACGCACTCTATTGCCCGAGGCGGAGATCATCACCCGCCCCCGCTTTTCGCAGCTGACTTATGCAAGCGCAAAGAAGCTGTCGCGCCTGCCCCCGCGCACCGCCATCGTCGCCTTCTCTGCTGAGCATGTGTACGCTGTCGCTGAAATGCTGCGGCGGACACGCGGCGGGGCAGCGGTCGTCATGGGGGCGCTTTCCCCTGCCACGCGCAATGCGCAGGTGGAGATGTATCAGGCGGGTGAAGTCGATTATCTGGTCGCCACTGACGCCGTCGGCATGGGGCTGAATATGGATGTCGGCCATGTCGCCTTTGCTAGCCTCACCAAATTTGACGGGAAGCGCCAGCGGCGGCTGCATCTGTCGGAAATGGCGCAGATTGCAGGCCGCGCGGGGCGGCATCAGCGCGATGGCACCTTTGGCGTCCTCTCCGGCGGGCCGGATGAGGCCGCTTTTTCAGAGATTGAGATTGAACGGATTGAGGAGCACCGCTTCGCTCCGCTCGACCATCTGATGTGGCGTAACAGCGATCTCGATTTTGGATCGGTTGAGGCGTTGCTCCAATCCCTCGCCATCCGGCCCGACAATCCAGTGCTGCGGGCCGCGCCGGACTCGATCGACCTGACTGTGCTGCGCATCCTGTCCAATGACCGGATGGTGATCGACCGGGCGCGCGGCCCCCGCATGGTCCAAAGACTATGGGCCGCCTGCGGCCTGCCCGACTTCCGCAAGGTCGGCGCCGAACATCATTCCCGCATGGTCAGCCAGATTTTCGGTTTTCTGTCTGAAGGGTCCGGCCATATCCCCGGCCCCTGGTTTGCTGCTCAAATCGCCCGGCTCGACACGGTGCAAGGCGATGTTGAAACGCTGGCGGCCCGCATCTCTGAAGTACGTATCTGGGCCTATGTCGCCCAACGGGCGGACTGGCTGGTCGATGCAGCGCAATGGGCAGAGCGGACCCGCGCGTTGGAACTCAAACTGTCCGATGCACTTCATGCCCGCCTGACCGAGCGATTTGTGGATCGGCGGACGTCGGTCCTGATGAAATCGGTCAGCAACGACCCCGCTTTGCTCGACGTGCAGGTGGAGACCGATGGGCAGGTTCTGGTCGATGGGGAGATGATCGGGACACTGAATGGCTTTACCTTTGCACCCGATGCCGCCGCGCGGGGCAAGGACCATAAACGGCTGCTGGCCGCCGCCGAACTGCGCCTGCCCAAGGAGCTCGCCCGCCGCGCGCGTCAGGTGACCGAAGCGCCGGACAGCGCCTTAAGTCTCGTCACGGAACCGGGGACGCCCGTCCGCATGATGTGGTCCGGGGTGGAGCTGGCGCGGTTCAAACCCGGCAAGGCGCTGGTCAGCCCCCGCCTGATGTTAAGCCCGGCTTTGTCCCGGCTGGATCCTGTGAGCCGCACAAACGTTGAGGCGCGGCTGCAAGCCTGGCTGGACCGCGTCGTCACAGCGCGGCTTGGCCCGCTCAACAGGGTTTCGGCCATTGGGGCAGATCGCGACACGCCCCCCGTTGTCCGGGGCATCCTTGTCCAACTGGCAGAACATGGCGGCGTGCTGGACCGCGCGGTCAGCGATCAGGCGCTGGCATCGCTTGACCGGACCCAGCGGCAATTCCTTCAGCGCCTTGGCATCACCATCGGGGCGCTTGATCTGTTTCTCCCCGCTCTACTCAAGCCGGAGCCGACCCGCCTGCGGCTGGCCTTGGCTGCCATCCGCATGGGCCAACCCATGCCGCCGCTGCCGCTCGCCGGGCTCGGCCTGCTCGATAAGCCGGCGCCTGCACTGGCCGAAGCCGCGCGCCTTGCCGGATATCGCCGCTTTGGGGACCAGATGCTGCGGATCGATCTGGTCGAACGGATTGCCCGCACCGCGCATGACGCGCGCGGCAAAGACCGGACATCGGTGCTGGACCCGGCCATGGCCGTCTCGCTCGGCATCGGCAACGCCACCTTTGCCCGGATCATGCGGGCCATCGGCTTTCATCCCGTGGGCGAGACACAGGCCCATCAATGGCGCTGGCGCGGACGTCCACGGCGTGTCCAGGCCCCCACCCCGGTCAATGCGGCCTTCGCCGTGCTTGGCCAATTAAAGCGATAGGAGTTTATGCGGCTCGATAAATTTCTCTTCTTCGCCCGGCTCACCAAAACCCGCACGCTTGCGCAGCAAATTGTGGGGGAAGGCCGTATCCGCCTCAATGGCCAGAATGTGAAACGCGCCCATACCGATGTCGGCCCGGGCAGCGTCATCACCCTCCCGCTCCACGGCGCCATCCACGTCATCCGGGTGGAGGCATTGCCCCAAAGACGCGGCCCTGCAGAAGAGGCGCGCGTGCATTATCGAGAAATTGCCCCTCCACAGCCGATTGACGGCGGGGTTATCGCAATCTAACGAACCGCAAAACTACACGATCCGGAGGACCCGCAATGACCTATGTCGTCACCGAAGCCTGCATCAAGTGCAAGTATATGGATTGCGTGGAGGTCTGTCCTGTCGACTGCTTCTATGAAGGCGAGAATATGCTCGTCATCAACCCGAATGAATGCATCGACTGCGGCGTGTGTGAACCGGAATGCCCGGCCGAAGCCATCCTGCCCGACACCGAAAGCGGTCTGGAAAAGTGGCTGGAACTGAACAACAGCTATTCCGCCCAATGGCCCAACGTCACCCGCAAGGGGGACCAGACCCCCGCGGACGCCGACGACCATAAGGGCGAAGATGGCAAGTTCGACAAGTACTTCTCGGCCGAGCCCGGCAAGGGCGACTGAGCAGCACCTGCCTCATCTGCGACGAAATGATGCCAAATAGGGCGCCGGAGCACCGTAGTTCTCCGGTGGCTGCCCCGTTTGCGCCGCAATCGCTTGGCATTGGCTGGCAACGCGTTAAGGAAGAGATATGACAGATCGCCAGACAGTTTTTGACAAGGTCGCCGACCTGATTGAACCCTTCAACAAAAAGGGCGTGGCGCTTTCTGACGCGACGACATTTCAGCATGATCTGGAATGGGATAGCCTGACCGTCATGGATTTCGTCGCGGCGGTTGAGGACGATTTCGATATCATCATCACCATGAACATGCAGGCCGAAATTGAAACGGTCGGGCAGCTTGTGGATGCTGTGATCAAACTGGGCAGTTGAGTCCGCAATTTCCGTCGCCCCGGCGCGTGAAGATCGGGGTCGTGTCAGCCAGAACGGGCGTCTGGCGGGCAGGGTGCCGGGGGCCAAGTCGGCACGACGCAACGGGAAGAATGAAATAATGACTGATCTTTTTTCGAAATTTGATCCGCTGATCCAGCAGCGTGAAAACCTGCTCTCCACCGGCGTGCGCGATCCCTTCTCGCTCGTCATGGAAGAAGTGAAATCCCCCACCGTCGCTGTCTGCAATGGGCGGGAGACGATCCTTCTCGGCACCTATAATTATATGGGCATGACCTTCGATCCGGACGTGATCGCCGCGGGCAAGAAGGCATTTGATGAATTTGGCGCAGGCACAACCGGCAGCCGCGTTCTCAACGGCACCTTCCGCGACCACCGCGATGTCGAAGAGGCGCTGAAAGAATTTTACGCCATGGATCATGCCATGGTGTTCTCCACCGGCTACCAAGCCAATCTGGGCATCATTTCGACGATTGCGGGCAAGGGGGATTACATCATCCTCGATATCGACAGCCACGCGTCCATTTATGATGGCTGCAAGATGGGCGATGCCGAAGTCGTCGCGTTCCGCCATAATGATGTCGAAGCGCTCGAAAAGCGGCTGAAGCGCCTGCCCCCTGAAGCCGGCAAGCTCGTGGTGCTCGAAGGCGTCTATTCGATGATGGGCGACGTGGCACCGCTCAAGGAAATGATCCGCGTGTCCAAGGAAGCCGGCGCGATGGTGCTGGTCGACGAAGCGCATTCGATGGGCTTTATCGGCGAACATGGCCGCGGCGTGGCCGAGGAACAGGGTGTCATCGACGACGTCGACTTCATCATCGGCACGTTCAGCAAATCGGTGGGCACCGTTGGCGGCTTCTGCGTCTCCAACCACCCCAAGTTTGAGGTGATGCGCCTCGTCTGCCGTCCCTATGTCTTCACAGCGGCGCTACCGCCCAGCGTGATGGCAAGCTCGGCAACATCGATCCGCAAGTTGATGCACGGCAGCAACAAACGCGCACATCTGTGGGAAAATTCAAAGACCCTGCACAAGGGGCTGCGCGATCTTGGCTTCAAGCTGGGGACCGAAACGCCGCAGTCGGCGATTATCGCCGTCATCATGCCCGACCTCGAACGCGGCGCGATGATGTGGGAAGCGCTTCTCGACAATGGTCTTTACGTGAACCTCGCCCGCCCGCCCGCAACGCCCGCGGGGATGACGCTCCTGCGCTGCTCGCTTTGTGCGGAACATACAGCAGAGCAGGTTCAGGATATCCTGAAACGGTTCGCGATTGCGGGCCGGGCCGCAGGCATTATTTCGTAATGATCCTCGTCGTCGACGACGACGCCCGCATCCGCACCGCCACGGCGGGCGCACTGTCTGCCATGGGGCATCAGGTGCTGTCCGCGTGTGACGGCACCGAAGCGCTCACCATTTGCAGCAGCCGCACCGACATCCAACTGGTGGTCACCGACGTGCTGATGCCGGGGATGCGCGGGCCGGATTTCGTCGCGCGCGTCCATGCCGAACGCCCCGACCTGCGCGTCGTCTATATGAGCGGCGACATTGGCGACACCCCGCCGGAAGCCTTTGGCGGCTGGCCGCTTTTGCCCAAGCCGTTCACAGCGGCGACCCTGTCCGAAGTCGTCGGGCAAGCGCTAGCGGGGTAAGGGGCACTTAGCCCCTCCCCCGAAGGGAAGGGGCTTAAAGCTCAGCCAAAGATCCGGCCGAAGAAGGACCGGTCCGCCAACACTTCCTGCGCGCAATTATGTCCCGGTGCGCCCGTGACGCCGCCGCCGGGATGGGACCCGGCACCGCACATATAGAGCCCGTCCACCGGCCCACGATAGGCACCATGCCCGAGCATCGGCCGTGCCGACCAGAGCTGGTCCAGCGACATATTGCCATGCATGATGTCGCCACCGGCCAAATTGAACTTCCGCTCCAGCCCCTTGGGAGACAGGATCTGCTGCCCCAAAATGGAGGCGCGGAATCCGGGTGCATGGGCTTCGACAGTGTCGATGATCGTGTCCGCCGCTTTGCCTTCCTCGGCATCCCAATCCCGCCCATCGGGAAGGACAGGGGCAAATTGCTGACAGAAGAGCGACGCAACGTGCTGGCCTGCAGGGGCAAGGCTGTCATCCACGGTGGAGGGGATGAGCATTTCCACAATCGGCTTTTTCGACCAGCCATAGGCCTTTGCGTCGATGAACGCCTGATCCATATAATCGAGCGTCGGGGCGATAATGATGCCCGACTGGTGGTGCTCGCCCGGTTCCGGCAAGCAGGTGAACTTCGGCAGTTCAGACAAAGCGACATTCATGCGGAACGTGCCTGAGCCGACCTTGAAGCCCTTCATGCGGCGCTTGAACTCCGGTGCCAAATCACCGTCCGCAAACATCTTGTCGTAAAGGATCTTGGGCCCAACATTGGAAATGACGCGGTCAGCAATGACCTCTTCGCCGCTTTCCAACTTCACGCCAGCCGCCTTGCCGCCATTGACGAGCACGCGCGCCACCGGCGCTTCTAGGCTGATCTCAACACCCAGCGCTGTCACGACCCGCGCCATGGCCTGCGTGATCGCGCCCATACCGCCGATGCTGTGGCCCCAAGCGCCCTTTTTCCCGTTCACTTCGCCAAAGACGTGGTGGAGGAGGACATAAGCGCTGCCCGGCGTATCGGGGGAGGCATAGTTGCCGACGACCGCGTCGAAACCGAACGCGGCCTTCACCGCTTCGCTTTCAAACCAGCTGTCGAGCAAGGTGCGCGCCGATTTCGTAAACAGGTCCAACACGTCGCGCTGGCGTTCCAGCGAAAGCCCGGCCAGCTTGCGCCCCTGAAGTGCTGCATCAATCAACGTCTTGATGCCACCGCCAAGGTTTGGCGGCGTCTTCATCGCCAGATCGCGCAACACATCGGCGACGACTTCAAGCGAGTCATAATAATCGGGCAAGACATCGGCATCATGCTTTGAGAAGCGCCGGAACTCGGCCTGCGTCCGTTCCAGCCCGCCGCCGAGCTTCAGATAGCCGCCATCTTCCTGCGGCAGGAAGTTGGAAATGGGCCGTTCAATGACGCGATAGCCCTCGGACTCCAGCTTCATGTCGCGGATGACCTGGGGCTGCAGCAAGCTGACCGTATAGCTGGCGACCGAGTTGCGGAAGCCGGGGTGGAATTCCTCTGTCACCGCCGCACCACCGACGATGTCGCGGCGCTCGACAATGCGGACCTTCAACCCAGCCTGAGCAAGGTAGAAGGCGCAGACAAGGCCATTATGGCCTGCGCCGATGATGACGGCATCGTATTTCTTGGTCATTTTTTCTACTCCGTCCGATTGTTCCCGCCACCGTTTGCCCTGAGCCTGTCGAAGGGCCGTTCTTTTGTTCTTCACCGCAAGGAAAGAAGTACGGCGCTTCGACAAGCTCAGCCCAAACGGGCAGGTGTTATTCTATTTATGGCTCCACCCGGCGGGTGGTTGCTGGTCCAGCCGCGCTTCGGGGATGATCTCGCGCATTTTGCGGCAGAAGCTTTTCAGGCAAACTTCCTTGTCCGACAGCGGACCCATCGAAAAAGTCTTGCTTGCCATCCCCTCCTGCACGCGGGTGATGAGGGCGGTGTCCTCGGCATTGACCTGCCGGTTGATCCGCCAGTTGAGGTAGCGCGCGGCGCGCATCTCTCTGCGCTCATCCGGCAGGACATAGCTGATCTCGCGGATCACGCAGCTGGTTGGGCCGGTGGGCAGCCATTGCATGAAATCCACCTGATCGGGATAGATGTCGAACGCGACCGTGGGCCAGAGCTTGAAGTAGAGCCAGTGCCGCTGGCTGGCCTCGGGCAGATGCGGCACCGGCGGCAGCAGCTTTTGATAAAGCCGTTCCGACCAGTTGGACGAGGGGCGGTCTTCCAGATCGCCCCACATCCGGTCCACATGCGGCTGCGCTTCGACGCCATAGCTTTTGCCGAAGAGGCGCGTGAGGCCGGGATGCGAGACGGGGATGTGCAGTCCGTCTGAATAATTGTCGCCGACATTCTTCCAGTTCACGGCACGCGGGCGAATGGTGACACGGCCCAAGGCTTCCAGCTTTTCGAACTGATACGGCGCGACCATTGCCTCATAGGGGGCCATCATCTCGGCGACCGACGGCCCGCCGCTTTCGAGACGCACGAAGATAAAGCCGCGCCAAATCTCGCGATCAACCGGCACCAATCCCGCCTTGTCCTTGTCGAGCGTGGGGTAAGAGGCGCTGTCCGGTACGCCCGTCAGGCGGCCGTCCAGTTCATAGGTCCAAGCGTGATAGGGGCAGATGAGTTTCTTGGCACATCCAGCAGCACCATCAACCAGACGGCTGCCCCGATGGCGGCAGACATTGGTGAAAGCGCGCACTTGGCCGTCGGCCCCGCGCACGACGATGACGCTTTCCCCGATATAGTCGAGGCTGTGCCAATCGCCCGCATTGGGCACGTCATTCACATGGCAGACAACCTGCCAGCCGCGCCGGAAGATGCGATCCACCTCAAGCGCCGCAAACTCCGGATCATGATAAGTCCAAGCCGGAAGGCTCCAGCCGTCCAGATTGTCATTTTCGTTTGAAGCTGTGAATGCGGTGGCCATTGCGTTTCCCTGTTATACGGTTGTATAACAATACTGTGAGAGCCACGCAAGCCAAGGAACCAAGGGCACAATTTCACCGCGCCCCGGCCGACGAACGTCGGTTGGCGTTGATTGAGGCGTGCGCCGCAACTTTGGCCCGAAAAGGCGTGCACGGCACCTCCGTCCGCGAAATCTGCGCCGCCGCCGGGGTCTCGCCCGGCCTGCTGCGGCACTATTTTTCCGGGATCGACGATCTGGTGGCCGAAACCTACCGTGTCATCGGGGCGCAAGTGCAGGCCGCCCTGAACGACGCGGTGGAGGCCGCCGACCCAACGCCCGAGGCGCGGCTGATCGCCTATCTCGCGGCCAGCTTTGCGCCGCCCATTGCCGATGCGGATTTGCTGTCCACGTGGCTCGCCTTTTGGAGCCTGACACGGACCGACGCCAAAATCGCGCGGCTGCATGACGAGATTTACGCCGAAAACCGGATCACGCTGGAACGCCTGCTGGACGCCCACGCCCCGGGGAGCGGCCACCGGCTGACGGCGATTGCGCTCACCGCATTGGTCGACGGACTTTGGCTGGAGTTGAGCTTGGGCAACGCCCCCTTCACGCCCGACGAAGCCACGGCCCTTGCGGAACGCTGGCTGGCCGCGCTGCTTCCGTCTTGATCGTCATGCCAGCGCAGGCTGGCATCTCGCGCACCCGACCCTTGAGACCCCAGCCTGCGCTGGGGTGACGACAAATGTTGGCCTCGCAAAGGAGCGCTCAATGGCTTTACATCCGGCTGTGGACTCAGGATAAAGACACCAACAGTTTAGGAGAGAAAAAATGGCCTCAGTCATGCAAAATAACGTCGCCAATGACGATCATATCCGGGGTGCCGTCAGCGCCGAAGAGTGGGCCGTCCGCGTCGATCTTGCCGCTGCCTATCGGCTGGTGGCGCTCTATGGCTGGGACGATCTCATCTTCACGCATCTCTCCGCGCGCGTGCCGGGGCCGGAGCATCACTTCCTCATCAACCCCTATGACATGATGTTTGAAGAGATCACCGCGTCTTCGCTCGTGAAGATTGATGTTGAGGGCCAGCCAGTCGTGCCGACATCGCATCCCGTCAATCCGGCTGGCTTCGTCATCCATTCCGCCCTGCATATGGCACGTGAGGATGCCCATGCCGTCATGCACCTCCACACGCCCCATGGACAGGCGGTCAGCGCGATGGCCGAAGGGCTGTTGCCGCACACCCAAACGGCCATGATTGCCCAGCATGATGTCGCCTATCATGAGTATGAAGGCATCGCGACCTATCTGGAGGAGCGCGAACGTCTGGTCGAAGACATGGGCACCAAGAATGCCATGATCCTGCGGAACCACGGCACGCTGACGGTCGGTGAAACCGTGGCCCAGTGCTTCTTGCGCCTCTACTTCCTGGAGCGTGCGTGCGACGCACAGGTCAAGATGCTGAGCGCGGGGCGTGACGGGCTGTACAACCCGCCGCAGGGCACACCGGAAAAGGTGGAGCAGCAATCGAACGGCCCGGGCATGAGCATGACCGCCGACAGACTCGCTTGGCCGGCGCTGCTGCGCAAGCTCGACCGGATCGACCCGAGCTTCCGCAACTAGGCCCACACAATCCCCGCCCCCAATCGCGGACTATGTCACCGCGATGCCATAGCAAACTTGCAAAGGGAGGGGCGCGGGGTCTGCGTTTACACCCTTGGGGGTGATCAGGCTGTTGACCGGCCCGCACGGATCGTCGCAAGGTGCGGCCAAGCCATAGGGGATTGAACCAAATGACATTTCGCATCGACCGCCGCGCGCTGATCGCAACCGCAGGCCTTGGCCTTGGGGGCCTTATGCTGCCGGGCGGGACGCTCGCCGCGCAGACATTGCTCGGCCTCACCGGTTTTACGCACAACGTCGCCTCAGGAGAGCCGGGGCCGGATTCGATGCTGCTGTGGACGCGCTATGTCAGCGCCACAGGCAGCCCGTCCAAGGTCCGCGTCGAAGTGTCTGACACGCGTGACTTTACCAAGATCGTCGGCGGCGGGCAGATGATCACCGGACCATGGCGCGACCATACCGTCAAAATCACGGTCGATGGTCTCCAGCCGGGCCGTTTCTACTGGTTCCGCTTCATCGCACCGGATGGCACCCTTTCCCCCATTGGCCGGACAAAGACGCTGCCCTTGGGCAAGGCATCCAAGTTCAACATCGCGATCTTCTCCTGCTCCAACGTCGGCTTCGGGGAATTCAACGCTTATGGCCATGCCGCCGCGCGCGATGACATCGATCTTGTCCTCCACTTGGGCGACTATATCTATGAATATGGGCGGGGTGGATATGATGGCGGGGCGAAGTTCGCTGCCCGCCTGTTCCCGGCAGGCGAAATCCTGACGCTCGCCGATTATCGCCTGCGCTATGCCAGCTACCGCGCCGATCCGCAGTTGCAGGCACTCCATGCCAATTTCCCGATGATCCCCAATACAGACGATCATGAAGGCGCCAATGACAGCTGGGAAGGCGGCGCACAGAATCACACCGCGGATGAGGGCGACTGGTCCGTCCGCCGCAACGGGGCCATGCAAGTCTGGCGCGAATGGATGCCGGTAGGCGAGCAGCCCTGGAAAACCTATGAATTTGGGGATCTGGGCACCTATTTCCGCACCGATACGCGCATGGTCGCCCGCTCCAAGCCCTATTGGCAGGGGGACTTTATGCGCACAGCCGACCCGGCGAAGGCCTTTGCCGAGTTCCGCGATGGTGCATGGATGGACCCCTCATCGACCATGTTCGGCACCGAACAGGAGAGCTGGCTGTTCCACCAGTTCGCAAAGACTAAGGCGACCTGGTCCGTCCTCGGCGTCGGGACCAATATGGGCTATAACTACACGCCGGAAGAGGCCCTCAACTGGTTTGCACCCGATGCGCCTGAAAGCCGGAAAAGCTATATGCGGCAGGGCATTGCAGCGGCGAAGGCCGGATTGCCGTATAATTTCGACAATTGGGGCGGTTACCCCGTCGCGCGCAGCCGCACCTTCGCCGCCGCGCAGAAGAATGACCTCAACCTCGTCGTCGTCTCCGGTGACAGCCACAATGGCTGGGCGTTTGATCTGCCCGAAGGTGGCAAACCGGCGGGCGTCGAATTTGGCGGACACAGTGTCACGTCGCCAGGCATCGAATCGTCGACCATAGGCGTTGATCCCAATCGCATTGCCGCAGACATCCTGGCCCGAAACAAGCAGGAACTGCGCTTCGTCGACACGTCCAACCGCGGCTATATGCACCTGTCCCTCACCCCCAAGGCAGCGACCAATGAATGGGTGTTCATGGAAACAGTGAAGGACCTTTCGCTCAAGACGAAGCCGAGCAAGAAGATGCTCGTCCGTCCGGGCCGCAAGGTGCTCGAACAGGCATGAGGCGTGGTGCGCTCGCCCTGTTGCTGGGGGTCTTTGCGGCGTCCAGCGCAGCGGCGGGTACAACCTATGTTCAGGCCGGCCGGTTGGTCGATGTTGACACCGGCACAGTCCGAAAAGGGCAGTGCGTCACCATCACCGACGGCCGCATCACAGCGATTGCCCGATGCGGGACGCCGCCCAAAGCGGCAACCCTCGTCGACTGGCGCCGGTACACTGTCCTGCCCGGGCTGATTGATCTGCACACTCATTTGGCGGATGTCGGCCAAGGTGCCGACATTGCCGAACCGATCAAGACCGGCCCGGCCGAAACCGCCTTTATCGGCGCGAAAAATGCCCGGGATACTTTGATGGCCGGGTTCACGACGGTGCGCGATGTGGGCACGTTTCGTGTCTTTTCCGATGTGAAGCTGCGCGAGGCCATCGACAAGGGCCTCATCCCCGGCCCGCGCATGGCGGTGGTCGGCACGTACATCACCATCCCCGGCGGCGGCGGAGAGATTAACGGGCTGCCCCCCGGAAGTGTGCCGCCCGAAATGCGCTTTGGCGTCGTCACCAATGCCACCGAAGCCCGCGACAAAGCTGAAGCGCTGTTCAAGGGCGGGGCTGACTTTCTGAAACTTATCGCGACAGGTGCCGTGCTGGCCATCGGCACCGAGCCCGGTCAACCGGAGCTAACCGAAGAAGAGATGCGCGCTGCCGTTGAGGTTGCCGCCAAGCACGGCAGCTATGCGACCGCCCATGCCCATGGCGCAGCGGGCATCAAAGCTGCGATCCGCGCGGGCGTCCGGTCCATCGAACATGCCAGCATCATCGATGAGGAAGGCCTGGCGCTTGCCAAGGCAAAGGGCGTCTGGCTCGTCATGGATGTCTATAATGGCGACTGGATTGAGGAGGTCGGCACCAAGGAAGGCTGGCCTGCCGAATATCTGCGCAAGAACCGCGAGACGACCGACATCCAGCGAGAGATGTTCCGCAAAGGCGTCGCCATGGGCGTGCCCATCGCCTTTGGGACGGACAGCGGCGTCTACCCCCATGGCCTCAATGCGCGCCAATTTGCCTATATGGTCCGCTACGGCATGACACCGCTTCAGGCGATCCGCGCCGCCACAATCGACGCCGCCAAAGTCATGATGCGCGAGAAGGACGTCGGGAGCATCACGGTCGGCAAGTTCGGCGATCTCATCGCCGTTGCGGGAGACCCGCTCAAGAATGTCCGCACGCTGGAGACGATGGCCGGCGTCATCAAGGGCGGCACGCTCATCCGCTAAGGTTCACCGCAACAATATGTACACGGCGACAGCCACCACAAACACAGCAAAGCCGAGACGCGCCAGAACAATGCGTTGCGCCAGCCAACGCGAGACCGGGGCCCCAAGTATGGCACCGCCTGCTCCGCCCGCCACAAGGCCTGCGAACAGGCCCCAGTCAATTTGTCCGGACGCGGCATAAGATGCACTCGTCGCGCCCCCAAATAGCGTTACTGAAACAAGCGAGGAGGCCGCTGCATTGGCGAGCGTCATGCCCGTCGAGGCCATCAGCCCTGGCGCGATCAGAAAGCCCCCGCCAATGCCGAAGAACCCGGCTGCCAGACCCGCGAGAAACCCAACCGGGGCCAGCTTAAGCACCATCGCTGGTTGCAGATGGACAGTCGGATCCCCTTCGGACTTACGGGGAATGACCATCGAGACGGCAATCGCGATCATTGCGACGGCAAACCATTTTACGAGATGTGTGCCATCCACCTGTTTGCCAAGATGGGCCCCAAGGAGAGACCCGGCGAGCCCCGCGATCGCAAAGACAGAGGCGCAGGGCCATTTAACCCGCCCGGCACGCGCCTGCACAGCAAGGCCCGTTGCCGCGTTGACAGCGACTGCTGCGGCCGATGTTCCAATAGCAATATGCACATCCGCGACCCCCACAGCATAGAGCAGCCAAGGCGTTGCCAGCACCGAGCCGCCGCCTCCAAAAACAGTCAACAACAGGCCGACCAGCAGCCCGCCCACTGCGGCGATGAGGTGCGGGTCCAGCATCAGGCTGCAACCGGCCGACGGTTCCAAGGCGCCATCATCAAAAGCCGCGCCATGCCGCAAAAGCCTGTTGCACCAGCAAAGGTCAGGCCCGCGCCGACAAAGGCAGACAGCACGAAGAACGCTGGCGCGACCGTGAAGCCCAACACGACACCGAGCAACACCAGTGAGCCGGCGGCAATCTGAACCTGACGCATGATCTCCAGCGGCGCTTTGGCGTCCGTAGCAACTGGAAAGCCCGCCTTCCTCCAGCCATCCAGCCCGCCGGAAAGGACATAGGCCTCACCGGTCACGCGGGCAGCCAAACGATCACATGCCCCCGCCGTGCGCATCCCGGAACGGCAGGTGAAAATCACATCAGCGTCCGGATCGACCGTCAAATGCGCCTCCTCCCAGACCGAAAGCGGATGGGACCGGGCCCCCGGCACATGGCTTCGTACGAATTCATCCGGCTCCCGAATGTCGATGAGGATGGCGCGTCCGGCATCTAGGCGCGACTTGACTTCGCTTGGGGAAAGAGACGTCAGAGTGGCTGTCATATCAATCGGTCCTCATCTCAGGGGGGCAGAACAACTCGGCCAATGTTTGGAGAACGCGCAACGCAGCCGGATCGGCAACGCGGTAGAAAATTGATTGCCCCTCACGCCGCGTGGCAACGATCCCCTCTTCACGCAGCAGGGCGAGATGTTGCGACAGAGCGGATTGCGATACGCCGACGCGCGTCTGCAGCGCCCCAACCGACAATTCCCCTTCCACCAACTGGCACAGGATCATCAACCGTCGTTCATTGGCAAGGGTGCGCAGCAGCGATGCGGCGCGACCGGCACTGTCTTCAAAAAGGCTTAGATCAAAGCGGGAAAGGTCAAACATGATAGCAATATATTACTTGATTCTAAATTAGCAATTCCTAATATTTAGACATCAGCCGCAACGAAGGAGTCGATTTTCATGCAGCCTCAGGTCCGCGGCCTTTTCGACACCGCCACCAACACCGTCACCTATGTCGTGCATGATCCCGTCAGCAAGGCCGCAGCGATCATTGATCCTGTGCTCGACTTCTCGCCCCGCAATGCGCGCATCTCCACTGCGTCAGCCGATGCTGTTCTGGACTATGTCCACGCGCAAGGCCTTGATCTGCAGTATGTCCTGGAAACTCATGCCCATGCCGACCACCTGTCTGCCGCGCATCACATTCGCGAACAGACAGGCGCGCCGGTCGTCATCGGGGCGCACATCACAGAGGTGCAGACGATTTTCGCAGACCTATTTGAAGCCGATGACATTGTCTGTGATGGATCTGTTTTCGATCAGCTCGTCACCGATGGCGATGAATTGCCTTTGGGCAACCTCACCATCAAAGTTCTCCATACACCGGGGCACACCCCTGCCTGCGTCACCTACATCGTCGGCGATGCCGCCTTTGTCGGGGATACTGTATTCATGCCCGATTATGGGACCGCGCGCGCCGACTTTCCCGGAGGGGACGCCCGGACGCTCTATCACTCCATCAGGAAGATCCTCGACCTCCCCAAGGACACGCGGCTGTTCACTGGGCATGACTACCCGCCCGAAAAGCGCCCCATTCCTGCTTGGGAAGCATCGGTCGCGGACCACCGTGCGACCAACATCCACATCCATGACGGTATCAGCGAAGATGCGTTCGTCGCCATGCGGGAAGCAAGGGACAAGACGCTGGCCGCACCCCTCCTCATCCTGCCGTCGCTTCAGGTGAATATCCGGGCGGGGAACCTTCCCCCAGCCACACCGGAGGGGCATGTTTATCTGCGCCTTCCCGTCAACGCGATCTGAGCCGTTGCTGACACCCACTACCAAGCCTAGCGTCTGGCGATGAAGCCAAAGCTCCTCTCGACGCTCCCCGGCTATAGCGCGGCCAACTTCCGGGCTGACGCGATTGCCGGGGTGACCGTTGCGATGGTCGCCATTCCCTTGAGCATCGCCATTGCCATCGCCTCGGGCGCGGCCCCGGCCACAGGGCTTGTCACCGCAATCATCGGCGGCTTTCTCATCTCGCTGCTGGGAGGTAGCCGGGTGCAGATTGGCGGGCCAACCGGCGCGTTTATCGTGGTCGTCTACGGCGTCATCGCCACGCACGGCTATGACGGGCTTGTCCTTGCGACGCTGATGGCCGGCGTCATCCTCGTTCTTGCCGGCGTGTTCCGCGCAGGATCACTGATCGCGCATGTGCCAGAACCGGTCATCTCCGGCTTCACCATCGGTATCGGGATCATCATCGGGGCCAGCCAGTTGAAGGACTTTATGGGGCTTGGCATTGCCAAGCTTCCGTCCGAATTCCTGCCGAAGATGACAGCCCTGTGGGAGGCACGCGCCTCGCTGAACAGTGCAGCGCTGGGTGTCGGACTTGCGACGATTCTCCTGATCGTCGCCCTTCGCAAAATGGCCCCGCGCCTGCCTGGATTGATTGTGGCTGTCGCCCTAACGTCGGCGCTGGCGGCACTTCTCCCTGTCGATACAATTGGCGCGCGATATGGGGCTTTGCCCGCCGCTCTCCCCATGCCGTCGCTGCCCGTCTTCACAATTGAAAAGGTCATCGAACTCCTGCCGTCGGCGGTCGTCATCGCCTTTCTGGCCGGGGTGGAATCGCTCCTGTCTGCCATTGTCGCGGACCGAATAATCACAGGCGCGCACCGCCCCAATGCAGAGGTGCTGGCGCAGGGGATTGCCAATATCGGCTCAGCGCTGTTCGGCGGCCTGCCCGCCACAGGCGCCATCGCCCGCACAGCGACCAACATCCGCGCTGGCGGGACGACGCCGGTTGCCGGGCTGGTCCATGCAGCGACGATCCTGATCGTGCTCCTCGCCTTTTCAGATTTGGCAGGCCGTCTCGCCATGCCCGCCCTTGCCGCACTGTTGCTGGTCACGTCCTGGAACATGATGGAGCCGCACCGCTGGCGCCGCTTTGCCGCTCTGCCCAAAGACGATCTCGCACTCTTGATCGTGACGCTGGTGCTGACGGTGCTGGCAGACCTTGCGATCGCCATAGGAACGGGCGTGGGGCTGGGCATTATCCTGCGCCGGATGAAGGGCCGACAGACAGCCGAAGACTGGACAGCGCCCGACCGCTGATGCTTGTGAGGGTTGCAATCCAAACCGCTTGCGCCATTCTGACATCATGAACATGCCTACTGTCTGCATCATCGGCGCCGGGTGCTCCGGCTTTACCACGGCCAAACGTCTTCAGGATTACGGGATACCGTTTGAGATATTTGAGGCGTCCGACAATATCGGCGGCAACTGGTATTACGACAACCCCAACGGCATGTCGGCCTGCTATAAGAGCCTGCATATCGACACGTCGAAATGGCGGCTGGCCTTTGAAGATTTTCCGGTGCCCGACCAATGGCCGGATTATCCGCACCATGCGCAGTTGCTCCAATATTTCCATGACTATGTCGACCATTTCGACTTGAGGAAGCACATCCGGTTCAACACGCGGGTGGAAAAGGCCCAGCGGAAACCGGGCGGCGGGTGGACGATCACCCTGTCGACCGGTGACGTGCGAGACTTTGACGCGCTGGTCGTTGCCAATGGCCACCATTGGGCAGCGCGCATCCCCGACTATCCCGGCAGCTTCACAGGCGCGCAAATCCATTCGCACAATTACCGCAGCCCGTTTGAACCGGTAAACTGTGTCGGCAAGCGCGTGCTGGTGGTTGGCATGGGCAATTCGGCAATGGATGTCGCGTCGGAACTGTCGCAACGCCCGATTGCGGAGAAGCTTTTCGTCTCCACCCGGCGCGGCGTCTGGGTTTTTCCCAAATATTATCGCGGGCAGCCGCTCGACAAAAATCCCGCCCCAGCCTGGATGCCCAAATGGCTCCGGCAAAAGCTGGGGGAAAAGATGATCCGTGGGCTGGTCGGCAAGATGAGCGACTATGGCCTGCCCGAGCCCGAGATCAGCCCGTTTGAAAGCCATGGCACCGTCTCCGGTGAGTTTCTGCTGCGCGCGGGCTCCGGTGATCTGACGATGAAGCCCGGGATTGACCGGCTCGACGGCGATGGCGTTGTCTTTACCGATGGCAGCCGGGAGCAAATTGACGCGATCGTCTGGGCAACCGGCTATGACATCAAATTCCCGTTCTTTGATGATCCAGGCCTGCTGGCCGACGGCGACAACCGCCCCCCGCCACTTTATAAGCGCATCATGAAACCGGGCGTGCCGGACCTGTTTTACATGGGCCTTGCCCAGCCGCTGCCAACCCTTGTCAACTTTGCCGAACAACAGTCAAAACTCGTCGGTGCCTATCTGGCGGGCCAGTATCTGCCGCCATCGGACGCCGAGATGACGCGCATCATTGCAGCGGATGAAGATTATTATACCGGCCAATATTATGCCGCGCGGCGCCACACCATCCAGCTCGATTTTGACCATTATTGCCGCGCCCTGAAGAAGGAACTGGCCAAGGGCGCAAAGCGGGCGGCAGCGCGGGGCAACCCCGTGCCCGTGCCGGGGAAAGCCGCTGCTGCTGCATGACGCGCCTTGCCCTCCCGCTGATCTTGGCGAGCCTAGCAGCGCCTGCCTTTGGCCAAGCGCTGGTGGTGCTGGGGGAGAATGAGGGCGGTCGCCAGATCCTTGTCGATGTGACGAGCCTGAAAGCCTCCGCCCCCGTCTTTGGCCTGCGCGACTTCACAGCGATGCAGGTCTTTGTCGAAATGCGCAACGGGGCGGGCCGCGGCAGTGTGGAGCGCGTCCGCTACAGCTTTGATTGCCCCCGCCGGACAATGGCGACGCTCACTTATGCCCGCACCGTTAATGGGAAGAAGTCGCACGACTGGGTCGGGGCCGATGTCGCGATGAAATATGATCCCGTCGCCCCCGGCACGCTGGTGGAACAGGCCATGATCTATGCCTGCAACGGGGGCAAATTGCCCAAGCGCCCCGTTGTGCCCGCCACCGGGACAACAGACACACCTGCCGATGGAGAGGAAAAAGACGGTGATGGCAGCTAAGATACTGTTATACCGATCTTTTTCAGGGCATTCGGCATTCGATTTCTTCCCGTTGGCATCCGCGTTCACAAACTGCTAGCGCATGACAATGCCAGCCAGTGCCGCTTCAGCGTCTCGGGAAATTTTGACCCGCCTCCACGAGGTGATGGCGGCGCGCACCAGTGCGCAGGCCAAACTTAATCAGGTCGTCGGCATCATCGCCGATGTGTTGAAAAGCGAAGTCTGCTCCATCTATCTGCGCCGTGATGGCCTGCTGGAGCTTTTCGCGACGAAGGGCCTGAAGCAAGAGGCGGTCCACGTCACCAAAATGGCGCTGGGTGAAGGTCTGGTCGGGACGATCGCGCAACAGGTGTCGACCCTCAACCTGGACGAAGCCACCAGCCACCCGGACTTTGCCTATAAGCCGGAAACGGGGGAAGACCTGTTTCACAGCTTTGCGGGCGTGCCGATCATCCGCAAGGAAGATGCCGTCGGCGTCGTCTGCGTCCAGCATGTTGACCCGCGCAAATATGCCGAAGAGGAAATTGAGGCGCTTCAGACCGTCGCCATGGTGCTGTCGGAACTGATCGCCAATGCCGGGCTGATCGACAATGAAGAACGGCGCGGATCAAAGGTGCAGGACACGTCTGCACAGACCCTGTCCGGGTTGAAGCTGGTCGACGGCATGGCATCCGGCCGGGCGGTCTTCCACCAGCCGCGCGTCACCATTGAACACACTGTTGCCGAAGACACCGAGGCCGAGCGTCACCGCGTCTATGCTGCGTTTGATAAAATGCGTGAGCAGATTGAGCGCATGGCCAGCGAGGCCGAGTTCGGCGTCGAGGGCGAACATCGCGAAGTGCTCGAGATGTATAAGATGTTCGCCTATGATGAAGGCTGGCGTCGGCGCATCAACGAAGCCATCGACAGCGGCCTGACCGCCGAGGCTGCCATTGAACGCGTTCAGCAGCGCACCCGGATGCGGATGCGCCAGATTGACGATCCCCTGCTGGCAGACCGGATGCACGATCTGGAAGACATGGCGAACCGCCTGCTCCGCATCGTGTCCGGTCAATTGGGGTCTGCGGCGCAGGCCGGCCTTCGCCATGACACTATTCTTATTGCCCGCAACCTCGGGCCTGCTGAACTGCTCGAATATGATCGCCGCCGCCTGAAGGGCGTCATTCTTGAAGAAGGCTCATTGACCGCGCACGTCACCATCGTGGCGCGTGCCATGGGTGTTCCTGTGCTCGGCCGGGTGCGCAATGTCCGCCGGATGATCAGCGAAGGCGATCTTGTCCTTCTCGATGTGGGGCAGGCCTCTGCCTTTGTCCGCCCCAGCGCCGCGATGGAGGAAGCCTTTGAGGCCCGGCTGGAAACATCGCAGAAGCGCAGAGCCGCTTATGCCGCGATGCGCAACCAGCCGCCGGTCACGCAGGATGATGTCCGCATCACGCTGATGGTGAACGCCGGTCTGCGGGATGATGTGGCCCAGCTTGATGTGACGGGCGCCGACGGCATCGGTCTGTTCCGCACCGAATTCCAGTTCCTCGTATCGGCCACCATGCCGCAACGCGAACGTCAGCAGCGCCTCTACCGCGACGTGTTGGACGCAGCCGGCGACAGGCCTGTCATCTTCCGCACCGTCGATATCGGCGGCGATAAGGCGCTCCCCTATCTGCGCATTGATACCGGCGAAGAAGAAAACCCGGCCATGGGCTGGCGGGCCATCCGACTGGCGCTGGAACGCGACGGGCTGATGAAGGCACAGGCCCGAGCCCTGCTGGAAGCAGCGGCCGGTCGCACCCTGAGCGTCATGTTCCCGATGGTTTCTGAACCTTGGGAGTTTGATCAGGCGCGCGCCATTTTTGAACGCCAGCGGGAATGGATGACAAAGCAGGGCCGCGCCACGCCAGCGCGCATCCGTTATGGCACCATGTTGGAAGTGCCGGCCCTTGCCGAAACGCTTGACCTCATTCTGCCCAAGCTCGACTTCCTGTCGATTGGCACCAATGACCTGACCCAGTTCCTGTTTGCCGCAGACCGCGCCAATCCAAAGCTGGCGGAACGGTATGACTGGCTCTCCCCCGCCATTTTAAGGTTCATCCGGCGTGTGGTGCGCGAATGTCAGGCCGCCGATGTGCCGGTTACGGTCTGCGGGGAAATGGGGGGACGCACGCTGGAGGCGATGGCCTTGCTCGGCATCGGTATCGACCGGCTATCGATCACACCAGCCGCCGTCGCGCCGGTCAAGGCGATGGTCCGCTCGCTCGATTTGGCGGCGGCAAAGGACATTATGGATACCCTGCTGGCCCATCCGCCCGCAGACATCCGGGCGGCCCTTATGGACTGGGCCAGGGAGAAAAAGGTGGAGATTGCTTAGCGCCATATTGGCAGGGCATTGACACCCGCGCCCAAGCTTGGGAAAGCTCGCTTTAGGGGCCTGCGTAGTTGGGGAGTTTAAAATGACCGAAGCTGAGGGTGCGTCCGACGCGCTCATTGTGGAACGTGTGGGTGATAAGCTGCGTGCGGCGCGCGCTTCGGTTGGTCTTGATCTCGCTGATATTGCAACGAAAACCAGAATCCCTCAGCGCCATTTGGAAGCGATTGAGATGGGGGATTATTCGGCGCTACCCTCCATCACTTATGCGGTTGGCTTCGTAAAGGCCTATGCCCGCGCTGTCGGCGCCGATGAAGTGGGGCTGGCCAAATCCCTTCGCACCGAACTGGGCCATGATGGTGAGAACCGTCACAGCCAGTCGGAGGACGATATTGCCGATCCGGCCCGAGTGCCGCCGCGCTGGCTCGCTTGGACGGCCCTCATTGTCGTTCTTCTGATTGCAGCGGCCTATGGCGTCTGGCGCAGTGGCGTTTTGGACAGCGGGCCATCAGCGCTCGTCGCCGAAGCGCCCGCACCGGCCAAAAGCATCACCATTGCCACACCACAACCCAAGCCCGTCGCGGGTCCGGTTGTGCTGACCGCGCAAGACGATGTCTGGTTCCGCATCTACGACAAGAATGACAAGGTGTTGTTTGAAGGCGTGAAAAAGAAGGGCGAGGCCTATCAGGTGCCCGCCGAGGCCGACACGCCGATGATCCGAACAGGACGTGCAGACCAGATCACCGTCACCATCGGCGGACGGGCCGTGCCCGCGCTTGGTCCGGCAGAAACGACAGTGAAGGACGTTGTTCTGACCGATGCGGCCCTGACCGCACGCGCCGTGAAGCCCGAGACATCGCCTGCATCGCCACCCACAGCCACATCGGCCGCAACAACGGCCCGGCCTTGATTGCAGGTCCAGTCTGGTTCAGAGGTCACAAAGATTAGGTCGCGAGGGGAATAACCAGTCATGCGTCATGCCTTGATTTCGATTGCCCTGTTATCGGCTGTCGCCGCCGCCCCTTTGGCAGCACAGGACACCGCCGTTGAACTGCGGGTCGGGAAGCTGGAAAAGGAAATGAAAGCCGTCCAGCGCAAAGTCTTTCCCGGCGGCGCGCCCGTGCAGCCGGAAATTGGACCGCTGGACACCGGTGATGCTGGTGCCGCCCCGGCCTCCACGCCGCTGAATGACCTCAGCTCGCGCGTCGATGCGCTGGAATCCCAGTTGAAGATGCTGACCGGGCAGGTCGAGCTCGATGGCAACCGGCTGAAGAAACTTGAAGAAGCGTTCAAGGCCTATCAGGGCGTGACCGATGCGCGCCTCAAGACGCTGGAGCCGGCTGTTCCCGATGCGACGCCTGCGGCAACGACAGCGCCCGCCGTCCCGCCGCCTGCTGCCAAGCCCGCAGCTCTCGTGCCCGCGGCGGTGACGGAGACGCCAAAGCCGGCGGCGGTTAAGCCCAAGGTTGAGGCCCCTGTTGCCGCGACAACAAAAGCGGCGGCACCCGCCAAAGCAGACCCCAAGCGCAAGACGCTCGTCGATGCAGTGGAAATCCCAGCGACCGGCGATGCCGCCGAAGATGCCTATACCTATGGCTTCCGCCTGTGGACGGCCAAATTGTATCCCGAAGCGCAGGTGAAGCTGAAAGAATTTGCCGCCAAATTCCCCAAGCACAAGCGGGCAAGCTATGCCCAGAATCTGCTGGGCCGCGCCTATCTGGATGAAGGGAAGCCCGCGCTCGCGTCGGTTGCCTTTTATGAAAATTACACCAAAAATCCCAAGGGCGACCGGGCATCGGAAAGCCTTTATTATCTAGGTGTTGCCCTCACTCGCCTGAAAAAACTGCCCGATGCCTGCAAGGTGTTTGACGAGTTTAAGGACGTCTATGGGACAAGCGCCCCTGCCGACCTGAAGGCCCGCGTCACCAAGGCCCGGGCGGACGCCAGCTGCGCGGTCTGATCCCGTCAATTTCGCCAAAGCGGTGATAAAGCGCGTGACATCTCAGGGCGGGTCGCGGCACACTCGTTCCTGTGAATCAGGTCCGCACTCTCGACGAAACGGCAGCCGCCCGGTTTTTGCGTGATTTTCAGGCGATTGCCGGCATGGGCAAGAAGCGCGTCGGCCTCGCCGTTTCGGGTGGGCCGGATAGCCTTGCCCTGCTGCTGCTCGCCGCCGAGACGCTGGACCATGTCGAGGCTGCCACTGTCGACCATGGCTTGCGCCCGGAGGCGGCATCAGAAGCCCGCTATGTGTCCGGCATCGCCAAGGCACTGGCTGTCCGCCACAGCATCCTGACCCTGCCTCCCAAGCCGCCCGGCAACACATCTGCCTGGGCGCGCAAGAAGCGCTATGAAGTGCTGGAACAATGGGCTGACGCGCTACAGCTCGACCTTATTCTGACCGCGCACCATGCGGATGATCAGCTGGAAACAATGCTCATGCGCCTCAACCGTGGGGCAGGCGTCGGCGGCATGGCCGGCATCCGTACCTTGCGCGGGCGCATTGCCCGTCCGTTGATGACCTGGCGTAAAGCAGAGCTGGTCGCGCTGCTCGACGCGCAGGGCATCGAAGCGGTCGATGATCCCTCAAATCACGATGACCGCTATGACCGCGCAAGACTGCGGCGGGCGCTTGAACAGGCCAGTTGGCTTGATCCCGCGGGCGCCGTCCGGTCTGGGGCCGCCCTTGCCTCGGCAGATCAGGCGCTGGACTGGGCCGCAGACGATTATCTGTCGCGGCGTGGAACGCTTGCTTTGGGGATAGTGTCGCTCGATGCCAAGGGCTTGCCGCATGAGCTTGTCCGCCGCATTGTCGTCAAATGCATGGCCCAAGTGATGCCCGGCGTGGCCCCCCGCAGCGATGAGCTGGATCGGATGATTCGGGCACTTTGGGAGCGTAAGGTCTGCACGCTCGCCGGGGTCAAATGTTCCGGTGGCGACTTCTGGACATTCCAGAAAGCACCCCCGCGCCGCAAAAACTAACGGATTTGCCGATTCGTTGCATTGTTATTAAGTTTGCCGTGCCTATCTAGGCCGCACGAAAGGCGGAAAAATACGATGGATGATGACAAGGGCCCCAACATGTCCCCATGGATGCGGAGCCTCGCAATCTGGGTCGCGATCCTGGCGGCGCTCGCGCTGTTTGTGTCGATTTTCGAAGGCCGCAGCAGCACTGCGACGGGCGACGTCATCGCCTATTCGGACTTTGTCTCGCGTGTCGACCAAGGGTCCGTCAAATCCGTCGTGCAGGCCGGAGACGTCGTCACCGGCACGCTGAAGAACGGGGAAGAGTTCCGCACCTATGCGGTGCCGGATCCCCAGTTTGCGCAGCGCATGATTCAGGCCGGTGTCGAATTTACCGGCCAGCCTGCAGAAAGCCCAAGCTTCCTCCAGTTCCTGATTTACCAGTCGCTGCCGATCCTCCTGTTCCTCGGCATCGGCTTCCTCATCATGCGCCAGATGCAAAAGGGGGCCGGTTCCGGCGCGATGGGCTTCGGCAAATCGCGCGCGAAAATGCTCACCGAAAAGCAGGGCCGCGTCACTTTTGATGATGTCGCCGGCATTGATGAGGCGCGCGAAGAGCTTCAGGAAATCGTCGACTTCCTGAAAGACCCGGGCAAATTCTCGCGCCTTGGCGGCAAGATCCCCAAGGGTGCGCTGCTGGTCGGCTCTCCCGGCACCGGCAAGACATTGCTCGCCCGCGCGATTGCCGGCGAAGCCAATGTGCCGTTCTTCACGATTTCGGGCTCTGACTTCGTTGAAATGTTCGTCGGCGTCGGCGCCAGCCGCGTGCGCGACATGTTTGAACAGGCCAAGAAATCCGCGCCGTGCATCGTCTTCATCGATGAAATCGACGCGGTCGGCCGTCACCGCGGTGCAGGCCTTGGCAATGGCAATGATGAGCGGGAACAGACGCTCAACCAGTTGCTGGTCGAGATGGATGGCTTTGAGGCCAATGAAGGCATCATCATCATCGCGGCGACCAACCGTCCCGACGTGCTTGATCCTGCCCTGCTGCGCCCCGGCCGTTTTGACCGTCAGGTCGTCGTGCCGCGGCCCGACATTGAAGGTCGTGAAAAGATCCTCGCCGTCCATATGAAGAAGGTGCCGCTGGCCCCCGACGTCGATGCCCGCGTCATCGCGCGCGGTACGCCCGGCTTCTCTGGTGCGGACATCGCCAACCTCGTCAACGAAGCCGCGCTGACTGCCGCCCGTAAGGGCAAGCGTCTGGTCGCCATGGCAGAGTTTGAAGAGGCCAAGGACAAGGTCATGATGGGCAGCGAACGCAAGTCCATGGTGATGACCGAAGATGAAAAGCGCATGACCGCCTTCCACGAAGCGGGCCATGCCATCGTGTCCATCAACGAACCGGCATCTGACCCCATTCACAAGGCGACCATCATCCCGCGCGGCCGTGCGCTGGGCATGGTCATGCGCCTGCCGGAACGCGACAATTACAGCTACCACCGCGACAAGATGTACGCGAACCTCTCGGTCGCCATGGGTGGCCGTGTCGCGGAAGAACTGATCTTCGGCTATGACAAGGTCTCATCCGGCGCATCGTCCGATATCCAATATGCGACAGGCCTTGCCCGAGACATGGTGACGCGCTGGGGCATGTCAGACGTGCTCGGCCCGCTGCAATATGCCGAAGCCGACGAGGAAGTTTTCCTCGGCTATTCGATGAACCGCGCACGGCAGATGTCGAACGAGACCGCCGTCATGATTGATCAGGAGATCAAACGGATTGTCGAGGGCGGCTACAATCAGGCGAAAAAGCTGCTGACCAAGCACAAGAAGCAGCTGCACGCTCTGGCCGAAGCGCTTCTTGAATATGAGACGATGTCAGGCGATGAGATCAAGGCCCTGCTGGCCGACGGCACAAAGCCCGACCGGACCGGCATTGACCGCAATGCTCCGCGCCCGTTGGGTAAGGGCGGCACATCTGTTCCCAAAACGCGCCGCACCAATGTCGGCGGGCCGGCGGCCGAAGGGGCCTGACCCCTTTTGCCTGAAATCTACTGCGATGAGTCCGGGGGCGTCGGACGCAATGTCATGACGCTCGCGGGCCTTTGCATAGATGCGGACGAGGCCGACCATATCGTTGCCCGCTTTCGGGCAGTGACTGGAATGACCGGAGAGATCAAAGGCAGCCGCATCGCGCTCGGCGAACGCGGTCTCCTGTTCGAACTGCTGGAAAAATCAAACGCGACGTCGATCGTGGGCCTTGCCCTGTCAGCCACACAGCCTGCGCTGGGCATGGATCGCGGCGACCATGATGTCGACATCTACACAGCCCTTTTGGAAGATGTGGTGGGGGCCATGCTACCCACGGCGGGGGCGTGCGCCAAAGTGATCATCGACGATGGCCGCTATTCTGCCGACACGCTGGCGCTCATCCGATCCGATATTGGCCGGCTCGTCGGCCCCTGTGGGACTGCCCGGCTGGAGTTGAGCCACCGTGCGGCGGGCCTTCAATTGGCGGATGTCATTGCCAACACCTTCTTCACCCGCGCCCTCCCCGGCAACCGTCAGGCGCGGATGGCGGCCATTGTGACACCCCTGATGCATGCAGGGCGCCTCACCATGAGGATCCTATCCGGAGAGCCCCATGGAGAGCACGAAGACGAAGAACAACGCCAGCGCAGTCACCGCGAAGGTCATTAGCATCAGCGTGCGCCACAGCGCGCCAAATCGCGACAGCCCATAAGCCTGCTTCAACTGGCGATACATGTGGAACGGCGGATAGAGTGTTAGCGCAAATCCACCCAGCACTTCTGATCCGGGAAACTGGATGGCAACAACGCAGACCGTGGTCAGCATCATCATGAACGCGATCGAGTAGGTCACGAACACCGCATGATCGAACAGGAAGAAATCACGCCGCCAGAAAAACAACAGCCACAAAAAGGGCGCTGACAAGGGGATGAGCGCCCAGCTGAATTTATAGGCATTGGACTGGAGCTTATACATGAGCAGCTGCGGGTTTTTGGAGGCGTGCTGCACCGCCTCACGGATGGCGGGCCAGCCAAAATCGAAATTGACGCTGTCGACCCCAAAGCCGCCTTCTATTCCGGAAGAGGCCACGCCCATCACCGTCAGACCGGTTTTCAGCGTATCAATATCCTCCTGAATAGGCTTGGTCGGCTTGCCCGCGGCCGCCGCATCGGCGCGCTTGGCCTCAAGCTGCGCGATTTCGGTCTCCATCTTGCGCCGGTTGATTAAAAGTTGGCGCTTGCCGACCGCCTGCGCCGACACCTCAATCGTCTTGTCCTTTTCGATCTCGGATAAGAGCGCACGTGTCTTTGCGATTTCTCCATCGATCCAATCGGTCCGCGCTTGTCGAGCCTGCGCATCTGTCTTCTGCGTTTCCAGATCCGCGATGCTTTTGCGCAACTCCGCCCGATCCTTGTCGAGCGCGGTGACGGCTTCTTTGGGAGACAGCGGGGTCACCACATCCGTCTGCTTCGGCATCACCCAGCTGAAGATGGCGAACATCAGGAACACGCTGAACAGGAACAGCGCGAACGGGGAAACGAACTTGGCCCGCTCCCCATGGATATAGCGGCGCGTCAGATGGCCGGGGTTCCAGGCCAGCAGCGGAAGCGTCCGCCAGATCTTGCCATCAAAATGGAATACGCTGTGGGCCAGATCGTGCCCGAATTCCCCCAAGGTGCGGTGGATATGCAGCTTTTGCCCGCAGGCCGCGCAATAGGCGCCGGAGACATCTGCCCCGCAATTCAGGCAGGGGCCGCTCTGGCCGCCATGCCCTTCCCCTGCTTTTGGTTCGACAGCGCGGGCCAGGAGCCCGCCCGTCACCATATCGCCCACAGCCTCAATCTCACCCGCCATAGTTTTACTATTGCAGCCTCCTGCGCCCTTGTCATCGCTTTTGCGTTTTGGCGGGTGCTTTGCTAACGGATGGCCATGCAGGGGAATGAAGACAGTGCACGGCAACTGATTGCCGAAATGGGGCAAAAAGCCCGCGCCGCCAGTGCCGCGCTGGCCGGTGTTCCCGTGGCACGCAAGGCCGATGCGCTCAACCTCGCGGCCGCCGAACTGCGCGCCCGTGCTGATGACATCCTGTCCGCCAACCGGCTCGATCTCGAAGCGGGAGAGCGCAACGGCCTATCCGCTGCCCTGCTGGACCGACTGCGCCTGACACCCGACCGGCTGGAAGGCATTGCCGCCGCCGTTGATTCCGTTGCCGTCCTGCGCGATCCGGTCGGCATGGTCATTGATGAGGCGGTGCGGCCCAACGGCCTCCATTTGTCCCGCGTGCGGGTGCCCTTAGGCGTCATTGGCATCATTTATGAAAGCCGCCCCAATGTGACGGCGGATGCAGCAGCCCTCTGCCTCAAATCCGGCAATGCGGCGATCCTGCGGGGCGGGACGGAAGCGGTGCACAGCAACCGCGCCATCTATGCCGCGCTGCGTGCGGGCCTCATCAAAGGCGGCCTGCCCGAAGACGCCATCCAACTGGTGCCGACGCAAGACCGCGCCGCTGTCGGCGCAATGCTGGCGGCCCACGGCCTCATCGACATCATCATTCCGCGCGGCGGCAAGGCGCTGGTCGCGCGCGTGCAGGAAGAGGCGCGCGTGCCGGTGCTCGCCCATCTCGACGGCATCTGCCACACCTATATCCATCCGCAGGCCGACCCAGCCAAGGCACGAGACATTGCGCTCAATGCCAAGATGCGGCGCACGGGCATTTGCGGATCGATGGAGACCTTGCTCATCGACCGGCATTTTGCGGACCCGACGCCGGTGGTTACGGCCTTGCTTGACGCCGGATGCGAAGTGCGTGGCACGCCCGAGGTCGCGGCACTCGATCCCCGCATCACACCCGCGACGGAAGACGACTGGACCACAGAATATCTCGACGCGATCTGTTCGGTCGCCTTTGTGGACAGCGTCGATGCGGCAGTTGCCCATATCAACACACATGGCTCCCACCATACAGACGCCATCATCACCGAAGACCCGACCGCAGCAGAAGCCTTTTTGAACGGCGTCGATTCAGCGATTGTCATGTGGAATGCCTCCACCCAGTTCGCCGATGGCGGTGAATTTGGTCTGGGGGCCGAAATCGGCATTGCCACCGGCCGCCTCCACGCGCGGGGGCCCGTCGCGCTAGAAGGGCTGACAACCTATAAATGGGTGGTGCGCGGCACCGGGCAGACCCGGCCCTGATCAAGACCGGACTTCTCGGCGGGTCGTTCAATCCTGCCCATGCGGGGCACCGGCATATCAGCCTGCTGGCGGCTAAGGCGCTGGGGCTGGATGAGGTGTGGTGGCTCGTCTCTCCCGGCAATCCATTGAAGCCAAAGGCCGGCATGGCACCGCTCGTCGTGCGGCTGCGTTCGGCCCGCAAAGTGGCGCGGCGCAGCATCATCCGGCCGACCGCCATCGAACAGAAACTGGGTACACGCTACACTGTCGATACGCTCAAGGCGCTACAACGACAACATCCGGAACGCGCCTTTGTCTGGCTGATGGGGGGGGACAATCTCGCCCAATTCCACCTCTGGCGCGACTGGCACGGGATCGCCAAAACGATGCCGATTGCAGTTCTGGCCCGTCCGGGGTATGACAGTGCCGCCCGTGCGAGCCGCGCAATGGGATGGCTGCGGGGATTCGTCCGCCCTCGACATGCTGCGATAGACTGGACGACGTGGAGACCGCCGGCGCTCGTGCTGTTGCGCTTTCGCCCCGATAAACACTCCGCAACGGCGCTGCGACGGGCTCATCCCGATTGGGCGCTTCCCTTTTCCCAGACCCCCACACGCGACGCGGTGACGCGGCGCGTGGTATATTGAGGACCCGTTTTGCTCGCTTCCCCCAAACGTAAGGCCGCCGCTAAAACCGATTCGGTCGACGCCCTGCACAAGATGATACTCGAGTCTCTGGAAGACGATCAGGCGGTGGAAACCATCTCGATCCCGCTTGCCGGAAAAACAGCGATTGCGGACCATATGGTGATCGCGAGCGGCCGGTCGACGCGTCAGGTGTCGTCCATGGCGCAAAAGCTTCAGCAGAAGATGAAGGAACAGTTCGGCGTCATCGCGCGGGTCGAAGGCCTGCAGACCGCTGACTGGGTGCTGATCGACGCGGGCGATGTCATCATCCACTTGTTCCGCCCGGAAGTGCGCAGCTTCTACAATCTGGAGCGCATGTGGGCGTTTGGTGACGCCCCGCCTGCCAATTGAAGCTGCACATCATTGCCCGCGGCAAGATCGGGCGATGTCCTGAGGCCGATCTGATTGAGCGCTATGCCAAGCGCCTCAGCTGGCCCTTTGCCGTCACAGAGTTGCCGGACACCGGCGGCAAACACCCCCCCGTCGCGCCGGGCACGCTCATTGTCGCGATGGATGAAACCGGCGAACAGCTGACCTCATCGGCGTTTGCAAGGAAGATCGAGCATTGGCGCGACACTGGCACGCGCGAGCTGCGCTTCCTCATTGGCGCGGCGGATGGCCTGACGCCGGAGGAACGCGCCTCGGCCAGCCTGTTCATCGCCTTTGGAAAGGCCACATGGCCCCATATGCTCGCCCGCGCGATGCTGGTGGAGCAACTCTACCGCGCGACCAGCATCATTGCCGGGCATCCCTATCACCGCGAGGGGTGAGTGGGCCCCGCGCCCCAACAGACTCTCCGTCGCCCCGTGCTTGACACGGGGCTAGGCTTTTCTTGGACCTGCTCGCTGGGAAGGATGTCCGAATGGCTGGACCTCGAGCAGTCATCATATCCAGCAAGCAAGGGTTAAGACTGGACGGAGGTGAGCCAAGCCCCGTGTCAAGCACGGGGCGACGCGCGTGTGAATGATTGCCCGCTCTCGCTTGTCATCGCTCTATGATTGAGCGTCAGAAGAGTTGGGGTTAGCTGTCATTCCCGGGGAAAGGGCCAGGTTCTGTGACAATCTCAAAAATCGTCTGCTCAAAGTCGATGGGAAGGGTGTTCTCTGGCCCGACAGCATAGCCTTCCAGAAGCGGCATCTTGTCCTTCCAAAGGTGAAGGATCATCCCAAGGCCGTGACGCATGCCTTTGATAGCGATCCAAACATTCTCGCCCAAATGGCTATTCTGAAGGTGTACAGGCACCTCCCCCCTTAAAGCCAACTCAGTAAAGAACCCGCCGCCAGTGTTCTCGCGGGCAACGACCGAAGCTCTTAGCACCTGATCTTCAATCTCAGTGCGACCTTCACCCAATTCGTCCAAGATGGCGTTTAGGGCGGAACGCTCCAGAGTACTAAGTTCGTTCATAAACATTGAATTACCTTTGCGGCACACCGTCCGCAATCGCGTCGTGTCCGGACGGGTTGCACTTGGTCATAAACTGCGAATAGTTCCCTTCCGCCGCAACCGCGAATTATTCGCGCAGCCTATTCCCCCCGTTCCCGCGCGACCTCTCTCCAGCCGATGTCGCGGCGGCAAAAGCCGGTGGGGAAGTCGATCGCGTCCACCGCTGCATAGGCCTTCGCCTGCGCCTCGGTCGCTGTCTTTCCCCGCCCCGTGACGTTGAGCACGCGTCCGCCATTGGCGACGAGGTGCCCGTCCTGCATCGCGGTGCCCGCGTGGAAAATCTTGGCGTCGGCGCTGGCCGGGAGCGTGATCGCGCCACCCTTGTCCGGCGTGCCGGGATAGCCCTTTGCCGCCATCACGACCGTCAGCGCGGTATCGTTTGAGAAGCGCGGCGCGTCTGCTTCGGCCAAGCGTTCTTGCGCAATGGCCAGCAGCAGTTCGGCGAGATCGCCTTCGAAGCGCGACATCAGCACCTGACATTCAGGGTCACCGAAGCGGGCATTATATTCAATCAGCTTGGGGCCCTCAGCCGTCAGCATCAGCCCGGCATAGAGCACGCCGGAATAAGGGTTCCCCTCCGCCGCCATGGTCGCAACCGTGGGCTCGACGATCTCTCGCATCACGCGGGCTTCGAGTTCGGGCGTCAGCACCGGCGCGGGCGAATAGGCGCCCATGCCGCCTGTGTTTGGCCCCACATCCCCATCGCCGACGCGCTTGTGATCCTGCGCCGAGCCAAAGGCGACGACGCTCTTGCCGTCGGTCAAGGCGAAGAAGCTCGCTTCCTCGCCCGTCATGAATTCTTCAAGCACGACCTCGGCCCCCGCATCGCCAAAGCCACCGCCGAACATGTCCTCAACAGCGTCGGCAGCCTCTTGGGCGGTCTCCGCAATGATCACGCCCTTGCCGGCCGCAAGCCCATCGGCCTTGATGACGACCGGTAGGCCGAAGCGGGCGAGGTCCGCCAGCGCCGCCGCTTTGTCCGTATGGCGCGCATAAGCCGCAGTCGGGATGTTGGCGCGGGTGCACAGATCTTTGGTGAAGCCCTTGGAGCCTTCCAATTGCGCGGCCTTGGCATTGGGCCCGAACACCGGCACGCCCACTGCGCGCAGGCTATCGCCCAGTCCATCGACCAGAGGCGCTTCCGGCCCGATGACGACAAGGCCGACTTGCTTGTCAGCACAAAAGGCGATGACGGCGGCATGATCCGTCACGTCGAGCACCACCAGCGTCGCGGCTTCGGCAATGCCGGGGTTGCCGGGCGCTGCGTAGAGTGTATCGCTGGAAGGAGATTGCGCCAGCTTCCATGCCAGCGCATGTTCACGCCCGCCGCTCCCGATCAGAAGGATGTTCATGCCCGCCGAAATGCCCTTTGATGATGTGCCCGAAGGCAAGATGGGCCTGTTAGCGGGCGAACGCGCAGGCGACAATGCAGGCGCGCTGTCCGTCAGTGAAATATCCAACCTGCTGAAGCGTCATGTCGAGCAGGGCTTTTCGCATGTCCGCATCCGCGGGGAGATTTCCGGATTCAAACGGGCAGCGTCCGGCCACCTCTACCTTGCGCTCAAGGACGAAAATGCGGTCATCGACGGCATCATGTGGAAAGGCAGCGCCGCGCGGCTCGCCTTCAACGCGCAAGACGGCGTTGAAGTGATCGCCACTGGGAAGCTCACCACCTATCCGGGCCGATCCAAATATCAGATCGTCATTGAGACGATGGAGATTGCCGGCGAAGGCGCGCTGCTGGCGCTGCTTGAAAAGCTCAAAGCCAAGCTTGCCGCCGAAGGCCTGTTCGCGCCAGAACGCAAGCGCGCCCTGCCGTTCCTGCCGCGCACCATTGGCGTGGTCACTTCGCCCACCGGGGCCGTCATCCGCGACATTCTCCACCGCCTTGCAGACCGCTGCCCGACACGGGTGATCGTCTGGCCGGTGCTGGTGCAGGGGCAAGGCTCGGCAGAGCAGGTCGCCGCGGCCGTCAATGGCTTTTCCGCGATGCAGGGGGCGGACCGGCCCGATCTCGTCATCGTTGCGCGGGGGGGCGGGTCGATTGAGGACCTGTGGGGTTTCAACGAGGAAGTGCTTGTCCGCGCGGTCGCCGCCTGCACCATCCCCCTTATCTCCGCTGTCGGGCATGAGACCGATACAACGCTGTGTGACTATGCCGCCGATGTTCGGGCGCCAACCCCCACGGCGGCGGCTGAAATGGCTGTGCCGGTGCGCGCAGAGCTTCTGGCGGGCCTGCAAAGCTATGGCGCACGCTCCCTGCGCTGCGTCCAGCGGTATCGAGAGCGTGCAGGCGAAAAGCTGGACAATGCCACACGTCGCCTGCCGACGCCGGAAACGCTGCTCGGGCCCCAAAGCCAGCGGGTCGATGACCTGAGCGAACGGCTCAAGCGTGGCCTCTCCCACGTCGTCGCCGATGCGCGCGGAGAGCTGGCACAGGTTGCGGGGGCGCTGCGCCCGATGATGCTGTCCAACCGGATCGACAATGCGCGCAGCCAGCTCGATCAATTGTGGCGCGTTGCGACCTCGCTCAACCCGGACAGGGTGCTGGAACGCGGCTATGCCCGTGTCGAACGGCGCGCCGGGGGGACGGTGATTTCCGCGGCAGATGCCAAGGCGGCAGGCGCGCTTGTCCTGCGCTTCGCCGATGGCGCGGTGGACGCACGGGTTGAGCGCAGCGGCGCTGCGCCTTATGTGAAGGATAAGCCCGAACAGCCCGATCTGTTCTGAATGAAGGAAATTGCATGTTGATGTCGCAAGGCCGCCCCGCTCGATTGCTCTATATGGCGAACGGATTCCGCGTGCTGGCCCAAGGGGATCATGTGGTGTGCGCCAAGACGAGCAATCCCATTCCGCTCGAATCCCTGCGCTATTGGAGCGTGGCGAAGCAGGAAGCCTATTCCACCGCCGAAATCGCAGCGCACGCCGCCGTCGAAGAATGAATTTTCCACGCACCGCGTTGACGGCCCTCCTGTTGGGCACGATCCCCGGAAGCTGCATCGGGGCACCTGCGTCCAACGTGCGCGCAAGCCAATCTGTCCCGCCCCCATCCTCTACGCGCCCGGCAGAGCCTGCCCCGCCCGTTGCACTAGGCGTTTTTCGTCTGAACCAGCCTGCAGAGCAGGGCAGTTTTGCGCTCGGCTGGGTGCCCAAAGGCACCGTCCGCCTCGTCATCGAAGGGGCACAAGCCCAATTTGCCGCCGATGGCCGCTTTGGCATCGGATTTGGGCGGGACCATCAGCCGACCGCGACGATCACCGCCTTTCTGGCCGACGGGCGGGCTATCTCTGACAAGATCACCGTCGCACCGCGCGCTTGGCGGATCGAGAATCTGAAAACGCTCCCGCGCTATGCCCAGCCCACCGCCGAATTTCAGGCGCGCAGGCCCGGAGAACTGGCGCAGATCAATGCGGCCCGGCACATGGTTGTCGATGCCGATGGCTGGCGGCAGAGGTTTATCTGGCCCGCCAAAGGCCGTATCAGCGGCGTGTTCGGATCCCAGAGGATTTACGCCGGAGAACCGGGCGCACCGCATAACGGGGTGGATGTCGCGGGCGGCACAGGTGCGCCCGTCTATGCCCCTGCCAATGGCGTTGTGACGCTGGCCGCTGCCAGCCCGTTTACGCTGGAAGGCAATCTGCTGATGATCGACCATGGTGGCGGGCTCAACAGCGCGTTCCTCCACCTGTCCCGCATCGATGTGAAGAAGGGCGATGTGATCCGTCAGGGTCAGCTGCTCGGCGCCATTGGCATGACCGGGCGGGCGACAGGCCCGCATCTGCACTGGGGCATGAAATGGAATGATGAGCGGATCGATCCGCAGACGCTCGCCGGACCGATGCCCGCGACGGCCACCCCTTAGATTTGTCATTTTCCGTTTGTCCCGAGCGACGTCGAGGGACGCAGGGACAATTAGCGACGTGTCTCGACTTCGCTCGATACAAACGGATTTGGGTGGGATCTGTCCGGAACACGTTGTTTCCAAAAGAAATAAGGGCCGGACCAATACACCGGTCCGGCCCCTACCCCCCCAAGTACGCGACCCTGGGGCCCCCTCCCCCTGTTGACGCTGCAGACCTATCCAATCTGCAACGCGGCCCGGCCCGCCCGAAGGCAAGGCCGGGACCAGAACCCCGGTGAGCAAACGCAGGCCCATAAGCTACGCGGGCCAACCCACCGGGAGGGGTCAGGAATTCTTGATTAGCAGCGTCCGCGATCGTCGGACTTGTCGATGGCGCGCCCCGCAAGCGCCCCCACGCCGGCACCGACAATAGCTCCCGCGGTTCGGTCTCCACGGTATCCAACAATGGAGCGTCCGAGCAGTCCGCCGGCAATTGCGCCCACGATCAGGCCGGCTGAGCCCCTGCTACAACGCTGTCCGCGATACCGATAGGACTGGTCACGATATGTGCCGCCATTGTCGTAGCGCGAACCGCGATAGCCGCGTCGGTCATAATAGCCGTCGCCATAGCCGCGATCCTGATAATAGCCGTCGTCGCCATAGCCGCGGTCATGCGCGAACGCAGGTGCGGCAGGGACCAGTGCCGACACTGCCATGGCAGCAGCCGCACCGAGATTGACCAGCTTCTTGTTCATCGAACATCTCCAATTTTACGCAACACATCCACCAAACAGGTCGGCGGTGTCAGGATGATCCCGGCGGCGTCGACACTGGCCTTATGGGGACGTGTGATTGGACGAATGCTGAATGCGTTCGTTAGCCGCCGTTCAGAATTGATCGGGGCTAGGAATAGCCGGTCGTTCGTCTAATGGCGGACGTGATGTTGCGCCGGACCAGACTTGCCCTGCTGTTGTTCGTCCTCCTTTTCTGCGCCTCATCGGCCAGAGTTGGCCAGATGCCCATCGCCCCACAAATGATACGCATCGCACTCGAGCCGACAAATTTATCGAGGGACTCGAACCCTTTACGGCAGACCGGCAAACTTCTTTATCTGGGCGGCTGGGCCTTGCATGCAGACCATCCGGACTTTGGCGGCTGGTCTGCCATGGCCCCGCACAGGGGTGGGCTGCGTCTTGTTTCCGATGCAGGGGCGATGCTCGACATCCCGTTCCCGTCCGGGGTGGCGATTCAGGGCAGGCTTTCTGAACTGCCAAAGGGCTGCGGCTTTCATTGGATCAAAGAAAAACAGGATTCAGAATCACTGACCGTCGACCAGATCACCGGTCAGAGCTGGATCGGGATGGAAAACACCAACCAGATATGCCGTTTTTCAAGCCATGGAGGGCCCGCCACCGCGATTGCGCGGCCTGAAATGAAGGACTGGCAGATCGCCTATGGGCCGGAAGCGATGATTCGGCTGCGCGATGGGCGGATGCTGGTCTTTGCAGAGGCGGACCCAAGTGATTCGGGTCAATTGACGCCGGTTCTGGTGTTCAAAGGCGATCCCCTGAACCCGGCGATCAAACCGGTGACGGCGATTCTGGACCGGCCGAGCGGCTATTTACCGGTGGATGCAGCCGAACTGCCCGACGGACGTCTCATGGTCCTGTACCGTCTGTTTTCGGCGCGCCAGTGGTTCCGCAACCGGATTTACATCATGGACATGCCACAGGCGGTGCGGGCCGGCATGCTGTTAAAAGGCAAAGAGATCGCAAGGCTGGAATCCCCCACGCTCGTGGACAATTTCGAAGCTTTGGCTGTGACGCAAGAAAAGAGGCGAACCATTATCTGGCTCGCCTCTGATGATAATTTCTGGCCACTTCAGCAGTCTTACCTGCTGAAATTTGCGCTGGAAGATTAAGCGGCAACCGCCTTCTTGGCGACTTCGCGCTTCAGGCGACGGGCCTTCAGGCTCAGCTTTTCGTCCGAGGTCTTGAGCAGCCAGTTGTCGAGGCCGCCCACATGTTCCACCGAACGCAGACCGTTGGTTGAAACGCGCAGACGAACGCTCTTTTCAAGCGATTCAGAGATCAGCGTGACATTCTGCAGGTTGGGCAGAAACGTCCGCTTGGTCTTGTTGTTCGCGTGGGAAACATTGTTACCCACCAAGCGACCCTTGCCGGTCAGTTCGCAAATGCGCGACATGTGTGTTCGTCCTGAAATTGAATCAATGAATTCGGAAAGGCTGCGCACCTAACCGTGGAAGGTGCTTTCGTCAAGCCAAAGGCAGGCTTAAGGCGGGCCGATGGAAATTCCTCTTTCTCCGTTCATGCAGCGCGCACTCGATCTTGCGCAAGCAGCAGCCAACGCCGGCGAAGTGCCGGTGGGCGCCGTGATCGTCCGCAATGGCGTGGAAATCGCGGCTTGCGCCAATGCGATGCGCGCCGCGAAAGACCCGACAGCCCATGCCGAAATGGAGGCCATCAGGGCCGCTGCACGTCATCTTGGCAATGAACGGCTCGACGATTGTGACCTGTGGGTGACGCTGGAACCATGCCCGATGTGCGCCGGGGCAATTGCCCATGCGCGAATCGCCCGTGTCTATTATGCCGCGCCCGACCCAAAGGGCGGCGGCGTGGACCATGGACCGCGCGTCTTTACCCAATCCACCTGCCACCACCGGCCAGAGGTCTATTCCGGGCTGGGTGAAGCGCAGGCATCGGACCAATTGCGCGCCTTCTTCGCGGCCAAAAGATAGCCGAGGCGATCCTTTGCGCAGAATACTTGAGCCCGTGGCCCACAATCTGCCATAAGCGCCCCAACCAATGGCCACAGCCCTTCCCATCCCCCTGACCCCTTTCCCTTGGGGTGATGTCGCGATCATCCTTGCGCTGATCGCGCTCAATGGCGTGTTCGCCATGTCGGAACTGGCGATCGTCTCCGCCCGCCGGGCGCGGCTGGAATCAATCACGAAGAAAAGCCAACTGCGTGGTGCCAAGACCGCGCTGGAATTAGCGGCCAACCCTGGCCGGTTCCTATCGACCGTGCAGATCGGCATCACACTCATCGGCATCATGGCCGGTGCCTATTCCGGCGCGAGCCTGGGCGGGCCGGTGGCCGAACGCCTGCTGCTGCTGGGCCTCCCGGCGCAATATACCGAAACCGCCTCCTTCGTTCTCGTCATCGGCCTCACCACCTTTGCCTCGTTGATCGTGGGGGAATTGGTGCCCAAGCAATTTGCCCTGCGCGCGCCGGAGCCGATTGCCGTCGCCATGGCGATGCCGATGGTCATCCTGTCGCGCGTGACAGCACCCTTGGTCTGGCTGCTCGACCGCACAAGCGCCCTCATCTTTCGCATCCTCGGCATGAACCGCGAATCGGAAAACCATGTGACGGCGGAGGAACTACATCTCATTGTCGCCGAAGCCTCCAAATCCGGCGTGATTGAGGAAAGCGAACGCGCCATCATATCGGGCGTCGTCCGCCTCGCCGACCGGCCCGTGCGCGAAGTGATGACGCCGCGCACCGAGATTGACTGGCTGGACGAGAAAGCGGACGCCAAGGCTATCCATCAGGCCGTCCTCGCCTCCCCGCACAGCCGCCTGCTCGTCGCGCGCGGTTCCGTCGATGAAATTGTCGGCGTCGTCTCCGCCCGCGACCTTCTGGCGGCGGAACTGACCGGCAAGAAGCTTGACCTCAAAGCGCTCATGAAGCGCGCGCCGATCATCCCTGATCAGGTCGACGCGATGGACGCGCTGGAAGTGCTGCGCGATGCCGATGTCCCCGTTGCGCTTGTCCATGATGAATATGGGCATTTTGAAGGGATCGTGACCCCTGCAGATCTGCTGTCCGCAATCGCTGGAGACTTTGCGTCCGATCAGGACGACGGGGAAGAGCCCGCCATCTTCGAACGCGAAGACGGCAGCCTGCTCGTCTCTGGCTGGGCAACCGCCGATGGCCTGTCCGAACGCATCGGCATCAGTCTGGAAGACGACCGCGACTATGCCACGGTCGCCGGTTTCGTGCTGGACCGGATGAAGCGCATCCCGGCCACAGGCGACTCCTTCATCGACCAAGGCTATCGTTTTGAAATCATCGATATGGACGGTCGCAAGATCGACAAGATCCTCGTCGAAACCGCGCACTAGAGAACATCATGACCAGCCTTTCCGACATTCAGGAGGAATATGAATTCCTCGACGGCGACGATCGCTATCGCCTTTTGATCGATCTTGGCCGCGCCCTGGAACCGATGCCCGATGCGCTGAAAACCGATGCCACCCTTGTGCGCGGCTGTTCCGCCAGCGTCTGGGTCTATCCGGCTGCGCAAGAGGGCGACCACCTGCATTTTCTGGCCGACAGCAATGCCGCCATCACCAAAGGCATCATCGCGCTGGTGCTGAAGACGGTGCAGGATGCGTCCGCGGCAGCTATTCTCGCAACCGACATTGAAGGCGCGCTGGCCCCGTTTGATCTCAAGAACCAGCTGTCCTCCAACCGGACGCAGGGCATCCCCAACATGATCGCGCTGATCCGCGAAACGGCCGCACGTTACGCCGGTTGACAGGGCCTGCCTCCGGGCGGACGATGCAGCGCCTCATCTCACGGACCTTGCATATGCGCACAATGTTGATGTTTCTCGCAGCGCTTCTGATCGCTGCGCCTGCGGTTGCGGCGCGTGATTTCCGCATTGGGCCGGAACGCTTTGCCGAAGCCGAGATACTCGATGCCCGCGCTTTGCCCTCGGTGGATGGCATGCCGGTGCTGATGATAACATTTGCAGATGAGGCAGCCGCCCGCCTGCATCAGCTCACCCTGTCCATGACCGGCAAGCCTCTGCCCGTCACACTCAACGGCAAGGCCCTTTCCACCCCTATCGTGCGGGAGCCGATTGCAGGCGGCGTCCTTGAAATTTCGGGGCTGAGCGATTTTCAACTCTGTGAGCGGTTGGCCCGCGAAATCTCTGGCAAGGACCCTGTGCCCGACAGCCTGGAGGAATAGTCAGAGCGCCAAACGGCGCTCCTCAGCAGCGCGCAGCACGTCATATGCGGCTTGAATCTGGCGGAAACGTTCGGCAGCCTCGGCGTCGCCGGGTTTCACATCGGGATGATTTTCCTTGGCGAGCTTACGCCAGGCCACGCGGACCGCGTCAAACTCGGCATCGACCTCCAGCCCCAACGCATCAAGCGCGCGCAGCTCATCCCGGCTGCGAGAGCCGTCGCCGGGCCCTGCCCAGCCATAATGTTTGGGGTCCTGATAGCCAGAGGCATCGCGCCGTTCATTGGCCTCCCGCTCGGCAGCCTCTTCGGCGGTCAGCCCGGCAAAATAATCCCAATTCTTGTTATATTCGCCCGCATGCGTCTCACAAAACCACCAGCGTTCGGGGCTATTGGGAGACTTTGGCGCCGGCCGATCCCCCGGCAGGTCACAGCCATGACGGTCGCACAGGCGCACCTTCACAGCTTCACTTTCCGCGCCATAGCCGCGCCAGCGGGGGAAGCCCCAATCCAATCTGCGTGTCTGCCGGCGTGTCATAAGCGACCAGTTTAGGCGATTCCCGTCGCGCTTTCCACCGCAAAGGGACACGCAGGAAATTGCCAAGCGTTTGACAATCGGTTGACCTGTGGCAGACCCTTTCATGATCACAAGAAGAGGAGGGGTCTTAACATGGTCATCATTCCACGCATTCTCGTCGGTATCGCGGCACTCGCCAGCCTTGTTCTCGCGCTTGGCCTGTGGCTCGGCATGGAGCAGGTCATTCCGGCACTGGGCATCTCCACCACCGATCTTGGTGGCGGTCTTGTCGGTCGGGCCACTGTCCGCGCCGATATTGCTGGCCTCTTTGGCGGCATGGGCATTTGCATGCTGATCGCCGTCATCCGGGGCAGCATCCCCTGGATCAATGCGGTTCTGGTCTTTGCCGGCATGGCGATTACCGGCCGATTTGTCGGGCTGATCATGGACGGCGGCGGCGATGTTGCGATCCAGCCCATTCTGGTTGAGGCCGTGACAATCGGCCTGCTGCTGTGGCTGCGCGCCGGGCTGTCCAAAAAAGGCGCATAAAACACCTTAGGGGTCGGGCGTCTTGCGCGTCCGGCCTCAGTTTTTCGGGTTATCTGCTGGAAATTGGATGCCCCGTGAGGATTCGAACCTCAATAGACGGAGTCAGAGTCCGTAGTCTTACCGTTAGACGACGGGGCATCAATGAGGGCGGGCAGATAGGAATTTGCCCTGATTCTGTCAACGGCTGAGAGACTTGGGCCGCAAAGCTTGCGGCAAAGGCCGTCTGCCCTTAGGCTTGACCCTAAGTACCGCCGGGAATTTCCCGGACGGAAGTATAAAAGAGTTTGCGGCCGATGGTGGACCAGCCCACCCAGATGTCGCCACCCCGTCGGGAACATGTGGGGACGGGCAAGGCGGCCAATTCCAAAGCGGTGAAGACTGCGCCGCGTGACCGCGCGCCGCCGCGCCGCAACTATGCCGCGCTTGACCTTGGCACCAATAATTGCCGCCTGCTGATCGCCCGGCCTGAAGGCACCCGTTTCACCGTCGTCGATGCCTTTTCGCGAATCGTGCGGCTGGGTGAGGGGCTGGCGGCCAATGGGGCGATCAGCCAAGCCGCGATGGACCGGGCGCTCTCTGCCCTCTCCGTCTGCGCGGACAAGCTCGTCAAACGCAATGTCTTCATGGCGCGCTCCGTCGCGACCGAAGCGTGCAGGCGGGCGACCAACGGGCAGGCCTTTGTCGACCGCGTCTACCGCGAAACGGGCATCAAGCTCGACATCATCGCCCCGCAGGAAGAGGCGCGTCTGGCGGTGCTGGGCTGCCACATCCTGCTGGAAGACGGCGAGGGCGCCGCGCTCATCTTTGATATTGGCGGTGGATCGACTGAGCTTGTGCTTGTCGATACCAGCGGGCCACACCCCCGCACATTGGACTGGTGCAGCCTGCCCTGGGGGGTTGTGTCGCTGAGTGAAAGCGTGCCCCATGACAGCCATGATCCAACGGCGCGGGCGGCCGCCTATGCGACGATGCGCGCCAAGGTCCGCGATACGATGGCGCCTTTTACAGAGCGGCTTGCCGGTGCGGCGTCGGACGCCCCCCGCCTGCTGGGCACGAGCGGTACGGTCACGACCCTCGCCAGCGTGTTCCTTGGCCTGACCCATTATGAGCGTAAGCTGATCGACGGACTGCGCGTGGAGGTGCCTGCCATGCGGGACATTTGCGACCAACTGGCAAGGCAATCGGTGACGGAGCGGGCCAAGCTGCCCTGCATCGGGCCGGAGCGCGCCGATCTGGTCGTGGCGGGCTGCGCGATCCTTGAAACAATTTTCGATGCCTGGCCCGCGCCCATGGTGGGCGTGGCAGACCGGGGCATCCGCGAAGGCATTTTGCGGCAATTGATGACCGCAGGGGAAAGAAGATGAGCACGAGTTCCGGCGGCAAGACGCGCGTCAAGACCGCCAAGGGGCGCAAGGTCGGGTCCACCCGCTGGCTCGAACGCCAGTTGAACGACCCTTATGTGAAAAAGGCGAAGGCCGAAGGCTATCGTAGCCGGGCGGCCTATAAACTCATTGAACTCAATGACCGCTTCGGTTTCCTCAAAGGCGCCAAGCGCGTCGTCGATCTGGGCATCGCACCGGGCGGTTGGACGCAGGTTGTCCGCCGCACCTGCCCCAAGGCGCATATCGTGGGCATCGATCTGTTGCCGGTGGACCCGATTGACGACGTCATCATCGCACAGATGGATTTCATGGATGATGCCGCCCCTGCCTGGTTGACCGACGCGCTGGGCGGGCCTGCCGATATCGTCCTGTCCGATATGGCTGCCAATACGGTGGGCCATCCGCAGACGGACCATCTGCGCACCATGGGCCTTGTGGAAGCCGGCATGTATTTCGCCTGCGAGATTTTGCGCCCCGGCGGCGTGTTCGTCGCCAAGGTTCTGGCAGGCGGTGCCGACAATGATCTGGTCGCCGAACTCAAACGCAACTTCACCAACGTGAAGCACGCCAAGCCCCCGGCCAGCCGCAAGGACTCGTCGGAATGGTATGTCATCGCCTCAGGCTTTAAGGGCCGCGCTGCACCGGATACGGAGGATGGCGCCGCGGACAATTCCAAGGATGATGACAGCGAATTAACTTGAGCCGCACGCAGCCGATGGTCTTTCTGATCCCCAGTTGATCTGAAAGGAGCCGGTCGCGTGGCGGTCCGCAAGAACCAGCTTTCCAAAGTGCAAAAGGCGGTGCGGCTGATCGCCTCCTTTCTTGATCCGCGCATCTATCTGCACGGCATCAAGATGCTGAATTACTGGAATTATGCGCACGTCCAGCCGCTGCGCCGCGTCACCAAAGGGCGCAATCTGGCGATCAGCCCCGACGCCGTTTTTGCCGACCCCGATCGCATCACCATCGGGGACCGCGTCCGCATCGGTTCCCGCTGCCACATCTGGGCGGGGCCATCGACCGGGCGGATCATCATTGGCGATGACGTCCTCTTCGGCCCCGAGGTGATGGTGACAGCAGCAACCTATCGCTACAATGACGGGACGCCCGTCACCAAGCAGTTGATGGATGAGGCAGACATCATCATCGGGCGCGATGTGTGGATTGGCGTGCGCGCCGTCATCCTGCCCGGCACGCGGATTGGCGACGGTGCCGTCATCGGCGCGGGCAGCGTGGTAAAGGGAGACATCCCCGCCTTTGCGCTCGCCGTTGGGTCTCCGGCGAAAATTGTCGGCAGCCGGACTGAGGTGTTCGAGCCGTCCGCTCTTCCGGCATGACGGCCAGCATCATCATCCCGCATTTCCGCGATATGGAGCGGCTGGACCGCTGCCTCACCGGCCTTGCCCCGCAGGTGCAGGGGCTCGACGTCATCGTCGTCGATAATGACAGCGGTCTGGATTTTACCGAGATGAAGGCCGCCTACCCTTGGGCGCGCTTTGTAACCGAGCCGGAAAAGGGTGCGGCTGCCGCCCGCAACCGTGGCGTGCGGGAAACAACGTCAGACACATTGCTCTTCATCGATGCCGATTGCGTACCCGCACCCGATTGGGTCACCCAGTCGCTAGCCGCTCTTCCTCAGGGCGATGTCGTCTCGGGCCGCGTCGATACCTTTGACGAAGGAACCGGACCGCGCACCGGCGCGCAGGCGTTTGAGACGGTCTTCGCCTTCCGGCAGAAGGACTATATCGAAAAACAGGGCTTTGCCGTCACCGCCAACCTCGCCACCAGGCGGCGTGTGTTTGAGGCTGTCGGCGATTTTCGCGTTGGTCTGTCCGAAGATAAGGACTGGTGCCAACGCGCCGTCCGCGCCGGGTTCACCCTCGTCTATGTCGACGCCATGGCCGTTTCCCACCCCACCCGCAGCGACTGGCCCGCGCTGCGCAAGAAATGGCTGCGGCTGACCGAGGAGAGCTTTGCGCTGCATCTGGCGGACGGCGGCGGTCGGGTGAGCTGGGCGGTTCGATCAATCGCCGTCTCCCTCTCCGCTATTCCGCATAGTTTGAAGGTCTGGACCAACCCCAAACTCAGCGGTGCGGGCGAGAGGGCGCGGGGTATGGCGACACTGTTCCGTCAGCGGATTGTGAGAGCCAGATGGATGGTGCGGCAGGCGATGGGCAGCCCTATCGCCTAAGCCGCGTGGACACATCCCGGTGTGAAGGATGGCCCGCGACCAATTGTCGTGGATCTATGGTTGAGCATCAGAAAAGTTGGAGAGGGGACAACCCGCCCCAAAAAGGCGAACCGTCGCCCCGTGCTTGACACGGGGCCTGGCTTTTCTTGCACGGCCCCGTTTGGCATGATGTCCGAATTGCTAACTCTGTGGGAGCAGGGGTATCTGGCAAGCGAGTGGCAGAAGCCGGACGGATGTTAGCCAAGCCCCTTACGGTCGCCCTGAGCTTATCGACCTTGTTTCATGTTCACCTCTGTAAACGCTGATCGAAAGTTGGATATGTTAAGTGCCCTTTTCTTGCCGCTGATTTGGCTGACCGCTTGGTTCGGGCCGCCCGCGCTGGCGATATGGTTTTGGCGCGGTTTAAGCACACGAATCGGACCTTGGATTGCACATTCTCTGTTCCTGCCAGTCTCCGTGGGGTTGGAGTGGCTCTCGGTTAGGGGGATTTTCTATGCGGCCGGCGATGATGGAGACGGACCGCCGGGTCTTGGTCTTGCGTTGATCGTCCCATTTGCCACCTTCGCTGGAACCGTCGCCATTTACTATTGCGCGTTGGTTTGGGTCATTGTTCGGAAATGGATGATCGGGCAGGAGAACTGAAAAACCCCTACCGCGTCTTCACATAGCTCCCCGGCGCATCCTCGATCGCCGCGAGCTTCCCCTCACCCGGCACGCGCGCACCCTTTGCCGGAACGGTCTCCGGCGCCTGATGCGTCAGCCAGCCGAGCCAATAGGGCCACCAGCTGCCTTTGGTCTCGCTGGCACCTGCAACGAAATCCGCGAACGACGCGACCTCCGCATCATTCGTCCAATATTGGTATTTCTGCGCGGAAGGCGGGTTCACCACACCGGCGATATGGCCGGAGCCTGCGAGCAGGAAGGTGTTGTCTCCGGTAAACTGGTTGCGCAATTCCCACACGCTTTCGGCAGGCGCGATATGGTCTTCGCGGCCGGCCTGAATGAAGCTGGGGGTCTTCACCTTGCTGAGGTCAATCGGCACGCCGAGCGCAGACAGCGTGCCGGGTTTTGACAGAAGATTGTCGCGATAGAGATCGCACAAATAACTCTTATGCCATTTGGCCGGCAGGTTGGTGACGTCGCCATTCCAGTGCAGCAGATCAAACGCCGGATAGGGTTCGCCCATCAGATAGTTTTTCGCAACGGTGCTCCAGATCAAGTCATTGCCGCGCAAGAGGTTGAAGGTCGCGGCGAGATAGCGGCCGTCGAGAAAGCCGTCGGTTGCCATGCCCTCGACCAGCTTGATTTGCGCATCATCGACGAAGTTGAGCAGGTCGCCCGCCTTTGCGAAGTCCACCTGCGCTGTAAAGAAGGTCGCGGATTTGACCTTATCTGCCTGTCCGGTCGCCGCCAGCACAGCGAGCGTTGCCGCCAGCGTCGTGCCCGCAACGCAATAGCCGATGGTGTGAACCGCCTCGACACCCAGCAGATCGCGCACAGTGTCGATCGCCTCCATCTGGGCGGCGATATAATTGTCCCAAGTATAGTCCGCCATCGACGCATCCGCCGACTTCCAGGAGACGACGAACACGGTGATGCCCTGATTAACGCACCATTTGATGAAGCTCTTCTGCGGCGTCAGATCGAGGATGTAGAAACGGTTGATCCAAGGCGGGAAGATGAGGAGCGGTGTTGCCAGTACCTTGTCAGTCGCGGGCGTATATTGGATCAGCTGGAAAAGCAGCGTCTGATAGACGACCTTGCCGGGTGTCGTCGCGATATTCTCCCCAAGCTTGAAGGCTTCAGGGTCGGTATGCGTCAACTGTCCGCCTTGCAGGTCCGCCATCATGTGCTGCATGCCGGTCATGAGGCTCGCGCCGTTCGTCTCCACGGCCTTTTGCAGGGCGACCGGGTTGGTGAAGGGGGAGTTGGCGGGGCTCATCGCATCGACAACCGTCCGCATCGCAAAGCGCAGCTTGGCGCGATCATGATCGTTGGCCGCTGGCACCGTGTCGACGAGCGACATCAGATGATCGGACATGGCGGCATAGCCCTGCCGCACCAGCGCGAAGAGCGGATGATCCCATTCTGCGCCCTGAAAGCGCCGGTCCTTTGGGGCGGCCTGCGTCTCAGCAACCTGCGCAATGGGCGCGAGCATCTGGCCGAGCATATCGAGCATCTGCTGATAGGCACCTTGCGGATCGACGGGAAACTCTGGCTTTGGCAGGTCTTGCGTCATCGACTGTCCCAGTGTGCATTGGTTGCGGCAGCGCCCTTTGGATGGCATAGCGCCGAAATCCGTCAACCGAAAGAAGCCAATGTCCGAAGAATTCTACCGCATGAAGCGCCTGCCGCCCTACGTCATTGCCGAAGTCAATGCGATGCGTGCCGCGGCCCGTGCGGAAGGGCAGGACATTATCGATCTCGGCATGGGCAACCCCGATTTGCCGCCGCCTGCGCATGTGATTGAAAAGCTTTGCGAAGTCGCGATGAAGCCCGATGCACATGGCTATTCCGCCTCATCCGGCATCCCCGGCATCCGCCGCGCACAGGCCAATTATTATGGCCGCCGGTTCAATGTCGATCTGGATCCTGAAACCGAAGTCGTGATGACGATGGGGTCGAAGGAAGGGCTGTCGAGCCTTGCCACTGCGATCACCGCACCGGGTGATGTCGTGCTCGCGCCGAACCCCAGCTACCCGATCCACACCTTTGGCTTCATCATTGCGGGTGCGACGATCCGTTCCGTGCCAACAACGCCGGATGAACGCTATTGGGAATCGCTCGATCGGGCGATGCGCTATTCGGTGCCGCGCCCGTCGGTGCTGATCGTCAACTATCCGTCCAACCCGACGGCCGAGACGGTGGACCTCGCTTTTTACGAGCGGCTGGTCGCTTGGGCGAAGGAGAACAAGGTCTGGATCATTTCCGACCTAGCGTATTCAGAGCTGTATTTTGACGGCAACCCGACCCGCTCCATCCTTGAGGTGCCGGGTGCCAAGGATGTCGCCATCGAGTTTACGTCCATGTCCAAAACCTTCTCCATGGCGGGATGGCGCGTCGGCTTTGCGGTGGGCAATAAGCAGCTGATCGCCGCGTTGAAGCGGGTGAAGAGCTATCTCGATTATGGCGCGTTCACGCCCATTCAGGCCGCGGCCTGTGCGGCGCTCAATGGCCCGCAGGACATCGTTGCCGCGAATCGGGAACTTTATCAGAAGCGCCGTGATGTGATGGTGGAATCCTTCGGCCGTGCGGGGTGGGATATCCCCAGCCCCAAAGCCTCTATGTTCGCTTGGGCACCGCTTCCGCCTGCGCTCAAAGACATGGGCAGCCTTGAATTTTCCAAGCAATTGCTGACCGAAGCCAAGGTCGCCGTGGCGGCAGGCGTGGGCTATGGCGAGGACGGCGAAGGCTATGTCCGCATCGCGATGGTGGAAAATGAGCAGCGCCTGCGTCAGGCCGCGCGCAACATCCGCAAATATCTGCAGTCCATGGGGGTGAACGCCCCTGCCGGAAAAGCGGACTAACATTCATGGCCGTAGCCGGCTTTGCCTTTTGCTACCGCTTCCGTGTGCGCTGGTCAGAAGTCGACCCGCAAAAGGTCGTCTTCAACGCGCGCTATCTGGATTATGGGGATGTCGGCATCACCGAATATTGGCGCGCCGTCGACTTTCGGGGGGAAGGCGGTGCGGGTCCGATGGATTTCCATGTCGCCCAAGCCGATGTGACCTATAAAAAGCCGATCATGGCCGATGAGTTGATCGACATCTGGTGCCGCATTGAACGGTTCGGCACGACGTCAATGACGGTCCTTATGGAATTGCACGGTGCCGGAACCGATGGCGACGATTTGCGCGCGCGCGTGACTGAGGTTCAGGTCAATGTTGATCTGGACACCCATAGCCCAAAACCGATCCCCGACGGGGTCAAAGACCGGTTTGCCGCATTTGATGCGCAGGCTGTGCCCGTGCGGCGGGGCGAACACCTGTAGCCGCGAGAGCGGCGCCCGGGGCGGGGCCGCGCGGGACGCCGCGTTATGGGGTGCCGATCGATGACGCTCCGAATCTAACACCCCTGGGTCGCGGTGCAGTTCCTGCCAATGGGGCATGACGTGGTCATGACAGGCGCAGGGCAAGGGACCCGACAAAAAAAGAGGCAGCCGTTCGGGGGACCGAAGCGGCTGCCTTTCATTTGCCCGAAGACCGATGGGGGGTGTCTTCGGGCGGGAGGTGTCTGTCTGTGTACGGTCCGGCTTAGCGGGCCTTTTCGTTGCACTTAGCGAGCTGTTCCGCCGTGAACTCTGCACCATTGGCCGAGAAGGCCGAGATCTTGCCGATTTCACGGGCGGCCGCTGCACACACGATTTCCGGACGGCTGGTGGCCTTGGTGGCAACGCAGGCTTCACCGGCGCACTTCCACAGGACATCACGGGCGACGACGGTGTTGGCGGCGCTGAACGCGGTTGCGGGGACGAGGCGATAGCCAGCGGTGCCGGCGAAAGCTTCGGTCGCAGAACCTGCAAACAGCGTGGCGGAGGTGGCGAGGGCTGCGAGAGCAATGAGAGTACGCATAAGGGGAGGTCCTTTCGTCTTATAAGTTGCGAATCACTACCTACTCAATTAGATTGCAAGTTGCAACTCAAAACTTAAATTATTTTGCGTTGCGGCAAATTTGAGATAGCCTGCGCGGCAGAGATGGGATGAGAGGTCAAAAAATCAAATGGGCGTTCTGAAGGAAGACCTGAATGTGGAATGCGGGCTGCCAGCGGCGCTTGAGTCGATGGGCGAGCGCTGGTCATTTCTCATTTTGCGGGCGGCCTTTAACGGCCTGCATCATTTTGAAGAATTTCAGTCCACGCTCGGCATTGCGCGCAACATCCTCGCCAACCGTCTCGGCCGATTGGTCGATCACGGCATTCTGGCGCGGGAACCCATGCCCGATGATCGCCGCAAGATTGAATATCGCCTGACGGAAAAAGGCGCAGCGCTCCTCCCAGCCATGCTCGCCTTGCGCCAATGGGGCGAAGTTTGGGAAACCGGTGCCCCCTCCACACCCGTGCTGGTCGACACGCGCGATGAACAGCCGATCCGCAAGGTCTGCATCCTGTCGCATGACGGGCGCGAACTCCAGCTGGGCGACATGTGCTGGAAACACACGCACGAAATCCAGCCGCTCGAAACGCCACGGCTCCACGCTGTCGCCTGACCGGATCCTTTTCAAAGCCCAACAAAAAAGGCCCGGCGCATCAAGCGACCGGGCCTTTTTGTTTCGAAAAGCGACGGACGGGATTAGCCGTCGTAATCGCCGCCGAGATTCTGGTTGCGCGGCGGGGCAGCAGCGGTGAGGCGAAGCGCCTCAGCTGCGCTCGACAGCGAGGTCATTTCGTCTGATTCGACTTCATCGTCGATGCGGACGCGCTGGAGGCCCGAAACGATGGCTTCCTGCAATTCCACAGGCAGAACCGTTTCATCGGCGATCTCACGCAGCGCCACGACCGGGTTCTTATCGCGGTCGCGATCCACGGTCAGCTCGGCACCGCCCGAAATCTGGCGGGCACGCTGCGCGGCGACCAGAACCAGATCGAACCGGTTGGACACCTTGTCCACGCAATCTTCAACAGTAACGCGCGCCATCGAGCGCCTCCATAATCGGTATGTCGGGAAAGCGGTGCAGCTAACAGTCGCTTGCATCCATGTCAAGATTTTGGCCTTAAAGGCGCGGTGAGCCAGCCTTTGCCCCCCGCCTTTGACACCATGACCGTCGATGGTCACCGGCTGTCCGTGATTGTGGACCCACAAGCGCGGCTTTCCAGGCTTATGGCGCTGATTGAGGGCGCGAAAGACAGTCTGCGGCTCTGCTATTATATCTTCGGGGATGACCCGGTGGGCCGCGCCGTGCGCGAATCGCTGATCGATGCGTGCAACCGAGGCGTTGCTGTGACGCTTCTCATCGATGGATTCGGTAGCTCGACTCTCCCCGAGTCCTTTCTGGACCCGCTGCGAAGCGCGGGCGCGCGGATTGACCGCTTCCTCCCCCGCATGGGGCGGCGCTATTTGCTGCGCAACCACCAGAAGATCCTGATCGCCGATGACGCGCGCGTGCTGGTGGGCGGCGCCAATATTGCCGAGGACTATTTCGAGACAACCGACAGCCCGCCCTGGCATGACCTTTCCCTGCTTGTCGAAGGGCCCAAGGCCAAGGCCCTGACCGCCTATGTCGATGCGCTGCAGGGCTGGATGCTGAGCCGCAAGCAGGGCATCCGCCGTCTGCAGGGCCTCATCGCGGCAGGCAGTGACCATGTCGGCGCCCTGCAATGGAAACTTGGCGGCCCGTTTGAGCGGTTGAGCCCCTATGCCCGCGCGCTGCGCGCTGACCTTGATGCCACGACAACGGTGGATATGATTCAGGCCTATTTCGCACCGGAATTCACTTTTCTGCGCCGCCTGGGCCGGGTGGCCCGGCGCGGCGACGCGCATGTGATGACCGCTGCTCTGTCCGACAACATAACCACCATAGGGGCGGCCCGCCATTGCTATGGCCTGTTGTTGCGGCGGGGCGCCAAAATCTATGAATATGGCGCGGCCAAGCTGCATATGAAGCTGATCGTGGCTGACGATATCGTCTATATCGGGTCGGCCAATTACGACACGCGGAGCATCTTCATCAATCTGGAGATCATGTTGCGGGTGGAGGATGCAGCCTTCGCCGCGCAGCTGCGCGATTTCTGCCGGGCCGAAATGGCCGCAGCGCAGGAGATCACCCCCGCCTGGCTCAAGCGCGTGTCCGGGCCGTTCCGCCGCCTGCGCTGGTTTCTGGCCTGGTTCCTGTTTTCCACCATCGACTATACGATCGCCCGGCGCTTCAACATCGGGCCGGACCGGCGCCGATGGCGGCTCAACCCGGCCCAACCGCCTGAGAGTTGACGCAAAACGCCAAGTGGCCCAATTGCGCGCCATGCGACGCTTCTGTTCTGTCCCGACCATGCTGACCGGCCTTGGGATCGCGCTGGTCCTGAGCCAGCCTCTGGCAGCGGCAACCCCGCTGTGGGAATTGCGTGCCCTCGAAAAGCAGGCCCAGGCCCCCACAAAGTCCCAGAAAAAGCCGCAGACCAAGACGCAGGCGAAAACACAGACGCGGACCCCGGCTGTCGAAGCCCCGCGTTTTGTGAACGAGCTTGAGCGCGTCATGGGCAAGGACGCGCGCACGCTGGTGCAGATGTTTGGCCCACCGGTGCAGGATGTCCGCGAAGCTTCCGCGCGCAAGCTTCAATTTGCGAGCAATGACTGCATCTTGGACACCTACCTCTATGCCCAGACAGAGGGGAAGGACCCGGTGGTGACCTTTGTTGCCGCCCGCGTCGCCGATGGCCGCGATGCTGAGCGCAACAGCTGCATCTCTGCCCTCAGGCTGAAGCGCTAAGCTCCGCCAAAGCCCAGGACGCGGCATCACGCACCGTCTCATCTCCGTCATCGGTCAATCGCCGGAGCGGAGCGGCCAAGGCCTGATCCTGACTGTTGCCGGCGGCAATGGCGGCATTGCGCACCATCCGGTCCCGCCCAATCCGTTTGATGGGGGATCCCGAAAACACCCGCCGAAACGCCGCATCATCGAGCGCGAGAAGATCGGCAAGACGCGGCATGGCCAGCTCCGCGCGGGCGGCAAAGGCCCGGTTGGCCGACGCGGCTTCGGCAAATTTGTTCCAAGGGCAAACCGCCAGACAATCATCACAGCCGTAAATGCGGTTGCCGATTGCGCGCCTGAATTCAGGCGGGATCGGCCCCTTATGCTCAATCGTCAGATAGGAGATGCAACGCCGTGCATCGAGCCGATAGGGGGCCGGGAAGGCATTGGTCGGGCAAGCCGTCTGGCAGGCGGAACAACTTCCGCAGGTGTCGGCCGACAGCGCGTCTGCCTCCAGATCGAGCGTGGTATAGATCGACCCCAGAAACAGCCAGCTGCCATGCTCCCGGCTAACGAGATTGGTGTGTTTGCCCTGCCAACCCAGCCCTGCTTGACCCGCCAGCGGCTTTTCCATGACGGGGGCGGTATCGACGAAGACTTTCAGGTGATTGGGGGCCTGATCCACCATCCAGCGCGCCAGCGCCTTCAGCGCCTTTTTCACGACATCGTGATAATCCTGCCCCTGCGCATAAACAGAGATGCGCCCGCGATCCCGCACGTCCGCAAGGGCCATGGGGTCGACCGCCGGCGCGTAACTCATCCCCAGCATGATGACAGAGCGGGCCTCGGGCCAGAGCGCCTTGGGGCCCGCCCGTTGGTCCGCCCGATCCTCCATCCAGCCCATCTGCCCGTGCGCGCCCACCGCCAACCAGTCGCGCAGGCGCGGGCCGAAATCATGGTCGGCATGGGTGATGCCGCAGGCCACAAAGCCCAGCCGTGCGGCCTCGGCCTTCACATCGGCCGCTGTTAGCGCTTTTGTAGGGGAAGGCTTGCTAGGCATGGTCCGTGGTCGCTACCACGCAACGCACGACGAGGGAATGCGACGTTGACGGACGATAGGCCCGTTTGGGCGGAAGGCTTGATCAAGACATTCGGCGGGACAACCGCCGTGCATGGGGTCAGCCTCTCTGTCCCGCGCGGGATGATCTATGGCGTCCTTGGCCCCAATGGCGCGGGCAAAACGACGACGCTGCGCATGGTGCTGGGCATTATTGATCCCGATGCCGGGCAACGCGCCCTTCTTGGCCATGCCAACCCGCGCGAAGTGAGCCACCGCGTCGGGTATCTGCCCGAAGAACGCGGCCTTTACCCCGCCATGCAGGCGCGTGAAGCCATTGCCTTCATGGGTGCGCTGCGTGGTCTGGATTGGGCGACCGGCCGCAAGCGTGCAGGCGAAATGATGGAAGCCTCCGGCCTAGGCCATGCGGTGGACCGCAAGATCCGGCAGATGTCGAAAGGCATGGCGCAGATCGTCCAGCTGCTCGGCAGCATTGTCCACCGACCCGAACTCATCGTGTTGGATGAGCCCTTTTCCGGGCTCGACCCCGTCAATCAGGAACATCTTGAATCGCTTGTGCGGTCAGAGCGCGACCGGGGCGCGACGATCCTTTTTTCCACCCATGTAATGAGCCATGCCGAGCGCCTGTGTGAACGCATCGCCGTGATCGCAGGGGGGCAGCGCCGTTTTGAAGGCACGGTGGATGACGCGCGCGGCCTGTTGCCGATGCAGGCCCATTATGTACCCTGTGACCGGGCAGCAGAGGCCGGCACCATGCTGCCGAGTGGGGCATCGTTTGATGGCCGTGCCTGGCGCTTTACCGTGCCTGATGGCGGGGCAGAGACGCTGTTGATGGCGCTCATTTCCGCAGGCCACGGCATTGCAGGTCTCACCATGCAGCGCCCCGGCCTGCACGAGGCGTTCGTCCGGATCGTCTCCGACGCTAAGCAGGCGGATGTGGCGGCCTCGGCATGAGCGCCTTTGTCCGTCAGGCCATGGTCGTTGCGCGGCGGGATTTTACCGCAGTGGTGGCCACGCCTACCTTTTTGCTGTTCCTGCTCGCGCCATTGTTCATGATTTTGATGAGCCTGTTGGGCGTTACCGGCGCGGCGCAGATTGCAGATACATCACAGGACAAGACGCGCATCGGCATCATCGCGGCACAGGCCGACGGACCTTTGCTGGTCGCCGCAGACAGACGCCTGCGCAATGTGCTTCCAGATGACCTCCAGCCGCCCAAGCTCGACATCATCCCGCAGCATGGCGGCCAAAGTGCAGCGGTTGCACAGGCGTTGCTGGCCCTGCCAGACCCCAATTATGTGGCGGTGCTTTATGGTCCGCTTGAACGCCCCATCATCCTGAAGGAAGGCGGGCGACGCTCCGCCTATCTGGCGACCCTGGCGGAACAGGTCCTGCGCGACCGGAAAGGCGGCGTCGCCCCCGGCGCGATGCTGAGCATTGCGCAGACGGCGGACCAGAAGGTGCAAACGGCAAGTGCGAGCAGTGAACACGCCACCGGATTTGCCGCAGTGTTCGGCATCTTCTTTCTGACGCTGCTGCTGGCCGGACAATCGGTTGGCATGTTGGCGGAGGAGAAATCAAACAAGGTCATCGAAATCCTCGCCGCCGCAGCGCCGCTGGAGGCGGTCTTCCTTGGCAAGCTGATCGGGATGTTTGGTGTGGCCTTACTCTTTGTCGGCTTCTGGGCAGGGCTGGCAGGCACCGGCATTGCGCTCTCTGCCAGCTTCCTCACGCTGCCCCCTATCGCAGCGGCGGTCGGCCTGCCCGCCTTCCTTTTGCTGTGTGCGCTCTATTTCACCATGGCGTTCATGTTGCTCGGCGCGATCTTCCTCGGTGTTGGCGCACAGGCCTCCACCATGCGTGAAATCCAGATGATGTCGCTGCCCATCACCATTTTTCAGGTGGCGATGTTCGGGCTGTCGTCTGCAGCTGCTGGCGCACCGGAAGGCCGCCTCGCCCGCTTTGCGGAAATCTTTCCCTTCAGCTCCCCCTTTGCGATGGCTGCGCGCGCCGCGAATGAGCCGGAGATTTGGCCCCATATTTTAGCGCTTGGCTGGCAGGGCCTTTGGGTCGCCCTCACCATTTGGATCACCGCCGGGCTGTTCCGGCGCGGGGTTCTGAAGTCAGGCCCGGGGCTGCTGTCCGCCCTGCGCCGCAAACGCTGACTCCCACCCCTCTGCTCACTTCATCGCAAGTCCATGCCATCTGCCGCAGGCTTGCCGCGAATCTCATTGACACTGATGTAAACAGTGGCAGACTGAAACTGGATTAAAAATAATCAGGAGTGGGCTGGCATGGCGACCGTGCTGAAGGACGAAGCAGTAGAAGCGAACCCGTGGGACGTCTCGCGCGCAGAGGTGTTCGCCAATGATGTCTGGCAGGAGCCGATGCGGCAGATGCGGGAAACATCGCCCATCTATTATTGCCCTGAGTCCAAGTTCGGCCCCTATTGGTCGGTCACGACCTACAAGCCGATCATGCACATTGAAGCGCTGCCGAAGGTCTTTTCCTCCAGCTGGGAATATGGTGGCATCACCGTCGCAGGCGACGGCATTGATCATCTGCAGGAAGGCGATGTGCCGATGCCGATGTTCATCGCCATGGACCCGCCGCAGCATACGGCCCAGCGCCGCACCGTCGCACCTGCCTTTGGCCCTGCCGAAGTAGAGCGCATGCGCGCCGACACTGTCGCCCGCACCGCCGCTGTGCTCGACAGCCTGCCGCTCAACACGCCATTTGACTGGGTGGAAAAGCTCTCGATTGAGCTGACGACACAGATGCTCGCCATCCTGTTCGACTTCCCCTTTGAAGAACGCCACAAGCTGACCCATTGGTCCGACGTTCTGGGCGATATCGAAAGCTTCGGGACGCTGGAACAGCGCCAGCACCGGCTGGCCACCGCCTTTGAAATGGGCGCATCCTTCAAGGATCTGTGGGACAAGAAGGCGCAGAACCCAGGCAAGCATGACCTCATCTCGATCATGCTCCAGTCGGACGCGATGAAGCATATGAGCCATCAGGAATTCATGGGGAACCTCATCCTCCTGATCGTCGGCGGCAATGACACGACCCGCAATTCGATGACGGCGTTTGCCTATGGGCTCGACAAGTTCCCCGAAGAACGCGCCAAGCTTGAGCAGAACCATGACCATGAACTCGCCGTCAACGCGATGCATGAGCTGATCCGCTGGCAGACCCCGCTCGCACACATGCGCCGCACCGCAACGGAAGACACCGAATTGTTCGGACACCAGATCAAGAAGCGCGATAAGCTTGCGCTCTGGTATTGCTCGGCCAACCGCGATGAAAGCGTCTTCCCCAATGGCGACAAAATCATCGTTGATCGTGAAAATGCGCGGCGGCATTTGTCCTTCGGCTATGGCATCCACCGCTGCGTGGGCGCCCGCGTCGCGGAATTGCAGCTGACCACGCTGATTTCCGAAATGCAGAAACGCCGCCTGCGCGTGAACGTATTGGAAGAGCCCGTCCGCGTGCCGGCCAGCTTCGTGCATGGCTATAAATCCATGCAGGTCGAACTGACCAAATATTGATCCTGCATCTGCAGCTCTTTTTGACGCATTTCTTTTTGAAGGCCCGTTTGAATGATCAGACGGGCCTTCTTACGTTGGGCCTATGAACAGAGGCGAAGACGTCTGGCAGACGCGATACTGCCACCCGACACGGTGGGATCAGGCCTTTGCGCCGTGCACCTTGCCCGACATGTTTCTGGAGGCCGCCGCCCACCTTGGCGATGCGCCTTTCCTCGACTTTCTGGGCCGCCGCTACAGTTATGCCGAGGTTCATAAGGCGGTGCGCCATGCCGCTGCCGGGTTTGAGGCACTGGGCATCAAACCGGGCGATCGGATCGGGCTGTTCCTGCCCAATGTCCCCCATTATGTCGCGGCCTATTATGGCGCGCTGCGGGCGGGGGCCATCGTCGTCAATTTCTCGCCGCTCTACACCGTAGATGAACTTGCGGCGCAGGCGCGCGATTCCGGTACGCGGCTGATCGTCACCCTCTCAGCTGCGGCCCTGTTGCCCACAGCGTTAAAGGTGCTGGAGACAGGCGCCATCGAAAGGCTGGTCGTCGGGTCAATTGCCGGTGTGTTGCCGCCGCTCAAATCCATCGCCTATCGCCTGTTCAAAGGGCGGGAGATCGCGCCACGCCCGGTCGACGCCCGTGTCACGCGCTTCTCACACCTGCTCGCCAATGACGGGGTCTGCACGGCCTCTCCGCCCAAACCGGAGGATGTCGCGCTCATCCAATATACCGGCGGCACCACTGGCACGCCCAAAGGCGCGATGCTGACGCATCAGAATTTGACAGCCAATGCCCGGCAGGTTCACGCCATTGACCCGGGACAGGCCGAGGGAGATCGTATCGTCGGCGTCCTTCCCTTTTTCCATGTCTTTGCAAACACCTGTGTCCTCAACCGGACGGTCGTGGCGGGCGGATTGATCGCCATGCTGCCGCGCTTTGATGCCAAGGCAACCCTCCAGACCATCGCCCGCGTAAAGGCCACGGCGCTGCCCGGTGTGCCGACCATGTATCAGGCGCTGCTCGACCATCCTGAGACGGCCCGCACCGACTTTTCCAGCCTGCGCGTCTGCATCTCCGGCGGCGCGCCTCTGCCGGCCGAAGTGGAACAGCGGTTCGAAAAAGTCACCGGCGCAAAGCTCATCGAAGGCTATGGCCTGACCGAGAGCGCGGGCGTCATTTCGACCAACCCCTATGAGGGAGAGGGCAAGCGCGGCACCATCGGCCAGCCTTTGCCCGGCACCCGCATCCGCTTGCTCGACCGGGAGGACCCGACCAAGCCCGCGCCAGAGGGGGAGCCGGGCGAGCTCGCCTTTGCAGGGCCGCAGACGATGAAAGGCTATTGGAACCGGCCCGAGGCCGACGCCGAGGTGTTTCAGGATGGCTGGTTGCGCACCGGCGACGTCGCGCAGATCGACGCAGACGGCTATGTCCGCATCGTTGACCGCCTGAAGGACATGATCGCCGTCGGCGGGTTCAAGGTATTTCCGAGCGTCGTCGAAGCGCAGCTGTACAAACATCCCGCGGTCAGAGAGGCGGTCGTGATCGGCATTCCGGACCGGTATTCGGGGGAAAAGCCCAAAGCGTTTGTGACGCTCCAGCCCGGCGCATCGATCACAGGCGCGGCGATCCTCGCCTGGCTCAACCCCCAACTCGGCAAGCATGAACGCGTCGTCGCTGTTGAGGTGCGCGACAGCCTGCCGAAGACCCTGGTCGGCAAGCTGAGCCGCAAGGAACTGGTCGCGGAGGAAAAGGCAAAGGCATCGGCGGATTCATCCCCAATGCAGACCAAATAGCAGGTCCTTTTCCCTTGGGTTTTGGCGGGCGGTTCCGTATAGAATTGCTATGACAGAAGATACGGCAAACACCCCGAACACATCCGCTTATGGCGCTGATTCCATTAAGGTCCTCAAAGGGCTGGATGCGGTGCGCAAGCGGCCGGGCATGTACATTGGCGATACCGACGATGGATCGGGTCTCCACCACATGGTGTTCGAAGTTTCGGACAACGCAATTGACGAGGCGCTCGCGGGTCATTGCGACAAGATCCTCATCCAGCTGAACCCCGATGGGTCCGTCTCCGTCGAAGACAATGGCCGTGGCATTCCGACCGGCATTCACTCCGAAGAAGGCGTGTCGGCCGCCGAAGTCATCATGACGCAGCTCCACGCGGGCGGGAAGTTTGAGAACACGTCAGACGACAATGCCTATAAGGTGTCGGGCGGTCTGCACGGCGTCGGCGTCTCGGTTGTAAACGCCTTGTCGATCACGCTGGATCTCACCATCTGGCGCGACGGTGAAGAGCATTACATGCAGTTCAGCCATGGCGACGCTGTGGCGCCGCTGAAGGTCGTCGGTCCGGCCAATGGGAAGAAGGGCACGCGCGTCACCTTCCTGCCGAGCCCGGAAACCTTCAAGATCACCGAATTTGATTTTGAAAAGCTGGAGCACCGCTACCGCGAACTCGCTTTCCTCAATTCGGGCGTCCGCCTGTTCCTGATCGACGCACGCCACGCAGAAAAGAAGGAAGTCGAACTTTACTATGAAGGTGGCATCGCGGCCTTCGTGAAGTATCTCGACCGCGCAAAGACTCCGCTCTTTCCAGACCCCATTGCCGTTTCCGGCCAACGCGACGGCGTCGGCATTGAAGTCGCGCTGGAGTGGAATGACAGCTATTACGAAAACGTGCTGTGCTTCACCAACAACATCCCGCAGCGCGATGGCGGCACGCATCTGGCCGCCTTCCGCGCGGCGCTGACCCGCACGCTCAACAACTATGCTGAAAAGTCGGGCCTCCTGAAAAAGGAGAAGGTGACGCTCACCGGCGAAGACATGCGCGAAGGCCTCACCGCCATCGTCTCGGTCAAATTGCCGGATCCGAAATTTTCGAGCCAGACCAAGGACAAGCTCGTCTCGTCCGAAGTGCGTCAGCCGCTGGAAAGCCTGATGGCCGACAAGATGGCGGAATGGCTGGAAGAAAATCCGGCCAATGCGAAATCTGTGGTCCAGAAAATCATCGACGCCGCCGCCGCCCGTGAGGCTGCCAAACGCGCACGTGAACTGACGCGCCGTAAGGGCGTGATGGATATCGCCTCGCTGCCCGGCAAGCTCGCCGATTGTCAGGAGCGCGACCCCGCCAAGTCTGAACTCTTCCTCGTCGAAGGGGATTCCGCAGGTGGCTCCGCCAAGCAGGGCCGCAACCGCCACAATCAGGCAATCCTGCCGCTCAAGGGTAAAATCCTGAACGTGGAGCGCGCGCGGTTCGACAAGATGCTGGCGTCGAAGGAAGTCGGCACCCTCATTCAGGCGATGGGCACCGGCATTGGCCGCGACGATTTCAACATTGAAAAGCTGCGCTACCACAAGATTGTCATCATGACGGACGCCGACGTGGATGGCGCACACATCCGCACGCTGCTGCTCACTTTCTTCTATCGCCAGATGCCTGAAATCATCGCACGCGGGCACCTCTACATCGCCCAGCCGCCGCTCTACAAAGCGGCGCGCGGTCGCTCTGAAGTCTATCTGAAGGACGATGCGGCGCTTGACGATTATCTGGTGGATGCAGGCGTTGCAGCCGTCGCGCTGGAGACATCGGGCGGCACCCGTTCCGGCGCGGACCTGAAGCTGCTGATTGACCATGCCCGCCGCACGCGCAGCCTGATGCGTTACGTGCCGAAGAAGTACGACCCTGCCATCATCGAAGGCCTCGCTTTGATCGGTGCGCTCGACCCCGCAGCCAACCCCGAAGCGCGCGCCCGCGCCATCGGCCTGACGGCGGAGTGGCTCAACCGCGCCGACCTTGAGGCGAAGTGGAGCGGCATCGTGAGCGAAGAAGGCGGCTATCACCTGCAGCGCCTGTGGCGCGGCGTGACCGACCATCATGTGATCGAAGCCAGCTTCCTGCAAAGCCAGGAGGCGCGCCGCCTGCATACCCTGATCGCCGAACAGACGGATGCTTATGCCGATGTCGGCCGGCTGGTGCCCATCGGCAAGTCCGCGCCGGAACCGGTTGCGGACGGGGAGGAGGACGCCCCTATTGCCAATAACCGTCGCACAACCATGGTCTCGCGCCCATCCGAGCTGCTGGATGGCATCCTCGCCGTCGGGCGCAAGGGCCTTTCCATCTCGCGCTATAAAGGCCTTGGTGAAATGAACGCGGAACAGCTTTGGGAAACCACGCTGGACCCGGACAACCGCTCCTTGCTCCGCGTCGAAGTGGCCCAGGCCGATCTGGCCGATGAAATCTTCACCCAGCTGATGGGCGATGTCGTTGAGCCACGCCGCGAATATATTCAGGAAAACGCGCTCAACGTCGCCAATCTCGATATCTGATCCCGATGGCGCCAACTGGTTTCAATTGAAACTGGTTGGCGCTACTCTGGGCGTATGTCGGTTGCGTCCCATATTCATGATACGCCCCCGCCCGGCGCTGCGGCGGACTGGACCATCCCGCAGGACTGGGACGCGTTCAGCGCAGACGACCACGCCATGTGGGACCGGCTCTTTGCCCGTCAATCCGACATGCTGCCCGGCCGCGCCGCCGACGCGTTTTTGCGTGGGTTGGATGTTTTGCGCCTCTCCCGCTCCGGTATACCCGACAATCGTGAGCTCAACGCCCTGCTGACAGCGGCTACTGGCTGGTCCGTCGTCGCCGTCCCCGGCCTTGTGCCGGACGCCGTCTTTTTTGAACATTTGGCCAACCGGCGCTTCCCGGCGGGCAATTTCATCCGCTCGCCCGCGCAGATCGACTATCTGCAGGAACCAGACATCTTCCACGACGTCTTTGGCCATGTACCGATGCTCGCGGACCCGGTTTTTGCTGACTACATGGTCGCCTATGGACAAGGCGGGCTGCGCAGCCTTGGCTTTGGCGCGCTGCACAAGCTGGCGCGGCTTTACTGGTACACGGTTGAATTCGGGCTGATCGAAGAAGGCGGGCAGTTACGCACCTATGGCGCGGGCATCGTCTCCAGCCATGCAGAAAGCCTCTTCGCGCTGGACGATCCCAGCCCCAACCGGCTCGGCTTTGATCTGCTGCGCCTGATGCGCACGGACTATCGGATCAACGATTTCCAACAGAGCTATTTCGTCATCCCCAGCCTCGACCATCTCCTCCAGACAACGGTTGAGACGGACTTTGCCCCGCTTTATCGCGACTTAGAGGGCCTGCCCGACATTGGCGTTGCGGACGTCCTGCCCGCAGACCGCATCTATACGCGCGGCACACAGGCCTATCCTAGAAATCGCATCGGCCAGATATGAGAAGGGCCGCAGAACCTATCGGTTCCACGACCCTTCAGCATGGTCAGCGATCGGAGGTGTAGAGCCTACTGTATTTGTTCAGCGGCTTCCGTTTCTGCAGAGACCAAAGGCAGCGCATAAGCGCGCCTAGCTGCGGATCACCCTTTCCGACCTCTTAGCTGGACCATGAGACATCGGATCACCTCCTTTCGCTGTATTGCGCCAAGCGAACCGAATGGTTCGCGAGCGGCAACATGAGTCAGGCGAGTCGCGCAATCAAGACTTGAAATGAAATAGTTTGCTGTCAGAATCAGACTTTCGGGCCTGCGTCGCAGAATGCTTTAGCCGCCGGCCCGGCAATCCTCGACGACCCGCGCAAATTCGGCCCATGTCGGGACCACAAGATCCTCTGCGCCGCGCACCGAGATGACGAATTTCCCGCGGCTATGCGCCATCGCGTCAAGCAGCCGGTCAGAACCGAGCAGTTCAGCCGCCACATAAGGCGGGCTTTCACTGCTGTTGCCCGCTGACAAAGTCCGCGCGGCGCTGGAGGTCCGGATGCTCATTTGCCCCGATTGCCCGACCGGAAAACGTCCGCCACGCGACAGATAGATGCGCCCGCCCGCAGGGTCACAGCGAATAACGAACAGCGCATTTTCCCCCGGCGGCCCGAACAGGGCGACCGAACCGCGCACATCCTTCCGATAGGCCCAATCGCCGGGCGTCGCGCGCCAATCTTCCCAGTTGGCGGGGCGTGGTGGCTCACCGACCATGGGCGGCGGCGCCAATTTGGGCGGCGGTGGCGGAGGGGCCGATGTCTGCGGCGCGCTCACACAACCAGCTAGGGCCAGCGCGAGGAGAGCAACAGGAAGGGGCCGGAACATCGCCATACCCCCAGCTTGCGGGGATTGGGCCAAAATGGCAAGACAGAGGGTGCCACAGGCGGGCGCGGACCCCTTCCGGCTCCGCGCCCGATGGGCGTTAGATGCGGACGAGCATCTTGCCCGTATTCGCGCCGGAGAAGAGGCCGAGGAACGCGTCAAACGTGGTGTCGAGACCCTCATGCACCGTTTCCTGCATCTTCATTTCACCCGACAGCACCATCGGTGCGACGTCGGCCAGAAACTCCGGCATGAACTCGGCATAGTCGGTGAAGATGAAGCCGCGCATGTTGATCCGCGCCGGAATGGAGCGCAGGATGTATTTGAACTCATGCCCCTGATCGGCCTCATTATATTTGTCGATCATGCCGCAAATCGCAAAGCGCGCATAATCCCGTGCGAGCGCAAAGGCGGCATCGAGATGATCGCCACCGACATTGTCGAAATACACGTCAATGCCGTCCGGTGCCGCCGCGCTCAGCTGTTCCAGCAAATTGCCCGCCTTGTAATCGACACAGGCATCTGCGCCGAGGGAACGGACCCATTCACATTTGGCGGCGCCACCGGCCGAGCCGATAACGGTCATGCCCTTTTTCTTGGCAATCTGGACGACCGCCGAGCCGACAGCGCCCGCTGCTGCGGAGACGAACACAATGTCACCGGGCTTGGCCGACGCCGTCTTCATCAGGCCCATATAGGCAGTGGCACCCGTGAGGCCGAGATTGTGGAGAAACGTCTGGATCGGCACGTTGAGCGGAGGCAACTTTTGCGGATCGGTTGGAGCACCGCCGCCGACAATGTCGACAATCGCTTCATCACGCCAGCCGTTCATGTGCATGACCTTGTCACCGACCGCATAGCCATCGGCTGTGCTTTCAATGACTTCACCCACAGCGCCGCCTGTCATCGGCTGATCGACCTCAAAGCCGGGGACATACGACTTCACCGTCGTCATCCGGCCGCGCATATAGGGGTCGACCGACAGATAGGCGTTGCGCACGCGGATCTGGTTGGGGCCAAGGTCCAGCTGCGGCAGATCCGCCAGCGCAACATTGTCCAGTGTCGGCAGACCATTGGGGGTTGATTTGAAATACCATGCGCGTGCCATGTGGAGGCTCCTCTCGTGTTATTGTGATGCCGGGGCGTTGACTGTTCCCGTTCCCATCCGCTTCTATTTCAAATCCCGCCAAGGGCAAGCGTTCCCCATTGCAAGCGCAATTTGGCACCGCTAAGGGCGAATTTCGAATGCGGGGCTGTAGCTCAGTTGGTAGAGCGCATCGTTCGCAATGATGAGGTCAGGGGTTCGATTCCCCTCAGCTCCACCACTCGCATTCGGTTTTCCGATTTAGCCGCTTCGCCGCCGTCGTCCTGTTTTTGCAGATGGCAGCAGTCCGGCGTCTCTCGGACATTGACCCGAGCAAGGGCGGCCTGATACCTCGCGCGGAACATCAAAAGGACAGCTGCCGTGCCGCATGCCATAGACCTTCATGCGATCATCGATCGCATTGCCGAACGCCGTGGCGGGGTGCGCTCCATCTATCCCGCACTTGATCCCAAACGGACCGCACATCTCATTATCGATATGCAAAATGGGTTCATGGAAGAAGGCGCGCCTGTCGAAGTGCCGGCGGCACGCGGCATCGTGGATAATATCAACAAGGTCTCGCAAGCGGTTCGCGCGGCAGGTGGGACGAATATCTTCCTGCGTTACACCACGGCCGAGGGCGACGCGGCCTGGCCTATCTTTCTACAGCGCATGGGAACTGGTGCTGACGCGCACCGTGAGGCCTTCACGCCCGGCGCACATCATTGGGAGCTCTGGCCGACGCTGGAGGTCGCAGACAGCGACCTGATGATCGAGAAGCAACGCTTCAGTGGCTTCACGCCCGGCACCTGCGCGCTCCACCGCTCACTTCAGGCACGCGGCATCGATACGCTCATCGTCACCGGGACACTCACCAATTGTTGCTGCGAAAGCACCGTCCGCGATGCCATGCAGCTCAATTACAAAGTGCTGATGGTCGCCGATGCGAATGCAGCCCTCACAGACGAAGAACACGAAGCGGCGCTCTATTCACTTGGTTGGATCTTTGCCGACCTTTGCGACACCGAGGACCTAGTAGGGCGGCTAAGTTAGCTCACATTCCCTCGGGGTGGGGTTAGTGAGTTAAACGATGCCGAAGCCGCGGCAACCGCCGAGCCGTAGGTGCTCATTCACGTATGCGAGCGTCTAAAAATCGCTTCAGTGCAGACTGCAACGCGCCCGTTTCGAACGTTGAATTCTAGCCGAGACTCGTTCGATTCCCCTCAGCACCTCCGCTCGCATTCGCAATCCAGCACAGGCGTCAGGCGGTCGTCACGCGCGTTGGCTGTCTACGCGCCCGCTTCGTTCCAGCTTCCCCCAGCCGACCCAGGGACCACGCATCGCGTTGACGACAGCGCGGATCACAACAAAGTACATTAGCTGGCGATAGACAAAACGTTGGGCGATCAGAAGGAAGGCCGGGTAACGCTTTTCCCGCTTCTCGAGGCGATAAGCCACCCAACCGCAAATCACATCGATTGCGGTGAAAATGATCCAGTAAATCGCCATGCGCAGGACATCGCTCTGGGTCTGTGCCCAACCATGCTGCTCAACGCGCATCCAGGTCGACACAATGCTCACCACCAGCGCCAGATCGATGAGCGGTGAGATCAATGCAAATCCGATCTGGAAAAGCCAAGCCTGCGGAATGCCGACATAAGCAAGTCCGGCAGGCGTCTTTTCCCTGAGAACCGAGCGATGCTTCCAGAGGCACTGGAGTGTTCCATAAGCCCAACGGAACCGTTGCGTGGCCAGCGCACCAAGGCTCTCCGGCGCTTCTGTCCATGCAACGGCATCGACATCATACCCAATCCGCCATCCCTTGCGCTGGATGGCGATCGTCAGATCCTGATCCTCAGCCAATGTGTCTGCCGGATATCCGCCAACCTCATCGAGCGCCGCCCGGCGCCATGCGCCGACTGCACCGGGGACGACCATGATAGCGTCAAAACTGGATAGGGCCCGACGCTCCAGATTTTGTGCCGTGACATATTCCACCGCCTGCCAGCGCGTGACCAGATTGTGCCGATTGCCAACCTTCGCATTGCCGGCGACAGCCCCAATTTCCGGATCAGCAAACCAGCGGGCCAGCTTAGCAATGGTATCCGCCTCGAACTGGGTATCGGCGTCCAGCGCGATGATGATGCCCCCCTTTGCCAGCTTCAGCCCCTCATTCAGTGCACGAGCCTTTCCGCCATTTTGCAGTGTCAAAAGCTGCACGCGCGGGTCATTGCCAAAGCCCGCCGCGACAATCGCACTGGTGTCGTCCTTGGACCCGTCATCAATCACGATGACCTCAATGGCCACCTGCGTGCTTTCCAGAACACGGCGCACAGAGGCATCGATGACCCGCGCCTCATTAAAGGCCGGGATGAGAACCGAGACGAAGAGTGAGGGATCAATAGGGGGCGCGACTGGCCGATTCTGGGGTCGGTTGCTGTTCCAGGCCAGCACCGCAAGCAGCATCGCGCGGGCGATACCGATGGTGATCACCGCAAAGAACAGCCAGTTTAGAACATAGCCGATTGCCCCAAAGAACAGAAACACGCCCACATCCGCGCGGACCGAAAGAAGGTCAGACCCTGTGACTTTGGGCATTACGGCATCGCGGCTCAATCCGGCCAGTTTTGAGACGGGGACAAGCTGATACCCCCGGGCACGCAGACCATCGATAATCTGGGGCAGCGCGGCCACGGTTTGGGAGCGCTCTCCGCCACCATCATGAAGAAGCACAATCTGTGCCCCGGTCGCCGGTGTTTCGGTATCAACCTGATCAAGGGTTGCCTTGACGATGGCGGCCACCCCGGGCTTCTTCCAGTCACCTGGATCTACATGAAGGCCCACATTGGTATAGCCATCCTGCTGCGCGACGAGGGCGGGGACAATTTCATTTGGCGTCGTCGGTTCAGCATCGCCGAAATAGGGTGCCCGGAACAACCGGACGGAACGCCCGGTATAGGCTTCGATCAACCGCGTCGTGCTGTTCAGCTCCAGCCGCGTTCCCTCCTCCGACACCTGCGCTAAATTGGGATGGGTAAAGCTGTGATTGCCAATTTCGCTGCCTTCTTGAACGATGCGGTTGAGCAGCAACGGATGGGGCATGGCGTTTTCGCCGATGACGAAAAATGTCGCAGGGGCGTGCTTTGCCTTGAGCACGTCGAGGATTTTTGGCGTCCAGTCGGGATCCGGCCCATCATCAAAACTGAGCGCAACCAGACCCTTTTGATAGCCTGTCCGGCCAATCACATAGGGGGTCGGCAATGCGTGATACCGTTCGTCCACAATCAGCCCTGAGGCGCTCTGGATCAGCGAACGGCTCCCCGCGACCGGCTGCTCCTCAATCCGGAGGATTTCGCCCGACCCCTGTATGTCAACATTGGCGAGCGACTGGAGACGGGTCAAATTGGGGAGCTTGCCGGTTTGAAATGCGTCCAGAACCGGCCAAACACCCGGATCTTCCGTGCCGAGCCGCCACAGCGCCACCCCGGCCACGCCTTCCATATGCGTCGCCCGCAACTGGTTCCACATCGTGGCGGCATCAAGAAACCATACGGTGTGCGTGTCGCCATTTTCTTCATAGCTGAAGGTGGGATTGCCGCTGGCCCTGTCAAATTGGATCGGGGTCTGGCTGTCATGGGCAGCAAGCCACACTTCCTCGACCGATCCCGTGCTGCCTTTTGCGACACCTGTCCAATCATAGGTGTAACTGCCAACGGCAACGATGGCCTTGGCGCGCGGGACAACAGCAAGCGCCGATTTGAGGTGATCAACGAACCATTTTTGACCCGCAATCGGCCCCGCTTCGGCGTCGGTTGTATGTTGGTCATAGGTCATCAGCACGAGCCGATCGGCAATCCGGGCATAGGCGCCCAGATTCCAGTCGGCATTGTCTACCGGGACTGCCAGCATGATCATCCAATGATGTGCAGCGAAGCGGGCCTTCGCTTCAGCCAGGAATTTCAAATAGTCGCCCTGGGATGAAACGGGCAGTTCTTCGAAATCGAACATGACGCCGATGGCCTTTTGCGCACTGATCTGTGGCTCAAGCCGGTTCAGGAACACCGCCCGCGCTTTGGGGTCGTGCAGCAAGGCCGCCATGCCGACGCTGTCCCATTGCCCGTTCAGCACGTTTTGAACCATTGGCACGATGGCTGGCGGCTTTGCTGTCGATGCGAGCAGCGTCTGAAGGGGACGGTCCTGAAATAGGGTCAGATGATGGTTTGCCCCGGTGACAGAAATCAGGCCGGGAACCAACCAGTCCAGTTCACCGATATGATTGATCAGGGAGGCGCGGCTGGCGTCGTCCCAAGGCACATAAAATCCGACTTTGACCTGGTTAACCTGTTGTCGTGCGGTGGTCCCGCCGCCGGGGAGCCATGTTTTGATCTTGGCGATGGTACGATTGACCTGCTGCGACAAAGGACGAGGCTGCGGCCGCTCCATCGTCAGCATCAAGGGCCCGGGAATGGGCGTATCGACGACCGTTACGGCAAATGTGACCGCGGTCACGAAAAGGATCGCCAAAGCGAGGAAGAAGCTGCGCATCGTCAATTGATTGCGACGTCCGCTCGCATCGAAGAAAATGGGTCGTTCCAAGGTTTTTCCTGAACTTACGTTGCCGTGGCACCGCAGGCTTAAGACGGCCATGCCCTGAACTTGGCCTGAACCGGATGGAGCCGCACGCGCCTCCCCGCAGCAAGCCTCCCCTTCGGCAATCCCGCATGTGATCAGGCGTAGTCGATTGCGTAAAACATGCTATTCTGCCGATGGCGTTGGCTGCACTGCTGTGCGGGCCCGCCAAAAGGGTCCGCATGATGATGCCAAACGCCCGTTTGATCCTTGGCCTTTTGCTCATCTGGCTTGTCGCCCTGTGCCCGCCTGCAGCGGCAGAGACCCTGCAGACCCCCACGCAGCTTGGCCCCTTATCGCAGAAGTGCGCATCAGGGTCCGCAGCTTCCTGCTATGATCTGGGGCGGTTGCAGCGCGACAGCGCGGACAGCCAGATCAAAGACCCGCAAGCAGCGGCGCGCGCCTTCAAGACAGCTTGTGACCTGAAATTTATGCAGGCCTGCAACGACCTTGGTGATCTCTATGCCAATGGCGAAGGCGTGGAGCAGTATGCAAGTGTTGCCCTTTATCTTTACGAGCGGGCCTGCGCAGCCGGGAATCCAAAGGCCTGTTACAGCGTTGCCGATTGGACCAGCGATGATGCGGCAGATGCCGTCCGCCAGCGGTCGGCAGCGCTGTTTGAATGGTCGTGCAACGCCGGTTATCTCGACGCGTGTGCCCGATGGGCCGATGATCGTCTGACCAAAAGCGGGGCAGAGGTGGCGGGCGCGAGAGCGCGTCTTGAGGACATCTGCGCCAAAGGCAATGAACAGGCCTGCCTCTTTCTCGGTCACCGGTTAATCTGGGGAAATGTCCTCCAGAAGGACGTTCCCGCCGGGATTGCTGCCTTCAAAACAGGCTGCACAACGGGTGGAGGCGAAGCGTGCCTGCAATTGGGGGACGTGTTTCAGAACGGCAATGACGTGCCGAAAGATGCCGAACAGGCGGCATCCGCCTATCGCCTCTCCTGCCAGCGGCAGAACCTTGGCGGATGCGAAGGGTTTGCCCGCGCGCAATATCTGGGGGATGGCCTGGCCAGTGACAAGGTCGCCGCCCTCGCGCAATTTGAAGCGCTATGCGCCAAGGATGAGACCCGCTGCCGATCCTCCATCGCGATCCGACAGGTCACGGTCTTTCAGCAGGACTGTGCGGCCGGCAATATGCAGCGCTGTTTTGATCTTGCAGAAAAGTTGAACGAACCCGGCCTCCTTCTGGAAGACCACGGGCGCGCCTCGGCATTGTTTCAACAGGCGTGCGACGGCGATATCGCGGCAGCGTGCCTGGCCGCCGGACGGGCTAATTTAGCCAACGCCCAAATGCAGGACCGGCCGCGTATTGAAGCCGCCCTGAACCTGATCGAAAAGGGCTGCGCCCTTGGCAGCAGTGCAGCCTGCCATACCCTTGCCGACAGCTTTGAGAGTGGGAGAGAAGGAATTTCGGACACGCTGCGCGCGGCCAAGTTCTTCGCGCGCGCCTGTGACCTTTCGGACAAAGCGGCTTGTGCGAAGATGGACCAATATGCCGAGCTGATCCCGGACCACCCGCTTGGCGCTGCGGACGCGGATTATAAACCACCTGTCGATCCTGCGCAGGACGACAGAGCCGATAAAGGGCCAAGCTGTGTCACGGAGGAAATTGTGTTTGACGGCCGCGCCTTTACGCGGGAGCGGTGCAAGAAGCCGGTCCGCGTCATGCGGGGATTTGATATCGCCCCGGGAAGTGCGCCCTGGCAGGCGCTGATTGAACGCCCCGCTGCGTTGGACGGGATGCAGTTGAGCGCCACCAGCCGCGTCCTGTGCGGCGGTTCATTGATCGAACAGGGCTGGGTGCTGACGGCCGCCCATTGCCTGTACGGAGACAAGAAGGATCTGGTTTCCGCCGGGTATCGCATCCGCCTTGGCCTGCATAAAATTTCCAATCCCGAAGGGCTCAGTTACCCAATCCGCCGGGTCATCCAGCATCCCGAATTTCGAAATGGGGATAAGACCCTCGCCAATGATATTGCGCTTATCCAATATGATGTGGCCGCTGGGCAGCGGCTCGGGCCGTCCGTCGGGATGCGCAAGATCCGGGTCGACACCAAGCCCGTCGGTCAAAGGCAAATCTATGAAGGCATGACAGCCTATGCCTATGGCTGGGGGTGGACGGAGGCCACCAATAGCGCCGCATCCACCACATTGCGGGGCGGCAAGCTAGCCTTGCGGACGGAGGCTGAATGCAATGCCCTGACGCGCTTCATGGGCAGGCTAAGCAACGTCGTTCTGTGCGCCAGCGGTCCGACCGGAGATCAGGCCTGTTATGGCGATAGCGGAGGCCCACTGGTCTATTATGGCGAGGATGATGGCGCGCCGACGCTGATTGGCGTCATCAGTTCCGGCAAACGCTGCGGCACATTGGGCGAGCCGAGCCGATACACCCGCGTTGCCAAGGCACTGGATTGGATCCGGCCAATTGTCTGGCCGTCAGCAACATCGGCGGCCCGCCGCTAGGCAGGCCGCCCAAAGTTGAACGCGCTTATTTGCCGGGGCCGATCGGGTTGCCGGTCCCTTCGAGGCCGCTTGCGGCGGCATTGGCATCCACAGCATTGGCCGTCGCTGCACCAGCTTCAACCGCCACCGCATTTTCGCTGGCGTTGATTTCCGTCATATTGTCCGCCGTGGCTGTCGCTTGTTCGCTTTTGTCTGCTTTGCTGCATGCCGCGAGCGCGAGCGCCGATCCGGCAATCAACATCGCTGTCCGAAGTGATTTCATGATGAACCCCTCTTCCTGTTGCGGGTCAAAAGGTGCGCGCTTCCATCCATGAAAGCAAGGCGCCAAATCGGCTGGTGCGTCGAAGGGGATCGAGCATGGGGTCCGTGCGGGCGAGCAACAGTCCGGAATCGAGCGTACGGCGGGCCGCCTCCAGATGGTCCAGCGCATCGTCAAGACGCCCCCATTGGGTGAGGACCTGCCCCTGCTGGTACAGGCTATTGTCGCCAAATTCCCCAATGAGTTGGGCCAAAGCACGGTCTGCTGCAGCCTGATTTCCTGTGCGTGCCTGCGCAATGGCTAGACCCGTTAAGGCAAAGAGCCGGGCAGGTTCCAGCTGATAGGCGGCGATGGCGCGGTCCGGTTGCCCCCCGAGCAAAAGGGCATTGCCAATCGTCATCTGGGCGACGCTGATTTTGGGATTGAGCTTCAGCGCCTGCTGCATGTGGCGAATGGTGGCCGCATAGTCTCGGGCGGCATAGGCAATATTCCCGGCGGCGCGAAAGACACGGGCATTCAAAGGATCAAGCACCAACACCTGCGCGATCAGCGGTGCGGCAACTGCCGGTCGACCGTCAAAGGCCGCAAATGTCGCACAAGCACGCAGAATGTCTGCATCCCCCGGCCCAAATTTCTGCGCGCGCGCATAAGCCGGGCGGGCAGCAGCAGGCGCCAGATATCCATTGTTGAGGACATAGCCCAAAGCCTCATGACCCGAGGCCAGCTCAGGCGCCAGCGCAATCGACCGGCGGGCAGAGGCCAATGCGCGTTCATAGAGTGACCTGATCTCCCCGGTCTGGCCTGTCTGATTGGCAATGGCGGACAGCATTTTCGCGCGCATCGCCTGCGCCGCCGCAAAAGCCGGATCATCGGCAATCGCATGATCAAACTGGGCAAGTGCGGCGCGATCACTCTCTTCCCCGGCACTCAGATCAAACAGCGCGCGACCGCGCAAATAGGCGTCATAAGCCGCGACATTCTTGGTGCCACCCACCGGATTTTGGGACGCCGCACTTCGCACGGCCTGATCCTGACCGGCGACTTCGGCCACGATGGAGATGGCCACGCTGTTCGCAATCTCACTTTGCAAGGCGAAGACATCGCGCATCTCTCGGTTGAAGATCTGCGACCATTTGACCACCGCATCACCGCCGCTGATGAGCTCAGCGGCGATACGCACCATCGTTCCGGCGCGCTGGACGCTGCCCCTCAACACATAAGCGACATCCAGCTTGCGCGCGACGGCGGTCGCATCATCGGCAGCCTCGCGCAGCCCCGCGGTCGACGTGGGTGCGGCGACCCGCAGCATGTCATTGCGGGCGAGAATGGCGCGCAGCTCCTCCGACAGGCCATCCGAAAAATATCCCTGCTCGGGATCGCTGCTGAGGTTCTTGAAGGGTAAAACGGCAAGGCTGTTGCGCATTTTGCCGGAGGGGCCCCACCCGCCGATCTGCCAGGCCGCCAGCCCCGCTACCCCAATGGCAAGCCCGCCCCCGACCAAAAGCCGTCGTGAGACGGGCCGCGTCACCGGCCGTGGATCTCGCGCAGGTTGGGCAGACAGTCTGTCGCCTGCCAGAGCACGGATCGCGCGTTGGACATTGTCCAGCGCCGCCGCACTGGCCTTCCCGCGTCCACCGGACACGTCGATCACCTGAAATTGCCGGAACCCCAAAGGTGGCATCGTGCCGTCGAGCGACAGCGGCACAAGGCGTCCCCGGTCGCGCCCGCGTGTCGCCTCATCCCGGACCCAGTGGGACGCAACCGATGTCTTGGACCAGAGAACGACAACAGCCGACGCCTCTTCTAGGGCCGCCTCGGTTGTGGGCAGAAAACTATCCCCCCCTTCCAAAAGTCCATCCCACCAGACTCGAAAGCCATTGTTTTCCAATGACTTGATTATTGGGATCGCCTTTTTTTGATCGGATCGAGAATAGCTGAAGAAGACCGTGGGCACGGCCTTTATTGCCTCGTCGTCTAACGTCCCCATATCTGGCATCGGCGCTGTTGCCCTTGTTTACATCAGACCCTTTTTACGCGCGGCAACTCAACTTATACGGGCATGCTAGGGGACACAGGCAGGCGCAACAAGGCTGCATTCTTTCACGGCCGCCCTGAATGATTTGACGTCCTGTTTTCGCGTAGATACCAACCGGAGCATATAGGGACACCCCGCGCCAACATTCGGGCCAAGTTCCAAAATGAACTGACGCATCGCGGAGATTTTTTCTTGCCAGACGCGCTCATGCCCCCGCACCCGAAGATCTGCCTGTCGCTGGGTGTCACAGGGCATCGCGCCGCGCATCGGGGGTTTGCCGAGGCGGAGCGCAGAATTGCAGCCGCGCTTTCGCAGATCTTGGACCATCTGGAGGAGGCCGTTGCCACCGCCCGTCCGGCATTGGGCCGTAAGACGATGGGGCCAACCCGCCTGCACACGCTCCTCGCCGATGGCACCGACCGGATGGCAGCGGAAATGGCGCTGTTCCGGGGTTATGATCTGGTGGCCCCGCTGCCATTCGGACGTCGCCTCAACCGCGCGATCAATGCTCTGCCCATCACCGCTGCAGATGCCCGGTCGCTGCTGGCCGGGGGCGATGCACAAGATCCTGCCACCCAAGCGCACGCCACGGCCATTCGCGCGCTGACAGATCAAGCGCATGTCTTCGGCCTCGCTGATCAGGACGATGCCATCACGCGCCTATTTCTGGCAAAGTTGGACGCGCCGGACGCGCCCGGCAGCGCCCAGCTTTTTTCCGCAGAATGTTCAAAGCGCGTGGCGCTGGCTGGGCGGATTCTCATTGAACAGTCGGACCTTATCATTGCCGTTTGGGATGGCGTGACCACCGGCCATATCGGTGGAACGGGCCATACGATTGAGGCAGCGCTCCTGCTCGGCACACCTGTGCTCTGGATCGACCCTGCGCACCCCGAGGGCTGGCGTCTGCTGGAGGCGCCCGAAGCGTTGGCCGCGCGGGATCAGACACCTGCCAGAGAGGACGCCGCCCTGCGGCTCAATGCGCTGGTCGATGCTGTTTTCCGGCCGGAGAGCGCCGCCGGGCACCCGGGCATTGCCACGCTTGACCGCGAAATGTGGCATCAGCGGAGCCAGCGGTCCCGCCACGCCTATCGCCGGATCGAGGCCCTGTTTGCGCAGAAATCAGGCCGGTCTCGCCTGCGCAGCCTGACCGAAATCTATGAAACGCCCGCCCAGATCATAACCGGCAGCGGCGCTGCAATGCTGTCTGCCGCGCAACACCTGCAGGGCGCGGATGCCGCCTTTCTGGACAGTGTGGCCGAAGGCAGCCTGAAACGCTTCGCCTGGGCCGATGGGATCGCCGCCCGCCTGTCAGACGCCTATCGAGGCGGGATGACGGTGTCGTTCCTGCTGTCGAGCCTCGCCATCGTCGGGGGCATTGCTTATATTCCGGTCGTCCCCTCCAGCCAAAAATGGCTCTTTGCGCTGTTTGAGCTGCTGCTGCTCTCCGCGATCCTCTTCATCACGCTGCACGGGCAACGCACGCGCCTGCACGCCCGCTGGTTTGAAACACGGCGCATGGCGGAATATCTGCGCCACGCGCCGATCCTGCTTGCTTTGGGAGCCGCCAGAAGTGGGGGGCGCTGGCCGCGCGGCACCGAGACGAACTGGCCCGAATGGTATGTGCGCCATGCCCTGCGGGACATTGGCCTGCCCAAGATGGTCATGTCGCCCGACTATCTTCGCGGCGCCCTCACCACGCTTTTGGATGCGCATGTCACAGGGCAGCGCGACTATCATTTTGCCAAGGCCAAGCGACTAGCGGCGGTGCATCACAATCTCGATCATCTTTCAGAACGGCTGTTCCAGCTCGCTGTCTTTTCGGTGGCGCTGTATCTCGCTCTAAGGGCGGGGTCCGCCTTCGGCGTCATCGACCATGAAGGGCTGGAGGGCGCGTCAAAATACTTCACGGTGCTGGGCGTGCTCTTCCCGACCTTTGGTGCCGGCATCGCCGGTATCCGGTTTTTCGGTGATTTTGAGCGGTTTGCCGCCATTTCCGAAATAACGGCCGAAAAGTTGAGCGTCATTCACACTCGGATCACCATGCTGGCACAGGCCCCCTCTGACCGGCTGCATTTTGGACTCGTCGCCGATCTCGCCCGCGAAACCGACGATGTCGTGTTCAGTGAGATTGAAAGCTGGCAGGCAGTGTTCCGCGGGAAGCAGATCACGGTCCCGGTCTAAGGGCCGTCGGGATCCCCCGGCAGCCCCGTAATCAGCGGATCGAGCCGCGACGAACCAGATTGACGACGGCCAGCAAAATCAGGGCACCTGCCAACGATACGAGGAAGGTCGTCACCGTCAGCGGCGCATTGTTGATGTCGCCCCGTGACAGGATCATGCCGCCGATAAAGGCACCCAAAACCCCGACCACAATGTTCAGGACAATGCCCTGACTGCCATCTGTCCGCATGATCAAACTGGCGAGCCATCCAATGACGCCGCCGACAATAAGCCACATGATCAGTCCCATGATCTTTCTCCTGCGAGCCAGCGAGGTGGTTTGGTCCAAAAAGAGCGCGCGGCCCGAATGCCGGTTAAACGGTGGAAGGCCGCCTTGTGTTCCGATCGCACGCGGCGTGCTTTGGCGGCGCGACGCGATAAACATCTGTTATTGAAAATCTTATTGCGCCTTTGCTGAAGCACGCCCACGGGGCCAAGCAGCGTTTGTCGCCGAACTTTCACCAATCGCCTTTAAAATGTCGAAATCTCTTTTTATCGACCTGAGGTATCGCGCCCTCGGCGGCGTCTGGGACTTAAGAGCCTTGTCCAAGGAGTGGGAATGCGCGCCCGTCTGCTGTTAACGTCCATCCACGATGTGGGGCCGCTTTTCGAAAGCGAAGTCGACCATCTGTTTGATCGGATCGCCCGCGTCTCGGGGTCCGCCCGCATGGCTATGCTGGTTGTGCCCAACCATTGGGGCCAGGCGCCTTTGTCCGCTGCACCTGCCTTTCAGCGCCGCCTGCGCGGCTGGGCAGAGGCAGGGGTGGAGATGTTCGTCCATGGCTGGTTTCACAAGGATACGACAACCCATACCGGATTCGCCGCCTGGAAAGGCGCACACATGACGGCCGGCGAAGGCGAGTTTCTTGGCCTTGACGCAGACACCGCCGCCCAGCGCATCGCCGATGGCCGTGCCTTGATTGAGGATATTATCGGCCGCCCTGCAGCCGGCTTTGTGGCCCCGGCCTGGCTCTATGGTGATGGTGCGCGCGCAGCCCTCGCCGCCTCCGGCCTGCCCATCGCAGAAGACCATCTGCGCGTCTGGAACCCGGCAAGCGGCAAGGTTTTGGCCCGCGGCCCTGTCATCACCTGGGCGACGCGGACGCCCGCGCGGACAGCCTCTTCGCTGGCTTTTGCGGCGCTTGCCCGTCATGCGCTCAAGCCCTTGCCCGTCGCACGGATCGGCTGCCATCCCGGAGACGTGCACAGCGCGCCTGTCCTCGCCAGTATTGACCGGACCCTGGCCGCGATGGCGCGGGGGCGGACGCCCGCGACCTATGCGCAGTTGCTCCATCCGCCCGCGCCCAGCGGCCCGCATACTGCGGCCACCCCCCTCCCCTTCGCGCAGAACTGACCCCTGATGGTGAACGAAAGAAGCACGACGGGCCAAGCTGCCCTGCCTGTCGAACTGGAACTGGCCGCGATTGGCGATCCGCCCAATGGCGCCATGTGGCGCTGGGCTGGGCTGTCGCTTTCCCTCGGCATGGTTGCGGCCATCCTCTTCAAGTTAAGAGATATACCGCTGGACGGGCTCTTTGATGTGCCCACCAGCCCGCTCTTCTGGCTGTGTCTGGCCGGCAGCTATCTCGCAACTCCGGCGAGCGAATGGATCATCTTTCGCCGCCTGTGGAACGTCCCGCTCGAAGGATTTGCAGCGCTCCTCAAAAAGCAGGTCACAAACGAACTGTTGCTGGGATATTTGGGTGACGCCCAATTCTACCTTTGGGCGCGGCAGCGCACGGCGATGGTCTTTGCGCCTTTTTCTGCCATCAAGGATGTCTCCATTCTGTCGGCCATGGCAGGCAACGTCGCCACGCTGCTGCTGCTCGTCATCGCCTGGCCCTATATGACGCAATTTGCGATCGGGCCGCACATCCAGACGGTGATCGGCTCTGTCGGTGTCATCGTTGCGAGTTCGCTGGTGGTGTTTCTGTTCCGCCAGAAGCTGTTCTCGCTCCCCCGACCCCATTTGATGTTTATCAGCACCGTGCACATGGCCCGCATCGCCGTCGGCCTCGTCCTGATGGCAGCGGCCTGGCAGCTGCTTTTGCCGCAGGTGCCGCTCGCCGGGATTCTGCTCTTGGCCATGTTCCGCATGCTCATTTCGCGGCTCCCGCTCATCCCGAACAAGGACCTCGTCTTTGCTGCGATGACGGTGTTCCTAATCGGGTCCGATCCCTCCATCGGCGCCGTCGTCGCCAAAATCGCGCTGCTGACACTGGTCCTGCACATCGTCACCGGGCTGACGTTGGCAGCGGTTGGGCGCAATGAATGGAAGGACAGCAACGCATGATGCTGGCTGCCCTGCTCGCTTTGGCCCCCGGGCCAACCATCGCCTCCAGCCCCAGCCTTGGGATTGAAGAAGGCCGCTGCCGCGACAAGGAAAGTGGCCCCGCCTTCCTCGTCAATGTCGACGGGCTGAAGGACCGCTCGGGCCTGTTGAAACTCGAGGTCTATCCGGCAAATGACCGCGATTTTCTGGCTGACGACAATGTTCTGCTGATGGCCGGAAAAACCTTCCGCCGCGTGCTGGCCAAGGTGCCGAAAACAGGACGCGCCGTGATGTGCGTGCGCGTGCCGGAGCCGGGCTCCTACAGCCTTGTCCTGCTGCATGACCGCGACGCCAATGGCCGGTTCAATTTTACATCAGATGGTGTCGGTTTCCCCGGCAATCCAAAACTTGGCTGGTCCAAGCCGAAGGCGTCGGCCGCACAGGCCACGGCACGGGCCACGCCGACTGCGGCCAGCATCCTGCTCAATTACCGCACCGGCATTGCCAGCTTTGGCCCGGTCAAAAAGGCTGCCGCAGAATGAAGATCGTTGACGTCTCTGCCTTTTACGCACCGCATGGCGGCGGCGTGCGGACCTATGTTGAACGCAAAATTGACTATGCCGCGCGCACGGGCATTGACTTGGTCGTTATCATCCCAGGGGAAGAGGACGCAGAAGAAACGCGCCCCGGCGGCGCGCGTGTCATCTCCGTCGCATCACCCAAGCTGATTTTTGACGGGCGGTACCGCTATTTCAAATCCGCCGGACCGATCCATGATATCCTCAATGCCGAACAGCCGGACATTGTGGAGGCGTCGTCACCCTGGCGGACCGCGAACATCGTGGCAGACTGGAAAGGCCCGGCCCGCAAGGCGCTCTTCATGCATGCCGACCCGATGGCGACCTATGCCTATCGCTGGTTCGGGCAGGTAGCCCCGCGCGACACCATTGACCGTACCTTTGCCCCCTATCTCAACCATCTCCGCCGTGCAGCGGCGAAATTTGATACGGTGGTGTGCTGCAACCCGGATCTTGCCGGACGATTGCGCCATGCAGGCATTACCAACGTTTCCATGATCCCGCTTGGCATTGAGCCCAACCGCTTTTCCCCGACACACCGGTCGGCTGCGCTTCGGGCAAAGATGCTCGCCAAATGTCATTTGCCGGAGGAGGCCCGGTTGCTGGTCTCTATCGGCCGCCTCAGCCCTGAAAAGCGATTGCCGATGGTGATCGACGCTGTCTCGGTGGCGAGCGCACGGCATCCACTCGGCCTCGTCATCATCGGCGAAGGGCGGGACCGGCCCATGGTGCTGAAGGCCATTGCCGGCAACCCGCATATCCGCCTGATTGACGGCGTGCAGGACCGCGTTTTGTTGGCGCAGATGCTGGCCAGCGCCGATGGGCTGATCCACGGCTGCGAATCTGAAACCTTCGGCCTTGTCGTCGCTGAAGCCGCTGCGTCAGGTGTGCCCTTGATCCTGCCGGACGAAGGTGGGGCCGTCGGCTTTGCCGATGCCGCCTGCAGTGAAAGCTATCGCGCCGCCCACCCTGCTGCTTTGGTGCAGGCGCTGGACCGTTTCTTGAGCCGAGATCCGGTCGATCTCCTCACCCATGCGGCGCAGCGGGCGGATCAGGTGTTCTGCATTGATGCCCATTTTGACCATCTTATCGACACCTATCAGCGGTGCAGAACGACGGTGCGGGCCGCATGACGACCCCGTCAAACACCCTCTTTCTGGGATCAAATGGACCACGCCGTCCGCGCAGGGCAGCGCGTCGGCTACGCCCGGTCGCGCGGCCGCTGTGGTGGCGATTCCTGATCTTCGCCTGCCGCAACTCAATCTGAGGCGTCCGGCCCCCGCCCCTCACGGCGGTCCAGACAATGGACCCGCCGTTGGACATCGGGGGCATCAAAGATCGCCGCCAGCGGGGCCTCCAGCCGCCGTTGCCAATTGGGATGGCCAGAGGTCGTCCCCGGCAAATTGGGCTGTTCAACCTCCCCCAACAGATCTTCCAGCGGAACAAGCGTCAGCGCTGCCGGCGTTGCCGCGACATGGGCAATGACGGCGTCAACGACAGGCCCCATCTCCTCCGGAGCAGGCCGTGCGCCGGTGCCGATGGTCGACCATAATAGGCCCCGGTCCCAAGCCCGGATGGCATCGGCCTGTGCCCGGTCCACGTCCTTTGGAAGCCGCCCCAACTGCTCTGCCCAGTCGAGATCACGGCCTGACCACCAGCCTGCGACCGTCTGCGTATCATGTGTGCCCGTCATGGCGACGGCATTTGCCGGATAATCCTGCGCACCGATAAAGCCATGATCCTTTGCCCGTTCAAACCAGAGCACACGCATGCCGAGCATGTGCCGGTCCGAGATGGCCTGGGTGAAGCCGTGCGGGCTTGTGCCAAGGTCTTCGGCAATCACGACACAATGGGCGCGATGCGCCTCCAGCGTGGCCAGCCGGACAAGATCGTCGAACGGGAAGGTCAAATAAGCGCCGTCTGCCGAGGTGCCGCCGTCCGGTATCACCCACAGCCGCGCCAACCCAAAGGCATGGTCTATACGCAGCCCACCCGACGCGCGCATGGCGGAGCGGACCATCGCGATCCACGGGGCATAGCCGGTCGCGCGCAATCCGTCCGGAGAGAAGCTGGTGATTGACCAATTCTGCCCCAGCGGCCCCAGCGGATCGGGCGGGGCCCCAATGGTCAGGCCACGCAGCATCGCATCGGGCATGGCCCAAGCGTCGCTGCCCCCCGGTGTCACGCCAACCGCCAAATCCCCGATCAGGCCGATCGGCATGCCGCTGTCTTTCGCCCGCGCCTGCACGGCATCCAGGCTTTCCCGCGCGAGCCATTGGAGGAACAGGTGGAAGCCCACTTCTTCGGCATGGTCTTTGGCAAAGCGGGCCACGTCTAAGCTGCGCGGATCATGAAAGACGGCGGGCCAATCCTGCCAGCCCTTGGCCCCCTTGGGGCGGAAATGCCGGTCAAGTGCGTCAAAGGTGGCGTGGCGCAGCAGGGCCTCCCCACTGGCCGAGGCTTCCTGCGAAAGGCGCGCGCGCCAGCTTGCATCCAATCCATCGAACACCGCTCGCAGTTGCGCCAATCTGTGGGGCAGCGCGCTGGGCCAATCAATGAGGGCTGGACCCTCGGCAACGGCGAGCGGCGGCAAACCCACAAGCGCCGGATTACCCATGGCGGTGTTGAGGAACAGGCGGCTCGACGGGGAATAGGGACTGAAATCCTCCCCCACCCCCGGGAACAGCGCATGCACCGGGTTGATCGCGACCGCATTGGCCCCCGCCCGCCCCAAGACGGCCACAGCCTCAGCAAGGTCCCCGAAATCGCCAAAGGGCTGCGGCACCGGCCCGCGCAGTGACGGGATCTGGACCGAAAGCCCCCAAGGTCGCGGCCCTGTCGGCAGCGGACATTGCGGCGGGGCAATGGCCAGCTGCACCACTCGTCCCGTCGCCTCCAGATCATAATAGCCCGGGCGCGCGACCGGCGGCAGCCTGCCGTCTACGACATGCAAGTGCTGCGTGCGGCCATCCTCCCCGGTCAGCGTCACCAGCCCATCGGGCAAGGCGACAGGTGTTTCCTTGCCCATGTCGGTGACAATCAGCGGCGGCGGGCCGAGGCGGTCGGCCTGCACGGCCTTTAGGCTGACCGCAATTTGGCGCGCCGATGCCACCTCATGCCCGAGGGCGGACAGGATCGCGCCCAAAGCGGCATCCGCAACCGTCTGCGTCCGGCCCTCCACGTCCCGCCAGATGCGGCTGACGCCGACAGAAGCGGCAAGACGATGCAAGGGAGACGTTGGGTGATCCATGAACGCAGCCAGCATCCGCCGTTGCGATGTCCTTGGCAAGGGGCATGAATTCGTGTGCAGACGGGATTAGGTTGTTGCCATCTGCGGCCTGCGCGTCATAACCGGCCAAAGGAGAGATGGCTGAAACGCATTGAAATGGCGACGGAAGGTAGCCCGTTTGCCAGCGTCATTCGATGGGGAGCAGTGATCGTGACAGCCAAGACAACATCCAAAGCCGCTGAATTGGAAGCACGCATCCTCGATGTGCTGCGCCACCGCGTGGGCAAGAATGAGCTGGCCGCCAAGGAACATGACTGGTTCACCGCCGCCGTTCTGGCGCTGCGCGATGAGATTATCGACATCTGGATGGAGTCGACCACGCGCACTTATGCGTCGCAGGGCAAGCGGGTCTATTATCTGAGCCTTGAATTTCTGATCGGCCGCCTATTGCGCGATGCCTTGTCCAATCTGGGGCTGACGCGCGAGATGGAACAGGCCCTGCGGGACCATGGATTGGACCTTGCGCGGCTGGAAGAGCTGGAGCCAGATGCCGCGCTTGGCAATGGGGGGCTTGGCCGCCTTGCCGCCTGCTTCATGGAAAGCCTCGCGAGCCTCGACATCCCGGCTTATGGCTATGGCATCCGTTATGTGAACGGCATGTTCCGTCAGCGCATCAAGGATGGCTGGCAGGTTGAACTGCCCGAAACCTGGCTGGCACATGGCAACCCTTGGGAATTCGAGCGCCGCGAAAGCGCTTATCGGATTGGTTTTGGCGGAGAAGTCGTCGCCGAGGATGATCGCGCGCAGTGGATACCTGCCGAATATGTCGAGGCGACTGCCGTTGATACCCCCGTCGTCGGCTGGCGTGGCAAACGCGTCAACACGCTGCGGCTGTGGACGGCCTCCGCGCTCGACCCGCTTCAACTCGATGCCTTTAACGCGGGCGACCATATCGGTGCCTTGGCCAATCAGGTGCGCGCCGATGCGCTGGTGCGCGTGCTTTATCCGGCAGACTCAAGCCCCGCAGGCCAAGAGCTTCGGCTGCGGCAGGAGTATTTCTTCACCGCCGCCTCCATTCAGGACATTGTCCGCCGGCATGTCCAATATCAGGGCGATGTCCGCACCTTGCCTGATCATGCCGCAATCCAGCTGAACGATACGCACCCGGCGGTTGCGGTGGCAGAGATCATCCGTCTGCTCGTCGATGACCATGGGCTGGAATTTGGCGAAGCGCTGGAGGTGACGCGCAAAACGGTGGGCTACACTAACCACACGCTGCTGCCCGAGGCGCTGGAAAGCTGGCCACTGCCGTTGTTTGAACGGCTGCTGCCCCGCCACATGCAGATCATCTATGCCATCAACAGCCGCGTCCTGCGGGAAGCGCGGCGCAATGGCCTCGACGATGCGGCCATCGCGTCGATTTCGCTGATCGATGAAGGCGGGGACCGGCGCGTGCGCATGGCGAACCTTGCCTTTGTCGGCGCCCACAGCGTCAACGGCGTGGCCGCGCTGCACACCGATCTGATGAAGAGCACGGTCTTTTCCGACCTGCACAAGCTCTACCCGACGAAGATCAACAACAAGACCAATGGCGTCACGCCGCGCCGCTGGTTGCAGCAGTGCAACCCGGACCTCACCAGCCTGTTGCGCGATGCGATTGGCGATGGCTTTCTCGATGATACCAACAAGCTCGCAGACCTGAACGCTCTGGCCGGAGACGCGGCGCTTGGGGAACGGATCGCGCTCGTCAAGCGGACGAACAAGGTGGCCCTCGCCGCCCATCTCCGCGACCTGACGGGCATCCGGCTCGATCCGGACGCGCTGTTCGACGTCCAGATCAAGCGCATCCATGAATATAAACGTCAGCTGCTCAACCTGATCGAGACTGTCGCCCTCTATGACCAGATCCGCAGCCATCCCGAAAAAGACTGGGTGCCGCGCGTCAAGATTTTCGGCGGCAAGGCAGCGGCGAGCTATCACAATGCAAAGCTCATCATCAAACTGGCGAACGACATTGCGCGCAGGGTCAATTCGGACCCGACCGTGGGCGGTCTGCTGAAGGTCGTGTTCGTCCCCAATTACAATGTCAGCCTTGCCGAACGCATCATTCCCGCCGCCGACCTGTCCGAACAAATCTCAACCGCCGGCATGGAAGCCTCGGGCACTGGCAATATGAAATTTGCATTGAACGGCGCGCTCACCATCGGCACGCTCGACGGCGCAAATATCGAGATTAAGGACCGGGTGGGGGACGACAACATCATCATCTTTGGCCTGACCGCCGATGAGGTCGCCGACAAGCGGGCCAATGGCTATAATCCGCGGGAGATGATCGAGGCGTCGCGTGAACTCCATCAGGCGATCGATGCGATTGCCTCGGGCGTATTCTCGCCCGATGATCCGCACCGTTATGCGGACCTGATGGGCGGCATCTATAACAGTGACTGGTTCATGCTGGCCGCGGACTTTGACAGCTATGCCGCCGCCCAGCGGGATGTGGACCGGCGCTGGACAGATCCGGCCGGATGGCGCACCTCTGCCATCAGGAACATCGCCAATGTCGGTTGGTTCTCGTCCGACCGCACCATCAGCGAATATGCGCGCGACATCTGGAAGGTGCTGTGAAACCATCGGGAGAGGCCATTTCCGCACTGCTGAACGGAACCCACGCCGATCCCTTTTCGTTATTGGGGGTGCATGAAGGGCCGGACGGCAGCTTTGCGCGCGCGATCCTGCCCGGCGCGGAGGAGGTCAGCGCCTTCAGCTTGCGCGGGACAGCGCTTGGCCGTCTGAACCGGGTCGACGAGACGTCGATGTTTGAAGGCAAGATCCGCGGCAACCCAAAGCCCGTCAAATATCGCTGCCGCGCCAACCGTCATGAATGGTGGGTCACCGATGCCTATAGCTTTGGCCCGGTGCTGGGGCCGGTCGATGATTTCCTCATCAACCAAGGCACCCATCTGCGGTTATTCGACAAGATGGGCGCGCATCTCATCGATCATGAGGGCGCATCGGGCGTGCACTTCGCCGTCTGGGCCCCCAATGCGCGGCGTGTCGCGCTGGTCGGCGATTTCAATGATTGGGATGCCCGACGCCACCCGATGCGCCGCCGCAATGATGTCGGTGTGTGGGAAATCTTCCTCCCCGATATTGGCCTTGGCCGCGCCTATAAATTCCATATCGTTGCCGCCGACGGCACCGTCCTACCCTTAAAGGCAGACCCCTATGCCTTTGCCGCCGAGCTGCGCCCCAAGAACGCCTCGCTCACCGCGCGCGCGGGCAAGCCCGACTGGGGAGACGACGCCCACCGAACGCATTGGGCGCAGACCGACCCGCGCCGTGCGCCCATGTCCATCTATGAAGTCCACCCCGGGTCCTGGCAGCGCGATGACAAAGACTGGTTCCTGCCATGGGACGAGATGGCCGAACGGCTGATCCCCTATGCGGTCGACATGGGCTTTACCCATATCGAATTCATGCCGGTGTCAGAGCATCCGTATGATCCGTCCTGGGGCTATCAGACGACCGGCCTTTATGCCCCGTCCGCGCGATTTGGCGATCCGGCGGGATTTGCCCGCTTTGTCGACGGCGCCCACCGGGCGGGCCTGTCCGTCCTGATCGACTGGGTGCCCGCCCATTTCCCGACCGACGACCATGGCCTTGCTCATTTCGATGGCACCGCGCTTTACGAACATCAGGACCCCAAGCTCGGCTTCCACCCCGATTGGAACACTGCGATCTACAATTTCGGGCGGCGCGAGGTGGCGGCCTTCCTCGTCAACAATGCGCTGTTCTGGGCCGAGCAATATCATGTCGACGGGCTGCGCGTGGATGCCGTCGCCTCCATGCTCTACCGCGATTACAGCCGTGAGGCGGGCGAATGGATTCCCAATAGCGAGGGCGGGCGCGAAAATTGGGAGGCGGCCGAATTCCTCCGCGCGATGAACCGGGCGCTCTATGGCCTGCATGGCGGCGTGGTCACGATTGCCGAAGAAAGCACGGCCTGGCCGGGTGTCACCCTGCCTGCCAATGAAGGCGAGGCGCGCACCAATTTGGGCTTCGGCTTCAAATGGAACATGGGCTTCATGCACGACACCCTGAAGTATATGGCGCGCGATCCGGTGCACCGGATGCACCATCATGACGACATCACCTTCGGGCTGATGTACGCCTTCACCGAGAATTTTGTCCTGCCGCTGAGCCATGACGAAGTCGTCCACGGCAAGGGCAGCCTGCTCACCAAAATGAGCGGAGATGACTGGCAGAAGTTCGCCAATTTGCGCGCTTATTACGGCCTCATGTGGGGCTATCCCGGCAAGAAGCTGCTCTTCATGGGGCAGGAATTTGCCCAACGCCGCGAATGGAGCGAAGAGCGCGCGCTGGATTGGGATCTGCTCGAAGCACCGGCGCATGTAGGCGTCCGCGCGCTCGTGCGGGATCTCAACCGGGCCTATGCCGCACACCCCGCGCTCCATGCCCGTGATTGTGAGGCGGAAGGCTTTGAATGGCTGGTCGTCAATGATGCCGCCGCCTCCGTCTTTGCCTGGCTGCGCAAGGCACCGGGCGCACGGCCCATTGCGGTCATCGCGAATATGACGCCGCTGCTGCACGGCCATTATCGCCTGCCGCTGCCGCATGACGGGCGCTGGCGCGAAATCATCAATACCGATGCCGCCGCTTATGGCGGGACAGGCCAAGGCAATATGGGCGCGGTCGACGCGCGCGAGGGCGGGGCGCATGTCATCCTGCCGCCGCTGGCCACAATCATGCTGGAATTTGAAGGATGAACGCCGTGCGGGAGAGCGTGTAATGGAAGCAAAAAGACAATCACCTCTGGCGCGTGATGCCATGGCTTATGTTCTGGCGGGCGGGCGCGGCAGCCGGCTGATGGAACTCACGGACCGGCGTGCCAAGCCTGCGGTCTATTTTGGCGGGATGAGCCGGATCATCGATTTCGCGCTATCCAATGCGATCAATTCCGGCATCCGTCGCATCGGCGTCGCAACGCAATACAAGGCCCACTCACTGATCCGCCATATGCAGCGCGCCTGGAACTTCATGCGGCCGGAACGCAATGAAAGCTTCGACATCCTGCCCGCCTCCCAGCGCATTGATGAGATGCACTGGTATGAAGGCACAGCGGACGCCGTGTTCCAGAATATCGACATCATCGAAAGCTATGCGCCCAAATATATGGTCATCTTGGCAGGCGACCATATCTACAAGATGGACTATGAATTGATGTTGCAGCAGCACGTCAATTCGGGCGCAGACGTGACCGTGGGCTGCCTCGTCGTGCCGAAGAAGGACGCCAGCGGCTTTGGCGTGATGGCCGTCGACGAAAAGAACGTCATCACCGATTTCGTTGAAAAGCCGAAGAACCCGCCCGCCATGCCCGGCAATCCGGACATGGCGCTCGCCTCCATGGGCATCTATGTGTTTGAAACACAATTCCTTTTCGATCAGCTCCGCCGCGATGCCGAAACATCGGACTCCACACGCGATTTCGGCGGCGACATCATCCCCTATATCGTCAAGCACGGCAAAGCTGTTGCCCATAAATTCACCGACAGCTGCATCCGTGCGGCCGAGGAAATTGAGGAATATTGGCGCGATGTCGGCACGCTCGATGCCTATTTTGAGGCCAATCTCGACCTCACTGATGTCGTGCCCAAGCTCAACATGTATGACCGCGACTGGCGCATCTGGACCGATCAGGTCGTCGCGGCTCCCGCCAAGTTCGTCCATGATGAAGAGGGACGGCGCGGCCATGCCATCTCCTCGCTGATCAGTCAGGATTGCATTGTCTCCGGCGCGACGGCGCATCGCAGCCTGTTGTTCACCGGCGTCAAGATGGGGTCCTTTTCCAGCGTCAGCGAAGGCGTGATCCTGCCTTATTCCAACATCGGACGCGGCGCGCGCCTCTCCCGCGTGATCATCGATTCCGGTGTCCGCATTCCGGAGAACCTTGTTGTGGGCGAAGACCCGATCCTCGATGCTCGGCGCTTCCGCCGCACCGAAGGCGGCGTGTGCCTCATCACCAAACCGATGATTGATAAGCTGACCGCATGAGCCTGCATGTTTTGTCTGTGGCGTCGGAGGCGGTGCCGCTCGTCAAGACGGGCGGGCTGGCCGATGTCGTGGGCGCACTGCCGGCAGCCCTTGCCGCGCAGGGCGTGAAGGTGACGACGCTGCTGCCGGGCTATCCGGCGGTGATGGCAGCGGCCAAGCGCGCCAAAGAGGTGCACAGCTTCGACAGCCTGCTAGGCGAACCCGCCCGCCTGCTGTCGGCGAAGATGAACGGCCATCCGCTCCTCATCCTCGATGCGCCTGCTTATTTCGCGCGTGAAGGCGGGCCTTATGGCGATGCGTCCGGCACGGACTGGCCGGACAATTGGCGGCGCTTTGCCGCCTTCGGGCGCGCCGCTGCTGATCTCGCTGCAGGCCAGATCAAAAGTCAGGCATTTGACCTGATCCATGCGCATGACTGGCAGGCGGGCATGGCACTTGCCTATCTGCGCTTTGCCGTCCCCAAAGGGGCTGCCCTCCCACCGTCGGTGATGACGATCCACAATATGGCGTTTCAGGGCTATTTTCCGGCGAGCATCTTCAGCAAACTTGGCCTGCCGAAGAAAGCTTGGGCGCTCGATGGCGTGGAAAGCTATGGCGGCGTCGGTTTCCTCAAGGCGGGCATGGAAGCGGCCAGCGCCATCACCACCGTCAGCCCGACCTATGCCCGTGAAATCCGTGAGGCCGAATTCGGCATGGGGCTGGAGGGCCTGATCCAGAGCCGCGCGGGCCGTGTGCACGGCATCGTGAACGGCATCGACACCGCAGAATGGGACCCGGCGACCGACCCACATATCGCAAAATCTTATACCCCCAAGACACTCGCCAAGCGGTTGGCCAATAAACGTGCGCTGGAAGCCGAGTTCGGATTGGACAAAGATGACGGTCCGCTCTTCATCGTCGTCAGCCGCCTCACTTGGCAAAAGGGCATGGACGTTCTGATCGAGGCCATCGACCATCTGGTCGGCATCGGTGGTCGCCTCGCGCTCCTTGGCAGCGGCGATGCAGCACTTGCCGAGGCCTTGCATCAGGCCGCCATGCGCCACCCCGGAAAGGTTGGCATCCGCATCGGCTATGATGAGGCATTATCGCACCGGATGCAGGCGGGCGGCGATGCCATCCTTGTCCCCAGCCGCTTTGAGCCGTGCGGCCTCACCCAGCTTTACGGGCTGGCCTATGGCTGCGTTCCTGTCGTCGCGCGGACCGGCGGGTTGGCCGACACCATCATCGATGCCAATCTCGCCGCCATCCATGCAGGCGCTGCGACCGGAATCCAGTTCACCGGCGTTGCCTATGCCCCGCTCACCGATGCGATCACGCGCGCCGTGCATCTCTATCAGGACCGCGAGCACTGGACCGCGCTCCAGCGCAACGGCATGAGAGCAGACTTCAGCTGGGCGCGCAGTGGGGCGGCCTATGCCGACCTCTACAAGGAACTGACGGCCACATCATGACGATCCAGACCCACGCCACGACCCCCTTTGACGGGCAGAAGCCGGGCACGTCCGGCCTGCGCAAGAAGGTGCGTGTTTTCCAGCAAGCCAATTATGCGGCCAACTTCATCCAGTCGGTCTTTGATGTGGTGCCACGTCCCGAAGCGGCAACGCTGGTGCTGGGCGGGGACGGGCGTTTTTACAACCGCACTGTCATCCAGCTGGCCATCCGCATGGCCGCCGCCAATGGCTATGCCCGCGTGCTCGTCGGCCAAGGCGGCATCCTCTCCACCCCCGCTGCCAGCCATGTCATCCGCAAATATGGCGCAAGCGGCGGCCTCATCCTGTCGGCCAGCCACAACCCCGGCGGGCCGGATGAAGATTTTGGCATCAAATACAATATCGCCAATGGCGGCCCCGCGCCCGAAGGCGTGACCGAAGCCATCTACGCGCGCACGACAGCCATAGACCGCTGGCTGGATATCGATGCGCCTGATGTTGATCTTGATACCATTGGCGAAACGCAGGTTGGCGGACTGACGGTCGAGGTGATCGATTCCGTCACCGATTATGCCGCACTGATGGAAAGCCTGTTTGATTTCGAGGCCATCCGCGCGGCCGTCCAATCAGGCTTCACCATGGCCTTTGATGCGATGCATGCCGTCACCGGGCCTTATGCGACCGAAATCCTCGAACGCCGTCTGGGCTTTGCCCCCGGCACGGTGCGCAACGGCGAGCCGCTGGAAGATTTTGGCGGGCATCACCCCGACCCCAATCTGGTCCACGCCAAAGACCTCTATGATTTGATGATGTCGGCGCATGCGCCTGATTTCGGCGCGGCGTCCGACGGGGATGGCGACCGCAATCTCATCATCGGGCGCAGCTGTTTCGTAACGCCCTCGGACTCGCTTGCCATGCTAGCCGCCAATGCGCATCTGGCACCCGGCTATGCAGGCGGCCTCAAAGGCATTGCCCGCTCCATGCCGACAAGTGCTGCGGCCGACCGGGTGGCCGACGCGCTCGGCATTCCGGCTTATGAGACGCCGACCGGCTGGAAGTTCTTCGGCAATCTGCTCGATGCCGGGATGGCGACCATCTGCGGCGAAGAGAGTGCGGGCACAGGCTCTGACCATGTGCGGGAAAAGGATGGACTTTGGGCGGTGCTGCTCTGGCTCAACATATTGGCGATACGCAAAATCCCCGTCGCCGATCTGGCCGCTGAACACTGGGCGCGCTTTGGCCGCAACTATTATGCCCGCCATGATTATGAGGCGCTGCCGACGGATAAGGCCAATGCGCTGATCGAAGAACTGACCGCCGCTTTGCCGCACCTGCCCGGCAAGGCGTTCGGGCCGCTGACGATCGAGACGGCCGACAGCTTTTCCTATGTCGATCCGGTCGATGGATCGGTCAGCCGCAATCAGGGTCTGCGCATCCTGTTTGAAGGCGGGTCGCGGGTTGTCTTCCGCCTGTCGGGCACCGGCACGGAAGGTGCGACACTGCGTGTCTATCTGGAACGCTATGCGCCTGTGGGCGGTCGTCTGGCGGAGGCCACGCCCGACATGCTGGCGGAGCTCATTGCGGCGGCAGACACGATTGCGGGCATCACCCGCCACACCGGCCGCACCGCGCCTGATGTGGTGACGTGACGCAACAGCACGGCGCGACGGTTTCGGGCGCGGCCACGACCTTCCGTGTCCGCGCGCCCAAGGCACAGGCGCTCTGGCTCTGCCTGTTTGAGGGCGAGACAGAACACCGCCTCCCCATGATCCGCGAAGGTGCGGATTGGGTGGCCAAGGTGCCGCGCAATCTCTCTGGCACCTCCTATGGCTATCGCGCGGAAGGCCAATGGGCACCGGAGGACGGCTCTTGGTTTGACCCCGCAAAACTGCTGGTGGACCCTTATGCCGTCGAACTCGACCGGCGCTTTGTGCAGCATCCGGACCTTGCCCGCTTTGGCGCGGATACCGCCGCTATCGTGCCCCGCGCGGTGGTGCCCGCGCCCTTGGCCAAGATCGATCCTGCGCCGCCACGGGTCGCACCGGGCGACCTGATCTATGAAATCAATGTGCGCGGCTTCACCATGCTGCATCCCGATATCCCGGAAGCACTGCGTGGCACCGTCGCCGCACTCGCCCATCCCAGCGTAATCGCGCATCTGAAGAAACTGCACGTCGGCGCAGTGGAACTGATGCCCATTGTCGCTTGGATTGACGAACGCCATCTGCCGCCCCTCGGCCTCTCTAATGCCTGGGGCTACAACCCCGTGGCGATGAGGGCGATCGACCCCGGCCTATGCCCCGGCGGCCTGGCCGAGCTGCGCCAGACGGTCGCCGCGCTCCATGCCGAGGGGATTGGCGTGATCCTCGACCTCGTGTTCAACCACACGGGGGAAAGTGACATTCAGGGCGGCGTCCTGTCGCTGCGCGGGCTGGACAATGATGCCTATGCCCATGCGCACGATGGGAGCCTCATCAACGATACCGGCTGCGGCAACACGCTCGACTTTGCCAATCCTTTTATCCGCCGTCTGACTATAGATGCCCTGCGTCATTTCGTCTCAACCTGCGGCATTGACGGCTTCCGCTTTGACCTGGCGACGATTCTCGCGCGCGGGCCTGGTTTTGCCGCCGACGCACCGATCTTTGCCGAGATTTTGGCCGACCCGACCCTTTCGGACCGGTTGATGATCGCTGAGCCTTGGGATTGCGGCCCTGGCGGCTATCAGCTGGGGCGCTTTCCCGACAATTGGCTCGAATGGAATGACCGGTACCGTGACGATGTCCGCCGTTTCTGGCGCGGCGATGGCAGCATGGGGGATGTCGTCACGCGTATCGCCGGGTCGTCTGACATTTTTGGTCCCACCACCCGCACCGTCAATTTCCTTGCCGCGCATGATGGCTTCACCCTCGCCGACACCCTTGCCTATGCCGAACGTCACAATGACGCCAATGGTGAGGGCAACCGCGATGGGCATGCTGAAAACTTCAGCTGGAATGGCGGTTTGGAAGGCCCGACCGATGACCCCGCCATTCTCGCGCGACGTCAGGCCGATGTCCGCGCGATGCTGGCCACGCTGTTCGCCTCCACCGGCACGATCCTGTTGACCGCCGGCGACGCCTTCGGGCGCACGCAAAAGGGCAATAACAACGCCTATGCGCAGGACAATGCGATTGGCTGGGTCGATTGGGCGGCCCGAGATCTGGCGCTGGAGGACTTTGTGGCGGACCTCGCGGCGCAGCGGTCTGCCCACCGCGCCCGCTTCCCCGCCTTTCCGCAGGATGGCGACTGGCAGGACGCCGAAGGCCGAGAGATGACGTCAGACGCTTGGGAGAACCCCGCGACACAGGTCGTGCGCTATTGCGGTCCCGACTATCGGCTGACGATTTCTCGCCCAGACCGCACGATCGCTTGGGATATCCCCTCTTAAGAGACCTGTACCCGCCCGCTTTGCAGGCCAAGCCCGTTCACCAGCCGTTGCAGGCGGCGGCGCAAGGTTGGCTCATCCAGCGCGGCATAAGCAGAGCCCAGATGCAGCGTCAGCCGTCCGCCCGAAACCTGCGGGCGGCTTGCCCCCAAAATCTCCGCCGACCCGCCAGCCAGACGATCAGCCACGCGGATGGCGAGGCCCCAATTGCGGCCGGTTTCCAACTGTGTCGCATCGGCGAGCGGACGCAGCCCTGAAGGCACATCCAGATCACCACCCAGCCCGACATGCAGCGCCATCGCCATCATCGCGCGTTCTGCAGCTGTAATGCCGATCCAATTGCCGTGCAGGGCCATTTCCTCCCCCGTCAGCGCGCGGAAGCCCGGAGTGCTGGACCAGCCGACACCGGCAATCTGGCAAACGGCCCGCCGCAACCGGCGGCGCGATTCAGGTTCGGTGTCAAACATCTGGTCCAACCAGTGGGCCATGGCATCGCCAAAACCCGGCGGCTGCTGATGATCTGCCGTGGCAAAAGCGACCCCTTCGGCAAGCGGATCAAGCGCGCGCTCCGCCGGGGTCAGCGCGTCGAACATCAGCCCTTCGCGCAGGCCATAAGGACAGATGACGAAGATCGACGGCTTTAACAGCGTTGAGAGCAGACCCATGAGCTGTGCCGTCGCATAGAGGAGCGGGACGCGCGACGACGGCATTTCCGGAATGGATTTGAGCGCCGCCGTCGTCATGCCGCGGATCGCTTCTGCCAAGGGTGCCGCGTCATTGGTGGCAATCCGGTAGCGGGCGAGAACGGGCAAAGGATAGCGATGCAAATGCATGTGCACCCGCGCCAGCGCGCGCCAGGGACCACCGACCAGATAGAGCGGCCGACCTTCGCATTGCCCCAGCCAGTCGAAAGGCTTCATGCCCTTGTGCAGGGCAGCTTCGAGAGCACCACTACCTTCCTCGGTCAACGCGCGCGCACGGATGGCGCCGATGGCGATTGACCCAGTCTGCGTTACATCGCGGTGCTCAAGACGCGAAAAATCAAGGCTGCCGCCCCCCAAATCGGCCATGACACCGTCAGCATCGGGAATGGCGGATAGAACGCCATAGCCGGAGATGCGGGCCTCTTCTTCACCAGACAAAAGCTCCACCGGCAGGCCGAGCGCCCTGACCGCGTCCAGAAAGGCCGCGCCATTTTTCGCATCGCGCACCGCCGCTGTTGCAACGACGCGCAGCCAGCTGACATTCCAAGCCTTGGCGACCAGAGCGAACCGGGCAAGGCCCCGCAGCGCCATGTCACTGGCGGTATCATCCAGCCGCCCGTCGCGAACAACGCCGCCACCAAGGCCGGCGGCCAGCTTTTCATTGTAGAGAACGACAGGCGCTCTTGGCGCACCGCCAAAGACCACCAACCGGACCGAGTTGGAGCCTATGTCGATGACAGCTTTTCGTTGAGTCTCATTCACCGTTTTCCGTTTAGGACCAGTTTTGGAACCGCGCCACTGCCAAGCGACGCCCCTCGACCCGAGAGCGACGGATTTGTCATAAAATAACGGTGCAAATTGAAGGGCTCATCCCCCGGCACGGCGCGGTCATAGCTTCCGTCGGGCTTCAGATACCAGCTCTGTTCCGTATCGATGAGGTTGGCGACCATCACCTGATCGAGCACCTGATCATGCACGGTCGGATTGCGGACCGGCAGCGCATATTCAACGCGGCGGTCAAAATTGCGCGGCATCCAGTCCGCCGATGAGATGAAGACCTCTGCCTTGTTGTTGGGCAGCGCACTGCCATTGCCGAACGCCCAGATGCGGCTGTGTTCCAGAAAGCGCCCGATGATCGATTTCACCTGAATATTTTCCGAAAGGCCGGGCACGCCCGGACGCAGGCAGCAGACGCCGCGGATGATGAGTTCAATCCGAACTCCGGCTGCGCTTGCCTCGTACAGCTTGTCGATCACGGCCCGATCGGCCAGCGAATTCATTTTCGCCCAGACCATCCCCGCCTTGCCGGCGCGGACATTGACAATCTCTCGGTCAATCAGGGCCAGCAGCTTGTTGCGCAAATGGCTGGGGCTGATCGTGATATATTTAAGCTCGGGCGGCTCGACATAGCCGGTGATGTAGTTGAACACCTGCGCCGCATCGCGGCCGAGCGCGGGGTCTGCCGTGAAGTAGCTGATATCGGTATAGATGCGCGCCGTCACCGGGTGGTAATTGCCCGTGCCGAAGTGACAATAAGTGCGGAAATTTTTGCCTTCGCGGCGGACCACCATCGAAATTTTGGCGTGGGTTTTCCAGTCGATAAACCCATAGACCACCTGCACGCCGGAGCGTTCGAGCTGGGACGCCCATTGCAGGTTCTGCTCTTCGTCAAACCGTGCCTTCAACTCGACAACAGCAGTCACGGATTTGCCCGCCTCCGCCGCGTCGCACAACGCGCGCACAATCGCCGACTGCTTGCCGGCGCGGTACAGCGTCTGCTTGATCGCAACGACATTGGGGTCGGCCGCCGCCTGGCTAAGAAAGGCGAGCACAACGTCAAATGCCTCATAAGGGTGATGGACGACGATGTCTTTCTGGCGGATCGCGGCAAAGCAATCCCCGTCATGTTCGCGGATGCGTTCGGGGAAGCGCGGCGAATAGGGCGTGAATTTGAGATCAGGCCGGTCTTCATCGACCAGCTGGCTCAAGCCCACAATGCCGAGAATGCCGTCGGTTTCCGCAATGGTGACCTCATTACCGCCCAGTTCCTTGCGGATCAGCGATTCCAGCGCCTCCGGCATGTCATGTTCGGCCTCAAGCCGGATGACGCGGCCGCGTCGCCGCCGCTTAATGGCGCTGCGGAAAAAGCGGACAAGATCTTCCGCCTCTTCTTCCAGTTCAATGTCGCTGTCGCGAATGACGCGGAACAAACCGGAGCCAAGCAGATCAAAGCCGGGGAAGAGCAGCCCCGCGTGCAGACGGATCATTTCCTCAATCGTGATGAACGTCGTGGCCTTGCCGGGCACGCGCACAAAGCGCGGCAGGGTCGCCGGGATCATGATGAGCTCACGGATTTCCTCTTCATCGGAGCGGCGCTCCAGATCGAAGATCATCGACATGCCGAGGTTCGGGATGAAGGGGAAGGGGTGGGCGGGGTCCAGCGCCTGCAGCGTCAGAATGGGAAAAATCTCTTCCCGGAAATAGGTTTCGAGCGCTGCCCGGTCTGATTGCGCGATGTCCGCGCCTGACAAAACGCGAAGGCCCTGTGAGGCCAGTTCGACCCGCAACTGGCGCCAGAGAAGCTGCTGGTCCGCCATCAGCGCGTCGGCTTCCTTCCCGATCAGCTCCAGCTGCTGGGCCGGGATGAGGCCGTCGATCGAGATTTCTTCAATGCCGCGCGTCTGCTGCCCGCGCAGGCCGGCCACACGGACCATGAAGAATTCATCAAGGTTGCCGCCGGAAATCGACAGGAAGCGCAAACGTTCCAACAGGGGATGGTTCGGGTTCTGCGCTTCTTCCAGCACGCGGCGGTTGAACTTCAGCCAGCTGACTTCGCGGTTGAAATAGCGCGACGTCGCGTCGGGGATGTCAGCAGCGGGGGATGTCGATGAATCTACGCTCGCGGTCATGGGATGCCATATTGTTTAAAAAAAGCAGGATAGCAGTAATGCCACTTTATGAAAGTTTTCCGACAATTGCCGGAATGATGCATCAGGCCACATGCCGATCAAAGGCTGCGGCCACGTTGCGCGCATAGGGGCGACCCTGATCGGTAATGGACAGCATATCGCCGCACCGCTCCACAATGCCCAAAGTCGCGAAGTGCGACAACATGGCTTCCAATTGCGGGTCAACCAGATCGCGGTCGATCCTCGTTTTCATCTGGCAGAGCAACTGCTCAATCAAGGCGCCGCGCCGTTGGTCCTCCACCGCGAGCCGCACGCCGCGCACACCGGCCAACCGACCGTCGCCAATCGCCTCCCGATAGGTGCCAGGGTTTTTCTCGTTCTGGATGATGACGCCTGGCAATAGGCTGATCGCACTGGCGCCAAGGCCAATCAGGACATCTGCCTGATCTTCGGTAAAGCCCTGAAAATTGCGGCGGACGCAGCCCTTCCCTGCGGCCAAAGCGAGCGGATCTCCGGGCAGGGTGAAGTGATCAAAACCGATGGGTACATAGCCTTCTGCCACCAGCCTCTGATAGCCGTGCGCCGCCTGCGCAAACCGCGCCTGCGCATCGGGTAGGGCGGAGGCATCGATCCGCCGCTGACGCGGAAACATCTGCGGCACATGCGCATAGCCGAACAGCGCAATACGGCTGGGCTGCATCCGGATGACCTCATCCAGCGTCGCATCCAGTTTTTCAACCGTCTGAAACGGCAGTCCGTACATCAAATCAAAATTGACAGCGCGGATGCCGCGCGCCCGCAGGGCGGACATGCAGGTGTCGATCATATCAACAGGCTGGATGCGGCCAATGGCAGCCTGAATGTCGGGATCAAAACTCTGGACGCCAAAGCTGACGCGGGTGACCTGCGCAATTGACAATGTCATGGCCCATTCGCGGGTGAAAGCGCGCGGATCAATCTCCACAGAGACATCGGGCGACGCCCCGGCGCCGAAGATGGTCACCAGCCGGTCAACAATGCGGACAAAATCTATGGGCGCAATGGCATTGGGGCTGCCGCCGCCAAAGGCAATCCGGTGCAGCTTGCCCCGGCCGCCCAGCAGCTTTGCAACCATGGAGATTTCAGCCTCCAGCGCCGCAAGATACGCCGTCAACCGATGCGTCCGGCCCGCAGCGCCTGTGTTGCAGCCGCAATACCAGCAGATTTGCTGGCAGTAGGGAATGTGCAGGTACAGCGAGAGCGGCGTCCCGGCGGCCACCGCGTTCAACGCCTGTTGCTGATCCTCCGCCCCGACACCCTCCCGAAACGCCGTCGCGGGGGGATAGCTTGTGTAGCGCGGGACGGGCCGTTCAATCAGATCGGGAAGGTAAGGCCACATTGCCATGGCTTTAAATCTTGGCCCGGCCGGTCGCTTTGACTTCGATCAATCAAATTCTTGTCATCCGTCAATGACCCAAAACCCTCGGGCTGACAGTTAGAGGCAGTACCTGCAACAACCATAAAGGAAGCAGACATGAAATCCGTCTTGCTCCACGTTTTCGAGGATGAAGCCCTTCAGGACCGCCTGTCGGTCGCGCTGGATGTGTGCCGTGCCCATGATGCGCACCTCACCTGCGCCTATGTAACGCCCTATGCCTCTTATGTCGGGCTGGATCCGATGGGGGGCGTGTTCACCAGTGGCGCGCTGATCGATAGCCTGCGCGCGACCGAAGACCGGGTCCGCACAAAGCTTGAAGCGCATATGGCGCATGAAGATGTCCGCTGGGACTGGCAGTCTTATGATGGGGATCCCGCACAGACGCTCGTGTCCGTCTCCTCGCTGACGGACCTTGTGGTCCTGAGCCAATCCGGTCGGGACCGTGTCAACGCGATGTCCCCCTTGTCGATTGTCGATGATGTCGCGGTCAATGCCGGGTGCGCTGTCCTTGTGGTGCCCAAGGGCGTCCACCAGTTCGACGCGATGGCACCAATTGTCATCGGCTGGAATGCGTCTGAACAGGCGGCCCGCGCCATTCGCGAAGCCATGCCAGCCCTCAAACTTGCAACATCGGTCACACTCGTTTCAGTCGGCGAAGAGGGCGAAGACTATCCGTCCACCGATGCCAGTGCCTATCTGTCGCGGCACGGGGTCGTTTCTGATCTGCGGGCCTTCGCCGAGGCAGAGGGCGCGCCCGACACGCTGATCATGCAGGTCGCCAAAGATGTTGGTGCCGGGGCCATCCTGATCGGCGCTTTCGGTCATTCCCGCCTGCGAGAAACGCTGCTGGGCGGCGTCACGCGGCGTCTGTCCACCCATTCCGACATTCCGGTTCTGCTGGGCCGCTGATCCGCAACGTCATGTCACTGCTCATCAAAAGGAGAAACCAAATGGGCATCCAAAAGGGGAAACTGCTGCTGGCAACCGTCATCGCCAGCGCCATTGCGACGCCGGCCATGGCCGCGGCCGGGGACACCTATGTCCGTGTCCGCGCCATCATGGTCGCGCCCAATGAAAAGTCGGGCGGCATCCTGCCCGGGCTTCCGACCGAGACTGTTTCGGTCAACAATTCCATCATGCCCGAAGTCGACATCACCCATATGGTGTCGAACAATATCGGGTTTGAGCTGATCGCCGCAACCACCAAGCATACCGCAAGCGGCGTGACAGGCGTCACCGGCGGCATCGGAAAGCTGGCCTCCACTTGGGTGCTGCCGCCGACGCTGACCGCGCAATATCACTTCGCGCCTGATGCGAAGGTCCGGCCCTATGTCGGGGCCGGCGTCAACTATACGCTCTTCTATTCCGAAAAGGCCTCCAGCGCATTTGTCGCGGCAGCCGGGCCGACCAATGTCAAAATGAAGAGCAGCTTTGGCTGGGCCGGACAGGTCGGCGTGGACATCGATCTAAGCGATCGGATGTTCCTGAACCTCGACGTTAAATACATCGACATAAAGACCAGAGCCACGCTCGCGACGACCGCCCTTGGCACGCAGAGCGTCCGGATCAAACTTGATCCGCTCGTCTTCGGGGTCGGGGTCGGCTTCCGTCTCTAACACCTTCTTTCAAGAGCTCCTCCCCTGCGGGGCTGACTTCGGTCGGCCCCGCCCTTTTTTAGGCGCGAGGCGCAGTCGTTCATCGGATTGGATCAGCAGCAGCTGTCGTTCAGCTGGTTCGCCTTTTTGCGCCGGTCAGACCCTGCATGGCAGCCTTTGCGGCAGCATTCATGATCATCGGCAGGCAATGGACCGCCCGTGCCATTGGGCAAAGTGATGTGCGCAGTGCCACCACTGCACATGCCGACCGTTATGACCCGCGCCTGTGCAAGAGGGGGCGGTAGCATGATCGCCAGTGCGAACACAGGGATGAGCATATGCCGCACGGTCATGGCCGGGGCGCATCCTCTTCATCATCGATGAGGATCCGCAGACCCGCCCCATCCAGATCATCGAACTGGCCGCTCTTCAGCGACCAGAAGAACGCAAACAACCCCAGCAGGCCAAGGCCCAGCGCAATGGGGATGAGCAGCGCAATACCCGTCATTTGGCAGACCCTTTAAGCCGCAGGGCATTGGCGACAACAATGAGCGAGGAGCCCGACATAGCGGCAGCCGCAATCAGCGGTGTCACCAGCCCGGCAATCGCCAGCGGCACCGCAATGGCGTTATAGCCGATCGCCAGAATGAAATTTTGCCGGACAATGGCCTGCGTCGCCCGCGCGACCCGAATGCAGGTCATGACGGGCATCAGGCTGTCCCCCATGAACACCGCATCTGCCGCATTCTGCCCCGCATCACTCGCCGATGCGGGCGCGAGCGAGGCGTGTCCGGCGGCAAGCGCGGGGCCATCATTCAGGCCATCCCCCACCATCAGCACCTTTGCACCCGCGGCCGTGTGGCGGGCAATGGCGGTCAGCTTGTCTTGCGGGTGCATCCCCGTTTGCGCCGTCAGGCCGAGCATGCGGGCCACAGGCGCGACGGCTGCTGCACGGTCACCAGAGATGATCGCACTTGGGATGCCCGCGGCCTTAAGCTGGGCAATGACGGTCGCGGCATCGGGACGGAGCTTGTCTTCAAAGGTCAGGAGCACGGGCGCACCCGCGCCGGTCAGCTCCACCGCCATCGCTGCGGTCGCCGCCCCTGCCGCTGGACGACCGAGCGCAACGGGATGTCCCTGCCAGAGACCTTCCACACCAAAACCGGCCAACTCGCGAAGGGCGCTCACATCGGCGGCGGGCGTCTGCTTATCCTCCAGTGCGCGGCGGAGCGATTGGCTGAGCGGGTGGCGGCTCGCCCGGGCAAGCGCGAGCGCAATGCCGGCGTCCTCAGCGCCCAACGCATCGACATTGGTCGGATCCGGCCGTCCGAGCGTCAGCGTCCCCGTCTTGTCAAACAGGGCAACATTGACTTCGGCCAGCCGCTCAAGCGCGGAGCCATCCTTCACCAGTACGCCCTTTTTCATCAGCGCACCTGCCGCGACAATCTGCGCCGCCGGCACCGCTAGACCAAGCGCACAGGGGCAGGTGATGATCAGCACAGCCACGGCGATCAGCAGTGATTCATGCCATCCGGCCCCGGCCACCATCCAACCGGCAAAGCTGAGCGCGGCGAGCGTATGCACCGCCGGTGCATAAAGCCGTGCCGCGCGGTCGGCGATGCGGACATAGCGCGATTTGGATTGGCCTGCCTGCTCCATCATGCGCGCGATGTCCGCAATGGCGGTATCAGCGCCGGCCGCTGTAATCCGCACCTCGACCGGCGCGTCGATATTGAGCGTACCGGCATGGACCATCTCATCCACGCCCAGCGTCACAGGGGCAGACTCCCCGGTCATCAGCGAGAGGTCAAAGCGGGAGTCGCCTTTGAGGATGATCCCGTCGGCGGCCAGCCGTTCGCCTGCGGCGAGGATCATCGTCATGCCGCGCGTCAAATCTTTCGCATCCACCCACGACGTCCGGCCGTCTTTGCCCAGGACAAGCGCGCCAGGGGCGGTATGTTTGAGCAGCGCGGCAACGCCTTCGCGCGCGCGGTCCCGCATCACGCTATCCAGATAGCGACCACCCAAGAGGAAGAAGAGCAGCATGACCGCGCCGTCGAAATAGGCATGCGGGCCATGGACAGCCGTTTCAAACAGGCTGAGCGCCCCGGTGAGGATCACCCCAATAGAAATGGGCACGTCCATGTTCGTCCGGCCATGGCGGAGCGCCGCCCAGGCTGAGCGGAAAAAGGTCTGCCCCGAATAGGCGATGGTCGGCAGCGCGATCATCGCCGACAGCCAGTGGAACAAATCCTTCGTGCCGCCCTCTGCGCCGGACCAGACCGAGACCGACAACAGCATGATGTTCATCGCGGCAAAACCGGCCACGGCCAGCGCCTTAAGCAGCCCCTTGCTTTCCTCGCCCGTCACCAGCGTCGTCGGGTCCAGAACGGGTTGTGCCTCAAAGCCCAACCGCCCGATGGCCGCCACAAGATCTGGAACGGTCAGACCCTGATCATGGCTGATCGACACCCGCTTGGCGGTGAAATTGACGCGCGCACTGTCGATGCCCGGCGTTGCGGCAAGGCCACGTTCAATCTTGGAGATACATCCGGCGCAATGCATGCCGGGCACTGAAAAAAGCGCTTCGGGCAGGCCCCCCGCATCGGTCTGGTCTTTGATCAGGGTCATAGCAGGTCTTCCACCTGACGATGCTCTTCGCCGCCGCGACGGACGGTCAGATGCACGATCCAGCGGCCCTCCGGCAGCACCTGATGGCTGGTCCAAATGCCGTCCTCCGTCCGGTCAAACTGCAACCTCCGCTCTGGCACGCGGCCAAGGGGATGGCGGACAAGCGCTTCCACCCTGGCATCGCGCAGCGGCTCGGCGTGCGCACGCGCTGTCAGCACAACATGGCGCATGCCATCCAGATGGGCCGAGACTATCCAGCCGCGTGCCTTTTGCGCGGCGGCCTTGGCCAGCCAGCCATTAAATTCCTGACTGGCGACATAACTATTGTCGACAACCGTTCCGCCAAAAGTGGAGATGGCCGCCCGCGCCATGAAGACATTGACGGAGATGACGACGCCGAAAAAGGCGACGAGAATGCCGGTCATGTGCCACCCGGTGAACTTGCGCACGCTCATTCGTCATCTCCTTCATGGTGGTCTGACCCTTCGGGCCGCTCAAAGACGACCTCATCGGAATCGCCCTTTTCTTGGCCGCTCTTCGCCTTGACGGTGATCGCGAACTCGGTGTGCTCCTCACCCTTGGCCGGGGCGGCAACGAATAGCAGGACCTTCGTAATGCTGTCCGGCGCCACGCGCAGGTCAACGGTGCTGCGGCCATCCACACGGTCGGTATCGGCGGTCCAAACAACCGCGCCGGGCAGGCCGGTGATGAGAAGCTCCACATCGCGCGGCCGTGTTTCCATGTTGCGGACCTTGACCATGTAATTGTTGCGGATCGACCCGTCCGACAGTTGGACGAACACAGGGTTACGATCATGCTGGACGTTGAGATCCAGCCGGGTGCGTTGGCCGAGCGCAAACAGCATAGCGACGCCGATCGACGACCAGAGACCGAAATAGATCAACGTCCGTGGACGGAAGATGGTCTTGAGCAAAGGCGCGCTTTGCCCACCGGCCTTTTCGATGTCGGCATCATCGAGCGTGCAATAGTCAATGAGGCCGCGGGGTTTGCCGATCTGCGCCATGACGGTGTCGCAGGCGTCGATGCATAGGGCACAGGTGATGCAACCGATCTGCGGCCCTTCGCGAATGTCGATCCCTGTCGGGCAGACCGAGACGCACTGGAGGCAATCGATGCAGTCGCCTGTCTTGAGCACACCATCATCGGCAAGTTTTTTTAGACCGTGCGTGCGCGGTTCACCCCGCCAGTCCTTATAGGTGACGAGCAGTGACTTTTCATCGAGCATCGCGGTCTGGATGCGCGGCCAAGGGCACATGTAAATGCACACCTGTTCGCGCATGAAGCCGCCAAAGATGAAGGTGGTCGCCGTCAAAACACCGACCGTGGAATAGGCGATGGCGAGTGCCTGTCCGGTCAGGAAATCGCGGGCCAGCGTCGGCGCATCGGCGAAGTAGAAGATCCAGGCCCCACCGGTTGAAACGGCAATCACCAGCCAGATCACCCATTTGGACAGCCGCCGCGCCACCTTGGCCGGACCCCATGGCGCCTTGTCGAGACGGATCTGCGCGTTGCGGTCTCCATCGATCCAGCGTTCGACATGCTGAAACAAATCGGTCCACACCGTCTGCGGGCAGGCATAGCCGCACCAGGCCCGTCCGACAGCGGAGGTGACAAGGAACAGCCCGATACCTGCCATGACGAGCAGACCGGCCACATAATAAAATTCATGCGGCCAGATTTCGATGGCGAACATGTAAAAGCGCCGGTGCGCCATATCGACCAGAACCGCCTGATCCGGCGCATAGGCACCACGGTCCCACCGGAGCCAGGGCGTGACATAATAGATCGCCAGCGTGACGATCATGATCCCCCATTTGAGACGGCGAAAAGGACCGTTTACCGCTTTGGGATAGACAGCCTTTCGCGTCGCATAGAGGTAGGGCGCGTTTTCTTCCGGGCTATTTGGTTGGAGCATTGGACACTGCGACCTTCTGCGGTGCCGGGGTCGCCTCTCCTCCGCCCAGCGAATGGACATAAGCCGCAAGCATTTTGATGGTGGTCGCGTTGAGCTTATGGCCCCAACGCGGCATAACGCCCTGACGGCTCATCCGGATGGTCTGCGTGATCGTGTCGGCATCTCCGCCATAAAGCCAGATGCCATCGGTCAGGTTCGGGGCGCCCACGGCGCGCCCGCCCTTCCCATCCGGCCCGTGACACACCGCACAGTTGGTGGCGAACAACGCCGCCCCCTGCTGCGACACGGCGCTGGCCTTGCGCTGGCCGGAAATCGTCCGGACATGGGCCACCACCGCTGCAATCTCAGCCGGGGTCAGCACGCCATCAAAGGCCGGCATTTGCGAGGCGCGGGTTTCGGCATGGTCCGGATTCCGGATGCCGTGGGTGATCGTATAGTCCAGCGCAGCCATGTCGCCGCCCCACAGCCAGTCATCATCGTTGAGGTTGGGATAGCCTTTGGACCCGGCCGCACCCGAGCCATGGCATTGGACGCAATTGACTTTGAACGCCGCCTTTCCGCCTTCAACAGCGGCACTCATCAGGTTCGGCTTGGTGGGCAAGGCCTCAATCGGCGTGGCAGCAATCGCTGCCAGAAGCGGCGCGCGCTTGGCCGCCTGTGCCTTCATCTCGGCCTCAAACTGGCCACGGCTTGTCCAGCCTGTGACCCCGGTTGTCGCCCCGCTGAGCATCGGCCAGGCCGGGTACATGATGGTGTAGCCGATCGCCCAGACGATGCAGGCATAAAAGGTCAGCAGCCACCAGCGGGGCAGCGGCGTGTTGAGCTCTTCGATGCCGTCCCATTCATGGCCGACAAATTCGGTGCCGGTGGGCGCATCGACGCGGGGGCCAATGTCATTGTCATTTTTAGCCATTGTCATCTTCCTTGAAGATCATGTTGGCAGCTTCTGAACTGATGTCTGTCGATCCCGGCCGGAAGGCCCAGCCGATGAAGGTCAGGAACGATACCGCCATGAGGACGAGGCCCCAGCTGTCTGCAAATTGCCGAAGGGCGTCGTAGGTCACTTGGCCTGCTCCTGTGCTTCGGCGGCCTTGAAGTCGACGAGCGTACCGATCATCTGCAGATAGGCGATCAGCGCATCCAGCTCGGTCAACCGGGCAGGGTTGCCGTCATAATCGCGGATCTGCGCCTTGGGGTACCGTTTGAGAAGGTCGCCCGCATCGGCGTCCGGGTCCGCCTGCGCGGCAAGGTCGGCATTGGCCTGGGCAATGTCCTTCTTCGTATAAGGCACACCCACCGCATGGAGCGTCTTGAGATGCTCCGTCATGTCGCCGGCCTTCAAATCCTTTTCGGCGAGGAAGGGATATTGCGGCATCACCGATTCCGGCACGACCGACTGCGGGTTCTTCAGATGCTGACGGTGCCATTCATCGGAATAGCGCCCCCCTACACGGGCAAGGTCCGGACCGGTGCGCTTGGACCCCCATTGGAACGGGTGATCATACATCGACTCCGCGGCCAGGCTGTAATGGCCATAACGTTCCACCTCGTCACGGAACGGGCGGATCATCTGGCTGTGGCAGACATAGCAGCCTTCGCGGATGTAGATGTTCCGGCCGGCCAGTTCGAGCGGAGTATAAGGGCGGACGCCGTCCACCTTTTCAACGGTTGAATCGATCCAGAACAGCGGCGCGATTTCCACAATGCCGCCGACGGTGACCGTCAACAGAGCAAGGAGCCCGAGCAAGCCGACATTGCGTTCCAGCGTGCCGTGGTTGAGTGCCTTGAATGCCATGTTCATAACTCCTTATTCGGCGGGCACGGCGACCGCGGGACGGTCGGCATTCGGGTCGTGGAGAGTTTCGGTCATCGGCTTTTCATCGCGGATCTTGCCGGCCAACGTCATCCAGACGTTGAAGACCATCACACAGGCCCCGGTGAGATAGAGGCCCCCGCCCGCCGCACGGATGAGGTACATCGGGAACTTTGCCGCCACCGTTTCGCTAAACGAATAGACGAGGTAGCCGTCGGCCCCATATTCGCGCCACATCAGGCCTTCCATGATGCCCGTGACCCACATGGACGAGGCGTAGAAAACGATGCCCAGCGTCGCGAGCCAGAAATGCCAGTTGATCATCCGCAGCGAATACATGCGTGGCCGGTTCCACAGACGCGGGAACAGATAATAAAGCGAGGCGAAGGTGATCATCCCGTTCCAGCCAAGCGCGCCGGAATGCACATGGCCAATCGTCCAGTCGGTATAATGCGACAGGCTGTTCACAGCCTTGATCGACATCACCGGGCCTTCAAAGGTCGACATGCCGTAAAAGGCGAGCGCCATCACCATCATGCGGATGATCGGATCGGTGCGGATCTTGTCCCACGCGCCGTTAAGCGTCATCAGGCCGTTGATCATGCCGCCCCAGCTCGGCATCCACAGCATGATCGAAAAGACCATGCCCAGCGTCTGCGCCCAATCGGGCAGCGCCGTATAGTGGAGGTGGTGTGGCCCCGCCCAGATGTAGAGGAAGATCAGCGACCAGAAGTGGATGATCGACAGCCGGTAGCTGTAAATCGGCCGCTCGGCCTGCTTGGGCACGAAGTAATACATCATCCCCAGGAAGCCGGCGGTCAGGAAGAAGCCGACGGCATTATGGCCATACCACCACTGCGTCAGTGCATCCTGGACCCCGGCAAAAGCGGAATAGCTTTTCGACCCAACCAGGCTGACCGGCAGCGACAGGTTGTTGACCAGATGGAGCATGGCCACCGTCAGGATGAAGGACAGGAAGAACCAGTTGGCCACATAGATATGCGGCTCTTTACGCTTCAGTATCGTGCCGCCGAAGACGACCAGGTAAGAGACCCAGACGACCGTCAGCCAGAGATCAACATACCATTCAGGCTCAGCATATTCGCGGCCCTCGGTCACGCCCATCAGATAGCCGGTCGCCGCCAGCACGATGAACAGCTGGTACCCCCAGAAGACGAAGCGGGCGAGGCCGGGAAAGGCCAGACGCGCGCGGCAGGTGCGCTGAACGATGTAAAAACTCGTCGCGATCAGCGCATTGCCGCCAAAAGCAAAGATGACGGCCGATGTGTGCAGCGGCCGGAGCCGCCCGAAGGTCGTATATTCAAAGCCAAGATTGAGCGCCGGGAAGGCCAGCTGCAGCGCGATGATAAGGCCGACAAGAAAGCCTGCCATGCCCCAGAAGAGTGTGGCAATCGCCCCCCAGCGAATGGGATCGTCATCATAAGTCGACAGCGTTTGCGCGGACAGTGCGGGGAACCGACCGGCCTTATAATCAAAGCCCCGGTTCGAATAGAAAGCGGCGATCAACGCCGCCGCCGTGACAATCCACATATGGACGGAAAAGGCAGTGTCGACGGCAGTCACCGCCGCCAAAAAAGCAATGAAGGCCACGAGGTAATAGGCCCCGCCGCGAAGGATAACTTCTTCCATAGTCGTTCCCCGAGACACCGCTTCATGCGGCATATCCCTGCGGTCCTGACTCGCAGGACATGAGCAGCGGGACATTGACCTAGGTCAAAAGCCTATGCTGCGAGCGCAATGTTCTCGAGCCGACGGCGGTCTTTGATCACGACACGGCGCCTGTCTGGCAATGCAATCATGTCGGCCTCTTTCAGCTTGGTAAGCTGACGGCTGACGGTTTCGATAGTGAGGCCGAGGACATCGCCCATTTGCTGGCGGTCCATTGGCAGATCAAATTCATCGAGAAACGGGGCAATGGCCGAACAGCTTGAACTGCCCAGTCGGTTAGAGATTTCGAGCAACAGGGTCGCGATCCGTTCACTGGCAGTCTTGCGGCCGAGCAGCATCATCCATTGGCGCGCCCGATCAAGCTCATCGAGCGTGCGCTGGAGCAGCTTATGCTGCAGATCGGGATGCTCCTTGGCAAAGCCGTCAAAGGCAGCGCGCGTGAAGATGCAGACTTCAGCGTCCGTCAGCGCGGTCACGCCATAGGGGCTTTCCTTGCCGAACGGACGGCCGATAAAGTCCGACGGAAAGACGACGCCAACAATCTGTTCCCGCCCGTCGGCTGTCGAGACCGACAATTTGAGAACGCCCTGGATGACATTGGCAACGACAAGGGCTTCATCCCCTTCCCACACCAGTGTCTGGCCGCGGGTCACCATCTGTTTGCGGCCAAGTTTAGACAGAACTCCGAGCTCATCGGGCGACAGCGCCGAGCAAATGGCCCGGTTCCGAACCAAACATGCATCACAATCGGACATAATATAAGGCTACAGGAGATACAGAACACCACGCAATCAAAAACGACGTGATTTGAGTAAACTACGTTGTTTTGGCCGGGTCCGGTACAGCGGTTAACCCTCAATACACCTCGACAATTTCGCAGGAATGCCGCCAGAACGGCCGAAATATCCTGAGGCGTCCCATGACTGCGTTGCATCGTTCCATTGCCCTTGCCCTTATTCTGGCGGCTCCAGTTTCGGGCCAGACGTCGGACGCACGCTTTACTGTTGAGGAAACAGGCCGTGGCTATGCCCGCCTGCAAGACGCGGTGACGGCCATCGGTTCGGGCGACGGGACGATCCGCATTGCGCCGGGCACTTATCGCGACTGCGCGGTGCAGACGGGTGGGCGCATCGCCTATGCCGCGAGTGCCGCCGGAATCGTCATCCTGAACGGCACCTCCTGCGAAGGCAAAGGCGGCCTCGTCCTGCGCGGTCAGGCGGCCCATGTCGAAGGCATCGTCTTTCAGAATTTTCAGGTGCCGGACCGCAACGGCGCGGGCATTCGGCTCGAAAAAGGGGACCTGACCGTTGTGAATTCGGTCTTCCGCAATTCTGAACAGGGCATCCTTACGAATAATGACCGGGCGGCCACGATCACCATCGACCGGTCAACCTTTTCCGGACTTGGCGGATGCCCGGACGGAATGTGTTCGCACTCGATCTACGTCAACGACAATGCGCGCCTCATCATCACCCGATCCCGTTTTGAACGCGGTACAGGCGGCCATTATGTTAAGAGCAGAGCTGCGCGCGCCGACATTAGCGACAGCAGCTTTGACGACACGCGCGGGTCAGAAACCAACTATATGATCGACCTGCCCGCAGGCGCGATCGGCACCATCACCCACAATGAATTTGTGCAGGGCCGCAGCAAGGAAAATTACTCCGCCTTTATCGCGGTGGGGGCAGAGACCATCAACAACCCGTCTGCCGGGCTTACAATTTCCGCAAATCGGGCGTCGATTGCGCCGGGCATCCAGCGCACATCCACCTTTGTCGCCGATTGGACGCACGAGGCCATCAGGCTGACGGGCAATCAGCTGGGCGCAGGGCTGAAGCCCTACGATCAGCGCTGATCCTCAGCCTTATTTGCAGCTGCTGTTCGGCCCTGCATCCAGATCGAGACAGCGGCCATCGACTGTATCCGCCGGCACGTTGAGCCCGATCAGGCCACCCAATGTCGGCAGGATATCGACCGTCTCCACCGGCTGGGGCTGTTCGAAAGGCACCATACCCTTGCGCCAGAACAGGATGGGCACGCGGCGGTCATAATCCCAGGGGCTGCCATGGGTGGCCACGGCACCGCGAATCCCGGCAGGCACCGGCTGCTGGCCGTTGCGGAGGACCACATAAATGTCGCCGGAGCGATCCGGCACGAATGACGCCCGCACACGCTGCGCCAGCGACCAGAGCGCCGGGTTTCCGGTGGGCACCGGCAATTCTGCAATTTCACCTTTGGTGAACACCGCCGCAATTTGCCCGGCCATCTGCTTTTCGACGTTCGCCTTCAGCCATGCCGCCGCTTCCGCCCGACGGTTGCCGGGCACCGCCGGTGTGAACCAATAGTCCCCCCCAAGCGCCCGGTTTTCGACCAGAGAGCCCTGCCAGCCAAATTGTTTGGCAAGCATGGCTGAGAGGTTTTGGGAAGCGAGCATCAGCGAAGCACGGTCCGCCGCAGGCCAAGCATGGATTGCGTGCCGTTCTGGCGCGTCAAACCCGCCATGGTCAGCCGTCAGCGCCACGACATAATCGATCTTCTGCCGGTCAAGCGCGGCAAAAAAGTGGCCGAGGCGCGCATCGAGCGAGACCATCTGCCCGCACATTTCAGGCCCCTCAGTGCCATAGGCATGGCCGATATAATCGGTCGACGACAGGCTGATCGCCAGCACGTCGGTAGCGCCTGTGCGGCCCAGCTTATTGGCGGTCACCATGCTTTCCGCGATATCGAGCGTTGCGACATCGAGCGCGCGCGTGGCTCGGAAATCCTTTGCCGTATTATCCGGCTTGTCCGTGCGCGGGCCGTCTTCAGCACCCTTGCCTACGGTCAGTTTGCCAATCGCAATGGGGTTGATCTTGCCTGAGCAGACGGCAGGCAAGGCGGGAATGCTGGGCTTGGCCAGCCATTGGGCGATGCGCGCATTGACGGTTTTCAGCGCAGGCACAACGGCGTCTACGCCACTGCGGTCAGCGGCTTCGTATGTCGTGAACCCCTTGGCGCGCCAATCATACCACCAGGTCTGGTCCGCCTTGCGTCCGGCCATCATCGTTGCGCCGCGATCTTTGCCAGAGACGGCAAAGACGCGCGTCTTGCTGCCGGGCACAGCCTTCATCCGGTCGCCAAGCGTGCTCCAGTCTTCGCTCAGATGCTTCAACGACACTGTGTAATTGTCATGCGTTGATCCGGCGACGTCTTCATCCTCGACGCAATAAATCTCGTCATATTTCTCGCCGCGCATGCCGAACCAGTCATTGGCAGCGATACCGGCACGACCGGGGCGGATGCCACTCAGAATCGTCGAATGGCCGGGGCAGGTCTCCGTTGCGGCATGGCTTTGATAGCCGCCGGGAAAGACGACGCCCGTCGTCATCCGCTTCATCCCACCGGTATATTTGCCGCGCCATTCTGAAAACAGGTCGCTCGAAAACTGGTCGACCGAAATGGCGACGACAAGCTTTGGCGGCGTCGCTCCTGCAAAAGCGGGCGCTGCCGCCAATAAGGTTGCAGCGGCGAACCAGCGTGCGCGTGCCATGAGAAGATCCTCCTGTTTAATGCGGGCGTTTCATGGCTATAGAGCGAAGCATGACCCGGCAAGGCCTTTCCCGCTCAATCCTTCGCAACATGGTGATGACATTTGTGCTGATGATCGGCCTTGCAGCGCCGGCCACCGCGCAGACGAACATCACAGCGACACTCGCTGCTGAAAGCCAAACGCCCGCACCGGGATCAACCGTGATGCTCGCCATCGACATGCAACCAAAGCCGGGCTGGCATGGCTATTGGCGCAACCCCGGCGATGCAGGTGTGGGCATCTCACTCAACTGGACCTTACCTGCGGGTGCCACACTGGGCGCGATGCGCTGGCCGGTGCCTGAGAAGCTCATTGTGGCTGGGCTGATGAACCATGTCTTCAATGGCGATCACGCCTTGCTGCTGCCCGTCACGCTTCCAGCAGGCCTGACGCGGGGGACGCGCGTCCCTATCCGCGCCGAGGCGCAATGGCTCGCCTGTACCGACAAGATTTGCGTGCCCGAACGCGGCACGCTGACGCTCGATCTGACCATTGGCGGCGGCACCATTGCCTCGACAGATAGAGCCCGCTTTGACGGATGGCGCGCAAAGCTAGCACTTCCCTTGGGCGGGCAGGCAGTGTTCCAGCGTGAGGGAGATAAGGTCCGTCTGGCCCTCCCCCTACCCACTGGCGTCTCCACCCCTGACCCCTGGTTCTTTGCCGAAACGGAAGAGGCCATTGCCTATGCCGCCCCGCAAAAGGCAGTGCGGGTGGGCGACAGGCTGATTTTGGACATACAGGCCAAGGGCGCAGCGTTTGACCGGCTGAGCGGTGTCTTTGCAACGGGCGACAAGCGGGGCTTTGAGATAAGCGCGGTGCCCGGCCCGGTCCCGCCCGTGGAAAGCAATGCCGGCATCGCGACGATTCTTGCGGCTCTGGCCGGTGCCATATTGGGTGGGCTGCTGCTCAACATCATGCCCTGTGTCTTCCCTGTCATCAGCCTGAAGGCCATGAGCCTTGCCCGCGCGGGCGGCGATGAGCAGGCCGCCAAAAGAGAAGCGCTTGCCTATACCGCTGGGGTGATGCTCACCTGCCTTGCGCTGGGCGGGCTGCTGCTTGGCCTCAGGGCCGGGGGTGCGACCATCGGCTGGGCGTTCCAATTGCAGGAGCCACGCGTCATCCTGCTGCTGTTGCTGCTCGTAACAGCCGTCGCGCTGAACCTCGCTCATGTCTTTCACCTGCGCGGCTTTGGCGGTGGGGAGGCTTTGGCGGGCCAGGACGGGGCCGCAGGCTCCTTCTGGACCGGTGTGCTGGCCGCCTTTGTAGCGACACCGTGCACGGGGCCGTTCATGGCCGCTGCCTTGGGCGCTGCGCTCGTCTTGCCGCTGGCCGCGGCACTGGCGATCTTTGCCGGTCTCGGGCTTGGCCTTGCCTTGCCGTTCCTGCTGATTGGCTTCGTGCCCGCCTTGCGCCGCCGGATGCCCAAGCCCGGTGCATGGATGGGCCGCTTTCAGGCGATCCTGTCGATCCCGATGTTCCTAACAGCGATTGCGCTGGGCTGGTTGCTGTGGCGCCAGACGGGCCCAAGCGGCCTGGCCCTTGGCATCCTGGCAGCAGGCGTGCTCACCTTGCTGCTCCTCCTCATCGGGCGGCGGCAGGCGGCGGGCAAGTCAACAGCCCTGATCGGTGGCGGTATCCTGATCGCGACAGCCGCGCTGATCGCCTTTGCACCAAGCGCAATGCTGGTGCAGCGCAAGGCGGACCTCGCCACAGGCGCGCCGTTCAACGAGGCAAAGCTTGCTATGTTACGTGCCAAGGGGACGCCCGTTTTCCTCTACTTCACCGCTGACTGGTGCCTGACCTGCAAGGTCAATGAAAAGGCCGCCATTGAACGCGACGAGGTGACCCGCGCCTTCGCCAAGGCCGGTGTGGTCGTGATGGTCGGGGACTGGACCAACGCCGACCCCGCGATCAGCCGCTTTCTTGAAGCGCGCGGTCGCTCCGGTGTCCCGCTCTACCTCTTCTACGCAAAAGGCGCAGCGGAACCGACCGAGCTCCCGCAAGTGCTGACGCCCGCCATGCTGGTGGCGCTGGTCAGCTAAGCGAGATCCGCCCGCACAAAGTCGGCACAACGCTCCCCAATCATCACGGAGGGCGCATTGGTATTGCCTGACACAAGACGCGGCATCACCGAAGCGTCGGCGATGTAGAGCCCCTCCACACCGCGCACGCGCAGGCAGGGGTCACAGACGGCATCCGCATCAGACCCCATGCGTGCTGTGCCGACCGGATGATAGACCGTGTCAGAGCGGTTGCGGATCATCTGATCGAGGGCGGCATCATCATGAAGCGGCGTATCATGCCGGTCCCGCCCGCCATGTTTGGCGAGGGGCGGCGCGGCATTGATCCGGTGCACCAACTTGACGCCTGCGCGCAGCACCTCAAGATCGCGGTCATCATCCAGAAAGTTCGGGTCAATGCGTGGCGCGGCCATCGGGTCTGCACTGGCAAGGCGGACGGTGCCCCGGCTTTCGGGACGCAGCACGCAGACATGGATCGAATAACCCACCCCGCTGACCGATTCCCGGCCATGATCTTCCAGCATCGCCGGCACGAAATGGAACTGGACGTCCGGCACTGCAACATCGGGCCGCGTCTTCGCAAAGCCACCGGCTTCGGCATAGGGCGTGGTCAGCGTGCCGGTCCGCTTGGACCGCCATTGGAACACTGATTTGAGGAAGCGGATCGAGGCCGACAGCGTCGTACCGTTGAAGACATCGCCGCCCGTCTGAAAGCTGGCGACATAATCGATATGGTCCTGCATATCCGCGCCAACGGCTGGGCGGTCGACCACCACGTCGATACCATGCGCCTTCAGATGATCGGCCGGGCCAATGCCCGACAGCATCAGGATTTGCGGCGTGCCAAAGGCGCCTCCCGAGAGGATGACGGCGCGGCGGGCACGGATGGTGCGGGTGGTCCGCCCCTGCCGGATGCGGACACCGACGGCGCGGCCATTTTCAATCAGGATTTTTTCGACATGCGCACCGGTTTCAACATGAAGCCGCCCAGCCGCCTGTTGCGGAAGGACATAGGCCCGCGCTGCCGTCCAGCGTTCACCTGCCCGTTGCGTGACCTGATAGAGCCCAACGCCGTCCAGCTGCTTGCCGCTAAAGTCTGGGTTGCGGGGCATTTGCAGCTCAGCGGCGGCATCCACAAAATCAACGCTGCCCGCATTGGGCCAAAGCTGATCACTGACGGTGAGCGGCCCATCGCTGCCATGAAAGTCATCGGCGCCGCGCACATTGCCTTCGGCACGACGGAAATAGGGGAGCACGTCCTTATAGGACCAGCCGGTCGCGCCAAGGGCGGCCCAATTGTCATAGTCCCAGGCGCAGCCGCGCAGATAGAGCATGGCATTGACCGCCGAAGAGCCGCCAAGGCCCTTGCCACGCGGCTGATAGCCGGTGCGTCCGTTCAGGCCCTTTTGCGGGACCGTATCAAACCGCCAGTTGGAATTTTTGGGCAGGAACGGCAGCATTCCCGGCGCGATGATGCGCCAGCTGGAGTTCGCACTGCCGGCTTCGATCACGCAGACACTATATTTGCCATCTTCGCTCAGCCGACCTGCGGCCGCGCTTCCACCTGATCCGCCGCCGATGACGACAATGTCGAACTCTTCCATGCCTGTTCTTCCATCCCCATTTCCGCTTGGCCGCGTGTTGCCAGCCAGCGCTCTCTTATCGTGTCACTCGTTTCCCGGCTGCCGTCATGCGACCAGCCGGGCTCCCGCAAGACATAGCTCAATTTGTGGCGCCAGGGGGCCGTCCACATATCTTGCGCAATGCCGATCCATTCATGAAAGATCGACCAAAGCAGATTGAACGTGCCCAATTGCTTCACAATGCCATAGCGGATCGGCTCATCATAAACTTCCGGCGTAAAGGTGCCGAACATCCGGTCCCAGATGATGAAGACGCCCGCATAGTTGCGGTCCAGATAGCGCGGATTGGTCGCGTGATGGACACGGTGGTGGCTCGGCGTGTTCATCACCGCCTCAAACCAGCGCGGAAAACGGTCAATCGCCTCGGTGTGGATCCAGAATTGGTAGATGAGGTTTACCCCACCGACAAACGCCACCATCGCCGGATGAAAGCCCATGAACAGCAACGGCACGCGGAAGATGAAGCTGATCGCGAAAAAGCCGGTCCATGTCTGCCGCAGCGCGGTCGACAGATTATAATGCTGGCTGGAATGATGGTTCACATGGCTTGCCCAGAACCAGCGGACGCGGTGGGCTGAACGGTGAAAGGCGTAATAGGCCAGATCATCGATCACGAAGCAGGCAATCCACGCCCACCAGGTGAAGGGAATGGTCATCAGGCGGAAGTCATAGGCCCAAAGCGACACGGCCACCACGCCGCCCGCGACGAGGAGCCCTGCCACCGTGCTGCCCAGCCCGAAGGCGAGTGAGGTGAGCGTATCCTTTGGCTCATATTTTTCGGGGGCGCGGCGCTTGGCCCAGATCATCTCAATGAGGATGAGCAGGATGAACCCCGGCACAGCATAATCGATAGGGTTGGGAAGATTGGGTATGGTCATGCGGGAACGTGCCTTAGCCCTGCTGCCCAATATTGGGCAGCGTCACCGAGGTTGAGGGTGATCGACCCGAAGGTCTTTTCCCCCGTGCCGATGGTGAGAAAATTCTGATCAAGCCGCGCTTCCAGCCGCCGGTCGAGCAGGCGGCCGACAAAGGCCGCGCCATGGCGGCGCAACAGCATCTGGCGGCCCTGCGCATCCTTCAAGAGCGCGCCCATGCCGGCGCGGTCGATGACGATGTCTGTCGCGACGAAGCCGAAGACCGCCTCTTGCGCCAGCGCGCGGGCATGATCTTCGTCACGGATGCGCAGATCACCGCCCAGGTTCAATAATTTGGCCAGCCCGGCAAGCGCGAGGATCGACAGGAGCGACACCCCAAGCTTGATCAGCACCAGCATGATCAGGCCTGCGCCTTCAGCATGTCCATCAACGGACGCACCGGGCCGACGTCATAGCCCGCCTTGGCCGCCATGTTGGTCAGCGAATCCGGGTCTCCGCCCTGCGCGCTTTCGGCCAGCGCCCAGAGCAAAGTGGAGCGCGTGCCCGATCGGCAATAGGCCAAAATCTTGCCCTCGGCCCCCTCAAGCGCGGCGACCATCGCTTCAACCTGTGGCTGGCTAAAGCCCGAATGGGTGATGGGGATGGCCACATAGTCGAGGCCCGCCGCGCGGGCCGCCGCCTCAATGTCACCGCCGGGAACCTGATCATCCGATTCGCCTTCAGGACGATTGTTGATGATCAAGGTGACGCCCAACGCCTTGGCTTCCGCTACGGCATCAACGCCGATTTGCGGGGCAACGAGAATGTCGCTGGTCAATGTGCGGAACATCGGTTCGGTCCTCCTAATATTGCTTTAGAACAGCCAGAAACGCATCGCCATAGGCTTCAAGCTTACGGTCTCCCACGCCGGTGACAAGCGCCAAGTCCCGCAAACTCTTTGGCCGAATCTGGGCCATTTCGCGCAGCGTGGCATCGTGGAAAATCACATAAGGCGGCACACCGGCTTCTGCTGCCAGGTCCCGCCGACACGCCCGCAGCGCCTCGAAGATTGGATCCCCAACGGGATTGGGGCTGGCGCCGCCGCGCCTGCGCCGCTCCCGCTTGGGCGGGATGACAATGGAGACATGGCCCTCCCCCTTCAAAATCGCGCGCGCTTCTGGCCCAAGCATCAGCCCGCCATGGTCAGTCGTGCGCAGCGCATCCCGCAGGGTGAGCGAACGGGCGACGGGCTTGAGCATCGGCGCCTCGTCCGCAGAGACAATGCCAAAAACCGACAGCCGGTCATGCTGCTGTTTGATCACACGCTCATCGCTTTTGCCGGTCAGCACATTTTCGATATGACCCAGCCCATAGCTCTGGCCGGTGCGATACACAGCGGAGAGCAGCTTGCGCGCCACTTCGGTCGCATCAACGGCAGCTGGTGGGCTTTGGCAATTGTCGCAATTCCCGCAAGTGTCCCCCGGTATTTCGCCGAAATGCCGCAGCAACACCGCGCGACGGCACCCCCCTGTTTCGACCAGTGCACCAAGCGAGGCGAGACGTGCCCGCTCTCCGGCCAAACGGCTCGGTTCGACTTCAGACAGCCATTGGCGGGCACGGGCAAAGTCCTCTGCCCCCCAGAACATCTGGGCGAGCGCGGGATCACCATCACGCCCGGCACGACCGGTTTCCTGATAATAGGCCTCAATCGATTTGGGCAGACCCGCGTGAATGACAAAGCGAACATCGGGCTTATCGATGCCCATCCCGAACGCGATGGTGGCGACCATCACCATATCTTCGGATGCGACAAAATCCGCCTGATTGCGCTTGCGCACATCGGCATCCAACCCAGCATGATAGGCGCGTACCGGACGCCCCGATTTGGCGAGCGAGGCCGCCAGCTTCTCCGTTGCATCGCGCGAACGGGCATAGACAATGCCTGCCCCCGGTGTTGTCGAAACGAACTCCGCGATCTGGCGCGGGCCATTGTCGCGCGGCGAAATGGCATAGCGGATATTGGGCCGGTCAAAGCCAGACACGATCATCCCGCCTACGGGAATGCCGAGCTGCGCCAAGATGTCGCCCCGGGTATGGGCATCCGCCGTCGCCGTCAGCGCCAGACGCGGCACATCCGGAAATTCATCCATTAGCGGCGCGAGCATCCTGTAATCGGGGCGGAAATCATGCCCCCATTCGGACACGCAATGCGCCTCATCGATCGCGAAGAGCGTAATCTTCCCCTGCCGCAACAGATTGCGGAACTCACCCGAGGACGCACGTTCGGGCGCGACATAGAGCAGGTCGAGCAGACCCGCGCGGAACCGGTCCATCGTTGCGGCCCGATCATCATCGGCAGAGGTCAGCGTCGCTGCCCGGATGCCAACCGCATCGGCTGCACGCACCTGATCATGCATCAGCGCGATCAATGGGGAAATGACGACACAAGTCCCCTCCATCGCCACGGATGGGAGCTGGTAGCAGAGCGACTTGCCCGCACCCGTTGGCATGACGGCCAAAGTGCGCTCGCCCGCCATAACGCGGTCAATGACCTGCGCCTGCACCCCGCGAAAGGCGGAGAAACCGAAGGTCGCATGAAGCTGATCGAGGAGGGCCGACACGCTTGCGGCTTTGGCGGGCGCGGAGCGGGAAGTCGAGCTATCCTGACAAGGGTCAAGCGGCACCGGTGGAAAACGCTATTCGGCCGCTACCGCGCTTTCCTCATCATCCTCCGCCTGCTGGCGCGCCCACATTTCAGCATAAAGGCCGCCCTGTTTGAGCAGGTCTGCATGGGTGCCCCGCTCCGCAACCTGGCCCGCCTCCAGCACGATGATCTCATCCGCATCAACGATGGTGGACAAGCGGTGGGCAATGACGACGGTGGTGCGCTTTTCTGAAACGCGGGCCAATGTCGCCTGAATTTCAGATTCGGTCCGGCTATCGAGGGCGCTGGTCGCTTCATCCAAAATCAGGAGCGGCGGATCTTTCAGGAGCGTACGCGCAATCGCCACGCGCTGTTTTTCCCCGCCGGAGAGCTTCAATCCGCGCTCCCCCACGGGGGTTTCATATTGCTGGGGTTGGGCGGCAATAAAGGCATGGATCTGCGCGCCACGGGCGGCGGCCTCAATCTCCTCCTGAGAGGCGCCTTCACGGCCATATCCGACATTATAGCCAATCGTGTCGTTGAACAGAACCGTGTCCTGCGGCACGATGCCAATCGCGGCGCGCAACGTCGATTGCGTCACATCGCGCACATCCTGCCCATCGATCATGATGCGGCCACCGGTGACATCATAAAAACGGTAGATGAGCCGCGCGAGCGTCGATTTGCCCGCACCCGACGGGCCGACGACAGCCATTGTCCGCCCGGCCGGAACCGCAAAACTGACGCCCTTCAGGATCGGGCGGTCCGCCTCATAGGCGAAGCTGACATCTTCGAAAGACAACGCACCGCCGGAGATGACCAACGGCTTGGCATCGGGCCGGTCGCGCACTTCAGCTTCGGTATCGATCAGGTCAAACATCGCCGCCATATCGGTCAGCCCCTGCCGCACGGTGCGGTACACCATGCCGAGCATATCAAGCGGGCGGAACAGCTGGGCCAACAGCGTATTGACGAGGACGACGTCGCCCGAGGTGAATTCACCCTTTGACCAGCCCCAGACGGTATAGCCCATTGCGCCCGCCATCATCAGATTGGTCACCAGCGACTGACCGATATTGAGCCAGGCGAGCGAGTTTTCCGATTTGACCGCCGCATCGGCATAGCGCCGCGCAACGCGCGCATAGATTTCGGTCTCCCGCTTTTCTGCGTTGAAATATTTGACCGTCTCATAGTTGAGCAGACTGTCCACCGACCGCGCGACCGTGGCGGTATCCAGTTCATTCATTTCAGCGCGCAGGGCGTTGCGCCAATCGGTCACTTTCTGCGTGAAATAGATATAGGTGACCACCATCAGCGCGGTCGCGCCGACGAGACCCATGGAAAATTTGGTGCCGAAAATGATCATCACGGCAGCGAGTTCAATCACCGTGGGCGCGATGTTGAAGAGGAGGAAGTAAAGCATGACATCGATGCTCTTCGTCCCCCGCTCAATCACCTTGGTGACAGCCCCGGTGCGGCGTGACAGATGAAAACGCAGGCTCAATTTATGCAGATGTGCAAAGACATGTTCAGCAAGCCTGCGCGTCGCATCCTGTCCCACCCGCTCAAACACGACGTTGCGGAGGTTATCGAACAGCACGCCTGCAAAGCGCGCACCCGCATAGGCCACGACCAGCCCGATCGCGAGCGTGACGCCAGCTTCCAGCCCCGGCTTCATCCGGTCAATCGCGGCGCCATAAAGGAAGCCCATACTGATCTGGATGCCCTTGGACACCAGCACCAGCGTGAGCGCGATGACGATGCGGAGCCGCAGGCCCGGCATGTCCTTGGGCCATAGATAGGGGATGAAGCGCCGCATCACGGCAAAATCGAGGCCAGACGTATCGGCCGTTGCGGGGGCTTGGGGTGGCATCTTGGTTCCCTAGATCATATCCTGGCGGGATGGAACGCGCGTTGAAGCGCGTTGTCCCTCTGCGGCGTCATTCCGAACGGGTTGAAAGCGAATGAGGCGGTGTTGAAACCACTTTCAGATTTCCTCTTACCCCGCTCAGGGTGAGCTCATCGAAGCCTGGTCCTTCTCTTCAAAAAGGAACAGCAACCCTTCGACAGGCTCAGGGTAAGCGGTGTCTTTTCATTCACCCCAGAAACGGGGCCGCAATCTCCTCCCGCACCCGGGCGATCCGGCCCGAGGCTTTGTCGATCAACGCCCAAGTCGTCTTAGCGCGCACGACCACTTTGCCGCCGCCATTCAGAAACTCGACATTCCGGTCAAAGCGCGCGCCCTTGGGGGGATCTCTGATCCATGTCCGCGCGGTCACCGTCTCCCCGGGGCCGACATTGCCGAGATAGTCAATCTCATGCCGGACGACGACCCAGACATAGGCCGTCTTGTCCTCATCCCTTGCAACCGCATCCCAATGGGCGGTCGCCACATCCTGCAGCCACCGTACCCATACCGCATTGTTGACATGGCCAAGTTCATCGATGTCGGCAGGGGCGGGCGCGATGGGAAGACGGAAGTCCTTCACGCCCTATTTCACCATCCCCAGCTGCCACAGGAAGAAGGCATATTCTTCCGCGTCCTCACGAAGGCTCTCAAACCGGCCGGACTTACCGCCATGGCCTGCGCCCATATTGGTTTTGAGCAACAGGACACTCTGGTCGGTCTTGGTCGCGCGCAGCTTGGCGGCCCATTTGGCAGGCTCCCAATAGGTCACGCGCGGGTCGTTGAGGCCGCCGGTGATGAACAGCGGCGGATAGGCCTGCGCCTTCACATTGTCATAGGGGCTGTAGCTGCGGATGAGATCAAACGCCGCTTTGTCGGTGATGGGGTTGCCCCATTCCGGCCATTCGCCCGGCGTCAGCGGCAGGGTTTCATCCTGCATGGTGTTGAGCACATCGACAAACGGCACATGCGCTGCGACCGCACCCCACAACTCAGGATCGGTGTTGACGACGACACCCATCAGCTCGCCGCCGGCAGAGCCCCCCGCCGCCACAATCCGCCCGGGCTTCGCAAAGCCTAAATCAATGAGGCCTTTGGCGGAGTCCACAAAGTCGTTGAACGTATTGGTCCGCTTGGTCAGCTTGCCATCCAGCTGCCATTGCTGGCCCAGATCATCGCCGCCGCGGATGTGCGCGATGGCATAGGCAAAGCCGCGGTCGAGCAGCGAGAGCCGCACCGTCGAAAAGCCCGGCGGGATCGCATAGCCATAGGCACCATAGGCATAGAGATAGAGCGGGCCGTTGCCGTCTTTCTTGAATCCCTTTTTGTAGACGACCGACACCGGCACCTTCGTTCCGTCCCGCGCGGTGATCTCGACGCGTTCAGTCGCATATTGGCTAGCATCATAGCCGCTCGGGATTTCCTGCACCTTGAGCGTCGTCATCTCGCCTGTGGACACATCATATTCGGTCACGGTGTCGGGCGTGATCATCGACTCATAGGACAGCCGCAGCTTGGCGACCTTATATTCCGGGTTCTCGTCGAGCCCCGCCGAATAGCTCGCTTCGGGGAAAGCAATCCGCTTGGGCTTGCCGCCGCGATAGGGGTGGATTTCCACCTGATCGAGGCCATTGTCCCGCCCTTCGACGATGAAGAAGTCGGCAAAGGTGGACACTGCCGTCATGTAGAAATTGGGCGATGGCGCGATGCGCTCCGTCCATTCACCGGGCTTGGCCAGCGCTGCGGTCACCAGCCGGAACTGAGTGCTCGTGTCATTGGTGTGGATGAAGAGCGTGCCCTCATGCTCCTCCACATCATATTCCACGCCCTTTTTGCGCTCGCGCACAAGGAGCGGCTTGGCGAAGGGATCATTGACGGGGAGCAGGCGGACTTCGCTTGTTTCATTGTCGCCTGTTGCAACCACAATCCATTTGCGGCTGTGCGTCATGCCGACGCCCGTCTGGAACCCCTGATCGGGCTCCGCGTAGATCACCTTATCCTCAGCAACAGGCGTGCCGAGCGTGTGGATCAGGATCTTCTCCACCCGCCAATTGTCGTTGACGAGACCATAGAGCAGATGTTTTCCGTCCGCTGAAAACACGAAGTCGCCCAGCGTGCCGGGGATTTCATCGGCCAGATGCTCCCCCGTCACCAGATCCTGAAAGCGGATGGTGTAGCGTTCCGACCCGTTGGTATCGGTCGCATAAGCCATCATCCGGTCATCTTCGGAAATGGTGATGCCCGACAGGCGAAAATATTCCTTGCCCTCAGCCAGCTTCGCTTCATCGAGCAGAACCGTCTCTGCACCGCCGCTGACGGGCTGGCGCATCCACTGCTTATATTGGGCACCCGGTTCAAATCGGCGCCAGTAAAGATAGTCACCGTCCTTTTGCGGGACCGAGCTGTCATCTTCCTTCAGACGGCCCTTCATCTCCTGAAAGATCGTTTCGACAAGCGGCGCAAGCGGCTTCATCTGCGCTTCGAAATAGGTGTTTTCGGCCTTCAGATAGTCGAGCACGTCGACATCATCGACCTTGGGATAGCCTTCATCCTTCAACCAGGCATAGGGATCGTCGATCCGGACGCCATGCCGTTCATAAAAATGCGGCTTTTGGGCAGCGACGGGGGGCTTTGCTGAATCAGTCATGGACACTTTCTGTGAAGGGACGTGCTTTGCAGGGGCGGACAGGGCCGCCTGTCCGCAGAGCAGCACGGCCAAGGCCGCGATTATGGGTCGCTTTGTCATGGCCGGACAATGGCACATGCCGCTGTTCTGCCAAGGGGAAAAATGGAACCAGGCTAGCGCGCGGCCTTTGCGGCACGCGCTTCTGCGATGGCAGCCTTCAATGCATCATGGCCAACTGCACCAACCAGCACCTTGCTGCCCACCACCCAGGCGGGTGTCCCGGACAAATCAAGCTGGCGCTGAAGCTGCAAATTCTTGGTCAATTCCTGATCAACCGCCGGATTGCCAATGGCCGCCTTGTCGAGCGCCAGATCCTTGCGGACCACCGCCAGCGCCTCCGGCGTCGGGCGCCCCTTGGCGTAAAGCGGCTTGTGCATCAGGTTGAATTTCCCGGCCATGGCGGCGGCGACACTGAGCCGCGCGGCCTCCACACTGTCCTCCCCTAAGACAGGCATGTCGCGATAGACGACCTTGAGCTTCTTATCTTCGGCAAGCAGCTTTTCGATATCGGTGAGGGAGGCGCGGCAATAGCCGCAAGCATAATCGTAAAACTCGACGAGCGTCACGTCGGCGTCAGCCGCACCTTCCCAGGCATCGCCGATGGGTGTTTCGATGAGCTTGCGGTTCGTCTCCACCACCTTGGACAATTCCTGCGCACGCAGATTTTCCATCGCCTGCGGCAGGATTTCCGGGTGCGTGAGAATATATTCCCGCACGATCGTTTCAATCGCCGCGCGATCCGTCGGGTTGACGGGCGCGGCTGCGGGCTCGACGGACGCCATGTAAAGCGCAGCGCCACCTGCGCCGACCAGCCCTGCCAGAATCGGCAACACCATCGTTTTCAGTCCCCCGTTCATCGCCGCCTGTGCTTGTTGTTTTCCATTTCCGCCCGCGACGCCATGGCAATGTCCTGCGCGCGAATCCAGTCCGGAGATCCCTTTGCAATCCCGCCCATCGCGGCTTCGGCGCTCACCAATGCCAGATTGGTCTGCCCTTGCAGGCTATAGCGTTCCGCCGTAGCCAGCTGGGCGCGCGGCAAATCCCCTTCGCGTTCATAGACGACGCCCAGCTGATACCAGGCAAAGGGATTGTCATTATCCTTCGACACCGCTGATTTCAGCACCCGCGTCGCCTCAGGTAGATTGGCCTTATCTTCTGTCGCCAGCAACGCATGGCCGAACAAAGCGGCAATCAACGGCTGGGATCGGGTAAGGTCAGTCGCTTCACGCAACACCGGCAGCGCCTCTTGTGGTCGCCCTGATTCGAGCAGGATCTGCCCTTTCAGCTCCAGAAAATAGGGATCATGCGGGACGGAGCTGAGGAGCGAGTCCACCTCTTCGAGCGCTTTGTCGGGATAGGCGCTGCGGTGCCAGGCATAAGCGCGCGCATAGCGGGCTGGAATGGACGTATCGGTGACAGGATAGGTGATGAGCGTCTGGCGCGGTTCAGACACGAAGCCTGTCAGCTTTGCCTTGACGCGCTGAAACCGCGCTTCCAGCGCCGGGTCTGTCGGCTTGTTCCAGGCGGCATCCTTCTCCACCACTTCCTGAAGCGCTGCGATGCGTTCTCCCGTCAGCGGATGGGTGCGGCCATAGCTGTCCTCCTGCGGGATGGCGTAGCGGAACTCGACATTCTGTAGCGTCTTGAAAAAGCTGATCATGCCTTTGCCGCTGATGCCCGCTTTGGACATGTAGCTGGCTGCTGCCGAATCTGCCGAGGATTCCTGTGTGCGCGTGAAGGCCAAAAACTTGCTCATGGCGGCCTGTTGCCCGGCGGCCATGATACCGGCACCAGCTTCCCCCGCGCCCGCCGCAATCGCCGCTGCGCCGAGCAGGAGGCTCAACAATGTAATGCCGGTTGCGGTCTTGATGCCTTCGCTGCTGCGGATGATGTGGCCGCCTGCAACATGGCCGATTTCATGCGCGATGACGCCCTGAACTTCATTGGCGTTCTTCGCGGCCGCGACAAGGCCGGAATGGACATAGACGATCTGCCCACCCGCCACAAAGGCGTTGATTTCCTTATCCTGCAGCAGGACGATCTGGACGTGCTTTGGCTGGAGGCCCGCCGCCTGAATGACGCCGGCAGACATGTCTGCAAACAGCGCCTCGGTCTCTGCGTCGCGCAGGATCGACTGGGCCATGGCCGGCTGGACCGCCAAGGTGACGGCCAGAAGCAGGGCAACACAACGGCTGATGAAGGAGCGGACAAGGAGGGAGGGGAATTGCATGGTGTTGCTTCTCCCCTCCCCTTGCTGAACGCGGGCTGAAAGCCCGGAGATCAGACGGCGTCGCCGAAGGTGCGCTGCCACCAGCCACGACGCGGTGTATCAGTCGATCCTTCAGCCTCAGCAGCCGGAGCGTCAGGTGCAGCAGCGTCCGCAGCCGGGGCATCTGCCGCAGCCTCAGGTGCTGCGTCTGTGTCCGTCTTCTTCTTGCGGGTGCGCTTCGGCTTTTCGGCCACGGCCTCTTCAACAGCCGGGGCTACCACCGGTTCCGGTGCAACCGGAGCCACATCTGCTGCGGCCTCTGTTACATCGGCATCGGCCTTTTTCTTGCGGGTGCGCTTCGGCTTTTCAGCCACAGGTTCTTCCGCAACAACCTCAACCGGGGCGTCAACCGCCTCAACGGTGTCCACAGCCTTGGCCCGGCTCGTCCGGCGACGCGGCTTTTTGGGAGCCTCGCCTTCAGACGCCGCGTCAACAGGCGCGGCCTCAACCGGGGCCACTTCGTCCGCTGCCTCTACGGCATCGTCCTGCGACTCTTCGGTGCCTGCAGTTCCTTCTTCAGGCCGACGACGACCACCGCGACGTCCGCGACGGCGACGGCGACGGGCGCCATCCTTGTCTTCGCGCGGTTCGGCGGCATTGGCAGGCGCGTCTTCACCCTGGGCCTCATCGCCCGAGGCGTCGGCATCGCCTTCCCCATCGGCAGACGGTTCACCCCGTTCGGTGTCATCGCGGCGACCGCCACGACGGCCTCGGCGGCGACGGCTGCGGCCACGACGACGGGCTTCGCCATCGCCCCGTTCTTCGCGGTCTTCACGATCTTCGCGAGCTTCCGCCTCCTCGCCTTCATCTTCATCGTCGAAATCTTCGACATCCAGATCAGGCTCATCATCGACAATGGGTTCATATGTCGGGCGGAAAGCAGGCGGCGGGCCACCGGCTTCGACCGTCATCCGTGCGCCCTCCAGCTGACCATCGGACTGGACATCGATCAGCACGCCATAGCGTTCTTCGATTTCACCCAGTTCATGCCGCTTGCGGTTGAGCACATAGAAGGCGGCTTCCTGGCTGGCACGCAGCGTGAGCTGGCTGCCACGACCGCGGGCCGCTTCTTCTTCCAACATACGCAGCGCCGAAAGGCCTGCCGACGAGGCCGTGCGGACAAGGCCCGTGCCTTCGCAATGCGGACATTCGCGCGTCGAAGCTTCCAAAACACCGGTGCGCAGGCGCTGGCGGCTCATTTCGAGCAAACCGAACTGGCTGATGCGGCCGACCTGAATGCGGGCGCGATCATTGGCGAGCGCCGCCTTCATCGCCTTTTCAACCTTACGAACGTTGGAGTTGGACTCCATGTCGATAAAGTCGATGACAACAAGACCGGCCATGTCGCGCAGGCGCAGCTGGCGAGCAATTTCCTGCGCCGCCTCTAGGTTGGTGGCAACTGCCGTCTGCTCGATGCCATGTTCGCGCGTTGACCGGCCCGAGTTGATGTCGATCGACACCAGAGCTTCGGTCGGGTTGATGACGAGATAACCGCCCGACTTCAGCTGGACGACAGGATGGTACATCGCCTCCAGCTGATCTTCGGCGCCATAACGCTGATAGAGCGGAACGGCGTCAGCATAAGCCTTCACCTTCTTCACATGGCTCGGCATCAGCAGCTTCATGAAGTCGCGCGCCTGCTTATAGCCGCGTTCACCCTCCACGATCACCTCATCGATGTCGCGGTTGTAGATATCGCGGATCGCGCGCTTGATGAGATCGCTGTCCTCATTGACGAGGGCCGGCGCCTGGCTCTTCAGTGTGGTCTCGCGGATATCGTCCCACAGGCGGGCGAGATAATCAAAGTCCCGCTTGATCTCGGTCTTGGTGCGCTGAAGACCGGCGGTGCGGACGATGCAGCCCATGGACGGCGGCAAAGCCAGTTCCGCCATGATGGTCTTCAGGCGCTTGCGGTCTGCAGCATTTGAAATCTTACGGCTGATTCCGCCACCATGGGTGGTGTTAGGCATAAGCACGCAATAGCGGCCGGCAAGCGACAGATAGGTGGTGAGCGCCGCACCCTTATTGCCGCGCTCTTCCTTGACGACCTGCACCAGCAGAACCTGCCGCCGATGGATAACGTCTTGGATCTTATAGCGGCGGCGCAGCGCCATACGGCGGCGACGCAGATCTTCAGCCGCATGATCATCATGACCATTGCCGCCTGCGGATTCCGGCGCGGGCGCATCGCCTTCGCCATCATCTTCCAGATCGGAATCGGGGCGGTCATGGTCCTGCCCGTCATCGTCATGATGACCGTCGATGATGTCATCATCCCCTTCGGCGGCGCGCAGAGCGGCTTCTTCAGCCGCATGCTCGGCCTCTTCGCGGAGCAGCGCTTCGCGATCCTCCTTCGGGATCTGGTAATAATCGGGGTGGATTTCCGAAAAGGCAAGGAATCCGTGACGGTTCCCACCATAGTCGACAAACGCCGCCTGGAGCGACGGCTCCACACGCGTTACTTTTGCGAGGTAGATGTTTCCTTTGAGCTGGCGACGTTCCGCCGATTCAAAATCAAATTCCTCAATCTTGTTTCCCTTGACGACCGCAACCCGAGTTTCCTCCGGGTGGCGGGCGTCGATCAACATCCGCATTGTCATTATCGTATCTCCGTGCGCGACCCGAGCCGCCCGTGAGGGCAACTGGCGCGACAAAATTCCGGCGGAGCAAACGCTCCAAGCCGTGTGGTTCTGGTGAAAGTGCCTCTGCCGCAGATGCAGGACCGGCAGTCATCGCCGAATCAAAAGCCCCTGTCCGCGCGTCGCCGAGAAGGGCGGAAGGGCGCGAAACGGGAGTAACATGCATCATGCAACGTCAACCTGGAACGACCGGATCCCCAATAAGGGCCGGCCTGTGAATGCCGAAAAGAGTCTCGGCGACCTGTTGCTGCTAGCACTGCATTGCCAAAGCGGCAACATCTTTGCTTGGCGGGCACCCCTCCTCTGGACGCGGCTTGGCTAACATATTGTTAAAAAACGGTGACAGCGTCGCGCCACACGAGATCCGCGCGACATCGACCATCAGGGCTGGACCAGAAGCCGGATTTCGGGGCATGAGGGGCCATGGCGCCGGTTTTCCTTGCCCTTGCAGCGTTGGGTTCAGCAGCGGGCACCCCCTATCCGGCCAACAGGCTGGCGGCGGCGGACCCTGCCTTTGAACGCATGGCGGACCTGCGCCAGACCCCGATCGCGGCCCGGGCGCGGCCGCCACGCAGCCGCTATAACATCACCATCCCGCTTGATCCCGTTGTCCAAGGCACCCCGCAACCGCGCATTTTGGGGCCAAAGGGTCGGCCATTGGTTGTGATCGATGCCGGACATGGCGGGCATGACCCCGGCACCATTTCCCCCTTTGGCGGGGCCAAGGAAAAGAATGTCGTCCTGTCGGTGGCCAAGCGCATCCGGGATGAACTGCTCGCCTCTGGCCGGGTGCGCGTTGCCCTCACGCGCGAAGACGACACCTTCCTCATCCTTCGGGAACGGACAGCGATTGCACGCAATCTGGGCGCCCAATTGTTCATCTCCGTTCATGCGGATTCGGCAAGCGAGCAGGCGACAGGGTCGACCATTTATACCCTGTCCGAGGTCGCGTCCGACAGGGAGGCGCATGCGCTCGCGCAGCGGGAAAATAGGGCGGACATTTTGAACGGCGTGAACCTATCCGGCGAGAGCAATGACGTGACGTCGATCCTCGTCGACCTTGCCCAGCGCGAGACGATGGCCGCGTCGCTTGAATTTGCAAAGCTGGTCCGCCGCGAAAGTGCGGCTCTTGTGCCCTTTCGGTCCGGCGGACTGCGCATGGCCGGGCTCGCCGTGCTCAAGGCGCCGGACATGCCTGCCATCCTGCTGGAACTCGGCTATCTTTCGAATCGGGAGGATGCCGCCCGCATCCGGTCCGACGCGGGGCAGCAGAATATCGCAGTCGGGCTGCGCCGTGCGGTTGAAATCCACTTTGCCAAACAAATGGCCACGCGGTGAGGCTGCACATGCAAAAGCGGTTTCCTGCCCCCCAGTTTCAGGCTAGATGCGCCCGCCATGGCCGATGAACTGCCCGATGATACAGCCCGTCTGACGTTGCGCCTGAGGCGTGACGCAAGCGGCGCGCTGGCCTGGTTCCGGACCAATTACGCCCAGCCCCGCTTCCGGCTGGCGGTCCGCATATTGGCGGGGTTGCTGATCCTTCTCAGCCTGTTTTGGCTCATTTTTGCCCGCAATCTGCCGTCGGCTGAAAAGCTGCTGACCTATCAGCCGCCTTTGCCCACCTATGTCCGCAGCATCGATGGCGAGCCCGTCCACAGCTATGCCCGTGAACGGCGCGTCGAACTGCGCTATGATGAATATCCGCCGCTTCTTGTTCGCGCCTTTTTGGCCGCTGAAGACAAAACCTTTTTTGAACATGGCGGGATCGATATTCCGGGGTTGGTCGGCGCCGTCTTTGATTATGTGAGCAAGATCGGCTCGGGGGCACGGGCACGCGGCGGCTCCACCATCACCCAGCAGGTCGCGAAGAACCTGCTGCTCGGCAATGAATATTCGGTCACCCGCAAGATCAAGGAAGCCATCTTGGCCCGGCGCATCGAAGCGGTGCTGACCAAGCAGCAGATCCTGGAACTTTACCTCAACCAGATCCCGCTTGGCCGAAACAGCTTTGGTGTTCAGGCAGCGGCGCGCGCCTATTTCAACAAGGATGTCAGCGATCTTTCGTTGAACGAAATGGCGTTCCTGGCGATCCTGCCCAAGGCACCTGAAACCTATGGCCGCGCAAAGAATGAGGCCAAGGCCATCGAGCGGCGGGACTATGTCCTGCGGGAGATGCTGGCGAATGATTATATCACGCAGGCCCAGTATCAGGAGGCGCATTCTGCCCCGCTCGGCATCCTGCCCCGCGGCGCAACCGCAGCAACGCTCAACATGGGCGGCTATTATCTGGAAGAAGTCCGGCGGGAACTGATCGGCCAATTTGGGGAAACATCCAAGGCGGGCCCCTATTCCGTCTATGATGGCGGCCTGTGGGTGCGCACCTCGCTCAACCCCGATTATCAGCGCTATGCCGAACAGGCCCTGCGCGATGGTCTTGTCCGCTATGACAGCGGCAAGGGATGGCGCGGGCCCATTGCGACAATTGATGTCGGCCCCGGCTGGGCGGGCCGTCTGGCCGCGCAAAACCTTGGTGCCGGCTATCCTGATTGGCGCATCGCAGTTGTGCTGGGCAAGGCCGGTGCCGCGGCTCAACTTGGGTTTGCCGATGGGACAACGGGCGTCCTGCCAGCCTCCGGCGCCATGGCCCCCAAGCGCGGCACGGCGACCGCAGCCTTTAACGCCATGCAGGCGGGCGACATCATCGCGGTGAAGCAGGAGGGCAATGCCTATACCCTGCGCAACATCCCCGAAATTTCCGGCGGCATGGTGGTGCAGGACCCGCATACCGGCCGCGTGCTGGCAATGCAGGGCGGCTTCGACGTTCGGCTCGCCTCTTATAACCGCGCGACACAGGCGCTGCGCCAGCCCGGCTCTTCCATCAAACCGTTCGTTTATGCCGCCGCCCTTGATGGCGGGATGACACCGGCGGAGATCATCATCGACGGGCCGTTCTGCGTCTATCAGTCTGCCAAGCTTGGCCGGAAATGCTTCCGCAACTTCTCGGGCGGCGGCTCCGGCCCGCACACGATGCGCTGGGGGCTGGAACAGTCGCGCAACCTGATGACCGTCCGGGCCGCCTCGCAGACAGGCATGGACCGTGTCGTGAAGATGACGTCGGCTGTCGGCATCAGCGCGCCGGGGCAAGTCTATCCCCCCGTTTTGTCCATCGCGCTCGGCGCGGGCGAAACGACGGTGCTCCGCATGGTCAACGCCTATTCCATCCTCGCCTCCAACGGGCAGGACCGGAAACCGACCTTGATCGACTTTGTGCAGGACCGTGACGGAAAGGTGCGTTTCCGTGCCGACACCCGCCGCTGCGAAGGCTGCAATGCCCCGGATTGGGATGGCAAGGCCATGCCCCGTCCGCCCGCCCGCACGAAACTGGTGATGGACCCGCTAACGGCTTATCAGGTCGTCCACATGCTTGAAGGCGTCGTCCAGCGCGGCACCGCGGTTGGCCTGCGCGACATGGGACGCCCCCTGTTCGGCAAAACGGGAACGACGAGCGGCCCGACCAACGTCTGGTTCGTTGGCGGATCCGCGGATGTCATCGCCGGCGTCTATATGGGTTTTGACCAACCCCGGTCGATGGGCGGTTATGCACAGGGCGGCACGCTCGCCGTTCCGATTTTCAAGGCCTTTGCCACCAAGGCGATGGCCGACATGCCGGTGATCCCATTCCGCGCACCGCCCGGAATCCGCATGATCCGCATCGACCGCACTTCGGGCAAACGCGTCTATGGTGCCTGGCCTTCCAGCGACCCCAAGGCCGCCGTCATCTGGGAAGCCTTCAAGCCCGAAAGCGAACCGCGCCGCACCATCCGCCGCGATGAAATTGAAAAGACCGACAAGAAGGTTGAAAAGGCCGCCACCAATGCCGCCACGCGCGGCCCGCAGCGCGGCGACAGTGATTTTCTGCAGCGCGAAGGCGGGATTTACTAACCCCGCCTTTTCCGCAATCCTTGCACACTTGAAATTGGAGAACTGAAATGCGCGCCGAAGCGCAGTCCCACGTCGATCAGATCAATCAGGCCGTCGCCTTGCTGCGCCGTTTTCTCGATTGGGATCGTGCCGTGAAGCGGCTTGAAGATTTGAACGCCAAGGTTGAAGACCAGGCCTTGTGGAATAACCCCAAGGCCGCGCAGGAAGTCATGCGCGAACGCCGTCGTCTGGAAGAGGCGATCAACGCCACCAAATCCATCGAGCAGGAGCGCGATGACACGGTCGAGCTGCTTGAAATGGCGGAGGAAGAAGGCGACACCGCGCTTGCCGACGAAGCGGTTCTGAGCCTTGGTCAACTCGCCGCGCGGGCGGAGACCGATAAGGTTGCAGCCCTTCTGGCCGGTGAAGCCGACGCCAATGACACCTATATTGAAATCAACGCGGGTGCGGGCGGCACGGAAAGCCAGGATTGGGCCGAAATGCTCCAACGCATGTATACGCGTTGGGCCGAACGGCACAAAATGAAGGTTGAGCTGGTTGACTATCATGGCGGGGAACAGGCGGGCATCAAGTCTGCCACGCTGATGATCAAAGGTGAGAATGCCTATGGCTATGCCAAGACCGAAAGCGGCGTGCACCGGCTGGTCCGCATCAGCCCCTATGATTCCAACGCCCGCCGCCACACCAGCTTTTCGAGCGTCTGGGTCTATCCGGTCGTCGATGACGACATTGATATCGAAGTGAACGAAAGCGAACTTCGCATCGATACCTATCGTGCGTCCGGCGCGGGCGGGCAGCACGTCAACACGACCGACTCGGCGGTACGCATCACCCACCTTCCAACGGGAATTGTCGTCGCCTGCCAGAACCAGCGGTCGCAGCATAAGAACCGCGCCGAAGCCATGAAGCAGCTCAAAGCCCGTCTCTACGAGGCCGAGCTGCAAAAGCGGGAGGCAGAAGCCAGCGCGGTCAACGCTTCCAAAACCGAAATTGGCTGGGGACACCAGATCCGCTCTTATGTGCTCCAGCCCTACCAGCTGGTGAAGGATCTCCGCACCGGGGTGACCTCAACTGCGCCCGGCGACGTGCTCGACGGGGATCTGGACCGCTTCATGGCGGCCGCTTTGTCCCAGCGGGTGACCGGTGAAAAGGTTGTCGTGGAGGACATCGACTGATTATGCGCCGCCTGCTCCTCCTCGCTGCTGTTGCGCTTTCGGGATGTGATGGCGCCGCGCAGGAGGCACGGAGCTTTCCCGCCGCAGACCGGCCCGTGGCGCCGATCGTGTCAAGCCGCTGGTCAAACGAGGAAACGCGCGACCGCGTCAATGAGGCGGACAAGATCATGGATCTGGCCGGGATCGCCCCCGGCATGACCGTGGCTGATATCGGGGCAGGTGAAGGCTATTACACCATTCGCCTCTCGCAGCGCGTGGGAGAAAAGGGTCGCGTGCTGGCGCAGGATATTCTGCCCGCTGTCCGCGACAGGCTGGCCGTGCGCGTCAATCGGGAACGGCTCGACAATGTCAGCGTCAAACTCGGCAAGCCGGGCGATCCGATGCTGCCGCAAAACAGTTTTGACCGGGTGCTGATGGTGCACATGTACCATGAGATCGCCGCGCCCTATGAGTTTTTGTGGAACCTCCATCCCGCGATCAAGTCCGGCGGGCGAATCATCATCGTTGATGCGGACCGCCCCACCCAAAGCCACGGGACACCCCCGCTTCTGCTGCAATGTGAGATGGAAGCCGTCGGGTTCCGACTGGTCGAATTCCGCCAGACGGCCTTCGCCGGGGGGTATTTTGCGGTCTATGACGCCGGGGGGAAACGCCCCGCGCCTGCCGAGATCAAACCCTGCGCGCTGCGCAAGCCTGCCGCCTGATCACAACAGGCCAAGCGCCCGAAAGCTCGCGACCTCTTTTCCGGCAAAGATGAGATGATCGAGCAGACGGATGTCGAGCGGACGGAGCGCTGCGGCCAGACGGCGTGTCATTTCCCTGTCCAACGGGCTCGGCTCTGTCTTCCCGCTTGGATGATTGTGCGCGATCATGACAGCGACAGCATCGGCACACAAAGCCACGCGGACAATATGGCGGATGGGAAAGGCGACCGCCCCCACATGATCCCCGCCCGAAACCTCAAAATCCACAACAACGCCCGCGCGATCAAAATAGGCGACCGCCAGCCGCTCCTGCTGCGACGAGACAAGCATGGGCTCGAACAAGGCGGCATAGCCGTGCCCGGTTGAGGCGCGCTGGAGATCGAACGCCAAGTCCATCGGCGCGACATGAGCCAGGCTGATGCAAGGGGCGAGGAGAACCTTGTCCGTTTTCGCCCCGATTTGCCCGAAAACGGACCAATGTCACGATTTTCAATTGCGCCTGACGGTGGCCGCGCCATAAGCGTTACCCAATGCGCGCCTATCTTGACCTCATGCAACGCATTCTCGACCAAGGGGTTGAGCAAAAGGACCGCACAGGCACGGGGACGCTCAGCGTGTTCGCGCATCAGATGCGCTTTGACCTGTCCGAAGGCTTTCCGCTTGTTACGACAAAAAAGCTGCATCTCCGCTCCATTATCTATGAGCTTTTGTGGTTCCTCAAAGGCGACACCAACGTCCGCTGGCTCAATGAAAATAAGGTCAGCATCTGGGATGAATGGGCCGACGCGAATGGCGACCTTGGCCCTGTTTACGGCAAGCAGTGGCGCCAATGGGAAACCGCCGACGGCCAGAGCGTCGACCAGATTGCCGAGCTTGTTGAGCAGCTGAAGACCAACCCTGCCTCTCGCCGGCAGATCGTGACCGCCTGGAACCCCGGGGAAATCGGCCAGATGGCGCTGGCACCCTGCCACTGCCTGTTCCAGACCTGGGTCGGCAATGGCAAGCTGTCGCTTCAGCTTTATCAGCGCAGCGCTGACGTGTTTCTGGGCGTGCCCTTCAACATCGCCTCCTATGCGCTGCTCACCCATCTTCTGGCCGATCAGGCGGGGCTGGAGCCGGGCGAGTTCATCTGGACGGGCGGCGACTGCCACCTCTATTCCAACCATCTGGATCAGGCGCGGCTGCAATTGGCGCGCGATCCAAAGCCGCTGCCCAAGCTCGTCATCAAACGCACGCCCGACAGCATTGACGGCTATGCCTATGAGGATTTCGCCATCGAAGGCTATGACGCGCACCCGCACATTGCAGCGCCGGTGGCGGTATGAACCATCCCGAAATTGTCCTGATCGTTGCCCGCGCGGACAATGGCGTGATCGGGGTGGACGGGAAGCTGCCCTGGCATCTGCCGGCTGATCTGCGCCACTTCAAACAGCTGACGCTGGGCGTGCCGATGATCATGGGGCGCAAGACATTTGACAGCCTGCCCGGCCTGCTGCCCGACCGGCGGCATATCGTCCTCACCCGCAATGAGGATTGGTCCGAGGAAGGCGCCGAAGTCGCCCATGATGTGGACGCCGCCATGCGGCTCGCCAATGCGCCGCACGTCTCCATCATCGGAGGTGCCGAAATTTACCGCCTGTTCCTGCCCCATGCCGACCGGATCGAACTGACCGAGGTGCATTTGGAGGCCAAGGGCGATACGCGGCTCGACGCCTTTGGCTCGGATTGGGTGGAGGCTGCGCGGACGCGTCATGCAGCCGACGGGGATCGCCCCGCCTTTGATTTCGTGACGCTCAAACGGAGGGGATGATGCGTCGTATTCTGGCCGGTCTCGCGTTGTTGCTTCTGGCCGCGGTCGCCGCCTTTTTCCTGCTCGTGCCAAAGTTGGCCGAAGAGTCGATGAACAAGGTGGTGCCAACCACCCAAAAGGTGAGCGCACGGGCCGAAGCGCTGCACAAGACGCTTTTCATCGCCGATATGCACAGCGACACGCTGATGTGGCAGCGCAACCTGCTCGACACCGCAACGCGCGGTCATGTGGATCTGCCCCGGCTGGAGGCAGGCCATGTCGGGCTTCAGGTCTTCTCCTCGGTCACCAAGACGCCCAAGGGCCAGAATTACGATGCCAACCCGTCCAATACGGACAACATCACCGCCCTGGCCATCGGCCAGATGCAGCCGCCGCGTACTTGGACGTCGCTGCTGGAACGCTCCTTGTGGCATGCTGAAAAACTGAAGCGTGCAGAGGCGGCTTCAAAAGGCGCGCTGTTGATCATCCGCACTGGGGCAGACCTTGATGCGCTGATCGCCAAACGCGGCAACACACCTGTTCCCGTTGGCGCGCTCCTCTCCATTGAGGGCCTCCAGAATCTGGAAGGCAAACGCGCAAATCTTGATGTGCTCTTCAAGGCGGGCTTCCGCATGGCGGGTTTTGCCCACTTCTTCGACAATGAAGTCGCAGGGTCGATGCACGGCATGAAGAAGGGTGGCCTCACCCCGCTGGGCACACAGGTGCTCGCCGATATGGAAGCGCGCGGCATGGTCGTCGACATCGCCCATTGCAGCCATGCCTGTGTGGCGGACATATTGCGCCTCGCCAAACGCCCCGTCGTCTCCAGCCATGGCGGCGTTCAGGCAACGTGCAAGGTCAACCGCAATTTGACCGATGACGAGATTCGCGGCGTCGCCAAAACAGGCGGCGTCATCGGCATCGGCTATTGGGATGCGGCGATCTGCTCCACCGATCCGCGCGCCATTGCCAAGGCCATGCGCCATGTCCGCGATCTCGTGGGCATTGAGTATGTCGGCCTGGGGTCCGACTTTGACGGCGCAACGACGACGCCATTCGACACTGCAGGCCTTGCCCATGTCACTCAGGCGCTGATCGACGAAGGCTTTACGGACGCCGATATTGCCAAGGTCATGGGTGGAAACGTGCGGCGTGTCCTGAAGGCGGTCTTGCCGCCGCGCTAAGGCGTTCCTATAGCCCGCCGCCATGATACGTCTGGATGGCAACGCCCCGATTGAAGACGCCTTTCGCGGCGGTGTTGTTGCGCTTGGCAATTTTGACGGCGTTCATGCCGGGCATCAGGCCGTCATCGGCAAGGCAGTGGAGACGGCGCGCGCGCGCGGGGTGCCCGCCCTTGTCGCGACCTTTGATCCCCACCCGATCCGCCATTTTGCGCCCGATGCCCCACCGTTCCGCCTGACCACGCTGGACCAGCGGCAGCGCTATCTGGCGCAGGCCGGCGCCGATGCGATGGTGGTGTTCCATTTTTCCAGCACGCTCGCCAATGTGACGGCGGAGGCGTTTGTGACCGATTGGCTCGGCGGCCATCTTGGCGCCTCGGGCGTCGTGACGGGGGAAGACTTTACCTTCGGCAAGGGGCGCGGCGGCAATATTTCTGTCCTGCACGACATTGCCGGCACGCTGGGCATGTCCTGCGCGGCGGTTGGCCCGGTCTGTGACGACGAAGGCCCCATTTCCTCCAGCCGCATCCGCAAGGCCCTGCAATCAGGCGATTGTGAAACCGCAACGCGTCTTTTGACACGCCCCTTCGCAGTTGAAGGCCCTGTGCAGCATGGGGATAAGAACGGGCGCAAGCTTGGATTTCCCACTGCCAATATTGATATGGCGCATTACTTGCGCCCCCGTTACGGCATCTATGCCGTGCGCGGACTTTTGCCCGATGGACGGGTGGTCGATGGCGCTGCAAATCTCGGTGTGCGGCCGACTTTTGATCCGCCCAAAGAACTTCTAGAACCACATTTCTTTGATTTTAAAGATGATCTTTATGGACAGATCATCGATGTCGAATTTCATTCTTTCATACGGCCTGAGAAAAAATTTGACAGTCTGGATGAATTGATGAAGCAAATGGCGCTTGACTGTGACACGGCAAGGACCATTTTGAAATCATGCGCGTCTGGGACAGTGTCCGCTGGCTGATTATCCTCGGCATCATTGTCGTCTCTCTAAGTAATGCTTCCTGGATTGCGCCGGTACAGCGCGGCACGCTGGATTTAATCGCTGCGGGCTCGGCACGGGGTGCTGCAGCGACTGCGCGATGTGACAGCACAACCATCTTTGGCGCGGTAGACCGGATGTTCATGGACCGGGCAGACCGCGTCCTTGTCAGCGTGCGGCGGTCGGGGGAGGCCTTCCGCATCGTGCTGCCCGCCATTTCTGCCTGTATTGAAGAGTCCTCTGCTGCGCCGACGCCGGAACGTTTTGCCCGCCAATATCCGCAGCGCCGCTTCGTCTTTGATGTCGGCGGGGATGACCGCGCCTTCGTCGCGCTGGCCGATGGCTATCGTGCGGCGGGCCGCCCGCTCGATCCACGACAGGCCGTCATGGCCAGTGCGGGGGTTGCCGCCCATGCCCGCACGGCGGTGCCCGGCCTTTGGGCTTTTGATCTGGAAGCCGCCCGCAGCTGCACCGATGCCTATCGCTGGCGGGGCTGGACGGGGCTCGTCCCCTCTGCCTGTCAGGGGCAGACCGTGCTCGTCCCCATAGATGCGCAATGGTCCACCTGGGGCTGGCCCAACCGTTTCCTTGCCCGCATGGCCGCCGCAGACGTCCGCACGATCATGACGGGGCCTGCCGGGTCCAGTGGCATTTCCGTTGTTGAACAGATCCCCGACGTCCCGCGCGACTTTAAAGGCGCGCTGTGGGTGCAGGATATTTCCGCCATCGGCCCCGCGCTTCGGAACTAGAGTCTCCACCAAGGCTTTATTTGCGGGCGCGCATCCCGTAAGGCCCGCCCGTCATGACAGAAGCACCGCGCCCCGAAGCCAAAGACTATAGAGACACCGTCTTCCTGCCGAAGACCGACTTTCCCATGAAAGCCGGCCTGCCGCAGAAGGAGCCGGGCATCCTTGCCAAATGGCAGGAACAGGATCTCTACCGCCGCCTGCGGGAGGCCCGCGCGGGCCGCGAAAAGTTCATCCTGCATGATGGCCCGCCTTATGCGAATGGCGACATGCACATCGGCCATGCGCTCAACCATATCCTGAAGGACATGGTCGTCCGCACGCAGAACCTGCTTGGCAAAGACGCGCCCTATGTGCCGGGCTGGGATTGCCACGGCCTGCCCATCGAGTGGAAGGTTGAGGAAGAATACAGGAAGAAAAAGCGGAACAAGGACGAGGTTCCCGTCGAGGAATTCCGCGCCGAATGCCGCGCTTATGCGCAGAACTGGGTCAACCGCCAGCGCGAGCAGCTGAAACGCCTCGGCATCAATGGCGATTGGGACAACCCCTACCTCACCATGCACTTCGACGCCGAAGCGACGATTGTCGGCGAGCTGCTGAAGTTCGCCGAAAGCGGCCAGCTCTATCGCGGCGCCAAGCCGGTGATGTGGAGCCCCGTTGAAAAGACCGCGCTCGCCGAAGCTGAGGTTGAGTATGAGGATATCACTTCCACGCAGATCGATGTAGCGTTTGAGATTATCGACAGCCCAGTTCAGTCCATTCGCGGCGCGAGAGCCGTCATCTGGACGACGACACCTTGGACCATCCCGGTTAACCAAGCTTTGGCCTATGGCCCAGAAGTAGAATATGCAGTCTGCCGCTTTGGAGACCGCATGGGTGACCACGATCAGCCAGTCCCGGAGGGGGCTGTGCTCGTCGCAGCAGGGTTGGTCGAACAGTTTGCAGCACGAGTCGGGTTCCGCGTGATTCCGATGGAGATTCTAAAAGGCGCCGACCTAGCCGGAACCGTCGCCCGCCACCCGATGGCCAACCATCTCCGTCGCCCCGTGCTTGACACGGGGCTGGGCTTGTCTTCGGACGCAGCGGGCGAAAGCCAAGCCCCGCATCACGTGCGGGGCGACGATTTTGAGCGGATGGTGGAATTTTTCGAGCGCCCCCGTCCGTTCCTGCCCGGCGATTTCGTCACGACCGACAGCGGCACCGGCCTTGTCCATATGGCGCCGGACCATGGTGAAGATGACTTTGACCTGTGCAAGGCGCACGGCATTGAGCCCGTCTTCGCGGTGCAGGGCGATGGCAAGTATCGCGACGACTGGGCCTGGCTCGGCGGCGAAGGCAGCGTCATCAACCCCAAGTTCAACGCGCCCGACGGCCCCATCTGCACCGCGCTGCGCGAGGCCGGTGGCCTGCTGGCGGCGAGTGCCGATTACAAGCACAGCTACCCGCACTCGTGGCGGTCCAAGGCGAAGGTCATCTATCGCTGCACGCCGCAATGGTTTGTGCCGATGGATAAGGACATGCCGGGCGGCACGCTGCGCGAAAAGGCGATGACTGCGATTTCGCAGACCCGCTGGGTGCCAGAAAAAGGCCAGAACCGCATCACCGCGATGGTCGAAGGCCGCCCGGACTGGGTGCTCAGCCGCCAGCGCGCATGGGGTGTGCCGATCACCCTGTTTGTGGACCGCAAGACCGGCCAGTATTTGAACGACCCCGCCGTCAACGCGCGGATCGTCGCGGGCGTGCGGGAACTGGGCGTCGACGCCTGGTCCGACGACCGCGCCCAAGGCTATCTGGGCGACGCGTACAAGCTCGACGATTATGAGCGCGTGACCGACATTCTGGACGTCTGGTTCGACAGCGGCTCCACCCACGCCTTCGTACTCGAATCGGGCAAATGGCCCGATCTCATGCGCCCGGAAGGCTATACGGGGCCGCTCGCCGACCTGTATCTAGAAGGCAGCGACCAACATCGCGGCTGGTTCCAATCAAGCTTGCTCGAAAGCTGCGGCACGCGGGGCCATGCGCCGTATAAGGCGGTGCTCACGCACGGCTTTACGATGGACCAGAAGGGCATGAAAATGTCCAAGTCGCTGGGCAACACCATTGACCCGCTAAAGGTGATGGAGACCTATGGCGCGGACATCATCCGGCTTTGGGCGCTGTCGGTGGACTTCACCGAAGACCACCGCATCGGCGATGAGATCCTGAAGGGCGTCTCCGACCAATATCGCAAGCTGCGCAATACGTTCCGTTATCTGCTCGGCGCGCTGGACGGGTATGACCATGCCAGCGAAGGCGTCGAGCCCGCCGATATGCCGGAGCTGGAGCGCTATGTGCTCCATCTGCTGTCCGGCCTTGATGCGACGCTGCGCCAAGCCATCGCAGACTATGACTTTAACGAGTACACGCGGGCGCTGATCGACTTCTGCAATGAAGACCTGTCGGCCTTCTTCTTCGATATCCGCAAAGACAGCCTTTATTGCGACGCGCCGACGGACCTGACCCGTCGCGCCTATCGCACGACGCTGGACATCCTGTTCCAAGCGCTGATCCGCTATGCGGCACCCGTGCTGGTGTTTACGGCGGAGGAAGTCTGGACCACGCGCTTCCCGGATCGCGACAGCCTGCATCTGCAAGAAATCCATCCCTTGCCCGCCAGTTGGCAAGATGCGGCCCTTGCCGAACGCTTCAAGGCCCTTCGCGCGCTGCGCGTGCAAGTGTCCGAAGCCATTGAGCCGATGCGTCGCGAAAAGATTGTCGGGTCCAGCCTTGCTGCCACAGTGACCGTTCCCGCCGATGCGCCAGAGGGTGATCTGGCTGAGCTGTTCATCACGGGGACAGTGACGCGCGGGCAAGGGTCTGACGTGACTGTCGCCCCAACCACCGATCACAAATGCGGCCGCTGCTGGCGGCATCTGCCCGAAGTGACGGCGGACGGCGATCTGTGCGGGCGCTGCGACGGGGTGGTGAATGGCTGAACGCCATCTGCGCCTTGGCTATGGTCTGGCCGCGTTGCTGTTCCTCGCGGATCAGGCGCTGAAGGCGGCCATGACTGGCCCTGTTATGTTGCAGGCGGTGCAGCAGATTTACCTGCTGCCCTTCCTCAACCTGACATGGGTGGAAAATTACGGCGTGGCGCTGGGCATGTTCCGCGCGGGCCATGATGCCGAGCGCTGGATTTTGGTGGGCGTGACGGGCCTGATTGCTGCGGTCGTTTCGGTGTGGATCTCCCGCGAAAAGAACCGCATGGATGTGCTGGGCCTTGGCCTTGTCCTGGGTGGCGCACTGGGAAATATCGTGGACCGGGTGCGGTTCGGCTACGTCGTTGATTTCATCGATTTCCATATTGGCGGGTTTAGACCCTTTTTGGTCTTCAATCTTGCCGACGCGGCGATTACCATCGGAGTATTGGTGCTTTTGGCCCGGGCGTTTTTCACGCGCGATGCCAAAGCAGAAACGGAGACTGATAATGCGTAAGGTTATGGGTGTTGTGGCAGTCAGTGCGCTGCTTTCGGGCTGTGCCGGTGGCGGGCTGTTCAACCGCAAGTCTCCCGATGAATTTCAGGTGACGCGTCTGGCGCCGCTCGTCGTGCCGCCAGATTTCGCACTTGTCCCGCCGGCCGCGGGCAGCCCGCAGGCGCAGGCAGCCGACAGCTCGACACAGGCGTTGCAGGCCATGTTTGGTGGCCCAGCCCCCCGGTCGAGCGCTGAATCGACGACGCTGAGCGCCGCCGGCGGCGCGCGTGCGCAGCCGGGCATCCGCTCCAACGCGGGGGACCCCGGCACGGAAGTGGTCGATAAGGGCGCCACCACGCGCGACATTATCGCCGCACCGGAAGGTGACGGTCAGGCCGCGCGGACGTCTACGCCGAAGTAATCGCCTGTCATCAGGCAAAAGAAAAAGGGCGGGACCGCAAAACGGTACCCGCCCTTTTCGTATCTGTAAGGGGCCGGGCGAACCCGGCCCCCAACACTCAGATCAATCAGAACGAAACGCCGACCGAACCGAAGATGCCGCCCTTGGCGATATCTTTGCCCGAGGGGCTGAGCAGCGCACCGGCACCATAGCTGGTGTCGACATAGTTCAGGCCAAGGGTGAACTTACCCAATGTGTAGGACGCGCCGACCGACCAGTCCGTGTACTTGGAGCCGCCCGACAGATAGCTCTTCGTGAAGGTCCGGCCGATGCCCGCGCTGAGGCTAACAGGCGTGTTCGGGATCGCACCCGACAAGCCGAAGTTCACGTAGACGTTGTCCAGCTTGCCCGCGCCGAGCGAGAGCGCGGCCTGTTTCGGCGAATAATAAGCGGCCAGCTTTGCGCTCACTGGACCGATTGTCTGCGACACACTGGTATAGAGTTCGAGGAAGTCCGAATTGGTGTTCGCAACGATCTTCGACGAGCCGGGGTAATAGTAATAGAGGCCACCCACATCGAGGGTCGTCGCACCAAGGGTCTTCTTGTAACCGAGAATCAGGTCGATTTCCTGATCGCCACCGGCGGCGATATAGTCATCAACCGAAGAGCCCCAGACGCCCGCATAGACACCCGAAGCGTGCGACACGGTGATGCCGGCCTGAACCGCAAAATCCTTGTCGGTCTGCGTGATGCCGCGGAAGCGGTAATCGGACACGACCGCAACCGAACCGGACACGGTGATGGCGGGCGTTTCTGCGTCCTGCGCCATAGCGGGCGTGGCAGAAAGAGCGAGAGCGAGGCCCAGGAGAGGGCGAGAGAACGTGCGCATGGGTAAACCCCTTGATAGTTGTTGCGTCGTTCCGCCTGCGTTGCTGTCTGATGCCTCTCTCTGATCCAAGATCAGGGGGCCGCAGTTACAGCGACACCCGAGTCATGCCGTCGCATTGTGCAACGCACAACAAAAAAATGACGTTTATGTTGCATTCTCGCGTCAACAGTGGCGCAAAGGCCACAGGTCGATCCGGCTCTAGCGCAAGGCAGCGCAGGCCTTTTGCATCCGGGTGCACGCGTCCGTCAGGATCTCTTCCGACGTGGCGTAAGAGATGCGGAAGCCCGGGGAAAGGCCAAAGGCCCCGCCATGAACAGCCGCCACTTCCACCTCATCAAGGAAATAGTCGATCAGGTTTTCGTCGGTCGCGATCACCTTGCCGCCCGGCGTGGATTTGCCGATCAGGCCCGAGACATCGGGATAGACATAAAAGGCGCCTTCGGGCGTCGGGCAATGCACGCCCTCAATCTCATTGAGCATCTTCACAACCAGATCGCGCCGCCCGCGGAAGCGTTCATTGCGGTCCTTCAGGAAGGACTGGTCGCCGTTGAGCGCCGCCGTCGCCGCCGCCTGGGCGATCGAGCAGGGGTTGGACGTTGACTGCGACTGAAGCTTGGCCATCGCCTTGATGAGCCATTGCGGGCCACCGGCAAAACCGATGCGCCAGCCCGTCATCGAATAGGCTTTGGAACAGCCATTGACCGTCAATGTGCGGTCATAAAGTTCCGGGCAGACCTGCAGGATCGTCGCGAACGGCGTATCGGCATACCAGACATGTTCATACATATCGTCGGTCAGCACCATCACCTGCGGGTGACGGACCAGCACATCAGCCAGACCCTTGAGCTCGGTCGCCGAATAAGCGGCACCCGTCGGGTTGGATGGCGAGTTCAGCAGTACCCAGCGCGTCTTGGGCGTGATCGCCGCTTCAAGCTGCGCGGGCGTGATCTTATAGTTCTGCGTGGCCGGTGCACCGATGAACACCGGGGTACCACCCGCGAAGGCGACAATATCGGGATAGCTCACCCAATACGGCGCGGGGATGATCACTTCGTCGCCTGCGTCGATGGTCGCAACAAGCGCGTTGAACAAGGTGTGCTTGCCGCCCACGTTCACGCTGATCTGGGCAGGCGTGTAGTCCAGCCCATTGTCGCGCTTGAACTTGGCCTGGATCGCCGCCTTCAGCTCCGCCGTGCCGTCGACATTGGTGTACTTCGTCTGCCCCTTGCGGATCGCCTCAATCGCGGCCTCCTTCACAAAGTCCGGCGTGTCGAAATCCGGCTCGCCGGCCGACAGGCCAATGACGTTGACGCCCTTCGCCTTCAGTTCGAGCACACGGCTCGTCATGGCGAGCGTGGCGGACGGCTGGATACGGTCAAGTGCGGCAGATGTGGTGCGCATGAGCGGGCGCTTTCCTTCAAAGAGCTAAGAAAATTGCGGTGCGCCGCGCCTATAGGCAAGCAAGCCCATGGGGGCAACCGCTAGGACCCAGTTTCTGGTCAGGCGAGCCGGGCGGGCAGGATGCCGCGAATGGCGTTGCCGATGAAGAATCCATTCGCCAAATCATCTGGCCGCAGATCACTTTCTCTGGCGCGGCCCGCCTCAATCAGTTCGGACCGCAGCGTGCCTGGCAACAAGCGGCGCGACAAAGGCGGCGTCAGCAGGACACCATCACGTTCCACATACAGCGTCGTGAAGCTGCCTTCAGTCAGGAAGCCATCGGCGTCGGTGAAGACAACTTCAAACGCGCCTGCCTTGGCGCGGGCCGCGTCGTAAAAGGCACGGTCGCTGGTTTTGTGGACGAGGCGGAAATCGCTGACATCCACTGGCAGCGGCACGATGGCGACAGACACCGGCCCTGCGGGCGCAGGCGGCAGGTTGGAAATTTCAATCGCCACAGCACCGCTTTTGGCGAGCATCAGGCGGATGCGCTTGGCCTCACGCAGACGGAAGGTTGCGGCCTGAAGCTCATTGCGGACGGCATGCCGGTCAAATTTGAAATCAAACGCCTGCGCACTCGCCCGCATCCGTGCGATGTGCAGGTCCAGCCGCTCAATCCCCTGTTCGGGGTCAAAACGCATCGTCTCGATCAGGTCAAAGCAGCGCTGGTCAGCCACAAATCGCCCTTTGGCAAGACATTCGGCCCATTCCTCCGCCACGCGGCTGTCGGCGACAATCCCGCCGCCCAAGCCCAATGTGGCAACGGATTGGCCCGCTGGCAAATGCAGCGTGCGGATGGCGACGTTGAACGCAGCATCGCCATTGGGGTCCACCCGGCCAATGCTGCCGGTATAGAGGCCGCGCGGGTCCGCCTCCACCATGTCGATTACCTCCATCGCGCGGATCTTGGGCGCGCCGGTGATCGACCCGCAGGGGTAGATGGCACGCAGCAGATCGGCTGCACCCTTGCCCGGTTGGAGGCGTGCCGAGACCGTGGAGATCATTTGATGGACGGTGGGGTAGCTTTCCACGGTGAAGAGCTGCGGTACCTCCACCGATCCCGCCTCCGCCACGCGGGAGAGATCATTGCGGAGCAGATCGACAATCATCAGATTTTCAGCGCGCTGTTTGGGGTCACTTTGCAGCCGGTCGATGAGCGCTGCATCCTCCTCCGCCGAAGCCCCGCGTGTGGAGGTGCCCTTCATCGGCTTGGTGGTGACTTTGCCGTCATGCAGCGCAAAGAAAAGTTCGGGCGATAGCGACAGGAGCCAATCGTCGCCGGTCCAGATGACCCCACCAAACCCGGCCTTCGCCCGACGGCGCAGACCGGCATAGAGCGCGAGCGGATGACCCGCTGTCGATACCTCTGACCGGATCGTGAGATTGGCCTGATAAATATCCCCCGCCGCGATCAGCGCCTGCACCTTGGCCAAGGCTGCGTCATAGTCCGCCCGGCCGATCTTCGGACGCGGCGCCCCTGCCCAACCGCCTGCTGCATCGGGGAGCAGGCTGGGCACATCTTCGGGGGCGATTTCCTGATAGCCGTCAAAGCGCGCGAACCAACCGAGCGGCAGGCCGGACGGGCGGACGCGATCCGCCAGCCGGTCTTCGAGCAAGAGCCCCGCCTCATAGGTCAAAAACCCGGCCCAATGCGCGTCCCCTGCGTCCAAACGGTCCAGCAGGGCTGCAAGGGAGGCCGCATCCTGCGCGGTCACAATTTCCAGCGGATCACGGTAAAGCCGCGCAGGCGTGGCCTTGCCGCTGCGCGCGTCGTCCAGAAGGACGAAAGGACTGTCGGGAAGCCGGCCTGCCATGGCGCGCCTATTGGCAGGGGGCGGACGGAAACGCCAGAGCCGTCCTGTTGATAGACCATCGCCCGGGCGCTACGCAGGACACCATTTAACATTTCACCAGAGGTCATCATGCGCCTGACATTGCTCGCCATCCTTGCCGCCCTGTCCGCGACCACTGCGCTCGCGCAGACCGTGGAGAAGCCGGCCGCCATCCGCGTCGATGGTGTACCGCCCGTGCCGACCGCACTCGCCACAGCCACGCGGCCCTATATGGAATATCGCACCGCGACCTTCCTTGGCTGGCACCCCAGCGACAAGTCGATGCTGATCGCAACCCGTTTTGGCAACACGCAGCAGCTGCACCGCATCACGACGCCAATGGGCGCCCGCACGCAGATCAGTTTTGAGGATGAACCGGTCGCGAACGGCAGCTGGGCGCCCAAGACGGCGGATGTCCTTTTGGTTGAAAAGGATGTGGGCGGCAGCGAGTTTTATCAGCTCTACACGCTGAAGGACGGTCAACTGACCCTGTTGACGGACTGCAAGAGCCGCAACCAATTTTCCACCTGGTCGGGCGACGGAAAGCTGATCGCTTATAGCTCCACCAAGCGCAACGGCGCGGACAGCGACCTCTATGTCATGGACCCGCGCGATCCCTCCACCGCGCGTATGGTCGCGCAGGTGCAGGGCGGTGGCTGGGCCATTTCCGCCTTCGCACCCGATAACAAGAGCGCCATTGTCGGCAACTACCGCTCCATCACCGATGTCGATCTTTACCGGCTTGATCTGGCGACTGGTGCGCTGACGCCCATTGGAAATACGGGCAAAGAGATTGCCTATGGTCAGGTCGATACCGCGCCCGATGGCACATTATGGGTGCTGAGCGATGAGGGGTCTGACGTTCAGCGGCTCGGCACGCTGGACCCAGCCACCGGCAAGTTCACGCCGCGCGGCCCCGCCGAGACATGGGATGTCGAAAGCTTCAAAATCTCCAGCGACGGGCGCTTCATCGCCTATGTCGTTAATGAAGCCGGCATCAGCCGCGTCCGCCTGCTTGACCCCGCGACCGGAAAGACGCGGACCGTAGAGGCCCTTCCGGCGGGTGTTGTCGGCGCGATGGAGGTCTCCAATTGGGGGGAGATCGGGCTGAGCCTGTCCTCGGCCCGCAGCCCGTCTGACGCCTATAGCATCAACCCAGAGACGCTTGCCGTCACCCGTTGGAGCGCGAGCGAAACGGGCGGGCTCGATGCCGCCAAGAATGTCGAGCCTTCGCTGGTCGCGATCAAGAGCTTTGACGGCCTCAAGATGTCGGGCTTCCTTTATCGGCCCGATGCCACGAAGTTCCCCGGCAAGCGCCCGATGCTGATGTGGGTGCATGGCGGCCCCGAAAGCCAGAGCCGCCCAGCCTTTATCGGCGCGTACAACTATCTCGTGAATGAGCTTGGCATTGCGCTCTTCTACCCCAATGTCCGTGGCTCCTCCGGCTATGGTAAGACCTTTGTCGGCCTCGACGACGGCGCCTTTAAGCGTGAGGATTCGGTAAAGGACATGGGCGCCTTCCTCGATGCACTTGCCAAAGACCCCGGTCTGGATGCCAAGCGCTTTGCCCTCACCGGCCGGTCCTATGGCGGCTATATGTGCTATGCCGCCGCCGTCTGGTTTGCCGACAAGCTGAAGAGCACGCATTGCGTGGTCGCCATCTCCAACTTCGTGACGTTCCTTGAGACGACGCAAAGCTACCGCCGCGATCTCCGCCGCGTCGAATATGGCGATGAGCGCGACCCCAAGCAGCGGGCAAAGTTGCTCGCCATCTCCCCGCTCGAACGCGTCAAAGAGATGAAAAAGCCGATGTTCACCGTGACCGGCGGCAACGACCCGCGCGTGCCCGCGTCCGAAGCCGAACAGGTGGTGAAGGCCATTCGCGCCAATGGCGGCACCGTCTGGCACCTGCTTGCGAGCAATGAGGGCCATATCTGGGGCAAGAAGGAAAATATCGACTATGCCTTCTGGTCCGCGCTCCAGTTCTACAAGCAGACGCTGCTGGGGGAGTGAGCGAAAGCGTCATGCCAAGGCAGGCTGGCGTCTCATACACCCAACCGACGAGACTCCAGCCTTCGCTGGGGTGACGCGGTGCTGGGACCCAGCCATTTGCGCCCTCTCCCGAACCTGCCTATATCGCCCTCATGACCCAATATCAGATCGTTACCGATGACACCGTTCCCGTCCGTTCGGGCGCCATTCGCCTGCATGGACCGGAAGCCTTTGACGGGATGCGCAGGGCCGGCAAGCTGGCCGCCGAAATCCTTGATGCGTTGGCGCCCTTCATCCAGCCCGGCGTGACCACGCAGGCAATTGATGATCTGGTGCGCGAGATGACGTTTGATAATGGTGCCGTGCCCGCCACGCTCAACTATCGGGGCTACACGCACAGCTGCTGCACCTCGGTCAACCACGTCATCTGCCACGGCATCCCTGGCCCCAAGGCGCTAAAGAGCGGCGATATCGTCAATGTCGATGTCACCCCCATCGTCGATGGATGGCATGGCGACACCAACCGGACCTATCTGGTGGGCGATGTGCCGATCAAAGCGCGGCGTCTGGTGGAAACCACGTTCGAAGCGATGATGCTCGGCATCGAACAGGCCAAGCCCGGCAACCATCTGGGCGACATTTCGCATGCGATTCAGGTCCATGCCGAGCGGCAGCGCTTTGGTGTTGTCCGCGATTTCTGCGGGCATGGCATTGGCCGCCTGTTCCATGATGCGCCGGAGGTCGTCCATGTCGGCCGCCCGGGCACCGGGCCAGAGCTGAAGCCAGGCATGTTCTTTACCATTGAGCCGATGGTCAATATCGGCCGCCCCGACTGCAAGGTGCTGGAAGATGGCTGGACGGCAGTGACGCGTGACCGGACCCTCTCTGCGCAGTTTGAACACACGATCGGCATCACCGAAACAGGCTATGAGATCTTCACCAAGAGCCTTGCCGGATTCGATTTGCCGCACCGTCCAGCCGGAAGCGATTCGCCGGCCTGAGTGTGGCCGGGCGACAGAATATGTCGCGCCGCGCCACCTCTGCTTAAATATTAAGCCTCTCTTGCCCAAATTTTAAGCATTAGTCGCGTCGCCTGCCCGCTTTCCAAACAGCGACGCCCCCGATTTCGCGCACCGCTTGCGCCTTTGCATTTGGCACGATTATTGAAGGCGAAAGCGCAACCACAGGGGCAAGGGCACGCCATGAAGAAGATCGAAGCGATCATCAAACCGTTCAAGCTCGATGATGTGAAAGAAGCGCTGCATGAAGTGGGCGTCTCCGGCATCACCGTAACAGAGGCGAAGGGCTTTGGGCGTCAGAAGGGCCACACCGAACTGTATCGCGGCGCTGAATATATTGTCGACTTTCTGCCCAAGGTGAAGCTGGAGGTCGTCGTGGACGACGCGCTGGCCCCGCGTGTGGTGGAAGCCATTGCCGCTGCCGCCCAAACCGGCCGGATCGGTGACGGGAAGATCTTTGTCATCCCGGTGGAAAGCGCCCTGCGCATCCGCACGGGTGAAAAGGACAATGACGCCATCTGAATTTTTCGACCGCCCCGCCTGACAACATTTCTGACGGGGCCAAAAACAATCCGACTTCAATAAAGGAAGGTAACGATAACATGGCCACACCGGCAGACATTCTGAAGCAGATCAAGGACCTGGAGATCGAATGGGTTGATCTCCGTTTCACCGACCCCAAGGGCAAGTGGCAGCACCTTTCGATGTGCGCCGGCGTGATGGGTGAAGATGAACTGACCGACGGTCTGATGTTCGACGGGTCGTCGATCGAAGGCTGGAAGGCCATCAACGAATCCGACATGATCCTGAAGCCCGATCTGGACGCCGTTTATGTTGATCCGTTCAGCGCGACGCCGATGATGATCATCTTCTGCGACATCGTCGAACCGTCGACGGGCGAACTCTATTCGCGCGATCCGCGCTCGACCGCCAAGCGCGCTGAAGCCTATCTCAAGTCGACCGGCATCGGCGACACCGTCTATGTCGGCCCGGAAGCCGAATTCTTCATGTTTGACGATGTGAAGTTCGAAAACGGCTACAACACCAGCTATTACAAGCTCGACGATATCGAACTGCCGACCAACACCGGCACGCACTATGACAGCGGCAACCTTGGCCACCGTCCGCGCGCCAAGGGCGGCTACTTCCCCGTCGCTCCGGTCGATTCGGCACAGGACATCCGCGCCGAGATGGTCTCGACCATGCTTGAAATGGGCCTGCCCTGCGACAAGCATCACCACGAAGTGGCGGCAGCGCAGCACGAACTGGGCCTGACCTTCGGCACGCTGACGCAGACCGCCGACCGCATGCAGATCTACAAGTATGTCGTCCACATGGTGGCTGAAGCTTATGGCAAGACGGCCACGTTCATGCCGAAGCCGATCAAGGAAGATAACGGCTCGGGCATGCACACCCACTTCTCGATCTGGGAAAAGGGTCAGCCGCTGTTCGCCGGTAACGGCTATGCCGGTCTGTCGGAAATGTGCCTGTTCTTCATCGGCGGCATTATCAAGCACGCCAAGGCGATCAACGCGTTCTCCAACCCATCGACCAACAGCTACAAGCGTCTGGTCCCGGGCTATGAAGCACCTGTGCTGCTCGCTTACTCGGCGCGCAACCGTTCCGCCTCCTGCCGTATCCCTTATGGTGCGGGCGCCAAGGCGAAGCGCGTTGAAATCCGCTTCCCCGACGCGATGGCCAACCCCTATCTGTGCTATTCGGCGCTGATGATGGCGGGCCTCGACGGCATCCAGAACAAGATCCACCCGGGCGATGCCATGGACAAGAACCTTTATGATCTTCCGCCGGAAGAACTGGCCCAGGTTCCGACTGTCTGCGGTTCGCTCCGTGAGGCTCTTGAAGCACTCGAAGCCGATCACGCCTTCCTTCTGAAGGGCGACGTGTTCAGCAAGGAACAGATCGACGCCTATATCGACATCAAGATGGGCGAAGTCGCGCGCTGGGAAATGACCCCGTCGCCGGTCGAGTTCGACATGTACTACAGCGCGTAAGCGCTCCGTCGTTCCGTCTAACGGACAGCAGGACGCCCGGAGGGAAACCTCCGGGCGTTTTGTTTTGGGCAGAGTTCCTGTTTGTGCGCCCAGGCCATCCGGCGCCAGTCCCAATGTGAGACAGGAATATATGAAATAATCATAATGGTTTTGTTAACAACCAATTTACTTCTATTTTCGTTTCCGCCATTGGGGGATGCGATTGCGGCGTTTTTTCATCGCGATCTCGTCAGGCGAGAGACCCGCAAACGGGCACGCGCCTTGTGTGACCTGTTTAGTGGGGAAGTATCCTTATGAAATCTGCATATCTTTTCGCGGGCGCCGCGCTTGCTGCGGCTCTCGCACCTGTGTCGGCAAATGCCGCCATCGTCTTCACGACCAACGCCAATCACTATGAAAGCCTTGGCGATTCGATCGGTTCAACCTTCGACCAGATCGATCTGTCGAGCGTGACCAACACCTTCACCGGCTATGGCACCTATCTGCTCAACAAGGTGACCTTCACCGTTGGCGTCAATGCGCAGGCTGGTGGCTATTCGCAGAGCGGCACGCTGGCCAACGCCGGCACGTCGACCCTCGGCGCATTTGCGTATTCGATCCCGTACACGATCTTCATCTCCAGCGCAGACACGATCACGCTGGGTGGCAACACGGTCGTGTGGAACGGCTACAACATCAAGGTCAACGAACTGACGTTGTCGTCGGGCAGCGCGCCGGTCTTCGGTGATCTGACCGCAACCGTGACCGGTGTGCCGGAAGCCGCAACCTGGGCGCTGATGCTCGCTGGTTTCGGTCTTGTCGGCTCGGCCATGCGTCGCCGTCGCCAGTCAGCTCAGGTGACCTTCGCCTAAGCCGTGCTAAAATCCATAAGTGGCGTCCGGAGGGGAAACTTCCGGGCGCCTTTTTTTTGGCTTGCGCGCTCACGCCATCACGCGTCTTGTCTCCATCGCAGACGGGCGGCACAAAGACCGCCCCGCTTTTGGAGACAAATATGATCCGCCGTCTCATCACTGCAGCGCCGGTCGCCCTGCTGCTCTTGGCAGCAACACCTGCCGCTGCCGCCCTGACGCCCGCCGAAACCAAGATGGCGACCACCATCGACACCGAATATGATCGCACCATTGGCCTGCTCGAACGGCTGGTGAACCAGAATTCAGGCTCCATGAATCTGGAGGGCGTGGACATTGTCGGCCGGATGATGCGCGCTGAGCTGGAGCCACTGGGGTTCACGGTGGACTGGGTGCCGATGACGGCCACCAAGCGCGCCGGGCATCTGATCGCCACGAAAAAGGGCAAGCCAGGCACCAAGCGCCTGCTGCTCATCGCGCATCTCGACACCGTGTTTGAGAAGGACTCGCCCTTCCAGACGTTCAAGCGGCGCACAGAGGCAGGCATAGACGAAGCCGAAGGGCCTGGTGCGGGCGATGATAAGGGCGGGCTCGTCACCATCGTTGCGGCCCTGCGCGCCATGAAGGCAGCAGGCACGCTGAAGGACGCCAATATCGAAATCCATATGACCGGCGACGAAGAGGATTCGGGTGACCCCATCTCCATCGCCCGGGCAGACCTGATCGCGGCGGGCAAGCGGTCTGACGCCGCGCTCGATTTTGAAGGGCTGGTGCGCGAGGATGGCCGCGACATGGGCTCAATCGCGCGGCGATCCTCGAACAGCTGGACGCTGACGGCAACCGGCAAATCCGGCCATAGTTCCGGCATCTTCAGCGCCAGCGCGGGCGATGGTGCGATCTATGAACTCAGCCGGATCATCACCCGGTTCCGCAACGAACTTCCCGAGCCGAACCTGACCTTCAATGTCGGCCTGATCGCGGGGGGGCAGGAGGCTGCACTCGATGCCGATGGTGTGCGCGCTTCGGCCAAGGGCAAGACCAACATCATCCCCGGCGTCGCCCTTGCGCGCGGCGATTTCCGCACGCTCTCGCAAGATCAGACCGAGCGCGTGAAGGCAAAGATGTCCGCCATTGTCGCGGCCCACGCGCCCCTGACATCGGCCACGATCGTCTTTGAATCCGGCGGCTATCCCGCCATGGCGCCGACACCGGGCAACAGAGCGCTGCTTGACCGGCTGAACACGATCAACACCGATATGGGCCTGCCCCAAATGCCGGTGCTCGATCCGCTGAAACGCGGCGCGGGCGATGTCTCCTTCGTGGCGAATGACGTGGACAGTCTTGCCGGGCTTGGGCCGTTTAGCCGGGGTGACCATGCGCCGGGTGAAACGGTCGATCTGCTCAGCATCAAGACACAGGCAAAGCGCGCTGCCATCATGATGTCACGGCTTTCGCGCGAAAAGCGCTGATGGCGCGTGCATCGCGCATCGATGGTGTGAAAAGAGCCGTGTTGGGCGTTGACGTTTACGTAAAAAGTCCCACATCAAGGCCTGAACTTTGGCCGGACGACTCAGAGGGATCGACTGACAGCAATCGACCTACGGGCTTCGGCACGCGACATTCGACGGACGATACTTAAGGAGAGAGACATGGACAGCTATCTGAAGAATTATATCAACGGCCAGTGGGTCGACAGCATCGGTGGCAAGCGCCATCAGGTCATCTCGCCGTCGACAGAAGAGCCCTGCACCGAAATCACCCTTGGCACGAAGGCCGATGTGGACGCAGCCGTCGCCGCCGCCAAGGAAGCCTTCAAGACCTTCAGCCAGACGACCCGCGAAGAGCGTATTGCCCTGATGGAGCGCGTCGTTGTCGAATATAAGAAGCGCGCAGGTGATCTTGCCGCCTCCATGTCCAAGGAAATGGGCGCTCCGCTCAGCTTCGCTTCAACCGCACAGGTCGGCGCCGGCATTGGCGGCTTCATGGGCACGCTGGAAGCACTCAAGGATTTCAACTTCACCGAGCAGGCCGGTGCCGCCAAGGTCGTCTACGAGCCAATGGGCGTTGTTGGCCTCATCACGCCCTGGAACTGGCCGCTCAACCAGATCGCGCTGAAGGTTGCGCCGTGCCTTGCTGCGGGCAACACGATGATTCTCAAGCCGTCGGAAGAATGCCCCGGCAACGCCGCGATCTTTGCTGAAATCATGGATGCCGCTGGCGTCCCTGCCGGCGTCTTCAACCTCGTTCAGGGCGATGGCATGACCGTGGGTGAAGCCATTTCCGCGCATCCCGATATCGACATGGTCAGCTTCACCGGATCGACCCGTGCAGGCATCATGGTTGCCAAGTCAGCGGCGGACACGGTCAAGCGCGTCCATCAGGAACTGGGCGGCAAGTCCCCCAACCTCGTCCTGCCGGGCGCCGACCTTCAGGCGACGCTGCCGGCGACCGTCTCCGGCGTCTGGATCAATTCCGGCCAGAGCTGCATTTCGCCGGCCCGCATCCTCGTCCACAAGGATCAGGAAGCCGAAGCCATTGGCGTCATCAAGGGCATCATGGAAAGCATTCAGGTTGGCGATCCGCTGGCTGAAGGCGGCCATATCGGCCCCGTCGTCAACAAGGCCCAGTATGAGAAGATCCAGGGCCTGATCCAGTCCGGCATTGACGAAGGTGCCAAGGTGGAAACCGGCGGCGTTGGCCTGCCCTCCAACGTCAATCGCGGCTATTACATCAAGCCGACGGTGTTCTCCGGCGTGACGCGCAACATGCGCATCGCCAAGGAAGAAATTTTCGGCCCCGTCGCCGCGGTCATCACCTATTCCGACCTCGACGAAGCCATCGATATCGCGAACGACACCGAATATGGTTTGTCAGCCGCTATCTCGGGCGATCCGGCAAAGGCAGCAGAGGTCGCGCCGAAGCTGCGCGCGGGCAATGTCGCCATCAACAATTGGGGCCCGTCACCGGGCGCGCCGTTCGGCGGCTATAAGCAGTCGGGCAATGGTCGCGAAGCCGGCATCTTCGGCCTGCGCGACTTTATGGAAGTGAAGGCCATCAGCGGTCTTCCTGCCTAAGGCGATCAAGGCGGTGTTCATCCGTCCGGAAACACAGGGGGTCATGGTTCGCCATGGCCCCCTTTTTCTTGCAACCGCGCTAATTGCGGCGTTTGTGAGCGGATGTGTCAGCCCGCCGTCTGACCGGCACACAACAGCGCCACATGCCCCACCGCGCCCCAATGCAGAGGCGCTGCGCCAATGCGCCGCCGACCTGACCCGATTGGGCGCGAAATTTTCCATCCTGCCTGATTATGCGGACTCGGGCGGCTGTTCTGCGATCAATGCGGTGTTGATGACAGGCGCGGGGGCTTCGATTTCCAATCTGCGCGCCACACAATGCCCGCTTGCCCGCGCTTTTGCCGGATGGGTGCGCGGGCCGGTTCAAGCCCATGCGCGTGAGATTTTCGGCTCTCCTGTCGTCCGGGTAGAGACGATGGGCAGCTATAGCTGCCGTCAGGTGAAGGGGGTCGCCTCCACCAAATTATCCGAACATGCTTACGCCAATGCCATTGATGTCTCAGGCTTTGTCCTGGCCGATGGCCGCCGCGTAACTGTGGTCAATGGCTGGCTGGGCCAGAGCGACGAGGCCGATTTTCTGCGCGCCATCCGCAATGATGCCTGCAAGCGGTTCCAGACCGTGCTCAGCCCCGACTATAACTTTGCCCACCGCGATCATCTGCATGTCGACATGGGTCGCGGGCCCTATTGCCGCTGACGCCCAACAGCCATAGTCTCCCCCAAATGACAGAACGAAAAATTCCCGCGCGGGTCTTCGCGCGCGCCGCCCAGGATGCAGCAACCGCCAAAAAAGCCCTATCGACCCCCCAGACAGAAAGCCCGTCTTACAAGCTCGCCTTTCAGGATGATGAGTTCCTGCTGCGCGAAGACCTCCGCCCTGTGCGGTTCCAGTTGGAACTGTTGAAGCCGGAACTTCTGTTGGACGAGGCCAAGATCAAATCCACCCTCGTCTTCTATGGGTCTGCCCGCATACCTGAACCCGGGGTCGCCTCGCCCCACCCCGATCCGAAGATTGCCGCCAACCTTGAGGCGCTGTCGCCGCATTATGACGAAGCGCGCAAGCTGGCCCGAATCGCCAGCCGCATTCCGCGCGACGATGATGGATGGCGGCATTTTGTCGTCTGTTCCGGCGGCGGCCCGTCCATCATGGAAGCGGCCAACCGCGGTGCAAATGATGTACTTGCCGATTCGATTGGCCTCAACATCGTGTTGCCGCATGAGCAGGTGCCCAACAGCTATATGACGCCGGAGCTGAGTTTTCAGTTCCACTATTTCGCGCTGCGCAAGATGCACTTCCTGCTGCGCGCCCGCGCCGTCGCCGTCTTCCCCGGCGGGTTCGGCACATTCGATGAAATGTTCGAGCTGCTGACCCTGATCCAGACCGGCAAGATCAAGCCCATGCCCGTCATCCTGTTCGGACGCGATTTCTGGGAAGACGTGATCGATTTCAAGGCGCTGGTGAAGCATGGCGTGATCGGGGCGAAAGACCTCAATCTGTTCCACTATGTCTCCACCGCTGAAGAAGCATGGGACTGTATCCGCACCTTTTACGAAGCCGACTAAGCCGCGCGGACAAGTTCGCTTTCACACCCGCGTCGCCCCGTGCTTGACACGGGGCCGGGCTGACCTCCGCCCGGTCTTGACCGCCTTGCTTACCGGATTTGACTGCCCCCTAGAGAGCCAAGCCCCGTGTCAAGCACGGGGCGACGGACACTCCTTTGGAAGTCATTGTCTTCTCCCCACACCTTTCCTGGCGCTCAATCATCCAGAAAAGACTGCGGGTGCGCGTTCAGCGCCGAAGATCTCAAAACGAAAAAGGGCCCGGAAATCCAGGCCCTTTCTCAATCAGATGTGTGTCGCGCTTACTTGGCGGCAGGTGCCGCCGCGTTGGCTTCGGCCGGAGCGGCAGCATTGGCAGCCCCTGCTTCGGCGGGCGCTGCTTCTGCGCCGGCAGCCGGTGCGGCGGGAAGCGGCAGGTTGGAGCCCTGCGCGTTCAGATAAGCGATGATGTTGGCGCGGTCTTCCGGCTTGGAGAGACCAGCAAAGCTCATCTTCGTGCCGTCGGCGAACTTTTTCGGGCTCTTCAGCCAGGCGTACATCGACTCAAAGTCCCACTTGCCGCCATGGCCGGACAACGCTTCGGAGAAAGCGTAACCAGCTTTACCCTTGCCAATCTCTTCGCCCAAGGTGCCCCAAAGATTGGGGCCGATGCCATTGGCGCCACCGTTGGTGATCGTGTGGCACGACGCACACTTCTTGAAAACTTCAGCGCCCTTGGTGGCGTCGGCGGTCTGGATCAGCGCGGCAATCGGCGGATCCTTGGCCGCGCCGCCTTCCGCTGCCCCATCGGCGCTTTCGACAACATAACCGCCGGTTTCCACCGGATGATGGCTGAACAATTGACCGGTCACGATCGTCCCGCCCAGTGCCACGATGCCCGCAGCCAGTGTCCAGCCTGCGATGGTGTTGAATTGATCGCTCATGCCCGTCGAAATCCCTGCTCTTTTGGCCCGAAAATGGAATCGCGGTCGCCTTAGCCGTCCATTGCGCGCACCGCAAGCACGCTTGCAGCGTTGCCATCACAGCCGTAAGCGGTTGCGCGACATGAACCGATATCCTGCCCCCGCCCAGCCCATCGTCGCCATGATGGAAGCCGCCGCCGCCGCCGAACCGGACCGCGCCGTAGCCTTCCAAGGCGCGCCAGGGGCCAATTCACATATCGCCGTGTTGCAGGACCGGCCCGATGCGCTGCCCTTACCCTGTTACAGCTTTGAAGATGCGATTGATGCGGTGCGCGAAGGGCATGCGGGCAGTGCCCTGATCCCCATCGAAAATTCGCTCCATGGACGTGTGGCAGACATCCATTTTCTGCTGCCCGAATCCGGGCTGGTTATCACGGGTGAGTTTTTCCTGCCGATCCGTTACGCCCTGATGGGCACTGGCCCACTCGATGGCGTCAAACAGGCGATCAGCCACCCGCAGGCGCTGGGCCAGTGCCGCCATTGGTTGCGCAGCCATGGTATAGAGCCGGTGCCATTTCCCGACACGGCAGGGGCAGCGGCCCGCGTCGTCGAATTGGCGGACCCGTCTGTGGCAGCGATTGCCCCGCCCGGGGCGGCCGCCATCTATGGTCTCGATACGCTGGCGGAGGCATTGGAGGATTCAGACGATAATATGACGCGCTTCGTGCGCCTAGCCCGCACCGCGGCCGACGTGCCCAATGAAGGCGCTGTCATGACCACCTTCATCTTTGAGGTGAAGAATGTGCCGGCCGCGCTTTATAAGGCGATGGGCGGCTTTGCGACCAACGGCGTCAACATGACCAAGCTGGAAAGCTATCAGCGCGGCGCAAGCTTTGCCGCGACGACCTTCTTTGCGGATATTGAAGGCCACCCGGACGACCCCGCCGTCGCCCGGGCGCTAGAGGAACTCAGCTTCTATTCCCGCACAGTGCGGTTGCTTGGCACCTATCCCCGGGCGCGCAAACGGGGTTAGGCCGAGCTATCGCGACCCGCGAAGCGGAAAAACGAAAGATTTCTGGAATCGCGCAGAGACGCAAAGAACGCTGAGATCTCTGCGCCTCGGCTCGAACCATTCGACGAAACTTGGAAGACAGCGCTGCGCGCCGGGGCGTTACTCCGCCACCCAGCGGCGCAGCAGGGTGTTCGCAATGGCGAAGGGCGGAGGTGCACCAAACTTCTTGTCCGGCGCATCGGCAAGGGCGGCGCGTGCCTCGTCCTTGGTAATCCACATCGCGTCTTCCAGCTCATTGGTGTCCATCACGATCTCGCTGCTTGTCGCCTCTGCAATGCAGGCGATCATCAGCTGCGACCCGCCGAACGGCCAAGGTTGGCTGGTGACGTACCGCACAGCACCACAGGTGACGCCCGCTTCCTCATGAATCTCGCGGCGCACGGCCTCCTCAACGCTTTCGCCCGGCTCAAGAAACCCGGCGAGCGCGGAGTAATTGCCCTTGGGCCAAGCGGCCTGCCGACCGACCAGCGCCTTGCCCTCATATTCAGCGAGCATGATGACAACAGGGTCGGTGCGCGGAAAATGTTCCTTGCCGCAGGTGTCGCAGCTTCGGCCCCAGCCGGCGCGGAACGTCTTGGTCGCATTGCCGCATTGGCCGCAGAAGCGGTGCCCGTTGTGCCAGTCAATCAGGCTGCGGGCCGTGCCATAGATGGCGGCTTCTTCGGCAGGCAGGGTCGCAAGCGCGCGCCAGACCGCGGGAGACCGCGGCGGGCCGCCTTTCGCTTCAACGATGGGCACGAAATGGGGCTTATCCTCATGCAGGCCCAGCAGGATCAGCTCAAGATCGAGCGAGACATCGGCAATCCCCTGCCACACCAATGTCCCTTCGGCTGACACCATCGGGTCCAGCCCATCAAGCCCGAGCACCCGGCCGCGCCAGTCATTCAAAAGGCGGTTAAACGCCTCCAGATCTTGCCGAATGTGATCAACGCGGTTGAGCGGTGAGCCGGTAAATCCCGGGCCAGAAAGATGGGGATTGGGCATTAGCCTGCGATGCTTTCATAAACGGATTTCTTGAAGCCATCGACAAAGGGCTGATCCCCCATTGTCATGATTTGCGACCAGCCCGAGGCACGGATGCCCTTGGTCCGGTCGACCCAGCCGATGGTGGAGGCAGCGCCACCCCAGCCAAAGGTGCCGATGCCTTCGCCGCTGTCGCCCGGTTTAATGAAAACCCGGCCGCCAGCGCCAAAACCCTGCCCTGCAACGAAGCTTTCCATCTTCGTTTCCGGATGCACAAGGTTAGACATGGCGAGTTGCGCCGTTTCCCGCTTCATGATCCGGGTGGAGCCAATCGCGCCTTCTCCCATCAGCATGTTGAGGAAGCGGTCATAGTCGCGCGGGCTCGACACAAGGCCGGCCCCGCCAAAGGGGAAGGCCGGCTTGTCGAAATAGACGCTGTCATTGCCCGGATCGATCGGGAAGGCGCCAAAGGGGGCCTGAAAATAATTGGTGGTCAGCCGCTTCATTTCGCTTTCCGGCACCTGGAACCAGCTGCTCGTCATGCCCAAGGGCGTGAAGATGCGCTGTTGGAGGAAGGCGTCAAAGGCCTGACCGCTTGCCAGTTCAATGACGCGACCCGCCAGATCGAGACCGACGGAATAGCTCCACTTCGTCCCCGGATCCGCGATCAACGGCAGCGTCGCCAGCCGGTCTGCAAATTCGGCAAGGCTGGGCGCCGTCGGCACATTGGGCTGACCGGGCAGTGGTTTGCGTGAGGCCGATGCGGGCGTGATGCCCAGCTTCACATAGGCATCGAACAGCGGGCCTTTGGTGACAATCGTATAGCCCAGACCGGCTGTGTGCGTCAGCAGATTGCGCACGGTGATCGGCGCGCGCGACGGCCGGGCCTCAAGGCTCTTTGCGGGGTCGATCATCACCATGGGCTTGGCAAAGCCGGGGATGAAGTCAGCGATATTTTGGTCAAGCTTCAGCTTGCCGTCTTCGATCAGCATCATGGCCGCCATGCCAGTGATCGGCTTGGTCATCGAATAACAGCGGAACAGGGAGTCCGCCGTCACCGCCGCCGGATTGTCAAAGGCCAGCGCGCCGGAAAACAGAAAATCGGCTTCCGCCGTGCCGCGCCCGATGGCAGCGGCAGCACCCGGCACATATTTCTTGTCAACAAAACCCTGCATCGCCGCCGTGACGGGCGACCAAGGGGCCGCCTTGGGCGTGAGCGGCATTTTGGCAAAGGCCGGTGCCCCCGCAAGGCCTGCGGTCAGGGCCGAAGCCCCCATGAAATGGCGGCGATTAAGGATTAGGGTCACGCGTCTCTCCTGCTCATGGCCAGTTTGGCGGCCTTGGCGAACACCGTAGGTAGTCCGGCTTCATGGAGCCGGTCAATCGGCCACCAGGCGCCCTCCATCTCTGCGTCGGTACCCGGCGCCAATGTCGCACGTGCGACATGCAGCGTCAGGCGGAAATGGGTGAAGACATGTGTCACCTGCCCGACCTCTTCAAAAATAGCGCTCGACGCTGGGGCGACGCCCGTGCCACGCCAGTCACAACCGGGGAGCGCACGCATCCCACCGAGCAGACCTTTGTCCGGACGGCGGACAAGAAACACCTTCCCCGCGCGCTCCATCCACCAAGCCACACCGGACCGTTCAGGCTTTACCAGCTTGGCCCGTTTCACGGGAAAACGCGCCGCCTCCGTCCGGCCTTGGCAGGCCTCGGCCACCGGACAAAGACCACAAGCGGGATTGCGCGGCGTGCAGACGGTCGCCCCCAAATCCATCATCGCCTGCGCAAAATCACCCGCCCGGACATCCGGCGTCAGCGCGCCCATCAGCGCCCCGATGTCAGGCTTGGCCTCCGGCAACGGCGTTTCCACAGCGTATAACCTGGTGATGACCCGCTCCACATTGCCATCGACCACCACCGCGCGCCGGCCAAAGGCAATCGCGGCAATGGCGGCCGCCGTATAGGGGCCGATGCCGGGCAAGCGGCGCAGGTCTTCCTCGGTATCGGGAAAGGTACCTCCAAGCGTATGGGCCACCACGCGGGCGCAGGCGAGCAAATTGCGGGCACGGGCATAATAGCCAAGCCCCGCCCATTCGGCCATGACATCGGCATCGTCCGCCGCAGCGAGCGCGCGCACATCCGGCCAGCGCGTTGTAAACCGCTCAAAATACGCCTTCACCGCAGCGACCGTCGTCTGCTGGAGCATGACTTCCGACAACCAGACGCGATACGGGTCCATCAGCGCCGCACCAGGCGGACTACGCCAGGGCAAAACCCGCGCATTCGCGTCATAGTGCGCCAGAATCTTGTTGGTAAGTAAGGGGGCAGTCTCGACGTGCATGGCTGGCTCTGGCATGGGGTGCGGAATGGCAAAAGACAAGCAGCGTTCGCCCGTCGCAGAACGGCCGCGGGGAGGCCCCGCCCGCCGCGTGGCAGAACTTGTCCCCAATGTTGGGCAGGCTGCGTTCCGCCGCTTCGGCTTCATTCAGGCCTCCATCGTCAGCCGCTGGACTGAAATTGCGGGTGAAAAATATGCTGAAGTGTCCGCACCGGAATCGATCCGCTTTCCGCAGGGCAAAAAGTCAGACGGCACGCTGACGCTGATCGTGGAACGCGCCTTTGGCCCGATGATGCAGCATGTTGAACCTGTGATCATCGAGCGGGTGAACCGTTTTTTCGGCTATGCAGCGGTCGCGCGCATCACCCTGAAACAGGGCAGCATGGCCCGGCTGAAAGCCAAGCCGAAAACACCCGAATTGCGCGCCGTTCCGGCCGAGATTGGAGATTCGCTGCGCGAAATTGCCGATCCGGAATTGCGCGCTGTTCTCTCTTCTCTGGCCCAAGGTGTGGCGAACAGCGCGCCGGTTGGCATTCCCGTTCTTGGAAAAATCAGATGATCTATCGCCTTCTTCTCGCATTAGTCCTGTTGCTGGGCGCAGCCCTGCCGGTTTCCGCACAGAACTATGCGACTATGGTCACAACCACGCCCGCCGGGGCCTATGTTTTGGGCAATCCCAAGGCCAAGGTTCGGCTGGTCGAATATCTCAGCTACTCCTGCTCGCATTGCGCACATTTCACAGGCGAAGCCGCCGTGCCGCTGAAGCGCGATTATGTCGCCAAGGGTCTGGTGGCACTCGAATTGCGCAATCTGGTGCGTGATCCTTTTGATCTGGCCGCCGCATTGATCGCCCGTTGTGGCGGTCCTTCGCGCGTCTTCGGCCTGACTGAGGCCCTCATGGACCGGCAACCTGTCTGGATGGCCGATGGGCAGGTTCTGATCGCAAAGCAGGGTGAGGCGCTGCAGAAGATGCAGCTTATCCCGCAGCTCCAGCTAATCGCCAAAGAAAGCGGACTGATCGCCCTTGCCCAGACGAAGGGTGTGACACCCGCACAGGCAAATGCCTGCCTTGCCGCCCCCCAGATGCACAAGACAGTCATTGCGATGACCAAAGACGCGGTCGAGGTGCGCAAGATCAATTCAACGCCCACTTTCCTCATCAACAACAAGCCCGGCCCTTCAAGTTCGGAATGGGCCGATATGGACACTGCTCTGCGCACGGCGCTGGGCCTTCGCTAAGGGAAATGCACATGAAGAAACTGCTTCTCGCAACATCGGCACTGCTGCTCGTCACCGCCTGTAACAAGGCCGCAGACACCGGCGGGTCCAGCGGCAGCGGTGCTGTCGTCGCGGCCCCTGCGGGCACAAAATGGTCCGAAACCACGGCCGTCACGCCCGATGGGGGCATGTTGATGGGTAACCCCAATGCACCTGTAAAGCTCATCGAATATGGCGCGCTCACCTGTTCGCACTGTGCCGAATTTGCCGAGAAATCTTCGGCGGAATTGAAGGCGATGGTCGACAAGGGCAGCGTGTCTTACGAATTCCGCACCTTCATGCTCAACGGCCTCGACATTCCGGCGGCCTTGCTCGCCCGGTGCAGCGGCGCTGGCCCCTTCTTCCCGATCGCCGAACAGCTCTTCGCCACGCAGCGGGACTGGCTGGGCAAGGCACAGTCCTTCACACCGGAAGACCAGAAGGCGCTTCAGGCGATGACGCCCGCACAACTGCCAACGGCTCTGGCCACAAAGCTGGGTCTGGTTGATTTCGTGCGGCAGCGCGGCATTCCCGAAGAAAAGGCCAAGGCTTGCCTGACGAATGCCAAGGCCATCGACGCGCTCGTCGCGTTGACCGACAAGGGCGTGCGCGAGTTCAAGGTGCAGGGCACGCCGACCTTCGTCATCAATGGCGTCACGCAGGAAAACACGTCGAGCTGGGAGCTGCTGAAGCCGAAGCTGATCGACGCGGGCGCATAAGGGCGCGCCTTGCGGATCAAACGCCTCAAGCTGACGGGGTTTAAAAGCTTCGTTGACCCAAGCGAGCTCCGCATTGAGCCGGGGCTGACGGGGATTGTCGGGCCCAATGGCTGCGGCAAATCCAACCTGCTTGAGGCGATCCGCTGGGTGATGGGCGAAGGCAGCGCGAAATCGCTGCGCGGCGGCGCGATGGATGATGTCATCTTCGCCGGAACCGAACGGCGCCCTTCACGCGACTTTGCCGAAGTCTCGATCCTTGCCGAGCGGGATGCGAGCCATGACGACCGGGAGTTGGAGGTCGTGCGCCGCATCGAACGCGGGGCAGGCTCTGCTTATCGCATCAACGGGCGGGACGTGCGCGCAAAGGATGTGGCGCTCCTCTTTGCCGATGCAGCGACCGGGGCGCATTCCCCGGCCCTTGTCAGCCAGGGCAAGATCAGCGCGGTCATCGCGGCCAAGCCCGTTGACCGGCGTGTCATGCTGGAAGAGGCAGCGGGCATTTCCGGCCTGCATGTGCGGCGCAAAGATGCCGAGCAGAAATTGCGGGCGACCGAGACCAACCTCAACCGGCTGAATGAGGTGCTGTCCGATATGGAGCAGCGGGCCGGGACGCTGCGGCGACAGGCGCGGGCAGCCGAACGTTACCGCAAATTGTCGTCCGACATCCGCATTGCCGAAGGGCGCCTGATTTTTGCACGCTGGCGGGATGCGGCGGCCGCTGCCGACAAGGCAAAGGCAGAAGCAGCCGCTGCTGAAGAGGCTGTCCAGAAGGCCGCCGAAGTGCAGCGCGCAGCGGCGGCCTATCACGCGCACTCCGTTACCACCTTGGGTGATCTGCGGGTCGCGGCCATCTCTGCGCGCGACAAAGCCAATGAGGCCGGCCACAAGCTCGCCGCCTTGCGCACCGAACGGCAGGCGCTTGACCGGCGTATTGCCGATCTCGCCGCTCAGGCCGAACGGCTGGAGGCAGACCGCGCGCGCGAAGGTGAACTGGCGAATGACGCTGCCGAAGCGCTTACCCGGCTCGACGCTGAGGCAAAGGCGCTTGATGCCCGGATAAAATCTGCCGAAGCTGGGCGTCCACAACTGGCCGAGCGGTTGGCCAAGGCGGAAGCCGCCGGACGCGATGCCGAAGTAGACCTCGCCCAAGCGCTGTCTGCGCAGGCGCGCGAACAGGCCGAAGCCCGCGTTGCTGATGCCGCCTTGGCCGCCGCCGCCCAACGGCTCGAACGTGCCCAGCGTGATGCCGCCCAGATTGAACACCAACAGGCAGCACTTGGCGATGATGGTCCGCTTCGGGCCGCGCTCGACGCCGCCCAGCTTGCCAGTGCGGAAGCCGATGCCGACACACAGTCCGCCCAAAAGGCGATGGCCGATGCCGACGCCGCGCGTGAAGCGGCCTCCTTGGCCCGCGATGCCGCGCAGTCTGACCTTGCCGCTGCACAGGCCGCACTTGCCGCCCTGGAAAGCGAAATGCGTGCGCTGGAAAGGGCGGTGGCCCAAGGCAGCACCGGCAACCGGGTGCTCGATACGATCACAGCACAGCCGGGCTTTGAACAGGCGCTAGCAGCAGCCTTAGGCGATGATCTTGATGCCGCATTGGGGGCCGATGGCAAGCGCGGCTGGACCGGCGCGGACGTGCAGGCGGGCGACCCCAAGCTGCCCGCTGCTGCGACCTGCCTTGCCGATAAAGTCACGGCCCCGTCCGCGCTCGCGCGACGTCTCTCGCAAGTCGGCGTCGTCGACAGCGACGACGGCGCACTCCTTGCGGTCGGCCAGCGGATCGTGACGCGAGCGGGCCGCCTTCGGCGTTGGGACGGCTATGTCGCAACGGATCTTGGTGCCGCCGCTGCGGAACGGCTCATCCGTCTGAATCGACTTGAGGCGCTGCGCGCAGAGGTGCCCGGCGCCCAAGCTTCGGTCGACAGTTTGAGGGCGAGCGTCGCCACCGCGCAGACCGCCATGGAAACAGCGCGCGCAGCGACCGACGCGGGCCGCCGGGCGCTTGCCGATGCCGAAAGCCGCGCCAGACAGGCGGCGCGGGATGCCGATCAGGCCCAGCAGGCGCTGGAACGGCTCGCCTCCCGCAAGGCCGAAATGGCCGAACGGCTTGACCGTGTCGCCAAAGAGCGGGCCGAGGCCGAAGACGAGACCCGCGCCGCCCAGAACGCGCGGCTGGCCTTGCCCGATGGCCGGGAGACGGCACAACGCGTGGCAACGCTTCAGACATCAGCTGAGTCCGCCCGTGCGGTTGTGGCGCAGTTAAAGGCCGAGAGCGCGAGCCTAGACCGCAGCATCGGCGAAGACCGGTCCCGGCTTGAAACAGCACAGGCCGAACACCGGAGCTGGAAATCCCGCGCAGGCGAGGCGGCCCGCCGGATTGATGAAATGACGAAGCGCGCCAAGGCGGCAGAAGCCGAAGCGCTGACGCTGGCAGATGCGCCTGCCAAGCTCGATGCGCAGATCACCGCGCTCGAAACCGATGTGACGGCTTTGTCGGCCACCGCAAATGAGGCCGTGGCTGCAGAACGCGCGGCGGAGGCCGAGTTGCGCAAGCTGGAGGCGCATCTGGCCGAAGCCGGAGAGGCCCTCGCCGCCGTGCGCGAAACGCGCGCCGGTGCGGTGGCGCGTGCCGAAAATCAGGAACTGCGCCGCATTGAGATGGGGCGTGTGTCCGGGGAACGCTTTGAATGCCCACCGCCGCTACTGCCTGACAAGGCTGGGTTTGACGCCGACACGGTCCGCCATGCCGAAGCGGAATCATCGGACCATGACCGGTTGATGGCTGACCGCGAACGGCTGGGTCCGGTCAACCTTGTCGCCGAAACCGAGCTGGCCGACATCGAAGGTGAACATAGCCGGTCCATCGTTGAACGCGATGAACTGATCGAGGCGGTCAACCGGCTGCGCGGGTCCATCGGGAGCCTCAACCGGGAGGGGCGCGCCCGGCTGCTCGACGCGTTTGAGCGGGTCAACGGCCATTTTCAGCGGCTCTTCTCAACGCTGTTCAACGGCGGTGCGGCACACCTTGCGCTGATCGACAGCGATGATCCACTGGAGGCAGGGCTGGAAATCTTCGCCCAGCCACCGGGCAAAAAACTGCAATCGCTGACGCTGCTGTCGGGCGGGGAGCAGGCGTTGACAGCAGTCGCGCTGATCTTTGGCCTGTTCCTGACCAACCCCGCCCCGATCTGCGTCCTCGATGAGGTCGATGCGCCGCTTGATGATGCAAATATTGAACGCTTTTGCGGGCTGCTCGACGTCATGTCGCGCGATACCGACACACGCTATCTGATCGTCACCCACAATGCCGTGACGATGAGCCGCATGCACCGCCTGTTTGGCGTGACGATGATTGAGCGCGGCATTTCCAAACTTGTTTCGGTTGATTTGGGCGGAGCTGAAGAGTTGCTCGCCGCTGAATAAGGAGTGGCTTCGATGGACATCGCCTTTCTGCTTTTCCCCGGCGTGACCCAGCTTGATCTGACCGGACCTGCCCAAGTCCTGTCCCGCCTGCCCGACGCGCGCGTCCATCTGGTATGGGAGAGCCTTGACCCCGTGCCGACCGATGCGGGCTTTTCTATCCTGCCCAATGCGACCTTTGCGGATATCCCGACCCCGGACCTGCTCTGCGTCCCCGGCGGCATGGGCATTTCCGATGTGATCGAGAACGCAGCCGCCTTAGATTGGGTGCGCCATGCCGGTCAAAACACGCAATGGGTCACCAGCGTGTGCACCGGCGCACTGATTGTCGGCGCGGCGGGCTTGTTGGAGGGATATCGGGCAACAACCCATTGGGCCTGGCATGATCAGCTGGCCCTCTTCGGCGCAACGCCGGTGGACGCCCGCTACGTCATTGACCGGAACCGGGCGACCGGTGGGGGCGTGACGGCGGGGATTGATTTTGCTTTGTCGCTGGTTGCTGAAATTGCAGGAGAGAATGTCGCGCGGATCATTCAGCTGGCGCTCGAATATGATCCTGCACCGCCTTTCAACGCCGGATCACCCGATGCGGCAGGGGCTGAGCTTGTCGCGGCCTATACAGCCCGGGCGGACCGCATGGCGCCGGACCGGCTGGCCCGCCTTCAGGCGGCCGCCAAGCGGTTGGGATTTAACGGGGCCTGATTAGGCGGCCTGCTTGCCCACCCCATATTTGCGCATCTTTTCAATGAGCGTGGTGCGCTTGAGCGTGAGCAGACGCGCGGCCTCAGAAATGACACCATCGGCGGCTTCCAGCGCCATCTGGATACGTTCCTGCTCCATTGTTTCCACCAGCACCTTCAGATCAATCGGGGCATGGGGGTCGACAGGCAGCTTGTGGACACTCGTCGCGAGGGATGATGACGCCTGTGCCGGAACCAAGGGGGATGGAGGGAACGACACAGGCGTTTCTTCCACGCGCGCAATAGCTTCGGCGCGTGCGGGAAGATCAACAATACGAAGCGGGCGGCCCGAGCGGAGCCCAAGCAACTGCTCAACCTCGTCCGAGCCAATGGTCATCCCGCCAAACAGAATGTCGGCGCGTTCTACCACATTGCGCAGTTCGCGGACATTTCCGGGCCACTCATGGTCCATCAGGCGCATCATGGCATCGCGATCAAAAAACGCGCGCGATGGGCCGCCGCGGGTCTTGCGGAAATGTTCGATGAGGAGCGGAATATCTTCCACGCGTTCCGCCAGCGCTGGCACGCTGATCGGCACGACGCCAAGACGGAAATAGAGATCTTCGCGGAACCGGTTGTCGCGGATGGCCTCATCGATATTCTGATGTGTCGCCGAAATGATCCGCACATCTGCGGCGATCGGGGCACCGCCGCCGACGCGCTGGACCAGTCCGTCTTCCAGCACGCGCAGCAGCTTTACCTGCATGTCAAAGCGCATATCGCCGATTTCATCGAGAAAGAGCGTTCCGCTACTGGCTTCTTCAAAGCGGCCGATGCGGCGGGTGGCCGCCCCGGTGAAGGCGCCGCGTTCATGCCCGAACAGTTCGGATTCCATCAGCTCTGCCGGGATGGCACCACAATTGAGGGCGACGAAATTCCGGCTCGTGCGCTTGCTGGCCGCATGGATGGCCTGCGCCACCAACTCCTTGCCGGACCCGGACGGGCCCGTGATCAGCACCGACGCATTGGTCGGTGCGACCCGGGCAATGATCTGGCGCAGCGCCCGGATCGCCGGGCTACGGCCGACGATCAGATCGTCGTCTTCCTTCACCTCAATTGATCTGCGCGTTGCAACTTGAACCATCTGTAAACCCACCTGTTTGTATCCATATCGGACACGACCCAAGTGCGTTTGGTGAGGTTACCAGACTCTAAATTTCGACCCTTTGGCGCCCAACAACCGAGGCCGTATTGAAGGGAGTTTATGCCAATATGGTGCAACTACGGCCGTAATTTCACTTAAGTGATTGTACGATCACGATCCTGTCCAATTGGGCGCGCGCTTCTGGGCAAAGGCCGCCGCCCCTTCGCGGGCATCATTTGATGTAAAGACTTTGGCCGTCAGGGCGTACTGGTTCTTCCACTGTTCCGCCTGAGACCAATCCTGCTGTTCCCGAATCACCTGCTTGGAGGCAGCAACCGCCAGCGGGCCATTGGCGCTGATGACTTCGGCCAACTGCAGCGCGCCTTCCAAGGCAACACCTTCGACCACGCGGTTGATCAGGCCCATGTCATAGGCGCGCTGCGCCGTGACGAACTCACCGGTCAGCGCCAGCTCCATCGCCAGACGCTGCGGGATCTGGCGGGGCAGGCGCACAAGGCCGCCCGCTGCCGCGGCCAGGCCGCGCTTCACTTCGGGGATGCCGAACTTGGAGTCCTTGTTCGCCACGATCAGATCGCAGGCGAGTGCAATTTCAAAGCCACCGGCCAGCGCGTAACCATCAACGGCGGCGATCAGAGGCTTGGCGGGCGGCGCTTCGGTAAGACCAGCAAAGCCCTTGCCCGGGATTTGCGGCGTTTCACCGGCGAGGAAGCCCTTCAGGTCCATGCCCGAACAGAAGGTGCCACCGGCGCCCGTGATGATGCCGACGCGCAGATCATTGTCGCTGTCGAGACGGTCCATCGCGGCAGCCACACCTTCGGCCAACGCCTTATTGGCAGCGTTCTTCGCTTCTGGGCGGTTGAGTGTGACAATCAGAACATTGCCACGGACTTCAGTCAGAACGGGATCGGACATGATAGGCTTCCTCTCTTTGCGGGCGGACCGGCAGTTTTCCGGCTTTACGTTTCCGTAAAGTGAACTGCCGGTCCGGCGCAAGCGGAGAATGGCTTACCCTATCGAAAGCATCAGCGCTCCCGCGCGGCGGTGGTCCGGGCGGACTCGATGGGGCTGATCAAATAGTCGATCAGGCGGCGTGATCCGGTGCGGACATCGGCGGTCACTTCCATCCCCGGGCGCAGCGTGAACCGTTTTGCATCGCGGGCATTCAGTTCAATCCGAACAGGATAGACGAGGCCCTTTTGCTCATCCGCCACCGCATCTGCGCCAACGGAGATCACCTTGCCGGAAATCGTCCCATGGCGGCTATAGGGATAAGCGTGGACCTTCACCGACACCTCTTGGCCAACATGGACAAAGCCAACATCATTGTTGGACAGGGCCGCTTCCGCTGTCAGACCGCTATCAGGCACGAGGACCATGATCGGGTGCAAGCCTTCCACCATGCCGCCTTCGGTATGGACGGCAAGTTGTGAGACGGTGCCGCTGACTGGCGCGACAATGCGGCCAAAGCCCGCGCGCTGCGACGCCTTGGCCAGCTCGCCGCGACGCTGCACGACATCGGCTTCGGCGGCGATCAGCGTCTGGAGCAATTCAGCCCGCCCACCAACGCTCGCCCCGACACCGCGATTACGAGCAGCTCCGGCTTCGGCGGCGGCCCGTGCAGCGGTCTGTAGCGCTGCTTCCCTATCGCGTTCGGCAGCCAGTCGCTGGCGCTGCATTTCAAGAACACGCAATTTGGACACATAGCCCTTTTCGAGCAATTTCTCATTGGCCTGTAGTTGCTGGTCGAGCAGCGGCAGGCTCTCTGTAATCTTTCGGGCCTGTGTCCGCGCTTCGGCGGCAGCCAGAGCGGAGGCATGGCTGGCATCAGACTGTTCGCCGGATTGGGACCGCAGCTGTGACAGTTGAGCACGCGCAAAGCTGCTGTGATCCACAATCATCTGCGGCGTCGCCCCGGCAGGCGCTGCAAAGGAGAAGCCTTTTCCGTCCAGCGCATCGAGCACGGCGCGCGCGCGGGCAACCGTCAATTCAGCGACCAGCAGAGCTTCGCGCGATTGCCCCAATTCGGTTCCCGACACGGTCGGGTCAAGCTCCACCAGCAACTGGCCTTTGGTGACCTTCTGCCCGTCCTTCACATAGATGCGGCGGACGATCCCGGCCTCTGCCGGCTGGATCATCTTGATGCTGCCCTGCGGCGACAATTTCCCTTCGGCCGATGCGACAATGTCGACGGTGCCAAGCACAAGCCAGAGGATGAGGACGACCAGCCCGGCTAGCAGAACATAGGCCGTGCGGCGCCCCATCGGCGATACCGGCTTTTCAATCAGCTCCAGCGCTGCGGGCAGGAAGGCGGTTTCCGAAATGCGGTCCCGCGAGTCGCGCTTGCGGTCTTCTTCCAAGGCGGTGCGGATGCTGGCCCAGGTGTCTGCATAGGCGCTCATGCGGCCTTCCTTCCATGGTGGACGCCCATCTGGCGATTATAGAGTTCGGCATAGCGGCCACCGATCGAGAGCAGCGCCTCATGGCTGCCGGCTTCCGCGATGCGGCCATTTTCCATGACGATGATCTTGTCGCATTGCCGCACAGCCGAAAGGCGGTGCGCGACGATCAACACCGTCCGTCCGGTCGCGATCTTTTGCAGATTGTTCTGCACGATTTCCTCGCTCTCGGCATCCAGAGCGGAGGTTGCCTCATCCAGCACAAGGATGCGGGGATTGACGGCGAGCGCACGGGCAATGGCGATGCGTTGCCGCTGCCCGCCCGACAGGTTGCTGCCACGTTCCACAATCGGTGTGTCATAGCCCTGGGGCAGCTTCATGATGAAATCATGCGCGCCCGCCATGCGGGCCGCCGCAATCACATCAGACTGGCGCATGGCCGGATTGGCGAGCGCGATATTGTCCCGCACGGACCGGCTGAACAGCACATTTTCCTGCAGCACCACCCCAATCTGTCGGCGCAGCTGGGCCGGGTCGACCTGGGCGATATCGAGGTCATCGACGAGGATGCGCCCTTCCTCCGGCGTGTAGAGCCGCTGCAACAATTTGGTGAGCGTCGACTTGCCCGACCCGGACGAGCCGACAATGCCGAGCATGGTGCCGGGTTCGATCTGAAGATCAATCGCATCGACAACACGCGGGCTGCCATCGGCATAGCGGAAGGCGACATTTTCAAAGACGATCTGGCCCTGCATCACGGGCATGGGCACGCCCCCTAAAGGCCGCACTTCCGGAGTGGCGTTGAGAAGATCGCCCATGCGCTCCACTGCCACGCGCACCTGTTGAAACTCGCTCCACAATTGCGCCATGCGGATCACCGGCCCGGACACGCGCTGCGCAAACATGTTGAATGCTACCAGACCACCGACCGACAGGGCGCCCGCGATCACGGCCTTGGCCCCGAAAAAGAGAATGGCGACAAAGCTGAGTTTGGAGATGAGCTGGATCGCCTCCGACCCGAGGTTGCCGACATTCAGCGCGCGCTGGCTGGCCGCGCTATAGGCTGCCAGCTGCTTTTCCCAATGGTGCTGCCACTGCGGCTCAATGGCGCTGGCCTTCACCGTCTGCATGGCGGACACACTTTCCACCAGCAGCGCATTGGACGCCGCCCCTTCATTGAACTTATCGTCCAACGCATCGCGCATCGGCCGCGTGATCGTGAGCGACACAGCGGCATAGGCGACCATGCTGATCAGCACGATCAGCGTGAGGGCCGGTGAATAGAAGAACATCGCCACAAGGAAGACGAGCGTGAAGATGGGGTCCACAAGGACGGACAGCGACGCGTTGGTCAAAAATTCGCGGATCGTTTCGATCTGGCGGACACGGGTGACCGTATCGCCGACGCGCCGCTGCTCAAAATAGGTGAGCGGCAGCGCCAGCATATGGCGAAAGATGCGGGCACCGAGTTCAACGTCGATCTTCTGCGATGTTTCCGAAAACACTCGCGTCCGGATCCAGCTGAACGCCACTTCCCACAGGGCCACAGCGACCATGCCGACGGTGAGCACCATCAGCGTCGTCATGGTGTTGTGCGCCAGCACCTTGTCGATGACGTTCTGGAACAGGAGCGGCGAAGCGAGCCCGAGCAGATTGAGCGCAAGCGTAATCAAAAGCACTTCACCGATGGGCTTACGGTAGCGCACGACCTGCGGAATGAACCAGCGGATGTCGAAATTGGCGAAGGGCGCGGCGGACTGACGCTGCGTGAGGAGAATAAGGTCACCGGACCAGATTTCATCCAGAGTGTGCCGGTCCACCTTTTCAATATCGCGGCCGGGCCGGTGAATAAGGACACCATCACTGGCCAGCGCCCCGATCAGGAACCAGCCTTCCGGTCCGCTGCCGAGGGCGGGCAGCGGCACATGGGCCAGTCGCGACTTCTGATCGTTCAGCAGCTTGACGCGCATCCCCGGCTGTTGCTTGGCGAGGCGCAGCAGGTCTTCTGCCGATGGCGGATCGCCATGGCCCAGTTCATGGCGCAGCTGCTGCGCATCGGCTGCGACCCCATGGACGGCGAGCAGCGCCACCAGCGCCTCCAGCCCGGTATCATTGCACTGCCATTCCATATCAGGGAGTTCGACGCCGTCTTCAAAGCGATAGAACTTCAACATTTCCTTGCCGGGTTCCGTCAGTCGCACAGCTATTCTCCTCGCAGCGCCCGGACAGACGTCCAGACTTTGGCGCGCCTGCATTTCTCTGCCAAAAAAAGGTTAACAGACGGCGAACCACAGCGACGTCATGGCGGCAAAACAGCGCTTTTTAGGTGAGTAGTTCTACGGGCGGGGTAGCCGGAGCCGGCACCTGTCGGCCCCGTTAACGAAATGCAAGGTTCCGGCCACCCCGATGTAAGCCGCCGCCCTTAAGGCGAGGAGGGCGCCGCTGCAGGCCGCAGCACCGCCAGGAAGGGATTGCTTTGCAGACTATGCGACGCGCCGTGCGCATCTGCCTTGCCGCCTCAGGCGGTGGGCATGTGCGCCAACTGCTTGATCTTGAACCCGTCTGGGGCGCGCACGACCATTTCTTCGTGACAGAAGACACGTCACTTGGCCGCAGCATCGCGGAAAAGCACCGCACCCATTTCGTCGATCATTTTGCCCTGGGTCAGGCCAAGCTCGGCCATCCGCTGGACATGGCCAAGTCCGGCTGGCGCAACCTTGGCCAATCGATTCGCGCCATCCGGGCGGAGCGGCCCGACATCGTCATCAGCACGGGGGCCGGCGCTGTGCTTTTTGCCTGCCTCGCGGCCCGCGCATCGGGTGCGCCGTTCATTTCGGTCGACAGCTTTGCCCGTTTTGACAAGCCATCCGCCTTTGCCCGCATGGCCAAACCCTTTGCGACCTCGGTCGTCGTGCAGTCCGCCGCGTTAAAGGCTGTGTGGCCTGATGCGCTGCTGTTTGACCCCCTCAGGATCCTCGATACGCCGCCCCCGCCCAAAGACGATCTGATGTTCGTGACGGTCGGCGCGACGCTTGGCTTTGACCGCATGATCGAAACCGTTGCCGCGTTGAAGCGGTCCGGTGCCATTCCTGAACGGATCGTCTTCCAGACGGGTTCAGGACCCTTCCCAACTGGCCTAGGCGACCATGTCGAGATGGTGCGGGAGATGCCGTTTGACGCGGTGCAGGCGCTGCTCCAGCGTGCCAAGATTGTCGTCACCCATGGCGGGACAGGATCGCTCATCACCGCGCTGCGGGCGGGGTGCAATGTCGTGGCGATGCCGCGCGAATTTGCGCGCCGAGAGCATTATGACGACCACCAGTCGGAAATAACCGATGCCTTTGTCGCGCGCGGTCTGATCCTCGCTGCGCATGACTCAGCCGAAATGGCCGCCGCGCTGCAAACAGCACGCCATCGCACACCGACGCTGGCGACAACCGACCCCAGCGAACTTCGCGCCTTCCTGTCTGCTGAAATTGAAAAAGTGGCCGCGCGTCAGGCCTGAGCCCGCGCCAGATTAAGAGCCGCTCTCAATAAGCGTTACGCGGGGCGAGCACCGCCCAGACGGTGCGGATCAGAATGTAGAGGTCGAACCCGATCGACCAGTTTTCGATATAGAAAAGATCATGCTCGAGACGGCGGACGAGCTTTTCTTCCGTGTCTGTTTCACCGCGCCAGCCATTGACCTGTGCCCATCCGGTCAGGCCCGGTTTCACATTGTGGCGGGCGGCATAGGTATCGACGATTTCATTGAAGAAGCGGTTGCCCGCGCGTGTCGACGGCGCATGGGGGCGTGGCCCGATGATCGACATTTCGCCCTTCAGCACATTGATGAGCTGGGGCAGTTCATCAATGCTCGATTTGCGCAGGACGCTGCCCACCCGCGTAATGCGCGGATCGCGCTTGGAGGCCTGCTGGATATTATCGAACTCCAGCTTGTCGGTCCGCATGGAACGGAACTTCCAGATGTGGAATTTCCTGTTGTTGAAGCCTTCGCGCTCCTGCTTGAAAAAGACAGGGCCTGGACTGTCGAGCTTGATCGCGATGGCGGCCAAGAGCATCACCGGCAGGACAAGCGGCAAGATGAGGGCGAGGAGAACAAGATCCTCAAACTTCTTCATCAGCTGATCCAGCCCTGTGATCGGACGCTCAAACAGCGTCATCACCGGCAGATCGCCAAGCAGAACAATGGGCCGCTGCGCAAAAGCAAAGCTCGCCAGATCGGGGGCGAGGCGGATGCGCACCGGCGTGACGGCCAGAGCGGCGACAATATCCTGCAAGCGCCGCTCCGCCGACCAGGGCAGCGCAATGATCACCTGATCAATGCGGCCCTGCCGAACCAGCGACACCAGCTCATCAAGATTGCCGCACAAGGGCAAGTCGGTCGCGACACCTGTGATGCGTGCCGGTTCCCGATCATCAAAGAAGCCGACAAGATCGATGGTGAGCCGGTCATTGCCCTCAATATATTGGGCAAGGCGCTGGCCCTGTTCTCCAGTGCCGAAAATGGCGACCCGCAGGTTGAAGAGACCTTCCCGCTTTTTGCCCTGCATCCAGCCCGTCAGCGCAAGCCGCCCGCCGCTGAGCGAAAGCGCCCCGGCCCCAAACCAGCTGACGGCCCAAAGGCGGGAATAGTCTTCGGAGACTTTGAGGAAGAAGCCGACCGTCATGACGAACATGGCCGTGGCGAACAGCGCTGTCAGCACCCGCCCCGAGGCGCGCCGCATGGAAAAGCGGACGTCCATGTCATAGGCGCCAATGGCTTCCGCCACACCTGCGTAAAAGATGCCACCGAGCAAAGTCGCCCGCAGGTAGATCGGCCCGGCATTGGGCCCGATGCGTTCGACCAGAACCATCTGCATGATCAGGCCAACCCCGACCAGCGTCAGCGGTTCTGCAACACGCATGAACAGAGTTGTAAGATCCAGCAGCAAGGGCGCGCGGGCATGGTCAGCCTCTATCGGACCAGAGCTGCGCATGGGCTTTGCGCCTGCCGCTGTCTGCTGGTCCCGCGGCGTTTCATCGGGTGCCTTGGCGATCATGTCCAGATTGTCCACGCCCTCTTGCTCCACCCTCCTCAGCCACGACCGCCGAGGTGCGGGGCAGCGAGATTCGGGACGCCGAGGTCCCGGCCAAGCGCGGCAGCCGGCGCATCGCCCACAAGCACGCGACGGACGGCGGGCGAAACGGCAGCCATCAGGTCCGCCGCGAAGGTCCGGTTGACGCCGAAGGACAATTTGGGGCCGTCCATGACGGTTGAGAACCGCACCAGCACACCATCGGGAATGATACCGGCCAACGCATCCTTCAGCTTAGCCGCGCGCTGTTCGGACCCTGTCGTTGGCAGGTCCTGGCCCAGCCGCGTCCAATAGGTCACATATTCGGTTCGCTCGGCATTGACGGCGACAAGATCCCGACCGGGAATGGAGACAGACCGCGACAGCGGCACCTCCGCTTCACGGTTCTCCTTTATTTCCATCCCGAAGGCGGGATAGCAAACCTCTGGCCGGTGAAGCTGGAGCGTATCGCTTTGCGTGTCGCCATAGGCGATCAGCATCATCGCAAACTCATTTTCACCACGCACATAGAGACGACCGACCGACTGGCTGTACAGCTGCCGGGCAAGGCTGTCTTCGCTTTCGGGTACGACGATCTGGTTGGTGTCATATTGCTTCCAGCCGTTGAACGCCTTTGGAATGGCATCCTCAAGCTTGAGCTTACCCATGAGCGAAACCCGCTCCCGCGGCTTCATGGCGTAAGAGCTCGCGGCCGCAGCCACACAGCCCGCACCGATCAGAAATCCGCGACGGTCCATCACATCCATCCCTTTTTGAGGAAGATCGGTGCGAGCAGCCTATCCACCCCGAAAATACCGAGCAGCGCTGTCACGAACATGACCATGCCTGCAGTGTTGTGGAGGAAGCCCTGCGCGGCCTCATTGCCCAAATGATAAGTGATGAGCACCAGCAACAGCACGCGAATGACGTTCGCCAAAATCGCAATGGGCAAGATCCAGAATGTCAGGACCAGCGCATAACGCCAGGACGAGGCATGAAGCAGATAGATGTAGAACAGGCTGACCGATGTCAGGCTGACGATCGAGTTCATGCCCGAACACGCATCTTCCACAAGCAGTTGGAACTGCGCGACGTACAGCGTCACGCCGATGCGGGCGACAGGATAACCCATCCATTCGATCAGATGTGTCGCCGCCCAGGACACAAAGGTCTTCAGACCGGCCGTCAACAGATCAATCAGCCAACCGGGCGGCGGCACGAGGAAGCCCAAATAGAAAATCGGAAACCACACATGCTTGCAGGCGCGGAACCCGAAATAATTGTAAAATACGGCGAGCAGAATGCCGAGCAACGCTGCCACTTCGAGGCTGAGAAAATCAAAGGCACGGCCAAAAATATAAACCGGCAGCAACAGCAGGAACCCGCCCCAGGCGATGAGGGGATTGCCGGGGGCCTTCAGCTCCAACAATGTCTGCCGCTGGCGCAGGAGCAGCCAGCTACCGGTGGCCAGCACAATTGGGCCATGCACCCCTGCTTCTTTCGACCAGAATTGTTCGGCCATGGCGACAATGGTCGGCCCGATCAGGACCGATAGCCCGAGGATCAGCGCCCATTGTTCCAGCGGAAGCCTGTCAGGCGTTGTGGTGTGCGGACCCGCGATGCTTGCCATCATCAAAAATCGTTGAGGACGGTGCCAACGATGACCGACTTATCCGCACGGAGAAGATCAGCCAGGGCCTTGACGTCGTTAAAGTAGGTTTCGTCCTTATGGGCGACGATCAGGCTGTAGCCGACCACCGTCGCCACGCGCTGCGCATCGGTGCAGGTGTTGGACGGCGTCGTATCGAAAATCGCCAGATCATATTCGCGCAGAAGCTGCCCGACAAAGGCGGCAAAGCGGGCCGAGGATAACAATTCCTGCGCATTGTCCTGCGGCGGCCCGGCAGGAATAATCGACAGATCGGGAATAACGTCACTTTCGACGATATCCCCGTAACGCACCTTGTCGTTTGACAGAAACGCGCCCAGCCCCGGACGATCCGCCGGGCAATCAAACACCTGCCCGACCGTACCGCCGCGAAGGTCGGTATCGACGAGCACCGTCTTCACACCGATCTGTGCCATGGCAATGGCAAGGTTGGTCGCAACGAAGGTGCAGCCGGAGCCGTCACTGGCTGTGCAGATGGCCAATGCGCGGCGGCCTTCCCGGACATGCTGTGCAATCACGCGGGTGCGCAGGCCCCGCAGGGCCTCTGCCTGCATGCTGGAGGGATCCACCACCAGCAAGGCAGAGGTGCGGCGCGAAAGAACCTCGGGTTCTAGAGTTGCGGTGTCGTTCATTCTGCAGCCTCCGGTGAATAGTCTCCGGCAGCGCCGGGGTCCTTGTCTTTGCGTCGGCCTTCCAGAAAATCGACGACGCGGCGCATGAACCAGTTGCGCGTGTTGGCGCCCACTGTGGCAAAAACGGGGGCCGAGGCTGCGCCTGCCAGATCATCTTCACTGCGGACACGGCGGTTGAGCAGTTCCACCAGCAGCGCCAGCAGAATGCCTAGCCCAAGGCCCGAGGCAAGGGCCGATCCGATGATGAGCGGACGGTTTGGAAAGGACGGCTTGGTTGACCCTGTCGTCGGACCGAGATCAGTGATCTGCGCGTTGGTCGTATCCGCTTCGAGCCGGAGATCGCCAAAACGCTGTGCGGACTTCAGATACTGATCCCGCTTCAAAGCCACTTCATTTTCCAGGCGCTGGAGCTGGTCGATCTTGTCGCGGTCACCGACAACGCGGGCGCGCTGGCGTTCAAACGCGCTTTCGATGGCAGCCGCCCCGCCGCCGACGGCCGACGGGCCACCGGACTTCGCGGCAAAGGACTCATAAAGCTGTTTCTGGCGAAGCAGCGCCTGATAGGTCGGATGGTTGGGACCGAGCGTTGCGGCAGCCTGCGCCAGTTGCTGGTTGATCGTTTCCAGCTGCGCCTGAGCCGGGTTGATCCCAGCCCCGCCGACAATCGAGGGGGCGGCGACAGCGGCGGCACTCTGCTGGCTCAACGTGGCCAGCTTCGCGCTTTCAAGATCGACATTGCCGGGTTGGAGAACAATGTTGTTGGCCTTGGCATAGGCTGTCCGCTCGGTTTCCGCGATTTCCAGCGCCTTCTTGGCCTTGGCCGCCTGAAGGCGAAACCATTCCGCGTCTTCGCCGGCCGATTTGCGCTTCGTTTCAAGCGCTTCTTCCTTGTAGGACTGGCGGATAAGGTCCGTCATCTGCTTGGCCGCCTCAGCCGACGGGCCGTCATAGACGATCTCGAGGATGTTGCTGCCTTCAAGGACATTTGCCTTGATATTGTCGCTGACCTGCCGGGCGAGCCACATGCGCGCATCGGCGCCGGGGTCGGTATTTTCCTTCTCATAGCGCGCGAGCATCGCCGGATCATTGGCCCAGCCAAGCTGATCAACAACGCGTCCGGCAACCGCCGTGCCCTTGATCATTTCGATCTGGGTAACGGTGTAGGCACGCATGAAGTTGTTCGACATGACCTGACCGGTCACGGGATCCGGCTTCAGCAGATCGAGCATGAGGCGGGCCTGCGCTTCATAGCGGGGCGGCAGGATGAACGCCGTCAGCGTGGCCGTGATGAGACAGCTGAGCAGGGTCGTGAGCACGATCATCCGCCGTGCGTAAAGCATCCTGAGAAACTGGATGAGGCTCATAGTTCAATATCCCTGTTCTATCGGCGCGTCAGAAGAGACGCTCACCAACCACGATCACGTCGCCGGAGCCGACCTTGCTTTCGAGTGACACCTTGGCCGGCTGCCCGTTGCGGAACACCTGGACCCGCTTGTCGCTGCCGAGCGCCGTCAGGCCGCCGGCTCGGGCGAGCGCTTTACGCACCGTCATATCTTCCTGGATGATGAAGGTTCCGGGCGCGTTGACCTGTCCGTAGATGAAGAAGGTTTCGGCCTCTGGAACAAAGATCTTGTCGCCGGGATAGACGACCGGATCATCGCCTTCCGAACCGATGGCGAGCTTTTTGAAGTCAAGCTTCAGTTCCTGGCCGTTGACGCGGCGGACAATAACGACCGGCGCGCCGCTGGGCTTGATCCCGCCGGACCGCGCGATGATTTCCGACACGCGATACGAGCGGTTGACCGGCTGCAGACCGGGCTGCGCCACTTCACCCAACACAATCACATAGCGGCTGGCAAAGGAGGTCACCGTCACGGTCGCCACGGGATTGGTATAATATCCACCGGCCTTCAACCGTGAGGTCACCGCAGCGGCAAGTGTCAGCGGCGTCTGCCCGCTGACCTGCTGCTTGCCGAGGAAGGGAAGGGCTATAGACCCATCGGATTCAACGCGGGCCTGTGTGCGAAATTCCGGCTGACCAAGAACGTTCACTTCGATGACGTCTTCCGGGCCGATGACATAGCCTTCGTCCGCTGACGGCGTTGGTGCGGGCGTTGCAGTGGAGGGTGCAACGGGCACTGCTGTCACGCTGGCGGGGGCGACCCCTGGCACACTCGCTGCCGATGCGGCGGTCTGCGCAATTGAGAGTGCCGGAAAGGCGAAGACCGCCAGAACCGACAGGAGGAAACGCTTCGCACTCGTCATGACAGACCTTACCCCTGTTTTGCCCTACCGGCCGCGCCCCCATCTGAAAGTGGCGGTGACGCCGAACCGGGTGGACCCGTAGTTGTAAATCGGCACCACGGACTTGCGGTGCTCCCGGCTGACATCGAAGGCGATTCCCACAGGACCGACATTGCCCGCCGTCAGTCTGGAATAAACGCTGATGGTGCGGTCCCGCGAGTTAAAGTTTGGTAATTGAAAAAGCGCCGATTGTTCCTGTTTTCTGCGGACATAGGCCGCACCAGCCGACAGCCGGAACCGGTCGGTAAAGGCATATTCCCCATTGAAGCGGAGCGATGTGTTGATGCCGTAGGTGTTGCCCAACAGGTTGGATTGTTCCACCGACCGCGCAAAGATGAGCGACCCGCGGAACCGGTTGCGGCTGTCATAGGTCAGATCCACATCCCAGCTGGCGCCCTTGAAATCGGGCGTACCGGGCAGACGCGGATTGACGCGCGTATAGCCAATATTGGCCCGGCCCGTGAGGCGCGTGCCAATCTGCCGTTCATAGCCAAAACCCGCCGAATAGACATTGGCCCCATCTGCCGGCAGCCCGGGCAGGAACGCCAGACGCTGCGGATACCGCGTCCGCGCCGCCGAAACATAGACCGACACCGTGCCAAGCTGCGGACGCGAATAACCGAGCGACGCCGAGGCTGTGTCGCTCACATATTCATTGGCCTGCCGCACGAAGGAGCTGTTGGTTGCTCTTGTGCGCCCAGCCCGCAGCGACGGGGCAAGCCCACTCGCCGTCTGGCAGGCAATGTCGGCTGAGACCCCGCCGACCTTTTCGACATTGGTTGGGTCAAGCCCGTCAATGATGTCGAAAAGCTCGCTCTGCTGTTGCGAGTAGCGGCCCGTGACTGTCGTGACGCATCCCTTCAGGACTCGCAGGCGGACACCGCCTTCTCCATTGATCGATTCGCGGTTGAGAAACCGGTTGTTCTGGTGAAAAATATAGCCGAGGTGACCATCGATAAAGGCGGTCTGCCGGCCGATAGGCGCCACAATATTGGCCGTGACGCGTGGGGAAATCAGAAAATCATCATTGGTGGCCGTGGGGCGCACCGTGCGGATCGTATCGCCGCGCAGCACATCGCTGTCATACACGCCCGACACATCAAAACCGACGTCCATCTGCCGCTCATCCCGGGCATCGGCTGTACCTTGGGCGCGCGCCTGTCCGGCAAGGACGGTCACCAGAATGGCAACGCCGGTGCGCGCGGCAGCCAAGCCTGCGCTCTGGCCTGCCAACGTTCGCCCGTAGCGAGAGATGCGACTGATCATGATTTTGAGTCTCCCTGGTCGGCCCATGGCCAAGGGGGTGGGGATTATCGCCATATTGGTTGCAAGGCAATGGAATCACGGGGCCTCATGCGACAGTAACCGCCCAAAATGCGGCGGATAATCGGGCTTCATGAACAATGTTTAACCTGCAATGCCGCGCCTGTTCGCCTTATGATGACGGCGGCCAAATGAAACGAAACGGACAAATGGGGGCACTCCATTGTCTGGGCAATGGAGCGAATTTCAATGCAGACGCCTTATGACTGGATCACCGTTGCCATTTTTGCCGGTATCGTGGTCCTTTTTCTTCAGCGGTCCGTTGGCGATTCAGAGGTTGAGGATTCGCTGATCAGCTATTTCCCACCCGCCATCGCCTGTGCCGTGGCCAACCAGTTTGGCAATAAAGGGTATGACGCCTTGGCGATTGCGATGATCGCCGGTGTGCTCGTTTATTGCTGGTATGTGCTCAAGCCCTTCGCCGGGCGTTCCTGAATATTAATTAACCCGCCCGATATCCTGATGTTGGGCGCCGCGCGCTAATCGGCAGCGATCAATAGAAATAGAGGCAAGTCATGGGAATCTTCGGCTCCATCTGGAACAGGCTGCGTGGCCGCATTGCAGACGTAGATGGCGACTTTGGCGATGCAGTTGAACGTACTGTCGCGCTGGACGATGTGATCTCTATCAATCGTCGCCGCAATCGAGAGGGGAGCGACGCCGCCTTCCCGACGTTCCGCGCCTCGGCGATTGACCGTCCGCAGGACAGCGGACCCGCCTTTTCCTCCGCGCGCCTGGCCCTCAATGAAGTCTTCACCCCCGCCCAACCGGTGACAGACCGTGCCCGCTTTGCCGGGCGGCTTGACGTTCTGGTGCGCCTCATTTCCATTCTGGAAGACCAGCGCGCCCATGTTGTCCTCTATGGCGAACGCGGCATCGGCAAGACATCGCTCGTCCATATCCTCGCCGATATCGCCCGCGAGTCACGCTATCATGTCGCCTATGCGTCCTGCGGATCAGGATCGCGCTTTGACGAGATTTTCCGGGGCGTCCTCAAAGACATCCCGATGCTCTATACCAAGAATGCCAACCCTGCCGGACGCGACGTGGAAAGCGGCGCATCTCTGGCGGACCTCCTGCCCGAAGGCACTTTTGATGCACGCCATCTGGGAGATATTTGCGCCACGATTACCGGGACCCGCGTTCTCGTCATCCTCGACGAATATGACCGCATTCAGGACCCCGCCTTCCGCCAGAGCATTGCCGAACTGGTCAAGAACCTGTCCGACCGCGCGGCACGGGTGCAGCTGGTGATCGCCGGTGTGTCCGCCAATTTGCAGGAACTGGTCGGCTATATCCCGTCCATCCGCCGCAACGTTGTCGGCCTGCCGATGCCGCGCCTCGACAGCAAGGAGATCGCCGCGCTTATCGATATCGGAGAGCGGGAGGCCGGTGTGAAGTTCAGCCCGCGCGCCGTGGAAACCATTGATCTGCTCAGCAATGGCTCACCCTATCTCGCGCGACTGGTCTGCCACCATGCGGGCATCAACGCGCTGAACGACAACCGGATGGATGTGGATATTCCCGACATCAACCTCGGCCTTGATGAGATTGTGGAAGAAGCCGAGAACCGCCTCTCCCCCATTGCCCGCACCCGCAAGAAGGAATTGCTGAGCACCAAGGACGTGGCCGTGCTGGGCGCGATTGCGCGCGGCGCGTCTACGCCGGACGGCAGCTTCATCCTCGATGATGTGAAGGCCAATCTGTCGGACAAGACGACCGAGGCTGCCGTCCTTGCCGAGTTGAAACGCATCGCAGACCTCGGCGGCCTTCTGGAACAGAGCAAAGGCGCGGCCGGCACGGTCTATCGCTTTACGGATGAAGCGCTGCCATTCTTCATCTGGATGTCGGTTGCACGCAGCCATGTTTCGGACGGCGGAGGCCAGCTCCGCGTCGCCTGAGGCGTCGAGGCCAATATTGGGGTTTTCGGGGTCGCGTTCGCGCTCTAGAGCGCCTTCATGGCTGACACGCTTTCAATCGCGACCTGGAACATCAATTCCGTGCGTTTCCGGCAGGGAATCGTCGAAAAATTCCTGACGGAGATGGCACCCGACATCCTGTGCCTTCAGGAAACAAAAGCGGTGGACGATGTCTTCCCGCGCGAGATGTTTCACCGGCTCGGCTATAAGCACATCGTCCTGCACGGACAGCCGATGCACCATGGTGTCGCGACCGTTTCCAAAATCCCCATTGCCGAAGACCTGCGCCATGACTGGCAGGACAATGGCGAGGCGCGCCATGTCGGCGTGCGCCTGCCCAATGGCTGGCGGCTCGAAAACGTCTATGTGCCCGCCGGCGGCGACGTGCCTGACCGGGAGGTCAACCCCAAATTCGGCCAGAAGCTCGACTTTCTGGGCCGGATGATCCGCTGGTCGGAAAGTTTGCGCGACCCGACCATTCTGACCGGTGATTTCAACATCGCGCCGCTCGAATCCGATGTGTGGAGCCACAAGCAGCTGATCGATGTTGTCAGCCATACCCCCATTGAGATCGAGACGCTCAGCAAGCTGCAGGCCAGCCATGGCTGGGTGGATCTGGGCCGCCATTTCATCGCCGCACCCGAACGGCTCTACACTTGGTGGAGCTACCGCGCGAAGGACCACACCGTGGGGGACCGTGGGCGCAGGCTGGATCACATGTGGGCCTCTCCCGATGTCGCCGCACAGGCCATCGCCCACCGCGTGCATGAACCCTGCCGCAGCTGGGAAAAGCCGTCTGACCACATTCCGCTCGTCACGGAGTTCCGCATTTGACCGATGCGGCCAATGCAGCGCGCGCCATTGATGCGCTCCGGCGCGGCTGGCCGGTGTGCATTGGCGGCGCGGTAACGTTGCTAGCGATCGAGACCGCCGACAGCGCCTCGCTGTCCAGCTTCGATCCGGACGGCATGGCCGACATCCTGATTTCCGCAGGCCGTGCCTTCACCCTGAAGCTTGCCAACCAGATTGACGCCGCCGTGCCCGACGCGCCTGTGCTGGTCGCGCGGCGCAGCTGGCTTGGTCTGGCCGAAGCGACCGCGCTCGCCGATCCGGCGCTGGATTTGGCAACCCCGATGAAGGGGCCGTTCGAGGCGATCCATTGCGAGACGGCGGACGCCGCGCGCGCCGCGCTCACGCTCGCCCGACAGGCCGGTTTGCTGCCTGCCTTCTTTTTGCGGACAGGCCAGATGGACAGCGCGACGCCGGTCTCGATCGCGGAGATTGACGGATACGAAGCCTCTGATCGCCTGCGCATCGTCGCGCGCGCACGGCTGCCCGTGGCCGCTGCCGAACAGTGTGAGATTGTCGCCTTCCGGACGCCCGAAGCGGGCTTGGAACATGTGGCCCTGCTGGTCGGCAGCCCCAATGGACAGCCCCCCTTGGTGCGCCTGCACAGTGAATGCCTGACGGGCGATGTGCTCGGCAGCCTGAAATGCGATTGCGGGCCGCAACTGGATGCAGCGCTGCGCCTGATGGCCGAAAGCGGCTGGGGCATTCTGCTCTATCTGCGTCAGGAAGGGCGCGGCATTGGCCTCATCAACAAGCTGCGCGCTTATGCGCTGCAGGATCAGGGCTTCGACACGGTCGACGCCAATACGCGGCTGGGCTTTGCCATTGATGCGCGGGATTTTTCGGTGGCCTCGCGGATGCTCACCCTGCTCGGGCAGGATCGGATCCGTCTTCTCACCAACAATCCGGAAAAAGTCGCGCGGCTTGAGGCAGAGGGCGTCGCGGTGATTGAGCGGGTGCCGCACAAACTGCCGCCCAATCCGCATAATGCCCGCTATCTGGACACCAAGCGCGACCGGACCGGCCACGCGCTTTAAACGCGCAAGTCCTTCTGTCAGCCGAGCAGCGCCAACACCTCGTCAAAATTATGCGCGACCGCATGGACGCCTTTGTCCAGCAGCAGCGCATCGTGCCCATCCGCGCAATGCCGACCGGCGGCCAAACCGATGACGAACGCGCCAGAGGCCACAGCACCGGTCGCCCCCACGGGCGAATCCTCAAGGATGACAGCGCGTTCGATGTCGATGCCGATCGCTGCAGCCGCATGAAGATAAATGTCCGGCGCAGGCTTTCCACGTGTCACATGTTCGCGGCCTGAATAGACGTGGTCGCCAAAGGCCTCTGTCAGGCCGAGATGGGCGAGGTGGGTGCGGATCCAATGCGTTGTGCTCGACGAGGCAATGGCGCGCGGGAAACCGAGGGGGAGCGTTTCGACAAAACGGATCGCGCCGTCGACGGCATCGAGCCCTTCGGCCATCACGCGGGCATCTTCGGCCTGACGGGCATCGAGAAAGGCCTGCGGAATATCTCCGCCCACCCAGTCCCGCATTGCCTCCAGAAACGCCGGCCCGCCGACACCGACAAACTGCGCGTGCGCTTGCTCATAACTCGTCGGATGGCCAAGCGCTGTCAGCACCTCCGCAATGTGGAGCGTGCTGACATGCTCACTTTCGATGAGTACGCCGTCAAAATCGAAGATGATCCCGTCAAACCGCATTAGCGTGCCCCGAACAAAGCGGTGCCAATGCGCACCTGGGTGGCGCCGAGCATGATCGCTGCTTCAAAGTCCCCCGACATGCCCATAGACAGCTGCGTCAGGCCATTGTCGCGCGCAATTTTGGCAAGGAGGGCAAAGTAAGGCGCCGCCTCGGTCTCGGCAGGCGGCACCGCCATCAGCCCGACAACGTCGAGCCCAGCCGCGCGCCCTGCCGCGAGCAATGCGGGCACCTCTGTCGCGGCACAGCCGCCTTTCTGTTCTTCCGCACCGATGTTGACCTGCACGAAATAGCGCAGCGCCCGCCCGGTCTTCGCTTGTGCCTTGCCAAGCGCGTCGATGAGCGAGACACGGTCAACCGAATGAATGACATCAAACAGGCGGACGGCATCCTCGGCCTTGTTTGATTGCAACTGGCCGACGAGATGCAGCACAATATCGGGCGTCTCGGCGATCAGGGCGGGCCATTTGCCCTGCGCTTCCTGAACGCGGTTTTCCCCGAACTGGCGTTGGCCTGCGGCGATGAGCGGGCGGATGGCCTCTGCCTCCTGCGTCTTGGAAATCGCAATCAGGTCGGTGTCTGCCGGATCGCGGGACGCCGTTTTGGCGGCCTTCGCCATCTCTGCGCGGACATCGTTCAAGCGGTGCTTTGCGTCGTTCGTCATGGCCGCGCTATAGGGGCGTCGATGCCAAAGCGCCACCTTCCCCCAACCCGCCTGCTGCCACATCTCTGGCTGATGACTGATGAGCGCCTGGGCGACGGTCTGATCGATACGGCGCGCGCGCTGCCCAAGGGGTCCGGCATCATTTTCCGCCATTATGGGACCCCACCTGCTGCGCGGCGCGCGCTGTTTGAGGGTCTTCGCCCGCTTGCCCGGAAAAACGGGCATATACTGTTGCTGGCCGGGCCGCCCCGCCTTGCGCGATGCTGGGGGGCGGATGGAAGCCATGGCCGCCACAAAGGCGCCATCACTAGCCCTGTCCATTCGCTGCGGGAAATGCGAGCGGCGGAACGGGCAGGCGCTGAGCTTTTGTTGGTCTCGCCCGTTTTCGCCACCAACAGCCATCCGGGCAAGAATGGCATCGGGGGCCGGCGTCTTGCCAATTTCGTCCGTCAAGCAAAGGCGCCTGTCATCGCGCTCGGCGGCATGACGCGCGCGCGGTTCAAGGCGCTCAGACGAACCGGAATTTATGGATGGGCAGCGATTGACGGGCTAACCGTCAAGCGCGGTTAGAAACGGCCTGAATTAGAACCGGAACGCCGTGCCGAGATAGACAGCCTGGCTGTCGCGGCGGTTGTCCTGCAATGCTTCCAGACGGTTATTGCGTTCCGACTTGTAGCGGACGCCCGCGGTCACATCGATATTGCGGTTCAGGCTATACGAACCGCCAAAGTCCACCGCGACGCTTTCCCCCGAATCGACGATCCGCGGCTCCGCGCCAACCGGACGTTCGGTGGCCAGCTGAACACGGGTGGTCCATTTCTTGACGGTGTAGCTCAGGCCAACATCTGCTGCCTGACGCCGACCTTGGGCAAGGCCCAGATCAGCCGTGGCGACATCGCCCGAAATGGCGAAGCGCTTCCACCCCACCGATACGCCCAGATTATAGGCAACTGGGGCAACGTTGATGAGCGCCGTCGAATTGGACGGACGGTCCGCCGAAGGCGACGCCGCTGTCGACCGGGCACGGACCGCAACGGTGACCTTGCGGTTGGCCTTTGATCCCGAACTGGCGGGCGTAAAGCGGAAGCCACTGGTGATCGCCGTGCCACGCGCGAAGGCAGCGGCCAGCTTCGGGTCTGCGGCTGCGGGCGTGAAGCTGCCAAAACCGATGCGCGACAGGGTGATCTGCTTGGGGCTACCGGACTGGAGGCCCGAGGCGATTGCTGGAGACAGGGCAAGGCAAAGTACGGCTGATGCCGCGCCTAACAAACCAAATCTGCTCCCCCGACTCATCATGATTCTTTCCATGGCACAAAGATATTCATCCCCCTACCAGAATCAGGGGACTTTCCTCCGGTGCCTGACAATTATTGCGTGCGTGTTGCAAGACTTCAACAACCTGTCGCGTCTCCACCTTGCGGAGCCGGGCAATCCGCCTATAACGCCGCCCCAGTTGCCCCGCGTTTTTACGAGGATTTTCATGCGCCGCACTTTTTCCGCTGTCACTGCCCTGTCGCTCCTCGTGGCGCTGCCTGCCTGTTCTTGGGTGAAGGAAGACCTGTCAAAGGGGCTCGGCGGCGGCAAAAACAAGGAAAGCGCGCGCCTGAAGTCAGATCTCGCAGCGTCGAAGGTCACCAACATCGGCGTCAACGCCTATCTGTGGCGCGCCTCGCTCGACACGCTGTCGTTCATGCCGCTGCTGCAAGCCGATTCGAACGGCGGCGTCATTGTGACCGACTGGTATTCCAACCCCAATAATCCGGGGGAGCGGATGAAGCTGACGGTTTCCATTCTGGATCAGGATCTTCGTGCCGATGCCGTGCGCGTCGCGGGCAGCCGCCAGATCAACCAGAATGGTAGCTGGGTCGATGCGCCGGTGCAGGCCGCGACCATCCAGAAGCTTGAGGAAATCATCCTCACCAAGGCCCGCGACCTCCGCCGCGCTGCCATCGCAGGCTAAATTTCGGCTCTCTGTTGGCCCCATGCCCCTGCGTTGTGCATTTACACGCGGGATGTGACCGCTATGGAGCGGGACACTTCTCTTGCCCCAAATTCAGGCTGTTGATCTTATGAGCACGCGCTTCAACCCCTTTAAGGCCGATGGCCATTGGCAGAAGATTTGGGAGGAGACGGGCGTCTTCACCGCCCCTCCCGCCAGCGACCCGCGCCCCAAGGCCTATGTGCTGGAGATGTTCCCCTATCCATCAGGGCGCATCCATATGGGCCATGTGCGCAACTATACGATGGGCGATGTACTGGCGCGCTATAAGGGGATGACCGGCCATGCCGTGCTTCACCCCATGGGCTGGGACAGCTTTGGCATGCCTGCTGAAAACGCGGCGATGGAAAAGAAGGTCCACCCCGGGGATTGGACGCGCTCCAACATCGAGGCGATGAAAAAGCAGCTCAAGCGCCTTGGCCTTGCAATTGACTGGAGCCGGGAACTGTCGACCTGCGAGCCCGATTATTACGGGCAGGAACAGGCGCTGTTCCTCGATATGTACAAGGCCGGCCTCGTCTACCGCAAGGAATCGACCGTCAATTGGGACCCGGTCGATATGACCGTGCTCGCCAATGAACAGGTGATCGACGGGCGCGGTTGGCGGTCTGGCGCGCTGGTTGAAAAGAAGAAGCTCAACCAGTGGTTCCTGAAGATCACCGATTTTGCCGATGAATTGCTCGAAGGCCTCGAAACGCTCGACCAATGGCCTGAAAAGGTCCGTGTCATGCAGGAAAACTGGATTGGAAAGAGCCAGGGCCTGAACCTGACCTTCAATCTGGTCGGCGGGGACGACGGCATCGACGTGTTCACCACGCGGCCTGACACGCTGTTCGGCGCGAGCTTCGTCGCGATCGCAGCAGACCATCCATTGGCCCAGGCGCTCGCCGAAAATGCGCCGCGCCTGCAGGATTTCATCGCCGACTGCAAAAAGGGCGGCACGACCGCTGCCGAAATCGAGACAGCGGAGAAAAAGGGCTTCAACACCGGCCTCTCGGTGGAGCATCCGTTGGACCCCGCCTGGCATTTGCCCGTCTATGTCGCGAACTTCGTGCTGATGGATTATGGCACCGGCGCCGTCTTCGGCTGCCCCGCGCATGACCAGCGCGATCTGGATTTCGCCCGCAAATATGATCTGCCCGTCCACCGCGTCGTGGCCGACGGCGACACTGAGGACAGCACGTTCGAAGGCGACGTTGCCTATACAGGCCCTGGGCGCATCGTGAATTCGCATTGGCTGAACGGCATGACCGTGGACGAAGGCAAGGCCGCCGTCATCGCCAAGGCGCAGCATGAAGGCTGGGGCGAAGGCCAGACGCAATATCGCCTGCGCGATTGGGGCGTCTCCCGCCAGCGTTATTGGGGCACACCGATCCCCATCATCCATTGCGATTTCTGCGGCGTCCTGCCGGTGCCGCGCAGCCAATTGCCGGTGAAGCTGCCAGAAGATGTGACGTTCGACGTGCCGGGCAATCCGCTGGACCGGCATCCGACCTGGAAGAACGTTCTGTGCCCCAATTGCAAGGAACCGGCGCGGCGCGAGACCGACACACTCGACACATTTGCCGATTCCAGCTGGTATTTCATCCGCTTTGCAAGCCAGCCCGATGACAAGCCGTTTGACCGTGAAGAGGCCGAAGCATGGCTGCCGGTTGGTCAATATATTGGCGGCATTGAACATGCGATCCTGCACCTGCTCTACGCCCGCTTTTGGACGCGCGCGCTGGAACGCATCGGCAAGATCGGCATCACTGAACCGTTCGCCGCGCTCTTCACGCAGGGCATGGTGACGCATGAAACCTACAAGTCAGCCGAAGGCGCTTGGCTCTCCCCCGAAGACGTGCGCATCGCAGGGGAGGTGGTCACCACGCTTGATGGCGCGCCCGTAACGCGCGGCCGCATCGAGAAGATGTCCAAGTCCAAAAAGAACGTCGTCGATCCCGATCCGATGTTCGATCAATATGGTGCAGACGCCGTGCGCTGGTTCATGCTGTCCGACAGCCCGCCCGAGCGCGATCTGGAATGGTCGGAAAGCGGAATCGAAGGCACCTGGCGTTTCGTCAACCGCATCTGGCGGCTGTTCGACACGATTGAAGACGCGACCGGTGACGACAAGGCCATCGACAAGCTCCTCCACAAAGCCATCGCAGGCATTGCGGTCGACATTGAAGCGCTGACCTTCAACAAGGCCGTCGCCAAGGTGCACGAACTGGTGAACGCGATTGAAAAGGCAGCTCCCTCGGCCTCCCGTACGACGGCCATCCGCACATTGGCCCGCCTGATTGCGCCCATGCTGCCGCATCTGGCCGAAGAAGGCTGGGCGAAGATGGGCGGCGCAGGTTTGGTGTCTACCCAGCCTTGGCCGGACCATGATCCAGCATTGCTCATCGATGATGAAGTGACCGTGGCGGTGCAGGTCAACGGCAAGCTGCGTGATACGCTGACGGTCGCCAAGGACATGGACAAGGACGCGCTGCAGGCGCTGGCGCTCGCGTCGGACAAGATCATCCGCACGCTGGATGGGGCGACGCCGAAGAAAGTCATTGTCGTGCCCGGTCGCCTCGTTAACATCGTCGCATGAGCCGTTTTGCCGTCCTTCTTTTTGCACTGCTCCTATCCGCCTGTGGCCTGAAGCCGCTGTACAGCGGCGGCGCACAAGGGGCCGCAGGCCAGCTGCTTGGTGCCGTCGAAGTGCCCGCCATTCCGGGCAAGGCCGGTTGGCTGATGCGCGATTCCCTGCTGCGGCGCTTTGGCGCGGTGGCCGAAGGACAGAAGCGTTATCGGCTGGACGTTGAACTGGATGACCAGATTACAGGTTTCGGGGTCCGCCGTGATGATGTGGTGACGCGCGAACGCCGTGCCCTTCGGGCGCGGTACAAGCTGGTGGATCTGGCCAGCAACACCGTGCTGATCGACGCGTCCGCAGGCTCCGATGCGGGGATCGACGTTGTGTCGTCTGAATATGCGACCGTCGCTGCGGAAAATTCTGCGCTGGAACGGTTGAGCGAAATCGTGGCCGATCAGATCGTGGCCCGGCTGGCGCAACAGGCGACGGCATCGCCCGACGCCAAGTGAAGGGCACCGATACAGAAACGCCGCGCGCGCTGGATGCTGCCGATGCGCGTTTCCGCTTCTTCCTGCTTTATGGTCCCGATGAAGCCAGTTCGATCGCGCTGGCCCGCAGGCTGGAACGCGCCATGGGCGCCGATGCCGAGCGGATCGACCTTGAATCCCCCGAGCTGAAATCAGACCCGTCCCGTCTGGCCGACGAAGCCGCAAGCATCTCTCTTTTTGGCGGCAAACGATGGATCCGCATCCAGCCCGCGAGTGACGACATCGTCCCGGCGGTTCTGGGCCTGCTTGAGGCCTCTGTTGCGGGCAATCCGGTGGTCGCCATTGCCGGCGCGTTGCGGCCGACCTCCGCACTGGTCAAACTCGCGCTCGACAGCAAGCTGGCGCTGGCCCATCAAAGCTATGAGCCAAAGGCAGCCGCCCTCCTGCAAATTGCCGATGCGCTGGGGCGTGAGACGGGGCTGCGGCTCTCCCGCGATCTGTGCCGCGCACTCCCCGCCGCCTGCAGCAACGACCGGGCGGTGATGGCGCAGGAAGTTGAAAAGCTGGCGCTGTTTCTTGATGCCGCTCCCGACCGTCCGGTTGAGGCCGGCGTGGAAGATTATGCCGCGATCAGCGCAGAAAATATTGAAGGGGAATTATCCCGTCTCGTGGACGGGGTGATGAGCGGCCATCCCGACCGGGCAGCCTCTGAACTGGCCAAGCTTGCCCAATCCGGCTTGGCAGGCATTCCCGTTCTGCGCGCGTTGTTCAAACGCACCGTTCTCCTTGCCGGTTTGCGCAAAGAGGTCGACGCCGGACGATCACCGGAAGATGTTGTTGAATCCCGCGGCAAGGCAATTTTCTTCAAGGAAAAGCCCGCCATTACCGATCAGACCGGCCGCTGGACGAGTGACCGGCTGGCCATATTGGCCGAGCGGATTTTGAAAACGGAACGGGCACTCAAATCATCGGGCAGCATAGGCGAGCTTCTCGCCGATGCGGAATTCATCACCATCGCCCGCGCCGCCACACGGCGACGGTAGCCCCCCCAAAGCGTTCCGGGTATGAGCGCGCGCCGCGTTCACCCAACAAAAAGGCCCGCCCCGGATGTCCGGAGCGGGCCTTTTTTTGCCGTCAGGTCCTGATCAGATCAGAACTTGCGGCGGACGGTCATGCCAAAGGTGCGCGGTTCGCCGAGGAAGGCACCGTAGAGCTGGCTCGACGAAGCGGCGAGGCCCTGACGGACGCCGTTGGTCGATCCGCTGCCCTGAAGCGGCACGTCAAAAGCGATCTGCTGATAATTGACGTTGAACAGGTTCTGCGCCCAGAATTCGACGCCCCATTTGTTGTCGACACCATGCACGCCGACGCGGGCATTGAAGATGGTGTAGCCATCCTGCGTCTTTTCAAAGTCGAGGTCCGACCCGGTGTTGAGATCGCTGGTGTTGCGGAAATCAACATAGGCAAGGCCGGTCATCCCGCTGGTGCCGATTTCCGGCGTCCAGGTGATGGCCCCCGTCGTCACCAGCTGGGCCGAGTTGGACATGCGCGCGCCCGGCAGCTGGAAGAAGGCGGGAGAGAGCGAACCCGTCGTGTTGGTGATGTTGGTGTTGCCGAACAGATTGTCCGCATAGCGTGTGTCGGCATAGGTCAGGCCAAGATTGACCGACAGGCTGCGCACTGGACGCAGAGCGGCTTCAAGTTCCACACCCTTGGAGATGATACCGGCCTTTTCCTTGCCAGTGCACGCGCTGTTGCCCGTGATGCCATCGCTATCCGACGCATCGCCACCCGAAAGCGTGCTGCAACCGCGCACATTTTCAACGACGAAGTTGACGCCGTTGAAGGTGTTGAGCTGGAAGCTGCTGAACTTCTGATAGAAGCCCGCCACGTTCAGATCGAACTTGCGGCCATCATATTTGAAGCCGATTTCATAGGCGTCGACCGTTTCCGGTTCGAAGGTCAGCGCCTGTGTGTTGATGACGGTCGGGTCAATCGCGCGGTTGCCGTTCGCGTTGGTCGTGCGGCCAAGGCGATAGAGGCTGTTGCGGTCCAGGTTGAATCCACCGGCCTTATAGCCACGGGAGAAGCTGGCATAGGTCAGCACATCGTCATTCGGCTTATAGCTGAGGACAGCTGTGCCGGTGAACTTGTTCTCCTTCTTCGTCGCATTGTCCTGAGCGTAGCTGCCGTTCGGGATCGACGGGATGATGCAGGCGAGCTGACCGGTGCCGTAAAGCGGATGCGCCGTCGGCAGGGCAGAAAGAACACGGCACATGACGTTGTTGTCGGTGAACGACGCGTCAAGCGACTTCTTCTCATTGGTGTAGCGCACGCCAACGGTGAGCGAGAGCTTATCGCTGAGCTTCAGCGTATTGTGCGTGAACAGCGCCCAGTTGCGGCTGTTCTGCTTGTAGCTGTCATTCACCTGCACGCCCTGCAGCGTCAGCGGGGCCGCCGGGTTCAACAGCGCGCCAATCGCAGCATAGCCGGGGAAGGTCGGGCTGGAGAGACGCGTCAGCGCATTGGCAAAGCGCGTATAGTCCGCGCCATAAGCAAGGTTGTCATTCAGCGTCAGATCTTCGTTGGCGAAAAAGCCGCCGACGAGCCAGTCGAGCTTGTCGTCAAAGGCATTGCCCTGCAGACGGAGTTCCTGCGTGAAGGTGGAGAACTTCTGGTTCGCCGTGCCGTCATTCTGGCGGTGGAGGATGTCGAGATTGTTGAAATCGGCATCCTGCCCGCGCAACCAGCGCCAGTTGCGATAGGCGGTGATCGAAGTCAGCTTGGCATTGCCCAGATTATAGTTGAGCTCCCCGGAAACACCCCAGTCGCGCACGTCGCCGCGATAGGACTGGCCCGGCGTGATCGACGTGTCGCGGACAAACGGGCTGTCATTGATGATCCCGCCCAGACCACGCACCAAAGCAGCAATCGGGCTTGCGCTGCGGTTGATCGTGCCACCGGCGCCTGCTGTTACAAGGTCCGCCGGGAAATAGGTTGCCGCACAGCAATCTTCATTGCGGTCCGAATAGTCGGCAATGACACGGAAGGAGAGGTCGCTCGACGGCTCAAACATCACCTGACCACGCAGCAGATAGCGGTCACGGTTGTTGACAGAGTGGCCCGAGACAACATCGGTCAGGAAGCCATCACGCTTGGAATAAACGCCGTCCAGACGGGCCGAGACCGTGTCCGACACCGGGCCGGTGATGGCGCCGACGATGCGATAGGCGTTGTAATTGCCATAGCTGGCTTCAAGGCTGCCGCCCAGTTCGTCCGATGGCTTGGCAGTGATCACATGGATCAGGCCTGCCGAAGCATTGCGGCCGAACAGGGTGCCCTGAGGCCCACGCAACACTTCGATCCGGTCAATCGCTCCCAGTTCCGTCAGGCCAACGCCCGCGCGGCTGCGGTAAACGCCGTCAACGAACGTCGCGACCGAGCTTTCAAGGCCGGGGTTATCCCCGACCGTGCCGATGCCGCGGATACGCGCACCGCCACCGGCCGCTTCCGAGGAAGTCGAGGAGACGAGCAGCGAGGGCGACAGCTGGTTGAGCTGACGGATGTCCGATGCGCCCGACCGGGCGAGCGTGTCCGCACCCACGGCAGACACAGCGAGCGGAACGTCCGACAGCTGCTGATCACGGCGCGTTGCTGTGACGATGATTTCACCGTCCTCGACAACAGCGGCGTCTTCCTGCGGCGGGGTGGCGTCCTGCGCATAAGCGGGGGCCGACAGCGCGGCAAAGGCTGCCGACGCCAGCAGAATGGTTTTCTTCATTTTAGACATCCTCAAATGAAAGGGGGGTTAAAACGGTCTATTTTGTTGAGCGGGCGAAATAGGCGCGCGCGCCCGAATTGCCAGAGGAAAGCCCGCCATTCTGGTGAGAATCCCCCGACAATGCGGCAGTTTTGCAACAGTTGGTTAGAGGGGCTTACGATCCAACGAAGAACGGGCCCGCACGCGGCAGGCCCGTTATACAGTGTTCGTTTTGGAAAAACGCGGTCAGCTTATTTCGGCGCAAGCACCATAAGCATCTGACGGCCTTCCATACGTGGATATTGTTCCACCTTGGCTTCTTCGGCCATGTCTTCCTGCACCTTTTGCAGAAGCTTCATGCCGAGCTGGCCATGGGCCAATTCGCGGCCACGAAAACGCAGGGTGACTTTCACCTTGTCGCCTTCGCCGATGAACTTGTGCATCGCGCGCATCTTCACTTCATAATCGTGATCGTCGATGTTCGGACGCATCTTGATCTCTTTGATCTCCTGCGTCTTTTGCGACTTACGTGCGGCGTTGGCCTTTTTCTGGGCCTCGTACTTAAACTTGCCGATGTCGAGGAACTTGGCGACGGGCGGATCAGCGTTCGGCGAAATTTCAACCAGATCAAGGCCGACTTCGGCTGCCTGATCAATCGCTTCGCGGGTGTACATCACACCCAGATTTTCGCCGTTCTCATCAATCACGCGCACCTTGGGCGACACGATGAATTGGTTGAAGCGCGGTCCGTTCATCGGCGCAGGGCCAGGGCCCATGGGGCGCCGGGGGGTCATCGGAGGGATAAGCAAAACTCCATCATTGGTCTCAATGGGGCGCGATCTACCTTGAATCGGCGCGCGCGGGAAGAGGATTCGGCCCGAATATTCGGCATTTGCGTTCCTGCTGTGGCCACAAGGCCGCAATAGACCGCCCGATCAGAGCGTCCGCAAGGCTGCCGCAGGCCGCGCCCGCAGGACCGGAAGGGCGCCCAACAGACCAAGCAGCAGCGTGCCAAGGCCGCCTGCCGCGACCGTCCCGATGACCACAGGCCAATCGGGCGTCCAGTCCAGTTCAAACACGCGCGTCGTCACATACCAGCCCGCAGTACTGCCGATGGCCAGCGCAAGGGCGGACAGGATGAGGCCAAGCACGGCATATTCAATCGCCTGAACACGCAACACCTGCCCGCGCGTTGCGCCCAGCAGTTTGAGCAGAACGGCATCATAGCTGCGCGCGCGTCGGGCGGCTGAAATCGCACCAATTAGCACGGCAATGCCGGCAAATATGGCGACCGACCCGGCGATCGCGATGGCCATGGCAAGCTGGTTGAGCAGGTCTGACACCTGCGTGATGACATCCTTGATCCGCACCATCGAGACAGCGGGGAAGGCACCGGCGACGGCGCGGCTGACGGCGGTTTCGCGCGACAGCGGCATGCCGAGCGTCGCGGCATAGGTGTAGGGCGCACGCTCTAGCGCGGCGGGATCAAACACCAGCACATAGTTGAAGCCCAGCGTATCCCAGTTGATTTCCCGGAACGAGGCGATCCGCGCTTCAATCTCCACACCCAGCACGGAGATGATCAGGCTGTCGCCAATCTTCAGCCCTGCGGCCTTGGCTGCATCCTGATCAATGGAGACAAGCGGCGGGCCGCTATAGCTTTTCGGCCACCATGTGCCTGCAGTCAGCTGACTTCCCGGCGGGATGTCAGCAGCAAAGGTCAGCCCCCGGTCCCCGCGAAGGAACCAAGCATTGTCGGGAATATCCTTCATGTCGGCCACCCACTTGCCGGCAATGGCAACCACCGGCCCGCGCAAATTGGGCACCATCTGGATATCGGCCCCCGGTGCTTCCTTGCGGACCAGCGCCTGAAAGCGGGGAGCATCCTCCTTGGGAATGTCGAGCGCAAAGAAGCTCGGCGCGCGTTTGGGAATGGTGCTTTCAATCTGGCTGTTGAGGCTCGTCTGGATGACGGCGAGCGTTGCAAACAGGGTCAGGCCGAGCCCCAACGCCACAACGAGACGACCCGTCTGCGCACCCGGGCGGTGCAGATTGGCGAGCGCCATCCGGGCGAGCGGTGCCTTGGGATGCGGCAGACGCGCGGCCACTCCGCGAATGGCCCCGCCAAGGAGCGTGAGGAGGAATAACAGGCCGAGGACGCTTGCCACGAACATCGCGGCAAAGGCAGGTTCCCGCGCGGTCAATATCGCCAGCGCGGCGATCAGCCCGGCAAGGGCGATCATGCCAAGGATCACACGGGCACCCGGACGGCCGCTGCCTTCTACACCGGTGCGGAACAGATTGGCCGCCGTCACCGCGCGGGCACGGGCCAGAGGCGCAAGCGCGAAGAGCAGGGCGATGAGCAAGCCATTGGCGGCCGCCAGCGCCAACGGCAGCGGATAGACATCAAGACGCGGTGGCACGGGCAGGACGTCGCCGGCAAAGCGGACGATCATCGACGGGGCGAGCGCCCCGACGGTGAGGCCCGCCGCGATGGCAAGGGCCGCCACAACGACAATCTGCGCGAGATAGACAAGGAAGATGGTCCGGCTATCCGCCCCCAGCACCTTCATCGTGGCGATGCTGCCGCGTTTGCCCTCCAGCCAGGAGGCGACGCCATTGCCGACGCCAATGCCTGCAACAGCAAGCGCGGTCAGCCCGACCAGCGCCAGAAACTGGCCGAGCCGTTCAACAAAGCGGCGCGTACCCAGCGCGCCGTTGCTGCGGTCGCGCACTTCCCAGCCGGCCCCTTTAAACCGCGTATTGATCAGCTGCGCCGCCGCCTCTGGCGTCACGCCGGGCTTCAGCCGGATACGGTAGCTGGCCGAAAACAGGCTGCCCGGCTGAACAAGCTGCGTCGCGGCCAGCCCGTCCATATCCGCAATGACAGCCGGACCGAAGGTGAAGCCGGAGCCGGACCGGTCAGGCTCTTCGCCGATGATCCCCAGCACGCGGAAGTCGGCTTCCCCCATGCGGAACCGGTTCCCGGGTTTCAGCCCGAGCCGGTCGGAGAGGCCGGCCGCGATGACGACATCATTGCCCTTGGGTCGCGCACCCAGCGCGCCCTTTTGCAGGGTGAGCTCGCCGTAAAGCGGGTAGGCGCCGTCGACGCCCTTCAGCTCCGACAGCAGGGATGTGCCCGTGTCTGGGCGGATCGCCATGGCGCGCATCCGGACGACTTCTGAGACGGTACCCAGCTTTTCAAAAGCGGCGCGCTCGGCAGGGTCCGCCTGACGTTGCGCGGCTTCAAACTGCACGTCTCCGCCCAGGATCAACTGCCCGCGTTCGGACAGCCCCCCCAAGATGGCGCTCGACAAGCTGCCGATGCCCGCAAGGGCGGCGACCCCCAGAAACAGGCACACGGCCAACAGCCGCAAGCCTGCACGGGAGCCGCGCAGATCGCGCAGAGCAAGACGCCAGACGAGGCTCACGCCTTTTGGGACGCAATCCAGGCGTCGACCTGCTCTTCGAGTACATCGAGCGGGACGGGCCCGTTCTTGAGCACAACATCATGGAAGCCGCGAATGTCGAACTTATCCCCCAAAGCGGCCTGCGCCTTATCGCGCAGCGCGCTGATCTTGAGCCGTCCGACCATATAGGCCGTCGCCTGACCCGGATAGACGATGTAGCGCTCAATTGCCTTCACAATGCCGCCCGGCGCGTCAGCCGAATTGTCCTCGACATATTTGATCGCCTGTTCGCGCGTCCATTTCTTGTGGTGCAGACCGGAGTCCACGACGAGGCGGATGGCGCGGTGCAGTTCCAGCTGGAGCCGCCCAAAATCACGATAGGGGTCCTTGTAGAGCCCCATGTCCTTGGCGAGCTCTTCAGAATAGAGGCCCCAGCCTTCGGTGTAGGCAGTGAACCCGCCAAAGCGCCGGAAGGGCGGCATTTCAGTCAGCTCAGTCTGGATCGTCCGCTGCAAATGATGGCCCGGCAGGCCTTCATGATAAAAGAGCGCCTCCACCTCGATGAGCGGCATATCCGCCATGTCGTAAAGGTTGGCATAATAGGTGCCCGGGCGTGATCCATCGGGCGAAGGACCCTGATAAAAGGCTTTGCCCGCCGACTTTTCACGGAACGGCTCGACCCGCTTCACGACGAGCGGCGCCTTCGGCAAAATCCCGAAATATTGGGGCAGAAGAGCCGTCACATCCGCCTTCGCCTTTTCGGTCTCCGCCAGATAGAGCGCGCGGCCCTCTTCCGTATTGGGCGCGTAAAAGCGCTTGTCCTCGCGCATGAACTTGAAGAACGCTGGGAGGTCGCCCTGGAATCCGGTCTTCTGCATGATCTCACGCATTTCGCCGTGAATGCGCGCCACCTGATCCAGGCCCAGCTGATGGACCTGATCGGGTGTCATGTCGGTCGTTGTATAGTTTTTGAGGAGCTGGGCATAATAGCCCGCACCATCCTTGAACCGCCACACACCGTCATCGGTGCCGGCGATCTTTTCCTGTCTCTGCATCTCTGTGACGAGTTCCGCATAAGCCGGCTTGACCGACGTCAGTAACGCATCGGCCCCTGCCTGAATAAGGGCGTCCTTTTCCACCTGCGGAATGTCGAGCTTGGTCACCTTTGCCTTCAGGTCAGCATAAAGCGGCGCGTCAGTCGCGATCTTGGTGAAGGGAAAGCCGGAGACGACATTCTCCGCATCGGCGATGACATAGGGGTAAACCCATTTGGGCGGCAGGACGCCCTTCGCCGCGCGCGCCTTAGACTGTGCTATCGCCTCACGCAGCGCGGTGCCCATGCCCTTCAGGCGGCTGACATAAGCTTCGGCATCGGCCTTGGTATCGACGCGGTGAATGTTGATGAGGAAGGCGGGCAAATCGCTCTGCGCGCCATTCATCTGATCAAAGACATAGCCATAGTCGCGATAGTTGAAACTCGCGTCAGACCGCGCGCGCACCTTTTCAAACAAGCGGAAAGACAGGCGGCTTTCGGGGGACAGCTTTGCCGGATCAAAGCGCCTGCGCATCTCCTTGAGCGCGGCCATTTCTGCAGCATGGTCCTTGATTTCGGCAGCGTCGGTCAAGTCCCCCCACTTGCCGTAATCGGCATCTTTGATGCCGCGATAGGATTTGGACAAAGGCGAGCGCGACAGCTGATCGGCATCGAACTTTTCGAAGAACGCTTTAAGTTCAGCGTCCTGTGTCGCTGCGGCAGGCGCCATGTGATCGGCATGATCCATCTGGGCCAGCGCGACGTGCGGCGCGGACATCAGGGCAAGAAGCGATACGGCAATGAGCGAACGGGGCATGAGGGTCTCCTTCAAATAGCTCTGTTTTGTTCTAGCGGACGGCCACACTGTCGGACAGGATGGCGCCGTCCTGCATTTCGACGACACGCCCGCACCGGGCCGCAAGTCCTGCATCATGGGTGATGATGAACAGCGTGGCCCCGGTGTCGGCCTGACGAGCAAAGAGCAGATCCATGATCTGCGCGCCTGTCTTCGCATCAAGGTTGCCAGTGGGTTCATCCGCGAAAAGGATTTCCGGACGAGGGGCAAGGGCACGAGCAATGGCCACGCGCTGCTGCTCTCCGCCGGACAGTTGGACGGGATAATGGCCGGTCCGCCCGGCCAATCCGACCCGCTCCAGTTCAGCAGCCGCCCGGCCAAAGGGGTCGTCCATCCCCGCCAATTCCAGCGGAACAGCCACATTTTCAAGCGCGGTCATGGTCGGGAGAAGATGGAAAGCCTGCAGGATCACCCCGATGCGGCCGCGCCGCGCCTTGGCAAGGCCATCTTCATTGAGCGTGCCGAAATCCTGCCCGCCCGTTTCGATCGTGCCGCCGGACGCGCGCTCAAGCCCGGCCAGAACCGCCATCAGCGACGACTTTCCGGAGCCGGAGGGGCCGAGCAGGGCAACGGTCTCCCCCTGCCGCACCTCAAGGTCGATGCCCTTTAAAATATCAACGCGCGCCTCGCCTGTTCCAAGGCTGAGGGTGACATTGCGGGCATTCATCACAATATGGGGGGGAACAGCACGATGAGAATCTGGCACAAGGAAGCTTTCGGATGAAGCGTTTCAGGACATATGGGTTGGCTTTGGCAATTGTCCAAGCGCTGCTTCTACTTTTCACAACACCTGCTGTCGCGCGGGAAAAACTGGTACTGGCCTTTGGGGACAGTCTGACAGCGGGCTATGGCCTGCAGGCGAACCAATCCTTCCCCGCCCAGCTTCAGGCCGCCCTCGTCAAACAGGGACTTGCCGTACGCGTCCACAATGCGGGTGTGTCGGGCGATACGAGCACAGCGGGACGCGCGCGGCTCAACTGGGTGTTGGCCAGCCTGAAAGCAAAGCCGGACCTCGTCATCCTTGAACTCGGCGCCAATGACATGCTCCGCGCTTTGCCGCCCGCGCAGGCCAAGGCCAATCTTGATGCGATGCTGACCGAATTGAAGCGCCGGAAAATCCCCGTGCTGCTCGCCGGGATGCGGGCCTCGCTGAACAACGACAAGACCTATCGGGCACAGTTTGACAACATGTACCCCGCCCTCGCCAAAAAGCATGGCGTGCGCTTCTACCCTTTCTTCATGGATGGCGTGACGGGTAACCGGACGTTGTTATTGAAGGATCAGATGCACCCGACGGCGACGGGCGTCGCCATCATCGTGCGCGGCATCCAGCCGATGGTGTCAGGTGCGCTGCGCTAGAGCGTCTGCGACCTGCGCCAACCGTTCCTTCCCGAAGAACATTTCCTCGCCGACAAAGAAAGTCGGGATGCCAAAGGCGCCCCGTGCCACCGCGCGTTCGGTATTGCTGACAAGGTCCGCCTTGACGTCATCAGCATCCGCGAGCGCGAGGTGCGCGGCACTGTCGTGGCCCGCATCACTGAGCACCTGAGCCAGAACATCGCGGTCGGAGAGGTTCTTTTCCTCTTCCCACATGGCGGTCATCAGCGTCTCAATGACCGCCGCCTGATTGCCCAAGCGGGCAGCGCCGGTGATGACCCGCATCGCCCCCAGCGTGTTGGGCGGAAAGTGCGGATTCATCCGAAATTTCGACAGGCCGTGCCTAGCGATGAAGCGGTGAAATTCCAGCTGATCATAGGCAACCTTGGACGGGACATCGGCATAGACCATCCATGGCGGGCGGTTCCCCGTCGCCTTCATCAGGCCGCCGAGAAGGACCGGGACGTAGATCGCCGTCGCGCCGGTCTTTGCACAGAAATCCGGAAGGATGCGGTGCACGAGATAGCCGTTGGGGCCGCCCACATCGAAAAGAAATTCGAACGTCTTCGTCATCGTCTTACCAGCTTTCCGTCCAGGGCCTGAGGTCAAGTTCGTGGGTCCATGCGCTGCGATGTTGCTTGTGGAGGGCCACATAGCTTTGCGCAATCGCCTCGGGTGAGAGCACGCCGTCCTTGGCCTTCAGCTCATCAAAATCCGGACGTAGGCCGCGCACGAACTCCGTGTCGATCCCACCATCAATGATGCTGTGCGCGACATGGATGCCCTGTGGTCCCAATTCGCGGGCCATCGACTGGGCGAGCATCCGCAGCGCGGCCTTCGCGCCTGAGAAGGCCGAAAATCCGGTCCCGCCCCGCAGGCTCGCCGTCGCGCCGGTAAAGATGATCGTGCCCTTGCCGCGCGGCACCATATGGCGTGCCGCCTCGCGCCCCATCAGGAAACCCGCAAAGGCCGCCATTTCCCATACCTTACGGTAGACCTGCGCCGTTGTTTCGCGGATTCCGAAACGCACGTTAGCACCGATATTGAACACGGCGACCTCAATAGGGCCGACCTCAGCCTCAATGGTGTCGACAATGGCGATCATCTCATCTTCCAGACGCGCGTCACCGGGAAAGGCGCGGGCCTCATGCCCTTGTGCACGGATGGAAGCTGCCAGCGTCTCGAGTTGATTGGCATTGCGAGCGCGGCGATTGACGCAGGCGACATAGCCTTCGGCGGCGAAAGCACGCGCGATGGCGCCACCTGTTGCGTCTCCCGCACCAATGATGAGTGCTGCTTTTGCCATGATGCGCCCCTTCCCTTTTGCGGTTATCTAACAACGATGGGAGCGTTGGTCACGCAGGGCGTGCGTCAGGCCTTTTCAAGTGTGCATTGCAGCGGATGCTGGTTCTGCCGGGCATAGTCGATGACTTGGCTGACCTTGGTTTCGGCCACCTCATAAGTGAAGGTACCGCAAATCCCGACGCCCTTTTGGTGGACGTGGAGCATCACGCGCGTGGCCTGTTCCAAATCCATTTTGAAGAAGCGTTGCAGGCAGTGGACGACGAATTCCATCGGCGTGTAATCGTCATTGAGCATCAGCACGCGATAGGGCTGCGGCTTCTTGGTCTTGTCGCGCGTCTTGGTGGCGACACCGAGCCCTGTCCCGTTACCGTCCTTGTCGGACCTATCTGACATGATCGTGCGCTTCATCGTCTTTGAATATGGCATGTGACAGCCCAAGGGCAAGCCACAGCTATGGATAATGAACGAAAAAGGGGCCGCCCCGGCTTCCCGATGCGGCCCCCCTTATGTTCCGGGAGAGGAAATTCGATCGCTTAGGCGGCGAAGCGCGCCTTCAGCTGTTCCGTGGCCGCTGCATAACGGTTCTGGATCGGCTGGGCGATTTCACCGGCCAGCTTCATGTAAAATTCGGTCGACTTCGAAAAGTCAGACACGATGGCATCGAACTGGCCGCGGGCGAATTCGGTCTGCGCCTTCAGCAGGTCCGCCGGCGACTGCATGCCGGCGAGCGCCTTCACATGAGCGGTCGTGGCTTCCCAATTCTTCTTGCCAAGCTCAACATTGTGCTGGGCGACATCTTGCAGGCCCTTGGCCGCAGCTTTGCCCGAAGCGACAACAGCTTCAAGATTGGCCTTTTGGAATTCGACAGCGTCCTTCGACATGTCGCCCGTCTTTTCAAAGGCGGCCTTCGCCTTGGCGGTGATGTCATGGAACATGGTGGTTGCCTTTTCGCTGATGTCGGCGGTGGCGGTCTTGATGGTTTCTTCGGTCATCGTCACAAATCCTTGGTTGGTGGCTGCATCCTTTTGGAGCGGCGCGTCTACGCCTGATGCGACAGGCTTCTGGGCTTTCGCCCGTTGTGTCGCCTTTTGGCGACCGGCGGTTTTTGCCGCCCCCTTTATGGTTGGTGCTTTTGCCATGTTGCGGTGCACAATAAACGTGATTCATCCACAGTGCAAGCACTTTTTGTGCACTGCAACATAAATTGGAAAATCGCGGGGTGCTTCAGGCTTTAGCGCATGATGCGGCGGTACAAAAACTCATCATCACGGTGATTGCCGACCATGAAATAGGTGTCGGCAATCCATTCAAATCCATAGCGGTGGTAGAAGCGTTGCGCGCGCGTATTTTCCGCCCAGACGGAAAGGATCATTTCGTCGGCGCGCAGTGCTTCGGCCTCGGCAAGGGCCCAGTCCATCAATGTTTGGGCAACGCCCGTGCCCTGATGTGTCGCCATGAGATAGAGTTGACGCAGTTCCATGACGGCCTTGTCGCCGGGATCATAATCGAGCGAGATATCCAGCCCGAGCTTACAATAGCCGACCATCTGGCCGTCTTCTTCGGCCACACGAAATTGGTACCGCGAGCTGGTGATCTGGTGGGCGACACCACCCGGATCATAGGCATGCGACAAAAAGGAGGCGAGGTCCTCCGGACGGTACAAATGCCCGAAGGTTTCAACAAAGGAATTGCGACCAAGCGTCACGAGCGCCGGCGCCTCTTCGACGCGCGGCGCCCGATAGGTGATCATGCCGCGTCGGATAGCGTCAGCTGTTCATAACGGTCAAGGTGCCAGTCGGCCGAACCGAACTGACCTTCGATCATGGTGGCACGCTTGAAGTAATGGCCAATGGCCAATTCCTGCGTGATGCCGATGCCACCATGCGTCTGTACCGCGTTCTGGCCGACAAACTTGGCCGAGCGCGAGACCTTCGCCTTGGCAAGGCTCACCATCGCCTTGCGTTCGGCTGCAGGCAGATCGAGCTTCAATGTCGCCATGAGCGTCATCGACATGATCTGTTCCACTTCAAGGAACATGTCCGCCATCCGGTGCTGGAGCACCTGGAAGCGGCCGATCGGCTGGCCGAACTGCTGGCGCTGCTTGGAATAATCCAGCGTGCCCTCGTGCAGCTTGCGCGTCACACCACAGGCTTCGCCGCAGACGGCCACGGTCGCTTCGTCGACAATCTGTTCGATCAGATCAATGCCGCCTGCCAGAAGCGCATCGCCGGGGATGGCGACGTTTTCAAAATAGACTTCCGACGCGCGGAAACCATCGACCGTCGGATAGTCGCGACGGGTAATGCCCGCAGACGTTGCGTCGATCAGGAACAGGTCGACCCCGGCACGTTCACGCTGGCTGCCGCCGGTGCGGGCGGTGACGAGCAGATGCGTCGCCCAGGGCGCTGCATAGACGACCGACTTGTGCCCATTGAGCACATAGCCTGCGCCATCCTTCTTCGCCGTGGTCGTGACATTGGCCAGATTGTAGCGGCCCTTGGGTTCGGCATATGCAAACCCAATGACGACATTGCCGCCGATGATTTCAGGAATCACGGCATTCGCCAAAGCGCCGCCGGCGGCCTTCAGCGCGCCGCCGCCGATGACGACGGTCTGGAGATACGGCTCAATCGCGATGACCTTGCCCAGTTCTTCCATCATGATCATGTTTTCGATCGCGCCGCCGCCAAGGCCGCCTTGGTCTTCCGAGAAGGGCGCAGACAGGATGCCGAGTTCCGACGCAAGCGCGCGCCAAATGCCGGGATCGCGGCCGGCGTCGCTGGCAAGCATCTTCTTGCGCGTTTCGAAATCATAGGTGTCCGCAAGGAAACGGGCGAGCGTATCGCGCAGCATGTCCTGCGTGTCGGTGTAGTTGAAATCCATTGTTGCCTCTCTCCAGGTCAGTGCCCCCTCCCGCCTGCGGGAAGGGTTTGGGGAGGGAGCGAGCGCAGCGAGCCGTGCAGGCCAACGCGCCCTCCCCCGTCCCCTCCCGCAAGCGGGAGGGGAGAAGTGCGATTAAAGTCCGAGCACCATCTTTGCGATGATGTTGCGCTGGATCTCGTTCGATCCGCCATAGATCGTCGTCTTGCGCATGTTGAAATACACCGGTGCCGAGCGGTTGGCATATTCCGGACCGATCGGGTGCTCATTATCGCCGTCGCCAAAGCCACGGAAGTAAGGCGCGCCATAATGGCCCGCTGCTTCCAGCGTCAGCTCCGTAATGCGCTGCTGGATTTCGGACCCCTTGATCTTCAGGAGGCTCGATTCCGGCCCCGGGCCCTTGCCCTGCGCTTCACCGGCCAGCGTCCGCAATTCGGTATATTCAAGCGCGGTCAGATCCATTTCCAGTTCGGCCACCTTGCGGCGGAAGAACGGGTTGGTGAGCAGCGGACGATCATCGTCCATCTCGGTCTTGGCGATTTCCTTGATGCGTTCCACGCCGCGCTTGGAAGCGGCAACGCCGGCGATGCCAGAGCGTTCATGAGCAAGCAGGAACTTGGCGCAGGTCCAGCCCTTATTCTCTTCATAGACGCGGTTTTCAACCGGCACGCGCACGTCTTCGAGCCAGACTTCGTTGACTTCATGCTCCCCACCGAGCGTGATGATCGGACGGACTTCAATGCCCGGCGTCTTCATGTCGACGAGAAGGAAGCTGATGCCTTCCTGCTGCTTGCCTTCCGGATTGGTGCGGACAAGGAAGAAGCCCCAATCGGCATGCTGGGCCATCGTCGTCCAGGTCTTCTGGCCGTTGACGACATAGTGATCGCCGTCCCGCACCGCCTTGGTGCGCAGCGAGGCAAGGTCAGAGCCCGAACCCGGTTCCGAATAGCCCTGACACCACCAATCCTCACCGGACAGGATCCGCGGCAGGAACTTGGCCTTCTGCTCCGGCGTGCCGAAGGTGTAGATCACGGGGCCGACCATGGTGAGGCCGAACGGCATCAGGCGGATGCAGTCCGCACGGGCAGTTTCTTCCGACCAGATGTAGCGCTGCGTCGGCGTCCAGCCGGTGCCGCCATATTCGACCGGCCAGGCAGGGGCGACCCAACCCTTCTTGGCCAGCACCTTGTGCCAGCTCAGAAAATCTTCTTTGGACAGCTCGTCCCCTTCATCCTGCTTGCCACGCAGTTCGACGGGATAGTTTTCGGCGATGAACGTGCGCACTTCGTCACGGAAGGCGATTTCTTCGGGGCTGAATTCAAGATTCATGCGACAGACTCCAGGTAACCTCTCTTGACGATGGGATAGGAACCGTTGACGTTAACGTCAATCGGGTCGCCACGCTATTTTGCCTGCGAAATCCGAAAAGGAGGAGCGGATGGAGGAGTGGCGCCGGGGTTGGCCGGTTGTGACAGGCGCTGCGCTGGCTGCGGCCACCGGCATCAACCTGCTCTATTATGTCTTCAGCATCTTCATTCCGCCGCTTCAGAAAGAAACGGGATGGACGCTGGGGGAGTTTTCGCAGCTTCAGGCGCTGGTCGGGCTCGGGTCACTCACCGCCCCTGCCGTCGGCTGGGCGATGGACCGTTATGGGGTGCGGCCCGTTTACGCAGCGGGCATGGCGCTGCTCTCGCTCTTCTTCATCGTCATTGCTGTCATGCCGTTCATCCCAACCCTGTTTGGCGTCATGGTGTTTGTGAGCGGGCTCATTGGGGTGTGGACCTCCTCCATGTCCTACACACGCGCGGTCGCGGGATGGTTCCACCGCAACCGCGGCATGGCGCTGGCACTGGCCGCGACCGGTATTTCGCTGTCCGCCATCGTGATGCCGCCCGTATTCGAAAGGCTCATCATGGCCGAAGGCTGGCGGGCGGGCTATGTCCTGCTGGCGGCGCTCAGCGGTCTGATCGGCCTGCCGGCCATCCTGTTCCTGCTGAAGGGCACGCCCGACGCGCGCCACACCCCGGCCGACGCGCAGGATACAGACCCCTCCATGCTCCGCTCGCCCGCCTTCTGGCTGCTCTTGGGGAGCATGGCGTGCATCAACTTTCCCGGGTCCGGCATGTTGAGCCAAATGGTCCCGATGATGCTGGAAGAAGGGATCAGCGCCGGTGTGGCCGCCCTCGGCATCTCTGCCTTTGCGGCGGGGCAAGTGGCGGGCCGGCTCGCCTGCGGCTATCTGCTCGACCGCGCCAATCCACAGCGCGTCGCCTTCTTCTTTACGCTGATACCGGCCGTCGGCTGCGTTCTCCTGTGGCATATTACCGGCAGCCCCGGCGTTGCCTTTCTGGCGGTCGCGGCCATCGGCGTCCAACAGGGGGCTGAGATTGATCTGTTCGCTTTCTTCGTCGCCCGTCGCTTCGGGCTGGCCCGCTACGGCACCGTCTATGGGTGGATTCAGGTTGCGGCCTGGTCCTCCACCATTGCGGGTGTGCTCGGCTTTGGAAAGGTGCACGATCTGACGGGCAGCTATGCCCTGTTCCAGCTGGCAGGGGCCGTTGCCTATGCAGGCGGCGCCCTGTTGATCGCCATGGTCAGCCTGCCGCCGATACGACGCGCCTGATCAGGCGGCTTTTGCGGCCTTGCGCGGGCCGGCCGCTGCTTCCAGCAACAGCTTTTCCAACGTCGCCGTGCGGGTGGCGCTGGTGATCTTGTCGCCCGTCAGATCGGTCACGTAGAAGGTGTCGACCGCGCGCTCCCCATAGGTTGCGATATGCGCGGAATGGATCGTCACGCGCGCCTCGAACAGGGCATAGGCCAAATCATACAACAGGGCCGGACGATCCCGCGCATTGGCTTCGATCACCGTGTAGCGGTTCGATGCCCGGTTATCGATGAGGATGTTGGGCACAATATCAAACGCCTCGGCCCGGGCGCGAGGCAGCGGGCGCGCGGCCAGCCGCTCAATCAGCTTTGCCCGGTTGGCGAGCGCATCTTCAATGGCCTGTTCGATCCGCTGCAGCTGATGCTCATCGTCGAAGGGACGGCCCAGCGGGTCCTGTACCAGAAAATTATCGAGCGCCATGCCATCGCGCGTCGTGTGGATGCGCGCATCGATAATGCTGCCGCCCGCGAGATGGATGCCGCCTGCAATGCGGTAGAACAGCCCCGGATGGTCTGCGGCATAGACGGTGACAAGCGTCGCCCCGCGAGAAGGATAGACGGTCGCTGCAATTGAAAGTTCCGCCGAACCCGCCTTGTCGACATGACGCGCATTGCTTTCCAACACATCATCGGGTTCGGCTACCCAATAGGGCTCCGCCAGCCGCTTGGTGTAGGTTGCAAATTTGGCGGGGGACCAAGCCAGCGCCTCTTGCAGCAATTCCTGCTTCACACGCACGCGGTCTGCACGGCCGCGCTGCTTGTGGCCAAGGCGCAGGACCTCTTCGGCGGATTCGAACAGTTCGGTGAGCAATTGCCGTTTCCAGCTGTTCCACACGCCGGGGCCAACCGCACGGATATCAACGATGGTGAGGACAAGCAGCAGGCGCAGGCGTTCCGGCGACTGGACGATACCGGTGAAGTCGAGCACGGTCTTAAAGTCAGACAGATCGCGCTTAAAGGCGGTGGCCGACATCAGCAGATGCTGACGCACCAACCAGGACACGGTTTCGGTTTCCGCCGCTGACAGGCCAAAACGCGGGCAGAGCTTGAGCGCAATCTCGGCCCCCAGCACGCTATGATCCCCACCGCGTCCCTTGGCGATATCGTGGAGCAGAACCGCCACATAGAGCACCCGCCGCGACACCACCTGCCGCAGGATCACGGTGGCGAGCGGATGGTCCTCGCCCAGCACACCCTTTTCGATGCGTGCCAACAAACCGATGGCGCGGATGCTATGCTCATCCACCGTATAATGGTGGTACATGTCGAACTGCATCTGCGCCACGACACGGCCAAAGTCCGGCACAAATCGGCCGAACACCGTCGCCTCGTTCATCCAACGCAGGACATTTTCCGGATCTTTGTTGGACGTCAGAACGTCAAGAAACAGCGCATTGGCCCGCGGATCATTGCGGACCTTAGCATCGATCAGCCGCGCATCGCGGGCCGCCGCGCGCATCGCCTGCGGGTGGATGTCGACACTTTGCGACGCAGCGAGCGCAAACATCTCAATGAGGCGCACAGGGTCTTCGGCGAAGAAATCATCCTTGGGCAGCGCCAGCCGACCCCGGTCCAGCACAAAGCCATGCAACGTCTTGGGAGAGCGGCGCAGGCCGGAAATGCCGGGCAACGTAAAGCGCCGCCCTTTGGTCGCGTGGGCATCATCCAGATGCGCAAGGAACACTCCGGTCAGGTCCCCCACGACTTTTGCGTTCAGGAAATAATGCTGCATGAACCGTTCGACCGCGGACCGGCCCGGACGGTCATTATACCGCATCCGCGTCGCAATCTCGCGCTGGACGTCAAAGGTCAGCCGCTCTTCGGGGCGCTTGGTGATCAGATGCAAATGGCAGCGCACCGCCCAGAGAAAGTTCTCGGCCTTCTGGAACTGGCGCAGCTCGCCGGCCGTCAGCAGGCCCTTATCAACCAGTTCCGGCACGGTGGTAACGCGGTAGAGATATTTGCCGATCCAGAAGAGCGTATGGAGATCACGCAGACCGCCTTTGCCTTCTTTCAGGTTGGGCTCAACAACATAGCGGCTGTCACCCATGCGCTGGTGCCGCACGTCGCGTTCGGCCAGCTTTTCGGTGATGAAGGTGCGGGCGGTGCCGGAAACCACTTCGGCGGCAAAGCGCGCTGACGCCTCGGCATAAAGCTGTTCATCGCCCCAGACATAGCGCCCCTCCAAGAGCGCGGTCCGGATGGTGAGATCCTCTTTCGACATCCGGATCATCTCGTCGAGCGACCGGCTCGAATGGCCGACCTTCAGCCCCAGATCCCAGAGGGTGTAGAGCATGGATTCGATGACCTGCTCTGACCAGCCGGTCTGCTTATAGGGCGTTAGAAAGGCGATATCGATGTCGGACTGGGGCGCCATTTCGCCGCGGCCATAGCCGCCGACCGCCATAAGCGAGATCCGTTCCGACGCGGTCGGGTTGTTGAGCGGATAGAGACGCTGCACCGTGAAATCAAAGACGAGCCGCAGCAACTGATCGGTCAGAAAGGCATAGCTGGCGGCAGCCTCGCGCCCCTGGCTCGGATGCGCCTCAATCCGTCGGGCGATGACATCGCGCCCCGCGTCCATCGCCGGCTTCAGGATCGCAACTGAGGCCGCGCGCAGCTTGGTCGAATCACTGCCTTCCAGCGCCATGAGTGCATCGGACAGCGCCCGCCGCTCAATAATGGCCCGCCGCTGCGGCACGAGATCAAAAAGCTGCGTCATGGCCGCCGGATATGCGCATTCGCAGCGTGCGGCACAAGGACGATTGGCACCTATTATCAACGAGCCTATGGTTCAGCCATGACAGGATCACAGATAAACCTCGAAACTTTGGCGCAGCAAGGTGTCGATGCCCTGAATCGGGGTGATGGACCTGAGGCGAAAAGCGCATTTCAGACAATTATCTCTGCGGGCAGAGCAACACCCCAACTCTGGGCATTCATGGCGCATGCGTGCGAGATGGCAGGCGATGACGCCTCGCTCACGAGTGCCCTCGACCAAATTCTCGCAACTGATTCTCGTGACGTTCTTGCCCTCGTCATGCGGGGCGACCAATTTCTCCGCGCCGGAGATGATCGAGCGGCATCGGGGTGGTATAGCGCAGCGTTGCGCACCGCATCAATGGCTGGACCCTTGCCGCCGCAGATCGCAAGACGACTGCAAATTGCCGAGCAGGCCCTGCAACAGGCCAATGGCCGGTTTGAGCTTCATCTCCAAAACACGGTCCATGCCACAGGCCTGGACCTTGATCGCTTGAATCCGCGTTTTACAGAATCGCTGGGTATTTTGGCGGGGCGGCAAGAGGTTCAGCTTCAGCAGCCCAGCAGCTTTTATTATCCCGGTCTGCCGCAGGTCGCCTTTTACGACACAGCGGAATTCGACTGGGCACCTGCGCTCGAAGCCGCTTTCCCGACCATTCGAAACGAAGCGGCAGCCGCACTTGCGGGCCAAGCCGGGATTGCCCCTTATGTTCAAGCCGACCCCAAGCGTCCCAATCGCGGCCATGCACTGCTGGGAGATTCGCGTTGGAGCGCCTATCATTTCTTTCAGGACGGCAGACCCGTTGAACCAAATACGGAGCGTTGCCCCGTCACTTCTTCGGCACTGGCGAAGGTGCCCCTTCCTCGGATCCGGGCACGGTCCCCCATGGCGCTGTTTTCAATACTGGAGCCGCACACCCACATCCCGCCGCACAATGGGATGCTCAACACGCGGCTGATCTGCCATTTACCGCTGATCGTGCCGGACAAGTGCCGCCTGCGCGTCGGCAATCACACACGCACCGTCGAGGAAGGCAAAGTGCTGATCTTTGACGACAGCGTCGAGCATGAAGCCTGGAATGACAGCGATGAGGTCCGCGTGATCTTGTTGTTTGAAATCTGGCGGCCAGAACTGAGCGCGGACGAAGTCAAAGCGCTCACCGCGCTCTACGAAGCGGTCAACCTTTATCCTCAATCAGAATCCGCCTGAGCGCATAAAGTTCATCCAGCGCGTCGCGGGGGCTGAGGCCGTCAATATCCAATTTGGTCAGCGCATCGCGCAGCGGATCACGGACCTCTTCCACCTTGGTGGCCGCAAACAACGGCAGATCATCCAGCCCGGCGGCTAAGCCCCCCGTAGCATCACGGCCGGCCTCCAGCTTGTCGAGCACAGACTTGGCCCGCGCCAAAACCTTGGGCGGAAGCCCCGCCAACCTTGCCACCGCGATGCCGTAGCTCCGGTCCGCCGGACCCTCCCCCAATTCATGCAGCAGGACGAGGTCCCCCCGATATTCCCGCGCGCGGACATGGTGGAGCGATAGCGCAGGCAGCTTTTCCGCCAGCCGCGTCAGCTCATGATAATGGGTGGCGAACAGGCATCGGGCGCGGTTCACTTCATGCACGGATTCCACCACCGCCCAGGCAATGGCGAGGCCATCATAGGTGGACGTGCCCCGGCCCACTTCGTCCAAGATGATGAAGCTGCGCTCCGTCGCCTGAGAGAGGATCGCTGCCGTCTCCACCATCTCCACCATGAAGGTGGAGCGGCCCCGCGCCAGATTGTCTGCAGCGCCGACCCGGCTGAACAGCCGGTCGACCAGACCGAGCGTGGCAGACGTGGCCGGGACAAAGCATCCCGCCTGCGCCAACACCGCAATCAGCGCATTCTGTCGCAAAAAGGTGGATTTGCCGCCCATATTGGGGCCTGTCACCAGCCACAGGCGGGAATTGGGCACCAACCGGCAATCATTGGCGACAAAGCGCCCGCCGTCTTTCGTGATCGCGGTTTCAACGACCGGATGACGGCCACCCACCACATCGAACCGCGCATCTGGGGCAAAGGCGGGGCGCGCCCAATGGCCCTCAATGGCGCGTTCAGCAAGGGCGGAGGCAACGTCAAAGCGCGCCAAAGCCTCGGCCGTCACTGCAATCCCCCGCGACCGGGCAAGGGCTAGCTCGGTCAACTCTTCCAGATGTGCCGCTTCGGCGGCGAGCGCATGGGCCCCGGCCTGCGTGACCTTGAGCGCAAGCTCGTGCAGTTCCGGCGCGTTGAAGCGCACCACGCCGGCCAGCGTCTGACGATGGGTGAAGCCGGAGTCTGCCGCCATCAGCGCATCGGCATTTCGGGCGGACACTTCGATATGATAGCCAAGGACATTATTGTGCTTGATCTTCAGGCCCGAAATGCCGGTCTGATCCCGGTAGCGCGCCTCGAGCGCTGCCATGGCACGGCGGCCGTCGCCGCCCATGCTGCGCAGTTCATCCAAGGCGGCGTCATAACCTTCGGCGACATAGCCGCCTTGGGCTGCATCCAGCGGTAGATGAGGCACCAGCGCGCGCGACAATTTATCGACCAGCGCGCCATGACCGTCGAGTGCGGGCAAGAGTGCCGCCATCAGCGGCGGGACATCACTACCGCGCGCCAGCCGTTCGCGCATCATCCGCGCTTCGCCCAAACCGTCGCGCAACATGCCCAGATCGCGCGGGCCGCCCCGGCCGGCCGCCAGCCGACCCAGCGCACGGCCAATATCAGGCAGCGCCCGTAAATTGGCGCGCATCGCCTCCCGCGCGCTGCCACTATCGACAAACCAGGACACGAGATCGAGCCGGTCCTCAATGGTGCGCACGTCCATCAAGGGCGCAGAAATATCCGCCGCCAACAGACGCGCGCCCGCACCCGTCACCGTCCGGTCAATGGCGTCAAGAAGGCTCCCGCCACGCGCACCACTGGTGGAGCGGACCAGCTCCAGACTTTCCCGCGTCGCGGCATCGATGAGCATGTGATCGCTCGATTGCAGCCGGACGGGTGGGGAGAGGAATGGCAGATTGCCTTTGCCGACATGGTCCAGATAGGCGAGCAGGCCCGCACAGGCCGCGAGCTCCGCCTTGGTGAAGGACCCGAAGCCGTCGAGCGTCGAGACGCCGAACAACGCCTTTAGGCGGCGCTCTCCTTCTTGCGGTGTAAATTCCGCGCGCGGCCGCACCGCCGCCCCGTCGGTTAGGGCTTCCGGTGCCACCAGTTCCGACGGGGACAGGCGCGCCAGCTCTGCATCCAGGCCGCCCGCGTCAATCTCACACAGTTCAAACCGCCCCGTCGAAATATCGGCAGAGGCCAGCCCGATCACATCCCCCACAGGGGCGATTGCGGCCAACCAGTTCGCACTGCGCGCTTCGAGCAACGCCTCTTCCGTCAGCGTGCCTGCCGTCACGACCCGGACGATGCCGCGCGCCACCAAAGATTTGGACCCACGCGCCTTGGCCTCAGCCGGTGTTTCAATCTGTTCGGCAATGGCGACGCGGAAGCCCGCCTTGATCAGCCGGGCGAGATAGCCTTCGGCGGCATGGACCGGCACGCCGCACATTGGCACAGGCTGACCGGCATGCTCCCCCCGCGCGGTAAGTGCGATGTCGAGCGCTGCTGCTGCCGCCTTCGCATCCTCGAAGAACAGCTCAAAAAAATCACCCATACGGTAGAAGAGCAGGCAGCCGTCAGCCTCTGCCTTGAGCGCCAGATATTGAGCCATCATGGGCGTAGTTGTCGTTGAGCCTGCGTCGACCATGTGCTTGGCGATAACGGTTTCTTGGTCGGGCGCAATCCCGGCTTCCCGCGAGGGCAATATCAGCTTAAGCGGCTGTGGAAATCATCGGGGTCGAGCAGAGGGGTCATTTATGAGCGAGTCAAAAGTTCAGTTTTCGGATCGTGAGGCACTTCACTATCATGCGGCGGGACGCCCCGGCAAAATCGAAATCGTGGCCTCCAAGCCAATGGCAACCCAGCGCGATCTGAGCCTTGCTTATTCCCCGGGTGTGGCAGTGCCTGTGCAGGCCATCGCCGATGATCCCGCCACCGCCTATGACTATACCGCCAAGGGCAACCTCGTCGCTGTCATCTCCAACGGCACCGCCATTCTCGGCATGGGCAATCTCGGCGCGCTCGCCTCCAAGCCGGTGATGGAAGGCAAGGCCGTCCTTTTCAAGCGCTTTGCCGACGTGGACTCGATCGATATTGAGCTGGCGACCGAAGATCCCGAAGCCTTCATCAATGCCGTCGCGCTGATGGAGCCGAGCTTTGGCGGCATCAATTTGGAAGACATTGCGGCCCCCGAATGCTTCATCATTGAACAGGCGCTGAAAGAGCGGATGAACATTCCGGTCATGCATGATGACCAGCATGGCACCGCGATCATCGCTGTGGCTGGCCTGATCAATGCGCTGTTCCTGACCGGGAAGGATGCCAAGGAAGTGCGCGTCGTCGTCAATGGCGCCGGCGCCGCCTCCATCGCCTGCACCGAGCTGATCAAAGCCGTCGGTGTGCCGCATGACAATGTCACCATGTGCGATTCCAAGGGCGTCATCTATCAGGGCCGCACCGAAGGCATGAACCAGTGGAAATCGGCTCATGCCGTCAAGACGGACCGCCGCACCCTGGCCGAAGCGCTGGACGGCGCCGACGTTTTCCTCGGCTTGTCGGTCAAAGGCGCCGTCACGGCGGAGATGGTAAAAACGATGGCCCCCAACCCGGTCATTTTCGCGATGGCCAACCCAAATCCGGAAATTACCCCACCCGAAGCCAAGGCAGCCCGCCCAGATGCCATCGTGGCAACAGGGCGGTCGGACTATCCAAACCAGGTCAACAATGTGCTCGGCTTCCCCTTCATCTTCCGCGGCGCGCTCGACGTGCGAGCCACCGCGATCAATGAGGAAATGAAGATTGCCGCAGCCCGCGCACTGGCCGAACTGGCACGTCAGCAGGTACCGGAAGAAGTGGCCGCAGCCTATGGCGGCTCCACGCCCAGCTTTGGGACGGACTATATCATCCCGGCCCCGTTTGACCCACGCCTGATGGAAATCGTGCCGGCCGCCGTTGCACAAGCCGCCATGGATTCGGGCGTCGCGACCAAGCCGATCCTCGACATGGATGAGTATCGCACCAGCCTGCGCGCACGTTTGAACCCGACCACCTCGGTCCTCACCATGGCCTATGAAAGCGCCCGCGCGCACCCCAAGCGCGTGGTCTTTGCCGAAGCCGAAGAAGAAGTCGTGCTGCGTGCCGCCATTGCCTTTAAGGAAGGCGGCTGTGGCACGCCGATCCTCGTCGGGCGCGATGATGTCCGTGACAAGCTCGCCGCACTTGGCGTCGATCCGGACGGGTTTGAACTGCACAACAGCCGCATCTCACCGCTCGTCCCCAAGATGGTCGACACGCTGTATGAACGTCTTCAGCGTCGCGGCTATCTGCGCCGGGAATGCGAACGGCTTGTCAATCAGGACCGCAACATCTTCGCCTCGCTCCTGCTGAAGATGGGGGAAGCCGATGCGATGATCACGGGCGTGACGCGCGGCTTTGCCCAGACGATGCGCGAAGTCCGCCGCGTGCTGGACAGCACCGAAGGCACTACGCCGCTCGGCATCCACATCGTTGTCGGGCAACACCACACGGTGTTTATGGCCGACACCACAGTCAATGAGCGCCCCACATCGACCGAACTGGCCGATATTGCCGAAGCGACCGCCGCCTTTGCCCGTCGCATGGGGCATGAGCCGCGCGTGGCCTTCCTGTCCTATTCCAATTTCGGCAACCCGCCGGGCAATTGGCTGGAGCCGATCCGCGAAGCCGTGGCGATCCTCGAAACACGGGGCGTGACCTTTGAATTTGAAGGCGAAATGTCGCCCGACGTGGCGCTCAACCCGCGTCTGGCGGCGGCCTATCCGTTCAGCCGCCTGTCGGGACCTGCCAATGTGCTGGTCATGCCGGGGCTGCAGTCGGCCAATTTATCGGCAAAGCTGCTGCGGGAATTGGGCGGCGATTCGATGATCGGCCCGATCCTTGTCGGGATGGAAAAGCCGGTTCAGGTGGCGCCGATGGTGTCCACCGCGTCAGAACTGGTCACTCTGGCTGTGCTCGCCGCAAGCGGTATCGCGCGCTAGGTCATTTCAAAACATATCGTTTGTCCTGAGCTTGTCGAGCCGGAGGCGACCGAAGGTCAACGACCGGTCTATTGCTTTCGGGAAAGACGCAAAAGCAGGACGGGGCTTCGACAGGCTCAGCCCAAACGGGCTAAGAGCGCTCGCTACGAAAAAATCAGTTCGGGTTGTCTGCCGTCCCAGCCGATTCGCCGACGGCACCGACTGAGCCGATATTGCCGAACAGCTCTTCGAGGAAGCTGCGATCCCGGCCGAGGGTCGGCGTTTTGCTGCTGGACGGGCGGATGCTGGCAATCTGTTCGCCTGCACGGCGGTCCACGGCCACCACATTGCCCGCGTCGTCAAAACGGACGCGCAGAACCAGCTGGTTGGACGATTTGGGCAGGTTGAACGCGTATTGGCGCGTTTCACGAGCGAAATAATAATAGTCTTTCTGGCCAAATTCGCTGATCCAGGTCGGACGGCCGAGCGTCTTTTCCACCGAATCACGATTGTCCACGCCTGCCTGGATCGAATCGATCAGCGACGCATCGGATACAAAGCCCTGATGGCCCCGGATACGCGTGCATGCGGAGGAGGACAGCAGAACGACTGTCAGCGCCACAGCAGTTGCGAGTTTGCGGTTCATACACGGGGACCTTTCCATTACGCCATCTGACCCCTTGCTGAACGGGCCGGAACCCCCAATATGCCGGGGACACAAGAACAACAAGCCGGTCAGGACATTTGCCGCATGGCATTCAGTTTTTTGAAGAAGATTTTCGCAAGGGATGAAGGGCGCGAAGCGCTCATCCCGCTGTACAATGCCGTCGTGGCCGAGGCCCGGAACCCTGTCTGGTATCTGGACGGAAAACTGCCCGATACTGTTGACCACCGCTTTGAAATGGTCGCAGCGTTGACGGCGCTTGCCATCCTGCGGCTCGACCGGAGTGGCGAGAGCGGGAAACGCGGTGCTGTTATGCTGACCGAAGTGTTCGTCGATGATATGGACGGTCAGCTGCGGCAGGAAGGCATGGGTGACCTTGTTGTCGGCAAGCATATCGGCAAGATGATGGCGTCACTGGGCGGGCGGATTGCCGCCTATCGTGACGGGCTTGAGGGCGATGGGCTGGAAGAGGCGCTGGTGCGCAACCTCTATCGGGGGGAGCATCCGGGCGATGCCCCGCTGGCCTTTACCGCCACACGGCTGCGCCACTATTGGGACAGGCTGACTCACCTTGCCGATGAGGCCTTTTTGGCAGGGCAGATCGCATGAACCCGGAATTTTCCCGCATCTGGCGCCTCGATGCGCTGGGGATTGACCGGCAGGTCGAGATAGAAGCCGATGCCGCAGAGCGGGCCGCCCTCGCCACGCGGTTTGCGCTCCAGTCACTAGACGCCCTCTCGGCGACGGCCTCCTTCCACCCCGTTGCGGCCGGCATTGAGGCCAAAGGCCAAATGAAGGCCAAGGCGGTCCAGTCCTGCGTCATTACCGGAGAACCGGTGCCCGCCACGATCGATCAGCCCTTCACCATCCGCTTTGTCGCGCCCGACGCGACGCCTGTGTCTGAAGAGCTTGAGCTCGATGCCGAAGATTGCGACGTGATGGAGCATGACGGCCAAGGCATCGATCTTGGAGAGGCGGTCGCCCAGACGCTCGGCCTCGCGCTCGACCCCTATCCCCGCGCCCCCACAGCCGAGGATCGAATCAAGGAAATCGGCATTCTGTCCGAAGAGGAAGCCGGACCCTTTGGGGCACTGGCGGCCCTAAAGGACAAGATGACGAAGGGGTAAATGCGCGGCGATCCTCGCCTGGCTCAACCCTTCCGATCAGGCTGAGCTTGTCGAGGCCCCGTCTTTCCGCTTTGGTATGAGCTTAGGGTCAACGGCATCAGAGTGTTGCCAGCCTAGGATCTCGACAGCAGAAACACCGCATGTTCGGCGCGGAAATTGGCCGCTGCCGCGCTGGTCAGCTTATCGCCGCTCAAAAACCAGGCGCCCTCGACCTTGATGCCCTGATCCCGCACCAGCGCCCGGAAATCATCGACGGTCACATGGTGAATGTTCGGCGTTTCATACCAGGCAACGGGCAGCAGCCGCGTGACCGGCATCCGCCCGCCCCACAAGAGCGAGAGCCGTACGCGCCAATGCGCGAAATTGGGGAAGGAAACGAACGCCTTGCGCCCGACGCGCAGCAATTGCTGCATCACAAGATCCGGCCGCATCGTCGTCTGCAAGGTCTGGCTGAGGATCGCATAATCGAACGCGCCCTCGGGATAATCGGCAAGGTCGATATTGGCGTCACCCTGAATGACGGACAGCCCCCGCGCGACGCATTCGGCGACATTCGCCGGGTCCAGCTCCATCCCGCGCGCATCGACCTGCTTTTCATCGCGCAGCGCGGCCATCAGCGCACCATCCCCGCAACCAATGTCGAGCACACGCGTACCCGCTGCCACTTCACGGGCGATGATGGCAAGGTCAGGGCGCAGGCCGGTCATTGTCCCCCCGCTTTCAGAAACCCGTCCACAACGCGGTTGAGATCCGGCACGTCGAGCAGGAAGCTGTCATGCCCGAACGGGGCCGACAGTTCGACAAAGCTCACCGGCGCGCCGCTGGCATTGAGGGCATGGACAATGTTGCGCGATTCGCTGGTCGGGTAGAGCCAGTCGGTATCAAAGCTGACCAGACAGAAACGCGTCGCCGCGCCGCGGAAGGCGTTAGCGAGATGCCCGCCATGTTCCTCCGCCAGATCAAAATAATCCATCGCGCGGGTGATGTAGAGGTAAGAGTTGGCATCGAACCGGTCGGTAAAGCTCAAGCCCTGATGGCGCAGATAGCTTTCCACCTGAAAATCAGCGTCAAAGCCAAAGGTCTTGGCATCGCGGTTCTGCAGGCGACGGCCGAATTTTTCCGTCAGACCCTGTTCCGACAAATAGGTGATGTGCGCGGCCATGCGTGCGACAGCAAGGCCCGCATCAGGGCCTTTCCCGTCGACATAATAATCCCCGCCCCGCCAATTGGGGTCTGCCATGATGGCCTGGCGGCCGACCTCGTGAAAGGCGATGTTCTGCGCCGAATGCCGCGCCGTCGAGGCGATGACGACGGCCGAGGCCACACGCGTTGGATAGGTTGCGGCCCAGGTGATTGCCTGCATCCCACCCATTGACCCGCCGACCACGGCGTAAAGTCGGCCAATGCCCAGATGATCAAGCAGCATCGCCTGCGCACGGACCATGTCGCGGATGGTGATGACAGGAAAACGCATGCCATAAGGCTGCCCATCCTCTGCCAGCGAGGCCGGTCCGGACGATCCCATGCAGCTGCCAATGACATTGGGGCAGACCACAAAATAACGATCTGTATCAATGGGTTTTCCAGGGCCGACCATACGCGTCCACCATCCGGGCTTGCCCGTGACGGGATGGTTGGACGCAACATATTGGTCCCCGGTCAGCGCATGGCAGAGCAGGATCGCGTTGGAGGCATCGACATTGAGGGTGCCATAGGTTTCATAAGCGATATCCACAGGTGCGAGCACACCGCCGCCGTCGAGCGCCAAGGGCCCGGGCAGGGTGATATCACAGTTGAGGCCAACACGCGCAGTCATCGTGCCGCCCTACTGCCCGGACGATATTGCCGCAAGCATTCGCCACAACAGGCCGCTCCGCGCCACAGAAATGTCAAATAGGCGGAAATAATCGTCCCATTTTCAGACACTCGGTCAAGAGAATGATTAACCGCTTGTAACCTTCTCCAAAATCGCGAATCCTCTGGCCTAGGGTCGACGTTGCCGAGTCGAAAACTCACCGGCAGCCTGTGCGTTTCGAGCAACCATTCGCATTTCGGAGACCTAAATCATGAAAAGCCTCTATCTGGCAGCTGTTGCTGCCATCGCATTTGCTGCACCGGCATCGGCCACCGTCCTGACACTGGGTTCGGGGTGGCAGGATGATACTCTGTCCACCGCCGGACAACCGACAGACAAGTCGGCTTGGACCTTCACGATCGGTTCGGGCGCGCATCTGACGATTGCGGATTGCTGCGTCGTCGGTGACGTTTATCAGATCAGTGGGGACGTTACGGGCACGTCGACTTTCTTTGCCGGTGCCAACGACGTTCGCGCGACCGGCGGGTATGGCTCGTATTGGCTGAACCCCTCTTACAGCAAATTCAGCACCTTCCTCGGAGCTGGAACATATTCCTTCTCGATCACCGGGCAGGGCGAAGGCGGCATTCCGGCCGGTCTTGGCGTCCGTCTCGATGCGGGCGTGCCGGAACCGGCTGCTTGGGCGATGATGCTGGCAGGCTTTGGTCTGGTTGGCGTCGGCCTGCGCCGTCGCACGACGGTTTCGTTCGCCTGAACGCACACCGTTTAACGACACAGGACGGGGCGTCGCTGAAAGGCGGCGCCCTTTTCATTGGGCGCGGCCAAGGCTAGAGCCACAGCCCATGACTGCACCGCAACCCAAGCCCTGGATCATGGACATCGCCCCTTATATTCCGGGCAAGTCCAAAACCGATGACGGCCGCAAGGTCGCCAAACTCTCGTCCAATGAAAATCCGCTCGGCACCAGCGAGGCGGCGCGCGCCGCTTTTGCACGCCATGCGCATGATCTGGAACGCTACCCCGATGCGAGTGCGGCAGACCTGCGGGAGGCAATCGCCGCTGCCAACGGGCTTGATCCCGCGCGGATCATCTATGGCACGGGATCAGACGAAGTGCTCCACCTTGCCGCTGGTACCTTTGCCGGGCCGGGCGATGAGATCATTTTCGTGAAATACGGATTTGCCGTCTACGAAATCGCCACCCGCCGTGTCGGCGCCGTGCCGGTCATTGCGCCTGACAAGGACTATGCGACCGATGTTGACGCGATCCTTGCCTGTGTGACGGACAAGACACGCGTCGTCTTTGTTGCCAACCCCAACAACCCAACGGGCACCTATTCCCCCAAGGCAGAGATTGCGCGGCTGCACGCTGCCCTGCCCGATGATGTGCTGCTCGTGCTCGACCATGCCTATGCCGAATATCTGGCGCCCGAAGATGATGATGGCGGGATGGCGCTGGCGCAGACCGCGGCCAATGTGCTGGTGACACGCACCTTTTCCAAAATCTATGGTCTGGCGGCAGAACGCGTCGGTTGGGGCTATGCCTCCGCGGACATCATCAACGCGATGCACCGCATCCGCGCGCCGTTCAGCTTTTCGATTGCCGCCCAAGATGCAGCGATTGCCGCTGTGCAGGATAGCGCCTTTGTCGCCCGCAGCCGGGACCATAACAGCACATGGCTCCGCTGGTTTGCAGATGAGATCGCAAAGCTTGGCAATGCGGGGCTGCGCGCCATCCCGAGCAAAGCCAATTTCCAGCTGGTCACCTTTGAAGGCGCGGTCACAGCAGAGGCCGCTTATCACGGCCTGATGGACCATGGGTATATCGTGCGCTGGTTGCCGGGGCAGGGCCTTGGCAATGGCCTGCGCATCACCATCGGCACCGAAGAGGAAACCCGGGGGTTGATCGCCGCCCTGCGCAAGATCGTCGGGGCAGACGCCTGATGCTGCCGTTTGCGCGTGTCTCCATCATTGGCCTTGGGCTGATTGGATCCTCAGTCGCACGCGCCGTGCGGGACCGGATGCCCGGCGTTGCCCTGTCGGGCCATGATGCCGATCCCGAAACGCGCGAAACGGCCAAGGCGCTGAAGCTCGTCGATGATATGGCCGATACGCCGGGGGCAGCCGTCACCGATGCAGAACTCGTCATCCTGTGCGTGCCGGTGGGTGCGATGGGGGCTGTCGCGGCCGAGATGCGCGCCGATCTGCCCGCCGAGGCGCTGATCAGCGATGTTGGCTCTTCCAAGGCCGCGATCCTAACGGCGTTGCAAGACGCGTTGCCCGACCATGCTGTCATCCCCGCCCACCCCGTCGCGGGAACAGAGCGCAGCGGGCCGGAGGCGGGCTTTGCCGCGCTCTTCCACAATCGCTGGTGCATCCTGACGCCGCCCGCCGATGCTGACCCCAATAAGGTTGCGCAGCTTTCCGCCTTTTGGGAACGGCTGGGTGCCAATGTGGATGTCATGGATGCCCCGCACCATGATCTCGTGCTCGCCGTGACCAGCCATTTGCCGCACCTCATCGCTTATACCATCGTCGGCACGGCCTCTGATCTGGAATCTGTCACCCGGTCAGAAGTGATCAAATATTCAGCCGGCGGCTTCCGCGATTTCACGCGCATCGCCGCATCAGACCCGACCATGTGGCGCGATGTCTTCCTGTCGAACAAGGATGCCGTGCTCGAAATGCTCCAGCGCTTTTCGGAAGACCTGACGGCGCTTCAACGCGCGATCCGCTGGGGCGATGGCGATGCCTTGTTTGACCTGTTCAGCCGCACCCGCGCTATCCGCCGCAGCATCATCGAAGAAGGGCAGGATGATGATCGGCCCGACTTTGGTCGGTCGGATCATTAGGTCCAACATAATCCGTTCGTCCCGAGCGCAGTTGAGGGACGTGTCTCAACGTCGCTCGACACGAACGGGATTGAGGCGTGACCTCAATCGTTCAGCACATTGATCGCGGCGTGCACCCGCGCTTCAATCTCCTCGCGCGGCAGGCCGGGAGGAATGGGGTCACCCACCTTCATCGTCACCACGCCAGCATGCTTTACAAAGCCATGCGGCCAGACCTTGCCTGAATTGAGCGCCACGGGAATCACCGGCAGGCCAAGGATCTTGTAAAGCCCGGCAAGCCCAGCCCGAAGCGGCGGCCTTTCGCCATGGGGCACGCGCGTCCCTTCCGGAAACAGAATAATGGGGCGCCCGGACTCCTTGGCGCGTTTGGCCTGCGCGATCATCCGGCGCATGGCCGCAGCCCCGGCCTCCCGGTCCACCCCGATCGAGCCATGGGCGCGCGCGGCATAGCCCCACCCGAACAGATCGAGCAATTCCTGCTTCATCACGACCACCGGCTTGCGAAACAGCGCCAGCGTTTCCACCGTTTCGTACATCGATTCATGTTTGAAGATGTAGAGCGCCTGGCCCGCATCGAGCGGGCCGATGACGTGCGTGCGAATGCCCAAAATCCAGCGCGCGCACAGCCGGTGCCAGAGCGCCCAGTTGCGCGCCCCGCGGATCGTCGCTTTCTCTCCAAACGGCACCATCAGCGCTGCAATGCCGACCACGATTACGCTGCCGGGATAGAAGATCGCCGCAAACAGGATCGAGCGGAGCAGCGCGATCACAGCACCTCTCCCGCCTCCAGCGCGATGAAGCGGGCGACGAGCTTGTTATATTCCTTGAACAATTGGGTGAGGGTGGGGTTGCTGCGCACGGCATCCCCCGTCACGCGCACATCAGGCCCAAGCACATGGTCCAATTCCATCTTCGCGCGCCGCATATGCCAGTCACTGGTGACAAGCCGCACCGATGTATAATGGCGCGCCTTGACCCAACGGGCCGTTTCCCGCGCGTTGGAGATGGTGTCGACCGACGCCTTGTCGAGATCAATGCAGCAGCGCGAAATCTTGGCCGGGACCTTGCGCAGCACTTCAAATTCCGCGCGGCGGACCGTGGGATCAACGCCGGAGACGAGCATGCGTTTGGCCTTGCCCGCCTGAAGCAGTTCCAGCCCGCGTTCAAAACGACCGCCGCCGCCGGTCAGCACAACAACGGCATCGGTTTTGCCAATGTCGGACGGGCCCGGCAGAAAAATGGCGAAACCGACTAGGCCGAGGAACCAGGCCACAAGGGCGAGCGAGAGGAGACGACGGATCATAGGATGCGCCTTAGCGCGGAAAGGATCGTTGTGCGCGCCGCAATCGTTGCCAGTCCGGCACTGAGCAGGGGCATGAGCAGCAGAAGCAGCCATCCCGCCCAGCCGATCCCCACCGATCCGAGCAATTCCGAGCCGACCGCCGCCAGCCGACCGCGCAGCAGCAGCATGGTCAGAAGGGCTGCGGCCAAGCCGATGCCCGCGCCAAACAAGGCATCCAGGGCTATCCGCCGTTGGAACAGCTGGGCAATCTGCGCATCGGTTGAGCCGAGCAGATGCATGACTTCAATCGTTTCCCGGTGCGTGTTGAGCGCACTGCGCGCCGCCAGCACGACGGTGGACAAGGTGGCTCCGCCCATCAGCACAACGAGCATCCAGGACAGGAAGGTGAGCGACCCAAGCAGCCGGGTGAGCGGACCCAGCCATTGAGCATGCGCCTCCACCCGCGCCGCGGGAGCAGCGGCAAGGACGCTCGACCGCATGTTCGCGAAAGCGCCGGGGACGGCGCTGTCGATAGTGACATCGACCAAGGTCGGCACCGGCAGATCTTCATCCAGCGCCTCTGCGCCAAACCAAGGCTGGAGCAACGCCGACACCTCAGCATCGGGCACGCGGCGGAAGCTTTGGACGCCGGACAGGCGCGCGAGTTCCTTTTCAACCGCTGCCGTCTGCGCGGTGCGCTTCGCATCATTGGCCTCGACGATCTGGATGGTGACCCGGCCTGCGAGATCGGCATCCAGCCCCTTGGCCGAGCGGGCAAGCGACAGCCCGGCGGCTGCGGACAAGATCGTCAGGAACATGATGATCGCAATGACCCAGGGCATGGGCCCGGCCATCCGCCCTTCGGGCAGCAGCCGCGCCTCATGCGGCGGGGCCTTCAGAAAGGGGATGTCGATCTTGTCGAGGTCAAACATCATTGCGCCACCGGTTCCCGCATAGGCGGGTTGCGCAAGGTGCCTGTGGGGTCCGGCAAATAACCATCGGCCAAGCGCATAATATGGGCGCCTGGAATGCGGCTCAACAAATGGAGATCATGGGTCGCGACAACAATCGTCGTGCCGAGCTGGTTGAGCGCCTCGAACAGCCGCAACAGGCGCGCGGCCATATCGGGGTCAACGTTGCCCGTTGGTTCGTCTGCGACGAGGACATCGGGCCGTGTGATGACGGCACGCGCAATGGCCACGCGCTGCTGCTCCCCGCCGGAGAGCGTCGCCGGGCGGGCCGAGGCTCGATCCCCCAACCCGACCCAGTTGAGCATTTCACCCACCGTGTGGTCGATATCCTTTTCCGGCACGCCAGAAACGCGCAGCGGCAGCGCAATATTATCAAACGCAGACAAATGGGGGACGAGACGGAAATCCTGAAACACGACGCCGATGCGACGGCGGTAGAGCGGCAGCTTATCGCGCGGCATCGTCACCATATCATCCCCGAACAGGCGGATGAGCCCGCGGCTGGGCCGTTGCGCCAGATAAAGCAGCTTCAACAAAGATGTCTTGCCCGCCCCGGAGGGTCCGGTCAGGAAGTAAAAGCCGCCTTTGGCCAAGGAAAAGGTGATGTCGGACAATGTTTCGGCGCCTGTGCCGTAGCGCAACCCTACATTTTCGAACTGGATGATGTGCGACATCTGTCCGGTTTACGCCTTGTTGCCCGCCCTGCAAGGGTCCCTAGACCTTGATCGCTTCAAGAGGAATATCCTGAAGCGTGAATCTTGGCCTCCCCTTCAGATATGCACGGCTTGCTGCCAATCCAGCCCCGTTTACCGTGCCAGACTCTTGCAAGGACGCTATAAAGGGTGCTTAGAGGCGATCTCACGTTCAACTGGAACCGCCCGGCCAATGATCCTGACCTGTCCCGCCTGTTCGACGCGCTATCTTGTCCCCGATACCGCGATCACCGGCGCTGGCCGTCAGGTCCGCTGCGCCTCATGCAAACATAGCTGGTTCCAGCCCGCCCCGACACCGGTTCAACCCGCCTCGGCAGAATTGCCGCTGCCGCCGCCGGCCCCGCCGCAAATGCCGGTGCCGCCGGCCCCGCATATCGGCGGACAGCGCGACCTGCCCGATACGCCGCCGCCGCTTGGCGCACGGCCCGAGCCGGCGCCCAGAACTGAGTCCATGGCCGAACAGCGCGAGAGCGTGGACATGTTTGCGCCGGAAGCTCCCTTCCGCCCGCGCCGCAACCCAGCCAAGCGCTGGACGATTGCGGCGGCCGCGGCGGCCGTCCTGTTGCTCGGCGGCATTGGCGCGATCCAATATTTCGGCACACCCAATATTGCCGCAAAGCTCGGCCTATCGAGTGCGACGACCGAAGTGCCCTTGCTGCTGGAAGTGCCGCGCCGTCCCGAGCGCCGCCTGCTGGAAAGCGGCAATGAACTCTTCGCCATCTCCGGCAAGGTCGTAAACCCGACCAGCGATGAACAGCGCGTGCCCGACATCTTGGCCGAGCTACGCGACGGGCAGGGCCGTGTCGTCTATGGTTGGACAATCACCCCGCCCAAGCGGACCGTCGAGGCCAAGGGATCGATCGATTTCAACAGTGCCGAGGTCAATGTGCCGCGCGGTGCGAAGGAACTGAACCTCAGCTTTTCGGGGAACTGACGCGCCCGCGCATCAGCCAGAAAAAACGCCCTGAATTGAGCAGGGCGGCAGCCATCATGCCAAGCCCGGACGCCCAGACCAGCGCAAAGGGCCCATAGCCCATCTGCACAAGCCACCAACCAAGCACGCCGGTCACGCCGAAAAACGCAGCGATGCCGTTGATCCCGGCGGCGACCTGATCCCCCATCGACCGAAGCGCAAACATGAAGACGACCTGCAGGCCGTCAAACAGGATGAACGGCGCCCAGACGGCCAACATGGCGGCAGCCAGCAGATGCACCGGCGCTTCAGCCGGAAAGGCGCGGGCAATCGGGCCGCCCAACATGAGCAGCAAAAGAACAAGGCCGCTCATCACCGCGAGGGTCAACAGCGCCGCAATCCATGTCCGGTGGCGCGCCGCTTCGGGCTTTCCTTCGCCCACCGCATTACCTGCCCGAACTCCCGCGGCCGAGCCAAAACCCAGCGCAACGCCGAAGGTCACATTGTGGAGCGCAAAGACGATCTGAAAGGCATGGCTCGTCACGTCGCCCAATTGCGTCGACAAGGCGATAAGCCAAGAGAAGCCTGCCAGTTCCAACCCGGAGGCGAGGGCCGGGACAAGCCCAAACCGACACAATGCCAGCGCACCCGGCACCGCCCGCCGCCAGACAGCCAGCGACATATGTCGAAGCCCACGGGCCGCCTGATCCGGTACGCGCGCGGCGGTCCAGAGGATGGCAGCAGCGCCGATCCACAGCGAAATCGTTGTGGCCAAGGCCGCGCCTGCCGCGCCCAAGGCAGGGAGCCCCAAATGCCCCGTCGCCAAGCTCCAAGCGAGCACCGCATTGAGCGGCAGGGTCATCAGATTGACAGCCATCACGCGGCGGGGATGGCTGATACCCTCCAGAAAATTGCTCGCCGCGATGAGGATGAGCTGCGGCGGAAAGGCAAAGGCCATGATCCGCACGACCGAAGCGGAAATGCCGATGACATTGTCCGCCACGCCCAACAGGCGCAGCAGCGGCTCTGCTAGCCCATAAAGGAGGAGCCCGCCGGCCAGGCCGATCAGCACCCCGAGCAGCAACCCTTCGCGATAGACCTCGCCCGTACGGGGCTTGTCGCTGGCACCATCCGCCTGAGAGGCAAAGACGAGGATGCCTGACATCCAGCCGATCGCTGCCATCAGCGTGACGAACGTGACGGCACGGCTGCCGCCAAAGGCCGCCACCTCATGCGTGCCTGCATCGCCGACCACAACGACATCAGTGACCTGCAGCAACGTCCAGTTGAGGCTGGTCAGCATCACCGGCCAAGCGAGCGACAGGATGCGCCGCACTTCGTATTTCCAGCGATCTGTCCCCATGTCCATGGGCCCGGCATAGCTGCTCCGGCAGGCAAGTAAATCAGCAGGCGTCACGCGTGGCACTTAATGGGTTAAAGCCATTGCCTGCCCGGAAAGCCTCTGCTAGAGGCGCGCGTCTGTCGATTGCCCGGGGTCTACCAGCCCGGTGCAAAGCTTGGAAAATGTGCGGTCGTGGCGGAATTGGTAGACGCGCAACGTTGAGGTCGTTGTGGGCGAAAG
>CALKUK010000013.1 GCA_937996655.1 uncultured Sphingomonadaceae bacterium | reverse complement strand
GCGTCATTCCGTATCGCGGTTCCTGGCTCGATTTCGAATTCGACGCCAAGGACATTGTCAACGTCCGTATCGACCGTAAGCGTAAGCTGCCGGTTACGGCGCTGCTCCTCGCGCTGGGCCTGACGCCGGAAGAAATTCTGCATCAGTTCTACAACACGGTGACCTTTGGCCGCTCGCCTTCGGGCTGGATCGTGCCTTATGTCTCCGAAAACTGGCGTGGCCAGAAGCCGCTCTACGACGTCGTTGACGCGAAGACCGGTGAAGTCGTGTTCGCCGCCGGCCAGAAGGTCAGCCCGCGTGCGGCCAACAAGGCGGCCAAGGATGGTCTCGAAGCCCTGCTGATCCCGACTGAGGAAATCTTCGGTCGTTATTCGGCGCTCGACCTCATCAATGAACAGACCGGTGAAATCTACATCGAAGCCGGCGAAGAAGTTTCGGCTGAAAACCTGGAAAAGCTCGACAAGGCTGGCGTTGACCGTCTTGAACTGCTCGACATTGACCATGTGAACACGGGTCCCTGGATCCGCAACACGCTGAAGGTCGATAAGGCTGAAGACCGCGACATGGCGCTGGACTCGATCTACCGTGTCATGCGCCCGGGCGAGCCGCCGACGAAGGAAACGGCCGAAGCGCTGTTCGCTGGCCTGTTCTTCGACAATGAGCGTTATGACCTTTCGGCTGTCGGCCGCGTGAAGCTCAACATGCGCCTTGGCCTCGACGCGCCGGACGATCTGACGACGTTGCGCAATGAAGACATTCTGGCGGTCGTGAAGACCCTCGTTGATCTGAAGGATGGCAAGGGCGAAATCGACGACATCGACAACCTCGGCAACCGCCGTGTCCGTTCGGTGGGTGAGCTTCTGGAAAACCAGTACCGCATCGGCCTGCTCCGCATGGAGCGCGCCGTGAAGGAGCGCATGTCCTCGGTCGACGTGTCGACGGTGATGCCGAACGACATGATCAACGCCAAGCCGGCTGTGGCGGCTGTCCGTGAATTTTTCGGCTCTTCGCAGCTGTCGCAGTTCATGGATCAGACGAACCCGCTGTCTGAAGTGACGCACAAGCGTCGCGTGTCGGCGCTTGGACCGGGTGGTCTGACGCGCGAACGTGCGGGCTTTGAAGTCCGCGACGTTCACCCGACGCATTATGGCCGTATCTGCCCGATTGAAACGCCGGAAGGCCCGAACATCGGTCTCATCAACTCGCTGGCTTCGTTCAGCCGCGTCAACAAATATGGCTTCATCGAAACGCCCTATCGTCGCATCGTCGACGGCAAGGTGACGAGCGATGTTGTCTATCTGTCCGCTATGGAAGAAGCCAAGCACACGATCGCACAGGCGAACGCTGAGCTGACCGCCGATGGCAGCTTTGTGGAAGAGCAGATTTCGTCGCGCGAAGCGGGCGAATTCCTGATCGCCAACCGTGAACAGATCACGTTGATGGACGTGTCGCCCAAGCAGCTCGTTTCGGTCGCCGCATCGCTCATTCCATTCCTGGAAAACGATGACGCGAACCGCGCCCTCATGGGATCGAACATGCAGCGTCAGGCTGTGCCGCTCGTTCGTGCCGAAGCGCCGTTCGTCGGCACCGGCATGGAAGAAACGGTTGCGCGTGACTCCGGCGCTGCCATCGGCGCCCGCCGTGCAGGCATCGTCGATCAGGTCGATGCGACCCGTATCGTTGTCCGTGCAACGGGTGATGTCGATGCCGACCAGTCGGGCGTGGACATCTACCGTCTTCAGAAGTTCCAGCGTTCCAACCAGAACACCTGCATCAACCAGCGTCCGCTGGTGAAGGTGGGGGATCCTGTTGCGGCAGGCGACATCATCGCTGACGGTCCGTCGACGGAACTGGGTGAACTCGCGCTGGGCCGCAACAGCCTCGTCGCGTTCATGCCCTGGAATGGCTACAACTACGAAGACTCCATCCTGATCAGCGAACGCATCGTGAAGGACGACGTCTTCACCTCGATCCACATCGAGGAATTCGAAGTCATGGCCCGTGACACCAAGCTTGGGCCAGAAGACATCACGCGCGACATCCCGAACGTGGGTGAAGAAGCGCTCCGCAGCCTCGACGAAGCCGGCATCGTGTATATCGGTGCGGAAGTTGAGCCGGGCGACATTCTGGTCGGCAAGATCACGCCGAAGGGCGAAAGCCCGATGACGCCGGAAGAAAAGCTTCTCCGCGCCATCTTCGGTGAAAAGGCATCTGACGTGCGCGATACCTCGCTGCGTCTGCCGCCGGGCGTTGCCGGGACGGTTGTCGAAGTCCGTGTCTTCAACCGCCACGGCATCGACATTGATGACCGTACGCGCGCCATTCAGACTGAAGAAAAGGAATCGCTGGCCAAGGACCGTGACGATGAACGCACGATCCTGAACCGCGCCACCTATTCGCGCCTGAAGGAAATGCTGATCGGTCAGGTCGCGACTGCGGCGCCGAAGGGCCTCAAGAAGGGTGAGGCCATTGACCTTGCCGGCTTGAGCGAAGTGGAAAGCCATGAATGGTGGAAAATCGCCGTTCAGGACGACCGCATTCAGGCCGATCTTGAAGCCGTGAAGATCCAGTATGACGAAGCCGTCAAGCGGATCAACGCGAAGTTTGAAGACCGCGTTGAAAAGGTTGAACGCGGCGATGATCTGGCACCTGGCGTGCTCAAGATGGTCAAGGTCTTCGTTGCCGTGAAGCGCAAGCTTCAGCCGGGTGACAAGATGGCCGGCCGTCACGGGAACAAGGGTGTCATCAGCCGCATCGTGCCGATTGAGGACATGCCGTTCCTCGAAGACGGGACGCCGGTTGATATCGTTCTGAACCCGCTGGGCGTGCCGTCGCGCATGAACGTCGGTCAGATCTTTGAAACGCACCTTGGCTGGGCCGCCCGCGGCCTTGGCAAGCAGATCCAGGCCGCGCTTGAGGAATGGCGTTCGTCCGGTGGTGAAGCCGCCGGTGCACCGCCTGCCGTCGTTCGTGATCGCCTGAAGCTCGTTTATGGTGACGAGTATAAGGAAGAGATCGAAGCCCGGACCGATACGGATATCGTGGAAATGGCGGAGCTGCTGCGCAACGGTGTGCCGATGGCAACACCGGTGTTCGACGGTGCCCGTGAGCCCGACGTGACGCGTATGCTGGAACTGGCCGGTCTTGATGGATCGGGTCAGGTCACTGTCTATGACGGCCGTACCGGGGAAAACTTCGACCGTAAGGTGACCGTGGGCTACATCTACATGCTCAAGCTGCACCACTTGGTCGATGACAAGATCCACGCGCGTTCGATCGGGCCGTACAGCCTTGTCACGCAGCAGCCGCTGGGCGGTAAGGCCCAGTTCGGCGGCCAGCGCTTCGGGGAAATGGAAGTCTGGGCGCTCCAGGCTTACGGTGCCGCCTATACGCTGCAGGAAATGCTCACGGTGAAGTCCGATGACGTGGTCGGCCGTACCAAGGTTTACGAAGCCATCGTCAAGGGTGACGATACCTTCGAAGCCGGCATCCCGGAAAGCTTCAACGTTCTCGTGAAGGAAATGCGTTCGCTCGGCCTCAACGTCGAACTGACCAGCCTTGGCGATGACGAAGACGGCGACGGGCTTGCGATCGCAGCTGAATAACCGAACCGCCCCTCCCTCCTAAGGGGAGGGGCCGGTGACGGGCCGGAACCCCGTCCTAGATGACCAATTCCACCTCTGCTCTTTCCGGACCGGAAAGAGAAATGGAGCGAAAAATGAACGACTTGATGGCCTTTGCCAACCCGATGACCAAGCCTGACACCTTCGACCAGATCCAGATCGGGATCGCGTCGCCGGAACGTATCCGTTCCTGGTCCTTCGGTGAAATCAAGAAGCCCGAAACCATCAACTACCGCACGTTCAAGCCGGAACGTGACGGCCTGTTCTGCGCGCGCATCTTTGGTCCGATCAAGGATTATGAATGCCTCTGCGGCAAGTATAAGCGGATGAAGTATAAGGGCATCGTCTGCGAAAAGTGCGGTGTCGAAGTTACCGTGTCGAAGGTCCGCCGCGAGCGCATGGGCCATATCGAACTCGCAGCTCCGGTTGCCCACATCTGGTTCCTGAAGTCGCTGCCGTCGCGCATCGGCCTGCTGCTCGACATGCAGCTCAAGCAGCTGGAACGTGTCCTGTATTTTGAAAACTACATCGTGATGGAACCGGGTCTCACCCCGCTCGAAAAGTTCCAGCTGATGACCGAGGACGAGCTTCTCGACGCGCAGGATGAATATGGCGAAGACGCCTTCTCCGCCGGCATCGGTGCAGAAGCCATCCGCGTTCTGCTCGAAAGCCTCGACCTTGAAGGTGAACGCGATGACCTGCTGAAGGAACTCGCCGAAACCAAGTCGGAACTGAAGCCGAAGAAGATCATCAAGCGCCTGAAGGTCGTTGAATCGTTCATCGATTCCGGCAACCGTCCGGAATGGATGATCCTGCAGGTCGTGCCGGTCATTCCGCCGGAACTGCGTCCGCTCGTGCCGCTGGATGGCGGCCGTTTCGCAACGTCCGATCTCAACGATCTCTATCGTCGCGTGATCAACCGTAACAACCGTCTGAAGCGTCTGATGGAACTGCGTGCGCCGGACATCATCGTCCGCAACGAAAAGCGCATGTTGCAGGAAGCTGTTGACGCACTGTTCGACAATGGCCGTCGCGGCCGCACGATCACGGGCGCCAATAAGCGTCCGCTGAAGTCGCTGTCCGACATGCTCAAGGGCAAGCAGGGCCGCTTCCGCCAGAACCTTCTCGGCAAGCGCGTCGACTATTCGGGCCGTTCGGTCATTGTGACCGGTCCGGAACTCAAGCTGCACCAGTGCGGCCTGCCGAAGAAGATGGCGCTCGAGCTGTTCAAGCCGTTCATCTACTCGCGCCTCGACGCCAAGGGCATGTCGATGACGCTGAAGCAGGCGAAGAAGTGGGTCGAAAAGGAACGCAAGGAAGTCTGGGACATCCTGGATGAAGTGATCCGCGAACACCCCGTCATGCTCAACCGCGCCCCGACGCTTCACCGTCTCGGCATTCAGGCGTTTGAACCTGTCCTCATCGAAGGCAAGGCCATCCAGCTGCACCCGCTCGTCTGCTCGGCCTTCAACGCCGACTTTGACGGTGACCAGATGGCTGTCCACGTGCCGCTCTCGCTGGAAGCCCAGCTTGAAGCGCGCGTGCTCATGATGTCGACCAACAACATTCTGTCGCCTGCCAATGGTAAGCCGATCATCGTCCCATCGCAGGACATGGTTCTCGGCCTTTATTATCTGTCGATGATGAAGGAAAATGAGCCGGGCCAGGGCATGATGATGTCGAACATCGACGAAGTGCATCAGGCCCTGTTTGCCAAGGCTGTGACGCTGCACACGAAGATCATCGCGCGCGTTCCCCAGACGAACGAAGCCGGTGAAACCTTCATGGGCCGCTTTGAAACGACACCGGGCCGTATGCTTTTGGGTGAATGTCTGCCGAAGAGCCACAAGGTGCCCTTCGACACAGTCAACCGCCTGCTGACCAAGAAGGAAATCGGCGACGTCATCGACATCGTCTATCGCCACACCGGTCAGAAGGAGACCGTCCTGTTCGCAGACGCGATCATGGGTCTTGGTTTCCGTCACGCCTGCAACGCCGGCATTTCCTTCGGCAAGGACGACATGGTCATCCCGGCTGCCAAGGACAATCTGGTGGAAGAAACGCGCGTTCTCGTGCGTGACTTTGAACAGCAGTATCAGGACGGTCTGATCACCCAGCAGGAAAAGTACAACAAGGTGATCGACGCCTGGAGCCGTTGTGGTGACCAGGTGGCCGGCGAAATGATGAAGGAAATCCAGGCCGTAAAGATCGGCGAGGATGGCCGTGAACTGCCCACCAACGCGATTTACATGATGGCGCACTCCGGTGCCCGTGGTTCGCAGGCGCAGATCAAGCAGCTCGCCGGGATGCGCGGCCTTATGGCCAAGCCGTCGGGCGAAATCATTGAAACGCCGATCATCTCGAACTTCAAGGAAGGTCTGACCGTTCTTGAATACTTCAACTCCACCCACGGCGCCCGTAAGGGTCTGGCTGATACGGCGCTTAAGACGGCAAACTCGGGTTACCTGACCCGTCGTCTCGTCGACGTGTCGCAGGACTGCACCGTGATCGAGAATGATTGCGGAACGGAACGTGCGTTGGAAATGAAGGCCATCGTTCAGGGTGGTTCGGTCATTGCCTCGCTTGCCGAACGTATCCTTGGCCGCACGGTTGCCGAAGATATCGTCGATCCCAAGACCAAGGACATTGTCATCGCGACGGGCACGCTGCTCGACGAGCCGATGGTGGCCCAGATCGAAGAAATCGGCATTCAGGCTGTCCGCATCCGTTCGCCGCTCATCTGCGAAACCCGCATGGGCGTTTGCGGACGCTGCTACGGGCGTGACCTTGCCCGCGGGACGCCGGTTAACATCGGTGAAGCTGTCGGCGTTATCGCCGCGCAGTCGATCGGTGAGCCGGGCACCCAGCTGACCATGCGTACCTTCCACATTGGCGGGGCCGCACAGCTCAACCAGCAGTCGCATCTCGAAGCGGCCGTGGACGGCACCGTGCACTATCGTGAACTCCGCACGATCACGGACAAGAACGGCCGCAATGTCGCTCTGTCGCGCACCGGTGAAATCGTTCTGCTCGACGGCAATGGCCGTGAGCGCGCGGTCGACCGTCTGCCTTACGGGTCGTACGTCCTCATTGGCGACGGCGCACCGGTCAAGAAGGGCGCGCGCATCGCTGAGTGGGATCCGTTCACCATGCCGGTGATCACGGAAATCCCGGGCGTCGTGAAGTATCAGGATCTGGTCGAAGGCCAGACGCTGGTCGAACAGACCGACGAAGCCACCGGTATTGCCCAGAAGGTTGTGACGGAATTCCGTCCGGGCCGTTCGAAGATCGATCTTCGCCCGCGCCTGACGCTGCTGGACGGTGATTCCGGTGAAGCTGGTCGCTACATGCTGGCTGTCGGCGCGATGCTCTCGGTTGAAGACGGCGCCACGGTTCAGGCGGGTGACGTTCTCGCCCGTGTGACCCGCGAAGCTGCCAAGACCCGCGACATTACGGGCGGTCTGCCGCGCGTTGCCGAACTGTTTGAAGCCCGCAAGCCGAAGGACGCTGCGATCATCGCGCCGATCTCCGGTCGTGTGATCTTCGGCAAGGATTATAAGGCAAAGCGCAAGATCGGCATCCAGCCGGAAGACGGTGATCTGGTCGAATTCCTGGTGCCGAAGTCGAAGGTGATCGACGTTCAGGAAGGCGATCTTGTGAAGCGCGGTGACATCATCGTCTCCGGCTCGCTCGATCCGCATGACATTCTGGAAGCAATGGGCATTGAGCCGCTGGCTGAATATCTCGTCGCGGAAATTCAGGAAGTTTACCGTTTGCAGGGCGTGAAGATCAACGACAAGCACATCGAAACGATCGTTCGTCAGATGCTGCAGAAGGTTGAAATCACCCATGCCGGTGACACGACACTCCTTCCCGGTGAAGAAGTTGATCGTGAGGAAATGCTTGAAATCAATGCAAAGGCGGCCGTCACCGGCGGTGAGCCTGCGCAGGGCAAGCCGATCCTCCTTGGCATCACCAAGGCGTCGCTGCAGACCCGCAGCTTCATCTCGGCGGCGTCCTTCCAAGAAACCACCCGCGTACTTACCCAGGCTTCTGTCGAGGGGAAGAAGGACACGCTGGTCGGCCTGAAGGAAAACGTCATCGTTGGTCGCCTCATCCCGGCAGGGACAGGCGCTGGCATGAACCGCCTGCGCGTGACGGCCACCAGCCGCGATGCCGCTCTGCGCGTGCAGCAGCGCGCTTGGCAGGAAAGCCTGATTGCGCCGAAGTCGGCAGCGGAAGAACGCGCTGCGGAACTTCGCCAGCCGGTGGAAGCGGACACGGGCGATGATGCGCTCGCTGCCGTCATCCACACCCCGGAATCGGCAGAGGATCTGGGCGGCGAATAAGCCTCTCGCGTCCTTTACCGGATAAAAAGTTGAACCCCGTCGGAGCGATCCGGCGGGGTTTTTCTATGCGCGGGCCAGCGGTTCCACTGTGTGTTCTGATTTAGGTTATCGCCTTGGACGTTGGAAAACAGCGGGAAATTTGGTTAACTTTAGCCTGCTAAGAAGCAGGGTCGCTCCTTTGGGCAAAGCAAAATGCTTGCCCCCAACGAGGTGGAGTGAAGCATCATGAGAATAATCAGTATTGCAGCCATGGCTGCAATGGCAATGTCATCATCAGCTTATGCGAATTCGTTCACGAATGGCGATTTTGAGACTGGCGACGCAAGCGGCTGGACACAGGGCGGCGGCTTTCGCGGGGGCATCTCTAACCCATCGCTCAATCCCGGGGCTCTTCTTCCGGGCGATGGCGGCGTTCGATCAAGCATTATTGTGTCCGGCACGGTTGACCCCAATGTCGGCGCGGCGCTTGGCAGCACTGTTTATGGCGGAAAATATAGCTTCCGCGTCGAAGATACGACTTACGGGGGCTATGCCTCGGTCATCCAGCAGCAGGTGAAGAATTATACGGACCCCGACATCTTTTTTGCCTGGAAGTCCGTCCTATTGGGTGCGCATGGCCCAACCGATGCCGCGACTATGATCATCACGCTGACGGACCTGACAACCAGCACCGAACTCATCCGACGGGAGTATAATGCGGCGTCGGGCGGCAGCGGGGTCGATCCGCGCTTCGCCTTTGACGGAAGTAATTATTACACCCCACAATGGCAGATAGAGCAACTGACCCTTAGCGCGGGGAGCCTTGGTCATGACTTCCTCCTGTCCGTCCTTGCGTCGGACTGCCAGCCGACGGGCCATTGGGGCTATGTTTATCTCGATGGCTTTGGCGCCGTTGCGCCACCTCCCGGTGGTGGCGTGCCTGAACCCGCTGCTTGGGCGATGATGCTCGCAGGCTTTGGCGTCATCGGCGGTGCGCTGCGTCGTCGTGAAAAGGTCGCGGTAAGCTTCGCCTGATCCTATCGATCAAAGCGACATACGAAACCCCGTCGGCGCGATCCGGCGGGGTTTTGTTTTAGGCTATTTGCCGTTGATGGCGACAAAGTCTGCCATGAAGGGCGGGTCCGGAATGGTGGCGCGCGCTTCGGTCAGGAGCATGCTCCAGCGTGCGGACAGATCGTTGAAATAGCGGTCGTCCGTGCCGATCCGCCGTTTGACGACCGCGTGAATACGGTCGCGGGCGATAACGATCATGTCGAGGGGGCGGCCTACGGCCAAATTGGACCGCAAGGTGGAGTCGAAGGAAATCAGAGCGACCTTCACCGCCTCTTCCAACGGGGTGTCGAAATTGAGTGCGCGGTCCAAAATGGGCTTGCCATATTTGCTCTCGCCAATTTGCAGAAAAGGCGTGTCGGGGCGGCATTCAATGAAGTTGCCGGCGTCATAGACATAATACAGGATCAGCGGCCCGGAGGCCAAGCGTCCGCCGAGCAGGAAGGAGACCGAGGCCGGAATACTGCGGGCTTCCAACTCTTCCGACAGTTGTTCACTCGCGATGCGCACGGCCTCGCTGAACAATTGCGCCACGGCAAACATGGTTGCGGCACCTGTGGTGAAGCGGCGCGGGCCGCCCTCTTCCAAAGGCTCCAGCCCTTCCTTCAGCATCGACAATGCCAGCTGGGTGACAGACAGGTTTCCGGCGCTCGCAGCAAAGACGAGGCGGTCATTCTCTTCCTCAATCGTGTGCAGCTTACGATAGGTCGAGATGTTGTCGACACCGGCATTGGTGCGCGTATCGGCGATCATGACTAGCCCGTCGCGCACAAGAATGCCTACACAATATGTCATGAACTGCCCTGAATTTGCTTCTTATCGGTTACTGGCCGGATTGGCTCACATGAACGCGGACGTCCATCTTTTCCTCGCCCGCCCCCATGCGAGATCCCGATAGCGGGGCGGCGGCCCGATAGTCCAGACCGATTGCAACGCGCACATAGGCATCATCGGGGCAAACACCGTTGGCAATGTCAAAGCCGGTCCAGCCAAGCTCATCAATCCACGCTTCTGCCCAAGCGTGGCTGGCATCTTGCGCCGGGCCGCCGCCATGCTGGTAGAGATGGCCGGACACATAGCGCGCGGGGATGCCCAAATGTCGGGCGGCGGCGCAGAAGATGTGGGCGAAGTCCTGACACACGCCATGCCCTTCCGCAAAGGCGACCTGCGCCATGCGATAGGGGTCTCCTTCGCCAGTGTTGAAACGCATCTTTGATTTGATGGTTGTCATCAGATCATGCAGCAGCATCAGCCGCGCGGGCTGGCGGCGCTCCACCATCTTGGCGAGCGCACAAATGGCTTCATCGGCCTCGGTCAGCGATGTGGAGCCGAGATAGGCCTTGGGCGGCAGCACCTCGTTCGTGCCCGTGACAACGCCGTAGCGGTCTTGCGTATAGACGGTGCCGCGCTTGACGATCTCAATCCGGTCGAGTGGTCCATCGACGTAGAGCATGGTGACGATGTTGCCATAGCCATCCACGGCAGACCGCATCCGCGCGTCGCGATCAATGTCGACCGACCATTCGAGCACATTCTGGCCCGAAAAGCTGGGCGGCGTGACGCGCAGCAACTGGATCAGTCGCGATTGCGGCTGCGAAAATTCATACACTGTCGAATGATGGACGTGGATCTGCATGTCAGGGGAACCTGAACTGCTTTGCAATCGCGCGGTCAAGCTGTGCGTTGTTGGCGATATACCCGGTCAAAAATTCATGCAGTCCGTTGATGATGATCTGGCTGATGTCATGGCGACCAAGATCGATATGGCGGCGGCGGGCAATCCGGTCTGCCTCGCCTTGCAATCCGGTCAGGCGGCCAAGGGCGGTCAGATATCGCTCCACCTCTTCGGCAGAGGCGATGAGTGAGCGGGGCATCTCTGCCCGCAGGATGAGGAGGTCTGCCACAGCGGAGGGCGTCAGGCCGCCTTTGTACAGCCAGCGGAATGCCGTGACGGCCGATACTGTATGGAGGATCGTCGTCCACTGGTCTCGGTCAATCACGCCGCCCACAGGCTCGCCTTCGGGCAGAAGAAGATGGTATTTGACGTCGACGAGCCGCGCGCTGTTGTCACCGCGCTCCACCGCCATACCAAGACGAATGAACCAATAGGCTTCGGACCGCAGCATGCGGTGCAGGGCACCTTCAAAGCCGCGCGCCTGTGCCGTCACGCTTTCGGCGAGCGCCAGCGTGCTTTCCAGGCTCCAGGTTTTGCCGCGCTTCTTGAGGGAGAGCCAGGAGGAGTTGACCGTTTCCCATGCTTCACGGGTGAGGGCGGTGCGCACCGCGCGGGCATTGTCACGCGCGGCATCAATGCAGCTGCGGATCGACCCAGGATTGGTCGGGTCCAGCGTCAGGAACTGGCTGACGGTCTTTTGCGTGATGGGCTGGCCGGTCGCGGAAAAGCGGGCATCGCCCATCACCACGGCCAGTGCGCTGCCCCATGCGCCTGTGCCGGCGGGGCGGGCAGACATGTGATCCAACCGGACTGTCGCTTCGACCAGCCTTGCCGTAAACTCGGCGCGTTCCATGTATCGACCGAGCCAATAGAGCGAGGCGGCCACCCGGCTGAGCATCACGCCTCTTCCCCCGTGTCGTAGAGGACAAGGCTATCCTTCGTGCCGCCGCCCTGGCTGGAATTGACCACCAGAGACCCTTCGGCCAGCGCCACCCGGGTCAGGCCACCGGGTGTGATCGTCACGCCATTTGAGCCGGAGAGAACAAAGGGCCGAAAATCGACATGGCGCGGGGCGATGCCGCTTTCCACCAGCGTTGGCACGGTGGAAAGCGCCAGCGTCGGCTGCGCGATATAGCGGTGCGGTTCGGCAATGAGCGCGGCGCGGAAGTCGCTGATCTGCTGCTTGGTCGCCGTTGGCCCGACGAGCATCCCATATCCGCCGGACCCATCGACCAGCTTCACAACCAGTTCGCCCAGATGGTCCAGCACATATTTGAGGGACTCTGGCTCCCGACAGCGCCATGTGTCGACGATGGGCAGCTTGGCCTCTTGGCCTGAATAATAGCGGACGATGTCCGGCATATAGGAATAGATGGCCTTATCATCGGCAATGCCGGTGCCTGGTGCGTTCACGATGGTGACGTTGCCGGCATAATAAGCCGCCATCAGCCCCGGCACGCCGAGGAAGGAATCCGGGCGGAAGACGAGGGGGTCTAGGAAGGCATCGTCAATGCGCCGATAAATGACGTCGACCCGCTTGCGGCCCTGAATGGTCATCATCCAGACGACATCATCATCGACGATCAGATCTGCCGCCTCGACCAGTTCGATGCCCGCATTGTCGGCGAGGAAGCTGTGTTCATAGTAAGCGCTATTGAAGCGGCCCGGCGTCAGCAGCACGCAGGTGGGGTCTGCAGCCGCCGTCTTTGGCGCGACGGAAATCATCATCGCGCGCAGATTGTCAGGATAGCAATCGACTGGCTGGACCGGCAGCGCATCGAACAGATCGGGGCACAGCCGGAGCATCGCCTCCCGGTTTTCCATCATGTACGATACGCCGGAGGGGGTCCGGGCATTGTCCTCAAGGATGTAGAAGTCATCCGGTCCAGTGCGGACAAGATCAATGCCGCAAATATGGGTGTAGAGGCCGTGGGGCGGGGTAAAGCCGTTCATCGGGATGCAGAACTGACTGTTCGCCAGCACCAGCTCTTCCGGAATGATGCCGTCTTTCAGGATCGCCCGTTCGCCATAGATGTCCGCCACAAAGGCGTTGAGCGCATGGACGCGTTGTTCAAGCCCCGATGCCAGCCGGCTCCATTCCTTGCCGGTGAACAGGCGGGGGACAATGTCGAACGGAATGATGCGTTCTGCCGCTTCATCATCGCCGTAAACGGCAAAGGTGATGCCCAATTGTCGGAAGGCGGCTTCGGCGGCCCCTTGGCGCCCGCGCAAATCCTCAAGGTCGGTGCTGGTTAGCCAGTTCGACAGCGTTTCAAAGCCCTCACGCGGGGCTTTTCCCCCCGACGTGCCGTATATTTCGTCAAAAGCAGCTTTGAGTCCCATTCGTCATCATGCTGCAACCTATTGTTGCGTTGCACAATAGGTCATTTGCACGACGCGAAAAAAGAAAGAGCCGAGCTGTTGCCAGCCCGGCCCAATTTGCTTTGAGGGATAGTGAAAAAATCAGGCGGCCTGAGCCTGCTCCTCTGGATCGCGCAGCACATAGCCGCGGCCCCAGACGGTTTCGATGTAGTTTTCGCCACCACAGGCCAGCGCGAGCTTCTTGCGCAGCTTGCAGATGAAAACGTCGATGATCTTCAGTTCGGGCTCGTCCATGCCGCCATAAAGGTGGTTCAGGAACATTTCCTTGGTCAGCGTCGTGCCTTTGCGGAGCGACAGCAGCTCCAGCATCGCATATTCCTTGCCGGTCAGGTGGACGCGGGCGCCATCGACTTCCACAGTCTTGGCATCAAGGTTCACGGACAGCTTGCCGGTGCGGATGACGGATTGCGAATGGCCCTTGGACCGGCGGACGACGGCATGAATGCGGGCGACCAGTTCTTCGCGGTGGAAAGGCTTGGTGACGTAGTCGTCTGCGCCAATGCCAAAGCTGCGGATTTTGGAATCCATTTCGCTGATGCCGGAAAGGATGAGGACCGGCGTCTGCACCTTCGCATTGCGGAGCTTCTTCAGCACGTCATAGCCGTGCATGTCCGGCAGGTTCAGGTCGAGACAGATGATGTCATAGTCATAGAGCTTACCCAGATCCAAACCTTCCTCACCCAGATCGGTCGAGTAAACGTTGAAACCTTCATTGGTCAGCATGAGCTCAATGGCCTTCGCCGTTGTCGGCTCGTCTTCGATCAGCAACACGCGCATTGGCACGCCCCCTTCTGCAACCTTAGATGTCCCGCCGGAGTGGTCCGAAACGCGACGTGAACTATTAACCAAAAAACATATGAAGTTGAAAGGTTAATTTCGCGTAAACCCCCGTAAACGAGCCGTTTGCGGTTAATACCTAAGGGCGGAAATGCTTTGTTCCTCGGGACTTCCGTAATCCTACCCAACCAAATTGGATGGGATGCGGGCTGTGCATTTTAAGCAATATGAATCGAATAAAAGGAATTCCTGGCTGAAAATCTAGTCAGTAGGGTCCAATTCAAGCTCGGTCGCAGCAGCGCGTTTGGCAGGGGAGAGGAGGGGCTTGAGATAGGCACCGGTATAGCTGCCGGCCACTTCCACCACCTTTTCAGGTGTGCCTTCGGCTACGATCATACCACCCTTCACGCCGCCTTCCGGCCCGAGGTCGATGATCCAGTCTGCCGTTTTGATCACGTCCAGATTATGTTCGATCACGACCACGCTATTGCCCTGTTCGACAAGTGCATGAAGGACTTCGAGCAGCTTGCGGACATCTTCAAAATGCAACCCGGTGGTGGGTTCATCAAGGATATAGAGCGTATTGCCCGTCGCACGGCGTGAGAGTTCCTTGGCAAGCTTCACGCGCTGGGCTTCGCCGCCGGACAGTGTCGTTGCCTGCTGGCCGACCTGCACATAGCCAAGGCCGACTTCGGCGAGCATCGCCATCTTGTCGCGGATGGGGGGCACGGCTTTGAAAAACTCGACCGCATCCTCGACAGTCATGTCGAGCACGTCGGCGATGGATTTCCCCTTGAACTTCACGTCCAGCGTTTCGCGGTTGTAGCGTGCGCCCTTGCACTCATCACAGGTCACATAGACGTCGGGCAGGAAGTGCATCTCGATCTTGATGACACCATCGCCCTGACAGGCTTCGCAGCGTCCGCCCTTCACGTTAAAGGAGAAGCGGCCCGGCTTATAGCCGCGGGCCTGCGCCTCGGGGAGGCCGGCAAACCAATCGCGGATGTTGGTGAAAGCGCCGGTATAGGTCGCAGGGTTGGACCGCGGCGTGCGTCCAATGGGAGACTGGTCAATGTCGATGACCTTGTCGAGATATTGCAGGCCTTCAATCTTGTCATGCTTGCCCGCAACGATCCGCGCACCGTTCAATTGCCGCGCAGCGCTGGCGTAAAGGGTGTCGATTGTGAAGCTGGACTTGCCGGAGCCGGACACGCCGGTGATGCAGGTAAAGGTCCCAAGCGGGATTGAGGCGCTGACATTGCGCAGATTATTCTCCCGCGCGCCCTTTACGGTCAGCTTCTTGCCCGTGCCTTTGCGGCGCTTTGCCGGAACGGGAATGGCGCGCCGGCCGGTCAGATAGTCCGCCGTCAGGCTGCCCTCGGTGGCCTCGATATCGGCAAGTGTGCCTTGGGCGACGATGACGCCGCCATGGACACCGGCACCCGGCCCCATGTCGATGATATGGTCGGCGTGGCGAATAGCGTCTTCATCATGCTCGACAACGATCACGGTGTTGCCCAGATCACGCAGCCGCTGCAGCGTGGCGAGCAGCATGTCATTGTCGCGCTGGTGGAGGCCGATGGACGGCTCATCGAGAACATAGAGCACGCCCGACAAGCCGGACCCGATCTGCGAGGCGAGACGGATGCGCTGGCTCTCCCCGCCGGACAGCGTGCCCGATGTGCGGTTGAGGTTCAGATAATCGAGCCCGACATTGTTGAGGAAGCCAAGTCGCTCGTTGATTTCTTTCAGAATTGCCTTGGCAATCTGCTGATGCTGCGGGGAAAGTTGTTCTTCAATCGCGCCGAACCAAGCGACCGCATCCACAACGGACAAGCGGGTCGCATCGCTGATCGTTGAACCCGCGATTTTCACACACAGCGCTTCCAGCTTCAGGCGGTCACCATGGCAGGCTTCGCACGGTGCAGCGCTTTGATATTTGGAGAGCTCTTCGCGCATCCAGGCACTGTCGGTCTGGAGCAGACGGCGGTTGAGGTTGCCGATGACGCCGTTGAACTGCTTGTGGACGTCATAGCTTTTGCGGCCGTCCTGAAAAGTCAGGCGGATGATTTCCAATGATCCGTTGAGGAGGATGTCCTTGATTTCGTCGGACAGGTCTTTCCAGGGTGTCGTCAGGCTGAATTCAAAATGCCGCGCAACCGATGACAGCACCTGCATGTAATAGGGGCTGGGCGGGTTGGACTTTGCCCAAGGGACAATGGCGCCGTCTTTGATCGACAGGCTCTCATTAGGGACAACGAGTTCCGGATCGAAGGTGAGCTTTTCCCCCAAGCCGTCGCAAACCGGGCAGGCGCCCTGCGGCGCGTTGAAGGAAAACAGGCGCGGCGCGATCTCTTCAATTGTGAAGCCAGATACAGGGCAGGCGAACTTTTCGGAAAAGACGATGCGACCGGCCGGTGCATTATCCCCAAGGACGCCTTTTTCTGCCTTGTCGCCTTCCGTCGGCGCATCCGCCGGATCAACAAAGGTCAAGCCGTCAGCCAGTTTCAACGCGGTCTCAAAGCTGTCGGCCAGTCGGGTCTCAATCCCTTCGCGCACGACAATGCGGTCCACCACGACCTCAAGATCATGCTTATACTTTTTGTCGAGGGCAGGGGCCTCATCAATCTCATAGAACTCGCCGTCAATGCGCACGCGGGTGAAGCCCGCCTTCTGCCATTCGGCCAGTTCCTTGCGATATTCCCCCTTGCGGCCCCGCACGACGGGCGCGAGCAGATAGAGGCGCGTCCCTTCCGGCAGAGCCATGACCCGGTCCACCATTTGGCTGACGGTCTGCGCCGAAATCGGCAGGCCGGTGGCGGGCGAATAAGGGATGCCAACGCGCGCCCAGAGGAGGCGCATATAATCGTAGATTTCCGTGACAGTCGCGACGGTGGAACGCGGGTTCCGGCTCGTCGTCTTCTGTTCGATGCTGATCGCGGGGGACAGGCCCTCAATATGATCAACATCCGGCTTCTGCATCATTTCCAGAAATTGGCGCGCATAGGCCGACAGCGATTCCACATAGCGGCGCTGCCCTTCGGCATAGATGGTGTCAAAGGCGAGGCTCGACTTACCCGAGCCGGACAGGCCCGTGATGACCGTCAGCGTATCACGCGGAATGTCGACATCCACGCCCTTAAGATTGTGCTCGCGGGCACCCCGCACCTGAATGTGAGTCAGCATGGACAGTCTGTTCCATATTTGTTCGACACAGGCAAGCGCCCGGTACGGGGAAGAATCGGGCAGGCGATCGCCGCTGCGCCTGCGTTATGGGATCGACCGGTTGGGAGGCAAGGGAAGCTTTGGCAACGTGTCCTTTTGGACAATGGCCGACGTCAGTTCCCGATCCACTGGCCCGATGTGCGATATTGCGGGAGCACATCGCTGTCGGGCAGGGCATTCTTCACATAGCGATTGTCGTCATTCACGCGGCGAGCGGGCAGTGCCGCATAGGGCACCGCCGCGGGGGAGGCCGCCTGATAGGACGGGTAAGGCGCCGTCGGGATGGCCGCGACATTGGTTGGCAACGGCGTCGGCACGGCGCCGGGCGTTGCGGGTGTCGGCCATGGCGCGCGGCGCGGCAGCGGGCCGGGATAAGGCTCTCCACCGGTATAACGCTCATAAAAAGCGGTCGTCGCGCCCTTCGCACCGGGCATTCGGTAGAAGATGTGATTGCCGATCACCGCTGAAATGATCAGTGCGCGGTTCCAGGCAGGATTGACCTGTGGGGTATGGTAATAGGTCGCAAGCCCGACAGGCGCGTGGACATAGCCTGCCAGCGCGGCCCGCGCGACGCGGCTTGCCCGCGCCCAGCCTTCGCGGCTCGGCACGCGGGCCATTGACCCGTCACAGGCATAGCTGAATTGGCAGCCCGGCATGTCGGACCCCTGATAGACAACACCACACACCGTGGACGGCCAGGCCGGATGACGGACGCGGTTGAGGATGACCTGCGCGACGGCGCGCTGCCCATCATCGCTTTCAGACGCTGCTTCATAATAAATGGCGGACGTAAGACAGATCGCAGCACGCAGTGTGTCTGCTGCGGTTTTCCCCTTGAAAACATAGGGCGCAGCGGCTGGCCCTGTGTCAAATCGGCTTGGTAGAGAGAAGGGCGTGACCGGCATTTGTTGCGGCGTCGCAGGCGCTGGAATGGCATTTCCAGCCGCATCAACGGGAGTCGGCATCGGGATGTCTTCGCCAAGGCCGACCGATTCGGTCGCAGCGGCGTTGGGCTGCGGCGCGTACATCGGCAGCGGCTCATCCAGCGGGATCGTCAGTTCATGCCCGCGCACGCCGGGGATGGGGGTGAAGTTAGCGGCCTGCAATCCAACGAAAGACATGGTTAATGCTGCCAGCCCCGCGATCAACCAGAAGGAAAGAGCCTTCTTCTTGATCGAAGGAAATGCGCCCCGGCGCCAAGCAAACATGACAGCAGATACTCAATACTATGCAGGTCTGCAGACAGCCTATGCACAGCTAGAACGCCAAATCTCTTACAAATTTGCCCCTGTCCCAGCTTGGCACAACGCCGTGCGAATGCGTGAACGGGACCATCGCCCTGCGTCGAAATTGGGAATTCCCAATCGGGGCGCTGAACCCTAAAGGCGGCGCAGATGAATTTCTGGAGCAAATGGAATGGCAAAAGCGTTGCGCGTGGCATTGGCCGGTCTGGGGACAGTTGGCGCAGGCGTCATCAAACTGATCGACGCGAACCGCGACCTGATTGAGCGCCGCGCCGGACGCCCCATTGAGATCGTCGCCATTTCCGCACGCGACCGGAACCGGGACCGCGGTGTTGATCTGTCGGGCTTTCAATGGGTCGACGATACGACCTCGCTTGCCAGCCATCCCGATGTTGATGTGGTTGTCGAACTGATCGGTGGTTCGGATGGCCCGGCGCTGGTCCTTGCGCGCAACACCATCTCAGGCGGGCGTGCCTTTGTGACCGCCAATAAGGCGATGATTGCGCACCATGGCCTGGAACTCGCAGAACAGGCCGAGGCCAAGGGTGTCGCGCTGAAATATGAAGCCGCCGTCGCGGGCGGCATCCCCGTGATCAAGGGTCTGCGGGAAGGGGCTGCGGCCAATGAGATTTCGGGCGTGTTCGGCATCCTGAACGGGACGTGCAACTACATCCTGTCGACGATGGAGAGCGAAGGCCGCGATTTTGCCGAAGTGCTCGCCGAAGCGCAGGCGCTGGGCTATGCAGAGGCCGATCCGAGCTTCGACATCGATGGTGTCGATGCGGCCCATAAGCTGTCCATTCTCGCCAGCCTTGCCTTTGGTACTGCCATTGATTTCGACGGCGTCGACATTCGCGGCATCCGCCATGTCATCGCCGCAGACATTGTGGAGGCGGAATCGCTTGGCCACCGTATTCGCCTCGTCGGCATGGCGTCGGCCGGCAATGGGCTGCTGCAACGTGTCCAGCCCTGCCTTGTGCCTCTCGCGCATCCGCTGGCGCATGTGACGGGTTCGCTGAACGCTGTCGTCGCTGAAGGCAATTTCGTCGGCCGCCTGTTCCTGCAAGGGCGTGGCGCCGGCGAAGGACCAACCGCGTCTGCCGTGGTCGCTGACTTGATCGATATTGCCCGCGGGGAAACGGGCCCTGCCTTTGCGATGCCCGTCGCCAGCCTTGCCCGCACTGATCGCGCACCGTCCGGTGAAAGCATTGCGCGCACCTATCTGCGCTTCATCGTGGCGGACCGTCCCGGTGTGCTGGCAGAAATTACCGCCGCAATGCGGGATGCGGATGTGTCGATTGAGTCGCTCAGCCAGCGTGGCGTCACGGCAGAGGGTGCCGCCGTTGTCGCCATCGTCACGCATGAATGTCGTGAGGCCAATGTGGTGAAGGCGCTCGGGCTGCTCGAAGGTTCCAACAGCCTTAAAGCCGCGCCAATGGTCATGCCAATCCTAGAGGTCTGACCGTCGCGATCCGGCTGCCTTATTTGGCCAAGGGGCGATAGTGAATGCCGTCCCGGCCGATGGTGGTTGAGATTGTCACCCCAACCATGCCGCAGCCGACCAGATAAGGCCCGCGCTGCTGGCAGGGCGTGGTTTTGTTCTGAAGCCGCTCCCGCTCTCCCATCAGGGTTTCTGCGCGCGGATCACCGGGGTCGCGCTCGATCAGCGGCAGGCGATACTTGTCGGCCTCCCGTCGGCCACAGACGATGATTTCGTCCCCCGCAGCCTGCCGACAGCGTGGCTCTACGGCTGTCCTTTGGTGATAGATTTCAAGCACTGAGGGGGTGAACGCATCGGGAGCGGTCGCGTCAGCAGTGGTGCCGCTGAGTGACGCCAGCATGACGGTCAGATTAAACAGCCTCCATCGTCTCGACATCAATCTCGTCCTGTCCTACGGGCAACGCAAATTGAAACAACCCGGGGTGATTGTCCAATGGTAACGGCCAGCAAGGTTCTTGATCGTGTTCTCGTTCTCGAAATGGTGCGCGTCACCGAAGCCGCCGCGATCAATGCGTCGAATCTGATCGGCCGGGGCGACGAAAAGGCCGCCGACGCGGCTGCTGTGGAGGCCATGCGCGCGGCTCTTAACGAGCTTGCCATGGACGGCACTGTCGTCATCGGTGAAGGCGAACGAGACGAAGCCCCAATGCTCTATATCGGTGAAAAGGTGGGTTCTGCCATCGGCACCGGTCCGCGTATCGACATTGCGCTCGATCCGCTGGAAGGCACAACCATCACCGCGAAGGCCGGCCCGAACGCGCTCGCCGTTCTGGCTGTTGCCGAAGAAGGCAATCTGCTGAACGCGCCGGATGTGTATATGGACAAGCTGGCCGTTGGCCCGGGCTATCCCGATGGCATTATCGATCTTGCGAAGTCAGCGACCGAGAATGTGCAGGCTGTCGCCAAGGCAAAGGGTGTCGAACCCAATGAGATTATCGTGTGCGTGCTGGATCGCCCGCGCCATGAAAAGCTGATTGCCGAACTGCGCAGCATCGGCTGTGGCATCATGCTCATCCCCGATGGCGATGTGGCCGGCGTGATCGCGGTTACCAATCCAGAGACCACGATTGACATGTACATGGGTTCCGGCGGCGCGCCGGAAGGCGTTCTTGCCGCAGCCGCGCTGCGCTGCGTCGGGGGGCAGTTCAAGGGGCGGCTCTTGTTCCGCAACGATGATGAACGTGCCCGTGCCCGCAAATGGGGCATCACCGACCTCGACTATATCTATGACCTGAAGGAACTGGCCAAGGGCGACTGCATCTTTGCGGCGACCGGCGTGACCGATGGGTCGCTTCTGCAAGGCGTCAAGCGCCTCGCAGGCGGCAAGATGACGACCGAAAGCGTCGTGATGCGCGCCAGCTCCGGCACGGTTCGTTGGGTGCGCGGCGAACATCGCAAGCAGGCCTAAGCTTGCAGCCTAACCCCCGGGCGTTATTGTCCACCCGGGGGCAAGAGTGATGCGTAATTCGTTCCAGATGCGGTCGCCTTGGGCACAGGGACTTCTGGCGGGCGTATGTCTGGCCCTGTTTGCCATTCTGATCATCGTGACGCGGCGAGGGGCGGAGTCCTGGACGTCTGCCGATTTCGGGCTGTACATCATGCATGCCCGCAATCTGGTGGATGGCATCCCCTATGCCGCCACCGGATATATCCCCAATCCGGACAACACCATCATCTCGCCGTCCGCTTATCCGGTCGGCTACCCGTTTCTGCTCGCCTTTGCCTATGCGCCTGCGGGGCTGGACCTGCATGCGCTGGAACTGGTCGGCTGTGTCGCGTTGATCGCCATCGTTGCGGGGGCTTGGGTGTTCGCACGGCGGTTCCTCTCCCCGGGATGGGCGCTGGTCGCGGCATTTGGCGTCGCCTTCGTGCCGCAGATGCTCGACTTGCGGGACACGATTTCGTCCGACCTTGCTTTTACCGCCTGGGTGATGCTGGCGCTCTGCCTGCATGAACGCGCCCGCCGTACGCCGGCCCTCGCGGTTCTGTTTTTTGCGATCTTCATGGCAGAGACAACGCGCTCTGCCGGGATTGCGCTGGCCGCTGCGCTGATCGGCGCCGACATTCTGACGCGGGCGCCGGGATGGCGCCACCGGCTCGGCATCACCCTTGGCGCAGGGGCCGCGGCCATCATCGTCAATCAGGCGTTCGATGCCGATACCGCAGGCACCTATCTTTCCTATTTTGACCGGCTGAATGAGGGGCCGGCGGCCTATCTGACCCATGCGGTGGAGGATTATCTGGTTGGGTTGAGCCATGCGCTCGGCTTCAGCTTTGGGAAGTTTGGCAACCTTGCCTTTTTAGGGGTGTTTCTGCTTCTCGCTCTGCTGGGCTGGGGCATGTCTCTTAAGCGCGGCGTGACGGCGGCGGCGCTCTTCGTGCCGGCATCAGCGGCCCTGCTGATCGCTTTCCCCGTCCGGCTGGAAACCGCCCGTTATCTTGTGCCCATCTTGCCGCTGCTGGTTGTCTGTGCCGTGTCCGGCGCGTCGATCCTGTCCAAAGGAAGGCCCTTGGGCATAGCTATTGTCGGCCTGTTTCTGGTGACCGGCTATTCCGGCCGGTTCGTGCAGCAAAATCCGTTCGTCCCTTTGCCGCCGCCGGTGTTCAATGCGGCCATCGCCAATGAGATTGTCCGGCTCGGCAAAGATATTCCACCCGCCAGTATCGTTCTGGCGCGCAACCCGCGCATGGTTGCCCTTTTTTCAGGACGCCGCAGCACCATCTGGGCCGAAGCACCGACGCCACAGCAGTTCTGGTCTCCGGCCCATAGGATGCGCGCCAGCCATGTACTGATCGAAATTCCGTCGCTGGACCGGGATGAACGACGGGTGCTGACCTTCATCAGCACCAATCCGGCTGGTGTTGAACTGGTGCGCCAGACACGGCATTTCAGCCTTTATCGCTTCCGCCCCTAGGGCATTCAGCGATGCTTCATCCGCCTTGGTCGAAACGCCTCTCGCTCTTGCCGTCTTATTCGCATAATACAGGACCCCATGGCTGAACGCACACCGGGACTATCGCCCTTTGAAGCATGGGATGGGGAAGAGGGCGCAGGCGACGGGTCTGCCGTGCCACCCCCGACGCTTGCCCCTGATGCAGAGGCTCCCAAGCCACCATCCGTCTGGCAAACGCGGATGCTGTGGGCCAAGCGTGCTCTTTTTGGAGTGCTGTTTCTTTTTCTGGCGACCTTTGTCTGGCTGGCCTTCACCGCGCCCCTATCGAAGTCGTTGGAGCCGATTGCGCCGCCCGAACTGACCTTGCTGGCCTCCGATGGGCAACCCATTGCCCGCAATGGCGCGAATATTGACGCACCGGTCAAGGCGGCCGAGCTGCCAGACCATGTGAAGCAGGCCTTCATCGCCATTGAAGACAGGCGATTTTATTCGCACTGGGGCGTCGATCCACGGGGTGTCGCCCGCGCCTTTGTCAACAACATGGGGGAAGGCGGCACGCAGGGCGGGAGCACAATTACCCAGCAGCTTGCCAAGATCACCTTCCTGACGCCGGAACGCAGCCTGAGCCGCAAGGCGCGCGAAATGCTGATCGCCTTCTGGCTGGAGACATGGCTGACCAAAGACGAGATTCTGGAACGCTATCTGTCCAACGTCTATTTCGGCGACAACGCCTACGGCCTGCGGGCAGCCTCCATGCATTTCTTCCACCGAAAGCCGGAACGGCTGACGCTGTCGCAGGCGGCGATGCTGGCGGGGCTGGTGCAGGCTCCCAGCAGGCTCAACCCGACGCGCAACCTGAAGGGTGCGCAGGCCCGCGCCGCGCGCGTCCTGCAGGCGATGGTCGCGGCCGGATTTATCTCTGATGCCGAAGCAAAGGCCGCCCCCCCCGCAAGGCTGGACCTCCGCCCCGAAGCAGGGCCACCTACAGGCACCTATTTTGCCGATTGGGCAATCGCCGAGGCCCGTGCGCAGGCAGAGGATGCCTATGGCAAGGGGGAGATCAAAACGACGTTGGATGCCCGCCTTCAACGGATTGCGCGCAATGTCGTCGCCCGTGCGCCCTTGGGGCAAGCGCAGGTCGCGCTCGTCGCGATGCGGCCCAATGGTGAGGTCGTCGCGATGATCGGCGGCAAGAGCTATAAGGAGTCGCCCTTCAACCGCGCCACGCAAGCGCGCCGCCAGCCGGGATCAACCTTCAAGCTGTTCGTCTACCTCGCGGCCATGCGTGCCGGGATGACGCCGGACTCGACCGTTTCTGACACGCCGTTTGAAGAAGGAGGCTACCGCCCCAAAAATGCCGACGGCAGCTATCGGGGAGAAATCACGCTCAAGCAGGCCTTTGCCAAATCGAGCAATGTCGCGGCTGTCCGGCTTTACCAGCGGCTCGGCGACAAGGCCGTACTGCAGGCGGCCCGTGACCTTGGTATTCGCAGCCCGCTGTCCGCGGACCCCAGCCTTGCGCTGGGAACCTCCGGGGTGACGCTGCTGGAGTTGACGTCGGCTTATGCGGCGGTTGCGGCGAACAGCTATCCGGTTGATCCGCACGCCCTGCCCAAGGACGCCCCTGGCATCCTTGCGCGCCTGTGGAGCCCACAGCGTAGCCTTGGCGGGAAGGTGCATCAGGAAATGCTCGATCTCCTGTCTGCGACGATCAATAGCGGCACAGCGCGCGCCGCCAATCTGGCCGTCGCCGCTTATGGCAAGACGGGCACGACGCAGGATAACCGCGATGCGCTGTTCGTTGGCTTTGCGGGGGATTTGGTCGTCGGGGTCTGGATCGGGCGGGATGACAACCAACCCCTGCGCGGCGTCCATGGCGGCGGGTTGCCTGCGCGCATCTGGCGTGATTTCATGACGCAGGCCGTAGCAGGCGCGCAGGTCGAATCTGCGCCAAAGGAAGAAGAGTTGCCGGATCTTCCGCTTGGCAATGACATTATGGAAGCGCTGCCGCCGGTCGATGTCCGCGACGCGGATATTGATCTTGGGGCCGAACCCTCGGCCCGGCTCAGCACGGATATTGGCGGCGTCAACGTGGATGTGAAAATCAATAAGGACGGCGTGACCGTCCAGCCCGGCAGCCCGCCGCCCAGCGATTCCCCGCCGCCGCGCTAACGGCTTTCCCTTGCCGCCCTTCGGGCGAACCGGCTATGCGCAGAGGTGATGACACTTCCTGCCGCATTTGAACGATCCCTGACCGGACAAGCCTGGCGCTGGCGCGGGGCCGCCGGTGAAGCGGATGATCTCGTCACGCAGCTTCTGCTCGCGCGCGGTTGCCCGTTTGAGGATCTCGACGCCTATCGCAACCCCACCATCCGCGCCTTCATGCCAGACCCGTCCATCTTCCGCGACATGGACAGCGCGGCGGAGAGGCTGGCCGATGCCGTGACGTCGGGGGAGACGGTCACGATCTTTGGCGACTATGATGTTGACGGGGCAACGTCTGCGGCGCTCCTCATCCGCGTGTTGCGTCAATTGGGGCTAGAGGCCGGCTATTACATCCCGGACCGTCTGCTGGAGGGCTATGGCCCTTCCGGCGACGCCTTGGTCGGGCTTGCGGCCAACGGATCAACGCTGGTCGTCACGGTTGATTGCGGCGCGCAGGCCTTTGAAGCGCTGGAGATGGCGAAGGCGGCGGGCCTCGATGTTATTGTCGTGGACCATCATAAATGTGCAGCAGCACTCCCCATCGCCCATGCGCTCGTTAATCCAAACCGACTGGATGAGGGGGAAGGGGCCGCGCACGGCCATTTGGCAGCGGTCGGCGTCGCCTGGCTTTTGGCAGCCGCATTGGTCCGCGTGCTGCGCGGGCGGGGCTGGTTCTCCTCGCGGGAGGAGCCAAAGCTGCTCGAACTGCTCGATATTGTTGCGTTGGGCACGGTGGCGGACGTGGCGCAGCTGCGCGGGCTCAACAGGGCCTTTGTGGCGCAGGGTATCAAGGTGATGGCCAACCGCCGCAATGTGGGGCTCGACGCGCTCATCACCGCCTCACGCCTGACGCGCGCGCCGATTTGCTCCGATCTCGGCTTCGCGCTTGGCCCGCGCATTAACGCCGGGGGACGCGTCGGCAAGTCAGACCTCGGCGTGCGCTTGTTGACGACGGAAGACCCCGTTGAGGCGCAGGACATTGCGGCGGAGCTCGATGCCCTCAATACCGAACGCCGCGCGATTGAGGCGGCGGTGCAGGAAGAGGCGGATATGTTGACCGGCGGGCAGGGCAATCGCGCGGTTGTCGTCGTTTCGGGCGAAGGCTGGCACCCCGGTGTGATCGGGATTGTCGCCGGCCGTCTGAAGGAAAAGCTGGGCCGCCCCGCCATCGTCATTGCTGTCGACGGAGACGGAACCGGCAAAGGCTCCGGCCGATCGATTTCGGGCGTGGACCTTGGCGCGGCGGTGCTGGCCGCCAAGGATATGGGCTTGCTCATCGCCGGGGGCGGCCATGCCATGGCGGCCGGGCTGACCGTTGCCAAAGACAAGGTCGACGCCTTTGCCGAATTCCTTGATGAACGGCTTGCCAGCGATGTGGCTAAGGCGAGTGAGAGCCGCGCGCTGCTGATCGATGCCGTCGTCGCGCCGGGAGGTGTGACGCCAGCTCTGGCAGAGGCGTTGGAGGAAGCAGGCCCCTATGGGATGGGTTGGCCCGCGCCGCGCATCGCCGCTGGCCCCATGCGCGTGGTGAAGGCGGATGTCGTAGGCAAAGACCATGTCCGCGCGATTATGGCAGGGGAGGATGGCCGTTCGCTCAAGACCGTGGCCTTCCGTCAGGCTGAAACAGAATTGGGTCAGGCGATCCTCCACGGCGCGCGCGGCCGCCGCCTCTGGGTCGCTGGACGCGCCAAGGTGGATGATTGGGGTGGGCGCGCAAGTGCAGAACTCCACATCGATGATGCCACATGGTGCGATTGAGGTGTTGACGCCTGCCGTCCGAATCCCTAATGGCGCGGCTCCATCACTGATGGCCCCTTCGTCTAGCGGTTAGGACGCGGCCCTTTCACGGCTGAAACACGGGTTCGATTCCCGTAGGGGTCACCAAAATTTGGGACAAAAAGGCGCTCTTTCGGGGCGCCTTTTTTGTTGGGCGGTGGCGCCTGAGCAAGCGGGCCTTATTCTTTGGTGTCCGGCGCGGTCACAGCGGTGCGGACATCCTGCAGCTCTGCCACAAGTTGCTGGAAGATTTCATAATTGGCCGACAGCTTGTCCTGCATCATGCCTGCCGCCGCGCGGACGGTGCGGGTCAGCTCATTCAGCAAAATCGTCAGCCAACAGATGAGCGCGAAGAGCGCGACGAGCAGAATGACAATCAGCGCCTGCGTGAATTGCATTTCGGTCATTCCTTCTCCTTTGGCGGTCGTGCCGTCCGGTTGTGACTTTGCCAGTTGTGACTTTGCCAGTTGTGACTTTGCCAGTTCTGACTTTGCCAGTTCTGACTTTGTAAGCCCGGTTGGCGGAAGGTCTACCCCAAGGCTTTGGCGCACGCGACAGCCTATTGCCTCCGCTTGGGGTTCATCCGCAAAAGCGCGCATCGGGAAAGACTTGCCAGTGGATTTCCGGCCACTGCGCGCTAGAAGTGCGGGATGAATATAGGGGAGCGGCTGAAAAGCCTTCGCAAAGAACCCCTTGTCCACTTTCTGGTGGCGGGGCTTCTGGTCTTTCTGGTCGCAAATTGGCGGGGCGGGTCTGTTGATCCTGCTGACCGGACGATTGTGATTGATGAGCCCAAGGTCAACTGGCTGGCCGGGCAGTTCCAAGAGACATGGCAGCGCCCGCCCGGCCCGGCAGAGGTGGATGCCCTCATCCGCGATTATGTCATGGAAGAGGTCTATTACCGGGAGGCGATGCGCCTAGGCCTTGATCAGGATGATCTCGTCATCCGCCGCCGCCTGCGGTCCAAAATGGAATTCCTCGTCGCCTCTCAGGTGGAAACTATGGTGCCAGATGAGGCGACGCTGCAGCACTGGCTGGACACGCATCCCGCGCGCTATTCCGGGACGGCGCGGTTCAGCTTTGACCAACTGTGGATCGGCAGCGCCGCTGACGATAGCGTTGTCGCATCCGCCCCTGCCTTGCTCGCCCGGCTGAAGCGCGGGGCGCACCCCGCGTCTGTCGGCAAGATGATCTCTCTGCCGCCCTCCCTCGACAAGGCGGACAAGGCCGATATCGCCCGACAATTTGGGGATGACTTTGCCGCCGCCCTTACCAAGGGGCAGCCGGGGACATGGTTCGGGCCAGTGATCTCTGGCTATGGTCTGCACCTCGTCCGCATCCGCGCCGCCGATGTAGGGGCGCGCCCTAAATTGTCCGATGTGCGCCAGCAGGTCGAAAATGACTGGCGGGCACAGACTCTAACCAATCGGCAGGCGCGCGCCTATCAGACGCTGCTCGACGGCTATACGGTGAAGATCGCTAAGCCGTGAGGATGTTGCGGCTTCTGCTGGCGGTGTTGGCCCTTCTGGGCGGCGCAGGCGCTGTTCATGCGGATGAACTGCGGCCCGGCTATCTGGAACTGACGCAGGTGAACGCCAGCCAATGGCGCATGACCTGGAAAGCGCCGCTGCGCACCGGCCTTGTCAGCCGTGCGGCACCTGTCCCCCCCAGCAATTGCACCGCAGACACCGGCACGCGGGAATTGACCTCTAACGCGCTGCTCATTGTCCGCACGCTCACCTGCAAGGGCAGCCTTGCAGGTACATCGGTTTCTGTTTCGGGTCTGGATGCCACGGTCACCGATGTGCTCATCCGCGTCGCCCCCCTTGGCCAGCCGGTGCAGACAGGGCGGCTGACGCCTGATGACACGGTGTTCAAGATCGCCAGAAAGGCCGACCGGTGGGAAGTCGCCCGCACCTATTTAGGCATCGGTGTGGAGCACATCCTGTTCGGCTTTGATCATCTTTTCTTCGTCCTCGCGCTGGTGCTCCTGCTGCAGCGCGGATGGACGGTGGCACGGGCGGTGACGGCGTTTACGGTGTCGCACTCCATCACGCTGGTGGGCACGACGCTCGGCTTTCTCGGGTTGCCGCAGCGGCCGGTGGAAAGCGTCATCGCGCTCTCGATCATGTTTCTGGCGGTCGAGATCGTCAAATCGGGGGACGGCGTGCCGCGCCTGTCACAGCGCATCCCCTGGGCCGTCGCCTTCCTGTTCGGTCTTCTGCATGGCTTTGGCTTTGCGGGCGCCTTGAAAGAGATCGGCCTGCCGCAGGGGGAAGTCCCCATGGCTCTGTTGACGTTCAATCTGGGGGTTGAGGCGGGCCAATTGCTGATCGTCTTTGCCGCGTTATCCGCACTGGCCCTGATCCGCCGGGTGCGGCCGACGGCGCTGCGCCCGGTGACGCTTGGCGCGACCTATCTGATCGGGATCACGGCGAGCTATTGGTTCATTGAACGGACGCTGGTTTAGACTTTGCCCGTCCTGTTGAAACAAGTTCAGCATGACGTTCTGCATTTGGGCGTCTAGAGGCCACCCCTCATGTCCGAGGAAGCACACCCCAGCCGCACCTTGTGGCGCGCCGAATTGCGCGCGACGCTAACGCTTGCCTGGCCTCTCATCCTCGCCAATCTTTCGGCCTCTTTGATCAACGCGACGGATGTTGTGCTGCTCGGAAGGCTTGGTCCGCAAGCGCTTGCGGCAGGGGCCTTGGCGACCAACCTTGTCATGTCGATCACGATCTTCGGCATGGGGCTGATGATTGCGACCGCGCCGATGATCGCGTCCGAAATCGGGCGTAAGCGCAATTCGGTGCGCGATGTCCGCCGCACGGTGCGGCAGGGGCTTTGGATGGTCGTCAGCTTCTGTTTGCCGGTCTGGACACTGCTCTGGTTTGCAGAAAGCATTTTCCGTGCGCTCGGCCAGCAGCCCGATCTGTCGCACGGGGCGGCGCAAATGGTCCACACCCTCATGTGGGGTATGGCGCCCTTTCTCGGCATGACGGTGCTGCGCTCCTTTGTGTCTGCCAAGGAACGGACGATCTGGACGCTCTATGTCACCCTGTTCGGTGTCATCGCCAATGCGCTGCTCAATTATGGGCTTATCCTTGGAAACTTCGGCTTCCCGCAATTGGGTCTGGTGGGGGCCGGGATGGGCAGCAGCATCATCAACCTTGCCATGTTCGCGATCATGGCAGGCATTATCGTGCTGCATCCTGATTTCCGCCGCTATCATCTGTTCGGGCGCTTCTGGCGGGCGGATTGGCCGCGTTACCGCACGATCGTCCGGCTCGGTATTCCCATCGGCTTTACCATGGGGTTTGAGGCGTCGGTGTTCAGTGCGGCTGTGTTCCTGATGGGGTTGATCAGCACTGCGTCTGTGGCCGCCCATGCGGTGGCTCTGCAGATTGCGTCGCTCACCTTCATGGTGCCGCTGGGCCTTGCCCAAGCGACCACGGTGCGGGTCGGCATGGGCTATGGCCGTCGCGATGCTGCAGAAATAGGCCGCGCCGGCTGGGCCGGCTTTGTGCTCGGCGTTGGGTTTATGAGTGTGACGGCTGTCCTCATGTGGTTGTTCCCAAGGCCGCTGATCGCGCTGTTCGTCGATGCGGGCACGCCGGGCGGCATGAATGTGACGCAGCTGGCCGTCAGCTTCCTTGCGGTTGCCGCCATCTTCCAGATCGTCGACGGTGCACAGGTTATGGGGGCGGCCATGCTGCGCGGCCTGCAGGATACGCGCGTCCCGATGGTCATCGCCCTGTTCGGCTATTGGGGGATCGGTATCGGCGTGGGCACGGTGCTCGCCTTCCCAATGGGTCTGGAAGGCCTTGGCGTCTGGATCGGCCTTGCAACGGGCCTTGCTGCCGTCAGCGTGCTGATGATTTGGCGTTGGTCGCGGCGGGAGAGACTGGGGCTTGTGCCGTCGGCTTAGGATGGGCTGCTCTGTGCGTGTATAATGTGCAGCAGGAAGAAACTAAAAAAGCCGAAAATTTCTCCGCCCCGAATCCTTGACGCTGGCCAACCCCCTACCCATATGCCAACTCGTTAGCACTCGCTTCATGTGAGTGCTAATCCACATTCACACTCCGAAAGAGGGTCATACACATGGCATTTCGTCCGTTGCACGATCGCGTGCTCGTTCGCCGCATTGAAGCTGAAGAAAAGACGGCTGGCGGCATCATCATTCCAGACACCGCTAAGGAAAAGCCACAGGAAGGCGAAATCGTCTCCGTGGGTTCGGGCACCAAGGCTGAAGACGGCAAGGTGACACCGCTCGACGTGAAGGCGGGTGACCGCGTTCTGTTCGGCAAGTGGTCGGGCACCGAGGTCAAGGTCAATGGTGAAGACCTGCTCATCATGAAGGAATCGGACATCCTCGGCATCCTCGGCTGAGGATCAGGGGAACGGATTTCCGGGGCCTGAGGGCCTCAACTTCCTCCACTTCCAATTCAAACAGAATTTTTAAAGGAGCATCCAAATGGCTGCAAAAGACGTAAAATTCGGTCGTGACGCGCGTGAACGCATTCTGCGCGGTGTCGACATTCTCGCAGACGCCGTGAAGGTGACGCTTGGTCCTAAGGGCCGCAACGTCGTTATCGACAAGTCGTTCGGCGCCCCGCGCATCACCAAGGACGGCGTTACCGTCGCCAAGGAAATCGAACTGAAGGACAAGTTCGAAAACATGGGCGCGCAGATGATCCGCGAAGTTGCTTCCAAGGCGAACGACGCAGCGGGTGACGGCACCACCACCGCAACGGTTCTGGCGCAGGCCATCGTGCGCGAAGGCATGAAGTCGGTTGCGGCCGGCATGAACCCGATGGATCTCAAGCGCGGTATCGACCAGGCTGTCGCGACCGTCGTTGCAGACCTCAAGAAGCGTTCCAAGCCTGTTTCCGGCACGTCGGAAATCGCGCAGGTCGGCACGATCTCTGCCAATGGCGAACTCGAAATCGGCAACATGATTGCCGAAGCCATGGAAAAGGTCGGCAAGGAAGGCGTGATCACCGTCGAAGAAGCCAAGGGCATGGACAGCGAGCTGGACGTGGTTGAAGGCATGCAGTTCGACCGCGGCTACCTCTCGCCCTACTTCATCACCAATCCGGAAAAGATGTCGGTCGAACTGGCTGATCCTTACATCCTGATCCACGAAAAGAAGCTGTCGAACCTGCAGGCGATGCTCCCCATTTTGGAAGCCGTCGTTCAGTCGGGCCGTCCGCTCCTCATCATCGCGGAAGATATTGAAGGCGAAGCGCTCGCAACGCTCGTGGTCAACAAGCTGCGCGGCGGCCTGAAGATCGCAGCCGTGAAGGCGCCGGGCTTTGGCGATCGTCGCAAGGCGATGCTTGAAGACATTGCGATCCTGACGAAGGGCGAAATGATTTCCGAAGACCTCGGCATCAAGCTCGAAACCGTCACGCTCGCCATGCTCGGTCAGGCCAAGCGCGTCACCATCGACAAGGACAACACAGTCATCGTCGACGGCGCTGGCGATGCGGATTCCATCAAGGCCCGCACCGAAGCCATCAAGCAGCAGATCGAAATCACCACCAGTGATTACGACAAGGAAAAGCTGCAGGAACGTCTCGCAAAGCTTGCTGGCGGCGTTGCCGTGATCAAGGTTGGCGGTTCGACGGAAGTCGAAGTGAAGGAACGCAAGGACCGCGTCGACGATGCGCTGCACGCAACCCGCGCAGCCGTTGAAGAAGGCATCGTCCCCGGCGGCGGCACGGCGCTTCTCTATGCCACCAAGGCTCTTGAAGGCATGAAGGGCGTCAATGACGACCAGACGCGCGGCATCGACATCATCCGCAAGGCGATTGTTGCTCCGCTGCGTCAGATCGCAACGAACGCTGGCCATGATGGCGCTGTCGTTTCGGGCAACCTGCTGCGTGAAAATGACGAAAATCAGGGCTTCAATGCCTCGACCGACGTCTATGAAAACCTCGTCGCTGCTGGCGTGATCGACCCGACCAAGGTTGTTCGCACCGCGCTTCAGGACGCAGCTTCGGTGGCCGGCCTCCTCATCACGACGGAAGCTGCCATCTCGGACGCGCCGGAAGACAAGGCTGCTGGCGGCATGGGCGGTATGCCCGGCGGCATGGGCGGCATGGGTGGCATGGGCGGTATGGATTTCTAATCCATCCCACCAACAGCCTAAAAAAATGGGGTCGGGGAGAAATCTCCGGCCCCTTTTTTATGGGACGGCCTTTAAGGTGCAGGCGGTTCAGGATCGCGCGGCAGATCCGATGCATTATTGGCTTTGTCCAGCATCTCGGCGGCATCGTCGAGCGCCTGCTTCTCGCTTTGGGTAACGCCACCGGGCGCAGGTTCTTCTCCGCCGCCGCAACTGGTGAGGAGGAGGAGGGGGGCAAGCCAGACACAGCGGGTTCGGGCGGGCATCATCGGATCAACTCTCCAGATACGAAAAAAGGCTGCACCCCATGGGGATGCAGCCCTTTCGAGACATGCTCAAGCCCGAAGGCCAGATTACATCTTGTTGGCAGCAGCTTCTGCAGCAGCGCCAGCCGCATCCTTGGCCGCATCAGCTGCGGTCGAGGCGGCGTCAGCAGCGTTGGTTGCAGCACCGGCAGCAGCATCTGCCGCGTTGGACGCGGTTTCAGCAGCGCCCATGGCTTCGTTGGAAACAGATTCCATGGTGTTGTCAGCCAGAGCAGCTGCGTTGGCAGCTTCATCAGCAGCCTTTTCACCGCAAGCAGCAAGGCCCATCGAGGCCGCGAGAACAAAAGAAAGAACGATCGACTTCTTCATGGGTAACCCCTCCCAATAGGACGGAAAAACAGTCTCCGGCATCTAGGCATAACACCCATTCTGACCGGCAAACACGGCGTAATGGCTCCATTTCGGCTTGGCAATCGCTTTCTTGCGGGGGCTTTTGCCACCTGTCATGACAGCGAAATATCGCTGCATTGGCTGCACTTGACGTAATATAAAGATTTCTTTATGTCTTTATGTCATGGCAAAAATGATCGACATCTTCCGCGCGTTGGCAGACCCGACTCGGCTCCGCATTGTGCAATTGCTGCGCACCATGGAACTTTCGGTGGGAGAACTCGCCCAGGTTCTGGCGCAAAGCCAGCCGCGCGTATCACGCCATATCAAGATCCTGTGCGATGCCGGTGTTGCGGAGCGACGCAAAGAGGGCAGTTGGGTCTTTATCGGCCCCGGCGCAAAGGCAACAACGGGTCCACTGTTTGACGCCATTGACGATTGGCTGGAGTCCCTTGGCGAAGATCATTGGCATGTGGCGGACTCGGCCCGCCTGGCCGCTGTCCGCGCCGACCGGGCTGCAGCGGCTGAGCGTTACTTTTCCGCGCACGCCGAACTTTGGGATTCGCTGCGGTCGCTCCATGTCGCGGAAAGCGAAGTGGAAGCCGCCATGCGGGACCTGCTGGGCTCTGGCTCGCTTGGCACGCTGGTGGACATTGGTACGGGCACCGGGCGGATTATCGAGCTTCTGTCCGCAGATGCAGAGCATGCCATCGGGATCGACCGCAGCCCGGAAATGTTGCGCGTCGCACGCGGCAAGCTGACCGCCGCCGTCTCCCAGGGATGGGAGTTGCGGCAGGGCGACATCATGGCGCTGCCGCTAGATGATGGCGCGGGCGACACCGTCGTTCTTCATCAGGTTCTCCACTATCTCCCCGCGCCCGAGCCTGCTCTTGCCGAGGTGGCGCGGCTGGTAAAGCCCGGCGGTCGCCTCTTGATCGTCGACTTTGCGCCGCACAGCCATGAAGAATTGCGCACGCAGGATGCGCATGCCCGCCTTGGCTTTTCAGACGAGCAGATGGGGCAATGGTATGCGGCGTCGGGCCTGACGTTGGAGGCCGTGCGTGAACTTCCGGGCAACGAGCTGACGGTCAAACTATGGCTGGGCCGGCGGACAACGGGGAGCGGCCTGCGGGTTGTCACCGCATGACCGTGTCGCTCGCCCAGTTACAGGAGGCGCGTCGCGCCCTCGACACGCCCTTGTTCGCTGACCTTGCTGGGGATGCGCAAGTGTCCTTTGAATTCTTTCCGCCCAAGACAGAGCGGATGGAAGAACAGCTTTGGGACACATTCGAAACGCTGGCCCCATTCAACCCTCGGTTCGTCTCCGTCACCTATGGCGCGGGCGGCTCGACGCGGGAACGCACGCATGGAACCGTCGCCCGCATCGCGCGCGACTCCCACGTTCCCGCTGCCGCGCATCTGACCTGCGTGGCGGCTAGTAAGGATGAGATTGCCGACGTCGCCCGCAGCTATTGGGAGGCCGGAGTGCGCCATATTGTGGCGCTGCGCGGCGATCCGCCCGAAATTGGGCAGACCTTTGTGCCGCATCCGCAAGGCTATGCGTCGGCGGCAGATTTGGTCGCCGGTCTGAAGGATATTGCGCCCTTTGAAATTTCAGTGGCCGCCTATCCGGAAATGCACCCGGAGGCGAAGTCCCCAGCGGCAGACATCGACAACCTTAAGCGCAAACTGGATGCCGGTGCCACGCGGGCCATCACACAGTTCTTCTTTTCGCCCGAAGTATACTTCCGCTTCTGTGATGCCGCCGCCGCCGCCGGGATCAGCGCGGAAATCGTGCCCGGCATCCTTCCTGTTTCCAACGTCAGCCAAGCCCGTAAATTCGCGCAGTCCTGTGGCGCGACGATCCCCGACTGGATGGACCGGCTGTTTGAAGGCTTGGACGATCATCCCGCCTCACGGCAGCTGATCGCGGCGACCATTTCTGCGGAAATGTGCCGCAGGCTTTATGCAGGCGGTGTCCGCAATTTCCACTTCTACACATTGAACCGTGCCGAGCTCAGCTTTGCGATCTGCCATTTGCTGGGTCTGCGCGCACAAGGAGCCCGATAATGTCCGTCCGAGATCGCCTGATTGCCGAAGCCGCCAAGCGCATCCTGTTGACCGATGGGGCCTGGGGCACGCAAATCCAGAACTTCAAGCTGGCCGAGGCAGACTATACGGGGAACCTTGGCCTGTCGCACGACCAGAAGGGCAATAATGATATCCTCGCGCTGACGCGGCCTGACGTGGTGGAAAGCATTGCCCAAGCCTATTTCGACGCCGGGTCGGACATTATCTCCACCAACACATTCAGTTCCACACGCATCAGTCAGGCCGATTATGGTGCCGAGCATCTTGTGCGCGATCTCAACCTCGCCAATGCGCGGATCGCCCGCAAGGTCGCGGATGCGAATGAAGCGAGGGATGGGCGCCCGCGCTTCGTGGCCGGTGCCATTGGCCCGACCAACAAGACGCTGTCGCTCTCACCGGATGTGAATGATCCCGGATATCGCGAGATTGACTTTGATTATCTGAAGGACGTGTACCGCGATCAGGTTGATGCACTCGTCGAAGGCGGGGTGGATTTTATCCTCATCGAAACAGTGTTTGATACGCTCAATGCCAAGGCAGCGATCATGTCGGTTCTGGAGGCACAGGCCGCCCTTGGTCGTGACATTCCGATCATGATCTCAATGACGCTGACCGATCTGTCGGGACGCAATCTTTCGGGCCACACAGTTGAAGCCTTCTGGTATGCGGTCAAGCACGCGAAGCCCGTGACCATCGGCCTCAACTGCTCCTTCGGCGCTGAACAGCTGCGCCCGCATGTAAAGCTGCTGTCCGGCATCGCGGAAACGCTGATCATGGTTTACCCCAATGCCGGCCTGCCCAATGAACTCGGCGAATATGATGAGTTGCCAGCAGAAACGGCCGCCTTTGTCCGCGAATGGGCAACCGCAGGGCAGGTGAACATCCTCGGTGGATGCTGCGGCTCTAGCCCGGCCCACATTGCCGCGATGGCGAAGGCTGTCGATGGTTTGGAACCGCGCGTCATTCCCGTGCCGGACGTCAAGACGCGGCTGGCCGGGCTTGAGCCCATGACCATCGCTGCCTGATTGGGATTGCGCCACACCGTTTGTCCTGAGCTTGTCGAAGGACCGTCCTTCTTCCGGCGCCAACGGTGAACAAAAAGAACAGTGCTTCGACAAGCGGAGCACAAACGGATTTTGGGATTAGACACGTGACAACCACCCAGACTGCCACCTTCGTCAATGTGGGCGAACGCACCAACGTCACCGGATCAGCCGCCTTCAAAAAGCTGATCCTGTCGGGTGACTATACCAAGGCCGTCGAAGTGGCGCGCCAGCAGGTGGAAAACGGCGCACAGATCATCGACGTCAACATGGATGAAGGCCTGCTCGACGCCGTTGAGGCGATGACGACCTATCTGAAACTGATCGCGGCCGAACCCGACATCGCCCGTGTGCCGGTGATGATTGACAGCTCCAAATGGGAGGTCATCGAAGCGGGCCTGAAGTGCGTGTCCGGCAAGCCTATCGTGAACTCAATCAGCATGAAGGAAGGCGAAGAGGCATTCTTAGATCATGCGCGCAAGTGCATGAATTATGGGGCTGCTATTGTCGTCATGGCTTTTGACGAGAAGGGTCAGGCCGACACCAAGGACCGCAAGGTTGAAATCTGCGCACGCGCTTATGATCTGCTGCTCAGCATCGGATTTCCGCCGGAAGATATCATCTTCGACCCGAATGTCTTTGCTGTCGCGACAGGGATTGAAGAGCACAACAATTACGGCGTGGACTTCATCGAGGCAGCGCGGGAGATCAAGGCCCGCTGCCCGCATGTTCACATCTCGGGCGGCCTTTCCAACCTGTCGTTCAGCTTCCGTGGGAATGAACCCGTCCGCCGGGCGATGCACTCCGTCTTCCTGTTCCACGCCATCCCGGCGGGCATGGATATGGGCATCGTCAATGCAGGGCAGCTGGATGTCTATGACACCATCGACCCTGAACTGCGTGAGCTGTGCGAGGACGTTGTCCTCAACCGCCGACCGGATGCGACCGACCGTCTGGTGACACTGGCGGACAAGTTCCGCGGCACCTCTCCCGAAGCGGAAAAGCAGGCTGAAGAATGGCGCAGCTGGGATGTCGTGAAGCGCCTGGAGCACGCGCTGGTGAAGGGGATCGATGCCTTCATTGTTGAGGATACCGAAGAAGCCCGGCTTGTCGCTGCGCGCCCGATCGAGGTGATCGAAGGCCCGTTGATGGACGGTATGAACGTGGTTGGCGACCTGTTCGGCTCCGGCAAGATGTTCCTGCCGCAGGTCGTAAAATCTGCGCGCGTCATGAAAAAAGCCGTTGCTCACCTCATCCCCTATATCGAGGCCGCGAAGGAAGAAGGCGCGAAGGCTAAGGGCCGCATCATCATGGCGACGGTGAAGGGCGATGTGCATGATATCGGCAAGAACATCGTCGGCGTGGTCCTGCAGTGCAATGGCTATGAGGTGATTGATCTGGGCGTCATGGTGCCTTGGACGACGATCCTTCAGGCCGCGAAGGACAATGACGCGGATATCATCGGCCTGTCGGGCCTCATAACCCCGTCGCTGGATGAGATGGTAACGGTGGCCGAGGAAATGCAGCGGGCGGGGTTCACCATTCCGCTCCTCATCGGCGGGGCGACAACTTCGAAGGTGCATACGGCGCTGCGCATTGATCCTGCATATGACGGACCGGTCATCCATGTGCTTGATGCCAGTCGCGCGGTTGGGGTCGCGTCCCAATTGCTGTCCGACACGCAGCGCGATGGTTTTGTCGAGACGACGGCGGCCGACTATCAGCACGTCCGAGATGTGCGTGCGGGCAAGGAGGCGAGCATCCTCTTGAGCCTTGAAGATGCCCGCGCCAACGCCTTTGTCGCGGATATGAGCCACAAGCCGCCGCCGCCTGAGCAGCCGGGACTCCATGTCTTTGAGGATTGGGACCTGACCGATCTGCGCGATGTTATCGACTGGACGCCATTCTTCCGCGCGTGGGAACTGCACGGCAATTATCCGGCCATTCTCGATGATGAGATTGTTGGCGAAAGTGCGCGCAGCCTGTTTGCCGACGCAAATAAGATGCTCGATCAGATCATCGCGGAGAAATGGCTGACGGCAAAGGGTGTGGTCGGGCTCTGGCCGTGCGCGCGCGATGGAGACGATGTGGTCATCCACTTGGCCGAGGAAGAACGGAATGTGACGTTCAGCTTCCTGCGCCAGCAGATCCGCAAAAGCCGCGATCGCGCCAATATGTGCCTCGCCGATTTCATCAGCCCGGATGGGGACTGGCTGGGCGGTTTCGCCGTTGGCATCCACGGTATCGATCCGCACATTGCCCGGTTCAAAGCAGGGCATGACGATTATCAGGATATTTTGCTCAAAGCGCTGGCGGATCGCTTTGCGGAGGCCTTTGCAGAGCGCCTGCACCAGCATGTGCGCACTACATTGTGGGGCTATGCGCCGGGCGAGCAGTTGACCAATGAAGCGCTGATCAAGGAAGCATATCGCGGCATCCGCCCGGCGCCCGGCTATCCGGCCTGTCCGGACCATAGCCTGAAGCCGATCCTGTTCGACCTCTTAAAGGCGGAGGATACGACGGGTCTCGTGCTGACGGAGAGCTTCGCCATGCTGCCGACGGCCGCAGTGTCAGGCTTTTACTTCGGTCATCCGCAAAGCGAGTATTTCGGGGTCGCCCGTGTCGGGCAGGATCAGTTGGAAGATTATGCGGCCCGGCGCGGCATCGATCTGGAGACAGCGTCGCGCTGGCTGCGGCCCAATCTCGATTAACCACATAAGAAAAGCCCGCCCGGCGAACCGGACGGGCCTTTTCCGTGTGTGACGGAATGTTGTTTCAGGCGATCTGAAGCTTGTTGCGCCGACGCACCGCGCCTCCGACCATTCCGAAGCCCGTAAGCATCATTGCCCAAGCCGCAGGCTCAGGAATGCCGCCGCGAGTGAAGTAATCAATCTTGATGTTGTCGATGCCCCAAGATTCGTCATCGCCAGCCTGCCAGCCCGCGCCGGACGCCTGCCAGCCCAATGTCAGGGTGGAACCGGTGTGCGCGAAGGTCTTCGACCAGTCGACCAATGTGTCGCAATAGAATTGGTGACCATCGGCCTGCACGCACTGGGCAATGGCTGAGCCGCCGCCGAAATCCCAGATGCTGCCGCTTGCGTTGGCTGCCGTCAGCGAGGCGACACCAACGCCGTCAATGAAGATGTCCAGATTGTCTGGCGAAGGCGCACCGTTACGGCTGTCCCAGCTATCGAGCAGCCCGACGATGAACGACATGGAAACGACGTTATGCGCACCAAGGCCGGTGAAGGTGAGTTCGGTCTTCGTTGCCGGGTTGCCCGCCGTTGCGTTGCGATAGTAACGTCCGCTCCAACCGGCGGCATTCCAGGCACCAGCATCGGCTGTGCGGACATCCAAAGTATCGCCGACAACGCTCAGGCCAATGCCGGTTCCCATGGAGACAGGATTATCAAAGTCGTAGTGATAGACGACCGCTGCCTGAGCAGGCACCGCGACAGACGCTAAAAGTGCAGAAATCAAAAACTTACGCATCGCAAATCCTCACACAATTGCCAGACAACGCCCGGCAGGGATTGATATTTGCGACCGCTAGTTTTGGAGACCGTTCGAGTCGGCACCATTGTGGTTATGTTTGATTAACCACAATGGTGCTGGTGGGACAAGCGGGAAACGCGCGGGCACGCGTCCCTGTTTGAGACAATTAGAGCGCTTAACGCCCGCTCTTTTTCGGGGGCGGGGGCACGGTGATCTTCACCGTCTCGCCAGAGCTGCCCGGAAATCCGGTGAACATCGCCTCGATCAGATTGGGGACAAGGTAGGTGAGGTTGTCATCGAGCGACTGCGCCTGCGCCTTGCCTTCAAACACCCGTTCTCCGCCAGCGCGTTCGATCTTCATATCGAGGCTGCTCGTAAAGACGGTGTAGCTTTCCACATCGTCATATCCGCCGGGGCCGAACAGGAAGGGATCATAAAAGCCCGGATAATAGCCGAAATAACGGCCCCGATACGGGTGGCCCCAATAGCCGAAACCACCGCACCAAGGGTCAGAATAGCCAAGGCAGCGGCCCAATCCGCCCCCGGGGGTGCTGCGGACCTTCTCACGTCCCTTATCGACGTCATAGCTGACGCTCACGATAAGGTTGGGGGCTTCTCCCGATGCGGCGGCACGATAGCCGACGCCCGTGAGCTTGCCGGCGATGAGTTGTGCGTAGCTTTGGAATTCAAGTCCGCCATCCAGCTTCGGATCGGCGGCCTTGATGGAAAATGTCTGGCCTTGGGCTGCCGGCATTTGTTGAAAGCGGCTGACCTTCGCATCAAAATTCTGGGCGCAGCCGGTGGCGGTGAGGAGCGCCAGCGGTGCGGCTGCACGAATGATAGACCCTATACGCGACATCGATTTATCCCGTTTCTTTGTCTGAGCCGTGGCACGGCCCTGTTGTGAACGTAGGATCGACCAGCCGCTCTGAACAGAGGTTGAATGGAGACTATTTTTGCAGGCCGAGCGCGGCATAGGTTTGTGCAAGTGTCGGCGCCGCCAACTGAGACGCGCGCTCAGCCCCGCGGACCAAGATGCTGTCGAGCGTTGCTGTGTCTTGCCGCAACGCGTTGAACCGCTCCGTGATGGGGCGGAGCGTTTCGATGAGCAACTCCCCCAGCGCGGGTTTGAAGGCGCCAAAGCCCTGCCCGCCAAAGCGCGCGAGGATGGCCTCCACGCTCTCATCTGCAAGGGCTGCGTAGATACCGACCAGATTTTGCGCCTCCGGGCGGCCCTCTAGGCCGGCCTTGTCAGCGGGAAGGGGCTCAGGATCGGTCTTGGCCTTCTTCACCTTCTGCATGATGGTGTCGGCGTCGTCCGTCAGGTTTATGCGGCTCATGTCGCTCGGGTCCGACTTCGACATTTTGGATGTGCCGTCGCGCAGGCTCATAATGCGGGCCGCGGCGGGCGGAATGATCGGGTCGGGCAGGGTGAAGACCTCTGCCTCATAATCGGTGTTGAACTTTTGCGCGATGTCGCGGGCGAGTTCCAGATGCTGCTTCTGGTCCTCCCCTACGGGGACGTGCGTTGCCTGATAAAGCAGCACGTCGGCCGCCTGGAGGACGGGATAGGCAAACAGACCAACACTCACGCCTTCGCGGTTTTTGCCGGCTTTGTCCTTGAACTGCGTCATCCGGTTCAACCAGCCGATGCGCGCGGTGCAGAACAGCAACCATGCCAGCTCCGCATGGGCGGGTACACGGGCCTGATTGAACAGGACTGATCGGTCTGGATCAATGCCGCTTGCGATCAGCGCGGCAGCCATTTCCCGTGTGTTGTTCGCAAGGTCGTCTGGCTTGTTGTAGACGGTAATCGCGTGGAGATCGGCGAGGAAGTAGAGCTTGTCGCCATCATTTTCATCCTGCATCCGCACCCAATTGCGAATAGCGCCCAGGTAATTGCCGAGATGGAGATTGCCTGTCGGCTGGATGCCGGAAACGACGCGCATAAATTCAGTTTCTTCCTGTGGGGCAACAATGCCGTGTTGTCGCTGGCGGATGCCCTTTCAGCAGCATTTGCGCAAGGGGCGCATCGCGATCAGGCGGCGGGCTTTTTCCGCTTCAGGAGGATGAGGACATCATCCCGGTTGATCGCACCGATCATCCAGCCAAGGCCGAAGTAGACGACGCCGCCCGCACCAATAAGGGTGACAAGGGCGATCATGCGTTCAAGTGTCGCGCCGTTGAACATCGGGCCGAGGACCAGATTGACGGCATAAAGGGTCGCGCCCATCGCGGCTGCGGCGATCAATTGCCGCAGGACGCGGGAGGCAACATGGCCTGAGATCTGGAAATGCCCACGTTTGCGCAGCGTGACATAGAGCATCGCGCAATTGAGCCAGGCGGTCAGCGCCAGCGCCAAAGCAAGGCCATAGAGGCCAAGCGAGGGTACAAGCGCGAAATTGAGGGCGACATTGGCCGCGAGCACCCACATGGCGATGCGCAGCGGTGTCTTGGTATCTTCACGTGCGAAGAAGCCGGGGGTTAGCACCTTCACAAGCACATAGGCCGGCAGGCCAAGCGCGATGATGGCGAGCGTATTGCCTGTGACGATGGCGTCTTCCGGCGTAAACTGGCCACCGCGAAACAACGCGGTGACGAGTGGTACGCCTGCAGCGGCAAACGCAATGGCGGCAGGCAAGGTCAACAACATGCCCAGTTCCAAGGCTTGGTTCTGGATCTTCTGCGCTTCTTCCGGCTCGCCCTGATCCACAAATTTGCTGATCGACGGCAAAATGGCTGTGCCAAGTGCGGTTCCGATAATACCAAGCGGAAGCTGGTTTAGCCGGTCCGCATAGTTCAGATGCGCCATCGACCCTTCAGTCAGATAGCTGACAAACTGCGTGTCGATGAGAATGCTGACCTGATAGACGCCTGCAGCAAAGGTCGCCGGGATGACGACACGAAAGAACTGGCGGACGCCCGGCGTCATGCGCGGGCGGCGCAGGCGCAGGCTGATCCCGGCGGACCGGGCTGCCCACCAGACAAGTGCCAGTTGGATGACCCCGCCGACCACGACCGCGATGGCCAACGCCTGTGCACTGGCAGCGCCCCCTGTCGGAACAAGGAGCAGCGCAAGCAACATGGCGAAGTTGAGCAGAGCGGGGGCGAAGGCCGCCGCCGCAAATTTGTGCATGGAATTCAGCACGCCCGAATAAAGCGAGACGAGGCTGATCAGCATCAGATAGGGAAAGGTGAGGCGAGACAGCCAGTTGGTCAGCTCAAACTTTACCGGATCACCCGCATAGCCCGAGGCCAGCAGCCAGACCATGGCAGGCATGGCCACCTGACCGATGATCGTGAACGCCAGCAGTGCAGGCAGGAAGACGGCAAGGACTTCTTCGGAAAACTTGCGCGCCTCTTCCAGCCCGCCCTCGCTATGATAGCGCTGGCTGAACAACGGCACGAAACCGGCTGAAAACGCGCCTTCGCCAAAGAAACGACGGAACGTGTTGGGAAGCCGGAACGCCACCAGAAATGCATCGGCGAACATGTTGGCGCCCAAAATGCGCGCCATCACCATTTCGCGCGCAAAACCCAGCACGCGGCTGACCATGGTCAGCCCACCGATCGTTCCAATGGCTTTCCCGAGTTTCACAGGGCTTAAGCGTTACCCTCTGCCGTCAGACCACCTTCTTGCTGCGCGGCAAGTTCGGCCTGCTGCAGATAAAGGGTGCCGAAATCGATCGGATCCAGCATCAGGGGCGGGAAACCGCCATCACGCACGGCATCTGCCAGAACGCGGCGGGCGAAGGGGAAGAGCATGGCCGGGGCCTGTGCCAAAAGAATCGGGGCCAACTGATCTTCGGGAATGTTGCGGATGCCAAAAAGGCCAGCATAGACCAGTTCAACGGCAAAGGCGGCCTTGTCGGCGCTCTTGGCGTTCACGTTGATCTTCAGGGTCACCTCATGAACATCATCGGCCACCTGCGTGTTGCCGATGTTGAAGTTGACGTCGATCTGCGGTTGGCCCTGCCACTGAAAAACAGCCGGCGCATTCGGATTTTCGAAAGAAAGATCCTTCACATACTGAGAGATAACGCCGACGGCGGGCAGGTTATCTTCGCCGTTTGAAAGGGTTTCGTTCGTGTCAGCCATGGGTTGAGCCTGTCCTGTCGTTCGCAAGGGAGCGGGATGAGCCCCGCCCGGTGGTCCGGCGCGGCACGTAGCAGGGGGCAGCGAAGAGGGCAATGGCACAGTTTTCGAGACAATTGCCCAAAGGACCATTTGAAAGCGGCCGCGCTAGGCCCTATGTTGCAGATTGAAAGGTCATATCCGTGGTAGAAACAGTCCTCTTTGCAATGGTCACCGTCTTTCTGGGTCTGCGGCTTTACGCCGTGCTCGGCAAACGCACCGGGCATGAGCAGCCTTTGCGCAAGCCTGTGGAAGAGCCGGCCGTGACGGCGGCGTCTGGCACCACCACCGATGTTCGCGATAGCGGACCTGCGCGTTTGGCGGGGGCAGCGCCTTTTGATCAGGGTGCCGCTGTCGGCATCCGTGCCATTGCCGCGGCTGACAGCAAGTTCAATCCGGCCGAGTTCATTGAGGGTGCCAAGAGCGCCTATGCCATGATCCTTGAAGATTTTTGGAAGGGCGATGTCGAAGGCCTGTCGCCCTATGTGAGCGAGCCTGTCCGTGACAGCTTTGCCGATGCCGTGAAAGCACGCGCAGAAGCGGGCGAAGTTCTGGACAACCGGTTGGTCCGGATCGACCGTGCAGCGATTGCGTCCGCATCGCTGGAGGGGAAGGTTGCCCGTATTGGGGTGCGTTTTGATGCCGATATTTCGGCGGTGACGCGTGATGCGGATGGCACTGTGCTTGCCGGATCTTTGACCGATGCCCTTGAAACGCACGACGTCTGGACGTTCGAACGCGAAATCCGTTCATCCGACCCCAACTGGATTCTTGTCGATACGGACGAAGCCGACTAACCGGCTTGGGATGCGTCGAAGACTATCCATTGCCTTTCTCGTCGCGGTTGCACTCTCCGGGTGCAGTGCGCGCATCATCCCGCAAGGGCCGAGTTCCTCTGCGCCGCCGCCTCAGGCTATGCCTACACCATCGTCGCCGGCGAGACCAGTCGCCAAACCTGCGCCGGTTGTGAGCCCGAAGCCGGTCGATGCCGCAGCGCCAAAAGGTCCGAATGCCTCCATGGCAGGCGTGGTTGCCGGTCCCGACTATGCCAGCTTTGCCGTTTCAGATGAGAGCGCCAAGCGCGCGCTGGACACATTTCGTATCTCGTGCGGGTCCGTCCAGCGGCGCACCGACGGGTCTGGCCTGACAAGAGGCGCCGATTGGACGTCCGCCTGCGCCGCTGCGGCCACAGCGCAGGACGCGCAAGCCTTTTTCTCCAGCAATTTCGAAGTCGTTCAGGTCGGCGACGGAAAGTCGCTGGCGACGGGATACTATGAGCCGGAGATCGCAGGCGCGCGGACGCAATCCAGCGGTTTTACCGTTCCTATTTACAAACGGCCTTCTGATATCATCGATGTCGACCTCGGACTCTTTTCGGATGATCTGAAGGGAAAGCGGGTTCGTGGCCGGATCAAAGGCTCGAACCTGATCCCTTATGCGGACCGCGCGGAGATTGAGGAAGGCTGGCTCGCTGGCCGGGGTCTGGAGCTTGCATGGGCGGCGGACCCGGTGGAGTTCTTCTTCCTCCAGGTGCAGGGGTCCGGTCGATTGCGGCTCCCCGATGGGTCGGTCATGCGCATCGGCTATGATGGCCAGAATGGACGGGATTATACCGGCATCGGAAAGCTAATGAAGGATCGCGGGCTGCTTGGCCCGGGGCAGACATCCATGCAGGGCATCATGGCCTATTTGCGCGCCAACCCAGAAGAAGGCCGCGCGATCATGCGGGAGAATAAGAGCTGGGTGTTCTTTAAGGAACTCACAGGCGCAGGTCCGCTGGGCGCGCTTGGCCTGCCGGTGACGCCCAAGGGCACGGTCGCGGCAGACCCGATGTTTGTTCCGCTCGGAGGGCCTGTGCTCCTGTCGACGGACCGGCCTGAAGTGAATGGGCTTTGGGTGGCGCAGGATACGGGGGGCGCGATTAAGGGGTCCAACCGCTTTGATACGTTCTGGGGAGCAGGCAATGACGCCCGGACTGTCGCGGGCGGCATGTCCGCGCGGGGATCTGCATTTCTCCTACTCCCCAAGGGCACGTTGGCGCGATTGAAGGCGGAGGCACCCGTTGCGGGGACGCCGCCTCAGCGCTGAAGAGCAGGCCATTTGGGCACGCGTTGCGCGGAGCGCACGTCCCTTTCCCGGGCGTGAGCTGGTCGCGGCGGATGTGCTGTCGAAAACCGCAGAAGTCGCTCTGCCTCTGCCCAAAAAACCGGCGAAACGCCCGGTGCTGGACGACCGGCGCTCTTTAAAAGCACCAATGGCCGCACAGCCTCCTGCCCGCGACACGCTGGACGGAAGCTGGGATAAGCGGATCCTGAAGGGTGATTTGCGCCCTGATGTGAGCATTGATCTGCATGGCGAGACGTTGGCCAGCGCCCATGCCCGCTTGAACCGGGGATTGGACGCGGCCATCCGCAGGGGGGATCGGGTCCTGTTGCTGGTCACGGGCAAGCCTGCCGTCGATAACCCCCGGCTGCCGCCGACGAGCAGGGGCGTTATCCGGGCCTCCATCACCGATTGGCTGGCGGCCTCACCCTATGCGGACCGGATCGCCGCCATCCGCAATGCCCACCCCCGACATGGCGGCGCCGGCGCGCTTTATGTTGTGTTGAGAAAACCCCGATAAACGGCGCACAAATCCCTTTCGATTAAGCCAAATATTAATTCCTTTTGGACATAAAGCCTGTCGGGGAATTTCTGTTCGGTCGTGTTTTTTGATCGGGGGGTGGGACGATGCAAGGCAACGCCTTGAAAATTCATGCATTTGGCTTTGCCTTCAGTATTGGTGCGGTTGCATTTCTTTTGGCGAGCTTTTCTGAACTTGCCGATCCGCAGGATGTTTGGTCTTTCAGCAATCCCCTGATTATTGCGCTTGCCTGTGGTGTTTTGGCCTGGGGCGCTGCCGATCGGCTGATTGCCGTTGTGGCTGCATCGATCGATTCTGCCGTTCTGCGTTTGAGCGAAGCTGCCGCCGGTGATCTTGAATCCCCGGTGCCGCAATATGTCGAAGCGACGATGCCTGATCTGTCTCAGTCCTTGGGCGATCTGTTTTTGCAGGTCCGCACGAATATGGAACAGGTCAACAGCATGGCGCTGTTTGATCCCGTCACTGCGCTCGCCAATCGCATGCACTTTCGCAACGAAACAGAAACCCTCCTTGCCGCTGCCCCCGCAGACCGCCTCGATGCCCTCTTCTTCATTGATCTCGATAACTTCAAAGGCGTCAATGACACGCTGGGCCATGCCGCCGGTGATCAATTGCTCATCATGATCGCCAATCGGCTTCGGTCCATTTTCCCGTCGTCTGGTAATGCCGGTATTCCGCCCGTGCTCGGTCGCCTTGCGGGCGATGAATTCACTGTATTCGTGCCGGGTGTTCCGTCCGAAACGAAGGTGCGGGAAACAGGTGCCATCATCCTGCGCGCGCTGAATGAACCCTTTTCTTTATGTGGCCAATCGGTGCGCGTTGGCGCCTCCATTGGCATTGCGCTGCGTCCGATACACGGACACTCCCTGACAGAGCTGATGCGGGCGGCAGACGTCGCCATGTATCATTCCAAGGAGAATGGAAAAGGGCAGGTCCAGTTCTATAACGATGCCTTGGCGGAAAATCTGGCGTCGCGGACAAAGCTCGACTCTGATCTTCGCAATGCCTTCAAGCTTAATCAGTTCGGATTTGAGTTCCAGCCGCAGGTCCTGTTGGGAGACCGCAATGCCGTTGCAGCTGAAGCGCTGCTCCGGTGGTATCATCCGGTGGACGGCATTCGTACGCCCGATCAATTCATCCGCGTCGCTGAAGAGACAGGGCTAATGGCCGAGCTGTCCGACTGGACGCTGGCACAGGCGGCGGCCGTCATCGGGCGCTGGTATCGCAGCGGCTATCGTCAGCGTCTCGCCATCAACATGTCCAAACGCCAGTTTGAGCGTGGTAGCCTCTATGAGCGGGCGACCGAGGCCTTGGCTCGGCATGAAGCTCCTATTGAGATGCTGGAAATCGAGATTTCCGACCGATTGGCCTATACAACCGGCGATAGCGTTTTTGCGGAAGTGCAGGCGCTGCGCGAAGCCGGGGCGACCATTTCTGTCGACAATTTCGGTAGCGCGCCGATTGATCTGCGCCGATTGCGTCTGCTCCCTGTTGACCGGGTGAAGATTGACCGCACGATGATTGCGGACATCACGCACTGCAATGAATCGCGGGCCATTCTTCAGTCGTCGGTGACGGTGCTCAATTCGCTTGGCAAGGAAACGGTGGCCGAAGGTGTTGAGAGCCAAGAGCAGTTCGATATGCTGCGTGTGATGGGCTGCAAGGCCGCGCAAGGCTATGCGATCGCCCGACCGGGTTCTGAATCGGCCCTGCGCAACTTCATGGCACCATCAGAGGCACCACCCACCCGCCGGAAAGCCTAAATGCGGGCGAGAATGCCCGCGTAAATTTTCACAAGTGCCTCGACGTCCGCCAGCGCGACGGCCTCGTCGAGCTTATGCATGGTTGCGTTGCACAGGCCGAATTCGACCACAGGGCAGAGCTTACTGAGGAAGCGCGCGTCGGACGTGCCGCCCGTTGTGGATCTGTCCGCGTCCAGCCCTGTCACGTCCCGGATGGCCGCGCCGATCAGATCGCTGAACGCCCCTGGCGGCGTTAGGAAAGCTTCGCCGGAGATGCGGGCGTCAACCTCTGCCGCGGGCTCTACATCATGCACGATGGCGCGGATCATGGCGCTCAGGCTTTCACCGCTATGCAGATCGTTGAAACGGATCGACAGGCGCGCCTTGGCGGCGGCGGGAATGACGTTGGTCGCCTTATTGCCGACCTCAAGCTCCGTAATCTCGATGTTGGAGGCCTGAAACCAATCCGTCCCTTCATCCAGCACAATGCCGTCGATCCGCCCCAGCATCCGCACCAATTTGGTGATCGGGTTGTCGGCCAGATGCGGGTAAGCGACATGGCCCTGTGTACCGGGAACGGTGATCCAGATGTTTACAGAACCGCGACGTCCGATCTTCATCATATCGCCGAGGCGGTGCGATGATGTCGGTTCTCCCACCAGACACAGATCGGGGATCAGCCCGCGCTGCTTCATATGGTCGATTAGGGCGACGGTGCCATAGACCGCCGGGCCTTCTTCATCGCCGGTGATGATCAGGCTGATACGGCCGGGATGATCGGCAGGGATCGCGGCGACAAAGGCAGCGATGCTCGCCTTCATATCCACAGCTCCGCGACCGTAGAGTAGATCTCCACGCACTTCGGGGGCGAATGGATCGCTGACCCACCCGTCTCCGGGCGGGACGACATCTAAATGACCGGCAAAGGCGAAGTGGGGCTTGCCGCCTGCGCCGGCACGCGTGGCGAAAAGATTTTCCACCGGCCCATCGGGGGCTTCGCCACACACAAAGCGGTCGACTTCAAAGCCCAGCGGCAGCAGCGCTGCTTCCAGCACGTCAAACACAGCACCGCGCGCAGGCGTTACGGAAGGGGCGGCCATCAGCCGGATGGCAAGGTCGATTGCGTCTGTCACTCTGCCCGACTAGCGGCGTGCTTGGCCGAATGCAAAGGGGTAAGCCAACGAGACCAGACGCTTACTGAGATGGTCCTTCAAATCGATCAATAACCCATTCTTCTTCCTGCGCCGCAGCCAGCCAGTCCTGCATGAAGGGATGGTTGAGGACAGCATCCATATAGGCCTCGGCAAAACGGGCGACTGGCATGGAATAGGTCACGAGGCGGGTCACGACAGGTGCGAACATGATGTCTGCGGCCCCAAAGTCACCAAACAGGAAATCGCCTTCCCCGCCAAACCGCGCGCGGGCCTGCGCCCAGATGTCCATTAGACGGGCAACGTCCTTTTCGACGTCTGGATCCAGCGGGGCTGCGGGATATACCCGTCGCGTGTTCATGGAATGCAGCCGGCGCAAAGGGGTGAAGCCCGAATGCATTTCGGCGGACATGGACCGCGCCATGGCCCGGGCAGCCTCATCCTTGGGCCAGAACTTGTCGCCGCCGGACCGTTCGTTCAGAAATTCAAGGATGGCAAAGCTGTCCCACACAACAATGTCGCCATCCCATAGAATGGGCACTTTGCCGGCGGACGGCGCATAGACCGCACCTTCTCGTGTCGTGGTCCAGTCCGCATCATAAAGCGGCACGACGATTTCCTCGAAGGGAAGGCCAGATTGCTTGGCCGCCAGCCAGCCGCGCAGGGACCAGCTGGAATAGGTTTTGTTGCCGATGAAGAGCTTGATCATAAAGGCCTCATACCCAATGCGTTCCCGCAAAGTCGAGTGGGTAGCGGCGGGAGACTAGGTGTTGATCGCCTCAAGCACGGCAGCGCGCAGTTCCGGCAGGCCCATACCCTTTTCGCTCGACGTCTGGATAATGTCGGGATGGGCGGCGGGGCGCTTGCGGACTTCTTCGGCGGTTTTCTGCGTCACCTCCGCAAGAGCGCTGGCTTTGATCTTGTCCGCCTTGGTCAGGATGATCCGATAGCTGACGGCAGCGGCATCCAGCATGTCCATCACGTCTGTGTCGACGTCTTTGATGCCGTGGCGGCTATCGATGAGGACAAGCGCACGTTTTAGCACCTGACGGCCGCGCAGATAGTCGTTCACCAGAAAACGCCATTTCTTGACGACATCCTTTGGCGCTTCGGCAAAGCCATAGCCGGGCATGTCGACCAGACGGAATTTGAGTGGATCGCCCACGTCGAAAAAGTTCAATTCCTGCGTCCGGCCCGGCGTGTTGGACGTTCGCGCCAGCGCGCTGCGGTTGGTGAGTGCATTGATCAGCGACGATTTGCCCACGTTGGACCGTCCAGCAAACGCGACTTCGTTCACATCCGCGTCAGGCAGGAACTTCAGGTCCGGCGCGGATTTGAGGAAGGCGATCGGCCCGGAAAAGAGCTTCCGCGCGGTCTCAATCTGATCGTCGGTAAAAGTCACTTACCTGCAGCTTCCTTCATCGCCGGGTGGCGGCTGTACAGGAACTTCTGCTGGGCAATGGTCAACAGGTTGTTGACCACCCAGTAAAGCTGCAAGCCCGCCGCAAACGGCGCCATCAGGAACATCATGATCCAGGGCATGATGGAGAAGACCTGCTGCTGCACAGGATCAACCGGCGCCGGGTTCAGCTTGAACTGCATGAACATGGTGATGCCGAGAAGGATCGGAAGTACGCCGAGCGCAATCATTGAGGGCGGCGTAAAGTCCAGTAGGCCGAACAGATTGACCGGCGTCAGCGGGTCAGGCGCGGACAGATCATTGATCCAGAGCGCAAAAGGCTGGTGCCGCATTTCGATCGTCAGGAGCAGCACCTTGTAGAGCGCATAAAAGACGGGGATCTGGATGAAGATCGGAAGACAGCCCGCCATCGGGTTGATCTTTTCCTTCTGGTACAGCTCCATCATCGCCTGCTGCTGCTTCTGCTTGTCGTCCTTGTAACGCTCCTGAAGCGCTTTCACCTTGGGCTGGACCACGCGCATCGCGGCCATAGACGCAAACTGACGCTGCGCGATTGGGAACATCAGCGCCTTGATGATGACGGTCAGCAGGATGATCGCCACGCCGAAATTCTTCACGAGCTTGAACAGGGTGTCGAGCAGGTAAAAGATCGGCTTTGCGAACATTTTGAACCAGCCCCAGTCAATCGCATTGCCGAACTGCTGGATGCCAAGTTTGTCCATATAACTGTCGAGAACGGGGACTTCCTTTGCTCCGGCAAAGAAGTGTGTCTTCACGCTGGTGGTCTGGCCGGGTGCGACGACGGTGTTGTCGAGCGCGTAATCAGCTTGATATGCGTCGCCGCCCTTCCGGAAGCCCGCATCCATGTGCGCCGTCTGAGAAGGTGCCATCGCCGTCAACCAATAGGTATCGCCAAAGCCAAGCCAGCCGCCTGTGGATTTGAAGCGCTGACCTGCGGCGCCTTGGGTGTCGAGATCTTTATAGTTCACACTGTAATTGGTCGCATTGTCGAACGTGCCGATGGGGCCGACATGGATGGTCCAACTGTCAACGTCGTGGCGCGGCCCAGCTAGGGCGCTCGTCTTTCCGACCGTTGCATAGCCGCGGTTGATATAACCGAATGGACGGACGGCGAGGGGGGCTGCGCCTTTGTTCACGATGCTCTGGTCGACCGTGAACATATAGTCCTCGTCAACTTCGATCACGATCTGGAACAGCTGCCCCTGCCCGTTATCCCAGCTGAGGGTGACAGGCGAGGAGGGAGTCAGTTTTGCGGCGTTTGCCTTCCACACGGTGTTGCCATCGGGGAAGATGCCACCCGTGCCCGTCCAGCCGAAGCCGGCAAACTGGCTGTGCTCAGTCCCCAAGGGGGAGAGGATGCGGACAGGTGGCGAGTCCTTCTTCACCGTGACGGTGTGGCGCGGCAGGATGAGGTCATCAAAGCGCGCGCCCTTTAGGCTGATCGAGCCTTTCAGCTTGGGCGTTTCAACAAGAACGCGGCCGCTTTCGATGAGCACGGCATTCACATCGCGTGGCTTTGCAATTGCGGGCGTAGCCGGAGTTCCGGTCGCACCGAGGGTGCCGGTTTGCGCGCTCTGCGTGGCGGCCGGCGGAGCCTTGGGCTGCGGGAAGAACTTTTCGCCGAGATATGTCCAGCCGAACAGGACAAGCGCCGACAGCAGGATGGCCAGCACGAAATTGCGATTCTCGCTCAACTCAATTCCCCAATAAACTCACGGCACCGGATCATAGCCTTGGCCGCCCCAAGGGTGACAGCGCAGGATGCGACGGACGGAAAGCCAGATTCCTTTGAGCGCGCCATAGCGCCCCAAGGCCTCGATTGCATAGGCCGAACAGGAGGGTTGATACCTGCATGTCGGGGGTAAAATTGCCGACGGGCCCCACTGCCACGCTTTTGCGAGCCAGATGAGCAGCCGCGCGATCATTCCGCGACCTTTGCCAATGCTTTGGTCAGGTCACTTCGCAGCTTGTCAAAATCCCGCTCAACCGCGCTGTTGCGACCGATAAGGACATGGTCTGCACCGGCCACACCTGCACGGGGCAGAAGCTCCCGCGCGAGTTCACGAAAGCGGCGCTTCACACGGTTGCGGGTGACGGCGTTGCCGACTTTTTTGGTCACGGTGTAGCCGACCCGCATTTGAGCGTTGGCATCCTGCCGATCGCGGACAAGCAAAACGAGGCCGCCAAAGGCAGCCCGTTTTCCAGAATTGGCGGCCAGAAAGTCTGACCGCTTATTCAGGGTGATCAGGCCGACAGCTTCTTGCGGCCGCGGGCGCGACGGCCCCGGATTACTGCCCGGCCACCGACGGTCGCCATGCGAGCCCGGAAACCGTGACGCCGTGCGCGAACCAAGTTGCTCGGCTGGAAGGTGCGCTTCATCGCTCATGCCCTCAAAAACAAATCAAAAAGAAAAAGCCGCCCCGAAAGCGGCGGCCTTGATGGAGCGTCCGTTATGCGGGTCGTGGGAAAGAGTCAATCACCAGATGCCTGTTTCTTCACCTGTTCGCGCCTTTTATGGCTCTTACGCCGCATCCCCCAATCAATCCAACTACCTTGCCTCGGGTAGCGGCGTTTGAACTTCACATAGCGTCGCCGCGCCCAGGCAGAGGTCTGGAGTACCAAGCCGAGCCCAATTGCAAACAAAACTGTGCCGCCGGGGCCGGGAAGGGGGGAGGCGAGCGGCGCCAGGATCATGCATAGGACGCCAAAAATCAGGATCACCAGCCGGACGGCGGGGATCTGAGACAAAGACTTCCATCGGCTGCGCATGGACATGCCTGCCATGTGGTGTGTTTCACCTGCCGCGGCAATAGCCGGTGCAGTGAGGGTGTTGTGAATTCTGTCCGGCTTAATAAGCGATGTTGAAGTGGGCCATTTCCCGGCGGGTCATATAGTGAATGCCATCATGCGGGGCGACCGCGTTGGTGAAGGCATAAAACTCCCGCGCTTTGTCGGGGGTGAAGCCCATGTCGATGTAATAACGGATATACTCCTGATGGACTGGGTCGTTGCGGGGATAGTCCTTGGCTTCAAGGCCGTTTTCATCAACCCAGCTGTGCACGCCGAGTTCGGCGCCAGGTTCCGCATGGTGTTCTGCCCCTGCCAGAAACAGCTCCACGCCGCCGGACCGGGCCGATCCGTTGCTCGGCACGACCGTGCGGATGCCTGCGGTGCGGATCATGCGGGCAAGAACGAGGTTGGCTTCATCATCAACCGTGCCGGGGCATTCGATGATCTTGATCGTGTCGATATTGGGCCACGCGGCCATGAGGGCGCGGAAACGGTTTGGCGACATGCTGTCGATCACATTGTCCAGCCCCACCGTCGTGTCATCAATGATGTAGAACGGGCCATAACGATGCGCGCGGCGCGCCTGCGTCGTACGATGCTCCACAGGGATGCCCGACCCAACATTATTTGACCGAGAATCAATGACATTCGCGTAATCTATTGTCGTGTACCTTTGGTCATGACCATCATCTGCTTGCGCTGGTCCTGAAACGGCAAGTATCGACAAGCCGATGAGTGCAGTTATAGTGCGAAAAGCGTGGGTCGAAGATTTGTTCAGCATGGTCATTTACTCCGAAACCGGAGATGCACTGCCGATGCTTTCCAACACTTTCGGGCGACTGGTTAACGGATGTTTTAGGATCAGGAATCACGGATGGTCGCTCTAGCCCGCACGGTCGCATATCTCGGTTTGGAAGCGCGTAGCGTAGAGGTTCAGTGTCAGGTTTCTGCAGGAGTTCCGGCGTTTATTGTGGTCGGCCTGCCGGATAAGGCCGTTGCCGAAAGCCGGGAACGAGTGCGCGCGGCCATCGCGGCGATCGGCCTGTCGCTTCCCCCGAAGCGTATCACTGTGAACCTTTCACCGGCCGATTTGCCGAAGGAAGGGTCACATTATGATCTGCCCATCGCGGTCGCACTGCTTGGGGCCATGGGAATCATCGATGCGGAAACCATCGCCTCTTACCTGTTCGTCGGTGAATTGGGGCTCGATGGCAGGGTTACGGCCTCGCCCGGCGTGCTGCTGGCTGCGCTGCACGCGTCGCAATCTGAACTTGGTCTGGTCTGCCCGGCGGAACAGGGGCCCGAAGCCGCATGGGCGGGCACTGTCGAGGTAATCGCCGCGCCAGATCTTCTCACCCTGCTCAATCATTTCAAAGGCGCCGCGATCATCACGCCGCCCGCCCCCGGTCAGGTTGACGCCAAAGCATCAGGCCCGGATCTGGCGCAGGTCAAAGGGCAGGAGACGGCAAAGCGGGCCTTGGAGATTGCGGCGGCCGGTGGCCATAACCTCCTCTTTTGCGGTCCACCTGGGGCGGGCAAGTCCCTGATGGCGGCGTGCCTGCCGGGCATCCTGCCGGAGTTGACGGCAGCCGAAGCGCTTGAGGTGTCGATGGTGGCCTCTGTCGCAGGTGAGTTGCAGGGCGGGCGCCTCGTTCGCCAGCGCCCCTTTCGATCCCCGCACCATTCCGCGTCGATGGCAGCCCTTGTGGGCGGCGGGCTGCGTGTCCGGCCCGGAGAGGTCAGCCTGGCCCATCTCGGCGTGCTGTTTCTCGATGAACTGCCGGAATTTCAGCGGGTTGTGCTCGATTCGCTACGGCAGCCTTTGGAAACAGGCACCGTCAGCGTGGCGCGCGCGAATGCCCATGTCACCTTTCCCGCGCGGGTTCAGCTGGTTGCTGCCATGAACCCGTGTCGCTGCGGCCATCTGGGTGATGCATCGCTTGCCTGTGCCCGCGCGCCGCGCTGTGCGGCGGACTATCAGGCAAAGGTATCTGGCCCGATGCTTGATCGTATTGACCTGCATGTTGACGTTCCGGCCGTGAGTGCAGCCGATCTCATCCTGCCGCCGCCGGGAGAAGGATCGGCAGAGGTCCGGGTGCGGGTCTGTGTGGCACGAGACCGGCAGACCGTCCGCTATGAAGCGACCGGGTTCCGGACCAATGCCGAAGTGGATGGTGAACTGCTGGCGGAGGTCTGCCGCCCCGATGAGGCTGGCCAAAAGCTTCTGGCGCAGGCGGCCGAGGCCATGCGACTATCGGCACGGGGATATACCCGCATTCTGCGTGTCGCGCGGACGATTGCGGATCTGGCAGGCAATGACCATGTTGGACGTATCCATATCGCCGAAGCGCTCTCCTACCGCCGTCAGGCGCCGAGGAATTAACGCCAATGGCTTGCAATCGCGCCTCTTTCACGGGTAGCACCATGTCAGACCTGTTGGGGATGGTGCACGATTATGGACTGGATGACCTCGCCGTTTCGTAACTATGCCGTTTTCACGGGACGCGCGACCCGTCGGGAATTTTGGTTCTTTTTCCTGCTGTATTCGGTCGCTGTGCTCGCCGCCAATTTCTTCGATGCGCTGGATGGCACGCGAACCATCGTCGCGGCCCGGATGGGGGCGGCGGAACTGACAATATCAATTTTGTCGCTTCTCCCGCTTCTGTCGACGAGCGCACGGCGCCTGCATGACAGTGACCGGTCCGGATGGTGGATGCTGTTGCTCTATCTGCCTTATGTCTGCTGGGTGGCCGCACAGAACCGACCAGATGCCGAGCTTGTGGTGTCTGGCGCGATACTTGTCGGCTTCGTTGCCCTGTTTGTTCTTTTCCTGCTGCCGGGAACGCCGATGGAGAACCGTTTCGGGCCAAATCCGCGCGGTGTCAGCGGAATGTCGCGCTAAGCTTGCACCCGACGACAGGCTGCGCTAGGCGCACCGCCATAGGCCCCTGTGGTGAAATTGGTAGACGCGCTCGACTCAAAATCGAGTTCCGTAAGGAGTGCTGGTTCGAGTCCGGCCAGGGGCACCAAAAATCCATGCAATCGCTGATATCCGGTCGATTATTGACCCACGGCCCGCACCCCTTGCGGCGCTCTGATTAGGCTTGGACGGCGTCCACCTGCTGCGCGGAAGCGGCAACATGTGCCTGTTTCAGGTAGGCGTCCAAAGCAGTGACCTGATCCGCTTTGAAGTGTAGGCCAAGCTTACTGCGGCGCCATAAAATGTCGTCCGCTGTCTGGCCCCATTCCCGCTCGATGAGATAGCAGACTTCCCGTTCCGTCAAGCCGTGGCCAAAATGCTGTCCGCAATCCGACATTGACTTTGCGTCGCCGAAAATCTGCATGGTGAGGGTGCCGTATGAGCGGACCAGTCGGGCCGCCCAACTCCGGTCCATAAACGGATAGAGCTTGGCGACATCTTCCACGAGCTTGGGGGCGCCGTCGATGGGGAAGTCCCCACCGGGCAGGGCGGCTTTGTCGGTCCAGTGATCGGACGACAATTGCGGCACGCGCGACGTCATCAGGTCCACAGCTTCCTGTGCGAGATGGCGGTACGTGGTGATCTTCCCACCGAAGATGGACAGCATCGGCGCGCCCTCTGCAGCGGGGGTGAGTTCAAGCCGATAGCCGCGCGTCGCGGCTTCGGGTTTTTCCGACCCGTCGTCGAACAGGGGGCGCACGCCGGAGAACGTCCAGATGACGTCGTTGGGCGATATGGCTTTGCGGAAATAGAAGTTCACGCCGTCACACAGATAGGCGATTTCCTCTTCACTGGCCGTCACATGGTCCGGGCCGGCGTCATGATCGCGGTCCGTTGTGCCAACCAGCGTGAAATCCTGCTCATAGGGAATGGCGAAGAAGATGCGCCCGTCCGGAAGCTGGAAGAAGTAAGAGAATTCATGATCGAACAGGCGGGGCAACACGATGTGTGACCCGCGCACAAGGCGGATGCGGCCCGCGCTGTGGGCTTCCGAACGATCTAGCAGGTTCATGACAGAAGGGCCTGCGGCGTTGACGACCGCGCGGGCGCTGAAGGTGCCGGAGGTGGTTGTGATCTCCCACGCATCGTCTTTGCGCACCAGCCGCTCAACTTTGCAGCGGGTGCGGACCTCGGCGCCTCGGTCTGCCGCGTCGCGCGCATTCAACACGACAAGTCGAGCATCGTCGACCCAGCAGTCGGAATAGGCAAAGGCATCTTTGAACTGGGGTTTCAGCGCCTTGCCGGCGGCATGGTGGCGCAGATCAATGCTCTTTGTCGGCGCCAGTTTCTTGCGGCCGCCGATATGATCATAGAGGAAAAGCCCGGCGCGCAAGAGCCAGCGCGGGCGCAGGCCTGCGACATGCGGCAGGACGAAGCGCATCGGCCAGATGATATGCGGGGCGATGGACCAGAGGCGTTCTCTTTCGCTCAACGCCTCGCGGACAAGCGCAAATTCATAATGTTCCAGATAGCGCAAGCCGCCATGGATCAGCTTTGTCGAGGCGGAGGAGGTGCCACTGGCCAGATCCGCCGCTTCAAGGAGCAAAACGCGCGCGCCGCGCCCCACGGCATCGCGGGCAATGCCGCAGCCATTCACTCCGCCGCCGATAACGGCAATATCATATGTGATGTCAGTATCGCTCATGATTGGGGGCAGATGGATGGCGTCGATGCCGAGGAAAGTCCAGCGCTACGATGCCTTATGCTTGCGGCGGGCGCACGGAAAAGGCCCAAAAGGATTTCACCCAAGGCGGGCATATCGGGTCTCATGGTCTCTGCGCGCTCCCGCTTTTTGATCTATTTGAAAACAACAGTGCGGTTGCCGTTGAGCATCACCCTGTGTTCGCTGTGCAGCTTTACGGCGCGCGCCAAGACGCGGCTTTCCGTGTCCTGCCCCTGCGCGATCAGATCTTCAACTGTGTCCGCATGGTCGACGATGGACACATCCTGCGTAATGATGGGCCCTTCGTCGAGGTCTGCCGTCACATAATGGGCCGTCGCACCGACCATTTTGACGCCCCGCTCATGGGCGCGGTGGTAGGGCTTGGCGCCTTTGAATCCCGGCAGGAAGCTGTGGTGAATGTTGATCACACGGCCGTCCAGCTTTTGGCAAAGCTTGTCCGACAGAACCTGCATATACCGTGCGAGAATGATGAGATCGACCTGCTGGTCATCCACCATCTGCAATAGCTTGGCTTCCTGTTCCGCCTTGTTTTCGGGCGTTATGGGAAGGTGGTGATAGGGCAGGCCTTCATGCTCAACACGGCGCTGCCAAGTGGTGTGGTTGGAAACGACGCTGGTCACCTCAATCGGCAGGCGATGCGTTGACGTCCGGTAGAGGAGGTCATTCAGGCAATGGCCGCCCTGGCTCATCATGATCATGGCGCGGAGCTTCCGCTTCAGATTTTGGATGCTCCAGTCGAGCTCAAATGTTTTCGCAACAGGGGCGAAGGCTTCGGTAAAGCGCTCAACAGTCATGCTTTCCGGGCAGGTGATGGCGACCCGCATGAAGAACCGGCCATTGTCGCAATCCTGAAATTGCGCGCTTTCCACGATGTTGCAGTCCTGGCTGACGATCGAATTGGCGACCGCCGCCACAATGCCTTTGCGGTCTTCGCTGGAGATCAGAAGCGCGTAGTCGGCACCCGATTTCATAACATTCCACCCTGTAATGTATTGAATTTAGTTGCGCCTAGCGTTGGCATGGCGCACTTTCCAACCGGGCGAGGCTTGCATTAGGCGTTCTAATTCGGCGATGTAGATGTTGTGATTGGGCGTTTAATTTATTTTACCGTTGCCGAAAATTTGCTCATTTGTGACATAAGGGGCCGGAATCCATCGTGGCTCAGAATTTTATAAAAAATCCGGTTCAAGGCCGCGTGCTGTCGAACCAAAATCGGGGAGAATATCGTTGAAAACATCTCTAAAATTCACGAGTGCTGCGCTTGTTATCGCAGCTCTCGGCGCCGGTAGCGGGCCTGCATTCGCGCAGGACGCCGGTGCTTCGAACGATGATGGCGGCGTTGCTGACATCGTCGTGACGGCAACGCGCCGTGACCAGTCGATCCAGGACGTGCCGATGACGCTGCAGGCGTTCAGCACCGATACGCTGGCCAAGCTTAACGTGACCACGCTGAATGACCTTCTGAAGTATACGCCGAACGTGACGTTCGGCAGCAACGGCCCGGGCGGCGGCGCAATCTTCATGCGCGGTCTGTCGGCAGGCTTTGCCGGTCAGCAGTCCTCGGCAACGATCGGTGGCTTCCCGAACGTCGCACTTTACCTCGATGACCAGTCGATGCAGTTCCCGGCGCGTAACGCCGACGTCTATGTCGCTGACATTGAGCGCGTCGAAGTGCTCGAAGGTCCGCAGGGTACGCTCTTCGGCGGCGGTGCACAGGCTGGTGTGGTTCGCTACATCACCAACAAGCCCAAGCTCGACAAGTTTGAAGGCCGTATTGAGGGTGCCTTTGGCGGCACGCGCGGTGGTTCGTCGAATGCTTCGTTCAATGCGATGATCAACGTGCCTGTTATCCAGGACACGCTTGCGGTTCGCGCAGTGATCTACACCGATCACCATGGCGGCTACATCGACAACAAGTTCTCGACCTTCACGCGTCAGCCGACCGACCTTGGCGCCTATTATCTGAACTACACGGATCCGGTGACCGGCATTAACAACGGCAACCGTTTGACGCCGGGCCAGCAGACCAATGATGGCAAGTACAACAACAACTCGCTGGTTGAAGATAACTTCAACCCGGTCGACTACACCGGTGGCCGCATCTCAGCTGACTGGAAGATCGCTCCGGATTGGGACCTGCTGGTTTCGCAGTCGTATCAGAGCCTGAAGTCGAAGGGCACCTTCGCAACCCAGACTTATACCTATGACTATGCGCCGCTGACGGGCATGTCCTCCACGCTGTTCTCGCCGCAGTACAACAACGACAAGTACTCGAACACGGCTTGGACGGTGAATGGTAAGGTTGGCGATTTCAAGCTGATCTACACCGGTGCTTATCTGACCCGCCACATCTCGCAGCAGGGTGACTACACCAACTATGCGCGCGCGACGTACGGCATTTTCTATCAGTGCACCGGCGGTGCCAACTATTACTTCGGTGCTGGCCAGGCGCCGTTCTGCCATGAGCCGAACAGCTACTGGAACGACAAGGTTCGCAACACGCACCTGAGCCAAGAATTCCGCATCAGCTCCCCGGATGATAAGCGTTTGCGTTTCATCGCTGGTGCCTATTATGAAAAGTTCGCGATCGAAGACACGATGGATTGGGACTATAAGACCATTCCGTCATGCAATCCTTCGCTGACTGCAGCTCAGATCCGCGCAGCCGGTTCGGTTTGCCTTGGCCTTGTTGCGCCTAACCCCGCAGCTTCGCTGAACATTGCTGGTCCCCGCGGTCCGGCAGTGGCCTTCGGTGAAGACATTCAGCGCGGTTACCGTCAGTATGCAGCATTCGGCTCGGTCGATTTTGACCTTCTGTCGAACCTGACAATCACGGCCGGCACGCGTTATTACAACTACAAGAACTATGAAAAGGGTTCGGTCTACTCCTCGTTCAGCGCCAGCTGCTATCAGACGCCGGTGTGCGTAACGGGTTCGAACCTTGATGCTCAGAACCTTGAGTCGACCTATCACGGCTTCAAGAGCAAGGGCACGATCACCTGGAAGCCGCATGACGGCACAATGGTCTATGCAACGTTCAGCCAGGGCTTCCGTCCGGGTGCGTTTAACCGTGGTGCATCAGCGCGTGTTAACGATCCGATCCGTCCGGGCGTTAAGCAGTTGCTCGTTCCGGCGGCATATGCTCCGGACAATCTGACCAACTGGGAAATGGGCGTAAAGACCGATTTGCTGGACCGGAAGGTCACGTTTAACGCGTCTGCCTATTACATGATCTGGGAAAATACGCAGATTGGCTTCTTCAACCCGGCTGCCGGCTTCGGCAACACGGCGTTCGGGACCAATGGCCCAACCTACCACATCAAGGGCATCGAAGCGCAGATCGTGGCACGTCCGACCAGCGGTCTGACGTTGCAGGGTTCGGCAACCTACAATGACAGCAAGCAGGCCAACGCCCCTTGCTTCATCGCCAACAACCCGGCAGCATCGTCCTTTGGTCGCTGCATCACGCAGGTCCGCGTGGGTAGCAGTGTGCTTCCTGTGCAGAGCCCGTTTGGTAACGTTGGCGGCATCACGCCGTTCAGCCCGCACTTCCAGGGCAACGTCCGCGTCCGTTATGAATTTGACGGCCCCGCAGACGCGAAGTGGTTTGTCGCCGGTGGCGTGAACTACACGAGCACGATGTATAACGAGCCTGCGACCTATCCGTCGGGTGATGTTGCCGGTAACGGCAGCGTTGTCGGCCCGAACGGCATCATCGTTCCCGCAACCACCGTGTTGCGCTACAAGATGCCGGGCTATGCCCTCACCGACGCGCAGATCGGCTTCACGCGTGAAGACTGGACCGTGACTCTGTTCGGGGACAACCTGTTCAACAGCCACGCTTCGACGTTCACCAACTCGTCGCAGTACATCAAGACGTCCACGATCGTGCGTCCGATGACCTATGGTATCAAGATCAGCACCAAGTACTGATTTCGTGCCACGATGAAGTAACAGGCAGGGGCGGTGCCATAGGCGCCGCCCCTTTCTTTTTGAAGGCGCCGCAAGTTTGACAATTGTGCGGTGATTGCCGACACACCAAGGCGTTATGTCCATCCAAACCGACCTGCCAAACGCGACCAATGACCAGCCGTCGCCGCCGCTTCCGGCCTCTCCGTCTGAGGCCGACGTCAGCAGCCTGCGCGCGCTCCAGGCGAATGATAACCATCCAGCCGCATTGGCCGGGGCCAATGACCTGCTGGCAGTTCATCCCGACAACCGCGACCTACTTTTGATTGCGGCACATTCGCTGCGCATGATGCAGCAGACGGATGCCGCGCTGGCGATGCTTAAGCGGCTGTCCCAGCATCATCCTCAATTCAGCCAGTTGTTTCTGGAAAGCGGACTGTGTCATGTCGCGCGGCGCGATGCGCCTGCTGCGATTGCCGATCTGCGCACTGCTGTGGCGTTCAACCCCGCTCTCGTCATGGGCTGGCGCATGCTCGACAGTCTGTACCGCATGACTGGCGATACTGCGAGCGCCGAGATCGCGACGAAACACTGCACCCATCTCCTCAGTCTGCCGCCAGTGATCGTTCAGGCAAAAGTCCTCTTCGGTGACGGTGACGTCGACACCGCCGAAATGCTGATCCGCCGGTTCCTGCTGGAGGCCGGCGATCACCCGGAGGGGATGCGCCTGCTCGCGCAGATCGGGCACATGCGCAATGTGCTCGATGATGCCGAAACGCTCTATGCCGGTGTGCTCGACATGGTGCCGGAACATCACGAAGCGCGGCGTGAATATGTTCAGGTGCTGATTGCGCGGCACAAATTCCCTCAGGCGCGTGAGGCGCTTGAGCCATTGCTCAGCATGGATCCCACCAACCATTCGCATCGCATTCAGGCCGCGTCTATTCAGGTCGGTCTTGGCGATTTTGAAGGGGTAATCCCATCCTATCGCGCACTGTTGGAAGAGATCCCCGGTGATGCGCCGCTCGCCAGGGTGCGTCGCGCGGATCTTAACCTGTGGCTTGGCCATGCGCTCAAGACCGAAGGCCTGACCAATGAGGCGATTGACGCCTATATGGCCGCAACCGACGATCGGCCTGATTTCGGTGACGCCTGGTGGAGCCTCGCCAACCTTAAGACCTATCGTTTTTCAGACGAGTCCATTGCCGTGATGCGGGCGCGTCTCGAGGATGAAACCACGGCTGAGATCGACCGGATCCACATTGCTTTCGCCTTGGGCAAGGCGCTTGAGGACAAGGGCGATTATGCCGGATCCTGGACGGCTTATGAGCGGGGCAATGTTATGCACCGCGCCAGCAACGGCTATATCCCCACGGTATTTGAAACCAACACGCGTGAGCAGAAGCGCGTATGCACGCCGGCCTTCTTTGCTGAACGGGCGGGCTGGGGACTGGATGACCCGTCACCGATCTTCGTGCTCGGCCTGCCGCGTTCCGGCTCAACTTTGATCGAGCAGATTCTTGCGTCGCACAGCATGGTCGAAGGCACGCAGGAACTGCCGGATATCCAGCGCATCGTGCACGAGTTGCAGGGACGTGAGCTCAATTTTGACGATCCACGCTATCCCGGTGTGCTGCCAGAACTGGATGAGGCAACAGTCCGCCGTTTCGGGGAGCAGTACATCGCCGATACGATGCCCAACCGTGCCTTGGGTCGCCCGTTTTTCGTCGACAAGATGCCGAATAACTTCCGGCATGTGGGGCTGATGCATCTGATCCTGCCCAATGCCCGGATCATCGATGCGCGCCGTGACCCTATGGCCTGCTGCTTCAGCAACTTCAAACAGCTGTTCGCGCAGGGGCAGGAGTTCACCTACGGCATTGAGGAAATCGCCCGTTATTACCGCACCTATGTTGAGCTGATGGATCACTGGGATGCTGTACTGCCTGGGCGCGTGCTGCGTGTGCAGCATGAGGATGTGATCGACGATCTGGAAGGCAATGTCCGGCGTATTCTCGATTATTGTGGCCTGCCATTTGAGCCAGCCTGCGTCGAGTTCCACAAAACCAAGCGCAGCGTGCGCACACCGAGTTCAGAGCAGGTTCGTCAGCCGATCTTCCGAGACGGCCTTGACCAGTGGAAAAACTTCGAACCCTGGCTGGGGCCATTGCGGGCGGCCTTGGGCAGTGATTTGGTAAAATAATGAGGGGGATGCGGCATGGCGAGTAAGGCTCCAACCAACGTTGATGAGGTTTCGACGCTTGGGCAGCGTTGGTACGTCCTCTTCATCATGATGCTGGTCTATACGATCAGCATTGCTGACCGATATGTCCTCTCCACCTTGCTGGGGCCGATCAGCAAGGAACTCCATCTCAGTGATTCCGGCGCGGCCTCACTCGGCATCCCTCTGGCGCTCTTTTACGTGGTTATGGGCATTCCGCTGTCCTGGCTGTGCGACAGGTCAAACCGCCGCACGCTGCTGGCGGTCTGTGTGACGGTCTGGTCGCTGATGACGACGTTGACGGGCTATACGCGCGGCTATTTTGATCTTCTTTTGGCCCGTATTGGTGTCGGTATTGGCGAAGCGGGCGGAACACCGGCCTGTAACTCGATCATCGGGGATTACTTCCCGGCAGACCGGCGCTCCATGGCGATGACTGTCTTTGCCCTTGGAGCCCCCATTGGGGCCTGGCTCGGCTCTGACATTGCGGGCTACGTCTCCAACCTCCATGGCTGGCGCTCGGCCTTTCTGGTCCTTGGCATTCCCGGAGTCATTCTCGCCATCATCATCATGGTGACCATCAAGGAACCTGCGCGCGGCCGTCTGGATGCGGTGGTTGAGGAAAAGGCACCCAGCGTGATGGAAACCTTCCGTTTCCTCTGGTCGCAAAAGGCAGCGGTCCACGCGATGATGGGCGCGGGCCTCTCAGCCTTTTGGGGTTGGGGCCTTATGTGGTTCACGCCGCTGTTTCTCCAGCGGACCTATGGCATGAATGAAGGCACCGCAGGCGGCCTGCTTGGCCAGATCTATCTTGTCGCCGGTATCGGAGCGTCGCTGGTCACCGCCTATGTCGTCGCGCGGCCGAGCTTTACCGACCCCCGCAAAATCGCCAATTTGCTGGCCGCCGTTACTGCGGTTGCGACAGTCCCCTCATTCCTCGCTTACTGGACGCATGATTTGGCGTTCGCAAAGCTGATGTGGTGGATCTTCATTCCGGCCATTTATTTCTACATTGGCCCGGCAATGGCGCTTTGCCAGAACCTCGCTGCACCCAAGATGCGGGCTATGTCGATTGCGATCTCGCTGTTGATCGCAAACCTGCTCAACCTCATCGTCGCACCGGCAATCGTCGGGGGCCTCAGTGATTATTTCGCGGGATCGCAGCCCGCAAGCGCGGACTCATTGCGCCTTGCCCAACTGATCCTCGCGCCCAGCGGGCTATGGGCGGCTTGGCACTATTGGCGGGCAAGCAAGTACATCATCGAAGATCAGAAGCGGGCCGTTGGTTATGTTTGATACACCGCTCAAATCTTACATCGCAGGAAAGTGGGTCGCCCCGCTTTCTTCGACGGCCACACTGGACGCCATTAATCCGGCCACTGAAGAGGTCTGTGCGACCATCGCGCTATGTGGCGCCGATGATGTCGACCAGGCTGTTGCGGCTGCGCGGGCGGCGTTTGACGGCTATGCCGCAACCTCGCTTGAGGAACGGATTGCGCTTACCGAAAAGCTCATCGCCATCTTTGAACGGCGCTATGATGAGATGGTGGCCGCTATTTCGACAGAGATGGGCGCACCCTATGATCTGTCCTTCAATTCGCAGGCGGAATGCGGGCCGGGACATCTGAAGGAAACGATCACCGCCGCGCGCGCCATGGCTTGGGATAGCCCGATCGGCTCCACAGGTGATCTGACCTATGAGCCTGTGGGTGTCTGCGTGCTTATCACGCCCTGGAACTGGCCGATGAACCAGCTGGCAGCCAAGGTCGGCCCGGCGCTGATTGCGGGCTGCACCATGGTTTTGAAACCAAGCGAAGTGTCTCCGCTATCGGCGCAGCTCTTTGCTGAGTTTATCGACGAGGCAGGTTTCCCGACCGGCGTGTTCAATATGGTCCACGGCACAGGTGCCATGATCGGGAATGCGCTGACGGGGCATCCCGATGTCGACATGGTGTCGTTCACAGGCTCCACGCGTGCCGGCATTCAGATCGCCAAGTCGGCGGCAGAAACCGTCAAACGCGTCTCGCAAGAATTGGGTGGAAAGTCCGCAAACATCGTCTTTGCAGATTCCGGGCTGGATGCCGCCGTAACACGCGGTGTGCTGCATTGCTTTGGCAATACCGGCCAATCCTGCAACGCGCCCACGCGGATGCTGGTGGAAGCCTCTGTCTATGAAGAAGCGGTCGCCATTGCCGCAAAGGCCGCGCAGTCGGTCACCCTGGGGGACCCGAAGGACAAGGGCCCGCATTTGGGGCCGGTGGTCAGCAAAGCGCAGTTCGACAAGATTCAGGGCCTGATCCAGACCGGCATCGACGAAGGTGCACGGCTTGTCGCCGGTGGCGTTGGCCGCGCGGATGGCTTTGCCCGTGGCTATTATGTGAAGCCGACCATTTTTGCCGATGTTCACAATGGAATGACCATCGCGCGCGAAGAAATCTTCGGTCCGGTGCTGGTCATGATCCCGTTTACGGATGAGGCTGATGCCATCCGTATCGCCAACGACACGCCTTATGGTCTGGCCGGGTATATTCAGTCCGGCGATCTTGAGCGCGCCCGTCGTGTCGCCCGAAAGATCCGCGCGGGCAGCGTCTATCTGAACGGCCATGGGCAGGATTATTGTTCCCCCTTTGGCGGATATAAACAGTCCGGAAATGGCCGTGAATGGGGCGCTTTCGGCCTGCATGACTTCCTAGAGGTCAAGGTCATCAACGGATTTTACCCCTCATGAAGCTTGTCGATATTGAGACCTTTGTCGTGGGCAATCCGCCTCCGCATTTTGGGGGACGCTACTTCGTCTTTGTAAAACTGACGACCGATGGCGGCGTGTCCGGCATTGGCGAGGCCTATTGCGTTCCGTTTGAACCGCACCTTGTCGCAAAGATGATCGAGGATGTCTTCGCCCGCTATATGGCCGGGCAGGATCCGCATGATATTGAGAGCATGTGGCGGCGCGTTTATTCGAGCGGCTTCACCCAGCATCCTGATCTGACCCTGATGGGTGTCCTGTCCGCGCTTGAAATGGCGTGCTGGGATATTGTCGGCAAGGAAGCGAACCAGCCCGTTTACAAGCTTCTGGGCGGGCAGGTGCATGAACGGTTGCGCGCCTACACCTACATCTATCCGCGCCCCGGTGATCAGAGCGATGTCTATCATGATCCCGATCTGGCGGCAGAACGGGCGGCGGAATATCTCGCTCAAGGGTTCACCGCGCTGAAGTTTGATCCTGCGGGACCCTACTCGGCTTTTGACGGACGCCAATTGTCGCTCGAGGCGCTGGACCTTTGTGAGCGCTTTGCGCGGCAGCTTCGCGAAGCCGTTGGCATGAAGGCCGACCTGCTCTTTGGCACGCACGGCCAGATGACGGCGGCAGGGGCTATCCGGCTGGCGAAGCGGCTGGAACCGGCAGATCCGCTCTGGCTGGAAGAACCAGTGCCACCTGATGCGCCGGAGGAAATGGCAAAGGTTGCCCGCGCGACCAGCATCCCCATTGCAACCGGTGAACGGCTGACCACGAAATATGATTTTGCTCGGCTGCTTAACGCAGGGTCTGCGGCCATTCTTCAGATGAATCTGGGGCGTGTCGGCGGCATTTTGGAAGCAAAGAAGATCGCAGGCATGGCGGAAGTGCATCACGCACAGATCGCGCCGCATCTTTATTGTGGGCCCATTGTCGGTGCGGCCAATATCCAGATCGCGACTTGTTCGCCCAACTTCCTGATCCTCGAAAGCATCGAGACCTGGGGTGGATTCCATAGCGAGATTTTGAAGGCCCCAATTCGTTTTGAAGAAGGCCATGTGATCCCGCCGACGGCGCCTGGCTTGGGCGTGGAACTCAATGAAGAGGTCGCCCGCGCCAATCCATACACGGGGACGATGCTCCATCTCGAAATGACTCAGCACCCCGTTCAATGACTGAAGAATATGACTATGTGATCGTCGGGGCAGGCACGGCTGGCTGCGTCTTGGCCAATCGGCTGTCTGCGGATGGGAATACGCGTGTCCTGCTGCTTGAGGCCGGAGGGTCAGACCAGATTGTCTGGATCCAATTGCCCATCGGCTATGGGCGTACGTTTTTTGATCGTCAGATCAACTGGATGTACGACACGCAGCCTGTTCCCGGGCTTGGCGGGCGGGAGAGCTATTGGCCGCGCGGCAAGGTGATCGGCGGGTCTGGCTCGATCAACGCGATGGTCCATGTGCGCGGCCAACCGCATGACTTTGAGGATTGGGCAGCGCTTGGCAATCCGGGCTGGGGCTGGGATGATGTCTTGCCCTATTTCGTGAAGGCGGAAGACCATGATCTTGGTGAAGGCCGTTATCACGGCGCGGGAGGCCCCCAACATGTCACAGAAATCAGCGCCAAGGCGCATCCGCTCAGCCAGACCTTCATCGAAACCGGCAAGGCTCTTGGCCTGCCTTACGCAGCGGACTTGAACAGCCCGAATGGCGAGGGCGTCGGCATTTATCAGATCAACACGCGCCATGGCAGGCGTGCGTCGACGGCCAATGAATATCTGAGGCCTGCGCTTCGGAAGGGTGGGGTCACGCTGCGCACCAAATCGCACGCAACGCGCATCTTGTTTGAAGGCACGCGGGCAACAGGCATTGCCTATCTACGTGGCGGCAAGATGTGTGAGGCGCGGGCGACACGTGAAGTAATCCTGTCCGGCGGATCGATCAATTCTCCGCAATTGCTCAGCCTCTCCGGCATTGGTGATGCGGCGGTGTTGAAGCCACTTGGAATCGACGTTCTGGTGGATGCAAAGGCTGTGGGCCGGAACCTGCAGGATCATCTGGCTGTCAGCTATTTCTACAAGACGCGGGTGCCAACGCTCAATGATGAGCTGCGTCCCCTGTGGGGCAAGATCAAGGCCGGGTTGCACTATGCCTGGAACCGCGGCGGCCCCTTGTCGATGAGCGTCAATCAGGGCGGTGGCTTTGTCCGCAGCGGACCAGATGCGCCGCGCGTGAACTTGCAGCTCTATTTCAGCCCGGTCAGCTACACGCAAACCCCGCTTTCGGAACGCAAGCTGTTGAACCCAGACCCGTTCTCAGCCTTCTTGCTGTCGTTCAACAGCTGCCGGCCGACCAGCCGGGGGCATCTTCAGATCACATCCGCAGATCCGTTTGAGTATCCGTTGATCCAACCCAACTATCTGTCGACCCAGCTTGACATTGATGAGGCCATTGCAGGCAACCGCATGTTGCGCGCGCTCGCGCAGACGGCGCCGCTCAGCGACATCATTACGGAGGAGTTGGTCCCCGGCGCCCATCTTCAGGGCGATGAGGCTTTGCTGGAAGATTTCCGCAACCGGGCCGACACGGTCTATCACCCGTCCTGCACCTGCATGATGGGGCCAGACCCGGCGACATCGGTGGTGGATGCGCGACTGCGTGTTCATGGTGTTCAGGGCTTGCGTGTTGTGGATGCGTCGGTTTTCCCGACCATCACCTCAGGCAACATCAACGCGCCGACGGTTATGGTGGCTGAAAAAGGGGCGACGATGATCCTGGAGGACCGCGCGTCCCACGCGTTAATTTAATTTACCGGTTGGTTTTGGTCGGCTAAGTTCCGGGAATCGGGACGGGAATGGCGACAATGCAGAACAAAATCGAGTTGAGGAAACTTCCACCGCTCAAGGCATTGCGCGGATTTGAAGCCGCGACCCGCCATCAGAGCATCCGCGACGCCGCCGATGAGCTTTGCCTCACCCACCCCGCCGTCAGCCATCAGGTGCAATTGATTGAAGAGGCGCTGGGCGTCACCCTGTTTGCGCAGGAGGGGCGGCACATCGTCTCAACTGATGAGGGGCGGGTGCTCTACCCCTATGTTCGCGCAGCGTTTGAATCGCTGCTGGAAGGGGTGGAGGCGGTCCACCGCAATGCGCTCGACAAACCGTTACGGCTCCAGACATATGTGACGGCGTCCATTCGCTGGTTGGCGAAGCGCGTACCTCAGTTCCTGCACGATCATCCCGAAGTGCAGCTGACGCTCAGCACCTGCGCCGCCGATTGGGACTTTGATGATGTCCATGCCGATGTCGGGCTGGTCTATTGTGAAGAACTGCCAAATCCCAAAAAATACCATTGGGTTCCGCTGTTTGAATATGCACTTTATCCCGTTTGCAGCCCCGCATTTCTAAAGAAAATAGAAGAGCCGGTGACGGTTGAGTCGCTAATGCGCCAGCCGTTGGTCGCCATCTATACTGAGGTTCAGAATTGGGAAGCCTGGGCCACATCTGCCGGTGCTGAGCTCCAACCTGCGGTGCCGTTTCTGATGGTCGATACTCTGGCCGTCGCCCTGGAAATGGCGCTGAATGGGGAGGGGATCGCCCTCGTCAACGGGCCATTTGTCGATCAGGATCTGAAGTCTGGACGCCTTGTCCGTCCGGTCGAGCACAAGGCCGTCTGCCCCGGGGCCTGGGGCCTCATCTGTCGGCATGACATGCGCGAAAATCTGCGCATCCGTACCTTCATGGATTGGGTGACGAACAATGTCGCGTCGTCGGGCAATCTAGTCGAGGCTGATCCAAGCGGACTTTGATTGCATATAGCCGGCTAGGCATTCCATCGACTTGTCGCGGGTGTTTCCGGACTGCTTGTAGCCACCAAAGGGTTGGGTCATGTCACCATCGCCAAAGCAATTGACCCAGATAACACCAGCTTCCAGCGCCTTCACCATCCGATGGGCGCGCTTGACGTCTGATGTCCAGACGCTCGCGGCAAGGCCGTAGATCGAGTCATTGGCAAGCGAAATGGCTTCAGCTTCGCTGTGGAATTTGAAGAGCGCGGCCACCGGCCCGAAAATCTCATCGCGCCCGACGGTCATGCCCGGTGTCACACCTGTGAACAGGGTCGGGGTGACATAAGCGCCTGCCGGACGGGCTGCATCCGTACCGCCACCAAGCGCGACGGTCGCGCCGTCCTTCAAGCCCTGTTCGATGCAAGACAAGACGGAGGCTTGATGTCCGTGGCTAACAACAGGCCCTAGGCTGGTGGTAGGGTCCAACGGGTCACCCGTCGTGTAAAGCTCATCCGCCCGTTTGACGAAGCGCGCGACGAAGTCATCGTGAATATCGGCATGGACGAGAAGACGCGACCCGGCGTTGCAAACCTGCCCGGCATTGTCGAAAATGCCCATGATGGCGCGGTCTACCGCTGCATCCATATCCGCCAGATCAGGCATGAAAATCTGCGGGCTCTTCCCGCCGGTTTCAAGCGCGACCCGCTTAAGATTGGATTCGCCCGCGTAGATCATCAACTGCTTGCCGACCGCGGTTGATCCAGTGAAGCTGATCTTGGCGACATCAGGGTGCAGGGCCAGTCTTTTGCCGGCATCCTGCCCATAGCCGGTGACGACGTTGAACACGCCGGGCGGGCCACCGGCCTCAATGAATAGGTGCGCGAGCTTGATGCACGACAATGCGGCCTTTTCCGAAGGCTTCAGGACCACGCAATTGCCCGCCGCGAGGGCAGGGGCAACTTTCCAGGCCGCCATCAGCAGCGGGTAATTCCAGGGCGAGATGGCGCCGATGACGCCGAGAGGTTCGCGCGACACCATGTGGACGGCATTGCTTGGGCTGTTGGAAACAGCGCCCGCGGCCTTATCAATTGCTTCGCCGAAATAGCGGATGGTGACGATCGATTCCGGCAGATCGATGGTCAGCGCATCGGTCACGGGCTTGCCCATGCTGAGCGTTTCCATGAGCGCAAGGTCGGCTGCGTCGCGCTCCACTAGGTCGGCCCAGCGGCGGAAAATGTCCATGCGGGTGCGCGGCGTCAGATCTCTCCAGCGACGGTCATCCCATGCGCGTTTGGCAGAAGCGACGGCGCGGTCGATATCCTCGGCCCCGCCGCAGGCCATTTGCGTGATGAGGGCACCGGTCGCCGGGTTGATCGCATCGATCACCGCACCGCTGATCGCTACACAAGACACGCCGTCGATGAACAGGCCCGCGTCGATCTTCAGCGCCTTGGCGTGCGCTACCCATCCGGCATGATCTGCTGGCGTGCCCATCGTCATAACTTGCCTTTCCGGCCTTAGCGTTTCGGCACCACTTCATAGCCCCGTTCTTCGGGCTCATCATCTACCATCTGGTCTGGGAAGCCCGTGCCGAGCACCTTAATGCCCAGTGGCTCTTCATAGCGGCGGATAATGTTGGGGGAGAACTCGCGCGATCCGAAGGTGGCCTCACCTTCCTTGAAAAGGCGAACGATCAGTGGCGACATTTCTACTGGAACGCCGGTTTCCTGCGCAATCTTGTCGAACAGGCCGACGTCCTTCGAGACGAGGTCCATCGTGAAATTGATGTCGCGGCTGCCGTTGAGGATAACCTGACTTTCAGTCTCGTGCACAAAGCTGTTGCCTGAGGAAATGCGGATCGCCTCATAGGTTGTGTTCATGTCGAGCCCCATGGCCTTGCACACGGTCAGCGCCTCGGCGAGCGCGACGAGGTGCGCGGTGCACAGGAAATTGGTCATGACTTTGAGTTGCGAGGCCGTGCCCCAATCGCCCGTGTGCAGCACGCGACGGCCGAGTGTGGTGAGCACCGGCAGAACCCGCTCGAACCCTTCACGCGGGCCTGCCGCGAAGATCGAGATATTGCCGGTGTCGGCACGGTGACAACCGCCCGAGACCGGACATTCCATGAACAGGCCGCCGCGGGCTTCGACCAGCGGGCCGAGGCGCAAGACTTCGGCATAGTCGGTGGTGCTCATTTCCATCCACACCTGTCCGGGGCGCATGACGGCGAGGAACCCGTCCTCGCCTTCCGCAACGGCGGCGCTGGCGGCGGGTGACGGCAGGCAGGTAATGATGACGTCGACTGCCTCACCAAGTGCGGCGGGGCTCGCCGCTTCCTTGGCACCGCGGCCGACATATTCGGCGACCAGTGCGGCATCGAGATCACGTACTGTGACGTCATGGCCGTTGCGGATCAAGCTGCCGGCAAGTTTTCCGCCGACATTTCCAAGACCGATGAATCCGATTTTCATAACTAAGCGCCCAAACATAGCCGTAGAGGCGAAGGTGCGTGCCACATCTCAAGAATGCGGCAAGATATACGCTTCGCCAGTGTTTCTAAGAGGCCAAAGTTAAGCCGCCGTAGCGTTTGCGCCACAATTGAAAAATTTCGGGGCAGGGGTGAATTTTTTTTCGAGGCGGTTCAATGCTCGAGGCTAGGCCGGACGCTTCTTAGCGAACGGCGTAACCCAAACGCTCTGACAGAGCCTCTGCGATGCCGGCGCGTGCGCGGGCACAAACCTCTTTGCGGTCTGCCAGTGCACCGGGATCATAGGGCTCTAGAAAGTGCACGCCGACGTCATAGCTGCCGGGCCGCGTGAAGGCGCGCCAGGCACTTTGCCAGCCGGTCTCTTCGCCAACCCAAGCAATGTCGGTCCCGGCATCGCCGAAATCGAGGAGAACCGGCTGGATCATGACCGGTTTGGGCGGTGGCGCAAGCGTTTCAAACAACGAGGGTTTAAAGGGCAGCAGCCCTTGCCCGTCCGACGTAGTGCCTTCCGGGAACAAGGTGATCGACCAATTCTCGGCAATCGCTTCGCGCAGAACATTAATTTGTCCGGCGACCTGTTGTTTGCCGGCGCGATTGACGAACACGGTCCGGTTCTGGGTCGCCAACCAGCCAATGATCGGCCATTTGCGAACGCCGTCCTGGGCGACAAATGCCGTCCCTGTCACGCCGCCCAGAATGGGGATATCATGCCAAGACAGGTGGTTCGCCACGAAGAAAACGTCTTTGCGCAAGCGGTTGCCATAGACTTTGACACGGGCGCCGAGCACGCGGGCCACAATCCGCAAATAGAGCATTGCCCAAGGAGACGGCAGCTTCAGCAATTGCCAGAGCAGGTGCAGCGGCAGCAGCAGGACAAGCGGAACGCCAATCAGGATCAATCGGGCCGCACAGAGCAAATAAGCCTGAGGTTCCGCTTTGGGGATGGCGACAGAAAGAATAGCCAAGTTTGAGCTCGTTTGCCTGCGAGGATAACTGATTTCGGACCATTCCCGACAATTGTTACTCTGCCAAGACAGCAGAGGCATATTTTTTAAAATGCCGTGGGTTTTTTGGGGATCAGCGCGCCTTCAAACGCAAGGCATCCCAGCTTGCATCGGCAGTCCAACCGCCGTCAACGGGCAGGCTGACGCCGTTGATAAAGCTTCCCTCTGCGGCCAAAAATGCGATTGTCCGTGCAACGTCTTCCGGCGTCGCAAATTTTGCCATGGGCACGCGGTTGATGATGTCGTCATCACCATAAGCGCCGGATCCTTGGTCTGCGATGTCCATTTCGGTTTTGATCCAGCCCGGGCACACTGCGTTGACGCGCACGCCACGCCCGCCCCATTCCGCCGCCAGCGTGCGGGTGAGGCCAATCAGGCCGTGCTTGGAGGCGTTATATGCGGCGCGGTGGATGACACCATGCAGACCCGCGATCGAGGCGACATTGATGATGCTGCCTTCGCCCCGTCGCAACATCTGTTGGCCCAGCGCGCGGCACAGGAGGAAGGGACCGGCCAAGTTGATCGACATGACACGCTGCCATTGATCAAAGCTCGTTTCTTCTGCCGGGCAGATCAGGCTGATGCCCGCATTGTTGACGAGGATGTCTGCGCCGCCATGTTTTGCCTGCAGATGGTCGGCAAGGTCAGCGACAAACGCCTCGGATGACACGTCGCCGGACATTGAGGAGACGCTCAAGCCTTGGGAGGCGAGGGCAGCTTCCTGCGCATCAAGCGGCTGAACGTCCGTCATCACAACATGGAAACCCTGCTGCGCCAGTAGCTTGGAGGTTGCGAGGCCCACACCTTGCGCGGAACCTGTGACGACAGCTGTTTTCATGCGATGGGACCCTCTGATATCTCTGCTGGGACGTCCCCTAACAAAGTCGGCCAAAATGTAATCCGAAAATTTTTTGAACCAATGCGCGCATAATGGCCATTTGTCGCAGAAGGATAGAGCGGCCTATTGTCTGCGCCAAAATATCCCATGAGGAGCGGGCTTTCCATGCAAACATCGGCACGGGTTGTGATTATCGGCGGCGGGATCATGGGGGCGTCTTTGCTCTACCATCTCGCTGAACTCGGCTGGACGGATTGCCTGCTGATCGAGAAGGATGAGCTCACCTCTGGCTCCACTTGGCATGCGGCAGGCCAATGCCCCAACATCACCGGCAGCTTCAATCTGGCCAAGATGCATGCTTATTCAAATGAGCTCTATCCCCAGCTTGAAGGGCTGACAGGGCAATATGTCAGCTGGCACAAATCGGGTGGCATCAGGCTTGCGACCAATGAGCGTGAACTGGCGTGGATGCGCTACATTCAGGGCTTTTCTAAGATCATCGGGTTTGAAATGGAGATCATTCCGCCCGAGGAAATCCTCCGGCACAATCCGTTCATGACGCTGGACGGCGTGATCGCGGGCGCGCGGACCACAGAAGACGGCCATGCCGATCCATCGGGCATCTGCAACGCGCTTGCCATCGGGGCCAAGAATATGGGCGCAAAGATTGTCCGCAAGAACCGGGTTACCGGCCTCACCCAGCTGCCGTCCGGCGAATGGGATGTCGCGACGGAAAAGGGCACTGTCCGCGCCGGAATCGTCGTGAACGCGGCAGGCTGCTATGCGCGGCAGGTGGCGCAGATGGCGGGCATCGACATTCCGGTGACTAATATGGAACATCATTATGTCGTCACAGACCCGATCCCCGCCTTCATGGAGCGCGATGAGGAAATTCCTGTCATGCGCTGCCCCCATGTGTCGGGCTATTTCCGGCAGGAACAGAAAAGCGGACTGATCGGCGTTTATGAAAACACGGGGCTAGCCGAGGCATGGGCCCCTCGTGGTGGCCATCCCGAATGGAATTCGACCAGCGAGTTGTTCCCCGAAGATCTGGAACGGATCTACCCATGGCTGGAACGCGCCATTGAGCGCATGCCGGTCTTTGGTGAAGTCGGCCTGCGCCGTTTCGTCAATGGCGCGATCCCGCACACGCCGGATGGCGGCCCCTTGCTTGGACCTGCCGTTGGCCTTCGTAATTTCTGGCATTGTTGCGGCACCAGCTTCGGCATTGCGCAAGGCGGGGGCGCTGGCAAGTACATGGCACAGTGGATGGTGTTCGGCGATGCCGACATCAACATGACCGAGTTCGACCCGCGTCGATACGGCCCCTATGCGGATGAGGATTATAGCCGCGACAAGGTTTTCCTTGATTATCGGATGACGTTCACGACCCGCCTTCCGGGTGAAGAAGAACCCGATGGCCGTCCGCAAAAGACGAGCCCGCTCTACACGCCGCTGAAAGACGCAGGCGCTGTATATGGCGAAACCTATGGCTGGGAACGGCCGAAGTGGTTCTCGCTGGACGGAGCCGAGGAAGAAGGGGGCTATCACCGCACCAACACGTTTGCCGCGGTGGCCGACGAAGTCGCGGCTGTCTCTCAGCGGGTCGGGGTGCTCGATCTGTCTGGCTTTGCCAAATATGACGTCACCGGCCCCGATGCCGAAGCCTTCCTCAACCGCATTTGCGCCAACCGCATGCCGAAGAAGCTGGGCGGCATTGGCCTTGTCCATCCGTTGTCGGTGCAGGGCCGCATCTATGGGGAAATGACCGTCACGCGCTTTGCCGATGATCATTTCTACTGCCTGTCGGCCGCGGCTGCCGAACAGCGCGATTGGGACCTGCTGCTGCAAAGCAAGCGTCCTGACGAGGATGTAACAATCCGCAACCTGACCATGGATTTGGGTGTGCTCGTCCTCAACGGCCCGCGCGCCCGCGATGTGCTGGCCAAGCTGACCGAGACGGACCTCAGCAACGACGGCTTCCGCTGGTTGAGCGGGCAGGAGATTTCTGTCGCGGGTATCAAGCTGCGGGCGCTGCGTGTCTCTTATGCGGGGGAGCTTGGCTGGGAATTGCATCCGGCGATGGAAGACCTTGCAGCACTTTATCAGGCGGTGTGGGACGCCGGGCAGGAGTTCGGCATCGCCAATTACGGCCTCTATGCCGCCAACACGATGCGCATGGAAAAGGGCTATAAGGCCTGGGGCTCTGAACTCACCAACGAACTGACGATGATAGAGGCGGATATGCCGCGCTTCATCAACTTCAAGAAGGAAGACTTTGTTGGCAAGCAGGCGACGCTTGATGCGCCGGATCGCTTCCGCATCGTTTATGGTGAGGTGGCCGCGACGAATGTCGATGTGCGTGGGGCAGAGCCTTGCCTGGTCGGCGATACGTGTATCGGCCTGACGACATCGGGCGGCTATGGCCACCGCGTGGGCAAGAGCCTGTTCTTCGCCTGTGTGCCTATCGAGAACGCAGCACCGGGCTCCACATTCGATATCTATCTGCAAGGGGAACGACGCACTGCCGTCGTGCTGGCTGACCCTGCCTATGACCCTGACAATTCAAAGATGAAAGTTTGATCGGTGGCTGAACTTCCCAAAAAGGCGCGTGTCGTCATCGTCGGCGGTGGTGTGATCGGTTGCTCCATTGCCTATCACCTGACCAAAATCGGCTGGGATGATGTCGTCCTGCTGGAACGCAAGCAACTGACGAGCGGCACGACCTGGCACGCGGCCGGGCTCGTCGGGCAATTGCGTCCGTCGATCAACATGACCAAGCTCGCCAAATATACAGGCGAACTCTATCGCGGGCTGGAAGCGGAAACCGGGCAGGCGACGGGGTACCGGCAGTGTGGTTCCATTTCCATGGCAACCAATGCCGAGCGCTTTGAAGAGCTGAAGCGCAGCGCGTCCATGGCGAAGGTATTTGACCTTCCCGTGCACGTCGTGACGCCGCAGGAAATCAAAGACCTCGCGCACATTGTGAACGTCGATGATGTCGTTGGCGGTATCCACATTCCAAGCGACGGCTATGCCAATGCGGTCGATATTACGCAGGCGCTGGCCAAGGGTGCGCGCACTGGCGGCGCAAAGATTTTTGAAAACACCAAAGTCACCAAAATCCGCCACAATGGGGATCGCGTGACGGGCGTCGACACCGATGATGGTTCCATCGACGCGGACTATGTTGTCATCTGCGGCGGCATGTGGACGCGGGATCTGGCGGCCAGCATCGGCGTTGCCGCCCCGCTCCATGCGTGTGAACATTATTACGTGCTGTTTGAAGGCGTGGAAGGCATTGACCCGACCCTGCCGGTGCTGCGTGATTATGACTATTGCGGCTATTACAAATATGACGCGGGCAAACTGCTCGTCGGCGCGTTTGAACCCAATGCGCGGCCCTGGGGCATGGATGGCATTTCCGAAGATTTCTGCTTCGATGAAATCGCCGGGAGCTTTGAACATTTCGAACCGCTGTTGATGGATGCCATGCGGCGTGTGCCCGCGCTTGAAAAGGCGGGTATCCAGAAGTTCTTCTGTGGGCCGGAAAGCTTCACCCCAGACGTCCGCTATCATCTGGGGGAGAGTGCCGAATTGAAGGGCTGCTTTGTGGCCGCCGGCCTCAACTCCATCGGCCTGCAATCGGCCGGCGGCGTGGGCAAGGTGATGGCGGACTGGATTCGTGATGGCATCCCGCCTGCGGACCTGTGGACGGTCGACATCCGCCGCAACATGCCGTTCCAGATCAACCGAAAATATCTGCGTGAACGTGTAACGGAAAGCCTCGGCCTCCTCTACGCAACGCATTATCCGTTCAAGCAATATGAAACGGCCCGCGGCGTCCGCCGGTCTGCCATCCATGACCGGTTGGTTGCGGCAGGTGCCTGCCATGGGGAAGCCTTCGGTTGGGAGCGTCCCAACTGGTATGCGGAACCCGGCACCACGCCAAAATATGAATATAGCTATGGCCGCCAGAACTGGTTTGAGGCCAATGCGGCGGAGTGCAAGGCTGTGCGTGAAGCCGTCGGCCTGTTCGACCAAAGTTCCTTTGCCAAATTCCGGCTGGAAGGGCGCGATGCCTGCGCCGTGCTCAACCGGGTCTGCGCGAACGATGTCGATGTGGCACCGGGTAAGCTCATCTACACCCAATGGCTCAATGAAAAGGGTGGGATCGAGGCGGATCTGACCGTGACCCGCCTGTCGCAGACGGCTTATCTGATCGTCACTGGGGCGGAGACCGAGGTTAAGGATTTCAACTGGCTGACGCGGCACATTCCGGAAGATGCCCACGCGATCCTCACCAATGTGTCGTCGGCCATGGGTGTCATCTCGATCATGGGCCCCAATGTGCGTGCGCTGCTTCAGTCGATCTGCCCCAATGATTTGTCGCATGAAGCCTTCCCCTTCGCGACAAGTCAGGAAATTGAGCTTGGCTATGCGATCGTCCGGGCTTCGCGGATCACCTATGTCGGGGAACTGGGCTGGGAGCTTTACATCCCGACCGAGTTCATGACCGGCGTTTATGATGAGATCGTCGCCGCAGGGGCGGCCTTTGGCCTCAAGCATTGTGGCTACCATGCACTCAATGCGCTGCGCATGGAAAAGGGCTATCGCCACTGGGGCCATGACATCACCGATGAAGATACCCCGCTTGAGGCAGGCCTTGGCTTTGCTGTCCGCATGGACAAGCCGGGCGGGTTCATCGGGCGTGAGGCGCTGCTGAAGCAGAAGGAAGAGGGGCTGAAGCAAAAGCTCGTCCAGTTCCTGCTCAAATCGCCTGAGCCGATGCTCTATCACAATGAGCCCATCTGGCAGGGGGACCGGATTGCCGGTTACATCCGCTCGGGCATGTATGCCCAGACGCTCGGCGGGGCCTGTGGCCTTGGCTATGTGACGGCCGCCGACGGCGGCGTTGTTGGGCCGATTGGCGCAGATGATTTTGAGATCGAAATTGCAGGCGTCCGCTATCCCGCCACTGCATCGCTTAAGCCTATGTATGACCCCACCAACGCACGGATCAAAATCTGATGTCTGAAACCCAGAACCAATTGATGCATCGTCTCGCCGCGAACACGCGGGTCGGCTATAGTTTTGATCAGGAATTTTACGCGAGCGACGCGGTGTTCCAGGCCGATATGGATCAGGTCATCAGCCAGAAATGGATCGTCGCGGGACATGTGTCGCGCATTCCCAACAAGGGGGATTACTTCCTCTTCAAGATCGGGTCTGAACAGATCATCGTCATTCGCGAAAATGAAGACAGCGTCCGCGCCTTCTTCAACGTTTGCCGCCACCGTGGCTCCACCATCTGTTCAGCAGAAAGCGGGAATGCGCCGCGCTTGGTCTGCCCCTATCACGCTTGGACGTTCGGGCTGGATGGTCGACTGATTTCGGCGCGCCTTATGCCCGAGGATTTCAACAAGGCGGAAAACAGCCTGTTTGCCTGCCATATCCGCGTGTTCCATGGCCTCATCTTCATCAATATGAGCGAAGAAGAGCCGGTCGATTTCGATGCCACCTTCGGCGATCTGGGGCCGATCCTCGACTATCATGGCATGGCGGATGCGCGCATCGCCCATGCCGGAAGCTACCCCACGACGGCCAACTGGAAGCTGGTCGTGGAAAACTTCTTTGAATGTTATCACTGCGTGCCCTCGCATCCCGAATTCTGCTCCATGCATGCCGCAGAATCGATCGTGGCTGTTGGCGCAGGGCCAAGCTCCGGCCCAGCCGATGCGATCGCCAGCTTCACGCCCAAGCTCAAGGCTTGGGAAGACAGCGCGGCGGCGGCAGGCCGTCCGATTGGGAATATTGATGACGCGCCGGACAGCAGCCATCTGCGCCTGTTGATGCAGCGGATGAACAAGGAAGGTGCAGCATCTGAAACGCAGGACGGCACCGCGCCATCGCCCCTGATGGGCAAGCGCACAAAGGCCGATGGCGGTCGGATGCACTTGAGCTTCAGCCCATTTAGCCAGATTGTGGCTGATGACCATTTTGTGATCCTGTTCCAGTTTACGCCGCGTGCGGCTCTGGAAACGGATGTGGAAATGATCTGGCTCGTCGATGGCCGGGCCAAGGAAGATCAGGTCGATATCGACAAGATGATCTGGGGTTACCACGCCACGACGACGCAGGATAAGGTGATTACCGAGAATAATCAGGCCGGTATCATGTCCAGCCGTTATCGCCCGGGCCGCTATTCCGATCAGGAAGGCAGCGTGATCAAGTTCCAGAAATGGTACCTCAATCAGTTCGGGTTGGCGCGGGCGGAATGACCATCCCCACCACCATGCGCGCGGTCCTACTGACCCGGCATGGCGGGTTTGATTGCCTTGATCTGCGGGATGATGTCGTTGTCCCGCAGCCAGGGGCAGGGGACGTCCTGATCCGCGTCGGTGCGGCGGGGGTCAATAATACCGATATCAACACGCGCATCGGCTGGTATTCCAAGGCTGTAGCGGATGCGACAGATGCGGGAGCGGCCAGCGGCATGGCCGGTGCGGACGACGACGGCTGGTCCGGCGCAGCGTTCCAGTTCCCGCGCATTCAGGGCGCAGACGCCTGTGGCCGGATCGTTGCAGTTGGCTCGGGCGTGGCCCCCTCCCGTATTGGGGAACGGGTGCTGGTGGAGCCGGTGTTCCGTGGGGTGGACCGCTATGACGTCCGCTATTTTGGGTCGGAAGTAGACGGCGCTTTTGCGGATTACGCCTGTGTGCCCTCTGTCCACGCGCACGCCATTGAATGCGACCTCAGCGATGTAGAACTCGCCAGCTTTCCGTGCGCCTATTCAGCGGCGGAAAATATGCTGACGCGGATTGCGCTTTCGGCAGGGGAGCGGGTGCTCATCACCGGGGCGTCGGGCGGCGTCGGGTCTGCCGCTGTCCAACTCGCCAAGCGGCGCGGGGCAGAGGTGGTGGCGATGGTCGGCGGCGACAAAGCGGATGCCGTCCGCGCTTTGGGCGCAGACCAAATCGTCCCACGCGATGCCGATCTGACGGCGCATTTTGGCGCGGACTATTTTGATGCGGTGGTTGATATCGTTGGCGGCCCGCAATTCGGTGCCATTCTGAACGGCCTTAAGCGCGGCGGGCGCTATGGGGTGGCTGGCGCGATTGCCGGGCCGTTGGTCGAACTGGATCTGCGGACGCTGTATCTGAAGGATTTACGTCTGCTCGGCTGCACCGTTCTGGAGGAAGAGGTGTTCGCCAACCTTATCGGCTATATCGAGCGGGGGGAGATTAAACCCTGCATCGCGGCGACCTTCCCGCTGTTCGACATCGTAAAGGCGCAGGAGGCGTTTTTGACCAAACGCCATGTCGGCAAGATCGTCCTCGCCGGATAGCGCGTCAAGCCGCGCGGGGCGCCTTCAAAAATCCGCGTGCGACGCAGTACAGCCACGTCGAGACAAGCAGGTGGTAGATGTGCCAGCTCAGGTCTGCGGCCAGATGATCGGATTGCCGCACGAGGGTTATGTTCAGCAGCATCACGACAAAGCCCAGCGCAGCACTTGAATTGCGCGGCTTTAGGCTGAGGGCAATGGCAGCGATCAGCATCAGGACAAAGAGAACCGCACCAATGGCGGGCAGGGCGACCGCGCTCACCGCCATTGCACCCGCGACACACAGGCCCGCGCCTATAGGGAAACGCCAGCCTTTATCCCGCAGGATCTGGGCGAGCAGCAAGGTGAGCCCGGCAATGCCGCCCAATTGCGACACGCCTTTGTGGAGGGCTGCCAATGGTTCAACCAAGCCGCTGGTGATCCGGACGGTCCCGATCACCCCGGCAAGCGCAAACAGGGCAAAACCAAGTGCGGCCATCGCCCGATTGGTCCTCCACATTTTCCAGGCGCCCCATCCTGCAATGAGTGCGACCAGCGCGTCGGTCAGGACGTAGTGGAGCGGCATCAACGCGCTGCGTCTGGGCTGGGGACCAGCGGTATCGTCTGAAGGCCAACGCCTGCCTCGCGCTTGATATCTTCCGATGTCAGCCGCGAGCCGTCATGGCTCCACCCCGGTGGCGCAAATACATAGCAGATCCGCTGCCAGAGCGTCAGGCCAGGTTGCGCAACGTCTTTTGCAATGCCGATATATTCATGGCTCAGCACGGTCAGAATGTTGAAGGTCTTCAGGTTTTTCACTAGCCCGTAGACGGGCTTCTCGTGGTCATCTTCAGCGACAAAGGTGCCGAACAGTCGGTCCCAAATGATGAACGTGCCTGCATAGTTGGCATCCAGATAGCGCGGATTATTGGCGTGGTGGACGCGGTGATGCGACGGCGTGTTGAAAAGAAACTCGACCCAGCGGGGGAGCTTATCCACCGTTTCAGTGTGCAGCATGAACTGGAAAGTGGCGTTGAGGACGCCGCAGAAGGTGACCATGACCGGGTCAAAACCGACCAGCACCAACGGTATTTTGAACAGCATCGTGCCGGTGAAATGCTTCGTCCAGCCCTGTCGCAGCGCGACCGCCAGATTATATTCCTCGCTCGAATGGTGCACGACATGCATCGCCCAAACCCAACGGACCCGGTGAGCGACGCGGTGGTGGCAATAGAAGCGCAGATCATCGAGGAAGAAGCACAACAGGAACGTGCCAGCGGTGACCGGCAGGCTATAGACCTGAAACGGCGCCACCAACGCCAAGATGCCGAGCGTGATAAAGGCGGAAAAGCCGTTGACAGGATCGCTCAACACACCTGTCAGAATGCCGGTCAGCGCATCCTTGGCAGGCATTTTTCCGCGCGCGCGCCAGAGCTTGATCGCTGCCAGTTCGATCCCGAGCAGGAAGAAAAAGAATAGCGCTGAATACAGCCCGATGTTGCTGTGGATGAGATCAGAGGCAGTGAAACCGCCGCTCACGCGTCAACGCCGTTGAACGCGCCAGCCATGGCGGCAATGTGATCCGGCCCAATCCCGCAACAGCCGCCAACAATTGATGCGCCGGAGGCGACCCATGTTTGCGCCCAAGTGAGATAACGTGGGGGATCCAAATCAGGACGGATGGCACGGATGACTTCGTTCGCCGCGCCCTCATCTTCCTGGCCAAACCCGTTGGCATAGGCGCCGATGGCAATGTCCGTGCCGACCAGCTCTGCTTTGGCTTCGCAAATGGCAGCGTCCATGACTTCGGGGCGGCTGCAATTGAACAGAAGCGCTTCTGCGCCAACGGCTTTTGCAAGAGCCGCGGCGGACTGCACGCTTTCGCCCGAGCGCAACGTCGCGACACCGGCATCGTCAAGGGTGAAGGACAGCCAAAGCGGCCGGGTATCGGCTGCCAGCATCTCCGCAATCAACCGCGCCTCAGCCAGGGTGCTCAACGTTTCGGCCAGCCAGATGTCACCATAAGGAGACAGACCCGCAATCAGCACATCTAGGATCGCCCGGGCCTCGTCTTCATTGAACAGATCAGGTCGATAGGATCCAAGAACGGGCGGGAGGGAGGCGGCAACCTTAACGCCGCGGGCGTCGCCCACGTCCCGCGCGAGCTGCCCGCAAAGGGCCGCCAGACGGGCGCCGTCCGACGCGAACCGCTCCGCGCCAAGATGAAAGGGCACAATCGCATAGCTGTTGGTCGTGATGACATTGGCACCGGCGGCCGCGAAAAGATCATGTGCCGCCCCGACGAGTTCGGGCGTTTCAATGAGGGCAAGTGCCGACCATTCCGGCTGGCGGAAGGGCGCGCCGAGTTTTTGCAATTCGCGGCTGATCCCGCCGTCCAATATCGTCACGCCCATGTTGGTCTCCTTAGTCGATCGTTTCGACCAACTCCGCAATCCGCCCGACCATCTCGTCGATATGCGTCTTTTGGAGGATGAGCGGCGGTGACAGCGCGATGATGTCGCCCGTGGCGCGGACCAAGAGGCCGTTGTCGAAACATTTTTGGAAGAGCTCGGTCGCGCGCTTGGTGGGGGCACCGGGGCGCGGCTCCAGCTCAATGCCCGCCACAATGCCCATGTTGCGGATGTCGATGATGTGGCGCTTGCCCTTCAGGCTGTGGACCGCGTCTTCCCAATAACCGTGGAGCGAGGCGGCATGTTCAAAAAGGCCTTCGGACTTGTAGAGGTCCAGCGTGGCCAAACCAGCGGCTGCTGCAAGCGGGTGGCCGGAATAGGTGTAGCCGTGGAACAGTTCGATTCCGTCGGCAGCGCCTTCGACAACGCCATCGTGCACATGGCGGCTGACCGCCACAGCGCCCATCGGCACAGCTGCGTTCGTCAGGCCCTTGGCCATCGTGATCATATCCGGCGTGACGCCCAGCGTGCCGGAAGCGGTTGCGCCGCCCACACGGCCAAAGCCTGTGATGACTTCATCAAAGATCAGCAGAATGCCGTGCTTGGTCGTGATTTCACGCAACTTTTCCAGATAGCCCTGTGGTGGCACCAGAACCCCGGTGGAGCCAGCCATCGGCTCGACGATGACCGCCGCGATGGTTTCTGCTCCGTGCAACGCAACGATGGCTTCGAGATTGTCGGCCAGATGCGCACCCCATTGCGGGCGACCCTTGGTGAAGGCGTTGTGCTCCAGATTATGGGTATGGGGCAGGTGGTCAACACCGGTCAGCAATGTTCCGAACTGACGGCGGTTGTTGACGATGCCGCCCACCGAAATGCCGCCAAAACCCACGCCGTTATAGCCGCGTTCGCGCCCGATGAGGCGGGTACGTGTACCCTGACCACGGGCACGCTGATAGGCGAGCGCAATCTTGAGGGCTGTGTCGACCGATTCAGATCCGGAGTTGGTGAAGAAAATGCGGTCCAAACCGGCGGGCATCAGGTCGGCAACGCGTGTTGCCAATTCAAACGACAGCGGGTGCCCCAATTGGAAGGGCGGCGCATAATCAAGCTCAGCCGCTGTCTTCTGGATCGCCTCAACGATCGAGGGGCGGCAATGCCCGGCATTGACCGCCCAAAGACCCGCCGTGCCGTCCAAAATCTGACGTCCGTCATCGCTGGTGTAATGCATGTCCTTTGCAGACTTCAGCTGGCGCGGTGTCGCCTTGAACGCGCGGTTTGCCGTAAAGGGCATCCACAATGCGGCAAGTGGATCGTTTTGAAGGGTCATATATAGGCTCCAGCGTCTGGCGTTTTGAGGCTTATGCAATGCGCAGCGGCTTCATCGCGATTGAAAAGAATGTTGCGATCGGAAAATTCTCGTCCCTGATCAGGCGGACTGGCGCGATTGCTGCAACTGCGTCTTCGCCCAATAGCCAAGGGCGAAGAGCGCCGTCACCAGCACGCTGGCGCCCAGTTCAATCGCCGTCCCTTCAGCCAAGCCCATCAGCACCAGGATCGCGATCATCCCGGCGATGGTCGCCCATGTGGCATAAGGGAACAGCCACATCTTCACCTGCAGGCGCGATGGGTCTTCAGCCTCGATCTGCGCGCGCAGACGCAATTGGGCGAGCGCGATCAGCATATAGATAAACAGCATGATCGCGCCGGAAGAGTTCACGAGGAAGTTAAACACACGGTCCGGCGACAGTACAGACGCCGCGAGCGCACCATAGCTGAACAGGCTCGCAATCAGGATGGCGCGGGCCGGGACTTTTGACCGGCTCAGCTGGACGCAGGACTGTGGGGCATCCCCATTTTGGGCAAGGCCGAACATGGCGCGCGAGGTGATGTAGATGCCGGAATTGAGGCAGGACAGCACGGCCACCAGCACGATGCCGTTCATGATCAGATCTGCCGAAGGATAGCCCATGACCCGCAGGGCCTGCGCAAAGGGAGAGACGCCCGCCTTGATGTCCGTCCAAGGGACGACCGACACGATCATGAAGATCGACAGAACGAAGAAGATGAGGATCCGGACCGAAACCGAGATGGTCATGCGGGCGATGGTTTTTGCCCCTGCTTCGGACTCTGCCGCCGCAAGCGTCGCGATTTCTGCGCCGCACAGGGAAAAGATGGTCGTCGCGACACCAGCAAAGATCGCTGCAATGCCCGCAGGTGCAAAGCCGCCATGCGCGGTTAGATTGGCAAAGACCGGACCGGCAGACGAGGTGAGGCCTGTCGCATAGGCGGCGGCGACCAGAATGAAGACGATGATGGCGACGACCTTTGTCGAGGCAAACCAGAATTCAAATTCCCCATAGGATTTGGCCGATAACAGATTGACGCCTGTCAAAAGGGCCATCAGCACCACGCCAATTTCCCAAACTTCAAATTGGGGGAACCAGCCGTTGATGATTTTGGCACCGGCAATCGCCTCAATCGCGATGACGACAACCCAGAAATACCAATAAAGCCAGCCGACCATGAAGCCGGCCCAATTGCCAACGCCTGCGCGGGCAAAATCCGGGAAGGTCTGCACGCCCGGCATGGCCATCGCCATTTCGGAGATCATCCGCATGACAAGCAGGACAAGGAAACCGGCCAAAGCGTAGCTGAGGACAACGGCAGGACCGATCGTGCTGATCGCGGTCGATGATCCGACAAACAGCCCGGCGCCAATGATGCCGCCAAAGGTGATCATGGAAACATGGCGGGATTTGAGCGTCCGGCTCAGTTCGTTTTTGGGTGCGGGCGGCACCGATCCAACCAGACTTGCCTCAGACATATTCAATCCCCTGCTTCCCTTTTCAGGTGTCTAGCGTTGGCAACGCCGTTTTGTAAATGACGGGACGCAGGGCGAAACTTGTCGTCACATTGGCTACCCCGGGGACCCGGGTGAGGCTGTTGCGCAAAAAGTCCTCAAACTGCGTGAGCGAGCGGACCAGAACGCGCAGCTGATAATCAGACTCCCCGGTCATCAAATAACATTCCATCACTTCCGGAAAGCCCGCAATGGCCGCTTCAAATGCTTCGAGATGACGGTCATCCTGCTGGTCCAGCCGAACGCGGACAAAGGCCGTGACGTTCAAGCCCAGTGCTTCGGGGTCTACCAGCGCGACGTAGCGCGATATGACACCGTCGCTTTCCAGATGTCGGACCCGCCGCAGGCACGGGCTTGGGGAAAGGCCGACCTGATCTGCCAGTTCCTGATTGGTGATCCGTCCATTTGCCTGAAGCGCTTCCAGAATCTTGATATCAATCGGGTCTGGAGAGAAATTTGGCATATTATGCTCCGATTCATTCAATATTAGATGATATATGCCAATATAGGGTCGATCGATAGCGGAAATCGCAAGGACATTTCCCAGTGATCGGCGCTACTTCCACCAAATCATCTTGCGGAGGCCCGGCCATGCTCACCTTGAATGCGGACAGCCGCGCAGACGTTGTTTCAGCGTTGGAAGCCCTTGATACCCGGCTGCGCTGGTTGTCATCATGGACTGTGCACAACGCCAACCACATTCGTGAGAAGCGTGATGGGTTGAAGGTCGGCGGGCACCAGGCCAGCTGCGCGTCGATGACGGCGATTATGTCCGCGCTCTATTTTCATGCGCTGCGCCCGCAGGACAAGGTTGCAGTTAAGCCGCATGCCGGACCCGTCCTTCAGGCGATCCATTATCTTTTGGGCAACCAGTCGCTGGACCAGTTGCAGCGCTTCCGTGCGCTTGGCGGCGCGCAAAGCTACCCATCGCGGACCAAGGACAAAATCCCCGTGGATTTTTCGACAGGGTCTGTTGGCCTTGGTGTCGCCATAACCGCCTTTTCGAGTCTGGTGCAGGACTATCTGATCGCCCATGGCCAGATGGCCGAGCAAGACGCCGGGCGCATGATTGCGCTGATGGGCGATGCGGAACTGGATGAAGGCAACATCTACGAATGCCTCATCGAAGGGTATAAGCACGACATTCGCAACTGCTGGTGGGTGGTTGATTACAATCGCCAGTCGCTGGACAGCACGACGGCCGACCGAATGTTCCGCCGCTTCGACGACATTTTTGAAACCTGTGGCTGGCGCGTCATCACGCTGAAGCACGGCAAGTTGCAGCGCAAAGTCTTTGCCCAGCCGGGCGGGCAGGCGATCGCGGACTGGATCGACAATTGCCCCAATGCGGAGTTTGCAGCCCTGACCTATCAGGGCGGGGCGGCATGGCGGCAGCGTTTGATGACTGATATCGGCGGGACGGCAAAGGTCCGCGCGCTGCTCGACAGTTTTGATGATGATGGTCTTGCCGCACTGATGACCAACCTGGGCGGGCATTGCGTCGAAAGCCTGATCGACGCGTTCGACAGTGCGCAGGATGATCTGCCGACCTTGTTCATTGCCTATACGGTGAAGGGCCATGGCCTGCCGCTGGCGGGGCATAAGGACAATCATTCCGGCATGATGAACCCGGGCCAGATTGATCAACTGCGTCAGAGCCTTTCCATCCCGGAAGGGCAGGAATGGGAACCCTATGGCGGCCTTGGCGACAATCAGGCTGCACGCCTGAAAGAGTTCGTCGCGAGCAGTGCCTTGGCGATCAAGGCGCCTGAAGCCGAAGCGCCTGCCATTCCCGTGCCCGCCCGTCTGGCCTTTCCAGCGTCCGACGCACAATCTACGCAAGCCGCCTTTGGCAATGTCCTGCTTGAACTGGCAAAGTCAGACGAACCATTGGCGGACCGTATCGTGACCACGGCGCCAGACGTGACCCAGACGACCAACCTTGGCGCCTTCGTGAACCAGCGTGGGCTGTTCCGCCGGGCTGAGATGGTCGACGTGTTTCGCGCGGCCAAAATTCCGTCCGCCCAGAAATGGGATGGCCATGCCGCAGGGCAGCACATTGAGCTTGGCATTGCAGAGAATAATTTCTTCCTCGCCATGACGTCTTTGGGGCTGGCAGCACCGCATTTCGGCACCCGGCTGATCCCTGTGGGAACGGTCTATGATCCCTTCATCGCGCGCGGCCTCGATGCGTTGAACTATGGCTGCTATTCCGATGCCCGCTTCCTGCTGGTAGGCACGCCCTCCGGTCTGACGCTTGGGCCAGAAGGCGGCGCACACCAATCCATCAACACGCCCCTCATCGGGATGGGGCAGCCCAACCTCGCTTATTTTGAGCCGGCTTGGGCAGATGAGGTCGCGCTCGTGATGCGCTGGGCATTTGACTATATGCAGCAGCCGGACGGCAGCTCGGTCTATATCCGCCTCAGCACCCGCGTCATTCCGCAGATGGCGCGCGAAGATGATGCTTGGGAAGCCGATGCACTGAAGGGCGGCTATTGGCTGAAACAGCCGGGGCCTAATGCGGATGCGGCCATTGTCTTTACCGGAGCCATCGCGCCGGAAGTTCTCCAGGCTTGGGAACAATTGGTTGACGATGTTCCCGGGATCGGACTGTTGAATGTGACATCGCCGGATCTCCTGCATCGGGAATGGTCGGCGCGTCATGCCTCGCGCTGGACAGACGGAAAGCGGCCGCAAAGCCACGTGGAAGAGCTGCTCTCGGTCCTGTCGCCGACAGCAGGTCTCGTCACGGTCATCGACGGATCACCAGGCGCTCTGTCGTGGCTCGGCGGCGTGAAGGGCATGCGCGTCAGCCCGCTGGGCATCGACAGTTTTGGACAGACAGGCGATCTGCCGGATCTCTATCACCGCTACCGGCTTGATGCCGATGCGATTATGGATGCGGCGGCGGAGCTGTTCCTTTAGGCGCGTCGAACAGGCGCCCAGATCTGACTGATATATTACATTAGAATAGCTAATTCAGGGGCGTTGCTATATCGCGCTGGTTGCGGCGACTCTTCTGCTGTCATAGCGAACTGAGCAAATCTCGGTTCACTTTTGTCAGGCAAAACTTATGAAATCGACAGCGCGTGCAGTGGTCATTGGCGGTGGTGTGGTGGGCGTCAGCACGCTCTATCATCTCGCAAAGCTAGGATGGACCGATGTTGTCCTTCTGGAGCGCAAGGAGCTGACCTCCGGGTCGACCTGGCACGCAGCAGGGCTGCTGCCGCTGTTCAATCTCAGCTATTCGGTCGGCAAGCTGCACCAGTATTCGGTCGGGCTTTACCCCAGCCTTGAGGCGGAAACGGAGCTGAATGTCGGCTTTTCGCAAGTGACGAACATCCGGCTCGCGACGACGCAGGACCGGATGGACGAATATCAATATTATGCAGGCGTTGCCCGCACCATCGGTGTGGACGTGAACTTCCTGACGCCGGAGCAGGTCAAGGAGATCTGGCCTCTCTGCAACACCGAAGGCGTCATCGGCGCGATCCAGCATCCGGAGGATGGCTATATTCAGCCAGCCGACCTGACACAGGCTCTGGCAAAAGGCGCGCGCCAGCGCGGCGCCACAATCTACCGCAACACGACGGTGACGGCGATTACGCAGCAGCCCAATGGCGAATGGCTGATCTCAACCGATCAGGGTGACATCACCTGCGAGCACGTCATTTCCTGTTCAGGTAACTTTGCGCGTCAGACAGGCGCGATGGTTGGGCTCGACATCCCCGTCATCCCCGTTGAGCACCAGTATATCGTGACCGAGCAGCATCCGGCGATCATGGAGCGCAAGAAGCAGGGGTTGCCCGAAATGGGCGTCCTGCGCGAATCCGACGCAAGCTACTATATGCGCGAAGAGGCCGGTGGTCTTCTGCTTGGGCCATATGAAGTCGGCGCACCGGCCTGCTATGTTGATGGTCCTGCGTCGAACAGCGAATATGAACTGTTCCCCGACGCGCTGGAGCGTCTGGAGCCCTATATTCTGGCGGCAATGAGCCGCGTGCCCGCTTTTGGCGAAGTCGGCATCAAGAAGGTCTATAACGGCGCCATCGCCTACACGCCTGATGGTTCCCCCATTGTCGGGCCGGCATGGGGCCTGAAGAATTTCTGGCTGAACGAAGGCCATAGCTTTGGCGTGACGGCGGCCGGTGGTGCCGGCTGGCAGTTGGCGCATTGGATTGTCGATGGAGAGCCGACCATCGACATGATGGGCGTCGATCCCCGTCGGTTCGGCGACTATGCGGGCCGCGGTTACCTCATCGAAAAGAATGAGGAAGCCTATGCCAAGGTCTTCACCGTCCATTATCCGGATGAAGAGCGGGAAGCCGGTCGCGCGCTGCGCCGCACGCCTTGCTACGACCGGATGAAGGCCTTGGGCGCTGTCTTTGGTTCCGTCTACGGCTGGGAACGACCCAATTGGTTTGCCCCCGCAGGCTTTGCCCTGACGGAGGATGATCTCGATAAGCCGGACGTCCTGTTGAACCACAACCATCCCGTCGTGGCCGGTGAAGCGGTCCGCGAAAAATGGTCCTTCCGCCGCTCCAACTATTTCGAACATGTCGGCAATGAATGCCGTCATGTTCATGAAAAGGTTGGTATTCAGGACATGAGTGCCTTCGCCAAGTGCGAAATCTCAGGTCCCGGTGCCGAGGCATGGCTCGACCAGCTTTTGACAAACGCCGTGCCCAAGAAGCAGGGGCGCGTTTCGCTCTCCTATCTGCTGACGTCCAAGGGCGGCGTGCGCAGTGAGTTCACCGTCTACAAGGTCGCTCCGCAGCGTTATTACCTCGTCTCTGCAGGCGCGTATGAGCGGCATGACCATGACTATCTGAAAAAGGCGATGCCGCGCGACGGGTCCGTTTCGTTTGAGCGCCTGACAACGTCGATGGGTGTCCTGGTTCTTGCCGGGCCGCGCGCACGCGACGTTCTGCAGAAGGTGACCGATGCAGATTTGTCCAACGCCGCCTTCCCTTGGTTGACCGGCCAGAAGATCAGCGTCGGCTTGGCGCAGGTGGATGCGCTGCGCGTCAATTTCATCGGGGAGCTTGGCTGGGAAATCCATCACCCGATTGAGATGCAGAATTACATCTTTGATCTGCTGATGGAGGCAGGGGCCGAATTTGACATCAAGCCGTTCGGCATCCGCGCGATGACGCTGATGGCGCTGGAAAAGAGCTACAAGCTGATCCCACGCGAATTGTCGGTGGAATATGCCGCGCTGGAAAGCGGTTTGGACCGGTTCATCAGCCTTAAAAAGCCGACCTTCTTCGGCAAGGATGCGCTGCTGGCCTGGAAGGATAAGGGCCTGTCCAACACGCTGGTGACGATGGAAGTGCACGGCGTGACCGATGCGGACGCCCGTGGGTCGGAGGCCATCTACAGGGATGGCGAGATTGTCGGTCGTGTAACGTCGGGCGGCTATGGCTGGCGCGTCGGAAAGAGCCTTGCCCTTGCGATGATCCAGCCGGACCTTGCTGTTGCTGGAGCGGAGTTTGAAATCGCCATCCTCGGCAAGCTTCATAAGGCAACACTGATCGAGGATTCGCCATATGATCCGGAAAACAACGCGTTAAGGAGCTAAGACCATGTCCCGCTTCGAACCCATTGCCCAACTTCTCGCGTCTGACCGCAAGGGTCTGAGCCTGCCGCGTGACCTGTATGTGAGCGAGGAGGCCTTTCAGTTTGACACGCAGGTCATGCTGAAGTCGGTCTGGCTCTATGCATGTACCGTCGCGCATGTGAAGAATCCGGGCGACTATTTCGTGTTCGAAGTGGCCCACAATTCCATCATCATCATTCGCGGACGCGACAACGAAGTGCGTGCGTTCTGGAATTCCTGCCGGCATCGCGGGGCGCGGATCTGTCAGGAGCAGCGCGGCCGCGCGCCGCGCCTGACCTGCCCTTACCATCAATGGACCTATGGGCTGGATGGCGCACTGATTGCGGCGCGCAGCATGGCGGAGGACTTTGACAAGAAAGACAACGGCCTCGCGCCGGTTGCGCTGGAAAATGTCGGCGGGCTGATCTTCATCTGCATGGACGATACGCCGCCGCCGATTGATCGCGTTAAGGCCGACATCATTGACCAGATTGCTGTCTATGATCTGGAACGTTGCAAGGTCGTGGTGCAGGACAATTACATCGAAGACGCCAACTGGAAGTTGGTGATGGAAAACAACCGTGAGTGCTATCATTGCGATGCAGGGCACCCGGAACTGATCAGCGTCCTTGGCACCTATGGCTTTGGGAAGGGCCTGCCGGAGGATGGTGAAGCCGATGTCGTTGACGACAAGGCCTTTGACGCCATGGTGGAGGCCAAGCGGGATCAGTGGAAGGCCATGGGCATCTTCCGTGATCTGATCGAGTTTCCAGACGGCTGGTGGCACCGCATGGCGCGCCTGCCGTTGGCCAACGGGGCGGTGACGCAGTCGATTGACGGGAAGCTTGCCTGCAAGAAGCTGATCGGTCCGTTCACGGAGCCGGAATCATCCAGTCTGTCGGTTTGGACCCAGCCCAATAGCTGGCATCATTTCTGCTGCGACCATGTGGTGACCTTTTCGTTGACGCCGGTCGCGGCGGACAAGACGTTGCTGCGGACCAGCTGGTTGGTGCATGAAGATGCGGTGGAAGGGGTCGATTTTGATCCTGATCATCTCGCGGCTCTGTGGCGCACAACCAACACGCAGGATGGCCATTTTTCGATGATCAACCATCAGGGGATCTCAACCGATGGCTATCGTCCCGGCCCCTATGCGGTTGAGGAAAAGCTGGTTGAGGACTTCAAGGACTTTTACGTTGACCGCGCCAAAGCTGCCTTGGCCAAGGACAACGCATGACGGGTTTGCCGCAGGCCGGGTCTGTAAAGTTGGACGCAGCGGACACCCCGCCCGGCGTCGAAATCCGGTCGCTCATTGATGATCCCCGTGGCTATCGGACGATGGTGATGACCGTTGCGCCCAGCCCCTTGGGGGAATTGCATTCGCACGATGAAATTGAACAAATTTATGTGCTTGAGGGTGATTTCTTTGACGATGAAGCAAGCTATGGGCCGGGTGACTTTGTTCTGCGGATGCCTGGGACCATGCATCGCGCGGGAAGCAAGCATGGCTGCACAATGCTGATCACCTATACGCCTTTTGTTGAGGTACATTCATGACCCGTTTTAGTGCGCTGAGCCTTTTCACAAAGGCGCTGGGCGGCCATCAGGGCTGGCCAGAACAATGGCCGGATGCGGCGCCCAAGCCCGCTTATGATGCGATCATCGTCGGTGGTGGCGGCCATGGCCTTGGTGCGGCTTATTACCTCGCCAAAAAATACGGCATCACCAACGTTGCGGTCATTGAAAAGGGCTGGATCGGCGGCGGCAATACCGGCCGCAACACGACCATCATCCGGTCTAACTATCTCTATGATGAGAGCGCGCATCTATATGATCACGCGGTCAAGCTTTGGGATGGGCTGAGCCAGGAGCTCAACTACAACACCATGTATTCCAAGCGCGGTGTGATGATGCTCGCGCATAATGTGCATGATGTGCAGAGCTTTAAGCGGCACATCCACGCCAATCGCCTGAACGGCGTCGACAATGAATGGCTGACGCCGGAAGAGGCAAAGGCCTATTGCCCTCCGCTCAACATCTCGCCCGATGCACGCCATCCGGTGCTGGGTGCAGCGTTGCAGCGTCGTGGGGGGACAGCGCGGCACGATACAGTCGCCTGGGGCTATGCCCGCGCCGCTGCCGCCCTTGGCGTCGACATCATCCAGAATTGCGCCGTTACCGGCATCCGTCGCGGCACCGATGGCGCGATTGAGGGTGTGGAAACGACGCGTGGCTATATCGCTTCAAAGCGGGTCGGGGTGTCAGCGGCCGGAAACACCTCGGTCATCATGCAGATGGCGGGGCTTGATTTCCCGCTTGAAAGCTATCCCTTGCAGGCTTTGGTCTCAGAGCCTGTGAAGCCAGTATTCCCCTGTGTCGTCATGTCGAACACGGTGCATGCCTATATGAGCCAGTCGGACAAGGGCGAGCTCGTCATCGGGGCGGGTACCGACCAATATGTGAGCTATTCGCAGCGTGGCGCGCTGCACATTGTGGAACACACGCTGGCAGCGATCTGTGAGATTTTCCCGATCTTCCGCCGGATGCGGATGCTGCGGACTTGGGGCGGTATCGTCGATGTGACGCCAGACCGCTCCCCCATTCTCGGCAAAACCCCGGTGCAGGGGCTCTATGTGAACTGCGGCTGGGGCACAGGTGGCTTCAAAGCGACGCCGGGCGCAGGCGATCTTCTCGCCTATACTATGGCGAAGGATGAGCCACACCGGATCAACGCCCCCTTTAACCTCGATCGGTTCCGCAACGGCCGGTTGATCGACGAAGCAGCAGCAGCAGCGGTGGCGCATTGATATGATTTTGATCCATTGCCCCTATTGCGACGAAAAGCGCGCAGAGCTTGAGTTCGCTTATGCCGGACAGGCGCATATCGCCCGTCCGCTTGATCCCTCAACGCTCAGCGATGAGGAGTGGGAGACCTATCTCTTCATCCGCAATAATCCGCGTGGGCGGCATCATGAACGTTGGCGGCACATTCACGGATGCGGTCGCTTTTTCAATGCAGTACGCGATACTGTTACCGACAAATTTGAAACAACTTATAAGGCAGGGGAGCCCCGCAAATGACGGGATATCGTTTGCCAACAGGCGGGCGGGTCAACCGCGCCGCGCCGCTGACGTTCCGCTTTGACGGGGCCAGTTTTGCAGGCTTTGAAGGCGATACCTTGGCGTCAGCTTTGCTCGCCAGTGGGGTGCAACTCTTTGGACGCTCGTTCAAATATCACCGGCCGCGCGGTCTCGTCGGGTCGGGAAGCGAAGAGCCAAATGCGCTTGTTTCCGTCACACGGGGCCCGGGCCGGTTCACGCCCAATTTGCGGGCGACGAATATCGACCTTTATCAAGGCATGGACGCGAGCAGCCAGAACCGCTGGCCGTCGCTGAAATTTGATCTGGGCGGGATCAACGACCGGCTGGGCATGTTCTTCCCCGCGGGTTTCTACAACAAGACGTTCATGTGGCCGCGCTCCTTTTGGGAGAAGCTCTACGAACCCGTCATCCGGCGTATGGCTGGGCTTGGCCAGCCGCCGAGCGAGATCGACCCCGATCACTATGCCGCGACTTATGCGCACTGTGATCTGCTGATTATCGGTGCGGGGCCTGCCGGGATTGATGCCGCTCTGGAAGCGGCGTCGACGAACCAGCGGATTATCCTAATCGACGAACAGGATGAGGCCGGTGGCGGTGCGCTGTCTGATCCGTCTTTGTGGCCCTGGCTGGAGCGCAGCCTGAAGGCTTTGGCGGCGTCGCCCAACGTGACAGTGCTGACGCGCACCACGGCCTTTGGCTATTTCCACGACAACTTTGTCGGCGCGGTTGAACGCCTGACCGACCATCTTGCAGACTTGCCAGAAGGCCCGCGCGAGAAGCTGTGGCGGATCCGCGCGACAGACGTCATCCTTGCCCAAGGCGCGATTGAACGGCCTTTGGTGTTTGACGGCAATGACACGCCGGGCGTCATGCTGGCGTCTGCGGCAAAGGTCTTTGCGCTGCGCTACGGCGTGGCGGTCGGCGAGTCGGTCGCCTTGATGGCCTCGCACGATAGTGGCTGGAACGATGCCTTTGCGCTGGCAGGCGCAGGCGTTAGCATCGCTGCCATCATTGATGTACGCGACGCAGTGGATGACGCTTTGCTCGCTAAGGCCAGTGCCTTGGGTATTGCCGTTCGGCTGGGCCACAGCGTGATTGGTGTGCGCGGACGTCTAGGTGTCAAAGCGATTACGGTTGCGCGCAACGATGGCTCAGCGGCCTCGGATATCACCTGTGATGCGGTGCTGATGGCCGGTGGCTGGACGCCGACCGTGCATCTGTGGTCGCACAGCAAGGGCAGCCTCGCCTGGCGTGATGACCTCGGGGCGTTCGTGCCCGATGTGCCGAACGAAAACGTCCGCTGCGTTGGCGCTTGTGCGGGCACTTGGAATTTTGGTGCCGGTGTCGTTGTTGACGTTCTGCCGACGCCGAAAGATCCTGCGCGCCTGAAGGCTTTCGTCGATTTCCAGAATGATGTGACGGCTAAGGACATCAAGCTGGCCGTCCGCGAAGGATTCCGGTCGATCGAGCATATCAAGCGCTACACGACCAATGGCATGGCGACGGATCAGGGGAAGACATCGAACCTGAACGGCCTGCAGATCGCCTCCACCGCGCTCAACAAGCCGGTCACGGATATTGGCCTGACGACCTTCCGTCCGCCCTATACGCCGCAGACCTTCGGGGCGTTGGCCGGGCACGCCAAGGATGCTTTGTTCCAGCCCACCCGCAAGACCAACATCGACAGCTGGGCTGAAGAACATGGCGCGGTTTTTGAACTGGTCGCCCAGTGGCGTCGCGCCCGTTACTTCCCGAAAGCGGGCGAGGATATGCACGCGGCGGTCAACCGTGAATGCCGGATGGTTCGTTCGTCCGTGGGCATTTTTGATGCGTCGACGCTCGGCAAGATTGAAGTTGTCGGCCCCGATGCCGCCGAGTTTCTCAACCGCATGTACACCAACCCCTGGAAGGCTTTGGAGCCGGGTCGGTGCCGCTATGGCCTGCTGCTGAAGGAAGATGGCTTCATCACGGATGACGGTGTTTCCGCGCGTCTGGCCCCGGACCGGTTCCACCTGACGACAACGACAGGCGGTGCCGCCCGCGTGCTGAACATGATGGAGGATTATCTCCAGACCGAATGGCCGGACCTGAACGTGTGGCTGACCAGCACGAGCGAGCACTATGCCGTCATCGCCCTGCAAGGGCCAAATGCGCGAAAGGTTCTGGAACCTCTTGTTGAGGGCATTGACCTATCGGCAGAGGCCTTCCCCCACATGGCGATCCGCGAAGGCACGATTTGCGGCATCCCGACCCGCCTGTTCCGGGTGAGCTTCACGGGCGAACTCGGGTATGAAATCAACGTTCCGTCCGCATATGGACGTTCCCTGTGGGAACGGATCATGGCCGAAGGCGCGCGGTATGACATCACGCCTTATGGAACCGAAGCCATGCACGTTCTGCGTGCCGAAAAGGGGTTCATCATCGTCGGGCAAGATACCGACGGCACGGTGACGCCATTCGATGCGGGCCTTGATTGGGCCGTTGGCAAGAAAAAGCCCGATTTCGTTGGCAAGCGGTCGCTCGCTCGTCCGGACATCGTCGCGCCGGGCCGCAAGCAGCTGGTCGGTTTGTTGACCGATGACCCGAATGTGGTGCTGGAGGAGGGTGCTCAGATTGTTGCCGATCCAAACCAGCCGGTGCCGATGAAGATGATCGGGCATGTGACCTCATCCTATTGGAGCGAAGCGCTCGGCCGGTCGATTGCGATGGCGCTGGTGGACGGCGGGCATAGCAAGATGGGGCAGAACATTTTCATCCCGATGCCCGGGAAGACGCATGTCGCCAAGATCAGCTCAATGATGTTTTATGATGCAGAAGGGGCACGTCTCAATGTCTGAGGTTTTGACCCGTATCGACCCCATGCCTGCGGAACCCTTTGCCGGGCGCGGTGTGTCCGTGCGTCAGGCGCCGCCCATGGCGCGCTTTTCGTTGCGCGCGCGTCAGGCTGCTGATCTTGAAAAGCTGCTTGGCGTATCGGTGCCGCAAAAGATTGGCACGATGCAAACTGGGGTGATGTGCCTTGGCCCGGATGAATGGCTGATGCTGGCCCCGCACGGCACGAAGATCGCCGATGGTGCAGGGCTGTCGCTTGCGGTGACAGAAGTAAGTGACCGTAATGTTGCCATCCTCCTTGAAGGCCCACGTGCAGCGTCGGTTTTGGCCGCAGGCTGCGCGCTTGATTTCGACAAATTTGATGTCGGCCGCGCCACGCGGACCATCTTTGAAACGGTTGAGATCATCATCGTGCGCGAAGCAGCGGAGCGGTTTCATGTTGAGGTGTGGCGCAGCTTTGCGCCATGGTTGTGGACGGCGTTTGTGACCGTCGCAGCCGAATAAGGCGGGGGAATTCATTTGACCGATTGGACGCGCGATATCGACCCTGGGGATTATGGCGCCTCCAACCGCAACTGGTGGGGCATGATTGTTAATCCTGCCGTATTTCTGCCCACGGCCGTCCTGTCACTGGCGGTCATCCTTTTCAGCCTGATCGCGCCGCAAGCTTCCGCTGATCTATTCTCGGCGATGCGCGTGGGGGCTGTGACGCATTTCGACTGGTTCTTCATGTCGGTCGGCAACATCGTGCTCTTGTTCTGCATTGCCGTTGCAGTCTCCCCCCTGGGCAACATCCGTCTGGGCGGGAAGGGGGCGACGCCCGATTATTCCCGCCTGTCCTGGTTTTCGATGCTGTTTGGCGCCGGCATGGGCATTGGCCTTGTCTTTTACGGCGTGGGGGAGCCGGTGACGCATTTCATGTCGTCCATGGCAGGCGGGGCGGCAGCGCCGCTTGGGGGGGCGGCAGGCAATGCGGCGGAGGCAAGAAGCCTCGCCATGGCCGCAACGATCTTTGATTGGTCGCTCCATCCTTGGGCCATCTATGCGATGGTCGGCCTTGCCCTTGCCGTCTTTGCCTATGATTTCAATTTGCCGCTGTCGATGCGGTCCGCCTTCTATCCCTTGCTGGGAAAATCGGTCTGGGGCCGCTCAGGCGATGTGATTGAGGTTTTGGCGGTGCTGGCGACCGTTTTTGGGCTGGCGACGTCGCTGGGCCTTGGCGCGCAACAGGCGATGGCGGGCATCACCTACCTCTATGGCATCCCAAGCTCGGCGCTCTCCATCGTCGGGCTGATCGCGATCATGGCATTCGTGACGTTCCTGTCCGTCCGCGGCGGCATTGATCGCGGCATCCGGATTTTGAGCGAACTCAACATGTGGGTCGCCTTTGCCTTGCTGTTGTTCATTTTGGTGACGGGCGCCACGATGACGTTGCTGAGCGATGTCGGGGCGAACATCTTGGCCTATCTCAAATATCTGCCCGCTTTGTCCAACCCCGTTGGGCGCGAAGATGCCGGTTTCTACCATGACTGGACGGTCTATTATTGGGCCTGGTGGATCAGCTGGTCGCCCTTTGTCGGGATGTTCATGGCCCGCATTTCGCTCGGTCGCACCGTTCGGGAGTTTATGGCAGGCGCACTGCTCGCCCCCACGCTTCTGGGTATTGTCTGGCTGACTATCTTCGGGGATGCGAGCATCGCGACGATCATATCGGGGGATGCGGGCGGCCTCGCCAAAGCGACGCTCGATCAGCAGTTGTTCGTGCTGCTGGGCACTTTGCCTTGGGCGCAGATCACGTCCTTCGTGTCGGTGGCCCTGATCATGATCTTTTTCGTGACCGGCTGGGATTCCGGCACGCTCGTCATTGACACCATGACGGCGGGTGGCCGCACCGATACGCCTTTGCGTCAGAAGGTGATCTGGCTGCTCGCGGTGGGCGGCATTGGTGTCGTGTTGCTGTTGAGCGGGGGTCTGGGGTCCTTGCAGGCAGGGGCCATCGCCGCTGGCCTTCCGCTGGCCGCCGTTTTGCTGTTTTTGACGCTCGGCACGTTTAAGGGACTGATGGTGTTGCATCGCAAGGCGTGAGTTGATGCAACTTTGCAACGCACCCCATTTAGCAAGACGGGATAACGAAAAAGCATAAGTGCCCCGCGCCGGACCTGCGCTACTATTAGCGGGATTAATAGTCCCGTTTCACAATGAGTCAGGGTGCGCCCAGATGAAACTGCCTCAAGAGTTTGACCTTCACGCCCTTGAAGTGTTTGTAATGACTGTGGAGCTCGGCGGCATGTCACAGTGTGCGGCGCATCTTCAGGTCACACAGTCCGCTGTTTCGCAAACGATCGCCAAGCTGGAATCCGGAATTGGCGCCCCGTTGTTTGACCGGACGATGCGGCCCATGGGACTGACGGCAAGCGGAAAATCCCTGTTTGCACGCGGCCAATCTCTCATCGCGCAGGCGAGATCGACCTATGACGAGGTCCGCGAGGGCGCGAACCTCCCTATATCCAGCATCACCGTCGCCATGTCGTTCAGCCTCGCCAATGAATTGACGACACCGATCCTCAGTGAGCTGAGCGGCCGTGCGGATCGCTGGAATATCCGCTCAGGCATCTCGATGGAGCATCAGGCGGAATTTCTCGCGCGCGACATTGATGTGCTGATCACAGGCAGTTTCAATCTCGAACATCGCGGCGCGCTTGAACTTCATCCAGTGATTGAAGAAAGCTTCATCCTCGTCTTTCCGGCCAAATATCAGGGGTCCGTTGATATCACGGATGACCACGGGGCCCTGCCGCTCATCCGCTTTTCCCGCCTGACGGGGACCGGGCAGCAGATTGAGCGCCAAATCGTGCGGATGAAGCTGAAGCTGCCGCATCAGATTGAGGTTGAATCCTCGCACCAGCAATTGGGGCTGGTGGCCGCCGGGCTTGGCTGGACGATCACAACGCCGGTCTGCCTTGCCGCTGTGCCCGAGCTGCTGCCCCATCTGCGGCCCGAGCCGATGACGCGGGGGCGTTTTGCCCGACAGGTGCAAGTCGTTGCGCGCGCAGGGGAATTGGGCGATATCCCTCGGCTGACAGCGTCCGTGTGTCAGCGCGTGTTGCGTGAAAAGACATTTGCGAACGTCACATCAGAATATCCATGGATTGAGGAGCAATTGAGATGGCCAAACACCACGGTGGGCAACGATGAAGCGTAAAATGCTCTTGGGCGCCCTGCTTGGGCTGACCGCTCCGGTCCTCGCGGCTCCGGCCTTGCAGGGCCCGGCCAATATCGGCGTCGATGCGCCAGAACTTGCGCGTTTGGGCTCGGATGGTGTCGGCTTCCGCTCCGTGACCTTTGTCCATAAGGGCCAGCCGGATCTGGAACATCCAGATCCCAAATCGGGCGTTGTGGCGCTGTACGACCGGTCTTTGAAAGTTGACATCTGGTATCCCGCAGATGTCCGCAAAGGGCAGGCGCGGATGACCTATCGCGGCACGTTGTGGGGGGAGCCGCCCCATGGGCCCACTCCCTTTACCCAGCCAGGGTTGGCGGCGCTCAACGCGAAGCCGATAGGGCGCGGGCATCCGCTGGTGATCCTGTCTCACGGCTATGGCAATGACCCGGATTTGATGACGTGGCTGACTGAAAATCTGGCTTCCAAGGGCTATGTGGTGGCCGCCATCCATCATGTCGATCCGAACCGCTATGTCGAACCGCGGGTTGTCAGCGCGGCACCGAACTATAATCGTCCAGTCGATATCAGCTTTGTCGCCGCCAAGCTTCGGGAGACGCTGGGAACGCAGATCGACCCGAACAATGTGGCGCTGATCGGTTATTCTCAGGGTGGCTATGGCGTACTGACGGCGGGTGGGGCGAGCCTTGACCCGACCCATCCCTATATGAAATTCGTGGCCGATGGCTGGATGTCGAAGATTGTCCGCGGCGGCGTGAATGAGCCCTCAGCTAAAGTGCCCGGCGTAAAGGCGATTGTCGCACTGGCACCTGCCGGGGGCGGTGCTGCGAGTGTCTGGGGCAATGAAGGGCTGGCGGAAATCAAAGCGCCACTGCTCTTGATTGCGGGCGATCAGGACCCCACGGTCGGCTATGAATTCGCGGCGAAATCCTTTTTCGCGCAAGCGGTAAACAGTGACCGCTATTTGCTGACTTTGAAGCAGGCCGGCCATGCCATCGGTCTCAACCCCGCACCTGTGGGGATGCGCGACACGTTGTGGGATATTGATTGGTTTGAAGACCCGATCTGGCGGAAAGACCGTATCAACGCGATCAGCCTTCACTTTATCACGGCCTTCCTTGACGTGAACCTGCGCGGCGCACGTGACAAGCAGGCCTATCTCGACCTTCCTGTTGAAGACTCCGATGCCGGAACTTGGACGGCGCCGTCCGGCACGTCTTGGGGTGCCTATAGCCCCGGCGGGGCGGATGTGACGCTGTGGAAGGGATTCCAGCAACGCCGGGCGCGTGGCTTGATCTTGCAGCATCTGCCTGCTGCCACCCCGCATAAGGCGCCGTAATCGATCAACCGGTCTGTCAGTGGGCGACGCCGTCAAAGAGGGCTGGCGTCGCCTCTTGCCAGAAATGGAGGAGGTCTGCGCTGAAGCTGAGCGGGACATAGGCATCGCATACGTCATCACTGACGACATGCAGACGCACATTGACATGATCGATGATTGTGGAGGCGCTGCATCCGGCGGAGAAAGTCGGATCCTCCGCGTTCAAGACCCCGCCTTCCATCAACAGCGTGCGCCAGCCTGCGCCTGAGAGGCGCACACGAACAATTCCGCCGCCGATGGCGGTCAGGGCACCATCTGTGCCCAAAACGTCACCCAGCGCACTGACATCGCCTTCGACGAGCCATACGGTCGGCTCAAAGCGGATCACCCGGAGGGCGTCATTGCCGCCCGACCTTCCGGTCGGCGGAAGAGCAAAGCCGGTCGCCGCTTTGAAGCGGTCTGCGACAGCCGCCGGGTTGCTCCAAATCTCAAAGACATGGAGCGGCGCTGCGGGCAGGGGCGCGATGGTTACATCAGTCACGGTAACGCTCTCCTGCGGTGTCATAAAAGTGCGGATGGACCACGCGGACACGGGCTTCTTGCCCGCGGGTGGGGGAGGACGCGATCAGTTCTTCCCCATGACGGCTAAAGCCGTCCTTCAATTGGCCAAGCGCGACAGACCCGCCTTCCAAAATGCGGAATGCAGCGGCGCTGACATGCCCTTCTGGCGAAGCACCTTTTTGCGTGATCAACATCGCGCCTTCGGGGATGTCGCCTGAAATGGCCTCCAGCCCCACCAATTGGCGGCGGCCGGGTTCTGACAAGGCGGGGCGGGACAGGCCGGTGGCCCCGACATATCCGCCCGCTTTGTTGAGCATTTTGTCGAGCGCGAGATCCATGGGGGTCATGCGACCGTCCACTTCGCCACCAACGACCAGATGGCCCTTTTCAATGCGCAGAAACTCCATCGCTTCCAGGCCATAGAGGCAGCCGCCCTGTGCGGTTACTTCTGCCTCACAGGCGGCCCAGACAGATGCGGCCTTGCTTGCCTCCACATAGACTTCAAAAGCGCGTTCACCGCTGTAGCTGGCGGCAAGGACGATCACCGGAACGCCTGCAATGTCAGATGGAACCGTCGACATATGGCGAGGGGCATCCGCCTTCATCAGCGCATCCATCACTGGCTTCGCCTTGGGGCCTGCAATCGCGATCCCGGCATAATGTTCCTGCACATTGACGGCCGAAACCTTCAACTGCGGGCACAGATATTGGCGGACATAGGAGATATGCGTCGCCATCCGGTCGGCACCGCCGGTGGAACTGGTCAACAGATAGCGGTTCTCGTCGAGACGCCAGACCGTGCCATCGTCAAACACGATGCCATCTTCACGTAGCATGAAGGTGTAGCGGCCACGCCCGACAGCGAGTTTGCTGACCGTCGTCGCGCAGATAATATCAAGGAAAGCCGCCGCATCAGGGCCACTCACCTCAAATTTGGCGAGGGTCGACACATCCGTCATACCAACGCCGGTGCGCACGGCTTTCGCCTCACGAAGGGCTGCCTGTGCCAGCGTCTCCTGTCCCTGCGGATAGGCGCGCGGGCGGAACCAATAGCCGAGCGGCTGCCCGATCGGGTTCTTCGCAGCGTGAACATCATAAAGCGCCAAGCGGCGCACATGCGCGCCCGCATTTTTGGCACCGGCCCCCGCAATCGCCCCCATGCTGACGGGCGTATAGGGCGGGCGGAAGGTCGTTAGGCCCGCTTCGGGAATGGAGACACCCTGCTTTTCTGCAAGGCGACCCAAGGCGGCCATGTTGCTGAGCTTGCCCTGATCTGTCGCCATGCCGAGCGTCGTGTAACGCTTCAGATGCTCGACTGAGCGATAGCCTTCAGCCCATGCCAGATCGACATCTGCCAAGGATACATCGTTCTGGAAGTCGATGAAGCTCTTCTTCGGGTTCGACACCGGCGTGACCGGGAAGACGGGGTCCGGGTTGGCAGCACCGCCGATCGTGGAGACGTTCTGGCGCGAGGCTGCCGGCACAAAGGCCTGCGCCGCCTCATTCCAATCCAGCGTGCCACCCGCTTGCATGTGCAGATGGACAACCGGCGTGAACCCGCCGGAGACCGCGATCAGATCTGCCTTCCAGCTTTTGGATTGCCCATCGATCAGCGCGGTGACGCCGGACAGGCAATGGCGCGCGCCTGTGACGCTGGAGGGGACGGCATTCGCCCAGACGGGTAGACCGGCGGACACCGCGCCGGAGGCAGCATCAGAGAATTCAGGTCGCGCATCCAGGATGGCGACAATCTCTGCGCCAGCCTCTTTCAGGGCCTGAGCAGTCATATAGGCATCGTCATTGTTGGTGGCGATCACGACACGCTTGCCGGGCAGCACGCCAAAGCGGCGCACATAGGTGCGGGCGGCCTGTGACAGCATGACGCCGGGGCGGTCATTATGGGCAAAGGCCATGGGGCGTTCGATGCTTCCCGTTGCCAGAATGACCTGACCTGCCCGGACATGCCAGAGCCGCTGGGTTACGCCGCTGGACGGGGCTTCGCCCGGTTCGGCCAAGCGCTGGGTCAGCGTGACGAGATCATGCTCCCAATAGCCGGATGCCGTTGTGCGGGTGAGGATACGGCCACCGGCTGCGCGAATGCGGGTAGCGGTTGCTGCCACCCAAGCGGCGTCCAGTTTCTGCGGGTCGCGGATCAGCGAGGCACCGAGAATGGCGTCTTGCTCAACAAGGATGACGCGCTTGCCAGCTTCTGCCTGTTCAAGTGCTGCCTGCAAACCGGCTGGCCCAGCGCCGACCACAAGCACGTCGCAAAAAGCTGCGCGCTGGCTGAATTTGTCCGGGTCTGCTTTGGTGGGGGCATTGCCAAGCCCGGCCGCTTTGCGGATGAAATATTCATAGAACATCCACCGCTTGGCCGAGCCAAAGAAGGTTTTGTAGTAAAAACCGGCGCCAAGCATCGGCGCTGCGAGGCTGAAGACGGCGCCCACGTCAAAGCTCAGATTGGGCCAGCGGTTCTGGCTGCGGGCAATGAGGCCATCATAGACGAACACGTCGGTCGCCCGCGTATTGGGTTCGGCCCGACCGCCGTCACCCACTGTTACGAGCGCGTTCGGCTCTTCAATGCCCGCCGTCATGATGCCGCGGGGGCGGTGATATTTGAAGCTGCGCCCGACAAGGCCGATTCCGTTGGCCAGCAGGGCTGCGGCCAGCGTATCGCCGGCGCGTGCCTGATAGGTCTTCCCGTCAAACGTAAAGCTGATGGTTGCGCCCTTAGGGTCGCGCATGGGCCCGCTCATGGCAAAGCCTCCGGTCCGACGGCCCGTGCGGCCGAAATCTCATTGGTAACGCGGTGGCGGGTCATGATGAGCCAAGCCCGGCAGCCATAGGTGTGACGCCAGATTTCCTCATCCACGCCGCGCGGATTGGTGCGCGCAAAAAGGGTCGCCATCGCCTGTTCAGGCGCGGCGTCCAGCGGGACGACGGAATCGACCGTGCGTTCGTAGATGAATTCCGATTGCGCCCGCGGGCCGCAATGCGGGCAAGTGATCTGCATCATTAGCGCCAAGCCCTCATCGACTGTTCGGCATGGGGCCGCTCCCCGTTTCATCAATGGTTGCGCCGCGTTCAAACCGGTCGAGCGAGAAGGGGGCGTTGAGCGGGTGTGGCTTGCCCGTCGCCAGCGTGTGGGCATAGGTCCACCCCGAAGCGGGCGTCGCCTTAAAGCCGCCATAGCACCAGCCGCCATTGATATAGAGGTTGGGCACAGGCGTTTCGCCGATAATGGGCGCGCCATCAAAGCTCATATCGGTGACACCACTCCAGGTGCGCACCATCCGCAGGCGGGAGAGGGCGGGCACAAGGGCAAGGCCTTGGGCGACAGCGCCTTCCATCACCATGGGGTGGCCGCGCTGGGCGTAGCTGGGCCAGTTGTCGGGGTCTCCACCAAAGACGATGCCACCCTTGTCCGACTGGCTGATGTAGCAGTGCAGCGATTGCGACATGATCACGCTGTTGATCATCGGCTTCACGCCTTCGGTCACCATCGCCTGCAGCGTTTGGGATTCAACCGGCAGTTTCAGCCCGGCCATGGCCGCGACATGGCCGCTATGGCCCGCCACGCAAATGCCAACGCGTCCAGCACCGATCCGGCCACGCGTCGTTTCGACGCCGACTACGGCATTGCCATCGCGCACAAAGCCTGTGACTTCGCACTTCTGGATGATGTCGACGCCAAGGCTATCTGCCCCGCGCGCATAGCCCCAGGCGACGGCATCATGCCGTGCAGAGCCGCCGCGCCGCTGGATCAGACCTCCCTGAATAGGGAAGCGGGCGTCGCGCGACATATCGAGCAGCGGCTCCAGCTTGGCGACTTCGTCCCGCGTCATCAGATCGGCATCGATGCCGTCGCACCGCATAGCGTCACCGCGTTCCGCAAGCTTGACCATGTCGGCATCGCTATGGCCGAGGAACATGGCCCCGCGCGGGCTGAACATGACGTTGTAGTTCAGCTCATCACTAAGCCCGTGCCACAGCTTCAGACCAAATTCGAACAGGTTATGCAGCGGCTCCAGCCGGTAGTTGGATCGCACGATGGTCGTGTTGCGTCCGGTATTGCCGCCGCCAAGCCAGCCTTTTTCCAAGACCGCGATGTTGCGCAGCCCATGGACCTTGGCCAAATAATATGCGGTCGCCAGACCATGGCCGCCACCACCGATGATGATGATGTCGTAATGGGCCTTGGGTTCCGGATCGCGCCATGCCGGTTGCCAATGCTTCTGCCCGTTCAGGGCACCGCGCAGCAATCCAAGCGCCGAGTATCGGCTCATGAAATGGGCATCCACCCGCGCTTTTCGCGCCAGTCTTTTTCTAACCCGTCAAAGCGCGACAGCTTCAGGATATCAATGTCCGCAAAGGAGCATTTGCCGTCGATCACAAGGTCACGGATCGCATGGCCCGATGCCGGTGACAGGCCAAAGCCCACGCTCGACATAGAGGCGACGACTACATTGTCCGGGCTGGTCAGCCGGTCGATGATCGGACGGCCGTCGGGCGAGTTTTCAATCACGCCCGCCCAACTGCGGATGACATTGAGATGCGCTGCCTTTGGCAGCATTTCCGCAAGACGCTTTGCCAAGTTGCGGGCCAGCGGTGTGGAGGGGCGCGCGGCGGGTCCGGTTGCGTCCACATCCAGCCATTCATGCGGGCCACCACCATAAGCAAGGTTACCGCGCAGCGTCTGCCGGCCATAGATTTTGTGACCGTCAACACCGCCGAGTGGCATCATAGGAGCAGGCTCGGTAATGATCATTTCCGCGCGCGCAGCCGCCAGCGGCACGTCGACGCCCAGTTGCGCCATCAGCTGCGGGATTTGCGGCCCAGCGGCGACAACCACGGAGTCACAGCCATAGGTGGCATTGGCGGTCTTTACCGCCGTCACCTTGCCGCCTGCTGTTTCAAAGCCGGTCACAGGGCTGTGCTGGATGATCTTGCCCCCCAGATCCTGCAATGCCCATGCATAGGCCTGCACACTACGCTGCGGGTTGGCATGGCCGCCGAACTTATAATGGATGCCGCCAAAGGAATTGTCCCCTGCCAGCGGCACGGCTTCTTGGATCTGCTTGACATCGAGCAGTTCAACCGGGTGGTCGAGCCGCTTGTGGCGTTCAGCAATGAAGCGATATTGCTCCCACTGGCGCTCCGTCATGGCAATGAGGATGCGGCCCTTGCGGTGCTCGGTTGGATAGCCGAGCAGTTCATCCATTTGCGGCCAAAGGCGCTGTTCTTCATCGAACAAGGGGCTCGCATAATGCGATGCGCCGCCGCCATTGCGGCCAGAGGCTTCCCAGCCGACGATGAACTTGTCGAGCACTGTGACCTTCACGCCCGACCGTGCGAGCCACCAACCGGCGCTCAGGCCAGTGACGCCACCGCCAACGATGACAACTTCTGACCCGCTCATTTGTACATCCCCGTGTAGAGCATCTCGCGATGATCGTCCTGATAAGGCGTGCCGATATCTTCAACAGGCACCCATTGTGTCGGAATACCGAACCAAACGTCCCATGCGGCTTCCATTTCCGCAGGTTCATCCCATTCCGCCAAAATCTTGAGCGGAAGCGGGCGGACTGGCGCGCGGTGGCTGGCCAGCGGAATGGTGCCGTAGGGCGTGCCGGATTCAAGCGCCAGCAGCATCGCCACCTGATCGCGGCAGCGGCGTCCCTGGCAAACACCCATGCCAGAACGGGTGAGGCGCTTAATCTGGTCCGGGTTGGCCGGGCCATCCTTCAGCAGTGTTTCCAATGACCGCGCGCACATGGCGGCGGGGCGGGGCAGGTAGTTTGGCGGCTGGATGCCGATCAAATCCGCCCGCGTCACTTCTTCGCACTGGCAAATGATGGTGTCATTGGTCGTGACGGCGGTCAGCGCACGCATCCAGTCCATGCGATAGGCGATATGGTCAAAGCCGGTATCCGGCAGACCCGCACAATCGCCGACGGTGATGACACTCGCTTCACCTGCGGGGACATAGCCGCCGCGTGTGGGGTTGAGCGCACGTGGGCCGTGCATCGCGTCGACCAGCTCAATGGAGGGCACAAGGCCGATGGCAACGCAGACCGTGTCGCAGGCAATGGTTTCACCCGATGTCAGCGTGGCGGATTCAACGCCGTCGATCCCGCCCTTCGCCGAGGCGATGGTCTGGCCGCATGTGATGGTAATGCCGGCAGCTTCAACTTGAGCAACCAGATGCGCATTGCCCTGTGGCGTATCGCGGACTTCGATGAGGCCTGCGACCTCAACACCACGGGCCTGCGCCACCAAGGCCGTCTCCAGCGCCAGATCATGCGAACCCAGCACCAGCACGCGGCGTCCGGCAAAGGCATCGTAACGCGTCAGCAGCATCTGCAGGGCGGCGGCGCCCATCACGCCGGGCTGGTTCCAGCCGGGGAAGGCCATCGCCAAATCGCGGGCGCCTGTCGCCAGAACGATCTTCTCAAAGCCGACCATCCAGGAGCGTTCGGCATCCGCCAGGCCAACGACCTGGTCTGGCAGGCTCGCGACGCCAGGGCCATTGCGGTAAACACCCCAGGCCGTTGTACCCAGCAGCAGCTCTGCGCCTGCATCCATCGCCTTTTCGAGGTCCGGCATGCTCATGAAGATCGCTTCGAGCATGCGGTCGCTATTCTGGGTGGCGGCTGTCATCCGACCGCCGAAATAGAGCGGCGTATCATTGCCCATCAAAGCCCCGGAAACAGGGTTTTCGTCAACCAGCAGGACAGACTTGCCGGCCTTTGCATGATCAACGGCGGCAGCAATGCCGCTGGGCCCTGCGCCAACCACGACGATGTCGTAACGGGCCTCGGGGGCGCTTCTGGTGCCGTTAACGGCACAGACATCGGTACCTGTAAAGTTCAGTTCCATTACACTGCCTCTAATGCCTGCGCCAAATCGGCGATCAGGTCGTCAATATGTTCCAGCCCAACCGAAAGGCGGATGGTGCCATCGGTAATCCCGCCTGCGAGCCGCTGTTCTTTCGGCACCGCATAATGCGTCGTGCTGGCCGAATGGCAGATCAGCGTTTCAGACCCGCCAAGGCTGACGGCCAGCTTCATCAGCTGAAGCTTGTCGAGCATGCGGAAGGCTTCGGCTTCGCCGCCATGCAGATGGAAGGAGAAGGTGGAGCCCGCCGCCTTGCACTGGCGGTCAAACACCTCACGGCGGCGCGTGCCTTCTTCCAGAAAGCCAAGATAGGTCACACCGGCGACCTTGGGGTGATCGCGCAGATATTCGGCCACGCCGCGCGCATTGCTCATCGCGCGCTCGGTTCGCACAGCGACGGACTCAAGCGACCGGAGCACAAGCCAGGACGTATAGGGATCGAGATGATTACCCCATGTCGTCCGCTGTAATTTCAGCTGATCAATCAGCTCCTTGCGGCCGGAAATTCCGCCCGCCAGAAGATCGCTATGCCCGCCGCAATATTTGGTGAGCGAGGTCATGCACAGATCGACCCCCTGCGAGATCGGACGCTGGGCAAACGGGCCAAGCAGGGTGTTGTCTACTACGACGAGCGGGCGGTGCCCCTGCTTTGCCCCCACTTCATCCGCGATGCGGACCATCAGGTCGAGATCGACAATAGCGGCAGTCGGGTTGGCCGGTGTTTCCGCGATGATGAGCTTCAGCGGGCCCTTGGCCATGGCGGCCTCAGCGGCGGCCCGCACGTCGTCTTCATCCGTGCCGTCGAGATACGCCATGGGATGCGTGCCGAACTGCGGCATCATGGTGTTGTAGAGAAAGTCGACACCGCCATAGATTGGGCGACCGTGCAACACACTGTCACCGCCGCGCAGATTGGCGAGGGCGATGCTGGAATGTGCCGCCATGCCGCTGCAATAGGCAACAGCGTCTTCCGCGCCATCAATGGCCGCGAGCCGCGCTTCCAGAAAATCGAGGCCGGGATGCCCCAGCCGCGAATAGATGTGGTTGGTTTCCCCAACCAGCGGCCCGGTGCCGTCAAAATAGGCTTCATGCACATATTTGGCGTGCTGCGCCGACGGATACACAAAGGTCGACGTCATGAAGATGGGCGGCTTTGCAGCACCCATCCCCAATTGCGGATCATAGCCAAAGGCGACTGCCAATGTTTCGGGGCGGAAGTCCCCGGACCGATTATTTGCCATGGGCGTCAATATAGGCCCGCGAAACATCACAATACCAGTCGGTAAACCGGCGTGCGAGCATCTCTGCATCGTTGGAATAGGGCCCGGGGGTGTATCCCGGGCTGTTGATGCCCGCGTGGTTGTTTTCAGCCAGCGCCTTGTCCTGAGCGTTCGTGACGGTCCAAAGCTTTGTCAGGCTTTCAATATCATAGTCCACACCTTCCACGGCATCCTTGTGGACGAACCACTTGGAGTAGACGTGGGTTTCTGTGGGGCTCACTGGCATGCAGCTGAACATGAAGACATGGTCGGACGTCGCGTGGCAGAAGAGATGTGGGTCAATCGCCCAACGCATCGACCCCACATCGCCGCCATTGGCTGTGAGCAGCGGCTTCTTCACGACAGGCTGCCCGTCCATCGAAATGGAGGTGCACCCTTCATTGAGCGCAAAGCGGGCGACCTGCCACCAATGACCCTCAACGGGCACGTGTGGGAGGCCCGCCGCATCCATGGCCGCTGCAAAGGCTTCGGCGCGCGTATCTTCATGCGCGTCGAAATGTTTGGACATGCCGACGGGGAAGGTCTTGGCCAGTTCCGGGTGGCCGGTCGCGCAATGATAGCATTCGCGGCCATTTTCCATGACCAACTTCCAGTTGGCGTTTTCCACCAGCACGCTCTCATGCGCGAGCTTCAAATCCTTGAAGTTGAGCGGGCCTGCATAGGTCGAAAATTTGTCGCGGAAATCGTCGATCGGCAACGGGTTATCGGAAAGGCAAATGTAGACTGCCCCTGCAATACACTCGATGGCGATCGGCTTCAGGCCATGGGTGGCCTTGTCAAAGTCATCATCCATCCGCCCTGCGGCAAACAGAGATCCATCCAGATCATAGGTCCAGCGGTGATAGGGGCACACCAGCTTTGGCGCGGTGCCGTGGCCGACCGGGCAAATGACGGAGCCGCGATGGCGGCAGCTGTTGTGGAAGGCGCGGATGTCGCCCTGCTTATCGCGGACAATCAGCACCGGCCATTTGCCGACCATCATCGAAATGTAACTGCCTGTTTTGGGCAGCTCACATTCCATGCCGGCCATCAGCCAGCTTTGGCCATAGATGGCGGTCTGGTCGAAATCGAAAGCCTCTTGGCTGATATAAAGGGCTTGGGGGAGGGTGTGGCCGGTCCGGCGTTCCCGAAACAGCGCATCAATACGTTCTAGAGTCATGGATGCATCTCCCCGTTTTGAATGAGCCTCGGCTTGAACGAACAGGGGAAAGCGATAAAATGTCTTTTTCGCATGGCCCTATATCAAAATGTCGGTCTATTGACCGTGCGCTGCAACCACTGAACCGCTGAAGGGCCGTCCCATTCAAAACAAGGCCACAATTAACCGCCGATGGCTCCCGCTCAATGCACTGCGGGCGTTTGAAGCCGTGGGGCAGAATAACAGCTTCACGGTAGGCGCCGCCGCGCTCTCCGTTTCCCAAAGCGCGATGAGCCGACATGTCAGCGGGCTTGAAGAGCTGTTGGGCAAACAGCTGTTCGAACGCGAGGCGTCCGGCCTTGTTTTGACAGCGGCAGGGGCTGAGCTTTTGCCTGTTGTCACCAAAAGCCTCGATCGCATTGAGCAGACGATGAATGCGATCCGCGATGACCGCATGGCGCAGCGAACGGTGCGGATCCATATTCCGCCGTCGCTGTTACAGCAGCAGTTTCTGCCGATTTTGCGCGATTTTCGGGTCGAATATCCCGATATCCGCGTGGATGTGTCCAGCTCCAACGTCACGGGTCTGCCGCCCACGGCGCTGGATATGGCGATTGTCTATGACAGGCCCAATGTCGATGATCAGGTGACGGATCTGTTGCGGATGGTCCGCGTCGCCCCGCTCTGCTCTCCTGAAACCGCAAAGTCAGGCGAAGGCCAATCGCTGGCGGCCTTTTTGGACCAGCATGAGCTTTTGCACATCAAGCTGGATGGTCAGCCGCGCGACTTGCTCTGGTCCTCTTACGCGCACCAGATTGGGGCGCAGATCAACACGTCAAACGGCGTTGCCTTTGATACGGCTATTGCCGCGGCCCAATATGCGATGGCAGCCAGCGGCGTTCTGCTGGGCGATGTGGACATGTTTGCAGACGACATCGCGCAGGGCCGCCTCGTGATGCCCTATGATGCCGTGATGGAAGACGGTTATGGCTATTATCTGAAGCTCCATGCGGATGATCTGTCCGATCCTGTCATGGCCGTATTCAGAAGCTGGCTGATCCAGCGGTTTGGTGCCCTGAAGCACGCCTGATCTTTTGATCTACACCGTTTTTTGGACATCGCGCTTGTGCGAATGCGTTTGGTCCGATGCTGTGCGTTCGCCTCAGTCAAACCACTCCAGCCATTGCGTCGTATCCACGCGGGCTTCGGGCTTGCGGCCGGTCTTGGCGAGCATGTGGGCGCGGATCTCTTCTTTTGGGTCGATGGGGCGGACGATCTCATACACCCGGTCATATTCGCTAAACTGCACTTTCCAGCCCGCAGATGTCCGCACATAGCGGTCATGATACAAAGCGGAGCCAACCGTATCATCCATCCGTTCAAGGCTGATAAAGCGGTCTTCCAGATACCAGGTGCCTTCGGCTGTGTCCGGCCCTGTGAAGCGGATTTCCGGCGTGTGGCCATGGTGCATGGCGATCACGTCTGAATTGAAGCTGGAAGCGATGAAGTTGATCATATTCTCCTTGCCGGACACCTGCAGGCGGTATCCGCCGCCACGCAGATCAATGGAGACATCATCGGCAAACACCTCGGCCAGTTCCGCCTCATTGCCGGTGTCGATGCAGCGGAAATATTTGTGTTTCAGCTGACGGATTTCTTCCAGATCAGACAGTTGCTGAAGCGTAAAGGTCATGGCTGCATTCCTCTCCTTTATCGTCTTTCGGGCCGGCGTCAGTCCCGCTATCCGGCTGCCGCTTCCATCGGGGGGTAGTCGATATATCCCTGCGCCTCGCCGGTGTAGAGCTTCGTATATTCGGGTTTCGCCAGCGCAGCGCCGGCCTTGAGGCGCGCGACGAGATCTGGATTGGCGATGAAGGCGCGGCCAAAGCTGACGGCATCGGACCGTCCTGCTTCAATCAGCGCGCGGCCTGTGTCGGCGGTCAGCATATTATTGACGATAATCGGCGTTGTGCTGTTTCCGCGCACCATGGCCAGCGTGTCGAGATCTGCCAGCCCCATGTCGAGCACGTGGAGGTAGGCTAGACCGAGCGGCGCAATAGCTTTCAGCAAAGGAATGAAGGTGGCCGACGGATCAGACACGTCCATGCCATTATAGGGATTGCCCGGCGAAAAGCGCAGGCCCACGCGGTCCGCTCCAATAGCATCAGCCATTGCCTGCAAGACCATCACCGGAAAGCGGATACGGTTTTCGGGCGATCCGCCAAAATCATCTGTGCGGTGGTTGCTGGCCGGATTGAGAAACTGGTTGATCAGATAGCCGCTGGAGGCGTGGAGTTCGACGCCGTCAATGCCCGCCGCACGGGCGTTTCGGGCGGCGGTTGCGAACTCTGCCGCCAAGGCGGGCAGTTCATCGGCGGCAAGCGCACGCGGCATGGCCGTTTCCGCCGGGACGCCATCCGGGCCCGGAACCTTGTCGGGGCAGGGCAGGGCAGAAGGCGCGATGACATCCGCCTCATATCCACGATTGGCCGACACAACGACCCGCCCGCAATGCATGATCTGCATGACGATCTGACCGCCTTCGGCATGCACAGCATCGGCGACCCGCGCCCATCCCTCAATTTGTACGTCTGACCATATGCCCGGCGTCCGCCAATAGCCTTTGCCGATGGCGCTTGGCTGGACACCTTCCGTCACGATCAGGCCGGCACCGGCCCGCTGCCGGTAATATTCGACCATCATGTCATTGGGCACGTCGCCGGGGCCAGCCCGGTCGCGCGTCATGGGCGACATGGCGATGCGGTTGGACAGTTTGAGCGCGCCAAGGGTAACAGGCGTGAAAAGGGGGTCGGCCATTCGAATCCTCTCGTGCCAATCAATGATTGACCATGATTTGCGTTACACTTTATGCGTCAGATTACGCAAAGCAAGGAAGGATGTCTGATGAATTACGGTTTTGAAGGGAAAGTCGCGCTCGTGACCGGCGCAAGTGGAGGCATCGGTCGGGCGAGCGCATTGGCCTTTGCGGCATCCGGCGCTTCTGTCGTTGTTTCCGACGTCAATGAGGCGGGCGGCGAAGAAACCGTCGCTCTCATCGTGGCGGCCGGTGGCGCGGCTGTGTTCCAGCGGTGTGACGTTTCCAACGGCGCAGATGTCAAAGCGCTCGTCGCACGGGCCGTCGCTGAATATGGCCGTCTCGACTTTGCGCTCAACAATGCGGGCATCAACAACCTTGGTGCCAATGAATATGACGATGACGTCTGGGCGCGCAGCATGGGCATCAACCTGACCGGCGTGATGATGTGCATGCGCGAAGAAGCCGAAGTGATGATGGCGCAGGGCAAAGGTGCAATCGTCAATACGGCGTCGATCAACGGGCTTGTCGGCAATGGCGCGCAGCCGGGCTATACCGCGTCCAAGCATGGTGTGGTCGGTCTGACCCGCCATGGCGCGCTGCGCTGGGCGCAGGCGGGCATCCGCGTGAACTGCGTCTGCCCCGGTGTCATCGAAACGCCGATGACAGCGCCGCTGACCGCCAACCCGGACATGAAGAAGATCCTCGACGGCATGACGCCGATGGGCCGGATGGGGAAGGCCGAAGAGATTGCTTCTGCCGTGATGTGGCTGTGTTCGGATCAGGCCAGCTTTGTGACAGGCCACCCGCTTGTCGTGGATGGTGGCGCCACAGCGGACTGATCTTCACCTTTTTACGTTCCAAACAAAAAGGGCCGAGAGTTTCCTCCCGGCCCCTTTTTTTGTGCTGTCGCTGAAGAGATCAGAACTTCATGTCGAGCGTCAGGCCATAGGTGCGCGGATCACCATAGATGGTGGTTGCGTAACCCAGGGCGCCGAAGTCAACCGAGCGGACGACATAGGCCTTGTTGGTCAGGTTCTTGCCCCACAGCGTCAGGTTCAGGCCTTCAGCGGCGCTGCCCAGAACGTTGTCGAGACGGATCTGACCATCAACCAGACCACGCGACTCACCCTTTGTCTGTTCAGAGAAGGGCGACGTGATCGGGTTGCCGAACATGTAGAAGCTCGACGTGTAGTTATACCCGACACGAGCCGTCAGCTTGGAAGCGCCAATTTCCTGAACGTAGGTGGCGCCGACATTGGCTGTGTATTTCGGCGCATAACCGGTCTTGAACACGTCAGCCGCGTTGCCGTTGACACCAACTGTCGTGGTCGCCTGCGGGAAATCAACCGGGTTGGTCTTCACGTAACCGAAGGCACCATCGAGGGTGAAGTTATCGGTGACGGCAAAGCGTCCTTCGAGTTCCATCCCGTAATAGTTGGTCTTACCGGCGTTGAACACGGCGTTACCGAAGCTACCACCACCCGTGATCGGGATCGGCAGGGTGACCAGCTGATCCTTGTACACGTTGTAGAAGAAGGCACCGTTCAGGCGGATGCGACGGTTGAACTCGGTCTTGAAGCCGACTTCATAAGCGTCGATCGTTTCTTCGTTGAACGGCGTCAGCGGGATGTTGTTCGCTGAGTTCGCAGCATCGAAGCGAACCGTCTGGCGGGCGTTGAAGCCGCCCGAACGATAGCCACGTGCAACGCGGGCGTAGAGGTTGACGTCTTCGTTTGCACGATAGTCAAACGTCAGGTTGCCAGTTGGTGCGTTGAACTTCTTTGCGCCGCCGTTGATCGCGATCTGGGTTGCGTTCGTGAAGGGCGCGGCGCCGTTCTGGTTGATCTGGAACGTCTTGCTGTCCCAGCTGTAACGCATGCCGAAGGTCAGGCCGAACTTGTCGTCTTCGCCAAAGCGGTAGGTGCCCTGACCGTAAACGGCATAGGATTCACCTGATGCGTTGTAATCAAGCACGGTTGCCTGAGCCAAGCCGCGATAGCGGGCGGGGTTGGCAGCCTGAAGGATCGGTGCAAGTGCGCCGAACGAAGCCGAGGTGAACACTGCCTGATTGGTGTCGAGCACGAACAGGAAGTTCTGGTTGTTCCGCTCGTGGCCGCTTTCCTTGAAGTAGAAGCCACCGACAACCCACTGGAACGGACCATCATTGTTCGACAGGATTTCGACTTCCTGGCTGAACTGCTTCTGGTTGCGATCATTGGCCGAGTTGAAGAGATCCTGCGTGGTGCGCGGAACCGCCTGCGTCGACAGGAAAGCAGCCGCACCGGCACCGACGATCGGCGTGATGGCGCCAGCAGGCATGCCGTTAAACAATGTCGCCTGCGAGAAGGCCGGGCCGCTGATCGTGCCCAGGCCGTCAATGTCGTTGCCGCGGATCAGGTTGTTCCAGCGACGGAAGGCCGTCGTGGAGCGCACCGTTACGCCGTCAAATTCGGCCGTCAGGCGCGTCATGTTGCCCCACAGCTTATCGGTCGAAACACCGGACGTGTTGTTGCAGACTGTGTCACGACGCGTGGTCGAAATCTGCGAAACAGGCGTGCCGCACTGCGATTCAACCGAAGTTGCCGAATTCAGATAGCCAAGAACGTTGGCCGGCTGAACCGCTGCAAAGGTGTTGCCGCCGATCACATAGTTCGGAAGGACCGCGCCGTTGCCGACAGCAGCGAGCTGCTCAAATCCGGCGACGCCATTGATCTTTGCCCAGTCGAAAATGTTGGTCAGCTTGATGTTGTCGGACAGATCAGCCGTCAGAGCAAAGCGGAATGCGTTGGTTTCCTGCGCACCCGGATCACGGCTCTTCTTTGGCTCAAGGATGTTGTCAACAAAGCCCTGACGCTTCTTGAAGAGGCCGCCCAGCGACATCTTGAAGCCGCCGAGATCGCCCGAGTTCAAAATCGCGCGACCAACGAGCTGGCCATAATTACCACCTCCGACGCGGACAGCCAGGCTGGCTTCATCGTCGGGCAGGCGGGTGATGAAGTTGACAGCACCACCGGTTGTGTTGCGACCGAACAGCGTGCCTTGCGGGCCGCGCAGCACTTCAACGCGTTCCACATCAGCGACTTCGAAGGTCGAAGCAGACGAACGCGCCATGTAAACGCCGTCGACATAGATGCCGATGGGCGAGTCATAACCCTGCGTTTCGTCAGCAGCCGTCGGAATGCCGCGAATGGTGAGAACCATTGCTGTCGCGTTGGTGGTCGCACCGACGACCGAAACGTTCGGGGCGAGGGCGCCAAGATCCTTGGCTTCTGCGATCTGCTGGAGATCAAGCTGCGCCGATGAAATGGCGGAAATCGCCAAAGGCGTCTTCTGCAGGTTTTCACCACGCTTCTGCGCCGTCACGATGATTTCGTCGAGACCGCCTGAGCTGGCATCTGCAGCTGCGGCTTGCGCCAAAGCCTGAGTCGACATGCTGAGCGCGCTAACGCCCGCAAACAAAGTTGCTCCAAATACTCGATTGAAAGTCTTCACCTTCGGTCCTCCCCTCAGTGGCGATGGCGGCTATTCCGTCCATTTGGCCAAGATTCTCTATAGGGGGAGATGAATCCCAAATGGCGTAGAAAATGTCAATTCAAATTACGCATCAATCGAACGGGTCGCGATGGGAGTGAACATTTGCGCATTTGTGATGCGCAAATGTCACGGATTTTAGGCGACCTGATCCCAAGGGGCATCCTGCGTGCCGCGCGTGACATAGTGGCCGTTCACGCGAGCCTGAAATTCACCGGCCCGGGCGCGGTCATTATAGAACTGCTTGTACCAGATGCGCAGCTTGTCGAACGGTCCGTCACCCTTGACCATCATCGGGTTGATGCAGGGGCGCTTATGGGCCCAAATCTCAAAGTCCTGCGCAAAGGCGGCTACGCCCGCCTTTTCGTAGCCCTTGGCCAGTTCAATGTCGGCCGCGGTCGGAACGTCATTCTTCACTTTGACGAAAAGACCGTACCAGACCTTGATGACGCCATCGTCAACCGGGGTGTGCGTGATCAGCATGTGCGACGGATATTCGCCGATCATAACAGACTGCAAAATGCCCGGCCCTGTGTACCAGGTGTCGTTGGTCATCGGCTCTACGCCCGCACCAGCAAGTGTTTTGTGTCCGGCGGTGAGGATCTGGCGGCAGACATGGCCGTTAAACTCATTCTCGAACTTGACCATGTCAATCGAGCCGTGGACCGGCTGCAAATGGCCTTTGTCCGTCATGTTATCGACAACTTCCTGCGGATGGCAGGCAAGTTCTCCCAACGCCTCGACAGACCAGTTGACCCAGCCCGGCTGATCCCATTGTTCAAACGGGGGCACGTCATAGTCAGGCTCTCCGCCTTCAGCATCGTGCCAGGCCCAGATGCACCCTGCGCGTTCCAGCACCTTCCAGCTCTTCAGGCAGGCCGCCTTCGGTATGGGGGCGGGAGAATAGGGAATGTCATTGCAGCGGCCATCGGGGCCAAAGCGCCAGCCGTGATAAGGGCAGCGGATATTGTCGCCTTCGACATGTTCCTTATCGACGACGACGTAGGAAGATGTGTTCTTGGCAAGGTGCGTGCCCATATGGGGGCAGAAGGCTTCCACCAGAAACACCCGGCCCGATCCGCCGCGATAGAGCACCATCTCTTCGCCAAAATAACGGACGGCCAAGGGCGTGGTCGTCACTTCACCGGAGGTCGCCACCATGAACCAGCCGCGGGGAAAGGTGTGTTCGCCCAGGCCGTAATCGGCTGTCTTCGCCATGATGGATCTCCTCAAACTCTCTTGGGAGAAAGAGATAACTCAAAACGTAGCCCCGACGCAACAGGACATTTGCGTTTTCGATGCAATCGAACGCACTATCGCCATTTTGCGTAAAACGTTGACGTTTAAATTACGCGGTTTGATTTAGTCGCCATTGTCGACCGCATGATCCTTCTCGGTAATCCGGACCACGCGGGGGTTATATTTCAGCGTCTTCACCGCAATCGACGTTTCCACATGGTGTACGCCGGGGATGGATAGGATGCGGTCGGACGCATGCTCGACCAGATTTTCCAGCTCGTCAAACACGCAGATGGCGAGAATATTGAACTGACCCATCGTGATCATGACGCCGGTGACCAGCGGGATTTCTGCGATCTTGTGCGCAACCTCCCGCACACTGCCGACTTCGGCCTGCACGCCAATAAAGGCGAGCTTGGCGTGGTTGCTGAGGCTGAAACCTGTGATGGCGGTAAAGGCGATGAGGCCATCCTGCTGAAGGCGCTTGATGCGTCCGCGCACCGTGCCTTCTGTCACGCCCAGATCGGCCGCAATCTTCCGGTTGGAGACGCGGGCATCCTTGGACAGGATTTCAATCAGCTGCCGGTCAAGATCGTCAAGCTGGGGCGTCGTCATGCGGGAACCTGTTCTTCAATCGGGGCGACATCGAATTTGTACTTGATGACGTCCACAGCAATTGTCGGCATCATAGAGCGGATACCGGCGACCTGCGAAAACTTGTCGAGAAGCAGGCCCGGCAGCTCATCAAAGTCACGCAGGACGACGAGCATGTCGATGTCATAGCGCCCCGTGACGACGTGCGCTGCGAACACTTCGGGGAATTTGGCGAGGTCGGCCGCCACGTCAGACGCTGCGCGCCCGTCCACCTCAATGGCCACTTCCATCAATACGTTATAGCCATGCGCCGAAAAGTCGGAGACGGCGACTACGCGCAGCTGGTTCGCATCTTCCATACGGCGGATGCGTGACGACACGGTTGTTGCCGTCAGGCCCAGCCGGTCGGCGATTTGCTGGTTGGTTGCCCGCCCATTCATCCGCAGCTGATCCACAATGCTGCGATCAATATCGTCGACGACAAAATCTGATGTCATACTCTTCGACAGGGCTCCCTGTGCGCCACTCAAGGCAAGATGACCTGCGCGGCAGAGAAGCCTCCGTCAACAGGAATGTTTGCCCCCGTAACAAAGGACGCGTCGTCTGACAGCAAAAATGCAGCGACCTTTGCGACTTCTTCTGGATGGCCTGCCCGCTTCAACAGGTGCATGTTCACAAATGCCGAGCGCACCGGGCTTTCCTGTTGCAGCATTTCCGTCATCGGGGTTTCGATAAAACCGGGGCTGATCGCATTGATCCGTACCCCCGCAGCGCCATAGTCCGCCGCAAGACTGCGGGTGAGCTGCAAGACGGCGCCCTTGGTGACGTTATAAGGCGTATTCCCCTGGCAGCCGGTCATGCCGTAAATGCTCGATACCGTCACGATCGACCCGTGCCCGGCAGCAACCATGTGGGGTATCACCGCGCGAGCCGAGAGCATTGTGCCTGTCAGATTGACAGCAAGTGCCTGGTTCCAATCCGCCAGATCAAAATGTGTTACCGTGCCCGCCACCGAAATGCCGGCACAGGTCATCAGGCCATCAATCCGGCCATAATGCTTCAGGATGGCCGCCACGGTGTCTTTTGTTGCGGCCTCATCCGTCACATCGAGAATATAGCTGGTGTCCCGGTTGCCAAGGCCTTCAATGCCGCCAATGTCGGCCGCCGCAACGACCCCACCTTCAGCCCGCACGGCATCGGCCGTCGCCTTACCGATGCCGGAGGCGGCGCCGGTGATCATGATCACCTTGTCGGCCAGTCTGCCCGTCATACGAAATCTCCCAAATCTTCTTTCATCATGCTGGCAACGAAGGGGGAAACGGCGCGGGTTTCCACCCACTGCACTTCCAGCCTGCGTTCAAAAAAGCGCCAACCGTCTGCCTGTTGGCGGTAGCTGTTGTGATAACGGATCGCCATGTCCATCACCCGCCAGTCCTTGCCGGGCAGGATATGGCTCGCGACGCAATAGGTTTCGCCCGTGATATTCCCCGATGCGTCCGTCTCGAAGATCTGGTTGAACACATTGTGCATCGTCATGCGAAACGCAGACAGCTTTTCCGTCATGTCCCGCAACCCCGCTTCGCCGCGAAAGCTGATCGGGTTGTCACCATAACCCATCACTGCGCCATCCGTTGTGAAGACAGATAACAGCTTGTCTGCATCGCGCCGGTCCACTGCTTGGGCATACCGAAAGGCTAGATCGTGCAGTTCCTGTGGCGCGCAATAAGCGGCCATTATGCCAGCGCTTTACGCAGATTGGCACCGGCATGGTTGACCCATTTCAGCGCATCGGGGACAGCCGGTGTCATGCCGAAAAAGCCGTGGATCATGCCATCGGCAACCTGATGGTCGGTCGCAATGCCTGCATCTGTCAGGCGCTTTGCATAGGCATCGCCTTCGTCCTTTAGTGGATCATATTGCGCTGTGATGACGGTTGCAGAAGGCAGGCGGCTCAAATCATCGTTATGCAGAACGCGGGCAAGGTTGGCGTCGATCGGGCGCGTCTCGCCCAGATAGTGTGACCAGAACCACTTCATGGCACCCGTCGACAGGAAATACTCCCCGCCGCCATTGTCGCCATAGGATGTCGTCTCAAAATCAGCGTCAGTCACCGGATAGATGAGCAGTTGGTGCCGCAGGGCAGGGCCGCCCCGGTCCCGCGCCATGAGGGACACGGCGGCGGCCAGATTGCCCCCGGCGCTGTCACCGGCGACTGCCATGCGAGACGCGTCAATGCCAAGCTGCGCCGCATGGGCTTCTGCCCAGACGCAGGCGTCGTAGCAATCCTCTGCCGCAGCGGGGTAGCGGGCTTCGGGCGCGAGCCGGTAATCGATAGAAATAACCGCTGCGCCGCTGGCGCGCGCGATTTCACGACAGGTGCCGTCGTGTGTTTCAATATTGCCCAGCACCCAGCCGCCGCCGTGGAAATACATGACGACCGGCGGCGTCGCACCGGCGTCCAGCGGCACATAGAGCCGTGCCTTGATGGTACGGCCCGGCAGGTCGAGCGAGAGATCTTCAACGCGCGCCATCGGCAGCGGATCCCCGGCGGACAGGGGGTTGTCCATCATCGTTCGCGCGACATCGACAGGCATTTGTGTCCAGTCTGTCTTTGCAAATTCGGCAAAGGCTTCAAGGATGGGGGCGAGGGCTGGGTTGATGGTCATGGTTCTCTCCTGAATTTGGTCTAGATGCCGAAGCCGCCGGATACGTTGATCTGCTGTCCGGTCACATAAGCGGCGCGCGCTGAGGCCAGCCAGCTGACGGCATAGCCAATTTCTTCCGGCTGTCCCCAGCGTTTGACGGACAGCATCTTTTGCGTTTCTTCAACCCATGTCGGCGGAAACGCGCCCTTGGCCATGAGTTCATGGAACATGCCCGCATCAATCACGCCGACCAAAACGGAATTGGCGCGGATGCCGTGGCGACCTTCTTCCCGCGCAAGGCCCTTAAGCCAGCTTTCATTGGCAGCCTTGGGGGCGACGGAGAGCCCATCGCGGTCCGGCCAGCGCAGATGCCCGGCCGACCCCAGATGGACGATAGAGCCGCCACCCTGTTCCCGCATATGGGGAAGGAGGGCGGACACAAGGCCGAACAGGCCGTGCACCTCTACCTCAAAGGCGCGCCGCCAGGCGTCCATCGGCGTTTCCGAAAGGAGGTGCTGTTCCACCAGTGGACCGGCTGCCCAGACGAGCGTGTGGATGCGTCCATGCGCCTTGATGACGGTGTCGATGAGGGCGCTGACGCTTGCCGCGTCGGTGATGTCGCATTTATGGGTCGTCGTGCGTGTCGTGCAGGCGGCGGCAACGGCCTCGGCTGCGTCTGCCTTTCGGTTGTAGACCAGCGCGAGATTTGCGCCATCACGCGACAGGACTTCCGCGACTTTCCCGCCAATGCCGCCGCTGGCCCCAAGGACGAGGGCCGCGCCTTTCGGGAATAATGCGTTGTCCGGCATCCTCACTCCTTCGCGTTTTGCGGTGTTGGCCCGCATCCGGTTCATGATTGCGCATTGTGAAGGCTGAATCCAGCGCTTATTCAACAATCAGAAACAGGAGAGAGATTCGATGCAAAGGCTCACAGGCAAGGTTGCACTGGTTACAGGTGGCGCGCGCGGCATTGGCGAAGGCATTGTCCGCCGCTTCGTCGCAGAAGGCGCAAAGGTGATGATCACCGATGTTCTCTCGGATGAAGGCGCGGCCCTTGCCGCGGAACTCGGCGATGCCACGGCCTTTATCCAGCATGACGTGACGTCGCTGTCCGCCTGGCAGGATGTTATTGCCGCTGCAGAAGCCAAATTTGGCCGTCTCGATTGTCTGGTGAACAATGCCGGTGTCATCGCGTTCAAGCGGCTTGATGATCTGACTGAGGCCGACATTCGTCGCATCATCGATGTGAACCTGATCGGCACCATGTTCGGGTGTCAGGCAGCGATCCCCGCGCTGGAGCGGGCCGGTGGTGGCAGCATCGTTAACATGAGCTCCGCCGATGGTATTTCCGGTGCAAACTCCCTGACCGCTTATTGCGCCTCCAAATTCGGTGTACGGGGCTTTACCAAGGCCTTGGCGCTTGAATTGGGTCCGCGCAAAATCCGCGTCAACTCGATCCACCCGGGCGGCATTCTGACACCGATGGCGAACCCGACCAACATCCCGCGTGAACTTTATGATCGCGGCTATTGGATTTATCCGGCGCAGCGGTCCGGCAGTCCGTCGGACATTGGGGCAGCCGCCGCCTATCTCGCGTCGGATGATGCCCAATATTGCATCGGCACGGAATTGTCGGTCGATGGCGGGCTCAATGCCGGCCACTATTATATGACGATGCCGGGCGCCCCCACAGACCCCAATAAGTAAGCTTTGTCAGACCGTGACTGTCGCCAGACGGTCACGGTCCGCGGCCAGCGATGCGGCGCCCCGCCACATCATGAAGGCACCCAGAAACCCGACCGGAATGAGCACGCTCAGTCCCACCCGCAGGCTGTAAGCGGGGTCGCCGGAAATGAGATCGCTGACGTTTCCGGCAATCAACGGGCCGAGCACATAGCCAATCAGATTGATCAGCAGCAGCGCCAGCGCCGTGCCTGTCGCGCGGAAGCGGTCTGGCATCAGATATTGCAGCGCGGACATAATCCCCACGGACCATCCGCCTCCTAACAGGCCTGACGGAATGGCCAGCATTTGGGCGGTGGCGACGGAAGGCGCCCATGTGACGCACAGGATGAGGAGTGTCGCCGCTGTTGTAGCGCCCGCCGCAAGATAGAGCAGCCACTGCGGCCCGCGCCGGGTCAGCCGATCTGCCAAGACGCCAAAAAGCAAGGTTCCCATCAGCCCCGGCAGGCCAAAGGCGAGGCCGAAAATGGCGTTGGCCTCTGTGATGGGTAGGCCATAGGCGCGGGCGAACAGGGCGGGCCCCCACATGCCAAAGGAAAGGCCGGAGAGCGTCGCAAAGGCCATGCCCAGTGCCATCCAGCGAAAGCTGCGCGTTTGCCAGAGGATTGCAAACAGCGGTGCAATTTTGGGATGATCGCTGACCAATGTCGGCGCCCGAGGCGGCTCCCGCACGATGAGAAAGGCAAGGGCAGCAAGGGCGATCCCGAAGATCCCCATCACCTCAAACGCAGTCCGCCAATCGGACGCTGCGGCAATTTCAGGTCCGGCGCGATAGCCGAGATACTGGCCGAAATAGACGGCCAACGTCATCACCGCAAAGGCCCGTCCGCGTTGTTCTGCCGCAAAATAAGCGGCGAGGAGCGAGTAAGCGGGGGCCTGAAACGAGGCTTCTCCAACGCCTACGCCGACACGCGCAAGCGCCAACATCCAGGGGCCGGTCGCAAGGCCCGACAGGATGGTAAAGCCGCTCCAGAGAACGCACCCCGCGCACAGAATGCCGATCCGCGACACGCGGTCGGCATAGCGCGCGATGGGGATCGCCAGCAGGGAATAAAGCAGCGCGAAGGCTGGACCCATCAACAGGCCCATAAATCCGTCTGACACGCCGAATTCGGCCTTGATCGGCTCGACGAGGCCCGCCAGCAGATACCGATCGCCATAGTTGACGAGGGCAACGCCCAGCAGGATGGCGAGCACCATCCATTTGTTTGTCAATTTGGGCGGGGCGGGGGCCTTGTCCAAAATGCGGATCAATCGCGCATCTGCGCGCCGCCATTGACGTGCCACACCTGCCCGTTGACCCATGCACCATCTTCAGACGCAAGGAAGGTCACGGCGGCCGCGATGTCGTCCGGCTCACCAAGGCGCGTATGCGGAATGGCCTTCAGCCCGCGCTCAACATATTCATCGGTCAGATGCTGTTTCACCGCTTCGGTCAACACGAGGCCGGGGCAGATCACGTTCGCGCGGATGCCCTGCTTGCCATATTTGGCAGCGACATGACGGGCGAGGGCGTGGATCGCATTCTTCGTCATCGGATAAGCGACCTGCCAGGGCGCTCCGCCAGAAGCTGCGCCGGATGAGGTGTAGATCATCGCGCCACCGCCGCGTTCGATGATGGCGGGCAGGGCCGCTTGTGTTGCGAGGAAGTGGCTCTTCGTGTTGATCGCAAAGCTCTTTTCCAGAACCTCGACCGGGCAGTTCAGCGCGTCGATATCGCCTTCGGTGCCGCCTGCAAGGTTGGAATGGTAGAAATCCAGCCCGCCAAATTCGGACTTGGCCGCGGCCACAATCGCTGCCTGAGACTCTGCGCTGGTGCCATCAAGGTCCACGCCGATGGCTTTGCCGCCGGAGGCTTTGATCGCGTCGGCCACTTCACGGGCCCAGTCGCCCATCAGATCACCGATAACAACGGCGGCGCCTTCGCTGGCAAGGCGCTTTGCCGTTGCCGCACCAATGCCGCGACCACCGCCTGCGACAATACCCACCTTGCCTGAAAGTCCGCGCACGCTCTTCTCTCCTAGATATGCGTAATCAATTTGTAATTGGATTACGCATATCTAGGTTGAGTGGGTGTTTCAATTCAAATTTGCAGTATTTTAGACGATTTTTGACTATTCAGCCGCCTCTGCCAAAGGCTGACCATAATGGGGGTCATCCTCATTGCACAGGCGGTTGGTGTCTTCCCACAGGCCTTCCGGCGGAACAGGCGTGATGCCCAATTCCTCACGAATATCAGCGATCTGCCAGTCGGTCATGGCGCGCCAGTCTGCGAGCATCATTGGGTATTTCCAGTTCCGGCCCTGCACGGCACCCTGATATTCGGCTTCCAGATTGAGCGTCATGGCTTCGGCATAGTGAAGCCCGTCCTTCATGATCGTCTTAGCCTTCAAGTAGGTCGCAACGCGGCTGAGGAACGCGGACAGCTCCGGATGAAAATAGCGCGCCTTGGCGTGCATATTTGCGTTGAGCAGGGCGACTTCGCCGCCATGGTTCGGCCCGAAGCCTGACACGATATGTTCGATGTCGTGCGTCAAAGCTGTCTGGCGCAGGTAGAAGGTGAGATCATTCACCACCTGGATTTCGCGGTAGAAGATGTCGAGCTCATAGCCTGAATTGACCATGAAGTCGTAGAGTGCGGCACCGAGCGTGCCCGGAGCGCAATCCTTCACTTCATCCTTCTTGAAATCTGCCAGCGACCTCTTGTCGCACCAGTCTTTGAAGCGGGGAAGGCGGGCCTTTTCCTCTTCGAACAGCTGCATCACCCGACCGAAATCTTCGAGCATCATGAGGGATTGAGCGACCTCAGGAATATAGGCCGTATTTGGAAGATCAGGCCCATTCCGGCGCAGCATTTCCTGCGCGATCAGGTTCCGCAACTCTGCGTTGTTGAGGTATTTGGAGGAACTGATGAGGACCGAGCTTTCGGTCTCCACCTTACGGATCGCGCCGTTGAAATAGGCGCGTTCGCCTTCGCCGACTTTGACTTCCATGGGGCTTACTCCGCTGCTTCCAAAGCCTGAACGGTATCGTTCGCCGGGCTCAGGAACTGGCCCGGCTTGGCACCCGTATAGGCACCATTTTCGAAGGTCGGAACACCATTGACCAGCGTCAGGCGGGTCGGCAGCGGCGGACGCGTGAAGCGCCATGTGGTGCCGCCCTTGCCATCGGGCACATCCCAAGCTTTCTCAAACTGGCGGTAGCCGACCTCATCCATATTGAACACGGCGATGTCCCCACGCTTGCCGGGCGAAATCACGCCACGATCGTTCAGGAAGAAGTGCTCGGCCAGCTTGCCGGTCATCACATGGATGGCCTCTTCGAGCTTGAGCGATCTTTCTTCCTGCACATATTTGGTCAGCAACAGCGCATTTTCACCGCCGCCGCACAGCATCTGGAGATGCGCGCCAGCGTCGGAGATATTGCCGACCGTCTTGGGGTCCTTCATCAGCGCGACCGTGAGGGCTTCGTCCTTGGGGAAGGGCGCCATATGGACGGTCGAAAGCAGGCCGTTTTCGAGAATCCAGTCCGCCATTGCGTCAGAGCGATGGACACCGCGGCTGTCGGCGAATTCCTTCAGTGTGCCGCCAATCGGACCCACGCCGTTTTCGCTATCCAGCATCAGCAGTTCTTGCGGGTTCTTCAGCGGGGAGTGATCCCAAGCCTGCGTGTCCCAGCTTTCGCGCGCCCGTGCCCGCCAGTCCGGATCGCGCAGCAGGCGTTCCTTTTCGGCATGGGTCTCGGCGAGGACGACCTCGTGCCAGACATAGTCGTTGGACTGGGCAAAGATGAGCGACTTGGTGATCGACAGCACAGAGGTGGGAGAGACATGGGCAAAGCCCGGCCAGACATCAATGCCCGCCGCACGCATCTCTTCAATCGTCTTCTGCATTTCGGGCAGAATGCCGGCCTGGAACCAAAGGGTCGGGATGCCACCTGCGATCTGGACGCGGATCTTGCGACCGGTCAGCAGCTTTTCCAGGCGCTTGAGGTTTGCCGGGCCATTCATCCGCATGAATGTGTCGACGATGATCTGGTAGCAGGTGCTGGGATAGCGATCCATGACGTCGAACAACGCAAGGAATTCCGCATCGTCCGCGAGCATCGACGGCACGGGGCGGTTCTCACCGTCATGGTCGTGCATATTGTCTGAAAGGCCAAGGGCGCCTGCGGCCAGTGCATCGTCAAGCAGCTCTGCCATCTTTGCGATTTCTTCGGGCGTCGCGGCGCGATCCCAAGCATCCATGCCCATCGCGGCAAGCCGCAGCGGGATATGCCCGACATAGCTCGCATAGTTGAGCGGCACCTTCACGCTCGATTCAAAGGACTTGCGATATTCGGACCATGTCGTCCAATCCCACGGCACATTCTGCTGGAACGGGCCGATGGGGATGTCTTCGAAGAAGGAGAAGATGCCCATGACTTCATCGCGCGCCTGCTTGGAAGGGTGCAGCGGGGCCATGGAGAAACCGCAATTGCCGAGGATCATCGTTGTTGCGCCATAGCCGGGCAGCGGATCAAGATCCGGCTGCCACCACATGGAAGCGTCATAATGGGTATGGCTTTCGATAAAGCCGGGAGAAACGATGCAGCCTTCGGCATCAAATACGCGCTCACCCGCCGGCGACAGGTTCTGCCCGACTTCGGCGATAACGCCATTCTTGATACGGACATCTGCTGCAAATCCGGCAGCCCCGGTGCCATCAACGACGGTACCGTTCTTGATCAGGATATCGCTCATCCTCTCCTCCATTTCCTTGTTACGGGCCTTTCAGGCCTCCGTGATTCTGGGATGGAGTGTGACCTTAACCGGGGTGGGCGTCTATCCTTGGACTTGCGGACAAGATCATAAAATGATCTATATCGTATCGTGAAACGATCTCATGCTCTTCTGCCGCCGCTTCGGCAAATGCTCCGTGCTGGAGGGTGGACGGCGCGTCGTCTGGCCGAAGAACTGGGTGTGGGGGAGGCGACAGCAAAGCGCTGGCTTGCAGGTCGGGGCCTGACGCTCGACGGGTTGGACCGGCTGGCCGATATCGCCGGAACAGACATTGCCGAGCTCTCCCGATTGGCAGAAGGTGCCGGTGAAGGGCTCGCGCAGGAACTGACCCTCGCGCAGGAACGTGCACTTAGTCAGGATGCGTTCTTGTCCTTCCTCTTCATCGTCATATTGGGCGGCTATACCCCGACCGAAGTGGCCAAGGATTTTGATGTCACGCCGCGCCAGATGGAGGCCGCGCTGCTGCGTCTCGAGCGGCTGGCCTTGATTGATCGGCGTCCCGGTTGGCGCGTCCGGCCGTTGGTGGACCGGTCCATCGTCTGGCGCAAAACGCCCATGCGCGCGATGTTTGAAGAGCGGATGAAGGACCAGTTTCTGGCGATGGATTTTGCGGATGAACGCGCCGTCTATGCGTCGGAAGTTGTAAAGCTTTCGGCACAAGGTGCGGCGACGCTTGCCGAGCTGATCGAGCAGCATCGCCGCGATGTGCAGGCACTGGCCGAACGCGACAGGGACATGTCGCACTTGCCGCGGGCATGGCACGGGATGCTCTGTGCCGCCCGCCCGCTCGACATGTCGGGGCTGGATGCATTTGAGGGAGAAAAGACATGACCGAGGGAAGACTTGAAGGACGCCGCGCCCTGGTTACGGGTGCCGCAGATGGCATCGGCCTGGGTATCGCCCGCCGGTTTGCGGCGGAAGGCGCACATGTCACACTCGCGGATTTCGATTATGAGAAGGCTTTCGCTGAGGCGAACGCGCTGACCGATGCGGGGCATGCGGCACAGGCCGTGTTTGTCGATGTGACAGATAAGAACGCCGTCGCCACCATGATGGCCGCTGCGGCTCCGGTCGATATCCTCGTCAACAATGCCTATCGCGGTAATGGCGTCGCGCGGATCGAGAAGAAGTCGGACGACGACTTCCTCTCCGCGCTCGGCATGAACCTGTGGGGCGTCAAATGGGCGATGGAAGCCGCGCTCCCGCACATGAAGGCGCAAGGCTGGGGCCGCGTGATCAACATGGGGTCACTGAACGGCGTCAACGCGCACATGGGCAGCGCGGACTATAACGCATCGAAGGAAGCCCTGCGCGCCTATACCCGCAGCGCCGCGCGTGAATGGGCACCCTATGGCATCTGCTGCAACGTCATCTGCCCGGCCGCATGGTCCGCCTCGTCACGGCGGATGGCCGAGATGCAGCCTGACATGATTGCGCAAATCAACGCCGCCAACCCGATGGGCCGATTGGGCGATCCGGAAGCCGACATTGCCGGCGTCGCTTTGTTCCTCGCCAGTGAGGATTGCCGCTATGTGACCGGCAACACGATCTATGCCGATGGCGGCGGGCACATCAACGGCGTTGCCTGGGCACCGGCGTTTGAGGATTAGGGCTTAGCTCCCCCCAATTCCGCCAATCTTGCCCGCGCCTTTGCGGCCATGTCGAGATAGATGAGGCCCTCCTGCACCGGCATGTCCGGCTCCGCGATGCGGGCGAGGTAGACGTCTATGGCAAGCTGGAGCGCCTTGGGATCATCAGGCGCGCCATAATAGGCCCAGTCGGCAAGGTGCGCGGCGAGCATGGGGTCGGTCGGCAGTACCTCGCGCGCACGCTTCTCGACGGCGTCGAGACCACCGGCGAGCCGCAGCACTTCACGGGCCTCGGCATCGAAGGTCATCGCGGCAAAGTGTGACGGCACATCGTCCCACCAGCCGGTCCAGCGCTTCATGATCATCCGCGCGATATCGGCGGGGCGGTTATACTGGGCCTCGAGCAGCGGGTTTTTGGAAAAGCGCTCCGGCCAGTCGATGCTGGCTGCAATCACGTCCTTGCGCTCGCCCGCGTTGAGGCGTGTCACGACCTGCGTCGTGATGTAGTCGAACGCGTCGGCATAGGTGGTGAGCGTGGGCACGATCTTGTCCGCGCCCTCAATTGCCGCACCGTGCATCGGCAGCATGATTTCGGGCTTGAGCGCAGCCATCTCGCGATAGGCGGCGGTCCATTCCTCAATGTAACGCTGCATCCGCTTGCCATTGCCCGCATTGGGGAGAAAGCCCTGATAATAGTCTGCGGTCAGTATGGTCTTGCGGCTTGGGATGGAGAGCCAGATCTGGTCCTCGGTCTCGCCCGGCGCATGGATGACCTCAAAGGTTTCGCCGCCGATCCTGTAGGTCTTGCGGCCCTCGAATGTCTCATCGGGGATGACGACATCGGCCTTGGTCGACGGCTGCAACGCGAGCGGCTGGTTGTTGTAACGTCCGATGGAACCGCCCAGCCGCAGGTCAGTATCGATGGCTTTCAGCATCTCCGCACTGGCGATGACACGGGGACGGGACGGCAGCTTCACCAACTCACGCGCCCCATAGCTGTGGTCGACATGCGTGTGGGACAGGAAGATGGTCTTCAGCGGCTTTTTGCTGAGCGTCGGGATCACGTCCTTCAGGACCACGCCGATGGAGGCATAGCCAGAGTCGAACAGGACAAGGCTGTCGCGCGTTTCGACGAGCGCGACGTTCACATAGGGAAAGCGGATGAGCCACATGCCCTTGCCATGTGGTTCGATGGTCATCTTGGCGCGGGCTTCGGCCACGGCCTCGGGCGCGGTCGAGAGCATGGCGCGGGCGATGAGCGCCGATTTGGGGCCGCCAAAGCCGTCCTGCCGCGCCATGTGGCGCACAATGTCCGGATGCTCTTGCGCGATGAGCATGCGGCCCTTTTGAACGCGCAGATCATCCGGCGACGGGGTGAATCCACCCGCCAATGCAGGCCCCGCCGCCAACAGCGCGATCAAGATGCCAATCCGCATATTCGACTCCCAAGTTTTGATCATCTGCGTAAATCTGATTGCACCGTAATACGCATCCGGTAAGTTAGGCGCAAATCAAAGGCATAACTGCGAAAGAGGATGGCATGAAGCGCGCGATAATGGCAACTTTGCTCTGTGCGGGGGCCGCAGCGACCGCTCAGCAGATGTCGGTTCCGGCGGGGCTGACGGTCGGGTCCATGTCCCGCGTCTCCCCCGTCTTAAAGGCTGAACGTCAGCACGACAATTTTGAACCCGCGGTGCTTCATCCAGATCAGTCCCGCGCCGCGCAGGCGAAGCTGGATGCGATCTACAAACGCACCGGCAAGCGCCCCAATATTCTCATCTTCGTCGTCGATGATCTCGGTTATGGCGATGTCGGGGCCTATGGCGGCGGAGAATCGCTCGGTGCCCCCACGCCGCATATCGACCGGCTCGCCCGCGAAGGCCTCAAGCTCACCTCCACCTATGCGCAGCCAAGCTGCACGCCGACGCGGGCTGCACTCAACACCGGCCGCCTGCCGGTGCGCTCCGGCCTGCTGACGCCCAAGCTGCTCAACGATACGGCCGATATTTCGGGTGAGTTGCTCGCCGCCAAGATTCTGTCCGGCGCGGGCTATCGCACGGCGCTCTCCGGCAAATGGCATCTTGGCGAGAAGGACGGCTCACGCCCCTGGCAGGTCGGCTTTGACGAATTCACGGGTTTTCTCGGCGTCGCCAACGCCTATCAAGAAGAGCATCCGTCCTCGCCCGATGTCGTCAATGATCCCGAATTGCTGGCCGAGCTGCGCTCCATGCCGGCAAGCCGGGACCTCTGGTCGGCCACCAAGGAAAAGGGCGGCACATCGCTTGGGCAGATCAACTGGGCCAACAGCAAGGATCTTGACCAGAAGTTCGCCGCCTTTTCGGAGGATTTCATCCGCCGCTCGGTGAAGTCGGGCAAGCCGTTCTACCTCAGCCACAATTTCTCCAAGGTCCATTACTTCAACGAGCCGTCCAAGGCGTTCGTTGGCCGCTCCGCGACCAAGGATGTGTATCGTGACAGCGTGATCGAGGTGGACGACATCGTCGGCCGCCTGACCAAGCTGCTGGAAGATCTGAAGATCGCCGACAATACCATCGTCTTTTTCACGTCAGACAATGGGCCGGAAGAGGACAGCTACCCCGAAAGCGGCGCTACGCCCTTCCGCGGGGCGAAGGGCACAACGTTGGAAGGTGGCGTGCGCGTGCCGGGCATCTTCTGGTGGCCGGGCATGATCAAGCCGGGCCGGGTCTCCGATGGCCTGTTCGACATGACCGACATGTTCAACACCAGCCTTGCGGTCGCGGGTGTGGACGCGGCCAAAGCCGTGCCGACGGATCGCTATATCGACGGCATTGACCAGACGCCCTTCCTCCTTGCCGACAATGGCGAGTCCGCGCGGGAAGCGGTGTATTTCTGGAACGCGGATCTCTTCGCAGGGGTGCGGTGGCGCTACTATAAGATGGCGACGTCGGAGATTCAGGTCGGGACGGGCAGCGTGCGGGACTTTGGCGGGCTGGACAATGCGCAGGTCATCACGCCGCTCAACGGCCTGATGTACAACCTCTACCTTGATCCCAAGGAACGCAAATCTGTGCTGATCGAAAAGGCCTGGGTACCGTCTTATGCGTTGGGACCGCTGATCGCGCTCCACGGCGCGACGATGGCCAAATATCCGCCAAAGGCAAAGATCCGCTTCCGCTGATGCGTGCAGCGTGGCTCGCCTTGCTCCTGCTTGGTGTGGCGGGGTGTTCCGACACGCGGCCGCCGGAGGTGCTCATCAAAGGCGGCACGTTTACGCCCGGCAATGATGAGAGCTATCCCGAAGAAGCGCGTGGCGGGCCGGTGACGGTCGGCAGCTTCATGATGGATACGACCGAAGTCACCAACGCCGCCTTCGCCGCTTTTGTGCAGGCGACCGGCTATGTGACTGCGGCTGAGAAAGGCTTCGCCGATGACCCGCGCGTGCCGGAGGCGCAGCGTCAGCCTGGCGGTGCGGTGTTCCTGATGCCGGAGGCGGGCCGCGCGCCGGGCTGGACGTTCATGCCCGGGGCGAGTTGGCGGCATCCGGAAGGTCCGGGCAGTTCCATTGAAGGCAAGGACGATGAGCCGGTCGTCCAGATCGCTTATGCCGACGCGCTGGCTTATGCCAAATGGAAGGGCCGCGATCTGCCGAGCGAGGCGGAATGGGAATGGGCAGCCGGACAGGGGCGCCATATCCCCGGCCGGGACCGACCCATCATCGATGGAAAACCTTCGGGCAATAATTGGGATGGGACATTCCCAACCAGCAACAGCAAGGCCGATGGCTATCTGGGGCGCGCGCCGGTTGGTCGTTTTCCCGCAAATGCGTCCGGCCTATTTGATATGACGGGCAATGTCTGGGAATGGACCCGCAGCGGCTGGACCGCGAGCCACCGTCCGGATGCTCCAGCCCAGACGGGGGCCCATGCCATCAAAGGCGGGTCGTATCTGTGTGCACGCAATTTCTGTGCACGCTATCGCCCGCAATCGCGCCAGATGCAGGAAGATACACTCGGCACCAACCATGTCGGTTTCCGCACGATCCGGCGGCTTTCGGCGGCATCCTGACGGGCAGATCCTGTCTGTCAGGTTGGGGCTTGCGGGACTACGCAGATCGTGACAGTCTTCATCTCAAATCGGGAGCACGCGTAACCAGCGGCCCCGTCCAGAACGCGTTCTAGTAGTGCGTAGCGTGTAAAACGTGACTGGGAGGAGAGGAAGCATGAAGAGTGCCCTTAAAGCGGGCGCGGCGGCCATGGCTGTTGCGCTGGCATGGTTATCGTCGCCTGCAAGTGCCGCGGAGGCCGCAGCAGACGCGGACACAATTTCACCCGGCGATATCATCGTCACAGCGCAAAAGCGGGAACAGGCGCTCGTCGATGTGCCCATTTCCCTCTCCGCCTTCAACAATGAGGCGCTGGAGAATAACCAGATATCCGAGCTCCGCGATTTTGTGGGGCAGGTGCCCAATCTCTTCGTCAACAACTTCAACGGGCGGTCGGATACGGTCCGCCTCTTCATCCGCGGTGTCGGCCAGAATGACGTGACGCTGACACAGGATCCATCGGTCGCGCTCTATGTCGACGGGGTCTATGTCGGGACGACGGTCGGCGGCGGATTTGAAACCGAAGACCTTGAGCGCATTGAAGTGCTCCGCGGGCCACAGGGCACGCTTTATGGGCGCAATGCGACAGGTGGGGCGATCAACATCATTTCGGCCAAACCGGCCTTGGGTGAATTCCATGCCAAAGGGTCGGTCAGCTATGGCAATTATGATGCGAAGCGCGGCGTCGTCACCCTCAATGTCCCATTAGGGGACGCGGCTGCCATCCGGCTGACGGGCCTCCGGTCCAAACGCGATGGCCTTCAGGAAAATACCGGCCTTGGCCTTGATTTTGCGCGCCAGAACCACACCGCTTTCCGTGGTGCGCTCCGCTTCAAGCCGAGTGAAGCGCTGACGATTGACTATGCGTTCGATTATTCACGCAATAAGGATACGGGGACGCTGACCGTCCCGGTCGCGGGGGCACCGGCGAGTTTTCCGGTCGCCGCTCCATTTACAATTCCCGGGACCTTCGGATTGGCGACCGGCATTACGAGCCTAGTGAACACCTTCACCGACACTGTGCCTTTTGGGAGCCGACGCCCGGACAGCGCAACTGCGGTGCGCGCGATGTTGCCCAATGACGGGAAGGTTACCGGCCATAATCTTACCATCGAATGGGAGGCCAGCGACGCCCTGACATTGCGGTCGATCACCGGCTTTCGCCGGATCAACAACAGCCAATATTCGGACAATCTGCCGACCCACTCTGCCAGCATTGTGACGACCGTGCTGACATCGGCGATCCCGACCCTGCCTGTTGGCACAGTGTTGAATGTGATCGGGCCAAATGGCGTAGCGTCGACGACGGACAACACCCACTTCCACAGCACGTCTGAGGAACTTCAACTGCTAGGCAACACAGGCTTCATGGCAGGCAGCCTCGAATATGTGTTGGGCGCCTATTATTATGAGGACAAGGCGACGCTCGATATTTTGGGCGGGGCCATCGGTTCGGGTCCGCTCATCCTCCAAAATCTGACGGGCATTGCCAACAAATCCTATGCAGGCTTTGGCGAAGTGACTGTTCGGCCGGGCGCGGATGAGAAGCTGAGCATCACCCTGGGCGCGCGCTATTCCCATGATAAGCGAACGGCAACCCGCATCAATGAACGGTCGTTCTCCTTTGCCGCGTTGGGCGGGTTCACGGCCGAGAATTGCGGCTTCTTTGCACTGACCTTCGCAGCCCTTGGGCAAACGTGCACGCCGACAGGGGCTGTGACGGGAGCCAGCTATTCGGGGAAATTCAACAACTTCTCCCCCTCGCTGACCGTTGCGTACAAGGTCAGCAATGATCTCAACCTCTATGCCAAATATGTGCGCGGCTATAAAACCGGGGGCACGTCGCAGCGCTCTGCAAACCCGATCAACTTTGCTGCCGGATTTGAACCCGAAAAGGTCAGCTCGTTTGAGGCGGGTATCAAGGGCAATGCGCTTGATCGCAAACTCAGCTACTCGCTCGCTGGGTTCTTCATGCGCATGAACAATTATCAGGCGAGTGTGCAAACCGGAGCGACGGCGGGGGACCGCGACTTTATCGGTATCGATGGCAATGACATTTACGGCGTCGAGTTTGATCTGAACGCGGCCTTGTCGCGTGAATTGCGGGTCGGCCTATCCGGCGCGCTGCTCAGTGCCAAATTCGGGGAGAGGTCGGCCAGCGTGTTGCTCGATACCGGGCAAGTGCAGGTCCAGAACTTTATCGCGAACCAGACGTCGGCCCCCAAATCGTCGGGCAATGTCTATGTGGACTACAACCGCGATATCTCGAGTGATTGGGCGGCGGGCTTCCATGCCAATGTCAGCTATCAAAGCAGTATCGAGACATCGAGCAACGTCCTCGACAACCGCACCATTGGCAGCAAGGCGATCACCGATGCGAGCATCAGCCTGACACGGCGCATGGGTGAAGACCGGGAACTCTCGCTCCGGTTCTGGGGCAAAAATATCTTCGACAAGGCGTATGAAACCGTGACGTTTGGTTCCTTCGCCTTCACCGGCGCCACCACAGTGTCGGAGTTCGGCGAACCCCGCACCTACGGGGTTACGCTTTCATTCCGCTACTGAGTTAAAAGAGGGCCGCCTAGAACAGAGCGGGCAGAAGGAACGGCAGACCCGCCAGCCAGAGCCAACCAAGCTTGCCCCAAAGGGCGAGCTTGGGGTTCTGGTGGTTCCACAGGCCCAAGGCACCTGCGGCACCCACGGCACCTGCACCGGGGATCCAGATGCCGGCAAGCCCGGCAAGACCCAGAAGGCCAAGCAGGCGGACGCCCGCCCCGCTGCGCCCTTTGCTGACAGGGGTTTTCAGCCCCGCAAGGCCTGCAAAGCCGATAAGGCCCAAAAGGCCCGCAAATGGTGCCAAGGTGTCCAGCATAATCCCCCCTAGTTTATTGTGCCGTAGATCGTCCGGCCATCCTTGATGGTGGCGACGACTTTGATGGTATTGAGTTTGTCCGGCGCGATGGTCAGCGGATTGGCGTCGAGCACGGCAAGGTCGGCGCGCTTGCCGACGGCAAGGCTGCCCTTGTCTGCGTCCTCATGAATTTGCCATGCGGCGTTGATCGTCACCTGCTGTAGCGCGCGATAGACGGGGATGCATTCGAGCGGGCCGAGGATGTCGCCAGATTGCGTCCGCCGGTTCACCGATGACCAGATGAGCCGCATAATATCGGGGGGAACGACGGGAGAGTCATTGTGCGCGGTCGGGCGCAGACCAAGTTCCCAAGCGGTTGCCTGCGGAGAAATGAAGTCCGCACGCTTTGGCCCAAGGGCAACATCGCGGTGCCAATCGCCCCAATACCAGGTGTGGTTGGCAAAGAAGCTCGGCTGAATGTCGAGTTTCTTCATGTCTTCCAGCTGTTCCCGCCGGACGACTTGGCTGTGGATCGCAATGGTCCGCTTGCCCGTCAGGCCGTTCTTCCAAACGCCGTCGATCAGCGTCTGCATCGCTTCATCGCCATTGACGTGGACAAAGACCTGCCAGTTATTGGTCGCGGCCTCCGCCAGCTTGGCGTTGAACAGCTTGAGGTCAATGGCGGGATAGCCATGATAACTCGCATCCTTGCCCGGTGGAGGCACGGGCACCGGATCATGCAGCCAAGCCGTGCGGCCCTGTGGGCTGCCGTCGATGGTCAGCTTAATGCCGCCAATCCGCATGCGGCCGACATAAGGCTTTCCAATCTGCGCGCGGACATCGGCGGGCCAATCCCGTTCAAAGGAAATGAGGGCGACGGTGTCGAGCGGCAGCACACCGCGTTTGGCGGCTTCTGCAAGTGCCGGCCAAGCCTCTGGCATGACGCGCCCGTCTTGCGCGGTTGTGATGCCGTTGGCGGCATAAATCTTTTCACCCGCAACAAGAGCGGCCACGCCGCTTTCGATGGTGGACGGGATGATACGCATGGCCGGAACGAAGAACGCCGTCTCTTCCAATACACCGTCGGGCGTCTTCCCGTCGGCTTCGCGCCGGATGACACCGCCCGGAGGGTTGGGTGTTTCCGCTGTGATCCCGGCCAGTTTCAGCATGGCTGAATTCATGACTGCGAAGTGACCGCTGGCATGGATGATAATGGCAGGCGTGTCCGGATAGACCGCGTCAAGTTCGTGCCGGTTGGGATGACGGCGTTCCGCAAGTTGGGAGTCGTCATAGCCGTTGCCGATGATCATCGGCATGCCTTTGGGCGGGGTGTAAGCCCGCAGCGCCGCTTGCAGCGCGGCGATGGAATCGACCTTGCCGACGGGCGGTGGCGCCAAAGCGGCGAGCGAGGCGGCTTGCCCCACCGAACTCACATGGCCATGCGCGTCGATAAAGCCGGGCAGGAGCGTCTGACCCTTGAGGTCGACCATCTCCGCCTTTTTGCCCGCGGCCTTGCGCACCGATGCAAGCGAGCCGACCGCAAGGATGCGGCCGTCCCGCACGGCAAGGGCTTCAGCCGTTTCCGCAGTGTCGCCGGCCATGGTGATGATCGGGCCGCCACTCCAGATGGTGGCCCGTGTGGCCGGGGCTGCGTGGGCGCTCGTCGCGCCGAGCGCGAGCAAGAAGGTCAGGCGTTTCATTGTCTCTCCCCTACAAATACCGGCCTGACCTAGACCAGCCGGTCTGCCTTATCCAGCCGCGCGGATCGGGCTCACATTATCGCCCTCGGGTGTTGCGTCTGGCGTTGCGTAATAGCGTGCATAATATTTGCGGAACTGCGGGATGGGGCCATCGCCATCGCAGATGATGGGGTTGGCTTCATATTTCTGCCGATCCCAAACCACCTTGTCCTGATCAAACTGCTTGCAGATGTCGCGGATGATGGCCTTGGCCACGCCCGCGCGTTCGCCTTCGGCCTGCGCCTTGGGCTGGGTGAAGCAGAAGCGGGCATGGACATGGTCCAGTTCCACCGGAATGATACAGGCGACGAGCAGCGTTTCCGAAATGCCGGTAAAGCGCGTCCAGCTCTGGCCCGGGCCCATCGTGTCATAGCTGATGCAGCCATCGACTTCGCCCCAGGGCGTGCCCATCTTGGCCTTCACATCCGCACCACGGCCCCAATCGCCCCAGCGCAGATCGCCGAGCGGCACGTTTGCGGTGCCGTGGATATATTTGAAATGCGCCACATCAACGCCGTTTTCCGCCATGTTCTGGATGGAGCCCCAGACATTCCATTCATGGACGTCATAGTCCGTCCAGTCCGGGTCCGTCGCCTCTGGCAGATGCACAACGTCGAACAGCGGCGCCACATCCTGCGGGTGATACCACATCCAGACCCAGCGATTGGCCTCCACCACATGCCAAGTGCGGGTGCATTTGCGCTTCACCTGCGGCGGAATGGCCTTGGCATAAGGGATGTCCTTCACAACGCCTTCTTCGCCGTCGTAGCGCCAGGCGTGGAAGGGGCATTCCAGCAGATTGCCATGCACCTTGCCGCCATGGCCCATGTGCGCGCCGAGATGCTTGCAATAGGCATCGACCATACGCACCTGTCCATCCTCACCGCGCCAGATGGCAAGATCGGTTGAGAAATAGCGCAGTGGCTTCACTTCGCCGACAGCCAGATCCTTCGACAGCAGAACCGGGTACCAGCCGAACGGAAAGCCGATATCGAGCTTGCGCTCCTCAATGGAGGCGCGCCCCTTGGTTTCGGCCAAGCGCCAGTCGATCAGGTCCTGTCCGCGCAGCTTTTCGAGGATCTGCCAGACAGCGACGGGCGCGGTGCGGGCGTCGCTTGCGGCGCCATGTTCTGCATCAGACATGATGTGTCTCCTTCATGAGCTTTCGCCGGAAAGGCGAACCGGTCGGCGGGGTTGTCTCACCGTCCGGCACTGTTGAAATGGGAGCAGACTTCCCGGCTCCCCTCACATCACAGACCGAAGACTTTGACTGCGTTTTCGCGCAGGAATTTCGGCCAGACTTCGTCCTTGAAGGGCACATTCTGCATGTCGCTGAAGATGCGATCAAGGCTCAATCCCATGGGGAAATAACCGGCATAGATAATCTTGTCGGCCCCACGGGTGTTCGCATAATCGATGATCGCCTTAGGGTAATGCTTCGGGGCAAAGGCGCTCGTCGAATAATAAAGGTTCGGCCATTTCAGCATCAGCTTCACGGCCAGCGCTTCCCACGGTTCGGCACCGTGGCGCATGACGATCTTCAAGTCCGGGAAGAACCAGCAGACCTCATCAAGATGCTCGACCTTCTGCGTTTCCATCGGGATGCGCGGGCCGGGTATGCCGACATTGAGCAGGATCGGAATGCCCAGTTCCGCCGCACAGGTGTAGAGCGGGAACATATATTTGTGGTTGATCGCCACCTGCGGCAGCGTGCCTGACGGGAAGACGCTGATCGCGGAAATGCCGACTTCGCTGTGCAGTTTCTTGATGCGGCGGACTTCGTCGACGCCCTTGTTCGGGTCACAGGGCACATCGAAAAAGAAGCGGTCGCCATACATTTCTTTGGCGCGGCGCGACGTGTCATTATCGTTCCAGCCGATCAGTGCCTTGTCGATGTTGAACCGGTCCATCTGCTCGACGGTCCATTTGACATAGTCATCGGCATGGCCCGTCTGCGGCACATCCTTGAACATGTACTGCGCAGGCATGGAGAATTGCTGCAGCGTCTGCGCGTCTTTGATGAGCGGGCGAAAGCTGGTGAACCAGTCTGACCGGTCTTCCGCTTCCGGAATGCCGAGCATACAGTCGATGATCTTGATGTCGGTTGGATAGGCCATGGTGTCAGTCTCCAATCAGGGTGGGCCACAGGGCCTTGAGTTTGATCTTGTCGATCTTGCCGACCGCATTGCGGGGCAGGGGCTCGTTTGAAAAGGCAATCCGGCCCGGCGCCTTGTAGCGGGCGAGCTTTTCTCCGACTTCATGACAGATGGCTGCTTCGCTCAGGCCATCGGCCACGACGACAGCGACCAGCAGTTCGCCCAGACGCTCATCAGGAATGCCAAATGCCGCACATTCCGTGATGCCGGGCATTTCGCCCATGACGCGCTCGACTTCGGCACAATAGATGTTTTCGCCACCGGAAATGACCATGTCTTTCTTACGGTCCACGATGAAGACATAGCCTTCATCGTCCACATAGCCGACGTCACCGGTCTTCAGCCAGCCATCGGTGGAAAGGACGGCGGCAGTATCTTCCGGCCGGTTCCAATACCCCTGCATGATCTGCGCGCCGCGGACCACGATCTCGCCTGTTGCGCCGTGCGGCAGGACGCTGCCGTCCGGTGCTTCGATGCGGACATCGACGAGCGGGAGGACACGGCCGGCAGACGACGGCTGACGTGTGAAATCATCACCCACGGCCTGCGCAATCGCGCCGGAACATTCGGTCATGCCATAGCCCGTGCCCATGGCCGCCTGCGGGCAGACAGCACGAATTTCTTCCAGCAGATTGACCGGCAGGGCCTGCCCGCCGCTGGCGACATTGCTCAGGCCGGACAAATCCGCCTCAGACATCTTCGCCTTGTGCAGCACGTCCCATAACATGGTGGGGACGCCGGTGAACATGGTGATGCCTTCATCCTTGATCAGGCGAATGGCCTCCTGCGCATCCCAACGGCGCATGATGACAATCTTTGTGCCGGAAAATAGCGGCGACAGAAATGCTGAGCCGAGGCCTGAAATGTGGAACAGCGGATAAACCAGCAGCACGGCCTGTGGCGGTGAGGCAGCCATCAGCGCCTCAGGCTCCATGCCATATTTGGCGGCCATATGGTGCAGTACCTGCACGCCCGAAAGCTGCATGGACAGCAACCCCGTCGTGAGATTGCGGTGAGAGAGAACAGCGCCCTTCACCCGACCGGTTGTGCCTGAAGTGAAGAGGATGGACGCAGGGTCGTCCGGGTGGACCGCCGCGCTCTCTCCACCCACCTTCGTATCGTCGTTCTCCCCATCGCTAGTCGATGGGGAGGTTAAATCCAGCATCCGCCCTTCATACCCGCCGTCGCGGATGAGCTTCGCCCGCTCGCTGTCGGCCAGCACCAGCGTTGGCGTGACCTCATCTATCATCGCGACCAGCTCGGACGGCGACCCGCGCGAATTGAGCAGCGCCGGGACGCCACCGGCCTTGATTGCGGCCATATAAGCGATGATCCATTCGGTGCGGTTGCGCATGCAGATGGCCACACGGTCGCCACGCTGAATGCCGAGCAACGGCACCAGCCGGTCCCGCCACTGGAACACCTGTTCAAAGGTCAGGCGCCGATCGTCCTCGACGATGAAGGTCTTGTCCCCATGGCGGCGCGCGGCATCAATCAGCGCGTTCAGATCGGCGGGGGCGCTGACAAACTGGCGCAGGCCGTCACGCTCGCCAATTTCAAAGGGGGAGCCGGGGCCTGTGATTTTCGCGAAGACGGGGTCAACGATGCTCATGCGTTTGCAGCTACTTCCTTCGCCCAGCGATAATCCTGCTTACCGGCGGGCGATCGCTGGACAGCATCGACCCAAAGGACGATTTTGGGCACCTTATATCCGGCCAAACGCTCGGTTAGAAAGGCTTTCAGCGCGGCATCATCAGGCTGGTCCTGCCCCGCGCGGGGGGAGACGATGCCAATCACGCGTTCGCCCCAGCGATCATCCTTTTGTCCCGCCACGACGGCGTCCAGGATCGCCGGGTGAGCGCGCAGGGCCTCTTCCACTTCTTCGGGGAAAACCTTCTCACCGCCCGTGTTGATGCAGGTCGATCCGCGCCCGAACATGGTGATCTTGTCATCGGCATCCAGACGGCCGGTATCGCCGCTGACAGCCCAAAGCTTGCCATCAATTGTCTTAAAGGTTTCAGCCGTCTTCACCGGATCCCCGAAATAGCCGACCGGCGTATGGCCGGTGCGCGCAATGAAGCCCGTTTCGCCGACTTGGGCAAAGCGGTCGTCCACGATGACCTTTTGGGCGTCGGTTGCGGGCAGGCGCATGACGCCTTCCGCGCTGGGCTCCGCCATTCCGGAAATACCAGTTTCGGACGTGCCCATCCCGTCGGTAATGGACGCCGATGGAACAAGCGCTTTCAGATCATCCTTCACATGCTGTGAGAAGACGGCCCCGCCAGACCCAAGATTGACCACGGCCTGCAAATTCCAGCGGCCGGGGTTTGCCTTCAGTGCATCCCGCAGCGGGATCGCCATGGCATCGCCAACAAATTGCAGCAGGTTCGCGCCCTCTCGCTCTGCCATGTCGAAGATGTGTTCGGGGTTGAAGCTTTTGCTCTCATCCAGAATGATCGTCAGGCCGTTGAGCAGCGCTGACCAAGTCGCCCACACGGCGGCGGCGTGCATCAGCGGCGCCAGCGGCATCATCTTCAATGGATATCCATTGGCGGCGCGGTCCGCGATATCTTCTGGCACAACAACGGGGCCTGCCGGATTGAAATAGCCAGCCCCGCCCGCGCACGCGAACAGGAAGGCACGGTGCGGCCACATGACGCCCTTGGGCATGCCCGTCGTGCCGCCGGTATAGGTGAGGAGGATATCCTCCTCATGCCGTTCGTAAGGACCGGCGGGCTCCGCTTTCAGAAGGTCTTCATAGGCCAGCGACCCAGAGATGTCGGCACCCGACCCATCGTTAACCGCCACGCTGACTTTAAGCGTGGGGACATCGCTGCGCACGTCCCGCACAATATCTGAAAATTCCGCTCCATGAAGGATGGCGGCGCTTTCCGCATTCGCGAAGAGATAGCGCAGCTCTTCCGCACGGTACCTGTAGTTGACGTTATACGGCACCGCGCCAAGCTTAACGGCGGCAATAAAGCCTTCCAGAAAAGCAGGGCCGTTCATCAGATACAGCCCGACCGTATCGCCGCGCGTCACACCTTGGGCGGCAAGGCCTGCGGCCAGCCGATCCGCACGCGCGTTCAGTTCGGCATAGGTCAGCGTCGCACTGGCCGCGCGGATGGCGATGCGATCCGGCACCGTGGCGGCGACGGTTTCAAACAGGTCTGCGAGATGAAATTGCTTGGCCATCGGGGTCAGTACACCGCAGCTGCGTTCTTTGTGCGTGGGCTGCCCAGCATGTCCCGATAGGACGGACGATCCTGCCCGCGATCGGTGATGCCCAATGTCTTGGCAATTTCGGCGCCGATCAGCGTCTCACCGGACAGCTCATCACGGTTCGGGGCTTTTGAGATGGCGTCGAGGATGTGGCCGGTGAATTCCGGATTTTCGGCCACCGACATGAAGCCTTCATATTGTTCCGGGTTCACTTCCTTGGCGATCAGCGCGCGTTCGGTGATTTGCGGGCCAAGCCAGATCGACACCGCGGCCACGCCCGTGCCACGCAAATCATGTTCCATATCGTGTGCAAGCTTATCAAGGCCCGCCTTTTGCGCGCCATAAGCAGGTCCATGCATGTAGCAGGTCGCCCCGAAGGAAGAGGTGAAGGCGATAAGGCCGGATTTTTGCTGTACCATCATCCGGGCGGCATGCCAGCTGGCGACATAGGAGGAGCGCAAGCCCACATCGAGAATGTATTGCGCGGCCAATTCCTTTTCCCAAAAGGGTTTTTTCTCGATCAGCTGCGGGTGCATATAGGCGGCATTGTTGACGAGGATGTCGAGACGACCCTGTTCATCCGCAATCTGTTCAAACACCTTGGCGACCTGCGCGTCATCGGCATGGTCGCAGGCAACGGCAATGCCTTTGCCACCGCGTTCGGTGATGAGAGCGGCGGTTTCGCCGATGGTACCGGGCAGGGGAGTGCCATCCCAGCCTTTGGCCGTGCTGCCCGTGACAGAGCGTCCCGTCACATAAACGGTGTAACCAAGCTCACCCAATCCACGCGCGACGCCCGCGCCTGCGCCACGGCTTGCGCCTGTGACGAGTGCCACCTTGCTCTCAGACATACCAATCCCTCTCCGATTCGACGCACTTCGTCTCTCATCGCATCAATTACCCTAGATTTGCGAATTGAAAAGAGGTATATTTTACGCAAAATTAGGAGAGAGACGCATTATGGACGACATTCCCTATCTCGCACGCGGGGTAAATTTACTCGGCACGGACTCGAGTGTTCTGGTCTCCTCTTCCAAATATCTCAACCACCCGAAACTTCGGGAATGGATTGCGTTCATCGCGCTTAAGAAAAATGGCCCGGACTTTCCGCCGGCTGCAGAGATGCACCAGCTGCTAACCTTCATCGATGAGCTGCGCGATTTTGATCATATCGAACAGATGATCACCGAAGAGCGCAAGGTGAACCCGCGCTTCGACGCCTGGTTCAACGAATGGCATGTCTCCAACTATAAGATCGAGGACCTGAAGGATTGCGCGCCCGGCACGGTGGGCGGCATCTACTACAAGACCGCGACCGAGGGGAATTACGACATCCAGATCGTGCCCGATTATAAGCCGCAGACGCAGTGGCAGTTCTATTCCCTGCGGTCCGGGCAGACGCATGATTATGAGCATATTCTGACGGGCGGTGGCTTCAATTATATGGGGGAACTCATCCCCTATTGGTTCCGCCTCGCCACGATCCACACGCACATCCAGAATAAGGAGCTGGCGGGCGAAATGTCCGTGCTCTCCATCTTCGGGACGATGCGCTATGTCATCCGCACGATGCTGCATTATCCCCAGATCTGGGAAACGGCGCTTGATTGTATCCAGCAGGGTATCCGCATCGGGCGCGAGTCCGACCCGTTCTGGATGGCGAAGATGGAAGACGTCTGGCACACGCCCTTGGAAGAGGCGCGGGCCAAGCTTGGCATCCGCGGTGCGGTTGATCTTGAAACCCAGAAGGAAGGTGACTTCTGGATGGGCCTACGCAAGACCCTCTAAGCCCAAGGCTTTAGAGGGTCACCGGAAAGCGCATCAGCCGCTGGGCAATGCTCTTGGCAGCAGGGTCCAGCCGCTGGCTTGCGTTCAGTCCGCCGGGCAGCGCCCCTTCCATGACGATGTTGAGCGCGTTGCAGCCGGGCAGGTCATAGACCGTTGCGCGGAAATCGCCGAGATCAGGCAGCCAGTCACGCAAAGCAGCCTGTGTCAGCGAGGCACGCAGGGCGCCGAGATGCGCCGGATCGCGTGCGATCACACCGACATTGATGGTTTCGCCTTTCTCTCCGCTGCGGGCGAAGGCCAGCGCTTCCAGTGTGGCCGTGCCGCCCGTGGCAGTTGCTTGTGGTATGGCCGGGCGCACGATCATATCTGGCGCAAAGGCGGGCCGGATCGGGTCGGGGCAGGGTGCACCATCGACATGCGGCACGGCCATCGAGCGACCCACTGTAAATGACACAAGGTTCATCATCGGCGCGACCGATGGGCCAAAAGCGACGCTCGTCCCCGGCGACATGGCGGAGATGGCGGCGAACTGTTCACGCAGGAACATCTGGACGGCCATCATCTCGTCATGTTCGACGACAAGCTTGGCGACGACTTCCTCTTCGCTGCCGATCAATACGGCCTCGGTCCGTCGCCACTCTGCCATGTTGCGGCCACGCAGCATCAGCGAGCCCCGTTCAAACAAGGCCGCAGCCTGCTTGGTCGCCCGTTCGCGTGCAGCCGGGCCGATGACGGGCTGATAGGCAACGGCCCGCCAGCCATCATCCCAAGTGGCGCAGGCTTTTAAAGTTGCAGGGGGGGCATAGCCGATCGCCCCTGACACATGGACGCGGTTCTCTCCCGCCTGTTCAATCCGGACGGCCGAGAAGTCGCAGGCCACATCTGGTACCAGATAGGCTTGAGGGTCGCTGACCTCATAGAGCATCTGTTCCGCAACCGTGCCGACGGAAACGAGCCCGCCAGTGCCGTCCGGCTTGGTGATGACGCAGCTGCCATCGGCATGACATTCGGCAATGGGTGCGCCGATGGTCGCCCAGCCGTCCACCTCCCGCCAATCGGTGAAGGTGCCACCGGTGACCTGTGGCCCACATTCAATCAAATGCCCGGCCAGTGTTCCGGCGGACAGCTTGTCAAACTCCTCAGCCTGCCAGCCAAATTCATGGATCAGCGCGCCAAGGGCCAATGCGGAATCAACGACGCGCCCTGTGATGACGATCTGCGCCCCTTTTTCGAAGGCTGCCGCAATCGGGAAGGCGCCCAGATAGGCGTTGCAGCTGGTGACGCCAGCTTGCGGGAAGCGTGCACCGGTGAACATGTCGCGCGTGTCGGCAAGGTCGCCCAGCCGGTCCATCAGGTCATCACCGTGGATGACCGATACCGGAATGTTGAGGCCCAGCTCTGCGATGTGTGCGCGCAGCTTTTCGGCCAGCGCCAGCGGATTAACACCGCCCGCATTGGCGGCAATCCGCGTGCCCGTGGCGGCGATCTGGGTCAGGAATGGCCCGATATGAACATCCATGAAATCGGACGGGAAACCAGCCTTGGGATCGGCCAGCCGCATCCGGCCAAGCAGCCCCATCGCGCCTTCGGCCAGATAGTCGAGGATGATGTAGTCGACCCCGGCCTTCAACAACTGTGGCACCGCCATGGCGCTATCGATGAAGAAGGCGCTGCCGCCGCCGATGCGGACTGTTTTCATGAAGGGTATCCTGTCAGAAATTATATTGGCTGGTGGGGATGACGTCGATGGTCCCGCGATCGATGAAGCGGTCACAGCTGTCCATCATCGTGGCGAGATTTGCGTTGAACTTTTCGGGATCGCCCACCGCATCAAAGAAGACGAACGGATCGCTGAGTGCGCTTTCGGGAAAACACTCCTCGACAATCGCGGCATAAGGCGGAGCGTCCGGTGTCAGCGCGCGGATGACGATGTTCTGCACATATTCAAAGTTGGACTGGGTCTCGATAGCGACGCGGGTGTGATGGTCCTGCCAGATGGCGAGCCATTGGTCGAAGGTCAGTCTGTCGGGGCGGGTAAGGAAGGCCATCTGCGCCCAGCCCCAATTGCGGGCGCCTTTGTCCGGCGCGTGGTCCTTATTGGGCAGGATGGTCGATTCCAGCACCAGCCAGGCGGCGAAGCGCTCCCCCGCGGCGGAAAGAACCGCGTCCCCGGCCCCGCGAAAGATCGCATTGGCCGACGGCATCCAGAACTGGATGGTCGCATGATGTTGCGCCGCGCCGCGTGTCTGGCGCAGCGCAGCGCCCGTGTCAGTGATGGCGTCTTCCAAGTTGATCCGCACACCGGACGCGCCTGCGGTCTCAAGCTGTGCCGGCAAGTCCCTCAGGATGCGGGCGTTGAAGGCGTCGCGGGTCTCGGTCTCCGGCTTCCAGAGCGCGCAGATGACTTTTTCCATGAGATGCTGATCCTCCCCGAAATACGTCTCAGTCGAAGTTAGCTTGGCCACCGTCGAGCGGAATGGTCGTGCCCGTCAGATAGCCCATGTCAGGCCCGCACAGGGTGACGACGGCGCGGCCGATATCCTCCTCCAGCTTGCCGATGCGGCCGAGCGGGATGGTTTTGAAGAACGCCTTCGCTTCATCCGGGTTATTTTCAATCCACCATTTGAGGCCCGGCGATTCCGCGTGCGGCGCTATGGTGAGAACGCGGATTCCCTCGCGACCCCATTCGGCGGCGCCGGCCCGCGTGAGGACGCGTGTCGCCTGCTTGACCGCACCATAGGCGCCATAGCCGCTCATATCCCAGCGGATGCCCGCTGAAGAGGCAAGGTTGAAGATCGTCCCGCCGCCGCGCGCCACCATATGCGGATGGACCAACTTCATCAGGCGGAAGGAGGCGAGGGGGCCGGATTCAAAACCGGCAAGGAAAGCTTCATCGCTCACATCGAGCAGTTTGCCATTGGGCACTTCCTGCGCGTTGTTGACAAGGATATCGACGCTGCCGAGCTGCGAGACGGTCTCTGCGACGATACGGCTCAGATCGTCGGCTGATTTCACATTGCAGGGCAGGGCAATGGCGGTGCCGCCCCGATCTGCGATCATGGCGACGGTTTTTTTCAGTTTTTCGAGGGTTCGGCCGGTTACGGCGACCTTTGCTCCCGCTGCGGCCATGGCGAGCGCGATGCCCTGACCCACGCCTTGTCCGGCCCCCGTAATCAGGGCAACTTTGCCTGTCAGATCAACCATGCCTCTCGAATCCTCATTTTCGTAATTTTGTTTCACAGAATTTACGCATCATGTTGACACAAGGCTAGGTAAAACATCAAATGCGTGAAAATTGGAGTGAGAGGTGCTTGAATGACTCAGGATTTGACGGGCCAGGTTGCGATTGTGACCGGCGGCAGCGACGGGATTGGCTTGGCAACGGCGGCTTTGCTTGTCCGGCGCGGGGCGACGGTCGTGATTTGCGGACGTCGTCAGGAGCAACTCGATATTGCCAGCGCGCATATTGAGGCTGAGGGCGGCAAAGTCGAAGCGGTTCAACTCGATGTGACCGACTTTCCGGCGTTTGAGGCGCTCATCGCCGATGTCGCGGCCCGCCATGGGCGGCTCGACATGCTCGTCAACAACGCCATGTCGGTGCATTACGCGCCGATCAGCAAGCTGACGCTCGATCATTGGCGCAAGGACTTTGCCGTCAATAGCGAAGCCGTGTTCGTCGGCACCAAGGCGGCGATGGCGGTGATGGCGACGCAGGGCAAAGGCTCCATCGTCAACATCTCGTCGACGACGGGCATCCGCGCCATGGCCAATTATGCGAGCTATTCGGCCTCAAAGGCGGCGCTCATTCAGTTTACAGCGGTCGCCGCTATGGAAGGTGCCTTGAAGGGCATCCGCGTGAACGCCATCGTACCGGGGCAGGTCAACACGGCAGCCACGGAGGACTTTGCGCTCAAAGCCCCGGAACTGGCCGCCAAGACGGCGGGTGCCATCCCCATGGGACGTGGGGGTAAGCCAGAAGAGCTCGCGGAAGCGATCGTCTTCATGCTTTCTGACGCGGCAAGCTACATCACTGGCGTCGCGCTCCCGGTTGACGGCGGTAAATCTGCACAACTTTACATTCCGTCATGACACTCCCGTCGAACCCATTGGATTATAGCGAGAAAACAGTTCTCGTCACCGGTGGCGGGGTAGGCATTGGCCGCGGCATTGCCGATGCCTTTGCCCAGGCGGGCGCAACGCTCATCATCGCGGAGATCGATGCAGATCGGGCGGCAGCCGTGCAGGCAGCGCATCCGGCGGCGCATGTCATTGTCTGCGACGTTTTAGACCGCGCAACGCCCGCCTTGCTTGTCGAAAAGGTGAAGGCCGTGTCCGGCAAGCTTGACGTGCTCGTCAACAATGTCGGCCATTTCGTCCATGCTTTGCCGTTCGATATGCTCGGCGGCGATCAGATCGACGAGATCCTCGACGTCAATATCGGGCAGTTGTTGCGTATGACCAGCACGATGCTGCCGATGCTAAGGGCAGCGGCACCGGGCTCGTGCGTCATCAACGTCACCTCGATTGAGGCCTATCGCGGCATTCCCTATTGCAGCGTCTATGCCGCCGCCAAGGCCGGCATTTCAGGCTTTACGAAAAGCCTCGCGCTTGAACTGGCGCCTGAAGGGATACGGGTCAACGACATCGCGCCGGAGACGACGGATACGCCGCAGGTCGCGCTCGACGTCATGATCCCACCCGAAAACCGCGCAAACATGGACAAATGGATTCCACTCGGCCGCTTCGGCACGCCGGACGATTGCGCCGGGGCTGCGCTCTACCTTGCCAGCCCTTTGGCTGCCTGGGTCACCGGCACGGCGATCCATGTGGACGGCGGGGCCTTGGCCGCTGCCGGGTGGACACGGACTCCCACGGGGGAATGGACCGTCGTCCCGATGGTGACAGGCAATGGCCTGAAGATACCGGGACGCTGATCATGACCACGGCGGACCTCTTGGATCTGGCGGCGCTGCGGCGCACGGCAGACCTCTATGCTCAAGGGGCCGACCGCAAAGACAAGGCCCTGTGGAAAGCGGTGCTGGCGGACGATTGCGTCATCGAAGGCCCCGGCTTCACCATAGAAGGGCGGACCGCCAATCTCGGCTCGATTGATACGCTCGGTCAGATGTTTCGCGCAACAGTCCACCGGGTGCATAATCAGGTCGCAACCGTCACGGGCGATACAGCCTCGGGCGAAACCTATTGCACCGCAGATCATCTGCTGAAGGATATGGATAGCGTGCTCGTCTGGACGATCCGCTATCTTGACCAGTGGCGGCGGGAAAGCGGCCAATGGCGCTTCACACACCGTAAGCTGATCGTTGAATGGGAAGAGGTCCGCGCCGTCACTGTGAAGGACGCGGGAGCCGTTGGAGAGGGTAAGGCATCATGAAAATACTCGTTGTCGGAGGCACAGGCGCGCTGGGCGGGCACTGCGCCATTCACCTCGCCTCCAAGGGGCATGACGTCTCGGTCGGCGGGCGTAACCCGGCCCATCCAGCCACGCCCATGGCCGCCATGCCCTTGGTGCAGGGCGATTATGTCGCAGGCGATTACACGCCGGACAAGCTCGCAGGATTTGACTGGGTGGTGTTTGCCGCCGGCAATGATCCGCGCCACGTGCCGCAGGGCGCAGACTTTGCGGAGTACCTGATCAAGGCCAATCATGAGGCTGTGCCTGCCTTTTTTGCCGCCTGTCGGGATGCTGGGGTGAAGCGCGCCATTCAGCTGGGCAGCTATTATCATAAGGCCGCCCCTGAGTTGCTGGAGGGCAATGGCTATATCCGGTCCCGCAAAGCCGCGTGTGAAGGCGCACGGGCGCAGGCGGCGCCGGGCTTCGACGTCATCAGCGTCAACGCCCCCTTCATGGTCGGCAGCGTCCCCGGTCTGCCCAGCATGATTTTTGATCCTTACGTCCAATGGGCGCAGGGCAAGATCCCCATCCCGCATTTCGGGCCAACGGGCGGCACCAACTTCATGTCCTTCCTCTCGCTGTCTGAAGCGATTGAGGGCGCGCTGGAGCGGGGGGAGAGCGGCAAGGCCTATCTGGTGGGCGATGAGAATTTGAGCTTCACCCAATACTTCCAGCTGTTCTTCGATGCCGTCGGCTCCGGCGTGACGGTGGAGGAACGCGATGAAGAAAACCCCCTCCTGCCCGATATTGCCATCCCGCAGGGGCGTGGCAATTGGGTGCGTGTAAACCCGGATCCGGCAGAGGTCGCGTTGCTTGGCTATCGGCGCCATGACGTTGCCAACGCCGTGGCTGATGTGGCGGCGCAGTTCCGCACATGAGCGTTGCCGTCATCACGGGTGCCGCCAGCGGGATCGGTGCAGGCCTTGCGCGGGAAGCCGCGCGCCGGGGCATGCGGGTCGTGCTTGCGGACCGGGATGCGGCACAGCTTAAGGCGGTTGCGAACGCTATTGGAGACGCCGCACTCGCCGTGCCGACGGATGTGACGGACCCCGCCGCGCTGGAGGCGTTGGCCGATGCAGCCTATGCGGCGCACGGGCAGGTCGACCTGCTGTTCAATAACGCAGGCGTCCTGTCGACCGGCTTCAGCTGGGAGATCAGCGCCAAAGCCTGGCAGACATCGCTCGATGTGAACATCGGCGGCATCGTCAACGGGCTGCGGGCATTTGTGCCGCGTCTGCTGGCGGCGGACCGGCCCGCGCGGATCATCAACACAGCTTCGGTGGGCGGCTTCCTGCCGGCGCCGCTGATGGCACCTTATTCGGCGACCAAGTTCGCCACCGTCGCGCTGACGGAATCGCTGGCGGGTGAATTGGCGATGCTGAACAGCAAGGTTCAGGTGTCCCTTCTCGCGCCGGGGCCTGTGAAGTCAGGCATTTTCCGTGAAGCGCCAAGTGCAGCCTCCAAAGGCTTTCACGATGCGATGGTCGGGATGCTTGAGGAAAACGGGCTAACCCCTGATGAATTCGCGGCATTGGTGCTCGATGCGGTGGCGCGAGGCGATTATTGGATCATTCCACAACCCGAAGCGCTGGACGATGGGTTTGCCGCGCGCAATGCCCGCATAACATCGCGCCAACCGCCACAATTTTACCTGACAGGTGACGATACATGACACAGAATTGGGATAAGGAAGTTGACACGCTGGTCGTGGGGTCAGGGGCAGGCGGGCTGCTCTCGGCTCTCGTCGCGGCCGAGAATCGTGCCGATGTACTGGTGATCGAAAAGGAAGCGCAATGGGGCGGAACCTCCGCAACGTCGGGCGCAGGTATCTGGATCCCCAACAGCGATCAGGCGCGCGCTGCGGGCTTTGAAGACAATGTGGACGATGCGTTCAAATATGTTCGCGCGCTGTCCAAGGAAAATGTGCCCGATGCCAACATCCGGGCGTTTGTGGAAAATGCAGCGCCGATGCTCCGCTGGGTCACCAACAACACCGAAATCAACTATCAGGCTTTTCCCTATCCGGACTATCACGCCGAAAACCCCGGCGGCAGCCCGACCGGGTTCCGCACGCATATGCCGTTGCCAATTGATGGAAAGAAGCTTGGAAAAGATGTTGAAACGCTTCGTTTTGCATCTCCAGCAGCCAGCCTCTTCGGCTATCTGAACTGGCACTTTGATGAAACCTATATCATGCTGTTCCGCGCGCCCGGCTGGTGGTGGCATCTGACGAAGAGCCTCGCGCGATATTGGTTTGACTGGCCGTTCCGTTTCAAATCCCGGAAGGACCGCCGCCTGACGCTCGGCAATGCCCTGCTCGGTGGGCTGCGTCTCGCGATCAATGAAAAGAAGGTCCCGGTCTGGCTGGAAAGCCCTCTGGAAGAACTGATCACAGAGAAGGGCAATGTTACCGGCGCCGTCGTCCGCCATGACGGCAAAAGCCTGCGGATCCGTGCGAAGAAGGGCATTGTTCTCGCCGCCGGTGGTTTCGACAAGAACCAGATGATGCGCGATGAAAATGCGCCCCTTTATCGCAATGCCAATTTTTCGGGCGGGACGAGCGGTAACACAGGAGACAGCATCCGCGCCGGACAGTCGATTGGGGCGGACACGCTCAATATGCAGTCCGCCTGGGCTGCTCCTGTCTTCTACGTGCCGGGAGAAGATCGCGGGCGGTTGTGCACCATTGAGCGCGCGCTGCCGGGTTGCATGATGGTCAACCAAAAGGGGGAGCGCTATCTGAACGAAGCGGCGTCCTATCACATCGTTGGCCAGCAAATGGCGCGCCGTGCGGCAGAACATGGTGATGCGAACCCCAGCTGGTTCGTCTTTGACCATAAATACCGGCACAATTATCCGGTTGGCCCGCTTTATCCGCTGATGCCCGATTGGATGCAGCGCGGTGAAGTGCGCGGTATCCTGAAGAAGGGTCGCACTGTGGAAGAGCTGGCGGCCAATATGGGCGTTCCGGTGGACACGCTGTGTGCGACCATTGCCCGCTTCAACGACTATGCGGTGAAGGGGGAGGACCCTGATTTCCATCGCGGGGAAGCGGCGTATGACAAGATGTATGGCGACCCCCGCGTTGGACCGAACCCGTGCCTTGCACCCATTGCCAAGGGACCATTTTACGCCATGCCAATCTATCCGGGTGATATCGGCACCAACGGTGGCTTGTTAACCGATGACAAAGCCCGCGTGCTGGATGCCAAGGGCAAGCCGATCACTGGCCTCTATGCTGTGGGCAATAATGCCGCCTCGGCCATGGGAGAGAGCTATCCGGGCGCCGGTGTTACCATCGGCCCGGCAATGACATTTGGCTATATCGCGGCGCGCGACATGACAGGAGCAAATAGCTGATGGGACGGTTTGACGGCAAATCCGCAATTGTCACAGGTGCGGGTCGCGGCATTGGCTGTGCGATTGTGGAACGGCTGACGGCAGATGGCGCGAAGGTCGCGGCTCTGGATATGAACATTGAGGACGCCAAGGCCAGCGGAGCTGCCCTTGCACTCCAGTGCAATGTCGCCGACTCCGCCTCTGTTGTCGCCGCTGTTCGGGCAGCACGGGCCGCATTTGGCCGGCTCGATATTGCCGTCAACAATGCCGGTATCGGGCAGGCGGCCAAGGATGGGTCCGAACAGTTTTACGGCGCCATGGCCAAAAGGAATGAGGAGCTGGCCGCCACCGGCCAGTCCGACGTCATCGTTGATCAACTCATCCATATGGAAGATGACGGCTGGGCAGCGGTTATGGCCGTCAACATCAACGGGCCGTTTTACGTGTCCCGTGAATTTGCCCGCGTGCTGGCCGAAGACGGCAATGCCGGGGCCATCATCAATATCAGCTCTACCAGCGCACAATCGGGCGAAGGCTCCCCGCATTATGTGACGTCGAAGGCGGCGATCATCGGGCTGACGCGGCAACTGGCGCGTGAACTCGCGCCACGCAAAATCCGCGTCAACGCCGTCGCACCGGGGCCGACCAATACGCCTGTCATGGCCGGCATTCCTGACGAATGGATCAAGTCGATGGAAGCGAGCATCCCCTTGGGGCGCATGGCGAACCCAAGCGAGATTGCAGCGGCGGTGGCCTATCTTGCCAGCGATGATGCCAGCTTCGTCAACGGTTCTGTGCTGGTTGCAAACGGGGCGAGTTACTACTTCTGAGTTTTGGCCCAACATCGTCATCCTGAAACAAGTTCAGGATGACGAAAAGCCGCGACCCTCAGTCCGCCCGCACCTTCACCTTTGGCGCCTCGGCACCGCGTCGCATGGCATTCAGGAAGCCCTCCAGCGGCGCAGGGTCGGCCACAGGGCCGCCGTGATCGCCCTCGCGGGACCAATATTCGGCGTAGCTGGGGAACAGCTTGTGGAAGTTGCCTTCCACCCAGTCTGTTCCCGGCCAACGCATCTTGTTGGGCCCGACGGGCGGCTTGTTGAGATCGGTCGCATACCAATAGAGCGGAAGCCGCCTTGCAAAGTGCCAGCGGCCATCCTGACGGACATAGTCATCCACATACATCATCTGCATGATGACCCATTCATCCGCGCCGCCTTCGACAGGCGTTTCATGCTCATTCTTGGAATAGACGACGCCGTGTGCGTGGTCGGCATCGTCAAACTCAATCACATGCCCGCCAATATGGTGTGACGTGCCCGTGAAGGGCGAGCGCAACGTGCGGTCCATATAGGCGCGCAGGGCCGCGCGGCCGCTGGCGTCCTTGCCGACGCGGACGTCGGCGGGGAAGAGCGAGACCATCGCATCCATATCCCGCATGTCGAGCGCGAGCGCATATTTGGCAGGCAATTGGCGGATCGCGTCGAGCGATTCCAGCCGGTCAATGCGGGCTTCTAGGCTGGTCAAATTTCCATCTCCACGCGGACAGGCAGATGCTTCAAACCGCCTGTATGGTTGGTCTTCACCCATTCGGGCGTCCCGGCAAGCTCAACGGATTTCACGCGCTTTGCGATTTCCCGGTACAGGGCTTCCAACTCCATTTCAGCAAGAATACGCCCAAGGCAATGGTGCGCGCCATAGCCAAAGCCGACATGGCGGTTGGGCGTGCGATCCACGCGGAAGGCGTCGGGCGTGTCAAAGGCACGCTCATCGCGATTGGCGGAGAGATACATGAGCGCGACGGACTCGCCCGCGGCGATCTTCTGGCCGGCAAGCTCTGTATCAACAGCGGCCGTGCGGCAGAAGTGCCGGACGGGCGTTGCCCAACGGAACATTTCCTGGGCAGCCAGCGGTATCAAGTCCGGGTTGGCCTTCAGCTTGGCGAATTCGGCCGGATTGCGGGCTAGCTGCATCATGCCGATCCCGACGCTGGAACTTGTCGTGTCATGTCCGGCAGCGGCCAGCAACATGCCATAAGACAGCGTGTCGATATCGCTGACAGGCTCTCCATCAATGGTCGCATTGGCGACGATGGACATCAGATCGTCGCGGGGTTCCTTGCGCCGCTCCTGCACGATGGTGTTGAGATAGCCGAAGAACTCCATCGCGGCTTCCAGCCCATAGTCTCCGTCGCTGCGCTGACGGTCGGGGTCTTGAGCGCCGAACAGCGACTGGGTCAGCCGCAGCACGAGTCCGGCATCGCTATCGGGCAGGCCAAGGATCGAGGTGATCATGATGAGCGGGTAGGGAACCGCGATTTCCTCAACAAAGTCGAACGGGCCGTTCGCGGCCAGCACGGCCAGCTTGTCGACATATTCGACGGCGAGATCAGCCATACGGTCCCGCAGTTTTTCCAGGAATTTGGAATTGAACCAGCTCTGCGTCAGGTTGCGGTGGTTGCGGTGGTCCTTGCCATCCATGTCCAGCAGGGTGCGGACGGGGCCGGTGCGCACCCCAAATTGCGCGATGGTCTCATCTTCAGCGGCGCTCGGCATGATGACGAGACGCGGTGCGTTGAGCCAAACTTTGGCGTTGCGTTCCACCGACATGATATCTTCTTGGCGGAGCACAGCCCAAAAGGGCCGGTAGGGTGCCTGATCAATCCAGAAGATGTCGCCTTCAGCGCGGAGCGCCGCGAATTTATCTGCCACGGCTTGATCATCAAGATAGGCGTCGGGGGAAAAGACATCGATGGATGTGGTTGGACGGGTCATAAGGTCGTCTTTCAGTTGGAAATGCGTTCAACTGGCGGCAGCATATAGCGGCCGTCCAGCGCTTCGGGTTTTGGGAGATACATGCGGGTCACGAGGTGATATCCGCCCTGAGGGGTGGGCAGCCAATTGGATGCCCCCTCCTTGGGCTGTGTCGCGGAAAGGGTGATCGTCAGCGACCCATCCTTGCCATATTTCGCGCCCTTGGTGCGGTCCCCAAACTGATACCGGCCGATCTTGTTCGGTACGAGTTTCGCTGTCGCCAGATCATAGGCGGTTATGGACCAGAAGGCTCCGACCGGCGGCAGATTCCCGGCTTCAAAGCGGATGCGATATTGACGCTTCCCGTCAAACATCTCGCCTTTGTTGTCCATGACGGCGGCGGGATAGATCGACTCCTCTTCGGCATTCACATAGCCGCCGCGCACCGTTTCCGCGCGCAGGACATAGTCGAACCCCGGCTTGTCCATCCGGTTGTTGCGCATCCAGCCATTGGCGATGCTGGTGGGTTTAAAGCCCTGTTTGGCCAACACGTCGCTGCCGATGCGGACCGCACAGCCAAGGCCGAGCGCTTGTGCTGGGGGGAGTTTGTCAGGCGCAAATTGCACCTTTGGCCCAAAGCCCGCTTTGTCGAAAGTCGCCATTAAAGCCGCCTCATCGCCGATTGGCGGAAGCGCCCGCAGCGCGCCGTTGAGGACTGTGAAATAGTCTAAGCTCGCATAGGGGTTCATCGGTTCGGCCGCAGTGACCTCGGTTGCGACAGGCCCGCGCATCTGAAATGTCTTTGCGATCGCGATGACGCGCTTCTCATCAGCCTTGCCATCGGCCAGAAGGCGGCCCAGCATCCAGGCGGTATCGGTCGGCAGGTGGAACACCTCATAGCCCGCCGGAACGTCGCCGCCCGAGGGGCCGACCAACGCATATCTGGTCGCCCGCCCAGCATTGGTGCGCGTGCCGAGGTGATGCGGCTTCGCATAGAGATCCATGAAGGCGAGCGTGTAATAGCGCGTGCCCATGTCTGGCACGACGAGCAGCACCGGCCCCTTTGACATGTCCACCCAAGCATTGATGTAGAGCGTGTCCGCATTGGGCGCGCGCAACTGACCCTGCGTTTCGGGTGTCAGAATATGGGGGTAGGCGACGATGCTGTTGGCCGGTGCCACGACCGGCTGATCCGCGCTCACCCGGTGGGTTTCATTATGCTGCTGCTTGAGCATGTCGACAATGGGGTAGCCGTAGATGAACCCCTGAAGGCCCGCGCTGTAGGAGAGCGCTGCTGCCGGGTCCGTCGCCAAAGTCTCACAATCTGATGCGGCAGGCAGAGCTGCAGCCGCAAGCAATAGGGAAGTGATCACGATTTATCCTCTCTATGCGCAGTTATGTGGCTTTTTGGTTACGCTATCAATGCAATTTTTGTTGTGCAGCGTCGATTTACGTAGCATGTTGCGCGGAATAAATACGCATACGGTAAATGTTTGCAAACTGAAGCTTCGTATAGGGAGGTCCAGATGAAGGCAATTCGTATCGCAATGCTGTGCGCAGGCACGGCCATGTCCATGCCCGCAATCGCGCAGGAGACGGCAGCGCAGGACTCAGGCGGCATTGGCGACATCGTCGTCACAGCCCAAAAGCGCGCGGAAAATGTGCAGGATGTTCCTCTGGCCATTTCTGCGGTCAGCAGCGAATATTTGGAATCGCGCGACATTAGCTCGATTGACCGGCTTGGCTCGATCGCGCCGAACGTGAAGATTGAGCGTGCGCCGTCAAACAAGACAATCTCTCAGATCGCCATACGTGGGTCGGTTACGATCAACCCCGCTGTCACTTGGGAACCGGCGGTCGGCCTCTATCTGGATGGTGTCTACATCGCCAAGGCGCAGGGCTCGATCTTCGACGTCGCCGATCTGGAGCGTGTGGAAGTGCTGCGTGGGCCGCAGGGCACGCTTTATGGCCGCAATGCACTGGCTGGTGCTGTCAACCTCGTGACGAAGAAGCCAACAGGTGAAGCCGGTGGCTCGGCAGAGATCAGCTACGGCAATTATGATTATTGGAAGGGCAAGGCGGTCTTGAACCTGCCTGCTATGGGCGCGCTGTCCATGAAGGTGTCCGGCCAGATCCAAAAGCGCGACGGCTTTGTGAAGGTTGGGCCAAACCCTTTCCCACAGGCGTTCCTTGCGCGGTCAAGCTCGGTCTCTGATCTCGGCAATCTGAATGGCAAGTCCGGCATGATCCAGCTGCGGCTTAAGCCGGAAGGCAATTTCACGGCGGACTATCAGTTTGACTATAGCCGCTACAACCAGCGGACCGATTTCTCGCAGCTGGTGGGCGTGTTGCCGAACAGCCTGTTTACAGATCCGGCGATCCTTGCCGCCATTGCGCCGCTCGGCCTCTATGCCAATCCGAACCGGCAGAGCACAGCCAGTGTCGATGCCAACCCCTTATATGAAAAGACGCGCACATATGGCCATAGCCTGACGCTTGCGCTTGATCTGGGGGATGCGACACTCAAGTCGATCAGTTCCTACCGCAATCTGCGCTGGCAGGATGCCGCGGATCTTGATGGTTCCCCGCTGGATGTTGCCAACACGCAGCGCGATACGAGCTTCCATGCCTATAGTCAGGAGCTTCAGCTGACCGGTCAGGCGATGGACAACCGGCTGAATTATGTCGTTGGGGCCTTCGCCTATCGCGAAAAGGCGGAGACACTTGGCCCGCAGCGCTTCTTCGGCTTCCTCAATCAGGTGGGTGCGCCGGGTGCGGCAGACCTCCAGTCTGATTATGGATCGCACACGCGGGCTTGGGCGCTTTATGCGCAGCTCGACTACCGGTTGACCGATGCGCTGAAGATGACGCTCGGCGCCCGTTACACCAATGAGGTGAAGGACATCCGCCGCAAGTTTGCGGTCGGCACGCCACGCTTTACCTTGTTCGACGTGCCCTATGGCGGGGTGCCGGATGCGAAGTTCAACAACTTCAGCCCGACAGCCACGCTCAGCTATGAGGCGAGCGACAACGTCAACGTCTATGCCCGCTGGGCGCGCGGTTATAAGTCGGGTGGCTTTAACGGTGAGACCGATGTGAGCGGCTTGATCGGCCAGCCGTTCAACTGCACCTCAGCCCCCGGCAATGGGAGCGAATTGTGCAACCCCTATCGCCCGGAAAAGGTCGACAGCTATGAACTCGGCCTCAAGACCAAGCTCGCCGATGGCAAGCTGATCTTCAACGTTGCCGGTTTCTGGGATGAGCATAAGGACATTCAGCTGTCCGTGTTCACCGCACAGGGTGCCGCCGCGTCGGTCGTGCTCAATGCCGCCGCTGCGCGCATCCGTGGTCTGGAGTTTGAAGCCGTCGCACGGCCCATTCCCAGCCTGACGATCAACGGTTCCTTCGCGGTGCTCGATGCCAAGTATAAGAGCTTCATCGATGGCGGCGTGGACGTGGCGAACAACCGCGCCTTCCCGCACACGCCCAAAGCAACCGCCGCACTCGGCGTTGATTGGCGCGTGATGGAAGGGGATTGGGGTAAGCTCAACCTGACCGGCGATTACAATCACGTCTCAGGTTACTATACCTTCCCCTTCGCGCTGAGGGGCAACCGTGCGGTTGAGAATGTGGCGAGCAACACTCGCTCTCCGGGGCGCGACATTGTGAACGTCGCTGCGCGCATTTCCGACTTCAATGTCGGCGGCGCACGGACGGAGCTGTCCTTCTGGGTTCGCAATCTGACGAAGGAAGACCGACCGACCAACTTCATCGATTTCGGTGCAGGCTTTGGCGGGCTGACGCTTGGCTACTTCCCCGATCCACGGACGTATGGCGCAACGTTCGGCGTGAAGTTCTAAGATACAATACCCCCCTCCTGCGGAGCGGGAGGGGGGCTGTTCATTACCCAAAGGCAGCCGGCGGATCGCCCATCACGTTGACCGTCGCCGCGCCATCCGCATCCACCGAGTGGATCAGGCAGGATGTCCGGCGCGACCGCGTCTCGGCGATCCACCAGCGGTCGCCGTCCTTCACATAGATATCGTCATATTCCACGCCCATCTGCGTCAGCGTGCGGCCGGCGAGGTTGATGTTGTGGAAGAAGAGTGACCATTGCCCGCGCGCGCGGGTGGCGCTTTCAAAGGTGATGATGCCGTTGGCGGCGTGGTGGATATCAAAGATGTCCGGCGTGCAGCCCATCTGGCGATAGATGGCGACGAAATCCTCCCGGTTGTCGAACGGGGGAAAGCCTTCATAGGCGATGACAGCACCCACAGGGGCCAGCGTGTCCAGCACCATGTCCGGATCCTTGGTGTCGCAGGCGCGGAGATAGCGGGCCTTCAGGTCGCGGATCGCGCGGTCATCCTCCAGCCGCTGCAAACGGTCTTCCAAAGTCATCCTCAATTCTCCTTTGCGTAGAGGATGGAGTGAGATACTACGCAAAGCAAGCAAGAAGCAGCGAAATGGGAGAAGGATATGCGGTTCGAAGGCAAGAGCGTTCTCGTCACAGGTGCAGCGTCGGGCATTGGCCGGGCGACCGCGATCCTCTTCGCGGAAGAAGGCGCGCGCGTGACGATTGGCGATATGAACGGCGCGGGTCTGGAAGAGACCGCAAAGATGATGATCACCACCCCGCAGATCAAGACATTTGACGCCGCAGACTTTGACAGCTGCCGCGCGCTTGTCGCCGCCGCTGCTGCGCCCAATGGGCTGGATGTGCTTTGCAACATCTCGGGCATGATGAAATGGGGCCCCACGCTGGAATTCAGCGAGGATGATTTCGCCCGCATCCTCACAGTCAACACCACCAGCACCTTCGTGATGTGCCAGGCGGCGCTTCCGCATCTCATCAAATCGAAGGGCAATATCGTCAACACCGCGTCCACCGCCGCGTTGCAGGGCATCGCCTATACCGTCGCCTACGCCGCTTCAAAGCATGGCGTTGCGGCGATCACCAAGAGCCTCGCCATCGAATTCGCAGCAAAGGGCGTCCGCGTTAACGCTATCTGCCCCGGCCATGTGAACACCCCCATGGGCAACGCCGCCCCGCCGGAGGGCGATGTCGATTGGTCGCTCGTCATGCGCAACGCGCCCAAGCTGGAAAACGGCACCTGCGAACCCCGCGACATCGCCGAAATGTTCGCCTTTCTGGCAAGCGATCAGGCGCGGAAAGTCACGGGCGCGCTGTTCACGGTCGATGGGGGGCAGTTGGCGGGGTAGGGGTAGATCCGACCCTATCTATCGCCAGTGTAAAAGTGCTGAGCCGATAGCGGCATCAATCTCGGCTCGGTCAGCGAGATAGGATAAAATCGGGCCGATGACAGTCGCAAGCAATCCAACGAACTGGAGTATTCTAAAATATTTTGAATTCTCGGTCCTTTTTCTTCTGGAATCACTTATAATTCCAAAATCCGAAAAAATACGTAGCGGAATAGACGAAAACATTAGCCATCCACGGACGATGCATTTTAACTTATTAGATTCATATTTTTGAAGAATGGAAATATTGTATTCAATTTTTCCAATTTTCATTGAAAATATAGAAATTAATGTGTTATATATATTATATGGACCATCTTGCACATAAATTCTATTGAACAATCGGTTCATTTCGTGTAACGCGAATGGAATTATGGGTGCATTGTTCAGCAAATAATTTCCAACATGTATTCCATGAACGTAGTTATCAGTTCCGAGTATCATTTCTAACTCCGAACTTCTTTTCATTAAATCTTGAATTGATAAAAAATCTTTTCCATTACTTTTTACATATTCAGTGAGAATCCGCTCAAAATCGACCAAAAATTTAATAGAAAGCTTGCTATCTTCTAAATCTCGATAAATTGCTCTTCGGCCGACAATCCAGAGCCCGACCATTAATGCCAGAAATATCAATAATATAGGCAGATCGAGTGGCATAATGTTTTGAATTTGCACTGAACCGGATAAAAATGCAAATTAGTCGCCTGTCAAAGAGACATTGCTGAATGGTAGCGGGATAGGGAACCAATTCGTGCAGCAAATTGTGGAATTCTTAGGGGGGTATCAACCATATATATGGAGCGTGGTACTTGTTGTGGTTGGCGCGCTAGTGAACCGTGCAATGCGTCTCCGTCCATTGCTGACGTATAGCGTCCATCATGCAAGCAACGTACTGGTGGACCAACCTTTGCTTGGGCAGGATGGAAATCAGATAGCTGCTCGGCAAATGATTAGGACTGCATCAATTGTTGTAGGGAACGCAGGCCTTCAATCTGCAAAAAATGTGGAGGTGTCTTTTAACTGGAAGCCTGCGATTCTAAACGTGATTCCAGCGAGGTCGTATACAGATTTGATTAGTCCATTTGATAGATATACGGTTAAGTTTGATAGTTTTGCTCCTCATGAACAAGTTACGATCGATATAATATCAATAAACGCCGATCTTCCCGGGCTTACCGCCGTTAGATGCGATGATTGCCAAGCTAAAGAAATTTCCATGGCTCCTCAAAGAGTTTGGCCAAACTCCCTGTTGTTGATACTAACTGCGATGATGCTGCTCGGGATGGCCACGACAGTGTTTTTTATTATTATTTCTGTTTCAAAAATTGTTGAATAGACGAGAAATGATTTGTGGTAGGTATTCTTTGCTGTCCTACACACCCCAAAATGTGCCATCCTTGATCGACAGTTGACCTCCGCGCCGCGCGCTTCGTTTTGCGGCTGTGCGTGAGGTCCCTCTCCCTCAAGGACGCCTTATGAACTCCTCTTCCTGCTTTGCTGTGTTTGCGCGCGCTTTGGCAGCGGCTCCTGCGTTCGCTGGGGCGATTTCGGTTTTGGCATGGGTGGACGGGTTTCTGCGGCGTGAGGGCCTCAACTTCCTCCACTTCCGCAGCTTTGGGGTCGCGGCGGGGACCCTTCGACAGGCTCAGGGTGAGCGCGGTGGGGTGGTGTGCTGGGCATACACTTCTTCGTCATCCTGAACTTGGTTCAGGATCCATTGGCACCACTGGTGTCGGATGGGTGTCGTCGTTCGTGACGTGACGGTGTTCATGGATGCTGAACCAAGTTCAGCATGACGAGACGGGGGAAGGAGCTGTCTCCGCGCCGCCGCGCCTTCGCGTGATCGTTTACGCCGCCGCCAGCAGCGCCCGCGCGGCCTCGGCCCCATCGAGCAGGGCGTTTTCCCGCGCTGTGACGCGCCAGCCGTCGGACGTTCTCGCCAGATGCCAGCGGTTGGCGGAGACGCGGTGGGCGGTCCATCCTCCGGTGCCATCTGCGCGGAAGACGACGCTGTGGCCGCGGGCGGTGGCGGTGTCGCCGTTCAGCGTGATGGTGACAGGGCCGAGCATATGGGCGCAGCCATCCGCCATCAGGCTACGGTGGACGCTGCCGTCAATGAGCGCGGCGATGGCGGCGCGGCCTTTGGCCTCCGTCATCCCGCCCACGGCATAGCGGCCATCCTCTGTCCATAACTGGCTGAGGGCCTCTGCCGCGCCGGTATCGGCGAGTGGGCCGTAGCTGGCGATCAGCTCCCGGATCGCCTCACGGTCCTCCAGCACCTCTAATCGGGCGGCGAGGGCCTCAAGCGTTGGCGGCATAGATCGCTTCGGCCCGCGCCTTGAGGGCATGGGCCGTGTCGTCAAAGGCGCGCTTCACCCAGGGGCCGGCAAAGCGGAACACATGGATGCCATTAGTGCCGAGAAAGGCGTCGGTCGAATGATAGCGGCAGCTGGCGGGGCCGGTCGCCTCGATCACCTGATCACGCCGCGCGGGATAGGGCCAGAAGTCGCTATACTTCATCTCCCAGCTGATGAGGCGTTCCGGCTCCAGCGCGCAGATATATTCAAGGTTGGGGACAAGGCTGCCCGGCACGGCATAGTTGGCGAGCGTCATGTCCACTGCCGCGCCCATTTCCAGCGTGGAGACGGCGCGGACGCAAAAGGGGTTCCATTCGCTGTAGCGGGGCATGTCGCAGATCACATCCCACACGACCTTGGCCGGTGCGTTGATCTCCACGGTTTCGGAGACGGTCACAGCGTCTGCGTCAAAGCCCGAAACGGGGTCTTGCGCCAAGGTTGGCGCGGTTTTCATCCAATCGAGCATCACAGGTCCTTTAGTTTGACGATGCGGGCAGCGGGCAGGGGGTGTTCGGTGGCACCCGCCCAACGGAGGAGAGCTGTGCCTTCGGTGTGGCCGCAGGTGTCGATCCAGTTGCCGGTTCCGGGGTCACTGGCGGCGCAGATGATGCGGATCGATCCATCCGCCTCATATCGCGCGCTGTGCTTGTTCACGGTGATCTGGCGGAAGCGGTAATCGAGGCTTTCCATCCACCAATTGTCGAGCTGGAAATTCCAGTAATAACAGTCCGGCGGCGTCACCTCGATCACCCAGGCTTCGTCGGCCGCGATTTTCCAATAGGCGTGGGCGTAATAAATGTCCTTCGCGCCGCCGCCCTTCTGGAACATCGACTGGTCGATGGCAGGGAAGGCATTTGGGTGCTGCGCGAACAGCCGCGTCCAATCCGCAAAGGTGGTCGCAATGCCGTTCACAAACTGCGCAGCGGTGACGAGGCCTTTGGAGATCGTCTCACCCGAAAGCGGCGCGGGGACGGCGGGGCCACCTATACGTTCGATCTTGAAGGTGCCGGGCTTTTCACTCAGCCGGTCGAGCGCGGATTGGCGGATGATGATGACGCTGGTGTCCGCCTCCAGCCGCAGCCAATTGCCAGGTTGCGGAGTGGCCGAGGCGATGATCTCGACCTCGCCATTGGGGCCCCATTGGATGTCATCATTCATCAAGCTGCCGGTAGCGTGCGCGCTGCCATCAATGTGGTAGCGCATCGCATTGGCGACGATGGAGAAATAGAACATCGATCCGCGCGTGCCGGTGATCCGATACTCGCAATCGCCCCGGATGGAGGCGTTGAGATACTGGTTGTCCGGGTTGTCCGCGCCGATCTTTCCGGTGGTGTGGCTCAGCTGGTAGAAGAACGGGAAGTCGGTATCGGTCGCCTCAACATATTGCTCCAGCGCCAGCTTGGTGAGGCGGGAGAGGTAGCGCGCGCCTTCTGCGCGGATGAGGGGATCATCCGGCACATCGGGCGCGAGCAGGACGTCTCCGGCGGCGGCGAGCTTGGCGCAAAAGTCCCGCCAAGCCTGAACCGGATCGGGCGAAGCGGAAGGGGCGCTCATGGCGCGACCCAGTCGCCGCCGTTCACATCCAGCGCGGCGCCGGTGATCTCGCTCGCATAGTCAGACAGGAGGAAATAGACGGCCTTGGCGCAGTCCTTATCGGGCGGAATATGGCCGACGGGCACTTCGGAGGCGCGCTGTGTGCGGAACGCTTCGCCGCCTTCGCCCATCGACGCAAAGAAGCTTTCCAGTGGCGCGCCCATCATCCAGCCCATCAGCGCTGTGTTGACGCGGATGCCCGTGCCGCCGAGTTCAACAGCCAGCTGTCGGGTCAGTTGGTTGAGTGCAGCCTTCGCCATCGCATAGCCGCCTTCGCCGGGCATCGGTTTGCGCGTGGCAAGGGTGGAGATGTTGACGATCGAGCCAGAGCCCTGCGCCTTCATCGTCGGGATCACCGCCTGCGCCATCCGCAACCCGCCGACCGCGATGACATCCAGCGCGCTCGACAGCTGGTCAATCGAATGCGCGTCGAGGTTTGACCAATCTGGGTGGTAATAGGCGGAATGGACCATGCCGTCGATGCGGCCCCATTGCTCCAGCGCGGCCTTGGCAATGGCGTTGCAATCTTCGGTTTTGGAGACATCGCACCGCACGGCAATGGCTTCGCCACCCTTGGCCTTGATGTCGGCGACAATGGCTTCGATCGCATCCACCGAACGAGCGGATACGACAACCTTTGCGCCCTCGGCGGCTGCGCCGCGGCACAAGGCTTGACCCATGCCGGGGCCGGCACCGGTCACAATGACGACTTTGTCTTTCAGGATCATGGTGCTCTCCTTTATTCTTGTTGGTCTCAGATTTTATAAGCGTCGTGGTAAAAGGCAAAATCGGCGGCGATGCCCTCGGGCGTCAATCCGAATTCTTCAGCAGAATATCTGTGCTTGGGCCTGCTGTCCCGCGCATTGGCAGCGATGCAGGCCTCTAGCGCCGCTCTATCCACCGGCAGGCCGATGGCTTCCAGCACATGGGCAGCGGTGCCGATGGGGTCGCTCACCGTGTCCTCATAACGGACATCGACGATGCGGCCTTCGGGCAGGGTCTTGCGCAGCTCCATGAGGCGTTCCAGCCCTGTCTTGAACCGCCGGGTCCAATGCGCGCCCTGATCTTCCTTGCGGTAGGTGGTGGAGCTGTTGACGCTCATCGAGGCACACATGCTGCAATAGCTGGGCAGAACCTGCGCGACATTGCGGTGGGTCATGACGAGCGGAACGTCTGGGAAGACTCGCAGCAGCCCGTTCATCCCGCCGAGCAGATGATGCGGTGTCTTCAACACCCACTTCTTGCCCCGCCGCGATGGCATCTGGTGCTGGAGCGCCTTCATGAACAGAAGCAGGTCCCGATAGGCAGGTTCATGGTCCTGATCCGCCTGCCAATATCCGTAAGAATGGATCGGCATCATCGAGTCATAGGTGGTGGACAGGAATGTCCGGTCGAGCAGGATGACCTCTTCGGCGACGACTTCAGCCTCAATCGGGTCGATGCTTTCAAAGTCGGGCCAGTCGCGTAGCAATTGGTCCACGATCTGATGCGCCATGGCGATGCGGGGCGATGGATCACCGTTCGCTTCGCCGTCAAAGGGCAGGGGAAAGGTCGTTTCCCACCACAGGAAGGATGTTGCCTGCGGGACGGACGACAGCAACCGGTGCATCACGGTGGAGCCGGTACGCGGCAGGCCGATAATGGCACAGGCGACCTCAATCTGCTCGTCCAGTGCTTGCGGGTAATCCTTGAAATATTGGACGAGCTTCAGCCGGTCTGACAGCGCGCTCTGGATGCGGAACCCCGCACCTGCATCCGGGGCGATGAGGCCGGCCTCGGCATTGACGCACTCGACGAGCTTGGTCAGCGGCGCAAGGAACCAATCGTCGCCGAAATCCTTAAGGCCGGTTGCAGCCTGCGCCTGCGTCATCAATCCGGAAACGCTTAATGCTGCACCCAATGTCATTCTCCCTAAAGGCTCATCGGCCAAGGCCTGCCAGCAGCGGCATCTGCCATGATGGATCAAAACGGTTGGCGCGGCCATGGACGGCGTCGCTGCCCATCATGGCAAAGCTGTCTTCATCCACCGGCGTGATGCGGCCATGATCGAACACAAGCGACCGGTGGCTGAACTTCCAAACGCTGTCGCGCCGCTGATAGGTGTCGAGGTAACGACCCCAGACGGTGAACTCTTTGCGGTCCGGCGGGTGCGTGCGGTGAAACGCCGTCACCAGATGCTCCCCCTCCGCTGTGTCACCGTCAATCGCGAAAAGGCTGTTGGAGATGCTGTGGGTCGTCGCTTCCCACTGCGCCATCATGTCGGGTAGCCAGCGAACGAAATCATCCGGTCCGCCGCAAAACATGGCGCCATGATCGTCAATCGCGTCGTCATGGTAGAGCGAGCGGACGAGCTCAAAGTCCCGCCGGTCAATCCCGCGGCAATAGCGCATGACAAGATCGGTAAGCGCGATCCTGTCGAGGAGCGCGCTGTCCTTCACCCCTGTGCCGCTTTCCGGCCAGCCTGCCGTCCGAAAAAGGTGCAATCGGCAAGGCTCATGCCAGAGCTATAGCCATGGCCCCAGGCTGGAAGCCCGCTGGTGCACCGTCCTGCCGCAAACAGGCCGGGGATGGGCGCTCCTGCACGGTCCAGCACTTCGCCATCGGTCGAGGTCTTGAGTCCCCCCAAAGTGAAGAAGCTGAAATAGCTGTTCTGGAAATGCAGCTCGAGCGCGACAAACGGCCCCTGGTCGAGCGGCGTCAGGATCGGCGGCTGCTTGTCAAACAGCGGATCGCGGCCTGCGCGGGCATGTTCGTTGTAGAAAGCCATCGTGCGCGACAAAGTGCCTTCGGCCATTTCTAGCTCGCGCTCAACCTCTTCCCAGTCATCACCGGTTCCGGCAATCGTCATGCGTGCGAATTCGGGCGGTTGTTCAAAATGTGCGCTGTCCAGCAACAGGTAAACGCGGTCACCGGGTTGATCGACGGCCGTGCGGGAGACGCGGCCGTGATAGCAGTCTTCATTGATGAAGCGCTGCCCCTGAATGTTGACGAAAACGCCCTTGGCGTGACTTTCCGGGATGGTCCAAGGGCAGGTCGTGAAGAACTGTTCCATGTGGATCGCATCGCCGCCAACGCTGAGGCCCAGATTGATGCCGGTGCCGTCATCCTTGTCGCCAATGGGGTCGTTGATCTTGAAGGTCTCGGGGCAATATTTGCGCCGCATCTCTTCGTTCATCACGAAGCCGCCTGTGGCCAGAACAACGCCTTTGCGCGCCTTCACGAAGACAGGCTTGTTGTCGATGCGGAAGATGGCGCCGACAACCTGATCGGCGTCCTTGATGAGCGCCAAGGCACGCGCATCGACGACCACGTCCACGCCCATGGCGCGTGCTTTTGCTTCGAGAATATCAACCAACGGACGCCCGCCGCCCCAGCCCATATGCTGGATGACATGACCGCGTGGTGCCGGCTTTGCTGATTTGTAGAAGGGGGCTGCGGCTTCACTGCCAGACCAGATGAGCGTCGTGTCATCCATCGGCTCAATGATCTTGCCGGGCATGTAATTGCCCCGATAAGGCACGCCCTGCGCCTTCAGCCAGTTAAAGTGGTTGACCGCTTCCTGCGCGTAGAGATCACATTTGGCTTCATCGGCGCATGGGCCGCCTGCCATCTTCAAATAGGCGGCGAAGTCTCCGGTCGTGTCTTCAAATCCTGCTGCCCGCTGGACTTCGGTGCCGCCATTGCCGCCGAGATAAATCTCACCACCGGACAGGCCTGACGCCCCGCCGCTGCCGGAATTGCGCTCGAACAGCTTTACATCAGTCCCTGCCTGTGCGGCTTCGATGGCCGCACACGCGCCTGTGGCCCCAAAACCGATGATGACGATGTCGGTTTCCATATCCCATGAAGCGACATCCGCCGCAGGGTAGGGGGTATGCAGCGAAATATCAGCCATTGCGCGCCTTCAGCATGTCCAGGGCCACGTCGACGATCATGTCTTCTTGGCCGCCGACCATCTTGCGACGGCCCAGTTCAACAAGGATTTCACGCGTATCGAGGCCATAGTCGTTGGCCGCCTTTTCCGCATGGCGCAGGAAGCTGGAGTAAACCCCCGCATAACCCAGCGCGAGCGTCTCACGGTCCACACGGACCGGACGGTCCTGCAACGGACGGACGAGGTCTTCGGCTGCATCCATGAGGGCCATGACGTTGCAGCCATGGTTCCAGCCTTTACGGTCAGCAGCAGCGATGAAGACTTCAAGCGGCGCATTGCCGGCGCCAGCGCCCATGCCGGCAAGGCTCGCGTCGATGCGGACCGCCCCGCATTGTGCTGCGACAATGGAGTTTGCCGTGCCGAGCGAAAGGTTGTGGTGCGCGTGCATACCGCGCTGTGTTTCCGGCTTCAGGACACGATCATATGCTTCGAACCTGTCGCGCACGCCGTCCATATCGAGCGCGCCTCCGCTGTCCGTCACATAGACGCACTGGGCGCCATAGCTTTCCATGAGAAGCGCTTGGCTAGCCAGTTGGTCTGGCGCGATCATGTGGCTCATCATCAGGAACCCGGCGACATCCATGCCGAGATCGCGGGCAATGCCGATATGCTGCTTGGACACATCGGCTTCGGTGCAATGCGTCGCCACGCGGACCGATCTGACACCCAGATCATAAGCGCGGCGCAGTTCTTCAACCGTGCCGACGCCAGGCAGGATCAGCGTCGTCAGAATAGATGTCGTAAGGACGTCGGCAACAGCTTCAAGCCATTCCCAATCGGTGTGGGCGCCAAATCCATAGTTGAAGCTGGCACCGGACAGGCCATCGCCATGCGCCACTTCGATGGCATCCACGCCCGCATCGTCGAGTGCCTTGGCAATCGCGCGGACATGGTCGATCCCGTACATGTGCTTGATGGCGTGCATACCGTCACGCAGGGTCACGTCCTGAATATAAAGCTTGTGGCCGGCTTCGACGTCAAAGGTGCTGGTCATGCTGCCATCCTCTTGGCTGCCAGCAACTCTCCTGTTGCCTTGGCGGCGGCCGTCATAATGTCGAGATTGCCGGAATAGCTGGGGAGATAATCGCCTGCGCCTTCCACTTCGAGCATGATCATGGACTTTATACCGGTAAAATCCCCCATGCCGGGGATCTTCAGGCGGTTATTGTCGCCATAGCGCTCAAACTGAACTTCCTGCTTCAAGCGATAGCCGGGGACGTACTTCTGCACTTCGGCCACCATATCAGCAACCGAACGGCGGATCGCGTCTTCGTCTCCACCATCTGACAGCGTGAAGACGGTGTCGCGCATGATCATGGGCGGTTCCGCAGGGTTGAGGATGATGATGGCCTTGCCCTTTGTCGCACCGCCGACAACTTCGATGGCGCGTGCCGTGGTGCGCGTGAATTCGTCGATATTTGCGCGGGTGCCGGGGCCTGCCGATCGTGACGAAACAGACGCAACGATTTCGGCATAATGGACGACGCTTGAGACGCGGGCGACGGCAGCGACCATCGGGATCGTTGCCTGACCACCGCATGTCACCATGTTGACGTTGGGCTGGTCAAGATGCTGGGTCATGTTCACGGCGGGCACCGTGAAGGGGCCGATGGCTGCCGGCGTCAGATCAACAACCTGAATGCCATCGCCGCGCAGGGCTTCATCATGCACCTTGTGGGCGTAGGCAGAGGTCGCATCAAAGGCGATGCCAATCTCAGAATAGCAGGCGAGCCTTTTCAGGCCTTCAATGCCTTCATGCGTGGTCGCAATGCCGTGTTCGCGCGCCATGGCCAGCCCTTCGCTGTTCGGGTCGATCCCCACGACAGCAGCCAGTTCCATATTCTGCGGATATTTGATCATCTTCATCATCAGGTCGGTTCCGATGTTCCCCGACCCGATAATGGCTGCTTTGACGCGCGCCATCTTCTCTCCCTTCGGCCTTAAACGAATTTGGCCGTGCAACTGCCGACGCCGTGCAGCGTCATTTCAAATACATCGCCCTTCACCGCGTCGGCCAGCGGCACGAGCGATCCGGACAGAATGATGTCCCCAGCATCGAGCGTAACGCCGAAAGTGCCAAGCGTGTTGGCAAGCCAGGCAACAGCCTCTGCGGGCGAGCCCTGAACCGCAGCGCCATGGCCTTCGGACAGAGGCGCTCCATTCTTGGTCACCGTCACATGCAGGCCGGGCAGATCAAGCTCGCGCGGGTCTGCGCGGGCTTCGCCGAGAATGAAGACGCCGCAGGAGGCGTTGTCGGAGACGGTGTCGACAATGCCGATCTTCCAGTCGGTGATCCGGCTGTCCACAATCTCGAAACAAGGCGCAATGCTCTCTGTGGCGGCGATGACGTCCGCTGCGGTAATGCCTGGTCCGTTCAGACTGTCTTTGAGGATGAAGGCGATCTCTGCCTCTGCGCGCGGCGCGATGAGTGCCTTGGCATCCACATCAATATCGCCTTCAATGTGCATCCAATCGGTCAGGAATCCGAAGTCCGGCTGGTGCACACCGAGCATGTCCTGCACGGCTTTTGACGTGACGCCGATCTTCTTGCCGACGACCTTTTCCCCATCCTTGCGGCGGCGAGACAGGAAGTCGAGGCTGATGGCATAGGCATCTTCGACGGTCAGAGATGCATCACGGGCAATCAGCGGCGGAACGGTGCGCCGGTCCCTAAGTGCGGCGTAAAGTTCTGCGCCGAATTTTTCAGCCTTGGACATTCAGGAAGTCTATCGAATAGCTGTTGAACTCTGCCGCGCGTTCCACCTGAACCCAGTGGCCGGTGCGGTTGAAGGTCATCGCCCGCACGTTATCGCACTTGTCGAGGAACAGGCGGGCATGCGCTTCGGGGCAGAACTCGTCATTCAGACCCCACATGACGAAGATGGGTTGCTTCAATTCGCCAAGGCGCGGACTGAGGTCTGGCGTGCGCATCCGCACCAGCACGTCCTTGGGCTGGGTGCGCGCAACGGCGAAGCGTTCTTCGACCAGCGCATCGGGAATGTTCGGCACGAAATCTGGGTGAACAAGGTTGCTCACCAGCCGCTTTTGTTCGGCGAGGTTGAAATCATCGCTGCCGAAGCTGGACACCATCTTGGAGATGCCGGGCATCACAAAATAGCTTTCGCGCTCTGCCACACAGCCTGCAGCCATCAGGATGAGCTTGTCGGCAAACTCCGGATGATCGAGCGTCATCTGAATGGCGATGCCGCCGCCCAGCGAGTTCCCCACGAGCGACGCCCGGTCCACACCGTGCTGACGCAGAGCATCATATACGGTGTCGGTGAACAGCTGGAGCGTGTAATCTAGGCCTTCCGGCTTGGACGATGCGCCATAGCCGATCAGATCGGGCAGGATGACGCGGAAGCCGGCATCAACGAACGCGTCGATATTCTGCCGGAAATTGGAGGCGCCCGCTGCGCCGGGCCCGCTGCCGTGGAGAAAAACTACAGCAGGCCCTGATCCGGCTTCTGCGATGTGAATGTCATATCCACCGGCGACGGCATATGTGGCCGTCTTAAGGTCTGCCATGATCTGTTCGCCTTAAAGGAACATGAAGCTGGGCGGCTGGCCCTGCATCGTGCCAATGACGTCCGACGTCCGGTTGCCCGGATCATTGGCGACATGGGCGCGGCCAGCATGGATATCCAACCAAGGCTGGAGGATCTCGCTCGACATATAGATCGCGCGGCCACCGAGCAGCTGAACGATCTCATCGACAAGATCTGCAATACGGCGCACCACGGTCGACGAATTGTAGGTGAACAGGGCGCGCTTTTCCATCGGGATCGGCTCACCGCGACCGGCAAGCTCCATCAGCTCTTCAAAAGTGACCCGCAATGTCAGTTCCATCTCCAGAACCTGTGCATGGGCCTTTGCAATGGCGGCATGCAAAATGGGGTCCGCTTTGGACGCCTTCCCAGTGTTGGTAGACACGCGGTCATTCATGATGTTGATCGCGGCGTTGATAGCAGCGCGCGCGCCGCCAAAGGCCGCTGTCGAAACCGAGCGCGTGAAGACCTGCGCCCAAGGCAGATTGTACAACGGGCCGTCATTCACTTCCTGCCCCGGGTTCTGGCAAAGGAAGCCGTCAACCGAGCGGTGCGTCCGATAATCCGGCACAAAGGCACGATCGACAACGATGTCGAAGCTGCCTGTGCCCTGAAGACCGAAGGTATCCCAGGTGCCTTCGATGATCTCATAATCGCTGCGCGGCAGCAGGAACGTCCGCATGTCGGGCGGGCCGCCTTCTTCGGCTGGCGGGATCATTGCGCCGAGCAAGACCCAGCCGCAATGCGTGGAGCCTGTCGAAAAGCCCCAGCGGCCGGAGAGGTAGAAACCACCTTCAGTATGCTCAACCTTGCCGACGGGCTGGTAGGTCGAGGAGACAAGCATCGAGCTGTCTTCGCCCCAGACTTCTGCCTGCGCCTTGTCATGGAAGAGGGCGAGCTCATAGGGATGGCAGCCAACGACGCCATACATCCAACCCGTGGACATGCAGCCTTCGGCCAGCAGCTTTTGTACGTCGAAGAAGACGTTCGGATGCATTTCGTAGCCGCCCCAGCGCTTGGGCTGAAGAATGCGGAAGAACCCGGCTTCCTTCATCTCGGCGATCGTTTCGACGGAAACGTTGAAGTTTTTGGTGCATTGACGGGCGCGGGATTTAAGCGTCGGGATCATCGCTCGTGCGCGATCAACCAGCTCTTGCGCTGTGGGGACGGGTCCTGCTTGAGTCTTTAGTGAAACGACGCTGGCCATGGCGAGCCTCCTCCTCCTGATACAGTCCCGACTCGCTTCGTGAGCGATAAGGGCATTCGTAATTTTTTTTGTCATTGAATACGCAAATCGTCAATTGAAAACGGGTGAACCATCCTATAATGCGTAATTTATTGGCAGGCTCTCCGCGATTCAGTGGGAGTCGCCAGAGGGGATGCAGGCGATTTTGACCCAGCAGGTAACTTACGACTTTAGCGGGCAGGTGGCGATCGTGACGGGCGGAACGCGCGGGCTTGGTCGCGTGATCGCAGAGCGTCTGGCGGCGGCCGGATGCAAAGTCGCAGTTTGCGGTCGCAATGAGCCGCTTGAACTGCCGACAAATGTCACCTTCTACAAAGCGGATATTCGCGACGCAGATCAGGCAAAGGCGCTCGTTGAGGCGGTCGTGGGTGCATTTGGTCGGGTCGATATTCTTGTCAACAATGCGGGCGGCTCGCCAGCTTCTGCGATTGAAAGCGCTAGCCCGCGGTTCATTGACGCTGTGTTGAAGCTCAACCTGGTTGGTCCACTTTACATGGCGCAGGCTGTGTTTCCGCACATGAAGGCGCAAAAGGGCGGCAGCATCGTCAACATAGCGAGTGTCTCCGGCGCGCGACCCTCACCGGGGACGACAGTCTACGGCGCTGCAAAGGCAGGGCTGCTCAACCTCACCCAGAGCCTTGCTCAGGAATGGGGCGCAGAGGGTGTGCGGGTTAACGCCATTATCGCTGGCCTTATGTCGACGGAAAATGCCGAAGAAACATATGGCGATGCGGAAGCGCAGGCCGCGGTCGGGCGGTCTATGCCGCTGGGGCGCATGGGTGTGGGGGATGATCTTGCCGGTGCGGTCATGTGGCTCAGTTCCAGCGATGCTGGCTGGGTCAGTGGGGCGCGGCTGCAGGTCGATGGGGGCGGTGAGCGCCCCTACTTTCTTGATTTGGTAAAGGGAGGCTAAGGCCGATGGGCGTAAAGGCGCTTGGCTATGTCGTTATCGAGACGGCACAACCTGAAAAATGGGATGAATTTCTGACGCAGGTCGCAGGCGTGATGCGCGCGCCTCATGCGGCGGACGGTGCTGCCCAATACCGTATTGACCAGCGGCCATTTCGGTTCCGCATTGAGCACGGTACCCGCGAATGGTTTGCGGCCGCCGCTTATGAGGTCGCTGACAAGGCGGAACTCACAAAGTTGGCAGAAGCGATCCGAAACGCAGGTCGCCCTGTTGCTGATTTGACGGCACAAGAGGCAGAGCTGCGCGGCGTCGATGCTGGTTTCCGGACGTCCGACCCGGCTGGCAACGGGCTGGAATTCTATTGCGGCGACAGCACGACAAATGTTCCGTTCCTCTCGCCGCAGGGTGTGCCAAACTTCATCACCGGTGACATGGGCATGGGCCATGCGGTCTTCTCCGCGCCGGACTTTGATGCAACCGTCGCCTTTTATTGCGACGTTGTCGGCTTTCGTCAGTCAGACATGCCGCGCTTCAACCTCTTTGGTCCGGAAGGCCCGTCAATGGGTTTTGCCTTCTTGCACGCCGACAATGGCCGCCATCACAGCATCGCCTTTGGTGAGGGGCCTGTTCCACCATCGGGTGCCGTTCACATCATGCTCGAATATCCGGACCTGATTGAGGTCGGGAAGGCGCATGATCGCATGAAGCAACTCGGATACCCCGAATCCGCGACGCTCGGACGTCATTATAATGATGAGACGACCGGCTTTTATGTTCAGACACCCGGCGGGTTCGACATGGAAATTGGGTATGACAGTCTTGTGATTGATCCGGAATCCTGGGTCACAACGCGTCATGAAGGCATCAGCATCTGGGGTCATGAATGGGCCTGGCAGAAGGCCATGAAGGAAGCGCAATCCTAATGCTCGACAAACGTATGACTGCGGCGGAGATCGTCGCCCAACTGTCCGATGGGATGACCATCGGGATTGGTGGATGGGGCCCACGCCGCAAGCCGATGGCGCTGGTGCGCGAAATTCTGCGTTCTGACCTGAAGGACCTCACCATCGTCGCTTATGGCGGCGCGGATGTGGGTATGCTGTGCGCGGCGGGCAAGGTGAAGAAGGTTGTCTTTGCCTTTGTCTCGCTCGACGCCATCCCCCTCGAACCTTGGTTCCGCAAGGCACGTGAAGCCGGGCAGTTGGAGGTGTTGGAGGTCGACGAAGGCATGTTCCAATGGGGCCTGAAGGCGGCAGCCTTTGGCCTGCCGTTCCTTCCGACCCGCGTTGGCCTCGGCACTGACCTTGCCGCGCTTGGTGGTCTGAAGACCGTCACATCGCCTTATGCCGACGCGGAGACGCTGATTGCGATGCCCGCGCTGAAGCTGGATGCGGCGCTCATCCACGTCAACCGCTCCGACTGGCGCGGCAACGTGCAGGTCTTTGGCCCGGACGTCTATTATGATGAGTGGTTCGCCAAGGCTGCAACAAAGGCCTATGTGTCATGCGAAGAGCTGGTGGATCGGATGGAAGACCATTATCCGGATGACGCACAGTTCAATCTGTTCGAGCGCTGCTTCGTGACGGGCGTCGTTGAACTTGCCGGCGGCGCACACCCCAGCTCAATGCCCCCGCATTACGGTTGGGATATGAAGGCCTTTAAGGCCTATGCGGACGCTGCAAAGGACCCCGGTGACTGGTCCGTCGTTGCAGATCGTTTCGTCGGCGCGAGTGAAGCCGACTATATGAATTCCATTGGCGGAAAGGAGGCGGTTGCGGCTCTCCCGCTGCCGATTTTCTGATGACTGACGTTACTCTTGCAGAACTCTGCATCTTTGCAGCCTCCGAAGCTTTCAGGGGCAATGGTGAAATCGTCGCCACCGGCGTTGGCCCAGTGCCGCGCCTTGGGGCGGGGCTGGCCAAGCTGACGCATACGCCGGAATTGATGATGACCGATGGCGAATGCTATTTGGTTGAACAGCCGGTGCCCTTGGGCCCGCGCAACTATGATGACCGCAAGAAGGCCGGATATCTACCGTTTTCGCGCTTCTTCGATAGCGCTGTGTGGTCCGGGCGTCGCCATGCCATGGTGACACCGACGCAGATCGACCGCTTTGGGCAGATTAACCTCTCCCAGCTCGGCGGGACGCATAAACAGCCCAAAACCCAGATGCTCGGCGTCCGCGGTTTTCCGGGCAACACCATCTACCACCCGAACAGCTTCTTCTTCCCGTCGCACACGACGCGTGTCTTTGTTGAAGGTGAAGTCGATATGGTGTCGGGCGTCGGCTACAATCCGGCCAAGCGCGTGGCGGGTGGCAATTACAGTGGCGTCGCGCTGAAAAAAATCATCACCAACCTGTGTGTGATGGATTTTGGCGGCACAGATCACGCCATCCGCGTTGTCTCGCTTCACCCTGGCGTGACCTTTGAAGAGGTGCAGGCTGCTACGGGCTTTCCGTTGGAAAAGGGCGATCTGACTGAAACCCCATTGCCGGATGCCGATGCACGCGCGATCATCGCGCAGCTGGACCCGCACAACATCCGGGCAAGCGTCATCAAAGATAATCCGCCCGCCCACAGGGTGAGCTAGGGAGAGGCAGCACATGAGCGATCTAGTTACACCCAAGAGCGTCGACATCAATTATGAGACAGAGACGCCGATCCTTTATGAAGTGATCGATAATGTCGCCTGGATCACCATGGACCGACCGGCCTTCAACAACGCGCAAAACGGGCAGATGACCTATGCGCTGGACGATGCCTTTAATCGCGCGGTGCAGGATGATGCCGTGCGCTGCATTGTGCTCGCCGGCAACGGCAAGCATTTCTCCGCCGGGCATGACATTGGGACACCGGGCCGCGACCTTCATCATGAGTTTGACAAGCGGCTGATGCTGGCGCCGCATACCAACAAGCCTGCGGCAGAATTGCTCTACACGCGGGAGCAGGAGCAGTATCTGGGCATGTGCCGCCGCTGGCGTGACATCCCGAAGCCGACCATCGCGATGGTGCAGGGGGCCTGCATCGCGGGCGGCCTCATGCTCGCTTGGGTGTGCGATCTGATCGTGGCTTCGGAAGATGCGTTCTTTCAGGATCCGGTTAACCCTTTGATGGGCATTCCGGGCGTTGAATATTTTGCCCATGGCTTTGAACTGCCAACACGCGTCGCGAAGGAATTCCTGCTTCTTGGTGAGCGGATGAGCGCAGAGCGCGCTTACTCCTTCGGCATGGTCAACAAGGTCGTCCCGCGCGAGGAGCTTCGTGACGCAACGGCTGCTTGGGCGACCAAGCTGGCCAAGCAGGGCCGCCTTGGAAACTGGCTGACCAAACAGTCGATCAATCATGTCGAAGAATTGCGTGGCAAGCGGTCCGCGATGGATACAGTGTTCCACATGCATCACTTCGCCCATGCGCAGAACGACCTTGTCACCGGAGATTCCATCGGCGGCGTCAGCGGGAAGTCTGCGGCATCGGCGAACAAGACGGAGGCCAAATAGGCCCGATGTCAGACGTTCTTGCCACGGCGTTGACCCGGCGGCTCGGTTGCCGCCTGCCGGTGATCCAGACCGCGATGGGCTGGGTCGCCAAGCCTGAGCTTGTGGCCGCCTCAAGCAATGCCGGGGCATTTGGGTTCCTCGCCTGTGCGGTGATGACGCCGAAGGAAGCCGGCGAGGAAATTGCCCGTCTGCGCGATCTGACGACGCATAATTTTGGGATTAATTTCCATAGCTTCCAACCGGGAGCTGCGGAGATTGTCGAGCTTATTCTGAAGCACAGCGACCGGGTGAGCGCAGTCAGCTTCGGTCGCGGGCCGGATGCCAAGATGATCGGGCGGTTCCGTGATGCGGGCATCCTCTGCATCCCTACCGTGGGCGCTGTGAAGCACGCCGAAAAGATGGTGCAGCTTGGCTGTGAGATGGTCACGGTGCAGGGCGGTGAGGGCGGCGGCCATACAGGTGCCGTTCCGACGACAGTGCTGCTGCCACAGGTGCTTGATGCCGTTGATGTGCCGGTTGTCGCAGCCGGCGGCTATGGGGATGGGCGAGGTCTTGCCTCGGCGTTGGCTTATGGTGCCGCGGGCATTGCCATGGGGACGCGCTTCTTGATGACGGCTGAAAGCCCCGTTCCGACCGCTCCAAAGGCGGCTTATGTGAAGGCGGGGACAGGCGATATCGCTGTGTCGACCAAAGTGGACGGCATTCCGCAGCGGATGATCCTGAACCCCTTGCTCAAGCGGATTGAGGGGTCTGGCAAGCTTGCCATGTGGCTGCGCGCCATGGAAGCTGGGCTGGAAATGAAGCGCCAGTCGGGGATGGGTTGGGGGCAGGTGATCTCAACCGCCCGCAGCATGACCGCACATGGTGAAATGCCGCTGGCTCAAGCCATGATGGCCGCCGCCGCCCCAATGATGATCCAGCGCGCGGTCGTGTCGGGGGACGCTGAACATGGCCTTATGGCCACTGGCGTGGTGGCAGGTCGCCTGAAGGACTTGCCGAGCTGTGCCGACCTTATGACCTCCATCGAAACAGAAGCGCGTGCCCGTATCGCCGCGCTGACCGCAGGGAACTGATCGCCATGCCCATCACCACTGAAATCCGCGACCGTATTGCAGAGATCGTCTTTGACGTCCCGCCAGTTAATGCGTTTGATAGCGACACTTGGATGAGCCTTCCCGGCATCATCACAGCGGCTGCCAGCAATCCGGAGGTCAACTGCATCCTTATTCGCGCGGCGGAAAGCGCGCGCGGTTTCTGTGGTGGCGTGGACATTAAAGAGATGCAGGCGCATCCCGAGCGGATTACGATCTTGAACCGTGGCAACTATCTGACATTCAAGGCTATTCGAGATGCTGAGGTGCCGGTTGTGGTGGCCGCGCATAAGTTTGTGATTGGTGGCGGCATCGGCATTTGCGGCGCGTCCGACACGATTATTGCTTCGGACGACGCGTTCTTTTCGCTTCCTGAAGTTGACCGTGGAGCAATGGGCGGGGCGAGCCATTTGTCGCGCATGTTGCCGCTGCACAAGGTGCGTGCGGCGTTCTTCACAGGCGGCAATATTCCGGCGGAGGAAGCTTATCGGCTTGGTGCGGTTGAAAAGGTCGTCCCACGTGAAAAGCTGGTCGAAGAAGCGCGCGCCTTTTGTGCAGTGATTGCGTCCAAGAGCCGCAAGGCGCTCGTGATTGCCAAGGAAGCGTTGAACGGCCTCGAGCCGCGCGATGTGGACCGCGGCTACCGTTGGGAGCAGGGCTTCACGCTTGAAATGTACATGCATGAGGACTCGCAGAAATCGCGCGATGCCTTTGTTGAGACGGGCAAGGCCGCGACGTTCTGATGCATTTGCAATACACTTCAGAACAAGATGCCTTCCGGGCCGAAGTGCGCGCCTGGATGGAAGCGCACGTGCCGAAGGAGCCCCTCGTTACGCTGGAATGCCGCGAAGGCTATGATCAGCATGTTGAATGGGAACGGACGCTCGCCAGCGGCAATTGGGGCATGGTCACATGGCCTGAAGCCTATGGCGGGCGTGGCCTTGATCTGATCCAGTGGCTGATTTTTGAGGAAGAATATTTCCGCGCCGGTGGCCCCAATCGCGCGAACCAGAACGGGATCTTCCTGCTTGGCCCGACGATCATGGAGTTCGGCACGGACGAACAGAAAAAGCGCTTCCTGACGCCAATGGCCAAAGGCGAAGTCATCTGGGCACAGGCCTGGTCTGAACCAGGGGCTGGTTCGGATATGGCGGCGATATCCTCAAAGGCCGTCCGCGATGGGGACCATTATGTCATCACCGGTCAAAAGACCTGGTCCAGCCGGGCCGCCTTTGCGGACTGGGGTTTCGGCATGTTCCGGACGGACCCTGAGAGCAAGCGTCACAAGGGCCTGACGTTCATCCTGTTTGATCTCAACACGCCGGGCATTACCCGCAGACCAATTCGGCAGCTGCATGGCGACACCGGCTTTGCTGAACTTTTCTTTGATGAGGTTCGCGTGCCCGTTGAAAATTGTCTGGCAGGTGAAGGCGAAGGCTGGAACGTCGCGATGGCAACGGCAGGGTTTGAGCGCGGCCTGATGCTGCGCTCTCCTGGACGTTTTCAGGCGACGGCGAAACGCTTGGTCGATCTTTATCGCAAGCATGAAGCAGAGGCCTCACCCGCCGCACGTGAAGCGGTGATGCAAGCTTGGATGTCGGCGCAAGCTTATGCCTACAACACCTATGCGGTGGCGGCCAAAATCATGGCTGGTGGCAAGATTGGCGCGGAAGCCAGCCTCAACAAGATTTTCTGGTCTGAACTCGACCGTTCGATGCACCGCACGGCGATGCAGCTGTTGGGCGCGCATGCGGAACTCAAGCGTTTCGATGATGGCTCGGTGAACCAGTGGCTAGAGGGTTACATCTTCTCGCTGTCCGGTCCAATCTATGCCGGATCGAACGAGGTTCAGCGCAACATCACGGCCGAACGTATGCTCGGGCTGCCGCGCGTGGGAGCAGGCTGATGGATATGTTGTTGACCGAAGACCAGCTGGCGCTGGCAGAAACAGTGCGTGACTATCTGGCCGGGACGCATGGGCCAGAAGTGCTGCGTCGCCTCGACGCGGATGGAAATCGCGATCCCGCCATTTGGCAGGGGCTTGTCGATATGGGGCTGACCGGATTGCTCGTCCCCGAGGCACAGGGTGGCCTTGGCATGGGTCTTGTCGATGCGGCCCTGATCGCCGCGGAATGTGGCCGGGCTTGCTTGGCGGAACCGCTGGTCGACACGGCGTTTGTCGGTGTCCCTTGGCTGCTGGCGCGCGGCAAGACTGACCAGCTTTCCGATGTTGCGGCGGGGCGCATCACCCTGCCGTTGGCACATTCAATCAACCCCTGGGTAGCCGACGGCGACGGGGCGGCGCTTACGAGCGTCGATCCACTCCGCAATCTTTGCGCATCGGCAAACGACAATGCAGACCCGCATCTCCTCAACCTCGGCGCCCTGATGTCTGCAGCGCAGATGGTTGGTCTCGCTGATGCGATGCTTCATCTTGCCGTTGAATATGCAAAAATCCGGACGCAGTTTGGCCAGCCGATTGGCGCCTTTCAGGCGATCAAGCATCAGCTAGCGACCTGTGCGGTTGCGATTGAGTTTGCCAAGCCAGTGGTTTGGCAGGCGGCGCAGGCGCTTCAGGACGGTCGGGCGTCGACGGCCGTGCATGTCAGCCACGCCAAGGTTGCAGCGACCGATGCGGCCATGCTGACGGCTGAAACCGCGATCCAGGTTCATGGCGCCATGGGCTATACGTACGAGGTTGATCTTCATTTCTGGATGAAGCGCAGCTGGGCGCTCGCCGGCGCCTGGGGATCGCGCGCCTTCCATTTGAAACGCATCGATGACGCTGTGCTCGGCGGCACGCTCGCCATCGGCCCCGAACACACCTTTGCTTAAGGACTGACATGGCTGAAGCCTATATTATCGACGCTGTGCGCACCCCCATCGGCCGGAAGAAGGGCAGCCTTGCAGGCCTCCACCCGGCGGACCTTGGCGCGCATCCCATCAAGGCGTTGGTCGCGCGGACGGGCATTGACGCGAACGCCGTTGACGATGTGGTCTGGGGCTGCTGCGACACGATCGGCCCGCAGGCGGGGGATATTGGCCGCACGGTATGGCTTGTCGCGGGTCTTCCGCAGCATGTGCCGGGGACGACAATTGACCGTCAGTGTGGGTCTTCCCAGCAGGCGCTCCATTTTGCAGCGCAAGGGGTGATGTCGGGCACGCAGGACCTCGTCGTCGCCGGTGGCAGCCAGGCGATGAATGCCATCCCAATTTCAGCGGCCATGTATGCGGGAGAACCATACGGCTTTTCCAATCCGTTCAACACGTCGCCGGGCTGGATTGCGCGCTATGGGGACGGACTGCTCAACCAGATCAACTCCGCAGAAATGATCGCCAACAAATGGGGGCTGTCACGCGAGGAGATGGAGGCGTTTGCCGTCGCTTCGCACCAGCGCGCACAGGCCGCGTGGGACAATGGCTGGTTCGATGCCGAAGTCGCGCCGATGGCGGAGCTGGCACAGGATGAAACGATCCGCCCCCAGACCAACATGGAAGGTCTGGCAGGACTTCGCACCGTTCAGGAAGGCGGTATCATAACCGCCGGTATTTCAAGCCAGAATTGCGATGGGGCGGCAGCCCTTCTCGTCGCGTCGGAGCGGGCTGTGAAGGAGCATGGTCTCAAGCCGCGCGCGCGCGTGCATCACATTTCGGTACGCGCTGACGATCCTGTCTGGATGTTGACCGCGCCTATTCCGGCGACGGAGCACGCGCTCAAAAAAGCAGGCATGACGGTTGCCGACATCGATCTGTTTGAATGCAACGAAGCCTTCGCTTCCGTGCCCATGGCTTGGATGAAGGAACTCGGCATTCCGCATGAAAAGGTCAACATTCACGGCGGCGGCATTGCGCTTGGCCACCCGCTTGGGGCCACCGGCGCACGCCTGATGACTACCTTGCTCAATGCGCTGGAACGTACTGGCGGTCGCTATGGTCTTCAGACGATGTGCGAAGGCGGCGGTCAGGCCAATGTGACGATTATCGAGAGGTTATAATGGGTATTTGCGATAACAGGACGGTCATCATCACCGGGGCTGCCCGCGGGCTTGGCCGGGCCTATGCGCTCGCCTTTGCCGCAGAAGGCGCCAATGTCGTCGTGAACGACATCGGGACATCTTTGGGCGGTGAAGGCCGCGATACGAGTGCTGCCGACGGCGTGGTCGCAGAAATTGTCGCGGCTGGTGGCAAGGCCATCGCGAACTATGAAGACATTACCGATTGGGATGCGGCCAAGCGGATTGTCGATGCGGCCGTGGCTGCTTTTGGCGATCTGCATGTCGTCGTCAACAATGCCGGCATCGTGCGTGACCGGATGTTCGTTTCGGCGACGATCGAGGAATGGGATGCCACCATGCACGTGCATCTGCGCGGCCATTTCTGCGTGTCCCGCCATGCCGTCGATTACTGGCGCGCACGGGGCAAGGAAGGCCACAAGGTCGATGCCCGCATCATCAATACCTCGTCAGGTGCGGGGCTTCAGGGCTCCATCGCGCAGGCAGCCTATTCGACCGCTAAGGGTGGCATTGCCTCGCTGACGTTGGTGCAGGCGGCAGAGCTTGGCCGCTATGGTATCACCGCCAATGCGCTGGCCCCGTCTGCCCGCACGCGGATGACGGAACAGGCCTTTGCCGATAAAATGGCGACCGAAGGTCAGGCCTTTGACGTGATGGACCCGGCCAATATCGCGCCGACCGTCGTCTGGCTCGGTAGCCCGGAAAGTGCGCATGTGACCGGCTGTGTCTTTGAACTCGAAGGCGGAAAGATCATGCTGGAAGATGGCTGGCGCGAAGGCCCTCTGGTTGATGCAGGCGCGCGTTGGGACCCCGCCAATGTCGGCGCGGCTGTCGATAAGCTGCTGGCCGACCGTGTGGCACCGCGCAAAGTGTGGGGGACCGCATAATGGAATTTGTCTTTACCGAAGAACAGCAGATGATCAGCGAGACAGCCAAGGGCTTTTTCGTTGAAAACGCGACCAGCGTCCGCACCCGGCAGGCCATGGCTGCGGACGGCATTGACCGTGATCTGTGGACCGGTTTTTGTCAGGAACTCGGCCTTGCCGGCGTCACCGTGCCAGAAGCCTATGGCGGGGCTGGATTGGGTCAGGTCGAGTTTGCCTTGCTGGCTGAAGCCGCGGGCGCGCAGGTGGCCGCTCTTCCTATGGTCGGACTGGCAATGGCGTCGCAGGCAATCCTTGTGGGTGGCACCGATGCTCAGAAGGCTGACTGGCTGCCCAAAATGGTGTCGGGCAGCGTGATTGCGGCCTGTGCTGGGTCCGCAGACCTTACTCCCGAGGGGGACCGTCTGACGGGAACATTTGAATTTGTGGCGCATGGCGCGTCCGCAGATGTCTTTGTGCTGGGCAATGACGCGAGCGCATGGATTTTGGAGCGCACATCCCCGGGCGTTGAGGTGACAGCGCATGTGACGATGGACCAGACACGCCCGCTTGCGACTGTGACGCTGCGGGGCGCCCAAGGGGATAGACTGGCCGACGGATCGGCTGCGATGCAGGCCGCGCGCGAAGCTGGATGGATTTGCGTTGCCGCCGAAGCTTTGGGCGGGGCGCAAGAGGCGCTCGACCGGACGGTCGCTTATGCCAAGGAGCGCGTTCAGTTTGGCCGACCGATTGGGTCGTTTCAGGCCTATAAGCATCGCCTTGCCGACATGATGGTTGAAATTGAGCAGGCCCGGTCGGCTGTGTACTGGGCGGCTTGTGCCGCGGATGAGCAGTCTTCGGACCTGCCCCTGGCCCTCCATGCCGCAAAGTCTTTTACAGCTGATACCTATGCAAAATGTGCCGGTGATATGATCCAGCTTCATGGCGGGATCGGCTTTACCTGGGAACATGATGCGCACCTGTTTTTCAAGCGTGCACGCGCCATCCAGTCGATGCTCGGCAACGGCAACTGGCATCGTGAACAAGTGGCCGATATGATTTTGGGAGAAGCGGCATGAAGCTCGGTTTTTCCGCAGCCGAAGAGGATTTCCGCCGCGAATGTGCGGACTGGCTCAATGGTCAGATGGCCGGCGAATTCAAAGACATTAAAGGCATCACCACGCTCACCGAAAAGGCAGAGCGGCGGAAGGAATGGGAACAGCAGCTCGCGGCCCATAAATGGAGCTGCATTGGCTGGCCCGAAGAATGGGGTGGCCGGGCGGCGACCCTTGCCCAGCAGGTGATCTTTGCTGAAGAATATGCCCGTGCCGGTGTCCCCGGTCGTGTCAATCATATTGGCGTCGAACTTGCTGGCCCGACCCTGCTGACCTTTGGCACAGACGAACAAAAGAAGCGCTTCCTGCCCGGTATCGCGGCGGGGCAGACGATTTTCTGTCAGGGCTTTTCAGAACCCGGTGCCGGGTCTGACCTTGCCAGCGTCCGCACCAAGGCGCGGTTGGAAGGCGATGAATGGGTCGTCAATGGCCAGAAAATCTGGACCAGCCTTGCCCATATTTCTGATTGGATTTTCGTTGTTTCGCGCAGTGAGGAAGGATCGAAGGGACCAAAGGGCCTGACCTTCCTGATGATGGAAATTGATCAGCCGGGCATTGAGATCCGTCCGATCAAGCAGATCAATGGCGATGCGGAATTCAATGAAACCTTCTTTACCGATGCCAAATGCCCCGCCGACAGCCTGATTGGCGCGGTGGGCGAAGGCTGGAAGATCGCGATGGGGCTGCTCGCCTTTGAACGCGGCGTATCCACGCTGGGCCAGCAAATGGGCTTCCGTAACGAGCTAAATGACATCATCGCTGCGGCGAAGGCAACCGGTGCGGCCAATGACCCGCTCATCCGCCAGCGTATCGCCAAGGCTGAAATCGGCCTGCAGCTGATGCGCTATGGCGCGATGCGGATGTTGTCGAACACCGATCACAGCAAGATCGACGGCGCAGCGCTGACCTATAAAATTCAATGGGCAAGCTGGCGGCGTGGTTTGGGGGAACTGGCCATGGACATCATCGGTCAGGCTGGTGAAGTGGCAGAAGGAGACGCCTATGAATGGTCGATGCTCCCCAACCTGTTTCTCTATTCCCGTTCTGACACGATTTATGGCGGGACAAACCAGATCCAGCGCAATTTGATTGCTGAACGGGGCCTTGGCATGCCGCGTGAACCGCGGGGGGATGTCTAATGGTGCCAAGCTATCCGGAACCAAGAAGCCTTCTTAAGGGCAAGACCGTCGTCGTGACGGCTGCGGCCGGGACGGGGATTGGCTTTTCAGCCGCAAAGCGCGCGACAGAAGAGGGTGCGACCGTCCTCATCAGCGATTTTCATGAGCGTCGCCTTGGCGAGGCGGCAGACCGGATCGCTGAGGAAGTCGGGACCCGCCCTGCAACATTTGTCTGCGACGTAACGCAACAGGACCATGTTGATGGCCTGCGAGATGCAGCCTTGGCAGCCCTTGGCCGGGTTGATGTCCTCATCAACAATGCGGGCCTTGGCGGGGAAGTATCCGTTGTCGATATGACGGACGATCAGTGGAGTCGTGTCCTCGACGTCACGCTGAACAGCGTCTTCCGCATGACGCGCAGCTTTCTGCCAGCGATGTACGAACGCAAATCCGGCGTGATTGTAAACAACGCCTCAGTTCTCGGCTGGCGTGCGCAAAAGGGTCAGGCCCATTATGCAGCGGCCAAGGCTGGCGTGATGGCCTTTACCCGGTGTTCCGCTGTTGAAGCGGCAGAACATGGCGTCCGCATCAATGCCGTGGCACCATCCATTGCGATGCACGCCTTCTTGGCCAAGGTGACGACAGACGAGCTTCTGGAGAAACTCTCCGCCCAAGAGGCCTTTGGTCGTCCGGCCGAGGTTTGGGAAGTCGCCAACGTGATGATGTTCCTTGCGTCCGATCTGTCGTCGTACATGACGGGTGAGATCGTCTCCGTTTCGAGCCAGCGCGCATGACGGGACCAAAAGTTTTTGAAACGCCCGGCACCCTGACAGGACAAGAGGGCACGCAGCTTGGCCCCACCGACTGGCTGTTGATCGATCAGGACCGCGTCAACGGTTTCGCTGAGGTGACGGGCGATCATCAATGGATCCACGTCGATGTTGAGCGCGCGAAGGACGGGCCGTTCGGCGGCACCATTGCGCATGGCTATCTCACCATGAGCCTCGTCAATTTTTTCCTCCCGCAGCTGATCGAAGTGCAGGGTTTTACCCATGCGGTGAATGTTGGTGCAGACCGCCTCCGGTTTCTGGCGCCGGTCAAGGTCGGGTCGCGGATCAGGGGCGTAGGAGAAATTGTGACCGTTGAAGAGATTAAGGGCGCCATCCAGTCTGTCGTCCGGGTCACGGTCGAAATTGAAGGCAGCGAGAAGCCTGCCTGCGTTGTCGATACGATCAGTCGCTATTTCCCCTGAGAGGAGCAATCATGGCCACCACTGAACAGATGAGCGCTGCCGTCCACGGCTATATTGACGGGTTTGATAAGGGCGATCCGGAAGCGGTCGTTGCCCTGTTTGCGCCAGACGCCACGGTTGAAGACCCTGTGGGGACACCCCTGAAGATCGGCCATGCGGCCATTCGGGAGTTTTATACAGCGTCCATGGCAACAGGCGCAAAACTCAAGTTGGAAGGCCCGATCCGCCTCGCGACCGACTATGCCGCGTTCGCGTTCCGCGTCCAACTGACGATGGAAGGCAAGCTGTTGACCGTCGACGTGATCGATACATTCAAATTCAATGCGGACGGCAAGGTGACGGAAATGCGCGCCTTTTTTGGTCCGTCCAACATGACCGGTTTCTAAGGAGAGATTTTATGCGGGATGCAGCGATTGTCGCCACGGCACGGACCGGGATTGGCAAAGCCTATCGGGGGGCCTTCAACGATACCGAAGCCCCAGTTTTGTCGAGCCATGTGGTCAATGCGGTGCTGGACCGGTCCGGCATTGATCCCGCACGGGTGGACGACGTCTATCTGGGCGTCGGCAACCATTGGAACACGCAGAGCTACAACCTCGGTCGCCTGACCGTTCATGCGTCGCGTTTGCCCGATACGGTCAGCGGTTTTACGTTGGACCGCAAATGCTCCTCTGGCCTCAACGCAATTGCGTTGGCGGCCCGTGGCATCCGCTCGGATGAAATCGATGTGGCTGTGGCCGGTGGCATGGAAAGCATTTCCATGACGCTCAACAAATTTGCACCCGCTTGGCGCAACCGGTCGCAGGCTGTGATCGACGCAGATCCCTACGCTTATATGGCGATGATCGAGACAGCCGAAGTCGTGGCGGAACGCTATGGCATTTCCCGAGAGGCACAGGATGCGTTTGCCGCGCTCAGCCAACAACGTGCAGGCGCCGCTCAGGTGGCCGGGCGGTTCAATGATGAGATCGTACCGATCACCGTCGAAAAGTCGTTGAAGGACAAGGAAGGCAATGAAACCGGCCGGGAAACGGTAACGCTGACAGCGGACGAAGGTGTTCGCGGCGATACCGTGGCGGAAGGTCTCGCTCTGTTGAAGCCCGTTTTCAAGGACGGCATGGTCATCAAGGAAGGCAAGCACATCACCGCCGGCAATGCGTCGCAACTGTCTGACGGTGCATCGGCCCAATTGCTCATGGACCTGAACACGGCGCAGAAGGAAGGCCTGCCTGTTCTTGGCATCTATCGTGGCTTTCAGGTCGCAGGCTGCGCGCCCGATGAAATGGGCATCGGCCCGGTCTTCGCGATCCCCAAGCTGTTGCAGCGGGCCGGACTGAAGATCGACGATATCGGCCTGTTTGAAATCAACGAGGCGTTCGCCAGCCAGGCTGTCTACTGCCAGCAGAAGCTGGGCATTGATCCGGACAAGCTGAATGTGAATGGCGGAGGCATTGCGCTTGGCCATCCCTTTGGCATGACGGGCAGCCGCTTGGTCGGCCATGCGCTGATCGAGGGCAAGCGTCGCGGCGTGAAATATGTCGTTATCTCCATGTGCGTGGCAGGTGGCATGGGTGCGGCCGGGTTGTTCGAAGTCGCCTGATGACCCTGTCGGAGCTTCCTCCCACAATTCCGCACGCAGCCGCGCGCGCAGCGCAGCTTTGGGGTGATGCACCGGCCTTGCTGGAGCATGGTGACGTCTGGAGCTTCAACCAGCTTTGGGCGCGCTGTCGGGAGGCAGCCTCGGCGCTGCTGGCACGTGGCGTGGGAGAGGGGGACCGGATCGCGATTTGGGCCCCCAATAGCCGCGAATGGGTTGTCGCAGCGGTTGCAGCCATGACGTGCGGTGCAGCTATCGTCCCGCTCAACACCCGGCTGAAGGGCCGGGAGGCGGGCGATATCCTGCGGCGCACCCATGCGCGGATGATGTTCACGGTCGAGAATTTTCTGGGCATCGACTATCCCGCCTTGCTGTCGGCGGAAGACGTGCCGGATCTCACAGAAACCGTGTTGCTAGATGCCGATTTCGGGACATTTCTCGCAAGCGGGAAGGGCGCGGGGGATGTCGCCATCGACGCGGCTTTGGCTCGTCTAACCGCAGATCATCTTTCTGACATTCTGTTCACCAGCGGCACGACAGGCGTCCCCAAGGGTGTGATGATGACCTATGGTCGCGTTATCCCGCAATGTGGCGTCTGGATTGGCAATACCGGCCTGTCCGCCGGGGAACGGTACCTAATCGTCAATCCGTTCTTCCATAGCTTTGGCTTCAAAGTGGGGTGGGTGGCCTGCCTCATCAGCGGCGCCGTCATTGTGCCTATGCCGCAGTTCGATGTCGCATCGGCGCGTGACAGCATTGTGCGGGATAGGATCAATTTCCTCCCCGGACCACCGACGATCTTCCAGATGCTGCTCGCGGAAAAAGAGCGTGAGGATTTCGACTGTTCGTCCCTGCGGGGCGGCACCACGGGTGCAGCGACGGTGCCGCCGGTTCTGGTTGAACGCATCCGGACGGAACTTGGCATGAAGGATATCATCACCGCTTATGGGATGACGGAGTGCGTCAACATCACCAGCTGTCGGCCCGGAGATTCCGTGGACCTGATCGCCACCACCTGTGGCGCGGCTATCCCTGGGAATGACGTGATCATAGCAGGCGAGAATGGGCAAGAAGTGCCGCGCGGCGAAACCGGAGAAATCTGGGTGCGGGGGCAGGGCGTGATGCTCGGTTATCTCGATGATCCCGAAGCGACGGCAGAAGCGATTGACGCCAATGGCTGGCTACACACGGGCGACGTCGGGACGATGGATACCCATGGTTATGTCCGCATCACCGACCGTTTGAAGGATATGTACATCTCTGGCGGGTTCAATGTGTATCCGGCCGAGGTCGAAAAATTGCTGTCGAACCACCCGGCGGTCGGCATGGTGGCCGTTGTCGGCATCGCGGATGAGCGCATGGGAGAAGTCGGCAAAGCCTATGTCGTCCTGCGCCCCGGCGCCTCGGCAACCGAGGCCGAGATGGCGGCCTGGTCGCGCGAAAATATGGCGAATTACAAAGTGCCCCGCAGTTTCGTGTTCGTCGACGATGTTCCGCGCAATGCGTCGGGCAAGGTCCTCAAGACGGAGCTGCGCTGACGGCCCGAAGTTTTTGGCAATCAGTGGCGGAAAATAAGCCGTTTGGACGATTTACAGGCAATCGTTGAGCATCGCATGATCGTCCCCTCGGAAGTGAAAAAGAACGGATTTGGAGAGCGCATGTCGAAGGAACTTCGTTACGTCATCATCGGCGCTGGCATGGCCGGCATTTTGGCCGGCATTAAGCTGCTGGAGCGCGGTGAAAAGAACTTCACGATCCTCGAAAAGGCGTCCAGCCTTGGCGGCACATGGCGTGAAAACCGCTATCCCGGCCTGACCTGCGATGTGCCGGCCCATGCCTATACTTATAGCTTTGCGCCCTATGCCGAATGGAAGTCCTACTACGCCAATGGGCCGGACATCCGTGATTATTTTGAAAAGGTTGCGGCGGATTTCGGCGTCAATCCGTACATCCGGTACAATGCCGAAGTGACCAGCTGTGATTTTGATGAAGCAACGGCGGTATGGACCGTCGGCGTTTCCGGGACCGAGAAAATCGAAGCTGACATCGTTATCTGCGCGTCCGGCGTGCTGCACCATCCGAAGATGCCAGATATTCCGGGCCTCGCCAGCTTTGCCGGGAAAGCTTTCCATTCTGCCCGTTGGGATGACAGCGCTCAGCTGGATGGCACGCGGGTTGGCATTGTCGGCTGTGGATCGACCGGCGCACAGATACTGACGGCCCTCACCAGTCGGTCAAAGCAGATTGTCCATTTCCAGCGGTCACCGCAATGGATCATGCCTGTGCCCCAGTTTGACTATACGGATGAGGAGCGTGAGGCATTCCGCAACGATGTGAAGCTGATCGATGCCATCCGCTATAATAAGGAATATTGGGACGCGATCCTGCGCTTCACAGACGGCATCACGAACATCGATGGTCCGCAGATGAAGGAAATCGAAGATTATTGCCTCCAGAACCTTGAAAACAGCGTGAAGGACCCGGAACTCCGCAAAAAGCTGACGCCGAACTATCGTGCGGCGTGCAAGCGTTTGATCTATTCCTGGTGCTATTACGAGCATGTCCAGAAGCCCAACGTCTTTGTCGACACGGGTGCGATCGAAGGCGTGGAGCCTGCGGGCGTCCGGATGAAGGATGGCACACTGCACGAGCTCGACGTTCTTGTTCTCGCAACCGGCTTCCGTGCAGATCGCTTTATTCGTCCGGCGTCCGTCGTCGGCCGGAATGGAAAGACGCTGGACGATGCTTGGTCAGTGCGCCCGACTGCGTTTAATGCGGTAACGCTGCCTGACTTTCCAAACTTCTTCATGCTCAATGGGCCGACAGGTCCTGTCGGCAACTTCTCTTTGATCGACATAGCGGAAGCGCAGTGGAAATATGTGGATCAGCTTATAGAGCGCCTTCGGGCCGGCAATGCCCGCGCGGTTGAGCCGACGCAGGAAGCTATGACTGACTATGAAGAAAGGCGGATTGCTGCTGCGAAGAAGACGATTTTCGGCAGCGGCTGCACCAGTTGGTATCTTGACGATACCGGCGTGCCGGCAAGCTGGCCCTGGAGCTATCAGGCGTTTGTCGACGCAATGGCCAAGCCGAATTTTGAGGACTATCGCTTCGCGGCCTAGTTATTGAAGTCCGCTTCTCAGGAGGTGGACCAGTTGTGATTGCCGCCGCGCGCCCGTCTTTGTGAAGATTGAGCGGAGATGGGCGCGCGCGGTGTTATGTGCGATGCCAAGCGCGTCTGCCGCTTCGACTAGGGAACGTCCACTCGCGAGCGAGACGGCGAGTGTCGCCTCCATCCGGGTCAACTGAAACAGGTCTCTGATAGCGGCGGGATCAAGCTGCGCGTCATCGCCGGGAACGGTGATGAACAATGCCAAATTTGCACCTCCACGCAAAATCGCCGGGACGCGAATAGGGCGGGCGACAACAGCAAGGTCGTGTCCAATTGTGCGGCCGAGCTTAAAGCGGACGGGGGCTGGGATATCGCCAATGCGCGTCAAAAGGCTCTCGATGGTTTTTTGATAGCGGCTGTCGCCAAGGATCAGCTTGCCGTTGTCCTGCATGATGCCGTCGCCTGCGTCCAACAATTGATCCGCCACTGCATTGGTCCGGGTGATGGCTCCTGTCTGGTCCAGAATGATTGTTCCGACACCCAATTGCTCGACCGCCCCGCGATAGACGCCGTGTTCCGCCCCTTCGATTTGCAGGCGTTCAAAAAGCCGGGCTGCATTGCGCAGATGCGGCACGAGCATCTGAAAGCGGACCCGGTCCTCTGCCGAAAAGTCGGGGAGAGTCCGATCGCGTGTGACCCGGAAGCGTGCTTCGAAACCGCTTGGAAAGCGCAGATCAACGCCAAGCACTTGGTCTCCGCCTGCCGCGTCGAGAAATCCCATATAGTCTGAAATTTCCTGGGAGCTCTGCCCGTGCAGAAACTCCTTAAAGGAGGTGACTTCGCCTTCGGGGAGGCCCTGAAAGGGATCGCTTGCGAAATAGGTCGTCAGATAGTCTTCATTGGTTTTCGGATCGCCGCCGGGTGTCACCATCGTGCCCGGAGTGCTGAGGCCCGGGGCCGTTAGGATCAAGGTCGCATAGCTGCCGTCCAGCCAGTGGGCGAAGGTCCGCAGAAAAGCCTCCCAAGGCGCGCCTTCCAAAAGGCCACCATAAAGGGCCTCAAGAACGCTGGAGAACGGGCCTTGGTTGGCGTTGGTCATGGGAAGGGAGGTTAGGGGAGCTCAAGCGAAATGGATAGCATCCCCGTCCTCCATTTAGGCCGAGGTGATGTCGATGACCGTCTGATAGGCACCGCGGATCGCGCCTTCGATATAGCCAACGCCATTGGCGTCCCCGATGCTATGGACGTTGAAGCCCGCAGCCTTCAGGGACTCTGCCAGTGTGAGGTCACCTTCAGCTCCCTTGGCCACGATGACATGGTCGGCGGGCACCGTATGTGCTGTGCCGGTGGCGTCAATGAAGCGCACCGCGCCGTCATCAATCTCAATGCCGCTAGCTGCCGGATGCATAGCAACGCCATGATCCTGCAATTCAGACAGGATGCGCATCCGCCGGACCAGCGTCAGTCCCTTTCCAAAGGCCGGGGCCTCATCAACGATGGTCACCTTGCGGCCCCGTTCGTGCAGGAATTCTGCCAGCTCAATGCCAACCAACTCCCCGCCGATAATCACGATCTGGTCGCCCAGCGGCATCCAAGCGTGGGTCGCCTTGCGGACGAGATCAAGGTTGGCGGTCGCGCCAGTGGCCGCACCAATCTTTGTCGCCATGCGCGTGAACAGGCCGGTCTTTCGTTTCAATGCGTCGGAGCTTTCGCCCAGCATCAACCGCCGCATATCGTCGCCGGAAAAGACGTTGTCCCGGTCATTGCCGGGAATGTCCGGCATGCCGCGCGTCGCGCCGGTTGCGACGATGACGTGATCGGGCTTCAACGCGTGCAGGAGATCTGGGGTGGCAATTGTATTCAGCCGTATGTCGGCGCCCGACATCTCTATCTCACGGCGGAGCCAGTGGAGCAGTCGCTCATTGGGCTCATATGCGAGTGAGGCGAAGCGCAGCGTGCCGCCAAGCCGTTCGCTCTTTTCAATCAATGTCACGTGACGGCCAAGTGCGGTCAGGCGTCGGGTCGCCTCCATGCCGCCGGGGCCGCCGCCGATGATGACAACGCGCGTCTTGGTGGCCGATGGCGCCTTGCGTTCAAACTCGACAGAGAATTCGGAATTGACGGCGCAGCGGGACTGCTGGTTGCCATAGATCGCGCTGACACAGGTGTAGCAATAAATGCACGGACGAACCCGGTCTGTCTCGCCACGCAGCAGCTTGTTGGGCAAATGCGGGTCCGCCAGCAGCTTACGGCCCATGGCGATAAAGTCGGCTTCGCCTTTGCCGATGGTGCGGTCTGCTGTTTCCACCTCGATGCGACCTGACGCGATGATTGGAATGCGGACCTCTGCCTTCATTTCCGCCGCGGCAGGCAGGTTGAAGTTTTCGATATGGGGAATGTTGGATTCTGAATGGAGCTTGCCATTGCCGGTATCGTGGTAGGCCGAGACGGTGATGGCATCTGCGCCTGCGGCCTCGACCGTTCGGGCCGCGAATTTGGCATCCTCAAGGGAAATGCCCCCCGTCTTTCCCACTTCCCGGGAATCGAGCTTCACCCATACCGGATACTCTGCACCCACAGCGGCGCGCACGGCGGCCAGAACTTCGCGCAAAATGCGCAGACGGTTTTCGATGGGTCCGCCATATTCGTCGGTGCGGCTGTTTGTTTTTGGGGAAATGAAGGACGACAGCAGATATCCATGGCCAGAGTGGATTTCGACTGCATCAAAGCCAGCCTTTTGTGCCCGCGCGGCGCCCTCGGCAAACTGACGGACGACTGTCGCGATATCCTCATGCGTGAGGATCTTGATCTCAGGCATGGTCATGCCGCTGAACGCTGCCAGTTCTTCTGGCAGGAAATACTTCATGAAATTGCCGGTCGGGGCAGGGGGGATGCAGGGCGCCCAAAGGGGGTGTCCCCAGCGTGTGGAGTATCCCGCGACCAGACCGCCATGGTGCAACTGAATGGCAATCTTTGCCCCGTGCGCGTGAACACGAGTGCACAGTTCGGTGAGCCCAGGCAGGAACTTGTCATCGGAAATCGCCGTCTGCTGCAACGCGACCGCGCCAATGGGCCAAGCGACACCTGCGACGCCCGAAATGATCAGCCCGGCACCCCCCTTGGCCTGTTCCTCATGATAAGCGATCAGCTTTTCCCCGACGGTGCCGTCTTCTTCCGACAAGCTTACACCCATGGCCGTCACCATGATGCGGTTCTTCACCTCCATCTTGTTGATATGGCCGGGGGAGAGGAGATGGGGGTAGGTATTTGAAATCATCTTAGACAAGTCCTGTGCGGGAATTTGTGGAGGTAAGGGCAGTGAAATCAAGGCAGGTCTCAAGCGCTGCGGCGCAATGTCGCGCGACGGCGTCTGTCGAGAGTTGATCTAAGTCTTTGGAAAACGTTTCCACGCCCAGAAAGGCAGATGTGCCGGTCGCGGCGATGGCCTGCATGAACGCTTTGAGGTTGAGCTCGCCTTGACCGGGCAGCAGCCGGTTCATCATCCCTTGGGTGAGGTCCGCCTCGGGCGCCGCCAACGCGTCGTTCAACTGAACGGAATAGATGCAGTTGCCCGGAAGACTGGCCAGCTGGTCCAGCGATGACCCGCTGCGGAAGAAGTGCCAGGCATCGACCATAAGCCCGCCATTGGCCCGTCCCGCTGCGTCAATGATCTCCATGGCCTCCGCAAGGCCGGGGACGCCCCCGGTCGGGACGAACTCCAGCGCGACCCGCAAACCATGCGCGGCGGCTTTGTCACATAAGTCGCCAAAATGCTTCGCCATCAGGCGGCGATCATAGTCCAGCCCGAAAAGCTCTGCGACCGAGACGGTCGACGCGCCAAGCTCCTCGGCCAGTGGAAGGACGCGATCTGCCGTCAAGGCGGACAGGAATTTCCCAAAGGTGCTCTCGCCCGACGCATGGGGCGGCATCCAGTTTGTGATCAGTTCAATTTCAGAGACAAACAGCCCTGCATCCTTGACCGCCGACACCACCTCGTGTGCATGCAGCCCTCGCATGTCGCCCGGCCATACCGAGATAGCGGTAAAGCCCGCTGCCCGCGCGGGGGCAAGACGATCAAGCAGGGGCGTGCACTGCCGTGTGCCGCCATAGAACACCCGTGCTGCCGGAATGAGGGCGCCTGACGGGGTCACCTTATCGCTGCACCTTGCTCATCATATGCTTGATCCTGCTCCCACTTGTCTTTGGGTGAACCTAGTGACTATACAAAGTGTATGTCAACTGAAGAGCCTGCAATGCACCCGCAGATGGAGCGCCAGAATCGCGCCAATCCGCGCCAGCGTGCGCAGCGGGCCGCCACCCGTGAAAAGCTTGTCGACGGGGCTGTGAAGGTCTTTGCCGACAAAGGCTATGCAAATGCGACCGTGGACGATGTGCTCCGGGAGTCGGGCGTCAGCCGGGCCTCCTTTTACGCGCACTTCCCTAGCAAGGTCGCGCTCGTCCGCGCCCTGGCCGATAGTTTCGTGCCGATGTGGCAACCCTTATATGAAGAACTTGCCGCGATGGCGGTCCCTGATCAGGCTCGTCTGGAGGACTGGTGCCGCCGCAACGTGGCTTTGTACCGGCAGAATGAGACGACCTGCATGATCTTGACGCAGGCTTCGGCTGTTGAGGCGGATCTCTATTGGCAGATCGCCGGCTATCAGAATGTTCTGGTTGATATGCTTGCTCGCAGGAACCCTGCGCTCGCCCATCTGGACACGGATAGTGCGGGCCGACATCGGGCGGCTTTTGCCTTGTCTCAGCTTGATCAGGCCTGCTATTTTCTAACGGTCCGCCGCAGCCAACAAGACCCTGAGGCTGCCATTGTCGCGATGGCCGCGCAGTTGCACCACTTCTTCAAGGCAGAAATGGCGCGCGGGGCGGGGGCATGAACAGTGCTATCGCCATCACAAACCTGCTCTACACCTATGGGGAGATGATGGACGCCGCCGATTTTGACGGTGCATCACATCTGCTCCGCCACACCACTGTCCGTCTGATGGGTGGGCGAGAGATCAATGGCGTTGGCATGCGCGACATCTGGGCGCAGATGATCGTCCTGGATGATCAGGGGCGGGCCAATACCCGGCATGTCATTACCAACCCTATTTTGGACATTGATGAGCCGGCGGGAGAGGCCAGTTGCCGGTCTTGTTATACCGTTCTCCAATGCCTTTCTGGCTTTCCGCTCCAGGTCATCGCCTCCGGGCGGTACCACGACCGCTTTTCGCGCATCGAAGGCCTCTGGCAGTTCACATTTCGCGATTATTCCATGTTCGATCATCAGGGCGATTTGAGCCAGCATCTTCGGATGTAGGCTTGCGCCCAAATACAAAAGCAATCAGGAAACCATACATGTCCGCTGACTTTACTGCCCCGGTCGATCCGGAACTGAGCAACGCCTTTCGTCAGGCGATGCGCAGTGTGGCATCCGCCGTCTATCTGATCACCGCACGAGGCCCTGAAGGGGATGTGGGCATGACGGCAACGGCCGCCTGTTCCTTAAGCTTTGATCCTATGTCCGTGCTGATCAGCGTCAACACATCGGCATCGATGACGCGGACATTGGAGGCGACAGGCCGCTTCGTGCTCAATGTGCTGAGCCATGATGATGAGGCCGTTGCTGCTGCCTTTGGCAGTGCAGCGGGACGCGATAGCCGCTTCGTGGATGGCGACTGGTATGATTTGGACGGAATGCCCGCGCTGCGGTCCAGCATCAGCAGCATTTCTTGCGAGGTTGGCGGCACAATGGAATATGGCACCCACCGTATCTATGCGGGCGCAGTCCGGCACGTCGACAATCGGGCTGGGTTGCCCGAACTCCTCTATTGCAACGGGGCCTTCCGAACGCTTGGCGGCTAATCGCTGTGATCATTTAGAAGATTACGATCTTCGTTTTTAACTCATCCCCGTCATGTGAGGGCCTGCAGTGAGCCGTCGGTGCGCTGCCGATCGGCGATAAGCACGGCTAGCTGGCTGATCCCTTTCCTACGAAAGCGCTGAATGCGCTGGGCGACTTCAAAGTCGCACCTTTCATCATGCCTGAAGCATTAGCGAGGACGCTGCTGTCTTAGCCGCCGATGTGAAAGTGCATTGCCTGCAGCAATATCGCGCACCAATAATGCCAAATTGGCTATTTAGTAATGCCGTTGTGGAAATATATTAAAGTCAAATTGGCGATTTAATAAGGCCGACGTGGCATTTCATTAGTTTGGTAAAAAAGTGCCTAAATGATAATATCTTTATTCTTAATGCGCCCGGCGTATTTTTAATATTTTTTGATGTTATTTTTTCAAAAGGCCTTACCAATGACGCTTTTGCTTCGCATTATCCCTGCCAACGGCGGCAAGGTTATCTCCAAGAAGCTGAAAAAGAGTCTCACTGAGGTGAAGCTGCCAGCCGGTGCCCAGTTTGAAGTGGTTGACGCTGCGACGGGCCAGATTGTTCATGCTCAGCGTGCGGTTAAGGCGGACACGTCGGCAACCATTGACTACCTTCAGGATGGTGTCCTGCGGCAAGTCCATATTTCTGATGCCTTTTCTCAAGCGGGCTCTCTGCTTGGGGATTTTGAGGGCGTCTTTTTTGATGCGAATAATCCTGCTGTATATGAGGCCCTCCCTGTCGCATCGTCCGGTGGTGGGGGCGGCTCCATTGGGCTGATCCTGCTGGGTCTGGCTGGTCTGGGTGGTGGAGCAGCTGCCGCAGCTGGAGGCGGTGGAGGTTCAGGTGGTACGCCACCACCGCCGCCGCCGCCGACGCAGGTCCCCACAGCAACCCCCGCGCTGGCACTTGGTACGGGCGTGTCCGGCGGTGCCACCAGCGCGGAAGCGACAGCCAACGGCGGTGTTGTCACCGTGAATGCGGTCAGCGGGGCGACCGTTTTGGTCACCTTCACCAATGGCACGCATGCGGTCACGAAAACAGTCACCGGTACTGGTGCAGCGCAGGCAGTTGTGCTGACCGCGGCTGATCTCACAACGCTGGGCGACGGCGCAGTTTCGGTTTCGGCAACCGCTACGGCCAGCGGTCAATCCGCGTCGAGCGCGGCGACGTCCAGCTTCACGCTAGACACCGTTGCGCCCACCGCGCCGGTGCTCGCGCTTGGTGCTGGTTTTACCGGCGGCGCGACGGCCGCTGAGGCGGCAGCGGCTGCCGGAGCGGTTACTGTTTCGGGCGAAACGGGTTCGAGCATTGTTGTGACCTTCACCGACGCGGCGGGTCACGTCGTGTCGAAGTCGCTCACCGGCACCGGCTCCGCGCAGGCTGTGGTTCTGTCTGGCGCGGATGTTTCGGCGCTGAATGACGGTCAGATCCGTGTTAACGCTGTTGCCACTGACAGTGCGGGCAATGCCAGCCCAGCCGGAACGGCCAGCTTCACGCTGGATACTGTTGCACCCGTCGCGCCGGTCATCACGCTGGGCGCCGGGGTTGCCGGCGGCGCGACTGCCGCTGAAGCTGCCGCTGCAGGCGGTGTTGTCACCATCACTGCCGAAGCGGGCAGCGCGGTTGTCGTCACGCTTTCGAACGGTAGTGATGAGATTACCCGGACCATGACCGGAACTGGCGCCGCTCAGATCCTGCGTCTGTCAAATCTTGACGTGCTGTTGCTGGGCGATGGGCCGGTTAATGTCAGCGCTGTCGCCACCGACTCCGCGGGCAATATTGGCACCACCGGAACCTCAACCTTCACCATCGACAGCGTCGCGCCCAATGGGTTGCAGATGTTCCCGGCGACCAACATCGCTGGCGGCGCGACATCCGCGGAAGCGGAATCGGCAACCGGGCTTGTGACCGTGATCGGTGAGGCCGGCAGCGCCATTCAGGTAACTTTTACCGATGCGTCGGGCCAGACTGTTGTCAAGACGCTGACGGGTACCGGCGGCCTGCAAGCTGTTGCGCTGACTGCTGCGGAATTGGCCACCCTGAGCGATGGCACGATCAACGCGCTCGGCACGATCCGCGACGCGGCCGGCAATGTCGGCGCCCCGTCTTACGCCAACATTATACTCGACACGACCGCTCCGACGGTCTCGATCGGGACGATTGCGGTTGACGACGTGATCAACGCGGTTGAGCACGGCACGGGTCTTGTGATCTCGGGTGCGACGACGGCCGAGAACGGCCAGGTTGTGACCGTGAGCCTCAATGGCAACAGCTATGCAGGCATTGCCAGCGGCGGTGTTTGGTCGGTTGCGGTTGGCGCGAGCGACGTGTCGGCGCTGACGCAGGCGCATGGCGCCTACACGGTCACCGCAAGCGTGTCGGATGCGGCGGGCAATGCGTCTGGTCAGGCGAGCCACACGATCAACGTTGACACGTCTGCGCCTGCGGTTGCGATCACCTCTGGCGCCCTGACGGGCAGCACGACGCCTGTGGTCTCGGGCACGGCTGAGGCTGGCGCAAGCGTGACGGTGAGCGTGGCCGGTGCGACTTACACGACGACCGCTACGGGCGGCGTGTGGAGCGTGAACACGGCCACAGCGACGCCTGCAAGCGGGACGCTGTCGCTCAATGCGAACGGTTCGAACGCGGTGAGCGTTGTGGCAGCCGATGCGGCGGGTAACACAGCTTCGGCCAGCCAGTCGCTGGTGATCGACACGACAGCTCCGTCTGTAGCGATCACCTCTGGCGCGCTGACCAACAACACGCATCCTGTGGTCTCGGGCACGGCGGAAGCCGGCGCGAGCGTCAGCGTTGTGATCGGCGGGGCGACCTACACGACGGTTGCGACCGGCGGGGTGTGGAGCGTGAACACCAACACCGCGACGCCTGCGAGCGGGACGCTTTCGCTGAACGCGAATGGCGCGAACACGGTCACCGCGACCGCGCGCGATGCGGCGGGCAACCCGACCTCGGCCAGCCAGTCGCTGGTGGTGGACACGACCGCTCCGACGGTCTCGATCGGGACGATTGCGGTTGATGATGTGATCAACGCGGTTGAGCACGGCACGGGTCTTGTGATCTCGGGTGCGACGACGGCCGAGAACGGCCAGGTTGTGACCGTGAGCCTCAATGGCAACAGCTATGCAGGCATTGCCAGCGGCGGTGTTTGGTCGGTTGCGGTTGGCGCGAGCGACGTGTCGGCGCTGAGCGCTGCGAGCTATCAGGTTGATGCCAGCGTGGCGGATGTTGCCGGCAATCAAGGCAATGCCAGCGCGCGCGCGCTCTCGCTCGATCTCGCTGCGCCCACGGCGCCGGTGATCACGGGCATCAGCGATGATACCGGCACGGTTGGCGATCACATCACCAGCGGTACGAACCAGATCATCAGCGGCACGGCCGAAGCCCTGGCCACACTGACAGTTTATGATGGCGCCACCGTCATCGGCACCACCACCGCAGATAACACGGGCGCCTGGAGCTTTGACTATCAGGCCACCACGCTGGCCGATGGATCGACCCACAGCTTCACCGTGAAGGCGACCGACGCCGCCGGCAACGACAGCCTGGTGTCCGTGCCCTATGCGGTGACGGTCGACACCACTGCGCCCGGCGTGCCGAATCTTGAGGTGAATTACATCAGTGGCAACAACGGGTTCACCAACAACACCGGCCTGTCGTTCTATGTTCTGGCGGCGGCAGATGCCCAGACCGTCACGATCTATGATGGCAACACGCCGATCGGCACTGCTTCGCCCTATTTCAATTTCCAGTTCAACGGCCAGACCTATTGGGCCTTTGATAACACCGCCCCGCTCGCCGATGGCTCGGTTCATAACTTCACGGCCATTGTTACCGACGCGGCCGGCAACCAGAGCCAGCCAACCCCGGTTCAGACTGTTACAATAGATACCACGCAGCCGTCCGATCCGGTGGTCGTCTCGGTCAGCGTCGATAGCGGCGTGGTGGGCGATCATCTCACCAACGACAACACGCTGGCGATCAGCGGCACGGCCGAGGCGAACAGCACTGTTACCGTGTTCCTTCAGGGTGTGACCTGGACGACGGTGCAAGCCGACGGCAATGGCAACTGGACTGCTGATTTCAGCAGCACGGCGTTGACTGACGGCTATACCTATACCTTTGTGGCGCAATCCTACGACGCGGCGCACAACTACTCAGGCTCGACAAATTACGCAGTCACCATTGATCAGAGCATCAATGCCCCGATCATCACCGGGATCAGCCCGGACAACGGCGTGGCGGGTGATGGCGTTACCAATGCCACCGTGCTGACGATCAGCGGCACGGCCGAGGCGAACAGCACGGTCAGCCTGTATGATGGATCGTTCCTGCTTGGCACCGTCACGGCCGATAGCAATGGCCACTGGTTCCTGGCCGATGGTCGCACTCTGGCTGATGGGGCAACGCCCCTCTATGTCGCCGTGGCTGCTGATATCGCTGGCAATACCAGCGCAAGTTCGAATGCTTATGGCGTCCTCGTTGATACCACGCCCCCTGCGCTGACGATCGATACGATTGCGCATGATGATGTGCTGAACGCGGCCGAACACGGCACCGCGCTGGTGATTTCGGGCACGACTTCGGCCGAGAACGGGCAGGTTGTGACCGTCACGCTGAACAACCACGTCTATACCGCCGTGGCAGCGGGCGGCGTGTGGTCAGCCGTGGTCGGTTCGACCGACGTTGCGACCCTGGCCAATGGTCAGAGCTTTGCGGTTACTGCCGATGTGCAGGATCTCGCCGGGAATCCGGCGCAGACCGTGCTGCATTCGATCGATATCGATACCACGGCGCCGAACGCGCCGCTGGTGGATCCGGTGACCGCCAACAACATCATCGATGCCAGCGAAGCCCAGGCCAGCGTGACACTGAGCGGAACCGGTGAGGCCGGTGCGACGGTGGAACTGACCTTCTCCAGCGGTGAGACGATGTCTGCGGTGGTGCAGAGCGACGGAACATGGTCTGTCGGCCTCTCGACCGCGGAAATCCTGGCCTTCGGCGCCGGGGGTGAGAGCGTTGCGGTTACCCAGACCAACCTGCACGGAAATACCAGCGCGATCGGATCGCGCGAATTCGTGGTGCAGATCGATCTGACCGATAGCGCGGCAAATCTGCTGAACAATCAGCTTGTCGCCAGCGCGACCAACATCACTGTGACCGGCACGACGTCGCTGGCCGATTTGCAGGCGCTTCAGGCGCTGACCAATCCCGGGCAGACGGTATTCGAGACGGTTGCCATCGCGCCGGTGGATATCGGATCGATCGTGCTTTCAGGCACCGATCGCATCCAGACGCTGACGATCACGGCCGCAGCGGATGCGGCTGGCGCAACGGCGGTTGTGGCCCTGCTCAATGGCGGCGCGGTCGCCCATGCTGATTACAGCCTTGATGATACCGTTGCGGCCATTCTTGGAGCATCGCCGGACGTGATCAATCACGCCGCCGATATCAATGCGACCGGTAGTGCCACGGCGGCTCAGGCCAACACCCTGCTGGCCGCGGCCAACACCGGTTCCACCACGATTGAAACCGTGGACGCTACCGTGGGTGAGGCGGCTGCGCTGGCGCTGGGCGCCACGGATCACATCACCAATCTGTACGTGACCGTGGGCGTGTTCGGCCCGGCGATTGTGAACCTCACCAACATTCCGTTCCAGACCAACATCACCGTTGATGGCAGTGCGGGCACGGTGGCGGAAACCATCTATGCGCCAACGCCGAAGATGGCCGATATCACGTCTGCCGATGCCACGGGCGGCCTGACGGCAGGCACAGCCCTGGCCGGCACGCTGGATCTGACCGGCGGGTCGTCAAGCGACACCTTCGTGATTTCCGATACGAACACGGCTGGCGGGCTGCCGATCGTGACGAGCTACGCCGGCGGCAACATGGATGGCGGGGCCGGTGGCGATACCCTGGTGGTGGTCGGCACGGTGGATCTGACCGCGCTGACGATCACCAGCATCGAAAACCTGCGCGCGGTGCCCGGATCACCTTCCAATGTGATTCTGACCCCGACCCAACTGCGGCAGTTCCTGTCCATCAATGGCACCGCAACGGCGGGCGCCGATTCCACCACGATCACGATCAAGGATCTGACCGGCGCTGGTCAGGTCTCGGATGCTGACGTTGTCGCGACGGGCACGCAGTTCCAGAACGTCGCCGCCATTTATGTCGGTGTGAACACCAACCTGATCATCTCGGTGGGCGATCTGCCCCGCCTGGGTACGATCGGCACCGGCGTGGCGACGATCGCCGGTGACAGCAACGGCAAGATCACCCCGGTGATCCCGACCGGCGGGCTCCACAGCGACCTTGATCTGACGCAATACTATTTCAGCTTCGATCTGACGACCTTGCCTAATCTGGCGGTTGATCTGGCAACCGGCCAGCTGGTCGACACCAGCACAGGCTATCACATCATCCTGCCGACGCTGAGCGCCGGCCAGTCGATCACGCTTTTGGCCAGCCAGTTGGAACCCTGGAACGGCGGCCAGGGCGGCACCACGCAGTTCTTCCTGGGGACCAGCGACGGCACCGGCAAGATCACGGTGATTGATGATCTGCCGTCTCCGACCACGGATCTGACCAACGTTGATCCGACCATTGCCAAGATTCTCTCGCTTTCGGCGACCAGCGATCTTTCAACCCAGCACACGCTGGTCGGCTCGCTGGATGAAATCCAGCTGAACGGCCATTCGCTGACAGTGGATGTGAATGATCTGAGCGGTTCGCGGATTGGCGGCGCGGGCGATCTCACCGTGGTCGGCACCGTGCAGAATGGCCCGATCGATCTGTCGCAACTGTCAGTGGCGGCGCATCATTTCATCGATCTCACCCAGATCAGCGGCGCGATCACTCTGCCGCAGGCGGTGGGGGCGGACGTTGAGTTGAGGCTGCTGGACAGCCAGTTTGCCGGGGGCGGATCGGCCCAAGTGATCCAGAACGATGGCACGGTCACCGTCTATTCTGACATCCTCAGCCCGCAGCTTATCGCGCCTGATTTCTCCGGCATCACCACCGGACAATCGGCCTTGCTGAACTATGAAATCAGCCACAACAGAACGCTGGATACCGGCACCAATCTGAACGGTGCGGATGTGACCATTCATGGTCAGCACAGCGTTTCCGTGGATGCCAATGTTGCCTCTGGCATTGCCTTCGATGGCTCTGTTGCCGGTGATGGCGCGCTGACCGTGACCGGGACGGCAAATGGCAATCTCGACTTTGCGAACATCGGCACACATCTGGGATCGGCTGACCTCAGCGCGATCTCGCTTGGCACGAACACGGTCACCCTGCCGGTGACCGTGCCTGCCGGCCAAACTCTGAACCTGAACACCGAAGAGGCCAATGGCCAGACGATTGCGAACAGCGGCACGCTGACCGTGGTCACGGTGGTTGAGCCAAATCAGGCCACGCTGGATCTGAGCGGACTGACCGGCCAGGTTACCTTCAACATCAGCCACCTGCCTAACGCCAATAGCAGCTATATTTCGATCGATCTGGGCACCGTGCAGACGGTCGTAGATGGCGGCGAGACGTTTGAGCTATCGATCAACGATGCATCCGGCCATGATATTGGCGGCAATGGTGCGGTCCGTTTGCTCGGCGCTCAGGATCAGACGCACGTATTGATCGATCTCAGCACGATCTCGGTCTATTCCTATTGGGCGCGCTATGCTGACACGACCTTTGCGGGCAACCTCGGCACCACTGTCGTTTATCTTAACAACGGCGTAACGTTCACCACTGATGCAGAGACCGCCAGTGGTATCACTTTCACCAGCCAGGGCACAGGCCTTTCCACCCTGCATCTCACGGGCCACTATACCCGCGCCGTTGATCTGCAGCATGCCTCGACGAATATCGATATCACCGGTTCATCGGTTAACGACAACGTGGCTGGCTTGCTGCCCACCTTTGTGCCTGGCCAGACCCTGACGCTCACCTACCCGCAGGCACACGGGCTTCATACGATCGACGTGGGTGCCGGCACTGCAGAGATCGTTAATATAAGTTTCAAGGCGGATGCCGATCTGTCCGGTATCACCGCCTCCGGCGGCGGCCAGGTTATTGCCGCCGTTGAAAACGACAAGACCTTCACGGGCGATTTCGGCGTTGCCGAAGTCAAGATCCTGAACGCCTCGGTGCTCACTGTTGCGGCGGGCAAGATCGGCACTAGCGGCCGGCTCGTCTATGGCGTGCCGACCAGCACGGCCGGGCGCCTCAACCTGACAGACGACTCCAGCGGCGCGCTGACCGGTTCCGTCAGCCTGAGCCGCGTCTCGGTCTCTATCGATCTTACCGCGATCACTGCAGGACTGGCGGTTAACCTTAACCACAACATGTCGAGTGGCCCGAACGAAGTGACCTTTGGCACCCTGCAGAGCGGTCAGACAGTTTATGTAGAGGCCCGTCAGGTAACTGGTGGTGCGCTCCATATTGATGGCAACGCCGGCAGCACTCTGGACATCATCGGTGATCGTGCCGGCAGCATCAATCTGGAGCTTTTGGGTGATGATGTTACCTTGAGCTTTGCCGATAGCTCCAGTGATCAGAACCCGGCGATTGATCTGGCGGTAGGCGAAAAGCTCACCGCCAAGGCCATTCACTTGGATGGGCAGACTGTGACCGAAACTGGCGGAACAGTTGTTTTGCTGGACAACAGCATTTCCGTGCTGGGCCACGATATCAACCTCACCCACGTGACGGCTGATATCGATCTGAGCCATCTCTCATCTCTGTATGTTGATAGCAACACCAACCAACTGCGTGACACAAGCGGATCGCTGAATTTTGGCCGGTTGATCAGCGGTCAGGCCCTGATCGTGAACAGCGATCAGATCACCTACAACGAATTCGCACTGCACGGCGATGCTGGCAGCTCGCTGGTTATCCAGAATGACATCACCGCCCCTGTTAGCCTGCTGAGCGTGGACAGCGCGATTGCCATTTCGTTCGCCGATAGCGCGGATGGTGGCACGCCGACCGTGCAGCTGGATGGTGCCTATCTGGCGATGCGCGCGGTTCAGGCCAATGGCCAGAACATCACCAGCGCGATAGTCCAGGGGTCTAACACGGGCACCGTGATCATTCAGGATGATGGGCAGGGAGGCGCTCTGAGCGCATCGACCAACCTGGCCGCGATCACCGCCAACATCGATCTGACCAACCTTTCTGGCCTTGCGGTGGACGGGGCCAGCACGAACCTTTCAGATGGCACGCACGATGTCCAGTTCGGCCCGCTGCAGAACGGACAGACCCTCGCCGTCACCGCCGCGCAGGTGAGCGGGCCGGGCGCGCTGACGCTGTATGGCACCGGCGGCAGCGTTCTGGATATCCAGCATGACATTACTCGTGATGTCAGCCTGCTGAATGTTGATGATGCCATCACCATCTCGTTCCTCGACAATGCGGACGGTGGCACACCGACCGTGCAGCTTGATGACGCGACACTGACGCTGCGGGCCGTTCAGGCGAACGGCCAGAACATCACCAGTGCGACCGTGGGCGGTGCCAACACCGGTGCCATCGTGCTGCATGACGATGGGTCGACCGGCCCTCTCTATGGATCGGTGAACCTGAGCGGCATTACCGCCAACATCGATCTGACCAACCTTTCCGCGCTCACCGTCGATCAGAGCAACAAGCTGGCCAATGGCGGCAACAGCATCACGTTCGGCCCGCTCGACAGCAGCCAGACGATCGTGGTGGATGCAGCGCAGGTGACTGCCCACGCGCTTGAGCTGTCCGGTAACGGCATGCTGGATATCGTGAACGATATTGCGACCGACACCGATCTTTCGCTGCTGGGAGACAACGTCCGCCTCAGCTTTGCCGATAGCGCGAGCGATTCCGCGCCGGCGGTGGCGCTGAATACGGGGGTTACCCTCTTCGCTAAGGCGCTCCACCTTGATGGCCAGACCGTCACCACCGATGCCGGCATGACTGGAGAGGTCGTGGTGCTGGACAACAGCGATCAGACCCCGGTGCTGGGCGGCAGCTTTAACCTGAGCGGCCTTGCGACGGATATCGATCTGACGCAGCTGCAGGGCCTCAATGCGCTGACCGACAACAAGTTTGGCGATGCCAGCGGCACGATCACGCTGCCTTCGCTGATCGCTGGGCAGACTGTGACCGTCTATGGTTGGCAGCTTGAAGGCGATGTATATCTGTCTGGCGACGTTGGCAGCCAGCTGCAGGTTCTGGGCGATATCACCGCCTCGGCCAGCATCGCCGATATCGGTTCCGATGTTGACGTTGCTTTCCCGAACAATGCGGTGCTGGTTGATGGTGCCACGCTGACGGCGCGGGCCGATCAGATCAGTGCCTTCACGGTGACCAGTGCGGTTGACCAGAACCAGGCCAACACCGGCACCCTGGCCGTGGCGGACAATGGCGATGGCCATATATCTTACAAAACCGATCTGCTGGCGGTGAGCGCCAATATCGATCTCTCGCAGCTGGCGGACGTGACCGTGAACAACGGGGTCAGCCTTGGTTATCTGAACGATGGTTCGGGCCTGGTGCTGTTGCCGACGCTGGCGTCCGGCCAGACCCTGACGATGACGGCCGCGCAGGCGCACGGCGGCAGCATCAACGGCCGCACCGCCGGTCTCTTGCTGAACGGCACCGGATCGCTGGTGCTGACTGGCAACCTTGCCGGCGATGTTGATCTCACCACCGTGGCACCGGCCATCGCGGTGACGATTGACGGCGCCAACGTCGTCGGGGCCAGTCTGATCCTGACTGCGGCGCAGGCTGATCACAACACGATCACCAGCGATGCGAACACCGGCCGCGTGGTGGTGGAGGGCATTCCTGCCGCGCAGGCGCTGACCGTGGCGCAGCTTCATGCCGGTCTGGCGGCGGCCAATCTGCCGGTCACCAGTAATATCGCCGATACGGCGGCGCATCTTGCGGCTGCTGACTATGCGGATCTGCATGCGGTCTTGCCAAACTACGCCACGATCACGGCCACCACCGCCGCGACCGTGAGCCAGGCGACCACCTTTGCCGATGCCGCCGCCGGCCATGACTTCGTCGACCTCAACATCCACTATGCCATTCAGGATACGGCGGCTGCACTTGCCGCTTCGAGCGATGCCGTGCTCAGCCTGGCCACCAGCATTACGGCTTCCACTGCGGCAACGGCAGCGCAGGCGCTGGTCCTCGCTGGCTTTGCCAACAGCGCCGTGCACTATGCGGTGAACGATACGCCGGCCGCGATTGCCGCGGCGCTGACGGCGGCCGTGACGGCTGACCCAGCCCATGGCGCTGCGACGCTGGACAGCGCACTGGCGGCTGCCAGCAGCTTCACGCTGAACGGTGTGGCCACCTTTGCCCAAGCTTCGCAGCTGTCGGATCTCAATACCATCAGCAGCTATGCGATTACCGATACGGCGGCCAATGTGCATGCGCTGCTGGTGGCCAACAATGGCTCCACCAGTTTCCTGTCCAAGGCCTCGAGCCTGACCATCACCGGTTCGCTGACGGCGGCCGATGCAAAGACGATTGTGACGGCGGCGGGAACCTATACGGGTCTGGTGCTGTCGATTGACTCGATCGCTGATACGGCTTCTGCCTATCAGTTCAGTTTTGGCAACAACAGCCCGCTGCCCAATGCGGTGCACGGTCTGACGCTGACGTCTGCGGCAACGGTGGCCACGGCTCCGGCCACTGGCGCGATCAATTCGCTCTCGGATACTGCGGCGAATATCGCCAATGCCAGCAACCAGTTGTTGAGCCGCGTGGCCGGTCTGATCGCGGTGCGCGATGGGGCCACCATTGCTCAGGCCCAGACGATCGCGGTCCATGAGAAGACCTACAACAGCCCGAACGGTATTTCGGTGATCTTCTCGGTCTTCGATACCGCGACGAACATCGCCAATCTGCTGAGCACCAGCTATCAAAACCTGCCCAACTTTGTGCAGGGCACCTTCAATGCTTCCACCGTTGCCACGGCGGCCGAAGCGGCCAAGATTGCCCGTTTGGCAACCACCTATTCCACCAAGACGTTCAACTTCTCGGTGCAGGATACCTCTGCCAACATTCTGGGCAGCCTGACCAACAGCCTGATGAACAAGGTCACCGGATCGGTGACCATCACCGGCACGGTGACAGCGGCCGAAGCACTGAGCCTGCTCACCTACACGCGGTCGCTAAGCTACAATATCCGGGATTCGATCGCGAATATTGAAGCGGCGATCACCTCAAGCGGCGGCAAGAACTTCCTGACGAAGGCGACCAACATCACCGTGACCGATACGGTGACGGTGCAGCAGGCCACCGACGTCACCGATGGGGTGAGCAACACCGGCACGACCACCTTCGCCAACCTGTCTGATGCCAACACCGCGATTGTCGGGGCCTCGTCTGGCCTGCTGGCCCATGTCACGGGGACGATCACGGCCACCGCCACGGCGGCCGAAGACCTCAGTAATGTGACCGCCAACCTTGATCTCACCCGGATGACCGGACTTGGCACGAATGCCAGCGGCAAGATTCAGATGAGCGGCGTCTCCTCGCGCGATGCCAATGGCGTGGCCACGGTGACGACTTACACAGTCACCCTGCCCAGCAACCTGGCTGCGGGCCGCACGCTTTATGTCACGGCGGCGCATCTGGCCGGCGCCCATGGTCTCACCTTGGGTTCCAGCGGCGGCACGGCCTATATCAACATTGCCAACGATATCACCGCTTCCACCAACCTGCTGGGCCTTGCGGCCAGCATTGGCGTGGCGTTTGTGGACGGCACTGTGGACGCTGTAGGCCTGTCGGGCGCCGCAGTGGTGCTGGATGCTTACGAAAATCAGGTGAATGGCAAGACCATCACCGGGTCGGGCACAGTTGCGATCCACGGGCGTGATAGCGGGGCGAATAGCCTTGAGGCGTTGGCGTCGAACAGCGGGGCATTGGATATCCGGGGCATCAGCGCCAACATCGATCTGACCAACCTTGATCTGACAGTCGATAGCAACGGCATCCTCTCGGACGCCGGTGGCTATATCCTCAGCTCGGGGGCGAACGGCGCTCTGGTGCTGATCGGCGGGCAGACGTTGAGCCTGACCCAGTCCGAACTGTTCGGCAGCAACCAGCTGCTCGTCAGCGGGACGGGTGTGATCGATATCCGTGGCAACATCACGGATTCGATTGATCTCACTTACCTGGCCGGTGCCAGCGGGGTGACCCTGTCGTTCCTGGATCCGAGCGAGACGGGCCGATTGGGCAGTGTGGACGTGACCGGTGCTTCAGCCCCGATCACGCTGTCGCTCACGGCTTCGCAGGCCAGCGGACAGGTGATCACCGGTTCAAACTCGACAATCGCAGTAAAGGCTAGTGCCGTCTCGGGAACCAATCTCGCGGCGGCCACCGATCTCTCGCAGGTTGCATCTACCCTTTTCAAGACCGGCACAGCCTGGGCCACCTTCATGTCGGCCAACACGTCTGTTTCAAATGGTACAATTACTGGCAACGCCGATGGCACGATCACGCTGACCAGCTCTGGTGTGAATGGCCAGACGTCCTCGTGGAACTTCTTTGCGCCGGTTGCGGGTATCTATACATTCACGTATAAGTACAAGGATAATAACTACGGCACTACCACCACCAATATCGGTTCATCAATTGATGGTGCAAATATTGCGGTTCCGTACGCGTACAATAACCGAGAGTTTTTCGGTGGTTATTCGAATTACTATGGCTGGTTTAGCTATCAAGATGTCTATGTTGCCAACAACGACGGTATCGTAACTGGGTCAGTTACGATCTCCATGGCAGCCGGCTCGCGCCTGTATTTCCAGATCAATCAGTATGGCGATCGTACAGCCGGTCCAGACGGATATCGCAGTGCGCCGGATACCATTACCCTCAGCAATGGTGGGTTCTCGGCAATCGGTGGCACCAGTCAGCAATTGCTGGTCGATGTGGCAACGTCGACCGATCTCACCAGCACCAGCGCCACGGCGCCGCTGAACTTCGCGTCGGTCGATAACTTCAAGCTCCGCAACAGCGGCACCGTGCTTAAGATGACAACGCTGCAGGCATCTAGCCATGTGGTAAGCTCGGTAGATGGGTATGGCTCTGTTTTGATCAGCGATAATGCCAACACAGGCTTCATCGACCTGACCAAAATTGCGGTCCCAATCGCATTTACTAACAATGCAATCAATGTGAACAGCAGCCGTCTGTTCTTGCTGCCTGAACAAGCCAATGGTTTGACCATCGGCGGCGGCAATCTCTACATCACCGGTCCCGTTGCGGACGGTCACCGGATCGATCTGACGCGGTCGTCGGCGACAGTGTATACGGTTACCACGCCGTCCCAGGACCCTGGTGGCCCAACTGCGATTGCCCTTGGCCGAGGGTCGGCCCTGATCATGACATCCGGGCAGATTTACGGCCGTCAGGTCAGCAATGTTGATAACGCCACCCCAGGCACTCTTTATGTTGTGGGGGATATTGGCGGCAACTCGTCGCTTGACCTGCGCAACGTCACTGCCAACCTCAGCTTCTATGATGGGGTTACCAATGCACTGGTAACGGTGGCCGGCACCAACGGCTCGGTACAGGAAGGCCAGCTGGTTACGCGGACGACCACCGAGAGCGGGCCGTTGGGCCAGATCGGCATGGGCGGCAACGCCAATCTCTACATTAATGGTTCGCAGTTGGCGGGCCAGTCTGTGATCGGTGCCGGATCGAACCGCGTCTATGTCTTCTCAACCGTGCCGAACGGGGCTGACTATAGCCACATTGGCGCCAGCATCGATCTGACCAATGCCACCGTGCACCGCACAACCGATGCCAATGACAGCCGTTATTACAACCTCGATCTGACTGCTCCGACCTGGAACAGCGATCAGGTGCTGACGCTGAATACCAACCAGGCAGCCAATCTCTACATCGATGTGGCGGCGGGTCAGGTTCTCGTTACCCATGTGGAGAACGCGCCGAGCGCAGACTACACACAGATCCACGCTTCTGCGGTTACGTTGGAATTCTCTGGATCGACCACTTTTACTGGTAATTTTGGAACCACGCAGGTGCTGATCGATCAGGGTGTTCAGATCACCATGGGTGGCAGCATTGCTAGTGGTGTGACCTTCGATGGCCTAGTGCCCAATGGCGATGGCCGAGGCGGTGGCCTTGCCATCTCCGGTATCACGGGGCTGACCGATCTGACCAAAACCGTCAACACGCCAACCATCCCCTTCGCGGGCGTCCATGGCTGGGTTGACGTGAATTTGGCTTATGCGGTTACCGGCGGCGCCAATTTGCTGGGTGGCAATGATGCCAATGCGGTCAGTTGGAACGCAGCAACCGGATATTTTGAAAACGCCGCAGGTGACAAGGTTATCCTGCCCACGTTCAATGGCAACTTCCTGACTGTGGCGTTCTCGCAGTTGTCGGGCAATGAGCCGATCGCGCTTTCGGGCACCGGTCTGATCGACATCAAGGGCGCAATTACCCGTGATCTGGATATCACGGCTTGGTCGCGAAACTTCAAAATAAGGTTCGGCAATTCGGCCGACGCTTACAACGAAGTGTACCGTTACCACTATTACAACGGTGGCATTCAGACTTTCACCAGCACCATTGATGCCAACGCCACGCTGACGATGGCGGCCGATCAGACATACTACTTTAACCGCAATTATGGCGGCAATCTGGCCAACACTTTTGAGGGGGCCGGCACGGTTCTGATCAAGGGCGGATTTGATGTTGCCGATGTGCGACTGGATGGCTGGTATAGCGGTATTTCTACTAATATCGATTTGCGTCAGTTGGGCGGAACCGCCGCACAGGTGCACCTGTCGGGCAACAACATCTCATACAATAACGGGGCGCACTATGTGTATTTCCCGTATCAGCTTGGCTTTGGATCAGGGGCGCAGACTGTTTATGTGCTGGCCAGCCAGATCGCGGGCACGGCGGGTCTGCGTCTTGATAGTGCGAGCGGTAACAAGCCTTCAACGCTGAATGTGACTGGCAACGTTGATGCGGGCTATTATTCCAACAACTTGAACCTGCTGAACATTAACCCCTACATCTCGCTCGTCTTTAACGGGAACAACACGCTGAACGTCGCTGGCGGTAATACGCTGTCGATGCGCCTGGATCAGGCCGCACAGCTAGCGGTTTCCGGGACGGGTTCAGTGGTCTTCGGCTATGTCGGCGGCAACTATTCATCATCGAATGCGATGCAATACGTGACGCTGGCGAACAGCGGCCCTTCTGTGGACCTGAGCCAGTATCAGACCAGTCTCGACTTCATCGCCCTGTCTTCGGCAGGCAGTTTCACTGGGCTCACGCTGAACAACGCGAACAAGCTCAGCGATGCGACTACGGGTAAGTACATTGATTTGCCCAGCCTGATCAGCGGCCAAACGATCAAATTGACAACCAAGCAAATCGCGGGTCAGATCGAGATCCAGAGCACCACTGGCGGCACGGTGAACGTGCAGGGCAACGTCACGGCGGCGACCGGGGCCGTGGACCTGACCGGCATCGCCGCTGGCATTGCGATCGACTTCAATGACGCGGCCGATAGCGCCGCCAATGTCATCAAGGTGCTGGGCAGCACGATGACGATCCGCCCAGATCAGGCATCGGGTCAGATCATCCAGAGCGATCAGAGCATCAAGACCGGCAATGTGATCCTGACCGGCGGCGCGCTGAGCGCATCGGGTACCGATCTGTCGAACGTTTCGGCCAATATCGATATCACCACGATGACCAATATCGTGATCAACGGCGCGGGCAACATCAGCGACGGCACCGGCTATGTGAACGCCTATGCGCTGCAATATGGCCAGACCTTTAAGGCTTCGGCCTCGCAATTGACTGGCAATGCGCTGGTCTTGGGCGGCGTGGGCGGTTCCACGCTGAACGTGAAGGGCAACATCAGCGGCCTTGGCAACAGTGTTGACCTGAGCCAGGTGGATGAATCGGTGAGCGTCTCGTTCGCCGATCAGGGTGAGAGCACGGCGACCATCACCGTTGCCGATACCAGCCTGACGATGAAGGCCATTCAGGCCACCGGCAAGACCATTGCCGGAGATGGCACCAATGCCTCATCGCGCAATACCGGCACCCTGGTGGTGGTGGATAATGCCACGGGCAACATCACCTCGAGCGCCACGGGCGCGCTCGTGACCACGCTCAATCTAGCCAATGTCTCAACCAACATTGACCTCAGCAACCTAGCTGGGCTGCACTATGTTACGGCCAGCTCCGCATTCAAGGACAGTGCGGGTACGGTAACCTTGCCGACGCTTGCGGCCTATCAGTCGCTTTCGCTGAATGCGGCGCAGCTGGCTGGGGCTCCGGTTCTGGCGGGCGTTGCTGGCGCCGAGCTGAAGCTGGTGGGCAATTATGGCAACGGCGACAGCGATGTACGCGCCGATACAGATCTGACGGGGGTCAGTGACAACATCACCGTCACGTTTGATGGTTCCAATGGCATCCTTGGGGTATTTGATTCGACGCTGACGCTGAAAGCGGGCCAGGTTAACGGCAAGATCATTCTGGGTGGGGTGACTTATTCGAATGACGCGGGTTCATATTTCGCCAATGGCACGGTGCTGGTTAAATATAACTCTTTGACTGGTCATCTTGATACCGCATCGCTGGATCTGTCGAATGTCTTCGTGAACCTCAATCTCACTGAGTTGTCGAACCTGACCGTTAACAATTCCGGTGTTCTGGAAGACGTCAACGGTGGTACCATCGGCCTGCCGGGCAATTTCGGCGGTACGCCGCTGTTCGTTCAGACTATCTCGCTGACGTCGGAACAGCTGGCCGGCGGGGCTCTGGTGCTCAATCGCAGCTCGGCAGCCCAGAATCTCACCACACTGGATATTTGGCATGATATCGGCAACGATGTGGATCTCAGCGGGCTCGCCGATGGTGTGAAGGTGGTGTTCAGCCACGATACTGGGACCGACGTTTCGATCACCGGCGCCTTCAAGCTGACGGCCAAATCCTTTGCGATTTCCGGCCGCACGATTACAAGCGTGAAGGACAGCGGCGGCGCGTATCTGGGCACTGTTGCGGTGGCCGATATGAGTGATCATCACTTGGGCGGCACGCTAGATCTACGCAACGTTTCGGCCAATCTCGATCTCAGCCTGCTGGAGAACATGGTGGTCAATGCCAGCGGCACGCTGGAGGAAGTCGGCACAGGTGATACGATCCAGTTCAACCAACTGGTTGCCGGTCAGTCGCTGACGCTGGCGGCCAGTCTGCTCACTGGCAATACGCTGGCACTGACAGGTCAGACGGGCAGCTATCTCAACATCACAGGCGATCTGGCTCAGGCGGGCACGATCGATCTGACTGCGGTATCTGGTGCTTCGATCAGCTTCTACGATGCGGCAAATCCTGACATCAAGCTGACCAGCGGCGGTGCGCTGAAGCTGACGGCAGCCCTTGCCGATGGTCTGATCGTTACCAGCGACAGTTCTGGGACTAAGACTGGCCGTCTCATCCTGGCGGGTAACCTCGTCAGCGGTCGCAGCATCAGTCTGGGCGGTGTCACGGCGAATATCGACCTGACGCAGGCGCTCAACCTCACTGTCAACAACAGCGGGCTGTTCGCCAGCACGCTCAGTGGCAATTCCGGCACGATCGCGGCGCTCAGCCTGATCGCCGATCAGACGCTGATCGTCGGCTCAGCCCAACTGGATGGCGGGGCGATCGATCTGCATGGTTCGACCGGCGGCACGCTGTGGGTACAGGGCAACATCACCAACAATATCGATCTGAGCGACGTTGGCGATGCGTTGGCACTTCAGCTTGATAACAACGCGCAGATCAGCGGCGCGACGCTGACCCTGCGGGTCGCGCAGGCCTCGGGTATATCCCTTACCAGTCATGTGACCGGTTCTAATCTGGACGGCACTGTGGTGCTTAAGGGTGCGCTTAACAGCCATGCGGATATCAGAGGCCTGGGGACCAATGTCGACATCACCCAGATGGCTGTGGTGGCCGAAGGCTCACAGCTCAACACCCTGATCGATGGCAACGGCCATTTGCTCTATGTTGGCTATATGCGGGACACCGCCCAAAGCCTGTATGCCACGGCAGCGCAGGCGGATGGCCTTGTTCTTATGGGTGAGACCAATGGTGGTGGTGCGGCAGGCACATGGGGAACCTTGGTTCTTGAGAACGACAGCAATGGCGATGCCCTTACCGGAAACGTCAGCCTGGCGGGCGTTCGAACCAACATCGATCTCACTCATCTGGGTGTTACGATAGCCGGCTCAAACAACAATGATCTGGCATACAACGGATCGCATTTGACCCTTGGGCAATTGGCTAGCGGCCAGACTGTTACGGTGAATGTCGCACAGATTGAGAGCGGGGTCTGGAATGTCGATGCTGTGAGTGGCAGCACGGTCAGTGTTGCTGGCGATGTTACTCTCGGCGGCTCCCTGGATCTCCGAGGTATCAATGCCGATGCAACGATCTCCTTCGCTGATGCTGCTGATCCCAATGGCGCCTCTGCCATCGACATCGGCGACATGGCTTCCCTCGTTATGTGGGCCAATCAGGCGAGCGGCCTGACAATCACAGGTACAGGCTATGCCTCGTTCATTTCGGCGGGCGGGTCGTTGGCTCTGGATTTGAGCAATGTCACGGTCGCTAATTCCGCGCTGGGCCTAGATGGGGACACGATCTTGAGCGCTGTTGGTGGCAATGCTGCTGCAACCGTGCTGGGGCAGTCGAGCACAGAGGTCTATCTCTTTGGTTACGAGTTGACGGTGGATGCCGCTATCGTCTCGGGCCACTATGTGAACGGCTATGGCAACAGCTCGCTGGTGCTGACTGGCAACGCGGATGATGTTGACTTCAGCAACTTCAATGTTGGGGCACTCGATGTGACCGGGGTTGTCGCGGGCAACGGCACCAATGGCCTTGTGGGCAACCTTGGCCTGTTCCGGCCGGTGAATGGTCAAACCTACACTGAAGCTACAGTGATCAACGGAACGCTTCTTTACTTGACGGCAGAGCAGCTTTCCGGTCAGTCGATTGTTAGCAGTGGCGGCGAAGCCATGGTCCTTGCCCATGTGGCAACCGCCTATGATTTCAGCCATCTTGCCCCGCTGGCCAGCACCACCTTCCTCACCGGCGCAGGGCTGACCCTGGTGTTCCAGGAGGCCGGCACGATCGACAGCGGTGTGGATCTGCATGGCTTTACCGCGATTGACTTGCATGCCGGGACCACCCAGGTTTCGGCGCTGCAGGCCGATGGCATTGTCTGGTCAGGTGCGGGCGGCCTCGAAATCGTAAACGCCGACGCGCACCAGACGCCCTATGCGCTGTCTGGGACTGGCTTTGGCGATACCGTTCATGGCCACGCCAGCAACGATATCGTCGATATCTCACAGGGCGGGGATGATACGCTGGCGTTCTCCAACCTAGCTTCCGGCAACGGCGCCACCGCCGCCACGACCCATGCTGACTTCGGCTCGGTGACAGGCTTTGCGATGGACAGCGGCTACGTCGACTATGTGGCTTCGTATGATGTGAACACTCAGACCTTTGCCAATCCGCTTGTTCTTCAGAATAATGGCGACAAGCTTGATTTCAGCGCGCTGACTGGCCAGCAGTCCGGCCTGACGCTGGATCACATCCAGCTCGGCAACCTGCCCGGCTCGATCGCCGATCACCAGTTGCTGGTGTTCGATGATTTCGCCGTCGCCAATGCCTCGGGCATTCAGAACCTGTTCGGCTCGCGTGCGTTTAACCTCAACGCCAAGCTTGTTTCGGGGACTGCCTCTGAAGAGTTCCTGATGTTCAGCGACGGTAACGGTGCAGCCAAGGTCTGGCATTGGCAGGATGCCGGTACGAATGATCACAAAATTCAGGCTGGAGAATTGACCCTGCTGGGAACGATTAACGGCCTGACCATTGACGATGGCGTGAACCCAATCGGCGCAAACGATCTGTCGTTCCTCCATCAGAGCCAGATCATCGGTTAAAGGCGTAACCCGGCACTGCTTTTATGGCGGTGCCGGGGGTCTTTTCCTTCCCAATGTTAACCTTCACCACTTTCACCACCGATTATGATCCGATTGAGGATCGTATTCGTCTGGTTGGCCGAGATGCCGCCGGGGCGACCGCCAAGGTCTGGCTGAACTTCCGCATGTTGCAGTTTCTGCTGCCGCCGCTGTTCGCTTGGTTTGAAACAATGCCGCCCACCTTGTCTGACAGCACGGCCCGCCATGAGCAGCAATTCCGCCAATCCCCCGCCTATGCCGCGATAACCCCGCAGGCGCCGGTTGTGGCGGCGCCCAGCGGCGCGGAATGGCTGGCCGTATCGGTGGATTATACCACCAACGCCGGCGGGTTGCGGCTGGTGTTCAAGGAACAGGCCGGCTCTGCGCAGGCGGCGATCGTGTTTGATCACCATGAATTCCGCCAGTGGCTGGGGATTGTCCATCAGCTCTGGGCCGCAGCGGGCTGGTCCCAGACGATCTGGCCACAATGGATTCAGAACCCGGATGACGCAGCGGGTGAACCCCCGCTGATGATTAACTGACCCGCTTCTGGGTGTCAGTAATGTATCTGAAATGGATAGATTTGGCTCCTTTTGTGGGGACGCAACTTGACATGTTTCAATCCGCTTAAGGTTCCTGCCAATATGAAATCTACGATGCAAAATTTATGTTGTGGCACCGGTGTTATGTTACTAGGCATTTGTTTTAATTTAATGTTCTGAAAATTCGGCCCCTATGATCGCCTGTGACATAGCCGCAACCTAACGAATTGAATGCCCCCGATCTGATGTTTAAAATATCAAAATATATTTGCGCATGTGCCGTGCTTGATCTGTCAGGCGCGGCGCTTTCCTCCGCCCGCGCGACGCCTCCCGCTGGCGTCACTCTGGATCACAGTGCGGTGCACCGGAAAGCCGACAATAAGCCTGCGCCGCATGGTGGGGCAGGGGCCGGGGTTCCGGCACGCCACGACGAGGCCAAGCATGTTGCGGTTCGCCCGACACCGCAGGCCGCCGCCGATGCACTTGGGCTAAGCCCGGCTATGCTGGATCCGGAACTGGCAACTGCGCTGGCCGTGGTGCTGGAGCGCAGTCCGGCGGTGAACGCGGCAAAGACCGATGCGCGGGCCGCTGGGATTGATGTGAGTGCGGCGCGCTGGCGTCGGCTGCCAACGATGTCGGTGCAGGGCAACTACTATGGAGTACAGGGCAGCGCGCCACGTCCCTTGGTGCCCAACATTTCAGTGGATCTGCCCCTGTGGAATGCTGGGCGCACGCACGCCATTATCCAGCGGGCGATAGCCGGCCGCCGGGCAGCGGAAGCCCGGCTGGTGGAAGCAGAGCTGGATGCTGCCCTGCAGCTGGTCAGCCAATTTTATGAATATAAGCGGCTCTCGGCGCGGCTCCTCACCGTGACCGACAATCTCGCCGCGATGCAGGCGATGGAAGATTCGATGCAGCGCCGGGTTACGCAGGAGGTCAGCCCGCGGTCTGATCTTGAGCTGGCGCGCACCCGGACGCTGCAGGTGCGCCTGATCCGCGATGCGATCGTGGCGCAGCGCCAGGCGGTGCTGGCGCGGCTGCACGAGCAGCTTGTTGATCCCGATTACCAGATCGATGAAAACGGCTTGGTTGGCCCGTTTTGGCTCAAGGCCGATCTGGAGGATTTAATCGGCGCGGCCGATGCGTTTGATCCGCACCGGCAGCGGCTGGAGGCCGAAGCCGATATTGCCGCAGCCGATGCCAAGGCCAGCAATGCCGCGCGGTTTCCTTCGGTCAACGCGCAGTACAGCTATGATGATATTTATGGCCACCGGTTGGGCGTGACCGTGCGGGCCCAGGTCACAGGGTTGGCCGAGTTCACTGAAGCCCGTGCCGGTACCCTGCGCGAAGGCGCTGCGCGCCAGAAGGTGGATATCGCACTGCATGATTTGCGCTCGCAGGTTTCCAGCGACTACATCGATTATACCTCGTCGCTGGGGCGGCTTGATGTGGCGCGTTCGTCCAGCCGCAGCACGAACGAGGTCCGCGATTCCTACATCCGCCAGTTCACTGCTGGCAAGCGCGGCTGGCTCGATGTGATGAACGCAATGCGTGAGGCGATGACGGCGCAGCTTGATGCGCTCGATAACAATTATGCCGCCGCGCAGGCGCAAACCCGCCTGCTGATCCGTGCGGGCATGATGCCAGCTGAAATGAAAAGGCTAAACTGATCGTGTCGCCATTCCTAGACCTGGTGCTGATGCTGGCGCGTCGGCAGCACATCGCTCTCGCCCCTGATTGGCAATCTGCGATCACCATTGACCTAGCCGTTGATGATGAACTCTCGCCCGAACGGATGGCCGATCTGCTGGGCTGGGAGGCGCCGCTGCGGCTGCGCCGCCGCCCCAAGGCGAATGCCTTTCCGATGCTGGTGTTTCTGCCCGATGTCGGCTGGGCCCTGGCCGAACAGTGGCAGGATGATCAAACGATCCGCGCCATCTCGCTGAGCGGGGTGGTGGAATGCGAATGGTCGCCAGAGCTGTGCCTGGTGCAGGTGCGCTTTCCGCAAATGGCCGGCAGCGTTGATCAGCCCACGGCGCGATCCGTGTTCCGCGATGCGATCCTGCGGCGCAAGCGCATGATTGTGGAGGCCACGATCGCCACGGCGGTGATCAATCTGCTCGCGCTGATTACCTCGATCTATTCGATGCAGGTCTATGATCGGGTTATCCCGCGTTCGAGCTTCGCCACCTTGTGGGTGCTGTCGATCGGCATGCTGCTGGCACAGATCTTTGATTTTCTGATCCGCAACACCCGCTCGAATCTGGTCGACCGCGAAGCATCGGAGATCGACGCTGAAGTTTCCGAATACTTCTTTGCCCGGATGCAGGCCGTGCGGCTGGATGCCCGACCCGGCGGGGTGGGCACGATGGCGGCGCAGATCCGCGGGCTGGAGCAGGTGCGCTCGATCATGGCCTCAGCATCGCTGTTCGTGCTGGCCGATTTGCCCTTTGCGATCCTTTTTATCGTGGTGATGGCGATGATCGGTGGGAACACCGTGCTCGTCCCGCTGATCACCTTTCCGTTAGCGATCCTGCTGGCGGTGCTGTTTTCGCGCCTGATCCGGGTTGATACGGCCAAGGCGCAGGTTTCCGGCAACCGCAAGAATGGTCTGCTGGTAGAAGCGCTGGCCGCGGCCGAGACGGTTAAGGCCAACCTAGGCAGCTGGCACATGCTGGCTGCCTGGAACACGCTGATCGAAAAAGTGCATTTTCACGATGAGAAGGTACGGCGCTGGTCTACCCTGGCTGGATCGACCTTCAACCTGTTGCAGCAGATCGCCTATATGGGGATCATCGTGGTGGGCGCATTCGAGATTTCGGATCATCAGCTGACCATGGGTGGGCTGATCGCCTGCACCATTATCGGCGGCCGGATCAACGGTCCGCTGGTGGCCTCTCTGCCCAATTTCGTGGTGCAGTGGGGCTATGCCAAATCGTCGCTTGAAGCGCTGGATGGCCTGCTGCGCCTGCCGCGTGATCGCGCGGTGGGCCAATCGGCGCTGCGGTTGCCGGAGGTGAAAGTTGGCATCCGCCTGGACGCCGTGCAGTTCGAATATCCCGGTGCACGCGCTGGGATCGAAGTGCCGGGGCTGTTCATCGCGCCGGGCGAGAAGGTTGGCATTATCGGCAACAACGGTTCGGGCAAATCGACCCTGCTCAAACTGCTCGCCGGGCTTTATGCGCCGCAGCGCGGCCATATCACCATCGATGGCATGGAAATGGCACAAATCGGCGAAAATGATCTGCGCCAACGGATTGCCTATCTGCCGCAGGACTATCATCTGCTTAGTGGCAGTCTGCGCGACAACCTCTCGCTGGGAATTGCCAATACAACGGACGAGGATCTGCTCAAGGCTGCCAGCGCGACTGGGCTTGATGCCGTGGTCCGGCAGCATCCGATGGGGATTGATCTGCCGATCTCTGAGGGCGGACAGGGCCTGTCAGGTGGGCAGCGCGCGCTGGTGGGGCTCAGCCGGGCATTGCTGGCCCAGCCAGCCTTCCTGTTCCTCGATGAGGCGACCGCTAATCTCGATCAGGAAAGCGAAGCGCTGACCCTGCGCCATCTGTTCGCCGTCCATGCCAAGTCGGCAATCGTTATGGTCACGCACAAGCCGCAATTGCTGGGGCTGGTTGATCGTCTGATCGTGGTTCTGGGGGGACGCATCGTCCTTGATGGCAAAACGGCTGACGTTCTCGAAAAACTGCGCCCCAAGCCTGCAGGGCCGGCCAATCAGGCGGATCAGGTTGCTGATCAGACCACTTTTTAACGCGCCAAGCGACGGAACCATCCATGTCCAATCAACCGTTTCCTCACTACCACCAGTCTTCGGGTGACTCACAGCGTCGGCGCCACCGTTCGAGCATCATCATCCTGCTGAGCGCGGCCATCTTTGCCTGCACGATTGGCTGGGCCTATTTTGCCCATCTCGATCAGATTAGCCGCGCCACCGGCCAGATTATCCCGGCAGGCCGCGTGCAGGTGATCCAGGCCCCCGATGGCGGCCAAATCGTGCAGATCTTGGTCAAGGAGGGCGACAAGGTGCGCCGCGGCCAGACACTGTTCTTGCTCGATCGCACGAAAGTGGGCGCGGCGGTCAACGAAGGCCGCAGCCGCGCGGCGGCGCTGCAGGCGCAAATGACCCGGATCGAGGCTGAGCTGTTTGATAAGCCGCTGGTGTTTCCGGCTAGCCTTGCTGACTTCGCCGATTTGCAGGCCAACCAGCGCCAGCTCTATACCAAGCGGCGGACGGCGCTCCAGCAGCAGCTCGCCTCGCTTGAACGGATGCGCGGGCTGGTCCAGCGCGAATTGACCATGAACGAACCACTTCTGGCTTCGGGCGATGTCAGCCGGTCGGAAGTGATGCGGCTCGAGCGGCAGGTGGTTGATGTTCAGGCGCAGATTGAAAACACCCGCAACAAGTATCTGCAGGATCTGCAGACCGAATACGCCAAAGTGGGTGAGGATCTGGCCACGGCGCAGGAAGTGCTGAAACAGCGCGAAGCCTCGCTGCAGGATACTGTGATCGTCGCGCCGACCGATGGGGTGATCAAGAATGTGCGCTTCACCACGCAGGGCGGCGTACTGCGCGCTGGTGACGAGCTGTTGCAGATCGTCCCGACTGGGGAAGAGCTGATCGTCGAAGCGAAGGTGTCGCCGGCGGATATCGCCTATGTGCAGGTTGGGCAGGGCGCTTCGCTGAAGTTCGATGCCTATGATTCCAGCATTTTCGGCAGCGCTGATGGCACGGTAGCCTATATCAGCCCCGATACCCTGTCTGAACAGGCCCCGGGCGCACCGGAGCATACGTTCTACCGGGTGCACGTCCGCGTCGATACGCGGTCCATGCGCCCTGTTGCCGGCAAGCAAGTGCAGCTGCAACCCGGCATGACCGCAACCGTGGAAATCAAGACGGGAGACAACACGGTGATGGGCTATCTGATGAAGCCGATCATCAAGACCATGTCGGAATCGATGAACGAACGCTAGGTGGTGGCCTAGTTGCTGGCTCTGAACATTGCTGGAAACTGCTCCTAGCAACGAGCGAAGGTCAACTCTTGGGATTAATGAGGGGACCAGATATCTTGTGACGATTTCCGCTCACCTAAGCCTCCTTCGGTTCGCTAACTGATCTTCGTGCCGACAGGAGGGGGGCGTTCACTTCTGATGGAGGGCGGAATGTCGATCCAGCCGGAAGGCGATAAGGCACCGTTCGACTATCGTGGTTTTCAGATGGTCAACGACGAAAAGCTGCGTGAGATTTTTGGACGTCAATCGGCCCAAGGTAAGGTCCCTGTCGCCGCAGCTTGATGTGATCCAAGCGGCAGCGCACGTCGGGTAGACGACGCGGTGCGCTGCCCAGCTTAACCGCGTGATGAGGCAGCGTCAGCCCTTCGGCTTAAGCGCCTCCAGGGCCAGAGCTTCAGCGACCTTGATGCCGTCCACGGCGGCGGACAGGATGCCGCCCGCATAACCGGCGCCTTCGCCTGCGGGGTAGAGCCCGGATGTATTGATGCTCTGACAATCGTCCCCTCGGCGGATGCGGATGGGGGAGGATGTGCGTGATTCAACGCCAGTCAGCACAACGTCGGGATGGTCATAGCCAGGCATCTTGCGTCCAAAGACAGGCAGCGCCTCGCGTATGGCCTGCGTCACAAAGTCTGGCAGGCACATCGACAAGTCGGACGGGTGAACGCCCGGCTGATAGGACGGCGTGATTGTGCCCAGCGCGGTGGACGGACGACCCGCAACAAAGTCCTCCAGCCGCTGGCCGGGCGCCTGATAGCTCGAGCCGCCGGCGAGGAACGCCTGTTCTTCCCAATGACGCTGCAATTCCACACCCGCCAATGGGCTGCCGGGAAAGTCGCGCTCTGGAGAGATATCGACGACGAGGCCGGAATTGGCGTTGAATTCCGCGCGGGAATATTGGCTCATGCCATTGGTCACTACGCGGCCCTCTTCTGAGGCCGCCGCCACGACACGTCCGCCCGGACACATGCAGAAGCTGTAGACCGAACGGCCGTTGCTCGCTGTGTGGGACAGGCTGTAGGCGGCGGGCCCAAGGATCTTGTTGCCCGCATCCGCGCCATAGCGCGCGCGATCAATCCAGCTTTGCGGATGTTCAATGCGGACGCCGATGGCGAAGGGTTTGGCCTCAACATGTACGCCGCGTTCGTGCAGCTTGTAGAACGTGTCTCGCGCGCTGTGGCCGACCGCCATGATGACCTGACGCGCCTCCAGATAGCTGCCGTCCGACAGGTGGAGACCGCGCATCGAGCGCTTGCCCGCAGCATCGGTTTCTATGTCAAAATCCTCAACGCGCGTCTGGAACCGGTATTCGCCACCCAGCTTCTCAATGGTGTCACGCATGCTCATCACCATCGTGACGAGGCGGAAGGTGCCGATGTGCGGGTGGGCCTCGGTCAGGATTTCTTCAGGCGCGCCGGCCTTCACAAATTCGACCAGTACCTTGCGCCCTAGATGGCGGGGGTCTTTGATGCGGCTATAGAGTTTTCCGTCTGAAAAGGTGCCTGCACCGCCTTCGCCGAACTGCGCGTTCGATTCTGGATTCAGAACGCCGCGCCGCCACAGGCCCCAAGTGTCCTTGGTCCGTTCCCGCACAGCCTTGCCGCGTTCGATGATGATGGGCCGGAACCCCATTTGAGCCAATACCAGCGCCGCCAGCAGGCCGCAGGGCCCAGCGCCGATGACGACAGGCCGGGCCCCTGAATAGTCGGCAGGCGCATGCGTCACGAACTTATAGCCAGTGTCCGGCGTTGGGCGGATATGCGGGTCTCCGGCCAACCGCGCGGCAACACCCGCCTCATCGGCAAGTGTCACATCAATCGTATAGACGAGCTTGATCGCGCCTTTCTTTCGGGCATCATTGCCGCGCCGGAACACCGTCCAGCGCAGCACCTCTGCCTCGCTGACGCCCAGCCTTTCAAAGATCGCCGCCGGAAGCTCTTCCGGGGCATGATGGAGCGGCAATTTAAGTTCGTTGATGCGCAGCATGAGGCGTCCCTAGTCCGGATGCCCTACCTTCGTCACGATCTTTCCGTCGTCAGCTTAGCCGCAGCATCGCATCATGTCGCGCAAGTGCAATAAGGGTCAGCCCTGCGGCCTTGGCCCGCTCTGCGGCGAGGGAGGTGGCGGTGGAGATCGTCACGAGCATCGGGCAGCCTGCAATGACGGTTTTTTCCACCAGTTCATAACTGCACCGCGACGACAACAGGATGAACCCGCTTGCGGGAGAGATGTCAGCCTTCGCCAGCGCGCCGATCAGCTTGTCCAGCGCACAGTGGCGGCCCACATCTTCGCGGGCGAGGAGGATCGTGCCGTCAGGCATGCAGAACGCCGCCGCATGGGCACCGCCCGTCGCCTTGTTGAGCGGCTGGTGATCGTAGAGCTTATCCAAGGCGGCAAAGATGGCCGAGGAAGCGACGTCCAGTTGAGCTGCAATCGGGGGCAGGGGGCGTGCAACCTGCTCCAAATTTTCCAGCCCGCACAGGCCGCAGCTGCTTTCCGAGACACGGACCCGGACGCGCTCCAGCATGGGCTCCATGCGATCCTGAGCGATTGTGATGCGCAGGACAATGCCTTGCGGGGTTTCATGGGCGTTGACGTCCAAAACATCCGCCGCGCGCGGAATGATGCGTTCAGACAGAGAGAAACCGACAGCGAAGTCTTCGAGATCAACAGGCGTCGCCATCATCACGGCGTAACCAATGCCGTTATACTCAACGGCAATGGGCATTTCGACGGGCAGTATACGCTCGGCAGGCGTGCTGTCGGTCGGGGTCAGCCGATCGACCGGGACGTTGACGATGCTGTCGGTCACGCGCTCGCTTTAAGGTCGGCGATGGCTTTTGCGGCGTCCGGGGATAGGCCGGTGCCATCGTGCGCAAAGATGATCTGCTTCATCCGCGGGTCCCAGAAAAGCTGCATGTGCTCAGCCGCCGCTGACGCCGGGTCCGGCTCATGCTGCAGGTTCGCCACGATCTGGTTGGCCATGCGCACGAGATTGTCGAGCGTACTGCTCATTCTGCAGCCTCGGCTTCGACAATCCGGCGCGACTGGCGGGCCTGCGCCTCATAGTCTTCCTGCCAGTCTGTCGGCCCGTTGGACGGGCTAATCTGGACCGCGGTCACCTTATATTCCGGGCAGTTGGTTGCCCAGTCGGAATAGTCGGTGGTGACGACATTGGCCTGCGTCAGCGGATGGTGGAAAGTGGTGTAGACAACCCCCGGCGCAACGCGCTCGGTAACGGTCGCGCGCAGCGTCGTCTCGCCCGCGCGGCTGGCGAGTTTGATCCAGTCACCATCCTTGACGCCACGGTTCTCGGCATCAGCCGGATGGATTTCCAGAAGATCTTCCTCATGCCACAGCACGTTGTCGGTACGGCGTGTCTGCGCACCGACATTATACTGGCTCAAGATACGTCCCGTGGTGAGCAGAAGCGGGAAGCGCGGGCCTGTTTTTTCGTCGGTCGGGACATAGTCTGTCACGACGAATTTGCCCTTGCCGCGCACAAAACCGTCAATGTGCATGATGGGCGAGCCATCTGGTGCCGCATCATTGACCGGCCACTGCAACGATCCTTCCTGGTCAAGACGGTCAAAGCTGACGCCCTTGAAGCTAGGCGTTAGGCGTGCAATTTCATCCATGATTTCGGATGGGTGCGCGTAGTTCCAGTCGAGACCCATTGCGCGGGCGAGTTCCTGAGTGACTTCCCAGTCTTCCAACCCGTTCAGCGGCGTCATCACCTTGCGGACGGGCTGGATGCGCCGTTCTGCGTTGGTGAAGGTCCCGTTCTTTTCAAGGAAGGTCGAGCCCGGCAGGAAGATGTGCGCGTAGTTTGCCGTTTCGTTGAGGAAGAGATCATGGACGATCACACATTCCATCGCGGCAAGTCCTGCGGCGACATGCTTTGTGTTCGGGTCTGACTGAAGAATGTCTTCACCCTGCACATAAAGTGCCTTGAACACGCCGTCGGTTGCGGCATCGAGCATGTTGGGGATGCGCAAGCCGGGTTCCGGATCAAGCGGAACGCCCCATTCGCCTTCAAACAGGCGGCGGGTTTCCGCGTCCGAAATGTGGCGGTAGCCCGACAATTCGTGCGGGAAGCTGCCCATATCGCAGGCGCCCTGCACGTTGTTCTGGCCGCGCAGCGGGTTCACCCCGACGCCGCGCCGCCCTATATTGCCGGTCGCCATGGCAAGATTTGCAATCGCCATGACCGTCGACGAACCCTGCGAATGCTCCGTCACGCCAAGGCCGTAATAAATCGCGCCATTCCCGCCGGTTGCATAAAGGCGGGCTGCGGCGCGCAGCTCGGCAGCCGGAACCTGTGTGATGGCTTCCAGCGTTTCGGGGCTGTTGCGGTCCTGCGAAACGAACGCGGCCCAATCGCTAAACTCATCCCAGTCGCAGCGTTCGCGTACAAAGGTTTCGTTGACGAGGCTTTCGGTGACGATCGTATGCGCCATGGCGGTCAGCACAGCGACATTGGTGCCGGGGCGAAGCGCAAGATGATGCTGCGCCTCGATATGCGGGGAGCGGACAAGATCCGTGCGGCGCGGATCGATGACGATCAGCTTGGCACCGGCCCGCAGCCGCTTCTTCATGCGGCTGGCAAAGACGGGGTGGCCGTCTGTCGGGTTCGCGCCAATGACGAGAATGACATCGCTGTCTTCAACGCTGTCAAAGTCTTGCGTGCCCGCCGACGTGCCAAAGGTTGTCTTCAGGCCATAGCCGGTGGGGGAGTGGCAGACGCGGGCACAGGTATCGACATTGTTGTTGCCAAATCCGGCGCGCACCAGCTTCTGGACGAGGAAGGTTTCTTCGTTCGTGCAGCGGCTCGACGTGATGCCCCCCAAGGCCACCTTGCCATATTTATCGGAAATCCGCTTCAGCTCTGATGCGGCATAGGCAAAGGCTTCGTCCCATTCCACTTCGCGCCAGGGTTCACTGGTCGAGGCGCGGATCATCGGCTTCAGGATGCGGTCCTGATGTTGGGCATAGCCCCAGGCAAAACGGCCCTTGACGCAGCTATGCCCGCGGTTGGCCTTGCCATCCTTCCACGGAACCATGCGCACGAGCTGCTCGCCGCGCATTTCCGCGCGGAAGGTGCAGCCAACGCCGCAATATGCGCAGGTGGTGACGACCGAGCGTTCCGGCGTCCCGATTTCAACGACCTTCTTTTCAACGAGGGTGGCCGTCGGGCAGGCCTGCACACAGGCCCCGCACGACACGCATTCCGAGCCGAGGAAATTGTCGGACGACAGGCCTGCTGAAATCTTTGAGTCAAAGCCGCGACCCTGCACCGTCAGCGCCAATGTGCCTTGCACTTCGTCGCAGGCACGCACGCAGCGCGAACAGGCGATGCACTTGGACGGATCAAAATCGAAATAGGGGTTGGAATGGTCCTTGGCCTGACCAAGATGGGTCGCGTCGGCGGCATAGCGCACATCGCGAAGGCCCACCGCGCCTGCCTGATCCTGAAGCTCACAATCGCCATTGGCCGCGCAGGTGAGGCAATCGAGCGGGTGATCGGAGATATATAGTTCCATCACGCCCTTGCGCAGCTTGGCGAGATGCGGCGTCTGGGTTTTCACGACCATGCCCGGTTCGACTGGCGTCGTGCAGCTGGCAGGCGTCCCGCGACGGCCTTCGATCTCTACAAGGCACAAACGGCAGGAGCCGAAGGAAGACAGGCTGTCCGTGGCACACAGCTTGGGGATGGCGGTGCCTTGTTCCGACGCGGCCCGCATCACGGAGGTGCCGGCCGGCACTGTGACGGCGCGACCATCAATCGTCAGAGATACCTGTTCATCGGACCGGGAGGCTGGCGTCCCGAAATCGGCTTGCGGCTGGTAGGTCATGCCTTGTTCCTTACCACAAAATCTTCGCGGAAGTGAGTGATTGCGGATAAAACGGGATAGGGGGTGAAGCCCCCCAGCGCGCAGAGCGAGCCGAACTTCATCGTGTCGCACAGGTCTTCGATCAGCGCGAGGTTGGCGTCCACATCTTCACCGGCGAGCACGCGGTCGAGCGTTTCGGTGCCGCGCGTCGAGCCAAGGCGGCAGGGCGTACATTTACCACAGCTTTCCGCCGCGCAGAATTCCATCGCAAAACGGGCCTGCTTGGCCATATCGACCTGCGCGTCAAACACGACGAGGCCGCCATGGCCAATCAATCCATCAACGCCCGTAAAGGCTTCATAATCAAAGGGTGTGTCGAACTGCGCTGGCGGATGATAAGCACCCAACGGTCCACCAACCTGCACGGCGCGCACAGGGCGGCCGGAGGCCGTACCGCCGCCAATGTCGTTTACCAATTCGCCAAGCGTGATGCCAAAGGCTGTTTCAAACAGGCCGCCATGCTTCACATTGCCCGCAATCTGGATCGGCATCGTCCCGCGAGAACGGCCCATGCCATAGGCGGCATAGGCCTCTGCACCATTGGCCAATACCCAAGGTACAGTCGCCAGCGTGAGCACGTTATTGACGACGGTTGGCTTTCCGAACAGGCCTTCAAGGGCGGGCAGGGGCGGCTTTGCGCGGACTTCGCCACGCTTACCCTCCAGCGAATTCAGAAGCGACGTTTCTTCGCCGCAAACATAAGCGCCTGCACCGACGCGGATTTCAACGTCAAATGGCGCAATCAAATGCGCGCAGGCTTTGACGGCAGCCACCATCTTGGCAATCGCATGCGGATATTCGGAACGGATATAGACATAACCCTTTGACGCCCCGACCGCGTGGCCTGCAATGGCCATCCCCTCAATGAGCATGAAGGGATCACCCTCCATGACCATCCGGTCGGCGAAGGTGCCGCTATCGCCTTCGTCCGCATTGCAGACGATATATTTCTGAGGGGATTGTGCCCCGGCGACGGTGCGCCATTTGATGCCCGCTGGAAATCCAGCGCCGCCGCGTCCGCGCAGGCCAGAGGCGGTCAGCGCATCGATTGTCGCAGACGGCCCCAGTTCACGCGCCTTGGCAAGGCCTTGCCAGCCGCCGGTTGCGTAATAATCGTCCAGATCGAGCGGGCGGGTTTTGCCCGCGCGGACAAAGGTCAGGCGCTGCTGCCGGGCGATGAAGGGGTGTGCCGCAATCGGGCCGATGCAAAGCGCATCTGCGCCGCCTGCGAGAATATCTGCGACATCGGCGGGGGTGGCCGGGCCAAAGCCGATGCCATTGATCTCCACCAGCGGCTCCAGCCAGTGCATGCCCCAGGATGAGACGCGCTCTACTTCGGCGCCTGCATCAACAAAGGCTTTGGCAACGGCATCTGCGCCGCAGGCGAGGGCCAGCGCGTCGTCGGAAATGCGAACCTTCATAGGGATTCTACCAGCTTTTCCAGTTTCGTAGCGTCAAGCCGCGCGTGAACATCGGTGCCGACCATCGCGGCCGGGCCAACGGAACACAGGCCGAGGCAATAGACCGTTTCGATTTTGATAGATGGGTTGGGCGTCATCGCTGCTACCAAAGCGGCGACGCCGCGCGCCTGACAGGCTTCTGCGCGGCACAGTTTGAGAACCGGGCGTGGCTCCGGCGTGGACCGATAGTCGTGATAGAAACTGACGACGCCATGTACTTCGGCGCGCGTCAGGTTCAGGTCCAGCGCGATGGCGCGAATGGCGTCCTCGCTGACATGGCCGAACTCTGCCTGCACATCGTGCAGGATGGGGAGCAGCGGCCCCTCACGTCCCTTGTGGCGCGAAAGGATGTCAGCGAGGCTCATATGGATCAGGCTTCCGGAGCCGCAAAAGCGCAGATCTTGTTGCCAACCGGATCGCGCAGATAGGCACCATAAGGATTGCCGGGTGCGCCTGCACGGTGGCCGGGGGCACCTTCGTCCGTGCCGCCATTGGCGATACCGGCTGCGTGGAACGCATCGACGGCGGCCTTGTCAGGCGCCTGAAGGCCAATTGTGCCACCGTTGGAATGCGAGGCGGCATTGCCGTCTGCCGGGGTCATGACGAGCAGCTTGCCGGTTGGCGTCGCGTAGACGCACGTGCGGTCATTGACTTGGCCAATGCTGGCAACGCCGAGCGGGGCGAGGGCCGCGTCATAAAATTTCTTTGAGGTGTCAAGGTCTTGAGCCGAGACGCAGATGTGGGTGAACATCAAATATTTCCAATCGAACCGGGGAGGGTGACAGGGGGCCGAAGCCCCCCGCCGGATTTACATGCGCTGCAGGGCGCAAATCTTGTTGCCCGAAGGATCGCGCAGATAGGCAAGATACATTTTGCCCATTTCGCTTTCACGGATCCCGGGGGGATCTTCACAGGTGGTGCCGCCATTGGCGACGCCAGCGGCGTGCCAGGCATCGCCCTGTTCCGGTGAGGCGACGTTGAAGCCGATCGTACCGCCGTTGGCACCGCAAGCAGGCGCACCGTTGATCGGCGTGCTGATCGCGAAGATGCCGCTGTCGGTCATGTAGAAGACACGACCTTTATCGTCCTGATGGCCGGGGCCGATGCCAACGGTACCAAGGATCGCGTCATAGAATTTTTTCGATGCCGCGAGATCGGTGGCACCAAGCATGATGTGACTGAACATTGCTTCTCTCCTTTAGTTGGTCGATTCGCTTGCTCAGAATACCACGACAGAGCGGATCGACTTGCCTGCGTGCATCAGGTCAAACGCGGTATTGATCTCTTCGAGGCCCATGACGTGCGTGATCATGGGGTCGATCTCGATCTTGCCCTGCATGTACATGTCGACGATCTTCGGCACGTCGGTGCGGCCCTTGGCGCCACCAAAGGCGGTGCCGCGCCAGTTGCGACCGGTGACGAGCTGGAACGGACGCGTCGCGATTTCCTTGCCGGCTTCCGCAACGCCGATGATGATCGACGTGCCCCAACCGCGATGGCATGCTTCCAGAGCAGTGCGCATCACTTCGGTATTGCCCGTGGCGTCAAAGGTGTAGTCCGCACCGCCGTCTGTCATCGCAACGATCTTTGCGACCACGTCTTCGCGGCTCATGCCCTTGGAATTGAGGAAGTCGGTCATGCCGAACTTGCGGCCCCATTCTTCACGGTCGGGGTTGATGTCGACACCGATGATCTTGTTTGCACCGGCAAGGCGCGCGCCCTGAATGACGTTGAGGCCAATGCCGCCCAGACCGAAGATGACAACATTGTCGCCAACCTGCACCTTTGCGGTGTTGATGACGGCGCCGACGCCGGTCGTCACGCCACAGCCGATATAGCAGCTGGACTGGAACGGCGCGTCCTGACGGATTTTGGCAAGCGCGATTTCCGGCAGAACCGTGAAGTTCGAAAAGGTCGAGCAGCCCATATAATGGAAGACCGTCTGACCCTTATAGCTGAAGCGGCTCGTGCCATCGGGCATCAGGCCCTTGCCCTGCGTTGCGCGAATGGCCGTGCACAGGTTGGTCTTGCCCGACAGGCAGCTTTTGCACTGGCGGCATTCCGGCGTGTAGAGCGGGATGACGTGATCGCCGGGGGTGACCGACGTCACGCCAGCGCCGACTTCGCGGACGATGCCTGCGCCTTCATGACCAAGCACGCTCGGGAAGATGCCTTCGCTGTCAAACCCGTCGAGCGTATAGGCGTCGGTGTGGCAGATGCCGGTCGCCATGATTTCCACCAGGACTTCACCGGCCTTCGGGCCTTCCAGATCAAGCTCAACAATCTCAAGCGGCTTCTTGGCTTCAAATGCGACAGCGGCACGTGTCTTCACGTTCGACTCTCCTTTTACGGGTCTAAAAAATGCTCCCTAGCCGCGCTCTCGCGGGCAGTCCAACACCCTTCTCATTTATGTATGCGGCACTTACAAAAACGCATCGCTGCGTCAACGGTGCGCAGCTGATGCTCTATGCGTTGCGGGCCAAAAAGCTGAGATGGGCGGTGGCAAAGGCCTGCGGGTCTTCGATCATCGGGACATGCGCCAGATGGTCAAAAACAACCGCTTCGCTGCCATTGATGCGCGCCTTCAGAACGTCGACGGCGCTCACATCGATCAGCCGGTCATGCCGGCCCCAGATGATGAGCGTCGGACATTTCACTTCGTGCAAGCGGTCGTTGACCGGATTTTCGAGCGAATCCTGTGCGATGGCCGTGAAAATTGTGTCGAGTAGCTCTTCGCGGCGCTTGGCCTCATTGAACATGACTTTCTTGAACTGGCCGGGGATTGGACGCGGCTTGTGTGTGACGAAGGACAGGAGTTGATCAATGTCGCTTAGCTCGCGCACGACAAGCGGGTTCTGGCCTTCAGCCACCAGCTGCTGCAATTCGCTTTCATTGGCACCGTTGACGCCTGCATTGTTGAGCAGCGTGAGGGTGGTCAGCCGATGGCCGTGGTCCAGTGCGGTCTGGAGCGCGATGAAACCGCCCATGCTGTTTCCAGCGATGTGGCATTTCTTAATGCCCAGCGCGTCTAGAAAGCGCATCAGGCGGTCTGTCTGCGCCGCGATGGAATAGTCTCGATCGGCGGAAAGGTCGCTTTCGCCAAAGCCGGGCAGGTCGGGGGCGATGACACGGTATTTACCGGTGAAGTGCGATGCGGAGAAGGCCCAATTGTCCTTATCGGCGCCAAAGCCATGCACGAAGACGATGACGTCTCCGTCCGCAGGGCCGCCCTCGAGATAGGGCCAATCTGTGCCATCGACGCGGATCGACTTGAGCGCAAGCCCGCCCTTGCGGCGCATCGCCTTTTGAAACTGGCGGAACAGGATGGCGGGCGATACCAGGTAGAGCAGCACGGGAGCGGCAATCAAAACCGCGGCGATGGCGAGAATATAATTCATATTATCAGATACTTCCGTCTGTTTCTTGATCAAGGTGTTGTGTGATCCAGCCTGACACCAGATCCAACACATCATTGCGTTCGGGTTCGTTGAAGACCTCATGATAAAGGCCGGGAAACTCTTTGAATTGCTTATCAGTTGAGGTCAGTTTGCCGAATAGCTCACGGGCGCCAGCGGGTGAGGCGAGGCTGTCCTCACTGCCATGAACGATCAGCAAGGGCAGGGTGATGCGGTGGGCGTTGTCCTGCACTCTTGCCATGGTGTCGAGCATTTCTGAGGCCAGCCGCGCGCTCATCTTGCCTGAATGGACCAACGGGTCCGCCAGATAGGCCGCAACGACGGCCGGATCGCGGCTGACAGCGTTGGAGTCCAGCTGCAAAATTCCGGCTTGCGGCGCAAAGCGCGACAGAAGCCGACCAACGATTTGCGTGGCGGTAGATGGTGGCGTGGCAGGTTTGACTGCGGGGCCGGAAAGGATGGCGCCGTCATATTCCTGCTGATGGTTCAATAGATGCGCGGTTGCGATTAGCCCGCCCATGCTGTGGCCAATCAGGATGCGGGGAAGACCGGGCAGGGCGTCCTGCACAAAGGCGAGCAGCGCTGCCATCCCATCCAGAAATACTGAAAAGTTCGGCACAAAACCGCGGATGCCGTCGGATCGGCCATGGCCCCAATGGTCAATGGCGAAAACGGCCAGCTGATCCCGCCCGAAGCGTTCGGCCACATGCTCATAGCGGCCAAGGTGCTCTGCATAGCCGTGCGCGAGCAGGATGGCCGCACGCGGCGCCTCTGGCATCCAGCTTTGATAAAATAACTTGTCCCCGGCGGCGCGCGACCCCGCAGGCAATGTCAATGTGCCGGATGAAATCTTCACGGCTGTCTCTCCCCCAACAGCCTGTGTTCAGGACTGCGTCGGGGACTATGCCTTGTCATGCGGCCCGTGTCGATTCACGAGCGGTTGGAATAGCTTTCGGCCAGCGTCAGGATCGCCTGCGCCTGCTTGAGATGCGGAATATCGATCATTTTGCCGTCTAGGCCGACTGTGCCTGCGCCGGGGTTTGCGGCAAAGGCGTCGACGATGCGGTGGGCATGGGCGATTTCTACGTCTGTCGGCAGGTAGCTTTCATTGATGATCGGCACCTGCGCCGGGTGGATCGCCAGTCGACCACTAAATCCTTCACTGCGTGAGGCCCGCGACGCGGCGCGAAGCCCATCTTCGTCGCGGAAATCGGCATGGAGCGTGTCGATCGCCTGCACACCGGCGGCATGGGCTGCCAACAGGGTGAGGGAGCGGGCCATCCGATAAGTGAAGGACCAGTCCCCCGTTTCATCGCGGTTGGTGCTTGCCGCGACAGCCGTTGCCAGATCCTCGGCACCCCAAGTTAATCCCGCAAGGCGGGTGAGCCCTGCGGTCGCAAAGTCTCCCAAATGGAAGGGCGCCACTGCTGTTTCGGTCGCGACTGGGACGATGCGTGTCCGGCCGACCTCCATATTATGCTGCGCCTCGAAGGCATCCAGATAATGGGACAGGGTTCGCACGCAGCTCGGCGTGTCTGTTTTCGGCTGGATGATGCCATCCGGCTGGAGGCCAAGTACGGCTTTCAGATCAACCAACGCCTCTCCGCTGTCGAGGGGATTGATCCGGACCCAGAGTTGCGCTGTGCGCTTCGGGGCGGGGCGCTCGGCAAGAAAGGCGGCCACCAAGTCTCGTGCCGCCGATTTGCGATCGACAGAAACAGAGTCTTCAAGGTCGAGGATCAATGCATCGGCACCACAGCCATCGGCCTTGGCGAGCTTCTTTTCACTGTCGCCGGGAATGAACAGCCATGACCGTGGGGAAACTTCGTGCATCAGATCGCCTCTCGCGCTTTGCGTATCACACGCTGTCTAGCCGTCCGCCGCGAAAAGCCAACTCCCTGTGGAACCGCGGTTTTGACTGGCCAGCAAAACAGGGCCGTTTTTGCAATTGGCAATAGGATCGTTTCCAGTGAAGCTGCGCTCTGGCGGCAATGACTTGACCACGCTTTTCAATGTTATATTCCATAACAAAATAGGAGATCTCCCATGAAATTTGAGCGTATCAATCCGATCACCGGCACAGTCGCCTCCAGCGCGCCTGCCATGAAAGCCTCTGACATTGCGGCCATCACGGAAAAGGCAGCAGCGGCTTTCCCCATCTGGGCAGCGACAGGCCCAAATGCGCGCCGCGCGGTCCTGATGAAGGCCGCAACGGCTCTTGAATCCAAGGCCGACGCATTTGTTGAAGCGATGATGGCAGAAATCGGCGCGACCAAGGGGTGGGCGCTGTTCAACCTTGGCCTCGCAGCATCGATGGTGCGCGAGGCGGCCGCACTCACCACGCAGATTTCAGGTGAAGTCATTCCGTCGGACAAGCCCGGTTGCCTCGCCATGGCGCTGCGCGAACCGGTGGGTGTAATCTTGGGCATTGCCCCATGGAATGCGCCGATCATCCTTGGCGTACGCGCCATTGCGGTCCCCTTGGCCTGCGGCAATGCCGTGATCCTGAAGGCGAGCGAGACCTGCCCGCGCACGCATGAAATCATCATCGAAGCCTTTGCCGAAGCAGGCTTTCCGGAAGGCGTAGTCAACGTCGTCACCAACGCACCTGCCGACGCAGGCGACGTCGTCGGCGCGCTCATCGATGCGCCTGCTGTGAAGCGGATCAACTTCACGGGTTCCACCGCGGTCGGCAAGATCATCGCCAAGCGCGCGGCTGAGCATCTGAAGCCCTGCCTTTTGGAACTGGGCGGTAAGGCACCGCTGATCGTGCTGGAGGATGCGGATCTCGATGAGGCCGTGAAGGCAGCCGCATTTGGTGCGTTCATGAACCAGGGCCAGATCTGCATGTCGACTGAGCGGATCATTGTTGTTGAAGCGGTGGCCGACGCCTTTGCCGCCAAATTTGCGGCGAAAGCGAAGAGCCTCGCCACCGGCGATCCACGCGAGGGAACGACTCCGCTGGGTGCCGTTGTGGACCGCAAGACGGTTGATCACGTCAACAGCCTGATTGCCGATGCGACGGCCAAGGGTGCGACGCTCCTGTCTGGGGGAGTGGCGGACTCTGTCCTGATGCCGGCAACCGTTGTGGATGGCGTGACGTCTGCGATGAACCTTTATCGGGATGAGAGCTTTGGCCCTGTTGTTGCGATGATCCGGGCCAAAGATGAAGCTGACGCCATCCGCCTTGCCAATGATAGCGAATATGGCTTGTCCGCCGCCGTCTTCACCAAGGATACGGCGCGCGGCCTCGGCGTTGCGCGGCAGATCAAGTCCGGCATCTGCCATGTGAACGGACCCACCGTGCATGACGAGGCGCAAATGCCCTTCGGCGGCGTGGGGGCCTCAGGCTATGGCCGTTTCGGTGGTAAGGCAGGGATCGATAGCTTCACCGAACTGCGTTGGATCACCATCGAAACGCAGCCGGGGCATTTCCCGATCTAAGCTTGGTGACGCTCCTCAGGCTGCGGTGCTGAGGGGCAGACCGTTTTCAGGGTCTAGTCCGGCAACGCGTTCTGCCGACTTGATGGTGTTTTCAAGCAGCATCGTCACCGTCATTGGCCCGACCCCGCCGGGGACGGGCGTGATGGCGGAGGCGCGCCAGCGGACGCCTTCAAAATCCACGTCACCCGTTATGCTGCCATCGGGCATCCGGTTGATGCCGACGTCGATCACGACGGCGCCGGTCTTCACCATCTGCGGCAGGATGAGGTTGGGGACACCCGCTGCCACAACCAGAATGTCGGCAAGGATTGTATATTGGGCGAGGTCACGCGTCTTTGCGTGGCAGATTGACACGGTCGCATCCCGCGCCATCAGCATGAGCGCCATGGGTTTCCCGACGATATTACTGGCGCCGACGACGACGACATTCTGCCCTTCAATGGGGATGTTCTCGCTCTCCAGCAGTTTGACCACCCCATAAGGTGTGCAGGGCGAAAAGACCGTGTTGCCGGTGACGAGACCGCCGACATTGTAGAGATGGAAGCCGTCGACATCTTTATCGACTGCAATGGTCTCCAGCACCTTGGCCATGTCGATATGCGGCGGCAGGGGCAACTGAACGAGGATGCCGTGGACCGTTTCGTCCGCATTTAAATCTTCGATGCGGCTGAGCAGCGCTTCATTGGTGATGTCGGCGGGGTAGCGATCTGTAAAGGAACGAATGCCGACAGCTTCACACGCCTTGATCTTCTTGCCGACATAGACAGCGGAGGCAGGATCTTCGCCGACAAGGATGACGGCGAGACCCGGCGTGACACCATGTTGGCCAAGCGCCCGCACACGGGCCGCGCAGTCCTTCCGGATTTCCGCGGCGAGTTTCTTCCCGTCGATCAGCTTTGCTGACATGCTCTATGCTCCTTGGTGCTGATTTGTATGCGTTACATACAAAGTGCGATTCCGGCAAGGGGCGTCAGTGTGCGCCGCCGGCTCCGGCCATGAAATTGCCGGTTGGCCGGGGGGCAAACCAGGGCAGCCAAGCGGCGATGAAGAGGATGCCAGCGCCGATCCAGAAGACGTGGTTCACGCCGAGGGTCGCGGCTTGTGCATCGACCATCCGTTCGATGACGCTGCGGGCCTGGCCTTCGGATAGACCAGAGGCCTGAAGTTTTGCCAAGGCGTCTTGTGCACCGTTAAGGCTGCCCGCAAGTTGATCACGACTGACGCGGGACGCATCATCCCACCAAGAGGCGGCAAGCGCAGTGCCGACAGCGCCGCTGACCGTGCGCATGAAGCTGAGCAGCCCCGCGGCGGAGGCGGTATCCTTCGCCGGGACCGACGACATGGCGAAGGACATTAGCCCGATGAAGAAGAAGGGCATGCCGAAGCCCTGCAGCAACTGCGGCAACGCGAAGGTCCAGAAGTCTCCATCAGTGGACCAGTTTGTCCGCAAGAGGGCGACAGCAACCAGCCAGAGCATGCCCATTGTAATGCATAGGCGGACGTCAAATTTTTGCGTCAGCTTGCCGACCACCGGTGCCATGAACACCGCAAAGACGCCCACAAGGGCCATGGCATGGCCGGACTCGCTAGCCGTGTAGCCGATGACGGACTGAAGCCAGAGCGGCACCAGCACGATCATGGAAAACAGCCCGCCAAAGCCAAGCGAAACGCCGATCGTCCCGACCCAGAGTGTTCGGTATCGAAAGACACTTAGGTCTACGATTGGATGCGGGTCTGTTAGTTCCCAGATGACAAAGGCCACCAGACCGACCGCTGCGATAATCGCAAGCGCGAGGATGCCTGAAGAGGCGAACCAGTCATGTTCCCTCCCGATGTCCAGCATCAGCTGGAACGACCCGACCCACACGACCAGCAGGACCAGCCCGACAATGTCGATGCGCTCCCGCTTTGTCGGCGTCTCATAAGGCGCGATGAGCTGGTTCACGAGGAACAGGCACATCGCCACAACCGGCAAGTTGATGTAGAAAATCCACGGCCAAGACCAATTGTCGGATATGTAGCCGCCAATGAGCGGCCCGAAGATGGGCGCGCAGATGGTTGTCATCCCCCATAAGGCCATGGCCTGAGACATCTTTTCCGGCGGATAGATGCGCATCAGCAGTGTCTGTGTCAGCGGCATCAACGGCCCGCCCGATAGGCCCTGGAGAATGCGGAAAACCACCAGAAGCTCGATCGTTCGTGCAACACCGCAGAGCACCGAAAACAGAGCAAAGCCGCTCAATGAGAACATCAGCGTTCGGTAGGTGCCAAAGCGCGATGCCAGCCACCCCGTCAGCGGGACGGTGATGGCTTCTGCCACGGCGTAAGAGGTGATTGTCCAAGTGCCCTGTGACGGGGAGATCGCAAGACCTCCCGCAATGTGCGGCACGGACACATTGGTGATGGTTGTATCAAGAATGACGATGAAGTTGGCGAGCGCGAGCACAATCGCCGCAAGGATGAGGCGGCCGCCCGTCAACGGTTCGGGAGGGGCCGCCGCCATATCAGTCGCGCGTGTCGATGACCGCGTCCATCGTCAGGCCGACGCGCAGGGGGTGTTCCTTCACTTCCTTGGCATCCAGCAGGATGCGGACGGGCAGGCGCTGAACAACCTTCACCCAATTCCCCGTCGCGTTCTGCGCAGGGATAAGGGAGAAGGCAGCGCCTGTGCCGCCGGCAAAGCCCTTAACCCGTCCGTGAAAGGTGACGCTGCTGCCATAAAAGTCGGACGTCAATTCAACCGGCTGGCCCGGGCGGACCTTTCTTAGCTGGCTTTCCTTGAAGTTCGCATCGACAAAGACGGCGTCTGTAGGAACCAGCGTCATCATTGGCGTTCCAGCGGCGATGCGCTGGCCGATCTGAACCTGGCGGTTGGTCACCACGCCGCGAATGGGCGCGCGGATAATCGTGCGCTCAAGATTGAGGCGAGCTTGGGCAAGCCGCGCGCGCGCCGCCGCGACATCGGGGGCCGTCATCTCACTTACGCCGCGTGTCAGGGCTTCGTTGGAGGCAAGATCACCCACAGCGGACGCGCGCGTGGCTTCGGCCGCCGCAACGCCTGCCTGTGCCTGATCAAGGGCGGCCCGGGCCTGTTGATAGGCTGTACGCGCTGTCGTCAACTCTTCAGCCGACACAGCGCCCGACGCGACCAGCCCGTCTCGACGGTTCAGCGCGGTACGTGCCTTTTCAAAATCAGCCTGTGCAACCGTCAGGCGGGCGCGGGCCGCGGCGGCATCGGCCGCGCGTGCGGAAAGGCGCGCATCCAAAGATGTGCCGGTAGCCTTGGTCTGGCGGAACCTTTGTTGTGCCTGTTGCAGCATAGCTTCGGCATTGGCGAGATCAACGCGGACATCCGCATCATCAAGGATGACAAGGATGTCGCCCTTATTGACCATCTGCGTGCCGCCGACGCGGACATCCTTTACCGGTCCGGAAATGAGCGGCGTCACGACCGCCGTATCAGCGCCGACATAGGCATTGTCCGTGCTGACGCGCCCCGACTGGGTTAGGAAATACCAGATGCCCCAGATTATCGCCAAGCTGAGCAGAACCAATGCGAAGAGTCGCAGAAATTTCTTCCGCTTGCCCATCAGGGCTGCGTCGTTGGAGCTGGACTCGTCTGCTGTGGCGATTGTGGAGTCGGTCATGTGCCGGCCTTGTCTTTGGAAGGGGAGGAGTGGAAGCCACCGCCCAAGGCCCGGGTGAGGGCAATGTCGAGCAGGTCGGCCCGCGCCGCCAGATCGGCAGATGCGCGACGCGCGGCCAAAGCTGCGTCTTCGGCGGCAAGAGACTGCAACAGGTTTGCGATCCCGTTCTTGTAGCGAAGCTGGGCAAGTGCTGCGGCATGGTCTGCCGTCCGGGCAGCCTCATTGCTGGCAGCTTGGCGACTGTCCAAAGCGCGCCGTGAATCGAGCGCATCGGCGACTTCACGGAAAGCATTGATCAGCGCCGCATCGTAGCGCGCAACAGCATCCGCATAGGTTGCATCGGCGGCTCGATAGCGTCCCGCAAGGCGACCGCCGTCGAACAGTGGCAGGCTGATTGCCGGACCGAAATTGGCCATGGAGGACCCGCTGTCAAACAGATTGGACAGGCCCAATGATTGCAACCCGCCCACTGCCGACAGGTTGATGTTGGGATAAAAGTCGAGCTTGGCGACCTTGACGCGTTTGGCGGCAGCTTCCGTGCGCAGGCGGGCGGCGACGATGTCGGGCCGACGCCCCAGAAGGTCGAGCGCGAGGTTCACTGGCGCCCCTATCGCCAGATGGCTGGATAAGGACGGGCGCGGCAGATTGTCCCCACGGTCGGGCCCTGCACCCACCAATGCGGCAATGCGATTGCGGCTCAGGTTGATGGCTTCGTCCAGCGCGGCCAGCTCAGCACGGGCAGCGGCATGGCGGGACCGGGCAAGATCGAGATCAGACTGGTTGTCGATGCCGGCCTTTACCCGCGCGGCGGTCAACGCCTCGGTTTCTGCGCGAACCCGGACTGCTGTTTCGGCAACGTCACGATTGGCCCAAAGCTGGCCAAATTCGACCCATGCTGTGGCGATGCTGGTCGTCAGAAGAAGGCGGGCCTGCTGGGCATCCACGCGGGCGGCCTCGGCATCGCTGCGCGCTGCGGCGAGGGCGGCTCGGTTGCGCCCCCAAAGATCAAGATTAAAACCAATAGATGCGCTTAGCTTCCCGGTGCCAACAATGCCTTTGGGCACAAATTGGGCCGGGATACCCATATTGTAACTTTGCTTGGCGCCGCCTGCTGCACCTTCAACGGACAGCGAGGGGAGGAGTGCGCCGCCTGCCTGCTCCGCCATGGCATCGGCCGCGCGGATGCGGGCTGCAGCCAATGCGGTGTCCGGCGAAGAGCGCAAGCCTTCGTCCATCAGGGCGTTCAACGCCTCATCCCCGAAGCTGGTCCACCAGGTGTCCTGCGGAAAGTCCGCTTGGGAGGCCTCAAACGCCTTGGCGGTTTCCAGCGATATGGGGGTCAGAGGCGCAGTGGGCGCGTCGACGCGAGGCAGCGTGGCACAGGCGGCGAGCGCCGATGCGAGCGATATGGCGAGGCCAGAACGAAGTGTGCGACTGTACTGCATGGTACGGCCCGCAATTGGTGGGTCGGCCTGATCTTGTCAAGAAGAATGATACTGAATAGTACAGATTGATGACTCGTGCCGTGCCTAGCCGGAAAGATTTGAAGCGACAGTCCATTGTGGCGGTGGCGCGCGCTGCATTTTTACGGGATGGCTATGGCGGGACGACCATGTCTTCCATCGCCGCGACCGTAGGCGGTTCCAAGACCACGCTCTGGTCTTATTTCCCCAGCAAACAGGATCTTTTTGCGGCGGTCATTGATGACCTGGTGGAGCGCTATGGGGAGGCGTTGCGCGTGCCGCTTCCCCCTGAAGGTGACCCCGGAGAAACGCTGCTTGTGCTTGGTCGCTCTTTGATGACGACGCTGATGCGGCCGCAGATCATCGCGCTGCACCGGATGATCACAGGCGAAGCAGGCCGCTTTCCCGAACTTGGTGGCGTGTTGTTTGAACGCGGCCCTGCGCGCGGTCAGGCAAGGTTATCAAACTGGCTTGCGGCCCTTATGGAGCGCGGCGTTTTAAGGCCGGTTGATCCCCTGATGGCCGCCAAACAGTTTCTGGCGCTGTGCCAGTCGGGCGAGTTTCAGAAATATCTGATCGGCGCGCTGAAGCGCGTGGACAAGGCACAATTGGATGCCGAGATTGAGCAGGCTGTCGAGACGTTTTTGCGCGCTTATGCGGCGCCCTCAGCCGTCTAGAGGACCGGCCAGAATCTGTCGCGCTTGTTCCACGACGACATCCGCGATCAACTGATAATTATCTGCAAAGGCGGCTCCGTCGCGCCAAACGGCGGCGATGGACCGGGCTGCCGCCCAGCCTTTCGGTTTTAGGCGCGTCACCATGTTTTCCCCGCCGACTTCCGATCGCAGATAAAGCTCGGGCAAAATGGCAAAGCCCAAGCCTGAACCACACATTTGCCGTAGGCTATCAAGGCTGGTGCCCTCATAATCCTCCAGCAGCTCTGCCCCCAGATCAATGCAGATGTCCCGAAACTGGCGGTGGGTATGGTGGCGCCGGTCCATGCTGAGGATGCCGATGCCCTGCAGATCATCTTTTTCCACCTGTTCGGCCTGCGCCAGAGGATGGTCAGGCGGCGCCACGATATGCAGAGGCTCACGAAAAAGAGGTTCAATATGCAGGCCGCTGCCGGTGACGGGCAGGGGGGAAAGCAGCATGTCGAGATCGCCATTGGCCAGATCACGCGCCTGTTCAATGGGAATGCCCTCGCGGATGTAGAGGCGCAGGTCGGGATACTTCCGGTGCAGCTGCGCGATAATTTCCGGCATGAGATAGGGTCCCAGCGTCGGCGTGATGCCGAAGCGGATAGTGCCTGCAATCGCCTGTCGCGCACGCCGGGTAAGATCTTCTATATCCTTGACGCCGATCAGCAATTTACGCGCGCGGGCAACAACTTCCCGTCCAATGGGTGTGAGTTGGACAGGTGTTTCATTGCGCTCGACCAATTGCGCTCCAAGCTTTGCCTCAAGCGCGCGGAGTTGCTGGCTCAGCGTTGGCTGCGAAATGTGCACGGCGTCTGCGGCCCGTCGGAAGGTCCCGTATTCGGAAAGGGCAACCAGATATTCGAATTGGCGAAGCATCGACATGATAGAATCTATCTATCAAAAGACTATGCATATTGCAATTTGATCAATCATCTTCCGGCAACGATATGCGACCTACGTTTTGCCGGAGATACAAATGCTCGAATTTTTCACGTCCATGTTCCTTGGAACGCCTGTCTGGTTTTGGCTGGCGTTCATAGGGTTGGTTGTGGCGTTGACGGCATTTGACCTCGGCCTGCTCCACAAGGAAGACCGGGAGATGGGGATTGCAGAATCCCTGAAGCTCTCCGCCTTTTACATCGCGATCGCCCTGGCGTTCGGCGCCTGGGTCTGGGTGGAAAAGGGCGCGGATCTCGGCATGAAATATTATACAGGCTTCTTCATTGAGAAGGCGCTGTCGATCGACAACATCTTCGTGATCAGCCTAGTTTTTGCCTTCTTCGCGATCCCGGCCAAGTTCCAGTATCGCGCCCTATTGTGGGGCATCATCGGGGTGATCGTGCTGCGTGGCTTGATGATTGCGGCCGGTGCGGCGCTGGTGAGCGAGGCCTATTGGGTCCTCTACATCTTCGCGGCCTTCCTGATCGCGACGGGCATCAAAATGTTCTTTTCGGACGATCATGCGCCTGACCTTTCAAAGAACCCCGCAATCCGCTGGATCTCGACGCACATGCGGGTGACGAAGGACCTGCATGATCAGCACTTCTTTGTGAAAGTGCGGGATGAGAAGACAGGCCGGATGGCGCGCGCGGCGACCCCGCTCTTCCTCGCGCTGGTTGTCATCAACCTAGCTGACCTTGTCTTCGCGATTGACTCGGTGCCCGCCATCTTCGCGATCACGACCGATACCTTCGTGGTCTACACATCCAACATCATGGCGATCCTTGGCCTGCGTGCGCTCTACTTCGCACTCTCGGCGATGATCGACCGTTTCCACTACCTCAAATTCGCCCTTGCCGCCGTACTTGTGTTCATCGGCTCCAAGATCTTCGTGTCCGATTTTCTGCTGGATGGGGCGAAGTTTCCGCCCGTTGCCAGCCTGGCCGTGACCTTCGGCCTGATCGGCGCGGGGATAGGCTGGTCGCTCTGGAAAACCCGGACGCCCGCCACCGCCCACTGAAACTCTGTCCACCAACTAAAAAAGGAGAAATCATTATGCGTAAGTATCTCTACCTCCCCGTTCTCGCCGGCATGGCCATGGCTGCGGCGCAGCCCGCCATGGCAAAAGGTAAGGCGGTTTGCATGAAGCCGACCGCGGCCCAGCTGGATGCTCAGTTCAACACCTTCAACGCGGCTTGGGCGACGAAGAACCCCGATACGGTGACTGCGCTGTTCGATGACGATGCCGTCCTTCTGGCAACTGTCGCCAACAAGCCGCGCACCGACCATGCCGGTATCCGCGACTATTTTGTCAGCTTCCTGAAAAACAGCCCGGTCGGCACCATCAACAGCTCGACGATCAAGTCCGGCTGCAACTGGGCCCTGCGCGCAGGGACCTGGACGGTCGCCCTGACCAATCCGGAGACCGGAGCCAAGACCGACGTGAAGGCCCGCTACAGCTTCCTGTACCAGTTTGAAGACGGTCAGTGGAAGATCGAGCACCTGCATTCATCTGCGATGCCAGAGAAGATCTGACCCTGCGGGTGCCGGCCAAACCTCCCCTTCATCTGGCCGGCACCATCCCCTTTGCCAAGCCGAAAGAGTCTTCGGCTTCGGCCTAATGAGAATGAGGTAATCCCATGAAGACCCTTTCCATCAAGTTTGCTCTCGCATCGATTTTGGCGGCCACCGCATCGGTCGCTTCTGCGCAGTCTACTGAAGGCAAGATTCAGGTGAAGCTCTTCGGCACAGCCGTGCTGCCCGATGGCAAGATCACGAATGTTGTCACAGACCGTATCGGCCTTCCCGCGGGCGCACAGTCAAAGGCCTCCAACAGCTTTGTGCCGACCATTGCGGCGGAATATTTCCTCAGCCCGAACCTTTCGGTTGAAACGATCTGCTGCGTTACGCCGCACGATGTAAACGGTTCCGGCAGCCTGTCCGGTGCAAAGCTCGTCAACAATGCCATCATCCTTCCCGCCACGGTCACCCTGAAATACCATCTGGCCAACAGCTCGGTGATCAAACCCTATGTTGGCGCAGGTCCGACGCGCTTTTTCATCTTCAGCGAAGGTGTCGGGGCAACCGCGCGGACGCTGGGGGCCACAGCTGTCAACCTGAAGGATGATTTCGGTTTCGCCTTGCAGGCGGGCACGGACATTAAGCTGAATGATCGCGGCCTTGGCCTGAGCATCGATGCAAAGCGGTATTTTGTCGATACGACAGCCGTGTTCCGTGCGGGCAATACGACCGTTCTCGAAACACGGCATAAGCTTGACCCATGGGTGCTCAGCGCCGGTCTCGCTTACCGGTTCTGATTGAACTGAAAAGGGGCATCTTATGATCCGCTACACGCCGCTGGTTGCACTTGCTATTCTGGCCGGAGCGCCACTCCATGCTGCGGAAGAGGATTCCCATTTATGGGGCGCAGTGATTATCTCTGCCGATGTCAGCAAGGACGTTGTCGTCACAATGGAAGGCGTCGCACGCCTCACTGATGACGTCTCTAGGCTTGGTCAGTCCATCCTGCGCCCCAGCATCGGATACCGTTTGGGAAAGAACACCGTCGTCAGTCTGGGCTATGCCTATGTCGCGACAGACCCAACGGGGCCTGTCAGTTCAGATGAACATCGCTTCTGGCAGCAACTGGCTTTTCGCGTCGCAGGTAACGGGACAGGGCCGACCGTTACAGGCCGGACCCGGATTGAACAGCGTTGGGTGGAAGGCCGGGCCGACATGGGGTGGCGTTTGCGCCAGCAACTGCGCGCGACGGCACCGCTTACGGGAAGAACACGCGCTGTTCTTTGGAGCGAAGCCTTTGTCTCGTTGGATGATACCAGCTGGGGGCAGCGCAGCGGGCTTGATCGGTGGCGCAATTCGGTCGGTCTGGCGATACCCGTCACCAAGGCTGTGACGGTTGAGCCGGGCTATATCAACCAATGGATCGTCGCGCGCGGGCACGATCGGGTGCACCACATCGCCAATGTGTCGCTGACGGCGCGGTTTTAACGGTATCAAATCGAAAAGGGGGGACGTTACATGGCTATCGACGTGGGGATCAGCGCGCTTTTGTCGCCCATGATCCTCTTTTTCATTCTCGGCAGTTTTGCGGGGCTCGTGCGGTCGGATTTGAATGTTCCGGATGCCATGGGCAAGGCCATGTCGATTTATCTGATGGCGTCGATTGGGCTGAAGGGCGGCATCAACGTTGCCGACGCAGGCGTTTCAGCCCAGTTTGCGGCGGCACTGGCCGCCGGGGTGGGCTTGAGTCTGCTGTTGCCGGTTCCCGCGTTCGGCTTGCTGCAAAAACTGGGTGGTCTCGACCGTACAAACGCGGCGGCCATTGCGGCTCATTATGGGTCAGTGAGCGTCGTTACCTTCGTGACGGGATCAGAAATCCTCAAAGCGCTGTCCATGCCACCGGCCGGCTATATGGTCGCGGTGATGGCCGCGATGGAGACTCCTGCGATCATCATCGGGCTTCTGCTCGCTCGAAAAGCACTCGCGTCTGTCCCCTCTATGCCGAAATCTTCACCGACAACCTCCATGTGGCACGAAAGCCTGCTGAACGGCTCTGTTGTGCTTTTGCTTGGCAGTTTTCTCATCGGTCTCATTGTGGGCAAGGACGGGGCCGCACCCGTCCTTCCGGTTTTCGAAACCGGTTTCCGGGGTGTCCTCTGCCTGTTCCTTCTCGACATGGGGCTGATCGCCGCGCGACGGCTGCGCGAGACCCGGAACCTGACATGGCGGCTCGTTGGTCTCGGCATTGCCTTGCCGGTTCTTCAGGGTTTCATCGGTGTAACGCTTGGAACGGCAATCGGCCTTGATGTACCGACGACCGCTATCCTTGGGATTCTGGCCGCAAGTGCCTCTTATATCGCGGTGCCTGCTGTCATGCGCATGTCCCTACCGCAGGCGGACCCTGGACTTTCGCTGGGGATGGCGCTCGCGGTGTCCTTCCCGTTCAACGTGACGCTTGGTATCCCTCTTTACATCACACTGGCTTCAAGGATTGGTGCATGACCGTGCAAGTTGTCCAACGTCGCAGAATCGAAGTTCTCGTGGATCGCCCTTTGGCGCCGCTCCTTATAGACCTTGCCCGTCAGTCTGACATCACGAGTTACAGTCTTTTGCCTGTGCTGGGTGGGGCGGGCCATAATGGTGTCTGGACAGATGAGGAGATAAGCGGCGCGCAGGCGAAGCTCATCTTTCTAACCGTCGCCTCAGAGGAAAAAACCAGCAGACTGGTCGAACAATTGACCCCCTTGCTCGACAGCCACGGTCTGGTGCTGTTTCTCAGCACCGTCGATGTCGTCCGGGGCTCACGCTTTTAGTTGGCGCCTCGGCCTCATTTTGACGTCATGGATCAGACGCCCGTTCGGTCCCACGGCTGAGCCTTGTTTGAAGCAGACTGCAAAACTCAGGCGATCCGCGCACCCTGTCGGCGGAGTTCCTGCTGAACATCGCTAATGTCGATATCGGCGAAGTCGCGGCCGGACTTTACCGCCAGTGCAGCGGCCACGCCTGCCCCTTGTCCGGCGACGGCGCAGCACATCATGTTGCGGACGGCAGCGTGGCTGACTTTGTCACCACCAACAATCCTGCCGGCCGTGATCAAATGCTTCACGCCTTTGGGCACCAAAGATCGATAGGGCATGTGGAAATAGCGTCCCGTTGTCGGCAAAATCAGATAGCCATAGCCATCGATGAATTCCGGAAAGATGCCAACGCTGTCGTCAAAGCGACCCTGCTGCATCACGTCATCGGCGGTCATGTTGTAAACGGCATCAATCTTGCGCGTGTCGCGGATGCCCAGCGTCATGCCGAAATTGCGCAGTTTGGCGTCCTCACAGCCGGGCATGAAGGCCTGAAGCGCTGCAATGGCGTGCATCGCCTGTTTCCGGCCCGCCATTTCGCCGTGCGTCAGCGCGTCTGGATTGGTGCCGTCGAGATAGAGGTGGCACATGTTGAGGTAGGTCAGGTCGCCTTGATCGGAGACGGTGCCCCATGTGCCTGCCATGGTTTTCACGCTGTCGGGGATGAGCCCGGCCTCCAGCGCCTTTTGGAAGGGCTTGCGCAAGAAGGGGGAGAACATCTCATCCTCCTTGCCGCTGGTGATCACTTCCCATTCGCCGCCCACGGCCCAGTCGCCATAGGTCTGCGGGTCGGCTTTGACCGCATCGATGAACCGCGTCTTGTTGACCCCGCACATGGAGAACATGACCGAGACGGACATCATCTCTTCCACCGGATGCATGTGCGTGGGCGCCCCGGCGCGGTGGGCGATGTCGGCATCTCCCGTCGCGTCAATCACGCGCTTGGCGAGGATAGCTTCACGGCCCGCCTTGCTTTCCACAATCACGCCGCGGATGGTATCACCGTCCATGATCGGCGCGACGAACATGCGGTGGAGCATGGGGGTGACCCCCGCTTCCTCAACCAACGTATCCGCGACGAACTTAAAGCCTTCGGCATCGAGGCTGTGGCTGATGGATTGCGGTTCCGGCATGGCGGCGCCCATTGTTTTGGCGCGCTCTTCAAATTCCCGCCCGATGCCTTCGCTGTCGATGGTGGCAGGGTGGCGGTACCAGGCAAAGCCTTCGACGCCGACCTGCGTAATGTTGCCGCCAAAGCAGCCATAACGTTCGAGCAGGGTCGTCTCCACACCGGCCCGCGCTGAGGCCAAAGCGGCGGCAAGCCCGCCCGGTCCCGATCCGACGACCAGAACTTCTGTTTCCCGAATGACGTCAATCTGTCGTGCCGGTTCGAGAATGGTCGCGCTCATCGTTGCGTCGTTTCCCAATTGGGCGCGACGTAGAAGGGGGCGTTGGACGGGGCGAGCATCGGCTTTCCGAGAATATGGTCCGCGCCCTTTTCCCCGATCATGATTGTTGGCGCGTTGAGGTTACCGGTCGTAATCGTCGGCATCACGCCGCTATCGACCACGCGCAGGCCCTGAACGCCGATGACGCGCAGTTCCGGGTCTACCACTGCCATGGGATCATTGGGGCGACCCATCTTGCAGGTGCAACTGGGGTGCAGTGCGCTTTCGACATGTTCAGCGATGAAGGCGTCAATCTGATCATCCGTAATACAGTCCGCACCGGGCTGAATCTCGCGTCCGCGGAATGGTGCGAAGGCTGGCTGCTGGAAAATCTCGCGTGTCAGCCTGACACAGGCCCGCATTTCGGTCCAATCGTCTGGGTGGCTCATATAGTTGAACAGGATCTTCGGCTTATCATGCGGGTCCGCGCTTTTGAGGGTGACTGTCCCTCGGCTTTTGGAGCGCATCGGGCCGACATGGGCTTGAAAGCCATGCTCGCTCGCCAGCGATGATCCGTCATAATTGATCGCCATCGGGAAGAAGTGATATTGAATGTCGGGATATTTTATCCCGGCGCGGCTGCGGATGAAGCCGCAGCTTTCGAACTGGTTTGACGCCCCCGGTCCAGATCGCGCGAATAGCCATTGCGCGCCGACCATGGCCTTACCCAGTAAGTTCGCCTTGCCATACAGGGTGATGGGTTGGGTGCAGGCCATCTGGAAATAGAATTCCAGATGATCTTGCAGATTTGCGCCAACGCCTGGTCGGTCTGCGATCACATTTATCCCGTGCTGCTGCAGTTCTTCGGCCGGGCCAATGCCCGACAGCTTGAGAAGCTGAACGGAATTGATGGGGCCGCCCGACAGGATGACTTCGCGTCCGGCGCGCAGCTGGTGCAGTTTGCCCGCCCGTTCATATTCAATGCCGACAGCGCGCGTGCCTTCAAACAGGATGCGCGTCGCCAGAGCCTGCTCAATAACCTGGAGATTGGGCCGCTTGCGTGCCTCATAAAGATAGGCCTTGGCCGCAGAACAGCGCGTGCCGTTCCGCACGGTCATGTCCATCCGGCCAAAACCTTCTTGGGCATAACCATTATAGTCTTCGGTCAGACCATAGCCCGCCTGTTGCGCCGCATCGAGCCAGGCCTGATGCAGCGGGTTGTCGAGCGGGCCATAGCTGGTCGACAGAGGACCATCGCCGCCGCGATATTCATTTCCACCTTCGGCCCGGCCTTCGGCGCGTTTGAAATAGGGGAGCACATCGGCATAGCCCCAACCGGCGGCGCCTTCGTCTTCCTTCCACCGTTCAAAATCGAGGGCATTGCCACGGACATAGACAAGCCCGTTGATGGAGGAGGAGCCGCCAAGCCCTTTGCCGCGCGGGCAGTTCAGGCGGCGGCCATTGAGGTGGGGTTCAGGTTCGCTTTCATAGCCCCAGTTCCACCTTTTGGTGTTCATTGGGTAGGCGAGGGCGGCGGGCATCTGGATGAAAATGGAGCGGTCACTGCCGCCAAATTCAAGCAAAACGACCTTATGCTTGCCGTCTGCGCTCAGCCGATCTGCCAGGACGCATCCTGCCGATCCTGCGCCGACGATGATGTAATCTGCAGCCTCAATAGGGGGCATCGATCTTCTCCATCGCGACATAGACGCTCTTCAACTGCGTATAATGCTCAATCGCAGCCCGGCCGTTTTCACGCCCGAGACCGGATTGCTTGTTGCCGCCAAAGGGCATTTCAATCGGCGTGATGTTGTACGTGTTGATCCAGCAAGTGCCCGCCTCCAGCGCCGCGATGACGCGGTGGGCGCGGGTTAGGTTGTTGGTGAAAATGCCAGCCGCCAGACCAAAGCTGGTGTTGTTCGCCCGGGCGACAACTTCTGCCTCATCTTCAAAGTCGAGCACCGCCATGACGGGGCCGAAAATCTCTTCGCGGACGATCGCCATATCATCGGTGCAGCCGGTGAAGATGGTGGGTTGGACAAAGGCCCCATTGGCCAGATTACCTGCCGTCACGCGCCTGCCGCCCGTCAAAAGGGTGGCACCCTGCTGCTGGCCAAGCGCGATGTAGCCAAGGACCTTTTCCATATGCGCCGGGGAGATCAGCGCACCCATTTGGGTGGCGGGGTCTAGCGGATCGCCGATGACCATCGCCTCGGTGCGGACCTTGAGTTTGGCGAGGAAAGCATCGCGGATGGATTTATGCACAAAGACCCGCGTGCCGTTGGTGCAAACTTCGCCTGCGGAATAGAAATTGGCAAGCAGCGCGCCCGAGACAGCTTCATCGAGGTCAGCGTCTTCAAACACGATCAGTGCGGATTTGCCGCCAAGTTCAAAGGTTACATATTTGAGGGTGCCTGCTGCATCGACCATCACTTTCTTGCCGGTGCCGACCTCTCCGGTCAGCGACACCTTGGCGATGTCAGGATGTAGGCTCAGCAACCGGCCCGTATCGGCCTTGCCCTGCACGACCTGAAACAGTCCATCGGGCAGGCCCGCGTCGCGATAGGCCTTTTCCAGTTCGATGGCTGTCAGGGGTGTGAGTTCCGCAGGCTTAAAGATCATGGCGTTTCCGCAGGCCAATGCAGGTGCGGATTTCCAGCAGGCGATCTGGATAGGGTAGTTCCAGGCTCCAATGCCTGCGACCACACCCAAAGGCTCCCGCCGGGAATAGCCGAAGGCGCCGGTGCCAAGATCATGGTGCTCCCCGGCGATTGTCCGTGCCAGACCAGCATAATATTCAATGCAGTCCGCGCCCGACAGGACGTCGACGGCGATGGTTTCCTGAATGGGCTTGCCGGTGTCCTGCGCCTCAAGCCGGGCAAGCACCTCATTGCGTTCGACCAGCAAGGCCGCCGCGCGGTGGAGGATGCGTCCGCGTTCAACGCCGGGGGTTTTGGCCCAAAGCTTTTGCGCTTCGGCGGCGCGCGCGACGGCATTGTTGACCTCTGCTTGCCCGTCAATCCGGATGGTGGCGAGCACCGCCCCGGTCGCCGGGTTGATGGTATCAAAACTCGTATCTGCGGGGGAGGGTGGTGCGCCCTTGAGATGTCGGGCGATGAAATCAAAAATGAGGTCCCGCGCCAGACCATTTTGCAGCGCGGACCCGCCAATCATGGCCGCGCGCAGCCAGACGCCGTCGATCATGGCGGCAATCGTGTCTGCCATGGGGGCGACGTCTTTGGCATCGACAAGTTTGCGCAGATCAAATTTCAGGTTGGACAGCATCCGCTGCTGATGCGCGCGCTGCACCCGTGCCAGTTGCGGCACATGGAGGGCCTGTCCCCAGAAGGACAGCCAGACGCGTGCCGTCTCCTCCGTATAGTCATTGTGGCCAAGATGCGCATCGACCAACGCCTCAACGCGGGCACGGGGGCCGGCAGCGAGTTTCAGTCGTGATGTTGCGGAGGTGTTCAGTTGTCGGGCCACCGAGCGGAAGGCGGCTTCGAGCAGTGCTTCCTTGCTGCCAAAATAATGAACGATCAACGCAGCCGAGATGTCGGCCCGTTGTGCGACCTTGTTGAACGTGAATTCAACAATGCCGTGTTCGGCAAGGGTGGAGACGGCAGCTTCGATGATGTGCTGATGGCGGTTGGCTGATAAATCGGTCATATTCGTTTCATATTCTGTATTGAACATCTATTCAATCAGCTTGTGATCGGGCGTTTTTGATCCAGACATCCGCTTTCATTCTGCCAGTTTCGGTCACCCTAGAACGATAAAATCCCAAAAAATGTTTGGCCGCCATATGAGGTGGCCGACCAGCACCGGCGTCTTTGCCATGAAACCGCAAAGGACGACCAATGGATCGCAGCTCTATTTTGGATCTTGTTACCGGCCGATATGCCGCCCGCCACGGTGCGGCGCCGACGGTGACCTATCAAGAGCTTCGCGGAGAAAGCTGCGGTGGGAGGGTCTGTGCAGCACTCGGCTATCGTCGGGCCGATCGGGAGCCTCTGTTCCTTGAGGCTTATCTCGACGCACCGGTTGAACAGCTCCTCTCAGAGGCATTCGGACGTCCAGTGACGCGCGCCGATATTGTTGAAATCGGCAATCTTGCCTCGTGCAATGCGACCGCCATGATTGCGCTGTGGGCGCGCACGGCCAACGATCTGGGCAATGATGCGGAAATCGCGGTTGCGGTGTTGACCGCGCCATTGCGCAAAATGTTCAATCGGCTGGGCGTAACGCTCATCGAGCTCACCCGGGCAGAACCGGATCGTGTGGCCTCAGACGGCAGCGCCTGGGGTCGTTACTATGACCTTGATCCAGTCGTCTGCGCTGGTGTCATCGCGGAAGGGCAAGACCGGCTCGCACGCTTTTCGCAGCGTCTGGAGCGTTGTGCGGCATGACCAAACTTCTTGAGGCTATTCGTCGTCACGCGGTTTTGCGCGGCGATGCCATCGCGTTAGACGGCGGCACGCACGGTGCCCTTACATGGGCCGAACTTCAGACAGAGATTGAGCAGACTGCCGAACTGCTTGCTGCGCGCTTCAGCGCATCGGGTCGGCCCGTTGCGCTATCGGTGGATCACGGCATCGCCGGCTGCATCGCCGACCTTGCTCTTTTGGAAGCTGACATCCCTGCGCTGCCCCTGCCACCCTTTTTTACAGCAGATCAGACTGCACACGCGATGAAGGCGGCCGGGGCCACTGCCTTGATTGACGCGAGTTCCTGCTGGTCCCGCGGCTCTGTGCATTCGCTCTCCATCACGGACCAAACTGGAGCAGCTGTTGATTTGCCTGTTGGCACGTCAAAAATCAGCTTCACCTCTGGTTCCACTGGAAATCCAAAAGGCATTTGTCTGTCTGGCGACCAAACGCTCCAGGTCGCCCAGGCCGTGGTCGATACGCTCGGCCACGTACACGCCGGGCGGCATCTTGCACTGTTGCCGCCCGGTATCCTTCTTGAGAATGTGGCGGGGTTTTATGCTGTCCTGTTGGCGGGCGGCACTTATGTGGCGTTGCCCTTGGCAGAAACGGGCTTTTCCAATCCTTTCCAGCCAGATTTTGCCAAATTGTTGAAGGTCATTGCTGAGCAGGGGATCACGTCGCTCATCCTCGTTCCGGAATATCTGCTCGGCCTCGTCACCGCGATGGAGATGACGGGTGTCCGCCTGCCGAAACTCACGCTGGTGGCGGTCGGCGGGGCACGTGTGTCCCCGGCATTGATCGAACGTGCGGTCGCGGTCGGCCTGCCAGTTCGTCAGGGCTATGGAATGACCGAATGCGCATCGGTGATCTCGCTGGAAAGTGGCGATGAGGCGGAGCGCGGAAGCGTTGGTCGCAGCCTTGGCGTCAATGCTATCTCCATTGCGGATGATGGCGAAGTGATGCTGACCGGGCCTGTGTGCCTTGGCGCCATCGGCGGCCGCGCTCCCTCTACCCCTTATGCGACCGGCGATATCGGCCGTTTGGACGACGAAGGCCGCCTTTGGATTGAGGGACGGAAGTCCAATCTGATCATCACGTCCTATGGCCGCAACATCTCCCCCGAATGGGTGGAGGGTGCCTTGCTCGCTCAGCCCGAAATTGCGCAGGCCATGGTCTTTGGCGATGGTGAGGCGACGCTGCGTGCGCTCATCGTGCCGTCACGGCCCGGTGCGGACATCGCATCTGCGGTGCAGGCGGCGAACGGGACCCTCCCGGCCTATGCGCATGTCTCGGACACCCGCCTGGTCGCGCCCTTCACACCCATGAACGGGATGCTCACCGGCAATGGACGCCTCAAACGCGCGGCCATCGCCTCAGCGTATCTTACAGGAGAACACATTTTGCCGTTTTTTGACCGTCTCGTCGCGGAAACAGCCGACGCGCAGAAGATCTTACTTGGGGTGCCCCAGTTGCAGGCGGGGCTTGCCGGTCGCATCGACCGGGTGACCTATATTGCGTATTTGACGCAAGCCTATCATCACGTCCGCCACACCGTGCCGCTGCTTCAGGCCGCGCATGCAAAGCTCGCGGACAAGCCGCTCTACGCGGAGGCGCTCGCCGAATATATTGAGGAAGAAACCGGTCATGAGCGCTGGATTCTCAATGATATTGCAGCAGCTGGCGGAGATGCTGTCGCTGCGGAACAAAGCGATCCATATCCTGCGACCGCTGCGATGGTGGCCCACGCTTATGATGTGATTGAAAACGGCAATGCCGCCGCTTTCTTTGGCATGGTGTATGTGTTGGAAGGCACAAGTGTCGCGATGGCGACCAATGGCGCCTCCGCTGTCCAATCATCGCTTGGCTTGCCTAAAGAGGCGTTCAGCTATCTGACGTCGCACGGTTCCCTCGACCTTGATCATATGAAGTTCTTCGCCGGGTTGATGAACAACATCGAGAACACCGACGATCAGGCTGCGATCCTCCAGATGGCCAAGGACATGTTCGGCCTGTTCGGCGGCATGTTTGCAGCGATCCCCATGGAGGCCCTTGATGAAGCGGCTTGAGGGCAAACAAATCGTCGTCACCGGTGCGGCCGGGGGCATAGGCTCCCTCGTTTCGATGCGTCTGGCAGCGCTGGGTGCCCATGTGACCGGCGTGGACCGCGTCGAATGTAACAAATGCCCCGAAACGATCCTGGCAGATCTTGCCAGCGAGGAGGGGCAGACCAAACTTGCAGAGACGCTAAAGGCACGTCAGGTCGACATCCTCGTCAATATTGCAGGGCTCCAATATTTCGGGCCTTTTGAGCAGCAGCAGATTGACAATCTCTGGCTCGGTTATGCTGTGAATTTGATCGCACCCGCCGCTTTGGCCCGGGCGGTATTGCCCCAGATGCTGGCCCGGGGTGACGGGCAGATCGTCAATATCGGATCAATGCTGGGGGCAGTGAAATATCCGTTCTTCGCATCCTATTCGAGCGCGAAGGCTGGTCTTCAGGGGTTGAGTGAAGGCCTGCGCCGGGAAGTGTCCGGGCAGGGTGTTGCTGTCACCTATATCGCCCCCCGCGCGGCGCGCACGGCCTTTAACAGTCCTGCCGTCATGCGGTTCATGGAACTCACCAAGATGAAGGCCGATGAACCGGAATTTGTCGCAGACCGGATCGTAGAGGCCATTCTCGCGCGCAAAACCGAAGTGTTCATCGGCTTTCAGGAGCGGATTTTCATGCGGATCAACGCACTGCTTCCCCGTCTCGTCGATGCCGGCATTTCACCGCAGACGGCCAAAGTCCGTCACCTTTTTCAGTAAGCAAGACCGAAAGGACCATTATGTCTTTCAAGAAAACCCTGCGTGCCAGCGCCTTTGCCCTTCTCGTCGCCGTCGTACCGGCTGTCGCCCATGCGTCGGATGACCCGCAGATGGACGCCCAGGTGCAGCGCATCAACAATGAATGGGCCCGCATCAAATATCAGGTGAAGAGCCGAGATGCCCAGACGCAGCAGCTGGCCGGCCTTGAAAAGCAGGCGGCCTTGGTCGCGGCCAAATATCCGGGCAAGGCAGAACCTCTGCTCTGGCAGGGCATTGTGACGAGCGAAGAGGCGTCGGTTGCCAGTACCTTCAAACAGCTCGGCCTTGCAAAGGCGGCCCGCGCCATCCTGCAAAGGGCCTATGCCATTGATCCGCGTGGCGCGCATGGCGGTGTCGCGATGAGCCTTGGCGTGCTCTATTATAAGGTGCCGGGCTGGCCGATTGCTTTTGGTGATACGACCAAAGCCAAATCCTTCCTGCAGGCCTCCTTAGCGGCTGACCCCAATGGCATGGACGCCAACTGGTTTTATGGCGATTATCTCGCCGCGCAGGGCCAGAAGGTCGCTGCCAAGTCCTACCTGCAAAAGGCGTTGCGCACGCCGGCAGACCCCAGCCGCCCGGTCTGGGATGCCGGCCGTCGCGGAGAAATCCGCAGCCTGCTCGCAAAGCTCGGCTGAAGAATCCGGTGAAGCGGTTTCTTGCCCGCCAGCTATCGAACCCGACCGGTTTTGCCGGTCGGTTGGTGGGTGGGATGATGAAAATGGCGAACCACGCGCCGACCCGAATGGCGGTGGACGCGCTTGCTATTCAGCCGGGGGAGAGCGTGCTCGATCTCGGCTGCGGGCCCGGGCAGGCCGCAGCATTGATGTTGCCCTTGGCGCTGCCAGGACGGGTGGTTGGGATCGATCAATCGCAGACGATGATCCTGCAAGCGGGGCGCGATAATCGCCGCGCTGTGGCGGCCGGGCAGATGGATTTTCATTTGGCGACCTTTGAGGCTTTGCCGTTCGACGCCGCGATATTTGATGCGGTTCTGGCGTCCAATGTCATGTATTTCTGGCATGATCCCGTTTCAGTCCTTGCGGAGATCCGGCGTGTGATGAAAGACGAGGGGCGCCTGTCCATCTATTTGACCAGCGCGGACTCGATGCAGAATTGGGGCTTTGCCGAAGCTGGGACGCATCGGCTCTTTTCCGCAGAGGATGTTGCAGCCGCGCTTCGGGACGGTGGATTTGCTGACGGCGATATCTGCGTCCGTGTCGTGCCGATTGGGAAGGGTGTGTCGGGTATTCTCGCCACCGCGCGCAAACGGTCATCACAGGCTGGCATTCTGCGGGCAGCCTGATACATCCCATCCGCTTATGGATGCAGAGGACGCGCAGACAGCCGGAGGCGGCCTTAGGGCTCAGCTAGAGCAAATCAGGCCGTCGCTGCGCCGGATGCTGACGGCGCGCCTGTCAAATGCGGAGGATGCCGAAGACATCCTGCAAGATCTCTGGATCAAGCTTGAAACGCTCGACAGCGGCCCCATTGGAAATCCCGGGGCCTATCTGCACCGCATGGCCCTTAATCTGTCCAATGATCTTGTGCGGGAACGCGCCCGTCGCCGCAATCGCGAGGCCGACTGGACAGATACCAGCATCACAACACTCGACGGAATGTCGGTGGATGACGGACCATCGCCCGAGCGTCAGGCATCCGACCGGCAAGAACTTGCCCGTATGATCGATGCCATTCGCACGATGCCGGACAGGGCGCAGCAGGTGTTCCGTCGCCACCGGATTGATGGGCTCAGCCATGCAGACCTCGCCGCCGAAATGGGCATCTCAAAAAGCGCGGTTGAAAAGAATATGGCCACGGCGCTGAAATATCTCATGCGGCATATAAATTTTGACGGTCAGACCTGAGGTGGAGCGATTTGAGTGGCGTCTTATGTTTGAACCAAGGAATGGAGTTGGACTTCGATCATGACGAATGATCCCAAATTGTTGGAGGAAGCCTGTGACTGGCTGGTGGCGCTGGAAGGCGACACGCCGGACTTTGACGCCTTCACGCTTTGGCTTGAAGTCTCGCCAGCGCATGTGGCCGCCTATGATGCGGCGCTGCTGCTCGAGGATCGCATTACGGCGCAAACGCCGAAGCTTTTGGCAAGCCTGCCGGCGAATGACATTGGCGAAGCCGCCCCGTCCTCTTTCGGGCGTCGCTCCATGGCGGCGGCCCTTGCTGCTGCCGTTGTTCTTCCTGCGTCACTTTGGCTGACGATGACGCCACAAACGGTGCAGGTCGCCTCCGGCGGAGCCCCACAGGCACTGGCTCTCGACACCCGCACGCAGATCACGCTCGACCGCAACTCGGTGCTGACACATAAGAAGGGCGATACAGGCCAAGTGGAATTGGCCAGTGGCGCTGCGCATTTTGATGTGCGTCATGATCCCAAGGCCCGCTTCATGGTAACGGCGGGTGATGTGTCGATCACAGACCTTGGCACCCGTTTTGAGGTGCAGCGCAACGGCGCGCAGGTTGGTATTGCCGTTGCCCAAGGGTCTGTTTCGGTGGCCTTTAAAGGCGGGCAGGCGGTTACGCTCACAGCCGGGCAGCGCGCCTTTGCCGAAGCCGGTGGGATCCGCGTTGAAAGCGTCGATACATCGAGTGTCGGCAGCTGGCTGCGCGGTCAGCTCATCTTCCGCAACGCCCCCTTGCCACAGGTCGCGCGGGAGATTAGCCGCTATACATCGAAGCCTGTGGTGGTCGACCCCGCGCTTCAAAGTCGGCGTTTTTCCGGGGTTTTGACGATTGGTGACGGACGCGCGCTCGACACGACTCTTGCCGACTTCGTGGGCGTGCCGCGCACTGATTGTGGCGCTTCTGTGCAGCTCGGGGCTGGGTGCTAACCACGCGCAGGCGCAGACGGTCTCCCGACCGTCCCGGGCCTCCATTTCGATACCAGCAGGGTCGCTGATCGATGCCTTCATTGCACTTGCGACGCAGACGGGCGCGTCCATCGGCCTACCAGAGCGGCTCCCAGCCCTTCGGGTTCCAGCACTTCGCGGTACCATGGATCTGGCGGAGGCATTTCGCAGGATCCTGAAAAATACGGATTTCGAAGCCCGCCAAACCGGCCCGCAGGCTTGGCGTATTGTCTCAAAGCCCCACAAAGCGTCTGAGCCGCACACCCCTCTGCCACCCCGCCTGCCATCGACGCCCCGTCCTGTCGCCGCACCGGATGTGCCGTCGCCCGACATTGTGGTGACGGCCAGCAAGACGGGGGACAGTCTGCGCTCCCTTCCGCTGTCGGCCCATATCGTTGGGTCTTCCGCCCTGTTGCGGTTTGGGGCGGTGCCCACAACAGGCGCCATTGCCCAAATTGAGGATGGTCTGGTTCTGTCCAATCTCGGTCCGGGACGGAATAAAGCCTATTTGCGGGGCATTTCAGACAGTCCATTCAATGGTGTCAGCCAGTCCACCGTCACCATCGAAATTGATGATGCGCGCGTCACCTTCAACGCGCCAGACCCGGAATTGCGACTGGTTGATATTGATCGGGTCGAGCTTTTGGAGGGGCCGCAGGGCCCAATGCACGGCACCGGCGCTCTGGGTGGGGTTTATCGCATTCTGCCGCGTGTGGCGCGCGCAGATGCGACGCAGGCTGTCGTTTCACTCGGTGTGGACGGGGTCACGCATGGTGGGATCGGCCAGAGCGGGAGTGCGATGCTCAATCTGCCATTGGCGCGTGATGCCCTTGCCCTGCGCGTCGTCGCTTATGGCGCCAACGAAGCCGGGTGGATTGAGCGTGATGGCGCAAATGGGCATGACAGCAATTCCAGCGTCATGAGCGGGGCCCGCGCCAACCTGCATTGGCTTCCGGCTGTCGACTGGTCGGTTGACCTATCCGGTGCCCTGCAGATGCTGCACGTTCGGGACAGCCAATATGTCGACGCGGGTAGCAACCTGTTTGAACGCACAGGCTCACTGGCCGAACCTCATGACAATGACTTTATCAACGCCCGGTTGGCTGTGCATGGAAAGCTTGGGGAGGCCGACCTGCTGTCGACCACAAGCTGGACCTCTCATGAGGTGACGTCTGCGCTGGATGCCAGTTCTGCTGCCGGCGTGTTCGGCCAATCTGGCAGCGTGCTTTTTGAAGATAGCCGTCAATATGATGTGCGCGGTCAGGAAGTCCGGTTGTCCGGAGGCCATAAGGTGCGCTGGATTGGCGGACTATCCTATCTGCGTGCCACAACGACGCTCGATGCGGTTGTTACGGCCTTGGCGGGCGGCGGTGACGTTCAGGTTGGCGGTCTTCGGCAAAAAAATGCGGAGCTTGCAGCCTTTGGCCAAATTTCCTTTCCACTCCTGTCACGCGTCCGGATGGATGCAGGCGCGCGCATGTTCCGCACGGTCACAGAGGATGACATCGCAGGCCCCGGGCGCGCGACGTCCCGGTCCACACGTCGATTGAACGTAAGCCCAAGCGCATCTTTGGGGTGGACCATTAATGACCGCGCTTTTGCCTATGCGCGCTTTGCCAGCGCTTTTCGACCTGCAGGGCTCAGTCCCTTTGCGCCAGTGGGGCAGGAGGGGTTTGAATCTGATGAGCTCCAATCCGCTGAAATTGGCGGCCGCCTGACGTCGCGCGACGCTCGGCTGAAGCTGAATGCCAACGGATATTTCGCCAATTGGTCCCACGTCCAGTCTGACTATCTGTTGCCAAATGGCCTCGTCGCAACACGCAATAGCGGCACTGGCGTCATCTATGGTGTGGCAACGGACGTGCAGTGGAACAATGGGCCATTTCGCCTTGGCGCTGGGTTGAGTGTTCAGCATGCCAAGCTTGAAAAGCCAGACCCCAATTTGCCGCTTCCAAACGATCTCTCTTTGCCTGTGGTTCCAGCGGTGAAAGGGCACCTCAACGCAGGTTTGGCTGGTGATCTGGGACGAGGGGGATATAATCTTGGCGGCAATCTATCCTTCATTGGGGCAACGCGGTTGAGCCTTGATCCCGCGCTCAACCGGCGGATCGGTGCCAGAACCTCGCTGGACCTCGACGCGTCCTTTAGCGTCGATAATTGGTCGTTCGCCGTGCGTTTGGAAAACGCTTTGAATACGAAGGCAGACACCTTTGGGTACGGCAACCCGTTCTCGATCCAGAGCGTCCGCCAAATCACGCCGCAAAAGCCGCGGGCTATCGGCCTGACTGTCACCAGAGCCTGGAACTAGCCGACCTTGGCCATCTGTCTGTTGCGATTGATAGATGCGCCAGTGGCAGTTCTCTGCGCCGACATTATGATGGCCCTTGCAGAGCCGGCGCCGAGCCTGCCAAACAGTATGAAAATGTGAGGAAGCCGAAATGAAACTTGAGAGCACAACGTCCGCGGTCGTGACAGGCGGCGCTTCTGGACTGGGTCGAGCCTCTGCTGAAGCGCTGGCGGCTGCAGGCGTCAAAGTAGCGATTTTTGACCTGAATGAAGACGCAGGCTCGGAGGTCGCCAAGGCGATTGGTGGGCTGTTCTGCAAAGTCGACATCATGGATGAAGCGTCCGTTGTCGCCGGTTTTGAAGCGGCACGTGCGGCCCATGGGCAGGAGCGGATTCTGGTCCATTGCGCGATGGCGACGCGTCGCGGCAAAACGCTGGCTTATGACAAGGAGGCCGGTAAGCTAAAGCGCCTGTCGACCGAAGACTATGCTTATGGTGTTCATGGAATTCTCATTGCAAGTTATAGGCTTGCGTCTCTTTCCGCAGAAGGGATGGCAAGTCTTGAGCCGCTTGAAGATGGGGAGCGCGGCGTGATCACGCTGACGGCCTCAGTCGCGGCACAGGATGGTCAGATCGGGCAGATCACCTATGGGTCCGCCAAGGCCGGCGTGAATGGTCTGGTGCTGCCGATGGCGCGGGATCTGATGGACCTTGGCATCCGCGTCAACTCGATCATGCCCGGCATTTTCGCGACCCCGCTGATGCTTGGGGCAAAGCCGCAGGTGCTGGACAGCCTTGCCGCATCGGTGCCGTTCCCCAAACGTCTGGGGAAGCCGGAGGAGTTTGGCAGTCTTGTGATGGAATTGGTGCGCAACAGCTATTTCAACGGGCAAAGCATCCGTCTGGATGGTGCGATCCGCATGGCTCCGCGTTGATTTCTGGATAAGACGTTAAGGTGCGGTCGTCAGGTCGCCTCCATCATTTCGGGAAAAATTGGTTATGAATTTTGAGCTCGCCGAAGAGCACCGCATGTTGAAAGATCTGGTCCGCAAGTTTGTGGATTCAGAACTGATCCCGCTCGAAGGCTTCGTCCTGCAAAAGGAATCGTCAGGGCAGGGGAGCTATCTGACGACCGAGCAATTGGCGAAGGTCGATGCGGTGTCGCGTGATCTTGGGCTTTGGGGGCTTGATGCGCCGGAAGAAGTCGGGGGCATGAACTTGCCGATGGTCGCCATGGTCGGTGTGAATGAAGAATTGGGCCGCACGGCAACGCCTTACACCTTGCCGCCGGACTCCCCGAACTTGCGGATGATGATGGTGGCAGCGGACGAACGTCAGCGGGAGGCCTATCTGGCACCCTATGTGCGCGGTGAGACGATTTCTGCGATTGGCATATCGGAACCCGGCGCCGGGGCTGACCCAGCTGGCATGAAGACAACGGCGGTGCAGGATGGGGAAGACTGGATCATCAACGGCCGCAAAATCTGGATCACGAAGGCGGACGAGGCCGATTTCACGATCCTGATGGCCGTGACGGACAAGAACCCGAATGGCCGCAACGGCATGTCTGCGTTTCTAGTGGATCGGGATACGCCGGGCTTCAACGTTCTGCGCAAAATCCCGATGATCGACGGCACCGCGACCTATGAGATTGCGCTGGAAGATTGCCGTGTTCCGGGCTGGAAATTGCTGGGCAAGCGTGGGCAGGGCTTTGCCCCGATGCAGGTCCGCTTAGGCACGCGCCGCATTGAAATGGCCTCTTGGTCCATCGGGATGGCGCAGCGCGCGCTCGACATGATGATTGACTATGCGCCGCAGCGGGTGACCTTTGGCCAACCCTTGGCCTCGCGGCAAACCATCCAGAACTGGGTGGCCGATGCGGCAACGCGCATTCACGCGATGCGGTTGATGACCTATGATTGCGCCTGGAAGCTCGATGAAGGGCGTGACACGCGTCAGGAAATTTCGATGGTGAAATCCTATTGCACGGAATCCGCCTACGAGATTGTCGATCATGCCATGCAGATGTTTGGCGGCATGGGCATGACGCGAGAGCTCCCGCTCTATCTGATGTCTGGAAAATTGCGGACCATGCGGATCTATGACGGCCCCAGTGAAATCCACAATTGGGTTGTTGCGCGTAACCTGCTGGGCACGCGGGACTAGGGAGACTGATCAAAAATTAGGTCTTCTAATATCTATATTTAGATATTTCTGTGATGAGGCTTCGCCTCCAACCTCCGGAAAGTCGCCGTTACGGGCGATAATGCGCTGAATTCTCAGGAGGAGTTTGGAGCTACTACGTTGTGGTCCTTTTCCACCAGCACCCCCGCCGCGGCCTTGCACGCACGTCCATTATGTTTAATCAATCACGCTCAAAGGGATGAAAACAGACGTTCGTGTTGGCGAAAAAATAAGCCGGATGCTGCGTCATAAAGGGGACTATATGATGACGACTGCCTTCCACATGGCCAAATTTGGCCGAATTCTGCGTTCCGGTACGGCGCTGACTGTTGCGTTGGCAGCAGCACAAGTGTCTGCGGCGGAACCGGCCTCTGCACCCGGTGCGGAAGATGCGGATGGCACGGAAATCGTCGTTACCGCGCAAAAGCGTGAGCAGAAGTTGCAGGACGTCGGCATCGCCATCTCGGTGTTGAGCAAGGACGACCTGAACAATCGCAACATCACCAATGCGACCGATGTTGTGTCGGCCATTCCAAACCTGAAATACAACGCTTATTCGTCCTCGCAGGTCGTCTTCAACATGCGCGGTGTGTCGCAGAATGACTATGGCGATCAGCAGGAGCCGCCTGTCGCGGTTTATCAGGATGACTCCTACGCCAGTTCCATCACGACCGCGAGCTTCCCCATTTTCGATCTCGCGCGTGTCGAAGCGCTGCGGGGTCCGCAGGGCACGCTGTTTGGCCGCAACGCGACTGGCGGGGCTGTGCAGTTCATTTCCAGCCAGCCGACCGATGTTCTGGATGGCTATGCCCGCCTGACCTATGGCCGCTACAACCAGACGCAGGTTGAAGGTGCGATCTCCGGTCCGCTGAGCGACACATTGAGCGCGCGTGTTTCGGGCATTTTTGATCGTGACGATGGCTACATCAAGAACATCACCCCGGGGGAGAAGGACCGCGGGGCGAACAACCATTGGGCGATGCGGGGTATTTTTGATTACCATCCCAACTCCGCCTTCAAGGCGAAGCTGACGCTGCGTTATTCTCAGGCGGATAAGGAGCGTCAGGCCGGCGTCTATAACTATGGCCCAGCCTGCCCCAATGCGCAGTTCCAGGGGGAGTTTCTCGCGCCGACAGCAACGTGCGCCTATTGGGGCGTCACGGGCACGGCCGGCAATGGCTATTTCAATCCGGCAATCGCCGCATCGCAGGGCGGCAGCCCCTGGAAGACGGCGGGCACAGGCAATGCCTATGTTGACCGTAAGCTCTTTGGCAGCACGCTGCGCATTGACGCTGAAATCGGTGGTTTCGACCTGACCTCGATTTCGGATTACCAGCACCTCAACAAATTCTACATTGAAAGCGGCGATGGCCCGCCGGAAATTCCCTATGTTGAAAACGTCACGCCGCCCGCCACGGCGCCGTGCCCGGCGCCGAATACCGCGCTGACCTGCTACGCGTCGGGGACAGTGTTTTTCCAGGATGCGAATGTGAACCAATATTCGCAGGAATTGCGGCTGTCGAAGACGTCGGACCGGAATTTCCTCACCGTGGGTGCCTTCGGCATGATCATCGACGGGAAGTACAAGGCCAAATATGCAACGCCGTTCGACGGCTACGATCCCAGCGTCAATTTCACCCAGAAGACGGAATCTTATGCGCTCTTCGCGCAGAACGAATTCAAGCTCAGCGATCAGGTGAAGCTGATCGGTGGCTTGCGCTATTGGCACGATCATAAGGTTGGCGACTACAACGCCACGCACACCTTGCCGCTCTACGCGCTGTCGCTCCACTTCGGGCCAAGCGGCGTCTCTTATAATGACCTGACGGGCACCAACACCCCGGCATCATGGACCTATGGTGCAGGCACGTCGGGCGTGACCATTACGCCGGACGCAGCGTCGCCCAATTTCAGTGGCGTGACGGCACGCGCTGAAATTGACTATAAGCCGACCGACCGGGTGCTGGCCTATGCCAGCTATAACCGCGGTTCCAAATCAGGTGGGTTCACCTTCTCCACGGGAACGCCGTTCCCGTCTCAGCTGGTCGATACCCTCAACAATCTGGCCTATCGGCCGGAGACGCTGAATGATTATGAAATCGGCCTGAAGACGACATTGGCGCCGGGAACGACGTTCAATGTTGCGGCCTTCTATTATGATTATCAGAACTATCAGGCGTTTGTGCAGGTCGGCTTCACGCAGGTTGTCCGCAATCTTCCTGCCACGGTGAAGGGCATTGAGGCGGACTTCATGACACGCCCGGCCCCCGGGCTGACGTTGCAACTGTCCGGTGCCTATCAGGACAGCAAGGTAAAGGACGTCCTGTTGCCGGACGGCGTTACGGTTGTGACGCGGGATCTGCCGCAGGCCCCCAAAGTCTCGGGCAGTGCCATGGCGCGCTATGAATTTGCTCTGGCAGGCGGCACAGCCTCGGTTCAGGCGGATGCGATCTTCCAAAGTAAAATGTGCTTCACCGTCATGTGCGCGCCGGTTGAGCGGGAAGGGGGCTATGGCGTCGCCAATGGTCGCCTCGGCTTCACCACCGCGAATGAGAAGGTCGATGTGGCCCTGTTCGTAAACAACCTCTTCAACCGCGCCTATCGCGTCTATGCGTTCGATGGGTCGCTCTATTGGGGCGATACGCTGGGCGTTTATGCCAAGCCGCGCACCTGGGGCCTCACCGTTCGTTACAATTTCGGTAAATGATGCGCTGAGGGCGGAATAAGTTAGGGCCGGCTGCTCCATCCCATGGCGCGGTCGGCCCCGAAGTTTTCGGGGGAGATTGACGGGTGGCGAGCACGGCGGCGGTATCGGACGCGGGGCAGGCAGGCAGCCCAATGCAGTTGCAGCGCCAGCTTGATTGGAAAGACGCCTTTTGGGCGTCGAGCGGGGTCCCTGCAGGCGTCCTTTTGACCATGGGCGGCATCGCGACCATGATCGGGCAGCCAAGCTGGGTGATCTGGATCGCATCGATCCTGATGGGGTTTGTGCAATCCTTCGTCTACGCCGAGATTGCTGGCCTCTATCCCAACAAATCCGGCGGAGCCTCTGTCTACGGAGCGGCGGGTTGGCTGCCTTACGGTAAGTTCATCGCGCCTATTTCCGTCTGGTGCAACTGGCTCGCCTGGTCTCCAGTGCTGGCGCTTGGGACAAGCCTTGGCGCAGGCTATGTCATGGCAAGCTTGTTTCCGGCGGATGCCGCCATCCGGCAATGGCAGTTTGATCTTCTCCCGCTCGATTTCGTGCGGGAAGGGCTCCATTTGCGGGTCAATCTTGTCTCCATCATCGCCACAGGGTTCCTGCTGCTCACCTTTGCCCTTCAGCATCACGGGGCTGCCCGTGCGGCACATTTTCAGAGAATTCTGGGCATCGCATGCATGTTGCCTTTGCTTCTCGTGGGCATTGTCCCGCTGATCAGCGGAGATCTGCCGCGCGAAAACCTGTTTCCGATCCTGCCCATCGTGCGCGATGCCGCGGGACATATCAGCTTTGGCACTTGGGATGCCGCCGGGTTGACGCTTCTGGCCGGGGCGATGTTTGGAGCAGGCTGGTCCACCTACGGGTTTGAGACCGCGGTCTGCTACACCCGCGAATTCCGGGATCCGGCAAAGGATACCGCCCGCGCGATTTTTGCCTCTGGCCTTTTGTGCATGGCCATTTTCACCCTCGTCCCGCTCGTTTTTCAGGGCTCGCTGGGACTACAGGGCATGCTTGATCCCGGGATTTACGATGGGTCGGGCGTCGCCAATGCGCTTGCCAAAATATTGGGCGGCGGGGCTGTTATTGGCAATTTGCTCATCGTCATGCTGGTGCTGGCGCTGTTGTTGATCGTCATGACGTCGATGATGGGGTCATCCCGCACCTTGTATCAGGCCTCGGTCGATGGCTGGTTTCCGCGCTACCTGTCCCGCGTCAACCGGCACGGTGCGCCGACGGCAGCCATGTGGACCGATCTGGTCTTCAACATCTTGCTGCTGCTCGCGTCTGATTATTTCGCGGTGCTGATGATTTCCAACGTCTGTTATTTCGTGTTCAACTTCCTCAATTTGCAGTCCGGTTGGATCCACCGGATTGATCGGGGAAGCTGGAACCGGCCCTATCGCTGCCCGACCTGGCTATTGGCGACTGGGGCGGCTTTTGGCTTTTTGAATATGATCTGGATGGGCGCAGGCGCGAATGTTTGGGGTGATGGCACGCTGCGCAATGGGCTGTTGGCGGTTCTCCTGATCATCCCCGTCTTTGCGTATCGCCATTATGTGCAGGACAAGGGGCATTTCCCGGTTGCAGAGGGAGACGCCGACGGTGATTTTGACCGGCAGATCGTCGAACCCAAAGCGGGCTACTTGCCCTATCTTGCGCTGATCGCCGCTGCTGCAATCGTTGGGATCACCGCTTACCTCGCGACGTGAGTTCCCATTTCGTCAGCTGGTAATTTAGCGGGGTTTGGTCGCAAACCAGATCACGTGGCGCGGCCCTTTGCCATTGCTCCGCGCGCGGACAGCCACTTCCTCAACGCTGAACTTTGCATCGGCGAGGCGTCGGGCGAAGGCATTGTCCGGTGCGGCGGACCACACCGCCAGAACGCCGCCGGGTTTGAGCGCAGCTTTCGCGGCGGCGAGCCCCCGCATGGAGTAAAGGCGGTCATTGCCGTTGCGGGTCAGGCCATCCGGCCCATTGTCCACATCGAGCAAGATAGCATCATAGGTGCAGTCGGCTGCAGCTATGATTGCCACAACATCATCTTCGATCAACCGGACGCGCGGATCGTCGAGGCATCCGGCCGCCAATTCGACCATCGGCCCGCGCGCCCATTTGATGATTTCGGGCACCAGTTCGGCGACGGTCACCTGCGCGTCCGCCCCAAGATCCGCCAAGGCCGACCGCAAGGTAAAGCCCATGCCATAGCCGCCGATCAGAAGATGGGGCGCCGCCCGGTCTCCCAGGCGCTCACAGCTCAGGACAGCAAGCGCCTCCTCAGACCCGCTCATCCGGCTGCTCATCAGTTCATTTCGGTCAAGGACGATCATGAAATCGCCCCCCCGCCGGAACAGACGCAATTCCTGGCCCCCAGGCACGTGCGCTATGTCGATCAATTCTCTTGGGGTCATCCGGGGGTACTCCAGCGCAAAGGGTCGATCGCCAAGTCACCCCTTGGCGCACGGCTCGCCGCGCCGCAATGCGAGAAGTGGTTCCCGGCCCCGTCAGTGTTGCGTTAAGCCCGCGGTTGTTGCCCTGTTTGTGTCGAACCGGCGGGCGAGGGGCCAAATCACGGCGATTGCGGCGATGCAAGTGAGCGCACCAAGTGGGCCGATGGGGGCATAGCCGCCAAAGCTTTGCGCGATGGCCCCGGCGGCGAGCGAACCAAAGGACTGGGCGAGGAGCCAGGTCCCGGTTGTCATCACCGCCAGTCGGCCGCTTTGATCGCAATCAAAGGCGAGGCCCATCAGCATGGGATAGGTCAGGAACCAACTCACGTAATATCCGATGAATGCGGCCGCAAAGGCCGTCGGCGCGCCCACCGTGGTCAGCAGGGCACAGGCCATGCCGCAGGCCCCAAGAACGACCGCGATGGGCTTGGCGCGGGTCAACCGCGTGCTGATAGCGGCAAGTGCGGTATTCCCCAGCGCGCTCGCAAGTGTGGCGAGCGATTGGTACCGACCAAACTCGGTAGCCGGAATGCCAATGGCATGGGCGGTGCGTTCAATAAAAGGCCATAGCGCGAGGGTTCCAAAAGCGAAAAGGGCCATGGCCGTGAGCACGCGCAGGCTGTCCGCGCCCAGCGGCGGGTTGGGCTGGCGCGTATCGCTGGCGGATCGATCCGTGCCTCCCGGAAGAAGAAGGGACAGCGCCCCCAAGGCCGCAGAGATGGCGGCCAGGGCCAGAAACATGCCTGCCACGCCGAAGCGTGCGCCCACCTGCGGTAGACCGAGCGCAATGGCCGCGAACAGCACCGTCTGGAACGCGATCCCAAGCGAAATCCAGCGCGCCGGATGGCTGGTGCGTCCTGCCGCGAGGTTAACGGCGGAATTGAGGATGCCAAAGCCGAGACCTGTTCCGATCCGTCCCGCAAAGAGCAGACCGTAGCTGCCGGTGAGCGCTGATCCCCCTTGGGCGAGGATCACGATAAGGCTCGCCACCAGCGCCAATAGGCGTGGATCCAGCCGCCGTGCCCGCGGCGCGATAACGAACATCGCGGCGGCATAGCTGAGCGTTTCGGCCATGTTCCACGCCCCCATGGCGAATGGCGAGAAGCTGAACCGATCGATGAGGCCACCGACCAGATAGGTCGTGAAATTGTTGCCGAGATGGGCCGCGGTGGAGGCCGCACCGATGCCGATGAATGTAAAGGCAAAGGGGCGCTTCCCCGGTGCGCCCTTAGCCATCAGCTTCTTACCCGGGGAAAGCGGGCCATGGCTTCGAGTTCTTCAAGGTCCATATGGGCGCGCACATATTCCTCACCCGCATTGCGGGGCGGCTGGTAATCCCAAACGGTGGTCTTGCCGACCGCATTTGCGGCACCCACCACACGCCGCGACCTCTGGCTCTGGATCACGTCCTTGGTGATGGCGTCGAAATCCCAACGCTGCGCCACTTCTGCCCGCAGATCAGCGATCATCTGCGCCAACTCTGGATCGGCAGCACGGTTGGTCAATTCGTGAGGATCTTCTGCGAGGTTGAAGAGCAAATCAGGGTCGACCCGCGAATGAATGAATTTCCAAGGCCCACGGCGGATCATCACGAGCGGGGCTATCGTGCCTTCGCCCATATATTCTCCGATCACCTCGTCGTGCCCACCCGTTCCATTGAGGTGCGGGACCAAGCTACGCCCGTCAAAGGGCAATGCCGGATCAACATCCAGCCCGGCGATATCGAGCAAGGTCGGCACCAGATCGACCAGCGATACATTGGCATCGATTGTAGCCGGACGATAGCGACCGGGCGCGTGAATGATCAGCGGGATGCGCGCCGCGCCTTCAAAATAGTGCATCTTGTACCAAAGGCCGCGCTCTCCCAGCATGTCGCCATGGTCGCCGCAGACGATGATCACGGTGTTGTCAGCCATGCCGGTTTCACGAAGTGTTTCGAGGATCGCTGCAAACTGGTCGTCGACAAAGCTGATTGATCCGAAATAGGCCCGACGGGCTGTACGGATCATGTCATCGGTCACTTCGGCGGCGTCGAGGTCGCAGACGTGGCGCAGGCGTTCAGAATGAGGATCCTGCGCCACGCCATCGGCCCTGACGGTGGGCAGCGGAATGTCCACGCCGTCGTAACGATTCCAATACTCTTCATGGATTGCATAGGGGTCATGCGGGTGAGTCAGCGACACCGTCATGAAGAAGGGGCGCTCGTCCTTGTCGCGAGCGATGTCGTAAAGCTTGCGCCGGGCGGTGAAGACCACTTCCTCGTCGAAATCGATCTGATTGGTGCGGATGGTCGGACCGGCCCCCAGAACTGAATCAAGAGAATGGTACCAAGTTGGCCTCGTGGGGAAATCGGTCCAGTCGGGTGTCCAGCCAAAGTCGGCGGGATAAATGTCGGTCGTCAATCTTTCTTCGTAGCCGTGCATCTGGTCGGGTCCTGCGAAATGCATTTTGCCCGTCAGGATCGTGCGATAGCCGCCAAGCCGCAGGTAATGCGCCATGGTTGGTGTCGAGGCCGGAAATTCGCTGGCATTGTCAAAGGCGCCGATCCTTGATGGCAACACACCGGATTGTAAGGTGAAGCGCGCCGGCGCGCAGAGCGGGCTGTTGCTGTAGGCAGATCGAAACAGAACGCCTTCCTCGGCCAAACGCGACAGCGTCGGGGCCTTGACCGGTGACGGACCATAAAAAGGAAGGAAGGGGGCGGACATCTGGTCGGCCATCAGAATGAGGATGTTTGGTTTCTGTGTCATACATCGACGCTATCGGGCCGATTTCCTACTGTCCAAGCAATCCTCGGAGTAAAGCTGATCCAATAGGATTCATAAGCACTCCTAATTTTGCAAAAGGGTGCTGACAATTTATCCGCACCTTTTCTCGGTTGGGCAGAGCGGATGGCGTGTCTCGGCGGAAATGGCCAACAAGCTAACGAGCGCATCAGCGCGCTACTAAGGAGTAGCAATGCCGACGGTGCCCATTATGAAGTGCCAGACGTCAATTTAGACAATTCAGGCAGACTAATGGCCCGCAAACATTCCAAACGTGATCCCTATGGTACATTCGACCAGGAAGAGGAGCCTAAGGCGCCGCCTTTGCTCTGTTGGCTGTGCGGCCGTCCGACTGCACAGAACATCATTTGGCATCACCCTGTGCCAAAGAGCAGAGGCGGGCGTGATGTCGTTCCGATGCACCCGATATGTCAGCAAACCCTGATCACCAATTTCACCAATTCCGAACTGCAGCGTCACGGGATGGACGTCGACGGTCTGCTCGCTAACCCGACCGTGCGAAAATTTGTCGATTGGGTAGCAAACAAGGACCCTGATTTCACGGCAACGATCGCTAAGAAGAAGCGGTAGTCGCGGGCGGATTTCGCACGGGGCTCAAAAAGCCGTTTGGTCAACGTCAGCGTTCAAATCGCTCAAGCGCGCCACTCGACCAAAGAGCCGCCCAAATGAGGATAGGTTGGGCGATCATCCGCGGGCCATGATAGGCCCAGCCCAGGCCGTGATCCGGCCTCGCCATGTCCATAAGCAGGTGATTGACGTTCGCGGGCCACACAAACAGCGCATAAGCGGCGAGCGACCAGCCCGCCAACACACGCAAGCGGGGCCACCAAGGCTGCACCAAGGCCAACGCTCCGGCAATTTCGGCTATTCCCGTCAATGCGATCACGAGAGGCGCTGCGACCACCCAGTTCGGTGTAATCTTGAGGAAAGGTTCTGGATTGAGGAGGTGGAGCGTTCCCGCTGCAACGTAAAGGCAGGCGAGAAAAAGTCGGGCAACCCTTCTTCTATTCATACGGTGAGCCTTTGAACCCCGCGCTGGTCGATTGGTCGCTGCGCAGTCGAAACAATACGTGCCCTTTCCATCGGGCCCAGTCTTATTCTTTTGAAGCCAAATGAGAGGTCATCCCAAAATCATCGGCACACCGACCTTTCAAGATGGCGTCTTAATCAAAGGCCTGGTGGCAGACATGGTCCAGATGGCAGGCGATCAATGCCTCCCGATCAACCCACGGGAATTCGGAGCGGCTGAGGAGGAGTGCGACAAGGCCGTGCATGCTGGCCCATGCGGACTGCGCCAGAGCCGCCGTTTTGAGGTCGTCGCTGTTGCGCACGGTTTTGAACAGATCATGGAGGATCGCAAAGCAGCGCATGCCGCTTTCATGTACCGCGTTCTGATCAGAGGGCTGTGCGGCTGTCTTCTCGAGCATGAAAGCGATGCGATAGGCGGCGCTTTGATCAAGCCCGAAGGCGACATATTCCTGCCCCATGCGCCGCAGGCGTTGCTGGGGAGCGCCCGTTGAGTTTGCTGCCGCCGCCATCCGCGCACTGAGCTGTTCAAAAGCACGCTCGCTCAATTTGACGGCGATCTCTTCCCGGCTTTTGAAATGGGCGTAAAGCGTCGGTTGGCTGATGCCGACGGCTGCCGCAATGTCGCGCGTCGTGACATTCTGGACGCCAAGATCAAGAAACAGGCGCGTCGCTTCGTTCAAGATCTGCTCACGCCGGTCTTCGGATCGGTTGGGTGGTGCAACAGTCACATCGCATCATCCATCTGCTTGACAAGCCGTGTCAACCTATCAATGATAGGTAGCGAAAGGCTACTTAAATCGATGTTCTGTCGCGGCGCTGTGTCCACCTTGTTGCTAGGCGCCTTCCTGCTTGTCGGTTGCGGTCGTGCATCTGATACGCCGTCGGCCCCAAAGGCCTTGCCGACCGTTCGTGTGGCGCGCGTCGGTGCGACAGCCGCCATGCATGAAATTCAGGCAATTGGCACGGCCGTGTGGCGGCAGGAAACGCCCTTGGGCTTTACATCTGACGGCCAGATTGCGCGCATATTGGTGAATGAGGGAGACGTGGTTCGGCGTGGGCAGGTGCTGGCCACTCTCGATACGACGCCCATCACAGCGGACCTTTCCGTCGCACAGGCAGAGGCCCAGCAGGCCCAGTCTGAACTGACCCGGCTTTCGCATCTCTATCGTAACGGGTGGGTGACCAAGCAGAGGCTGGAGGCAGCCCAAGCGGCGTCACAAGTGTCTGCCGCGCAGGTGAGGGCGCGCCGCTTTGCTGTGCAGACCGCGCAAGTCATTGCACCCAGCAGCGGCGTCGTGCTGGCGCGGCTGGCCGAGCCAACGCAAGTCGTCGCCAAGGGAACACCTGTGGTTGTCATTGGGGAGGCGGATGGCGGATATGTGATCCGGGTTCCCGTTAATGACCGGATCGCGGCGTCTTTGACGCTTGGGGAGCCGGCATTGGTGCGGTTCGAGGCGTTGGGATCAACGCCTCTTCGAGGACGCATTGTGGAGATCGGCGGCAGGGCACGGCAAACGACGGGCACATTTGATGTCGAAATCACGCTGCCCAATGCAGCCGGCCTGCGTTCGGGCATGATCGGGACCGCGATATTGGGCGTCACCCCTCGCGGCGCGACATCTGCCGTTATCCTTCCGGCAATGGCCATATTGTCGCCACGGGCGGGCGAAGGGCTCGTCTATGTGGTGGATGCGGGTGGCACAGCGCGCCTACGGCATGTCGCTCTTGGCGAGACAAGCGATACCGGTGTGGAAGTGCTGTCAGGTGTGAAAGCGGGGGATCGCGTCGCCTTGTCCGGGTTCGACAAGATCCGCGATGGTGCGCGCGTCAATCCCGTGATGCGTACCCCGTGAACCTCATCGCATTTGCCGTAAAGCGTTGGCAGTTGACGGCTGTCATCTTTCTGCTGTTTGCCGCCTTGGGCATTCAGGCCTTTCTGACAATCCCACGATCAGCTGACCCGCATTTCCCGGTCCCGACGATCGTGACGGTCGTCTCTCTTCCCGGCGCAGACGCGGCGGAAGTTGAAGAGACCGTTGCCAAGCCGATTGAAGAGGCGGTTCAAGGCATCGACCGGATTAAGGAGATCCGCTCCACCAGCAATAGCGGCGTGGCCGTCATTTCAACGGAATTTGATTATGGGACCAACGCCGATCAGGCGCTGGACCGTGTTGTCCGTGATGTGAACGCTATTCGCGGCCAGCTGCCCTCCGGGGTCGGGCGGATCGAGTTCCGTCGCGTCCGAACGACCGAAGCCGCAGTCATCCAGCTCGCCTTGGTTAGCGAAAAGGCCTCCTGGCGACGGATGGAGAAATATGCGCAGGACATTCGCGACAGGTTGAATGTCGTGCCCGGAGTCCGCGCCACGACCATTTATGGCTTGGCCAAACCGGAACTGCGCGTTGCCATCGATTCTGGTCGCTTGTCAGAGGCTGGCATTCCTGCGACGGCTGTCGCCAATGGCTTATCGGCGGGCGGCGCGACCATCGCGGCAGGCTCCATCAATGCGGGGGATCGGCGGTTCAATGTCGATGCCGGGGGTGCTTACCGCTCACTGGAGGCTATTAGAGGGTCCATTATCAAAGGCGAACCAGGCCGCTTTGTGACGGTAGGGGACGTCGCCAAAGTCGAGTGGGCAGAGGCCGAACAGCTCCATTATACGCGCTATAATGGGCAAAGGGCGGTGTTCATTTCCGTCAAACAAAAGGACGCGGTCAGCGCCCCGGATCTGCGAAAACGGCTGGGCGTTGTGGTGGAGTCGCTGAACGCCTCGCTCCCCCCCGATATCAAGCTGGCCACCGCATTTGATCAAACGCTGGATATCAAGCGGCGGCTCAACCAATTGGCGACTGATTTTTCCATAGCGCTGGCGCTGGTGCTGATCACGCTGATCCCATTGGGGTGGCGTGCGTCTCTGGTGGTGATGGTGTCGATCCCTCTGTCGCTCGCCATGGGTGTCTTTGCGCTCGCGCAACTGGGCTACACGCTCAATCAGATCAGTATCTCAGGGTTCATCATTTCGTTGGGACTCTTGGTGGACGATTCCATCGTCGTGACGGAGAATATTGAACGTCATATGCGGGGAGGGGAGGCGCCGACGGACGCCGCAATCAGCGGCACCAAGGAAATCAGTCTCGCCGTTCTGGGGTCAACAGGCGTCTTGCTCTTCGCCTTTTTGCCGCTGACCTTTCTTCCGGAAAGCTCGGGTGATTTTGTCCGCGGATTGCCGGTAGCGGTGTTGGTGACGGTTGCCAGTTCCTTGTTCGTGTCGTTAACGATCATCCCCTTTGTGGCCAGCCGTCTTTTGAAGGACAATCATGGACCAGAGGGCAATAAGGTCCTTCAGGCGATCAACGGCGCCATTCATCGTTTTTACCAGCCGATCCTGCATTGGGGCCTGCAAAACCCGAAAATCACCGTTTGGGGATCTCTCTCCGTTTGCGTGGCGGCGCTGGGCATGTTGCCTTTGATCGGGGCAAGTCTGTTCCCGGCATCGGATTCTCCTTATTTCATGGTGCGGGTGGAAACGCCGGAAGGCAGTGGCATGGGCGCAACTGATCGCGCGGTCCGCGATGTTTCAAAGATTGTCTCGACCTTCCCGGGCATCACAGGGCGGATGGACAATGTGGGCCGCGGCAACCCGCAGATCTTCTACAACAATATCCCCCGGGAAGATGACACGCGCTATGGCGAAGTGTTCGTCACCATCGACAAATGGTCGCCACAGGACAGCCCCGGCCAGTTGGACGGGCTGCGACGGAAGCTCGATGGCTATCCTGACGCCAAGGTAACCGTTGTCCAATTTGAAAACGGCCCACCGGTGGAAGCCCCTGTGGCGATCAGGTTGCGCGGGCCGGATCTTCAGGGCCTGCGGCAAGGCGCGCGTCAGGTCGCGTCGATCATGCAGGCGACACCCGGTCTTAGAGACATCGACAACCCCTTGGCGATCGACAGGGTGGACTTGGACATCGGCTTTGACCCTGCATCGGCCAGTCTCCTTGGCGTAACGCCCGGCGATATCCGCCGCTCGGTTCGTCTCGCCCTCGCCGGGGAACGGGCCAGTAGCTTTCGCGATGCAGAAGGCGATACCTATCCCGTTGTCGTGCGATTGCCGATGGCAAAGGACCAGCCCATTTCGGCGCTCCAGTCCATTTATGTGTCGACGCAGGCAGGCGGCAGCGTTCCTTTGACAGAAGTGGCCACGCCGCGTTTGAAATCCGTTCCCAGCCAGATCAACCGGTTCCAACTGGAACGGACCGTTACGGTGAAGGCCTATAATGAGCGCGGCATGCTGGCATCGAAGCTGAACAAGGATGTCATTGCAAAGCTGGAAAAGACAAAGCTGCCCGCCGGCATCACCTGGCAGGTGGGCGGCGCGGCTGAAGTCGCTGCGCGCAATACCGCAGGTTTGGGCGGCGTCATCCTATTTGCCCTGTTTGGCATTTTTGCGGTGCTTGTGGCGGAGTTCGGTCGTTTCCGTGAGGTCGCGGTTGTGGCGGGTGTCATTCCGCTTGGGCTGTTTGGCGGGATCATCGCCCTTATTGTCACCGGCAATTCGGTCTCATTTCTGGCCATCATCGGATTTGTCGCATTGATCGGCATTGAGATCAAAAACTCCATCCTGCTCGTCGATTTCACCACACGGCTGCGGGAAGACGGCTTGGGATTGATCGAGGCGATTGAGCGCGCCGGCGAAATCCGCTTTTTGCCGGTTCTGCTAACATCGGTGACAGCCATTGGCGGCCTCTTACCGCTCGCACTCTCAGGCTCCCCCCTTTACGCGCCGCTCGCCTGGGTGATCATCGGCGGGCTCATTTCGTCGACCTTGCTCAGCCGGATCGTGACGCCGGTCATGTATCTCTTGATTGTACGTCGGGGCATTTCTGCTGAGGCTCCCGCCGCTTAATCGCGGTGCCAGCTTTTGCGCGGCAACAGCCGGTCGCGGATTGAAAACAAGTCTAGGCTTGATCTGCAAACCGGCCTAGACCGCCAACAGGCTTGAGAATGGGTGGCCGGTATTCCTCTAAATCCGGAAACAACTGAGACGATGACAGCACCGCAGACGATTTCGCGCGGGTCCATTCTGATCGCAGCCTTTTCGACGATCGTCGAATGGTATGATTTCACGCTCTATCTGTATCTGGTCACTGTTCTTTCGCGCGTCTTTTTCGATGGCGGCAAGGCATCGGTTCTGGTCACTCTCGCCGGTTTTGCCTTAGCCTATTTGATGCGGCCCATCGGCGCGCTGGTCTTTGGTTATATTGGGGATCGTCACGGCCGACGCCCGACGATGCTGTTTTCCATGGCCTTGATGACAGGGGCTATGCTGGCCACCGCACTTTTGCCGACATCTGCGCAGATCGGCCCGATAGCAGGGGTTTTGCTGTTGCTGATCCGCTGTGTGATGGGCTTTTCGGTGGGCGGGGAATATACCGGTGTGGTCGCCTATCTACTGGAAGGCGCGCCGCAACATCGGCGTGGTCTGATCACGTCGCTGGCCGCTGTCGCCAGTGAGATTGGTGCCCTGTTGGCGGTCGGTGTGGCCGCCTTGGCCGTTAGTTTGATGAGCAATGCAGCGCTTGTGTCTTGGGGATGGCGCATCCCCTTTCTGTTTGGCGCTGTGCTGGCGGGCAGCGTTCTGCTCGCCCGTTCGATGATGCAGGAGTCCCCAGACTTTATGCAGCAGCAGGAACGAGGGACGGTGCCCGCAAATCCATTGCGGCACACGCTCACCAATCATCGCGCGGGCATTGCACGCGGGTTTGCTATCTCGGCGCTCGGGTCGATCACTTATTATGTTGGCATAACCTATGTGCCTGTGTTCCTCATCTCGATCGGGGCGCTCAATGAAGCCGGGTCGCTATGGCTGGCGACCATTGCGGCTGTCGCCGTGATCATCGTCACGCCGATCATCGGGCTGCTGTCCGACCGATGGGGCCGTAAACCCATGTTGATCGGGTTGGCCGTCGCCAGTGCCGCGCTGCCGGTATTGATGTTCTGGCTCATGGCCGGAGCCTCTTTTTTGAATGCACTGGGTGGCGCGATTGTCCTTGCGGCTCTGGCCGGCGGGGTGAGCGCCGTCGGTGCGGTCGCTACCGCGGAGCAGTTTCCCGGCGAAGGGCGATTGAGTGGCTTAGCCCTTGGGGTGACCTCGGCAACGGCCGTGTTCGGCGGCTTTACGCCCTATATGGCACAACAGTTGATGGATCTTACCCACTCGTCACTGGTCCCCGGCGTCATGATCGCCGTTGTCGCTTTCTGCGTTCTTCCCGTTTTGTGGGCGATGCCGGAGACGAACCCGAGGGGACGATCAGCCTGATAGGGGCATGGCAGGGCACGGTGGGCGACCCTGCTGGCCGTTCCGGTAAGTCGCGCCATGCGTTGTTCGGCGGAACAATGGTCGCATCAGGGAATTGATGTCGATATGGATGTAAACAAAGCAAAGGCCCCTCAACCGTCGGAACCGATCCAAGCTTCTGGTGTCTGTCTTTTGATCGCGGTCGTTCCGTTAGCCACCCCCAATTTGAGCTCCATCTGCGTCGATGGGTCAAGTCGATAGCCCTTATTCCTTATCCTCAAAAAAGACGGCTCGAGGATGATATTCTCCCGACGCCGCTGCGCGTGGCGATCATCGGCAATGCTCTGCCGCGGCGCTGCGGAATTGCGACATTCACCTCTGATCTTCAACTTGCACTCGGGCAGTTGAGCGATGTGACGAATTGCGGGATCGTCGCGATTGACGAACCAGGCAGCGATCATGCTTATCCACCGTCCGTCTGCCGTTCCATCCGGCAGAATGAGAGGGGCGACTATCTGTCAGCGGCTCATTTCATCAACGACACGTTGTTCGATGCCGCCTGCCTCCAACATGAGTTCGGCATTTTTGGTGGTGATGCGGGCAGCTATGTTCTGAGCTTGATTGACAATCTCAATGTGCCGCTCGTCTCGACGCTGCACACCATACTTGACCAGCCCAATGCGGCGCAGAGACGCGTTATGGAAGCTATCCTTTGCGCATCGACCATCGTCGTTGTCATGGCGGACAAGGGACGGGAAATCTTGATTGAGACCTATGGCGCCGATCCAGACCGTATCGAGGTGATTGCGCACGGTATACCGGATGTCGCATTCGAGCCGTCAGATCGTGCCAAGAAAGTGCTGGGCTTCGGGGATCGAAAGGTCATCCTTACGTTTGGCCTGCTGGGCCCCAGTAAAGGCATCGAAACGATGATCGAAGCGATGCCGGACATCGTCAAGAAGTCCCCTGACGCAATCTATGTCATCATGGGCGCGACGCATCCGCAATTGCTGCGCAGTGTTGGAGACACATATCGCAACAGCCTCGTTGACCTCGTCCGACAGCTTGGATTGGACGATCACGTGGTGTTCCTCAACCGTTTTGCCGACCGGCCTGACCTGCTGGAACATATCTCCATGTGTGATGTCTATGTCACGCCGTACACCAATGTTGCGCAGATGACCTCAGGGACCCTTGCTTTCTCTCATGGTCAGGGTCGTCCTGTCGTTTCGACACCATATTGGCATGCAGCGGAACTCCTCGCGGACGGAAGTGGCGTCCTCGTGCCATTTTTGGATCCGGCCCGATTGGGCCGCGCTGTCTCAGGTCTTTTGGAAGATGATGTGACGCGTCATGCCATGGGGAAGAGGGCTTATGCCGCCAGCCGCGCGCGGACTTGGCCCAATATTGCACGGCGCTATGTGGACTGCTTTCGCATGGCGCGCAGGAGAGATCTACAGCAGCAAATCCAGAGCGAGGGCATTTTAGTCGGTGTATCGTCGAGCACGTTTGCGCTTCCCAAAACGTCAAACCGACACCTTATTCAGATGTGTGACGATACCGGTATTTTTCAGCACGCGATCTACAGCATTCCGGATCGTCAACATGGGTATTGTATCGACGATAATGCCCGTGGGTTGCTCCTTTGCTGTATGCCGTTCAACCATCTGGAGCCTGAACAGTGCGAACGTTTAGCGACGCTCTTCTCGTCGTTTATCCAGCATGGCTGGAACCCCAATAATGGGCGTTTCCGAAACTTCATGGCGTTCAACCGGCAATGGCTGGAACCATTCGGTTCCGAAGACAGTCATGGCCGAACCCTTTGGGCGCTGGGGGCCTGCGCCGCAGATCATCGCTTTCCCAAAAGGGTTGCGTGGGCCGCTGCTCTATTTGGTGCGGCGATATCGCAGGTTAGAGGGTTTACGTCACCTCGAGCTTGGGCCTTCTCTCTGCTCGGCCTCGACCATTATTGTCGCGCACGCCCAGATGACCAAGCGGCAACAGATTTGCGGGCCGATTTGGCGCTGCGCCTTGAGGCCCTGTTGCGGACCTGCGAGGCGCGGGATTGGGTCTGGTTCGAAAGCCGGCTGACTTATGACAACGCCCGACTGTGCGAGGCCTTGCTCCGCACAGGTAAGGCGTTGGAAAATACTTGCTTCGTTGACGCTGGCTTACGCAGCCTGCACTGGTTGGCGGCGATGCAAACTGCACCCGCAGGCCATTTTAGGCCAGTCGGTTCAGAAGGGTTTATGCTTTCGCAACGTACGCCGCAGATGTTCGATCAACAACCTTTGGAAGCCGCGGCGACCATTGCCGCTTGCGCTGCGGCCGATAGTGTAGATCGGTTTGGAGACTGGCAAGCCATCGCTCAATCCGCCTTCTCCTGGTTCCTAGGTGAGAATGACCTTGGTGTTTCATTGATTGATGTCGCCCAAGGAGTTTGCTGTGATGGCCTGCACCCTGACCGGGTAAATGAAAATTGCGGCGCGGAATCGTCGCTCGCCTATCTTATGGGGCTAGCGGACATGCGAAAGCTTGGTACCCGCACACAGCGGAAGGGCCACTCCCAGTCCCAGTTTGATCGGAAATTGTTGTCAGCCTAGGTCGATCGCGTCTTTAGCAAAGGCGGGTGGGGCAGGGCGCTCCGGCACCTCTCTTGGTCAGCTGATCGCTCGGTGCGGGGGTGCTTTTGATTGAAATGGTTGGGAAGTCGGGAGGGGTAGGATGCCAATTCATCGCCGCCTCTGCGCTGGCTTGCAACAGCAAATGCCGCGATGCAAAAGGTTACCCCAAACACCGCGCGGAGCGTATCAATGAGGTTGAACGGTTGCGGACTTTTCGCCGCAATGCTTAGGATTTGGCTAGAATTGACCACCTGTGCAGTGTTGCTGCTCTTCGGGGGCTCTCTGGCCGCCCATGCCCAATCGACTGGTGCCCAGTCCAGTGGTGCCCAGTCCGCCTATCCGATTTCTGTCGGCGGATCTCCGGTGGGTGAGGTGGTCGCAACCACTTCAGGCAAGGTTGAGGGGTTTGTTCGGGGTGGGGTTCTTGAATTTCGGGGCATTCCCTATGCGGCCCCGGTTTCGGGCGAGGCGCGCTGGAGCCTGCCAAAGCCAGTGGCACCATGGACCGGCGTCTTCCCCGCAATGCACTTCGGCAAAGCCTGTCCCCAAGCGGCCCGCTATGGCCTTACCGAGCGGAGCGACGAAGAAGATTGCCTGACCCTTAACATCAGTCTTCCGCGCAGCAAGAGCGCACACCCCCGCCCGGTGCTTCTGTGGATCCATGGTGGAGCATTCGTCGGCGGCGCCGCCTCACTCTACCGACTTGATCGGCTGGCACGCGATGCTGATGCGGTCGTCGTCAGCATCAACTACCGCCTCGGCGTGTTCGGCTTTATGGCCCCGCCAGCCACCGCGACGGGGGCAGGGCATGTTCTCGGCCTCGAAGACCAGCGCCTCGCCATGCGCTGGGTGAAAGACAATGTCGCGGCCTTCGGTGGTGATCCTGAAAACATAACACTTGCGGGCGAATCCGCGGGCGCAGCCTCTGTCTGCATGCATTTATTGGCGCCAGAGCAGACGCGTGGCCTGTTTCACCGCGCTATTATCCAGAGCGCAGCCTGCGGCACCCCGTTGCGCACCCTTGCCGAGGCAGAAGCGTTCGCCGCGAAAGTTGCCGCACAGGCGGGCTGTGCAGATCCGACCAATGCCCTTGCTTGCCTGAACGCCGTTGAGCCACAGCGCCTGATCGCTGCTGGGGCCAAAGCGGCAAGCGGTGAACTAATGGCCTTCGCGCCCTATACGGGCACCGCAACCGTGCCACATACGTCGCTCGATGCGCTGCAGGCAGGCGCCTTTGCCCGAGTTCCGGTGCTCAATGGGTTCACCCGCGATGAAATGCGCCTTTATGTCGGCTATGATGTTCAGGACGGAGCCAGCATTACGCCTGAAACCTATCCGTTGGTGGTCAGGCGCATCTATGGCGACAAGGCCGATCAGGTGCTCGCCGCCTATCCGCTGAAACCGGGAGATCGAGCGCCGGAAACGCTGGGTTCCCTGATGACCGATTTCATGCCCGGCCTTGGGATTTCCCACTGCCTCATGCTGGAAAGCGGCCGTCTGCTGGCACTCCATGTTCCCGTCTATCAGTGGGAATTTGCAGACCGGGCCGCCCCCGTACGTGGGGTATCGATACCCATTCTGCCCGACCCGGGTTTCGCGCTGGGGGCCGTCCATTCGGGCGAGCTCAATGCCCTGTTCCCCAATTTCTCCAACACGGCTGCTATGTCGGCACCTGATCTTGGTCCTGCCTCCCAGCAGTTGGCGGATCAGATCGTGGAGACTTGGGCCGCATTCATGCGCGGAAAATCGCCCCCTGCACATCTGCGCCGCGGCGCGGTCACACGCTTCGAACCGGGCGCGATCCGGCCTTTCGATGCCTGGGCAGAATATAAATGCGATTTCTGGCGGTCGGCCTATCCAGCCTATTTCGGCACGCATTAATCACGGCTGATGTTGGGGCAGGCGGACCGAGCAAGTACGACGCCCAATTTTAGCCGAAGAGAAAGCTGGTCAGCCTTTTAATCCGTTTTCAGACCACTTTTCGGCCTGTGACCAATTGGTAGGCAATCGCGATCACAGCGAGAACCAGAAGCAGGTGGATTAGGCCTCCTGCGACATGAAACACGGCGAAGCCTAGCAGCCAAAGGATGAAAAATATGACGGCAATTGTATAGATCATGACGGCAGCCTTTTGCGAAAATGGTCAATATTAACAACGATTTTGACGGAATTTTGTTCCGTAAACGTCGATGCCATCGACATGCTGGAAACGTCAGTCATGGCTCCCTCTAGGCAGGTCATTTCCTATGGCGGCGCCAGTGAAGCCGTTATCGTGAACCAAGCCGCAACAGGGTACGAAGGCGATCAAGGCGAGACTGGAGCGCAGCTTCATCACGGATCGAAAGATCGCCGTTGCGATCGTGCCGCAATGACTTTTCCCTTTGGCGAATGGATCGCAATTCGCGCCGGGCATTCGCTCGGTTGGCCCGACTGAGGGATCGCTGGCCCTCGGTGCTGTCGATATATTCGCTCATTGCCGTGACTTGGGGCAAGATGCTGCGACGGTCATCTCTGCGATCGGGTGTGCCGACTTGCGCTCCAGTCCCGACCCAGCGGCCACGACTATCGTAATATCCACTCACGTCCCCGGCGTGCCAGCGGCCATTATTATCGTAATATCCCGGCTGCGGCTCAGTGATCCAGACGCCGTTGGCATCACGGCGCCCTTGGACTGGGCCGGACGTCCAGCGTCCTTGCGCATCGTAATTGCCTGTCGTGACCCCTGCGACCCAGCGTCCGCGGGCATCGTAATAGCCGCTGGCAGTGCCGCCAATCCATTGGCCGGTATTGTCGTAATATCCGTTTGAAGATGCGGGAATCCAGCGGTTCTGGCTGTCATAACTGCCGCTGGACGTGCCATCGTCACGGTGCGGAATCCAGTTGTGACGTTCATCATAGTGGCCGTTCGGCGTTCCGGTCACCCAGTTGTTATCACGGTCATAATAGCCCGTTGCACGGCCCTGTTGAACCGCGTTGGCGTGCCACAAGCCTTGCTTGTCGTAATAGCCATAAGAGCCTGACTTCTGATCCGGCTGACTGTCGGCGTTGGGGATCCAGCGGCCGTTCGCATCATGATAACCGCTTGCGGACCCGGCGACCCACTCGTCGTTGCGATCGTAATAGCCATTGGCAGATGCCGGTACCCAACCGCGTTCGGCGCTGTATCGGTCGTTGCCCCATGTCGAAGCAGGACTGGCTATCCAGCGATTGTCATCACCATATCGTCCGGTCGGCGGGCCATCGACCCAGTTGCCGGTGCGGTCATAATAACCGCGCCCATCAGCTGCGCTGACCCCTGTGGCATGCCAGCGGTTGTTTTCATCGTAATATCCATAGGCGTGGTTGCAGTCATTTGATGGCTTGGCGATCTGATTGCCCACGACCGCCCCGCCGACGGCGCCGATGATCGTGCCAATGGTTTTGTCGCCTTTTCCGGCGATGACATTGCCGAGCACGCCGCCAACCCCGGCTCCGGCCAAGGTCGCGACGACGCGGTCGGACCGATGACGTTCGCAGTTTGACAGGCTTTGGGACCCGTCGCGGGATTGTGACTGGGCATTTGCAATTGTCGGGGTAAGTGCGGCGGCGGCAACGCCAATCGCCAAAAAGCGCTTGCGCATGGAAGTCTCTTCCTCGGCTGGGGTAATTCCCAATTTTTGAATTCTAAAGACATCCCAATTGGCGCTTATTTCGTCACAATTGAGGATAAAAACGCGTGCTTTGAGCACTGGCAGCAAAGGGGGCAACCGGTAGATTGCGCCCCCAGCGGATGGGCAAAAACGCGTCCAAAAACATTGCGAATTTGCCGATGTGGCTCGGCCCTAAGTCTGGCGGTTAGATCTTATCTCCAGCGGCACCCTTGATTTCGCCAGCAAGCTTCTGCGCTTTGCCTTTAACTTGCTGGGCAGCCCCTTTGCCGATGAGCTCAGCATTATCGATGCGCTGCCCGGCGACAACCTTGGCCTTGCCAATAGTTTCGTTGACCGTGCCTTTGGCCTTATCGATGAATTCACCCATGATGTCTCTCCTTTGGTCGGCACAGCGGTTGTGCTTCATGTCGGTCAAACCTTTGGGGGGGCAACTGGTTCCATCTGGGGAGCCTTCCTATCAGACCCGGAAGCTGGATAGAGAGCCAAGTACGCCGAAGACTTGGAGCAGCCACAGCACGACGGCAATGACGACCACCCCATTTAGGATGCTCTTGATCTTGCCGTCCATCGGCAGATAATTGTTAATGAGCCAGAGCAAGACTCCGACAACGATGAGTGCAAACACCACGTTGATAAGCGGCATAACCCAACCTCCCTGATGTGCGTGGCCCGCAATTAGGCAACCCGCCTGCAGTCCAAACCACCGATCCTTGGAAAGGGTCCCAGTTCAAGTGAGGGGGGTAGCGAACCGGGGCATTGAAGGCACTGGCGGCGGAGCACTTAAGGTTCGCGAGGTAAGGCTTGTTGAGCGTGCAGTCGAACTCGAAATTGTTTCTAAATGGCGCGCGGTCGCCCGCATTATTTGCACAGCAGATCACAGGCCATTTGGTGCGAAAGGCCATGTCTGCCATCGCGCGATTTCAAAGACTTTTCTCAATACGCGATCTCAGCCACTCATCCCTTAAATGGCGTTGTCAGTTTCATCTTCCTTGATCAACCAGGCATAGAGACTGGGCAGCAGCAGCAATGTCAGGATCGTTGAGGTTATGATCCCCCCGATCACCACAGTGGCCAATGGACGTTGCACTTCTGCCCCAGCACCGCTCGCCAATGCCATCGGCAGGAAGCCGATTGAAGCAACGAGCGCCGTCGACAGTACGGGCCGGAGCCGATCTCGAGCACCTTCGCGCACGGCGTCTATGATGGTCATGCGTGGATCACCGTCACGGCCACTGCGCAAACTGTCGATACGGTCCGCCAGGACGAGTCCGTTGAGCATGGCGATGCCTGACAGTGCGATGAATCCGATGGCAGCCGTGATCGAAAACGGCATGCCGCGAAGCCACAGCGCAAGCACCCCGCCGGTGACAGCAAACGGTATGCCGGTATAAACGAGCGCGGCCTCCTTCGCGCTGCGAAGCGCGGCGTAGACAAGCGCGAAGATCAGGATAAGCGAGGCTGGCACCACAATGGCCAACCTTTGCTGCGCCGCTTCAAGCTGGTGGAACTGCCCGCCAAATTCAATTCTGTATCCCGGTGGAAGCGCGACCCCGCGCTCGACTGCGGCACGCGTGTTCCGCACATAGCCTGCCAGATCATTCGTCTTGAGATTGACCATCAACGCCGCGCGGCGCTTGCCACTGTCGTGCAGGATTGGCTCCACGGCGTGGATCTCGCGAAGCCGCGCTACGCGTGAAAGCGGCACCATTCCATATTCGCCCACACGCAGCGGGAGAGCGAGGATCGCAGCAGGATTGGCGCGGAGCCCCTCCGCCATCCGCACCACAATCATGTGGCGGGCCTCGCCCTCGGGAATGAAGCCGACTTCGGCCCCGGCCACAGCATCGGAGATCGCCTTGTTGACCTCTGACGATGCCAAGCCCAGCCGCAGCATTGCGGCCCGGTCTAGCTCTATAACCAGGCTTTTCGGGCGGCCTGCGGTTTCAAACTCGACACTGGCCGTACCCGGCTGCTTCTCGATGATTGCTTTGGCCTGCCGGGCTGCCCGTTCCAGAACGTCGTAATCCGGACCGAACACTTTCACCGCGACATCGGCCCGCACGCCTTCGAGCATTTCGTTGAAGCGCATTTCGATAGGCTGGGCAAACTCGAAGCTTTGCCCGTCGTAAACCTGCTTGCCGATCTTTTCGATGGACGCTGCCAGTTCGGTCTTGGTCCGGGGTTTGCCGGTGCCCTGCGGCCAATCTTGTTCGGGCGCATAGAAGATGTACAGATCGTTCTCGTTGGGTGGCATCGGATCGGTGGCGACTTCACTGGTGCCGATACGCGAGAACACATGAGTGATCTGCGGCAACTGTCTGCTGATCTCGCGTTCGGTTGCCTGCTCAATGGCAACGCTCCGCTCAAGCGACATACCCACCGGTCGGTAGACCATCGCAGTAATCGAACCCTCATCGAGTTTTGGTGTGAACTGCGCGCCGAGCACGCTGAACACCAATATGCTTGCGCCCAGCAGCACCAGCGCGCCCAGCGCGAGCCGAGACGGATGTTTCAGGCCCTTATCAAGTAGCGGGAGGTAAACCCGCTCGGCCGCGGCAATTATCCCGCCATGATGCTCGGAAACGTCGCCGGACTGGTCCTGCGGTTCCGGCGTGCGAAGCAACCACGCGGCGAGCGCCGGGACGATGGTGAACGTCCAGGCAAGTCCTGCAAATACCGCCAGCATTACCGCTTGCGCCATGGGCTGGAACAACTTGCCCTCAACCCCGCCAAGGCTGAGCACAGGCACATAGACAAGCGCAATGATGACAATGCCGAAAATGGTCGGCCGCGCCACCATGCGGGCCGCATCTGCGACGGCCAGCCGCCGTTCCTCGGGCGTAAGCGCCCCGCCTTTTGTGCGGCGGCGTTCGGCAAGCAGACGTAAGCTGTTTTCGACCACGACAATGGCCCCGTCGACTATCAGTCCGAAATCGAGGGCGCCGAGGCTCATCAGATTGCCCGAGACACCCAGGGTGTTCATCCCGCTGATCGTGACAAGGAAGGCAAGGGGAATGACAAGCGAGACAATCAGCGCCGCGCGCCAATTTCCCATCACGACGAGCAGGACCAGCGCAACCAGCAGAGCCCCTTCGCCAAGGTTGTGTTCGACCGTGGTGATTGTGCGGTCAACCAGATCTGCGCGGCTATATTGGGGGTGGATCACCATGCCACGCGGCAGTGCAGCCTGAATATCGGCCAGTTTATCCTGAGCCCGCAGCGCGACCTCGCGGCTGTTTTCCCCGACCAGCATCATCACTGTGCCGAGCACGGTTTCCTCGCCATTCTGTGTGGCGGCACCCTGCCGGGGAGCCGCGCCGATGGTCACACGGGCCAGATCGCGGACCAGGATCGGCATGATGCCGCCGCCGAATTTAACAGGGATCGCGCCGATTTCATCCGGGCTCGTGACGCGTGCATTGGTCAGGACAGTGAAGCGTTCGGCCCCGCGCGCGATGATCCCGCCGCCGGCGTTTTCTGAGTTCTTACCCACCGCCGCAGACAGCTCTGCTGCTGTCACCCCATGCAACGTCAACTTTACTGGATCGGGTTCGACCACGAATTGCTGCTCGATCCCGCCATTAGAATTTACATCGGCAACGCCGGGCACCGCGCGGAGCATTGGGCGAACAATGTATTCCTGCGCTTCATACAGTTCCATCAGCCGCCGTTGGGTATCAAGTGCCTGCGGGGGATGCTGCCATTCGAGCGTGTAGTAATAGATTTCGCCCAAGCCGGTGGTGATCGGCGCCAATTGAGGGGATGCCCCGGGTGGCAACTGATCGCGCACCGCAGCCAGCCGCTCGGCTACCAACTGGCGCGCACGGAGCTGATCGGTCCCATCTTGATAGAGCAACGTCACCTGGCTCAGCCCGGTTTTGGTCAGAGCTCGGGTTTCCTCCAGTCCCGGCTGGCCGGCCATCGCGCGTTCGATCGGCAGGGTCGCCAGCCGTTCGATCTCCTCTGGGGCATAAGCGGGTACGGCCGTGTTGATCTGGACCTGAACCCCGGTGATATCGGGGATCGCATCGATCTTCAGATTGGCATATGACCATAGCCCGAGCGCAGCGATGCCGCCGGTTACCAACGCAACCGCTAGCCTGTTTCGGGTCATCAGCGCGATGAGCCAGGCGATCATGGCGTAAGGTCGTCCCCACCATTCAGCGCGCGCAGTTGCAGTAATGCGGCAATCGCCTCATGTCGTGTGTCAAGCACGGCGTTTGTGGCTTCGAGATACGACTGCTGCATCTGGGTGTAGGTCGTCAAAGGGATCGCGCCGAGCTGAAAATTCCGGTCGGCGTCTTCGGCTGCTTCTGCCAAATGTTGCAGTGATGTATTGCCCCAATGGGCGAGGGCTTCGCGTTTTGTCTCATATTGAGCGGCCTGATCAAAGACCTGTCTTGCGACCTTGCGTTCAGCCTCCAACAGCGCGGCATTGGCCTGCGCTTGCCGCCCCTGTTCAACCGCAACTTCACCCGCCTCGCGGTTCCATACGGGCAGGGAGGTGGACAGCCGCAGCCCTATGTTGGTTTCGCGGATGTCGGACCGGGCATGATCATAATAGGGTCCGACGCTGACTTTAGGTAACCGCTGTTTCTTTGCCAGATTAACACGCAAGCCTTGCTGCTCAAATTGGGCACGCAGTGCGCGCAATTCGAAATTATTCAGATTGGCCTTGGCGGCCAAAGCAGTACTGGGCGGCAGATCAGGCAGACTTGTATCAGGACGGATGATGCGCAGCCGCCCTGCAAAAGGAGCCCCGCGCAACTGGTTCAGTTCATAGAGGATCGTGTTGGCCTCGGCATCTGCCGCTGCCGCGGTCCGCTCTGCGCTGATTGCCGTTGCCTGCAGCGAAGCGGCATCAAGGCGTGGAGCGGGGCCCGCCGGATCGCGCGAAACCATAACTCTGGCCAGGACGCGCATTCGTCCGGCAACGGTGCGGGCGACCACGGCCTTCTCATTTGCGGCAAATAGGCCGAATCCAAGCGCGCGCACCTTTGCTGCAAGCGTGGCATCAAACTGTTGCATCCCCATCCGGGCCAGTTCAATTTGGCGCTCAGCAATGGCGCGGCGCAAGGCGATCCGCCCTCCAAACTCAATCGGCTGGACGATGGAGACAGCAAAGGTGGCTCCATCGCCGAGTAGTTCTCCTGATACGGGATCATTGGCCCGCCGCTGGCCAAACTCCACCACGGCTTCGGGGTCGGCCCACCGCCCGGCGGCCTGCCGCTCGATCCCAGCCGTCGCAAGCTGACGAAGATAGAACTGACGCTCAGGGTTCTGCGCAACAACGTCCTGCACCAACCCGTCGAGCGAGATGCCGGTGCTTGACGGGGCTTGGCCTTGCGCTGCCGCCGACAGAGCCGCAGCGACGAGAACCGCAAAAGGGTACGCGCGCATAGATTGTATCTCCTGATTTTTGGCCGGCGGCCCCTCAGCGGTGAAGTGGCGGGCTGGTCGGTCCGGTAACGGAGGCACAGAGTGAGAGCAAATGTATTCAGTAGGATAGCGCGTTTTTGCACGAACAGCGCAGCGGGTGCTGGCCATCTAAACGCAACGCATCTCCAACCCACACAGCGGCCTCATAATCGGCGCATTTTTAGGCGGCGACCGGTTCCCACTTGGCAAAGACGGCTTCCATCCGAGGCACTGCCGCCCCCATCAGGGGACTTCGTGCAGCTGCCCGCTGGCAACGGTATAGTATCTCAGAAAAGATGGATTTTCGACGTGTCCATCCGGCAGATGCACCCGAGAAGACAGTCCGACGCCCATCACCTGGACACGGTCGAGGGTCAGAGGTGCGCCTGTATGCGCGGACACAGAAAATCCCCCTTGTACGAGCCAAGCGCCGCCATCAGGCGCCGTTGCATAAATGCGGGCAGTGCCGTCGTGCTCCGCGGCAAGTGCTGCACTTTCATCGACCCCAAGACCAATGAGAGGAGAGGATCCATTCGGACGCAGGGTTTCTGCCTTCACTAGAAATGCGAACAATCTCCCGAGCCGATTGCGTTCCTTGAAGTGCGTATCTGTTATGATCCCGTTCAACAGGGGAAAATGAAGAAAGTCGGTCTCTATGGTGTTTGCGGGGCTAAGTGGATCAGCCAATGCCTCTGCACTTGTAATGCTTCCACCATCCATCGCCCCGTAAAGATATTCGCCTTGTATCGCGAGACCCGCACTGGTTCCTGCAATCGGCTTTCCAGCAGCGACATGTGCATCAAGCGCTTTTGCAATCGGCGTTCCTTTCCAGAATTTAACGTAGCGCGCCTGATCTCCTCCTGAAATAAAGATGCCGTCTGCGCGCTTCAGGCTGGCAAGCACCTTGGGATCATATGCCGCCTTCCGGTTGGAAAAAACAAAGGTTTCGGCCGACGCGATGCCACCCACGTCCCTATAGAGCTCATCCGCGATGCTGGTGGATTGGGAGGCTCTTAGAATAACGATGTGTCCGTGACCGGCCTTTTCAATAAACCATTTGAGAGAGTCCACATTGCGATCGCTACCTCCCATGAGGAGGAGCCCGCCGGAAACCACGCCCGGTGTCGGCTTGGTGATGTCGCCAATGACGTAATGGCGATAACCTCGGGCAGGGGCGGCGTTCGTGAACGAGATCATGAGAACGAGGGCTAAGACGGCAGCGGCTATGCAGCGTATTGGGGGCATTCGACACTCCAGAGGGGAAAAGAGGCTGCACTATTGCACATGGACACGGTGCCTTCAGCCGAACCGGCTCCACTAGGCCCAGAAGGTCTCGCGGCAAATCTCTTTCCCGCGCTTGAATAGCAAGTCCTCGAAGCTCGGCAGGCTGAGCGAGAACTGGACCTGAAACATAACGACCAGGCGGACGATCTCGCACGAGGAGCTAAGGTAGCGGAACGGGCTGACTGGTTTTCGGCCACGGCGCGTTGCTCAGACAAAGCTTGCTCCTCGCTTTCGCCCAAAAAGTGGGTTTGCACTGATAATGCCCGCGGAGCGGATGTTCGACATCTAATTGTCATTTTGCACTGCCAGAAGGGCCTGGAAGAGAGACAAAGCATTGCGGCTGCTAGTTGTTGAAGACGATCCGGAAATTGCCGATCATGTGGCGATTGGCATGCGACGCCTTGGCCATTCGGCAAAAATGGCGCGAACAGGCGCCGAGGCCCTTCAAGCGACAAAGAGCGATGATTTTGACGCTGTGATTCTGGACAGGATGTTGCCCGACATTGCGGGCGATGAAGTTTTGCGACAGCTCTTGGTCAGGCCATCCAGACCGCCGGTGCTCATGTTGAGCGCGCTTGGTTCGGTTTCTGAGCGCATCCAAGGCCTACAGGCCGGCGCCGATGATTATTTGGCAAAGCCGTTCGACATGGAAGAGCTTGCGGCGCGGCTTCAGGCAATATCAAGGCGGTCCCTAGGGCGGGAAAGTGAAGGCACGATCGCAGTTGGCGATCTCTATCTGGACCCTGCGGGGCATCGGGCATGTTTCAAAGGGGAGGCTGTCCTCCTCAACCGAAAGCAATTTTCGCTTCTGGTGCAATTGATGCGCAATGCAGACCGACTTGTGACCCGCAAGATGCTTCTCGAAGGCGTTTGGGGCTATGGCTTTGAGACCACGACCAACATCGTGGAAAGCAATTTGAGTAGGCTTCGGAACAAGCTTCTGGAATTGGGATGCGATGCCATCGAAACGCGACGCGGTTCAGGCTACATTCTGCGCTCCTCAGATTGCATCTGACCTTTGATGCCCTTGGGAAGACCCAGAATTGGCCGACTGGCCATCCAGTTCGGTGCTACATTCGCGCTGCTCATGGGGGCGGCCGGCGTTACGATTTATTATGTGGCCCAGAACCTGCTGGTTGAAAATGTTGACCATTCTCTCGATAGGGAACGCGACCGCCTGGTTCCCCCAATTGGTGCGTCTCAACCTAACCTGATGGCGATTGAGCACGCCATCCTGCGCCTTGAATCTGGTCGGACCATCACAGACAAAGGGCATGCCCTATTCGGCAGCGACGGTCGGCAGATTTTCGGGCGGATTCATTTGCCCCTTCCCAGCGCAGGCTATTCGGACGTTTTCTTCCGCGAAGGCCAGTCCAAAAGACCGCGCGAGGCGCGCGCCCTTACCGTGCCGCTGGCTGACGGATCGCATCTCGTGGTCATTTCGCACAGCGAAGTTGTGGAAGACCTCAACGATGTGCTCATCCCACTGTCGCTGGCGCTTTTTGTAACCGCGCTGGCTGGAGGGTTGTTGGCCACGCAACTTTTGGGTCGGGAAATCGCAGGCAGGCTGCAACAGATTACAGCGGCTGCTGATAAGATATCGAGAGATAATCTAGATAGCCGTGTGCCGGTTGACCGGCTGGATGGCATCTTCTGGGTTCAGGCGCAAAGCTTCAACCGGATGCTGGACCGTATCGCAAAACTTATTGCGACCCAAAGGCAGTTCTCCTCCAGCCTGGCTCATGAACTCCGCACACCGCTGACCCGCCTTCTTGGCATTCTGCGCGAAGGAGAACGGCAGACTCTTCCGAACCATGTCACTCAAATTTTCCAACGTGCTGAACGGGAAAGCGCTTCCACCATCCGGATCTTTGATGCCTTGCTGCGGCTTTCTGAAATCGACGCCGGTCGTCATCCGGCAGCCCTTCGCAAAGTGTCCCTCGCGGCGATCGTCGATGATGCTATCGAAACGGTGGAGCCGGTATTGGCGGATGCCAGTTGTGAGTTGAAGGCCTGCAACATCGCAGATGTGGTGGTCTTTGCGGATGCCGAGTTGTTGGTGCAGGTGCTCGTGAATGCCATGGAGAATATCGCCCTCCATACGCCCGCTGGAACGTGCGCCGAAGTTTCTGTCTTTCACGATGGACAGGACGCCTTGATCCAGATTTCAGACAATGGCCCGGGCTTACCAAAAGACCAGCTTGAAAGCGTTCTGCAGCCGTTTGAGCGCGGCCAAGCCAGTGCGAAGGTGAAAGGCAATGGTCTTGGCCTCGCCATTGCTCAGTCTATTGTTCAGTTTCATGGCGGGGACCTGCGGCTAACAAACAAATTGCCTGGGCTTATTGTCGAAATCCGGTTGCCAATGGTCCCCGCTTAGTCTGGATGCGTAGTCACGCAGTTCAACGTCGGTTTTTGCGCTTTTTCTGCCACATCGTGAAATACATCCAAAAGCCGGACCCTGCGAAATAAGCGAGCGCAATGCCGCTCAGCAGATTGATGGCAATGCCGCCGCCGCCGATAATTTCACCTGAATGTAGCTCTTTCAGCCAGTGGTTCCATTGCCCCATGGGCGTCCGTTTTGGCTTGCCGGTCGAGGGAGTTTTGCCAGCCGCGGTGGGTCCTTTTGCGTCCTGTGATTTTGCCGGAACATCCAGCAGATCAGTGATCTGAATGGCGACGCCTGTTGTCCCAATCAACAGCAGGAAGGCGGCGAAAAATGGGGCGAGTAATTTATGCCAACGGCGCAACATGACAATTGTCTCCTTAGTCGATGGTTTTGCGGATGCTGAAACGGAAGGTCCGGCCGATGGGGTCAAGCAAACCGCGCTGATAAGCAAGTGGCGTTAAACCTGTTCCATCGGAAACTCTTTGATAGCTATCAAAGGCGTTATCCACGGCGATCAAGAAGCGCACACCCTTCAACCAAGGGGCTGCCTCAGCCAGTTTCTCGTTGCTGGCCGGATAGTAGAAGAGCCTGAAATTCAGGGCAAATCGATCACCAAAATTGAGGCGGCCGGGTTCGCCAGCGCCCGCTGCACCGCCACTGGTCCACACGGCGTTTGACCGCAGCCCGAAGCCATGATGGGTGCCACTGATTTGCGCCTCGATACGGTGGCGGGGCACCCGCAGGGCATCGCCAAATCCATTGGCCTGGATAAGATCAATCACGGGCGCTCCGGGGGACAATTGCAGCGTGTCTTTGAGGCGGACAGTGTCTGTAAGGGCCAGTTGGATCATGCTGCCCTGTGCGCCGAAAGAATGGCCACCGCCAAAGCCGCCGCCGCCGGGGACTTTAGGTCCGGCGCCACCAGAGAAATTTTTGCTAAACGAAAGCCCAATCTTGAGCTCCTGCCGCTGCTCAAGCTCTGCGTTGAAGGGGCGCACATCAACTGCGGTGATGGCACCGGAAAGATTGCGCAAGAAGCGACTTGGCAGCGCTGTGATGCTGACAGATGTAATGCCAGGGAACATCATCACAGCGTCACGATCTTCGAGATCGGTATAGGCAGCCGTCACATTTAGACCGGCGACGGGTTTCCAACCCAATTCCGCCTTGAAAATGGTTCGGCGGTCCGGCGCCAAGGCCAGGTTGCCGCCATCTATGCGCGACAGAATTAAACTTTGCCCGGTAGTATGGTCATAAAAGGCAGTATCGGGTGTTGCTTCAACCGTTCCGCCCAGTTGGGATACACCGGGAACCAATTGATCGCGCGTGCGCGCCAGCAAAAGTGATAGGCGCTTGGTGGGTTTCCAATTCAGCGTCGTCCCCCAACTGTCCGTTGATCCTGCATCCGAAAAGCGGTCGGCCCCAGCATTGACGCTGGCATCCACCGCGCCAATTGCGGACGATCTTGAGAGCAGGGGAATATCGAAAGACGCAAGCCCTCCGGCATGGTTGCGGACAAGCTGGGTCCTGAGATCAGCCTGATTTGTCGATATTGTTTCTCGACCCAAGGTCCCTCGCAGGCTCAGGCTTACAGACCCGCCCCGAAAGGCAAACAGATCTCCGCTCGTGAAAAGCTCGGAGGAAATTAGCTGATCATGGCTCGCAGATTTGCTGTCCGCCCGCAGCCCCAATAGGTTGGCGTCCGGCAGCGAAAAGGGGTCGGTCAATTGGCCCGCATTGAGAGCCGCCTGATAGGCAGATGTGTCCAAGCCACCGCGGCGCAGACGGCTTTGGTCGATCCGATCATAGTTGATTAAGGCCGACCATTGCCAGCGGCCATAGCCCGCCAACAAGGTGCCCATATGCCACGTGTCTGTCTTGGTCTGACGAGTGACCAAGGGTTGACCGGGTAATATCCGTCGAAAGCGGACAGGCGTGGCAAATGGATTGCCAGCACCAAGAGGTATTTGGACATCCGAAATGGCGGGTCCAAGGAGATCGTCTGCCACAAGACTGTCAAATTTGCCGCTGACGGTAAGCGCCTTTCCACCACCCAACGCTTGCGCGAACACGCCATCTGCCGTGAACTGACGTGTGGATGGAAGCAAAGTGTGTAAACGTCCCGACGTATCCGCAACTGGCGCCGAGAGAAAATCGCCAAGGGCGCGGCTGCTGTTGGGGAGACCAATGAGGGCAACCTGCGTTGGGGTGAGGGCGCCACCGTTAGGATTTGAAAGCAAGCCGCTTTCGCTCGCCGCCCGCGCATCCAGCGGCCGCGCGACATGGCGCTTCGCCTCTGTTATGGCATCGCCAATCTGATATTGCAGATTGAACGTCACGCGATTGTCACCAGCGATATCGACGGCGTTCAGCTCAGTATTAAAATCGTTGCGCAAACCGCGTGTCGTGACCCGGTCTTCCAATTCGCCCGTCGCGGCCGCGTAAGAGGGCTTCAGGACGACGTTGATCGGTTTGGAATTTGCAGCATAACCAAGCCGCAACGCCGCTTCTTCCGGCAGAATATCAATCCGCTGGATCGCTTCTGGCGGCAGGTTTCGGACTTCATCGAACGATCCGATGCGGCGCCCATTGACCAGCAGGATGGCACCGCCACCGGACCGTCCCTGCGACCCGCCAGTTTGTGCAGCCAACTGCTTGAGAACATCGGCAAGATTGCTCGCCCCAAGCCCTGCAATGGCCCCTTCGTCGATGGATTGCTCCGCCTCAATCGGACCCGCTATAGTGGCGCGGAGCCGAATGGCAGTAACGACAATGTCATGATCGGCGCTGGGCATGGCCCGGTCAGGGACTACATTCCCTGTAGATTGTTCTGGCACCGCCGGGGGGACACCGAGTTCCGGTGGCGTCGCTTGTGCCAATATAGCGAGTATGGGGCCGACGTGCATAAGGTCCTCTGACGCAACAAGGCGTCGACCTATGCAGACAAAAAAATGAATGAAGTAGGGGGAGAAACATTCTAATTTTACAATGTGCCTCGTCCGAAAATTCTAAATTTGTAATGTTGTCAGAATGCACGGCTAGGCAGCCAAATCGTCACCAATCTGTCATTGCGAAAATCTAGCCGACCCAGATGCCGCGGGCGAAAACAGTTTCCCTGCGATGCGTTTTGGGAACTGTGCTCATGTCCTACAAAAAGGCGATCTTGGCGACACTGGTATTTGGAGCCTTAGGGCAGGTGGCGGTGCCGTTCGCCAATGCTAAGGCGCCCAAAGCGCCCTTGGTACCGCATTATGCTATAGAGGAGCGTATTGCCGCGGCTGACGGTGGATGGGACTTTGCAACTGTCGATCCAACCACATCTGCGCTCTACATCGCCAGAAGCAACGCTGTAACCAAAGTCGATCTCATCAGCCGGCAGGTAACGGACCGACTGGCGGGCGCCCAGCGTGGCCATGAAGTGCTTGTCCTTGACGGTGGCCAGACCGTTTTTGAGACCGATGGCGAAACGGGTCTTGCGCGGTTTATATCGGCCAAAACGGGCGACATTCTTGCTGAAGTCGCCACCGGCAAGAAGCCGGACGCGGCCTTTTTGGACCCCAAGACGGGCCTTATTGCGGTGATGAATGCGGGCGATGGCACCATCGCTCTCATTAATCCTGCCAGCCGCACTGTGGTCGAGACGATCACGATCGGCGGCGCACTCGAATTCGGTGTTGCCGATGGCAAAGGCATGGCGTTCGTCAATGTCGAAGATGCCAACAGCATCGTCAAAATCGATCTCGTTTCGCGTAAGCAGGTAGGCAGCATTGCGTTGACAGGGTGCGAGGGGCCAACGGGTCTCGCTCTCGTCGCGAATGGCACGCGATTGATTTCAGCCTGCGCAAATGAAACGGCCGTCGTGGTCGATACCGCATCCAATGCCGTGGTCGGGACATTCGCTATCGGAAAGGATCCTGATGCTGTCCTTGCCGATGAGGCCCGAGGGCTTGCGTTCATCCCATGCGGGGGCAGCGGCACGCTGATCGAAGTCTCGATTGGGGATCCTGCAAACATCCGACCGCTGGCCAGCATCCCGACCCAGATCGGCGCCAAGACCGGCGCAATCGACCCTCGTGACGGGAAAATCTACCTTCCAACCGCAACAATTGCAGCGCCAGAGCCGGGCATGAAGCGCGGTAAGCCGGTTCCCGGCACATTTGTCATCCTTGTCGTTTCCCCAAAATCATAATTTCAACTGGAGCCCTCCCCATGAAGCGCATTCTTTTACCCTTTTTGTTGGCCTCGGCGGCTTTGACGCCAGCCCTTGCCGAAACAATGGCCACGCCGCCATCCGCCGCGCCAGCGCCGAAGCGGCTTGAATATCTCAACCCAGCGGATTTTGAGCCCGTCCGGCTTCTGCAAGCACCGCCTGCCAAGGGTAGCCCTGCTGAAGCGCGTGAACTTGCTGCGCTGCACGCGCTCATTGCTTCCGCAAGTGCTGAACGGATCGCCCAGGCGAAGTGGGATGCTGATCATGAAGATCCCTCGATTTTCAATGATGTCATCGGACGTGATTTGACCAAATTGCCGCACACTTGGGCGCTGCTGAGCATCATTGACCGGGAAGCTGGCATCGCTGCCGGGTTCAGCAAAGCTTACTTCAACCGCATGCGCCCCTGGGGCGTGGACGGCACGATTCCGAACTGTGAGGGGCCGAGCAACAAAGCGCCATTCAAGAGCTATCCGAGCGGCCATTCCACGCTCGGCTATGCGGTTGGCTACGCGCTGGCGCAGCTGGCCCCGGCAAAGGCTGCTGCTGTTCTCAACAAGGCCGAGGACTATGCCCTGAGCCGAGAATATTGCGGCGTGCATTTTGCAACGGACACAGCGGCCAGCCAGGTCGTTGGCACGGTCGCTGCTGTGCGTCTGTTGGGCGACCCGCGCTTGGCGGCGGAAGTCGCCGCAGCCCGCGCCGAACTCTCATCGAACTGATCAACTCTGCAACTCGACCTTCGGGTTGCACAAAATTTACTCAAGGGGGATTTATGAAAATCAACACATTGCGCTCCAGCCTTTTGGCCGCGTCGGCCTTGACGATGTTCTCCGTGCCTCAGATTGCATCGGCAGCTGAAGTCGCAGAAGCAGCGAACGCTGACACGACTGCCGATGCTGATGGTCAGTCATCGAGTGCAAACCAGAGCGGACAGGCGAACGACAAGGGCGCGCTGACGACGTCAGACATCATCGTCACTGGATCACGTGCTGCCCAGATTGCGCCCATGACCGCTTCGCTGACGACAACGCAGCCACAAGCTGCCATTAGCCGCGAATTCATTGACAATGCGCTCGCAACTTCGGACTTTAACGAACTGATTTCGATGACGCCGGGCGTTTCGATCACCGGCACTGGCAACGGCGCAGGCTTTTCAGAATCCAAGGCTCAGATCCGCGGTTTCCAGGACGGTGAATATAACGTCACCTATGACTCGATTCCGTTTGCGGACACGAACAACCCGACCCACCACTCGACCGCATTTTTCCCGTCGAACACCATTGAAACGATCGTGGTGGACCGTGGTCCCGGTAACGCGAGCCAGTTGGGTCAGGCCACTTATGGCGGCAACCTCAACATGTACTCTCGCGCTGTAACCGACAAACAGGGCGCTCAGGCGGAAGCGATCGTCGGCAACTGGAATACCTTTATCGGTCGCGCCGAATATCAAAGCGGCAAGGTTGCCAGCTTGGGTGATGCGCAGTTTGTGATTGCAGGCCAATTCCTGAAGTCTGATGGCGCGCTGACTTACTCGCCGGTGCAGTCGAAGAATATCTTCGCGAAGGCTGTTATCCCGATTGGGACAGCCAATACGCTGACGATCTTGTCCACCTATAACCGCAATTACTATTACCAGTCGGATACCGCCAAGGGGCCAACTTGCGGCAGTTTCACGAAAGGCATCACGGGTTTTTCGAGCGCTGCCTTGGATGAGTTTGGCCAGCCGTTGACCCAGTTGACGGGTGAAAATTGCGCAACCACTTCGCTGATTGGCCAGTTCGGCAAAAACTATGCCCTGAACAGCAATCCAGCCTCAACGGACTATTACAAGTTCAACCGGACCGACAAGACAACCGACTTTTCCATCGTTCGACTGCAGAGCGAAGTGGCCTCAGGGCTTACGATGGACAACCGCGTTTATATGTATGCCTATACCAATAACACGTTGTCGGGTCAGACCGGCCGGGTGGTTTCAGGCTTTAGCACGGCAACTGTACCTGTCAGCGCCAGCAACCCCAATGGCGTTCTCATCAGTGTCGTCAATGCTCCGGTTTCGGACGTCGCGGGCTATGATAAGGGCAATAAGTATCGCACGATCGGTTATATCGGTCAGCTGAACTATGATTTCAGCATCGGCAAAATCCGGGTTGGCGGGTGGTATGAACACGCCGCCACGGATCGCCATTTGCTCAACCTGAACATGACAACAGGCGCATTGAACTACAACCAGAAGTTCAACAATGGCAGCGGGCTTGCAGCGCAGAACCTCCTGCCGTCGCCGACGATCGCAAACATCTCATACCAGCAGCATTCGGGTTGGGACCAATATCAGGTCTTCGGTGAATTTGAATTCCATCCGATTGAAGAAATCGCGATCACGCCCGGCATCAAATATGTGCACTTTACGCGCTCAATCGATGCCATCGTGAACCAGACGTCGCGCGTCCCGAACAACTCTTCTGCGACATGGACAAAGTCGCTGCCGTTCCTGACGGCCAACTGGCAGGTGAAGCCGAACTGGTCGTTCTACGCGCAATATGCGCAGGGCATGTATGTGCCGGATTTGTCGAGCTTCTACTCGCCGACGCTGTCCGCGGCGGACCAGGCCAATCAGGCCCAGACTCTGTCTCAGCTGAAGCCGCAAACCACGACCAACTATCAGGTTGGCACGGTTTGGCATGGCGAGCGCGTCTCGGTTGACGTCGATGCCTATGCCATCAACGTCAATAACAAGATCGCCGCCAGCACGCTGGCGTCCGACCCTGCTGGCACGCTCGTCAATATTGGACAGGTGCGGTATAAGGGCGTTGAGGGTCAGGTCAGCGTCGTGCCGACGCGCGGCTTGGTGCTCTTTGCCAACGGCTCGTACAACTATGCACGCAGCGTATCGTCCGGTGCGCAGATCGGCAAAGCACCGTTTTATACAGCAGCGCTCGGTGCCTCGTATAATCTGAACGGGCTCCGCATCTTCTACGCGCAGAAGTTTACGGGCACGGCCTATTCAAACGAGTTCAACGGCAATCCCAATTTGCGGCTTTACCGGATTGCGCCGTACAGCGTAGGGGACTTCTCGATCAGCAAGGAAATTGATGATCACCTGCGCATTGGCGTCAATGTGTCGAACGTGCTTAATGAGCGGGCCATCACGGCCATCAGCACCAGCTCTTCGGGCGCGCCGACGGTGACTGTGAATGGGACGACCTATCAGAATGGATATGGCCAGTCAGATGCCTTTAGCTTCTTGCCGCCGCGTTCCATTCAGATGGATGTCCGTTTCAAGTTCTAAGAGGTTTAATAGTTTGAGGCGTTCCTCTTTTTCAGGGCGTCAAAAGGTATTTTTTACCCTGCTCGCGCTGGTGGCGGTGATCCCGCAGCCGGCGTGGGCAGGGCCGCCTTTTATGACCGATGATCCTGAACCGACAGAAACCGGCCATTGGGAAATCTATGGCCCGCTGATTGAAGCAGAAGGGCGCGGCCGTGACGTTGACGGTGCTGCTGGCGCTGAAATCAATTTTGGCGCGGCTAGAAACCTGCAACTGACTTTGGGTCTGCCGGTTGCTTTCGCGCATGACAGCGATGGGTGGCGCGGGGGTGCGGGCGACATCGAAATGTCGGCCAAATATCGCTTCATCCATGATGAGGCGTCCGGCCTTCAAGTGGCGGCGTTTCCGGGTATCACCCTTCCCACAGCATCCCATGGGATGGGTGCGGGGCACGTGACGGCCCTATTGCCTGTCTGGGCCCAGAAGGACATTGGCCGATGGTCGATTTTCGGAGGCGCGGGCTATGCTCTTAATCCGGGGGCGGGCAACCGTAACTATTGGACCGGGGGCATCGCCGTTTCGCGGCAAATGAATGAGCGGGACCTTATGGGTCTGGAACTGGACCGGAGCGGCGCGGGGGAAGTTGGCGGGCATGCGACCACCAGTTTTGGCTTGGGGATCATCCATCAGCTCCATAAACCGTTCCGTCTGCTTGCCTCGGGCGGACCTGTGATTGAAGATGGCACGGGAAAAACCGGATTTCACTGCTTTCTCGCGCTCGGCATAGATTATTGATGAAGGCTTTCCATGATTGACCAATCCCGCCCATTAAATGCTGCCATTAAGGTTCCCGCTGTCACGCTCGGCTTTTGGATGATCAAGATCCTTGCCACGACGCTGGGTGAAACCGCCGGCGACACCGTGTCGATGAGCTGGGACATGGGATATCTTGTCGGCACCGCGATATTTGGCGCGGCGCTGCTGATTATGGTCACGCTCCAGATCCGCGCGGATCGCTTCCGTCCCTGGCTCTATTGGACGACGATCATCGCATCGACGACCGCGGGCACAACGATGGCTGATTTTGCCACGCGCTCTCTGGGCATCGGCTATACCGGCGGTTCGGCCGTCCTGCTTGGATTGGTGCTCCTGTCGCTGTTCGCCTGGCAACGCATCACAGGGTCGATCGCAGTGGAAAATGTGACGGACCCAAAGTCTGAAGCGCTTTATTGGACCACAATTACTTTCTCCCAGACTCTTGGGACGGCCCTGGGGGACTGGGCGGCAGATACCGGCGGTCTTGGGTATCTAGGCGGAGCAACAATGTTTGCCTTGGGCCTGATTGTGTTGGTGGGTCTCTGGCGGTTCACCAGTGCGAACCGTGTGCTGCTGTTCTGGGCGGCGTTCATCCTGACCCGACCACTTGGCGCAACGGTTGGAGATTTTCTCGATAAGCCCTTGGCTAAGGGCGGCCTTGATCTCAGCCGGCCGCTGGCCTCGCTCGTTCTCGCCATTGCGATTGGCCTGCTCATACAATTTTTGCCGCAACGGGCCGCATCAAAAAGGCACTAATATCGCGTCGTCTGCGCTGGCAGTCTTACCGCACCTTGTCTCCGATTAGCGGAGACTAGGCCAACCATTCCGTCATGATCTCGCCTCTATGACCATCTGGCGCGAGCGCGTCGCGCAGGGCGTCCAGCAGGGGTGGCAGCGATTGCGTAAAGGCGTAGGGCGGGTTGACGATAAAAAGGCCCGCGCCGTTATAGATGCTGGGCTGGTCGACATCGTAAAGCCAATGCTCCACCGTCAGGAATTTCGGGATGCCGAGCGTGCGTAACTGCTGCTTCCACCGCTCATGCGTGGCACGGTCTTTCAGGGGATACCAGATTACCGTTACGCCATGCGCCCATTTGCGGTGCGCGGAGGCGAGGGTGGATGAAATACGGGCGCGTTCATCCGTCTGCTCATAGGGCGGATCGACCACAACCACGCCGCGCGGTGTTCGGGTCGGGAGCATCGCCAGCCAGAGCTCATAGGCGTCGCGCTCATGCACGGCAGCAGGTGTGCCGCGCATCGCGCGGCGCAGGGACCGCGCGTCCTCGGGATGTTTTTCGTTGACGATCAAGACGTCTTGTGGCCGCAGAAGTTGCGCCAGAAGGCACGGCGAGCCGGGGTAGAAACGCGTCTCGTCCCCGCTGTTCACCGCCTGCACGGCGGCGCGGTAGTCGTTCAGCAGGGGGCTCGGATCGGCAAAGGCCTGCACCACGCCATGGATCGCTTCACCGGTGCGCAGGGCTTGATCGCCGTCAAGATCGTACAGCCCGCAGCCTGCATGGGTATCAATCAGGGTCAACGCCCCCTGTTTGAGTTGCAAGGCCTGCACGAGGGCGATGAGAAGACTATGCTTCACAACATCGGCGCTGTTGCCGGCATGGAAAGAATGGCGATAATTCATCTGAAGAGTGCTCTTAGTCAGTCTGGCAGAAAGCTTCAAAGCCTTCTGGCCGCCGCATCACCTTGCCTGTCTGTCCTAGGTAGAGATCATCTCAAACTGGCCCGGCGCTATCCCGTCGACAACCCAGTCACCGATCGACCAGCGCACTAGCCTGAGTGTGGGCAGTCCGACTGCCGCCGTCATTCGCCGGACTTGCCGGTTGCGCCCTTCTCGGATGGTGAGTTTGAGCCAAGTGTCGGGAATCGATTTGCGTTCCCGTATCGGCGGATTGCGTTGCCACAAGTCCGGAGGGTCGATGCGCGCAACGTCGCACGGCAGGGTCATGCCATCCTTGAGCCGGACGCCCTGGCGCAAGCGCACCAGTTCTGGCTCCTGTGGCGCGCCTTCGACTTGCACGAGGTAGGTCTTGGGCAGCTTGAAACGGGGGTCGGCAATCCGCGCCTGCAACCGCCCGTCATCGCAAAGGAGCAGCAGGCCCTCACTGTCCCGATCGAGCCTTCCGGCGGGATAAACGTCCTTCATTGTAATGAAGTCCGACAATGTCGATCGAACCGTCGGTGATCCGCGGTCGGTGAATTGTGACAGGACCCCAAAGGGTTTGTTGAACAGGAGTATACGGGCCATAGAGCGCTCATATCGCTCGATTGCGGCTCTGTCTTTAGGCGCTTAACGCCGCAGGCGCGCATTACGACCTTAATGTGCGTCCTACTGCAGGGACTGTGTGGCGGAGTGGCCCATCTAAACGCAACGCATCTTCAACCCACACAGCGGCCTCATAATCGGCGCAATTTTAGGCGGTGACCGGTTCCCACTTGGCAAAGACGGCTTCCATCCGAGGCACTGCCGCCGCCCTGCAACGTGCCACCAAATAGCAGAGCTTTCGCCCTAGCCCGCGTCGTTGAGGTATGCGGTGGCGCGGTCAGTCGAACCCCAATGCTTCAAAAATGGCGGAGCGGTCGCAAGATGAGCGAAACTTCAGGCGAGGAGCGACTGCCGCTCGGCTAGCGCGGCCATCTGGCTAAGTGGGAAGATCAGTGATTTGACGGTTCAAAGTAAAAGGTTGTGAAGTGATCCATGAGCCGGCGCGAATTTTTGCGTCGATTTCAACCGCCCTAACCATTGGACTGTGCGCTCTCATCGTTGGAAAGCGGGCAGGGGTTAGGGGGCTGGTTTTCGCGGGACTTACTTTTGACGCCGCCTGGGCTCAGTCGCCAGGAGCGCTAGCTGGTGCCGTTGGTTTGAAATTGTCATTTTGGAGGTTCCATTGACCATGAGCGTTTCGCGCCAATGGCACTCCACAATACTTACACTCCGAAACCCAAGTATGACCGTCATGACGTGCCTGGCCGCCATTCCGTCGGTGTTTGCCGCGCCAACACCATAATTTCCTAAGGAGTGAGATCATTAGTCATCCAACAAAGCCCGGGAAAGCCTGTCTGACTTTCCCGGTAGGAGCTACATTCGACCGAAGCAGCAAGGGCTCCTCTAATTGAGTTGCTGTAGATTTAACCTAAAATGAATTTTAAAATATAGACAGCGCGTTGAGATTGAGGCCTGTCTGGTTTGTTCCAAATAAACTTTATATGCAGCGCCAGAAGCATGGATAGAATTTTCGTATTTTGAAATTATATATTATATGTTTTTTAACTTTTTTTTCGATAATTTATGCCGAATAGATTATCAAAATAAAAGTGTGCGACCCGGTTAAGGCATCGGGATCAAAAAATGAACGTTAATTCAAAATTTCCTATGGACTACCTCAACTATGAGGGGCAGATTATCAGCTTGCTCATCTCCGGGCCAAAGAGAGCTCATCATATCTACCAAAACTTGTCAGCCAGCCAGCCGACAGTATCCAGCTTGTTAAGCAGAATGGTAGACCGTGAAATTATCACATGTCAGCGTGACAGGCAGGACAGGAGGGGTGTTATATATTCCCTCGATGAGAATTTTTTGAATTCTCTTAACGTTGGCGATTTTGCAATCGACACGGAGTCTTCGTCGAAATAACCGCGACGCCGTAATATTTGGCGTGGAGTATCTCTGATCGGTCAAGCCTTTACATTAATTTTTTTCGATAAAATTTGGAATTTAATATTAGACCGGATTGAAGATAATATTTATCGTTCCCCGAGCGACCCGGATATTGTCTTAATTAATGGCTTGGCCAAAAACTTTAGAATTGTATTTTTGCCCGTCTGTATTTCAGATGTAGCCGTCATACCAGGTTGAATAATAACGGGCTTACCAGGTCGCCGGTGCATGGTTCTTGTGTCTGCTTGAATATGGACGCGGTAATAAACTTGCTCACTGCTGCCTTTTTGCTCTGTCAGGGTATCGGGACTTATGTAGATTACCTTTCCGCTTGCGGATCCGAAAATGGACGAATCGTAGGCATCAAACTTCACTGACGCGCTTTGTCCGACGCGCACATAGGCGATGTCGGCGGGCTGAACTTTGCCTTCAATTATTAACTGTTCTCCGGTCGGGACGATTTGGAGCACTTCATCTCCGGGGCGGAGCACGCCACCAATGGTGGTCAGTCTGATGTTTTTTACGATGCCGTCGGTCGGCGCCTCTATGTCAGTGTCTTTCAGAGAGGACAGTCGCTGGGTCATGGTCTGTTCTGCTGTGACCAGATCTTCTTCAACTTTGGCATATTCGGCTTGAAGATCCTGCAGATACTTGTTCTGTTTGTTGGCTATCTGAGCCTGAATATCGGCAACGGACCGCTGCAATCGGATCACCTCTGACCGGCTGACATCGCCATAGGCTAGCAACGGCATATTCATGCTTAGTTCTTGATCGGCAAGAGCAAGCATGTTGCGGAGGGCCGAAATATCTTGGGTCTGCGCCGCTCGCCTTTTTAGGAATAATTGGCGCTGGTTAGACATAAAGTCCGGAAAGTCGTTGACGTCCGCAGGGAAAACCAGAGGCTTGTCGAAAAGTTCAGCCTCTATGCGACTTTTGACGGTCTTCATCGCTGCGACTTTCGCCTTGCCTTCATCCGCGGCCGCTTCGATCTTGACGCGGTCTAGTTGGACTAGTTTTTGTCCTTTGCGGACGACGTCTCCCTCTTTCACCAGGATTGAAGCAATGACGCCTCCGTCGGTGCTTTGTATCAGCTGGACGCGTCCAGCGGGAATAACTTGACCTGACGCACGGCTGACTTGATCTATCTCCGCATAGCTTGCCCAAGCCAGAAAGGCGCCTACCGAAGCTGCAGTCACCATTATGATCGAGGTCGTCTTCGACTTGCGTTTGGTTGCCATGATCATGATACTCGGTTCAGGGGGGTTGGCTGGGCATTTGTTGCCGCCTGCGTATGATGAGCTGTCGTCTGTGGACGCAGTTTTTCCAGCACAGCGTTCGTGGGTCCGTTGAGTACGATCTTTCCGCCGGTCATGACGACGACATCATTGACGAAGCGCAGGAGCGGCACCTTGTGCGTCGTCATGATGATCGTACCTTCAGGCCCAACCGCATTGAAAAGAGCAGATAGGACGCGCGCCTCGGTTTCTTGGTCAAGGTTGGCAGTCGGCTCATCCAGCAACAGGAGGCGAGGCTTGGCAAGGATGGCGCGTGTCAAGCCGACAAGGCTTCTCTGTCCTCCTGACAAGCCCCTGCCACCTTCCAAAATAGGGAGGTCGAGACCTGATGGATGGTTTTGGATAACACTGGCCAGACCTGTTTCTGCTGCCACCGCCATGATCGCTTCATCGCCAGGGTCGGGGAGCCCAAGGATGATGTTTTCGCGCAGGGTGCCGCTGATCAGGCTATATTCCTGGGCAATGGAGCAACATTGGGAGCGCAGATCATCCTCAGCGATTTGACCAACATCGACGCCGTTGATCAGCACATGTCCAGTTTGTGCGCGGTAAAGGCCGGCCATAAGGCGCATCAATGTCGATTTACCGGAGCCCACCGGCCCAATGAGACCGACGCGTGCGCCGGCTGGAATGTTGAGGGCTGGAACGTCGACCCCTTCGCGGGCCCCGCGATGCTTGAAGGTAACGGCGTCGAGTTTAATTTCTGGAACCATCCTTCCAACGCGGATCGGTGTTGTACCATCTGGATGTTCGGTGGGCATTGCGAGTAGATTGTCGAGCGATTGCAGGGATGAGCGCGTATAACCCCACTGGACGACAAGATTTGGCAATGAAGCCACCAGCGGCCCGTTGATGCGACCACAAATCATGCTGCAGGCGATGAGGCCACCCATCGTCAGTTCACCAGAGCTTACGAGGCTGACGCCAGCCACGATCACCCCGACATACGAAATCTGTTGCAACATCCCAAAAGTGGAGCTGGCAATAGTCGACCAGCGACGCACCTGCTGATCGTGGTCGTGCACCGTTTCCACCAGCCGGTTCCAACCAGCCAGCATATGCCAGCCACCAAGGTTGGCTTTGATCGTTTCGGAAGCATCCAGCGCTTCGACTAATATGCCATTTTTCCGGTTACCGCTGACTTGCGCCTTGTTTGTGTCATTGCGGATCAGGCGCGCAAAGCCATATGCAGCGATAAGAGAAATTGGAAAAATGGCCAGGGGGACAAGCGCCGTCTTCCCTCCGATTGTGGCCATGACGATGATGAACAGAATGGAAAATGGTAAATCCGCGAGAACGAAGAATGAGGCAGACGTCATCATCGACCGGATTTGATCGAGGCCACGCAACTGTGCCGCCATAGTGCCAATGCCCGGTGGCCGGGCATCCAGCCGGACAGCTTGCATACGCGCAAAAAAGAATTCTGACATTTGCGCATCAATGTCGCCAGCTTCTCGGTCTACGAGAAAGGCTCGCGACGTGCGCATCAGAAAATCGACCACGAGCGCTAACACCATCCCTGCGGTTAGCACCCAGAGGGTATCGAACCCGCTTCTGGGGATCACACGGTCGTAAACTTGCATGGAGTAAAAGGAGGTGGCCAGAGCGATGATGTTTAGCACTATAGTTGCGACAGTCGCTTCTACTAATAAGCGGCGCTGACCAAGCAGCGCCTTTGCGAAAATAGAAAAGGCGCGCGGGCTCGCCGATGCTTGCGACGAGAGGGGAAATGTTGGACGCGCCAACTGGCTAACGTCGCTCCACGGTGTTGAAACAATGCCCTGAACGGTGAGTACGCGCAAATCAACGTCATCAATCCATTGATCGGCAATGCCCCAGCCTGTTGATGGAACATAGGCGAGTAAGGGAAAATGCTGCGCCTTTGGCTTGCGGGTCGTGAGGGCAGGAGCCTCCCAGCCTACAGCGGTAGACATTTCTGCGAGCGCGTCAGGATTATCAAGCGATAGGTCGGCGGGGGCGTTTTTTGCCCAGTCGGGTGCAAGTCTTGCTCCGACACGTACCGAAAATGCCTGAACGAGGTCTACGAACGGAGATGTCATTGCGCGTCCTTTGGATCAGAGGGACCTTTCCACGATCCCGTTCGCATCATCAGCCGATCATAGGCGGCGCGTGTGCTGGACTCGGCGTCGATGGCGTCGTTTTGGGCTGAGCTTGCTTCGCGCACGGCGTTCATGACGTCGAGCCAGGTACGGCGACCACTGATATATTGACGCATATAAGACGCTGTCACGCGCATTGCGGAGTTGGAGGCTAGCTTCGTTGTGTCGAGCCGCGCGCGCGCTGAGGCGTATTCAGCTAGATCTGCGATTACCCTATCACGTAGGTCTCGTTCAATGCCGGCCACTTTTAATTCTGCGGCTTGCTCCCGTGCCTTGGCTGCATTTGCGCTGGCAAATCTTGCAAATCCGCCATCGGATTGGGCCTTAAGAACAAGGCCGACCCTATGACCCGAAGTTTCATTGTAAGAATATTGCCCCATCAACTGCGGTAAGATGGCTGCGCGGCTAGAAGCAGCCTCAGCACGCGCCGCCTTTGCCTCCGCCAGGAGCCGCTGCCTAGCCGGATCGAATGCTACGGCGCGCTCGGTTATTAAATTTTCGTCAAGTTCAGGAAGGTCCATGTCAAATTTAGGAGCCGGACCAGGTTCAAGCGTGGGGTCATCCACTAACTCCCTGAGTTTCTGAAGTGCGGTTTTACGCTGCGCGACGGTAACGGTGACCTGCTGTTCCACTTGAGCCGTTCGGCTGCGGACTAGATCGAGGTCCGACACCGGGCTCACTTCCTGAGCGACCCGCCGCTCCATTGTTGCAACAAGCCTGCGGTGCTGGGTCAGGCTATCGTTCAGGCTGTCGATCCGCGCACTCAACCGATAAAATTCATGATAATTTTGAGCAACATTGAGCTCAATGTTGAGAACGGCGTCCCAATATGAAGCAAGAGCAGCCTGCCCAAGTGCTTTAGCCCTCTCAATAGAGCTTGATATCCGTCCTGCTGTCCAGATCGGTTGGTCGATGACTGCGCTCGCTTGCCGTGAATTGTTTTTTTCGTCGAGCAATAGGCCTTCGACGGAGAAAGTTGGAAACTGCTGCCACTTGGCTGCTCGCAAATCTGCACCGGAAGCGCGCAAATTCGCACGCGCCGCAGCAATGCTGGGGTGGCTGGAAATTGCCGCGACGACGAGTGTGAAAAGGTTCCGATCAACCTGCGCGATGCTTGGGGTGGCCGTCTGCGCGTCGGCTTTTGGCATTGCCGTAGGCTGCGGCTCGTTTGGTGGTCCAACAACTGCGTTCAGAGGGGTCGCTGGTATCAGGGTTGAGGCTGTAATGGCGAATAGCACTCTTAGTGGAATGTTGTGTTGCAATTGCCAAGATCCTGCAGGGCCTCGCAGTCGTGAGTTTTTTGAACTGCATGAACTCAATTTTTGGGGAAACATTACGCTTCGACCAGCTCAGTTTGGATAATTTAAAATTAGAGTTCGAAAAACATAAATAATTTTTTAAATCTGAATTTTGATGGAGCATGCAGCTGATAATAAGCGTCACGAATAAAAATATTATGTAATATAATATTATCTAATTACTTATAGATAGTGTTCAATTAAAGTTGTATAAATTATTGTTTCCAAAAGCCATTACTCGTCATTTTGGTCATTTTATAGAAGATTTGAAATTATTTTGGTTCAAATTGTTGTACGATTTTCGTCGCTTTAATGGATAAGGAGATCACGTAGTATTGCGGTGCGTTTTCAGACCCGCCTAAAAAGGTAGTGATTACATGGCTCTCATTGTTCGTGTCGTTTCTTCGGTTGGTGCGAAGACCCTCGAAAAGAGGCTCAAAAGTGGGCTTAATAAGCTTGCCGTGCCCGAGGGTGGACACATTGAGATTGTCGACCAGGCAACCGGATTACATGTCGAGGGCGTGCGAACAATCGATGCGAGCGGCAATTCCGTATTGAGCTTCGAGGGGCCAAAGGGGCCGGTGACCCTTGAGCTAAGTGGCGCCATGGGAAGCTACTCTCCACTATTTTCAGACTTGTCTTTCGCCGAGGATACCTCTGTTGTTTCAGGGCTCGGCGCTTCCGCAGGCGGCCAGGGAGGGGGCGGCGGTCCGTCGATGACGCCAATCCTGCTAGGCATCCTTGGGCTTGGTGCGTTGGGCGGCATCGCAGCCGCCGCCGGCGGGGCTCCCAAGGATAAGACAGCGCCAGGCGCCCCATCTGGTTTGGATCTGGCGTCGGCGGATGACACGGGTTCGAGCAACAGCGACAATGTGACGAGCCACACGACGGGCTTGACCGTCACGGGCCAGGCGGAGGCTGGCGCCCGGGTAGAGTTGTTCGATGGTGCGACGTCGATTGGCACTGCAACTGCAGATGCGTCCGGCAATTTCACTGTAGATGTCGCCCTTTCCTCCGGCGCACACTCTATTACGGCCAAGGCTACAGATGCGTCCGGCAACATCGGCGCTGCTTCCGCCGCGCTGTCTGTTAACGTTGACACCGCGGGACCTTCGGCGCCCACCGGGCTGGACCTGGCGTCTGCAGATGATACGGGATCGAGCGTCACCGATAACTTGACCAGCCAGGCGTCTGGCCTGACCATCACGGGTGTTGCCGAGGCAAATGCCGTCGTTGAGCTGTTCGACGGCGCTACATCTCTTGGGACCGTGGCGGCTAATGGGTCGGGTAGTTTCAGTCTCGACGTCACGCTCGCTGCTGGCGCTCATCAAATTACCGCGAAGGCAACAGATGCAGCAGGAAACGTTGGCGTTGCGTCGACTGCGCTAGCGGTTACTGTCGACACGTCCGCACCCACGCCGACCTTGTTGGACGTAGACCGCGCCGCGAAGACGCTGACGATCAGCTTTGACCAAAGTCTAGACTTGGCGGGTATCTTGTCGTCGGGCGCATTTTCCGTCACCACGGGCGGCGGGGTTGTCAATTCGGTCTCCAGCTACGCCGTGAATGGTAACGTCGTTGTCCTGACATTGGCTGGTCCGATTGGCAGTGGCACGACAGAAATTACCTATACTGACCCGACGGCGTCGAATGATGCGGTTGCGTTGCAAGATGCTGCCGGCAATGACGTCGCTACCTTCACGCTCTCGCTGGGTGTTCTGGCTGATGGCTTCGTCCGCGGAGCGCGCATTTACACCGAAGCACTCGTCAACGGCCAGGTCGTGCGCACCGACACCGGCATTGTGACCGACGCTAACGGCAACTTCTTCCTGCCGCCGACGTATGCCGGTCGTACGCTTGTCGCCGTGGGCGGTGTCAATATCGACACTGGGCTTGCAAACACGATCGACTACCGCGCGCCTGCCGGTTCTTCAGTCATCAACCCGCTGACCACGCTGATCCAGGCTGTGATTGACGCAAGTCCGACGCCGATTTCAGCCTCTTCTGCGTCGCAATCCGTTGCGTCTGCGCTTGGGGTGACCCTGCCATATGGCAAGGCGCTCACCAATTACGATCCCATTTCATATGGAAATACCGAGTTGCAGCGCGCGGCGGCGCAAGTCGCGGCAATCGCAACTGTTGCTGACGGCAATGCCTCGGGCAATGAGGGTAAGGTTTTCTCAAACATCGCGGCACAGCTTGTTACAGCCGCACGCGCGAGCGGCACGGTTGATCTTGCTGCTTCCCAAGTCGTGACTGCAGCGCTTGTCGGCACGACCGTGGTCGGCAACTCGGCGCTCGTTAATCAGATCCAGACGTCGGTTACGGCTATTGAAAATGCTGCCAATATCTCCGGAATTGCTTCGGCACAGGCTACAACGCTCGACCGGACGGCGGCCGCCACCCCGGGTCAGATCGATTTGATCGCCGCAGACGACACAGGTACATCGAGCAGCGACAACATCACCTCGAAGCGCAGCTTCTCCGGCACTGTCGCCTTCAACAATACGGCGACGGATGGCACGGCGGCAGTTGTCGGGGATACTATTGAAATTGTGGTCGGTGGGCGGGTCATTGCCTCGCATCTCGTCACCGACGCGGACCATGCCGCCGGCAGTGCGACTGTGGCTTTTGCAAACGTCCAGGATGGCGCATATGCCGCTTCGGCGCGCATCGTCGACAAGGCGGGCAATCTGAGCCAGCTCTCTACCGCTCTGAACCTTACGGTCGACGGGACTTCGCCTGCAACTCCAACACTTTCGTTCAGCAATCTCATTGATACGGGCAGTGTCGAGCAGGCACGTGTCACTACAGATAAGGCCTTCAATATCGATCTGACAGGCGCCGAAAATGGCGCCAATGTCGGTTACGAAGTATCGACCAATGGCGGTGCGTCCTGGTCAGCTACCACGGCGAGCCAGGCCAACCTTGCGGATGGTAATTACAGCTTCCGTGCGACACTGACTGATGCTGCGGGCAACAGCACATCGTCAAACATCCTCAGCATGACGGTCGACACCACAAATCCGTCAACGCCTGTTGTCACAGCTCAGACGACGACCAGCACGAGTCCGATTGTGGGTGGCACCGCCGCCTTGGGGGTGGGTGAGATCCTCTCTGTCACCATCAATGGCGCCATATATGAAAATGTAGCCGTCTCCAACGGAGCTTGGTCAGTCGATACGGCAACAGCAACGCCGAAGAGCGGCACAATTTTGGGTGCCTTCGTAAGCGGCTCATACGACGTAGTTGCGACGATTACGGACCGCGCGGGCAATGTGTCGTCCGACACAAGTGCGCGTGAAGTTACAGTCACCCCGACCTTCTCCGTTTCGGAAAGCAATGGTGTTGTCTCCTTCGCTGGTACAGCGACGGGTGCAATTAACGTTTCATATGCCAGCGGCGCTGCGACCTTCACGCGCTCGGGTGTCTCTGCTACAACAACAGTCACCAGCCTTGGTACGAAGTCTATTGCGGGCGCCGTAGAGCTGAATGTTAATGTGTCCGGCGCCGCAACGGCAGGCGATGACATCATTACCATTTCCGCGCCGCAGGCGACCGCCATCCGCTTTAGCGGCGATGCCGGGGCCGGCCTTGACCAGTTGATCGTCAATGTGGCCGACAAAAATGTTGGCACAATTGAAAACCGCACGATCCTCGTCGATACCAGTGGCATGACAAACGCGGAGGACATCCGCTTTGCCTTTGAAGCGACCGCTGCGAATAATCAGGCAAATCGCTTTGATAACGATGTGCTGACATTGGCTTCGGGAAGCGTCATCTCCAGTGGCTTTACCGTCTTTGAAGTGCGCAACGGCACAGTCGATTATTCGTCTGCCACACTTCCGCAGAACATTAGCTTTGATTTCCGCTCGGGCGGTGTTTCGACACTTGCGCAGTTCCAGGCGGCAGACTCCTTCGTCAGCTTGACGGACAGCGGGTCTGTCGTGATCGCTCTGACATCGTCGGAATTGCCTGCTCTTAAGGCATTTTTGGCATCGCCCGGGGCTCTCAAGCTTATCGGCTTCAATGTTGGTCTAAAGATTGACGGTAGCAGCAATATCGTAAACCTCTCAACGACGACCGATCAGAATTATGCGGATATTCATGCCGCGCTGAACGCCATTTCTTACCCAGGCATCGTCGGGCTTACCAATGCCGTTGCAGACCTTCAGAGCCAGATCAGCGCGAATGACGCGGATATTACGGCGCTCGTCAACGGCGTCGCAGGCCTTACCTCTTCAATCGCAACGCTCAACACCGTTGTAACCAGCAAGGACACCGCACAGACGGCGGCACTTTCTTCGGCAATCAGCGCAGCGTCATCCGACTTGTCGTCTGCGGTTGCGACGATCAATACGCGTATTACCACGGTTGCAGCCGGCCTTCAGGCCAACATCAACGCGAATTCTGCGATCGACACCTCGCAGGCTGCATCTCTCGCGAGCCTTCGTGCTGATCTGACGACGGCGCAGAACGCAGCTACTTCGCTTTCGGCTCTGGTAAATTCGAATAATGCTTCTCAGACGGCGGCCCTTAATAGCGCCCGCTCAGATCTGGCGGCGGCTGATAGCGCCCTGTCGGCAGCGATTAACAAGACGTCTTCGGATCTGGCATCTGCTGCTCAGTCGATCAACGGTCGGATTACGACGGTTTCGGCGGGTCTCCAGGCGAGCATCGACGCGAACACGGTGATTGACACAGCGCAGGCGGAAACTCTTGCAGGCCTTCGCGCTGATCTGACGACGGCGCAGAACGTTGCGTCTGCGCTGGCGACGACGGTGTCCTCGAACAACACGGCGCAGGCGGCTGCGCTGGCCTCGGCGAAGGCGACGCTGGAAGCCGCCGACACGACGCTGACCAACACGATCAACGGGGTTGCAGCGGATCTGACGTCTGCGGTTTCGACGATCAACGGTCGGATTACGACGGTTTCGGCGGGTCTCCAGGCGAGCATCGACGCGAACACGGTGATTGACACAGCGCAGGCGGAAACTCTTGCAGGCCTTCGCGCTGATCTGACGACGGCGCAGAACGTTGCGTCTGCGCTGGCGACGACGGTGTCCTCGAACAACACGGCGCAGACGGCTGCGCTGAACGCGGCGAAGGCGACGCTGGAAACGGCGGATACGGCACTTGGTGAAGCGATTGACGCGGTCGCTGATCGACTTGATACAGCGGTTGCAGGCCTTCAGGGTCAGATCGACGCTGTGGCCGACGTCAACTTAGCACAGGCGGATCTTTTAGTCGGCCTGCGCGCCGAACTCACGACCGCTCAGGAAACCGCCGCCGCTCTGGCTGATCTGGTCGATGGCAACGACACCGCCATTCACGCCCGCGTGACTGCGCTTGCCGAGCGTCTCGACGCCGCCGACACAGCACTCGGACTCCGCATCGATGACCTCGCATCGGTTCTCAACGATGAAATCTCAGCGCGCTCGGAGGCTGATTCGCTGTTGTTTAACGACGCAGCTGACCATGATGGCATTGCTACAACGAACTCAATTGTTGGACTAAAAGCTGCACTGGATACGCTTGCGACACTTGTTGGCGATAATAATTCTGATTTGCTCGATGCGTTGAATTCGGCGAACACCCATTTCTATAGCCTTGTCGACCGCCTTCCCGGGCGCGGGGTGTTGATGTCGGTTGATGAGGCGCTTGTTCTGCAGGATCGTATCGACGACCCACTGCACATCTTCCTTACCAATTACATCGTCAGGGATAGCGTCGAAAACCTCTTGAATGTTTCGTCGGGTGATGCCCTGATCTATAACGCAAAGGATGTTTATGTCAGCGGGACGGTCGCCTCGGCATCGGCTGCACAGCACCTCAAGGACCTTGGCGTCAATCTGGCACTGAGCAGCTATGACGTATCTGAGAGCGTTGCGAACTTGGTCAGCTATGGCAGCTTCCCGGCCGAGTTTTTGGGCAATGCTCGCGATATCAACGCTTCTGGCACCGCAAACTTCACCCAGGCGCTCACGCTGTTGGGCGCGCAGAACCGCGGAACAACCTATATTGACGCAGTGAAGGTCTCTTATGCGCAGGCCGCAAGCCTGCCAGTAGATTTGAACGATGTGATCAGTCATCTGACGGTCACCGGACTTGATCTCAGCAACAAATCTACGATTGTTGATCTCACCGGTTTCCGGGTAAACACGGACATTACCTTTGCTGGTGGGCGCGGAAATGAGACGGTGGTCATCACCGCTGCGTCGACGAGCACCAATTCGGACGATGTGGGGATTATCTCGCTGAACGGCGGCAAAGGCAGTGATGACTTCTACGTCATTGAGTCCGTTGACGGTGATGGAAATGGCCTCACCAGCTATCTGGTCAGCGGCTCAGCTATTAGCGGCGGCTCCTATATTGGCACCACAGATACCCTGACGGTACGTGGTCAGGTTGACCTGAGCCGCGTTGATATTAGCGGTATTGAAGGGCTCTACCTTGAGGAAGGTTCGCCATCTGCCGTCGTTCTGCGGCCAGACCAATTGTCTGTGTTCGACACCATCTCCGGCGCAACGGATGAGAACGGTGACCCAGTCTCATCAATTGCTGTGGTGGTGATTGATGGCAGCACATCGGCGGACATTTCCGGTCTCCCCATCGACTTCACCAACACACCGACGCTTCGTGTCGGGGAGGGCGTCTCCCTGACGCTGAGCCTATCTCAGATTGGTGCGCTGGGCGACATTGTGGCTGTTGATGGCCAAGACGCAGGCCAGATCGTGCCAGTTCTTGGGGATTTGTCCGATGACGTCAATCTGACCAACGTCTTTGTTGATCTCGACCTCAGCAACGTGCAGCTCCATGTGCACGGGAACGGCCAACTGTTCACCAATGGTGGGGACTATGCGGTTCTATTGCCAACCCTGGCATCAGGCCAGACACTTTCGCTGAATGCTAATGATCTGGACGGCCAAATCTCGCTTGATGGTGACGGCACACTCCTGATCAAGAATGACTTCTATTATAATGGCGTTGGCGGCACTTTTGACCTTACCCAAGTCACGGCCGATATCTCATTCGATGACAATCGTGATGGGAATAACAGTGTCAATGTGGGAGACGGTAAAGTCTTGATCCTTCGGCCTGATCAGGCCGACGAAAAGACAATCACCAACAGCGACGGAAATGGTCTTGTTGCGATCAGCGGAAATGTCCATGCCGACGCATCGATTGATTTGCGCAATATTTCCGCACCATTGACCTTCAGCGACGATGCCGGTGGAGATCCATCTGCAATTAACTTGGGATCAGGGGCGACCTTGCAGCTCAACGCGGCGCAGGCCGATGGTCAGTCGATTACAGGTGATCCAGAAACGACGATCACGTTTGAAGATGCCGTTGGCAGTCAGTTGGATTTCCCTCTTTCAATGGGCTATCATGGCTTTAATTGGACTTTGGCACCGAACCCGGATGCGGATAACTTAACTGCCATCAACGGCGATAATCTGGGGCGGGGCGGCTATGAGGTCGCCGCGCAGGATTGGGGATCTGTTGTAGCTTACACCCCTTACGGGCTTCAGCCTGTCACGATTACACGCTCAGATGCGTCCGATTTCGTCTTTACAGGCATCCAACTTACTGCAGCAACTAGTGATATGCAGATAACGCTGGCCGGTTATAATAATGGTCAGCTTGTTGCCGAGCGGACTGTCTCGATTAGCGCTGTCGAAGAGACAACCCTCACCTTTGATTGGGGCGCTATCGATGAATTGGTGATTTGTTCAGACTCTTATGATGGGATCGCTCATGGTAGTCATTTCATCATTGATGATTTCAAATATGCGACAGGGTCTCCCACGGCGACGGTCGAAATCTACAACTTGGAAGACACGCCCGCTGCCAATTTCGGAAACATTTCTAACACCTTGGTGGCCCTAAATGTTAGCGACAATGCCGATTTTACCTTCACCGGTAATCTCGGGGATGCTGCGACGCATGACGTCATCCTTGGCGTTAATGCTGCCATGTCGCTGGCGTCGGGTCAGGCTGATGGACGCACGATCACGGGTGAGGACTCGAGTTCCGTTTACGTCCGCGAACTGACGGAATCTGCGGATCTGTCTCATCTGGCTGACAACATTGCGGTGACAGCAGAAGTCAGCTCTGTCCTAGATCTGACTCAAAACACCCAGGTCGGTACGGTTGATACCTTTGCCCTGGTGGCCGGCACCAATGGACAACACATTGATCTGTCTGCTTATGCCGGCAAAACAGTCGACATCAGTCTCAATTCCGATTTAAGCGACGATACTTATTTGTTTGTATTCGATGCAAATGGCCAATTAGTCGCGTATGACGATGATACGGGTCCGGGTACGAACTCCCTTATTGAAACTCTGACCGTTCAAGACGGATACTATGCCGTTCTGTCTTATTATTTGATTGTCGACGAAGGCGCATCTGTCAGCGATTTTAGCGGTGACACCCTCCATCTGGAGGTCTACGACCGCGAAGCCGATGAAACGTCGACGCTGTTTTTAGATACGCTCCAGACTGTGACGTCGTCCCTGACACTGACGGCGGATCAGGCCAATGCGCAGAATGTGACGGGTGTTGGTGATGTCTACGTCACCGGCCTCACAGATGACGGCAACGGCCATCTGACGACCGATCTGACACACATCACTGTAGACGGCACGTTTACAATTACGGTTTCGGGCTCAGTTGATGTCAGAGCCGACATTGAAAACCTCGCCAGTGTCGACGCGATTATAATTGGGGAGGGCTATGTCGATCTCACTGGTGCTCAGATCATCGACGCGAGCAGCGGTGGAGACTTTGCGGAGGGTCTGGGTGGCCTGTTTGATGGGATCGACGGCCAGAAATTCTTCTATAGTTACGCTCCTGGATTTGCTGCCGTTGTCCATTTGCCGGAGGCCAAGGCTGTCAGCAGCTTTAGTCTGACTACTGGCAACGATGACGAGAACCGTGACCCCGCCACAGTGACCATTCGCGGGTCAAATGATGGTGTTAACTTTGTTGATATTGTCACGGACATGCCGTTAAATCTGCCGTCTGATCGCATCTCGACGTCGGACATTTATAGCTTCAGCAATTCGGTATCGTATTCCTATTACAAGGTTGAATTCCCGACCACGAAGTCTGGTCCGGCTCTTCAACTTGGTGAAATGAGGTTGTTTGAAGGAATGCCGGCGGTGACCATTGACGCTGAAAGCGCCAATGACAGGATCATCACCGAGACATCGACCTCAACGCTGATTGTCTCCGGAAGCCATGATGCCTCACTGACAGGTGTCACGGTCTCCACGCTCGACGTGCGGACTGCGACGGGGAATATCGCGTTCAACCAGACGGTTTCGGATGGACACAGCATTCTGCTGACCGCCGATCAGGCGGATGGCGAGGCCTTCGGCGGCAGCGGCAGCGTTTACGTCTATGGAAATGTTTCCAACACGACGGTCGACATTACGGGCATTGGCACCGCAATATACTTCGACGAAAACCACATCTCGATCGGTGAAAGTGGGGTCCTGCGGGCGAAACTGGATCAGGCCGATGGTGTCGACATCGATGGCGCGGGTATTCTCGCTCTCACGGACGGTGTTGAACCTTCCGACACGACCTTCCTGCTATCCGGCGTCGCCACCGACATTGACCTTACCGGAATTTCGTCAGGGTTTGAGCCGGACATTAACGGCACACTCTTCAGCGGAAATTCGGGCAACCATATTTCGCTCCCGTCGCTTGATGTCGGGCAAGACCTGCTGATCACCGTGGCGCAGGCCAATGGCCTTGCGATGGAAAGCAACGCGGGTACCGTCAACATTCAGGGCGACATTGGCGACAACACATATGTTGTTCTGACGCGCATCTATGATGACGTCGATCTTACGTTCCGCGATAGCTTGAGCGATACCGGTGTTGGCCTTGTTGATATCGGAAACAATTCGGAAGTCACGTTGTCTGCGGTCCATGCCGATGGTCTTCATATGCAGGGTGAGGGCGCCGTGCGCGTCACGCAGCTTGAAAATGCGCTTGAAGGCGATTTCAGCGCGCTCATCGCTTCTACGGTCACCCTGGTGCTGTCTGACAATCAAAGCAGCACCTTTGAAGGCACTCTGTCTGACGGCTACAACACGTCCTTCGAAGTCGGTGCCGGCGCGGCCCTGACGCTGCATGAAGGTGCGGCAGATGGTCGGACGGTGACCGGAACAGGTACGCTGGACGTGCTGGATATTCAGACGTCGACCGACCTGTCGAATGTTGAAGCGCCGTTTGCGGGGATCACTGCGTTCACCGGCTTTGGCACTCTGGATCTCGTACTTGAGCATGATGAAAATTCGACAGCTACCCTCGATGCCGACTCTCAGGTTCTGACCCTTACGGATACGAACCTCCCCGGCACAGGCGGAGCTGCATCGATTGCAAGCACCGTTGTGCTGGAATCGGGCCAGTTCAGGGTTCATTACGAATTTGACGGTAGCGCCTTTGTCAATGCTCCAGGTTATGGTGGCGAGATGTCTGTCGCTATTGTCCGTGGCGGTGTGACGAGCGTGGTTCAACTGAATGAACTGAACGGCGAACGCTATTCTTCGGGCGCAATTTCTGTCACTCAAAGCACGCAAGTGGGCCTCATCGGGGGTGAAATCACCTTGGATCTTCTTGCGGGCGATGAAGTGCGCTTCATCGTATACAATCCGCATCTGAACGATGGCCTTCGCCAGCAGGGTAAGCAACTGACGCTGAATGACGCGCGCTTCTTTGCCTCAGGCAATGAGCCTCTTGCGGGTCTTGCAGCTGTAATTGGTCACATCAGCGGCAGCAGCGTTGACGTAGATGGACTGTTCGACATCACCGCAAATTCGGGCGCCGGTGATATTCAGGCGCATGTGACGGCCTACACTATTGAAGGGGATTATACTCTTCGCCTTACTGCTGCGCAGGCGGACGCCCTTGTGGTGACCGAAAGCGATGCAGCCTTTGAGCCCCTCGTTGACGTTGTCGGGGATATGTCGGCGGATCAGGCTGTCGATCTCCGGTCCATTGCCGCCGGTATTTCGGTGACGTTCGGCGTAGACGGCATCTCCCTCGATACGGGTTCGGTGCTCACGCTGACGGCGCTCCAGGCCAGTGGGAATGACATTCACGGCGCCGGTATGACTTACGTGGCCGGCGATGTTGGTGCAGTGGACGTTGTTGACCTGACTGGCGTGATTTCCACACTCACGTCGTTCCAGACCAATGGAGAGTCAACCAACGCCATCAGTGTGTCCGGCACATTGAAGGTCAATGCCGCCATGCTGAGCGGCGTGGAAATCAATCAGGCAGGTAGCGCAGGCCAGATCGAGATATACAATCTCGATGCGGTCGAAGACTCGTTCGCCTTTGGCAGCGTCAATGCGCCGCAGACGATTACGGCGATCATTGAGGACGATACAGATCTTTCTGGCAACATGGCGGCCCATTTGGCTGAAATCGACAGCTATAAGATTGTCGAGGATGCCGGCCTTACACTTAATGCGGCCGAAGCTAATGCCGCGACCGTGACCGGTGTTGGCACGCTTAAGGGCAGTGTCACCGTGAAGGAAATCACCGACGGCACCAACCTGTCGGGCATTGCAGGTGACCTGAATGTAACAGCGACTGTCGGCGGGAACGTCGATGTGACGGGGAATGACTACCTCGGCACGGTCGATAAGTTTATCATCAATTCCACTCCCATCGAATATGATGAAAACCCATTTAACTTCCCTAACCCGACGCACGTCAGCAAGGTCGATCTCAGCAATTACGCGGGCCAGCATGTTGATATACTTGTCGCTGACGCTGTCTACGACGCGATCAGAGTTGTCGCACGTTTGTTCCGTGCTGATGGTACTCTTGTAGAATCTGTACAGTATGGACCTGTTCAATTCTCGGCTGACATTCAGGACGGTGATTATCTTATCGTCAGTAATGAAGACAATGCGTACGGCGCGGTCTTCAATCCTCATCCGATTTCAGTAATGGTCACCGGGGAAAACGAGATCCAAACCGAACTGCCTGTTTCCTGGACGGGTCACGACGTGTATCTGCCTGGTGATAGCCCCTCATCGCTGACGATCCTCGCCTCGCAGATTGAAGGGCGAGCCATTGACGGCCATGGTGAGCTGCTGGTCACTGGTCTTGAAAACAACGCTGACGGTGTTCTTGGCGTCGACCTGTCGAACGTGAAGGACTACCTGTACGTCGTCGGTAATTTCACGAGCAATATCAGCCTATTGGCGACTAGCGCGGAGACACTGGGCAAGTTTGACGAAATCCGTGCTGACGGCGGAGCAAAGTCCTATGCGCTCGACTACTCCGACCTGCAAAGCGACGTTTGGAGGGATGCCGGCCATGATATGTATGACTATGGGAACCGCCTCTCCATCGATGGCATCCAACAATCCATTTGGTCTACAGACAATAATACCACGCCAACCGCAATGTTATGGGGTGATTATGTCTTCCGGACGTTCACGTCCTCGACAGTATTGTCGATCACCAATTTTGAAGGCTCAGAATTCACGATCAGCGGGAACGCAGGGGCTGATAACGGCGGCTCTCGTTCGACCAGAGAATTGACAGGCTTTAACGGTTTCCGCGTTTTTGTTGACCAAATCTATGGTGCTAACGGCGACCCCAGCATCAACAAGCTGATCATAACCAATGCGGTCAATCCCGTCATGGATGGTACAACGAATACGGACGATGACTATTTCTCGGTGTCAGGTCTCGATGACGCGAGCTTTGTTGTCTATGTATTGCTGGCTGGTTCTCCCGATCTGGATAATGGGTATAAATATACCGACAGCGAACTGCGGGCTGTTGTTGAAGCGTTGAATATCGGCGCCAATGGCATCACGGACTCTGCAGCGATCGACCTTGAACCTGTCCTGTCGACCTTCGGCTCCGCCCCCGCCGAAGTGATCGTTGACGTGAATACCGTTGGCGACACCGTTCTGTCGGGTAGCGGTACCATCAAGTTGGTCGGGACTGGTGATATCGATCTGGGCAACTTGAACAATCCCACCGTTACGCGTCTCGATGTGTCCACTGTTGTCGGTACGGTCACACTGCCGACGGACATCGCAGATAATAAGCATCTGGTCGTCAACGACGTTCAGGCAAATGGCGCCGTCATTAACGGCAACGGGACCCTGCACATCGCGGGAGATATCACGCACGATGTCAACATCAGTGACGTCTCCGCGGTGGTGTCATTCCAGGATGGCACGGAAACCGACGCCAATGCAGAAATTTCCATTGGTAACGGTTCAACGCTGACGGCCTTGCTATCGCAGGTTGACGGGCAGGCCATCGCGGGTGACGGGCAGGTGGTCTTCACGGGCAGCCTAGATTACTCTGTCTCGCTGACTTCAGTAACCGCGAACATGGATATGTCGGGCCTCAGCGGTTTCACGGTTGATACCGAAACGGGGCGTCTGGCAGATCAATCGGGCAACACGATTGATCTTCCAGAGGAGCTTGTGGGTGATATCACTCTGACCTTCGAACAGGCCAATCACCTCAGCGTGACAGGCGAGGGCTCGCAGACCCATCTGATTGGTTCGTACGTCAATCTAGATCTGGATTTGACTGGGATTCATAATGGTTTGGTTCTGCAATATGGGTCCTTGGCTATCGACCCGGACTTCACGATGACGATGCGCGCAGACCAAGCTGATGGCCTCATCATCGTGGGCGACGGAACGCTTCTCGTGTCGGGCGCGTTGCTCGATGGGACGACGGATCTTTTGAACGCGACCGTTGGCGCGATTGCGTTCGATCTCTCGTCGGATGGTATCATCGATGAAAGCATCACCATTGCCGACGGACAGACACTGAAGATCGAAGGTCATCAGCTGGGCAACGTCGTCGTGACTGTGGAGGGTAACCTTGACGTCTATCTCGGCGAAGGCGATGACGACTTTAACATTGATGAACTGATTGACGCGACCACCGGGACGGTAACGGTTCATGTCCTTGGGGACCTTGATCTGTCCAGCAATGGCAACTTCTCTGAGGTTTCGCACTTCGTCGTGCATGGTGACCACATTTTGACATTGAATGCGGTACAGGCCGACGATGCGACGATAGCCGAAGAAGGTGGACATGCCTCGGTTCATGTCACCGATCTTGCGGACGCCGCGTCCGCAAATCTCGCGAACATTGTTGTCACATCGCTCACAGCGGCGGTCGACACGAGCTTTACCTTCGATGGTGATCTGGGTGCAGCCGTTGTGACGGTTGATCCGGAAGCCACGCTGACGATATCGGCAGAGCTGGCCAGCGGACACGACATTAGTGGCGGCAATGTCGTCATTACCGAACTTGGTACGGACGAATATAATCTGTCGACCATACACTCGAATATGACGGCGACGGTTTCGCAGTCTGTCACGCTTAATTCAGCAACAAATCTCGGAGAACTACAGATCAGCGTGGATCCTGATAAGTCGCTCACGTTGACGATAGATCAGGCGACATACCGGGACATCAGTGGCTTAGGTCAAGCCAATGTCACCGGAGATGTTCCGGATACATCTGGTCCTCCGTACACGCTGGATCTGACCGGCATCACAGCGCCTCTGACCTTTCTTGATCCCGACACTCAGGAAACCGGCCTTGGCCAGATTGACCTGGGGGGCAATTCCTCGCTGCTCCTGCGTGCAGACCAAGCCTCGGGCCAGACGGTCACAGGGGATGGCACTGTGGCCATCGATGGCAACGTGGGTGCAGGCACAGAATTGGAGCCTAACATTGTCGATCTGCGCAGCATTGCGGCAGGCGTCAGCTTCACAGCCGACGATGGCAACACACCCGTCGGTATCGATGTCGGTGAATATGCCACGCTGCAGCTTCGTGATGACCAAGCCAGCGGTGCCATCGTTACGGGTGTTGGCGCAGTGGAAGTTCACGGCCTGACCGCGACAACAGATTTGTCGCACGTCGGCGCAGGCGTTGAGGTGATAGGTCTTTCCGGGGCGTTGGCGGAGGTCAATTGGGACACCGCCGACAGCCAAGTAAATGCCGTGACAGCCTTTGATGCGGGCGCAGGCACGATCCATATCGAAACACCCGCCATGACGCGGGCGACGATCAAGATCACACCGGGTGCTGGGACGCTGTCGTTCCACTCTGACCTGACACGGTCAGCTGGTGTAAATGCGTGGCTGAAGGTTAATGGTCAATACTATCAGAATATCTCAGAGGGGGCTCATGATACTACTTTCACGGTAAGTGCTGGCGATGTGGTTGAGTTTTACGTCTATGGAAACTCTGGCATTACATCCGATATATTGGATATCAGCAACCTGACATTCGTGCCGGTAAAGGCGGAAACGCAAGTCAGCGTCGTCATCTCGGAAAGCATGGATATCCATACCAATCCGAATTTGTCGACAGTCGACACATACACGATTGCCTCTGGTCAGGTCCTTGGGCTTTCGGCGGCGCAGGCCAATGGCGTCGCAACCGAAGGCGGCGCAGTGAATATTGTCGGTGATGTCGCGTCGGTCGGCAACAATGGTCTGGCCGGCGGGTTGATTGATCTCACGCGGATCGAATCCGCGTTGACCTTCGACAATGACGACATTGAGGTTAACGGATATTATTCCCGCCTCGCCATCGGTGCGGATCAGCTGCGGTACAGCACGGTCACCGTTTCCGGGGAAGGATATCTGGTGGTTGTCGGCGATCTGACCGAAGGAACCTTGGATCTGACCAGACACACGGTTAGCGGGTTGTCGTTCGCAGACACGGTGTCATCTGATAATGTCATCGATGTGGGGACTTCATCTGGGTTGATCCTGCGCACAGACCAGGCAGGTTATCAGCATATTACTGGTCTAGGCACCGTTTATGTTGCGGGAGATGTTAACGAAGGTGACTATGTCGATCTGTCGCAGATCGAAGCATCGATCAGTTTCGCCGATGATAGCGACGCCGCTCCGTCAATTTCCATTGCGGCGGGTGGCACGCTCTACATGGAGGCGGGCAAGCTTGCCGCGGGCGCAGGCACCATTTTCGGTCCGGGGACGTTGGAACTGACCGGAGGCGTCTTCGCCGACACAGACTTCAGCGCTGTTGACCCGAGTGTCAGCATTGATGTCCGTGACGCCTATGTGGACACATTTGAAGCCATTACCCAACTCGGTGCGGGCAGCACTTTGACGGTGAATTCAAACCAGGTGAGCTTTTTCACCGTCACGCAAAATCTTGCCCATATCCGTGTTTATGCGCAACCGTACTATGACGAAGATCTTGGCATCACGATCCTCAACGCGAACTTGTCTAACCTGTCCGCGGCATCGATCGACATGGATATTGAAGTTGATCTAACCAATATTGAAGATCTTGGGCAGACCAAGGTGCATCTCCAATATGGGTCGGTCTTCACGTTGTCCGTGGCACTTGCGGATGGGGTGACGATTGACGGAGAAGGCACCACGAACGTTACGGGCGATGTGGCTGGCGGGACTGTTGATCTCACAAACGTGACCTCAACAAGCCTGACCTTCGGCGGCGATAATGCAATCGACGTGGCAACGGGGGCAACACTGCTTGTCGCCGCCGATGCCATCGCCCTGGCTGATGCTGCCTCTCCTGTCGACATCACCGGTGGCGGCACCGTGGAACTGCGCGATGCTAATGTGAATGCCTCCTATGACTTCACGGTCGTCAGCGGGCCCAGCGCATTGGTCGCATTCAACAATGCGGGCATATTGAATGCAGCCACTATCCTGCATTCCGCCGATGGGGGTGTCAGCTCCGTATCGCTTTACGATAATGCGGCAACACCAAGTGTCATCGAAGTGACGAAGATGACGGCGGCACAGGCCAATGGTATCGATTTCACATCAAGCGATGGCGCTCTCCACGTAACGGCTTCCGAAGGTATTCAGTCGCTGACCGGGACGTTGCACAACGATGTGTTCGAAGGTGGTGGAACCGGCACAGATACGGTGAACCTTGGCGCGGATAGCGGTTCGGACACTCTGGTGTGGGCCACGACGCCTGCCAACCAGATGGTCATCACCAACTTCTTGGCTGAGGGGCAGGGTTCAGAGAATGACGTCTTGGATTTCTCTAACCTATCGCTCCACAATCCGAACCACGTAAGCATCTATGAAGGCCTGGTCAGCGACCCAGACGTAGCCGACGTTCCAAGCAAGCTGACCGCCGATGTGGTCGGCCTGACGGATCTGTTCGCTGGGGATACCGCGAAATCGGTTGAAACGCTGTTCAAGTCCTCCAACAACTTCCTCAACAAGCTTGTGGATGCGGGAACGGGGGGGAACCATACGGATATGGTGTTCCTGATCGCCAACAGCGCAGCCGATGATGCAAATATAAATGTCTGGCATTGGGTCGACGCGAATAACGACGGTAACCTTATGCAGAATGAGGTTTTGCTGTTGGGAACGGTCAACGGCTTGGGGGCCAGCGCGCTCACAACTACCAACTTCCACGACAACGTCATTGGCTGATCGCCACCCGCGGTAGGCTGGACAGAGCGTTAAAGGCACGATTTAAGGAGGGTTAGGCTGTGCCTCATTGGCATGGGGAAGCCCGACCCTCCTTGAAAAGCAGACTGTCTAGCGCTGGCGTTCCGGCAAAGCATAGAATTGTCGCATGACGCGCGGTGGTGACAATTTCTGTGGTTATTCGGTTCGCCTAAACCATTGTGTAGCATTCTATCGACGCATTTTGGGAAGGCGACCATCTTAAAACTGGTTAGTCGTTCGGCGGCTCATTTCGCGCAGTTTCCTGGCCGCAAATTTCTGCTAGCTGACTGGGGCAAGATCGCATTCAAACGATGGCTCCAAAAGGGTTTGGGAAGCGCGCACCGCTTCTTTGCAAACGTGGACGCCGGGGTTGGATGGGAGGACTTTCGTCATTCCACAGGCTTGCTTGTAAGCGGTCATTAGCCTCTCCAGGACAGCCATTTTCTTTGGTGGCGGATTAGAGCAGCGTAACGCGTTCACTGGCTCCGTCATCCACTTTTTCCAACACTGTTCTCACCTGCCAGAAATTTTCTACGATTGGTCCTAGCGGTTTCCTAACGGTGTCAGTTGGCGAGTTTTTTCGAGTAATCCCCAAGCACGCATTTTGGCTACTTGACACAAGTGCCGGTGTATAGGATTTTCCTGTTGTTCGTACGCTCGTTTGTAGGCGCGCGCCTCCTTCCTTCTGGAAGGTGTCGATACTCCCCAAATTCCTTCGACGAGGCGCTGCGTGCACGAACTTACTTTACAATATCGTTCTCTCGACAAGCTGACCCCTTGTCCGACCAACGCGCGGATGCACAGCGTGCGACAGGTGGCGCAGATCGCCAAGAGTATTGAGGCGACTGCCTTTGCGAACCCCATTCTGATTGATGAGGAGGGCGTCATCATCGCCGGACACGGGCGGCTTCTCGCTGCCAAAAAGCTCAAACTCACAGAGGCGCCTGTTGTCATCTTGCCCGGGCTAACCGAGGCGCAAAAGCGTCTGTTGCGGGTCGCCGACAACAAGATTGCTCTGAGCTCGAGTTGGGATGTTGATCTGCTGAAGGTCGAACTTCAGGAGATCATTGTTTCTGGCCTCGACATTGAGATCACTGGCTTCGAGATTGGCGAAGTCGACGTCTTTCTGTCGGAACAAGAGGACCCCGCAGAAGACGTGATCCCGCCAACCGTTGAGGACGCTGTCACGCAACCCGGCGATATCTGGCTGCTTGGCAAGCACCGGCTCGGCTGCGGGGATATCCGGCAGCAGGACGCGCTCGGCGCACTGATGGCAGGGGCTGAGGCCGATGCCGCCTTTCTCGATCCGCCCTATAATGTGCCGATCGACGGCTATGCGACCGGTCGCGGCCAGTTCCGGCACCGCGAGTTCGAGGTTGCCTCTGGCGAAATGAGCAAGTCTGAGTTTGAGGCGTTCTTGGCAGATTGCCCTGGCCGCTGCGCCTCAGTGTCACGCCAAGGCGCAATCCACTTTATCTGCATGGACCACCATCACGCAGGCGAACTGATCGCGGCGGCAGACGAGGCTTATACGCTGCGGCTCAACATCTGCGTCTGGTCAAAAAACAATGCGGGGCTTGGTAAGCTGTATCGGTCCCAGCACGAGCTTATTTTTGTGTGCCGGGTGGGAGAGGCCCAACATCGCAACAATGTGCAACTTGGCAAGCACGGCCGCTATCGCACCAACATCTGGGAATACCCCTCGGTCAACGGCTTCAGCGGAACCCGCAAACACGATCTCGCTTTGCACCCGACGGTCAAACCGGTGGCGATGGTGGCGGACGCAATTCAGGATGTAACCAAGCCCGGAGACATTGTGCTCGACACCTTCATGGGGTCAGGCACCACCCTGATTGCTGCAGAACGGACCGGACGTGTTTGTTATGGGCTGGAGCTTGATCCCCACTACGTCGATGTCGCGTTGGACCGTTGGGCGGCATTGACCGGGCAGGAGCCGGTGCTGGAGGCAACGGGAGAGACGCTCAGCCAGCGGCGGCAGCGCCAGAAGGCTGCAGCATGAGCAAGAAGCCAAAATCGACCCCAAAAGCAAATTATGAAGTTGGCTATGGGAAGCCGCCTATCTCGACCCGCTTCCAGAAGGATCAACCTTCGCCAAATCCCAACGGCCGACCCCCGAAGGAAGCGTCCGTTCTGAAAGCGCTTGAAGAGTGCCTTGACGAAGACCTCGTCGTCAGCGGCCAGGACGGCAAAAAAACGAAAATGAAAGCCAACAAGGTGATCGCGAAAAGGATCGTCAATCAGGCAGTTTCGGGCAGTGTCGAAACTCAAAAGATGATCGTGCGGCTTGAGCACCGCCCATGCTCAAAACCAACGAAGTCGGAGGAAGACCCCGAAAAGGCAGCCAACGACTTGGCTCTCCAGCAAAGTATTATGGAAACCTATCTCGTGGCGATCGGCAATCAGGCATCGGCCCGTCGCTCGGGTCTCTTCGAACTGGATGAGAATGACAGGCTCATTGCCTCTGGGATAGGTAAGCCCATCGCAACATTGTTCTCAGATTTGGACAATTCGAAAATCAGGTCTGCCGGTGAATATCGCGTGCGGCTTCAGGAGTGCATCAGCCTCTTTGCCGAAGCCATGAAAGACCATGCTTTCGAACGAATTCAGATATGGAACAGGTCTCTCCAAAAATCTGATCTCGACTGACGTTTTGGACTGGACTTCAGGCCGTATTCGAGTGAACTGACTTGGTGTCAGCCCGGTTTTCGGGCTCGTTTCAGTGCAACGGACTGCACTTTGAGACGAGACACAGATGACCGCATTGATGATCGAGAAGGAGGTCGCAAACCTTGAAGGCCTTGGCCTTCCGGACTTGCGCAAGCTTTGGGAGCAGCGGTTCGGCCCGCCACCGCCGCTGCGCTCGGCTGATCTCCTCCGCCGGCTTTTGGCCTGGCACATTCAGGCGGACTTTCATGGAGGCTTTGACGGTGCCTTGCGCCGCAGGCTCGTTCAAAAGGGCAATGCCGCGCCGACCGATCTTCACGCCGGCACCCGCATCGTCAAAGAGTGGCAGGGGCGGCGCTATGAGGTGCTGGTCGATCACCAAGGGCCACTCTTTGAGGGGCGGCGCTATCGCAGCCTGTCCGAGATTGCGCGGACCATCACGGGCACCCGCTGGAACGGACCTCGTTTCTTTGGGCTGCGCGACACAAAGGTGGCCGCATGACGGCCAAGCCACGCATCCGCTGTGCCGTCTATACGCGCAAGAGCCACGAAGATGGACTGGAGCAGGACTTCAACTCGCTGACAGCGCAGCGTGAAGCTTGCCTCGCCTATGTTGCCAGCCAGAAAGCTGAAGGGTGGGTGCTGCTTACCGCAGAGTACGATGATGGCGGGTTTTCCGGAGGGACGCTTGAGCGGCCAGCACTGAAGCGTCTGCTTGCCGACATTGATGCCGGACGGGTGGATGTGGTGGTGGTTTATAAGGTGGACCGCCTGACCCGGTCGCTCACCGACTTTTCAAAGATTGTGGAGTTGCTGGACGGGAAGGGCGCCTCGTTCGTCTCGGTGACGCAGGCGTTTAACACGACGAGCAGCATGGGGCGTCTGACACTCAACGTGCTTCTGTCGTTCGCCCAGTTTGAACGTGAAGTGACCGGCGAACGGATCCGCGACAAGATCGCAGCCTCCAAAGCCAAGGGGATGTGGATGGGGGGTGTTGTTCCGCTGGGCTATGATCCACCTGCCGAAGGCGCACCGCGGAGCCTGACTATCAACAGACAAGAAGCGGAGACCGTCCGGCATATCTACGCGCGCTATCTCGCTCTGGGTTCCGTACACGCGCTTTGCGACGAGCTGGAAGCCGAAGGCATCCGCTCTAAAGCGCGTATCACTCGGTCAGGTGAACCAATTGGCGGGCAGATACTCAGCCGCGGCGCGCTGTTCCATCTTCTCAAAAGTCCCCTTTATCGCGGGCTGATACCCCACAAGGGCAAGACTTATCCCGGATTGCACGAGGCCATCATCGATCAGGACCTCTTTGAAGATGTCCAGAAGTTGCTGGCTGGAAACGCCCAGCGCCGCAAACAGGGGCCGACAGGCTCCGGCACGTCGTTGCTTAAGGGTTTGCTCTATGACGAAAGCGGCGCGCCGATGAGCCCGACCATCTCCTATGGAAAGCTCAAGCGCGCATATCGCTATTATGTCTCTTCCCCACTTCAATGCGGCAAGGAGAACGACCATTCATCAGATCATATCCGCCGCGTGGCCGCAGCTCAAATTGAAGGCGTAGTGATCGACGCGCTGCGCAAGGTGCTTGGCGCTGACGATGCGGCGGATTGGGTCTCTTTGAAGTCCCACTTGATCCGCGTCGAACTCAAGGCGCAATCTGTGGACCTGCTCATCGACGCCGATCGCGGTTTACCTGTCGATCACATCATTGCGCGAAGCCTTGGTTGGGCTACAGCGCACCTTGACCTGGATAGTCATCACCTCAGGATAAGTGTCTCAGGTCGTGCGATATTTAGAGGTGGACGGACTTGGATTGTCAGCGGTGGCGGGCAGCATCCATTGAAAGCAGCGCGCGTGGACGCAAAGCTGGTCAAGGCCCTGAAGGCAGCCCACGCTTGGCAGCTCAAGCTCAATGCCTCGCCGCTCAGCGCTCCAGCAGATCTTGCCTCGGCGCAGGTTCATCCCGATTCTTATATCCGCTTGCTTGGCCATCTCGTCTTCCTGGCGCCCGATATCCAGAAAGCCATTTTGGATGGAAATCAACCTGCAGGTTTGACCATCAAGCGCTTACTCGCCTGCAAGCTCCCGATTGATTGGTCCGCACAGCGCAAGATGCTTGGCTTTGCAGGTTGAAGATTTCCGTGTTCTGGCGACCCAAATTCCCTGTTAATTTCGACCGATCGCCCGGCCAACAGCCGTAAACGGCGGATCTCCGCGGCCTGATCGGCGACGCCGGCCGCGGCTTCAAATAAATTCCCTGTTATTCCCTGTTTAACAGGGAAACCGGAGTCGTTTCCTGCACGCTGGAGACTCGCGGTCAAAACGCCCGATTTCGTCTCAAAATCGGACGAATTTCACGCCAAAATACTCCGGATAGAACGCGGATAACGCCCAGAAACCTTGGGGTTTCGGATGGCTAGATTGTGTGGAGACCAGTTCGCTGGACTGCGTGGCGGAGCGGGAGGGATTCGAACCCTCGATACGCTTTTGACGTATACTCACTTTCCAGGCGAGCGCCTTCGACCACTCGGCCACCGCTCCGCATGCACTGGAAGATGCGCGCCCTATCGCGGGTGAAGGGGTTTCGCAAGGGCGGATGCTGTGCAATCTTACGTCAATATGAAAAGTCTTGCCCTTGCCTTTGCTGCGTTGCCTTTATTGGCGGCGGCGCCTGTCGATCCCAAACCGGCGCTGGCGCCGTCCGAGATCGTGGCCGCCGCGCCGTCTGTGGACTGGGTGCGGATCGCGCCGACTGACCTGATGGTGATGGACCTAGCGCCGGATGGGAAGGGGAGGGCGCGTCGGATCATCATCCAGCTCATGCCGCCACCATTTTCCAAAGACTGGGTCAGCAATATCCGCACGCTTGTCGCCGCGCGCTGGTATGACGGGGTGAGCGTCAATCGGGTGCAAGACAATTATGTCGCGCAATGGGGCGACGCGGACGGGGAGGACCCGAAAAAGGCGAAGGCTCTGCCCGATGGGCTCACACAGGTTCCGCAAAGCGCCTATGTCTTGCGCTCGCCAGAAACCGTGAAGGCTTTGTCAGAGGCGTTTCGCCAATCCAAAATAGCCTTTGCAGCCGATGCTCTGACGCAGGCCATCACGGCTGAACCGGGCACACTTCAATCCAATAGGCGAAATCCCGCCGGCAATCCTGATCCTTATTCGATGATGTCCGGGTTTGTCGCGGGCTGGCCCATCGGCGCCGATCTGAAAGATGTCTGGCCCGTCCACTGCTACGGCATGGTCGGTGTTGGGCGCGGGCTTTCTCCAGACACCGGCACGGGCGCCGAGCTCTATACTGTGATTGGCCATGCACCGCGCCATCTTGATAGGAATATCGCGCTCGTCGGGCGGGTGATCGAGGGGATTGAGCATCTTTCCTCGCTGCCGCGGGGAACAGAGGCGCTTGGTTTCTACAAGACGGCGGAGGACAGAACTTCTATCGTGTCCGTTCGAATGGGCAATGAGGTTAAGGGCTTGCCGCCGTTTGAATATCTGTCGACCGAGAGCGGCAGTTTCATGCGTTATGCCGATGCGCGGGCCAACCGGCGGGATGCGTTTTTCAATGTGCCCGCTGGCGGCGCGGACATCTGCAACGTCTCCGTTCCTGTGCGCCGCGCCAAGGGATAATTTTCAAACCAAATTGGCGGCAAGGGTGGCTTTTTTGCAACGCAGCAAAAGTCTCTTAAATCACTGTGGTATTTAATCTTTCACGTCACACTCCCGAAACATATGGCGACCAACTGAGCTGAGTTCGCGTCATTTGAGGCGTGCTGAGCAGACAAAGCCACATCAGGGGGTTACAATGAAAAATCAATTCTACTTTGGCGCTGCCGCCATTGCGATTGTTGCGGCAACGCCCGCCTTCGCGCAGTCCACCGGTTCGATTGACTTCGACAAAGAGATTGTTGTCACAGCGACCAAGCTTGACAACGGAGTGGCCGGGATCGTCGCACCAGACACGACGAAGGCAAAGGCCGTCCTCACGCAGGAATTCATCCAGCGCCAGGCGCCAGGCCAGACGGTCAATGACATCATCAACCAGCTTCCCGGTGTCAGCTTCCAGAACAACGACCCGTTTGGCTCGGCCGGCGGTAAGATGTACATCCGCGGCTTCGACAATACGCGTATCTCGCAGACATTTGACGGTGTGCCGCTGAATGACTCGGGTAACTATGCGCTCTATTCAAACCAGCAGCTTGACCCGGAACTGATCGAACAGGTGAACGTAAACCTGGGTTCCACCGACGTGGACAGCCCGACGGCCGCTGCTTCGGGTTCGACGGTCAACTACCGCACGCGCACGCCGAGCAAGGATGCCGGTGGGAAGTTTGTCCTTTCAGCGGGCGAATATGGCTTCTTCCGCCTGTTCGGGATGCTGGATACGGGTGAGCTGAATTCCTCGGGTACGCGTGCTTTCATCTCGGCGAGCAACGCGAAAAATGACGTCGTGTTCAACGATCATGGTCACATCGACAAGCAGCAAGTGAACGGACGTATTTACCAGCCGATTGGCGATAATGGCGATTTCATCTCCGTTTCGGGTCACTACAACCAGAACCGCAACAACTTCTTCGGTTCGGTGCCGCTGCGTATCGACAATCCGCTGACGACGGCTGTTCCTAGCCGTTTCCCGCTGACCAAGGATGAGCGCTTCTATCATGTTGCGCCGTGCACAGTGAACTCAGTGGCCCGTTCCGGTGTCGCTGATGTCGCCAACAGCTGCGGCTCGACCTTTGATGAGCGTTACAACCCGTCGAACACGGGCAACATCCGCATTGCCTCAAAGTTCACCCTTTCGGACGGACTGGTCCTGACGGTTGATCCGAGCTTCCAGTTTGTGAAGGCAAATGGCGGCGGAACGGTCGTCGGGCAGGAAGGCCTGCGTGACGTCAACCCGACTGGTGGCACGGCAACGCCCCTGCAGTGCGTCAACGCGCCCAGCACAGCAGGCTATAGCTGCCAGACGGGCTATATCGGCGGCACACCTTATTTTGGTCGCGACTTGAATAATGACGGCGATCGTCTTGATACAGTCCGCTTCTTGGCACCAAGCCAGACACAGACCCGCCGTTATGGCGTCATCGCGTCGCTGCGTTATGATCTGGATGATCACAACACGGTGCGTGTCGCTTACTCGCTGGATCATGCCCGTCACCGTCAGACCGGTGAAGTTACTGGGCTTGAACTCAATGGTGAACCGCTCGACGTGTTTGCCGTGAATTCACCGCTTAAGGACGCAGCCGGCAACATTCTTCAGAAGCGTGACCGCCTGTCTCTGGCTATTCTGAACCAGATTTCCGGCGAATATCGCGGTGAATTTCTGGACGAAAAGCTGACCGTGAACATTGGTGTTCGCGCACCGTTCTTCAAGCGTGATCTGACCAACAACTGCGCAACCTCGAGCTCGGCTGGCTTTGTTGAGTGCTTCACCACCAACACTGCCGCGCAGACGGCATGGCTGACCAACAACCCGACCGTTACGATCGGTTCGGGCGCTTCTGCCGGGACATCGGCGGTTCAGGGTCCGCAGCAGCGCATCTTCAAGTTCCACAAGATCTTGCCGAACATTGGTTTGACCTATGATCTTGACCAGAGTGCTTCGGTGTTCGTGAACTATTCCAAGGGTGTTCAGGTTCCGGGTACGGACAGCCTGTACAACAGCTTCTACTTCGCGCCGACAGCGGCTCAGGCGAAGCCGAAGCCGGAAACCACGGACAATTTTGACCTTGGTGTCCGCTATCGTTCGGGCAAGCTGATGGCGCAGTTCTCGGGCTGGTATACGCGTTATACCAACCGTCTGGCATCGGCTTATGATCCTGAGCTTGACCGCAGCGTTTACCGCAACCTCGGTGTCGTGAATAAGTACGGCGTTGACGGCAGCATCTCTTATTCGGTGCTCCCGCAGCTGAACGTTTATGCCTTCGGTTCGTATCTGAAGTCGGAGATCAAGGACAATCTGCTCCTCACCGAACTGAACGACGGCACGAAGATCTATTCGCCGACGGCTGGCAAGCGTGAATCGGGTGCTCCGGTGTTCACCCTGGGCGGTCGTGTGCAGGGCGAACTGGGTCCGGTTGAACTCGGAGTTCAGGCCAAGCGGACTGGCAAGCGTTACGTCAACGACTCCAACCTGCAGGTCCTCACGGGTGCAGCGGGTGCCGTTGCCTATTATGCTGCTGTTCCGGCCTATACTCTGGTCGACTTCGACGCGCGCGTGAACTTGGACTTCCTCGGTCTCAACAAGAAGACCTATTTCCAGGTCAACGTGACGAACGTTCTCGACAAGCTCTATGTCGGCAGCTTCGACGGTGGCAACCAGTCTCCGACGTATAACGCTGCTACGGGTGCCATCACAGGCTACTCGTCACCGATCAACGTGCAGATGGGCCCGCCGCGGACCTTCATGGCGTCGCTCGTCTTCGCTTTCTGATCCATCAAAAAAGCGATGTAACAAAGCCGCCGTCCCGAAAGGGGCGGCGGTTTTCGTTTGTTCGCAGACATACGTGTTCGGCCCGAATTCATCGGCCCTGCCAAGGCGTTGCTTTTTTGCAACGCAGCAAAAGACTCTTTCCCGACTGTCATAATTCGACTCGCCTGTCACAGGGTCGAAACATAAAGGCACCAAATCGGCTTGGTTTCGCGACCAGTATGGCGCGTTAAGGCGAGCTAAGTCCAATTAGGGGTGCATCATGAAGAACAATCTTTTTTACGGGGTCGCGACCGTTGCTCTTATCGCGTCCACGCCGGCTTTCGCACAGTCGACCGGCTCGATTGAAGTTGAAGATGAAATCATCGTCACCGCGCAGAAGAGCGACGACGGCGTTGCCGGCATCGTCGTTCCCGACGCGACCAAGGCGCGCGGCGTCATTACGCAAGAACTGATCACGACTCAGGCTGCTGGTCAGACCATTCTCAACACGATCAACCTGATCCCGGGTGTGAACTTTACACAATCTGACGCTTATGGCTCCTCGGGCGGGAATATCCGTATCCGTGGCTTTGACGGCAACCGCATCTCTCTGACGTTTGACGGCTTCCCGCTAAACGACTCTGGCAACTACGCCATTTTCTCCAACCAGCAGCTTGATCCGGAACTGATCGAGCAGGTCAACGTCAACCTCGGCACGACCGATGTCGACAGCCCGACCGCATCGGCTGCAGGCGGCACCGTCAACTATCGCACCATCACCGGCAGCGAAGACATTGCCGCAAAGGTGAGCGCGTCGATTGGGGATGACAATTACAGCCGCGTATTCGGCTGGCTGAGCTCCGGCGCCTTTACAGACAGCGGATCCCGTATCTGGGTGTCGGCGAGCACGGCACGCAACGACAAGTTCAAAGGCCCGGGCCGCATTGAGAAGCAGCAGTATAATGCCCGCTTCTACCAGCCGATTGGCGACAATGGTGACTTCATCTCGCTGGCGGGTCACTATAACCAGAACCGCAACAATTTTTACCGCAACCCAAGCGTGAATGATCTGCGCACGCTGTTTACAGCCACCACAATTCCGACGGCTGCCAATATTTCGTCGGCAAGCCCGCTGAACCTCGGCGTCTTGACCTCCGCGCAGCAGGACGCGTTGTTCAACTTTGAAAATGACGCGAAATGTAATCAGCCGGTTAAAGGCCCTGGTGCACAGAATTACGGCGCCGCAGCCTTCACCTGCACCAACTTCTATGGATTGCGCATCAATCCGTCGAACACGGGGAATGGCCGCTTCAACTCGCGCTTCACGCTCACCGACAATCTGATTTTCACGGCCGACGCGTCGTTCCAGTACGTTCTGGCCAACGGCGGCGGTTACACGACGCTCGCTGAAAACAGTGCACTTGCAAAGGGAAGCATAACCACCCGCGCAGGCGTTGATTTCAACGGTGACGGTGATGTCCTCGACACTGTCGGTTTCTACACGCCGAATAACACCAATACCCGTCGCTACACGGCGATCATGTCACTGATTTATGACATCAATGACAATCACCGCGTCCGCATCGCCTATACCTTTGACCGCGCCCGTCACCGCCAGACCGGGGAATGGGGTTACCTGAACGCCGCAGGCTTCCCGGAGAGCCCCTTCGGTGGGCGTAATGGCCCCGATGTGCTCAACGCAGATGGCTTCGCGCTCCAGCAGCGTGACCGCCTGTCAATCGCGCTTCTTAATCAGGTGGCCGGTCAATATGTGGGCAAGTTCTTCGACGATAAGCTGCGTGTCGAAATTGGCTTGCGTGCGCCGTTCTTCCAGCGTGACCTGACACAGAATTGCTACACGCAGACGGGTGGCAGCGGCTTTGCCACCTGCACCAGCCAGCTGCCGGCCAATCTTGTTATCGTCCCAGCAACACAGCTGACTGGTCCTTTCCCGGCAAACTCGCTCTACGCGCCGTTCACGGCGCAGTATAAGTATAACAAGATCCTGCCGAACGGTGGCGTGACGTTCAAGTTGTCCGATGATCTCAGCATGTTCGCAAGCTATGCCAAGGGCTTCTCGGCGCCGCGCACGGACAACCTCTATCGCCAGCCGATTGTGACGGTGACACCGGAAACAACCGACGCCTTTGACCTTGGTATGCGCTATACGACTGGCAAGGTGCAGGCGCAGGTCACGGGCTGGTACATCCAGTACCAGAACCGCATCGTGACCTCGTTTGATCAGGCGCTTGGCATCTCTGTCGACCGTAACGTCGGTAAGGTGAAGAGCTACGGCCTCGACGCGAACATCGCGTACAGCCCGATCCGCGACGTAACACTTTACACCTTCGCGTCCTACAACAACTCAAAGTTGCAGCAGGACATTGAGATCGGGACGACTTCGACCAAGGTTGGGGGTGGTGCCAACACAACGATCTTTGCGCCGACCGCTGGCAAATATGTCACGGAAACGCCGAAGTGGACGGTTGGTGGCCGTGCCTCTGTTGACGTCGGGCCGGTCAGCCTTGGCGCACAGGTTAAATATGTCAGCAGCCGCTTTGCCACCGATGTGAATGATGTCGTGGCGCCGAGCTACACATTGGTAGATGCCAATGCGCGGTTCAGCTTCGCCGATTATGGTCTGAAGGACACCTTCTTCCAGCTGAACGCGTCGAACCTGTTCAACAAGTTCTACTTCGGCAACATCAGCACGCAGATCAACCACGGCAATATCTGCCCCGTGGGATACACCTGTGCCGCCAATGGCGCGAACCCGAACTTCTCGGTCGGCGCGCCGCGCACGATCATGGGAACGCTGCAGATCGGCTTCTAAGACCGGCTACAGGTCAAAAAGTAACCGCCGTCCCGAAAGGGGCGGCGGTTTTCTTATGGGCGGCAGGTCTGCGCGAAGCCCTCTGCCATTCCCAAGAACGCGGGGATGGTGCAGGCGTTTGGGCAAACCTTAGTTGTAAGCCTTTTTGTAGATGCTGTTCTTGGGCTTTTCGAACAGCTTCATCACCATTGGTTCAAAGAAGCTCAAAGGGGCTGTGTCAAAATTCGGGTCGAAGGCCGGGCAGTCATATTTCTCGATGAATTCTGCTGTGGCCTGATAATGCTCATGCCCCTTGAACTGCTCGCGCATGTCGCGGTTCAGGCCGATATAATGGAAGAAGTTATAGCCCTGGAAAATCCCGTGATGCTGGGTGATCCAGTGGAGTTCTTCCGACACGAACGGTTTGAGGATCGCGGCCGCGACATCGGGGTGGTTATAGGCACCGAGCGTATCGCCGATATCGTGGAGCAGCGCCATCACGACATATTCTTCACTGCGGCCGTCGCGGTGGGCGCGAGTGGCGGTTTGCAGGCAGTGCGTCAGACGGTCGATGGCAAAGCCCCCAAAATCGCCGTCCAGCAGCTTTAGATGATCGAGCACGCGTGCGCCGCCGTTGCGGGCAAAGGGCGCGTTGTGCTTCATGATGATGTCCCAGTCCTCCTGGGTGCCTTCGGTCATGGAATGGAATTTGGCGGACTGATCCATCAGCGTTTCATCGGTCATCGGTCTATCTCTCCTCTATTTGACGATGAACATAGCGAGGACGTTCAAAGGCTTCAATTGCTGCGAAGGTTCGGCTAGACAATCTCTTATGGCTATTCCCGGCTTCGGCAACCGACCCTTTTTTGCGGACAAGAGCCGCGCTTTCTGGGTCCTCCAGACGATTGGCTGGTCGTTCTACCTGATGCTTCGCGTTGCGAGCGGCGTTGGCGCGGGCATGAGCTTGTCTTGGGTGGTGCCGCTTCTGGTGTCGACGGCCACCGGCTATTCGCTCACATTGATGATGGGCGGCATCTTCCGCTGGATCATTGGCCGACGACCGCTTGTGACCTGGGGTGTCTCGGTCATCACCTTTGTCGTTGCGGTGTTGATCCACTCCATGGTCGATGCCTGGGTGTTCAATCTGCTGGAGCGTGAAGGTGGCGCCTTTAACGGTGCGCTCTTCCTCAGCGCGATCTCGCTCAACGCGCTGCTGCTCGGGGCTTGGTCGGCGCTTTATTATGGCATCAATTTCTATCTGATCATCGAAGAGCAAGCCGATCAGCTGCTGAAGCTGGAAAATCAGGCGACCTCTGCTCAACTCGCCATGCTGCGCTACCAGTTGAACCCGCATTTCCTGTTCAACACGCTCAACTCCATTTCCACGCTGGTTCTTTTGAAGCAGACGGAGCGGGCGAATGCGATGCTGTCGCGCCTGTCGTCCTTCCTCCGCTATACCTTGGCGAATGAGGCAACGGCGCGTGTGACCATTGAGCAGGAGGTTGAAACGCTGAAGCTGTATCTCGATATTGAGAAAATGCGTTTTGAAGACAGGTTGCGGCCGACGTTTGAAATCGAAACGTCGGTTGAAAAGGCTCGGCTGCCATCCATGTTGCTGCAGCCGCTGGTGGAAAATGCGATCAAATATGCGGTGACACCGCAGGAAGAAGGCGCGGAAATTGCCGTCGCAGCGCGTCTGGCCGGGGACAGGGTGCAAATCACTGTCGCTGATACCGGGGCCGGATGTGGGGAACAGGGAATAGGGGCAAGCGGGTCCACCGGTGTGGGGCTCGCGAATATCCGCGAAAGGCTTCAGCAGGCCTTTGGCGATGATCATCGTTTCGAAACCAAGGCCATGACGGGCAAGGGTTTTCAGGTGTTGATCGACATCCCGTTCCAAACAGAAACCCCAAGGTTGGAGGCCGCATGACCATCCGTACCATTCTCGTCGATGACGAAACGCTCGCTATTCAGGGCCTCGCTCTCCGTCTGGAAGCACATCCCGATGTCGAGATTATCGAAACCTGCAACAATGGCCGCGAAGCCATCCGCGCGATCAAAACGCACAAGCCCGATCTGGTCTTCCTCGACATCCAGATGCCCGGCTTTGACGGTTTTTCGGTCGTGTCCGGTTTGGCCGAGCTTGAACCGCCGCTGTTTGTTTTTGTGACAGCCTATTCCGACCATGCGATCCGCGCCTTTGAGGCGCAGGCGACCGATTATCTGATGAAGCCGGTCGATGAAGACCGGCTGGCCGCGACGCTGGACCGGGTCCGTCAGCGCCTTTCGGAAAAGAAGGGGTCTGAAGAGGCAGAGCGCCTGAAAGAGGCTTTGGCTGAACATGCACCTGATGTGCATGAGGAAATGGTCGACGCAGGCGATGAAGGCCCGTCTGCCAACCGTTTTGAACGGCTGATCAACATCAAGGACCAAGGCCAGATCTTTCGGGTGGACGTTGATACCATCGAACGCATTGATGCGGCGGGTGACTATATGTGCATCTATACCGGCGGCGAAACGCTTATCCTCCGTCAGACGATGAAGGACATGGAACGGCGGCTTGATCCCCGGAAGTTTCAGCGGGTCCATCGCTCATCCATCGTCAATCTCGATCTGGTGAAGCAGGTGAAGCCGCACACCAACGGCGAGTGCTTCCTCGTGCTTGATTCCGGCGCGCAAGTGAAGGTGAGCCGCAGCTATCGGGACGTTGTCGCGCGGTTTGTCCACTAGGACATTTGATTTCCGGTCATTTTGCCAAGACATCTATTCGACATGGCGCAATTGCTGGTCTAGAAGCGCCGGCATGAGTGATCGCCCCGATACGCCGCTCCTCGATAAGGTCGCCTTTCCGGCGGACCTCAGGAAGCTCCGTCCCGAACAGCTCCGCCAGTTTGCGGATGAACTGCGCGCTGAAACCATTTCTGCGGTGTCCGTTACCGGTGGCCATCTTGGCGCCGGATTGGGGGTGGTCGAACTGACAACGGCCATCCATTATGTGTTCGACACGCCTGTGGACAAGCTTGTCTGGGATGTTGGGCACCAGTGCTATCCGCACAAAATCATCACCGGCAGGCGGGATCGCATCCGCACGCTGCGCACCGGCGGGGGGCTTTCTGGCTTCACCAAGCGCACCGAGAGCGAATATGATCCGTTCGGCGCGGCGCACAGTTCGACCTCGATTTCCGCCGCACTCGGTTTTGCCGTGGCCAATAAGATGGCGGGCAAGCCGGGCAGGGGCATCGCCGTCATCGGTGACGGCGCCATGTCGGCTGGCATGGCCTATGAGGCGATGAACAACGCGGCGCAGGCGGGCAACCGGCTGATCGTCATTCTTAATGACAACGACATGTCGATTGCACCGCCCGTCGGTGGCCTGTCGGCCTATCTGGCGCGATTGGTGTCGTCGCAACCTTTCCTAAGCCTGCGCGAACTGGCGAAGAAAATATCTCGCCGTCTGCCGGAGCCGCTGCACATCGCAGCTAAGAAGACGGACGAATTTGCCCGCGGCATGGCGATGGGCGGCACGCTGTTTGAGGAACTTGGTTTCTATTATGTCGGGCCAATTGACGGCCATAACCTCGATCATCTGATCCCCGTGCTGGAAAATGTGCGCGATGCGGCCGAAGGCCCATGCCTGATCCACGTCGTAACGAAGAAGGGGCATGGCTATGCCCCTGCAGAGGCCGCGGCAGACAAATATCACGGTGTTCAGAAGTTTGACGTTGTCACCGGCACGCAGGTCAAGGCGCCGCCGGGGCCGCCATCCTATCAAAACGTCTTTGGCGATACGCTTGCCAAGCTTGCCGACACCGATCCCCGCATCTGTGCCATCACTGCTGCGATGCCGAGTGGAACCGGCGTGGACCGCTTTGCCAAGGCGCATCCCGACCGTGCGTTCGATGTGGGCATTGCCGAACAGCATGCCGTGACATTCGCCGCCGGTCTTGCCGCAGAAGGGATGCGGCCCTTCTGTGCGATCTATTCCACCTTCCTCCAGCGCGCTTATGATCAGGTCGTTCATGATGTGGCGATCCAGAATCTGCCCGTACGCTTCGCGATTGACCGTGCAGGTCTCGTCGGGGCGGACGGGTCTACCCATGCGGGCGCGTTCGATGTGACCTATCTCGCATCGCTTCCGAACATGGTGGTTATGGCCCCCTCAGATGAGGCGGAACTCGTCCATATGACCTATACGGCGGCGCTGCATGACAGCGGCCCGATTGCCGTGCGCTATCCGCGTGGCAACGGCACAGGCATTGCCATGCCAGACGCCCCTCAGGCGCTGGAGATCGGCAAGGGCCGGATCGTGAAGCACGGTAAGAAGGTCGCCATCCTCTCGCTCGGCACAAGGCTGGAAGAGGCGATGAAAGCCGCAGACATGCTGGAAGCGAAGGGGCTTTCGACAACCGTTGCCGATCTGCGCTTTGCCAAGCCGCTCGATGTGGATCTGATCCGCAAGCTGCTGACCAACCATGAGGTGGCTGTTACAGTTGAGGAAGCGAGCATCGGTGGCTTTGGTGCCCATGTGCTGACCATGGCGAGCGACGAAGGGTTGATCGATGCCGGGCTCAAGCTGCGCACGCTCCGTCTACCCGACAAGTTCCAAGATCAGGATAGCCCGCAGAAGCAATATGACGAAGCAGGCTTGAACGCGCCGCAAATCGTCGAAGCGGTTTTGAAGGCGCTGCGCATCAACTCGGCGGTGGCCGAAGCCGGCCAGCGCGCCTGAACCCCTTATGGCAAAGGTCCGCGCTGACCAGCTGCTCGTGGACCGCGGGCTCGCCGAAAGTCGGACACGTGCTCAGGCACTGATCCTCGCCGGTATTGTCTATCTGGGTGACCGCAAGATCGAAAAGTCGGGGCAGCAGGTGGCAGAAGAGGCCTTGCTCGACGTCCGGGGCAGGGACCATCCCTGGGTGTCACGGGGCGGCATCAAGCTGGCTCATGCGCTTGACCATTTCGGCTGGGATGTGACAGGGGCCGTCGCCATAGACGTTGGCAGCTCGACGGGTGGCTTTACCGATGTCTTGCTCACCAACGGAGCGGAAAAGGTCTTTGCTGTCGACAGCGGAACCAACCAGCTGGCTTGGAAGCTGCGCAATGACCCGCGCGTCATCGTCCATGAACAAACCAGCGCCCGCATTCTGACCGACGCAGAAATCACGCAGGCAGTTGATCTGATCGTCTGCGATGCCAGCTTCATCGGCCTGTCCAAGGTGCTGGAACGCCCAATGACGTTTGCGAAGGCCGGCGCGGGCCTCATTGCGTTGATCAAGCCACAGTTTGAGGCCGGGCGGGACGAAGTGGGAAAGGGCGGCGTCGTCCGCGATCCAGAGGTACATGCCCGCGTGTGTCAGGATGTTGAAACATGGTTGACCGGCACCGGTTGGACCTTAGAAGGGCGCACTGAGAGTCCCATTAAGGGGCCGGAAGGCAACATCGAGTTTCTCGTCGCAGCCCGAAAACCTTCCTAAGGATCAACAGGGGTAATTGTGATCACGCGATACGTCCTATTGGCGGGCGCAGCGTTCTGTGTGCCAGGGGCGGCACTGGCGCAGCGGACAGCCGAAAATCTGGTGACTCAATCTGCCGACGCGTTCGGCAAGTCCATCGGTAGTGAAAAGATCGGGCTCTACAGTTCGGATGATATTCGCGGCTTCAATCCTATTGATGCCGGGAACGTCCGGGTCGAGGGCCTGTATTTTGATCATGTCGAGCGGGTGCCGTCCCGTCTGGTAGATGGCTCAACGGTTCGTGTCGGCGTTGCGGCGCAGGGCTATCCCTTTCCGGCCCCGACAGGGATTGTCGATTACAGCTTGAACATGTTTCAGGGAAAAGCCGAGGCGAGCGGCCAAATTGAACGCGGTGCCTATGGCGGGGCGGCCGGAAACATTGAATTAAAGGCGCCCCTCATCGGGCAGACGTTCGGCGTGTCCGGCGGTGTGGGCTTCCGGGAGATGGTGCGACCGGAAGGCGGAAAATCCAGCTTTCGCAGCATCGGGGCCAATTTTGCCTGGCTGCCTTATGCCGGATCGGTTGTGACCGTCATGGCAGGCCGATTTACCGGGCGGGACGATGAGGCCCATGTGACCCTCTTTCCGGCTGACGGTGAGGAACTGCCCAAGGTTCCTCGGGAAGTCTTCCTCGGTCAGAACTGGACCGATCGCAACATGAGCGTCACCATGTATGGCGGCTTGGCCAAGCTGCCATCGGGTCCTTGGCTGTTCGAAGCCGGACTTTTCGACTTTACCTTGAAGAATGACACGAACTTCGCAGATCTGCTGCGCGGCGTGCGGGAGGACGGGTCGGTAGCTGACCGGGTGGTCATCGCAGACCCCGGCAGCCAAACGCACAGCCTTTCGGGGGAAGGGCGCATTACACGGCATTTTGGTTCAGGCGCTATTGCGCAGAAGATTGTTCTCAGCGCGCGGGGTCGGATCAAGGATCGGCTGTTTGGCGGCACGCAACGGATCGACCTCGGCCCCAGTTCTGCAATTGTCCCGGATTTCCGGGCGCGGCCGACTTTGCTGCCGCAGATCAAGGATGAAGACCACGTCAAGCAGATGACCTTTGGCTTGGCTTATGCTCTGCAATGGCGCGGGCATGGCTCGCTGGATCTGTCGGTGTCGCGGGCGCAGTACACAAAGACGATCGATTTCGCGAACCCTCTGCTGCCTGTGTTGGAGACAAAGGACACTCCGATCCTTGTGACAGCGTCCGGGTCTCTCAAACTCACCAAGCGTCTTTCGCTTTACGGCGGCATGGTGCGCGGCCTTGAGGAAGCGCTAATCGCGCCGGATATCGCGACCAACCGGTCGGAGGCGCCGCCGGCCATCCGCACCAGCCAGTTTGACGTGGGGCTGCGCTATGCCGTGACGTCGAAGCTAACCCTCGTCGCTGGCCTCTTTAGCGTGAAGAAGCCCTATTATAATCTCGATCCCGCACTGCGCTATCGCCAGCTCGGCAATGTCGACAATCGCGGCGTGGAAGTCTCCTTGGCCGGGCAATTGGCACCTGGGCTGACCGTTGTTGCGGGATCTCTGTTTTTGGACCCGAAGATTTCTGGAGAGGCCGTGGAGTCCGGTCTGATCGGCAATCGCCCTGTCGGCTCCATCCGGCGGCGGAGCATTGCCAATTTCGACTGGCGGTTAGCGCAGGGACATAGCCCATGGTCAGTGGATGTCGCGCTGGAAAGCCTTTCAGCCCGAGTTGGCAATGCGGCGAACACCTTCTCTGCCGCTCCCGGCGAAACGGTCAACCTTGGTGTGCGCTATCGGTTTGATCTCGCGCATCACTCGGCTCTCATCCGGGTGCAGGCGCAAAACCTTCTCAATGACTATCGCTGGCAGGTATCGTCCAGCGGCGGCTTCACTTATGCCAATAGCCGGACCTTTGTCGGCCAACTCATCATGGATCTGTGACCCTGCATCAGATGCACGCGCCAGCGGGTTTTTCTTACTGATCGTCATGAGCAGCTCTGTGCAAAGCCTTGCCGCAACGCTCTGAGCATGCCTAAACACAGTTTCAGTCCGAACCGGAGGGAATTGATGAGCCAGATCGCGTCGAAACAGCAGTTGCGGATGTCGTTCGTCCGCTATGCCCTCGTGACGGTGCCAACCATTCTCTTTCTGGGATTTCTCTCGGGAAAGTTGGCCAATTCGGGGTATGAGAACCGCTGGTTCTCGGCGCTCTCCCGCCCGGATATTGTGCCGCCCGGCTGGGTCTTCGGGTTGGTGTGGACAGCGCTCTACATCCTGATGGGTGTTGCGCTCGCGATGATCCTGTTTGCGCGCGGGGCGCCGGGTCGGCCTTTGGCCCTGACTCTTTTCGGTGTGCAATTGGCCTTGAACCTGACCTGGACCCCTCTGTTTTTCGCGGCCCATCAAGTCACTTCGGCGCTTTTCCTTATCGTCGCGATTTTGGCGCTGACGATTGCCACAACCTTTTCTTTCGCCCGCATCCGCAAATTGGCGGCTTGGCTGCTTGTGCCGTATATGGTGTGGCTCAGCTTTGCGGTGATCCTCAATTATCAGATCGACGTGCTCAATCCGGATGCGGAAACCCTTGTGCCAGAGGCTCCGCGTACCCAGATTGCACTGTAACCATCCGGCCCTTTGCCAAGGAATTAGATATGCAGTCCGAAAACCGCCTTTTTGAAGATTTCGCCAAGCTTGTGAACGGCGCTGCCGGCACGATTGCGGGCATGGGCCGTGAAGCGGAAGCCGCCACGCGTGAAAAGGCGAAAGAATGGATCGGCGGCTTGGACTTTGTCAGCCGGGATGAGTTTGAAGCCGTGAAAGCCATTGCCATGGCCGCGCGTGAGGAAGTCGATGCCCTCAAGGCACGGCTTGATGCGCTCGAAGCGGGCAAGAAGAAGGGCTAAGGCCCCAGCATCTTCTCCACAATTTTGTCGGCGGAAAGGGCGCGCAGCCTTGCCCGCTTGCGGCGGGTAAAGGCAATCAGCCCGTGATGAGCATCGAACCCCTCGACATGGCACAGGCCGCCGGCGCGCCGATCGATACGCTGGAAAGCTGGTTTTCCGCGCATGGTTGGCCCTGTGAACGCTTGGGGGACGAAGAAATCGTCTCCTCCGCAAAGGGCGCCTGGTGCCAATATGAATTGCGCGGGCTGTGGCGGGAAGACGACTGCGTCCTCCAGTTTCTGGCGTTTCCCGACGTTAAGGTTACGGATGCGCAGGCCTCTTCCATTTATGAAACCATTGGCCTTATCAATGAGCAGTTGTGGCTAGGCCATTTTGAATATTGGCCGGCCACGGGCATCATTATTTACCGCCACGCCGTGTTGCTGGATTCGGGCAATGGCGAAGCCACCTTCTCGATTGAACAGGCTGAAGTGATGGTTGAAGCCGCGATCGATGAACTGGACAGGTTTTACCCTGTCTTTCAATTCGTGCTCTGGGGCGGAAAGTCGCCGCGCGAAGCGATCACGTCGGCCATGGTGGAAACGCAGGGCGAGGCCTGATGCCCGGTCCTTCCATCTGGTTGGTCGGATGTGGCAATATGGGCGGCGCCATGCTGCAGGGCTGGCTCGCAAGCGGCGTCTCGGCGCAATCCATTCATGTGATCGACCCGATGGCCAAGTCTGTCCCGATGGGTGTCAAGCTAAGCGCAGAGGCACCGGAGGGAAGTGCGCCCGACATTCTCGTGCTGGCGATCAAGCCCCAAATGCTGGCAGATGTCGGCCCGACCCTGCCGGTGGCCGCATCGACCATTGTCGTCTCCATTCTCGCCGGTGTTGAAATCACAGCGCTGGCAACGGCCATGCCCGGGTCTGGAAGCTTTGTCCGCGTCATGCCGAATATGCCGGCAGCGATTGGAGAGGGTGTGAGTGCAGTCTTCGGGCCTTCGCTGGACGCGGAAGGCCGTCGTCGGATCGACGCGCTGGTGGCGCCGCTGGGGCGGGTGGAATGGGTGGAGGACGAAAGCCTGTTCCACGCGGTGACGGGCGTGTCCGGGTCTGGTCCTGCCTTTGTGCTCCGTTTTGCAGAGGCGTTGATTGCGGCGGGGGTCGCGGAAGGCCTGTCGCCTGATCTCGCGCAAAGACTGGCGTTGGAAACCTTAGCTGGCACAGCACGGCTCGCCCTTCAGTCCCACTTGCGGCCGGGCGACCTTGTGGAAACGGTGCGCAGCCCGAATGGCACAACCCATGCGGGCCTTGTCGTCATGGACGGATCGAACTTTGCAGAAATTGTTGGCCAGACCATCCACGCGGCTGCAACGCGCAGCCGGGAACTGGCCGCAGCCGCACAAAAAGGCTGAAATGGAGCCGCGCCGCAGGTTGACGAGGCGCACAACCTCGCATAGCGGGGACAGGAAGTTGCGGGAATTGAACCCCGCGCAGCAAGAAAGTTTCAATACCGATGGGCGCTGTACCCGCTTTTACCATTGAACCCAGCCAGTCTCCGGTCTCAGACGCGGAGAGGATGGCGCGCATTGCAGCGCCGGGGTTCGGCAAAGTCTTTACGGACCATATGGTCACCATCCGCTACGCGGAAGGGAAGGGGTGGTATGACGCAAAGGTGACCGCGCGTCAGCCTTTGACGCTCGATCCGGCGACGGCGGTATTCCACTATGCGCAGGAAATTTTTGAAGGGCTGAAGGCCTATCGCCTCGAAGATGGGGGGATGGCCCTGTTCCGCCCGGATGCCAATGCGAAGCGCTTCAATGCGTCGGCCCGGCGTATGGCGATGGCAGAGCTGCCAGAGGACCTCTTCATCGAATCCTGCCGCGTGCTCGCTGACATTGATCGCGCCTGGTTCCCCGATGTCGAAGGCGGGTCCATCTATCTGCGGCCTTTCATGATCGCGAGCGAAGTCTTCCTCGGCGTGAAGCCGTCTTCCGAATATATCTACATGGTCATCGCCTCCTCTGCGGGCGGCTATTTCAAAAGCGGTGCACCGGCTGTGTCGCTTTGGGTGTCACAGGATTTTAGCCGCGCGGCACCGGGCGGGACGGGGGCTGCCAAATGCGGCGGCAACTACGCCTCCAGCCTTATCGCACAGGCAGAGGCCATCAAGCATGGCCATGATCAGGTGGTATTCCTTGATGCGGCGGAAAATCGCTGGATCGAAGAACTGGGTGGCATGAACATCTTCTTCGTGTTTGAAGACGGCTCCCTGCAGACGCCGCCGCTGTCGGGAACGATCCTGCCAGGCATTACCCGGGATTCGCTGCTCACGCTGGCGCGTGAGGCGGGGCTGACCGTTCGGGAAGAACCCTATGCCATCGATCAGTGGGAAGCAGACGCCAAGAGCGGGCGGCTCGTCGAATCATTTGCCTGCGGAACAGCGGCTGTTGTGACCCCCATTGGGCAGGTCTCCAGCCCCTCCGGCTCATTCACGGTTGGCGCAGGCGGCCCCGGGCAGGCGACGCAACATTTGAAGGAACGGCTGGTCGGCATCCAACGGGGTGTCTTGGCTGATCCACATGATTGGGTGATGCGCCTCGATTGACGCATTGAATTCAGACGCGCGCCCGCTATAGGGGCCGTCCGCTCTCTGCTGGGGCGTCGCCAAGTGGTAAGGCACCGGTTTTTGGTATCGGCATTCGCAGGTTCGAATCCTGCCGCCCCAGCCAGCTCTAACATTCGCCAAAACGCGAACTTCCGCGCGAGCCGAGCAGCTCTCCTCGCGCGGCGCCGCATTGTGTTGCGCAAGTTGATGGGACCACTCTTCACAAAGGAGGGAAGGTCTCTTCTTCAATACTTTTCAATCGACTTGCGGACAGGGCTGACCCGTCGGTGATTCGGTTTTGTGGCGTGCAGCAAGTTTCTCCAAAAAATGTCTTTTCGCCCTACACTTAAATATCTTTGGGGAATGCTGCGGTGCAGTATGATCTGTGTCCAACAATGAAAATTAACCATCATTTTGGTAAGAATTTGTTAAGGATGTTTTAAGTCGTTGCGATCTCCCCGGGGTGCCAAAAATGGCCTTAAAATCGTTGTTTTTAATGATTTTTTGAGGCTTTTGCCCTAACCGCCAAGCGCGTTGGCGTCCTGCGCTTTTGCACTTTCAGGCTTGATTAACGGCCAAACTGGTGCGAAAGGGTAGCCGACTACGGTGTAACGAAAGAAAGGGAGCCCCCCAATGAACCTGCGTAACAAGATCACCACGGTTGCCGCGGCAATCGCTATGGTCGCTGTTCCGACGATCGCTTCGGCCGCTCCGGCTGCCCAAGCTCTGTCGGTCCGTGCATCTGCTCCGGTCCGTGCTGCCTCGGTGCAGCGTGACGAAAGTAAGCTCGGCGGCAGCATCCTGATCGCTCTTCTCGCTGCTGCGGCTGTTGTCGCTGGCATCGTGATTGCATCGGATGGCAGCAACGACCCGGTTAGCCCCTAGTCTTTTAAGACTACGGTCAATCTATAGAGAAGGGCGGTCTTCGGGCCGCCCTTTTTTGTGTGCAAGGAAAGTGCCGCCGGGCCTTTCCCCGCCTGCTCTCCATCCCTATCTGGGGGGCAGAGGAGAATGCGCATGACCGAGACCGCGATTTTTGCCGGAGGCTGCTTCTGGTGTGTGGAGGCGGTGTTTCAGGATCTGATCGGCGTCGAAAAGCTGGAAAGCGGTTATATCGGCGGGCATCTCCCCGACCCGACCTATAAGCAGGTGTGCGGCGGTGATACGGGCCATGCCGAAGGATTGCGGGTGACCTATGACCCCGCACAGATCAGCTATGGCGATTTGCTCGACATCTTCTTTGCGACCCATGATCCGACGCAGCTGAACCGTCAGGGCAATGATATCGGTACGCAATACCGGTCTGCCATCTTCCCGCTGGATGAGGCGCAGCGATCAGAAGCGGAGGCGGCCATTGTGAGGGCGCAACCGAATTGGCCGGCCCCGATCGTGACCAGCATTGAAGCGGCCACGACCTGGTATCCGGCCGAAGACTATCATCAGGAGTATTGGAACGGTGAGGGGCAGAGAAACCCCTATTGCCTCGCCGTGATCCCCCCCAAGCTTGCTAAACTGCGCAAGAGCTACGCGGGGCGGATCAAGGCTGGGTGATTAGCGCGCCTTGCGGACGGCGCCCTTATGGGCACCGACGCCGGAAGGCTTGCGCGTATTGAAACGACGGCGCGGCTGATCGCCATCCGCACGCGATCCACCGCCGCCATTGGCATCACGACGGCGGCCATCACCGCCGCCATTGTTTCGTGACCGGAAACCGTCATTGCGGTCACGGCCTTCGCCCGCGGGCGTTGCTGCAGGCTTGGGCAGCTTGGCTGCGACTTCTTCAAAATTGGCGGGCAGCGGCACCTGTTCCAGCTGGACGCGCGTGAGGCGTTCAATCTGCTTCAGCCAGCCACGTTCTTCCCCGTCCACAAAGCTGATGGCGATGCCTTCCGCGCCTGCACGCGCCGTGCGGCCGATGCGGTGGACATATTGTTCCGGCACGTTGGGCAGTTCAAAATTGAACACATGGCTGACGCCGGAGACGTCGATGCCACGCGCGGCGATATCAGTGGCAACGAGGATGCGGACATCGCCCTTACGGAAGGCCTGCAAAGCGGCGGTGCGCTGTGCCTGGCTCTTATTGCCGTGGATGGCGGCACATGGGATGCCGGCCGCGATCAGGTTCTTCACCACGCGGTCTGCGCCATGCTTTGTGCGTGTGAAGACGAGCGCGCGATCAATTTCTTCTTCCTTAAGCCTGATCGTGAGCAGCGCCTGCTTTTCACGTTGACTGCAGAAGGTGACGAACTGACGGATGCGTTCTGCGGTCGTGGACTGCGGCGCCACTGAAACGCGCACAGGGTCCTTCAGGAAGCGGCTGCCAAGGTCAGCAATGGTCTTTGGCATGGTGGCCGAAAAGAACAGAGACTGGCGCTGCTTGGGCAGCAACGTATCAATGCGCTTCAGGGCATGGATGAAGCCGAGGTCCAGCATCTGGTCGGCTTCGTCGAGGACGAAGATTTCAACATTGCGCAGCGACAAAGCGCGCTGATCAATGAGGTCGAGCAGGCGGCCCGGCGTTGCAACGAGCACATCGGTGCCACCGCTCAAAGCCTTGATCTGCTTCCCGATGGGGACGCCACCGAAAACGGTTTCCACACGAATTTGGGTCTGCTTGCCATAGTCGCGGAAGGACTGGGCGATTTGCGCTGCAAGTTCACGTGTCGGCGACAGAACGAGCATCCGGCAGGTAAGCGGCGTGCGCGCCTTCGGATTTTCCATCAGGAACTGGATTGACGGCAGAGCGAAGGCTGCGGTTTTACCGGTGCCGGTCTGTGCGATGCCGCAAAGATCGCGGCCCTGCAGCAGCGGCGGAATGGCCTGCGCCTGAATAGGCGTGGCTGATGTATAGCCTTTGGAATGCAAAGCAGCGAGAAGCGGCTTGGCAAGGCCAAGTTCGGAAAACTGGGTCATAATAATCTTTCAATTACGTGCGCGAACGCGCCAAAAAAAAGGGCGCGCACGTGCGGGGTCAAAACTGACAACCCGCGTGACAAGGGAAGCCTTGGGAAAGCACTTTCGGAACCGGCCTGCACTGCGTCATTCGCAGTCAATCACGCTGGCCATTGGGTCCGGCAAAGCTCTTTGCCTTGCTGCGCTGCAACATGCGTTAGGCGCATTCTCCCGAAAATGCAAGCAATTGCGCTGGGGCTATGCCGCCGCGCGGGCCAGTCGGTCATTAATCGCAGCGCCCAGCCCCCCAATGGGGATCGGTACCACGGCGATTTTGGGGAGGTGGGACGCATCCGCCTGATGAAGAAGATCGAACAGATTGGCCGCGGCTTCGACAAGATTTGCATCCGCGCTAAGGTTCGCGTGACAGTCCATTGAACCAAAGCCGATCAGCCATTCATCCTGGGCAGCGGACAGGGCGCCAAGCCGGAGAGGCTTTGAGGGCGCATAATGACTGGCAAGCTGGCCGGGCGCTTCAATTCCGCCGCCGGAGGACGCTGCAAGGCCAAGATCAATAGGTCCCGGCCTGAGAAGGCGGGGCGTGCCATCGGTGAGCGCGAGGATCGTCGATTCCAATCCTGCCGGCGTCGGCCCGGCATCGATGATGAGGGGGATGCGGCCGTCCAGACTTTTCAAGACATGGGCTGCCCGTGTCGGGCTGATGCTGCCGCTGGCATTGGCACTAGGGGCGGCAAGCGGCTTTCCGCAAACCTGCAGCAGGTCTTGCATCGCCGGATGGGCAGGGACGCGGATGGCAATGGAGGCAAGGCCTGCCGTTGCCAGGGCGGCAATGCCATTGTCCGCCTGTGCAGGCAGGACGAGGGTAAGCGGCCCCGGCCAATACTTACTGGCCAGCGCGCGCGCGGCATCATCGAAGATGGCCAGACGTTCCGCCGCCGCCAGATCCGTCACATGTACGATCAACGGATTGAAGGAGGGGCGTCCTTTTGCGGCATAAATACCCGCAACAGCCGCGCCGTTGGTCGCGTCAGCAGCGAGTCCATAGACCGTTTCCGTCGCCACAGCGACACAATGGCCCGCCAAAATGAGGCGTGCGGCCTCCGCAATTGCGGCGGTGCCGTAGGGGCGCACTTCGGTGTCCAAAGGGGAGATTGTCTCCATCGTGCGCAGCGCTATAGCCCTTGGCAGCCGCATGCAACATCGGGGATTTCCGCATGACTTATTCGCCGCCCACTGCTGAACAGCGCTTCGTTCTGGATCATGTGACCCGGATGGATGAACTGGCTGCCGCGCCGCGCTTTGAAGCGGCGACGCCGGACATGGTGGATGCCATCCTAGAGGGCGCCGCTGCGCTTGCTTTGGGTGAATGGGCACCGACCAACCGTGTGGGCGATACAAACACACCCAAATGGAATGACGGCACGGTCACGATGCCGCCCGGCTTCAAAGAGGCGTATCGCGCCTATGTCGATGGCGGCTGGGGGACGATTGACAGCGATCCGGCTTTTGGTGGGCAGGGACTGCCCTTTGCGCTTGGCTTTGTCGTGCTGGAGAACCTTGGTACGGCCAATATGGGCTTTGGGCTTTGCCCAATCCTGACTTCCGGGGCGATTGAGGCGATTGCTTCCCACGGCAGCCCGGAACAGCAGCAAATGTATTTGCCCAATCTGGTGTCGGGCCATTGGTCGGGCACGATGAACCTGACTGAGCCTCAGGCCGGGTCAGACGTTGGTGCCCTGCGCTCAACCGCAGAACCCGCAGCCGATGGCAGCTACCGCATCAAGGGCACCAAGATTTACATTACCTTTGGTGAGCATGATCTAGTCGACAATATCGTGCATCTGGTGCTCGCGAGAACGCCGGGCGCCCCTCCGGGGACGAAGGGCATCTCGTTGTTTCTGGTTCCCAAAATCCGCCCCGATGGCAGCCGGAATGACGTCAGGTGTGTTTCGATTGAACATAAGCTCGGCATCCATAGCTCGCCCACGTGTGTCATGTCTTATGGTGACAATGATGATTGCCATGGCTGGCTGATTGGCCCGGAAATGGGCGGTATGCGCGCGATGTTCACGATGATGAACAATGCGCGGCTCAATGTCGGCCTGCAAGGCGTGCAAATTGCCGAGCGTGCGACGCAACAGGCGGTCGGCTATGCTAAGGACCGTATCCAGTCGGCCCGGCCTGATTCCGGTGGGAAGCCGGTGGCCATCATCGAGCATCCTGATGTGCGCCGGATGCTGCTGCGCATGAAGGCGCTGACAGAGGCCGCACGTGCCTTGCTCTATCTTGCAGCCAGCAATGTGGACCGCGCCCGTTTGGGGCTGGAGGGCGCGCGCACGCGGGTCGATCTCCTGACGCCGCTCGCCAAGGCTTATGGCACTGACATTGGCTGCGAAGTCGCTAGCCTTGGCATTCAGGTGCATGGCGGAATGGGCTTCATCGAGGAAACGGGTGCCGCTCAGCACTATCGTGATGCCCGCATCGCGCCGATCTATGAAGGTACAAACGGTATTCAGGCGGCGGACCTGGTCGGGCGCAAGCTTGCCGGTGATGGGGGCGCCGGCATGGCCGCGCTGATCGCCGATGTCCGTGCAGAGGCAGAAGATGAGCGGCTATTGGCGCTCACCAATCTGGTTGAACAGCTGACAGCCATTTTGCTGGATGCCGATGTCGATGACCGGCTCGCCGCGAGCTACCCTTATCTGACGATGGTGTCAGTCATGACTTGCGGCTGGCTGATGGAACGTCAGGCGCGCATTGCAACGGACCTGCTGGAGCGCGGTGAGGGCGATCCCGCTTTCCTGCGCGCAAAGGTCGTCACGGCGCGCTATTATCTAGCGCATATGGTGGGTGAAGCGATGGGCCTTGCCTCGTCCGTCACGTCGGGCGCGGAATATCTCTATGATCTGACCTCGGAAGAACTGGCGGCCTGAGATTGGTTGCGCGTCTGGGGCTGTGCATTCGGCCCTAGCGCGCTTCGTCCTGCTTGGTTACATGGGCCGCCACGACTCAAACGGGAACATGACTGTGGCAATTGAAATTCCTCTTGGCCTGACTTTCGACGACGTGCTGCTGCAGCCGCGCGATTCAGACGTCTTGCCGAGCCAGGCGGACACGCGGACGCAGATTTCGCGCGATATCACACTCAACATCCCGATCCTGTCATCGGCCATGGATACTGTGACCGAAGCCGATATGGCGATCGTCATGGCGCAGCTGGGCGGTTTGGGCGTCCTGCACCGCAACCTGTCGATTGAGGAGCAGTGCAACGCCGTCCGTCAGGTAAAGCGTTTTGAATCGGGCATGGTGGTCAATCCGATCACGATTGAGCCGTCAGCAACGCTGGCCGATGCAAAAGCGCTGATGGCGGCGCATCACATCTCCGGCATTCCTGTTGTTGAATCCAGCGGTCGTCTGGTCGGTATTCTTACCAACCGCGACGTGCGCTTTGCCGAAAATCCGGGCCAGCCGGTGGCTGAACTCATGACGCATGAGAACCTCGTGACGGTCAGCACCGGCGTCGGGCAGGATGAAGCGCGCCGTCTGCTGCACACACACCGCATTGAAAAGCTGCTGGTTGTCGACAAAGCCTTCCATTGCGTTGGCCTGATCACAGTCAAGGACATGGACAAGGCCGTGACCTATCCCAACGCAACCAAGGACGCCGCGGGTCGCCTGCGCGTGGCCGCGGCGACGACGGTCGGTGACGCAGGCTTTGAGCGCACCGAAGCACTGATCGACGCGGAATGCGATCTGATCGTGATCGATACGGCGCATGGCCATTCAAAGATGGTCTCCCTCGCGGTGGAGCGGGTCAAGAAGCTGTCGAGCACGGTGCAGATTGTGGCGGGCAATGTCGCAACGGCAGAAGCGACGCGTGCGCTGATCGACGCCGGGGCAGACGGTGTGAAGGTCGGCATTGGCCCGGGCTCCATCTGCACGACCCGCGTCGTTGCGGGCGTAGGTGTGCCACAGTTGACGGCCATTATGGAATCGGCGGCGGAAGCCGCAAAGTCGGGCGTGCCCATTATCGCCGATGGCGGCCTGCGCACGTCGGGCGACGTGGCCAAAGCTCTGGCTGCCGGCGCATCGAGCGTGATGGTTGGATCGCTGCTCGCCGGCACGGAAGAAGCGCCGGGTGAAACATTCCTCTACCAAGGCCGCGCCTATAAGTCTTATCGCGGCATGGGCTCGGTTGGGGCGATGGCGCGTGGCTCGGCAGACCGCTATTTCCAGCAGGACATTAAAGACCAGTTGAAGCTCGTGCCGGAAGGCATTGAAGGGCAAGTCGCCTTTAAGGGTCCGGCGCGCGATGTCATCCATCAGCTTGTCGGCGGCGTGAAGGCGGCCATGGGCTATACCGGTTCTCGCACCATCCCCGATTTGCAGGAACGCGCCCGTTTTGTGCGCATTACCAATGCGGGTCTGCGGGAAAGCCATGTCCATGATGTGACGATCACCCGCGAAGCACCAAATTATCCCACACGTGGCTGATGTGACGGTCCTCCTCCTCTTATGAACCCAGCTGCGCGCGTTCAGACGGCCATTGAGCTGCTGGATGCCATCCTTGCATCTGCGCGGGACAATGGGCCTTCTGCAGATGTCCTCCTTGCTAAAGGCTTCCGGGAACGGCGCTATGCCGGGTCTAAGGACCGGCGTGCCATTCGCGATCTCGTCTACCGCGTGATCCGCGCTCATGGGCAGCGGCCACTATCAGGTCGGGCAGGGGTCCTCGGTCTTGGCGATCCAGACCTGACCGCGCATTTCGGCGCGAGCGCTTATGGGCCCTCAGCAGCGATTGACGGGGAAGCGGCCGATGCGCCGACGGCCGTCGCGCCGTGGATGCGGGACGCTTTTGTACAGATGATTGACGGTGCAGAACTCGATGCCTTGCTGGAGCGGGCTCCGCTGGACCTGCGGGCCAACGCCCTTAAAACAACCCGCGACGATGTTCTGCCGCTCTACCCAGAGGCTGTGCCGATTGACCATACACCGCAAGGGTTTCGGCTGTCTGTGCCCACCGATGTCGAGGCGGATGACGCCTATCTGAGCGGCCTCATTGAGGTGCAGGACGCGGGCAGCCAATTGATCACAAAGGTTGCGCGTGCGGCAGGTGCGGGTCTTGTTGTTGACCTGTGTGCAGGTGCAGGTGGAAAAACGCTCGCGCTCGCGGCTGACATGGCCGGGGCAGGGCGTCTCATCGCCTGTGACACGGATCGGACCCGCCTTCAGCAATTGCCGCGTCGGGCAGAGCGTGCCGGTGCCGCGGTTGAGCAGCGCCTCCTGAACCCCGGGCGGGAAATGGCGGCTCTTGAAGACCTTCAGGAACAAGCCGATATCGTCCTGGTTGATGCCCCCTGTTCTGGCAGCGGAACCTGGCGACGCAATCCGGAATTGCGGTGGCGACTCACGCCGGAACGATTGGCCCGCACCGAGGCTTTGCAGCAGCAGGTGCTCGATGTCGCCGCCCAACTTGTGCGGCCGGGCGGGGTGCTGGTCTATGCCGTCTGTTCGCTCTTTGAGGGGGAGGGGGCAGGACAGATCGACCGCTTTCTGGAACGCCACGCCGGATTTCTGGCAGAGGATGTCGGGCTTGAAACCGGACGCGCTTCCGGTGCGGGCCGCCTGTTAACGCCGTTTCACGATGCGACCGATGGATTTTTTGTCGCGCGGCTGGCAAGAAGTTGCTAGCCATGACTGCAACCGACGCTCTGGAGAAGATTATGCGCTTTGTCGCACCGGCTATTGCATTGTCCCTCGCGCTCGCGACGGTCTCCAGCGTTGGTTATGGTAAGCGCATCGCGGATGACCAGATCCATCCCTTGTCGATGTCGCTGACCAAAACGGGTATGGGCGAAGCCGCCGCCGGACGTCTTGAAGAGGCGAATGACTCGCTGGAAAGCGCGCTCGCCGTCGATCCGCGCAACCGCGCCGCTTATGTCGAACTCGCATCTGTCGCGCGCAAGCAGGGCCTGCCGGGCAAGGCTATCCGCCTTTATCGGGAAGCGCTTCTGATTGAGCCCAATGACATCATAGCCCTTGCCGGGCAGGGCGAGGCGCTGATCCAAAAGGGTGCTGTGACGCGCGCGAAGGAAAATCTCGCCCGCATTCAAAAGATTTGCATCAGCGCCTGTCCGGAACAGACGCGGCTTGCCAGCGCGATTGAAAAGGGTTCAGCGCAAGCCATCGTCTCTGCGCAGGCCGTAACGCCAACGCCAACAGTCAGCGCGGCGGACGAGAAGAAAGCAGACTGAACGCGCGGCCTAGAGCCACAAATTCGTCGACCGACACCGTCTCTGCACGGCGGTCACTCGCGATCCCACAGGCTTCCAGACAATCGAGCGCGCCCGGCAGGCTTTTCAGGCTTTGCCGCAGCATTTTGCGGCGCTGGCCAAAGGCTGCGGCCGTCAACTGCTCCATCGCCTTGGGGGTAACACCCTCCGGCGCGTCTTTAGGTGTGATGTGCACCACCGCCGACATGACTTTGGGCGGGGGCGTAAAGGCCGAACGATGCACGGGCATGGCGAGGCGCGCGCTTGTCCGCCACTGGGCGAGGATCGACAGCCGCCCATAGGCCGACGTGCCGGGTGCGGCGACTATGCGGTCTGCCACTTCGCGCTGAAACATTAGCGTCAGGCTTTTCCAGCGCGGGGGCCAGTCCTCCCCCGTCAGCCATTGGACGAGCAGCGCCGTGCCAACATTATAGGGCAGGTTCGAGGCGATGTGTCCGCCTTCTGGCAGAACGTCGGGCAGCTGGATGGCCAGCGCGTCATCCTCGCGCACAGAGAGCATGCCGGGAAAGGCTTGGGAGAGTTCCTCCAGCGCAGGCAAGCAGCGGCGGTCCCGCTCAACCGCGACGACAGTCGCGCCGGCCTTCAGAAGTGCGCGGGTGAGCCCGCCGGGGCCGGGGCCGACTTCATAGACGGTTTGTCCCGTCAGATCCCCGGGGACAGCGGCGATCCGGTCTAGCAACTGCCCGTCGAGCAGGAAATTTTGGCCAAGTGCTTTGCTCGCCGCAAGGCCGTGGCGCGCGATCACCTCACGCAGAGGGGGGAGGGGCGTGCTCACGCTGCCTTGGAGGGGCGATGCGACGCGGCCAGCGCCGCCATGCGGATCGCTGCAATCATGGCACCGGGTTGGGCCATGTCTTTGCCGGCAATGTCATAGGCCGTGCCATGATCTGGCGAAGTGCGGATGATCGGTAGCCCCAAGGTCATGTTGACGCCGTCGTCAAAGCAGAGCGCCTTCAGGGGGATGAGCCCTTGGTCATGATACATGCACAACGCCAGATCATATTTCTCGCGCATATGGGGCGTGAAGAGCGCATCCGCTGCGATCGGCCCCATCACGTCCAGCCCGTCAGCGCGAAGCTGCTCAATGGCAGGCTGGATGATGGTCGTTTCTTCTTCGCCCATAGAACCCTGTTCACCTGCATGGGGGTTTAGCCCCGCCACGGCGATACGCGGCGACTCTATGCCGAAATCCTTGGTCAGCCCTTTGGCTGCCGCCCGCCCGCGACTCACGATCAACTCTGTTGTCAAAGCGCCGGGGACGTCCGCCAGCGGGATATGGATAGTGATGGGGATGACGCGCAGGCCCGGCCCGGCCAGCATCATCGCCGCATTGGATGCAGAGACGCCGCATCGCTCTGCAATGAATTCGGTCTGCCCCGGATGGGTGAAGCCGACTTCCTGAAGCTTTTTCTTGGAGACAGGCCCTGTCACAAGCGCCGCTGCCGCACCCGATTGGGCAATGCCGATGGCGAGCCCCAGCGTATCAAGGGCGCAGCGTGCGCCCTCCAGCGTCGGGGAACCGGGCACGGTATCGCCGCCGTCATGAACGTTGATTAAGGGCAGGGCATCCGCAAATGCAGATTCCGCCTCAGAAGGGGTGGAGATCAGCTTGATCGGCCCCGACCACACATTGCGCAGTGCGCGTTCATCCCCCACCGCAAAAAAGCAGGGCAGATCATGCGTGTACCGTGCGGCCCAAGCCTTGCCGACAATCTCTGGCCCAATCCCCGCCGGGTCCCCCAATGTGACGGCCAGCGGCTCCATGACCTGCGATATCAGCGATAGTCGATGACGGCGTCGCGGCGCAGATCGCGAAGGTAGATCTGCGCGCGACGGTTGATGCGTTCATCTCGCAGCTGATTTTCGATCGCATCTGCCGAAGGTCCGTCGGCGGCCTGCGGGTCGTCACGTCCACACAAGGCGAGCACGCGCACGCCATCCTTGCGCGAGCCGAAGGGCGGGGTGACCTGACCGACCTGCAAGCCGAGCAGAATGTCCTGCAAGGCCGGGGGAAGATCACGCACGCGGATCTGATCGTTATCGACGACATCGGCGCTGAACGCCTTTGCCAAGGCATCGGCCCCACCACAGCCCTGCATGGCCTGTGCGGCCTTGCCGAACGCTTCGGCCTTCGATTTAATCTGGGCGTCTGTGTCCGCCGGCGTAAAGCTGATGGTGATCTGCCGCAGGCTGAGCACCGCATCGCGCGGGTTGGCGACGAGAACCTTACGGCTGTCCGTCAGATACAGGATCGAAAAGCCGCCGGGGACTTCCACCGGCCCTGCAATCTGGCCGATCTGGATTTCCTGCACTGCCTGCGCGAGGGAGTCCGGCAACTGGGCAGAACGGATCCAGCCAAGATCGCCGCCCACCGCTGCGGTCGACGCCTCGGAGAACTGGCGGGCATAGGCCTGGAAAGAGCCGCCCTGACGGATCTGTTCAATGATGCGGCGACCATTGTTGAACACTTCCTGCGCGTTTTCGGGCGTTGAGGACAGGTAGATTTCCCCCACGCGATATTCTGACGTGCCCTTGGATGCGGTCAGGCGGTCGGCAATCTGTTTCACTTCTTCGTCACTGACATTGACGAACGGCTCAACTTTGCGGCGCAGCAGGCGGCTCCAGGCGAGTTCGCCTTCAATCTGCCGCTTCATCGTCCGGTCCGATGAGCCCTGATCGCGCAGATATTGCGTGAAGGCTTCGGGCGTCCGCTTAAAGTTAGACGCAACGCGGGCGAAGCTCTGGTTCACTTCTTCGCGCGAAATGGTGATTTCGTTCGCCTTGGCTTCCTGAATCTGAAGCGATTCATCGATGAGATTGCGCAGCACTTGGACGCGGAGACGTTCCCGCTCTTCATCCGACACACGGCCGCTGTTCGCCAGAATGACAAGGGCGAGGCGCTGATCCACATCGGTGCCGGTGATGACATCGCCATTGACGATCGCGGTCGCCTTACGGACCTGCGGGTCAAACTTGCCAATCGTGTTGATCGTGCTTGGCAGATTGAGGCTGACACTGGGGGCAGTGGCATCATCTGAAACGGTCTGCGACAGCACCGCTGCACTCGCCGAACCCGCCAAGAGTGTCGCGGTCAAAATCTTGCGAAACGTGTACGTCATTCCCGTCCTAATCCCTCACACGCCAGATATGGCGCGGCCCCATTGCCCTTCGGCGGCTGAACGCAGCCTTAGCAAGTGTTGGTTCTCTAGCGGCCAAGATTGCGGAAGGATAGCCGCAATTGGAAGGTGTTGCCGCGCCGTGCATCGCCCTGTGCATCATAATCGCGCCGCCAGGTGAAGCCGAATGTCAGGCAGTCGTCTTCATAGGTCAGGCCGATGCGGTGACGGACCGGCTCATAGCCGTCCGCCAGTGATGCGGGGTCTTCCCGTCGGCCGGTCAGATCGATGATGGTTGACCCGAACAGCGACCAATAGCGGGCGAATTGGAGACGTCCGCCAAGGCGGACTTCCTCACGGTCTCTTAAATCTTCCAGCTGCGGACCGATATTCCGGTTCAGGCGGAGATAGCCGACCGTCGCATAGGTCTTGTTCGTGCCGAGCGTCGCGTCGATTTCGTTGCGACGGATGGCCAGATTGTCCTTGTCGAGCCGGTAGCGGTGCGTGAAGCTGATGAAATTCTTGAATCGGACATCGGTGCGCCCGACAATGTCGGAGGTGCGCCCATATAGCCCTGTGCCATCGGGGAAGGGTGTCAGTCGGGATGTCAGGCGATAGCTTTGGCCGACATTGGCATCCACCCGCACGCCGGGGGCATCCCATGCCCAGTCCACGCCATATGTCACGCGGGAGCTATCTTCCCAGCGGTCATAGCCTGCGAATCTGTTTAGCGCGAACAGGTTGCTGTCTTCCAGATCGACGGCGCGGGCATCTTCATTTGGCACTTTGAGGTTCGCCGTGCGCGGCGTGCCGACCAGCTGGACACGCGGGGTCAGCCGTTGCTGCCCGCCAAACAAGGCGCCGACCAGCGGCCAGCGGACTTCGGCGGCCAGCGCCCCGATGGCGCGACCTGTCCACCCCGGCTGCCCGCGATAGTCAACAGTCGCTGTGCTTAGGACGTCGTCGGTATGATAAACATCAGCCCTGCCATAGGCGGTCAGCTTCACATCCTGACCCCAAGGCGTGATGCGCCGCAAATCCCAGCGGGCGCCGGCAAAGGCGCGCTGCGTATCCTGCCCGGCAGACCGGACGAGCGACAGGCTGTTCATTTGCAGATCAATCTGCCCGCCAACTACCGGGTCTGTCAGGCGCTTGCGCCAGTCAATCACAGGCAGGGCGACGGGGAACTGGCCCTGAACTTCGCCCGTGCGCAGCGTTTGGAAGGCCCAACCCTGGATGGACAAATAGCTGGACCGGGTCATGCGCTCTAGATCGACTGTGGAGCGCAGCCGGTCATCGCGTGAAATGTCATAGCGGCGCAGGAATGTGCGGTCGCTGGCGACACGAGTGGAACCACTCAGGCTCCAGCGCTTGTCCAGCTGAAACCGGCCGCTGGCTTCCAGATAGCCGCGAAAGTCCTGAAAAGCGGGCAGTGTCGGGTCACTGGTGCTGAGGCGCTGGCCATAGGTGCCATAACCGCTGATCTGATAGGCACCCTGTCTCGTCAAATGCCGGTATTCGGCCTGAAGGAGCGGCGCGACATCCGAAAAAATGTGCGGAGTCAGCGTGAGGTCCTGATTGGGGCCGAACAGGATGTAGAACGGTGTCGCGACCTCTAGGCCGTTGTTCTTGGTGTACTGAATATCGGGGATCAGGAAACCGGTTCCGCCCCGGTCATCTGCCGGATGGGACAAGGCTGGCAAAGCGAGGACCGGCACGCCCAACAGTTCCAGCCGCGCATTTTTATAGCTGATGCGATTTTTGACGGGGTCATGCGTGACCCGCAGTGCCGTGATTTTCCAGATCGGCTCTTTGGGGCAGCCTGAGTCATTGATGACGCGGCAGGGGGAATAAACGGCGCGTTCCATTGTCGACACGCCATTTTTGCGCGCCGCGCTATTGGCCGCGAGGCGCCCTCCATCCTTCAGAACGATCAATAGATTTTCGACGATCCCGTCGCGCAGCGTGTCTTTCAGTTCAACACTGTCGCCGTAAGCGAGATCGCCTTCTGCCCCGCGGACGATGACATTGCCTTGCGCGCGGACCTCTCCCGTTTTCCGGTTCCAGATGATTTGGTCTGCACGGACGCGGTTGCCGTCGCGCGACATGCGGACATCGCCATTGGCGGTCACGACATCGCTGCCCTGATCATAATCGAGCTGGTCTGCTGCGAAATCGATCTCAACGTCTTTTTCGGGGGCTGTCGTGCTGGCCTGCGCGAACGTGGGTGCCACGGCGGACATTTCCGCTGCGGCGACGACAAGCAACAGTTTACGGGTAAATTTCACGTGTGGCTGTCTTCCGATTCCAACCGCGCCTATCGCACTGTCCTTAACATCCTGCAATCACCTCGCAGGTCTGCCGCTATGCGCCGTCTTTCCGGCCCGCTAACAAACGGCATCCCGAATCGTTTTAAATGCATCCAACTTGTCAGGACCCGATATGATCAAAGTTCGTTTCGCCGCTGCCCTTCCCGATGGGTCGCACTGTGTTGTGGTGCTTGTGCCTAAGGATGCGCTGGCTGCAACGCCTCTGCCTGGCGATGCCACGCTCATCCGTGCTGCCGCTGCGGCCAGCCGATTTGAAGGTGAAGCAGGGGCCGTGTCAGAGCATCATGTGCCGCATAGCAGCGGGGCGCAGCGCCTTTTGCTGGTCGGTGCCGGGCAATCAAGCGAAGACGATTTTGAAAAGGCAGGAGCGGCCATTTCCGCGCGGCTTTTGACGTCGGGCGAAACACAGGTGGCTGTTGATCTCACGGGCCTTGCCATCGCGCCGTCGGCCAAGGCTGTGGCGCGTCTTGCGTCAGCGGCCGTCCTTCGCGGCTGGCGCTATGACACCTATCGCACCAAGCTGTCTGAAAAGCAGAAGCCGACTTTGGGCGAAATCATCATCGTCGGCGCACCGGAAGGCATTGAAGGTGCTTGGACACATCAATCCGCCATCGTTGACGGTGTTTCGCTGACCCGTGAATTGGTGACGGAGCCCGCCAACATCATTTACCCGGAAACCTTTGTGGAACGCTGTGCGCGCCTCAAGGATCTTGGCATCGAAATCGAAGTGCTCGGCCGGGATGAGATGGCGGCGGCCGGCATGGGCGCGCTGCTCGGCGTCGCGCAGGGCTCGATCCGTGAACCGAAGTTGCTCGTCATGAAGTGGGATGGTTCAGCAGGTGCGCAGGCCAAGCCTGTCGTCCTCGTCGGCAAGGGCGTAACCTTTGATACGGGCGGCATTTCGCTGAAACCGCCGGGTGGCATGGAAGATATGAAGTGGGACATGGGCGGCGCAGGGGCTGTGGCCGGTGCCATGCTCACGCTCGCCTCTCGCAAGTCGAAGGCCCATGTGGTCGGTATTTGCGGGCTTGTCGAAAATATGCCCGATGGCAACGCGCAGCGCCCGGGCGATGTCGTCACTTCCATGTCGGGCCAGACCATTGAGGTCATCAACACCGACGCCGAAGGACGCCTCGTTCTGTGTGACGCGATGACCTGGGTTCAAAAGAAGTATAGCCCCGAATATATGGTCGATCTCGCCACGCTGACCGGCGCGATGATCATTTCGCTTGGCCATGAATATGGCGGGCTCTTTTCCAACGATGATGGCCTTGCGGACAAGCTGACATCGGCCGGCAAGGCCGCGGGTGACCCGCTGTGGCGCTTCCCGCTGGGGGCTGCCTATGACAAGCTGATTGACAGCCCGATTGCCGACATCAAGAATGTGGGGCCACGCGAAGGCGGGTCCATCACGGCGGCTCAGTTCCTCCAGCGCTTTGTGGATGACGGCGTGAAATGGGCACATCTCGACATTGCCGGCATGGTCTGGGCCTCAAAGCCCGGCGCGGTTTGGGATAAGGGCGCGACCGGCTTCGGCGTGCGTCTGCTCGACCGGTTTGTGGCAGACAATTTTGAAGGCTGATTTCTATTATTTGACCCGCACCCCGCTGGAACGCGCCTTGCCTGCCATTGCAGAGCGCGTTCTGGCGGGAGGGGATCAATTGGAAATCGTGGCAGACGATCCGGCGCTGCTGGACCGTCTGGACCGCGCGCTATGGGCGTATCGGCCAGATAGCTTTTTGCCTCATGGTCGTGAAGGCACGCAGCCGGTGCTGCTCACCTGTCCACAAGATCGGGCAGTTGCCTATCCCAATTTGGCCTATGTCGACGGCATCTGGCGGGATCCGGCGGCGGATGCTGCGCGCATATTCTATTTCTTTGATGCGGAAACGCTCGACAATGCCCGGTCTGCCTGGCGGGCGATCAACGCCGAAGCGTTTGAGCGCCGGTATTGGAAACAGACGGACGAAGGGCGCTGGATAGAAGGCCCCTAAGCCGAAACGCCCTTGCAGCGGACAGGCGCAACAGCTAGAGGCGCCGCCATTCCGCTATCCCTTTCTTTTAAATGGAGACGACCAGCCATGGCCGCCAATCGCACCTTTTCGATCATCAAGCCCGACGCCACCCGCCGCAACCTGACCGGTGCTGTCACCAAGATGCTGGAAGACGCCGGCCTGCGCGTCGTGGCTTCCAAGCGTATCCAGATGACCAAGGAACAGGCTGAAGGCTTTTATGCCGTCCACAGCGAACGCCCGTTTTTCAATGACTTGGTTTCGTTCATGATCTCGGGCCCCGTCGTCGTGCAGGTTCTGGAAGGCGAAAACGCCGTTCAGCGGAACCGCGACATCATGGGCGCCACCAACCCGGAAAATGCTGACGCTGGCACGATCCGCAAGGAACTGGCCGAGTCCATCGAAGCCAACTCGGTGCACGGTTCAGACTCGGATGAAAATGCGGCGATCGAAATCGCCTATTTCTTCAAGCCGGAAGAAATCGTCGGCTAAATTTCACTCTCTCGAGTGAACGAAGGGGCGTGCCGTTGGCGCGCCCTTTTTCGTTGGTGGTCCGGAATGGCGCTGCGATTGCGCTGGGGCGTTCGATCCATTAGCCATGCGCCCGATAAACGTAGAGGGGATGAATTGAGATGGGCGACCGGATTCTGGTGATCGACGAAGGCACAACATCGACGCGGGCCATGCTGTTCGCGCCGGATGGAAATTGCCTTGGCTCGGCACAGGCGCCGTTGACGCAATTCTACCCCGCGCCCGGGCTTGTGGAGCATGACGCCGCAGAGATCTGGGAAAAGACATTGTCCTGCGCGCAGGAGATGGTGACCCGGGCCGGTGGCGCAGATCAGATCGGGGCGATCGGCATTACCAACCAGCGCGAAACCATCGTGTTTTGGGATAAACGCACGGGCGAACCGCTTGCGCCTGCCATTGTCTGGCAAGATCGGCGGACGGCGGACATGTGCACCGCGCTGAAGGCAGATGGGCTTGAGGCGCAGGTGCAAGCAAAGGCGGGGCTTCTTTTAGATCCCTATTTTTCAGCCAGCAAAATTAGCTGGGCCCTCAAAAACTGGCCGCAACTCGCCGATGCCGGCACCAATCTCGCGGTGGGGACCATTGAGAGCTACCTCATTTTCCGGTTGAGCGGCGGCGCGCACGTGAGTGACGCCACCAATGCAGCGCGCACGTCGCTGATGTCACTGGGCAGCGGAGCCTGGGATGATGGGCTGCTCGATATGTTCGGTGTGCCGAAATCTCTGCTGGCAGAAATTGTGGATTGCGCCGGGCCCATCGCCACCTGCCTACCCGAACATTTTGGTGGTGCCATTGCGATCACTGGTGTGGCGGGAGACCAGCAGGCCGCCACAATCGGGCAGGGCTGCTTTGCGCCCGGACAGACGAAGGCAACGTTTGGCACGGGCGCCTTTGTCCTCACCAATACTGGAGGGATCGTCCCCACCTCACGCAATCGCTTGCTGTCGACCGTCCTTTGGCAGCTGGGCGGACGTCGAACCTACGCATTGGAAGGGTCGGTCTTTGTGGCCGGAAGTCTCATTAAATGGCTGCGTGACGGTCTTGGTCTTCTGTCGACGGCCGAAGAAACGGAAACGCTGGCGCGCACCGTATCGGACACAGGCGGGGTCTATATCGTGCCGGCACTGTCGGGTCTTGGCGCGCCGCATTGGTCCCCCGCAGCGCGCGGATTGATCGACGGGCTCAGCTTTGCGACAGAAAAGGCGCATGTCGCCCGCGCCGCGCTGGAGGCTATGGCCTATCAAACGCATGATCTATTCACCGCCTTTTCCGCAGATGGGGCCCATTGGTCCGAATTGCGGGTCGATGGCGGGATGGCGGCCAATAACTGGATGGTGCAAGATCTAGCCGATATGCTGGACCTGCCGGTGGAACGTCCTGCCTTTGTGGAAACGACAGCGCTTGGCGCGGCGATGCTCGCGGCAGTCGGATCAGGCCTGTATGCAGGGCTGGAGGACGCCGCAGTCATGCGCGGGACGGTGGAGCGGTTCAATCCGTCTCTGGCAGAATCCGCGCGGGCATCGCGGCTACAGGGCTGGTCCGGCGCGCTGGACCGGGCCCTGCTCGGCTTGGGGAACTGATTGTCTCCGAATTGACACAATGAAGCACCGCCGCGGCGCAGATTGATCTACATTTTGGTACCATCCCGTCGTTTAAGAGGGAGGGATGCGGGTTCCCAATGATGCTTTGTTAACCGTTCTTCAGCAATAAATTGCCCGCACGCGCCCGAAAAGACCCCTGTTGAGGGCCGGTCGGTCGATGTTTGGAGGAAGTTCTTGGTTACTCGTTTCGCCGGTTCGTCGGTTATTGCCCTTGCGCTTGGTATTGCCGCGCTTCCCAGTGTTGCACAGGCAGGCGACGCAGGGCTCGAAAGCGATGTGTCAGATATCGTCGTCACCGCAAATAAGCGTGCTGAACGTTTGCAGGACGTGCCGATTGCCGTGTCCGCCATCTCTGGGGAAGGGCTGGCCGCGAGCCATGTGACACAGGCGGAGGATATCGCCCAGACCATCCCCAATCTGCAGATGAACACGACCGTGGGGGATAACACGCCCATCTTTTCGCTGCGGGGCGTGTCCATGTATGACTATAGCCTCAATCAATCGAGCCCGGTTGCGACCTATTATGACGAGGTTTATAAGGGCAGCTTCGCGCTGCTTGGTGCGACCATGTTCGACATTGACCGGATCGAGGTTCTGCGCGGGCCGCAGGGCACGCTCTATGGCAAGAACACGACCGGCGGTGCCATTAACATCATCACCAAGACCGCCAAGCTTGGTGAGGCCGGCGGAACGGCAACGATTGGCTATGGCAATTATGATCGGATCGACCTGAGCGGGGCGGTCAATGCGCCGCTGGGAGAGAAGGCGGCGGTGCGTGTCGCGGGGACCTTCACCCGCGCCGATGGTTGGCTCAAAAACCAGACACCCGGCAAGCCCGATCTTAACTCGGTGCGTGAATTCGCGGTGCGCGGCAGCCTGTTGGTTGAACCGACCGACGGAGCAAGTTTCGTTCTGCGGGTGGCCCATAGCTATCAAGACCCGGGCAATTACGGGATTTATGCCGAACCGCTGGCTGCAAACCGTGCGGGCCTTTCAACGTATCAGATCCGGTCCAACCTGTCTGATGTGCGCCGCAGGGCACGGACAACGGCCGTTTCCCTGACGGGCAATATTGACCTGTCGGATGGCCTGAAGCTGACCAGCATCACCTCCTTCGACATAGGCAAGCTATTCCTGTTTGAAGATACAGACGGGCAGGACGTGCGTGTGTTCGAAGTGTCCTATGATGCCAAGGCCAGGCAGTGGACGCAGGATCTGCGGCTGACGTCGGATTTTGACGGGCCAGCCAACTTCATTCTCGGTGGCTATTTCAGCCATGAAAAGGTGTTCAATTCCAACGCAACTTATATTTTTGCAGATACGGAGAGCGATGGCGTGCCTGGCATCACGGGGGGCGATTGCGCGGCGGCACTTCCGTTGAGTTGTGTGTTTACCAATCGGTTTGACCAGAAGAAGAAGAGCGCAGCGCTCTATGGTGACGTGAGCATCAAGGCGACGGACGCGCTGACGCTGCGCGCAGGATTGCGCTTCACCCGCGATACCGGGCACCAGACTAATCTCACCTCTGTGGCAAGCGCACTCAATGGGGACGTCGTCGCCACGCCCATTCCGTTGACCAACCTGTCTTATGCGACGAGCAACCTTTCCGGCAAAGCAGGCCTAGATTATCGCTTTTCAGAAGATGTGATGGCCTATGCAACATTCAGCCGGGGCTATCGGTCCCCGTCGTTTAACGCGCAGGCCTTCTTTGCGCCTGCCGAGGCGGGGTCGGCAGGATCGGAAACGATCAACGCCTATGAAGTCGGTTTGAAGAGCGATTTTGTGGATCGTAGAGCGACGCTTAACCTCGCCGGTTTCTATTATGACTACCACAATCAGCAATTTATCAGCGTGGACCCTGCAACGGCTGCTGCGAACCTAATCAACATCCCCAAGTCCCGCATTTTCGGCGCGGAAGCGGAATTGACCCTACAGGCCAATGACACCCTGGCATTGCGCACCGGTATCGGCCTGCTCGATTCAGAGGTGCAGCGCGGCGTCATCAGTGGCATCAATATTGCGGGCAAGGAATTGCCGACCGCGCCATCGTTCAGCATGACGGGGGGCATTGATCTGAAGCTGGTCGATAATGACAGCGGAAAGCTCGTCCTGTCGGGCAGCGGCAGCTATGCCTCTAGCCAGTTTTTTGAGATCCTGAATGTTGAGCGGTTGCAGCAGCGTGGATATGCGCTGTTCAACGCGCATCTGGATTGGGCTTCGGCAGATGGGCGCTGGAACGCCTCGCTTTGGGGCCGCAATCTGGGCCGGAAATTCTATACCACGGCAGGCATCGACCTGTCGGGCTTTGGCTTTGATTATAAGCAATGGGGGACGCCGCGCACCTATGGTGTGACGGTTGGCACAAGCTTCTAGGGCTTTCGCTTGGGGCTAGAGGGCGATAAGCCCTTGTGCATGACCAGACTGCTTTTGATGGAAGGCAATATTGCCGCACGCCGCGCTCGTGCCCATGCGCTCGGCATCCGCACCTCCAGCGAGATTTACACGCTATCTATCCATGCGCATTTCCCAGACATCGCAATTGATGTCGTAAACGCGGCGGACCCCGATTGGGAGATCCCGGACGGGCGGGACTTTGCCGATTATGATGGCTTCGTCATCTCAGGCTCTGCGCTCCATGCCTATGATGGCGAGTTTGCCGTCACCAATCAGATTGATGTGCTGAGGCAGGCGGCAGAGGCTGGCCTGCCTGTGTTCGGCAGCTGTTGGGGCCTGCAAATCGCAGCGATGGCGGGCGGGGGGGCTGTCCAATATCACCCAAAAGGCAAGGAAGTGGGCTTCGCGCGCAAAATCATGCCGACCGAGGCGGGCAGGGGGCACCCGATGTTTGCGCACAAGCCGCCTGTTTTCGATGCGCCTTGCATTCATTATGATGAGGTGCTGCGCCTGCCTGAAGGCTCAACATTGCTCGCCTCCAACGCTCATAGCGAGATTCAGGCCGCAATCATCCCGCTCGGCAAGACACAGGTCTGGGCCGTCCAATATCACCCCGAATATGACGTTCAGCAGGTGCTGGCGGTGTATTCGCTTTATGCCGACGACATGATTGGACCAGATTTCTTCGCGGATCGCGCGGAGCTTGATGCCTATTGCGCCAAGTTGCGGACGCTGATCGCGCATCCCGATGACGCCGGAGCGGCCTGGCAGTTGGGGATTGATGCAGACGTTCTGGATGATCGCACCCGGCGTGGGGAAATCATCGCTTGGGTGGAAACGCAGGTGTTGGGGAAGGCGGGGTAGCGCCAAATCCCGTGCGTCCTGAGCTATTCAAAGGACTGCTTTTCACTGTTCACCGACGGACCGAAGCAAGGGCTGCCCTTCGACTAGCTCCGTGCCAACGGGCATTGGTATCCGGAGCGTCTATCCCAATTCCTTCGGCCAATAGAGCCGCATAGGATTGTCGATCAGGAGTTTGCGCTGCAGCAGCTCCGTCGGCGCAATACGCGGGATCATGTCGACCAGATGCCCATCGTCGGGAATTTCAGTGTCCATGTTCGGATGCGGCCAATCAGTGCCCCACAGGACGCGGTCCTGATAGTCTGCCACTAAAGGCGCGACCGCGTTGGCAAAGGCATCCCACGGGTCGCCGGCGCCGCCTTCCTTGATGGCGTCGAGCCGGTCAGGGCAGGTGGCTTTGAACCAGATGTCATCCCGGCTGTCGAGAAAGGCCCGGAACGCCTTCATGTCTGCGCCATCGGGCCCCTGACGCACGTCGGGGCGGCCCATATGGTCGATCACGAGTGGCACGGGGATGGCGTCCATGAAGGGGCGGAGTTCGTCGAGAATGTCGGCCTCGAAATAGATGACGACATGCCAGCCCTTGGGCAGTCGCTGGGCGACCTCGAGAAACTTGTCCTTAGGGGCATCGTCAACCAAGCGTTTCAGGAAGTTGAAGCGGATGCCGCGGATGCCGCCATCGTGCAGGGCCTGCAGTTCGGCTTCGGAAATGGCGGGATCAACCACGGCCACACCGCGGGCTTTCCCGTTGGACTTGGCAATGGCGTCCAGCGTCGCCGCATTGTCGGTGCCATGGCAGCTCGCCTGCACGATGACATTGCGCGCAAAGCCGAGATGATCACGCAACGCAAAAAGCATATCAGAACCAGCATCTTGTGGCAGATACTTCGCTTTCGCACTGAATGGGAAATCCGCCATCGGGCCGAACACATGGCAATGCGCATCAATCGCGCCGGCGGGCGGCGTGTAATGCGGTTTGGATGGGCTGGCGTGCCAGCTGACAATACGATCACTCATCCGAAAACAACTCCATCCATCAATTTGCGGGCGGTGCGCAGCAGGGCGGCGGTTTTTACAGCGCCTGTGTCATCCAGCTCGAGCACGCAGCTCATCTCGCCGGTCGGGTGTTCGACCGACAGGGTTTTGCGACTGCCCGCTGGAATGTCGGAAACTTCGGCTGCCGGTGACCCGGGGATAAGGCAGGCAGTCGCGACGCTCACAGCCCCCAATACGCCGATGGTCGCATGGGCGCGGTGCGGAATGAAGCTGCGGACGGTGACCGCGCCGCCATTTTTGGGCGGAGCGACGAGCATCATCTTGGGCACGGACTTTTCCGTCACATCGCCCAGGTTCATCCGTTCACCAACGGCCAGCCGGATGGCTTCGATCTTGGCCTTCAGTTCAGTATTGGCATCCAGACTGTCGCGGTCTTCATAGCCGGTAATACCGACGTCTGTGGCCTTCATCACGACACAGGGCATACCATTGTCGATCAGCGTGACCGGAACACCGTTCACGACATCAACCGCATTTCCGCTCGGCAGCAGCGCGCCGCAACTGGAGCCTGCGGTATCGCGAAATTCCAGCGGAACGGGGGCATGGCTGCCTGGCACACCGTCAATCTTCGCATCACCTGCATAGGTTACGGACCCGCCCGGCGTCTGGACGGTGGCGATGGCAACCTGTCCTGTATTTTCCATGAAAATGGCGACGCGCGTTTCATCGCCAGTTGCCGCGACAAGCCTCCGCTCCAGCGCGAACGGGCCAATTCCGGCAAGGATGTTGCCGCAATTCTGGGCGTCGGTAACAATCGCTTGATCGACGAAGACCTGAAGGAACAGATAGTCCACGTCGATGCCCTCACGGGTGGACTTGGAGACGACAGCGACCTTGCTCGTCAGCGGGTCCGCACCACCCATGCCGTCAATCTGGCGCGGGTCGGGGGAGCCCATCACACCCAACAGAAACGCGTCGCGCGCGGCCGTTTCTGAGGGCAAATCGCTCTTCAGGAAATAGCCGCCTTTGGACGTGCCGCCGCGCATCCACATGCAGGGCGCGGAAAAATCAGACATATTTCAGGCCCATTTCCGCAAGCTTTTCGCGCATTTTGTACATATCGAGGCCGAGTTCCCCTGCGCCGAGGCGCGCGCGCTTGTCCGCTTCATTCGCCTCACGGGCCTTGGCGGCCTTGGCCACTTCGGCGGCCTTTTCGCGCGGGACGACGACGACGCCATCATCATCGGCGACAATGACATCGCCAGGGTTGATGGCTGCGGCAGCGCAAATGACGGGCACATTGACTGAGCCGAGCGAGGCCTTGATCGTCCCTTGGGCGAACACCGCCTTGGACCAGACGGGGAAGTTCATTTCTGTCAGATCGCGCACATCGCGGATACCGGCGTTGATGATGAGGCCCTTGCACCCGCGCGCTTGGGCTGAGGTTGCGAGGAGATCCCCGAAATAGCCGTCTTCGCAGGGGCTGGTCGGCGCGATGACGAGAATGTCGCCCGCCTTCAACTGTTCGATGGCGACATGCACCATCCAGTTGTCACCGGGAGGCGCGGAGATGGTGACGGCAGAACCGGCGATACGCGCGCCAGCATAGATCGGGCGCATATAGCTGGCGAGCAGGCCGGTGCGGCCCTGTGCCTCATGGACGGTCGAGACGCCGCAGCTTTCCAGATCGGCGATCACCGCCGGGTCTGCGCGTTCGATTTTCTGGACGACGATACCGCTCATGACTGTCTCCTTTTGGGGCTTTGATGTGGTGCTAGCCGATGCGCGCGCAAACCATAATCGGAACTGGCAAGCTGGTATAAGAATTTGCTAAGACGGCCATCATGGTCCTGTGGCAACTTAACCTGCGGCATTTGCGAGCAGCGGCAGAAATCTGCGCGCGCGGCAGCGTCAGTCGTGCAGCGGCTGCCGTCAGTCTGACGCAACCGGCCGTGACGCAAGGGATTGCCCGGCTGGAGCAACTACTTGCCCAGCCCCTGTTTGAACGCACGCCGGAGGGGATGGACCCGCTGCCGGCCGCACGGACCTTTGCCGAGCGGATCAAGGCGGCTCTGGATCATATCGCCAGCCCGCGTGTCACGATGGCGCAGCTGCGCGCGCTCATCGCCTTTGCCGATGCAGGCAGCTATGCTGGGGCCAGTGCGGCGTCAGGCCTGTCACAACCGTCGCTCCATCGTGCGATCAACGATCTGTCGGTAGCGCTCAAGCGGGGCTTGCTGGAACGGCGGGGGAAGGGGGTTGCCCTCACCGATGCGGGTCGCCGGACGACACGTGCCTTTCGGCTGGCCCGTGCAGAACTGGAAGCGGGCTTGGCGGAACTGGAGGGGCTGAAAGGTCGCGAGACGGGGCGGATCGTTGTCGGTGCCATGCCTTTGTCCCGCGCCCGACTGCTGCCAGCGGCGGCCGCGGCCTTTTACGCCAAGCACCCCGAAGTCGCGCTGACCATTGTGGAAGGCTCCTACCTTGAACTGGTCGAGCCGCTACGTGACGGGGAAATCGATGTGATGATCGGTGCGCTCCGGGATGCGTCCTCTGTACCGGACCTCACACAGGCGCCCTTGTTCCATGATCGTCCGGTGATCATCGGGCGCAGGGGGCATCCGCTTGCGCGCGTGATTGCGGACAGTCGGGATGGGCACATTCTGCCGCGACTGGCGGACTATCCCTGGATTGTCGCCGGGCCGGGCACGCCTTTGCGCGCGCAGTGGGAGGCGATGTTCCGCAGTGGCGGGGTTCCGCCGCCTGTGGTGCCGATTGAATGTGGCTCGGTCATCACCATCCGCGAAATCCTGACAAAGTCGGACTTTCTCACATTGCTCTCCCCCGATCAGGTGTCGGTGGAGCTGGAGGCGGGTTGGCTCGAGCAGCTTCATGCGGCCCCGGCGAGCCTTGTGCGCAACATTGGCGTGACGACGCGGGCCAATTGGCGTCCCACATTGTTGCAGCAGGCCTTCGTTAACGAACTGCACGCCCAGTCATCATAATTCGCTTTTCCTTATACCCCTTTCGTGCTTCCGATGAGCGGTAAGGCGGAGGCGTGTTCTATAGCGATATTGATGTCGTTCCCCCTGTCCCTTATCGGCTTCGGCGAGGCTGGAAGCACCTTTGCCCGGGCAGGGGACTGGCCTGCACGCGTCTATGACGTGCAGACGGATGGCGCAGGCAGGGCGAATACGCTGGCACGCTATGACGAGGCCGGGGTCAAGGGCGCTGAGACCGCCGCTCAGGCTGTGGCCGGGGCACATGCCGTGGTCAGTGTTGTGACGGCGGACCAAGCCCTTGCGGTCGCGCGGACAGTGGCAGAGACCATTGCGCGTGACGTCTTCTTTTTTGACATGAATTCGGTTGCGCCGGACACGAAGCGGGCCGCGGCCGCCGTCATTGATGCAGCAGGCGGTCGATATGTCGATGTCGCTGTCATGGCGCCGGTCAACCCGGCGCGTATGGCCGTCCCGCTGCTTGTTTCAGGTCCCTATGCAGAACAGGGGGCGGCGTTGCTGGCAGAAGCCGGTTTCACCAAGATCCGCGTTGTCGGCACAGAGGTGGGCCGTGCCTCGACCATCAAGATGCTCCGCTCTGTGATCTTCAAGGGCATGGAGGCACTTACTGCGGAATGCGTGCTCGCCTGTGATCGCGCAGGGGTTCTGGACGAAGTGCTCGGTTCGCTCGGCGCCGAATGGCCCGCGCTTGCCGATTACCGGCTCGACCGCATGATGGTGCACGGTGTGCGCCGCGCGGCAGAGATGGAGGAGTCGGCCAAAACACTTGAAGCACTCGGTATCGAGCCGCTGATGACACGTGGCACCATCGCCCGGCAGCGGCAGATCGGGTCGCTGACGATTTCACCCATTCCCGAAACGCTGGACGCTAAGCTGGAAAGGCTCAACACCCAATGACCCTCATTATCGATTGCCACGGCCATTATACGACGGCGCCCGCCGCGCATAATGACTGGCGCGACCTGCAAAAGGCCGCCTTCAAGGCGGGGGAGGCTGCACCGGCCTATCCGTCCATTTCCGACGATGAGATCCGTGAGACGCTGGAGAAGAACCAGATCCGCCTGTTGAAGGAACGCGGTGCCGACATCACGATTTTTTCGCCGCGCGCCTCCGCCATGGCCCCGCATGTGGGGGATGAGACGGTCGCCAAGCAATGGGCGCAGGTGAACAATGATCTCATTGCTCGCTGTGCGGCGCTTTATCCCGATATCTTCGTGCCGGTGTGCATGCTGCCGCAGTCGCCAGCTGCTGACATGCAGGGCTCAATTGCCGAGCTGGAGCGTTGTGTCGATATGGGCTTTGTCGGCTGCAACCTGAATCCTGATCCCGGCGGCGGGCATTTCCAGCATCCGCCGCTCACGGACCGTTTCTGGTATCCGTTTTACGAGAAGATGGTGGACCTCGACGTGCCCGCGATGATCCACGTGTCGGGCAGCTGCAATTCGGGTCTGCACGCAACGGGTGCCTATTACATCGCGGCAGACACCATCGCGTTCATGCAGTTGATCGAAGGCGACCTGTTCAAGGACTTCCCAAGCCTGCGCTTCATCATTCCGCATGGTGGTGGCGCAGTACCCTATCACTGGGGCCGGTATCGAGGGCTTGCGGATATGCTGAAGCAGCCCGACCTCTCGACCCATGTCATGAACAATGTGTTCTTTGATACCTGCGTCTATCACCAGCCGGGCATCAACCTGCTGGCGGATGTGATCGACAATAAGAACATCCTGTTCGGCTCTGAAATGGTGGGCGCGGTGCGCGGGATTGACCCGACGACCGGCCACTATTTCGATGACACCAAACGCTATGTCGATGCACTCGACATTTCCGACACGGAACGCCACGCCATTTTTGAAGGCAATGCGCGGCGTGTCTTCCCCCGCCTGGACAAGATGCTGAAGGAGAAAGGGCTATGACCGCGCCCAGCGAGAAGCAGAACATCCACGACTATATCGCCGCGTTTGACGATATACCCGGCACGCGCGTGTTCACCGCAGCGCGCGCGCGCAAAGGCTATTGGCTGAACCAGTTTGCGATGAGCCTGATGCAGCCGGAAAACCGGGACGCTTGGAAAGCGGATGAACGCAAATATCTCGAAAACTGGCAGATGTCGGACGAGCAGAAGGAAGCGATCCTCGCGCGCGACTATAATCGCTGCCTTGATCTGGGCGGCAATGTCTACTTCCTCGCCAAGGTGTTTTCGACGGATGGGCTGAGCTTTGCCGAAGCCGTGTCGACGATGACGGATATGACGTTCCCCGAATATCGGGAGATGATGAACAAGGGTGGGCGCTCACCGCAGGGTAACCGCTCGATCAAGGGAGGTTACTAATGGCCCGCATTACCGCAGGTGTTGCATCGAGCCATGTGCCGTTGCTGGGCGTTGCTGTTGATCAGGGGAAGACGGGCGACGATTATTTTGGCCCGATTTTTGCCGGATATGAATGGACGAAGGCTTGGGAAAAGGAAGAAAAGCCCGACGTCGTCATCCTCGTCTACAATGACCACGCGTCGGCGTTCGACATGAAGATCATCCCGACCTTCGCGATTGGCTGTGGTGAACGCTACAAGTCCGCAGATGAGGGCTGGGGCCCGCGTCCCGTGCCGGATGTTGAAGGTCATGCCGATCTTGGCTGGCACATCGCACAGAGCCTGATTCTCGATGAATTCGACATGACGATCATCAATGAGATGGATGTTGACCACGGCATGACCGTGCCGTTGTCCATGATGTTCGGTCAGCCCGACAAATGGCCGGTCAAGGTTGTGCCTTTGGCGGTCAACGTTGTCACCTATCCGGTCCCGTCGGGCAATCGCTGCTGGGCCTTGGGTGAAGCCATTGCGCGCGCGGTGGAGAGCTTCCCCGAAGACCTGAACGTCCAGATCTGGGGCACAGGCGGCATGAGCCACCAGTTGCAGGGCCCGCGCGCGGGTCTCCTCAACCGGGAATGGGACAATAAGTTCCTCGATATGCTGATCGGTGACAGCGATGCCGCACGCTTCATTCCGCATCTGGAATATCTGCGGGAAACCGGCAGCGAAGGCATTGAAATGGTCATGTGGCTCGTCATGCGCGGCGCGCTTGGTAAGAAGACCAAATGCCTGCACCGCCATTACCATATCCCTTGCAGCAACACGGCCATTGGCCACCTTGTTTTGGAGCCCACAGAATGAGAATAGCCCTCGCAGGCGCCGGCGCGTTCGGCGAAAAGCATCTGGACGGACTGAAGCTGATCGACGGCGTGGAGATCACGTCAATCATCAGCCGCCGGTTGGACCAGGCCGAAGAGGTCGCCAAGAAATATGGCGCAAAGCATTTTTCGACAGAGCTTGAAGATGCCTTGGCGCGGGATGATGTTGATGCCGTCATCCTGTGCACACCCACACAGATGCATGCGGAACAGGCGATTGCCTGCATGAATGCGGGCAAGCATGTGCAGGTCGAGATCCCGCTGGCAGACAGCTGGGCTGATGCTGAGGCTGTGCTGAAAAAACAGCAGGAAACAGGCCTTGTCTGCATGGTCGGGCACACGCGGCGCTTTAACCCGTCGCATCAGTACGTTCACAACAAGATCGTCACCGGGGAATTCAACATCCAGCAGATGGATGTGCAGACCTATTTCTTCCGCCGGAAGAACATGAATGCCAAGGGCGAAGCTCGGTCCTGGACGGACCACCTGCTTTGGCATCACGCGGCGCACACGGTCGATCTGTTCGCCTATCAGGCTGGACCCATTGTGAAGGCCAATGCGATTGAAGGCCCGCACCATCCGGAACTCGGCATTGCGATGGATATGTCCATCCAGCTGAAGGCGGCTAGCGGCGCCATCTGCACGCTGTCGCTGTCGTTCAACAATGACGGGCCGCTCGGCACTTTCTTCCGCTATATCGGCGACACAGGCACCTATATTGCCCGTTACGACGATCTGGTGAACGGCAGGGAAGAGCCGATCGATGTGTCGAAGGTGGACGTGTCGATGAACGGCATTGAGCTTCAGGACCGCGAATTCATCGCCGCAATCCGTGAAGGTCGTGAGCCGAACAGCTCGGTCGCGCAGGTTCTGCCATGCTATAAGGTGCTGCACGATCTGGAATTGCAGTTTTAAATTACATTTCGCGCAAAGACGCAGAGAGGGCAAAGGAGGGAAGCGGTTCTTCTCTGCGACCTTTGCGTCTCTGCACGAACTGAATAAACGATAAGATGGAGAGGAACCTATCATGACCGGCCCGACGCACCTGATTGAACCTGTTGGCCTTCGCCTCGTGCTGGGCGGCAACGTCTTCGGCTGGACGGCAGATCTGGACGCCAGCTTTGCAATCCTCGATGCGTTTTATGAAGCCGGTGGCCGCATGATCGACACCGCAGAAGGCTATTCGGACTGGATCCCCGGGCATGTCGGTGGCGAGTCTGAAACTGTTCTCGGGCATTGGATGGCGGCGCGGGGCAACCGGGCGGACATGCATATCGCGACGAAGACGGGCATGTATGGCAAACCCGGGGATTTGGCACCGGCCAAGGTGGCGGCTGCCGTTGAAGGTTCGCTCAAGCGCCTGCAAACTGACTATATCGATCTCTACTACGCCCATCGTGACGAAGCGACGACCGATCAGGCGGAGGCCGCACAAGGCTTTGGCGCTTTGGTGGCGGCGGGTAAGGTGCGCACGCTTGGCGCATCCAACTTTTCGGCAGACCGGCTCACCTCTGCGCGTACGGCGGCGGCGGCACAGGGCGTTGCAGCCTATGTCGCTATCCAGAATGAGTATAACCTCGTCGTCCGTGACCAGTTTGAAGGCGCGGTGCAGGATCTTTGCGTGGCACAAGGCATTGCCTCTTTCCCGTATTTCGGCCTCGCGTCGGGCTTTTTGACCGGTAAGTACCGTGTCGCGGCGGATCTGGATTCAGGGCCGCGCGGGTATCGCGTGCGGGACTATTTCGACAAGGGTCAGCTCATCCTCGCCGCGATGGACCAAGTTGTCGCGGATACAGGGGCTAAGCACGCTCATGTTGCTTTGGCCTGGATCAAAGCGCAGCCCGGCATTGCGGCCCCAATTGCAAGCGCCTCGCGGCTTGATCAGGTGGCGGATCTGGTTGCAGGGGCGACGCTTGTTCTGGCACAGGAGCATATTGAACTGCTCAACGCCGCACGGCCCCTTGCTTGAAGGATTTCCAATGACCGTCACCAAACGCGCCATCAATGGGCGTCTGACCAATCCCGTCGGGCTTGGCTGCATGTCGCTGTCCTGGGCTTATGGGGTGCCGCCATCGGATGAAGAGGGGGCAGAGCTGCTCCACCGGGCGCTCGATCTGGGTTATGACCATCTCGATACTGCGCGAATCTATGGCCTTGGTCACAATGAGACGCTCATTGGCAAAACGCTTAAGGAGAACCGGAGCAAGTTTTTCCTCGCCTCCAAGACCGGGATCATCGTTGATGGCGACAAGCGCCGCATCGACTGCAAGCCGGAGACAATCCGCAAGGCATGCGACGAAAGCCTGCGTCTTCTGCAGACCGATCATATTGATCTCTATTACCTGCACCGCCGGGATTTTGAGACGCCGATTGAAGAGTCGGTCGGCACGCTGGCGGAACTCGTGAAGGAAGGGAAGATCGGCAGCATTGGCCTGTCCGAAATGTCGGCAGAAACGCTCCGCAAAGCCTCCGCCGTCCATCCGATTGCCGCAATGCAGACCGAATATTCGCTGTGGACGCGCAACCCGGAAATCGCGGTGCTTGAGGCCTGCAAAGAGGTCGGGACGACCTTTGTCGCATTTTCCCCCGTTGGTCGCGGCGCGCTGGCGGCTGCGGTCGAAAATCCGGCGGACCTTGTTGAGAACGATCTGCGTCGTGGGCAACCGCGTTTCAATGCGGACAATTGGCCGCACAATTTGAAGCTGATCGAGGCGTTCAAGTCGATTGCGACCGCGCAGGGTGTGACAGCTGCACAATTGTCGCTCGCTTGGGTGCTGTCGCGCGGCGATCATGTGGTGACGATCCCCGGCACAGCCTCCATCCCGCATCTGGAAGAGAATATCGCGCGGTGGGACTGGCTGCCTGATCGCACCGTGTTGGACACGCTGGATGCACTGATCAACCAGCAAACCGTGGCGGGGCCACGTTATCCCGACGCCATGCAGCGGACCATCGACACCGAGGAATTCGCCTAAACGAAAAGGGGCCGGGCAATGACGACGGCAGTGATCAATTACGCAGCGCGCACGGATTTCCGGCCGCGTTATTATGCGAACGATCATAGCCGCGACACGGTCCTGATTGACGGGCAACCAATGGAGATCACTGACGGCCGGACGGTCGAAACCGATCTCGATGCGGCCGGGTTCAAGCTTGTGCCGCATAAAAGCCAGGTGGCGGATTTTCAGGACCGCGAGGCCGTGGCGGACCTGCATCCGCAGGAAATTATGGACCTGTTGCGCGCAGAAACAGGGGCCGATGCGGTGTTCTGCACCAGCCCTGGCATCCTGCGCTTTGGCGAAAAGTCAAAGCTGGCGGGAAGACTCAACAACTCCATGCCCGCCCGTTTTGCGCACATTGATATCAGCGCGGAAACAGCAGCGGCTTTTGCGAAGGGTGGAACGCCAGAGGGCAAATCCTTGCGCCGCTATGCGCATTTCAATGTCTGGCGCGCCTTTTCCCCACCGCCGCAGGATGTGCCGCTGGCCGTCTGCGATGCGCGCACCGTGGCGCCCGAAGACCTCATTTTGGCAGATGCCATTTTTGATGATCCGGAAAAGCCGGAATGGTCTTTTGAAAGTTATCTCATCGCGCACAACCCCGCGCACCGGTGGAACTGGTTTTCTAATATGACACGGGATGAGGCGATTATTTTCAAAACCAGCGACTCCCAGTTTTGCAATCCCATCCCGCATGTCGCTTTTGACAATCCTGCTGCCCCTGCCGATGTCGCACCGCGATCGAGCATCGAAATGCGCGCCATTGCGTTTTGGTACGCCTGAGAAGGCTTGATTTTATAACAATTGTTACCGATGGTGCTCCGATAAGAATTAGGAGAGTACCGTGGCCGCTTTTCCCCACACCCCGCACTTTACGGGGCTCAACCGCCCCATTGGCGAGGAATACGATCTCGAAAACCTGATGGTCGAAGGGACCATCCCTGATGAAGTCGATGGCGTGTTTTTCCGTGCCGTGCCGGACCCCGCCTTTCCGCCCAAGTTTGACGATGACAATGTGTTGTCTGGGGACGGGATGATTTCGGCGATCCGCCTTCAAGGGGGATCGGCGAGCACGTCGATGCGCTACGTCCAGACCGCACGCCACAAAGCGGAGGTCGCGGTCGGCCGGGCGCGGTTCGGGCGGTATCGCAACCCCTTTACCGATGATGCGGATATGGCTGGCGTGGACCGGACCGTCGCCAACACAACCCCCGTCTGGCACGCAGGCCGCCTGTTGATGACGAAGGAGGATGGCCGTCCGTACCAGATCAACCCGCAGACGCTGGAAACATTGGGGTCCTACGATTTTGGCGGAAAGCTTAAATCCGAAACAGTAACGGCGCATGTCCGCATTGATCCGTTGACGGGGGAGATGTTCTTTTACGGGTATGAAGCCGATGGTCCGGCCTCCACCAAGGTGGCCTATTTGATTGCGGATAAGGACGGCAATCTGACGTCGGAACAATGGTTTGACGTGCCCTATTGTTCAATGATGCATGATTTCACCATTACCGAGAATTACGCGCTCTTTCCTGTCTACCCGACGACGTGCAGTCTTGATCGCCTGAAAGGGGGCGGCGACCACTGGATCCACGAAATGGACCTCGACAGTTGGCTCGGCGTGATGCCGCGTTACGGCGATGTGTCTGAAATCAAGTGGTTCAAGGGCGGAAAGGGTGTCTCCTGCTATCACATGATGGGTGCGTTTGAGGACGCCAATGGCAACATTCATTTTGATCAGTGCCTGTCGAATGTGAATGCCTTCCCCTTCATCCGCGAAGCCTCAGCTATTCATATCGCGCCGTGGGATGTGAAGGGTGCTTTGACACGATGGACGGTCAATCCCAACGGCGCAGCAGGCGATGTGGCGGAGACCATCATCGGTCCGCCGGGCGATTTTCCCGTTATTTCGGCAGCCGAGCAGGGGCGTCCTTATGCCCGGGGCTGGATGCTGACAATGAACCCAGAGATGCGCGGGCCGCCGGTGGCTGGTGGCCCGGTCGGCGCGATGTTCAACATGTTGATGCGTCTGGATTTCACCGGCGCTCCACCACAGGCGCTCGCGCTGGACGCGGGCATGAGCTTTAATGAACCCGTCCATGTGCCCTCAAAGACGCCGGGCCACGAAGGCTGGCTAGTGACTGTTGTCGATACGCAGACCGGCCCTGATGATTTTAGCCACGCCTGCTGGATTATCGATGCTGGTAATGTCGGTGCAGGTCCGGTAGCGAAGATCATCATTCCCACGCGGTTGCGCCCTCAGGTGCATGGCTGGTGGGTCAGCAGCGCTCAGATGGCCGCAGCGGTGGCATGACGCGTATTGTCGTTACAGGTGCGTCGGGCAATTATGGCCGCGCCTTTACGGATCGGCTTATCGCGATGGGCCGCGCAAAGGATCTGATCCTCATCACCCGCACGCCGGCCAAGCTGAATGATCGCGTCACACAGGGCTGCGAGGTTCGCTATGGCGATTTCGGTAAGCCCGAGACGCTTCAGGCGGCCGTGACGGGCGCTGACAAGATGCTCCTCATCTCCGGCACCCGTGTCGGCGCGCGTGTTGTCCAGCATCAGGCAGCGATTGATGCCGCTGCTCGGGCGGGGGTGAAGCACATCGCCTATACCAGCTTCATCGGCATTGATGACCCGGCAAATCCCGCTGAGGTGCGGCATGACCATATCGAGACCGAGCAACTCATTCGTGCCTCTGGCATGGCTTGGACGATGCTGCGTGATGCGCACTATGCCGATGCGATGATCCTGATGGCCGGCCCCGGCGTCATGCAGTCTGGCCAGTGGATCAGCAATGCGGGCGACGGGCGTGAGGCTATGGTCTGGCGTGAGGATTGTGTGGAAAGCGCTGTCGCTGTCTTGACGGGAGAGGGGCATGATGGGTGCATTTACAACATCACAGGACCTGAACTTCAGACCTTTTCTGAAGTGACGGCGATCCTCTCCGAGGTCACGGGAAAGCCAATTGCCTATGTGTCGGTTGATGATGCGCAACAATATGCGATGTTTGACGCCATAGGCATTCCGCGCCGTCCGGTCGATGATCAGACCGTCGGCGGTATCCCCTGGAACAGCGACGACATGGTGACCTTTGGTCAGGCCATCCGTCAGGGGTTCCTCCAAGTCTGCACCAATGATGTAGAGCGCTTGACCGGGCGTCCAGCGCGCACCGTGCGGCAGATGATCGAAGAGAATGTTGAGGTGCTGCGGGCAGCGGCCCTTGATTAAGGGCGTTCCTCCCCATCGCAAGTCGATGGGGAGACTTGGCTTTGGTATTCAGGTCAGCGCAAAATAGCGCACGAAATTCCCGTCGGGGCGGCGTTCACCGACACCGACGAAGACGTGACGCGTCATCCAGTCATGCTTGCCCTTGGGCGTTTCAAAGGTGGGCTGAGCGCGCAGATAATAGTCTTCATGGGCAACGGGTGGCCCATCCTCAAACGCCCAGGACCGCAGCCTTTGCATGGCATCGGGCTTGCGGCCCCACAGATAGCCTTTGTTCTGCATATAGATGATCGTGCCATCATCGACTTCGAGCAGATAACGGGCATCGAACACCGCGGTGTCATCATCCCGGAAATGGGCATAGTCGCCGCCTGAGTTGGGGACGGCCTTTCCCCTCAGGCGCGGGCCTTCAAATGTCCCTTGGTCCACAAGGACGGCCGAACGGAAGCCGCCGTTGTGGACGTCGGGGATCGAGTAGACCCGTGTGAATTGCAGCCGACACTCAAAAGCGAATTCAAGATGCGGGGTTTCGAGTGTCGAGTACATCAGGCTTCATTCTCCATCGATTTCAGGACACCGCCGAACCGGGTTCGATGGTGCGTTAAGCCGAACAGGCTCAGTCCTTGAAGCCTTCGCGCGCGCGGCTGTTGTCGACGATGATCGGCTTGCCGGTCACGGGATGGGGGTAATGAAATTCAATCGTGTCGGTGGCGGGCCACAGGCGCGGGGCGGGGGAGATCAGCTCATCAGGACCAAGCGGATCCTCCGGGAAACAGGTTTTGGCCATCGGGATATAGTCGATCGGCGTCTTCGCCCAGCCATCTGCAAAGCTACCGTGCCAGAAGGGGAAATAGCGCAGCGCCTTGATCTTCCAGATACCGTCTTCACGGACATATTCATTTTCGTAGATGCCGCCTTCCCACCAGGCACGTTGCGCGCCCTCGGCGGTCTCGTGCAGGCCGGCCTGCATCATGGAGCGGCCGCGGACCTTGGCATGGCTGCGGTCTGGCGCGACGTCGATCACCATCTGCATCTGTGGGTGATCCAGCAGCCAGCCATAGCGCGGGCCATTATGGCCTTGGGTGAAATTGGTCTGGAACCGTTCGATATACAGTCGGCGGACGCCAGCCTTTTTCTTGTAGATGCCGCCGAGGAACCAGACTTCGCCCTCATCGGAAAACAGGTCGGCGACTTCGTTATACTGCGATTTGTCGATCAGATAGCCATAGGTGTATTGGATGCGGCGGATCTGGTGGATGTCCTGCTGGATGCCGAGTTCATGCTCGACCTTGTCCAGACGGGCGGCGAGGGTTGCAATATCGGTCATGTTCTCTCTCCTTTATGCTTTTCAATAATTCGACAAAATGGCGAGGCTCGGCGCATCCAGAGGGATGCCGCGCTTTTGTTTTTCCAGCTCATCGGCGCGGGTTTTGCGCTGTTCATCGATTAGCCAAGCGTGGATGGCCGCGACTTCATCCGGTTTCAGCACATCATCCCAACGGGGCATGCCATTTTGTCGGAGGAGCCCTTCGAGCACGATCTTGCTGAACAACTGGTGTGTGCCCGGCTGCATCCGCCGCAGATCTGGCGTAATGGAGCGGTGCTGGTTGGCATGGCACATGACGCAATTGCCGAAGAACAGCTGCTGGCCTTTGGCGATGGTTGAAGGGGTGACGCCTGCGGCCTGTGCCGGCGGCTCGGGTGCAACTTCAAGAGCGGGGAGCGCAGGCGGCAACTTCACCGGCCCTCCATCCAGTCTGAAGACAAGCAATCGCCCCTGATTGCCGCGCTGATAGGCGGCTGAATAGGGCGGGACATACGCGTAGCCGCCACCGCCCCAGGCCGCCATGACGGCCACAAATTGCACGCCTTTGACGCGGTAGGTCATGGGGGCTGCGAGGATGGAGGAGCCGGTGTCGATGCTCTTCAGAAGCTTTCCCGTCGCCTTGTCGAAAACGCGCAACTTGCCTGCGATATTCCCGTGGAAGAGGAGGCCGCCGGCAGTCGTGAGCGTGCCCGCGCGATCCTGCCAACCATCTGAGGGCACCGACCATCTGGTCTTTCCCGTCAACGGATCTATGGCGCGGAGTTCGCCCTTGCCGGGGTTTTTCAACACCTCCTGCCACTCCGGAAGGGCCTTTACTGCGGCCTGCACCGGCGGCGGCATGGCGGGCAGGGCGTCCTTCAACACGGATGTGAAGACGAGGGCCGCATCAACATTCAGCATCTTCTTGCGCATCGGCTTGGCGCCGGGCGTCTGGTAGATGAGGTTCCCCATGTCGAGCACCGAGGCGTAATAGAGACCGGTCTGCGGGTCATAGGTGCCGGGATGCCAGTTGCGCGCGCCTGTGGTGCCGGGGAAGACGATCTTGGGCGCGGTCGCATAGTCGGCACGGTCGGGGCGCAGATGCGGGCGCCCCGTTTTCGGATCAATAGCGTCTGCCCAGTTCACGCGCACAATCGGGTTGGCGCGCAGCAGCTTTCCGTCGCGTCGGTCCAGAATGTAGAGATAGCCATTCTTGGGTGCGTGAATAAGGACGGGTCGATCCGCCCCGTCAATCTTCATATGCGTCAAGATCATCGGCTGGGTCGACGTGAAATCCCAGTTATCGCCGGGGGTTTGCTGGTAATACCATTTCATCCGGCCCGTTTTCGCATCGAGCGCAACAAGGCTGCCGAGATAGAGCTGGTCGCCGCCCTTCGGACTGCGCTTGATGGTGTGATAGGGGCCACCATTTCCGGTGCCGATGATGACGTTGCCGGTTTCGGCGTCATAGTTGATGGCATCCCAAGGTGTGCCGCCGCCGCCAATATCCCATCGGCTTTTCGGGTCCCAGGTTTTGACGGCCTTTTCGAGATCAGGATGGTCCTGCGGCCCAAGAGCCGGATCACGGGGGACGGTGTGAAAGCGCCAGACGAGTTTTCCGCTGTCGAGATCAAAGGCGCTGACATAGCCGCGCGTGTCATATTCCGCGCCGCCATTGCCGATGACGACGACATTGCCCGCCACTTCCGGCGCGCCCGTCGAGTTGATGCCGCGCGTCTTGTCATCGACGGTATCGGCCTTCCACAGCACTTTGCCGGTCTTTGCGTCTAGCGCGTAAAGCTGAGCATCAAGGGTGGCGACATAGACCTTTCCACGCGCCACAGCGACGCCGCGATTGGCCATGTCGCAGCAGACCGTGCGGTTGACTTGCATGTCGACGTCGGGCTCGAACCGCCACAATTCCTTCCCCGTCGCAGCATCAAAGGCATAGGCGCGGCCTGCGACGCCGGATGTGTACATCACTCCGTCGATAACGACAGGTGTGGCCTCCAGAACGCGATTGGTGCCAAGGTTGGCCTCCCACGCCAGACCAAGGGTGCCGATATTCGCGGGTGTCATGTCCGCTAGGGTAGAATAATGCGTCTTGCCCGCATCCCCGCCGGGGCTAGTCCAATTGTCGCCCGCCGCCGTCTGCTGGGCAGGGGCATCCGGTGCACGATCAGACGCGCAAGCGGATAGGATCAGGGCAAAGGCCGCGCCAAAATATCTCACAGCAACTTGTCTCACAGAGCATCCCACGGGCTTGGCATGTTATACGGCACGGTGATGAAGTTCGCTTCGATCTGGCAGATCATGCCATGATCGATTTTGAACAGTTCCGAAATATAGAAGCTGTGGGGGCGGCGCACAGGGGATTTGACGGTGCGCCCGTCGGTCAGCTGATACTCATCCAACCGCCCGCTATGATCGATAAAGCCAAAAGCTAGAACGAGGCCGCGCGCTTCATCCACCATGGGGAAGCGCCGCGCGCGCAGACGGTCATCATAACGGTAATTGCCCATGCGGAACTGCTCTTCGCAGCCCAGAGCGGAGACGGGGACGATCTTTGCAAATTCCGGATTGCGCGTTGTCTGCACGCCGTTTTCAACGCGGTTGCAGTCCGGGTGGAATTTTGTGTGGATCGTCCCGTCATTGAGTTGGAGGGTGTCGAAATAACCGTCTGACAATTTGATCATTTCCGCGCGAGAGACAGGCGCTTCAACGCGCGCATTGAGGATGGGCTTGTCCCAATAACGGCAATTCTCAAACTTGATGCCAGAGTCCGACTGACGAACGACGACCATTTCGGATTCGCAAACCTGCCCCGCGTCATTGACCTTCAGTCGCAGGGTGAAGGCTGATTCCTCAATGGCCTCATGAACGGTGCCGAAATAGCCAACTTGATTGGTTGCTGTGTCTGCGAATTTCAGCTGATAGTCGCCAACGCGCAGGATCGTGCCCCACAGCCCGTCGCCGACGTCGAGCATCACGTTGTTTTCCGAATTCAGGGGGGAGGCAGCCCAGTCCACCCGCGACGCATCTCCGGCGTTCAGCGCATCCAGATAATTGGCCAGCACGGCATAAAGTGCGTCGCGATTCATTCGATCCTCTGCCTTGTATGTTCTCATCTGATCGTTACACGTAATAACAATTGTTACAATAGGAGAAGGGTCTGATGGCTTATACGGGCGAAGAATCCGCCAACCTCAAACTCATCCGTGACGTTTATGAGAAGATACTGATCCCCATGGACAGCGCACGCGTCGATGATTTTATTTCACCTGCCTATATTCAGCACAGCTCGCTGGCTGAACCGGGCGTGGCGGCGCTCAAGGCTTGGCTCGATATGGTTCGGTTGCAGTCGCCTGATGCCCGCCAGACTATCCACCGCCTTTTTGCCGATGGGGATCATGTGACCACGCACGTCCATGTCGTCCGTTGGCCAGGCGATCCGGGCTTGGCCGTGTGCGACATCTTTCGGTGCGAGGGCGGCATGGTGGTGGAGCATTGGGATGTCATTCAGGAGATTTCGGAAAACCCCGTCAATCCAAACAGCATGTTCTAAGGGAGACTGTTATGCGTCGTTCTGCTCTGATCGCGGCCAACCTTTTTGCGCTGTTCTCCATGCCGGCGGAGGCTGCCAAATGCCGGCTGAAGCCCAAAGAGGTTGTAACGAAATTCATGACCCAATTTTACATTGATAAGGACCCTCGCGGTGCCTTTGAGACCTGGGTGGTGCCGGGCTATATCCAGCACAACCCAATGGCCGCCACGGGTCGTGATGCCGCGATTGCGTTTCTCGAACCCTTCATGAAATCCAACCTCGGCGTCAGCTATTCGATCAAGCGGATCATCGCCGATGGTAATCTGGTGGCCGTTCATTCCCAAGGGAAGTTCTCCTCCGAAGATCGCGGCGTCGCGGTCGTCGATATTCTGCGGGTCGAAGGCTGCAAGGTTGCGGAACATTGGGATGTGGTCCAGCCGGTCCCGGAGAAGTCCTCCAATGGCAACGGGATGTTTTGATGCGGCGTTTTGAGGGGAAGGCGGTGCTGATCCTTGGCGGCAATGCCGGGATTGGGGCCAGCGCCGCGCAGCTCTTTGCAAACGAAGGCGCGCGTCTGGTCATCACCGGCCGGAATGACGCCACACTATGCAACGTCGCAGTGCATACAGGTGCCCGTGCGATCCGCGCCGACATGGGGGTGTTGGCCGAAAGCCGGGATGCGATCAGCGCGGCGGCGGACCACCTTGGTGGGATAGATGTGTTGTTCGTCAATGCCGGCGTGGGCGGTTTTGCCATGGTACCCGACGTTACCGAAGACTTTTGGGACGGCATTCACAACGTTAATCTGAAGGGTGCCTTCTTTGCGATGCAGGCAGCGGCCTCACTGATGCACGACGGTGGGAGCATTGTTGTAACGGGGTCTATCGGGTCGGTTGCTGCCGTTCCGGGTAATGTGGCCTATGCCGCCGCCAAGGCAGGCTTGAGGGCTGTAGCTCGCATTGTCGGCAAGGAGCTTCTGCCCCGCCACATTCGGGTCAACATGGTCAGCCCCGGCCCGACCGATACGGAAATCTTCAAACGCGATGCGTCCGTAGAAGAGATCCAAGGGATGCGGGATACCCTGTCGGGCGTCGTACCGATGGGCCGCATGGGCACCTCCGAAGAGATCGCCCGCGCGGCCCTGTTTCTGGCGAGTGACGAAGCAAGCTTCATCAATGGCGTCGACCTGTTCGTCGACGGTGGCTGCGTGGAACTATAGCGCGGCGGGTTGGCCGTCGAGCAGGATGGTCTTGAGTTCCAGATAGCTCATCATGCCCTCCAGCCCACCTTCACGGCCGACGCCGGATTGCTTGAACCCGCCAAAGGGCAGGCCAAAGTCCATGCGCAGTCCGTTCTGCCCAAAGCCCCCGGTTCGAACCCTGCGGGCGATGCGATACGCCCGCTCATGGTCATTTGTGAGGACGGAGCCGTTGAGGCCGTAGTTGGAGTCATTGGCGATCCGGATGGCGTCTTCCTCATCCTCGCAGGGGATGAGGCTCAGCACTGGGCCGAAGATTTCTTCCTGCGCGATCCGGCTGTCATTTTTCACATTGGCGAACAGGGTCGGCTCAATGAAGTAACCACGATTGAGGTGCGCCGGACGCCCGCCGCCGGTGATGAGGTCTGCCGTTTTCTTGCCTTCCTCTATATACATTTCAATGCGTTCAAACTGGCGTTTCATGGCGACCGGGCCAAGCTGTGTGGTTGGATCATCCGAATAGCCGACAACGACCTTCTTCATTTCCGCAGATATGGCGGCGGCCAGTTCATCATGGCGTTTTCGTGGGACGATGACGCGCGAGAGCATGGCGCAAACCTGTCCGCTCATCATCGTGATCGTGCCGGTCAAAAGGCCTGCTGCGGCCTCGATCGGGAAATCATCCGCCACGATAGCCGCCGATTTCCCGCCCAGTTCCAGCGTGCAGCGGGCGATCCGCTCCCCACAGACGCTGGCGATGCGCTTGCCCGCCACGGTGGAACCCGTGAAGCTGACTTTGTCCACGCCGGGATTGCAGACCAGATGGTCGCTCGCCTCACGATGGCCGCAGACGAGATTGACGACTCCCGCGGGCACGCCCGCCGCCTCGGCGGCTTCGGCGATGATATATGCCTCTAGCGGCGTTTCAGGCGAGGGCTTCATGATGACGGTGCAGCCCGATGCCAAAGCATAGGCGACCTTGTTGAGCATGATTCCATAAGGCCCGTTCCAAGGGGCAATAGCGGCCACGACCCCTACGGGCTCATAGGCCACAAGGCCAACAGCCGCGCCCATGGTGGGGCGCTGTTCAACGAACGCGAATGACTCCGCCATCGCTATGATGTTGTTGAACGCCATGGTGGAGCCGGCCGTCATCGGGCCAGCAAAACTGGCGAGACCACCCATCTGGGCGGTCCATGCCTTCGCGATTTCATCCTGACGAGCGCGCAAATGGTCTGCCATGCGCTTGAGGTAGCTCATGCGCTCTAACGGGGAGAGGGTGACCCAAGGGCCCTTGTCAAAGGCGTCACGGGCAGCGGCGACGGCGGCATCCATGTCGGCTTCATCGGCTTCAGCGACAACAGCGACAACCTGTTCGCTATTGGGGGAGACGATCTCTAGGGATCGGCCGGAATGCGGCGCGCGCCAGACGCCGCCAATATAGACTTTGTCGGGGTGGGCGACATTTACGCCGGTAGGTGTCATTGCTTCACTCTCCTCAGGTCAGGTCGCCAAGGTTGATCATTTTGCCTGCGGCCGCTGCGCGGTTGGCGTCTCGGCGTAGCTTTTCAATATGCAGACGTCCCTCCGGCACAGGCTCTTTTGGGAGCGCGTCGAGGGAGGTGCGGTAAATCTCTTCAAAGTCCTCGGTGAATTCGGGATGGGTCAGGATGAGGCCGCGGTTTTCTGTCATGCCGGCAAGCGTCTTGCGTCCAACTTCCAGCGGGTCCATCCCCAGATCAAAGGCCGTGCCGAACTGTTCCAGCTCTGCCTTATCTGCAGTTTTAAAGCCGGAATCGGCAAATCCGTCTGGCCGCTTCAGGGCGGAATCCCAGGCATTGGTTTTGGTCAGGCCGGGGCACATGAGCGAAACGCCGATGCCATAAGGCGCCAGATTATAGCGCAGCGACTCCGTCAGCCCACGAACGGCGAATTTGCTGGCGGTGTAAATCCCTGCCTGCGGGCCGGACAAATAGGCTGCCATCGAGGCGACGTTGACGACATGGCCGCCTTCGCCATGCGCCTTCATCCCCGGAAGGAAAGACACAAGCCCGTTCACCACGCCGCCGAAATTGACGCCCATGATCCAGTCATAATCGGCATAGCTCGCCTCGTCCGTCGGTCCAAAGACGCTGACGCCTGCATTGTTGACGAGGACGTGGACCTTGCCAGCGTCAGCCGCAGCTTTTGCAAATCCTGCGCGGTCTGTGACATCCAGTTTGACGAAACGGGGCGGGGCGAACTCATTTTTGACAAACCACGCTTCAGCTTCGGCGCGATAGTCTTCGTTCCGATAGCTCAGGATGAGATCCATGCCCGCTTCGGCAAAGGCGCGTGCAATGCCAAAGCCGATGCCTGATACGCCGCCCGTGATGAAGGCGGTCTTGCCTTGCCAGTTCATGCAATTTCCTCTCGCCATGCTTCGTAACATTCGTTAGCAAAGCATACAAATCAAAAGAGGAGAGTTGAGGATGTCTGACGTCGAAACGAGACTGGCTGCGTTGGAAAACCGCGTGGGCGAATTGGAAGACATCAACGCCATCCGACGTCTCCACTGGGCCTATGGCTATTATATCGATTTCAACCGCGCTGACGATGTGGCGGAACTGTTTGCCGAGGATGGTGAGGTCATCTTCCTCTCCGGCGTCTATAAGGGGCGGGAAGGCGCGCGGCGGCTCTATGGCACCTGGTTCAAGAGCCTGTTTCTCGCACCGGGGGAAGAAGGCCCGGCCTATGGCTTCCTGCTCGACCATTTTCAGATGCAGGACATCATCACCGTCGCGCCGGACCGGCAGACGGCCAAGGGGCGGTTCCGCGGCATGTTGTTCGGCGGGAGCCATGAAACGCGCGAATTTAAACCCGAAGGCCTTCCACTCCAGTTCATGGAAGCCGGGATCTACGAGAATGACTATGTTCGCGAGGACGGCGTCTGGAAGATCAAGCGGCTGGATTATATGATGCAGTGGCAGGGGGATTATGAGGCTGGCTGGTCAAAGACGACCGCGCACCTCCAGCCGCTCACCGAATGCTTCCCTGCCAATCCGATTGGTCCCGACTATATCCGGAGTGAGGAAATCCGGCAGACCTGGCCCCACCGCCATGATGTGCCGATGCATTTTGCCCATCCGCGCTTTGGTGCCGCGATTGCCGGGCCACAAAGCGAATAAGAGGCAGATGGTGCAGCGTGTTGGCCTATTGGGCCGCGCGCTGATGCCAGCCCATTACCTGATCATAGAGCTTATCGAGCACAGCGGACATGCCGGCGCGTTCATTGGGCTCCAGCGTGCTGAATAGGAACGTTGCGACCTCTTCAATGCGGGGCCCCATGTCGCGATATGCCCGCCAGCCTGCTTCGCTAAGCCGATGGGGTTTGCGCCGCCGGTTATTGTGGTCGATTACCTCTTCCACCCAACCGCGTTCCGACAGCGATGCAAGCGCGCGGCTGACATTCATCGGCTGCATGCCCATCAGCTCTGCCAGTTCATGGCCCGCACGTTCGCCTTCACCGCCCAGAGCGATGATGATCTTCAGCTCATTCGGCGCAACTCCGGCGGGAATCGCGACGCCATCGCGCATCGGACTGTTGATGAGAGTCGCAAAGCGCAGCATCGCGATGAGCAATGCGACGTCGCTATTTTCGGGTTGTTGTGTGGCCATGTCCCCTCCGTTGACCGGCGCCCCTAGCGCCATTGGTGCCGATTTGTCACGGTCTTGCGCAAATTTCTCTTGTCGGAAACTCGGCCAATTTACCGCTTGCAAAGCGAAACTGTATGTATCACTAACAATAGTTACGGTGACCGGCTTGAAGTTGGCGCCCTAGGCAGGAGAGGATTGAGAATGGCTATCACTTCCCGTAACGATTCCGCTTTGCGCACATTCCTGACGTTGTCGACGTCGGTTGTGGCGCTTCTGGCAACCCCCGCATTCGCGCAGAAAGCGTCGGATGAAGACGCTGCGAGCACCGGCGACATCGTTGTCACCGCGCAGTTCCGCGAACAAAAACTGCAAGACACGCCAATCTCCATCACGGCTGTCGATGCCGCGCTTTTGGAATCGCGCAACCAGACAGATTTGTCGCAAATTGCGGCTCAGGCACCGAACGTGACGCTAAATGCCATGGGCGGGGCCTATGGCTCGTCGCTCGGTGCGTCCATCCGCGGTGTTGGTCAGTTCGACTTTAACCCGGCCTATGAACCCGGCGTCGGCATGTATGTCGATGACGTCTATTATGCGACGTTGACCGGCGGCATTTTCGATCTTCTCGATCTGGAGCGCGTCGAAGTTCTCCGTGGTCCGCAGGGGACACTGACCGGTCGTAACTCCATCGGCGGCGCGATCAAGCTCTTCTCAAAGAAGCCGGGTGACAAGAACGAGGGTTCGGTTGAAGCTGTCTATGGCAGCCGCCACCGCGTCGATGTTCGCGCCAGCGCGAACTTCGTCCTGACGGAAGGCCTGTATGCCCGCATCTCCGGCGTCTACAAGCAGCAGGATGGTTATGTCGATCAGGTCGACTATGGTTGCCGCAATCCCGGCAATCCAGAAGGCATCACCGGCTTCCCGGGTTCGGGTTCGGACTGCGTCATCTCCAAATTTGGTGAAAAGAACTACGCCGGTATCCGCGGTTCGTTGCGTTACAATCCAGGTGACAATTTCGATCTGGTCGTGACAGCGGACTACACCAAGGAAGACCGCTCCAACGCCGCAGAAGTGGTGACCTCCGCAGCTCCTGCAGTGGCGAATGCCATTTGCGGTAAGTTCTGCAACTATGCGAGCTTCTATCTGCCCGCAGGCGGTCAGGTTGGTCAGGGCTATTTCATGCCCAACAAGACCAATTTTGAAGGTTGGGGTTTGTCGGCCAACATGACGGTTGGTTTGTCTGACGCGATCAACGTTCAGTCGATCACGGCTTATCGTGATTACCGCCAAATCTGGGGGACGGATGACGACTACACGCCGTTCGCGAGCCGTGGTGCAGGTGGTTACAACGATCTGAAGTTCTGGTTTGTGAGCCAGGAAGTCCGTGTGAATGCTGAAATTGGCGACAACGTCCAGCTGACGGTCGGCGGCTTCTATTCCGACCAGCGCTCGACCTACTTCACGCGTCAGGACATCCGCTACATCGCGCCGGGCCTGAACTTCCAGTTCCTTGGCAATGACCCTGTGAATGCGGACAGCAAGGCCGTGTTTGGCACGGTTATCGTGAAGCCTGTTGAAAACCTGACCCTTACGGGCGGTCTGCGTTACACCGATGAGCACAAGGACTACACCTTCCGCCGCAAGCAGTATGACGGTGTTACACCGAACATCTTCCTTGGCGCTTTGGACGGTGTGAAGGCTGTCTATAACGGCAACAAGCTCGACTGGCGCCTGTCAGCGGACTACCGCTTCTCGCCGCAAGTCCTCGTCTACGCGACGGCTGCGACGGGCTTCAAGGGCGGTGGTGTGACGGCGCGTCCGTTCGACGCCGCTCAGGCGCTCAACGGCAGCTTCGATCCGGAAACGGTCACATCGTATGAAGTCGGTGTGAAAACCGATCTTCTCGATCGTCGCCTCCGCGTCAACCTCTCGACCTTCATCAACGACTATAAGGATGTGCAGCTGCCGCTGATCAGCTGCGCCTCTCTGGGTTCACTGGCACCCTGCGGTGCTCGTCAGAACGCCGGTAATGGGAAGATCAAGGGCTTCGAAGCTGAAGTCACCGCTTCGCCGGTGGATGGCCTCGATATCGATGCGTCGCTCAGCCATCTTTATGGTCACTGGAGCAATATCGATCCCCGTGTCGGCAATGCGATCTTGCTGACAGATCCGATCGTGTCTCCAAAGTGGAAGTACAGCCTTGGCATTCAGTATAAGGCTGATCTGGGCGATAGCGGTTCGATCACGCCGCGCTTCGACATGGCCTATACAGGCAAGGCAAGCGCCGGCCGTGTCGCTGCAGGCGGTCCGATCGATTATTATGCCAGCTACACCCTCGCCAACGCGCGCCTGACCTGGCGGAATTCGGACGAAGACCTGTCGGTCGCGTTCGAAGTGCAGAACTTGTTTGACAAGTACTACACGCCGTTCCGCTTTGCCGCAGTGAACGCCTTCTCCGGTACGATCTACTCGCAGGTTGGTCGTCCGCGTGAATGGGCTGTGTCTGTCCGCAAGACCTTCTGAGGTTTTTCGCACAGTTGAAGAAAGAAGAGGGGGCGGTCGAAAGACTGCCCCTTTTTTTCTTCCAATGCCTCCGTCGCGCTTGACCGGCGCTGTGTGTGCCGTCAAAAGATTAGCTAACAATTGTTATAAAATTGAGAGGAGCCCGGCGTTGAAACTCACGCTACCCCCACGCGTATCGCCGATGCAGTTCGATGCCGCGCTCAAGGCGTTTCAGGGTGTTGTCGGGAAGGGATGGGTGCTCTCCTCCGACGAAGACCGTGACGCCTATTCCGATATCTACGCGCCCGGGCCGGAGTCTCAGTGGCCGGCCTCTGCAGCTGTCGCGCCCGGTTCTGCAGAAGAAGTGCAGGCCATTGTCCGGCTCGCCAATCAGTTCAAAACGCCGCTTTGGCCCGTCAGCCGTGGCAAGAATTTGGGCTATGGTCAGGCCGCCCCGCGTATGGCCGGCTCAATCGTGCTTGACCTCGGACGCATGAACAAGGTGCTCGAGCTCGATCCCGAGCTTGGCTATTGCGTCATTGAGCCGGGTGTGGGCTTTTTCGACCTTTACGAGTATTTGGCCCGCGAAAAGGCACCCTTGTGGATGTCGGTCCCGGGCAATGGCTGGGGCTCCGTCCTCGGCAATGCCCTCGACCATGGCATTGGGTATACGCCTTACGGTCTCCATGCGCGCAACCTGTGCGGGCTGGAGGTTGTACTGCCCGACGGGGACATGATGCGCACCGGCATGGGTGCAATGGCGAACAACCAGGCATCCCACCTGTTCCCCATGAGCTTCGGGCCGGATTGGACGCACATGTTCACCCAATCCAATATGGGCGTAGTGACGAAGGCCGGCGTCTGGCTGATGCCGGAGCCGGAAACCTCACTGGAACTGTCATTCGACATTCCCAATGAAGAGGACATTGGCTGGGTGATCGACACGATTGCGCCGCTTAAGATTTCCGGCCTGATCGATCAGAATGTTTTTGTCCCCTCTTGGCTCGGCAAGATTGTTCTTAAGGGGCAACGCAAGGACTTCTGGGACAAGCCCTCGGCAATCCCCGACTGGCGGGTGAAGGAGCTGCTGAAGGAGCATCAGCTGGGTTACTGGAAGGTGCAGATCCGCTTCTATGGCGATGAAAACGTCAACAAGGCCAAAGCGGAGGTCGTCAAAGCGGCGTTCAAGAAGCATCTCGATACGCCTGCGCATGAGGTCTGGTGGCGTCAGGGAGAGGAACGCAACATCTATGACCTCACGGTTGGCGTTCCGACTGCTGTGCCCTTGCAGATGGGAGATTGGGTCGGCGGACGCAGTGCGCATCTCGGCTTCTCCCCGGTCGTGCCGGCGACATCCAAACATGTTCTGGATCAGTTGAAGCGCAGCCGGAAAATCATCGCTGACCACGATGTTGATTTCTACGCCAGCTTCACGGTGGGCGGTCGTTTTGCAAATAATATCAATATGTTGATGTATGATCGTGACAAGCCGGAACAAGTTGAAAGCATGAAGACGCTGTTCAACGTCCTCGTCGCGGAAAGCGCTAAGGCTGGCTATGCGGAATATCGCACGCACCTTGGTTGGATGGATGCTGTGGCCGATACGTTTGATTTCAACAATCACGCACAGCGCCGCCTCAACGAGAGGGTGAAGGACGCGCTCGACCCCAATGGCATCATCGCCCCGGGTAAGCAGGGCGTGTGGCCCAGCGTCTTCCGCGATCAGTCGAAGGAGGGCCGGGCATGAAGCGCGTCGCTCTTCTCGGCCTGCTCCTGCTCGCCGCCTGCAACAAGACATCGGCTCCCGCGCCTGAGGCTGTAAAAGGTGGTCCGCCTCCGCTGCCGCCCTATCAGATGCGCGCCGAAGGACCGAAAGGGGATCGACTGGCCAGCGGCGGCGATGGCGAGAAGCTCTTTTCCAACCATTGCGGCTATTGCCATTTGGCGGGCGGCATGGGGACAAACCTGCTCACCAAGCAACGGATGATGGCCGGGGAACCCCCGGAAAAAGGTATGTTGACCAACCGGAAGGATCTGACGGTGGAGTATATAAAATCGGTGGTGCGCATGGGCAAGGTCGCCATGCCGCGCCAGACGCGGGTCGACATAACCGATGCGGAACTGGATGTTGTGGCCGCCTATCTCGCAAAGGCGGGCAAATGAAGCTGAGCCGCCGTTCCCTGATCAAGGCCGGAGCGATCACCGCTGCCACGGCCGCCACCTTAAAGTCAGCCGCCGCGCAGGGGCCTGCGCTCATTGTCTATGACAGCCGACTGCTGGAAAGCGTCGTCTTTGCCCAAAGCTTGGGTGGCGCGAAGCTGGATGTTGCGCATGAAGACCACACCTTCTGGGCCGCGCTGCGGGCCGGGGCACCGAAAGGCCGTGTCGTCGGGCTGACGCGCTGGAGCGACCTCGTCGTGGTGCGCGGTGAGCTCGAAGCGCAAGGGAAACGGCTTAAGGCCGAACGTCAATCTGATCCGCACGCGCCGTTCCATTGGGAAATGGCCTGACACTTTTTGAAGGTAAGATCACATGGCAGAAGTGACGCTATATCATTGGGAACCCAATGCGAATTCTGGCAAGCCGATGCTCGCGCTGATGGAAAAGGACGTCGCCTTTGACAGCCACTATATCGACATGCTCAATTTTGATCAGCACAAGCCAGAATATCTGGCGATCAACCCGCAAGGCACCATCCCAGCAATGACGCATGGGGATCTTGTGCTCGTGGAGAGCACAGCGATCATGGAATATGTGAACGACGCGTTTGAAGGCCCAAATCTGATGCCGGCCAGCGCGCGGGACAGGTTGCGCATCCGCTGGTGGATGAAGTTCATGGACCAATGGCTGGCTCCAAGCTTTTCAATGTTCGGCTGGAAATTCTTTGTCGGCCCCAATGCCCTCAAAGCACATGGGCAGGAAAAGATTGAGGAGCAGATCAGCCGCATCCCATTGCCCGAACGTCAGACCGCCTGGCGCAAGGCCGTGTTCGGTCTATTCAGTGAGGCGGAAATGGCGGAAAGCGGCAGGCGCATTTCTGTTGGCATCCGGATGTTGGAGGAAGAGCTCGGCAAGCGCGAATGGCTTGCCAGCGACACGTATTCACTGGCCGACGTCAACGGTTTCAACCTCGCTTATGCGATGCCGCTCTCGCAGCCGCATCTCGCCAATGATGAATTGACGCCCAACATCATGCGCTGGCTGCGCGCCATCTACCGCCGCCCCGCCACACGGGACTGTTGGAAACTGGGTCGCACGCCGATGGCGAGCCGGGTCGAGATTCTGGAGCAGGATTATATTCCGCCCCGGGATGAGTCCGAGGGTATATCGAGCGGAGTGCGTTGAGATGAGCACCATCCTTTATCATGGCGAACCCGCTGGGCCTTCCCTCACGGTTCTTGCCGCCTTGGCGGAAAGCGGGGTCGATGTGGACTGCCGCCCGATCAACCTGCTTGCGGGCGCGCGGCACAGCCTGCCGGATATTTCGGAGAGCGTTGCGCTCGACATGGGCGTGGAAGGTGAGGGGCCCGTGCTCGTCATCGATGGCGAAGCGCTGACCGAATCCGTGTTCATTGCACAATATTTCGATGAAATGGGCGCGGGCAACCTGCAGCCGAAAGATGCCTATAAGCATTGGGAAATGCTGATGTGGTGTCGTCGCGTGACGGAACGCGGAGCCCCCGCGGCGGCTTTCCTGAAATGTCAGGCTTATGCCCAGCCAACCCTTGCTGCACTCAGCGATGCTGATTTCGCATCGATCACGTCAGCCATTGCCAGCGATGATCTGCGCGCGCGTTGGGAGCATGTGCGTGCTGGGAATTTTCCGTCAGAACAGGCCGAAGACAGCCGCGCCAAGGTTATCGCCACAGCGGAGATGGCGAATGTTGCTCTGGCCGATGGCCGGGACTGGTTGATGGGCGATTTCTCAATTGCGGATCTCGTCACATATGCCTGGCTATGCACGGACCTTGTGCCCGAAGCACTTGAGGGCAGGGGCCCTCTGCAGGCGTGGATGGATCGGATGGCGGCCCGCCCGTCCGTTCAGGCTGCTTTGGCGCGGGCAACCGTTTCATCGCCGGATAAGAGCTGGGCGCCCGGACCGGAGATCAACCGCTGGGGTTGAAGCTCCAATCGGAAGAGACGGGCTTGGGAGCAGCGGTGCGCTGGCCGCGACGAGGCCTCGTCGCGCGCGCATTTTTTCGTATGCAACACAAACAAAGACGGCTAATTTGACTTCATAGTTTGTCGGCGCACACTGCCGTGAGGAGAAGGAGACTTTCCATGAACGAGATGACGACAATTTCGCGTGAGCAGCGGCCTTATTCTGAAGCCGCCAAAAAAGCCCTTTCGCGCAAGCCTGCGCTGTTCATCAACAATGAGTGGGTGGCCTCCTCCCATGATGCGACGATCCCCGTGGAGGATCCGTCCTGCGGCAAGGAAGTCAGCCGTATTGTCGACGCGTCGGACAAGGATGTAGACCGCGCCGTTGCTGCTGCACGTGCGGCTTTTGACGATGGCCGCTGGTCCAACCTTCCACCGATGGTCCGTGATCGCACGATGCACCGTCTTGCCGATCTTCTCGAAGCGCATGCCGACGAATTTGCTGAGCTGGAAGCGATCGACAATGGCAAGCCCAAGGGCATGGCCGGTGCGGTCGATATCCCCGGCGCGATCAGCCAGATCCGCTTCATGGCAGGCTGGGCCTCCAAAGTGGGCGGCGATACAGTTGCGCCTTACACCATGCCCGCTGGCACAGTGTTCAGCTACACGGTCAAGGAACCGGTGGGCGTGTGCGCGCAGATCGTTCCTTGGAACTTCCCGCTGCTGATGGCTTGCCTCAAGATTGCCCCGGCGCTCGCTGCGGGCTGCACGATTGTCCTGAAGCCAGCAGAACAGACCTCGCTCACCGCGCTGCGTCTGGCCGATCTGGTGGCAGAGGCTGGCTTCCCTGCAGGCGTGCTGAACATCATCACGGGCAATGGCCACACAGCGGGTGACCGTATGGTCAAGCACCCCGATGTGGATAAGGTGGCCTTCACCGGCTCAACCGAAATCGGCAAGCTCATCAACAAGAACGCGACCGATACGATGAAGCGCGTCACACTGGAACTGGGCGGGAAATCACCAGTCGTCGTGATGCCGGACGTCGATGTGGCGTCGACGGCACCGGGCGTTGCCGGTGCCATCTTCTTCAACGCAGGTCAGGTCTGCGTCGCGGGTTCGCGCCTCTATGCGCACCGGTCCGTTTTCGACAAGGTGGTGGAAGGCATGGCCGAAACCGCACCGTTCTGGGCGCCGCGTGCCTCGCTGGACCCGGAAGCACACATGGGTGCGATCATCAGCAAGGAACAGCATGACAAAGTCATGGGCTATATCGAAGCCGGTAAGCGCGATGGCGCGTCGGTGGCGATGGGTGGCGATGCCCCGTCGGGCAACGGCTATTTCGTGAACCCGACCATCCTTGTGGATGTGAACCCGCAGATGAGCGTTGTGCGCGAAGAAATCTTCGGCCCGGTCGTTGTCGCCCAGCGCTTCGATGATCTGGACGAGGTCGCCAAATCGGCCAACGACACCTGCTTCGGCCTTGGCGCCGGCATCTGGACCAAGGATGTGGCGACCATGCACAAGCTGGCCGCCAAGATTAAATCCGGCACCGTTTGGGGCAATTGCCACGCGATGATCGACACCGCGCTGCCGTTTGGCGGGTATAAGGAATCGGGCATCGGCCGCGAACAGGGTCGACAGGGCATTGAAGCCTATCTCGAAACCAAGACGGTTATCATCCAGCTTTAAGACGGTTGTGCTCCGGCGGAAGCCGTAGCCAAGCTTTTTCCAATCGTTTGGACCTCGGCTTTCACCGAGGTCCTCAATTTTAAGGCCTCCTCATGCCCATCGACCTATCCAAGATCAAAGCCATCGACGTTCACGTTCACGCAGAAGTGTCGTGTCACGACCCGGAAGACGCGGTGATGGGGAAGTTTTTTGACGCTGCCAGCGCCTATTTCAAGGCCCCGCGGGAACGTCCGAAAATGCCGGAAATCATCGAAATCTATCGCGAACAACAGATCGCTTTCTGCATGTTCACGGTGGACTGCGAAAGCGGCATCGGTGCCAAGCGCGTCAGCAACTACGAAATTGCCGAAATTGCGAACAAGAATGACGACATCTGCATTCCCTTCGCCTCCATCGATCCGCACAAGGGGAAGATGGGCGCACGCGAAGCGCGCGATTTGATCGAAAATCATGGGGTGAAGGGCTTCAAGTTCCACCACATCATGCAGAACCTCGATCCGGCGGCGCAGGTCGGCTACCCGATCTACGAAGTCATCAACGAATATAAGCTGCCTGCTATCTTCCACACCGGCCATTCCGGCATGGGAACCGGCATGCGCGGCGGCGGCGGCGTGAAACTGAAATACGGTCAGCCGATGCTGGTGGATGATGTCGCGGTCGACTTCCCCGACATGAAGATCATTCTGGCGCACCCATCATGGCCATGGGTTGATGAGAGCCTGTCGATGGCGCTGCACAAGGACAATGTGTTCATCGACCTTAGTGGTTGGAGCCCCAAATATTTCCAGCCGCAGATCATCCAGTACGCCAACACGCAGCTGCGCAAGAAGATGCTGTTCGGGTCTGACTTCCCGTTGATCCACCCGCAAAAGTGGCTCGATGCCGCGCGTCAGGTCGGCTTTAAGGAAGAAGTTCTGCCGGGGATCATGAAGGACAATGCCGCAAAGCTTCTCGGCCTTTCATGACCGAGTTTAAAGGCCGCCACATCCTTGTGACCGGTGCGTCAACAGGGATTGGCCGGGCGACAGCGCGTATGCTGGCCCGGCGGGGCGCGCGGGTATCGCTGGTTGCACGGAGTGAAGCGGCCTTGGCGGAGGCTGTGGCGGAGATCCTGGCCGAAGGGGGAAGCGCGGCGTACGGCGTGGCGGATGTCGCAGACAAAGCGGCGTTGCTGTCTGTCTTCGATACGGCTGAAGGCGCCTTCGGGCCAATTGAAGGCCTGTTTGCCAATGCCGGCATGGGGGGACGGTTCGCGCCCTTTGCCGACTATGATGATGATATGTTTGACACCGTCTTGAAGACGAACATGACGAGCGTGTTTTGGGCGATGAAGCGCGTGCTGCCCGGCATGGTTACGCGTAAGCGCGGATCCATCGTGATTACCGGCAGTCTGGCCAGTGAACGCGGTATGGCGAACAACCCCGGCTATGTTGCTTCCAAACACGCCGTGCTTGGTCTGGCACGGGCGGCCGCCCTCGAGGTTGCGCCGTCCAACGTGCGGGTCAACTGCATCCTGCCGGGGCTGATTGAGACGCCCTTGCTCCACAATATTGGCGGAGATGATATTCCAGCGGCGATGGCAATGATGGGCCGCAACGTCCCGCAGGGTCGTGTCGGGAGTTCCGATGAGACGGCGGAAGTCGCAACCTTCCTGTTGTCTGACGCTGCGAGCCATGTGACCGGACAGGCTTGGGCCGTGGACGGCGGGATTTTGGGGACGCTCGGCCTGAAGTAGATTGCTACACGACCTATGGAGAGGGACGATGCTTAAATATTATCACGCCGAACCGCTGGCAAACTCGCTCAAGTCGATGATCCCTTTGAAGGAAAAGGGCCTCGCCTATGAAAGCATCTACGTCGACCTTCATAAGTTTGAGCAGCATTCGGACTGGTTCACCGCGATCAATCCGGAAGGGCAGGTGCCTGTCCTCGATCATGATGGCATCATCATCACGCACACCACGGTCATCAACGAATATCTGGAAGATGCCTTTCCAGATGATCAGCCGAGTGATGGGCCGTTGCGCCCGCGGGACCCAGAAGGGGCGGCGCGGATGCGATATTGGAACAAGTTTGTCGACGAGCATGTGATGAACCATGTGTCGATGCACGGCTGGCACCGCATGATCCGCATCGTCACGCAGAATATCGAGCAGGGCACTTTTGACGAGCTCATGGCGCGCATCCCGCTTCCCGATCAACGGAAGAAGTGGATGACAGCGCGCTCCGGCTTTTCAGAGGCTGATTTGGCCAACGCCACCAGCAAGATCGAATATGCCATCGACAAGATCGAAAAGCAGCTGGGCGAAACACCCTGGCTCGCCGGACGCAGCTATACGCTGGCCGATATCAATTTCTATTCGCATTGTGGTGCGATGGTGGAACGCATGTTCCCGGAACTCGAGGTTGCCACGCGCTGCCCGAGGCTGGTGGAATGGCGGGATCGTCTGGCCGCGCGTCCGGCCGTCGCTGACGCGCTGAAGAGCGAAGACCGCACCATGCCAGGCCTGCGGACTTGGTCCGGGCACGTGCGCTGATAAAAAGGGGGAGGGGTAACCCCCTCCCGACCTTCGTTAGTCTTTGAACACTACAGTCTTTGTACCGTTTACAAAGACGCGGTCCTGCAAGTGCCAGTGCACGGCCTGTGCGAGCACCCGGCGTTCAATATCGCGGCCCTTGCGGACAAGGTCGTCCGGTGTGTCGGCGTGGCTGATAGCTTCGACGTCCTGATGGATGATCGGACCTTCATCGAGATCTTCCGTCACATAATGCGCGGTTGCGCCGATCATCTTCACACCGCGGGCATGCGCCTGATGGTAGGGCTTCGCTCCCTTAAACCCGGGCAGGAAGCTGTGATGGATGTTGATGCAGCGGCCGCTGAGGAAGGCGGAAAGATCATCCGACAAGATCTGCATATAGCGCGCCAACACGACGAGCTCGGCCCCTGTTGCGGTCACAATCTCTTTGATCTGCGCTTCCTGTTGAGGCTTCGTCTCCTTCGTCACCGGGAGGTGGTGGAAGGGAATGTCGCCAATGAGCGAGATCTTCAGAGCCTCGATCGGGTGGTTGCAGATGATGCCAACGACCTCCATTGGGATTTCCCCGATGCGCACCCGGTAGAGCAGATCACCAAGGCAATGGTCGAACTTAGAGACCATCAAAAGAACCTTGCGCGATTCTCCCACGGGGCGGAGCCGCCAGTCCATGTCGCATTCCTGCGCGTAGGCAGAAATGGCCGTTCGAAAGCTGTCGGCGCTGGAGCCGTCGCCGATTTCAAAGACAACGCGCATGAAAAAGCGGTCGCTCTCTTTGTCATTAAATTGCTGAGATTCCATGATGTTGCCGCCATTGTCGGCAAGTAGACGGGCCATTCCGGCGACCAGGCCGGGGCGGTCTGGGCAGGAAAGTGTCAGAACATGGCGATGGTCGGGCATAGTTTCTCTCCGGAATTTATTGTTTGTGTTGCATACAAAAAATGATATGCCCTGCCTATCGTTTTTTTGAATGGGAGAGGCATTGATGTCCGCAAAGAACCTGGAGCAGGTATTGCAGTCGTCTGGCAACGTTGTGGAAATGCTCCGCAATTCGCAGCTCGGCGCATACGTTTACCCTGTCGTTGCACCGGAATTTTCGAACTGGCGTTCGGAACAATGGGCATGGCAGCATAGTGCCGTTCTGTTTGACCAGTCGCATCACATGGTCAACCTCTACATTCGCGGCAAGGATGCCGCCAAGCTGCTGTCGGACACCATGATCAACAGCTCCAAGGGCTGGTCGGTCAACAAGGCCAAGCAGTATGTCCCGACAACGCCTTATGGCCATGTCATTGGTGATGGCATCATCTTTTGGGAAGAAGAGCAGAGCTTCACCTATGTTGGCCGTGCGCCGGCCTCCAACTGGCTGCGCTACCATGCTGCGACCGGCGGCTATGACGTGGAAATCGAATTGGATGACCGTTCGCCGATGCGTCCGATGGGCAAGCCTGTCACCCGTAAGGAATGGCGTTTTCAGATTCAGGGCCCGAACGCTTGGGCTGTGATTGAAAAGCTGCATGGCGGGCCGCTGGAGCAGCTCAAGTTCTTCAACATGTCGACGATGAACATCGCGGGTAAAACTGTCCGTACGCTGCGTCACGGCATGTCCGGCGCGCCGGGCCTCGAAATATGGGGCCCCTATGCCGAGCAGGAAGAAATCCGCGCGGCCATTTTGGAAGCGGGCAAGGAATTCGGCCTGATCGCCTGCGGCAGCCGCGCTTATCCGTCGAACACGCTGGAATCGGGCTGGATCCCGTCTCCGCTCCCCGCCATCTACACGGGCGAAAAGCTAAAGGGCTTCCGTGAATGGCTCGCGGCAGACAGCTATGAAGCTACCGGTTCCATCGGTGGTTCGTTCGTGTCTGAAAACATCGAAGACTATTATCTGAACCCGTGGGAACTGGGCTATGGCAACTTCGTCAAGTTCGACCATGATTTCCATGGCCGTGAAGCTCTGGAAGCGCTGAACCCGGCCGAGCAGCGCAAGAAGGTGACACTAGCCTGGCATCCGGAAGACATGGCCAAGATCATGGCCTCCATGTTCAACCCCGATGGCGAAGCGTACAAGTTCTTCGACGTGCCGCTCGCCAACTATGCGTCGTCCAACTATGACCGCGTGGTCGATGCCGGTGGCAAGACGGTTGGCCTGTCGATGTTCACGGGCTTCTCCTACAACGAAAAGCAGGCGCTGAGCCTTGCGACGGTTGATCCCGAAATCCCGTTCGGCACTGAGCTGCACGTGGTTTGGGGTGAGGAAAATGGCGGTACGCGCAAGACGACGGTTGAGCCGCACAAGCAGCTGAACGTCCGCGTCATCGTGTCGCCGGTTCCTTACAGCCGCGTCGCGCGTGAAACCTATGCCGAAGGCTGGCGCACCGCGCGCTAAGCCGACTGTCAACGTGCACCCGCGACGCCGCAAAATGGCGCGCGGGTGACACGCTTTTTCTCTTGAGAGGACCTTCCATGGCCAAGGCCGCACTGATCCATCCCAATTGGGATTTGCCTCCTTCAGGCATTACGGACGGTTTCTCTTTGGAAATGACGGCCAAGGATGAGGCGTCGTTGCGGGATGCAGCGCCCCTCATTCCGGCGGAAACGCCGATCGCAGTCACCTATTTGCCGGGCGAAGAAGTCGATGCCCGCGTTGCGGCCACCATTGCCGTGCGTGAGTTGGGCTTTGAACCGATGCCGCATTTCTCTGCGCGCCGGATTACGTCGGAAGATGATTTTGAAGCCTATCTGAAGGCTGTCGTTGAAAAGGCAGGTGTCCGCCGCTGCTTCATCGTGGCGGGTGATCCGCCCGAGGCACAGGGGCCTTATTCTGACACCATGTCGTTGATCGCAACCGGCGCGTTTGAACGATCCGGCATTCAGGCCATTGGCATTGGCGGCCATCCGGAAGGTCATCCGAACATGTCAGAGGCCGAATGTTGGGCTGTGCTTGAGGCCAAGGTGCACGAGATAGAACGACGCGGCATGGCGCCGCTCGTCGTGACGCAGTTTGGATTTGATCCGGACGCGTTTCTGGGCTGGCTCAAGGAACTGCGGGCGCGGGGCATCACGTGCCCGGTCCGCATCGGCATTCCTGGACCTGCCGGGATCAAGCGCCTGTTGGCCTTCGCGGCTCGATGCGGGGTTGGGGCTTCGGCCTCGGTCATGAAGAAATATGGCGTCAGCATCACCAATTTGCTTGGCACTGCCGGACCGGACAAGCTGGTGGATGCCTTCGCAAAAGGCCTTGGTGAAGAGCATGGCCGCGTGCGGCTGCACTTCTACCCCTTTGGTGGGCTGACTAAGACGCTTGAATGGATCAACGATTATAACCGCCGCAACGGGATTTGACGGGCAGGCTTAGTCCCCGAAGAAATTCAGCTCCAGCAAAACCCCGTTGGGGTCCTGCGTGAAGACCTGACGCAGGCCAATCGCCTCAATGATGTTAACCTGATGGTCCATGTCGCGTGCGTTAAGCCGCGCCATGACGTCATCATAGCCTGAACAGTTGAGCGCGACATGGTGGATCGATCCTGTCGGCCCGGGCGCGACCTCACGGTCATAGGTGCGGATGCAATCCAGGCTGTTGATATGCAGGATCGGACGGCCCGCCTCGTCATACATCCACTGCGCCGTCTGGGGCGTGAGCGGGGGCGGGGCATCGCGCCGTTCAAGGCTGAGAAGCTCAGCATAAAAGTCGCACGTCCCGTCCAGATCGGCGGTGATGATGTTGACATGGTCGAGCGCATTGACCTTCATGGGATGGTTCCTTTTATGTGGCCTTGCGTGCCGCAGCGCGCGCCTCTGTATAGCGTTCCCGCCGGAATTTCTCGAACCCAGTCCGCTTGTCGAACCCCGGATCTTCAGGGAAATCGCGGAAGTCGGCCAGATATTCCTGGAACAGCTCTGCGACTTCTTCTTTGAACTCCGGATGCGAAAAAATATAGGTCCGGTTTTCTCGCATCCCATCAAGCACACGAGCGGCGATGACGTCTGGCTCCATTCCGAACTCATGGAATTCAGCCAAGCGCTGTACATTTGCGGTGTCCACCGGCTTTGCGCCATCGAGCAATTCCTTCGGACGGACATCGTCGCTGGCGTAGATATAGGATTTGACGAGGCCGGGGCACAGGATCGAGACGCCAATACCATGCGGGGCAAGGCTGTAGCGCAGCGATTCAGACATGCCGCGTACGGCAAATTTGGTCGTGTTGTAGATGCCCGGTGCACCGGAGGCGAGCCAGCCGGCCATCGACGCGGTATTGACGATATAGCCGCCATTGCCCGCAGCGATCATGCGCGGGACGAATGTCATCACGCCATTGATCGGGCCGTGCAGGTTGACGCCCAACACCCAGTCCCAATCGGAATAGCTGGAGTCTTCGATGGTCTGGAACAGGTTGATGCCTGCATTGTTGAACAACAGGCTGACGGGGCCGAATTGGGCTTCCACCTCGTCGGCCGCCTTTTCCATCTCATCGCGCGATGACACATCGACCTGAACGCCCATGACGCTTTGGTTGTCGAGGGTTTTCAGCGCCTTTTCAATCGAGTCCTGACGGATGTCGGCAATGGCGACCTTGCAGCCTTCCGCCAGCAGCGCGCGGACAAGGCCGATGCCGATGCCATTGGCGCCGCCGGTAACGAAGGCCGTGCGTCCTGCAAAGTCAATCATGCCTTCAGCGCCTTCTGACGCTTGATTTCATCCGCCCAGATGGGGCTGTTGAACAGCATGGCGAAGGTCTGCTTATATTCTTCATTCTGCGGGAGTTTGGCGGGAACCGACTCGATCATCGCATTGGCCCGGTCCTTCACACCATCTAGGAATTCAGCATGGGTCAGGATGTAAAGTTCATCGTTCAGGATGCCTTCCAATACGCGTTCTCCGACCTGTTCCTTGGTGTGATAAAGGTGGAAAAAGTTGCCGCCATTCTGTCGGCGCTTGTCGGCCTCGGCATAGCCAGTATCGGCAAGCTCGGCTGGGCGGGTCTTGCTGGCCTCGGCAATGTTTGATTGCACGGCCCCCGGGCAGAAGGCAGAACAGATGACGCCGCGCGCTTCCAATTCGGGGCGCATGCATTCCATCATCGTGACGACAGCCGCCTTTCCGGTGGAATAGATGGTTGTGCCGCCCACAGGTACGATGCCGGACATGGAGGCCGTGTTGACGATGTGCCCGCCTTCGCCATGGGAGAGGATGCGGGGGAGCATTGTGGTGACGCCGTTGATGGTGCCGCCGACATTGACGCCCATCACCCAGTCCCAATCTGCAAAACTGGCCAACTCGGTTGGCCCGACGACCGCAACACCTGCGTTGTTGCACAGGATGTGGATCTTCCCGAAGCGCGCTTCGGTGGCGTCTGCGGCTTCGGCAAATTGGGCGCGATTGGTGACATCCAACTTAATTGCGAGAACACGTTCGGGCGATCCAAGCTCAGCCTGGGCTTCTTCCAGATGATCATCGCGGATGTCCGCGACCACGACATTCATGCCGGCGCCAAGCAGCGCCTTTGCGATGCCGAGGCCAATGCCGGAGGCACCCCCTGTGATGAAAGCTGTCTTGCCGGGTAGATTCTGCATGGGCCTGTCCTCTCCGCCTGTCGACCGGATGTCCGGTCCGTGCTTTTTGTTGCCATTGCCGGGGCCGCCGCACAAAATGACTGGACAGCATCGGCCAAACAATATTGTATCTAATACATACAATCTTGAGGTTGGGAAGCGCGAACGTCAATCGCCGCTCACCGAAAGTCGATGAGAGGGAGAGCGAGGATGGCGGGCGGACCTGCAATAGCGGCAACCGGCGCGGATCATGCGGCAACAGCGCCTGCTCAGGGTTGGCCGTCTGCGTCTTCGGCTTATTATGCGCTGGCGATCATCATCCTTGCGACCGGCCTGAACTTTTTCGACTCGGCGGTCTTCGGAATGATGGCGCAGCGCATCAAGATCGATTTCGGCCTGACCGATGAACAGCTCGGGTTTCTGGGTGGCCCGGCAAGCGTGATCTTCTACGTCGTCGTCGGCATTCCCCTCGCGAGATTGGCAGATATTTATCCACGGCAATTCGTGCTGTCGGGCGGTATGGCCGCGACGGGCATCATCACGGCGCTGGGTGGGCTGGCGCAAAACTTCGTGCAGTTAATCGGCAGCCGCATGTTTGTTGGCGCCGGTGGATCTGCGCACGCCCCCAGTGCCTATTCCATGCTGTCTGACTATTTCCCGCCACAGCGGATCACCCGCGCATTTGCCCTGCTGCAACTCGGTTTTATCGGGGGAGGTACGCTGGGCGTCATTTTTGGCGGCGCCTGGGTGGTTAAGGCCGCGTCCTGGGCACCGACACACCTTTGGGGACTGACGATCCGCGGATGGCAATGGATCCTGATTTATTTGGGCCTGGCTGGATTGTTGGCAGCGCTGCTGTTTCTGACGGTCAAAGAACCTCCGCGTCGCCGCCTATCCAATGACGCGCACGTTGTGCCCGAAGCGGCGACATTGGGACGCCGCATTCTGACCTTCACCGGTTGGGATGCGATGCGTGCTATCCATGGGCGAGGACGGTTCTATTACCCCTTGTTCGGCGCGCTGGCGCTGAGTGCTGTGGAAACATTCGGGCTCGCTTTCTGGCGGACGCCCTTCATGATCCGCACTTATGGCTGGGATGAAGGGCAGATTGGCGCCGTGATGGGGCCGATGCTGCTGCTCTCGCAATTGGCCGGCATCTTCTTCGGCGGCATCTTCGTGGAATGGATGGCCAAGCGGTATAAGGACGCCAATGTCAGGTCGGCGGCGATCCTCTTCGGTCTTGTGACCATCTGCGCCATCGTGTCACCGATGATGCCGACAGGCGAATCCTCGCTCATTGTGATGGCCCTTGGCGGGATGTTCGGCCTTGCCGGGGCGGTGCCGCAAAACGCCGCCATTCAGCGCATCGCCCCTAATGAGATTCGGGGCCAAGTCACGGCGATCTACTTGTTCATGTTCACCTTCTTCGGCGCATTGGGCAGCTTTGTGATCGGCGTCGTCGCGCAACGAGTTGTGGGGGTAGAGGCGGACCTTTGGAAGGCGCTGGTCATTACATCGGCCACGCTGCTCCCGATTGCAACTTTCCTGATGTACCGCGGGATTAAGCCCTATCGCGAGGAAGTCGAACGCCTCGAAGTACTTGAAAAACAGGCTGCGGCCTGAGCGTCATTCAAAGGAGACCCCTGTGACTGAAGATCGTATTGCCGCGCTTGAAGCGCAACTGGCGGCGCTCACCAAGCGCGTGACCATTTGCGAAGACGAACAGTCGGTTCGCAAGCTCCATCACCTCTACGGCTATCTGATCGACAAATGCCTCTATCGTGAGGTGGTGGACCTGTTCACCGAGGATTGCGAAGTCCATTTCTTCGGCGGCATTTACAAGGGTAAGGCAGGGGCGGCCCGCTTGTATATTGAGCGGTTCCAGAAGAACTTTACCCACGGCAATAACGGTCCGATTGATGGCTTTCTGCTGGACCATCCGCAGCATCAGGATGTTGTGGATATCCAACCCGATGGCGTGACCGCACTCGCCCGCTTCCGCTGCACCATGCAGGCCGGGCGACACAAGGATTATACCGGCGACAACCCGATGCAGGGCGTCCGCCAGTGGTGGGAAGGCGGCATTTACGAGAATACCTACAAGAAGGTGGATGGCGTGTGGCGTATCCATATTCTGGATTATGCTCCGCAATGGCATGCCGATTATGAAACCGGCTGGGCCCACACGCGGCCTAATTATGTGCCCTTCCTCGACAAGACGATCCCGGAAGATCCAACCGGCCCCGATGTCCTGAAGGACGACGTCTGGCTCTGGCCGACGCACAAGGTCGTGCCGTTCCACAATGCCCATCCCGTGACCGGCGCGCCGATTGTGCCGGAACGCTGGCAGGGTGACATTGACCGTGAAAAGGCTGCAAAGTGAGCATTTATCCCGAACTTTATATGATCATTGATGGCGAGCGGGTCACTGCAGGTCATCGGGCCACCCACAAGGTCGTTAATCCAGCGACGGGTGAGGCGCTGGGTGAGCTTCCGCTTGCCGACGCTGCAGACCTCGACCGCGCATTGGAAACGGCGCAGCGTGGCTTCCGCATCTGGCGGGAGTCGACCCCGCAGCAGCGCGCGGCCGTCCTTCAGGGGGCGGCCCGTCTGATGCTGGAGCGTCAGGAAGACTTGGCCCGGGTCGCCACGCTGGAAGAGGGGAAGACCCTTGGTGAAGCGCGCATCGAAGTGATGATGAATGTCGGCCTGTTCAACTTCTATGCGGGGGAAACACAGCGCATCTATGGGCGGCAGCTTGTCCGTCCGGCAGGGATGCGGTCAACCGTGATGTATGAGCCGGTCGGCCCCGTCGCGGCATTCAGCCCTTGGAACTTCCCGCTCGGAAATCCGGGGCGAAAGCTTGGTGCGCCCATTGCTGCTGGCTGTTCGGTCATCATGAAGTCGGCGGAAGAGACGCCGGCGTCGGCACTCGGTGTGTTGCAGTGCTTGCTTGATGCCGGGCTGCCTAAGGAAGTTGCGCAGGCGGTGTTTGGTGTGCCGGATCAGGTGTCGCGGCATCTTCTGGCGTCGCCCATCATCCGCAAACTGAGCTTCACGGGGTCAACAGTCATCGGCAAGCATCTGGCGAAGCTGGCTGCCGAAGACATGAAGCGCACGACGATGGAATTGGGCGGCCATGGGCCCGTGCTCGTATTTGACGATGTTGATGTCGAGACCGTGCTCAACACGATGGTGCCGGGCAAATACCGCAACGCAGGGCAGGTCTGCGTTTCACCGACCCGCTTTATCGTGAAGGAGGATGTGTTTGACCAGTTCCGCGACGGCTTCATCGCCCGGGCAAAGGCGATCAAGGTGGGCAGCGGGCTCGACCCGGAAAGCCAGATGGGGCCAATGGCCAATCCGCGTCGTCCAGATGCAATGGAGCGGCTCATCAACGATGCAGTGGCACGCGGCGGCAAGCTTGGCGCCGGTGGGGAGCGCATCGGCAATCAGGGCTTCTTTTATGCGCCAACGGTGCTCTCTGAAGTGCCGCTGGCGGCCGATATCATGAATGAGGAGCCCTTCGGTCCCGTCGCCATCCTCAACCCCTTTGGCAGCGATGATGACATGATCGCGGAGGCCAACCGCCTGCCTTATGGTCTCGCGGCCTATGCCTGGACCAATGACCCCAAACGTCGGATGCGTCTGGCGCGGGACGTTGAAACAGGGATGCTGGGCATCAATACCAATATGATCGGCGGCGCAGACGCACCTTTTGGCGGCGTCAAATGGTCCGGCCACGGTCATGAGGATGGGCCGGAAGGCCTGCATGCCTGCCTTGTCGCCAAGGCCGTTCATGAAGCCTGAGGTTGCGGGGGAAATGACCCGCCGCGCTGTGAATGTGGCGATGGGTCTTGGGCTGGCGACGGCGGCGACGTCCGCACGTGCGGGGAGGATTGGAAAGGGAACGGCGATGACACATGAACTGAAAACCGGCGGTGATCGCGGCTATCTGCGGATCGCGACCGAAGAGGCGTTCGCCACGCGGGAGCAAATTGATGTCTTTCTGCGCATGGTGAAGGACGGGACGGCGGATAAAGGCATGGTCTCTCTGTGGGGCTTTTATGCGCAAAGCCCTTCGGAACGGGCAACGCAGATCATCGACCGGCTGCTCAATCTTGGGCCGCAGCGCATTACGCATATGGATGAGACGGGGATCGACAAGGCCATCCTCGCGCTCACCTCGCCGGGGGTTCAGCCCTTGGCGGATGTCGCGGAAGCCAAGGGGATCGCCGCGCGCGCCAATGATTATCTGGCCGATGCCGTGCAGACCTATCCAGATCGCTATATCGGGATGACGGCGGTCGCGCCGCAGGACCCCGATTGGTCCGCCGCTGAAATCCGGCGCGGGGCAAATGAGCTTGGCTTTAAAGGCGTCCAGATTAACAGCCACACACAGGGCCATTATCTCGACGAGCCGCAGTTTGACCCGATCTTCCGCGCGCTCGCAGAGACAGGTCAGCCGCTGTACATCCATCCGGCAACGCTGCCCGACGATATGATGGGCGGCATGATCGATGCGGGTCTAGACGGTGCGATTTTCGGCTTTGGGGTCGAGACCAGCTACCATCTGCTCCGTCTTGTCACGAGCGGTATCTTTGATCGCTATCCCGACCTCCAGATCATGGCAGGTCACGGGTTTGAGGCGTTGCCTTTCTGGCTGTACCGCACCAACTACATGCATCAGGCGGGCATCCGCTCTAACCGCTATGCGCGCATCAAGCCGCTGCAACATGACTTGTTCTATTACATGCGTAACAACTTCCTCGGCACTTGTTCAGGCTTGCCGTTTGAGCCGGCGGTGAAGCTGATGATTGAGGTGATGGGGGAAGACCGCGTGATGTACGCGATGGACTACCCCTATGAATATGTCGCCGATGAGGTCCGCGCGATGGACAATCTCGACATTACGGCAAATCAGAAGAAGAAGTTTTTCCAGACCAACGCGGAACGTTGGTTCAAACTATAAGATAAGGACAAAGGGATGGGGAAGGGGATGTCGGCTCCGGCCAAAGGGGCGTGGTATGCGCTGCTGATCATTGCGCTCACCAATGCGATGAGCCTGCTGGACCGCAACATCCTCGCCATCCTCGCGCCGCGCATCAAGGCGGATCTTGGCGTTGGTGATGCGGAGATGGGGCTGCTCTATGGCACCGTGTTTGCCCTGTTCTACGCGCTGTTTTCGCTCCCGCTGGGCCGATTGGCCGATGGCTGGGTGCGCAACCGGTTGTTGTCGATCTGTATTGCCTTCTGGTCGTCCGCAACGGCGCTCGCTGCCTTTGCAAACAGTTTTGGCGTTCTGGCCTTGTCGCGGCTTGGTGTCGGCATTGGGGAGGGGGCAACTCAGCCTGCGGGCACATCGCTCATCTATGACTATTGGCCCAAGGAGCGGCGCGGCTTTGTTATGGCGGTATTGGCCTCGTCCATCGCGATAGGGCTTGGCGGCTCACTCGTTTTAGGCGGCGTAGCGTCTGACTGGTGGGACCATGCCTATAGTGGCGCTGCAGCGCCGCTCGGCCTGTCCGGTTGGCAGTTCGCGTTCCTTGCAGCGGCAGTGCCGGGCTTTGTCCTCGCCCTCATCCTCTGGCGCCTGCGGGAACCTGTGCGCGGCGAAATGGACGGCATTTTGACACCTCCGGACCCCGCACCTTTTGCGGCATCTGCTGCGGTGCTTGGGTCGGTCACACCCGGCTTCAACTGGCTGAGCCTGAACCGGCGCGGTGCGACCCGGCAGCACTGGATGCTCAACCTCGGCGTGCTTGCTGGGCTGATCGTGCTGATGGCGGTGCTAGCAGAGCTTTGCGCGCAGCTGTCCCCACGGCCCGATCTGACCTTTGGTGCGTTCAGCATCAGCCCGCACACGCTGCAATGGGCGGTGATTGGCTTCGGTGCTTTTGTGATCATCAACCTGCTGCAAGGTCTATCGCTCTCGGACAAGCCGACCTTCGCCGTGATTGCAGGTTCCCCGACCCTTATCATGGTTATGGCGGTCGGCGCGCTACAATCGGTCATCAATTACGGCATCATGGGCTTTACCCCGAGCTTCCTCATGAAAACCTATGACCTGTCGATGAAGGATACGGCGCTGACCTTCGGCCTGCTGTCCGCGGCATTAGGCATTGTTGGGCCGATGATCTCTGGACCCGTTTCGGACATGCTGCACAAACGATTCCCGGGCAGGGGGCGATCCTATGTGACCCTCTTCGCGCTTGGTTTTTCACCGTTTATCGCGATGTGGGTCTATACCGCACCGACCTCGGGTGATTTCTACCTGCGCTTCTCGCTTTACAGCATCGTCCTGACGGGATGGCTGCCGCCGCTCTATGCGATCATGTATGATCAAGTCCTGCCGCGTATGAGAGGCGTCACGACGAGTGTTTATTTGCTCGTCATGACCATCCTTGGTCTCGGCATCGGGCCGTATCTTGTCGGGCTCATTTCTGATGCGACGGGTGATTTGGGGACGGCGATCCTGTCGATCAATCTGGTCTCACCGGTGATTGTCATTTTGCTGCTGATCATCGCCACGCGGGCACAACGGGACGAAGATAGCCTCGTCGGCCGAGCGCGGGCAGCTGGCGAACCGATCTGATTAGAGGACCCGCCAGACCCAGAGCTTGATGCCTGCCGGATAACGCGCGCCGGAACATACGAAGATGCTTTTGTTCATCCAGTCATATTTACCGGCGGGCGCAATGAATTCCGGCACGGTGCGGAAATAATATTCTGCAGGATCCACCGGGTCTCCTGCAGCAAGCCGCGCCATGACGTCGCGTGGACCATGGCGCAGGCCTTTGTTGCGGATTTGAATGACCACGCCATCGTCGGTTTTCAGCGCATAAATCGCATCGGCGACGGTCACGCCATCGGAGCGGGTCAATTGCCAGTCTGCGGCATTGCCCATTAAGGCTCCTTTGATCAGCGGACCTTCAACCCGCCCCCCTTCAAATATGGGGATGACGCGCCGCGTGCCATCGGGCGTATCGCCAATGGGGATCGGCGCGCCAAGGCTACCTTCGGCTTCATAGACGAATTCGAGCTCTGGCTTGATCATGCCGCCAGTCCGATCACATCGGCGTCGGCCCAGTTGCCGTGAAGGCCAAAGCGCATCCGGATGGGGATGTTGATCGTCGCAATGGGCCCTTTCTCAATGTCGAGTGCGTCGAACAGCAGCAGGTCGCTGCGATGTTCTTCCAGGCGGTTGCAGATCTGGACAATCCAGCCATCGCCTTCCGGCGCATCCTTGCTGCGCGGGATGAAGCAGGGTTCCTGCAGCGACGAGACAGGGCCACACCACCAATGCTGTTCCTGCTTGGTCTGGTGGTCGATCAGGCACAGGCAGTTCATCAACAGCCCGCCGGCGCTCCCGCCCTTCAGCTCGACGGGACGACGGTAATCCATCTCCAGCATCCAGCCATATCGATAGGGTAGGCCAGCGAAGCGATCATCGATGCGGGGAAATTCACCAGCCGTCTGGGTCAACTGGACTTCGCTTTCAAAGGCGTCGCTGTTACTCGCCATATCAACGGTCCAGCGGGTGAGATAGCTCATCGCTTCCTGTCCGTTGAATGGCGCACCGTTCACATCGGGGAAGAAGGGGAACATGTTGTTCTTTGCGACAGGGATGTCGAAATGGACCTTCGTTCCTTCTTGAAACGCGTTCATGACATGGCTGTTGAAGCTGTTGCCGGTTTTGAACCAGCGGATGTCATCGCCGGTCGCCCCGGCTTTCCGTGGAAGCACGCCGAGATAGACTGGCATGGACGTATCAAAGCCGAAATGGGGCAGGCCTTTTTCGAGCCGTTCCCAACTGCCGATGCTGGGCATCACGTTGAACACGGCATAATCCTCGGTAATCCCGAAGTCGTGCATCATGCAGTAATAGGGCGCTTTGAACCAGATTTCGTGGACCAGTTCGCCCTCGGGCGTCACTTCGTAAAAGGTGCAATCATCCGTGCACAGGCCGGATGCTGCGTAGCCAAACGCAATCATGTTGCCGGTTTTTGGGTCAATCTTTGGGTGGGCCGTGAAGGTTTGGCCGGTCATTTTCTGGCCGGTGCTGTCATTGAAGAAATGGGTAAAGCCTTCGGTCTCCATCGAGGCCGGGTCCATGACCAACGCCGGACTGTCTTCCTTCAGGGCATAGAGCTTGCCGCCGTGTATCCAGGCGTTCGTATTCGCTGTGCCCCGGATTTTACCTTTCACGTTCTCATCATCGGTCAACGGGTTCCGATAGGACCCGAAAAGGGCTTTGCCGGCTTCATTTTCCAGCTTCCACTTATCGGTCTTCGCCCAGCGTTGGCGGAAGTCGCACTGACCGTCATGAATATGAAACCGGGTGATCATCCCGTCTCCGTTGAAGGAGATGTCATCGTCCATTCGCGGCGGGAATTGCGGATCAGGCTGAACGCGGTAGAAGGCACCGTTGAGTTCAGGGGGGATGGTGCCTTCAAAGGCCAGGTCCGCAATGTCGGCCTCGATGCGCGACGGCGCGTTGAAGCCCGAGAAGGACGGGGTCTGCGGAAACTGTGCCATGGGGCAACCTCTCGACTCTGTTTGTAAGTTACACTAACAATTGCGCCGAGGGATGTTGATGGCAAGAACAAAAGAAACGCTGGTCATGACGACGCCGCCGATTGAGGGCGATGATGATATCGGCGAAATCCGCAACATTGTGGGCTTCCACATTCGTTTGGCACATGGCGCCGTTTATCGGCATTTCACGGAAACGTTTACCGACCTTGATCTGACGCAAAAGCAGGTGTCGGTGCTATGGCTGGTGGATGATCATCCAGATATCGCCCAGACCGATTTGGCCCACCGCATGCGCATGGACCGTGCGACAACAATGGCCATCATCAACCGGTTGGAGGCGCGTCACCTGTTGATGCGCGGCAAGTCCGAAACGGACGGGCGCAAGCAGACCCTCAACTTGACCGACGCCGGCAAGGAAATGCTGCGCGTCGCCAAACAGGCCATTCTCGACCACGAAAATTGGCTGAAATCGCGCTTTACCGACAAGGAAGTCGGGAAATTGATAGAGTTGCTGACCCGCATTCACGAATAGCAGGCAGCAGGGGAGAAGAAGCATGAGCGAGCAGGATCCGCAACGCATACTCGACAACAATCGAATGAACTGGCGGCAATATGTTGTCGTCGCCATCATGGTCGCGCTCAATGCGCTCGATGGCTTTGACGTCTTGTCGAGTGCCTTTGCCGCACCCGGCATTTCCAAGGAATGGGGCGTTTCGCGCGAGGCCTTGGGTGTTGTCTTGTCGGCGGAGCTGGTGGGTATGGGCTTCGGCTCCATCGTGCTTGGGGGAATCGCCGACAAGCTGGGGCGGAAGCCGGCCATGTTGGCCTGCCTCATCGTTATGGCATTGGGCATGTACATGGCGCATGCGGCTGATGGCGTCTCACACCTTACCCTCTGGCGGTTCGTAACCGGGCTTGGCATCGGCGGAATGTTGGCGGCAACCAATGCAGTGACGGCGGAGAGCACCAGCAAGGCAGGCCGCAGCCTGTCCATGGCGATCTACGTGATCGGCTATCCTTTAGGGGGCGTCATCGGTGGCTTTGCCGCGCAGACCTGGCTCCTGCAGGTTTATGATTGGCGCGCCGTGTTCCTCTTTGGCGCGGTTGTGACGGCAATCATGATCCCGATTGTGTTGATCTTCGTGCCCGAAACGACAGCTTTCTTGAATGCGGCCCGGCCAGCCAATGCGCTGGAGAAGATCAACCGGACGCTCGCCGCCTATGGCAAGACGGCAATTGCTGCGCTTCCTGCCATTGTTGCGGGTGCGGCCAAGCCGAAGGTTTCGGAAATCCTTTCCAATCCGCGCCTCAGGCCGGTTACGCTGATGCTGGCGTTCGGCTATATGTTTCACACCATCACCTTCTACTACATCCTCAAATGGGCGGTGAAGATCGTGGCGGACTATCCGCCGGGCTACACCCAGCCTGAAGCGGCAAGTGTTTTGACCTATGCCAATATCGGTGGCGCACTGGGTGGATTGCTCTTTGGCTTCCTGATGAAACGCTGGGGCATCAAGGCTCCGACCATCGCCTCGCTGCTTTTGGGTATTGCCGCCGTGACCTTCTTTGGAACGGGTTTCGATAGCCTGTGGGGCTGGCGCGCTGCAGCGATCCTGTCGATGTTCTTCACCAACGCAGCAATCGTGGGCTATTATTCCGCCTTTGCGATCGGTTTTCCGGCGCATGCGCGGGCGACAGGTGCTGGCTTCGTGCTCGGCGTGGGGCGTTTGGGGGCCGCGGGGTCCCCAATCATTGCTGGCTTCCTGTTTAAGCTGTTCGGCAATGATGAGCTGATGCTCGTGTCGTTCCTGATGGGCTTGGGCTCAGCAGTCGCTCTCGTCCTGTTCTTGCTCTTGCCCATCCGCGACGCAGATGCCGAAATGGCCGACGCGATTGCGGGAGAACCGGTGGACTGACCGGTCCTCCCGCAGAAGCGGGATCAGGCGAGGCCGAGTTCTTCCAGCGCGCGGGCACGCAGCAGGTGTTTTTGCACCTTGCCGGAGGCCGTGCGCGGAATACCGTCTGTCACGACTGCGGTCTTGGGGACTTTGAACTTGGCGAGCCGGGCGGTGCAGTGGGCAATCACCTCTTCTGAAGTGATCGTCTGGCCGGGGACGGGGATGACATAGGCGCGCCCCACTTCGCCCCAGCGCTCATCCGGCACGCCAACCACGGCGCATTCGCCGATGGAGGTCAGCTCGGCGAGCGCAGCTTCGACTTCTGCCGGATAGACGTTTTCCCCGCCGGAGATGTACATGTCCTTCTTGCGGTCAACGATGTAGAAAAAGCCTTCCTCATCCCGCATCGCGGCGTCGCCGGTAACGAACCAGCCTTCGACAAAGGCCTTGGCTGTCAGCCCGGGCTGCTTCCAATAGCCGAGCGCCACGCAGGGTCCACGGACCAGAAGCTCCCCACGCTCACCTGTGGGGACTTCATTGCCCTCATCATCAACAATCTTTGTTTCAACCGTCATCAGCGGCAGGCCACAGCTTCCCGCCTTGCGCAACAGCGTGGGCAGATCGTGCGCGGGCATGGCAAAGTTGGACCCAGTTTCCGACATGCCAAAGCCTTCGGAAATGCGGACGCCCGCATTTACGAACCGCTCTGATTGTGCCTTCGGGTTGGGGGCCCCGCCAATGGCCCAGCTGACGATGTTGCGTAGCTTTTCCGGGGCAAAGCTTGGCTGGTTCCAAAGCGTGGCCGCCATCTGCGGAACCGAGAAATAATGGGTGACGCCCAAGGCGGGATCGGTCATCCGTTCTAGCGTCTGGACGGGATCAAAGCCCTTGGAAATAAGGAGCGTCGCGCCCGCCTGAATGGGGGAGCGTGCGGCGGCATAAAGGCCGGCTGTGTGGAAGAGCGGCATGTCGCACAGGAATACGCTGCGCATTGTCACGTCATTGCCGTAGATGAAGTTGGCACACCCCCAAAAGGCATTCTCTTCAGACAGCATGACGCCCTTGGGCCGACCGCTGGTTCCGGATGTGTAGAGGAAGGTCGCCACATCGCCAAAGGCGCGGCGCGCATCGCGGCAGGGCTTTGCGCCGGCCTGACCGAGGGCCAACACGTCCGCCGTCGCCATGGCGCGACGTGCTGCCGATGGCGGGGCGAATTCGGGATCATGAAAGACGATTTCGGGCTCGGCATCCGCCGCCAGCGCATCGATTTCCGCGCTCGCAAGCCGCCAATTGAACGGCACAAAGATGGAGCCTGCGCGCGTCCCTGCGTGCTGAAGGACGAGCATCTCTGCGCAATTCTTGGAAAGTGTTGCGAGGCGCACCCCGCTGTTCGGGCCGAATTCGGAAACGATCCATGCCGCTAAGCGATCAACCGCCTGGTCAAGCTCGCCATAGGTCCAGCGCCGTTCGCTTTCCAGATCAACAATGGCCAGTGCGTTCGGGTTGGCACGAGCGTGGGTGTAGATGGGATCGCAAAAGGTCATGGAAGGGGCGGGCCTTACATTTGGAGAGGGGCAGAAAGGGGTGGGGTCCCGCCAATGACGGAACTCCAAGCACGTCTTATGACTTCACCTTGTTCACGTCGAACGTTTCAAGGCCGGGCTTGAAGCTCTTTTCGTCAAGGAACTGACGCGTGGCTTCCTTGCGCGCGGCAGCGCCACCAAAGCTGTGCAAGGCTTCCTGTGCGCGGATCTGATATTCCAAGCCATTGTCATAGGTCATGTCGACCATGCGGCGCATGGTCCACTTGGTGGCACGCAGGGCGTGGCCGTCCTTCTTCTTGAGGACGTTAGCGATTTCAAGAACGCGGGCGTGCAGCTTGTCTGCCGGAACGGCTTCTGTCACCAGACCTTGGGCTTCGGCCTGCTTGCCGGACAGGTTTTCGCCCATCATCGCGTGATACATGGCCTTGCGGAATGGCATGAGCTCCTGCGCCACCTTTGACGCGCCGCCGCCGGGCAGGATGCCCCAGTTGATTTCGGAAAGACCGAACTGCGCGTCTTCGCTTGCAATCGCGATGTCGCATCCGAACAGGGGGCCATAGCCGCCGCCAAAGCACCATCCGTTGATCATGGCGATGGTCGGCTTTTCATACCAGCGCAGGCGTTCAAACCACCCATAGCTTTCACGCTGTGACTTACGGATTGCGCAAAGGCCCAAGGCTTCGGTATCTCGGAAATATTCCTTCAAATCCATGCCCGCGGTCCAGGCTTCGCCTTCACCGGTCAGCACGAGGACTTTTACATCGTCGCGGAATTCGAGGTCTTCCAGAACCTTCTTCATCTGACGATTGAGTTTTGGGCTCATGCAGTTGCGTTTTTCCGGGCGGTTGAACTTTACCCAGGCAATGTCGTTTTCAACGGTAAAGGAAACGGTATCTTCTTCGGCACGATCTGACATGGCTCACCTCATTGCTAATTATGTTATGATCTATAACATTCGGCATTGCGCACGACAAGCACCATTGATAGCAGATCACCATGGATGATCCGCTGCTCCGCTATCCAGGTTATGTTCTGCGCCGCGCCTCTGGCGCCGCGATGGCGGAATTTGCGGCACGCATGGAAGTGCTCGGCTTGCGGACCTCGGAGGCGACCATCCTGCAAATCGTTGCCGCGAACCCCGGCATTTCGCAAAGTGCGCTTGGGCGCATGCTGGACATCCAGCGGGCCAACATGACACCGATTGCGGCGCGGCTGGAAGCGCGGGGACTTGTGCGGCGCCTGCCAAGTGATGGGCGGTCTTTGGGGCTGGAATTGACCGACGAGGGCCAGCAGCTGGCGCAAAAAGCACGCGGCGTGATTGACGCTTTTGAAACAGAGCTGACCAATCGCATTCCCGAGGAACATCGCGCCCATCTTCTACCGGCTTTGTTGGCGCTTTGGCCTTCTGCCAACGGGTAAAAACCGGCCACGTTTCACTTCCGTACAGTTGACGGTTTGCGGCGCCTAGCCGTAAGTGTTGCATACAAATCATCAGGAGCAGGGTGCCGACAATGCGCGCTATCGACTATTTTGACCGCGGACATGACCGCAAGCCGAGCCGGACGGCGATCATCGATACTGTGACGGGCCAGCAATGGACCTTTGCTGAAGTGAAGGCGCTGTCGGAACAGATCGCCGCCGCAATGCAGAAGAATGGGTTCAAAAATCAGGATCTTCTAGCTCTCTACGGTCCCAACAGCGGCATGTTGCTGGTGGCGCTGCTCGCCATGTGGCGCGCCAATGGGAAGTGGATTCCGGTCAATACGCGCAACGCCATCGACGCCAATGCGGGATATATCAACTATGTCCGCTGCAACTGGATGTTCTATCATTCAAGCTTGGTGGACGAGGTTTCCCAGCTGCGCCGCCTCTGCCCGACACTCAACAAGTTTGTCTGCATCGACAAGCCGATGGATAATGAATGGGGCGGGGATCCCTCGCTCGATCAGTTCATTGGCGGCGTGACGGCTGATGACTTTGTCGAGCCTGAAATCGACGCCTTTGCCAATATGCATGAACTGGTTGGCATCTTCCCGACGGGAGGCACGACCGGCCCGTCCAAGGGCGCGAATGTGACCAACCTTGGCTGGGGGACGATGATCGAGACCGCAGCAGACGGGATGGGCGGACGCACCGACAATCCGGTCGCGCTGGTGTCTGCGCCCATTACCCACGCAGCTGGCCCGATTGCGCTCTCGACGATGAGCCTTGGGGCGACGCAGGTCATTCTGCCGGGGTTTGATGCGGAGAAAGTGCTGCAGGCGATCGACCATTACAAGATCAGCCACATGTATCTGCCGCCGACCGCGCTCTATCAGTTGCTGGCGTCGCCGGAGATTGGCCAGCATAACTATACGTCGTTGCGCATCTTCATCCTCGTCGGCTCCCCCTGTAGCCCAGAAAAGCTGCGTCAGGCGGTCGAGGTGTTTGGCCCATGCATGTGCCAATCCTATGGGCAGGTTGAATGTCCCATGATTGTTGCCTGGTTCCCGCCCGAAGATGTCGCGCGCTTCGCCAAGGAAGCACCCGAAAAGTTGGCGTCGTGCGGCAAGGTTACACGTTCGCTCAAGGTTGCTCTGCTTGACGACGACGGCAATCAAGTCCCGCTCGGTGAAGCCGGTGAAATCTGTGCGCGCGGCGTGCTCGTGTCGCACAGCTATTTCGAAAAGCCTGAGGAAACCGCTGAAGTCCGCAAGTTCGGCTGGCATCACACGGGTGATGTCGGCAAGTTCGATGAGGACGGCTACCTCTATATTGTGGACCGCAAGAAGGACATGGTCGTCTCCGGCGGTTTCAATGTCTTCACCTCAGAAGTTGAGGCCGCTGTCACAGAGATTGCTGAGGTGCGCGAATGCGCTGTGATTGGCATTCCTCATGAAAAATGGGGCGAACAGGTCCATGCCATTGTCGTTGCCGACGGCATCGATGAAGCGGCGATCATAGCCCATTGCAAGGCCCGCCTGGGTGGCGTGAAGGCACCTAAGTCTGTCGCTTTTGTGGATGCTATCCCGCGCACGGCTGCAGGCAAGATGGACAAGAAGGCGCTGCGCATTCCTTATTGGGGCGAAAATGCCCGCATGGTGAACTAGCGGGGTTTAGGCCGCTGCCTCCAACAGGATGGCAGCGGTCTCTTCGGGCATTTCAACCATTACGCCGTGCCCGGTGGGAAGCTCATAGACCTTCCAGCTTGGATCATCCTTCACGCGATCATGAAATTTCGTGAATACGGTCGGCGCATCCTTGGTTGCGTAGATGTAGCTGTGCCCTGTGATCGCCAATTCGGCACCCGTCATCTTAACCGGTTCAATCAATGAGAGCAGGGGGTGGCGCGTCAGAAATGATGGCGATCCGGGGAAGGGTGCCACAAGCCCCGGCATGTCGCGTTGTGCGTCGATATAGTGTTTGCGCGAAGGCTCGTCTGCAATGTCCCAAAGCGCCTCTCCATCGTGCGGCAAAAACGCATCGACATAGACGAGCGCACGGATCGCTTTGCCAAGGCGATTGGCGACTTCGGTGATGATCATCCCGCCATAGCTGTGGCCAGCGAGTACGAAGTTCGTCAGGCCATGGGCGGAGATCATGTTGAGGACGTCCGTAACATGGGTGTCGAGCGTTATAGCGGGCGACAGAAGGTGGCTCTTCTCCCCCAATCCCGTTAACGTTGCGATATGCACCTCATGGCCCTTGGCGCGCAGAACCTTCGCGGTTGCGTGCCAGCCTTGGCCGCCGCCCCAAGCGCCGTGAACGAGAACAAACGTCGCCATAGTCTATCCTATTCCTGCCAGGCGGGTTGTTCACCCTTTGCGACACGAGAGCTGTTGCCGAGCAGGAAATCGCCCAGCACGTCAATCGCCTCAGGGTAGGCAGCTTTGACCTTTGCCTGAAGTTCGGCCGAATTTTTGGAGGCCGCCACCAGCTTTGGCCAGTCCGCAATATAGCGCTGGCTGAAGGTGATGCCGGAATTGTCATTGGGAAGGCCGGGCTTGGAATGGCCTGCAACCACGATGTCTGGGTTGAGCGCTGCGAGTTGGTCCAGCGACTTGCCCCAAGCTGCAATCGCCTTGGGATCGTGCTCCCCAAACCAGAGATACATCTGGTTATAAACGAGATCACCGGAGAAGAGCGCTTTGATGTCGGGCGCCCACAACGCGGTGGCGTGGGCGTGATCGCCCTGCACCGGTCCGATGACCTTCAGCGCATGGCCTTCCAGCATGATCGTATCGCCTTCAAGCGGTAACGGCGCGGTCGGCGTCTTCGGCGCATTCATGCCGAGGACGGGATACCAGCGCTTCACCTTGAACGGCATGGATTTCCAAATATCCGCCACGACCGTCGGGTGGGCGACGATTTTCACATTGGGGAAAGCCTGCGTGATGGCCTCCATAGCGAAAAAGTGATCCGGGTGATCATGCCCGACAAACACGGTCTCCAACTCCTTGCCGCTGTCCAGCACCATGGCAACGACGCGGTGGGCATCGGCCATTGTGAATGGGGCATCGACCAGAACCGCCTTCTTCTCTCCCTTGATGAGCGCGATGTTGGCGTAAAGTGATCCGGCGCTGGTGCGGAGCACCTCAACCTCAAGCGGCTTTTGCTGCGCAAAGGCAGGGGACGCCATCAGCGTCAGCGTGATCGCGATTAGCTTACGCATCGCAGGTCCTCCTCAATGGGCGGTCTGGCCGCCGTCGATGGTGAATAGGGCGCCGTTAATGAAACTGGCCGAGGGCGAGCAGAGGTGCAGAACGGTACCTGCAATCTCTTCTGGCTGGGCCGCACGGCCGCTGATGTTCTGCGCGAAGAAGGCCTTGCGGAAGTCTTCGCTGTCGGCCCAATGTTGCGTCATTGGCGTGACGACAAAGCCGGGGGCGATGGCGTTTACGCGTATGCCCAGTTGTGCATATTCAATCGCTGCAGCCTTGGTGAGGCCCACAACGGCATGTTTGCAGGCGACATAGGCCGACATGTTGGGGTCTGCGATCACACCTCCGACCGACGCCGTGTTGACGATGGCGCCACCACCCACTTTCAGAAAGTGCCGGATCTCTGCCTGCATGGCGAAGAAGACACCTTTCAGATCGACGTTGATGGCAAGGTCGAGCTCAGCTTCGGTGACTTCGTGGAGTGGGCGTTGCGGCGGTAGGACGCCCGCATTGTTGAATGCATAGTCCATGGAGCCAAAGTGACTGACGCACTCTTCAACCAAGGCTGTCATGGCTGCCGCATTCGTCACGTCGGCTTTCACATAAGCGGCCTTGCCGCCAGCGGCGGTAATGGCGGCAACTGTTTCAGCGGCACGGTCGTCCACGTCACCAATCAGGACGGCTGCGCCGGCATTGGCAAATGCAACGCACGTTGATCTGCCAATGCCAGTCGCCCCCCCCGTAACCAGAACCGTTTTGCCTGAAAAATCTGCCGACATCTGATCTCTCCCCTAATCCCTTATTGACCCGGTGCGATCAGCACTTTGCACTCATGTGTCCGCTTGCGCAGCGCCTCAAATCGCGCTGGCGTGTCAGCAAGTGAAATGGTGTCGGTTACCAGCGCGCGCGGTTCGGCGGCTCCCGCATCCAGCGCATCCAGCGCTTCTTCATATTCCTGCCGCGTGAAAAAGGCAGAGGTGATGAGTCGCACTTCCTTGGACAGCATGGCAAAGCTGTTGAACGTGTCAGGCCGGGTACACAGGCCCAGCAGGCAGATCGTTCCGCGCTTGCGCACCTGCTCCACCGCCTGTGCGATAAGGCCGGGCACGCCCACGCACTCAAACACAATATCGGGTTTTGTGCCGAGCATCTGTTCAACGCTGCCAATTGGATCATCGGGGCTGACGCAGAACGCGGTTGCGCCCATCTCTAGCGCACGCGCTTCCTGAAAACTGGCGAGGTCCTGGATGATGACATCGCTTGCCCCTTTGCGCCGTGCCCAAAACGCGACGGCCAGCCCAATTGGCCCAGCACCGAGGATCAACACCTTGTCGCCCGGTTTCATGCCGGACATGTTCACGCCGTGAAGGGCGACGGCGAGCGGTTCGATAATGGCACCGTCGGCGAGGCTGGCAGATTGGGGCAGGCGGATACACTGGTTCGGCTTCGTGACCGCATATTCGGCATAGCCTCCGCCCTGCAGGCCAAAGGCATCGCACCAGGCAACTTCGCCAGATGTGCAGGAGGCGCAGTGCCCGCAGCTTTTCAGCGGGATGACAGAGACAAGATCACCGATCTTCAGCCCTTCTGCACCTTTGCCAAGGGCAACGACTTCGCCTGCAAATTCATGGCCGAGAACATCGCCCTTGTTGATGCCGTAGGCTGGGTCTTCGGTCATGTGTAGGTCGGACCCGCAAATCCCGCAGCGCCCGACTTTGACGACAACTTCGCCGGCTTGCGGGGTAGGGTCGTCAACGGTCTCCAGCGTCAGCGGCTGGTGCAGTCCCTGCATGACCACAGCGCGCATCAGGCGATCCCGGACTTGCCCGGCGCAATCACGCCATTGGGGTCAATCGCGTTCTTCAGCAGCTTGTTGAAGTCACGGTTGGTCTGCCCATATTGCTGGGCGACCAATTCCATTGAATTGACGCCGGTCCGGTAACTGGCCCAACCGCGTTTGCCGAAGGTTGTGACCAGTTCCCGGTAACAAACGTCGGCCTTCTTTTCCTGCTCCGGATCGCTCTTGTCATACAGTAAGGCGATGATGTGGTGCAGGTCACGCCAGCCAATGGCATAGGCCGCCGTATAGTCGAAGCCATGCTTGTCGAGGATCTGGCGGGCAAGGCCGGTTTGGGCCTCAGCCTCATTGCCTTTCGCAGCGGCCACCGGCGCAAACCAGGCAAGACCGCCACCGGCACCGCGCCAGCGCAGAAGGCCGATCTCATCAAGGTTCAGGCCGCCCTGCATGAGGGTCTGATGATGGTGGAACCAGGGGTTGCCCTCCATTTCGGCCGCCGTCATCACTTCACCGCCGCTCGCGGTCAGCTGCGCACGGATAATGGGTTCAATGGCCGCCACTGTCTGTTCTGTGCCGTAAAGTGCGAAATAGGTGTTCCACATGCCAAGGCCATTCGCCTTCGCCGCTTTCTTGACCGAATCGTCATCTAGCGGACGGCCATCGGGCACGATTTCATTACGGCGTTTGAACATGGCGAGCTGATAGGAGGCGCTCATCATCAGGTTGCAGTTTGCAACAAGGCTGGAGACGCGCAGCGGCCGCATGGCTTCGATGATCTTGGGCACATCGCCCATGTTATCGTGGCGGATCATGAATGGCTTGTAGACCGGTGGGCGCGGCATCAGCCACATACCCATCTTCGTCACGATGCCGAAGTTGGACTGTGTGAATAGGCCGTCCACATAAGGCCCGTAGCCCCATTTAAAGGCTTGCCAAGCGGTTGAGCCTTCGATGCTGCCCATGCCGGTCCGCATGACTTCAGCGTTGGGCAAGACGACTTCCATACCGCATTGGAATGTGAAGTGCTCGCCATAGGGCGTATAGCCGACACCGCGGTCCAGCGTATTGCCAACAGGCGAGGCAATCGGGCCAACGGTTGGGACGTCAATCCATAGCGGGATGTTGTTGTCGTCTAGATAGTCCTTAAGCTGCTGGTAGGTCACGCCCGGTTCGATGAGGCACGTGCCCAAATCCGGGTCGACCTCAAGGATGCGGTTCATGCGTTTGAGGTCGAGCACGATCTGCCCCGGTGTGGCGGGGGCGGCCATGCCATAACCCATGTTTTTGCCTGTCGAGACGGGCCAGATGGGTTGCTTATACTTGTTTGCGATGCGGACAATTTCCTGCACCTCTTCCACGGTACGCGGGCAGACCGCGCCGACGGGGAGATGCCTGCCTTCCGGATCGGGAATATAGGTTTTACCCCAGGGAAGGACCGCGTCAGGGTCACCAAAGACCCACTCATCACCAACGACGCCGCGCATTGCTTTAATTGCGCCTGCAAAGTCGGCCTTGGAAACGCCGGGGGCAAGCGTGCCCTTATTGTCGCATGAGGCGAGGCCGACCATGGCGGCCCCGAGGACACTCGCGCCAATCAGGCCGCGGCGGTTGAGTTCAAATTCGCTCATTTGCCATGCTCCTCGGTGCGGGTGGGGCTTGTGGAAATCCACGTCGCCAGCGCGTCGAGCTCCGCATTTGTGACTTCGGTTGGGCGGAAGGCGGGCATTCCGTTGCGGCCGTGGCGGGCCACCGATTTGATCATGTCTGTGTCCAGCTTGCGGCCAAGGATGATCGGGCCGATGTTCCGGCCATGGCAATAGCCACATACCTTGGCATAAGTCACCTCAGGCGAGCGCCCAGGCTGATATTCGCCCAGCTTTTGAGCGGCAAAACCTGCCGAGGCGAGGCCCAACGCTGCGGCAATGGAGACGATGATCTTCATTTGAAGTTCCCCAGTTGTACCCCGCCGTCAATGACGACATGCGCGCCAGTCATGAAGCTCGACGCGTCGGAGGCGAGCAGCAATGCGAGCGGCTTCATTTCCTGCGTATCGGCCATGCGGCCAATTGGGATGGTCTTTTCAAAGGAAGAGCGTGCATCCGGATTCTTTTTGACCCAACCGTCGCCAATGTTGGTGACGAACGGGCCGGGCGCGATGGCGTTTACGCGAATGCCGAATTCGGCCAGTTCAAGCGCGGCATGGCGCACGAGATGGAGAACGCCTGCTTTAGCCGGCATATAAGGCAAGCCAACGATGGCTTCATTAATGATGCCCGCGTTGGACGCCGTCGCGATGATTGAACCCTTGCGATTGTCCGCGCGCATGCAGCGGACCGCCTCACGGATGGTGTAATAAGCGCCGCTCAGATTGATATCGATCGAGCGCTTCCACTTTTCGGGATCATATTGATCGATCCGGCCCAGCGGGTTGCGCTCGCCAGAGGGCGCCCAGAAGCCGTTACCGGCATCCCAGCCTGCATTGGCAAAGCAGATGTCGAGCCCACCATAGGCGGCCACATGGGCATCAAATGCAGCCGTGACTTGAGTGAGGTCTGAAATGTCGCATGTGACGGCCAACACCTCAGCACCTTCGCCACGCAGGCGGGCGGCTTCGCGCTCAGCGCCGTCTCCGTCCAGATCGACAATGGTCACCTTGGCGCCGGCCTCTGCCATCGCTTCTGCATAGGCAAGGCCGATTCCGGAAGCGCCACCCGTTACAAGCGCGCTGCGCCCTGCGATGTTGAATAGATCGAGTGTATTCATGCGTCCTCAGCCTCTGCCTTCATCATTTTCTTTAGGAGTCTGCGGGCGCGAACCCCGCCGCCATCGCCATTCAAGACGAGCGGTTCCAATTCCCAGAAATCCTGCCCGGCCATCAGACGATGGGCATCGCGGATCACGGGCAAATCTTCATGTTCAAATGCGAAGGACAGCGCGGCGTGCAGGCCTGCGCTGAACTCTGCATCGCCCAGCGCATAGTCGCGCGAAGTGGCCCAGACATAATGGGTGGTATCCGGCGTTTCTGGTGTGAAGGCGTGCAGCGACAGCAGAGCCGTCATGTCCTCCACTGCCGTTCCCGGTTCTCCAGCGCGATAATCGAAAAACAGGTTTGCCGGCGCGTGCCAGGTCACTTCGCCAAAAAAGTCCTGTTTGCGGCCTTCCACGCCCAACACTCCGGCGAGGGCAGGGGAGATATAATCATTCTGCTGCGTGTAGCGCGAATAGGCGTGCGTCTCATCCTGCCAGAATTTGCGTTCCCCTTGCGTGAAGGCGCTGGCGACAAGTGCTGGATGGACGAAGTTTGCGTGGCTCAGATCAAGGATGTTGTCGCTGTAAAGCTCATAATGGCCTTCTGCGAGTGTGATGCCCCGAACGGCCTCCCAAGCAGGATCATCCAGCCAGGCAAAGTCTGGGATAAGGCTAGGGTCTGCTTTCTGGGCATCCCCCATCCAGATCCACAGCAACCTATAGCGCTCAACCAGAGGGTAGGCTGGAACAGACGCTTTGGGGGGCGGGTCGCCCAGATGCGGGTTGTGCACACAGGTGCCCGCGCCATCGAAGCGCAGCCCGTGATAAGGGCAGGCGAGGGTGCCATCGATGACAGCGCCATCGCCAAGTGCTGCGAAGCGGTGCGGGCATCTGCCCCCTATGGCCTTTGCGACGCCGTCTCCATCCCGGAAAAGCGCCACGGGCTCTTCCAGAAAGACCTTGGCTTGCGGTGTGTCTGTCAGATCATCTGACCAGCCGGCCACATACCAGCAGTTGCGTAAATAGGTGCCCCGCTTGGCCGGGAGCTTTGGAATGGCCCCGTTAACGCCCATCGGTGCGACTACAGATAAAGAGCGGGGTTGATCTTAATCCCGTGCTCTTTGCAGTAGCTTTCATAGTGGTTGATGAACCACCACACATCGAGCGTTTCGACGTGGTTGCCATTTTCGTCGTAAAACTCGTTTGCGCCCTGCATGTGGAACAGCGCCTTCATGCCGTTGGGGTCATCCGTGACGAGCGTGTGGGCAGTGCCGGGCGTTTCGGTGATGAAATCGCCAGCCTTGCAGACCCAATCATATTCCAGATAACGGAACGAGCCTTCAAGTCCGATGGCCCAAACCTTGCCACGATGCTTGTGCGTGCCGATGACACCTGGACCTTTGATCCAAAGGATGTTGGCGTAGATGTTTTCCTTCGTGTCGAAGGCGACATGGCGGATGGCGGCATTGTCGCCAAAGGGAACCCATGGGCTCTCTTCTTCCGAGCTTCCGACATAGGTGCCTTCAGAGCCGCGGGCCTTGATGATGTCGCCGTACAGTTCCGGTACGTTGACAATCTTATAGGCGCCAGAAGGGGGGGCTTTCATGGACATGGCACGCAATTCCTAGAGGTAAAGCTTTGGGTTGATGGGGATGTTGTTTTCACGGCAGTACGTCTCGTAATGATGGATGAACCACCACACGTCAGACGTGTCGACCAAGGTGCCGGTGTCGTCGTAAAATTCAATCGGGCCTTGCATCCAGCCAAAGAGCTTGCAGCCTTCGGGATGGTCTGTGACGAGGGTGTGGCTCTCTCCCGGTGTTTCGAGAATGAGCCCGCCAGGCGAGGCAACCCAATCATATTCCAGATAACGCACGCTGCCCTCAAGGCAGACCATGGTGATTGTGCCGCGATGCAGATGGGTCCCAATAACGCCGGGGCCCTTTACCCACAGAATGTTCGAAAAGAGGTTCTGGCGGACATCGAAAGCGAGATGTTTGATTGCGGCGTTGTCACCAAAGGGAACCCAGGGCGAGTCATCATCTGATTGGGAATCAATATAGCGACCACCCGGGCTAAGCCGATCAACAAGCGCCTTATGTGCGAAGCCGACATCGACAATTTCTGCTTTGTTGGACGGTGGTGCAGTCATCACGGTCATGGAATTGTGCCTCTTAACGGATAAGTGTGTCGACATAGTCGGCGCCGATGCCAACTGCGTCATAATGTTCACGGGCGGCCTTCATATAGTCGAAGACGTCGTAATGGCCGACGGTGTTGCCGTCTTCGTCAAGCCACATGAGCGGGCCGGAGACCACGAAGAACACCTTCATTGGGTCTTCATGCTCATAGCAGACGAGCGTGTGGCTTTCGCCGGGCGTTTCGTAAACGAAATCGCCTGCGGTCGCGGTCCAGTCATGCTCAAGATAAGCCCATTTGCCGCTGATCGTGTAGGCCCAGATGGGGTGGGGGTGATAGTGACGGTTCACGAGACCTGCCGACTTGGACATGAGGACATCGGCCCACATGTTTTTAGATGGGCTGATCCAGACCGGCTTTGAAGAGACGGTTTCGCTGATGGGTACCCAATAGCGCTCATCGCCTTCAGCGATTTTTGATAGATAGACTTCGGGCAGACCGCCTTCGCGGAAGACCTTGTCGACCGGCTTAATATCTTTCCAGAATTCGGAATGGGCGGTCTCGGGCATTTTACTCTCCAGATAAAAAAGGGGCGGGACTTTTGGTCCCGCCCCGATTTGGTTCGCTTAGAAGTTGACGTTCAAGCGAGCATACCATTCACGCGGACGGCTGTAGGTGCCGTACGCCTGGCCGCCGGCGAACTGCGCCTGGCCGGTGACGAGGTAGCGCTCGTCAGTCAGGTTGGTGCCGCCGAGGGTGATGCCCCAGTTTTCCGTCGCCTTGTACTGCACGCTGGCGTTCACGACGTCCGTCGCGGGACGCATCAGCAGGAAGTAGCCTTCAGTGTCGTTCTTCAGCTTCGTCGTGTGGGTGTAATCCCCAACGAAGATGACCGAGCCACCATTGCCGAGTTCAACTTCATAGCGCGGGCTAATGTTGAACTTGAACTTCGGTGTCTTGGGCAGGGTTGCGCCGGGAACAACGCCATAGTTGCCGAACACGCCGGTCGAAGGTGCGACCTGCGCGCCTGCGTCGACGCTCGTATACTTGGCGTCCAGATAGCCGATGGCCGCGTTGATCGTCAGGCCGTGGGTCGGCGCTGCAACCAGCTCGACTTCGACACCCTTGATGCGCGCGGCACCTGCGTTCTGAATGGTCGGCGAAACACCCTGCTGGAAGTTCAGCTGGATGCCGTCATAGTTCGACTGGAACACAGCGGCGTTAATCTGCAACTTGCGATCCAGAAGCGTCGACTTCACGCCGAGTTCGAAGGTCTGTGCCTTTTCAGCGCCGAAATCCGGTGCGTTGGGCAGCGGGTTCGAAAGACGCGTGGTCCAACCACCCGTCTTATAGCCGCGTGACCATGAGCCATAGACCATCACGTCGTCATTCGGGTGGAGCTGGATGCCGGCCTTGGGTGAGAAGTTGCTGAACTTCTTCGCCTGGGTTCCAGCGACATAATAACGCAGCGGCTGACCAGCGTTCGGGAAACCGGCCGCGATGCGGCAAGCGTCCGAAATCGTCGGTGTGATCGAGGCGCAGGGCGGCACGCCGACCTGGTTCAGGATCTTGTAGGTCAGGCCGTTTGCGTCGGACTGGAAGCCTTCAAACGTCTTGCTTTCGTCGGTGTAGCGACCGCCAACCGTGAAGGAGATCAGGTCGTTGACCTTATAGTCAGCCTGACCGAAGAACGCGAAGTTCTTGGTGGCCAGATTGTTCGGGCCGTCAACCTGCAAGAGGCCTTCTGCGAACGTCACATAGTCGTGAAGGTCACCGGCTTCCTTGAAGTAGTAGCCACCCAAGACGTAGTTCAGCTTGTCATCCATCGCCTTGCCGATGAGCTGAACTTCCTGGCTGAACTGCCACTGGTTCATCGAGAAGCTGGTATGCAGGAAGTTGAGCGGCGAACCGTCAAGATCCATGCCCACAACCCAGTGAAGCTCACGATAGGCTGAGATCGACTTCACCTGAACGCTATCCGACAGGTCGTACGACATGGTCAGCGCCGTGCCGTAGGTCTTCAACTTCGAGAAGTTGTTGCCGTTGGCATAGGACGTGTCGATGTTGCCCGTAATGAAACGATCGTCATAGGGGACGCGGTTATTGTTCGGATTTGCATCAACGTTGACGCCGTAGGGCGAGGGATTGTCAGCAATACCGTTCAGACCACCAATGCCGCCGATGAAAGCGAATGACGGTGGGCCAGCACCGCAGCTCGGATCGCTAGATGCGATGAGAGCGCAGTTGTAGGTGCCAGCAAAGACGAACGGAACGGTCTTGATCAGCGTGTTGGCGATCTGCTCATTGTTGATCTTGCTGTAGTCGCCCGACAGCGTTGCCTTGAAGGCCCCGCCATTGTCAAAGTTCAGCTTGGTACGCAGGTTCCAGGTGTCTTCGCCACCTTCCGTGCCATAGCCAATGTTGCCGAAACCGGCTGCCTTGTAGGATGTAACAGGCGGGTTGTTGAAGTTGATGCCGCCCGGGAAGGGGATGCGCTTCAGATAACCGTTGCGGTTCTTGATCGAGAAGGCGACCGAGGATGACAGACCTTCCGTGATGGGAAGATCAACCGTGCCGCGGGCCTGCATCAGGCTGAAGCTGCCGGTCGTGACGTCGCCCACAAAGCGGAACTTGTCGCCCGGTGTGTGCGTGACGATGGAGATTGCGCCGCCGATGGTGTTACGGCCGAACAGGGTGCCCTGTGGGCCCTTCAGGACTTCGACCCGATCAACGTCAGGCAGTTCCTGGTTCGCGCCGACCGAACGGGCGAGGTAAACGCCATCGAGATAGACGCCAACGCCCGGATCGATGTTGAACGCAAAGTCGTTTGCGCCGATGCCGCGGATGTAGGCGGCGAGAACGGCACCCGAACCAGAGAAAGGCGTGCCTGCGTCAAGAGTGACGTTCGGAGCAAGGTTCGACAGCGACGACACGTCGGTGACGCCACGTTCCTGCATCGCTTCAGCCGTGAACGCCGAAATGGCGATCGGCACGTCCTGGACGTTTTAGCGCGCTTTTGCGCGGTAACGACGATTTCGGCGATGCCGCCATCGTCTGACTGGGCTTCCTGCGCAAATGCCGGCAGCGCCACTGTGGTGCACAGTGCGGTTGCGGCAAGGGCGGCGAACTTGAGCTTCATGGCAATTCCCCTTCCTGAATAATCTGCCGATATATTTCCGACAGTATGGAAGACCGGATTATGCGACTTTCACGTTTTCCGGTCTTGTACTCACGCGCAAACCAATAGGACTCACGCGAAGATGTTTTATCTGTGCCCTCTCCACTGGCGTGGTGTCGTGCCAAATCTTTGGCGAAAGCACCTAGTGAAATATGCACTGTCATTGAAACCAGTGGCATAGGCCACCTCTGTGATGCTCTGAGTCCGGTCTATCTCAAGCTTTTCCGAGGCTTTCTGGAGCCTGCGATCGAGAATATAGGCGCTCGGGGTGGTGCCCATCGCTGCAAAAACATTTTGCACGGTGCGCAAAGAAATTCCGAGTTCCGTGGCGATCACCCCTGTTTTCAGCTCGGGATCGGCCAGCATTGCCTTGATCAGCGCCAATATCCGGTCTCGGGTGCCCTTGGGCGTGACCAAGGCGGAGCCCGATCCTTTGAGGGCGATGGCCAACAGATCGAGAAAGACATTGGCGATGCCTTCCTGCCAATCCGGGTCTGCGTTGCTCTGATCACCTTGTTCCCACAAAGACAGCAGGAAATCATGGACCAGCCGCGTGCCGGGCGCGGTTCCGTTGATGGTGCGGCACAGATGATCTTCGATGTTCGGGATCCGCGAGGACAGGGCAGCGCGGGACATTTCGACCACGAGCATCTCATTCCTGTCCGACAAGTCGGTGTAATAACTGTCCGCTGCGTAGCAGAGTGTCAGATCGCCGGACATAAGCTTTGCCTCACGCTGCCATTGGCCGTTGAGGGAATGGCCGCGATGCTGAAGGTGGATGATGACGCGGTCGGGCCGTTCCATCACGCCATCTTTCCAGCGCTGAACGCGGGCCTGCTGAGAAATAGGGCGGATCATGGTCAGATCGCCCAATTGCCAGCGGGACATATTGGCGGAAAAATTATCCGACGATGAATCGATGGCGAGGCCGGGAAAGGTCTCGCCGGTCACACGGTTCCAGAAATCCAGCCTTTCCGGAGGAGACACGCTGTCGGTCGCAAAACGTTCAATTACGCTCATGCTGTCCTCCTCATCGGGGTCAGGGCTGCAGCCCCCTTAGGCAATGGCGGGTGTGCCAGCTTGCTTGCGACGTGCGAGCACGCGCGGTGCCGTTTCTCTCAATCCAAGGCCAACAATGGCTGCACAGATGGTGAGGCCAAGCATCATCCAAAGCACCGCCGAACGACCATAGCTGTCGGACAGCAAGCCTGCAGCAAAGGGGCTCAGAACGCCACCCAGTACTTCGCCGATGCCCATCACAATACCCGTGAGCGAGGCTGTCAGCCGGGGATCGACGGACTCTGATGGGATCGTCGCCATGAAGATTGGGAACACGCCATTAAGTGCCCAGCCAAAGAAGAAGATGGCGGCCAGCACCCAGCTGCTGCCGGTGAAGAACATCGCACCCAGCGGCAGGATGACGCCGAGCAGGGAGAAGCCCACAATCGCGGCCTTGCGGCCGATATGATCGGACAGGGCGGCGACGGCGAAGCTGCCAATCCCTGCTGAAATACCGAGCGTTGCCATGAGCCATTTTGTGGTGTCCGGATCAAGGCCGCGATCATTGCTGAGATAGAGAGGCATAAAGGCCCAGCAGCAGACTAGATAAGACACGAGCAGAACGGAAATCACCGAACACAGCTGCACGTTGCGGTCCGAAAAAGCGTCCTTCAGCGTAGCCTTTGGCGTGTCGCCGCCATGGAACGCCTCTGGCGAAGGTTCCTTAACGAAGAACCAGATGATCGCCGCGCTGATGAGGCCGGGGGCAGCGGCGAGGAAGAAGGCATGCCGCCAGCCATAGGCCAAGGCGACGGGAATGAGGATGAGCGGAGCGGCCGCAGACCCCAGAACGTTGGAGCCGAGGTTCTGGCCAACGCCCATGGCAAGGCCGCGCTTGTCCTCATCGACTTCGGCGGCGATGATCGAGTGACTGACGGGCATGACGCCGCCTTCTGCGGCGCCCATCAGCAGTCGCGCACCGAGCAGCATCAAGAAGGACGTCGCGACGCCCGAAACGAATGAGCACAGGCAGAAGGCGATTGTCGCCACAACGATGACAGGCTTGCGCGACCCGAGCTTGTCGGAAATGCGCCCCACCAGAAACCCGGCAATGGCCCATGTCAGCGACAGGCTAGACGACAACATGCCCACTTGGGTGTCATTCAGATGCAGGTCTGGCTGAACGAACGGCATCAGGAAATTCAGGGCATTCCTGTCAAAAAACAGGATGCCAAAATTTAGGCTTAAAATACCTACCAGAAAAGCTTGGTAAGCGCCCGATTTGCGGGTTCGTGTCATTCAGCTCTCTCCTCAGTCGCCTCGCGTTCTGCTGCGGAGGTCATTTGTATGTAAGACAAACAGATGTTTCGCGGTTTGGCAAATTAATTTACGCGAAAGGACGAATAGGGTCTGAGCCATCCCAGTTCAAAGAGGCCTTCCAGAAACCGGTGAAAACCTCATCCATGCCCGGCGTTGCGGGGATCAATTCCAGAAAGCCCGGATCATTGATGCCATTGTCCATATAGGCAACGGCACCGCCCGTCGGCACGCCGGCTTGAAACGCGACCTCATATCCCTTGGCGCGATAGCGTTCAATTTCGGCATCCACATCCGCAACAGCAAGGCCCAAGTGATGAAACCCATAGCCGCGCTGATCGACCGTTTCCTTGTAAACTGACGGCTGGTCATCCAGCGGCTGGATCAGTTCGATACACATGGAGCCAGCAAAGCCCATGGCAATGGCGACATCGGCGGTGGACTTTTGGCCGCGATAGACATGGTCATCGGCCAGAAAATGATCGAGGAGGAACCAAGGCCCCGTTTGGGCAGACGTTACCCACCAGTCGATGGCTGCATGGATATCTTTCACCACATAGGCTGTCTGGATGATGCGACCCACATCCTGCCCGAAACCCATTTTGGTCATGCTTCAATCTCCGCTGCAATTTTCAGGAGGGCGTCCGCCAGTTCGCGCGGGCGGGACAGGAATGGGCTGTGGTCCGCATCGAGCGAGGTGACGGAAATGCAGGGTTGAAGGTCCTGCATCATGCGTTGATCGCTGATGGGGATGGTCTTGTCCTCAAGACATTCAATATAGTGGCGCGGCACAGAGCCATAGCGCGACGATGACAGGTTCAGTTCAGTCAACCGGGGTTGATCGGGCTCGGCCATCAGGCGATCAAACGCCTTCTCCACCAAATCGGGCGGAGAGAGTTGGGCAAATACAGGCGCGGCATGGCTGCGGTCGATGACGGTCGCAATGCCTGAAGGATGCGGCTGGATGATCGCCCTGAAATTGGGATTAGGCTCAGCCCTGTCTCGCCACTGTTCGCGTGACAGGCCGCTCGGCAGCATCATTGCGCAGATATAGACAAGGGCAGCAATCTCTGTTGGGATGCGTTCTGCCGTCTCGCTCAGAACGAGGCCCCCGCGGCTGTGCCCGCATAGGATAACAGGCTTTTGTGCAGAGATGCATAAGTCCGCGACGAAGTCGGCCCAACGTGCCAGGGTCGCTGCAGCCAGTTCCTCGTCCGTCCCGCCCATTCCGGGCAAGTCTGGCGCGATGACAGTGTGGCCCGCTGCCTCGAGCATCGGCTGGATCTGTTCAAAGCTCCAGCCGCCATGCCAAGCTCCATGAATAAGAACGAATGTTGCCATTAGAGAGTGATCACCGTCTTTCCGAACAATTCGGGTGACGATTGATAGGCAAAGGCAGCTTTGGCGTCTTCCAGCGCGAAAGTGCGGTCAACCACCGGCTTGATTTGATGTGCGTCGATAAAGGCATTCAACCGATCCGCCATGCCGCGTGACCCCACGAATATCCCGCGCATGCTCGCCCATTTGAACATCAGCGCGCGTGGGGAGGTGTCGCCTTCACGCGTTAATACGCCAATCAGCGATACTTCGCCGCCACAGGCAACGGCCTGAATGGATTGGGCGAGGGTGCCGGCACCGCCGACTTCAATAACATGATCGATGCCCCGGCCGCCGGTTAAACGCACGGCTTCCGCGCCCCAATCGGCGGTGGTGCGGTAATTGATCGTGTGATCCGCACCCAGAGCGACGGCGCGGGCCAGCTTCTCGTCTGACGACGACGTGGCCACCACAACAGCGCCTGCCGCCTTGGCAATCTGAAGCGCAAGCAGGGAGACGCCACCTGTCCCCAGAACGAGAACGGTATCGCCCGCCTTGGTGGGTTGAGGGCCTTCCATCAGGGCGTTCCATGCCGTGACACCTGCACAGGGCAGGGTGGCCGCTTCTTCGCAGGTTAGCGACTGCGCGATATGGGTTACCCCAGCTTCGGGCAGAACGACATATTCGGCCAACATCCCGTCTACGGGTGCTGCACCCAGCGCCTGACCTACAGAGGCATTCGGTGGGCCATCGTCCCAATTCTGGAAGAATGTTCCTGCCACACGGTCACCCGCTACAAATCGTGTCACGCCAGTGCCGACACCAACAACATCCCCCACGCCATCGGACAGCAGAATGACATCCTGAGAGGCTTTGCCCCCCATATAAAGACCCTGCGGGATCAGCTGATCTCGGAAATTGATGGAGCAGGCGCGGACGCGGATGAGAACCTGCCCCGGGCCGGGCGTAGGCGTTTCCCGCTCCACAAGGTGCAAATCATCCAGCGAGGAGGCTCCTGCACTCAATACCCAAGCTCTCATCATACTCTCCTTGATCGACGCGAAATTTCCTGTCGGCTTCGGTGCGGTTTCGCATCGGTCAAGGCAAGCAAATTTGATTTCGTGCAATGAAATGCAGTTAGTTGGACTCGACGGCCTGACCTATGCGGTCGGCGATACCTTGCAGGGTTTCCAGATGTCGGGAGACGACGTCTTCTACATGGACCCGTCGGCTCGGCCATGTCACGTTGAGCGCGGCAATGGCGTGGCCATTGGCCATGATGGCCACAGCGATGGACGTTTTGCCATCACGCAAAACAGTTTGCCGACTGCGGTCCGGCCAGGGATGGTAGGGCTCCCGCATGGAATAGCCGCGTGTCCGCGTTTCGGCGATGATGTTGTCGAGTAACTCGCGGTCTTCAGGCGTCGCTGTTTCCGGTTGCAGACGCGCAATGATTGCCTCCCGCTCCCGCGCATCACAGGCGGACAGATAAGCTCGGCCTGTGGCGGTATGCAGATAGCTGAGTTTGACGCCGACTGGCCCCAAAATTGCCGCATCAAAGCGTGCCAATGGGCTGTTGGTTTCGATGATTTCGATATGGTCCATCCGCGGAACGGCAAGGATAGAGGGCCACACCACGCGTTCGCTTAGCTCGACCATGAAGGGGGAGGCGATTTCGGCCAGACGCTCCGTCACATCTGATCGAGAACCCGGCGAGGCAAGGGCGGTCGACAGATAGGCTCCGTCGGCAAGACGCTGCCAGACAAGACCGCGCGACGAAAGAGTCACAAGCAGCCGCAACAGAGTGGCCTTGGCCAGCCCGAGCCGCAAATGAAGCTCATGCAGGCTGATTCCGCCGCTCTTTTGCACTTCCAGCAAGACGTCAATCCCGCGCTCCAAGGCGCGGATTGATTTGACCTTCCGATCGATCATGGCAAAACCTGTTTCACGCGGTGCAATTAGCCGTTCGAAATTGATTAGGCAATCGGGCGCGAATGTGAAACATCGCGGCCCATAACGGAGAGGAAAGCGGCGCCATGTCAGGTCCCAAAGTCTTGTTGATTGTTACGCAGGATACCAAGGAGCAGGAGGCGCATTATGTGCGTCAAATTCTGGAAGGGGCAGGCTGCTCTGTCATCCACCTTGATCCAAGCATCCGACGCACCGTTGGCGGTGCAGAGATTTCGCCTGAAGACGTAGCTGGCGCCGCTGGTCATACTATCGAAGAGGTCCGTGCGCTTGGCCATGAGGGTAAGTGTCAGGCTGTTATGACGGATGGCGCTGTCAAATGCGCCCTTGCGATCCATCTGGAGCAAGGCCTTGCCGGTGTTCTTTCTATCGGCGGGTCGATGGGTACCGGTCTCGCAGGCTCTGTTATGCAGGCGCTGCCTTATGGGCTGCCGAAGCTGATCGTCTCGACCATGGCGTCTGGCTTCACCAAGCCGTATCTGGGTGTGAAGGACATCGCGATCATGAATGCGGTCACCGATGTGTCCGGCATCAACTCGATCAGCGGCGAAGTGTATCGCAATGCCGCATTGGCTGTCGCTGGCATGGCCAAGGGCTACACGCCTGTCGCGCCTTCGACGCGTCCTCTTGTTCTTATTACGACCCTGGGGACGACCGAAAAGAGCGTCAAGCCGATCCGCGAGGCTCTGGAATCCGATGGCTGCGAAGTCATGGTGTTCCACTCGTCGGGTGCCGGAGGTCCGACTCTCGACGGCATTGCTGCTGAACGCGACGTGGCTTTGGTGCTTGATCTGTCGCTCACCGAAATTCTGGATCACATTCATGGTGGCTTGGCGGATTCAGGCCCTGATCGCGGCAAAGCCGCGCTGGACCGCGGCATCCCCGTGGTATTCGCACCGGGCAATTCAGACTTCATCATCTCGGGCCCGATCGAGGTTGCCGAGGTTCAGTTTCCGGGCAAGAAATACCATATTCACAACCCGGCACTGACAGCGGTCCGTACCGATCTGGCCGATCTAAAGCCTTTGGCAGACCATTTGGCGGCGATGTTTGCCGATGCCAAAGGCCCGGTCAGCTTCTTCGTGCCGCTCAAAGGCTTTTCCAACCATGATAGCCCCTATGGGCACATCCATGATCCGAGCATTCCCGGGCCATTCGCTGACTATGCACAGTCGGTGATGCCAGCGAATGTCGAATTCCGCGCAATTGACGCACACTTTAATGACGATGCCTTTGCCGATGTTGTCATCGCCAAGGCGCGGGAGCTGCTTGCAAAATGACTGTGGAACTGCCGCTTTCGCCGGAAGATGTGAACGAAATTTCTACGATCCTGGATGGCTCCAGCTATGACCGTCTCGACATTCGGACGAGCCGCTTTCGGCTTCGTGTTGAGCGGTCGGGCGAAGGCTGGTCGCAGGAATGGTCGCTGGACGAGGGCGCAGAAGTTGCTGTCGCAGCGGCCGTGAGTGTGACCGTCGCCGCTGTCATCCCAGATGGGTTGGTGGGTGTTGCAGCGCCGCTGCCCGGCACCTTCTACCATGCGCCGCAGCCCGGTGCCCCGCCTTTCGTCTCTGTCGGCGATGTGGTCGGACCGGATAGCGTGATTGGAATCATCGAAACAATGAAGCTGATGAACCCCGTTCATGCAGGGTGCTCAGGACGCGTTGTCGATGTGTGCGTTGATAATGCGACGATGGTCGATGGTGGTGCGATCCTGATGCACATTCAGCCGGCCTGAACATGATCCGTCGTCTGTTCATCGCCAATCGCGGAGAGATTGCCTTCCGCGTCATCCGCACCGCGCGTCGGCTCGGCATGACGAGCATTTTGGGCGCGTCGCAAGCGGACCTTTCCAGTTGGCCCGCACGAGATGCGGATGAGGTTGTGTGTGTGGGCCCAAGCCCGTCGCCGCAATCCTATCTTTCGGTCGATGCGGTTATCGCGGCAGCGAAGGCCGCGCGGGCCGATGCGATCCATCCCGGCTATGGTTTTCTCTCCGAGAATGCGGCCTTTGCCCGTGCGGCGGCAGCAGCAGGCATCATCTTTGTCGGACCCGAGATTTCGAGCCTCGAGGCGATGGGTGATAAGCTGATGGCCCGCAAGGTGGGGATTGAGGCGGGTTTGCCGGTCGTCCCCGGTGGCGAGGCTGTGGACAAGGCGCAAGCTTTGGCACGCGCAACCGCAACCGGCTTCCCTGTGCTGCTAAAGGCCGTCTCCGGCGGGGGGGGCAAGGGCATGAAGCGCGTTGACCGCGTCGAAGATCTGGAAGCCTCGATCGACATGGCCATGGCAGAGGCGCAGGCCTCCTTTGGGGATCCGCGCATCTATGTGGAGCGCTTCATCTCTTCGGGGCGCCATGTTGAAGTGCAGGTTTTGGGCGACGGCGAAACAGCGATCCATCTGGGGACTCGCGATTGCTCCATTCAGCGGCGCTTTCAGAAACTGGTGGAAGAGGCCCCTGCACCTTCAATCCCTGCGGACAAACGGGCAGCCATTGAAGCGGCAGCTGTGAACCTTGCACGCCACCTCAATTATCGCGGGGCTGGCACGGTCGAGTTTCTTGTCGATGCAGAGACGTTTGATTTCTACTTTCTGGAAATGAACGCTCGCATTCAGGTGGAACATCCGGTGACGGAGGAAATCACCGGAGTTGATCTGGTCGAGCAGCAATTGCTCATTGCAGGCGGCAGCCGACTTACGCTGACGCAGGACATGGTGCAGCCGGACGGTCACGCCATTGAAGTGCGTATTAATGCGGAAAGCTGGGCGGATGATTTCCGTCCGTCACCGGGCACCGCTATTCGTGCGGCTTGGCCGGTCGGACCGGGCGTTCGCGTGGACACCCATATGCCGCGTGGTGGGGTTGTACCGCCATTTTATGACTCACTGGTCGGCAAGCTGATCGTGCGCGGCGCGACGCGGGCTGAGGCGGTGGAAAGGCTGACGGCAGCGTTGGATATGCTGAGCATCGAAGGCATTTCGACCACAGCCGACCTGCACCGCGCCATCTTGCGTGATCCACGTTTTCAAGCGGGTGGTGTAGATACCCGCTTCTTTGAAGGGCTATCCCATGGCTGAGATTTCGCTTGTCGATGTGTCGATGCGCGACGGCAACCAGAGTCTGTGGGGTGCCACCGGGCTCAACACGGCGCAAATGCTGCAGATTGCGGGCCAGACGGATCGTGTCGGCTTTCGTGCCGTCGATTTTACGTCGTCGAGCCATATGGCCGTCGCGGTGCGCTATTTTCAGAACAACCCATGGGAACGCATCCGCCGTGTGGCGTCGGCCATGCCTCGCACGCCGCTGCAATTCATCACGACGGGCCTGAGGTTTATCGCCTGGCAGCAGGCGGATCCGGAATTCATGCGGCTCGTCTACCGGCGGCTCCAGTTGAACGGCATTCGTCGTTTCGTGATGCTGGATCCGATGCACGATGCCGATGCCGTCATCGAGGCGGCGCGGATCGTGCGGGAAGAGGGCGACGCCGAGATCATGGGTGCGCTGACCTTCACATTGTCTGCGGTTCATACCGATCAATTCTATGCGGACTTTGCCCGCAAAATTTGTTCGGGTGGCAATATCGACCTCATCTACATCAAAGACCCCGGCGGGCTGATGTCGCCAGAGCGCGTCCGCACGCTGGCGCCGGCGGTGAAGGCCGCCATCGGCAACCGGCCGCTGGAAATTCATGCCCATTGCACCATTGGCTATGGGCCTTTGTCGAGCCTTGCCGCTGCGGACTTGGGTATCATTGATGCCATCCATGTGGGCATCGGGCCGTTGGGGGAGGGGAGCTCGCTTCCTGAGGCAGGCCGTATGGTCGCGAACCTCCGCAATGCGGGCCATTCGGTTAATGTGGATGAGGAGATGCTGTCCAAGGTCTCGGACTATTGGTGGCGCTTGGCAAAGGCAGAAAGCCTTCCCGCTGGCACGCCGCAGCCCTTTGATTCCAGTTTCCTCCGGCACCAGATTGCCGGCGGCGTGATGACGACCACGCGCCGCCAGCTCGAAGAACTCAAAATGGGCGACCGCTTTGATGCGGTGGTGGCTGAGACAGAGCGTGTGCGCGCAGAACTGGGCTATCCCATCATGGTCACGCCTTTCCCGCAAATGGTCATGAGCCAGGCGTTGTTCAACGTGATTGGGGAACGCCGCTATGCGCAGGTTTCTGATCAGGTGCTGCGCTACGTCATGGGTAAATTCGGGCATCCGACCAGCCCGATTGACCCGACGGTGGAAGCAGCCATTCTGGATCGCCCCCGCGCGCGGGAGATTGAGGTGGAGCCAATGTTCCCTGAATATGCGGACCTGCGCCGCAAGTTCGGGGCATCGATGCCAGATGAGGAATTCCTGCTGCGCGCTGTCATGCCAGAAGATCAGGTGGATGCCATGCTGTCGGCTGGCCGGTCCCGCGCAACCTATTCTCCGGAAGCGGCGCCGTTGCTTCAACTGCTTCGTCAACTCGCGGCAAAGCCTGCGGCCCGTAATATCGTTCTTGAGCGTCCCGGCCTGCGGATCGCCTTACATGGAGGCGCGCATGTCGTCTGAAATTGAACAGCGGATCGAATCCGCACGTGGTTTCATCTTTGATATGGATGGGACGATTGCCTTGGGGGATGCCGCGTCGGGTGGCCACAAGGCCTTGCCCGGGGCTGTTGCCTTCCTTTCCCTGTTGCGGGCGCGCGGGACGCCGTTCCGCGTGTTCACAAACGGCACCGCAAAGCCGCCTGCGGCCTATGCGGCCAGCCTGCGCAATGCTGGGTTCGATCTGGCCGATCATGAAATGATGACGCCATCGTCGTCTGCTGCAATCTGGTTTGAACGTCAGGGCATCCGGCGTGTCCGCGTGCTGGGCAATGCGGGCGTCGCAGCTCCTTTGGTCGAACGAGGTATTGAGGTAATCGGCGCATCGGAAGATGCCGCCTGCGATGCGGTTTATACCGGTTGGTTCCGGGAATTCACTTTCCCGGATCTTGAGGCCGCCTGCCAGTCACTCTGGGATGGGGCGATGCTCGCCACGGCGAGCCATGTGCCCTTTTTCGCGACCGCAACCGGGCGTGGAATTGGCTCCAGCTTTGCGATCAACAAGATGTTGTCCGCGATGACGGGCAAGCAGGCGAAGGTCCTTGGCAAGCCGTCGCGCATTGCCTTTGATGCCGCTGTCGCCGCAATGGGCCTGCCCAAGAGCGCGGCCCGCGACATCGTCGTCTTCGGTGATGACCCCGCCCTCGAAATGCGCATGGCGCGCGGGGCAGGGGCAGTGGGCGTCGGTCTGACGACCGGCCTTATGAAGCGCGATGTTGTGGCAGGGCTACCCGACAATCAGCAGCCACATCTATTGATTGATGACTATGCGAGGCTCAGTCAGATCCTGAGCTGAGAGCGCTCGACCAGCGCCGTTTTTCTTTTATGAGATTAGAAGGGAATGGTGGACGCACTTGGGCTCGAACCAAGGACCCGCTGATTAAGAGTCAGCTGCTCTACCAACTGAGCTATGCGTCCACATCACCTGTAAAATCAGCGGAAATAACCGCTGGTTTCGCTAGCGAGAACGGGCCGATAGCAGTGCGATTTCCGCTTTGCAATGCCCGGTGCAAAACTTCTTTTTAAAGGCCGGTGCGACGGCGGCTATGGCGTTCGATGGACATCAGCACGCCGAGGCAGAGCATGACGGTCAACATGGCAGTGCCGCCGTGAGATACCATGGGCAAGGGAATGCCGACAACCGGGGCCAGACCCATCACCATCAGCAGGTTGATGGTGACATAATAAAAGATCGTCATGGAGAGCGCCGCCGCCGTCAACCGCCCAAAACGCGTGCTGGCGCGGTTAGCGACCTGCAAGCCCCAGCGTCCAACGAGGATGAAAGCGAAGATGATCGCGAGGCCGCCAAGCAGACCCCATTCTTCGGCCATGGTCGCAAAAACGAAGTCGGTATGGCCTTCGGGCAGATAATCGAGGTGGCTCTGCGTGCCGTTGAGGAATCCTTTGCCGAAGATGCCGCCGGAGCCGATGGCGATCTTTGACTGAGTGATGTGATATCCGGCGCCGAGTGCATCTTCTTCGGGGTTGAGGAAGATGAGCACGCGCTTCTGCTGATAGTCATGGAGAAAGCTGAACACGATCGGGAGTGCGCCTGCCCCTAGAACTCCGGCACCGACAAAGAGCCGCAAGGGAATGCCCGACAAGAACATGACGGTAATGCCACCTGCCGCGATCATCGTGGCTGTCCCCAAATCCGGCTGGACAAGGACGAGGAGGAAGGGAAGGCCGAAGAGCAGCGCCGGCGGCCAGATGGCCATCCAGCTGCGGATTTGCCCTGCCGGGAGCAATGCATAAAAGCGCGCGGTGGCCAGCACGATGACGAGCTTCATCAGTTCGGAAGGTTGTAGCCGGATGATGCCTAGATCGAGCCAGCGCTGGCTACCACCGCTAATGCCGCCAAGCAGTTCCACAGCTACCAGCAGGAATAACACCGCAAAATAGCTCGGGATGGCGATGCGTGCGTAAAACTCCTCGGGAATGCGGGACATGACGATGGCCATCACAAGGAACATGCAAAAGCGCACTGCATGGCTGGCCGCCCAAGGTGTCAGACTGCCACCCGCGGCCGAATAGAGCACGACCGAGCCGAAGCCGCCGATGGCGATCAGGACGAAGAGGAGCCGCCAGGGAAGTTGCGCCAAGGGGGCGGGGATAAATCCGTCGGTCATTGTGGCCGCCCTCCCGTGCTGGTCGCCCGAGGGGAAGGGGGTTCCTGCGGGACCGGGCCGCTGGCGGTTTCGGGCTCTGGTGCGGCAGCGGCATCGCGATTGACGGGTGTCTCAGACGTGCGGGCCGCCTCTGTTTCGGCAATCTTTTTGATTTCGGCATCTTCAACACTGCCTTGGGCGGCCGCCTCAACAGCGGCCTTGGAGTCGCTGGCCGCCTTCCACGCCGCTGCCTTTCTGGCCATGCGGGTATTCACGTCTCCGCCCCATCCGGCTTCGAGCGCGGTGAGTTCTTCCATCGCTTTTGCCGGATCAAATAGATAGGTCATCATGCTCTTGGCGACAGGGGCTGCGGCCCGCGCGCCACCCATGCCATGTTCAATAACGACAGCCCCCGCATAGCGTGGAGCCTCGACCGGCGTGAAGAAGACGAACAGGCCGTGGTCCTTATACTTCCATGCGCCGGATTGGCCGCGCTGGGAGCCCTTAATGCCGCGCACCTGTGCTGTCCCCGTCTTGCCTGCCATTCGGACGCCCTCGATCGGCAAACGGCTCCGCACGGCCGTGCCAGCGCCATTGACGACAAGGTCCATCCCATCGCGGACGACTTGAAGTTGTTCCTGCGTGAAGGGCAGGGGCTTGATGGGCTTTTGCTGGCCTTGGATGAGATAGGGTTCGAGCATTTTGCCCGACGCCACACGCGCGGCGAGGACGGCGAGTTGCAGCGGGCTAACTTGCACATAACCCTGACCGATGGTCGCGTTGAGGGTGTCAGACTGTGACCATTCCTGATCAAACTTCTTTCGCTTCCAGGCGCTGTCCGGGACGGTGCCGTAACGTTGCGACGGCATGGGTAGCTCATATTCCTTGCCGAGCCCGAGAAGTCTGGCCACTGGCGCGATCTTATCATAGCCGATGCGGCGGCCCATGGAATAGAAATAGGTGTTGCAGCTCTTCATCAGGGCGTGGCGCATATTCATGGGGCCGTGATGGCCAAGGCAGCGGAAGGTGCGCGATCCAAGCGTGTAGCCGCCGTTGCAATAGACCAGTTCTTCCGGGTCCACACCATTTTGAAGCAGCGCCAATGCAGCGGCGGGTTTGACGGTGGACCCCGGTGGGTAAAGTCCCTGCATCGCCTTGTTGAGCATCGGGATGTGATCATCCTCCTGCAGCATCTTCCATTCGTTTCGTCCGATTCCATCGGAAAAGCTGTTGGGATCGAAAGACGGCATGGAGCTGAGCGTTAGGATGCCGCCTGTATGGCAATCGATCACCACAGCAGAGCCGGATTCCAAGCCCAGCCGGCGCGCTGTATAGGCCTGCAAGCCCGCATCGATGGTAAGCTTGACCGTTTTTCCGGGTACATCTGGTCGGGTCGCAAGGTCGCGGACAAGTTTGCCCCGTGCAGTCACTTCCGTGCGTTTTGCGCCGGGGGCGCCGCGCAGGATGGCTTCCTGTGTCTTCTCCAGCCCGGCCTTGCCAATCTTGAAGCCGGGGGTGATCAGCAGGGGATCATGGTTGTCCTCATAATCCTTGGCGGACGCTGAACCGACATAACCGATGAGATGGCCAACGCTTGCGCCTTCGGGATAATGGCGCGTGAAGAACTCGCTGGGGGCGACACCGGGCATTTCGGGTGTCCGCAGGCTGACCGCTGCAAAAGTTTCCCAATCAATATTTTCAGCGACGGGGACAGGCTGAAAGCCGGCGGCCTTTTTAAGGTCGGCACGCACGCGCTCCACATCAATGGGCGTCAGCCGCATGATCTGGGCGAGTTCGGTCAGGATCGCATCCTTGTCGGTCAGCCGGTCGGGGATGAGGTCGACGCGGAAGGCTGTCCGGTTGAGCGCGATGGGGCGGCCATTGCGGTCTACAATCCAGCCACGGCGCGGCGGCATGATCTGAAGGTTGACGCGGTTGCTTTCCGCAAGCAGCGCATATTTCTCATTCTCGGCCACGGACAGCCATGTCATCCGCGCGGCCAGCAATACGCCGATGCCGATCTGTGTGCCGCCAAGGAAGAAGGCGCGCCTTGAAAAGGTGAATTGCTGTTGTGCCTCGGTGACCTGACGTTTGGCCCCGAACAAGAGCTTCAGAGGGTCCATCGGAGCACGTCCAGCCATGCGCACAGGCGCACCATAAGCGGGAACATCAGGACAGAGACGATGATCTGCGGCAAAAGGATGATAGCGTTCGTGTCGCCTCCGCTGCCATTCGCGATGGCAAGGCCAAGCAGAAGGACGACCGTAACCAAGGTTCCGGCAATCACCCAGTCCTGACGGTAATCGCGCCACATCATCCAGCGATCAAAAATATCGAGCACAAGAAATACGAGCGTCCAAAGCAGCATGGCCGAGCCGAGCGGCTGGCCGCTGAAGATGTCGTCGAACAGGCCCAAAGGCAAGGCTGCCCAGACGGGCCAGAGATCGCGCACAATCATCCGCCAAGCGAGCAGGAGCAGGAGGCCGAAAGGCGGCAGAAGCGGCAATACGAAAATTTGGGGGATGAGAACCGTCATCGACCCCAGCATGACCGAGACGGCGGGGATGCCAATCAACGCCCAGCGCGATGGGACACGGTTCAGGCGGGGCTCATAGCCGCGGGCCATCAGTCTTCCCTGGCCTCGCCGATTTGCGATGGTGCTGGTGGCGGGGGTGCCTGGTAAATGGGCTCAACCTCTGCGTAATCGAGCTGCGCAGGGTCTGCCAGAGGATGGGCCTTTGTGCCTTCCCGACCTTGGTCAATCGCGCGCGCGACAGGTATGCCAGGCCGGTAAATGCCGCCGGACCCCGATGTTACAAAGACGTCGCCGGCTTTGAATTGCACGCCGGTTGTTAATGGCCGCAGGATCAAGCGTCCGTCGCCGCTGCCGATGGCGAGCGCCGGTGCACCGTCAGTGGTGCGTTTGACAGGCGTGACATTGCCGCCATCAACGATGAGCAGCACGCGTGCGCTGATGCGGCCCACACTGACCACACGACCGACAAGTCCATCGGGCCCGACCACAGGTTGCCCGTTGGCAACCCCTTGGGAGGCGCCGGCAGACAAAGTGGCATATCGTCGGCTGCTGCCCCCTGTTGAACTGACAAGCGCCGCGCGGGCGATCGGCTGGAACGTCTCGGTTTTGAGGCCAAGCAGCTGTTTAAGCCGACTGTTGTCCTGCCGCAAAACATCAGCCTCAATCAGTTTGCGTCGGGCCGCGGCAAGTTCCTTGGCCATCGCTTTGTTTTTTGAAGCGGCATTAAAATAGGCGCCAATGCTTTCCCCGACATCGCCGGTTGAAGCCAAGGCGCTGCGCGCAGCCGCAGAAATGGGGGATGTCATGTCCGCCAAAATGCTTTGCAGCGCGGAATGGCCATTGGGGTCAAACCGCGCTGTCAGCACCAGCAAAAGGGCAAAGGCCGCCCCTGCGACCGCGATCACATAAGAGGCAAAAATGCCATATTGGGCCCGGCGGGAAAATCCGGGGCGCCGGGGAGAGGGCGGCGCCATATCTGGCAGGCCCCGATTAGGCGGTGAGCAAGACGCCGCGGAAGGCGGGGTCTTCCAGTGCACGACCGGTGCCGAGCGCGACGCAGGTCAAAGGGTCTTCCGCAACGGTTACCGGCAGGCCGGTTTCATCGCGCAACACTTCATCCAGGCCCTGCAGCAGCGCGCCGCCACCTGTCAGAACGATGCCCTGGTCGACAATGTCAGCAGCGAGTTCTGGTGCCGTGTTTTCCAAGGCGATACGGACACCTTCCACGATGGTGCCAACCGGCTCCGACAGTGCTTCGGCGATCTGACCCTGGTTGATCGTGATTTCCTTCGGCACACCGTTCACAAGGTCGCGGCCCTTAATGTGTATCGTCTTCCCAATGCCATCAGCAGGCGGGCGGGCAACGCCGACTTCCTTTTTGATGCGCTCCGCCGTCGCTTCACCGATCAGCAGATTGTGGTTGCGGCGGACATAAGAGACGATGGCCTCATCCATCTTGTCCCCACCAACGCGGACCGAGGTTGTATAGGCCAGGCCGCGCAGCGAGAGCACCGCGACTTCGGTTGTGCCGCCGCCGATATCGACGACCATGGAACCAACCGGCTCTGTCACTGGCATGTCGGCGCCAATGGCCGCTGCCATCGGTTCAAGTATCAGGTGGACCTGGCTTGCACCTGCATTCGAAGCCGCGTCGCGAATGGCACGGCGCTCAACTGAGGTGGAGCCTGACGGCACGCAGATGATAATTTCCGGGAAGCGCATGAAATTGCGCTGACCATGGACCTTGTGGATGAAGTGCTTGATCATCGCTTCGGCGACTTCGATGTCGGCGATCACGCCGTCACGCAGCGGGCGGATGGCTTCAATATTGCCCGGTGTCTTCCCCATCATCAGCTTGGCGTCGTCGCCAACGGCCTTGACCTTCTTGATCCCGTTGATGGTCTCGATAGCGACCACAGAGGGTTCGTTGAGGACGATGCCGCGGCCGCGCACGTAGACGATCGTGTTCGCAGTACCGAGGTCGATCGCCATATCCTGAGACATCATCTTGAACAGGCGGGAAAAGAACATGGGTGGTTTGATCCTGATTGCTGTGCGGCGGGTGACTGACCAACTTTTGGGGGCGTTTCCGACAACCCACAACAAATGTCGATGATCCTCCACCCGACGGGTCGCGGAATAGCGCCCGATGGGGTAGTGCGCTGTTCATGTCAATACGCCGCCTGCCAGAGCATCTCGTCAATCGCATTGCTGCGGGCGAAGTCGTTGAAAGACCAGCAAGTGCCCTGAAGGAACTTGTCGAAAATGCGATTGATGCCGGCTCGAGTCGAATCGATATTCGCCTGTCCGGCGGCGGGATTGACCTGATTGACGTGAGTGATGACGGTTGTGGGATGGCGCCTGCCGAAATGTCGCTCGCGCTGGAGCGGCATGCCACTTCCAAGCTGCCCGGGGATGATATCGAACACGTCGCGACGATGGGTTTTCGGGGTGAAGCGCTGCCGAGCATCGCGAGCGTGGCCCGGTTGTCGCTCGAGAGTCGCGTGCGCGGGGTCGATGGGTGGCGACGCGTGGTTGATAATGGCCAGTTGGTGGAAGAGGGGCCGGCCGCCCTTCCGCCTGGGACGCGGCTGCGGGTGGAGGCTCTTTTCGAAAGAGTGCCGGCGCGTCGCAAGTTTCTGCGCACCCCGCGTTCGGAATATGCCGCCTCTCTTGATGTTGTGAAGCGGCTGGCCATGGCACGGCCCGATATAGGGTTTTCACTGGAACATGATGGGCGACGTACGGTCTCGGTGCCGCCGGGCCAATCTCGTCCGGAACGTGTCGCCGCGCTCACCGACCGTGACCTCGCAGATAACAGTATCGGGGTCGATCTGGCGCGGGGCGATTATGTTCTGGGCGGTGTTGCGGGCATCCCGACGTTCAATCGCGGCGCGGCGGACCATCAATATCTCTTCGTCAACGGTCGTCCGGTGAAGGACCGGCTGCTGATAGGTGCTGTCCGTGGTGCCTATGCGGATTTCCTCGCGCGGGACAGGCATCCGGTTGTCGCCCTTTTTATTGATCTGCCGCCGACCGAGGTGGACGTGAACGTCCATCCGGCAAAGACTGAGGTCCGCTTCCGTGATCCGGCTCTCGTGCGTGGCATGATCGTTTCTGGATTGAGGCGCGCCTTAGACGAGGCGGGCCATCGTAGCGCACAACCGGTGGCGACCGATGCGCTCGGGCTTTGGCAGATGGAGCCAGCCAGCCCGCCCGTTTCGGGAACAGAAATGCCCCTTTGGTCGCACGAGTCTGGACCTCGAGACCATGGTTTTGTCCAGTTCAACGACCGTCGTCCGTCCTTTTCGCCCCCTCCGATGGCGCGGGCAGAACCCGCCTATGCGCCGCTCCCTGAAAGCACGAGCCACCCGCTCGGCGTTGCGCGTGGTCAGGTTAACAAGACCTATATCGTTGCTGAAGCGGAGGACGGCCTTGTTATTGTCGACCAACATGCAGCGCATGAACGGCTGGTGTTGGAGAGAATGCGCCGCGCGCTCGATGGCGGCACCATTGCCTCCCAAGCGCTGCTGCTTCCCGAAGTGGTCGAACTTGATGAGCCCGCTTGTGACAGGCTGGAAGAGCGGTTGTCGGAACTGGCCGAGTTTGGCCTTGATCTCGAACGCTTCGGCCCCAATGCCGTGCTCGTGCGTGCAACGCCCGCGCTATTGGGGAATGGTGACGTGAGATCGCTCGTTACCGATTTGGCAGATGAGCTCGCGGCCTTTGATCAGGCTTTGTCTCTAAAGGAAAAGCTGGAGGCCGTGGCCGCAACCATGGCCTGCCATGGATCGGTCCGAGCAGGCCGCGTGTTGTCCGTCGCAGAAATGAACGCCCTGCTGCGGGAAATGGAAGTGACGCCGCATTCCGGCCAATGCAACCACGGCCGCCCGACCTGGATCAAGCTGGCACACGGCGACATCGAAAAGCTGTTCGGACGGCGTTAGGCCGCCTTGCGCAGTTCCATGCGTTCCCAAATTTCGCACAAAGCGGACGTCAGTTCCGTCATCATTGCTTCGGTGTGTGTCGGGCCGGGCGTGAAGCGCAGGCGCTCTGTGCCACGCGGCACGGTCGGGAAGTTGATTGGCTGCACATAGACGCCATATTCCGCGAGCAGGATGTCGCTGATGCGCTTGGCCTTCACGGGGTCACCGATCATAAGCGGCACAATGTGCGTGACGCTGTCCATCACAGGCAAGCCCGCGTCTGCAAAGCTCTTTTTCAGGAAGGCGGCGGAGGCCTGCTGCGCCTCACGCTCGACCGAGGAGGACTTGAGGTGGCGGACGCTGGCCAGCACACCGGCAACGAGAACCGGGGAAAGCGAGGTCGTGAAGATGAACCCCGGTGCATAAGAGCGGATGACGTCGACGATCACTGTGTCAGCGGCAATGTAGCCGCCCATCACGCCAAAGGCCTTGCCAAGTGTGCCTTCGATGATGGTGATGCGGTCAGCGACCTCATCACGTTCCGAGATGCCGCCGCCACGTGCGCCGTACATGCCGACCGCATGAACTTCATCGCAATAGGTGATGGCGTTATACTTGTCGGCCAGGTCGCAGATTTCGGCGATCGGCGCGATGTCGGCATCCATCGAATAGACGCTTTCAAACGCGATCAGCTTGGGCGCGTCCGGGTCAGATGCGGCCAGCAGCTCTTCCAGATGGGCAAGGTCATTATGTCGCCACACCTGCTTTTCGCAGCCCGAATTGCGGATGCCGGCAATCATGGAGGCATGGTTGAGTTCATCTGAATAGATGATGCAGCCGGGCAGGATCTTGGCGAGCGTCGCTAGCGTCGCTTCGTTCGACACATAGCCCGATGTGAAGAGCAATGCGGATTCCTTGCCGTGCAGATCGGCCAGTTCACCTTCGAGATCGACATGATAATGCGTGTTGCCGCCGATGTTGCGGGTCCCGCCGGAGCCGGCACCCACATCATGGAGCGCCTCTTCCATGGCTGAGATGACCTTGGGATGCTGGCCCATGCCGAGATAGTCGTTCGAGCACCAGACCGTGATCGGCTTTGGTCCGTTATGCCCCGCAAAGCAGCGGGCGTTGGGGAAGGCGCCTTTGTTGCGCAGGATATCAATGAATACGCGATAGCGGCCTTCTTCGTGGAGACGGTCGATTGCGGCGTTAAAGACCTTGCTGTAATCCACGGATTGTTCCTGAAAGCCAGTTTTTTGCGCCAATATCGCTTTGGCGGGCTCAATACCAGTGCGAACGATTCTCATTAAAACCGTAAATTTGCGTGGATATTCATTCAATCCTTGGCGGGGACAAGCTTTGGGACTGTGGTGGTCCGCAGCGGAATGGCCGCACTCGTCAGGCGGGCAAGGAGGTTGCCATCAGCATCTCTCAGATCGGCCTCCAAAAAGCAGGAGGAGCGCCCCATTTTGAGACAGCGGCCCTCGGCGTGGAGGAGCCCGGGATACGCAGGCGCAAAGAAGCTGGTTTTGAGTTCCAGGCTGGCGATGAAGCCGGGCTCTCCCAGGGCGACGATCCCCGCATAGGCCGCACAATCATCAAGCATGGCCGACACGATCCCACCCTGAATGGTGCCGCGTGGATTGGTGAGCCGCTCATCGGGCTCGAACGACATGCGGACGATCGCCTTGTCCTGATCAACGCCCAGCACCTTCATGCCGAACAGCGGGCCGGTGGGTGGCTGTTTTGCATTGAATCGTTCGATCAACTGTGCCTCGGTTAGCGGCATGGCATCCCCCTAAAGATAGTCCGTTTTTGTAAGACCATAGACGTCGAGTGCGTCCTGCAACGCCTTTGCTCGGTCATCCTGTTTCGTAAAGACGGCACGGCCATTGGGCAGCGTGGGCCAATCCTGCCCCTTGGTCAGATGCGCGGTGCGCCGTGCGATGCCCTCTCCTGAGTCGACGAGGGTGACGTGCGAAGGGCTGGCTGATTTGATCTCACGCGCGAGCAGCGGAAAATGTGTGCAGGCAAGAACAACTGCATCAATCCGGTCACCGCCGGGTTGTCCGTATAGTCCGTCGAGCACCTTGCGCATTGCCTCTGCCGTCGGTGGCTCGCCACGCAACTTAGCTTCGGCCATGTCGACCAGATCAGCTGAGCCATGACGCAACACAAGGCAATCGCTGGCAAATTCCGCAACTAAATTGTCGACATAGGGCTGGCGGACGGTCGCTTCGGTCCCGAGGACGCCGATGACGCGGCTTTTGGAGAGGAGTGCCGCCGGTTTGACGGCGGGCACCGTGCCGACCACCGGCAGGTCCAGCGCTGACCGGACGTGCGCCAGCGCGATGGTGGAAGCAGTGTTGCAGGCGATAACGATGACGCGCGGGTGATAGCGCTCGACCAATCGGCCCAAAAGGGCGGGCACGCGGGCAGCAATCTCTGCTTCGCTTTTGGTGCCATAGGGATAGCCTGCATTGTCTGCAGCATAGACAATGGAGGCTTTGGGCAAGGCGCGCCGGATGTGCTGGAGGACGGAAAGCCCCCCGACGCCGGAATCGAAAACGAGAATGGGACGTTCATCGGACATCGGGACTTGCCCTTGCACAATCGGAGCCTCTATCAAACTGGAAAAGTCGGTGCGAACGGGAGACTAAGCCAATGCCAATGTGGATCGCGCCTGCGCTCTCGCTGTTGATCGGCTATCTTCTCGGGTCCATTCCGTTTGGCGTATTGCTAACGCGGATGTTCGGCGCGGGGGACCTTCGCCAGATCGGCTCCGGCAATATCGGCGCAACCAATGTGTTGCGAACGGGCCGGAAAGGGCTCGCTGCCGGCACGCTCATGCTCGATGCCTTGAAGGGCGTTGCCGCCGTAGTGATCGGCGGGGCGCTGGTGCCGGGTGGAGAGCTGGTGCCGGGTGGAGAATTGCTCGGCGCTGTCGGTGCTTTTTACGGGCACCTTTATCCGGTGTGGCTTCGTTTTAGGGGCGGGAAGGGTGTCGCAACCTTGCTCGGCATCTGCTTTGCGCTCGATTGGCGGGTTGGCTTGGTTTATGCTGTTTTCTGGCTGGGCGGGATGGCGTTGACGCGCATTTCTTCAGTCGGCGGGTTGGCGGCCGCCGTGTCCGCGCCGATCGCTGCCGTTATCTTTGATAAGGTCGCGATGGCCGTCATGCTGACGGCACTGTCTATCTCGGTTCTCTGGAAACATTCGGACAATATCAGTCGCTTGGTTGCGGGCACCGAACCGCGCATCGGCCAGAAGAGCAGGTGAGCACGTCGCCCGCCGACAATGTCGAGCGGCTTCGCCTGATCCGCTCGGCCAATATCGGGCCGGTCACCTATGTCCAGCTGATGCGCCGCTTTGGCAGTGAGGCCGCCGCGCTCGAAGCGATTCCCCATCTGGCTGCCCGCGCAGGCGGTAGAGCGCCACGCCTGGCGCTCGTGGAAGATGTGCAGCGGGAGATTGACGCCGTCGCCCGTGCCGGTGCTCGCCATCTATTCTTGGGCGAGCCAGATTATCCGCGATTGCTGTCGGAAATTGATACGGCGCCGCCCGTTCTAACCGTGCGGGGGGATGTCGCGCTGGCACGTCGCGATTGCGTGGCCATAGTCGGCGCGCGCAATGCATCGGCGGCAGCCTGTCGGTTCGCGCGGGAATTAGCGACAGGCCTTTCCCAACAGGGGTTGGTTGTCGTCTCCGGACTTGCACGCGGCATTGATACCAATGCCCATATCGGGTCTCTGGAGGGCGGCACGGTTGGTGTGATCGCCAGCGGCATCGACATTGCTTATCCCGCCGAGAATGCAGTGCTTCAGGAAGATGTGGCGCAGCGCGGCTTATTGATTGCGGAACAACCGCCGGGGCGCGAACCGCTGGCACGGCACTTTCCGTTCCGCAACCGTATTATTGCCGGCATGTCAGTCGGCACTGTGGTGGTTGAAGCCGCGCCAAAGTCCGGCTCCCTCATCACGGCGCGGCTCGCCAATGAAGCGGGCAGGGAAGTAATGGCGGTGCCCGGATCTCCGCTTGATCCGAGGGCACAGGGTTGCAACCAGTTGATCCGGGATGGGGCGACGCTCATCCAGAATGCAGCCGACGTGATCGATACAATCCGCCCCATCGCAGGGCGGCTGGCCCAGCCAAGCTTCACCTATGATGCCGAACCTTTTGGCGGGGATGCCTCTGATGCCGAACGCGCCGAGATCACGCGCCTTTTGTCGCCGGCGCCTGTCTCGGTGGATGAAATTGTCCGCCAAGCGGCTTGCCCGCCAGCGCTCGTCCAATTGATCTTGCTGGAGCTCGAACTTGCCGGGCGGCTGGAGCGCCACGCGGGTGGCCGTGTCAGCCTTTGTTGAACGGCTGACGTTTGCCGCGGGCCAAAGACCGCCATAACCATTCAAGCGGACCGTAATGATAACGGTCAAGCCATGGCTTCGACCAAAGCAACATCAGGAACCACACCGGCGGCACCAGGAAATAGACGGTCATGCGGTGCAAGCTTCCATAGAGGCCGAGACCATAGCCATAAAAGAGGGTCGTCATCACAAGCGAGGTGGCGATGTAGTTGGAAAAGGCCGCCCGCCCGGCGGCCGCCACCCGCACCAGCCAAACGCCTTTGGCCTGACCGATTAGCCACAGCAACAGCATGGTGTGTCCTATCATCATCGCCATGCGCGGGGGCAGGCTGCCGACATAGAAGATGTCCGCCATCATCAGGGGATCAAAGTTGCTGCTCGTGGCTGCCCAGACCAGCAGCAAAGAGAGTGGCAGCCCAACGGCATAGGCGATGGCGGCCATCTTCAAATAGCGCGCTTGGGTCCAGTTTCCCGTTAAAGCGCCGGATTTCAGGAGCGCCATGCCCCACGCCATCAATCCAACGGTTTCCGGGCCATATGCAAAGATCTGCCCGATCAGCCCGCCCATCATCTCCGACAGTCGGGCGCTGACGATACCGCTATAACTGCCTAGATGTAGGGCAACATCCGCGCGCGGGCCTGCGCCGCTTGAGGCGCCAAGATCGGCGAGGATGGCGGTGAACTCCGCTTGTGCCTTCGCCGATGCGCCAATACTTTGGGCGGCAAACCGGGCATCGTGGACCGTCAACAGCGTCATGCCCCAAAGGAGCAGGTTGAGCAGCATGAAGGCTGCCCCCATCCAAACCAGTCCGCGCGCAGGCAGTGCACGCAAGCTTAGCGCAAAGGCGCCACACAGCGCATAGAGCGCCAGAATGTCTCCCGCCCAAATGAAACAATAGTGGATCAACCCAAAGACAAGCAGCCAGACCATGCGGCGCAGATGGACGCGCGTCGGGTCTTCCCCCTTGGCTTCGGCACGGTCAACGACCAGCAACATGGAGGCGCCGAACAGCAGTGAAAACAGGCCACGCATCTTCCCATCGATCAGCACGAAGGCGATGGCCCAGGCCCAGTTATCCATGCTGTTGGCGCTGCCCCAGGCCGCCGGATTGACATACGCTGCCATCGGCATGGAAAAGCCGATAATGTTCATCAGCAGAATGCCCATCACCGCAAAACCGCGGAGCGCATCAAGCGATTGGTGGCGGTCTGTTGGCATCTCCTTCCCCAAGTGACATCTGGCCCGGAGCCGCGCAAGTGTGCTTTGGACAGACAAATCAAACACTAGAGGTTGACGCACGGGTTCATCCCGCTAATCGCAATCACAACTTGATTCAGGGGTTTTGGTAATGGCTGAGTTTCGCCTTCCGGCAAACAGCAGGATCAACAAGAACGGTAAGGCCCATAAGGCCGAGGGCGCAGCGCGTCCCAAATCGTTCAAGATCTATCGTTATGATCCCGATAGCGGAGAAAACCCCCGTTACGACACGTTCGAGGTTGATCTCGACACCTGTGGGCCGATGGTCCTTGATGCACTGATCAAGATCAAGTCGGAGCAGGATTCGTCGCTGACCTTCCGCCGCTCCTGCCGTGAAGGCATTTGCGGCTCCTGCTCGATGAACATCGACGGCACGAACACGCTGGCCTGCACCAAGGCGATTGATGACTGTAAGGGCGATGTGCAGATCACGCCGCTGCCGCACATGGACGTCATCAAAGACCTCGTGCCCGATTTTAAGCATTTCTACGCGCAATATGCGTCGATTGAGCCTTGGCTGAAGACCAAGACGACCACGCCTTCGGGCAAGGAGCGCCTTCAGTCGCCAGAAGATCGTGCAAAGCTCGACGGCCTCTATGAATGCATCTTGTGCGCGTGCTGCTCCACCAGCTGCCCCAGCTATTGGTGGAATTCCGATAAGTTTCTCGGCCCTGCCATCCTGCTGCAGGCCTATCGCTGGCTGGCCGACAGTCGCGATGAATTGACGGGTGAGCGCTTGGATGAGTTGGAAGATCCGTTCCGTCTCTATCGCTGCCACACCATTATGAACTGCGCCAATGTCTGCCCCAAGGGTCTGAACCCTGCCAAGGCGATTGCCGAAACCAAAAAGATGGTGGCCGAGCGCGCCATCTGACGCGTTGGCCGGGAAAGAGCATCCGTGACAGAACGTCCGCTCAAGGCGGTGGAAGACGCCGCCTTCGACAACGGCCCTGACCCTGAACATCCCGGCTGGAACCGCTGGGAATTGCGGGATGACAGTCGGTTTAACGGCCAAGTGATGGGCCGTATGCTCGTCCGCTTGGAGGGTGCGCAGGTTCGTACGCGTATGTTCCCGGAACACCGCCACACCAATTTGTTGGATATCGTCCATGGGGCCACGACGCTGGCGCTGATGGACATCTCGATCTTCTCGTGCGGGCACATGCTTGGGCTGGAGGGCATGGCTGGGTCTGTCACGTTGGACCTTTCAGCACAGTTCATCGGGGGGGCTGTGCCCGGACAGCCGCTGGATTCGGTTGTTGAAATCCTTCGCGAAACCAAGCGTCTCGTCTTCCTGCGCGGCCTGGTGGTGCAGGGTGAGGAAAAGGTCGGCGCATTCGCCGCGACTATTCGCAAAGGTCGCCGCCAGTGACGACCGTGCTCGACCGCTACCGACAACTCGTCGCGGCGGGAGAGTTGAAGCCGGATGCGGAGCAGGAAGCTGCAGCCCGACGGTTGAACCAGCTTCAGCTGGATCTCGAAAATCCACCCAAGACCGGTCTATTGGGGCGGCTTTTTAACAAGTCATCACAGGATTCTCCGACCGGGCTGTATATTTGGGGCAGCGTCGGGCGCGGCAAATCCATGCTGATGGATCTGTTCCACGCCAGCCTGAACATTCCGGCGAAAAGGCGGGCGCATTTCCATGAATTCATGATCGAAGTCCATGCGCGGCTCCGGGTGGAACGCGCCAAGGAAATAGGTGATCCGATCCAGCCGGTGGTTGCAGCGATTGCTACAGAAACGAAATGCCTGTGCTTTGACGAAATGGTCGTCAACAATTCGGCCGACGCCATGATCATGTCGCGGCTGTTCACGGGGTTGATCGAGGCGGGTGTGGTGATCGTCACAACCTCCAACCGCGCGCCAAAAGAACTTTATAAAGACGGGCTCAACCGGGAGCATTTCCTGCCGTTCATCGCGCTGATTGAAGCCCGCCTTGATGTGCTGACGTTGAACGGTCCGACCGATTACCGGATGGAACGGCTGGCCGGGCTCGACACCTGGCATAGTCCGCTTGGCATCAAAGCAACCGAGGCCTGCCGAGAAGCGTTCTTCCGGCTCACCGATTATCCGCCCGAGGATGCGGCGCACGTGCCGTCGGAAGATCTCGACGTGGGTGGAGGGCGGCTGCTGCATGTGCCCAAGAGCCTGAAAGGTGTTGCCGTATTTTCGTTCAAGCGGCTTTGCGCGGAGGCGCGGGGCGCATCGGATTATCTTACGGTCGCGCGGCATTTTCACAGCGTCATCATCGTCGGTATCCCGAAATTGGGGCCGGAAAACCGCAATGAAGCGGCGCGCTTTGTCACGCTCATCGACGCGCTTTACGAGCATAAGGTGAAGCTCATCGCCGCCGCGGATGCGGAACCGGCGGAACTGTATGAAAAGGGCGATGGGCGCTTTGAATTTGAACGCACCGTTTCCCGCCTGATGGAAATGCAAAGTCAGGACTATCTGGCCGAAGGGCATGGCGAATCCTGATCATCGCTGTGCTTAGGCTGAACCTGTCGAAGCCCATCTGACTTTCCGCCATCTACCCTTCGACAAGCTTAGGGTGAGCGGTTATGGAATTGATATTATCCGGAGGAACACCCCTATGCGCCGCTTGCTTCTCGCCGTTTCTGCCCTTGCTCTCACAACACCCGCACTTGCTGCGCCGGATTGGCATGCCAAGGGGCGTGAGATTTTTGAAACGGCGATCAACATCCCGACGACTGAGTCCCGTCCTGAAGAGATGCCGAAGCTGGTCGCCTATCTGAAAGGCCAGTTTGAGGCGGCGGGCATCAAGGACATCGTCGTGAAGGACCATGACGGCACCCAATCGATGATCGTGCGTTGGAAGGCCTCGGGGGAGCCGACGAAGAAGCCGATCCTGTTGCTCGGCCATATGGATGTGGTGGAAGCCAAGCGTGAAGACTGGCCGCGTGATCCGTTCAAGATGGTGGAAGTGGATGGATATCTCTATGGCCGCGGCGCAATCGACATGAAGTCGGGTGTAGCTGCCATCGCCAATTCCCTGATCTGGCTGAAGGCCGAGGGTTTTAAGCCGAAACGCGACATTATCATCCTGTTCACGGGTGATGAAGAAACCGCAGGAAACGGCGCGCTGCGTGCGGCGACCGAATGGCGCGATCTGGTCGATGCTGAATATGCTCTCAACGCCGATGCGGGGGGCGGGGCCTACACCAAGGACATGAAGCCGCTTGGCTTTGGTTTCCAGACGTCTGAGAAGATGTTCCAGAGCTACTGGCTGACAGCGCGCAACCCCGGTGGCCACAGCTCCCGCCCGCGCCCGGACAATGCGATCTATGATTTGGCGACAGGGTTGAAAAAGGTTGAGGCCTATCGCTTCACGCCAATGTTGAATGAAACAACCCGGGCGTATTTCCAGTTCCGGCAGAAGCGGGAAAAGGGCGTGCTGGGAGATGCGATGCGGCACTGGCTCGCCAATGAAAAGGATGGCGCAGCAGCTGATATTATCGAAGCTGATCCGCTCGAAGTCGGCCAGACGCGGACGCGTTGCGTCGCGACACGGCTTGAGGGCGGCCACGCCGACAATGCTCTGCCGCAAATGGCGCGGGCGATGATCAACTGCCGCATTTTCCCGGGTGTTGAGGCCAAGTCCGTTCAGGATGAACTCCAGCAGGCTGTGGGCAGCGCCATTACGGTTGAGCCTGTCGCAGAAGCCCGCCCGTCACCTCCGTCGCCATTGCGCGCGGATGTTATCAAGGCGGTGACGGACTCGCTCCTAAAGCGCCACAAAGATGCTGAACTCGCCCCGCAAATGTCGACAGGCGCGACCGACGGTCTGTTCTTCCGCTCGGTCGGCATCCCTGTCTACGGCGTGTCTGGTGCGTGGATCATATCACCGGACGATGAGCGCGCACACGGCAAGGATGAGCGCATTCCGGTCAAGAGCTTCAACGAAGAGCTCGACCATTGGTATGACATTGTGAAAGCGCTGGCGGGGTAAGGAGCCACGCCGTGCTCCGGCCTCCGAGCTGGAGCACAAGCTGCTGGCCTGGTTGTAGGTGAAAATATGGGCTCCGGGTCATGCCCGGAGCGCGCCTTTATCCTTGTTCTCAACCGTTCGCCCTGAGCTGGCCGAAGGGCTGCCCTTCTTGGCATCGCAAAGAAAAGAAGAGGACAGTGCTTCGAGAAACTCAGCACAAACGGGGAGTAGAGGCTAAGCCGCCTCCTTCTCCATCACTTTTTCCAGCACCCGCACGAATGTGTCCGCATCCTGTGCGCCGGGGATCATGTATTTGCCATTGACGATGAAGGCGGGGACACCGCTGATATTCTGGTCGAGCCAGTGTGCCAGTTCCGCGTCCACGACGGCATCATAGCGCGGATCAATCAGCGCAGCCTCTGCGGCCGTGCGGTCTAGCCCTGCCGCTTCGACGGCATCGAGCAAAACGTCATCGTCGCTGACATTTTTCTGCTGGGTAAAATAGGCGTTGAAGAAGGCTTTCTTGAGCGCGGTCTGCCCGCCGGTCTCCCCAGCCCAGGTCAGCAGCTTGTGCGCGCGCCGGGTGTTGTAGATGCGGCTATCGGCGGAAAAGTTGAACTCCAGCCCTAATTCCTTACCGGCATCGGTGATGCGGGTGCGGCTGGAGGAGGACTGTTCTGGCGTCGCACCATAGCGTTCCTTGGTGTATTCCGCGACATTCTGACCTTCAGGGGGCAAATAGGGGGCAAGCTGGAACGGGTGCCAGCGCACGCCAACCTCTACCCGGTCACCCAGTGTTCCGATCGCGCGCTCCAATTGGGCATAGCCGATGGCGCACCACGGGCAGACAACGTCTGACACAATATCGATCTGCAATTGGGCGGGGGCGTTCATCAACCTGTCTCCCTTTATCTTTAAGCGTCCGAGCCGTTAACGTTGGAGCGTAAACCATAAATGACGGAACGGAAATCAAGAATTGCGATACCGTACAGGCCACATAACGCTATTGCGAATAAGTTGCAGAAAAAGTCTTACCTTTGCGGCATTATGCGTTTGCATGAGAGTTCAAACGGGCTTAAGCGCGGCGTCAATTCCAAACTTGGCCAATCGGGAAGGACACGACAATGGCTCGTAAGAAGATCGCGCTCATCGGTGCAGGCATGATCGGTGGCACACTCGCCCACCTCGCCGCAAAGAAGGAACTGGGCGACATCGTCCTTTTCGACATCGCAGAAGGCATGCCGCAAGGTAAAGCGCTTGATCTGGCCCAGTGCGGCCCGGTCGAAGGTTTTGACGCCAACATTAAGGGCACCAACGACTACGCAGACATTGCTGGCTCTGACGTGATCATCGTCACCGCTGGTGTCCCGCGTAAGCCGGGCATGAGCCGTGATGACCTTCTCGGCATCAACCTTGGTGTGATGAAGTCGGTTGGCGAAGGCATTAAGACCTACGCGCCCGACGCGTTCGTCATCTGCATCACCAACCCGCTCGACGCGATGGTCTGGGCACTGCGTGAATTTTCGGGCCTGCCGCACAACAAGGTTGTCGGCATGGCAGGCGTTCTGGACTCGGCGCGCTTTGCGACGTTCCTCGCTTGGGAATTCGGCGTTTCGGTCAAGGACGTGAATGCGTTTGTGCTTGGTGGCCATGGGGATACGATGGTGCCGGTCACCAGCTACACCACGGTGTCGGGCATTCCTGTTGATGACCTCGTGAAGATGGGCAAGTCCTCCAAGGCGAAGATCGACGAAATCGTCGCCCGCACCCGTTCCGGCGGTGGCGAGATTGTGGCGCTGCTGAAGACCGGCTCGGCCTATTATGCGCCCGCCACTTCGGCAATTGCGATGGCAGAAGCCTATCTGTTCGATCAGAAGCGCATCCTGCCCAGCGCCGTCTATGTCGATGGAAAGTATGGGCTGGATGGCCTGTACGTCGGCGTACCAGCCGTTCTTGGCGCCAACGGCGTGGAAGAAGTCATCGAAATCGCACTTGAAGGCGAAACCAAGTCTAATTTCCAGGTGTCGGTTGATGCCGTGAAGGAATTGCTGGTTGCCTGCAAAGCCATCGACCCGTCGCTCGCCTGAGCCGCGACATAAAAGCCTATCAGGGAGCTGATCTGACATGAGCATTTTCATCAACAAGAACACCAAGGTCATCACGCAAGGGATGACCGGCGATACCGGCACGTTCCACACGCAGCAGGCGCTGGATTATGGCACGCTGATGGTTGGTGGTGTCACCCCCGGTAAGGGTGGCACGACGCATATTGGCCTGCCGGTGTTCGACACGGTCGCTGAAGCCGTCACCAAGACGGGCGCTGACGCTTCGGTCATCTACGTGCCGCCGCCCTTTGCGGCAGACTCGATCCTTGAAGCGATCGACGCCGAAGTGCCGCTCATCGTCTGCATCACCGAAGGCATTCCGGTGCTCGACATGGTGAAGGTGAAGCGTGCGCTTTCTGGCTCCAAGTCGCGTCTGATCGGCCCGAACTGCCCCGGCATCCTGACGCCCAATGAATGCAAGATCGGCATCATGCCCGGTTCGATCTTCTCCAAGGGGTCGGTCGGCGTTGTCTCGCGCTCTGGCACCTTGACCTATGAAGCCGTGTTCCAGACGACGGCGGAAGGCCTTGGCCAGACAACGGCTGTCGGCATCGGCGGTGACCCCGTAAACGGGACCAACTTCATCGACTGCCTCGAAGCATTTCTTGCGGACGACGAGACCAAGTCGATTGTCATGATCGGCGAAATTGGCGGCGACGCGGAAGAGCAGGCTGCCCAGTTCCTGATCGACGAAGCCAAGCGCGGACGTAAGAAGCCGATGGTCGGCTTCATCGCAGGCCGCACGGCACCCCCGGGTCGTCGTATGGGCCATGCCGGTGCCATCGTTTCGGGTGGTAAGGGCGATGCGGATTCGAAGATCGCTGCCATGGAAGCTGCGGGCATCCGCGTGTCGCCATCGCCGTCGGAACTCGGTCGCACGCTGGTGGAGGTGTTGAAGGGCTAAATGCCCTCACACCGCCGCCAGTCTCCTCTCCCCAGGAAGGCGTAGATCATGGGTTTTGAGAACCACGAATTCGAAAGTGAGCAAGGTCCCAGCTGGGCTCGGCCCAACTGGCCGTTGTCTGACACGGATGATCTGACGGCGGCGCTCGATCCGACGCAGATGCAGGTCGCCGTCAAGGCGGCAGCGAAGGCGGCAGGCGCGCCCCTGGCTGAAGCCGATGTCGCGGCGGCTGCCGGGAATTCGATCCGGGCCATGCTGCTGATCCGCACCTATCGTGTGCGGGGTCATCTTGCCGCGAACCTTGATCCGCTTGGCCTGACCAAGCAGGATCTTCCGGCGGATCTCACACCCGAATATCATGGTTTTTCTGCCGCTGACCTGGATCGCAAAATCTATGTCGGCGGGGCTATGGGGCTGGAATGGACGACAGTTCGCCAGCTAGTCGCCATCCTGCGGGCCAATTATTGCGGCAATGTCGGCCTCGAATATATGCACATCTCCGACGTGGAGGAGCGGCGCTTCTTCCAAGAGCGGATGGAGGGTGCGGATAAGTCCATCGGTTTCACCAATGAAGGCAAGAAGGCCATTCTCGCCAAGGTGATCGAGGCCGAGCAGTACGAGAAGTTCCTCGGCCGTAAATATGTTGGCACCAAGCGTTTCGGCCTTGATGGCGGCGAAGCGATGATCCCGGCGCTGGAAAGCTTCATCAAGCAGGGCGGCGCGCAGGGCGTGCGGGAAATCGTGATCGGCATGCCACATCGCGGTCGCCTCAACGTGCTCGCTAATGTGATGGGCAAACCCTATCGCGTCATCTTCCATGAATTTTCCGGCGGTTCTGCCAATCCGGAAGATGTCGGCGGCTCCGGCGATGTGAAATATCACCTCGGCACATCTACCGACCGTGAGTTTGACGGCATCAACGTCCATATGAGCCTGGTGCCAAACCCGTCCCATCTGGAAGCCGTGGACCCGGTCGTTCTGGGCAAGGTGCGCGCAAACCAGACCTTCCGCGACGATATCGGCGCGGGCAAGCACACGCAGGTTCTGCCCGTTCTGCTGCATGGCGATGCCGCCTTTGCGGGGCAGGGGATTGTTTGGGAATGCCTCGGCTTCTCAGGCATTCGTGGCTACAACACCGGCGGCTGCATTCATTTCATCGTCAATAACCAGGTCGGCTTCACGACGAGCCCGCAATTCGCCCGCTCCTCGCCCTATCCGTCGGACGTCGCAAAGGGCGTTCAGGCGCCGATCCTGCACGTGAATGGCGATGACCCTGAAGCTGTTACATTCGCCTGCAAGATGGCGATCGAGTTCCGGCAGAAATTCCACCGCGACATCGTGATCGACATGTGGTGCTATCGCCGCTTCGGCCACAATGAAGGCGATGAGCCCGGCTTCACCCAGCCACTGATGTACAAGAACATCAAGACCCACCCCGGTGTCAGTGAAATCTACAGCAAACGCCTCGTTGATCAGGGCGTCATCGACGCGAGCTGGGCGGCGGAACACGCGCTGAGATTTACGCAGGTGCTGGAACAGGAATTTCAGGCCGCAGCCGAATATAAGCCCAATGATGCGGATTGGTTCGGCGGCCGTTGGACAGGGCTTAACAAGCCGGCTGATCCGGAAACGGCGCGCCGCAACGTCGAAACGGGCGTGTCACGCAAGCTGCTCGAAAGCCTCGGTCGCACTCTGACGACAGTGCCTGATGGACACAATATCCACCCGACGTTGGCCCGTGTTCTGGCCGCGAAGAAGGATATGTTTGCGAAGGGTGAAGGCTTTGACTGGGCGACCGCCGAAGCGTTGGCGTTCGGCTCGCTTTTGTCCGAAGGTTATGGCGTCCGGCTTTCTGGGCAGGACTCGGGTCGCGGCACGTTTAGTCATCGCCATGCCGTCTGGGTGGACCAGACAAATGAGAGCAAATACATACCCTTATCGACTGTTCCTCATGGTCGATTTGAGGTTCTGGATAGCCCGCTGTCTGAATTTGGCGTGCTCGGTTTTGAATATGGCTATGCTGGGGCCGACCCCAAGGCACTCGTCCTATGGGAAGGCCAATTTGGGGACTTCGCCAACGGCGCGCAGGTCATGATCGATCAGTTCATCGCGGCGGGTGAGTCCAAGTGGCTGCGTGCCAACGGCCTCGTAATGCTGTTGCCGCATGGCTATGAAGGGCAGGGGCCGGAGCATAGCTCGGCGCGTCTGGAACGTTATTTGCAGCTTTGCGCCGAGGATAACATTCAGGTCGCCAACTGCACGACGCCCGCCAACTATTTCCACATGTTGCGCCGCCAGATGCATCGGCAGTTCCGCAAGCCGCTGATCGTCATGACGCCCAAGTCCCTGCTGCGGCACAAGATGGCAGTGTCGAGTGTCGACCAATTCCTCGACCAGAGCCACTTCATGCGCATCCTTTCGGATCCTTGGGCTCCGGCGGACACGGATGTGAAGCGGCTTGTGCTGTGTTCCGGAAAGGTCGCCTATGACCTGATGGAAGCGCGCAATTCTGCGGGTGATAAGCACACCGCGATTGTCCGTATTGAGCAGCTTTATCCATTCCCGTCTGAACCGTTGGTTGAACGCCTGAAGCGGATGACGAACCTTGAAGGGGTCGTTTGGGCGCAAGAAGAGCCGAAGAACAACGGTTCGTGGTTCTTTGTCGAACCCTTTATCGAGGAATGCCTCGGCAAAGCCGGCACTCAGCCGCAGCGTGCGCGCTACGCGGGACGCAAGGCGAGCGCCTCGACGGCAACGGGCCTTATGAAACGCCATCAGGCCGAACAGGCTGCCCTTATCTCTCACGCGCTGGGCCATAGTGTCCGCGCGGAAATTAGACGCCAGCGGAAAGGCTGATCATGTCGACAGAAGTTACCGTTCCCACTCTGGGTGAATCGATCTCGGAAGCGACGCTGGGCCAATGGCTCAAGCAGCCGGGTGAGGCTGTTGCGGCCGATGAAGCCATTGCGAGCCTTGAAACCGACAAGGTCGCCGTGGAAGTGACCGCACCTGTTGCCGGTGTCATGGGCGCGCATGTTGTGTCCGAAGGCGCGACGGTCAACGTTGGCGCTGTCATCGGAATGATCGAGTCCGGCACTGGCGCATCTGCCGCACCCAAGCCCGCCGCGGCATCTCCGGTTGCAGCGGCACCGGTCGTTGAAGCTATCGTCGAGGATGCGGGTGATCTGACCTTGTCTCCCTCTGTCCGCCGTGTGGTTCTGGAACATGGCCTTGATCCGACAAAGATCAAAGGCACAGGCAAAGACGGGCGCCTGACCAAGGATGACGTCATGGCTGCTGTGTCTGCGGGCACGGCCACTGCCAAGGCTGAGGCTGCGCCGACAACCGCTGCGACACCTTCTGCTTCCACAGCAGCGCGTGGTGAAGAGCGCGTCCGCATGACGCGTCTGCGACAGACGGTCGCCAAGCGCCTCAAGGAAGCGCAGAATACCGCCGCCATGCTGACGACGTTCAACGATGTCGACATGACCGAAGTGATGGCCGCACGGACCAAGTACAAGGATTTGTTCGAAAAGAAGCACGGCGTCCGTCTTGGCTTCATGGGCTTCTTTACCAAGGCCGTGTGCATGGCGCTGAAGGACATCCCGTCCGTCAACGCCAGCATTGAAGGCGACGAGATCGTCTACCGCAATTATGCTGATATCTCTGTCGCGGTTTCCGCACCGAATGGCCTTGTCGTTCCCGTCATTCGGGACGCACAGGATCTCTCGGTGGCCAATATCGAACGCACTATCGGCGATTTTGGCAAGCGCGCTAAGGATGGCTCTCTGACCATGGACGATATGAAGGGCGGCACCTTCACCATCTCCAACGGCGGCGTATTCGGTTCGCTTATGTCGACCCCGATCATCAATCCACCGCAGTCGGCTGTTCTCGGCCTCCACCGCATCGAAGATCGCCCGGTGGTTCGCGATGGGCAGATTGTCATCCGGCCGATGATGTATCTGGCGCTCAGCTATGACCACCGCTTGATCGACGGTCGCGAAGCCGTGACGTTCTTGGTCGCCGTGAAGAACGCGATTGAGGATCCGACGCGGTTGCTGATTGATCTCTAAGATTGTCGTCACCCCAGCAAAGGCTGGGGTCTCCCAAATTTGGAGATGCCAGCTTTCGCTAGCATGACGTGAAAGGAAGCAGGAAGATGAGCGACACCAATTTCGACCTGATCGTTATCGGCGCTGGCCCCGGCGGCTATGTGGCGGCCATCCGTGCGGCGCAGCTGGGCCTGAAGACCGCGTGTGTCGAAAGCCGTGAGACATTGGGCGGTGCCTGCCTCAATGTCGGCTGCATCCCCTCCAAGGCATTGCTCCATGCGTCCGAACTCTATGAAGAAGCCCATTCGGGCTCGCTCACCAAATTCGGCATTACTTTTAAGGATGTGAAGGTCGATATCCCGGCGATGCAGGCCGAAAAGGCGAAGGCGGTTGGGGAACTGACGGGCGGGATCGAATTTCTGTTCAAGAAGAACAAGGTCAACTGGATCAAGGGTCGCGCGGCCTTTACCTCGCCCAACAGCATCGACGTCGGCGGCACCGCTTACACCGCGAAGAAGATCATGATCGCGACCGGCTCCTCTGTGACGCCGCTTCCGGGTGTCGAGATTGACCAGAAAATTGTCGTCGATTCCACCGGCGCATTGGCGCTGCCCAAGGTGCCCAAGCATCTCGTCGTTATTGGCGGCGGGGTGATCGGGCTGGAACTGGGTAGCGTGTGGAAGCGCCTTGGTGCCGAGGTGACCGTGGTCGAATATCTTGATCAGCTCCTGCCCGGGATGGACGGGGAAGTACGCAATGAAGCCGCCAAAATCTTCAAGAAGCAGGGCATGGCGCTCAAGCTGTCGACCAAGGTGACTGGCGTTGCGGTGAAGGGTGGCAAGGCAACTGTCACTGTCGAACCTGCTGCGGGCGGCGCTGCCGAAACACTGGAGGCTGATTGCGTTCTTGTCGCCATCGGCCGTCGTCCGAACACCGAAGGGCTGGCGCTTGAAAAAGCGGGCGTCGAACTCAATGCGCGCGGCCAGATTGAAGTCGGGCATGATTTCCAGACTAAGGTCGCCGGTGTCTATGCCATTGGCGATGTGACGCCCGGCCCAATGCTCGCGCATAAGGCGGAAGATGAAGGCATTGCCGCGGCAGAATTTTGCGCGGGGCTGACGGGTATTGTGAACCATGACGTCATTCCCGGCGTCGTCTACACCATGCCTGAATTTGCCAGCGTCGGCCTGACCGAAGAGCAGGCGAAGGAACAGGGCGAGATCAAGGTCGGCAAATTCCCCATGATGGCCAACAGCCGTGCCAAAACGAACCGGGACACTGACGGCTTTGTGAAGGTGATCGCCGATGCCAAGACAGACCGTGTGTTGGGCGTGCATATCGTGGCGTCGCTTGCAGGCACGATGATCGCTGAAGCGGCACTCGCCATGGAATTTGGGGCGACCAGCGAAGACATCGCTTATACCTGCCACGCGCACCCGACCCATGCCGAAGCGCTGAAAGAAGCGGCGATGGCTGTGACGGGCAAGCCGATCCACATTTGATCCCGTTGCCGATCTGGCTTGATCTGATCGGTATTGCCGTATTTGCGGCGTCCGGTGCTTTGGCCGCGGCGCATCGGGGTCAGACCCTGGTGACCTTCTCCTTCTTTGCGCTCGTAACCGGCGTCGGTGGCGGGACGGTGCGGGACCTTCTGATCGGGGCACCAGTGTTTTGGGTGCAGGACTGGCATGTGCCGGCCATCTGCCTCGCCGTGGTTGGACTGATCTGGGTGACGCCTGTGCGCTGGTGGCAGGGCAGGGCGCTCGACTGGTTCGATGCTATTGGATTGGCGGTATACGCCGTATTCGGCGCCTCCAAGACATTGGCCATGGGAATTGCGCCCATCACGGCGGTGCTGATGGGCGTCATCACGGCGTGTGTCGGCGGCATCATTCGCGATGTTCTGGCGGGTGAGCCATCTATCCTGTTGCGGCCTGAAATTTATGTCACGGCAGCGGCACTTGCGGCGGGTCTGTTCGTGTTGCTGACATGTGCGGGCGTCCCGTTGACGATCGCCGCCCTAGTCGGCGTTGTGGCAGGCTTTGCTTTGCGGGCAATGGCCATCGTCAAAGGCTGGGCGATACCGTCCTATAAGGGCTGACGGATGTGAGGGTTGACGTTGCCGCCATGCCTGACGCAGCATGGGCCCATGACCAGCCTTGACAAGATCGCCGCCCGTGTTCGTTCCCAAAAGGACCGTCTGCCCGCATTGTATGATCGGTTCGATTTCGATCAGATGCCGGAGCGATTTGCCGCGAAGCCCGAGGATGTAACGGAATTCCGGGCTGGCTCTGCCTTCCCACGCGAAGCCATGCTTAATGATGCGGATCTTGTGGGGCGGTTCCGTGAGTATACCAACCTCGGCGACATTACAGGCGATGCCTATGCCGCGCTCATGCCACAATATGGCTTCCGCCCGCTTGTCGATATGCTGCGAACAGCATGTGACAAAGGGTTGGACGCGGTGCCCAATGCGCCGCCGGAACTGGTTGCACTCATCACGGAGATGGAGCGTATTCCGGATTGGCTGGACATGCGGATGGTGGAGGCAGGGGCGCGGGAAGAGCGCAACAGCGCCGCCAATCTCTCTCCCTTCGCGATCCGGGGGGCGTTTATTGCGACCTTCCTCAACAAATATTCCGCCCTTCCCATGGCGTTGACGGGCACGCTGAGCCACGCAACGGCGGCACGGCGGGTCAAGGAAACAGCAACCTTCTTCACCACCACCATCCTGCCGCGGGCGCTGCAGCGCTTTGGACCGGGCTTTCATGCCGCCGCCATGGTGCGGCTCATGCACTCGATGGTGCGAGTGAACGTCTTGACCCGGCCCGGCATGTGGGATGAGAAGACCTATGGCGTGCCTATCCCGCAGTTGGATCAGATGCCTGCGGGCCTCATCCCGATCTACTTCCTGTCTAATGATGTGTTGAAGGCTGGGCGCACCTGCTTCACGCCGGCAGAACGTGCGCGGGTGGAGCTGGCCCGCTATCGTTGTTATCTGCTCGGGCTGCCGGAAGACCTTTTGGCCGATACGCCGGAAGAGATCGTTCGCATCTGGCTGACGCGCAGCGCGACCTTGCGCCACGAATATGATGACAAAATCTGCGGCGGCCTGCTGCGCGCGACGATGGAGGCCGAGCTGTCGACCGACCGCTCGCTGTCCGGCCGCGCCTTCCGCCGGCTCGAACGCTCCTTCGCGCGCGTGTTCTTTGCCAAGGCGTTTCTGAATGGCGACTGGGCGGCGGCCGAACGCGTCGGCGTCCGCATCACGGGCATGGACAAGTTTCTCTATGCCGCGACCATCGCCGTCATCCTGTTCCGCATGGCCGCCTATCGCCTCGCGGGCAAAGTGCCCGTCCTACGCGAGATTGCCGACAGGCATTTGATCGCAAAGCTGCGGCACCAACTCGCTGGCTATGGCCATGCCGAATTCACAACGGATGTGGCGAAGTACAAACCGGCGACGGCGAGCAGCTGAGCATAGACCCTGTAGCGATTGCCACATCGTTGTAGCGGTTGCTACAAGCCTTCTATGGGACCCCCCGATGACAAGCGCGCCCTGATCCTGGACAAGTTGGCCGACCATGTGCTGGCGCATGGCCTCTCCGCGTCCAGCCTGCGGCCGCTTGCTAAGGCTGCGGGTACGAGCGACCGGATGCTGCTCTATTATTTTGCGGACAAAAGCGCGCTGATTGCTGCGGTCCTTCAGCATATCGCAGGCCGGATGGTCTTCCTGATGGAGGGTGCCGCCGCGCCGGAACCCTTGCCCTATGCGGCGCTGCTGACGCGGCTGTCGGCCGCGCTCTCAGATCCCGGCTTTGCGCCTTATATGCGCGTCTTTCTGGAGGTTGCGAGCGGGGCAGCCAATGGCGACGCGGCGCTGGCGCAGATCGGCGAGGCCATCGGGCGCGGCTTTTTGGATTGGGGCAAGGCCCAGCTGCAAAGCGACACGCCCGATATCGACGCCGCCCGCCTGATGGTCACGTTGGAAGGCACTGTCTTCCTTCGCGCCATTGGCATGGAGGATGTTTGCAGGACGGCGCTCGACCTTACAGAATGAAGTGATCCCCCGCGCCGCGCACGGTGATGTCGCCGATTGAGACGCCCCAAGGCTGGTTGATCACGTGCAGGATGGCATCGGCGATATGTTCCGGCGCGAGGCTCGCATAGTCGATATTCTCGGGGTCGAGGCGCTCGGTGGGGAAGGTGCCTGCGCCCATTTGCTCCACCATCTCCGAGAAGGCGGGGGTGTTCTGCCCGAGGATGCCAACGCTGGCAGCTTGATTAATGATTGTGCCGGACAGGCCGGTAGACGGCACACCCGTCGGCTTCACAGTCGTCACTTTGATCTTGCCGCGGGATTCCACCCGTAGGCTCTCAGACAGGAAGCTGACCGCGGCCTTTGTCGCACCATAGATACCCGCGCCTGCCACCGGGAAGTTGCCGTAGATGCTCGCCACGTTGACGACCTGACCATGGCCTTGGCTGATCATCTGGTCATGCACCGCGATGATGCCGTGCATGATGCCTTTCAGGTTGATGTCGATGCAGCGGTTCCACGCGTCGAGCGCGGCCTCATGGTCCGACCAGAAGGCGAGCGGCATAATGCCCGCATTGTTGACCATCACGTCAATCGCGCCGAACTCCGCAACGGTCGCCGTCGCAAGGCCCTTCATCTGGCCGATATCGCGTACGTCAACGCCTGCGGATCGGGCAATGCCACCATCCGCGCGGATGGCCGACGCCACGGCTTCGGCGGCGGAGGCATCAATGTCCGCGCACATGATCTTCGCACCAAGTGTGGCGGCCTTTTCTGACACGAGCTTGCCAAATCCGCCGCCTGCGCCGGTAATGACGATGCTTTTGCCTTCGACATGGTTGGTCATGTTCTGTCCTCTCTTTTTATATTCATTGGAGAGCTGCGTTATCCCCGCACCACACCGGTAGCGCTAAACGGTTTCAGGTCCGCAGGCGGATTGGCGGGCTCGGATAGCTCACGCTGCCATAGGCCAATGTCGCTCCATTGGCCGTTCTTGTAGCAGACCTCTCGATAGGCGCCCGCCCGCTTGAAGCCGACGGATTCGTAGAGCTGGATCAGCTTGTCATTGGGCGTCATCAAAGTGCAGATGGCTTGGGTGAAGTTCTGCTCCGTCAGGGTCGCGACAAGAGCCTGTAAAAGGGTGCGGCGGATGCCTTTGCCTTCCAGTTCACCGGCCGCGTATACGGCGACCTCAACGCCAAAACGATGGGTGTCGCCGGGGCGAAACGGCTTGGCATAGGCATAGCCAAGCACGACATCTCCCTCGCTCGCGACAATCCACGGGTACAGGTGGTTGCCGTTTTCAATGCGGGTGCGCATTTGGCGGCTGTTCGGTGCCGATGTTTCAAACGATACGGCATTGGTGGCGACATAGGGCGCATAGATGGCGGCGATGGCCGCTGCGTCGTCTGGGGCGGCGGCGCGAAGTTCGATCATGAAATTACCTTGTTCAACAGGGTTTTGAAAAAGCTGTCGCGCGCCTTCAGGCGGGGGACGGACGGGCAAGACAGGCAGCGAACCTGCACGGCAGGGCCGGAGAGGACGTGGAGGCCATCTTCCAATCCGGTCGCCATGGCGGCCTGTTGGCGCAGGATCACCTTTGACCAAGCATCGCGGGCAGGTGTCGCCGGTTCTTCGGTGAACCATCCTTGGGTGAGCAATTCGAACCAGGATGGAATTCGGTCAAGATAGAAGGGGCGGACCTTTTCGGGGTCTAGCTTTGCGCGCTTGGCCGCTTCGGCCACCGCATCGTCCAGTGATCCGAAAGCGTCGATCAGCCCAAGCTGCCGGGCTGACCCACCATCCCACACGCGGCCCTGTGCAATCTCCTGCACACGGGCCAGAGGCAACTTTCGGGATGCCGCAACAAGGCCCGTGAAACGGCGGTAAATGTCTTCAACCCCGCCCTGCATCAGTTGATCGGTCATGGCATTGGTGCCGCGCAGAATGTCTGGCTGGCCAGACAGCGGCGTGGTCGCAATGCCATCGCCAGAGACGCCGATTTTGGCGGCGGTGTTTTCAAATGTTGGAAGGATGCCAAACACGCCGATGGAGCCTGTGATGGTGGCCGGCTCCGCAAACACCTTGTCACCTGCAGTGGAAATCCAATAGCCGCCTGATGCCGCGACGTTCCCCATGGAGACGATCACCGGCAACTTGGCCTTTTTCGCTTCCATCACGGCAAGTCGTATGCGTTCTGCCGCCAGCGCCGAGCCGCCAGGGGAGTCCACACGAACCACAAGCGCGTCAAGGTCACCCGCTGCCACGGCATCCAGGATGATGCGCGAAATCGTTTCTCCGCCAGCCGTTCCGGCGGGGGCCTCCCCATCCACAATGTCACCGGCGATCGTAACGACGCCCACCTTTCCTCCATGGGCTCTAAAGGGATGGGCAGCGATATAATCGGCAAATTCCGTGCCGCGGAAACTGTCGGCGGCGGCGGCGTTGTCCGTCCCAGCAATTTCAGCAATCCGGCGCGACCAGGTGATCCGGTCTCCCAATTTATCGACCATACCGGCGATGAGTGCGGCCTTGCTGTAGCTGCCCTCCGCAGCGGCTGTTGCTGGATTTGCGATAAAGGCGTCCAGCTTGGCCTTGGGGCGGGCCGCCTTTACATCGGCCTTCCAAGCTGAAAACAGCGCATCAGCGAGTACCTGCCCAGCGGCCTTTGCTTCGGGCGACTGTTCGCTGCGCGTATAGGGCTCCACAAAGGATTTGAACTTCCCGACGCGGTAGACATGGACGTTGACGCCCAGTTTATCGATCAGCCCCTTGAAATAAGGCTGCGTTCCTCCAGGCCCGGCGATGAACGTCATCCCCATGGGGTCAAGCCAGACTTCGCTGGCGTGCGCGGCAAGGAGATAGCTGTCATCGGTATAAGCGGTTGCAAACGCGATGACTGGCTTTCCGGTCTTTCGGAATTTTTCTAAAGCATTTCCAACGCTTTGAAGCGCGACTTGGCCACCACCCCAGAAGCTGTCGAGGTCAAGTGCGATGACCTTGACACGCTTGTCATCGGCAGCCGTTTCAATACCGTGCACGACATCGCGCAGCCGGTTTTGGCCTACATTGCTGGCCGCACCCGAAAGGAGCTCCGCCGGGCTCGCGCTTTCCGGCTGTTCCACAATGGCCCCGTCCAGCGCCACAAGCAGGGCGCCGTCTTCAACCTGTCCGGCATTGGGCGTGCCCGAGAGCAGTGTGTAAAGCGCGCCGAAAAAGATCAGCAGCAGGATGAGGACAAGCGCATCTTTCACGCCAACCAGAAAACGCCAAGCCTTGCCCAAAAATGCCATCTAAAACCTGCCAAAATGATTTGTCTTCTCGGAGCTAGCGGTTCGGACGCACCCTGTAAATCTGCCTTTGGGGGAACGGTAAACCAACCTTAACCGCTACCCGTTACAGCGTGCTTATGGATGCGCCTCCTCATCAGACACAGCCTCAGCGGCCAGAGTCCGCCGTTTCTGCGGGCGTGGGGCTTGCTGGCCTTGCCGGTTTGTTCTTCTGGGTCACCGTATCGCGGCAATATGGCATGGACGGCAGCTGGTCTGCGCTCACCAATTTGTTCGCCTGCGGCATCCCGATGGTGGTCTGGTCGCTTTTGGTCGACAAGGTCCATCTGCGGACCTCGACCGGAATTGACTGGGCCAGCCCCCGTCCTTGGCGGGACGTGGTGGACATTTCTCTCGTTAAGATCGCAGGGTTATGGGCCACTTGGGGGATGATCGCCGCCGTCTATTGTATCGGCCGCTGGTATTGGCGGGGCAACTATCTGTTTTCGATGGAATTGTTTCAGGCGGCGGTCCCGCTGTTGCTCTTTTTCTCCGTGCCCTACGTCTTTTGGTTGGACCGTTATCTGAAGGATCCGCGCGATGGCGCTTGGCATTTCGGAACCTGGCTGATCGGCCAGCCGGGCTGGGCGGCTGAGGATATCCGGCACCATGCCCGTGCTTGGGCCGTCAAAGGCTTCTTCCTCGCCTTTATGTTTTCGATCGTGCCGGGTGGCTTTGCACATGTTGTGGGCTGGGCAACGGCGGATATTCTGTCCACTCCAGTCACGATGGCCAATTGGCTGATCAGCCTGATGTTCCTTGTCGATGTGGCCTTTGCCACGGTTGGCTATCTGCTGACGTTGAAGCCGCTCGATGCCCATATCCGTACGGCCAACCCGCACATGCAGGGCTGGGTCGCGGCGCTGATGTGTTATCCGCCCTTTGTGCTGATGGTTGAAGGTGGTGTGCTTTACTATCAAACCGGCACCTGGGGCGATGCCAGCTGGATGCACTGGTTTGAAGGCGCGCCGCTCCTCCTCGCTCTCTGGGGCGCGCTGCTCGTCTTGCTGACGGGCATTTATGCTTGGGCAACCGTTGCCTTTGGCTTGCGCTTTTCCAACCTTACGCACCGTGGGATCATTACCAACGGGCCTTATGCTTTTACAAAGCATCCCGCCTATGTCTCGAAAAACGCCTTTTGGTGGCTTTCCACCTTGCCCTTCCTTGTCACGACGGGCAGCCTTGTCGACTGCGTGCGCAACACCGTGACACTCGCCCTCGTTAGCGCCGTTTACTACTGGCGCGCACGAACAGAGGAAAAGCATCTCCTGACCGATCCCGCCTACGTCGCCTATGCCGACTGGATGGGAGCCCATGCGCCTCTTCCGCGGCTTCTTCGCTGGCTGACAGGGCAGAAGACGAACGTCGCGGTTCCAGCGGAATAAGGCTAAGGCGTGGGCGTCCCGGCCACTGGGATCGGCGCGGTTGGTGGAGTAGATCTCACAACCGACTTTGCCATGGGGGCTTCAGGCACGACCCGCTGTTTCATGCACTGGCTCGGATCCGGGCGTGGAAAGACGTCACAATTCCACAGCACTTTGTCGAGCCCGCTAGACCGGTTGCGCAGATAGCTGAAGGCCATTGCCGCCAATTGATCATCTGTGACTGGCATCTTGGTTGGTGCACGGCGGTTATCGGTCCAGACGAGAACCTTGCAATAGGGCTTCACTGCGCAAGAGGAGAGCACGAGCGAGAGTAATTGGCCGGGGTCTGTGGTCTTGGGCACGACAAAGGCAATAAAATCTCCGGACGGGCTTTGCAGGCGCGGCTTAAAGCCAAAAGCGTTGGCAGGTACACCATTGCCGACCGGCGGGGTGCCGGGGGGCAGCTGCGCGTCCAAGCCGGACAGGCCGAGGGCAGGATCAAGCGGGGAGGCCTCACCAATGATGGCATCGCCAGCCTCTATCTGTGCATGGGCGGGCGAGAGCATGATGAGCTTCTGCACAGAAGGTTCCGCCCCGGCATAGCGGCCGCGGAATGCAGCCGGTGTGCCCCAGAAGCCAGTCCAGCGGAAGAAGAGGTGTGTCGCCTCCTTGTGCACCTTGTCGAGCTTTGCGCTCCAGGCTGGGAGGACCCAATCGGTATGATAATGGGTGGCGGTGCCCACAGGCTTAAAGACCTCGCCGTTGAGCATGATACGGGCAAGGCCGCGTGCCTGGCCCCAAGCGGCGACACCGGGCACGCGCATCATCGCGCCGTCGCAGGTGAAGGTAAATTGGCATCCTGTTGTCCGCTCCTGCCCCTGAAAGACGACGCCGCAGACCGTTTTGGGATAGGCCGGATGGCGGACGCGGTTTAGGACGACCTGCGCGACGGCCTTCTTACCGGCAAGTGTTTCGGCCCCGGCCTCATACCAGATCGCAGCCGCCAGACAGTCTGTGGCGCGTGCGATGTCCGTTGCGTCGCCGCCAATGCGGAATGGGGCGGCAGGCGGCACGGGGTCTTTGGTGAAAGGCGTCGCGTCGTTGATCTTCTTGGCGATTTCAACCGGCACTTCTTTGAGTTCCAGCGGTTCCACCGTCGGGACATTGGCGGGAACGGTGATCGAATAGTCATCAACCGGGCTTTGCCGCACGCCATCAAAACCCTGGCTGAGCCAACCTGCCGACCATGCCCAAACGCCCAGTCCAAGTGCGGCCAAAAGGCACAAAGCAATGATCGGCCCTGCGCGGACTCCCTTGGTGTCCGCTTCTTTGACCGCACCGACAATGGCGTCTTGCGTCAGGTGGTAAAGGTCACGATCTGCCACGGTCAAAGAGGAAGCGGGGGCTTACGCCTCCGGCAGGAATTCCGGAACGGAAAGATAGCGTTCGCCGGTGTCATAGTTGAAACCGAGCACACGTGCATTGTCGGGGAGATCGGGCAGTTTCTGCTTGATGGCGGCGAGCGTCGCACCTGACGAGATGCCGACAAGCATTCCTTCTTGGGTAGCGGACTTGCGCGCCATGTCTTTGGCGTCGGCTGGATCAACCTGAATGACGCCGTCGAGCAAATCAGTGTGGAGGTTCTTCGGGATGAAGCCCGCGCCTATGCCTTGAATGGGGTGAGGTGCCGGCGCACCGCCCGAGATGACCGGGGAAAGCGTCGGTTCAACCGCGAAGATCTTCAGATTGGGCCAATGCGGCTTCAGGAACTGGGCAACACCCGTGATGTGCCCGCCCGTGCCAACACCGGTGATGATGGCATCGAGGGGCTTGTCCGCAAAGTCGGCGAGGATTTCAGGCCCGGTGGTACGGACATGGATGTCGATATTGGCGGGGTTTTCAAACTGCTGCGGCATCCAAGCACCTGGTGTGGAAGCGACGATCTCCAGCGCGCGTTCAATGGCACCCTTCATGCCCTTTTCACGTGGGGTCAGATCAAAGCTTGCGCCATATGCCAACATCAGCCGACGGCGTTCCACCGACATGCTCTCAGGCATGACGAGGATTAGCTTATAACCCTTTACCGCGGCGACCATAGCAAGGCCGATGCCCGTATTGCCCGATGTCGGCTCCACAATCGTGCCACCCGGTGTCAGCGCGCCGGAGCGTTCTGCATCTTCGATCATCGCAAGGCCGATACGATCCTTGATCGACCCGCCGGGGTTGGACCGTTCCGATTTGATCCAGACAGCATGGTCAGGAAACAGGCGGGACACCCGAATGTGCGGCGTGGCACCAATGGTGGCGAGGATCGAATCGAATGTCATTATGATGTCTTCCTGAATTGCGGTTCGAACGTTTTTGCGTTTTTAAGTTCCGGGAACAGTTTCGCCCAGAACGCTGTGATAAAGATAGCCCCGACGCCGCCAAAAACAACTGCTCCAACAGGGCCAAGCAGGGCCGCTGCAAAGCCGGACTGGAGTTCGCCCAGCTCATTGGAGCCGGATATGGCCAAAGTGGACACGGCCGTGACACGGCCTCGCATGTCATTTGGTGTGTTGAGTTGCACGAGCGACGAGCGGACATAGACCGAGAGCATGTCGGCGCCGCCCAGCACGGCCATCGCGGCCAAAGAGAGCCAATAGTTTTTTGAAATGCCAAACACGATGGTGGCAAGGCCGAAGACAACTACGGCCCACAACATCTTCACCCCAACATTGCGATGGAGCGGGCGGAAAGAAAACCACAGTGCCATGAGTGTAGCGCCTGCCGCAGGCGCACCGCGCAGCCAGCCTAGTCCCTCCGGCCCGACCATCAGAATGTCCCGCGCATAGACAGGCAGAAGAGCCGTCGCCCCCGCCAGGAGCACCGCAAACAGATCCAGTGTGATCGCCCCCAACAGGAAGCGTTCGTTCCAGACATAATGGAGCCCGTCGACCATCTGCCGGAAGGGGTGGGCGGTGCCCTTAATCTCTACCTTGGGCAGCGGCTTGATTTGGGAAACAGCCAGCGAAGCCAGAATGAGGAGCGATGCGGCCAGCCAATATGGCAGGGCAGGGATAACCCCGAACAAAATGCCGCCAATGCCCGGACCGATTACCGTGCCCGTTTGCCAGGCCATGGAATTGAACGCGATCGCGCGGGGCAAGATATTGGGCGGCACGATATTGGGCACGATCGACGACATGGACGGCCCGACGAATACCCGCGCCACGCCGTGCAGGGCAGCCATCAGATAGAGCAGCGGCAGGGTCAGCTCGTCTTGTGCAGTCATGATGGCCAGCGTCAGCGCTACAGAGGCGTCGATCATATTGGCGATCATCGCTACATGTCGCCGGTCATACCGGTCCGCCACCCAGCCTGCGACCGGCGTCAGCACGGCCAGCGGGACGAACTGGGCAAGCCCCAATAGGCCCAATTGGAAGGAGGCCTCTTTGATGGACATGCCGTAATCGGTGCGGGCGACGTCGTAAAACTGGTAGCCCAGTACAACGACAACGCCCGTTGTGGCCAGCACCGCGGCAAAGCGCGCAATCCAGAAATAGCGGTAATCGCGATAGGCGAGGGGATGGGTGGGGGTGGGGATGGTCTCAGTCACGGGATTGTTCTTGGCGCTGTGGGCGCTCTCGTGCAACCTCTGTGGCAAATACGAGTCGAATAGAAATTCTTGCCCAAAGGGAAACGCATGACATCTCCACGATTTAGGCTCCTCCTATCCGCTACCTGTGGTGCGCTTGCGCTTGGGGGGTGTGTGCAACAGACGGTCGCGCCGCAACAGATCATGGTCGAAACCGTGAAGGCCCCAGAGGTGCGGCCCTGGCAGGCCTTTACCGACCGTTTTCTGGAAGATTATTTCCGGCTGAACCCCAGTTTTGCTGTCTATCAGGGCCGCCATGAATATGATGGTGTGCTCGCCGATTGGAGCGAAGACGGAATCGCTGCACGCATCGCCTTCCTGAAGAATGCCATTGCGACGGCAAAGGCCCTCAACACCGATGGGATGACGACGGAAGAGAAATTTGAACGCGACTATCTCATCCATGTTGCGCGGGGTGAACTCTTCTGGATCGAAGACGCAGATTCGCCCCACACTGATGTCAGCTGGTATTTTGACAATGGGTTGGACCCCAATGTCTATATCGCTCGGCCCTATGCCGATGCCGAGACGCGCATGAAGGCGTTTATCAAATATGCACGCGCCATTCCCGGTGCGGTTCAGCAGATCCGCCAGAATTTGAAAACGCCGATGCCGATCAGCTTTATCACCTACGGCATCCCGGGTTTTAAGGGTTTTGCAGATTATTATACCGGCGACGCCAAGGCTGCCTTTGCCAGCGTAAAGGATCCTGCACTGCAGACGGAATTTGACGCCGTGGCTAAGGATGCGGCAGCTGCCATGAATGGCATGGCGAGCTGGCTGGAAGGCCAGAAGAAGACGGCGACAACCAATTTTGCGCTCGGGCCGGATCGGTTCTCCCGCATGTTGTCAGCCACCGAAGGCGTTGATGTCTCGCTGGATGAGCTGGAAGCAGTGGGCCGCGCTGACCTTAAGCGCAATCAGGATGCCCTGAAGGCGGAATGCGCCAAATTTGCGCCGGGCAAGAGCCTTGCTGCCTGTATGGACAAGATGAATGCGAAAAAGTCTGCCGCGGGCCCCGTCGCCGAGGCGCGGGAGCAACTGCCGATGCTGCGTCAGTTCCTGATCGACAACAATATCGTGTCCATCCCCGGCACGGAACAGGCGCAGGTGGAGGAGTCCCCGCCTTATAACCGGCAGAACTCGGCTTATATCGACATTCCCGGGCCGTATGAAAAAGGTCTGCCGTCGGTCTATTACATCTCGCCGCCGGACCCGACTTGGGATGCCAAAACGCGTGATGCCTATGTCCCGGGATCAAAGGACCTCCTGTTCACATCCACGCATGAAGTGTGGCCGGGCCATTTCCTCAATTTCCTTCACGCAAATCGGGCGAAGTCGATTTTCGGGCGTGTGTTTGTCGGCTATGCCTTTGCCGAAGGCTGGGCACATTATACAGAGGAAATGATGTGGGATGCCGGCCTCAATAAGGGGGATGCTGAAACGCATATCGGCCAATTGTCCAACGCCTTGCTGCGTGACTGCCGCTATTTGTCAGCCATCGGCATGCATGCGCGTGGTATGACGCAGGACCAGTCCCGCCAGATGTTCATCAAGGACTGCTATCAGGATGAAGGCAATGCCCGCCAGCAGTCGGCGCGCGGCACCTATGATCCTGCTTACCTCAATTACACCATGGGCAAGCTGATGATCCGAAAGCTGCGCGAGGATTGGACAGGGGGGGATCGCACCAAGTGGAAGGCGTTCCACGACACCTTCTTGGGCTTCGGTGGCCCACCAATCCCGATGGTCCGCGGTGCGATGATGGGCACCGACGCCAAGGCAGTTTTTTAATCACGGCAAATGGGGGCAGGGCGGGCGTCTGATCCGCCTTCGGGAGCGTAACGTATATGAAAATGATTTGGGCGGCATCGCTGGTCGCGGGCCTGTGCGCACAGCCAGTGTTGGCTAAGAACATTGTGTTGACCAATGATGATGGTCTCACGAGCAACGTGAAGGCGCTCTATGACGCGTTGAAGGCACAGGGGCACGACGTCATCGTGTCCGTTCCTTGCACCGGTCAAAGCGGAATGGGCGCTGCCGTGAAATTCATGCGGCCACTGGGGCCACTCGCTGGAGATTGCCTGAACGGTGCGGCAAAGGCCGGAGACCCAGGTGCGGGCCAGATGACGCGCGCCGGCTTTGGTGCTGACTGGAATTACGTCGACGGAACCCCTGTTATGGCGACGCTTTATGGCATCGACGTGCTGGCCAAAGCCCGATGGGGGAAAGTGCCAGATCTGGTCCTATCCGGCCCCAATGAAGGACAGAATGTTGGTCATATTGTGATCAGTTCAGGCACGGTCAGTAATGTCCAATATGCTGCTGTCCGAGGTATTCCCGCCATCGCGTTGAGCGCGGGGATGGGAACGGTCGACAATGCGACGCTTGCCAATCCTGCGTCAAAGCTGGTTGCCGGGCTCACCACAACATTGCTGACGGCCTTGGAAAAGGCAGAAAAGGGCGGCCGCCTGATCCCGCGCGGCATTACGCTTAACGTCAATTTTCCGGATAAATTGGACGGCGCGCCGTGGAAGATGACAAAGATTGGCAGCTACGATGCCTATGATGCTGGGTTTGTGGCCAGTCTTGGCAAGTCAGGACTTCCCGGTGTCGGCATTGGGCCTTCAAAAGTGGCACCGACCGAGGACCAAAAGAACGATGAGTCTTATGTCGTCCGCAATGCGATCACGGTGTCCGCGATGCAGATCGGTTATGAGGCACCTGCGAAACAGCGCAAAGCCGTGGGCAAGGTGCTGAAAGACTTAGTCGCCAAATAGATCTTAGATAACAGCCACCAAAACCAAATGGCCGTTAAGCGGCTGAAGCGGACGTGCATTGTTGCCGATGATAGACGCCATGGCACGCAGTTGTTTGACGCTTTGCGTCACCGTGACATACGATACTCTGTCTTGAATATGTCCCCATAGCGAAATGCTTGGGGCCGACAGACGGCAAGGGCGATGGTCTGTCGGCCCGCCCTGTCAACGTCGGATTGGCCTGAGGATTTAAGCGTTGTTGCTCGGTTGACCTAAACGACAGCGGGTGTTCCGTTTCGGGACACGCTGTCGCTTTTTTCCAACGGTTTCTGCCTTGCATTCAAAATGAATATTTCGTTAGTAATTGGGCTTGGGTCGCCCCTGTCCGGATACCGCAAAGCGGAGACGGACCAAAAACCACTTTAGTGATTGGAAATGCGACCCATGAAAAAACTTCTTCTTGCATCTGCGGCCCTTATTGCGTTGCCCGGAACGGCCAATGCGGCCGTAACGCTCACTTTTGAAGGTCTTGCTAACCTTCAGGAAGTCGGCAACTATTATGGCCCAGATTATATTTTTGCGCCTGGCTCCCTCGCCCTCATCGACGCTGATGCAGGTGGATCGGGCAACACGGCCAATGAACCGTCTGGCCAGACATCGCTTGTGTTTTTGAGCGTAAACAGCGCGATCTTGAATGTGACCAACGGTTTCACCACCGGTTTCTCATTCTATTATTCGGCGAACTCGACCGGTTTCGTATCGGTCTATGACGATTTCAACGCCACGGGTAACCTGTTGGGCCAAATTGCCATCGTCAACCAGGCCAATACGGGCTGCTCGGGGGATCCCGCCGGTTATTACTGTAACTGGACCGCATCCGGCGTGGCCTTTGGTGGCTTGGCTAAGTCGATCGACTTTGGCGGGACCGCCAATTTTGTCGTATATGACAATATCACATTCGGTTCGGTCAATCCGGGTGGCGTCCCGGAACCGGCTGCCTGGGCGATGATGCTGGCAGGTTTTGGCTTGGTTGGCGCAGCGATGCGCCGTCGCCAGCCGACTGTTTCCTTCGCTTAATCGTCACGCGAAGAACAGGGGAAGGGCCTTGGCGCACGCGCCGGGGCCCTTTTTTTATTTCAGTTGGCCGTAACGAAGGTATCGAGCACGCGTTTGCGACCGGCCTGTTCAAAGTCGATTTCCAGCTTGTTCCCCTCGATCTCGGCGATGAGGCCGTAACCGAATTTTTCATGAAATACGCGTTGGCCAAGGGATAAATCAGAACGACCCTTATTGCCGAGGCTGACAGCACTTGCACGCGCCTCAACGATACGGGTGGGAGCGGTGGAATAGCTGGTGGCCGCCCGCTGCCAGCCGGGGCCGCGGCCTGTGCTGCGGTTCACATGGGCAAAGGGATCGGCATTTTGTGACCAGTTTGCCCGCCACAGGCTTTCCCCGCCCGACATAGAGCTTTCCTGCTCAATATGTTCGGCAGGTAGCTCTGCGATGAAACGGCTGGGGATGCTTGACGTCCATTGGCCATAGATGCGGCGATTTGCGGCGTGGAGGATAGTGCATTTCCGCCGTGCCCGCGTGATCGCGACATAAGCAAGGCGGCGCTCCTCCTCGAGGCTCGCCATGCCACCTTCATCCATGGCGCGTTGAGAGGGAAAGACGCCTTCTTCCCACCCGACGAGGAAGGTGCGATCAAACTCCAGTCCCTTGGCCGCGTGGATCGTCATCATGGTGATCTTTTCTCCATCACCCTGCGCGTCATTGTCCATGACGAGGCTGACATGCTCAAGAAACGCGCCGAGCGTTTCATATTCTTCCATCGCGCGGACAAGTTCGTTGAGGTTTTCAAGACGACCTGCGCTTTCCGCTGATTTGTCCGCCTGCAGCATCGCCGTGTAGCCGCTTTCATCGAGGATCTGCCGCGCGAGTTCATAATGCGGCAGGCTCGCCGATAGATCGCGCCAGCGGGCAATATCGCCAATAAATCCGCCTAGAGCACGCCGCGCCTGAGGGGTCAGTTCATCGCTGTCGAGGATGGCGACAGCCGCATGGGAGAGGGGGCCGCCCATGCCGCGGGCAAACATCTGCACGCGGGCAAGAGCCTTATCCCCCAGGCCGCGTTTGGGCTGGTTGACGATGCGTTCAAAGGCAAGGTCATCTGCGGGCTGGTTGACGAGGCGCAGATAAGCGAGCGCATCCCGTATTTCAGCGCGTTCGTAAAAGCGAAAACCGCCGATGATGCGATAGGGCAGTCCAATTGAGATAAACCGGTCTTCAAATTCGCGCGTCTGGAACTGCGCTCGGACAAGGATGGCAAGATCGTCGAGCGAACCACCGGCGCGCTGATGGTCTTCCGCCATCTCCCCCACACGACGGGCTTCTTCGGGGCCATCCCAAACGCCGATAATCTCAACCTTGTCCCCAGCATCAACCTCGGTCCACAATGTCTTGCCAAGCCTGCCGCCATTTTTGGAGATCAGGCCGGAGGCTGCGCCGAGAATATGTGGCGTTGACCGGTAATTCTGTTCCAGCTTGATAACAGTTGCGCCCGGAAAATCCTTTTCAAACCGAAGGATATTGGCAACTTCTGCGCCACGCCATGAATAGATGGACTGGTCATCATCCCCGACGACGCAGATGTTTTTGCCCGCCTGCGCGAGCAGCCGTAGCCAGAGATATTGGCTGGCATTGGTGTCTTGATATTCATCGACAAGAATATATTTGAACCGCTGCTGATAGCTTTGCAGCACATCTCGATGCGTTTTCAGAATGGTCAGCATGTGCAGTAGTAGATCGCCAAAGTCGCAGGCATTCAGAGCCTTCAGGCGATCCTGATATAAAGTGTATAGCTTAGCGCCCTGTCCATCGGCAAAACGCTGGCTCTCCGCCGCATCTACATCTGTGGGAATCAGCCCTTTATTCTTCCACTGGTCGATCAAACCAGCCAATTGGCGGGCGGGCCAGCGCTTCTCGTCAAGCTCAGCTGCTGCGACGATTTGTTTGAGCAGGCGCAACTGATCATCAGTATCGAGAATTGTAAAATTCGATTGTAAACCAACGAGTTCAGCGTGTTTTCTGAGCATCTTTGCACAGATGGAATGGAAGGTACCAAGCCAGGGCATGCCTTCGACGGCATCGCCGATAATTCTGCCGACACGCTCCTTCATCTCCCGCGCGGCCTTGTTGGTGAAAGTGACGGCGAGGATTTCGGAAGGCCAGGCCCTTCGCGTGGCGATCAAATGGGCAAGCCGGGCGGTCAATGCCGCTGTCTTGCCGGTCCCGGCGCCGGCCAGCATCAGGACTGGTCCGTCACATGTCAAAACAGCCTCACGCTGCGGGGTGTTCAGCCCCTGAATATAGGCGGGTTCGTCGGGTTTGGCAGGCAAGGTCATCGTGTGAACGATTAGGGAACATTGCGCCGCCGGGCAAGGGGGTCCCATTTCGGGACAGAAGGGTCAGACAATCTGATTTGACGCTGTGCGGAAAGTTTGATTAAACAAATGTAACCATTGTGGCGGCGACCTTCACCATATTGGAAACAGGGGTTTTTATGCGACTCATTCCTTCACTCCTCGCGCTGGGCGCGATCAGCCTTTCGGTTCCGGCAACCGCCGGTGTGGTCTTTTCGGACGGTTTTGACGCAGAAGCCGGCGGCGGCTCTTCTTTGAACTACGCCGCGTTTGCGAACTTCGCGGTCGATGGCAACGTCGATGTGGTCAAGTCCGGCGACTATGGCATCACCTGCAGCGGCTCTTGCGTTGACCTTGATGGATCCACTGGTCCTGGCAAGATCACTTCGCTCGCGGCGTTCGCGTTTAACGCGGGGGATAAAGTCCGTCTGTCATTCGATATTGGCGGAAATCAGCGCGGCGGAAGCCTTGATGATTTCTTCATGGCCTTCGCGCTGGGAAGCGCGACGAACCTGATTGATATTGGTGGAAATCTCTCGGGCGCGGATTTCATCGCCTTCCCGGGGTTGTCGACGGGCATCGTTGGCATTTCAACAGGCGGGTTCCTGAACAGCTCTGATCCGTTCCGTACGGTTTCGCTCTTCTTCACAGCCGCTGGCGCAGGCAATGTGAAATTCAACATTGGCACGAACAGCGCAGACAATGTCGGCCCACTTCTCGATAATGTGAAGTTGACCGTAGATGCAGGTGTGCCGGAGCCGGCCGCTTGGGCGATGATGCTCGCGGGCTTCGGCCTGGTCGGTGCGGCCATGCGTCGCCGCGAAAAGGTGGCTGTCACCTTCGCCTGACGTCTGCTCGGCAGTTCACGTTAGAAAGCGGCTTCGGGGAAACCCGGGGCCGTTTTTTTTCGTTCGGGATGCATGGGTTGACGGGGTACCGCTAGACTGCCCCCCGCGAGACCAGAATAGCTTCCTGTTGGTCAAATGAGGCCCAAGGCCAAGCCCTTCGACAAGTTCAAGCTGAACCGATATAGGCCTCTCCGAAACGGGGGGAGCAGGACATGTCGACACAAACATCGCACAGGCGGGTGTTGGCCGCGTCTTTGGTGGGGACGGCGGTCGAGTTTTACGATTTTTATATCTACGCCACGGCCGCTGCTTTGGTGTTCGGGCCGCTCTTCTTTCCGTCGGAACAACCTGGCCTGCAACTCCTGGCGAGTTATGCCAGCTTTTCTGTGGCCTTCTTTGCCCGGCCTCTTGGCGCGATCGCTTTTGGGCATTTCGGGGACCGGATCGGTCGGAAATCGACCCTCGTCACGTCGCTGCTCATCATGGGGCTTTCGACCTTCCTGATTGCCTTTCTGCCAACACATGCTGTGATCGGTGGGTGGGCACCGGTGCTCCTGTGCCTGTTGCGCTTCGGCCAAGGCTTTGGCTTGGGCGGCGAATGGGGTGGCGCGGCTCTGCTCGCCGTTGAAAATGCGCCAGAGGGCAAGGCTGCCCGCTATGGCATGTTTCCGCAATTGGGTGCCCCAGTCGGCTTTTTAGCGTCGAACGGCTTGTTTCTGCTGCTTGGCCTGTTCCTGTCAGGCGAGGATTTCAAAGAATGGGGCTGGCGTATTCCCTTTCTCGGCAGCGCCGTTCTGGTCGGCATTGGGCTTTGGGTGCGATTGAAGCTCACCGAGACGCCGGCCTTCGCAGCCGCCCTTGCCGAAGCCCCACCGCCAAAGGTGCCGTTGGGAGAGTTGCTGCGGGGCCATTGGCGTGAGGTGTTGGGTGGCACATTCGCCGCGATTGCCTGCTTTGCAATTTTCTACCTCGCAACGGCCTTTGCGCTTGGTTTTGGGACGACGAAATTGGGCATGGCGCGGGAGCAGTTTCTGGGGCTTCAACTGTTCGCAATCCTGTTTCTGGCAGTCGGTATTATCGTGTCGGGCTATGCGTCAGATCGGTTTGGCGCTGGAAAGGTGCTGATGGCCGGCTGCGGGCTTTCCATGCTCGTGGCGCTCCTCATCGTGCCGACCTTGGGCAGTGGCGTGCCCCTGTTGGTGGGCACCTTCCTGTCGATGGCGCTTTTTGCCATGGGGCTGACCTATGGCCCGCTCGGCGCCTGGTTGCCCCGGTTGTTTCCGGCGCGCGTCCGATATTCCGGCGCGTCGGTCGCGTTCAACATGGCCGGTATTCTGGGCGGTGGCCTGGCCCCCCTCATCGCTCAGCGCCTGTCAGACAGTGCCGGGCTCAGTGCGGTCGGGGCTTATTTGGCTGTGTGTTCAGGCCTTAGCCTTGCGGGTCTATGGGCTCTGCGCGCAAAAGGGTAAGGCGCGCCTTGCCATAGTCGCGCTGAACATCGACCGCGAAACCCGCAACATCGATGGTTTCGGTGCGGGAGGTTTCGATGCTCACCAAAGTGGCCGGGCCAATCCAGCCCAACCGCCCCAACTTGTCGAGCGCGACGGAGCCTGCGCCGCTTGCATAAGGCGGGTCCATCATCACGAGGTCCAGTGGCGCGCGGGCCGGGGGTAGGGAGAGTACAGAACCCTGCCGGATTTCGGCGCCCTTGGCACCGAGTTTGGCAATGTTGGTCTTGAGCGCGTCGACAGCAGCGCGATCCTGCTCAACAAAGATGCAACTGGCGGCTCCGCGGGACAATGCCTCAAGCCCGAGCGCGCCGGACCCTGCAAACAGGTCTGCTACGCTCAATTCTTCCAGCGTCCCCAGACGGCTGACGAGCATTGAGAATAAGGCCTCCCGCGTCCGGTCTGCGGTGGGGCGGGTGGCGTCTCCCTTGGGCGCGATGAGCGGGCGACCCCGCCAGTCTCCAGCGATGATCCTCATGGGCGACGCGGCGGGCGGGAATGTTGCCGCTTGGTTGCGGCCGGGGATGAGGGAGCACGGCGCGGGGTGGAAGGCGCCGAAGAGGCATCCTGAGGCGCCGGACGTTCTTTCGGACCGCTCTGCTTCGTCAGGGACTGCCGGAACATGAAGAGCTGATTGCGGTCAATCTCAGCGACCTCACCTCGTTCCAGATCGCCAAGCCCAAAGGGACCATAGCTGGTGCGGATCAGACGGGAGACACGCAGGCCGAGATGTTCCAGTACGCGCCGGACTTCGCGGTTTTTGCCCTCGGTCAGGCGCATTTCCACCCAGGTGTTCGCACCGGTGCGGCGTTCCAGATTGGCGTCGATCGAGCCATAGCGTACGCCGTCAATCTCAATACCGTGGATCAGATCTTCCAATTGCGTCTGGCTAACCGTGCCATAGGCGCGGGCGCGGTAGGACCGGACGACGCCGGAGGAGGGCAATTCCAGCTGGCGCTTCAGTTCCCCATCGGTTGTCAGCAGCAAAAGCCCTTCGGTGTTGAGGTCGAGCCGCCCGACGGGCACGACCCGGGGAAGACCCTTGGGAAGGACGTCATAGATGGTGCGCCGGCCCTTGGGGTCGCGCTCTGCTGTCAGCACACCGGCAGGTTTGTGGAACCTGAACAGTTTTGCGGCCTTGGGCGGGGCGACGGGCTTTCCGTCAACAGTCACACCCGTAAGGCTGGTAAGAATGGTAGCGGGTGTTTCAATCGGCACGCCGTCAATCGCGATGCGGCGATCTTCGATCATGCGCTCAATCTCACGGCGCGAGGCGATGCCGGCCCGGGCCAGTAACTTGGCGATGCGCTGCGGTTCGTTAATGCTCATGGCGGGCCCAGTAGCGGACTTAGCCGCAGATGTCTTTAGCGGAGAAGCCGCGCCTCAATCTCGTCATGGAAGCGCCGGATTCCTGTTTCCAGCGTGCCGAGTGTCAGATGGTCAATCGCGCCAGACGATAGCCCTTGTTGTCCCAAGGCTGCGGCCCTGAAATCCTCTGCGGCGAACACGCCTCCGTCGAGCAGTTCCCAACTGCGTTGCCAATGCGCGTGCGCCTTTTCCGTCTGCGGCTTTTCAGGGATGAGCATGAAGTCCTCAACCAATGTTCGGTCAACCGACTGCGGCATAAGGACCATGAGGTTCACATAGTCTGGGCTGACAACCATGACGGTGGCGGGAAAGAGTTGATAGGCGAAGGTAACGGCGGCGCGCAGTTGCGGCCAATCGCCAAGGTCCATTGTGGCAAGGTCTGCCGCACGGCCGACTGCTGATCTTTGGTGCGGGCCGATACAATCTCCGGAGGTGACGCCATTCTTGAAGAAGGGGCCAATGGTCGACGCATGGAGGCGCGAGACATGATAGCTTTCGAGAAACGCATCCATGATGAGCTTCCAGTTGGACGCCACCTCATGCGTTCTGCGGTTGAACAGATGAAGGTCGCGCATCTCAAAGGCGTCGAAGTCGGGCCCCAGTGCCTCAGCCTCACTGAAATCTGCGCTGTCGCCCGGGGCAAACCAAATGAGTCCACCCGCTTCTCGGCTCGGCAATTCCTTGAGGCCGTGGCTGGATTTGTCAAAGCCGGGGAAAGTGTCCGGGCGGGGAAGGGCGGTCAGCGCTCCGTCCATCGCATAGGTCCAGGCATGATAGGGGCACACCATCCGGGCGGCGCAGACGGTCTCCATCCCTTCGACAAGCCGTGTCCCCCGATGGCGGCAGACATTGAGGAAGACATGCGCCGTGCCGTCCTTGTCCCGTGTGATGAGCAGCGGGCGGCCAAAGCCTTCATGCGGTACGGCCATATTGGGCTGCGGGATGAGGGCTGACGGGGCGATGACCTGTGGAAGACGGTCAAAAAGGGTCGCCTTCTCTCGGGCAAACCAGTCAGGGTCAGTATAGCGGCTGGCCGGGACTTTGGTGATCTCGCGCGGCGCCTGAACACTGCCGTCGGCAATCTGGCGGGCGAGGGCCACTTGTCCGGGCGTGGGTGACATCATGTTCACGACGGGGCTATCCTTCTCCGTTTATCGCGCTACGTTCGCGCGAAATTGAGCGGGGAGCAAGTTGCGTGAGTGAATCCAGCCAAGCCGTAGCGGCATCTGAACCGGGCATCTGGGGTGCCGTCAGACCCTATCTGGAAAAGGAATCATTGGCGGCCTTCTTCGTCGGTATCTCCTCAGGCTTTCCTTACGCCATGATCGGCGCGACTCTGACGACCCGATTGGCGCAGGACGGTATCGATAAGAAAACCGTCACGGCCTTCACGCTCGCCTTCCTAGTCTATAATCTCAAGGTTTTCTGGGCCTGGATTGTCGATGGAGTCCGCCTGCCGATCATCGGGCATTTGGGGCAACGTGTTTCCTGGCTACTGCTGTCTGGTCTGGCTGTGATGGCCGCTGTCATCAATCTCGCTTTGGTCGATCCCGCTGCCGATATCGCGGCGACAGTGCTTGCAGCTATTCTCGTTGGCGCGGCGGGGGCGACGTTTGACATCGTGATTGATGCCTACCGTATTGAGACGCTCAAGCCCTATCAGCTCGGTGTCGGCTCCGGCATGTCCCAATATGGCTGGCGGATCGGTTCTGCCGGGGCAGGGGCCTTGGCATTGGTGCTGGCGGATCGTGTGGGCTGGTCGGCTGCCTATATGGCTTGTGCGCTCTTTGCGCTTCCAGCGATGTTGACGGGGCTTTGGTTGGGGGAACCCAAACGCCATGTCGTCACCAATGAAAAGCGCTCGCTTGGCGATGTGCTCTCATCGATCATCGGGCCGTTTACGGAATTCTTTCAGCGGTCCGGTGCGTTCCTCGTCCTGCTCTTCATCCTGGTTCACAAGATTGGCGACACACTCGCAAATCTGACCTTCCGGCTGCTGTTTGATGATCTTGGCTACACCAATGATGAGATTGCCATTTACGACGTTGGTGTAGGGTTTTGGGCCTATCTCATCGGGATTTTTGTCGGTGGGATCATCTTTGCCAAAATTGGCCTGAAGCGGTCGGTGCTGATCGCGCTGGTATTGATGGCGGTCTCAAACCTGAGCTTTGCGGGGCTTGCCGCTTCCGGCCACAGCAATTGGGCGATGGCAGGCGCGATTGGGTTTGAAAATTTTGCCAGCGGCTATGCCGGTGTTGTCATCGTCGCCTATTTCTCAGCCTTGTGTGACCTGCGCTTTACAGGCGCACAATATGCCCTGATTTCGGCGGGCGCGAGTGTGGTCGGCCGCTTCTTGACCGGCACGACGGCTGGCGCGCTGATTGAGGCGCTGGGCTATGTGAACTTTTACCTGCTGACGACGGTTGCGGCGGTGCCTGGTATCGTGATTTTCTGGATCATGATGCGCACCGGCCTTGTCGATGCAGCGATGGGAACTGCAGGCGAAAAGGCCTAGTCCGGCAGCGGGCCGTTTTCTTTCAGAACGACGCCGGCCAGATAGAGGGAGCCAAGAATGGCAATGCGGCGCGCATCGCCCCGGCTCCCGATCTGGGCAAGCGCGGCGGTGACATCCGTTGCAGTGGCCGTCGCTTCAATTCCGGCGGCACGTGCCATGGCCGCGAGATCTTCCGGCGCATGACAGTCATGCCCCGGTGTCGGGACGGCCGTGACGCTGCGGACCACCGGCGCCACGATGCGGAGAAATTCGGCCGCATCCTTATTCGCAAGCATACCAATGACGATGTCGAGTGCAGGACCCCGCAGGAACGTTGCGGCAATGGCTTCCGCAGCATTGGGATTGTGGCCGCCGTCGAGCCACAATTGGGCGGGCTTTGCGAGATCCACAAAGGGGCCGGAGGTGAGCCGTTGCATCCGCGCTGGCCACTGGGTGGTTTCCATTGCGACTGTGAATGCGTGGTCACGCAAGGTAATGCGGTCCTGATGGCGCAGCATGGCAATCGCAAGACCTGCATTGGACACCTGATGATCCCCGGCCATGTGCGGTAGCGGGAGCCGCAGGGAGCCCTTGGCATCGCGGTAAATGAGAGCGTCGCCCTTAATCTGGCAATGCCAGTCGCGCCCTTGGACCAAGGTCGGCGCATCAACGCCGGCGGCCACGTCCGCAATGCGATCAGCAACGGTATTGGGATAGGCCATCGTCACCAGCGGGGAGCGCGCCTTCGCAATGCCGGCTTTTTCAAAACCAATGCGTTCCAGTGGCGGAAAGTCCGGGCCATTTTCTGGATCGAGGAGGAAGGCTTCATGGTCTATCCCCAATTGCGCGATCCCGCAGATCAGTGGCTTGGGAATGATGTTGGTGGCATCGAGCCTGCCGCCCAGCCCAACCTCGATGATTGCTGCATCGGCCTTTGTGCGGGAAAAGGCGAGGAAGGCAGCTGCTGTCGTGGCTTCAAAAAAGCTGGGGCCAAGATTGTCCGCTTCGGCGGCATCCAGCACGTCGGCAAGGATTGGCCCCAATGCCTTGTCAGGTATGAGCTTGCCTGCGACCCTTATGCGTTCATTAAAGCGCACCAGATGCGGGCTGGTATATGCGTGGACCCGACGGCCACCCGCTTCGAGTGCCGTTCGCAAGAAGGCGCAGGTTGACCCCTTCCCGTTGGTGCCCGCCACATGAAAAACAGGCGGCAGATCAAGATGCGGATTGTCGAGCAGCGCCAGCAGCCGTTCAATCCGTTCCAGCCCCAGAATGTCACGACCGGGCGACAATTGGGCGAAACGGTCTAGCTGCGCCTGAACCGCAGGATCGTCGGAATACGCGTGATCTGCCACGAAAGTTTAGGCCGCTGCCTTTTCCGGCATCAAATAGCCGATCAGGCGGCCCAGCGTCTGGCGCAGGTCCTTCCGTTCCACGACCATATCGAGCATGCCGTGATCGAGCAGATATTCAGCGCGCTGGAATCCTTCAGGGAGCTTTTCGCGGATCGTATCCTGAATGACGCGCTGGCCCGCAAAACCGATCAGCGCATTGGGTTCGGCCATCTGCACATCGCCGAGCATGGCATAGCTGGCCGTAACGCCCCCGGTGGTCGGGTCTGTCATCACGACGATATAGGGCAGGCCGGCCTCCCGCAGCTGTGCAATCGCAACAGTGGTGCGGGGCATTTGCATCAGGGAGAGAATCCCTTCCTGCATCCGTGCGCCGCCCGCAGCGGTGAAGATGATGTAGGGTACCTTGTCTGCCAGTGCGGCCTTGGCGCCGGCGATGAAGGCTTCACCTACGCCTACGCCCATGGAGCCTCCCATGAAGGCGAAGTCCTGGACACCAACAACAACACCTTGACCTTCAATACGGCCCTTGGCGTTAAGCAGTGCATCATGCTCCCCAGTGGCCGCACGCGCGGCCTTGATCCGGTCGACATATTTCTTGGAATCGCGAAACTTCAGCGGATCTTCGGGAGCCCGCGGACTCGGCAGCATCGACCAGCTGTTCTCATCAAAAATCTGGTTAAAGCGTGCATGCGGCCCGATGCGGCCATGGTGACCACAGACGGTGCAAACGGACAAATTCTCTTCATATTCCTTAATGAAGATCATCTGGGAGCAGGATGGGCACTTGTTCCAAAGATTGCCCTCGGTCTCGCGCTTGGCAATGAAGGGCATCGCATTGCGGACGCGTGTCAGCCAGTTCATGCCGTTTTCTCCTGAGCTGCGTCCATCGCCGTGCGCAGCGAGCGGACGAAATCGCGAACCTTCGCGGGCGCGTTGGCACCTTCGGCCGCGACAATATCAATGATGGCCGAGCCTACAACAACACCATCGGCGACTTTGGCGATGGCAGCGGCTTGCTCCGGCGTGCGGACGCCAAAGCCGACAGCGACAGGGATGTTCGTTGCCGCCTTTAAGCGAGCGACGGCGTCTTCGATGGATGTTTGGGCCGCCTGTTGCAGACCGGTAATGCCCGCGACGGAGACATAATAAAGAAAGCCCGACGAACCATCGAGAACCGCCGGAAGCCGCGCCGCATCGGTCGTCGGTGTGGCGAGGCGGATGAGCGAGATGCCTTCGGCCCGCAGGGCGGGGCCAAGTTCCGGGTCTTCCTCCGGCGGAATGTCAACGCAGATGACGCCATCGACACCCGCCTTGGTGCATTCGGCGGCAAACCAGTCCGCTCCGCGGATCGTCATCGGGTTGGCATAGCCCATAAGGACGAGCGGCACGTTGGGGTGGCGCGCGCGAAAACCGGTGGCGATGGCAAAAATGTCTGCCGTCTTTGTGCCCGCACCGAGGCTGCGCAGGTTGGCCCGCTGGATGGCCGGGCCATCCGCCATCGGATCGGTGAACGGCATGCCGAGTTCAACGACGTCGGCGCCGCCTTCAACGAGAGCGTCTAGGATAGCAGGCGTGGCTTCCGCCGAAGGGTCACCGCCTGTAACAAAGCACACAAGCGCGGAACGGCCCGGCTGAAACGCGGAGGAGAATCGCGACATTAAAGCGTCACCCCCAGGTGTTCAGCCACCGAGAAGATATCCTTGTCACCGCGACCGCACAGGTTGAGCAGGATGATCTGATCTTTGTCCATCGTCGGCGCGATCTTGGTCACCGCGGCAATGGCGTGGCTCGGTTCGAGCGCGGGGATGATGCCTTCGGTCCGGCAGAGCAACTGGAAGCCTTCCAGCGCTTCGGTATCGGTAACCGAGGTATAATCGACGCGGCCGATTTCCTTGAGCCAGCTATGTTCCGGCCCGATGCCAGGATAGTCGAGGCCGGCGGAGATGGAATGGCCTTCGGTGATCTGGCCGTCTTCATCCTGCAACAGGTAGGTCTTGTTGCCATGAAGAATGCCGGGGCGACCGCCCGCGAGCGAGGCGGCATGTTCCTTGTCCAGACCATGGCCCGCCGCTTCGACGCCGAGCATCTTAACTGAGGGATCATCAAGGAAGGGATGGAACAGCCCAATCGCGTTCGAGCCACCGCCGATGGCAGCGACGAGCAGGTCGGGCAGGCGACCCGTGCGCGACATCATCTGGGCGCGGGCTTCCTTGCCGATCACGCTCTGAAAATCGCGGACCAGTTCGGGGTAGGGGTGCGGACCTGCGGCGGTGCCGATGATGTAGAAGGTATCGTCCACATTCGCGACCCAATCCCGCAATGCCTCGTTCATGGCGTCCTTGAGCGTCGCGGCACCAGAAGTGACCGGAACGACTTCGGCACCGAGCAGCTTCATGCGGAACACGTTTGGCGCCTGTCGGGCAACGTCAGTCGCCCCCATGTACACGACGCAGGGCAGGCCGAAGCGGGCGCATACCGTCGCTGTCGCAACGCCATGCTGACCGGCACCAGTTTCCGCGATGATCCGCGTCTTGCCCATGCGGATGGCAAGCAGGATCTGGCCGATGCAGTTGTTGATCTTGTGCGCGCCAGTGTGATTCAGCTCATCGCGCTTGAACCAGATTTGTGCGCCGCCCAGCTCTTCCGTCAGGCGAGGTGCGAAATAAAGCGGGCTTGGCCTGCCGACATAATGCGCCAGCAGATCGTCAAACTCGGCATGAAAGGCCGGGTCCGCTTTTGCCTTGCGGTATTCCGTTTCCAGATCAAGGACGAGCGGCATCAGCGTTTCGGCGACATAACGTCCGCCAAACTGGCCAAAATGCCCGCGGTCGTCGGGCTGCGTACGGAAGGAGTTGGTGCGTGTCATAAGTCGGCTGTCGCTTTAAGGAATGCGGCGATCTTGTCCACATCCTTGATGCCCGGCGCGGATTCGACCCCAGAAGCAACATCAATAAACCGGGCGCCTGTTCGCGCAACCGCCTGCGCAACATTGTCTGCGTCGAGCCCACCGGCCAGCAGCCAGGGCAGCGGGTGGGTAAAGCCATCGAGCAAAGACCAGTCAAACCGCATGCCGGTGCCGCCGGGTAGATCAGCGCCCTTAGGAGGCTTGGCATCGTAAAGAAGGTGGGAAACCGCGCCGACAAAGCGCGCGGTGTTGCTGAGATCACCCCTGGTTTTAACGGGAATGGCTTTCCAGACATCTCCACCTAACGATGCTGCGAATTCAGGGCTTTCCTCGCCATGGAGCTGAATGGTGGTGATGCCGGTCTGCGCACGAATGGCGTCAATACGATCCTTCTCCTCATTCACAACAAGGCCCACCGCGGTGACATGCGATGGCAAGCGCGCCACAAGCGCTGCAGCCCGATCAAGCGAGATACGGCGCGGGCTTTTGGCGAAGAAGTTGAAGCCGATATGCGTCGCCCCACCAACAATGGCGGCATAAAGTGTCTCTTCGGTTGTGATCCCGCAGATTTTGACTTTGACGGGCATTGTCAGAGTGTCGCGTCAATGGCTCGTGCTGCGGCGTCTGGATCTGCGGCCTGCGTGATCGGCCGTCCGATGACGAGGATGGATGCTCCATTGTCCAGCGCCTGTCGCGGCGTCACGACACGCTTCTGGTCTCCGATTTTACCATCATTGGGGCGGACACCTGGCACGACAAAGAAGCCGCCCGGCCAAAGTTTGCGGGCGGCGGCCACTTCATTTCCGGAACAGACAACGCCGTCGAGCCCTGAGTCTTTGGCAAGTCGGGTCAGCCGTTCAACCTGATCATGCGGGGTGCCGTCCACGCCGATGGACTGCAGGTCGGTACCATCAAGGCTGGTCAGCACCGTGACCGCGACAACCTTCGTGCCCGTTGGTGCGGCGGCTTTGGCGTCTTCCATCATGGCGCGCCCCCCCGCGGCATGGACTGTGAGGATGGCAGGGTTCAAAGGCGCCAGCGCCTGCACGGCCTTGCCAACCGTATTGGGAATATCGTGAAGCTTCAAATCCAGAAAGATCGGCAAGCCGAGATGGGCCATTTCCCGAACGCCGGCGCGGCCATTGGCCGAGAAGAATTCAAGGCCGAGCTTGATTCCGCCGACATGGTTTTTAACCTTGGCCACAATCTCGCGGGCCTTTTCAAGTTCGGGTGTGTCGATGGCGACATAGATAGGGCTGGTCATGAGACCCCCGGTGGCACGGCAATCGGTGCAGCGGAAGGGGGAATCGCACCGGGTGGAGGCGAGTCGACCGGTTTCGGGTCAAGAAGTGCGCGCGTTTCCGCCAATTGCCGCTCCACCTGCGTCAATTTTCGGTGAAGGGTCCATCGGGTGGCCCGGTGCAGAAGGAAATAGGGGAAGAACCCGAACAGAAATGCCACAAAAATGGCTACGGGCAGATAGGTCTGCAACAGCAGGCCGCTCCACAGCGTGATGGTAATGCTGGTCCAGTTGCTGATCGAAAACACCACAAGGATCACTGCAATGATGACCCAGAAGATGGTTTTGAGAAACTGCATGTGTTGTCCACTCCTGCCAATCGGTCCTGCTTAGGACAGGCTGGCCATTTTTGCCAGTGGACCCGCTGCAAGCTCCGCGCGCAAGACCGGGAAGAGATCGGAGATGGTGCTGAGCCGCTCTTCTTCTTCCGCAAGAATGGCCGAGAGCATCTGGTATTTGAAGCCATCCACCACCTCTGTCGGTTCGGGGGCGGCGGTGGAAAAAACGATGTCGATCAATCGTTCTGCACCATGCAGGCGTCCCCAGAGATAATCGTTTTCCCTGTACTTTCGGCTGAAAAACGCCCCGAAACTGTTGAATTCAATCCCTTTCAGCGTGGCCGCTGCGCCACCGGAACGAATAGACTGGGCATCGTCCGGTGCAATGCGGTCGACCTTGATCGGGTTGAATTCGTCCAAGCCTTCTCCCTGTAACATGGGGAGCGTGCTGATGTCGTAAAAGGGAAAGCCAAGATAAGTTAAGAGGGGCCGCCTGCACAACGCCTTGGGGCAGGCAGAAAGTGCTGCGGCGAGCGCTTCATCTGTTTCGGCATCCAGCCGGACAAGGTCTTGTTGGGCTGCCAGCGCCTCCAAAAAGACAGCGGGGCTATCCATGCAGATGGCCTTATATGAACCGACATTTTGAAGGTCGATAAGCGGTGCCAGCCGCTCATAGATGGTGTTGCGCAAATGAATAAGGTCGGCGTCGGCTGCTTCACCACTGTCAACCATTGCGGTGACGGTTCGGGCGAGGAAACGCAGGCGGCGAATGCGAAAGCCAAGATCGAGTTGGCGAAAAAAGAGAACCGATGGGTCCCGTTCGCTCTGCAGGCTGCGGCTCATCTGATCGACGCCGCGGGCGCGGATTTCATCCCATAAGCCACGCCGAAATTTATCAGCGGCAAAGTCGGACCGCCCGGCATTGATGCGCGCTGCAAGTTCCGCAATTTCTTCGACCACACCTGAAAGTTTCAAATGGGCATAGGCCGCATAGGCAAAGCCGGCATCAGAAGCGGAGCGCTCATGTGCTTTTAGCCGCCAACTGGCGACCCGCTTAGCGGTTGGTCGGTCCAGAAAGAAGGTGCGACCAAAAAGGGACTGGATTGTCTCTTCGACCTCAGGGGTCAATGCGTCGACAATATGTTGCATCCGGCGGATACGGGTCGACCGCGCTTCGATGGCATCGAGATTGTCCCGAATAGGCTGTTCACGCGGAAGCTCTGACATAGCGCCGATGATGGTCGTGAAGAACCCTGGGCGATCGGACTGGCCCGCACGTTTCAAAGAGATGGCGCGGATGCCCGGCTTGGGATCAATATAGACAAAACGTCGATCAACCTCGCGGCGGGCAGGGCGGTCTTTCAGTTTGTCGATAGCGGCGCGGAAGGGCGCATTGGCGAGCACCGAACCGTCGACGAGGGTCAGGTCATTGATGTTGGCGATCGTCTTGGGGAAGGCAGCGGTCACGAACTGCGCGCGATCACTCCAGATTTCGCCACGAGTGGCCATCAACTGGTCCATCTCCGCCAGTTTCAGTGGAGGAAAGGCGCCCGGGAAGCTCGATGTGGCGCGGGCCGCAAATCCAAGCGAGGCAGAGCTTGCCAGCTGCATCTCTTGATCCGGATCATGCCGGAAAGAGAGCACCAGACGGTGCTCATTTTCAACCACATGCTGAGGGGAGTTGAGGCGCAGTTGCTCTGGATGGCCTCGAAAATCCGTTACGGTCACCGCGAGATCAAGGGGTTGCCCTGCAGGGAGAAGGGGGGTGTCAACGTCGGACTTTTCCATGGCCGCAAAGGCATTCAGGATCATCCCGCCCAACACCTGACCGCCAAAAGGCGGCTCAAACCAGCGGGCCCGAACAAAGCGGGTCAGCTTTGAACGGACCTCCTCGCGCGCTTCGCTGGCCACTGTTTTCTCAATCGCACCGCCAGATCGATTGGCTAGATACCAAGCCACCGGCATCGCCCAAAATTTGGTGAGGCGCGACATGGGGCGGGCATCGGGGTCAAGGAGCCGGTCGACATCGGCCTCCTCCAGCCATAGCTGGGTGAGGGGCTCGATGGATTGGCCCGTTGCAATCGCCTTGGCCAGAAAAATGCCGTTGATCCCGCCCGCACTGGCGCCGGCGATGATATCGGTCAACACCCGCAGCTTGAGCTGTTGTGCCGCCTCAATATGGGCAAAGATGTTGCGGTAGATCGCCTCTGTGGGGGATAGACCACCGTCCCCTGCGTGGAAGGCCCGGCTCGCGCGCGTCAGCTTCCAAATCTCTTTGGTGATGCCATGCATGTAGACGGCAAGGCTGATGCCACCATAACAAACGAGTGCCAGCCGCAGTTCCTTTTCACGCATGGTGAAAAGGTATCGCGGCTGGCACCAATGGTCGAGCGAATTAAAGCTCGACGCCCCCATTTCCTGATTGCGACCCAGGACACGAAAAAAGGACAGGCCGAATGGCCTTGTGGGCAACGCTGTAACGATACTGACTTTCAGTGACTGTAAATTGGTGTACATTCCCGAAAGTTTTTGCGGGGTGAGCCTTTGAACGCAGATGGCACGCCATACCGAGGGATACTCTCCAGGCTAAGCCCCGAAGCAAGATCGCGGCTACAGGTCGTTTGCACGCGAAAAACCTATTCTCATGGCCAGTTGATCCACCAGCGTGGGGACAAGCGTTCCGGCGTTGAGTTCATCATTTCCGGGATGGTCAGGATGGGCGCGGTCGGACAATCGGGCCAAGTGATCTCTGCCGGTCTCCTTTCTGCGGGCGATATGTTTGGCGAGATCACCGTGTTTGCCGGACTTCCGCGGATGCAGGATGCCCATGCGCATGGGACAACGGTTATCGATCATCTCTCGGCGGCCCGGTTCCGGCTGTTTCTGGAAGAATATCCCTCCGCGGTGGAGCTCATTCTCGAAGTGATGGCCCGTCGACAGGCGCGTGCCATCATTGCCATTGATGAGATATTGCGTCTGCCGCTGATTGACCGGTTGGGCCGGTTGCTGCTGGAACATGACCGGCTGAGTGGGCAAACCGGCGTGATCCCCGTGGCACAGAACGAATTGGCAGAGCGGCTTGGGGTCTCGCGGGTGGCTGTAAGTAACGCTCTTGCTCAGTTGGCAGCCAAGGGCTTCGTGCAATCAGGTTATGGACGGGTCGGTCTTTTGGAACCGGGCGATCTGCGTCGATGGTTGTCCAGCCGCAATGATGTCCACCCCGACACAGCTTTGGTGCGCGATCCCGATTGACGTTGCCTGCCTGCGGCCATATGTTCTTATTTCGTTCACATTTGGAGGTCTCTGATGGCGCGCGTCCAAAAGCGCTTTGTTTGCCAGAATTGCGGCAGTGTGAGTTCCAAATGGGCGGGCCAATGTGTGGACTGCAATGAATGGAACTGCATTGTTGAAGATGCGGGCGCGGTTGTGACGCCGTTTCGGGCCAAGCATGATCTGCAGGGCGGCGGCCAATGGATTGAGCTTGTCGGTCTAGACACGCAAATTGCCCTGCCGGATCGTCTCTCCAGTGGCATCAAGGAATTGGACCGTGCCTTGGGCGGTGGATTTGTCGCAGGGTCTGCCACCTTGATCGGGGGCGATCCCGGCATTGGTAAATCAACGCTGCTGCTGCAGGCTGCAGCTCTTTTGGCAAAGGCCGGCAAATCTGTCGCTTATATCTCTGGCGAAGAGGCCGCAGATCAGGTCCGGTTGCGGGCGCGTCGCCTCGGCTTGGCGGATGCGCCCGTGCTTTTGGGGGCGGCGACGTCGGTTCGTGATATTTTGACCACGCTTGGTTCTTCCACGCCACCGGCGCTGGCGATCATCGATTCAATTCAGACTATGCACAGTGACCTTATCGAGGGCGCGCCGGGGACGGTCAGTCAGGTGCGGGCCTCTGCCCAAGAACTGATCCGTTTCGCGAAGGAACGTGGCACGGCGTTGGTGTTGGTCGGCCACGTCACGAAAGACGGGTCCATCGCGGGCCCACGTGTCCTTGAACATATGGTCGATACGGTCCTCAGTTTTGAGGGAGAGCGCAGCCATCAATATCGCATTTTGCGGGCCATCAAAAACCGATTTGGCGGCACGGATGAGATTGGTGTGTTTGCCATGGAGGCCGCCGGCCTCTCTGAGGTTGGCAACCCATCTTCGCTTTTCCTGACCGCCCGGGATGAAACGGTGACGGGCACAACGGTATTCCCGGCGTTGGAAGGTACGCGGCCAGTGTTGGTTGAGGTGCAGGCTCTGACGGTGCGGCTGGCGAGCGGGGCAACGCCGCGGCGGGCGGTGGTCGGGTGGGACAACGGGCGTCTTGCCATGATTTTGGCCGTCCTAGAGGCGCGGTGTGGCCTCTCTTTGTCCTCAGCAGAAGTCTATCTGAACATAGCCGGAGGGTACCGCCTGTCTGATCCGGCTGCGGACCTTGCGGTGGCGGCGGCCCTTATTTCCTCTTGGACAGAAAGGCCGGTCCCCATCGACACCATTGCCTTTGGGGAAGTGGCTTTATCAGGTGAAATTCGTCCCGTTTCCCATTCATCTTTGCGGTTGAAAGAGGCATCCAAGCTTGGGTTTGAAAGAGCGTTCGGCCCAGTGGGGCTGGATGCCAATGGCGCAGGTATTAGGGTACAATCGTTCCGGACGTTGGGCCAGTTCGTTGACCATCTCCTCGCCCGGGGATAGCGATGGTGCATGACGGCTCTTGATATTTTCGTACTGCTCTTGATGGGCGGCGCTGGTCTGCTTGGTTTCAAGCGAGGATTTGTGACCGAATCCCTATCTTTGGGGGCTTGGGTTCTGGCGATTGCAGCGGTGAAGATGCTGCATGGACCCGTCTCAGCAGCATTGGCGGGGATGGTCGGCACCGAATCTGGCGGTTCGGCCTTGGCTTTTGCGCTAGTCTTCGGATCATCGATGTTTGTGGGGCGGATGATCGCGCGCAAGATCGGCGAAGAGACGAAAAGTTCTTTCATCGGCTCGTTTGATCGTGTCCTTGGCTTGGGCTTTGGCGTCGTGAAAGGTTTGATCCTCGCTACGGTCGTGTTTCTATTTTCCGCTCTAATTTTGGATTTTCTAAGAGGCCCGGATCATCGCCCGGATTGGATGACACAATCGCGAACCTATCCGCTGTTGCGCGCGAGTGGCGATGCACTTGTCGGATTTGTGAAAGAACACCGCAGCGAGGTAAATTAACGTGGCGAGCGCCCTTTACTCCAAAGAGATATTGCGGCTGGCGACGTCGATCCCGCATCTTGGTCGGCTGTCGCATCCGCAAGGGTCGTCAGAGCGCCGGTCACCACTCTGTGGCAGCCGTATCGCGGTAGACGTCGTTTTGGATGCGGACGGCCAGATTCTGGAGATTGGGCAAGTGGTCAGCGCCTGTGCGCTTGGACAGGCCTCTGCCGCGGTGATGGGGCAAACGGCCATTGGCCGCACTTTGCCAGACCTCATGACGGCCCGTGACGCGCTGACGGATTGGCTTGCGGGGGAAGGGGAACAACCTTCCGGCTGGCCGGGCCTAGATGTTTTTACGCCGGCTTTGGCGCATGTTGCCCGCCATGGCGCGATACGACTTCCATTCGAAGCACTCGCGGAAGCGGTTTCCCGAGCGGTTGCCCCTGATGCATGAATCGCTGCTGATCGAGGCTGTTGTCCTGCTTGGGGCAGGGCTCGCAATGGTTATGCTGTTTCGCCGTTTCGGCCTTGGTGCCGTGTTGGGGTATTTGGTCGCCGGCGCACTTATCGGCCCCCATGGGTTGGGCCTCGCCGGCGGTGGAGAATCCAAACTTGCGATCGCGGAAATCGGCATCGCTCTCCTGCTGTTTCTTGTCGGGCTGGAACTCAATCCGGCGCGGCTCTGGCACCTGAAGCGCGATATTTTCGGCCTTGGCCTCGTACAGGTTTTGGTGTGTGGTCTCGCATTATCCTTGGCGGTTGCTGTTGTGGCTGGGTTTACCTGGGGTGCAGCTCTCGCCTTGGGCTTGCCGTTGGCCTTGTCTTCAACCGCGCAGGTGCTCCCCAGTTTGAAATCATCAGGGCGCATCAACTCGCCCTTTGGAGAGCGGGCCTTTTCCATCCTGCTGTTTCAGGATTTGGCGATCGTCCCGCTGATTACGATTATCGCCGCATTGTCCCGCGCTCCGGCGGACCCGGCAACGCCGCCGGGCTATATGCTCGCGCTCTACACGGTGCTGGCCGTCGGCGGCCTCGTCGCGGCTGGTCGTTACCTGATCGGCCCGCTTCTGCGCGTGACAGGTCGCATGGGAGAACGCGAGCTGTTCGTTGTTGTTGGGCTCTTCACGGTGTTGGGGGCCGCGGCCCTGATGGAAGCGTTGCACCTGTCGACGGCATTGGGTGCGTTCGTCGCGGGCGTCATGCTGGCGGATTCCCCTTATCGACATGAGATTGAAAGCGATGTTGAACCGTTCCGGTCGATCTTGCTCGGCCTGTTTTTCCTCGCCGTTGGCATGGTCTTGGATATTCCGGCCATCCTTGAAAATCCGGGGTTTGTGTTCGGAATGGCCGCCCTGCTGGTTGTCCTGAAAACGGGGCTTATCGCGGCGATTGCTCTCGGGTTCGGCGTCAGCGGTCGGCAGGCGCTGGGCCTTGGCTTGCTGCTGAGCCAGGGCGGTGAATTTGGTTTCGTCCTGTTTACGCAAGCGCAGAATGCCCTGTTGATTGAGCCTCAGGCGGCCAGTTTGTTCAGTGCCATTGTCACGCTTTCTATGGCGACCACACCTTTCCTTCTCATGGTGGCGCGGCGTTTTGAATTCGCTCAAAATACGTCTGACGGCTCGCAAGAGGGACCGGAGAACGCCTCTCAGGCGAAGGCAATCATCGTCGGGTTCGGTCGTTTCGGACAGACTGTGGCGCAAGTTCTGATGGGCCGTGGCCTGTCCGTCACACTGATTGATGTGAAGCCAGCGCAGATTGAGCGGAGCGGAACATACGGGTCGAAGGTCTATTATGGCGATGGCCGACGCATCGACATTTTGCGCAAGGCGGGCGCTGAAGATGCCTGCCTTATCCTCTTCTGCACCGACGATGCGGAGATTGGTCCGGCGCAGATTGGCCCTGTCTTGGAGGCCTTCCCGCAGGCAGCTGTGATGGTGCGGGCCTATGACCGTCGCCAAGTGTTGGCGCTGACCGACTTTGATCTGGCGGGAATTGTCCGGGAGGTCCACGAGTCCGCTGTTCGCATGGGCGTTGAAGCCCTTTCCCAGATCGGGTTTAGCGCTGAAGAGATTGTCGAGGCCGAAAAGGATTATCGGCAGCGGGATCGTGCCCGCCTTGAAGCGCAGATTGCAACGGGCGATCTCAACGCGCTCAGTGAAATCTATTTTCGGAGTAAAGGCTGATGCTTGAAATTCTGGCGGCCCTGTCGGCAGCTGTAGCAATTGGAGCAGGGGCCTTCGGCGCCCATGGTGCCGAGGGGCAGGCCGCCGACTGGCTTAAAACCGGCGGTTTTTATCAGTTGATCCATGCTGTTGCCGTTGTCGCGCTTGCAAAGCAGGCGCCCGGTCCGTCGGCGCTTTTGTTGGGAGGCGCGGCCATTTTTGCGGCAACGCTTTACCTGATGGCCATTGGAGCTCCCCGCTGGTTTGGCGCGATTACCCCGATCGGCGGGGTTCTCATGATTGCAGGCTGGCTATGGCTCGCCGTCCAGTTTGCCCGCCGCTAACGCGCAGCCCCATCTAGAAAGGCCGCAACGTTGTCTATATCGACGCTGTGGTCGACATAGGCCGCGCCGATGCCCTTGCTCAGGATGAAGGGCAGCTTTCCGCCCGACATTTTCTTGTCATGCAGCATGTGCGCGACAAGTTGCGGCCCACTGGCCTGAACATGCGCGTCCTGCGCTGAAACAGGCAGGCCGACACTAGCGAGATGATCGCAGACGCGTTGTGAGTCATGCGACGGGAGATGGCCGATCCGGGCAGAATAGGCATGGGCCAGGGCCATCCCGGCGGCCACGCCTTCGCCATGCAGGAGGACGTCGGAAAATCCCGTTTCCGCTTCCAGCGCATGGCCAAATGTATGGCCGAGGTTCAGGAGCGCACGGCGATCTTCGGTTTCGCGCTCATCCGATGCGACGATTTTGGCTTTCGCCCGGACGGAATGTTCAATGGCCCTGACGAGCGCATGGGGTTCCCGCGCAAGGATCTTGGCCGCATGTCCTTCGCACCATGTGAAGAAGTCCGCGTCGTTGATGAGGCCATATTTCACGACCTCGGCATAACCCGCCCGCATCTGACGGTCGGGCAGGGTGTCCAGCACAGTCGGATCGATAATGACGAGGGCGGGCTGGTGAAAACTGCCCACGAGGTTTTTTCCGGCGCGGACGTTGATCGCCGTCTTACCGCCGACAGATGAGTCCACTTGCGCCAGAAGCGTGGTCGGCACCTGAATGAAGCCGCAGCCGCGTTTCAGGATGGAGGCCGCGAACCCGACAAGGTCACCGATAACACCACCGCCCAAGGCAATGATTTTGTCTTTTCGTTCCACTCCGAATTCAAGCAGTGCATCGATCAAATGTTCGAGTTGAACCCAGCTTTTGGTGCCTTCTCCAGCCGGAAGGATGATGGTTCGAATGTCTTTCCCGAACGCCTTTTGGAGGCGGGGAAGCTGTGTCCCTGCGACGGTCTCGTCTGTGATGATGATTGGAGGACGCCCTGCCAATATCGGCGCAATACAATGGTCAGCGCGGTCCAACAGGCCGTTACCGATGAGAATGTCATAGCTGCGGGCGCCAAGCCCGACATTTACTGTGGCCTTCATGACAGTGCCTTCAAAATCGATTCCAATGTTGCCTCATGCGGTGTGGATTGGCTTTTTATGTGGATGTGGGCCTGTGCGTAGAGCGGGTTTCGCTCGGCTGCGAGTTTGGTCAATATCTGGCGGGCGTCACCGTTGGCGAGCAGGGGGCGGTCGCCCTTGCGGGCTGTGCGCTCGACCAGCGTGTCGATATCTGCGTCCAGCCAGATCACCGTCGCACGCTCCAGCATAAGGCTGCGCGTCTCTTCATTAACGAACGCACCACCGCCTGTTGCGATGACCTTGCGCTTTCCATCAAAAAGCCTCGCAATGACACGGCGTTCTCCGTCTCTGAAATGCGCCTCTCCGAATTTTTCGAAGATTTCGGGGATGGATAACCCAGCAGCGTCGATGATTTCCTGATCTGCATCAACGAACGGAATTTGGAGCCTTTGCGCCAAGCGGCGGCCAATGCTCGTCTTTCCGACGCCCATCATTCCGACAAGTGCGATCGGCTTTGACTTTTGGTCAGGCAGAGAGGTTGTGTCCGGATTCATGGCCAGGGGCTATACACAGCCAAGGCCTGTCGGGCAAAAGGCGTCGAAACCTTCTTGAAGAGACCCAGTGGTGGTTTATGGGCTGCGGGAATAAATTCGGTGTGTTGCTTATTGCCTGCATCGGATACCTGTTCTTTTTCGCGGGCCTGATTTTGGGAAAGTCCGTCAAAGTTATGGAAATGCCGGTAAATGCTCATGCGTCCTGACAAACGAGTTTCAAAGCTGGCCTTGCTTGCCACAGCAGGCATCGCGCTCGTCGCAATCCCGGCGCTGAGCCAGGATCGGCCCGAATCAATCCTTCCGCCCGGCTTTGGCGATGCGCCCTCGGCACCGGCGCCACGCAAGCAGGAACAAGAGCCAACGCGCCCGCGGATTGAAGCAGATCCTCGTCCTGTCGACATGTCCCCTGCCACGCCCGCGCCCACAGCGGCTGAAGACACAGGGACGTTGACTGGTCTTGTCGCGACAGATGCCAAGAAGGACGAGGAGAATGCGGATGCGCCCGTCCTCCTCGTCGATATTCCGCCGCATGTCCGCCGCTCCACTGAAGTCGTCGGTCTATTAGGCGCAACCGATGGAAACATGGGCCTTGCGGCTTATTCCGGGATTAACGGTCACTATTTGCAATCCGTGATGAATAAGATTGATGCCCCCATTGCGTCGCGCTGGGCGTCGATTGTCTTGCGCCGGGCCTTGTTGAGCACCGCAAAGACACCGTCCGGCATCAGCGGGGCGGACTGGGTGGCAGCGCGGGCTGGGCTTCTTGTCCGCATGGGGGAGGCCAACAGCGCGCGTGCCTTGGTACAGGCCGTTGATGTCGACCAATATACGCCGGCTCTTTTCGCGACAGGCATGCAGGCTGCGCTTGCGTCAGCAGACCCAGCTGCGATGTGTCCGATGACCGAAGGTGTCGACATTGCCAATAAGGATACGAGCTGGACGTTGGCGCGCGCCATCTGTTCGGCTTTTTCTGGGGAGTCTTCACTGGCATCGGCGCAGCTGGACCGCGCCCGCAGCCGGAAGGGTGACAACAATCCCGACGTCATTTTTGCAGAAAAGGTGGTGGGCGCTGCATCCAACACGCGGCGTGCCGTGTCGGTTAATTGGGATGAAATTGACTCCATCGACACTTGGCGTTTCGGCATGGCGACAGCCACAGGCCTCGAAATTCCCGAGCGGCTGATGCAGACGCTGAACCCCAGGACACGGGCATGGCGGGCACAGGCGCCGTTGCTCAGTTTTTCGAGCCGCCTAAGTGATGCGGAACGCGCAGGCGCGCTTGGCATATTGTCGAGCCGCGCACTGGTTGATTTTTACGGCGCAGCCTTTGACGAGACAGATGCGGGTGACCGCAGCGGGAAGCCATTTGATGTGCTTCGGCAGGCTTTTATTGCCGTAGATTCGGAAGAGCGTGTGCGGTTGATGGGCCAATATTGGTCCATGGACTCGCTAGGTGAATGGCAGGATTATGCCCGGCAGATCACCACCGCGCGTCTGGCGACGCAGATCCGCCCCAGCGATAATTTTGCAGAACAGGCCCCGCTTCTGATTTCGTCGATGTTTTCCGCAGGACTGGACAAACAGGCAGCTAATTGGATCCCCGTCGTGCAGTCGAGCGATATTCCATTGGCATGGGGCTATCTTGCGGTCGGTGCACCCCGTTCACCAGGCACATTGTCCGAAAGCGACATAGAGAATTTCGGTAATGCTGGCGAGGAGAACGCGGACCTTCGTTCCAAATTTCTCTTTGCAGGTTTGGCCGGCCTCGGGCGCGTTTCCGGCACGGCCATCTCGTCCATGGCGGAACAGTTTGAAGTGCCCATCGGGCGCCGTTCGAAATGGTCCGATGCACTTGAGGAAGCCGTTCAGCGCAAATCACCGGGTGCCGTTGCCATCCTCTGTGCTGTTGGCCTTCAGTCCAGCCACTGGGCGGATATTCCTCCAGCGCATCTCTACCGCGTTGTGTCCGCCTTGCGGCGCGTGGGCTTGGAGGCTGAGGCACGCATGATCGCGGTAGAGGCCGTCTCCCGCGTCTGACAATGTCTACGTCGTCTGACCATCGGTTGATTGCACGATTTCTGGAGATGATGTCGGCTGAGGCGGGGGCCGCCCGGAACAGCCTTCTCGCCTATGAATCTGATCTTCGGGCGGCCTCGATGCAGCTGGGCGGTGCGCTTTCATCGGCCGACGCGGATGCGATACACACCTTAGCAGACCATTGGGCCGATCTTGCCGTTTCATCTGTTTCACGCAAGTCCTCGGCTTTGCGGCGGTTCTTTGGATTTTTGGCGGATGAGGGGCACCGCGCTGACGATCCCTCTCATGCCCTTCCCAAGCCCGGTCGGGGACGAAGCCTCCCCAAAACACTCAGCCACGCGGACATTGAGGCGTTGTTTGTGGAGGTTGAGCGGCGCAAGGCGCAGGCAAATGCGAAGCTTTCTGACATCCGCCTTCATGCGCTGCTGGAGATCCTTTATGGGTCCGGCCTTCGGGCCACTGAGGCTGTGTCGCTTCATGTGCGTGCCATCGTTCCGGACCGGCCTTTTGCGATCCTGAAAGGGAAGGGGGATAAGGAGCGCCTCGTTCCCGTTTCAGATCGCGCGCGTGCGGCCGTCTCTGATTGGATGGTGGTCCGCCCAGCTGGGTCGCATTGGCTGTTCCCATCCGGCAAATCGCATTTAAGCCGCGTCCGCTTGTTTCAACTGATCAAGGAACTGGCCGGGCAGGCGGGGCTATCGCCTGACAGGATTAGCCCCCATGTGCTGCGCCACGCCTTTGCCACCCATTTGCTCGAAGGCGGGGCAGATCTTCGCGCGCTTCAGATGCTGCTGGGGCATGCAGATATCTCGACAACCGAGATCTACACGCATGTCGACAGCCGCCGCCTCGTTGAACTGGTCAATGCGCGGCATCCTCTCGTTGACGTCCGGCGTCGTGGCTCGTAACCGCTCCCCTCATGGTAGCCTTGCTTGAATTTGAAAAACCTGTCGCGGAACTTCTCGCTCGTATTGCCGAGTTGCGCGAAAGTGCGGACGCAACCGATATCGATTCTGAGATCGCAAAATTAGAGGCGAAAGCAGACCGATTGTTGCATGACACTTATGCCAAGCTGTCGCCCTGGCAGAAGACGCAGGTTGCGCGGCATCCCGACCGGCCTCATTTCAAGAATTATGTCGCGCAGTTGATTGACGATTTCATGCCGCTGGCCGGTGATCGCGCCTTTGGTGATGATCAGGCCATTCTTGGCGGTCTCGGTCGTTTGGGCGGGCGACGCGTGATGGTGATCGGCCATGAGAAGGGCGATGATACCGCCACGCGCATCCGCCATAATTTCGGCATGGGGAAGCCCGAAGGCTATCGCAAGGCCATTCGCCTCATGGAACTGGCCGACCGTTTTAACGTGCCTGTAGTGACGCTGGTGGACACCTCCGGCGCTTTCCCGGGCGTTCAGGCTGAAGAACGAGGACAGGCGGAAGCCATTGCCCGCTCGACCGAGAAATGTCTGGAACTCGGGGTTCCCCTGATTGCCGCCGTGGTCGGTGAAGGCGGGTCCGGCGGTGCCGTCGCTCTGGCCGCAGCTAACCGCGTCTTGATGTTTGAACATGCCGTCTATTCCGTCATTTCGCCGGAAGGCTGCGCATCTATCTTGTGGCGCACCGCAGAGAAGGCGGCGGACGCTGCCGAAGCCATGCGAATCACTGCCCAGGACTTGAAGCGCTTGGGAATCATCGACGAAATCGTGGCCGAACCCGTGGGCGGCGCCCATCGTTCTCCTGCTGCTGCCATCGATGCGCTCGGCACGGCGATCGGCAAGTCATTGGATTCACTGTCCCGACTGACGCGTGATCAGGTTAAGCAGGAACGTCGGCAGAAATTTCTTGCGATGGGCGTGCTGTAATCCCAACTTCTCCGCGCGTCCCGATGCGGGATGAGAGGAGCGCGTAAATGAAGAAGTGGGTGCTGGCTGGGTCAGCCTTTGCCATAATGATGGCACAGGATATTTCCGCACAAAGTGTGGCGAAGAATAGTGCGGCCACTGTGCCGCAAGCCATGTCTGCCAAGGATAAGGCGACCGGCGCGAAGGCCCATCCTGAATTGCTGGCTGAATTTGGCGGCCTTTATGAAGGTCCGCAGGCGGCCTATGTCACGACCGTTGGCCGCAGAATTGCCTCTCAGTCCGGATTGGCGAACCAGCCGACCGAGTTTACGATTTCTCTCCTCAACTCTCCGGTGAACAACGCCTTCGCTATCCCCGGCGGCTATGTCTATGTGACCCGCCAACTCATGGCCCTTATGAACAATGAGGCGGAACTTGCTTCCGTTCTTGGGCATGAGGTCGGTCACGTCGCGGCCCGCCATTCCCAGAAGCGCAATGATCGCGCCACGCGGGCAGGGCTTGGAGCTGTTCTCGCAACGGTGCTTGGCGGCGTCTTGCTGGGCGGTGATGGCGCAAAACTAGGCCAGCAGCTTGGCGGGGCCATCGCGCAGCGTTACGTGCTGAGCTACTCCCGTGCGCAGGAATATGAGGCCGATGATCTGGGCGTCACATACCTCGCCCGTAGCGGTTATGATCCCGTCGCATCGTCCACCATGCTCGCATCGCTGGCGGCGCAAACGTCACTTGATACCCGGCGCGCCGGTAAATCCGATAACGCTTTGCCGGAATGGGCAAGCACGCACCCAGACCCTGCCAGCCGTGTCACCCGATCCCGCCAAAAGGCGTTGGCGACGGTGGCGACGGGCAAGACGACCAACCGCGATACTTTTCTCCAGATGCTGGATGGCATGCTCTACGACGATGACCCAAAACAGGGCGTGGTTGAGGGCAGCAGTTTTCGTCATCCAGAACTGAAGCTGGGCTTTGATGCCCCCTCAGGTTTCGTGCTGAACAATGGGACGCAGGCTGTGTCCATCACCGGCACCGGTGGGCAAGCCCAATTTTCGGGTGGGCCGTTTGATGGCAATCTCGACACATATATTGGGAACGTTTTTAAAGCCGTTGGCGGCAATCAGACACAGGTGAATTACGGCACGGTCCGGCGCACAACGATCAACGGGTTGGACGTGGGCTATGCCACGGCACAGGCAAATACCCAGTCAGGCCAAGTTGACGTTACCGTTTATGCATATGTGTTCGGTCCCAGCTCAGCCTATCATATCGTCGCGATTAACCCCGTGGGGGCATCGACGTTCAATTCGCTGTTTCAGAGCGTCCGTCGGCTCAATGCAACGGAGGTTGCGGCCATCAAGCCACGCCGAATCGATGTTGTGTCCGTGAAGTCCACCGACACAGTCCGATCGCTGTCAGACCGGATGGCCTATCCGGATTACAAACTGGAACGTTTTCGCGTTCTGAACGGGCTTGGGGCCGATGAAGGATTAAAGCCCGGACAAAAAGTCAAAATTGTGGTGCAGGGCTCCTAGGTCAGTCTGGCAAACATGCCCGATTATTTGACCCAAAAGCGCCATTTTTAGGCAACGGACATGTAGTTGTCCGCAACGTTGTTCCACATGGCGCTGACGGTTTCCCCGATTGATCCTATCGATGTCATGATCGCGACAACGATGAGTGCGGCAATCAGGCCATATTCGATTGCCGTCGCGCCCCGCTCACTTCGCCACAACCGGCATGCAAATTCGCTCCACATGTTTGTGTTCCAGTCTCAAGTGTTCCCCATCGCCTGAATAGCGGATTTGGGGTTAAGGAAACGTCTATGATGGACCGTTACCCGGGCGCTAACCCCTTGTTACTCATCACAGCAGTTGCCCTGATAGATGATCAGAGCCGTGTGCTTGTTCAGTTGCGCCCTGAGGGTAAGCCATTGGCCGGATTATGGGAATTCCCGGGAGGAAAGGTCGAGCCAGGGGAAACCGCCGACGCCGCACTAGTGCGTGAGTTGGAGGAAGAACTTGCCATTCAGGTGAATAAAACTGACCTTACACCCTTCACTTTTGCGTGTGAACCACTTGAAGACCGGCAACTTCTCTTGTTGCTATATGTTTGTCGTACATGGTCAGGTGTGCCGCAGCCGCTCGCCGCTTCAGAGTTGAAATGGTGCGCCTATGAAGAATTGACGCAGCTTTCGATGCCGCCTGCGGACGTCCCGTTGCTCAATCAGCTCAGATACGCGCTTTGACGGGGCCTGATGGGCGCGGCTCGCCGATTTCGGGGGCCCAACCGGTGAAATACAAAACTCCGAATTGCTCCTGAAAGGGAGGGGTTCGAAGCAATTGCCGGCCCGCCGCGACAGGGAATGGTCGGATCAGCGGGAGGGCATTGCCCGATGTCGCCCGTATGTCGCCCAGCAGTCGGCGGATATTTGAGTAGGAGACCTGAACAGTATCAAGATCCGCCACCGGCGTGGAGAAGCCTGCGCGGAACAAGAGATCGCCTGCGGCTCTTACATCGACCTGCGGATGGAATCGGGCCACCGCCTGATCGGCAACGTCAGCTTCACAGCGCTGCATCATGGTTCGGAGGGTCGGCAAGGACCCTGCGCCCAGCATGGCCCCTAAAAACAAGCCGCCAGGCCGCAGACAGCGACGAATGAGCAACAGAGCGCCCGGCAAATCATGGACACTGTCTAAAGTGCCCACAGCAAAGACCAGATCACAGCTACCATCAGCAACTGGGAGCCTGTCCTCATCCGCCACAATTTGGACATCGGGCGCGTCGGACAGGTCTGCCGTCAACATCCGCGTCTGTGTCGGCAATTGGCGGCGGATGCGCGCCGCGCCATCACCGATAACAAGCGCAGTCTTCACGTCGAGCGACATGAAGGAGAGGCGATCTGCGAGGTCTTCCTCCATCCGGTCTACCAACCAGCGCGAATCACCCTGCGACCGAAGCGCGCGCCTGCGGTTCAACTGTCTGCGTTGTCTGGAGAAAATTTCATCGGACATTCCGGCCTTGTGACGCCGAGGGGAATTGCGGACAAGCGTTTATGGTCGGAATACGTTCCATATTGATGGCCCCGCTCAATTTCGCCCTGCCAAAACGCTGCGCAGGCTGCGGGCATATCTCCGGCGAAGGGGGACACTTCTGCACCGAGTGCTGGTCCCAGCTGAACATCCTGCCGGAAAGCGGTTGCCTCTTGTGCAACGTGCCGGTCGCACTCCCCGGGACGATCTGCGGACCTTGCCTTGAGATACCCCCGAAACATGACGGTGTTCTGGCCGCTGTCGATTATTGCGATATGGCTCGGGACCTCGCCCTAAAGCTCAAATATGCTCGGAAGCCCGGCGTTTCAGATGTGATGGCGGCGCTTATGGTTCGACATGCGCGGCGATATCCAGACGCACTGCTGGTGCCCATTCCTCTCCACCGTTGGAGCCTTTGGCAACGCGGCTTCAACCAATCGCTCCTCATCGCGCGCAGCATCGCCCGCCAAACGGAGCAGGAGGTCCTGCCGTCCGTGATCCTACGCACAAAGCGGACATCACCGCTTGGAGGTCTGAGCCGGACGGCGCGCAGTCGAGAAGTGAGCGGGGCCTTTGCCATGGACATGGCTCAGTCAGAGGCGATCAAGGGGCGACAGGTGTTGCTCGTGGACGATGTCTATACCACAGGCGCCACCACCAATGCCTGTGCGCGCGTTCTAAAGCGGGCAGGGGCAAAGACAGTCCATGTCTTGTGCTGGGCGCGTGTTCTAAAGGAAGCGTCGTGATCAATGAGATGGCGTTGACATTCTGAGGAACGCCCCCCAATTCCATGGGCAAAGGAACCGTTCATGGCCAAAGTTGAAATCTACACCAAAGCTTTCTGCCCTTATTGCTCCCGCGCTCTCGCGCTTCTGCGTTCCAAGGGTGTAGAACCTGAAGATATCGACATCACGATGGATCGGGATCGGCGTCAGGAAATGATCGGCCGTGCCGATGGACGAACGACTGTGCCTCAGATCTTTATTGATGGCCTGCATGTCGGCGGCTCTGATGATCTGGCGGCGCTCGACGCCCGCGGCGGACTGGACCCCTTGTTGGCGGCCTGACCGGTGCGCATTGCCCTTTTTCAGATGACCACAGGCATTGATCCTGTGGTGAACAGCGCGGCGCTCTGTGCTGCCGTGGCAGAGGCGGCACGCGGCGGCGCAACCATGCTCTTCACCCCGGAAATGTCGGGGTTGCTTGATTCAAACCGGGAACGCGCGCGCGAACATATTCACGCCGAGGATGAAGATCCCGTGCTGGCAGATGTCTGCGCTGCGGCGCGGGCGGCAGGGATTTGGGTGCATCTGGGGTCTCTGGCCTTGGATGCGGGATCGCGTTGGACCAATCGCGGCTTTGTGATCGACAATGAGGGCCATATTCGCGCTCATTATGACAAGATCCATTTGTTCGATGTCGATTTGCCCACCGGTGAATCTTGGCGTGAATCCAATGCCTATGCGCCGGGCGAGGGCAGTGTGGTGGTCCCCACGCCGACGGGGCAGCTTGGCTTGTCCATCTGCTATGACGTCCGTTTTCCCGCACTTTTTCAAGCCTTGTCTCAGGCGGGCGCACAGATATTGTCTGTGCCGGCAGCCTTCACAGTGCCAACGGGTGAGGCGCATTGGCATGTTTTGCTCCGTGCCCGCGCCATTGAAAATGCCTGTTGGGTGGTAGCGGCGGCCCAGTGTGGAACCCATGAGGACGGGCGCAAGACTTTTGGCCATTCCCTGGTGATCGACCCTTGGGGTACAATCATCCTCGACATGAAAACCCAAAATGGGCTCGGTTATGCGGATATTGATCTGACCAAAGTGGCCGATGTGCGAGACCGCGTCCCTGTGATCGCGCATCGTCGGCCTATTCCAGCGGTCGAGGTCGCCCAGTGATCGTGTTCGATTTAAAATGCACGACAGGGCATGTCTTTGAAGCTTGGTTTGCGAACACGGAGGCGTTTCAGGACCAGAAGAGCCGGAATTTGCTCGCTTGCCCCATGTGCGGCATCGCGGATGTCGAAAAGGCCGTCATGGCGCCCAACGTCCCAAAGAAAGGAAATCAGCGGAAAGCCGCTAGCGTGGATGTGGTTAGCGATGCCCCTGCGGCTGATGTGGATATGAAAGCCATGGTGGCCAAGCTAGCGGCAGCACAGGCAGCTTTTATCAAGAATTCACAATGGGTTGGGCGCGATTTTGCCCAAAAGGCGCGTGCAATGGACGCCGGAGAGATCGACCCCGTGTTGATCCATGGTCAGGCATCGCCCGATGAAGCGCGAGAACTTTTGGAAGAGGGTATCTCGGTTATGCCGCTCCTCATCCCCGTTGTGCCGCCAGAGAAGCAGAATTGACCTGAGGTTTGGGCGGCCCTAGTCAGCGCCGAGGCGCACCCGTAGCTCAGCAGGATAGAGCATCAGATTCCTAATCTGGGGGCCACTGGTTCGAATCCAGTCGGGTGCACCACCCATCAGAGCCGCAAACCCGCCGTTTCGGAGAGGCCTGCCATCAGGTTGAGCGACTGGACGGCGCCGCCGCCTGCACCCTTGCCCAAATTGTCGAGGGCCGCAACCAGACGGACTTGTGCGTCGTCGGGACGTTCAAAGACAAAGAGCTCCAGCCGGTCTGTGCCTGCGCACCGCTCAATGGTCAGATGCGCTTCGTCAAAAGTGTCGATGACGCGGACAATGGAGGATCCTGCATAGGCCTGCTGCAACGCGGCGCGAAGGGCATCGGCTGACGGACGTCCCGGCATTGCAGATGTCATCAGTGGGACTTCGACAATCATGCCGCGATGCGTTGCAGCAACCGAAGGCGAAAACAGCGGTGGATAGGCAAGGCCGCTGCGCACCTGCATCTCCGGCACATGCTTGTGCGAAAGCGACAAGGCATAGGTGCGCCAGGCTGTTGTTGCCGCGCCACCTTCAAATTCCGCGATCATCGCTTTGCCACCGCCGGAATAGCCGGACACGGCATTGCAGACATAGGGCCAGTCAGCGGCCAGCAAGCCCGCCTTCACAAGCGGCGCGACCAGCGCGATGAAGCCGGTGGAGTAGCAGCCGGGATTGGACACCCGCTTTGACGTCGCAACCGCATCGCGCCCGACGACTTCGGGCAAGCCGAAGGTCCAGCTTGTGTCGGTCCGGTGTGCTGTGGAGGCGTCGATCACGCGTGTCCGGTCATTACCGATCAACGCGACAGATTCGCGCGCGGCATCGTCCGGGAGGCAGAGGATGACAATATCAGCGGCATTGATGGCGTCACGGCGGGCTTCCGTGTCTTTGCGCCGATCATCGTCCAGCGCAATCAGGTCTAGCTCCGGTCGCCCAGAGAGGCGGTCTGCAATTTCAAGACCCGTGGTGCCGTGCGCGCCATCGATGAAGACGCGGGTCATTTTGCAGGCTCCAACGCCGCCAGTTCCACGTAGCCGACCAGATGGTCAGCGGCGCGAAAGCCCCAGGCCCAACCGCCCGCAATATCAACGACCTTGAAGATCGCCCCCTGCGTCAAATCACCAACAGGAACCCCGGACGCGTCGGGCGTCGCAAGCAGCGCCACGCTTTCGACCGAACAGGTCATTTCCATCGGCTGCGCATAATGCGGGACAAAAAGTTTCCCCGCGAGCGCAATATCCGCAAGATCGCCGCGAACCGCATGAGTCCGTGCGTCGAGTTCAATGGAGGGGCCGCTGAGGGTGAAGCTGGGTCTGGATGTGCTGGTCATTGCGCGGCGCAATAGCCGAGCAAGCGCCCATTAAGCAATGGTACTGCCCAAAGGCGATCTTCAGGCCGCAGGATAGCGCCGCCGCAGCAGTTCAAATACCGCCCTTAGCCCCATGGCATCGCCGCCCTTGGGACGACCCGGAGTGCCAGCGGGCCGCCAGGCGAACGTGTCCAAGTGCAGCCAAGGCGTACTCTCTGGCACAAAGCGCCGCAGGAACAAGGCGGCGGTGACTGCGCCCGCCATACCGCCTTCGGCCGAGTTGACCATGTCAGCAATCTCCGACTTCAGCATGTCGTCATACCGGTCCCAAAGTGGCATCCGCCATGTCGGATCCTGCACATCGTTGGATGTGGCCGCGATCTCGGCGGCGAGTGCATCATCATTGGCAAACAAGGCGGGCAGGTCTGGCCCCAATGCGACGCGGGCCGCGCCGGTGAGGGTCGCAAAATCGACCATCAACTCCGGCTTGTCCTCCGCTGCTTTGGTGATCGCATCCCCCAGAATGAGGCGGCCTTCCGCATCGGTGTTGTCGATTTCAACGGTCAAGCCTTTGCGGCTCTTCAAAATGTCCCCAGGGCGCATCGAATTGCCGGAAATTGCGTTTTCGACCGCTGGGACCAGCATGTGGAGATGGATGGGCAGGCGGGCTTCCATGATGAGGCGGGCCAGTGCGAGCGCATGCGCTGCGCCGCCCATGTCCTTTTTCATCAGACGCATGAAAGACCCGGTTTTGATGTTGAGACCACCGGTATCAAAGGCGACGCCCTTGCCAATCACAGCGACGCGCGGATGCTTAGGATTGCCCCAGACAAGCTCAATCAGGCGGGGTGCGCGGTGCTTCTCCGCAGCTTGCCCGACGGCATGAACCATCGGATAGCCCACTTCTAATTCATGTCCCTTGGTGACTTGGACCTTGGCCTCAAACTCCGTTGCCAGCGCCTCAGCTGCTGCCTGAAGACCCGCAGGGCCTAGGTCGGCGGCTGGTGTGTTGACGAGATCGCGCACGAGTGCGGTCGCTTCTGCCTGACGGATCTGATCGACGATGAGGCCGGGTTCACTGACCAGAAGTATCCGGTCGCCAGCTGCGTCCACCTTGGACAGGAAGCGATCAAATTTATACTGGGCGAGCAGCCAGCCAAGCCCTGCCTGACCCGCTGCGCCGCCGGCGAGCCGATAGGTGGCGGCTGGCAGTTTTTGAGCGGCAGCGGCGAGATCCCAGACGGAGCGTTTGTCCTCAATGCCGACAGCCGCACTCCAGTCGCCCGGCTTGTCCGCTGGAAGGATAGCGATGTCGCCTGCTTTGCCAGCAAAACCGGAGAGCAGCGCGGCCGTCCTTTCCCGCTCGGGCAGCGTCTTCATCCAGTCTTCAAAGTGCGCTTTGGACACCAATGTGATGGTCCGGGCGTCTTGACCCTGATCTGGCTGGATAAGGTGGGCAAAACGGCTCATGTTCGGGCTCCGTCAGACTTGGGGTTACACGAAAGGTCGCCAATCACCGTCACTGTGGCAGAGGAACCCCGTAAAGATCATGGTCATCGGCGTCTTCGATAAGAACCGGGACGATATCTCCCGGTGCCAGATGTCCGGCGTCGCGCAGGAAGACATGGCCATCAATGTCCGGCGCATCGGCCTTTGATCGGGCATTGGCACCGCCATTTTCGTCAACAATATCGATGATGACGTCCATCTCACGATCAATCTTAGCCGCAAGCTTGGCAGCCGAGATCGCCGCGGTCCGCTCCATCAGGCGAGCATAGCGCTCTTCCTTGACCTCTTCGGGCACGGGGTTGGGAAGCGCGTTGGCGGCCGCTCCTTCAACGGGTTCAAAGCGGAAGGCACCTACACGGTCCAGTTGCGCTTCATCGAGCCAATCGAGCAGATATTGGAAATCCGCCTCAGTCTCTCCTGGGAAGCCAACGACAAAGCTCGACCGGATGGTGATATCCGGCGCGATTTCACGCCAATTCCGAATGCGTTCCAAAACCTTGGCTTCATTCGCAGGGCGCTTCATTGCCTTGAGAACGGAGGGTGCCGCGTGCTGGAACGGAATGTCCAGATAAGGCAGCACAAGCCCTTCGGCCATCAGCGGAATAACCTCATTCACATGGGGGTAGGGGTATACATAATGCAACCGCACCCAAGCCCCGAGCTTGCCCAATTCGCGGGCAAGATCGGTCATGTGAGCGCGCACGTCCTGACCCTTCCACGGGCGTGGTTCATGACGGATATCAACGCCATAGGCTGACGTATCCTGACTGATGACCAGCAATTCCCGGGTGCCGGCCTCAATCAGCTTCTCAGCTTCGCGAAGAATGGCATCCGGACGGCGCGAGACGAGGTCTCCGCGGATCGATGGGATGATGCAAAAGGCGCAGCGATGGTTGCAGCCCTCTGAAATCTTGAGATAACTATAATGCTTGGGCGTCAGCTTCAGCCCGGCCTCCGGCACCAGATCCACAAAAGCGTGGGGGACTGGCGGGGCTGCTTCGTGCACCGCGGTCACAACCGCGTCGTACTGGTGTGGGCCCGATATGGCGAGTACTTCAGGAAAACGGGCGCGAATGGCGTCGGCTTCATTGCCCATGCACCCTGTCACGATCACGCGGCCATTTTCGGCAATAGCTTCACCGATCGCCTCAAGGCTTTCTTCCTTGGCGCTATCGAGAAAGCCGCAGGTGTTGACGAGCACGACGTCCGCGCCCTCATAGTCGGCGGACAGGCCATAGCCATCAGCGCGCAGTTTCGTCAGAATGCGTTCGCTATCGACAAGTGCCTTGGGGCAGCCCAGCGACACCATGCCGACCTTGGGCTGGGCAGGAAGTTTCGTCGTTTTCATGATCGGCGGGCCATTAACGGAACTGCGCGCGGAAGTCACGATAAAGTCGGGCTTTAGCCGCCAATCCGATCCGTCCCGCCCAGATAGGGCCGCAGAACGTCTGGCACGGTGATGCTGCCATCCGCATTCTGATAATTTTCCAGCACCGCAACCAAGGTACGACCGACCGCAAGGCCAGACCCGTTCAGGGTGTGGACAAAGCGCGTGCCCTTCTCACCCTGGGGGCGGTAACGCGCGTTCATGCGGCGGGCCTGAAAGTCTCCGCAATTGGAACAACTGGAGATTTCCCGATAGGCCTTCTGGCCGGGCAGCCAGACCTCAAGATCAAAGGTCTTACGGGCGGTGAAGCCCATGTCCCCGGAACACAGCAACATGCGGCGGAAATGCAGGCCAAGGCGCTTGAGCACGGTTTCTGCCGCCTCTGTCATCCGTTCATGCTCAGCATCGGACGCCTCGGGTGTGGTGATGGAGACAAGCTCCACCTTTTCAAACTGATGCTGGCGGATAAAACCACGCGTATCGCGACCCGCAGAACCGGCTTCAGACCGGAAGCACTGCGTCAAAGCAGTCAGACGCAGTGGCAGTTCCGTATCGGACAATATCTTTTCGCGGACCATGTTCGTCAGCGAGACTTCTGCTGTCGGGATCAGCCAGCGGCCATCTGTGGTATGAAACAAGTCTTCCGCAAACTTCGGGAGTTGCCCTGTGCCGAAAAGGGCATCATCCCGCACCATGACGGGCGGCGCGATTTCCTCATACCCAAATTCGCGGGTGTGCAGATCAAGCATGAATTGCCCGATGGCGCGATTAAGCCGCGCGACGCCGCCGCGTAGATAGGCAAAACGGGCCCCTGCAACAGCCGCGGCTGTTTCAAAATCAAGGCCGAGCGATGGATCAAGCCGATCATGCTCCACCGCGTCAAAGCCAAGCTCCGGCTTTACGCCGCTTTCGGAAACATAAACATTCTCTGCCTCATCGGCACCGGTCGGAACATCCTCTGCCGGAATGTTCGGCAGCGCTGCCAACACATCGCGCACTTCGCCACCCAATTCCTTGGCTTTGGCTTCCAAAGTGGGGAGGGTGGTCTTGATCTCAGCGACTTCGGCCTTCAGCCGTTCGGCTTCGGCCGTATCGCCCTTGCCCATGGCCGCGCCGATCGCCTTGGCGGCTGCATTCGCCTTCGACTGCAGTTCTTCAGACTGTCGGATCGCAGCGCGCGCCTGTTCATCAAGGGCCAGCAGCGCCGCTGATTGGGGTGCCAAGCCGCGACGGGCCAAGCCCGTATCAAAGCCTTCGGGATTTTCTCGGATGGATCGAATATCGTGCATAAGCCGCGCTATGCCGTGCGGGGCCACCCTTGCCAAGGGCAAAGAAAAAGGACGCGGCCGGGTCGCATAGCAGCGTCCTTTAGAGTGCCTGACTACGGCTTTACGCTACACTTACTAAACAGAGCTCGCTTGAGCCTTCTTGGCTGCGCGAGCCCTGGCGATGAGCCCGGCGGTCGCGCCGCCGAACAGCAGAAGCATCGGCGGTGCCGGCACATCATTGCCGCTGGAGCCGCCATTGCTGCTCGACCCGTTTGAGGAGGAGGACGAGGAAGACGAAGACGACGATGAGGTTGAACTCGACGTTGACGTCGAGGTCGATGTGGAGCTCGTTGATCCGCCAAAGCTCGACGACGTGCTCGTGCTGCTCGACACATTGCCGGACGAGCTTGAGGTGCTGGAAATGCTCCCGGATGAACTCGACGTGCTTGAGACATTGCCCGAAGAGCTGGACGTGCTGGACACCGTTCCGCTTGATGTGGACGAAGAAGAGCCGCCTGTCGACGACGTGCTCGAGACTGTCCCCGAAGAGGTGGAGCTCGACGAGCCCCCCGTGGAAGAGGTGCTGGACACGCTTCCGGAGGATGTCGACGATCCACCGGTGGACGACGTGCTGGAGACCGTCCCCGACGAAGTGGACGATCCACCTGTGGACGACGTGCTCGAAACACCGCCCGTCGAGGTCGACAGGCCGCCGGTCGATGTTGATGATCCGCCTGTTGAGGTCGATGACCCGCCGGACCCGCCCGAGGATGTGGACGTGGAGCCGCCGCTGCTGGTTGAGGAAATGACGATGCTGCCACCGCCGCTGCCGCCGCCGAAGAACCCGCCACCAATGAAGCCTCCGCCACCGCCGCCAAATCCACCGATGGGACCGCCGCCGATAACCACGGGCACGCCGCCGCCGCCAGACATGACCGGCTGATCATCATAAAGACGCGACCGCGCTGGCGCCGCCGCCGAGGCGAGCCGGATGGTCTGCGGTGCGCAGGACATGCTCGTCGTCGTTGTGGTCACGCGCTTCAGGCGCTTGACTATCCTGCCATTGGCCCGCGGGGCAACGGCAAGGCGTTTGCGGACCACCTTGTGGACCTTGGGCGCAGGCGCTGAATAAGACGACCGGAGGGGCTGGGCCTGCGTTGCATGCATCGCGCCACCGCCAATAACCGCTCCGCCACACGCGCAAGCGCAAAGTTTTGTCAGTGCCATCCGAACAGACATGGCGATCAACCCCTTTATACTCGTCGCCCGGCAAACCGCTTCGATGCCGTGTCGACAGAAACAATGAGGAGGGATTGCGGAACTCACCGAAGCGTCGCAACCGGATTAACTGTCTTTCATGCCATTTCGACTGTTCTAATCACGGACGCAGAACAACGATTATGGTTAATGTGCCAAATAGGGTCTGTTTTGGCGGGTTCCGTCACACCAATGACGTCGAGTAAACGCTGATCACGGTGTCGTCCCTCTATGGGAATTGCTGTGATTCGCCCGCTTGTGCCTCCGAAATGGGGTGATTATAGCGCGCTTCACGACACGACCCGGCGACAGCCGGATCCGAGGCAAATAGCCAGGGAGTTGCGAGTTATGGCGGATGCGATGAACGGCAAGTCAGCTGCGGTTGACGCAATCGATATCGACTATCGCCCGAGCGAGTCCGAAGAGTTCATGAATCCGCGGCAGTTGGCGTATTTTCGGAAAAAACTGATCGACTGGAAAGAGTCGATCCTCCGGGAATCGCAGGACACCCTGAACACGCTTCAAAATGAGCCTCTGCGCGAACCGGACCTTACAGACCGAGCTTCGAGCGAGACAGACTGGTCCATCGAGCTGCGCACCCGAGACCGTCAACGCAAGTTGATATCGAAGATTGATGCAGCGTTGCGGCGCATTGACGAAGGCGAATATGGGTATTGCGAAGTCACCGGGGAGCCCATTTCCCTCGGGCGGCTTGAAGCCCGGCCGATTGCAACGATGACTGTCGAAGCGCAGGAAGCGCATGAGCGGCAAGAGAAGATTTCGCGCGACGAATGATTGCAGGGTAAGCTGTTTACCGATTGAAAATCTATTTGGATTATCGCGACGCTATGGCCAGTGCACCAAACCCAAGCGATGAAGATGCGTTGAATGCGCGAGGACAGCGCTCGACCAATCGGTCTAGCCTATTTCTGCTCGGCAAAATGGGCGTAGACGGCGGCGTTTCCAGCGAGGCCATTCGCATCCGTAATCTTTCTCCAACCGGTCTGATGGCCGAAGCGCCGACTATTCTGGCGGTCGGAACCGCGGTCGTCGTTGAAATGAAAAACCTACCGCCGACCAAGGGCAAGGTGGTTTGGGCGACCGATGGGCGAATGGGTGTTGCGTTCAATGCAGAAATTGATCCAGCCAAAGTGCGGCAGCCGGTGGGCAAGGGCGAAGATCCGACGCCAGATTTTCTGAAATTCGCGCCGTCGCGGCGCCCGGGCCTTAAAATTTCCTGATACGGCGGCCGACCTGAGGCCTTTGCCTCAGGGCTGCGCACCGTTTGCAGCGTTTAGCTGGTTGCCAACACTTCCTTGATCTTTAGCTTTTCCTTTTTGAGGCGGCTGAGCGTGAGCTGATCCGGATAGGGCCTTTGCGCTTCCTGATGGATCTTCTGGTCAAGCAAGGCGTGCTTGGCTTCGAGTGCGAAAACATGATTATGTTCCATAGGCGACACTCCTTTTTTTGCTGAGGAGGGAAGTAAATCACCATCTCATCATCATGTCGCGCGCATATTGCAGTTGTCTCGACAATGGAGCATTTTCCCGCGACGGAATGAATGTCGGGAAAAGAAAGTTTCGTGACAGTTTGCAGACATGTCTGGTGACTGCGCATAAATGTTGTTGAGGGGTGAGATGGATCAGCAGTTCATGCGCGTACGGCTCGAATCGCTTCGGGAAGAGCATCGGGATATGGACGCAGCAATAGACGCCCTGCACCAGGGCCAGATCCATGATCAGGTTCGGATGGCCCGCCTGAAGAAGCGCAAGCTGGCGTTGCGCGATGAGATCGCGGCGCTCGAATCCCATCTCATTCCAGATATTATCGCCTGACGGCGCGTTAACGCCGTTTCCAACTGGTCGGGCAAGATCGAGCTTGTCATAGCTCCAAGATGGATGTGGTCGCGCTTGCCCGTTCAAAAGTAACGGCAAAAATCATTGATGCTCTGTATGTCGAGGCCATGGTGCTCGCCGATGACGCGCGCGCCTATTTCGACACATTCAGTCGGGAAGAGCGGGATGCTCTGGGGCCGGTCCTACGTGTTGCGTTTTCCTGTGAGTCCCTGAAGGTCACAACGCGGCTTATGCATATCATCGCCTGGCTGCTGGGGCAGCGGGCACATTTTGCGCCGGCAACCAGCCCAAACGTGGCCCAGCCCGGACGATTGGGCGGCCCGACAGAGACAGATATCGCCTTGCTTGCCGAATTACCGGAGGGCGCCCGCACGCGGATTGAGGCCAGCCTCGACCTTTATGCCCGCGTTGCGCGTCTTGATGCCGATATGGGCAGCCAAGACCTCCCGAAAAGTCCCGCCCGCGCGTTGATGGATCAACTGTCGCGCGCGTTCTAGCCGTTCGGTCTGACCAAGCTTTGGGCGCGACGGATGGCGCGATAGGCCGCGGCCTTTGCATAATTCTGATGCGGAAAACGGCCCGGCGCTTTCGGGGCGAGGCCAATAGACCGAAGGACCGCGTTAAATCCGCGCGCATCAGCCTCCCTATAACTCCAATTGGAGCGCCAGGTGATTGACAGGGAGATGGAGAGGTCCGTCCCGACTTTGACCCAGTGGGGTGCCTTGACGGGCACATAGAGGGCTTCTCCCGGCGTCAGCTGGACCGGTTTTCCCTTGGCCGTGAAGCCATCCTGCCAGATCAAATTGCGGTGGCCGCCCATGTGATAGCGCTCATGATCTTCATCCGAGAGCAGTAGTTCATCCACTTGCGGAAAGACCGTCATCGTCTTGTCTCCGCGGATCTGCAGCAAAATATTGTGTTCCGGATCCATATGGTAGGGCGTCACGGATCCGGGGGAGGAGACAAAGATGAATCCCTGCAGGGTCAGCATCTCGCCGGTCTTTGGCGTTACATAGGGCCGCAATGGTGCAAGCGCATCATGCAGTAGCGTGCAATAGTCGGGGTCATTCTCAATCCATTTCAGGACCATCCACGATCCATTCTTTTCGATGGACCGGATTGTCTCTTGGATGCTCAGGCCATTGCCGGGCACGGCGGCAGGATCGATCCCGACCGGCAATTGCCCGCTATTATATTCCACATGTGTTGGATTGATCCGCGCGGCCAATTCAGCAAGTCTGTCCAGTTGCAGGAGCGGATGGCACGTCAACTGGTGGCGCAAAGTGCCGCTTGTTTCCGGATAGAGTGTGTTGAAGGCAGTTAGCGCTGTTGCGTCAAAGGTCATGGTCATCGTTTGAAGCCCCATTGTCGTTCTGGCCGCGATTGCGGAATTGTTTGATGGCTGACCAACTGGTCTCGGCAAGGCGGACCGCATGGAAAAGCAATGCAGCGCGCGCGCCTTTGCGCGGCAGCGCAATGCGCACGATCTCGCGACGCCCGCGCCATAGGCTGTTGATCATGGGATGATCTTCCACCGCGCAGCTATCCATCCAGCTGAACGCTGGATCGTCGAGCCGATGGAGGTTCGCCTTTTCAATCAGGATGCCCGGCGAATACCGGCTAAAGCCCTCATCATACGAAATTTTGAAGGAGAAGGCGCCGCCATCGGCCAAGAAGTTAACCAACATTGCGATTGTCTGGTCGCCCACCCGAAGCCGCAAGATCTCAACCCGGCGCTGCTTCAGACCATCGGTGATCGCTTTGATGAAAAACTGCCGCGTACTCTCTAGCGTGGCGAGGGCGGCACCATCTTGCGCTTTCCAGCCCGCCGCTTCCAGCGCGAGAAACTCCTGGGTCCATGATGCGGCGTCGCGATCATCCTGCAGACGTTCAACGCTGATGGGACCGATTTCGGCCAATCGGTTTTCAAGCCGGGCAATTTCCTTGCGCTTCTTTTTACGGACAGCGGTGGCCCAATATTCGTCCGGCGTTGATCCAGCCTCCAATATCGCGCGGTGATACCGATGCACGATGGCAATCGGCCGACCCATTTCGGCGGACACGGCACGAAGTGCGTCGGTGACCGGACCATCAGCAGCCATTTCCGAGAAATAGAGGACGTCGCTGCCCGGCCAATCGCGGTCGAAGCTGGACAAGGCCTCTTGCCAGAAGGCACATTCCGCCCCCTTGCGGACAAGGGGGATGCCCAAAAACTGATTGTAGTGCAGCCAATTCTGCACCGCCGAAAGCGGCATCCGGCCATAATTTTGGCCCGAGCGCAGGGGCAGCACGCCGATGAGAAGACCTGTCTTATCCCGCACAGTCAGGATTTTCAGGCTATCGGGCGTGTCCAAATGTTCAAGGCTCGCCTCGACGAACCAGCGTTCATAAAAGCTGTTCGGCTCACTGGCGGCGCAGGCAAGCTCATCCCATTCCGCCGCGAGATGGTCGGTTAGCTCTGGCACGCCGACCAAAACCGTCCTCGGCAAAGGCTGTATGGTTGACGGATAAGTCATGCCGCGTTGGCCTGTTCGGGGGCCAATTCATCGACCAAGTCCTGATAGCGGACGGGCGTCACGCCAAGTTTGGCGAATGCTTCAAAAATGGTTTCCCACCAGGCCCAGAAGCGCGCCAAATCCACCTCGGTCTGGACATAGGGCGTGTGACCTTTGGCCAGGGTGGGGGAATGGAAGGAGAGGCTGAAGATATCCAGGCCGTCTTCTAAAAGGGCTTCTATAGCTCCTACGGCCTGATCTGCAGGTGTCCCCTCCGGCGTCAATGGCACGCGCGTCAACATGCCTGCGCGCGCGAGCGCGCCGCGAAGACTGGTTGTTCGATAGAGCCCCGGATATCTGCGGAGATGCCCTGTCCACCCGCATGTCAGCGGGAGCTCGACCGGGCCTTCCGGGGTCAGCCATGGCCATAAAGGACAATCTGCGTAATTTGGTCCATGCTCCGCCGAATAATCGAACAGGGACCGCACAGACACATCCATGCGATATCCCAGTTCTGCCAGATGAGACATTGTTTGGCGGCCCAAACCATAACGTCCGGCCCGGAAGACCGTCGGGCGCTTCCCAATCAGGCGCGTGATCGCATCGGTGAGCTGGCGCAGTTTATCCCGTTGCAGGGCAGGGGCCAGATTGCCGGTGAAGCTGTTGCGTTGCCCAACGATCTCGTCGTGGGGCGGATTGACCCAAGGGTGCAGATGCGCGCCAATATCGCAGGCCCCTGATGCCGCAAGCTCTTTCAAGATCGCGGCACTCTCAGGCCGCGTGACGACGGGATAGTCACACAAATAGACAGGATGCACCCCAAAGGTGTTGAAGCGCCTTGTCGCCGCCGGCAGCGCAGAAATGGCGCTCGTTCGGTCGGCCCCGCGTGAAAACTGGGCAGTCCAGTCAAATTCCTCTTCGGTATCGACGAAGACAATGAACCGATGACCAAATGTTGATCGCGGGCGCAGCCGCGTCCCGGGGTCAAGCGGGCATCCAGTTGGGCCGTCCTTCTGGCCGCTGTCCAGCCCCAATTTGGGTTCCATGTAGGTCATGACGGACGTCCGAATAGCGCCGTGATCCTAAGGATTTGCTAAATCCGGCAATCCGCACCAATGCTTTGCAAGTGATTATCCGGACCAACGCGATTGTCTGTGCGCTTCGGCCCCATGGAGAACATGGCGTCATTGCGCGTCTGTTGACGCCGGATCATGGCCTCATCGCGGGCTATGTTCGGGGTGGCAGGTCCCGCACGATGCGACCGATTTTGATCGCCGCAAACGCCGTGACGGCCGAATTTCGGGAGCGGACAGCCGGGCAGATGTCGGGCCTGACCGTGGAGTTACGCTTATCTCGGGCGCCGCTCATGTCGGAACCTCTGGCGGCGGCCGCTCTTGAATGGTGCTGTGCTGTGACCGCTTCTACGCTTCCAGATGAGCAGCCTTATCCCGATGTTTATCAATCACTTGATGCGGTTATTTCAGCAATTGAGTCAGCTAATCTTGTTCGTGATTGGGCCGGCGCGCTTGCCGCTTACGAACTGCTGCTGCTGCGGTCTTTGGGCTATGGCAGTGGATCACCGGACCTCCCCAAAAGCTGGGATGAAATACTGACCATGCTCAATGCGAATGGTGCACAATTGGGGCGGCACATCTTTCAGGGTCGGGCCACAGATGTCCTCAGCGCGCGCGATCGGTTGATGGAAAGGATGAAAAGGGCGGTTGCGTAATGGCGCTGTTCCGGCCATTTGCGCGGCCAATTGGAGGAAACCAACATGCTTATCGCCCTTTTGCCCGGAGACGGAATCGGTCCGGAAGTCATCACCGAAGCCAAGCGGCTGTTGGATGCCCTCCAAATCGACGGATTGACCTTTGAAGAAGCACCGGTGGGCGGCGCGGCCTATAAGGCGCTGGGCCATCCTTTGCCCCCCGTCACTCTGGATCTTGCGCGTCGTGCAGATGCCATTCTGTTTGGCGCCGTCGGCGACCCCGATTGTGATGCGCTGGAGCGCCACCTTCGTCCGGAACAGGCGATCCTCGGCCTCCGGAAGGAATTAGGCCTCTTCGCAAACCTTCGTCCTGCAAAACTTTTTCCGGAATTGGCCGATGCCTCTGCGCTTCGTCCTGAAGTGGCGACTCAGATCGACATGGTCATCGTTCGGGAATTGAACGGTGACGTCTATTTTGGCGAAAAAGGCCACCGCACAACCGCCTCGGGCCTCCGCGAAGGCTATGACGTCATGGCGTATAACGAAGCCGAAGTCCGCCGGATCGCGACGGTTGGTTTTGAAACGGCCCGTGCCCGCAAAGGTCGACTGTGTTCGGTCGACAAGGCCAATGTGCTGGAAACATCGCAATTGTGGCGCGACGTCGTCATTGAAACGGCCGCGGCCTATCCGGATATCGCGCTGTCACACATGTATGTGGACAATGCGGCAATGCAGCTTGTCCGCAACCCTGGCCAGTTCGATGTGATCGTCACAGGCAATTTGTTCGGTGACATTCTGTCTGACCAGGCGAGCATGTGTGCTGGGTCCATCGGCATGTTGCCGTCGGCCTCGCTCGATGAAGGGAAAAAGGGCCTTTATGAGCCGATCCACGGCTCCGCGCCGGACATTGCAGGGCAGGGCAAAGCGAACCCGTTGGCCACCATGTTGTCGGCGGCCATGATGCTGCGCTACTCGCTGGATCTGCCCGCATATGCAGACCGGATTGAGGCGGCCGTCGCCGCGGCGCTCGCCGATGGCGCGCGCTCACCTGATCTTGGCGGCGTCATGACAACATCCCAAATGGGCGACGCGGTGCTGAAAAAGATCTGACCCATCATGTTTTCGCTGGACGACCTTCGATCAGCAGCGGCGCGAATCTATCAGGATATGCCGCCAAGCCCTCAATATGCCTGGCCTCTTTTGGCAGAGCGGACGGGGTGTGAGGTTTGGGTCAAGCATGAAAACCACACACCAACGGGCGCCTTCAAGGTGCGCGGAGCGATTACATTTATCGATTGGCTGCGGGCGGAATATCCTGATGTCAAAGGCATCATCACCGCGACCCGGGGCAATCACGGTCAAGCTCAGGTGCGGGCGGCGGTAAAGGCCGGTTTGACCGCGACGATTATCGTGCCGCATGGCAATGCGCGGGAAAAGAACGCCGCAATGCGGGCTTTCGGTGCTGACCTGATTGAACATGGCGACGATTTTGATAGCGCCAAGGCCGAGGCCGTCGCGCGCGCGGCCCAATATGGTCTCTTCATGGTGCCGTCATACCATGAGCAGCTGGTGCGCGGCGTTGCCTCTTATGGGCTAGAGCTTTTTGACGCCGTGCGGGACCTCGATACCGTCTATGTGCCTGTTGGTTGCGGATCTGGCCTGTGTGGGACAATTGCCGCCCGCGATGCCTTGGGACTAAAAACCAAGGTCGTCGGCGTCGTCTCTGCGCATGTTGACGCGGCAAAATTGTCTTTTGAGGCAGGCCATCTCATTCCCAGTCCGACCGCCCACACCTTTGCCGATGGTGTGGCGGTCTGCACACCGGTGCAGGCTGCGCTCGACTATTTTGGGAAGGGTGCAGACCGTTTTGTCGGCGTAACGGATGATGAGGTGGCCGAAGCCATCCGCATTTACTGGCAGGACACCCATAATCTGGCCGAAGGCGCGGGGGCTGTGGCTTTGGCCGCGCTGATGCAGGAGCGGGACGCCATGCAGGGCAAGCGGGTCGCCGTCATTCTGTCGGGCGGAAATATGGATCAGAGCCAGGTCGCAGTTGTGCTGTCCGGCCAAACACCATTGACCTGAACGCCCGACGCTAGGAAGAGGCAGGCATGAAGAAGGATACCGGACAGAATCGCGCCATTACGACCAAGTGGCGTCCCGCAACACAGGCCGTGCGCGGGGGCACATGGCGCTCTGAACATGGAGAGACGTCTGAGGCCCTGTTCCTCACGTCCGGCTATACCTATGACACGGCAGAGACAGTTGCCGCGCGTTTTGCGGGGGAGCCGGGTATGACCTATTCCCGTCTGCAGAACCCGACGGTGGAAATGCTGGAAGAGCGTATTGCCCTGTTGGAAGGCGCTGACGCGGTTCGATGCCAGGCAACCGGCATGGCGGCTATGACCGCCGCTCTGTTGTGCCAATTGGAACAAGGCGACCATGTTGTGGCGGCTCGCGCGGCGTTCGGCTCCTGCCGCTGGCTGACAGACAGTTTGCTGCCCAAATTTGGCATCACGACAACAACGATCGACAGCCGCGATAATGACCAGTGGAAGGCTGCGATCCAGCCCAATACCAAGGTCTTCTTCTTTGAAACGCCCGCCAACCCGACGATGGACATTGTGGACATGTCCTATGTGTGCGGCCTAGCCCGCGAACATGGCATCACCACCGTCGTCGACAATGCTTTTGCGACGTCAGCGCTGCAACGTCCGCTGGAGTTTGGCGCAGATGTTGTAGCTTATTCCGCGACCAAGATGATGGACGGGCAGGGGCGCGTTTTGGCGGGGGCGGTTGCTGGCAGCCATGATTTTATCAATGAGAAGCTCTTGCCGTTTCAGCGCAATACGGGGCCAAATCTGTCTCCGTTCAATGCGTGGGTTGTGCTGAAGGGGCTGGAGACCCTCGACCTGCGGATCCGACGTCAGTCCGAAAATTCGTTGTTGGTCGGCAAGTTCATGGAAGGGCGCGTCAAAACGATGCTCCATCCGGGACTGGCCAGCCACCCGCAGCACAATCTCGCTATGTCGCAAATGTCGGCATGCGGCCCGATCTTCTCGTTCATCGTCGATGACCGCAAACAGGCCATGGGTTTGCTCAACGCGCTTCAGTTGATCGACATTTCGAACAATATCGGGGATTCTCGATCATTGATGACCCATCCGGCCACAACGACGCATCATAGCGTCGGGCCGGAAGCCCGGGCGGCAATGGGTGTGGAAGAAGGCATGTTGCGCCTGAATGTCGGCCTTGAGGATCCGCAGGACCTGATCGAAGACATTGATCAGGCTTTGCGCGCCGTCGGACTATGATTGCGGCGCTCTTCCCTTATGTGGAGGAAACGCGCTCCGTCATCGTGCGGGTGTCGGTGAATTATCTGCCGGAACAATCTCAGCCGCAGGATGGCCGCTGGTTTTGGGCCTATCACATCCGGCTCGAGAACCATGGCGACATGGCGGTCCAACTTCTCACGCGCCGCTGGGAGATCCGGGATGCGCGCAACAGCATTCATCTTGTCGAAGGTGAGGGTGTAGTCGGCGAACAGCCAGTGGTGAAACCAGGTGGTTCCTATGACTATGTCTCGGGCTGTCCGCTCAATACATCGACCGGATCGATGGTTGGGACCTTTCAGATGATTGGGGAAGACGGCTCCCGCTTTGACATTGGCATTCCGCATTTTGATCTGCGTGCGCCGGTGGTCAGCGGATGAAGCGCACCCTTCTGCCTTTGAACGGCCTGCGCGTCTTTGACGCTGCGGCCCGGCATTTGAGCTTCACACGCGCGGCGGATGAGCTGGCGGTGACACCAGCTGCGGTTGGTCAGCAGATCCGCGCGCTCGAGGATGTTATGGGCGTCGTGCTGTTCCGGCGCACGCCCAAAGGGCTGGAACTGACACCCGAAGCGGAAAATGGTCTTGATGCCCTGCGGGCCGGCTTCCTTCAGTTCGAAGAATCTGTGCGTGCGATGCAGGCGGGGCAGTCCTCCAAATCGTTGACGATTGCAGCACCGCGAGACTTTACGGCCAAGTGGCTGGCGCCGCGACTGGCCGCATATGGTCGGAGTGATCCGGAAACGCGCTTTTCGATTGTATCGACCGATGTTCTGCCGGAATTTACCGAAGCCAATCTAGACCTTGCGGTGGTCCTTGCCGAAGGGCCGGGCATCCATGAAGGTCTGAAACTGTCCGACGGGGCAATGGTGACCGTCGCGGCGGCGCAAGGCGGCGGAGATACGCTCATCGGTTGGCCGGGCAGCGCGAGCGATGATGCGACGACATTGCGGGTGTCTGACGCAGGCCTTGCCATTGATGCGGCCGCCAACGGATTTGGGCGCGCTTATGTGCCGCTGCTTCTGGCACAATCTGATATCGATGCCGGTCGTGTCCGCGCGCTCGACAATGCAGCCCCCGGTGATCTTGCCTATTGGCTCGTCGCGCCGCTGCCGCAATGGCGGCAGAAAAAGGTCAAGGCTTTGGTGGAGGCCCTTTCAGACGGGATCAGCGCTTAAAACTCGGCGGCGATATCGAACGACTTGCGGAGCTTTGCGGGCGCACAGGCCAACCAGCTTTTTTGTAGCCATTCGGCGATATGGTCCCAATCGGTCTGTCCGCCGTCCAATCTAATGCCAATCCATCCAGATGGCCCGTAATAGGGCGGCAGATAATAAAGCGCATCATCCTGCTCGAGCAGCATGGCCTGCTCCTCAGGCCCACTCGTCTTCACCAAGAGAGCAATCCGTTCATCGCCATGATGGTGTTGGGAAAACAAGGCGAAGAATTTGCTGCCAATGATCGAAAATCCGGGCGAACCATGGGATGTCCGTTCTTCGACGGAAGGAAGGGCCAAAGCCCGGTTGCGCACCTGCTCTAACAGCCAGGCAGGGTCGCGCTCTCGTGTGACATAGGCTGAAAGCGCGCGAGAATAGGTCTGATGCTCGGCAATCAACACGCGCGCAGCAAGGCTGTCCGCTGTGTCACCGGACAACACTGCAACCTCCGTCTGCGCAAGCACTGGGCCTTCATCCAGTTCCGCCGTCACCAGATGCACGCTGCATCCGGCGAGGGTGTCGCCAGCCTCAAGCGCCCGTTCGTGCGTATCGAGGCCCTTATATTTGGGCAGTAGGGACGGATGGATGTTGAGCATCCGGCCCTCCCACTTCGCGACAAATTCGGGGGAGAGAAGCCGCATATAGCCTGCAAGGACGACATAATCGGCCTTGGCCTTGCGAATTTCGCGATCGAGAATCGCATCGAATTCCGCGCGCTTCATGGCCTTGTGGCTCTGGGCAAAGGTTGTGATGTGTTCAGCCGCAGCGAAGGAGAGGCCTGCTGCATCGGGGTCATTGGCCGCGACAAGGACCACTTCAAAGGGACAGTCAGGCTGTTTGGCGGCGTAAACCAGTGCCGCCATGTTCGAGCCGCGACCCGAAATCAGGACGGCAATGCGTGCCTTAGCCATTGTGGGTGGCGGACCAGTCAGCCTTGGCGCTCCATGTCTCTACGGACCCGCGCACCGTGCAGCCCTTTTCACCGGCAACGATGTGACCAATGCGGAAAGCCGCTTCACCGGCGGCCTCAAGCGATTGGATCGCCGCATCCGCATCTTCTTGTGCGACGACAACGGCCATGCCGATACCGCAGTTGAAGGTTCTGGCCATTTCTTCGGGCTCAATATTCCCCTGGGCCTGCAGGAACGCCATCAGGCGCGGCTGCGGCCAAAGGTCTGCATCGACATGAGCGTGAAGGCCATCGGGCAACACACGTGGAATGTTTTCAAGCAAACCACCGCCGGTAATGTGCGCCATGGCATGGACCGTGCCTGCGCGCACCAGAGGAAGGAGCTGTTTCACATAGATGCGTGTCGGCGCCATCAGCGCGTCGATGAGGAGAACATTCTGATCGAACAGGGCAGGGCGGTTAAGCTTCCACCCCTTGTCCGTCGCCAGTCGACGCACGAGCGAAAAGCCGTTGGAATGGACGCCGGACGACGCAAGGCCGAGAATAACATCGCCAGCTGCGACTTTGTCGGCCGTCAACACCTGAGACCGTTCGACAGCCCCGACGCAGAAGCCGGCCAGATCATAGTCGCCATCGGCATACATGCCGGGCATTTCAGCCGTTTCGCCGCCAATGAGTGCGCAGCCTGCCTGTTTGCAGCCTTCGGCAATGCTGGCGACCACCCGCTCCGCAATTGCGGTATCGAGTTTTCCGCTCGCATAATAATCGAGGAAGAACAGGGGCTCTGCCCCTTGGACGATAAGGTCATTGGCGCACATCGCGACAAGATCGATGCCGACGCCATCATGCTTGCCCGAATCAATCGCGAGTTTGAGCTTTGTGCCCACCCCGTCATTGGCAGCGACCAGAAGTGGGTCGGTAAAACCCGCAGCCTTCAGGTCGAAAAATCCGCCAAAGCCGCCCAAATCGGCATCCGCACCAGCCCTGCGGGTGGACTTGGCGAGCGGCGCAATGGCCCGCACAAGCGCGTTTCCAGCGGCGATTGAGACGCCAGCTTGAGCATAGGTATAGGGTTTGGGAGAGGTGTTGTCAGAGTCCATTTGTTGGCTGCTAGCGATATCGCTCTTGGAATTCCATGTCCAACTCGCCAAAAGGCCCGCGTGAAGTTCCCGTTTCGCCATTTTCGACTGCTTACTTTTGCCGCGGCCCTCCTTGCGGGCGTGATGGGCATTGCTGTCTATGCGCAGCTTGAAGGCGGGGAACGCGGTGTTCCCCCCATCGACAGTGCCAGCAATTTCGAGGTCAACGGCGTTGTCGTTGATGTTGCAGCAAAAACGGCTGAGGCCGCGCGTCAACGTGGCTGGCGCGAGGCGCAGCGTCTCGGCTGGAAGAAATTGTGGGAAGAAACGCATGGTGTTGGTGCGCCGGGGCTAAGCGACGGCGCCCTCGATTCGATTGTCTCGGGTATCGTCGTCGAAGACGAACAAATTGGTCCGAACCGTTATATTGCGCGGTTGGGCATCTTGTTTGACCGGGTACGCACTTCTGAAATTTTGGGTGTCGCTGGCAATGTGCGCCGGTCCGCTCCGCTCCTTGTGGTGCCCATTCAATATAGTGGCGGGCTGCCGCAGAGTTTTGAGACCCGCACGGAATGGCAAAAGGCTTGGGCACGGTTCCGCACGGCCGACAGCGTCATAGACTATGTGCGCCCGACGGGCGGTGGCGCTGACCCGTTGCTTCTGACGGCATCGCAAACGAAACGGCCCGGGCGGCGCTGGTGGCGCATGTTGCTTGACCAATATGGCGCAGCGGACCTCATCATCCCGCAAGTCCGGTTGGAACGCATCTATCCCGGTGGGCCTGTGCTCGGTCATTTCTCCGCCTTTTACGGTCCGGATTCGAAGCCGCTGGGCAATTTCACCCTGCGGGTCGAATCGAGCGGGGGTATCCCTAAGTTGATGGATGCCGGTGTCAGGCGACTAGATAGCCTGTTCGCTGCAGCTCTGGCTTCAGGCCGGTTGGCTCCAGATACGTCCTTGGTGATCGAGCAACCCGTTGAGGAAGAAGAACTCGACACCGCGACTCCTATTGAAGAAGCTACGGATACGGGTGAACAAGCCGTTTCGACACCGGATGAAGATCGCGCAGCGGCAACGGCTGCAAAAGCCTTCACGATCCAGTTCGATACGCCTGATGTGGCATCGGTGACATCTGCTGAGTCCGCAGTCCGTGCGGTACCGGGCGTGCGGACTGCTTCAACATCAAGTCTCGCGCTCGGTGGTGTTTCCGTCATGCGCGTCGCCTTTGATGGTGATGCCGATATGTTGCGCCTTGGCCTAGCCGCGCGGGGCTATCGCGTGACGGTCTCCGGAGACACGATCCGGATCCGGCGATAGGCACGCCGCCCACTCAGATGACCCAGATCGGCCTGCCATTTGATTGGCCTGCACATGAGGACCAAAGCGATTTCATCGTGACCTCCGCCAACGCGGCGGCGGTCCGGCATCTTGACCATTGGGGCGGATGGCCCGTGCGCGCTGGATTGCTTGTGGGGCCAAGAAAGAGCGGACGCAGCCTGCTGGCCCGCATCTTTGCAGCCCGGTCCGGTGGGACGATCATCGATGATGCCGAGACAAAGCCGGAAGCAGATTTGTTTCACGCCTGGAATGTGGCGCAGGAAACGCGGGTGCCTCTTTTGCTGGTTGCCGGTCAGGCTCCGCCGGCCTGGGCGATAAAATTGCCCGATTTGCGGTCCCGCCTCGCCGCGACCCCGATCGTGACCATCGAGGCACCCGATGCCATTTTAATCGAGACCCTGCTCAGCAAAATGCTGGGGAAGCGGGGTCTGGTGCTGCCCCCTGAGGTCGCGTCTTATATCTCGTCACGGCTGGAGCGCAGCTACCTGACGATCCAGCGGGCTGCAGATGCTCTGGATGCGGCGTCGCTATCACAAAAGCGTGGCCTTACAATCCCATTGGCGCGTGAAGCCTTGGCGACGCGCGGGCTCATCGACTGATCGGTGGGCCGAAAGCGACCGGCGCTACAGCCGATCAGGCCGGGTCCGTGTCCTGCTCCGGTTCTGCGTCCTCTTCGATCCGTGTAATCTTGAGCTTGCCGCCAACGACGCCAAAGGCCAGCCGGCCTTCGACCAGATCAAGCGCATCGCCGCCAAATTGTTCGAATCGCCATCCCTCAAGAATGGCCAGATCCTGACGATGCCCGGCTGCCAGAAGATCAAGTTCATCCGTTCTTGCCAGAAGGCGCGGTGCTACATCGATATCCCGCGCCCGAATTTTCAAGAGAAGCTTCAACAGGTCTGAAACGAGTGCCCCTTCGCGGCCAAGGCCGGGGCGGCGGTCGTCCCGGGCAGGCATTTCAGCAGCCGAAAGGGGTTCAGCCGCAGCCAGCGTGTCCATGAGACGTCCGCCAATCTCATTTCCGCCCCATGATGTGGAAAGGCCACGCACTTTAGCCAGATCCTGCTGGCTGCGCGGCGGATGCATGGCGAGATCGGCCAGCGTCTCATCCTTCATGATCCGACCGCGCGGAATGTTTTTGTGGCGGGCCTCGGTTTCACGCCATGCCGCCAACGCTTTGAGACGTCCCAAGGGTTCCGCCTTGCGCGTCGCGATCTTTACGCGTTTCCACATCGTCTGGGGATCCGCCAGATAGTTTGACGGATCCGCAATCCGTTCCATCTCATCATTCAGCCACATACCTCGGCCCGTTTTGCGAAGCTTTTCGAGCATCTGCGGGAAGATGACGGCCAAATGCGTCACATCGCCAATGGCATAGTCAATTTGCCGCTTATCAAGCGGGCGGCGACCCCAGTCCGTAAAGCGGGCGCCTTTGTCCAGCTGAATGCCGAGCCAAGAATCAACGAGGTTGGAATAGCCGACCTGTTCGCCCTGACCCAAGGCCATGGCCGCTATCTGCGTGTCGAACATCGGATGCGGCGTCTTGCCGGTCAAATTACAGATGATTTCAATATCTTGACCACCAGCGTGGACGACCTTCAGCACATCTTCATTGTTGGTCATCAACTCCAGCAGCGGCGCAAGATCCAGCCCATCAGCCTTTGGATCAATCGCTGCCGCCTCATGTTCATCAGCCACCTGAATGAGACAGAGATCAGGCCAATAGGTGTTTTCGCGCATGAATTCGGTGTCGACCGCGATAAAACTAGATTGGGCCCATCGTGCGCATAACTCGGTCAGCGCTTCTGTGGTTGTGATGAGAGGATGTATTTTCATTTCATCCGCCTAGCGACCTTCGCGGCGGCATTCCACCCTTGCCGTTCAATACCACAAAGATACGCTCTAAATTCAGTTGGTTCTGCTCTTCATGGCCTTCACCGCGCAGAAGGCTTCTGCAGCCGCGCCAAAACAGCCGGGAAGGGGCGTTGATCGCCCTTCTTCTTGACATTTCCGCGCTGTCCACGTCTAGGCGCGCCATGCATATCTATCGCTCACACACCTGCGCCCAACTCTGCAAATCCGACGTCGGTTCGACGGTCCGCCTTTCAGGGTGGATTCACCGTAAGCGCGACCATGGCAATCTGCTCTTCGTCGATCTGCGCGATCATTATGGTCTGACCCAGATTGTCACCGACGTCGACTCAGAAGCCTTCAAAGTGCTGGAGAAGGCGCGCGCTGAATCTGTCGTCACCGTGACGGGAGAGGTGGTCGCACGTGCATCGGAAACCGTGAACGGCAATTTGCCGACCGGTGAGATTGAAATTCGTGCACGTGACGTATCGCTTCAGTCCGCAGCGCAGGAACTCCCCATGCCGGTCTTTGGCGATGCGGAATATCCCGAAGACATCCGACTGCGCTATCGCTTCCTCGATTTGCGTCGTGAACGCCTGCACAACAACATCGTGCTGCGTTCCAACGTGATCTCGAGCGTGCGTCGCCGCATGATCGATCAGGGCTTTACCGAGTTCCAGACGCCAATCCTGACCGCTTCGTCACCGGAAGGCGCGCGGGACTATCTGGTGCCCAGCCGCGTTCACCCTGGTAAGTTCTACGCGCTGCCGCAGGCACCGCAGATGTTCAAGCAGTTGCTGATGGTCGCCGGTTTTGACCGCTATTTCCAGATTGCGCCTTGCTTCCGCGACGAAGATGCGCGTGCCGACCGTTCACCGGGTGAGTTTTACCAGCTCGATTTTGAGATGAGCTTTGTCACGCAGGACGACGTTTTCAACGCGATTGAACCGGTGCTGCACGGTCTTTTCGAAGAGTTCGCCAATGGCCGTCAGGTCAGCGCGGCGCCGTTCCCGCGCATCCCGTATCGCGAGTCCATGCTGAAATATGGCTCCGACAAGCCGGACCTGCGCAACCCGCTCATCATTACCGACGTGTCGGCGCATTTCACGACCTCTGGCTTTGGCCTGTTTGAACGGATCGTGGGCAGCGGCGGTGTTGTCCGCGCCATTCCTGCGCCCGGAACAGCGGATAAGAGCCGCAAGTTCTTTGACGACATGAATGAATGGGCGCGCAGTGAAGGGCATGCCGGACTTGGTTATGTGACGCGCAAGGGCGGTGAATTTGGCGGCCCGATCGCCAAGAACCACGGCGAAGACGGCATGAAGGCCATTTATGACGCCCTGGGCCTTGGCCCGGATGACGGCCTGTTCTTTGCCGCCGGTAACGAGGCGCAGGCGGCCAAGCTGGCTGGTGCCGCCCGTACCCGCGTTGGCGATCAGCTCGGCCTCATCGATGCGAACAAGTTTGAGTTCTGCTGGATCGTCGATTTCCCGATGTTCGAATATGATGAGGACGCCAAGAAGGTCGATTTCTCGCACAACCCGTTCTCGATGCCGCAGGGTGAGATGGAAGCGCTGGAAACCAAGGATCCGCTCGACATTTTGGCCTATCAATATGACATTGTTTGCAATGGCATTGAGCTGTCGTCCGGTGCCATCCGGAACCACCGGCCTGAAATCATGTACAAGGCATTTGAGATTGCCGGCTATTCTCAGGAAGACGTCGACACCAATTTTGCTGGCATGATCAACGCCTTCAAATTCGGTGCGCCGCCGCATGGTGGTTCGGCACCGGGGATTGACCGTATCGTGATGTTGCTCGCAGATGAGCCCAACATCCGCGAAGTCATCGTTTTCCCGATGAACCAGAAGGCGGAAGACCTCATGATGGGTGCACCGGGTCCAGTCACCGCCAAGCAATTGCGCGAACTCAATATCCGCATTGTTGAGCAGACCAAGGGTTAGTCCAATTTCAGCCGTGCCTGCTGGTTGGGCACGGTCTGAAATTCCTCTTGGAAACAAGCGCCTGAGCGACCATCCTCCGACTTAGGGGGCGGTCAGAAAGGTGCTTTATGGTCCGTCGCAAGAATGTCCCAAAATCGGGCGGTTTAAATCGCCGCCAGATTGGCGCTTGTCGTCGCCGAAAATCTGCCTCTAGGTCTTCTGCTATGGCGGCGGACCTTTCGAATTTTGAGCACGGCGGTGGCTATGATGGCGATTATGACGCAGATCTTGCTGCGCTTCAGGAACGTCTGGGCAAAATCCAATCAGCCTATATCAGCTATGGCAACAGCGCGATCATCGCGGTTGAAGGCTGGGACGCTTCGGGCAAAGGCGGCGCGATCAGCCGCCTGACCGCAGGATGGGACCCGCGTTGGTTTGAAGTCTGGCCGATCGGCGCACCGACCGAAGAAGAACGCGTCCGCCATTTCCTCTGGCGTTTCTGGAAGCGTCTGCCCGGGAAGGGAGAGATCAATATCTTTGATCGGACCTGGTACGGCCGCGTGCTTGTTGAGCGGGTCGAAGGATTTTGCACCGATGCCCAGTGGCAGCGGGCCTATGATGAAATTAATGAATTTGAGGCGCAGCAGCGCGACAATGGTGTCGTGCTCATCAAAATCTTCATGCACGTCACGCAGGACGAGCAAGACAAACGGTTCCGGAAGCGGCTGGCAGACCCTTGGAAGCGCTGGAAAACCGGCGCCGAAGATTATCGCAACCGTGAGAAGCGCACGGCCTATCTTGAGACTTATCACGATATGTTCAAGCGGTGCGATACGCGGTGGGCACCTTGGACCATCATCGATGCGAACAATAAAAAGGCGGCCCGCATCGCCTTTCTGACAACGGTTGCCGATCAGCTGGAAAAGCATGCGAACATGCGTCCACCGCCGCTGGATTCTGATCTTGAGTCGCTTGCGCGTCAGGCCTTTCCCGATCTGGAAGATATCAGCTGAGCCCCAGCTTCACACTGACGGGTAGTTAATCTCGAGGATTTCATATTCGATTTCGCCCGAGGGGAGGCTCACGCGTCTTAAGTCCCCTAGCGACGCGCCGCGCACGGCCCGTGCGATGGGGGAGTTCCAGCCTATCCGGCCTTCACCGGCCTGTGCTTCATCATCGCCAACAATGGTGATGACGCGCTTGGAGTCATGCTCGTCCGCAAGCGTCACCTTTGCACCGAACAGAACTTTTGTGGTGTCCTGCTGAGTTGCCGGATCAACGACGCGGGCCGCCTTGATCCGTCGGGAAAGCCACCCCAACTCCCGATCAATTTCGCGCAGGCGGCGTTTGCCGTAGATATAATCTCCGTTCTCGGATCGATCACCGTTTCCGGCCGCCCAGGAGACTGTTTCCACAAGCTTCGGGCGCTCCCCGGCAAAGAGCTCCTCATAGCGTGCGCGCAAAGCGGCATAGCCTGCCGGGGTGATATAATTAGGCTGATCCATTAGCCCGGGTAACGTTTTCCGAGATAGGTGGACAGCGGCGTATTCGTGCGCACCGTCGCGCGGGACGGGTTAAGCATGTCGTAGACGACCGCATTTTCCAGCACGCGTTGCACATAATTGCGCGTTTCGCTGAGCGGGATATTCTCAATCCAATTCAGCACGTCCACATCCGTTCGCGGATCGCCATAGGCCCGCAGCCATTTGTTCACATTGCCGGGCCCAGCATTATAGGCCGCAACAGACAGAACATAGGACCCACCATACATGTCCATGAGCTGGCCGAAATAGGTGGAACCCAGCGCCATGTTATATTGAGGATCACCGAGGCTGGCATAGTTATAGGCAAGGCCTGCATGGGGTGCCGTTTGCCGCGCCGTTCCCGGCATCAGCTGCATCAACCCGCGCGCGCCCACCCGGCTGGTAGCCTCCTTGTCAAACTGGCTTTCCTGACGGGAAATGGCATGGATGATCGTCCAGCTCGAGCTCAGTTCTGGCGGAACCGTGACCTGCGGGAAAGCCGCAGTCACATAATTGGCAAGGCCTGTATTGCGGGCATTCCGTCCGATCATGACATTGAGGTCCGGCCGACCGACACGTGTGGCAAGTTCGGTCGCCAATGCATGGTCAACATCATTGTCGATACCGTTGGCAAGGCTGCGCACGAACAGGCTCTGGTCGACCCAATTGCCTGATTGGCCCAAAGCAATCAGCGCCTTCACAACAGTACGCCGGTTAAAACTCTCCCGCTGCGCAGACGAAATATCCAATGTCCGGCCGTTCATCAGAATGGTCGGTTTGCGGCCCAGTCGTTCAGAGGCAAGTTGGCCATGAAATTGATCAAAATAGCGCGCTGCATTTTCATAGACGGGCAGGGCGTCATCGCGGCGGCCCGCTGCCTCCAAAGCCCTTCCAGCCCAATATAAGCCACGTGCTTGGGTTTGCGGGGATTTTGCAGCAGCGGCGTAACGCTGGAACATCTTAGCGGCAGCATCCGGGACATTTAGCTTATTGAAGGCCGCTGTGGCTGCCAACCAGACGAGATCTGTATAGGCGTCCCGCTCCGCAAAGGGCCGATCGCGGACGACCGTTCCCGGCACATAGGCTGTATCAGCACGGCTCGCGATGTCATACGCCACTTGCCAATCACCGTCTTTCGCAGCGTCCTGTGCTGAAAGAAGCAACATCTGGAGCCAGACGTCCGGCGCTGATGGATAGGCGGAAAGTGAGGTGTTGTTGCGAAGCATCTGGCGGGCAATGGCCGATTGTCCGGTGTTGCGTAGCCACCACATATAATCGGCAAAAAAACCGGGATCTGTTCTGAGTGTTGCGGTGGCATAGGCCAACCGGTCCGGCGCATCGGGCGCCTTCGTTAACAGCGCAAGCCGTGTATCGAACAGGGGACGTTTCGCGGGGCTGGTGAGACCAATCTGGCGTGTGGCTGCCGGCGTCGCTCTGGCCCACAGCAGCTTGTCCATGCGCCGGTCATGTTCTGCCGCGGTAAGGACGGACCCAAAGCGGGTCAGCAGTCGCGCTTCATCATCGCTCGACAGGACACCGCCCGTCCAGGCGCTGCGGGCCGCATCGGCTGCTTCTTCCCGTCGGTCTTGCTCGTCAAGTGCTTCGGCATAGCGAAGAAACGCCGTGGGGCTCTGCGGCGGAAATTTTCTGAAAAAAGCGATGATGGCGCTGGCGCTGTCAACACCCGGGCGGATCATACGCTCCGCATTTTTGCGGAACCCTGCTTCACCCGGCCAGCCCTGATTAACGGCGAGGAAATTGGCATAAGCGGAAAAAGGCAGCGTGTCGTTCCGCCGCAACACATTCCATTGGCTGATGGCAATCGATGTTGGGTCGCTCATCCCCATGGGAGGAGACACAGGGGGGGCAGGGATCGGCAACAAAGATGCAGCACCTGTGGTCACAGGTGTGTCCGCCAGCGCAATGTCAGCCATGAACAAGGCAGGCGTTAAAAGAAAAGCCTTACATCCACGAGACAACATGCTGGACATTATGGGGTACGCATCCTTATTTGGCACGGATCGACAAGCCGCCACTCGCGTCCCCTTATGACGCAATGCGGCATTCAGGTGAAGGGCTGCCCTACATGTTTTCGGGCTCAATTCCGGCGCTCGTGACGCCGTTTCGTAATGGTCAGGTGGATGAGGATGCTTTCCGGCGCCTTGTTGACTGGCAAATTCAGGAAGGCTCCAGCGCGCTTGTGCCCTGTGGCACAACGGGCGAAAGTGCGACGTTGTCGTTTGATGAGCATTATCGCGTCATCTCTTTATGCCTTGAAGTGGCCGATGGTCGGGTGCCGGTGATTGCAGGCTGCGGGTCGAACGATACCGCGACGGCTGTTCGGCACATGGCTTTTGCAAAGTCAGAGGGCGCTGCGGCCGCACTTGTGGTTGCGCCTTATTACAACCGCCCCAATCAGGAGGGCATGTATGCGCATTTCGCCCATTTGGCGGATAAGAGCGATTTGCCCATCATTCTGTACAATGTTCCCGGACGGACCATTACCGACATCCAGCCAGAAACGGTCGCGCGCCTCGCCGAGATCTCAACGATCATCGGCATCAAGGACGCCAGCGGCAATTTGGCGCGTGTCACGTCGCACCGTCTGTCCTGTGGCACCGATTTTGTTCAGCTCTCTGGCAATGATGATATGGCGCTGTCCTTCAATGCGGCGGGCGGTGTCGGCTGCATTTCTGTGACGGCCAATGTTGCGCCGCGCCTCTGCGCCGAATTTCAGGCAGCGTGTCAGTCGGGAGATTATGATCGCGCCCGCACCCTGAATGACCGTTTGCACCCTCTGCATGGCGCGCTGTTCTCCGACGTCTCCCCTGGGCCGACCAAATATGCGTTGACGCGCGTGCTGGACAATTTCCCTGATGAACTTCGTCTGCCCATGACGCCCGCATCTGCTGCGTCCCGCGCACTTGTCGATGCCGGGCTGGAGCGTGCGGGTCTCATCTGATGGCACGCCCACGTCCCGCCACTTTCGACAAGCTAAAGACCGTCGCCGAAAACCGGCGCGCGAAATATGATTATTTTATCGACACCACATACGAGGCGGGACTTGCGCTGACCGGGACCGAAGTGAAGGCGCTGCGGTCTGGTGAGGGTTCGATCGTTGAAAGCTATGCCGAAGTGACGAACGGAGAGGTGTGGCTCGTCAACGCCAACATCCCCGAATTCAGCCATGGAAACCGCTTCAACCACGAACCCAAAAGGCCGCGTAAGCTGCTTCTGCATGAACGGGAAATCAACAAGCTGCACGGTGCTGTTGCGCGCGACGGCATGACGTTGGTACCGCTGTCGATCTACTTCAACACGCGCGGTCGCGCCAAAGTGGAGCTCGCCCTCGCCAAGGGTAAGAAGGCACATGATAAGCGCGAAACGATTAAACAGCGCGACTGGAAGCGGGAAGCAGGCCGCATCATGAGAGACCGCGGGTGAGCCGTCTCAGCACATGGATCCGCGCGCAGGCGCCAAGCCGCGAAAGCTTTGAGAATAGCCGGTTTCTGCGGCCATTTGCCCAACGCGTTTTTCATCCGGCCTTGTGGCGCTTCACACGCCGGTCGGTCCCGCGCGGCGTCGCGCTTGGTCTTCTCGTCGGTATTTTCCTGCTTATCCCGGGGATCCAGATTGCAGGGGCGGCGCTGCTTGCCTTCCCGTTTAGGGCCAACATTCCGCTTGCCGCTGCGATGACGTTTTTGAGCAATCCGGCAACGACCCCTTTTATTCTCGTCGCCTCCATCTATGTCGGCAATTCCGCGTTGAACATGGGGGCAGATGTGACCCAGTTTGAAGCCCTCATCGAACGCAATGCACCGCTCTCCGCTTGGGCGGAGTGGCTTGTTTCGAGCGCTGCGCCTGCCATGCTGACGGGCCTTTTCCTCATTGCCCTGCTTTCTGCCGTTATCGGCTATGTCATCGCAGCGATCAGCTGGCGAATATGGCTGTCGCGCAAGTGGAAAGCCCGGGCGCACCGGAGGCGGGCCGCTTGACGCTTTGCCGCCGAAAAGGGCAGAGACCTTCGCGTGCGTGATCAAAAGGCCTTGTCAACGGCGGTTAAAACACCGTCCATTTTAAACCTGCCCGCCGAGGAGGAACGTAACCTCCTGATATTGGTTGGTTTTGCGGCGGCGGCCTCGGCTATCCTGATCTTTTGGTTCTCCGACAGCGCGCCTCTGGCCGCAGGATTTTCCGCCATGACCCTTGCTTTGGCGGCGCTCGCGATATTTGCCCGAAGGATTTTTCCAGCCTCTGCCGCGGTAGATCAGGAGGTTGATTGGTCGCTTATCCGGGATGCTGTTGACGGGGATAGTGCGGCAGTCGCCGTCACGGACCGGACCGGACGGCTGGTCTGTGCCAATGCGCTACATGAGGCGTGGTTTGGTGGGCCAGTTGCGCCTCCGGCGATCAGTAGTGATGCGACACAGGTCACCCTCCTTACAAATGCGGCCAAGAATGCCTGGAGGGATGGCCGATCAGAGGTTCGTGGCATCCGCCGCGACACCATGCTGCTCGATGTTCTTATCCAGCGCAGCGGTTTGAAAGAGACCCATCTTGTCTGGCGGTGCGTGCCGTCTGCTGAGTTTGATTTGTTGGCCGAGGCCAAAAGGCTGATTTCCGGCCCTGCGGGAGAGCGACTGGGAGAGGCCGGGATCATGTCTGTGCTGATCGGCCCGGAAGGCAACATCCGGGCTGCCAGTCGGGTCTTTGCGATGCGCGCCGGTGGTCGGCCCGACGCGCTTGTGGAAGGCCGCGAGTTTGTCTCACTTTTTGAAACAGACAAAAACGGGGCGCTGCGGTTCCTGATTGACGGGAAGGCGGGCTTGCCGCTGCGCTTGCTCCAGATCCCAACCGATCCCGGTGACCCAAAGAGCGCCACTTTGGTGATCCTGCTGGATGACGATGTCAGCCCGACCAATGGCGGTGATCAAAATGTCGCCCTCAGCATGCAGGCCATGATGGCGAAATTACCGCTGGGTCTGGCCCTTGCCGACCGGGACGGGCGCTTCCTCTTCCTCAATGACGCATTTTGCCGCGCGGTTGGGCTACCTGTCGGGTCAAAACCGATCTATCCCGGTGATCTCGTGATCCGCGAAGACAAAGCCGCCGTCGCCGATGCGGTGCGTCGCTACGCCATGGGGCAGCCGATCAGCGGTGATATTGCGGTACGGCTTGTCAGTCTGCCGGAAGAGCCGGTTGCCCTGACCATCGCCAGCGCAAAAGGCCTTGGCGAAGCCGCCGTACTGATGTCCATCAAGGATTCCAGCGAGGAATCGCGGCTGAAAAAGCAGGTCGCTCAAGCCACCAAAATGCAGGCCGTGGGGCAGCTCGCGGGTGGCGTGGCGCATGATTTCAACAATATTCTGACCGGCATCTTGGGTCATTGTGATCTGATGCTGATGCGCCATTCTCCAGGTGACAGCAATTATGATGACATCCAGCAAATCCGGAACAACGCCAACCGCGCCGCCGGCCTGACGCGGCAATTGCTCGCCTTTTCGCGCCAGCAGACGCTGCGGCCACAGGTTCTTCAGCTGCCGGATGTCGTCGCCGAAATTTCCAATCTACTGAAGCGCCTGATGGGTGAGACCGTTGAACTCATCGTCAAACACGGCCGCAACCTAGGACCGGTTCGGGCGGACCCCGGGCAGCTGGAGCAGGTCATCGTCAATCTTTCGGTCAACGCCCGCGATGCCATGCCGCGCGGTGGCAAGCTCACAATCCAGACCTATGCCGTCACCTCGGCCGAAGTCCGCAAGATTGGCAGCGATATTCTGCCTGTGTCGGATTACACAGCGCTCAGCGTGACGGATACCGGAACCGGCATTCAGCAGGAACTCCTGCCCAAGATATTTGAGCCATTTTTCACCACCAAGGAGGTCGGCAAGGGAACGGGGCTTGGCCTCTCGACCGTCTACGGGATCGTCAAACAATCGGGCGGGTTCATCTTTGCCGATTCGAAAGTGGGGGAGGGGACGAGCTTCGTCATCTACCTGCCTGTCCACATCGTTGAAGCGGGGCAGGTACCCGAGCCGGCCAAGGTAAAGGAAAAGGCGGAGGAACTGTGGGGCAGCGGCACCATTTTGCTCGTCGAAGATGAAGACATGGTCCGCGCCGTCGCCGAACGGGCACTCTCACGTCATGGCTATGAGGTTGTGACGGCTACCAATGGCGAAGAGGGGCTCGAAATCCTGAGAGACCGCAAGGACATCGACATGCTGGTGTCCGATGTCGTCATGCCCATGATGGATGGCCCAACGCTTGGCCGCCATGCCCGGGAACTCTATCCTAAAATGCCTTTGCTGTTCATGTCTGGCTATGCCGAGGAACAACTGCGCCGGTCCATCTCGCTTGAGAATGTTGATTTCCTGCCCAAACCCTTTTCGGTTCAACAGCTTGCCGAGGCCGTTCGCAACGCCATGGCGCGCTAAAACGGCCTGCGGAACAAAACAGGAAATAATTTTCGTTCCCCTCTTGTTCAGTAGGAACAAATGGCATACATGGTGCACATCCGATTGACGTCGGAGGCGCAACAGCTACGAGGGGAATGGCCATGTCGGCTCAACTCAAAGTCATCGAAACGGATCGTTCAGCAGCCATGATGGACAGAGAAAAAGCACTCGAAGCAGCGCTTGCGCAAATTGACCGCGCATTTGGCAAGGGCTCAGCCATGAAGCTGGGGTCACGCCAGACCATGGAGATTGAAGCAGTCTCCACAGGCTCGCTCGGCCTTGACATTGCGCTCGGCATCGGCGGTTTGCCGCGCGGTCGCGTCATCGAAATTTTTGGACCAGAAAGCTCCGGCAAGACGACGCTGGCGCTCCACGCCATTGCAGAGGCGCAAAGGGGTGGTGGAACGGCGGCGTTCATTGACGCTGAACATGCGCTTGACCCGGTCTATGCCCGTAAGCTTGGCTGCAACATTGATGAATTGATTGTCTCGCAGCCGGATACGGGTGAACAGGCTCTCGAAATTGCCGATACACTCGTGCGGTCGAACGCGATTGATGTGCTGGTGATCGACTCGGTGGCAGCACTCGTTCCGCGGGCTGAAATTGAAGGCGAAATGGGCGACAGCCATGTTGGCCTTCAAGCCCGATTGATGAGCCAGGCGCTGCGCAAAATTACTGGTTCGATCAGCCGGTCACGCTGCACGGTCATCTTCATCAACCAGATCCGTATGAAGATCGGTGTGATGTATGGTTCGCCGGAAACGACGACGGGCGGCAACGCACTGAAATTCTATGCCTCGGTTCGCCTCGACATCCGTCGCACCGGCCAGATCAAGGACCGTGAGGACATTGTCGGGAACACAACCCGCGTGAAGGTTGTGAAGAACAAGGTTGCTCCGCCCTTCAAGCAGGTCGAATTCGACATCATGTATGGCGAAGGCATTTCCAAGACCGGTGAAATTCTCGATCTCGGCGTGAAAGCCGGCATCGTTGAAAAGGCCGGGGCATGGTTCAGCTATGACTCGATCCGGTTGGGCCAGGGCCGCGAAAATGCGAAGGTCTGGCTCAAGGAAAACCCAGACATGGCTGACAAGATTGAAAAGCTCATCCGCGGCAAGACCGAAGCCGTTGCCGAGGGCCTTTTGGGCGAACCTGAACCCGAGGCGGATGGCGATCTCTGACATGTAAAGGGGTCGTTTCCCCAACACGACCCCGTCTGGATCTGCATTGCGTCTCAAGCAACGAAAGGCCCGCCCGCCCCGGCGGGCCTTTTTGTATTCGGGTGTCACAGGCACAGCGACGCCTAAAAGGGGGCGTCATCTGCGCACAGAGAATGCGCAGCGATGTCTTTGTTATACTTGAGTAGAGGCGGAGCCTCGCCTAAGCGAGCAGGCTATGACTTCGACAAACGATATCCGCCGGTCCTTCCTCGAATATTTTGGCTCAAACGGCCATGAGTGCGCGTCTTCCGCGCCGCTTGTACCGCATAATGATCCGACCTTGATGTTCACCAATGCGGGCATGGTGCCGTTCAAGAACGTCTTTACCGGGCTAGAAACGCGCCCCTACACCACGGCCGCCTCTTCACAGAAGTGTGTGCGTGCCGGTGGGAAGCATAATGATCTCGACAATGTGGGCTATACCGCGCGCCACCACACTTTCTTTGAAATGCTCGGCAACTTCTCGTTTGGCGACTATTTCAAAGAGCGCGCCATAACTCTTGCTTGGACGTTGTTGACCAAGGATTGGGGTCTCAACCCTGATCGGCTGACGGTCACTGTCTATCATACGGACGATGAGGCGTTCGATCTCTGGCGCAAGATTGCGGGCCTCCCCGAAAGCCGCATCATCCGCATTCCGACCAGCGACAATTTTTGGTCGATGGGCGATACCGGGCCGTGCGGGCCGTGCAGCGAGATCTTTTACGATCATGGCGATCATATCTTCGGCGGCCCTCCGGGCAGCCCGGATGAAGATGGGGACCGCTTCGTTGAAATCTGGAACCTTGTGTTCATGCAGTTTGATCAAGCTGCAGACGGCACGCGCACCAGCCTGCCCAAGCCCTCGATCGATACCGGCATGGGTCTGGAACGCATCGCCGCTGTGCTGCAGGGCGTCCATGATAATTATGACACCGACACGTTCAAGGCTTTGATTGGCGCGTCTTGTGAACTGACCAAGAGCGACCCCAATGGAGATATGAAGGCGTCGCATCGCGTCATTGCAGACCATCTGCGCGCGTCCGGCTTCCTGATTGCCGATGGCGTCCTCCCGTCCAACGAAGGGCGTGGCTATGTATTGCGGCGGATTATGCGCCGCGCCATGCGTCATGCGCACCTGCTTGGGGCCAAGGATCCGTTGATGCATCGTCTGGTCCCATCGTTGGTGGGGGAGATGGGCGTGGCCTATCCCGAACTCGTCCGCGCCCAGCCGCTGGTGGAAGCGACGCTTCTGCAGGAAGAAACGCGTTTCCGTCAGACGCTCGATAAGGGCCTAAAACTGCTTGATGAAGCCACGGCGAGCATGGGGCAGGGTGGTATCTTGGGCGGCGATGTGGCGTTCAAACTCTATGACACCTACGGCTTCCCTTATGACCTGACCGAGGATGCGTTGCGCGCCCAAGGTTTGGGCGTGGACCGCGCCGGTTTTGACGAAGGCATGGCCAAGCAAAAGGCGATGGCCCGTGCGGCTTGGAAGGGCTCAGGCGAAACAGCGTCCGATGACATCTGGTTCGATATTGTGGATGAACTCGGCGGCACCGAATTCACCGGCTATGTCAGCACGCAGGGCGAAGGACAGGTTGTCGCGCTCATCAAGGACGGCGCGCGCGTAGACGTGCTCGCCACCGGTGATGTCGGCGTCATTCTGACCAACCAAACGCCCTTTTACGCCGAAAGCGGTGGGCAGACTGGCGATGCCGGTCACATTTCGGACGACACTGGCTTTGCTGGAACCGTAACGGATACCGGCAAACCGCTCGGGCGGCTTCATGCCCATCACGTCAAGGTCGACGCTGGGTCAATCTCGGTCGGCCAGACGGTCCATCTGTCCGTTGACGTTGACCGGCGCAACCGTACCCGCGCAAACCATTCCGCGACGCATTTGCTCCATGCCGCGCTGCGCAACCGTCTTGGCGGACATGTGACCCAAAAGGGCAGCATGGTCGCCGCTGACCGCCTGCGTTTTGACTTTTCGCACAATGCCGCGCTGTCCGCTGAAGACATCGCGGTGGTTGAAGCCGAAGTGAATGCCGAAATCCGTGGCAATCTGCCTGTGTCGACCCGCCTTATGACCCCTGATGACGCCATTGCGGCAGGGGCTCTGGCGCTGTTCGGGGAGAAATATGGCGACGAAGTGCGCGTCCTGACCATGGGACCACGCGCGCAGGGCAACGCCTATTCGGTTGAATTGTGCGGCGGCACGCATGTTGAGGCGCTGGGTGACATCGCGCTGTTCAAGATCGTGTCCGAAGGCGCTGTAGCCTCTGGCATTCGCCGCCTAGAGGCCATGACAGGTGAAGCGGCACGGCTCTGGCTGACGGACAGGGAAGACAAGCTGAAGGATGTGGCGGCCCAGTTGCGCGCCAATCCAGATGAAGTTCCCGGCCGCGTTGCCGCGTTGGCGGACACGGTCCGCAAGCTTGAAAAGGAACTCGCCGAAACCAAAAAGGCTTTGGCCTTGGGTGGCGGGTCCGCAGGAGCAGCCGAAGCGGAAGAGGTGGCCGGCATCAAGTTCCTTGGACAGTCCTTTGACGGGCTGGATCCAAAGGAGCTGCGCGGCCTCGCCAATGATGCCAAGCAGCAACTCGGCTCGGGCATCGCCGCATTCGTGACCGTTAATGATGGCCGGGCATCCGTTCTTGTGACGGTGACCGACGATCTTACGGGCCGATTCAGCGCCGTCGATCTTGTCCGCAAGGGCGTCGAAACACTGGGTGGTCAGGGTGGCGGCGGCAAGCCGGAGATGGCACAAGGCGGAGGCCCCGATGCCACTAAGGCCGCCGATGCGATTGCAGCGATCAAAGGCGCGATTAGCTAAACAGATTGCGTCACCCCTTGTAACTTGTTTTCGCGGCATCGGGCTGGAAATGTCTCGGTTTAGGCTCCCACGCAGTGGGCAGGACACCTTCTGCGCCCGCGCAAAGGCACAGCGTCGCGCGCCCCCAGAGGCAGATCTGTTCAGATAAGGGTGAGGGGGCAGGTGCTGGCGCACCCGAGAGGATTCGAACCTCTGGCCTCTGCCTTCGGAGGGCAGCGCTCTATCCAGCTGAGCTACGGGTGCCTGAGGGAGCCGTTAGCAAAGGCGGGCGGACGCTGCCACCCCTAAAGGCGGTTTATTTCTGCCTCCCGATACGGGCAGCGCTTATTTTCCGGGTGACTTGGCCAGTTCCACCGGCTGGAACTTGCCTAAGCCACAGCGCGGGCCTTCCTGCAACTGCCCACCATAGATTTGCAGCACGGCGATGGTGTCGACAGAGCAGAGCTGGCTGAGCGAGGTCCGATAGCTGAAGCGCTCCTCAAAACCGAGCGAGGGGCAGCTATTGGGCAGGGTGTTGCGGTACCACTTCGTTCCGTCGACGCGGAAATCGATCACGGAATCGCTGCGAACACGGGTTTCGCGGATTTGTGGTATGGAAATGCAGTCCACCGGCGCACCCGTCTGTTTGGCAGCGGGGATCTCGCGCTCTTTGGCGATGGCCGGTCCGCCGACCAAGGTGGCACCCAGCGCGGTGATCAGGATCAGCTTCTTCATGGCGTGACTCCTCTATCTTTTGATTTGGCGAGCTTAGCAGGCATTTCTGTCTTGAGCCTGAACGCGCACAGATCTGCGACAATACAGCGCCAACATTCCGGCGTCCGCGCCTTGCAGACATAGCGGCCGTGCAGGATCAGCCAGTGATGCGCGCCGAGCCGGAACGGGACAGGGGTGTGCTTGTCCAACTGCTTTTCCACCGCAAGCGGCGTCTTCCCCTTGGCGAGCCCTGTCCGGTTGCCGACGCGGAAGATATGGGTGTCTACCGCAAATGTTTCCGCCCCAAAGGCGGTGTTCATCACGACATTGGCGGTCTTTCTCCCAACACCGGGCAGGGTCTCCAGCACATCACGATCTGCGGGGACTTGGCCACCAAAATCCCGCACAAGGATTTCCGAGAGCGCGATGACGTTCTTTGCCTTTGCATTGAACAGGCCGATGGTCTTCACGTGCTGTTTCAGCCCCTCTTCCCCCAGAGCGACCATCTGGGCGGGGGTTTTCACATCCTCAAACAGGCGCCGCGTCGCCTTGTTGACGCCAACGTCTGTGGCCTGCGCCGACAGGACGACCGCCACCAGAAGCTGGTAATCATTCCCGTAAGCCAGCTCGGTTTCGGGCGAGGGGTTGTCCTCGGCCAGCCGCCTGTAAAACTCAAAAATATCCGCTTTCTTCATGTCCGGCCTAGACGCCTAGAACCTGATCCATGGTGTAGCGGCCCGACGGCTGACGGAGGAGCCATTGCGCCGCCTTGACCGCCCCCTTGGCGAAAATAGCGCGATTTTCTGCCCGATGGATGAGCTCAATCCGTTCATTGTCGGCGGCGAATATGACGCTATGGTCCCCCGCCACTGTGCCGCCGCGTAGGGCCGCAAAGCCGATGGCGCCAACTTCGCGGGCACCCGTATGCCCGTCGCGCCCGCGTTCACTGTGCTTGGTGAGATCAATCTGTCGGCCTTTGGCTGCGGCCTCACCGAGGAGGAGTGCGGTGCCCGATGGCGCATCAACCTTCATCCGGTGGTGCATTTCCACAATCTCAATGTCCCAATCTGCCCCCAGCTTGGCTGCGGCCTCCTGAACCAAGCGCGCAAGCAAGGTGACGCCGAGCGATGTATTGCCCGTCTGGAGCACGGCCACATGGGCCGCCGCATCGTCAATCGCTCGGTGATGATCTTCGTTGAGGCCCGTCGTCCCGATCAAGATCGGCGTGTTGGCCGCGACTGCCGCGCCAAGATTGGCGACTAGTGCTGCGGGCGACGAAAAGTCGATCAGAACATCTGCTGCTTTGGCGAGCGCAATTGGGTCCCCACCAGCATCAATGCCGCCTGCAACGGACAGGCTGGCCTCTTGCGCCGCAACGGCCAAAGCCTGCCCCATGCGCCCCTTGCTACCGATAATGCCGATGGAGGTCATGCACGTCGTTCCTTCTTCCTGTCAGCCGGAGCCTTGGCCCAAACCACCCCAAAAGAAAAGCGGCGGCTTGAGGCGGGCGTCCCTTGCCCATAAGGCGTCCGAATGACCTCTATTCGCAACATCGTCATTCTGACCGGCGCCGGCGTCTCCGCCGAAAGCGGCATTGATACGTTCCGCAGTGCTGGCGGGCTGTGGGAACGGCACAGGATTGAGGATGTGGCGACGCCCGAAGGCTTTGCGCGCGATCCCGATCTGGTGTTGCGCTTCTACGATATGCGGCGGGAGAATATCCAGAAGGCACAGCCCAATGCCGCGCATGCGGCGCTGGCGCGGCTGGATGCAGCTTGGGATGGCAATCTCCTCATCGTCACACAAAATGTCGATGATCTGCATGAGCGGGCCGGGGCCAAGCGCCTGATCCATATGCATGGGGAACATTTATCGGCCTGGTGCACCGCTTGTGACGTGCGCAGCATGTGGCGGGATGCCATGGCGCACCGCCCGCCTTGCCCTGCCTGCGGTAAACCATCGTTGCGGCCCGACGTCGTCTGGTTTGGAGAGATGCCCTATCAGATGGACGAGATTGACGCTGCCGTGCGGGACTGTGATCTGTTCGTCTCCATTGGCACCTCCGGGGCTGTTTATCCCGCAGCGGGCTTTGTGCGCACGGCGCGGCATGTGGGTGCCCACACACTTGAACTCAATCTCGATCCGTCACAGGGCAGCATCATGTTCCATGAATGCCGCCTTGGCCCTGCAACCACGCTCGTACCCGCCTGGGTCGATGATCTGCTGGCATGATCGAACTTCTCCTGCTCGCGCTCGGCCTGTCTGCCGATGCTTTCGCTGTTGCCATTGCCGCTGGCGTTGCCGCGCGGGGAGAGCGGCCACCGGTATGGCGCATCGCCGCCGCGTTCGGGATTGCCCAAGGCGCGATGCCGCTGCTCGGCTATACGGCGAGCCTGATCGCGGGCAGTTGGTTCACCATGGTGGACCATTGGGTCGCCTTTGCCCTGCTAGGCTTTCTGGGCGTTCAGATGCTGCGGGCCGGATTGAACGGCGACGAGGCGGAGCCCGCTTTTGAAACGCGCAACTTTATCGGCCTGCTCGTCGCTGCCATCGCGACGAGCATTGATGCCGCCGCCGCCGGACTCACTTTGCCGCTGCTGTCCACACCCATTTGGACAAGCTGCGTCGTGATCGCAGTTGTCACCGCCGTGACCAGCGGGGCAGGGGCCGCCTTTGGAGGGCGGCTGGGCACGGCCTTCGGCACAAGGGCTGAAGTGGTCGGTGGACTGGTCCTAATCGGTATCGGGGTGCGGATATTATTGGGGCACCTTGCGGGCTGATTACTCCACCCAATCCAATCCAAGGTCACGATAGACGCCACGGTCTTCATCCCATTTGGGATCAACCTTAACGTGCAGGAACAGCCGGACATGGCATCCGAGCGATTTAGCGATTTCTGCGCGGGCCTTTGATCCGATTTCCTTCAACCGTGCGCCGCCCTTGCCCAGAATGATGGCGCGCTGCGAGGGACGCTCCACCTTGATCTGCTGATGGATGTCGACGGTGCCGTCCTGATTTTCGGTATACTTCTCCGTCTCGACCACCGACGCATAAGGCAGTTCGGCATGGAGCTGCAGATAGAGCTGCTCGCGCGTTATTTCCGCCGCCGTCATCCGGTCGGACGCATCGCTCACCTGATCTTCGGGAAAGTGCCAGGGGCCTTCGGGCAGTTTTGAAGCGACAAGGTCTTTCAAGACATCAAGGCCATCACCGGTCTCCGCGCTCACCATGAGGACATCGGTAAATTCGATCTGCGCTGTCAGCCGTTCGACATGAATCAGCAGCTTTTCCTTCACCGCGATATCGACCTTGTTGAGGACGAGGATCTTGGGCTCGTGCCGCGCCTTCAGCCCTTCGACAATGCGCTCCACCTTGGGGCCAAGGCCTCCCTTGGCATCAACGACGAACAGGATGACGTCTGCATCCTGCGTGCCGCCCCAGGCAGCCTGCACCATCGCGCGGTCAAGCCGGCGATGGGGTTCAAAGATGCCCGGCGTATCGACCAGCATCATCTGCGTCTCGCCATGCATGGCAATGCCCATCAGACGAACACGAGTCGTCTGCGCCTTGGGACTGACGATCGCGACCTTTTGCCCCACCAGTGCGTTGACCAGTGTGGATTTTCCGGCATTCGGCGCGCCGACAATGGCGACGAGCCCGCATTTCTGCGTCATTTTTTCAACCTTTCGAGCAGCGCTGCTGCTGCCTGCGTTTCCGCATCTTGTTTCGATTTGCCCTCGGCCGTGGCTTCGCCAGCCGACCCGAGCGAGACTTTCACCTTGAAGCGTGGGGCATGATGCGGCCCGGAACGCTCAACGATTTCATAAGCCGGCGTACGGCGGTTATGGGCGGCGGCCCATTCCTGCAATTCCGACTTTGGATGGCGCGGAGCGGAGCGCTGGACATTGAGCAAGGGTTCCCAATGCTTGCGAATGAAGGCGGCCGCCGCCTCCAGCCCATATTCCAAAAACACCGCTCCAATAAGCGCTTCTACGACATCACCCAGTACATTGTCGCTGTCGTAAGCGCCGTCATCCAGCGCCTGTTTGCCGAGCCGCATCCGCGAGGACAGCTGGATCGTCCGCCCAACCTCCGCACAGGTTTCACCCGAGACGAGGCTGTTAAAGCGCTGCGAGAGCTGGCCTTCGGCATCATTGGGGAAACGGCCATAAATCCATTGCGCAACAACAAGGCCGAGCACCCGGTCTCCCAAGAACTCAAGCCGTTCATAAGTTTCGCTGCCGTGGCTCCCATGCGTCAGCGCGCGTTCGTAGAGGGAGGCATCTTTGGGCGTGACGCCGAAAACGTCCTTCACCCATGCCGAAAGATTGCTCAAAACGTCTCGCCTATCCGGTGCCAACGGGCAGCCGTAATCCATGTCCAGGGCAGGAACCAGTTTGCCGATCCATCGGTCGAGAAGGCCCCGACCATCGCACGTCCGACCAGATTATCGGTGGGTACGATGCCGATGCCACCGCCTTCCTGTGCGGGAAAGCGGCTGTCGAGGCTGTTGTCCCGGTTATCGCCCATCATGAACACATGATCCTCGGGGACCGTGTAAATCTCTGTGGAATCTGCCGGGCCGTTCGGAATGAGATCAAGCACATAATAGCTGCGGCCATTGGGCAGCGTCTCCCGGTAGCGCGGGTAATGGCATTCCGGTGTGCCGTCCTTTGCAAGGCGCGCATATTCCGGGGAGAAGCACTGCATATAGGGCGTCTGCTTTTCCACCATGTCAGCCACACGAACCTTGGGCACCGGCTTGTCATTGATGAACAGCTGCCCCTGCCGCATCTGGATCATATCACCCGGAAGACCGATAACGCGCTTGATGTAATCAACTTTATTGCCCGGAGGCGCTTTGAACACAGCGACATCCCCGCGGTCCGGCAGGCGGCCGAAAATGCGACCCTCAAACAGGTTCACCCCAAAAGGCAGGGAATAGCGCGAATATCCGTAGGACCATTTGGAAACGATCAGATAGTCACCGATCATCAGCCGCGGCAGCATCGATTCCGATGGGATGCTGAAAGGCGCCATGATGAAGCTGCGCAGGACGAAGACGAAGATAGCCAGCTTCGCCAGAAAGACCATGAACTCGCGCGTTTCGGACGCCTTGTCCGCTTTGACGCTGGCGTCATCTTTCGGGGTGGCATCGATCTGTGTATCGCTCATTCGCTTGCTGTGATGGGGCAGCGGCGAGCCGTCAAGTCGGGCGGTGCATTGATCAGGAGAAGTCATGTCCGGTTTGCGCGAACGTTTCGGGTTTCTGAAGTCTGGTGGCATGCCCCACCTTTCCGAATTGTTTGCCGCTGACCCCGGTCGGGTGGGTGCCCTTTCGCTGACCGAGCAGGACATTTACTTCGACTTTTCAAAGACTCACCTCACCGCAGAATTGATCCAGAGTTTTGTCGAGGTCGCCAAAGCGATGGGGCTGGACGCCCGCCGCGATGATCTGTTTGCAGGACGTATCGCCAACCCGACCGAAAACCGGGCCGCAGAGCATACGGCCGAACGCGGGGAGGGGGCGTCCGAATCCGTTGCGATGGCCAAACAGTTGCATGGTCGTATGCGGGCATTGATCGAGGCAATTGAAGCGGGTGCACTGGGCGACGTCCGCCATGTCCTGCACATCGGCATTGGGGGCTCGGCGCTCGGGCCCGACCTGCTGGTGGATGCTTTGGGCCGGGATGCCGGGCGCTATGATGTGGCCGTCGTCTCGAACGTGGATGGTGCCGCGCTAAAGGAAGCTGTCGCTGGTTTTGATCCGCACAAGACGATCATCGTCATCGCGTCGAAAACCTTCACCACCACAGAAACAATGCTCAATGCGGAAAGCGCCTTGGGCTGGATGGTCGAATCCGGCGTGGAGGATGCCAATGGCCGCGTCATCGCGCTGACGGCCAACCCGCAGGGCGCGTTTGACTGGGGCGTTGATGAGACACGCATTTTGCCGTTTTCCGAAACAGTTGGCGGCCGATACTCACTATGGTCCAGCATCGGGTTTCCTGCAGCGCTCGCGCTCGGCTGGTCAGCCTTTGAGGAAATGCTGGAGGGGGCAGCTGCGATGGACCGCCATTTTCGGCTGGCCACGCCGGAGCAGAACGCGCCTTTGCTGGCGGCCTTTGTAGACCAATATTATTCGCTCGGCCGGGATGCAGAAACGCGCGGGGTGTTCGCTTATGACGAACGTTTGCGCTTGCTTCCGTCCTACCTCCAGCAACTCGAGATGGAATCGAACGGCAAGAGCGTGACTTTTGATGGCACGCCGCTGGATGCCGATACCGGTGCAATCACCTGGGGTGGCGTCGGCACCGATGCGCAGCATGCGGTGTTCCAGTTGCTGCATCAGGGCACACGGTTGGTCCCTGTGGAATTCATCGCCTCTATCGATCCCGGGCATGAATTTGACGATGCGCACCACCGTCAGCTGCTCGGTAATTGCTTTGCGCAAGGCGCAGCATTGATGGCAGGCAAAGCGAGTGTCGATCCAGCCCGTGCCTATGCTGGTGACCGCCCGTCGACGACAATCCTACTGCCCGATGTTGATCCCCGAAGCCTTGGCGCACTGCTCGCCTTTTACGAACATCGCACCTTTGCCAATGCCGTCTTGCTCGGCATCAATCCGTTCGATCAATTTGGCGTCGAACTCGGCAAGGAAATGGCGAAAGGTATTGAAGGCGGCAATATGACCTTCGACGCATCGACGCAGGCCTTGCTGGACAAGGCGTTCGGCTGAAACGGCGTATGGGTCCAATCAGTACAACGCATAAAATGCGTTGGCGTTCACCACGCGTCCTGACTAGCAACACCGCATCGTTATAAAACGGGAACCGCAATGACCTTCGATTTCGACCTCTTCATCATCGGTGCTGGCTCAGGCGGTGTGCGTGCCGCGCGGATTGCAGCACAGCACGGGGCCAAGGTGGCCGTAGCCGAAGAATATCGCGTGGGCGGCACCTGCGTCATTCGGGGCTGTGTGCCTAAGAAAATGCTCGTCTATGGCGCGCATTTTGCCGAAGACCTACATGAAGCAGAGCGCTTTGGTTGGGATATTGAAGGGGCATCGTTCAACTGGCAACGGCTGCGCGATATCGTGCAAGAGGATGTAACGCGGCTTGAGGGGCTCTACACCCAGACGCTCAGCTCCAACCACGCCACCATCTTTGCCGAACGCGCGACTGTGGCAGGGCCGAACACCGTGCGGCTCGCGAGCGGGAAAGAGGTGACGGCTAAGATCATTCTGATCGCCGTCGGAGCTTGGCCGGGCGTACCCGACATTCCCGGTGCAGAACATGGCATCACCTCCAACGAAGTCTTCCATCTGGAGGCTCTACCCAAGCGGGTCGTGATCGCAGGCGCTGGCTATATCGCCAATGAGTTTGCCGGCGTCTTCCACGCTTTCGGATCAAAAGTGTCGCTCGTAACGCGCGGGGACCGGATGCTGCGCAGTTATGATACAGAGATTGTTGATCGGCTGGTGGGCATGACGACCACCAAGGGCATCGATGTGCGCTTCAACTTTCCCTGCAACGCCATCACCAAACAGGCCGATGGCAGCTTACTTTTGGATGGCGGGGCGCAAGGCTCTATTGAAACGGACCTGCTGGTCTTTGCCATTGGGCGAACACCGAAAACTGCAGGGCTTGGCCTCGAAACGGCTGGCGTCGAAATAGACGCGGCCGGTGCCATCAAGGTCAATGACTATAACCAGACTAATGTGCCGAGCATCTATGCCGTCGGCGACGTGACCAACCGGGTTCAGCTGACCCCCGTGGCCATCCGGGAGGGGCATGCCTTTGCCGACACGGTGTTTGGCAACAATCCGCGTACCATCGATTATAAATGCATCCCGACCGCCGTTTTCTCCAACCCGCCGATCGCAGGCGTCGGCATGACGGAAGACGAAGCGCGCGCCGAATTTGGCGACAGCGTGAAGGTGTTCCGTAGCGATTTCCGCCCGATGAAGAACGTGGTTTCCGGACGGATGGAGCGCGGCCTTTACAAGATGGTCACTGCAGGGCCTGACGAGCGCGTCGTGGGGCTTCACCTCATCGGACCTGACAGCGCGGAAATCCTTCAGGCAGCGGCGATTGCGGTGAAGGCGGGGCTCACCAAACAGGCATTCGATGACACCGTTGCGTTGCATCCAAGCATGGCGGAAGAACTGGTTTTGCTGAAGTAGACCGCGTTATCCACCGCGGTTTAGATCGAGATAGCTCTCCGGTATCCGGAGCAAAGCTGTTGCGATGCGCGTTTCCCTCAGGAAAGTGACGAGCGCCATCATCAAAAGGACGATGGCGCCGAAAAACGTTAACGCCGTGATCGCTTCAAGATCGAACCGCAGTTGGCGCTCAAGGAACAACAGACCAACAGTGATCCCCACGGTTATTGCGGCGAGAACCAGGAAGAGAATCGCCCGATTGATCAGCTTGATCCGGGCGTCGAGCAGCCGCAACTCATCCACCAGCCGATCATGGTCAGGCCCTTGCGTGACAACATGTTCACCTTGAAGATGGCGGGATCGGTCGACAATCCGCGCCAGCCTTGCGGTCAACACGTTCATGAAATTGCCGATGGCGACCAGAATGAACACCGGTGTCAGCGCCAACTGGATTGTCTGAGCGATTGAAGAACCGTCTGCGCCGAACATGACTGCTTTCCTTATGAAAGACGGTTCGCCACCAGATCATCGACGACCGAAGGGTCCGCGAGCGTCGAGGTGTCTCCAAGGCTCCCCACATCACCTTCCGCGATCTTGCGCAAGATGCGCCGCATGATCTTACCAGACCGCGTCTTTGGCAAACCCGGCGCGAACTGGATGGCATCAGGCGTTGCGATCGGGCCAATTTCCTTACGAACCCAAGCCACGAGTTCTCTGCGCAGATCCTCACTGGGCGCATCATTGGCGTTGAGCGTTACATAGGCATAAATGCCCTGACCCTTGATATCGTGAGGAAATCCGACGACGGCCGCTTCCGCGACGCGCGCGTGAAGGACGAGGGCACTTTCAACTTCGGCGGTCCCCATACGGTGGCCGGACACGTTGATCACATCATCCACGCGGCCGGTGATCCAGTAATAGCCATCTTCATCGCGGCGGCAGCCGTCACCGGTAAAATATTTGCCCGGATAGGTGGTGAAATAGGTTTCAAAGAACCGCTGGTGATCATTCCACACGGTGCGCATCTGCCCCGGCCAGCTGCGGACGATGCACAAATTGCCAGAGACCGCGCCGTAGAGCACTTGCCCCTCTGCATCGACAAGCTGCGGCTCCACGCCAGGCATCGGCTTGGTCGCGCTGCCCGGCTTCAGGTCCGTTGCGCCCGGCAGGGGAGAAATCATCGCGCCGCCGGTTTCCGTCTGCCACCATGTATCGACAATCGGGCAACGTCCTTCACCGACCACACTGTGGTACCAGCGCCAGGCTTCAGGATTAATTGGCTCGCCTACAGTTCCCAGCAACCGCAATGACTTACGAGACGTTGCTTTCACAAACTCATCACCGTCGCGCATCAAAGCCCGCAGAGCCGTGGGGGCGGTGAAGACCGTGTGGACATTGTGTCGGTCACACACCTGCCAAATCCGGCTGGCGTCGGGCCAATTGGGAACGCCTTCATACATCAGTGTCGTCGCCCCATTGGCGAGCGGACCGTAAACAATATAAGTGTGCCCGGTGACCCAGCCGATATCGGCCGCGCACCAATAGACGTCGCCGGGCCGGTAATCGAACACCAGTTCATGCGTCAGGCTCGCCCAGAGCAGATAACCGCCCGTGGTATGCAACACGCCCTTAGGCTTGCCTGTTGAGCCGGAGGTATAAAGAATGAAGAGCGGATCTTCCGCGCCCATGACCTCGGCAGGGCAGGAGGCGTCTGCCTTTGCAGCTTCCTCATGATACCAGACGTCGCGACCTTCGGTCATCGCAATGTCCGCGCCAGTCGCCTTGATCGTGATAACCTTTTTCAGGCTGGGGCATTGAGGCGCTGCGACATCCACATTGGCCTTTAGGGGTACGGCCTTGCCACCACGACGGCCTTCGTCGGCCGTTATGACGACATTAGAGTCACAATCTTGAATGCGCCCGACGAGCGCATCCGGGGAAAATCCGCCAAAGACGACTGAGTGGATCGCCCCGATGCGCGCGCAGGCGAGGAGTGCCATGGCTGCTTCAGGGATCATGGGCAGGTAGACCGTAACGCGATCTCCCTTCTGCACGCCCTGCGCCTTCAGCACGTTGGCCATTCGGCAAACCTGCTCATGCAGCTCTCGGTAGGTGATGTGGCGCGGGGCTTCTGTCGGGACATCGGGTTCCCAAATGATCGCGACCTGATCAGCGCGATCCTTCAGATGCCGGTCGAGGCAATTGCTGCTGACGTTGAGCTTCCCATCGGCGAACCAGTTGATGTGAAACGTCGTGGCATCGAAAGACCAGTCGCCAGCAATTTCCGGACGTTTCACCCAATCAAGCCGCTTGGCCTGCTCCAGCCAGAACGTCCCCGGGTCCGCCAGCGACCGGCCATACATCTCCGTGTATTTTACCGCATTGACGCGCGCTTTCTTCGCCCATTCGGCAGGTACAGGAAACAGGTCTTGATCCGACATCGCACACTCCCCTTCGTTACATGGCTAATGGGAAAAACCCGCCATGGTGGCAAGCCCCTCCATGGTGATTGTGTCGGTTTCGAAATGCTACTAACCTTGTCCCGAAATCCAAAAGGGTGAGGAGCTATAAATTGGCGAACAAGGTCTTTGTATCGGGCGGAAGCGGCTATATTGCGGGCTTCCTGATCCGGCAGCTGATTGCCGAAGGCTGGCAGGTCAACACAACCATCCGCAATCTGGCACGCGAAGCAGATGTCCGCGGCTGGCTCAATGTCGACAACAGCAAGCTTACGTTCTTTGCGGCAGATCTGATGAGCGATGCGGGATGGGCAGAGGCGATGGCCGCCTGCACCCATGTCGCGCATGTGGCCTCACCCTTGCCCGCCAATAGCCCGAAAAGTGATGATGATCTGATCATCCCGGCCCGCGAAGGCGCTTTGCGCGCGCTGCGTTTTGCCAAAGAGGCGGGGATCAAGCGGTTTGTCATGACGTCATCCGTCGCCGCTGTGGCTTACGGCCATGGAAAGGGGCAGCACCACTTTACCGAAGCGGATTGGACCAACCCGGAAAGCCCGGATGCCTACGCTTATGTGAAGTCCAAAACCATTGCGGAGCGCGCCGCTCGCGATTGGGTGGCGGCCAATGCGCCGGACATGGAATTTGTCACGGTCAACCCGTCGCTCGTCCTTGGGCCGCTTTTGGCCGCAGACTTTTCAACCTCGCTTGAGGCCATCAAGAAGCTTCTGGAAGGTTCACTGCCAGGCCTGCCCAATTTTGGCTTTGCTGTGGTGGATGTGCGCGATGTGGCCGACCTCCACGTCCGCTGCCTCAACGCGCCAAAAATGGCGGGAGAGCGCTTCATTGCCGCAGGACCCTTCCTCTGGATGGGGGACGTCGCTGCCATCATGCAGCAAGGCCTTGGCGCCGATGCCCGGAAAGTGCCGACCCGCAAGCTGCCCAATTTTGTGCTCAAAATTTTGGCGCTGTTTGATCCCATCGTGAAGCAGGTTGTGGGCGAACTCGACAATGTCCGCGACACATCAGCACAGCACGCACTGGACGTCCTCGGCTGGAAGACACGTGATCCCAAGGAAAGCATCCTCGATACTGCGCGGGACATGATCCGGCTCGGCGTCGTAAAGCTTTAGGCGAGGCGATACGGCACGACATCCCGCCGGTCCGGATCGACAATGATGTCGCGATCGGACGGCGGGAAGGCGCGCTGATCACAATCCATGCGCGGACAAAGGCGGCAGGACACGCCAATTTGTGTCGCCGCGCGCGGGGAGGTGAGGTCCAGCCCGTCTGCATAGACGAATTCCCGAGCGTGATCCGCCTCGCACCCTAATGCCACGGCATAGCGGCGCGGCGCACGGTCATAGCTGCCAGAGGGCTTCACAAGGCCTTTGGCCATGGAGACATAGCGCACCCCATCCGGCGTTTCGGCAAGCTGGACGAGGATACGGTCCGGGATGGCCACCGCCTCATGCACGATCCACAAGGGGCAGGCCCCGCCAAAGCGCGCAAACTGCAGGCGTGTCGCGGAATGCCGCTTGGTGATGTTGCCCGCCATATCCACGCGACAGAAGAAAAAGGGGATGCCCCGCGCGGTTGGGCGTTGGAGCGTGGAGAGTCGGTGGCAGGCCTGTTCAAAGCTGACGCCGAAATGCTGGCGGAGGCGATCAATATCATGCCGTACCGCGCGGGCCTCTTCCCGGAAGCGGGTATAAGGCATGAGCAACGCCCCTGCGGCATAATTGGCTAGGCCGACTGAGAGGAGCTGCCGTGCCGCCGCCGTGCGCAAACCGGCTTGCTCAACCACCGCTGTAATTTCATCGCGCAAAGCCAGTGCCGATAATTGGTGCGCGAGTTGGAACCGCTGGCTTTCGACCGGCTGGGCCTGATCAATCACCAGATGCCCCATTTCCGCATCGTAATCACGCAGGCCCGAACTGCCAGCATAGACGAGTGACACAGACAAGGCATTGCGCAGATAGAGCTCCAGCCCCTCGACGGCCGGCGTGGGTTGCGTTCCGCGTAGGCGGTCCCCTAGCTTTTCGGCAGCGAGATCGAGCACATCGACATAGTTACCCGCATTGTGAAACCAGTCCCGGACCTCTTCCCAGGGGAGGCGGCTACCACCTGCATGGTCCGCGCCCAGCGCCTCATCGACAATCTGGAGACGCTGTCCTGCGTTGCGATATGCGGCGTGGAGCGTCACGAATTGATCCGCGAGCGCAGGCTGCTGCTCGGCAATGCGTGCCACCTGTTCGGGCGTTAGGGGGTTCGGAAAGAGCGGATCAGCCGCAGCTTCGCGCAATGCTGCAAACCGACGGGTCGTTGCGTCTTCCTCAAACTCTTGCCAGTCGAGCGGAAAATCCCGCGCCAGTGTTTCCAGTAGCGCGGGGGTAAGGGGGCGGTCATCGCTTTCCAGCTGGGACAGATAAGAAACGGAAATGCCCAGCCGCTGCGCCATATCTGCCTGTTTCAGGCTGCGGCCAGAACGGAGGTCCCGCAGGCGTTGTCCGGCGAAAATGCGTCGTTTGGGCGGTGTCATCTACGCAGAATAGGCGACCTCTATAAATTTGCAAACTCGTACTTCGCAACTTTGCAAATTCACATTGGACTTTGCGGCTGCGTCCTTCCAAACAGGGCGCTTCAAATTCCAGATAAGGGATCGCCATGTCGTCGAACATCGCAGAACTCGAAAAGCGCCGTGAAGCCGCCCGCATGGGTGGTGGACAGAAGCGCATCGATGCGCAACATTCCAAGGGCCGCCTGACAGCGCGGGAACGTCTCGACGTCCTGCTGGATGAAGGCTCGTTCGAAGAGCTCGACATGTATGTTGAGCATAATTGCACCGACTTCGGCATGGAGGCGACCAAGATTCCCGGAGACGGCGTGGTCACCGGCTCCGGCACCATCAATGGGCGGCTTGTCTATGTGTTCAGCCAGGATTTCACCGTGTTCGGTGGGTCTCTGTCCGAACGGCACGCGCAAAAGATCTGCAAGGTCATGGACAATGCGATGAAGGTCGGCGCACCCGTCATCGGCATCAACGACAGCGGCGGCGCGCGCATTCAGGAAGGCGTTGCGTCCCTTGGAGGCTATGCCGAGGTGTTTCAGCGCAACACGCTGGCGTCCGGCGTTGTCCCTCAGCTGAGCCTCATCATGGGGCCGTGCGCGGGCGGGGCGGTCTATTCACCTGCGATGACGGACTTCATCTTCATGGTGAAGGACAGCAGCTATATGTTCGTCACCGGTCCGGACGTTGTGAAGACCGTGACCAACGAAGTCGTGACGCAGGAAGAACTGGGCGGCGCTGTGTCGCACACCAGCAAATCCGGTGTTGCGGATAACGCGTTTGAAAATGATATCGAAGCGCTGCTCGCGGCGCGGGATTTCTTCGATTATCTGCCAGAAAACAATCGGATGGGCGTGCCGGAACGGCCAACATCTGATCCCTATGATCGCGTTGAGCCGAGCCTCGACACCGTCATCCCGGCCAGTGCGACGATGCCGTATGACATGCATGAGGTGATCCGGAAGACAGTCGATGAGGGCGACTTCTTTGAAGTCCAGCCGACCCATGCGGGCAACATCATTGTTGGCTTTGGCCGCATTGAAGGCCGCACGGTTGGCGTGGTCGCCAACCAGCCAACGGTGCTCGCAGGTTGCCTCGATATCAACGCCTCAAAGAAAGCGGGCCGCTTCGTTCGCTTCTGCGATGCGTTTGAAATTCCGATCATCACCTTTGTTGACGTTCCAGGCTTCCTTCCCGGTGTTAGCCAGGAGCATAACGGCATCATCAAGCACGGTGCCAAACTGCTGTTCGCCTATGCCGAAGCGACGGTGCCGAAGATCACCGTGATCACGCGCAAGGCCTATGGCGGCGCCTATGACGTGATGGCCTCAAAGCATCTGCGCGGGGACTTGAACTACGCTTGGCCGACGGCGGAAATCGCGGTGATGGGTGCCAAGGGCGCGGTGGAAATCATCTTCCGCTCCGACATCGGTGACCCCGAAAAGATCGCCGAGCGCACCAAGGAATATGAAGACCGCTTCGCCAACCCGTTCGTGGCCGCGAGCAAGGGGTTCATCGACGAGGTAATCTACCCGCATTCGACGCGTAAGCGGATCGCGCTGGGGTTGCGGAAGCTGCGGAACAAGCAGCTGGAGAACCCGTGGAAGAAGCACGATAATATTCCGCTGTGATGGAGTTTCTCGTGGATGTTGTCTTGGGACTTGGCGTCGTTATTTTTGGCGCGGCCTTGTTCTTTGGGCTGAAGAACCGTGAAGCCTCCTTTGTTGGTGCGGTTGGCCTTCGCTCCTACCAACGAGACGATACGCCAATCGCATATTGGCTGGCGATTGCATGGGACGCGTTGTTCTTAATCGTCGCTACCGCCCTGCTCATCGATGAGGTGTTTTGAAATGAAACTAGGCCGTCTCAACCATATCGGCGTCGCGACGCCTTCCATTGCGGACAGCATTGTCTTTTACCGCGATGTGATGGGTGCGACGAAGATACACGATCCGTTCGACCTGCCGTCACAGGGCGTGAAGGTGTGCTTCGTCGACACGCCGGGCGCGGAGGGTGCGCTCAATGGCACGCAGATCGAACTGATCGAGCCGCTGCCGGGCAACACCTCCATCGCGTCCTTCCTTGAGAAGAACCCGAAAGGGGGGCAGCATCATATGTGCTACGAAGTGCCAGACATTCACGCTGCGAAGGCGGAATTTGAAGCGCTGGGCAAGCGCGTGCTGGGCGAACCCCGCATCGGCGCGCACGGCACGCTGATTTTCTTCGTCCATCCAAAGGATATGGGCGGGGTTTTGACCGAGATTATGGAGACGCCGAAGGGGGCACATTAAGCCCCTTAACCGACAACCCAGCGAATGCTGGGGTCTCCACGGGCGGAGATGCCAGCCAGCGCTGGCATGACGGAACAATGAGATTTGGAGAGGACAGGAGAACAACATGACCTACGAAACGATCACCGTTGATGTGACGGACAAGATTGCCACCATCACGCTCAACCGTCCGGAACGGATGAATGCGTGCAGCCTCGACATGGCGGGTGAGATCAACGACGCGCTGTCGACCTTGGGTGACGCACGCTGCCTGATCATCACGGGCGCGGGTCGTGGCTTTTGTTCCGGTGCAGACCTTCAGGCGCGCGGTGGCAAGTCGATCTCCGGCGGCGAGGGCAGCTACATCGCGCTCACCCGTCACTATAACCCGATGATGATGAACCTCGCACGGCTCAACATCCCCGTCATCACCGCCGTCAACGGCGCGGCGGCCGGCGTCGGATGCTCGATCGGCCTTGCAGGCGACTTCGTGATCGCGGGCAAGAGCGGCTATTTCCTGCAAGCCTTCGTAAATATCGGCCTTGTGCCCGATGGCGGTGCCAGCTGGATGCTGCCGCGCATGGTCGGCAAGGCGCGTGCGACCGAAATGATGATGCTTGGTGAAAAGATCAGCCCGGAAAAGGCGCTCGATTGGGGCATGATTTATAAGGTCGTCGAAGACGCGGACCTGATGGCCGAAGCCCGCGCGCTCGCCACCCGTCTCGCCAATGGCCCGACGCTTGCTTACGCCACGATGCGTAAGAACATCCTTGTCGCGATGGAAAACAGCTATTCCGAACAGCTCCTCGCCGAAGCCGAAGGACAGCGGATTGCGGGATCTTCCGAGGACGCAGCTGAAGGCGGCATGGCCTTCCTTCAGAAGCGCAAGCCTGAATTTAAGGGGCGTTAAACCCACATCCGTTCGTCCTGAGCCTGTCGAAGGACCGTCCTTTTTCTGGCGCGGGGCGAACGGAACAAACAAAGGACAGGGCTTCAACAAGCTCAGCCCGAACGGTGTTTTGGAAAATCAGATGACCACATATAAAGACTGGCAGGCCGCAGCGGCCAAAGAAGTGAAGGGTAAGGACCTCACCTGGCAAACGCCGGAAGGTATTGCCGTGAAACCGCTTTACACTGCGGACGATGTGACCGCTGATCCGGGCCTGCCGGGCTTTGCGCCGTTCACGCGCGGCGTGCGGGCCTCCATGTATGCCGGTCGCCCTTGGACGATCCGCCAATATGCGGGATTTTCGACCGCTGAAGAGTCGAACGCCTTCTACCGCCGCAACCTCGCCGCGGGACAGAAGGGCCTCTCGGTCGCCTTCGACCTTCCCACACACCGCGGCTACGATTCCGATGACCCGCGGGTCGCCGGCGAC
>CALKUK010000012.1 GCA_937996655.1 uncultured Sphingomonadaceae bacterium | reverse complement strand
AAATAATTTTCAAATAATACAAATAAAGTTTTAAAGTAAAACCTGCTTCCGGCATGTGACGGGCGGTGTGTACAAGACCCAGGTACAGATTCACCGCAACGTGATGATTTGCGATTACTAGTGATTCCAACTTCATGTGGACGAGTTTCAGTCCACAATTCGAACTACGACAAGATTTATAGATTTGCTTTCTTTTACAAGATTGCTTCTGATTGTGCTTGCCATTGTAACACGTGTGTAGCCCAGTTCATAAGGGCCATGAGGACTTGACATCATCCTTACCTTCCTCCTAAAAACAATAAATAGGCAGTTATTTTAGAATAAATTAAAAATTAACTAAAAAAAAGGGTTGCGTTCGTATAGGGACTTAACCAAACACCTCACAACACGAACTGACGACAGCCATGCAACACCTGAGTTTTTTGTTAAATAATATTAAAAAACAGTCAAGAACTGGTAAGGTTTCGCGCGGATTATCGCATTAAACCACATGTTCCACCACTTGTATGGATCCCCGCCAATTCTTTTGAGTTCCAGCCTTGCGACCGTACTTCTCATGCGGAGTGCTTAAAGCGTTAGCTTAGTATCCAAAATTAATCTAAATACGAGCACTCAGCGTTTACTGCATGGACTACGAGGGTCTCGAATCCTCTTTGCTCCCCATGCTTTAGTTCCTCAACGTCAGTATAGACCTAGATAGTTGCCTTTGCCGTTGGTATTCTTTTATATCTCTTAGGATTTCACCCCTACTTATAAAATTCTACTATCCTCTATCTAACTCAAAGTTAAAATGTTAAAGAAGCAGAAATAAAGTTGAGCTTTATTATTTTACTTCTAACACTCAAAAAACCGTCTACGAACCCTATACGCATAATCAATCCGAATAACGCTTGCCCCCCTCGTCTTACCGCGGCTGCTGGCACGAGTATTAGCCGGGGCTTCTTCTTTAGGTACTGTCATATTCCTCCCTAATGAAAAGGCTTTACGACCGAAATCTTCTAATCACCTATTTAGTATTGCTGGGTCAAGCTTTCGCTCATTGCCCAAGATTCCTCACTGCTGGCTCTATGCGGAGCCTGGGCCGTGTCTCAGTCCCAGTGTGGCTGATCATCCTCTCAGACCAGCTAAAGATCGTCGCCTTGGTAGGCCATTACCCCACCAACAAGCTAATCTTACGCGGGCTCATCCTTGGGCGATAAATCTTTGGACTTACGTCATCATCCGGTATTAGCAGTCATTTCTAACTGTTATTCCGAACCCAAGGGTAGATTCCCACGCGTTACGCACCCGTGCGCCACTAGACCCGAAGGTCTCGTTCGACTTGCATGTGTTAGGCATGCCGCCAGCGTTCGTTCTGAGCCAGGATCAAACTCTCAAGTTTGATGTCCGATCCACAACCAGGAGGAATAGTCCCAGCTGCGAACCGCTCATTTTCAAGGAGCCGTTCCTGCACAATATCATATTTACGTATGGATACGTGTATAGGACATGTTTGACCACAGGCCGAAACCTGAAGCCATGGAACGACTAATTTGGTTACCCGAGCTACTGACACCTTGAAGCTGCCAGACCCGGGGCCGCCGCCCACATGTCCCTTCATCTAAACCGACAATGAGAAAGAGCGCAAAAATCCCGACAACAATTCCCTACCCATTCGAGCGGGGTACTTGTTGCCCAGACTGTTGCGGAAGCGGCAATGAACCGAAGTCCCTCTCGCCGCGACAAGGCCTCATCTACGGGCGACTCATTTTCCCGTCAACTCCTCCCCGCAATTTTATTTCAGTTTTTTTGCACGGCCCTTCAAAGCGATGTTCACCTTTGGCTGATACCCGCAGCCTGTGAAACATATGCCCCCACCTCCCGTCCCCGGCTTCTCGGGCCGCGTCCGAAGCGCCGTATTCTGGCGCTCTGGTAGCCAGATCATTGCACAGTTGGTGATGTGGGTGTCCACGATCATGGTGGTCCGCCTGCTGGACCCGGCAGACTATGGCCTGTTCGCGATGACGCAGGTGATCCTCGTCCTGTTCAATTTTCTTAACGGCTACAGCTTTGCCTCGTCCCTGATCCAGGCCGAATCGATTGATGAACGTCGTATCAGGCAGGCTTTTGGTCTCTTGATTCTCTTAAATGGCGTGCTGGCCGCAACCCAGTATGCAGCAGCGCCCCTTGCCGCTGCCTATTTCCGGCAACCCATCGTCGCCGATATGCTGCGCCTCCAATGCCTACTCTATATAGCAACGCCCTTCATTGCCGTGCCATCGGCCGTGCTGGCCCGTGGTCTCGACTTTCGCAAGCAGGCAGCCGCCAATATGGCAGGTGCCCTTGCCGGAGCGGTGACATCCCTCGCCTGCGCCTTGAGCGGGTTTGGCGTGTGGACGCTTGTCTGGGCGCCGATCGCATTGTTCGTTGTGCGTGCGGCAGGCCTGATGGTGGCGGCGCGCTTCCTGATCTGGCCAAGCTTTGATTTGCGCGATTCGGGATCGCTGCTCGGCTTTGGCAGCATCCTCTTGCTGTGCCAGTTCTTCTGGATCCTGCAGAGCCAGGCCGACATCTTCCTAGCCGGCCGCACGTTCGCGCCCCATGATCTCGGCCTCTATTCCGAAGCCCTCTTCCTGACCCAGATTTTCACAGCCAAGTTCATCCCGCCCATTAATGAGGTCGCCTTTCCCGCTTATGCCGAGTTGCAAAAGAAGGGCGGACGCATCGCAGACGCCTTCCTAACATCGGCCCGGCTCACGATGTTTGTCGCCATGCCGCTTTATTGCGGGATGGCGGCGGTTGCCTATCCACTCGTGGAAACGCTGTTCGGCGCGAAATGGGCCGGCATGGCCCCCTTGGTGCAGGGGCTGGCATTGGCGATGCCGTTCTTTACGCTTCAGATCATCCATTCTCCCAGCACGAATGCGCTGGGAAAGGCCTCGGTCTATTTGAAGACCAGCATCGCTGGTGCCGCCATTATGCCAGCCTGCTTTCTGATCGGCATCAATTATGGCGTTGATGGCCTGATCGCCGCCTGGTGGGTTTCGGCACCCGGGCTCCTCCTCGTCACGATGGTCGTCACCTTGCCGCATATCGGCCTGACCATGTCTGACCTTTTACGCACCGTGGCACCCGCGACCCTTGCCGCTGTGACCATGGGCGGGATTGTCGCGCTTCTGGAATATGAGGTGACGCGCCTGCCCGCACCTGCGGAGCTCGCGTTGCTCGTCCTGTCCGGTGCTGCCATCTACCTTGGCCTGCTCTGGCGCTATGCGCGGCCGATGATGGAGCAGCTCTTCTCGGTTTTGACCGAGAAGAAGCTGCCCGGCACGACGGACTAAGCCGACTGTATATAGCTCCGCATTGCCTCAGCCTCTGATTCGATCTTTTCGATTCGGAATTTGACGAGGTCGCCGATCGAAATGAAGCCAACCAAGCCTTCTGCATCGACAACAGGCAGATGGCGGATTCGGCGCCTACTCATCAGCGAGAGAGCGCTGAGCACCGCGCATTCTGAATCGACGGTCATGGCCGGCGCCGTCATGACATCGCTGACCGGACGCTCAAGGGCAGCGGCCCCATCCATTGCGAGACAGTATATAACGTCGCGTTCGGAGAAAATGCCAAGGACTGCGCCCTCATCAATGACAGGCAAGGCGCCAATCCGGTGCTTGGCTAGCATGGCCACCGCCTCGGAGACCGACATGTCCCCCGTCACCGAAAGAACGCTCGCGCCTTTGGATTGCAGAATTGCCTTTACACTCATGTCAGGCCTTCCTTTCTCAGGAGCCTCTCGTGCGGGATCGACTCTCGCGTCGATCTGGCTTGATGCTCCCACGATTCGGGCGCAAAGGGAAGCCATGGACGCACCGCACTCCGCTTTGGATGATCCCGAATATGCCGCCTTCGCTTGGGCGAGGTATAAACGCCTGATGCTGTGGATGACACTCGCCTCCCTGACGGCGACAGTCGGCTGTCTCTACCTTCTAAGCGCCATGATCGGCGAGATCCCGATCCATATGCTCATCGCAACGTCAGCCGGAGTGTTTGTGTCCGTGATGCTGGCCTCGGCGCTGATGGGACTTGTCTTCCTGTCGGCGGGATCCGGACATGACGACGCCGTCAAAGAATTTGACGCGCTCGACGACGCCGAATGAGCGAGGAGATGTTATCGCCGGTCCTCAGAGTTCTCCCTGAACCGGCCGACATTAATTCCAATGGCCATATCTTTGGCGGTTGGGTTTTGGCGATGATGGATCGCGCGGGCGGCATTGCGGCAGGGCGTGTCGCGGAAGGTCGCTGCGCCACCGTCGCCATTGAAGCGATGGAGTTCATCGCCCCCATCCTACTGGGCGATCTGATATCTATCTATGCAAGCGTTGAACGCCGGGGCCGCACATCCGTTGCGATCCGCCTCGACGTCCTCGCCGAGCGCAATCGCGGCGAGCAGCATGTGAAGGTCACAACCGGCGTGTTCACCTTTGTCGCGCTCGATGATGAATTCCGGCCAAGGCCGCTACCGGCTGCCTGAGCGGCAGCGCCGATAGCGATAGGCCGAACACCAACCGACGCGGCCTATTCGGCCGCCTCAGTCTCCGCATCAGAAACAGCTGCACGACGCGGACGCCCGCGACGACGCGGGGCAGGTTCGGCATCCAGATCGACAATCGGGTCCGCTGAAACGCCAAGCGCAGGCGGCAGAACCGCTGCATCAATTGATGTCGACTCTTCGGTGCTTTCACGTGGTGAGCTGGACGCAGGACCTTCGTCACGGCGCGGGCGGAATTCCCGCTTCTCGCGCGTTGGGCGGCGATCACGCTGCGCAGGTGCCGGGGCGGGCTCATCATTGCCCTCATTCCCATAGGTTGCTGACTCACCGTCAGACATGTCGAGGTTTTCACCTTCGTCACCGTCTTCATTCTGCCAGTCATCCCGGCGAGGTGGACGCGAGTCTTCGCTGCGTGCGCGGCTTTCGGCCACGATGCGGAAATAGTGGTCCGCAAATTGAAGATAATATTCTGTCAGAACGCGGTCGCCCTGGAGTTGCGCCTCGCGCGCCAGATTCTTGTATTTCTCAAGCATCTGCGGCGCATTGCCACGCGCCCGGTTATCGATGCGGCTGCCATTGTCCTGCCGGCCACCACCGTTGTTGCCCGGCGACCCACGGCCCCGTCCGCGACGACGGCCCTGCTGACGATTATTTAGCAAGTGATCTGATCCTTAAACTCAAGGGGTTTGTTCCAAACTCTCCGCCTAAGCGAAAAACCTCCATGGTGGAGTGCTCCTAGGGCGCTCCAACAGCCAAGCATGCATCGTGCAGCCCGGTTCTCGGTGAGATCAGCGGCGCGGTTCCAAGCTACCCCGCAAACGGCGCTTCGCCTTTCGAAGCCCGCCGTAGCACAGAATACGTCAATTCCAAGCTAAATTATAGTGATTTGGTGAGGACGAGGCAGCGATCCCGTCCGCCAAGGTCCGGCCGAACTCCCACCGAAAGACCTGCATCGCGAAACAAGGTCCCAGCACTCAGGGCCTGATCGAACCCGATTTCCACAGCGGCGCAACCCGTTACTGACAACAGGCGGGCAATCTGCGGCGCGAGGATGCGATAATCGTCCAGTCCGTCCGCGCCTGCGAAGAGCGCCTCTCCTGGCTCGAACCCAGCCACCGTTTCGGGAAGGTCGGCCTGCGTCGAAATATAGGGCGGGTTGCACAGGATAAGGTCAAATTGGCCGTCAACGCCCTCCCCCCAATTGCCCGCGCAAAACCGGGCGCGTTTGTGAAGACCGCTGCGCACCGCATTTTCCGCAGCCACCGCAAGGGCTGTCGGCGATTGATCAATGCCCGTGCCATTGGCCTCCGGAAACTCCGACAAAGCAGCCAGAAGCAGCGCACCGGATCCGGTGCCGAGGTCAAGGACGGTCGCCGGTGTGCGCGGGCCAAACCATGTCAGCGCTGCTTCAATCAGCGTCTCGCTATCCGGTCGGGGAATCAAAACCCCGGGCACGACCTTCAGGTCTAAGGTCCAGAAGTCACGGTGGCCCACGATATAGGCGACAGGTTCGTGCGTCATGCGACGCTCAACCAACGCGGAGAAGCCGGCAGGAACACCCCCGTCCAGACGCGAAAGAAGGAGGGTGTTGCGATCAATATCGAACAGATGTGCGGCCAGCAGTTCTGCATCCAACCGCGGCGTGTCACTGACATCGGCAAGTCGGCTGGCCGCTGCCGTCAGCGCCTCACGCAGCTTCATCCAACCCCGCCAGACGTTCCGCCTGATCCGCTGACATGAGCGCGTTGATGAGTTCGTCCATCTGCCCCATCAGAATTTCCGGCAGACGGTGCAACGTCAGGTTGATCCGATGGTCGGTCACGCGCCCTTGCGGGAAATTATACGTCCGGATGCGTTCCGACCGATCACCCGAGCCAACCATCGATTTCCGTGCGCCGGACCGTTCCGCGTGGAGCAGTTCACGCTCCCGCTCATAAAGACGCGTGCGCAACACCTGCATCGCTTTGGCGCGGTTCTTGTGCTGCGATCGTTCATCCTGCTGGATGACGACAAGCCCCGTAGGAATATGTGTGATGCGAATGGCGCTGTCTGTCGTGTTGACGCCCTGCCCACCCGGTCCAGAGGAGCGGTAAATATCCACGCGAAGATCCTTCTCTTCGATATGGACGTCCACTTCTTCCGCCTCGGGCAGAACGGCAACGGTTGCCGCAGACGTATGAATGCGCCCACCGCTCTCCGTCGCCGGCACACGCTGGACGCGGTGTACGCCGGATTCAAACTTCAGTTTTGCGAACACGCCACTACCGACAATCGACGCGACGACTTCCTTATAACCGCCCACATCGGATTCACTGGCCGAGATGATCTCAACCTTCCAACCCTGCATTTCGGCATAGCGCTGATACATACGGAACAAGTCACCCGCGAACAGGGCCGCTTCATCGCCCCCCGTCCCCGCACGCACTTCGAGCATCGCAGACCGATCATCCGCGGCATCCTTCGGCAACAGGCGCAAGGCCATATCGCGCTCGGCCTCCGGAAGTTGCTCCCGCACAGAAGCCAGCTCTTCCTCCGCCATTTCGCGCATATCCGGATCATCAAGCATCGCCTGAAGATCGACAAGATCGGTCCGCAGCCGCTGCAGCCTAGCGGCGACCTCGGCGACCGGCTCGACCTCGGCATATTCCTTGGACAGCGCGACAAAGCGATCCGGCGCCAGTTCGCCCGATGCGAGCTGGTTCTGAAGCTCATCACGGCGCGCCAGGATGGCACCCAAACGGACGGCAGAAATGGCTGTCATTTGGATAGCACGCGCACGATGTCGGCAATGGCAACAGACTGCTGTTCGCCAGACACAAGGTCTTTGAGCGCTGCCTCCCCACGTGCCAGTTCATCATCCCCAAGGATGACAGCGTATCGGGCCGACCAGTCATTGGCCTTTTGCATCCGGCGCTTCATGTTGCCTTTATAGGTCATGTCGGTCGAAATGCCCGCACGACGAAGGTCAGCGACAATGCCGGTTGCGGCAAGTGCTGCAGCATCACCCATGGGCACAACGGCAACAGTGATGCTGTTTGCCGGCGCCGCGTCCAGCAGCATGGCCAGCCGTTCAATCCCGGCAGCCCAGCCGACCGCAGCGGTTGCCGGTCCACCCAGACTTTCCATCAGGCCGTCATAACGCCCACCGCCCAAAACGGTGCCTTGCGCGCCAAGCCGATCAGTCACGAATTCAAAAGCTGTGTGGCGATAATAATCTAGGCCGCGCACCAATCGACTGTCGCGCACCCAAGCGACCTTTGCGGCCTGCAGCCCTTCGGTCACGCTCCCGAAAAAGTCGCGCGCCTCATCGGTGATATAGGTATCGATATCAGGCGCGGCATCCGCAATCGGGCGGTCCCGCGGGTCCTTTGAATCGAGAATGCGCAGCGGGTTTTTGGAGAGCCGCTCCCGGCTGTCCTCCGAGAGATCGGCCTGATGATCCGAAAAATACTCAATCAGCGCCGCTCGCCATGCCGCACGCGTCCCGCCATCACCCAGCGTGTTGAGGCGGAGAGTCACACCGTCCGAAATGCCCAATTCGCGCAGCAGTTGATCCGCAAACACCAGCAACTCGACATCTGCCGCCGGTTCCGGCGCACCGATGATTTCGGCATCAATCTGATGAAACTGGCGATACCGCCCCTTCTGAGGGCGCTCATAGCGGAAGAGCGGGCCGTGCGTGCCAACCTTCAGCGGCGCATGCTGTTGCCATCCTTCGGTCAGAAAGGCTCGGCAGATTCCCGCGGTAAATTCAGGCCGCAAGGTGATCGATTCTCCGCCGCGGTCTTCAAAACTGTACATTTCCTTGGAAACGACATCGGTCGTTTCACCCAACGAGCGGGCAAAGACGGCGGTTGGCTCAATAACGGGCACTTCAACGCGACGAAATCCGTAAAGGCGGCGCACGCGTTCGAATGTCGCAACGACATGGGCGAACCTGTCCGCTGTCTCACCAAGCATATCTTGCGTGCCCCTGACGGGCCGCGGAGTTTCAATCTTCGCCATGCGCTGCGCCCTATAGCTACTGGACCGTCTGCGCAAATCCCTCCATGACTTTCAAAAGCAAAATTAGAGGAATTGATGAACCTTCGTCTCGCCGTGCTGCCTCTGTCGATGATGTCGACACTCGCCATTGCTCAATCCATCCCCGCCGCAAAGGACAATGCCTTCCCCGGCACCATGACCTTGCAGGTGGATGCAACCGACACAGATCGAGCCATCTTTGATGTCCGCCAGACGATCCCCGTCGCGTCGCCTGGTCCGATGGTCCTCCTGTTTCCGGAATGGATTCCCGGCACCCATGCCGCGCGCGGTGAAATCGAAAAGCTGGCCGGTCTGGTCATCAAAGCAGATGGGAAGACGATCGACTGGCGGCGAGATGCGATCAACGTCTACGCCTTTCATCTGACGGTTCCGTCCGGCGTCCGCCAGCTGGATGTGAGTTTCAAATTTCTTTCTGCGACAGAGCGCGATCAGGGCCGGGTTGTCGTCACTCCGGATTTGATGAACCTTCAGTGGCAGTCGGTTTCGCTTTATCCGGCAGGCTGGCTTACCCGTCGCATCCCGGTGTCCGCCAGTGTGACCTGGCCTGCTGGATGGAAAGCAGCAACCGCCCTGCGTCCCGTCGGCTCCTCCGGGAACACGGTCCGATACCAAACGGTCGATTATGAGACGCTGGTCGACTCCCCCACCTTCGCCGGGCGCCATTTTACGGCGTTCGACCTCGGCCACAAGGTCACGCTAAATGTTGTCGCGGACGATGCGAAATATCTCGCGGCGCCCCCTGCCCAGATCGACACCCACCGAAAGCTCGTGGATCAGGCGGTCAAACTGTTCGGAATGGCGCCATACGATCATTACGACTTTCTGCTCGCCCTTACTGACCAGCTGGGCGGCATAGGCCGGGAGCATCACCGATCTTCGGAGAACTCGGCTAATCCAGAATATTTTACCGACTGGAACAGCGGCCCCGGCCGCCGCAATCTGCTCGCACATGAATTCGGCCATACTTGGATGGGCAAATATCGCCGCCCCGCAGGCCAGATGGTGCCCGATTTCAGCACTCCGCTCGTGAATGACCTTTTGTGGGTTTATGAAGGGCAGGACCAATTTTGGGGATATGTTCTGGGGGCCCGCTCCGGCCTGTTCACCAAGCAGGAAACATTGGATGCCTTTGCCTCTATCGCAGCCAATCAGGACAATCGCCGCGCACGAGATTGGCGCGATGTCGAAGACACGACGCGTGACCCGATCATCACCGACCGGCGACCCAAAGGCTGGGTGAGTTATCAGCGCAGCGAAGACTATTATAATGAAGGGCTGCTTATCTGGCTTGAGGTCGACGCCACTTTGCGCGCTCGAACCGGCGGGTCAAAGGGCATGCAGGACTTTGTCCGCCAGTTCGTGGCGGGGCCCGATAGCAAATGGGACGCCCGGCCCTTCACATTCAACGATATTGTCAGCGTCTTGAACAGCCTTTCGCCTTATGACTGGGCATCATTCCTGAAAGAGCGGATCAACGGCAAAGCGGCCAACGCGCCGCTCAGCGGCCTGACGCTCGGCGGCTATCGCCTTGTCTATGCCTCGGAACCGACCAGCTTTTTCCGCGATCAGGAAAAGCGCAGTGGAGAGCTGAACCTCAACTATTCGCTGGGGATTTCGGTCGGTAAGGGCGGCCATGTCTCCGGCGTGATCTGGGACGCCCCAGCTTTCAAGGCGGGTCTGACCACGGCTGCCGATATCCTTGCTGTCAACGGTCGAACCTATTCGGACGACATTTTGCGTGATGCAGTTGTCGCAGCCGAAGGCGGCAAGGACCCCATCAAGCTCATCATCCGCTCCGGCCGCGTAGTGCGAGAGGTAGCCGTGCAATGGAATGGCGGACTGCGCTATCCCCGGCTGGAAAAGATCGGCGTTGGAGAAACGAGCCTGGACAAATTGTTAGCCCCGCAGCCCTGAGCGATTGACCACTTTTGGTCTGCGAAATGTGCGGATTTCCGGCCAAACGGACTTTGCTGCGCCGCACAATGAGGCTAAGCGGCATCGCTATGAGAATCGATCTAATCCCCGCGGGGGACAACCCGCCCGAAACGCTCAATGTCTTGATTGAAGTCCCCATCGGGGGCGAACCGGTCAAATACGAATTCGACAAGGCGAGCGGCGCTCTCTTTGTGGACCGCATTCTCCACACGCCGATGCGCTATCCTGCAAATTACGGATTTGTGCCGCATACGCTGGGAGAGGATGGCGATCCGCTCGACGCGCTCGTCATCGCGCGGTCGCCGATCATTGCCGGTGCTGTCATCAAGGTCCGTCCCGTGGGTGTCCTACTGATGGAAGACGATAAGGGCGGCGACGAAAAGCTCATTACCGTGCCTCTGGACACAACCTTCCCCTATTACAGCGAAGTGGCCGGCCATGACGATCTGCCGCCGATTGTGACGCAGCAAATCGAGCACTTCTTCACCCACTATAAGGACCTTGAGCCCGGCAAATGGGCGAAGATCAGTGGCTGGGGCGATGCAGATGAGGCCAAGCGCATCATCGTTGAATGTATCGAACGGGCCAAGGCCAAGGGCGTCTGAGAACGGCTTCGGGAAGGTGGCATGCCCCCTTCCCGACCCGCGAAAATCAGAGGGCGGTCGTCTCGACGTGGACGGGACGCTGCCTGGCAGAAATCAAACAGCCTGCGACAATCAAGCCGGTGCCAATGACCGTTTCAGGCGTCAAAGGCTCGCTGAAGATGACCCATCCGATGATGGCCGCCCAGATGAAAGCCGTATATTCGACCGGCACCAAAAGCTGTGCTTCCGCGCGGCCATAAGACCATGACAAGAGCAGCATCGATACAAAGGCGAGTGCAGCTGCGAAAAAGATGGGCAGCGCATGTTCACTTGCCGGCAGCGTTGCCAGCCAGGGCGCGCCAAGGGCCATTCCGGCAAAGGCGAAGATATTGACGAAGAAGGCGACTTCCACCGGCGTCGCGATCTGCGCCTGCTGACGCTGCAATATAAGATTATAGGCGTAGAGCACTGCCGACAGGAGGATGGAAGCGACGCCCAAAAGCGCCTCATCATCGTGCCTGCCACCGATCCGCGCCGACAGGATTACGCCCACACCAGCTAACCCCAGAAGCGACGCGATGATCGAAGAACGACTGATCCGTTCTTTGAGGATGATCGAGGCCAAGAACAGCGTGATGATCGGCGCGATAAAACTCAGCGCGATCCCCTCTGCAAGGGGCACCCGGGCAATCCCCCAGAAAAAGGCGAACGCAAGCGCACCACCGACAATGCCGCGGATAAAGTGCAAACGCATCGCCGCCGGACTTGGCCAGCGCGACCGGCTGAGAACAAAGGCGGTGCCGCCAATCAGGAAACCAGCACCCTGACGCCACAGCATCGCATTATATGCGCCAATTGCGAGCACGAGCCCCTTCATGACGCCGTCCATGACCGAAAACAGCGCAATGCCAACGCACGCGACCGCAAACGGAATGAGGATCGATTGTGGGCCCTTGTTCACACGCTGCACTTAATGCCAGGCACCCATACCGCCGCCATCAATGTTGATTTTTTGGCCGGAGGCATAGGCATTGGCGGGAGAGACGAGCCACACGACAGCGGCCGCCACATCTTCAGGTATCGAGACGCGGCCGAAGGGAAAGCGCTTATCCAGTTCATGGATATCTGAGACGCCCGCCACAGCCTTTGCGAGGCGCTCGCCCATGTCTGACACCGTCAGGCTGGGCGCGACAATGTTCACGCGAATGCCATTTTTCTGCTCTTCCTTGGCAAGGGTCAGCGCCAAAGCCTCGCAGGCGGCTTTGCCCATGTTGTATGGCGCGCCATTGGCCGCATGGTTGAGTGTCGCGACGCTGGAAATCATCACGATATCGGCGCGCGAATTCTTGCGGAGGTGCGGAATGGCGCATTTCGACATAAAATGTGGCGCAAACGCATGGACGCGCATGACGCGCTCAAACTCTGCCGGGTCTGTATCCGCGACGGGCTGACCGCGGCTGGCGATCCCTGCATTATTGATCAGGATGGACAGGCCGCCAAAGTCATTTGCCACCATTTCGACCATCGCCTCACAGGCCGAAAAGTCATCCACCGAGGCGCCATAGGCTTTCGCCCGGCGGCCCATCGCCTTAATCTCTGCAACAACAGCCTCCGCCTCTGCGGATTGACTACGATAGTTGACCGCGACGTCTGCACCTTCACGCGCCAGCGCCAGCGCGATGCCGCGCCCGATGCCGCGCGACCCGCCTGTGACCAGAGCGACACGACCTTCCAGATGACCAGAGCTCAAAACGACATCTCCCCCTCCAATGGCTTGGAGAGGGAGATGAACGTTAGCAACGATTTCGGCAAGTGCCGGAAGTGTCAGGCCGCCAGCTTGCGCAGCACATATTGCAGGATGCCGCCATTCATGAAGTATTCGACTTCATTTGCGGTATCGATGCGGCAGAGCGCGGTGAAGCTGAACGTCGAGCCATCCTTGCGGGTCACAGCGACTTCAACGTCCTGACGCGGCTTGAGATCGGCCACGTCCTTGATCGTGTAAGTGTCATCGCCCGTCAGGCCCAGCGAGGTGCGGCTTTCGCCGTCCTTGAACTGGAGCGGAAGGACGCCCATGCCGACGAGGTTGGAGCGGTGGATACGCTCAAAGCTCTCGACGATAACCGCGCGGACGCCGAGCAGGTTCGTGCCCTTTGCCGCCCAGTCACGGCTGGAACCGGTGCCATATTCCTTACCCGCGATGACAACCGTCGGGGTGCCATCGGCCTTGTGCTTCATAGCGACATCGTAAACGGCGCCGACATCCTGACCATAGCGGGAGAAACCGCCTTCAACGCCGGGGACCATTTCGTTCTTGATGCGGATGTTGGCGAAGGTGCCGCGCATCATGACGTCGTGGTGGCCGCGGCGGGCGCCGTAGGAGTTGAAGTCCGCCTTCGCGACCTGATGCTCCATAAGCCATTGGCCTGCGGGCGAATCTGCCTTGATCGAGCCGGCCGGCGAAATGTGGTCGGTGGTGATCGAATCGCCGAGGATGAGGAGCGGCTTGGCTTCGATGATGTCCGCGACCGGCGCGGGCGTCATCGTCATGCCTTCAAAGTAAGGCGGGTTGGCGACATAGGTCGAACCGGCGCGCCACTGATAGGTTTCAGAGCCCGTGACGTTGATCGCCTGCCAGTGCGCATCGCCCTTATAGACGTCGGCATAGCGCGCCTGGAACATGGCGCGGTCCATGCAGCCGGCCATGGTCGAATAGACTTCCTCATTGGAGGGCCAGATGTCCTTCAGATAGACATCCGCGCCATCCGTGCTCTTCCCGATCGGCGTCGAGACGAAGTCTTCGATCACCGTACCCTTGAGCGCATAAGCAACGACGAGCGGCGGCGACGCCAAGAAGTTCGCGCGCACATCCGGCGAAACGCGGCCTTCAAAGTTGCGGTTGCCGGAGATGACAGCGGCGGCCACCAGCCCGTTTTCGTTGATCGCCTTGGAGATCGGATCCGCGAGCGGGCCGGAATTGCCGATGCAGGTCGTGCAGCCATAGCCGACAAGGTTGAAGCCCACCGCGTCGAGGTGCGACTGAAGGCCTGCGCGCTCCAGATAATCGGTGACGACCTGAGAGCCGGGCGCCAGCGAGGTCTTAACCCACGGCTTCGGCTTCAGACCCAGCTCATTCGCCTTTTTGGCGACGAGCCCTGCGGCCACGAGCACACCGGGGTTCGACGTGTTGGTGCAGCTGGTGATGGCGGCGATCACAACGTCGCCATCGCCCAGATCAAAGGCTTCCCCCGAAACAGGAACGCGCGTCTGCGCCTTCTTATAGGTGTTGGCCATATCGGCGTTGAACACATCGTCCACTTCGGGAAGCGACACGCGGTCCTGCGGGCGCTTCGGCCCCGCGAGCGACGGTACAACCGTCGACAGGTCGAGTTCGAGCGTGGAGGAGAAGATCGGCTCAACCGACGGATCAATCCAGAAACCCTGTTCCTTCGCATAGGCTTCGACGAGCGCGATCTGCGCTTCTTCACGTCCGGTGAGGCGCATATAATCGAGCGTCTTGTCGTCGATGCCGAAGAAGCCGCACGTCGCGCCATATTCCGGCGCCATATTGGCAAGCGTCGCACGGTCGGCGAGCGTGAGCGCAGCGAGGCCGGGGCCGAAATATTCGACAAAGCGGCCAACAACGCCGTGCTTACGCAGCAAATTGGTGCAGGTCAGCACAAGGTCCGTCGCCGTCACGCCTTCCGGCAGCGCGCCGGTGAATTTGAAGCCGACCACTTCGGGGATGAGCATGGAGACCGGCTGGCCGAGCATCGCCGCTTCCGCTTCGATGCCACCCACGCCCCAACCGAGCACGCCGAGACCGTTGATCATCGTCGTGTGGCTGTCCGTGCCGACGCAGGTGTCGGGATAGGCAACGGTTTCACCATTTTGGTCGGTGGAGGTCCATACCGCCTGCGCGATATTTTCCAGGTTCACCTGATGGCAGATGCCCGTGCCCGGCGGCACCGCATAGAAATTGTTGAGCGACTTGGACCCCCATTTCAGGAAGTCATAGCGCTCCATATTGCGCGCATATTCAATCTCGACATTCTGTTCCGCCGCCTTGGGGTGGCCAAATTCGTCGACCATGACCGAGTGGTCGATGACGAGGTTGACGGGGACGAGCGGGTTGATCTTCGATGTATCGCCGCCCAGCTTCGCAATCGCATCGCGCATCGCGGCGAGATCGACAACGCAGGGCACGCCCGTGAAATCCTGCAACAGCACACGCGCCGGGCGATACTGGATTTCGTTGTTCGATTCTGAGGGGTTCTTCTGCCAATCGACAATCGCCTGAACGTCGCTGGTGGCAACGGTGAAGCCGCCATCTTCAAAACGCAGCAGATTTTCGAGCAGCACCTTCATGGAAAAAGGCAGGCGCGAGACATCACCCAGCTTGGCCGCCGCCTTTTTGAGCGAATAATAAGCGTAGGCCTTGCCCCCAACCGTCAATGTGTCGCGGGTGCCAAGCGTGTCTTTGCCGGTCATGGTCATGATGTGCGCGTCCTCATTCTTCGCGAATTTGCATCCCGCCGGTGGGGAGGACGGAGCCACGTGTCGCGGCCGCTCTATCCGGCGAAAAGCAGGTTGATTTTCAGGCAAAGCCGTTGCGACGGACAGGGGGGAGAGTCAAGGGGTGGGGGTGCTGGGTGGGGCGACCTTGCACCAACCGCCCCCCCCTTCCTATTGCGTCACCCCGGACTTGATCCGGGGTTAGGCTTTGTGCCCAACGGGTGAAAGAAAAGCCTAGCCCCGTGTCAAGCACGGGGCGACGAGGTGGATGTTGCGGCCGCAACCCCCTTCACATCGCCCCCTTCACCCTGCGGGGGAGAGGGTGAACTTGGGCGGACGCGGCGGTGCCAAGGGTAAAATCCTCCCCCTTCCCGACCCGTCACCCCGGACTTGATCCGGGGTTTGGCTTTGCACCGAGTTGGTCGAAGAAAAGCCTAGCCCCGTGTCAAGCACGGGGCGACGGGGTGAGGAAAACCCAAAAAACCATTTTCCTACACGAACCTTTTTGGTTATATGAATTGCCTTTTTGAAAACCAGAAAGGCACTATTCATGACAATTCGTTCCCGAAAACCCAATCCTTCATCCGTCACCCCAGCGAAGGCTGAGGTCTCTGGTTCGGGTGCACGAGATGCCAGCCTGCGCGGGCATGACGGCAATGAACGCGACGGCCCTGAAAAAGCCGATATCCCCGCTGGCCCGCCCATTTCCATGTCCAAACTCCTCCCCGGCCTCCGTGCGCGGCATGATGGGTGGACGAAAGATCGGACGCAGCGGTTTTTGGATGCGCTGGCGCATACCGGCTGTGTGACCGATGCGGCGCGCGTGGCGGGGATGTCGGATGAAAGTGCACGGCGGCTGTACAAGCGCTTTCCCGCCTTTGCCGCCGCCTGGGATGACGCATTGGACCGGGCGCAAAAGGGGCTCGTCGCTATTGCCTATCAACGCGCGGTCGAGGGGAAGGAGACCGTCATCTACCGCCGCGGTGAGGAATATGAGCGGCGTATTTCCCCGTCTGATGCGATGCTGGGCCTCTTGGTGAAGCGGGGCGACATGGCCGGCGACGGTGCGCGGGCGCTCAACCGCGACACCACAATCACTTATGCTGAACAGAAAGACGGCTGGGTGTTCAACGTGGCCGGCAAGAAAGTGAAGGGCGAAAGCCCCGACGCCATCGCCGATAGGGTAAAGGCCAAGCTGCACGACATGCGGATGCGCATTCTTGAAAATGAGCTAGACCAGAATTGCTGCCGCAAATGTGGCGCGCCACTGCCGCCGGACCATCGGGCTGAACTGGAGGCGGGCCTGGAGCGAACCTATCCGCGCGATCCGGTGACGCGTCATCGCCATTACAAACCAAAATGATATTATAAACCAAAATGATATAGTTAATGCTGGGACTCGTTCAAAATGTCGCATTTTGACAACAAAGTCTGGCACCACTCAAAAGAGTTTCGGCCATGATGGCATGAGGATTTGTGCGGCTTTGCGGCGGATTCTAGCCCTTCGCCATGAAGAGGAGTCATTTTGACTCAAATTTCAGGCCGATTTGGCCTTGTCTTACCTTGCCGCCACCCCGCCTGCTGCACAGAAGTTGCGCAGAGACGACATCCTTGCCCAACGCCGGTTCCAACTCCACGCCGCCCGGTCTTCCGAGTGATGCAACCGACGCGGGTTTGTCCAACCATCTTCCGCAAGACAGCCCGAATGCGCATGAGGTTTCCCATCTCGGCCCCCCGGACGCTGCGTCAATCATAGAGCGCGACGTTATGCGCCGCGTGATCAATGACATCGGCATCGGTTTTTGGGATCTGGACGTCGCCACCCAAGAGATCTGGCATTCCACCTACGTCTATGATGTTCTCGGTTTTCATCACGCCAACGGCCAAACGACAGCAGCACAGGCGATTGATTTCTGGAAAATTATCCATCCCGATGATGTTGAACGGGTAAAGCAAAAGCAAACAGACGCCGTCATCGGTGAACCGGAGGATCATCGCATCGAATTCCGAATGCGTCACGCCAATGGCCGATGGGTTTGGATGGAAGCGGTTGGACGTGTCGTCGCGCGCACAGAGGGGACGGCAGCGCGAATTGCCGGCTCCTTCATTTGCATCGACGAACTGAAGCAACAACAAGCCGATGCCGCATTCCTCGTGACATTGGTGGATGCACTGCACAACGCTTCGGGTGCGAAAGCGGTTGCGCAATTGGCAACACAGGCTCTGGGCGAATATCTGAACGTTAACCGCATCAACATCGGGAGATATGTCGACAATAGCCGCACGATGATCGTGGATGTGGAATGGGTTTCTGACCCGGCCCTTTCCTTGTTGGGAGAATGGCGCCCTGCGGCCGGCGAAACCTGGTTTGAAGAAGCCAAATGGACGCGCACCGACGTTGTCATGGACGATGTGCGGCAAGGCGAAGCAGCCTGTGATGCAGATTTTCTGGCGTTTCATGAACGTGTGGGCGGCATTGCCTTTGTCCGCGTGCCGCTCATCATCGAAAACGAAATTCGGGCGACCATGGTTGTCAGCCAGACGACGGCACGCAACTGGCAGCCGCGTGAGGTCTCCCTCATCAAAGAGGTTGCGCAGCGGCTGTGGGAGTCGATCCTGCGCGCGCGGGCCGAAGAAGAGCGGGCGGCCTGTCAGGAGCTGCTCCGCTTTGCCCTGCGCTCGGCAAAAATGGCTGCCCGCCGGCTCAATATGGAGACGGGCGAGGTCCTGCTGTCGGAAAATTTCCGCGATATGCTTGACGATGACGTTGCCGATGACATGACGACCGGCGAGTATATGTCCTGCGTGCATCCGGACGATATGCCGCAACTGCTCGCCTGCTTTGAAGAAGGGCAGACGTCCGACCATGCTGGTGACCACAGATACATCGCATCCGATGGGTCGGTGCGACACATTGCCGCCTTCATCCAGTTTGACGACACTGCCGACGGCAACCCGCAATCGCCGCGTTTGGCCTCAACTATCCTGCGAAATGTCACCCAAAAGCGGGAATATGAGGCGGAGGCACAACAGGTGCGTCTCCAGCTGCTCAAACATTCCCGCCTGTCCGCCATGGGGGTCATGGCCTCCACACTGGCGCATGAGCTGAACCAGCCACTGACAGTCGCCGCCAACTATCTGGCGATGATCGAACACGGGTTTGAAACCCGGCCTGATCAGGTGAAAAACTATGCGCAGCGCGCGGCGGAAAAGGTGCTGGAGGCCGGCAAAACGATCCGCGCCGTCCGCAACTATGCCGCCGATGGCGCCGTGCAGCGCCGCCCGGAACAGGTGCACAAACTGGTTGTGACTGCATTGTCCGCCATGTTTGATTTTGCTGCGCCCAACACCATCACCATCACCAACGCTGTGCCGAAGGATCTGACCGTTCTCGTCGATGCGCGGATGATTGACCACGCCATTGCCAATATCGTGCGCAATGCGGTGGAGGCCCTGGGTGACCAACCCGATGCCCGTATTGAGATCAGCGCCCGGCAAAAGGGGGACACGGTCTTTCTCGAGATCGCGGACAATGGCCCCGGCGTCAGCGATGACCTTGCCCTCAATTTGTTCAGCCCCTTCCTCACCACCAAGGAGAAGGGGACCGGCCTTGGCCTGCCTTTGTGCCGCACCATGGTGGAGGCCAATGGCGGCAAAATCCGCCTGATCCGCCACCCCAATCAAGGCGCGCTGTTCTGCATCGCATTGCCCAGCGCCGCCCTTCAACCAGACACTCAAAAGGATAACTGATTTGGGCCCCCGGACCGTTCATATTGTCGATGACGATCACGACGTGGCAGATTCGCTTGCGCTGCTCCTCGTCTCTTTGCGGCACACGCCCGTCATCTGGTATTGCCCGCAGATCTTTCTGGCGGAAAAGCAGCTGAAGCCAAATGACCTGGTGCTGCTCGATATCCGGATGCCCATTTTAAGCGGGTGGGATGTGATGCGCGCGCTGCGGGCCGAAGGGCATCAGAATGATATCGTCTACATGACGGGCCATGGTGCGGAAGCCTATCTCTCCCAAGGGGAGATTGCCGCGCGGGCGAATATTTTGCCCAAGCCGTTCAGCGCCATTGATTTGCAGGCCGCCATTACCGGCTAAGCGGAAGCAGCGGCAGGCGGATGCGGAAGCGCGCGCCGCCTTTGGCTCGCTCCTCTCCCGTCAACGTGCCGCCATGTGCCTCGATGATCGTGCGGCAAATGGGCAGACCAAGGCCAAGCCCGCGCCGCTTGGTGGAGCGGAACGGCTGGAACAACGTGGCCAGAACGGCATCGGACAAGCCCGGGCCATTGTCGCACACGTCCACCACCAATTGCCCCCCGTCGCGCGCCACGCTGATATCGAGTTCAGGTTTGTCCTGCCCGTCCATCGCCTCAATCGCATTGCGCACAAGGTTGCTGACCACCTGCTGGATCTGGACGGAGTCGATCAGGACATTGGGCAGGCCGTCCTCATAGTTTTTCCGGATGGACAGGCCGCGCGGCAGCATGCTGGCGATCGTGGTCTGCAACGCCGCGTCAACCGTGTCTTTTAGCGATCCAAGCCGCGACATCACCTCGCCAGACTCGGTGAAAGCCCGCATCTGGCGGATGATATCCCCCGCCTTTGTCACCTGCGCCATTGCCAGTTCGAGGGCCTTTGCCGGGCCCGGAAGATCACTGCCCTTCGCCCCGAAGACCGGATGATCCGCCTGCATCCGCGTCACCTGCATTCGCGCGACGCTCAGATAATTGGTGGCCGCGGCAAGCGGCTGGTTGAGTTCATGCGCAAGCGTAGAGCCCAAAGCGGCCAAGGTGTTGAGCCGCTCAATCCGCTGCAATTCCAGCTGTGCCTGCCGGTTGGCTTCCCCGGCCTTGGCCCGGGCAATCGCCTCACGCGCCCTATCCCGCACATCCGACAGAAAGGTGATTTGCTGCGGGGTCCAGTCCTTCGCTTTTGTGTCCCCCGCCAGAAACGTCCCCACCAGCCGGTCAAAACTACGGATCGGCACGACCAGCAGGGCCTTTAGATCATCCCCTTCGATAGGGCCGCCAACATCGCCAATGAAGGCGCTGGCCTCTGCCGTCAGATCTGCCACGGCCACCGCCTCCCCGCGGATCAGGCGACGTGCGATGTCTCTCTTAACCCGAACGCCATACCAATTGCCCAGCGAGGATCGGGATCGGCCACTGCGCCGCCTGCGGGCCATGCGCGGGACACCGTCTGGCCCCTCGCTTTCGGTATACGCCGCGAAATCGACATCCAACGTCTCGATGATGGTCAGCAAGGCGCGGTCGATGATCTGGTCGGCGTCTTCCATGTCCGCCAAATCGAGGCTGAGTTTGATCCTCGCATCGAGGTGGCGCGCCATTTCCTTGCGGGTCTGGATATTGTCGTGCGTGCCAACCACACGAACAGCGCGCCCGTCCGGTGCGCGCTTAACGACCTTGCCGCGATCCAGAATCCACAGCCAGCTGCCATCTTTGCAGCGCACGCGATGTTCGCATTCATAATGGTCTGTCAGACCCGCCAGATGCGGCTCCAGCGCGGCGTTGATGATCGGCCAATCATCGGGGTGCACCGCTTTTTGCCAGGATGAGATGTGCTGATCCACCTCCCCCGGTTAATAGCCAAGCATCGTTTGCCAAGTGTCCGAAAACCAGACGCTGTTGGTATCGACAGACCAGTCCCAAACGCCAAAGCCGGAGCCGGACATGGCCATTTCGAGCCGCGAGGCCGCGTCCTCCAGCGCAGTTTCCAGGCGGACTTCATCGGTCGTTTCCCGGACGACGGCCAAAACCCCGATAATCTCGTGGTTGGCATCCCTGCTGGGGTGGTAATAGGCCCGCCAGCTGCGCATCACGCCGGGGAACGCCGCCGTTTCGCCGACCAATTCAATATTTTCAATGCTCCGGCCTTCATCAAGCACGGGCCGTAAGATGCCTTCCAGCACATCTGCGACTTTGGGAATGACCTCCCATATCGTGCGGCCCAGATGCTCGGCCACGGGAACGCCATTAATGTCTGCCATGCGTTCATTGACGTGCAGAAAGCGCAAATCACGGTCAAATATGGCAAGGCCGAGCTTAACGTGCTCAAAGACCAGAGCCAAATCTGCAGCGGACTGGTACCCGCCAAACAGTGCTGCGCTGGAGGGATTTTCCCTCCGAACTTCGCCGCGCGGCATTAAGATATCTCCTTGCAGCCCCAAAATTGTCAATCTGGGTGTTTTTGCTGCCGTTATAGCAGCATAGATCAATCGGGCGCGGCTGGCGATAGGTATTTTTTACGGTCAGGGTCGATGGCGGGCGGGGATAAATTGCATCCGCATCCACACCTCATTCATCCGTTTCGACCCGTAAAAATACGGGGTGCGTCATGGCCATGTTCTATGATAACAGCGGTTAACGTCCTAGGCAGATCACGAGCTGTGCCAACCGGACACAGCGACGTTGCTTTCCTCCGTGTCGGGGTAAACGTCATGCAAGCCCGCCTGGAAGCGCTGGCGAAGCACAATATAGAACTTACCGCCGTTAAGGAGCGGCTGGCGCTTGCCCTAGAGGTCGCGGATCTGGCCGTCTGGGATTGGGATATCCCGACAGGCATTATCCAGTTCCAGCCCAAAATAAGCGGCATCCTTGGCTATTCAGACAAAAGCGAGCCCAGTTACCAGCAATGTCGTGACATCACCCATGCGGATGATCTTCCGGCCTTCGACGCGGCGTTCGAGGCGCATGTGCGCGGCGACACCCCCCGCTATGCGGTGGAATGCCGGATGCGCGACTGTGAGGGCGACTGGCGCTGGATGGACTGTCGGGGCGAGATTATTTTACGGGCACCCGACAATTCCCCCCTGCGTGTTGTGGGCACCCTTTCTGACATTACGGGGAAGAAGGAAGAGGCCGCGAACCGTGCATTCCTATCGGACCTGAAAAATAAGCTGGCGGCGGCCATCAAGCCAGAGGTCATCGTGGCCATCACGTTGGAAGCCCTTGCCCATCATGTGATGGCAGACAGGGTTGGCATTTCTGAACTACGGCGCGACCGCACAGGGTTTTTGACGCGCGCATTCTGGAGCCAGCAAGCCCGGCCATTGCCCCCGTCGGAGGATAGATCCGTCTATAGCGCCGCCCTTATCGAAGAGATGTGCGCCAACAGGCCCTTTGTCGTCGAAAATGTGCAGACCGACCCCAGATGTTCGGGCACTGAGATGGCCCAAATTTACGCAGAAATGGGCGTGCAAAGCCTGCTGAACATCCCCATGCTCGCCGATGGAACGGCACCGATTTTCCTTTATGTCCACCACCAAAGTCCCCGCAAATGGCAGGCGCGTGAGGTCCAATTGTGCCAGCAGGTCGCGGAACAATTTTGGAGCATCCTCAGCCGCGCCAGCGCCGAGTCCGTGCGGGACAAGGCGGAAGAAATGCTCAATTTGGCGCTGAGCCTCGCGCAACTCGGCGCCATGGATCACGACTATAAATCCGGGGTGCAACGCATGTCCGACGGGTTTCTGAAACTGATCGGCCATCCGGAATTGGCAAGTAAGAGCAGGTTGGGGTTTCTGGACATTGAATATCTCAACATCGTTCATCCGGATGATCAGGATCGCTTTGCCGCGAAGGTGGCCGACAGCATCGCCAAAGGCGAAGATTTCGAACTGGATGACAAGCATCGGATCATCACCGCCGCCGGAGAAACGCGGCGGATCCATTACAAATCCCGCACCCATTTTGACGCGGGGGAGGATGGCATCAAAATGCTGTCGCGTTCCACCGCCATCATCATCGACACGACCGAATCCACATTGCAGGCCGAAGCCAGCGCACAGGCGCAGGACCGCCTTCACAAAATGTCGCGGCTGACCGCGATGGGGACGATGGCCTCCACATTGGCGCATGAGCTGAACCAGCCGCTGACGGCGGCTGCCAATTATCTCAACGTCCTGCGCGCCCTTGACCAGAAGGACAGTTCCATGGACGGCTACAGCCGGGCCGACGTGCTCGACCTTGCCGCCCACAGCGTTCTGGATGCAGGGCAAATCATCAAAAAGATGCGCAACTTCACCAGCGGCGGCAATTTGCAGCGCGCGCCTATTTCATTGGCGGCCATTGCCGACAACGCCGTCCGCCACGCCAACGGTAAGGTCGCACAGGGCAGGTTGGAGATCATCATCAACGTGCCAAAGCGGCTGATGATCGACGTGGACGCCATGCAGATAGAACAGATTTTAGCGAATTTACTGCGCAACGCCGCCGAAGCCATGACGCACCAACACAATGGCAAAATCACGCTGTCTGCACGCGAACATGATGGCTTTGTTGACCTGCACGTGACGGACAATGGCCCCGGCATCCCCGATGATTTTGCAGCGGGCCTGTTCAACCCCTTTCAGTCGAGCAAGAGCGAAGGCATGGGCCTTGGCCTGTCGCTCTGCCGGACGATGGTTCAGGCGCATGGTGGCCATTTAAAGCTGATCAAGCATGACAGCACCGGCTGCGACTTCCTCATCCGCCTGCCCAAGGCGGCGCGGCGGCGGCGGGCGGTTTAGCGCGACGATTTGCAGGTTGTTGCGACGGACAGGGTCTTCGCAGACACGAGGCGCGTGCGGGCGGACCATCCCGCTTTACACTATGTTGGAAAATGGTGCCGCTTAGGTGACTCGAACACCTGACCCCCGCATTACGAATGCGATGCTCTACCAACTGAGCTAAAGCGGCAATGGAGCGCGCCACTAACAGCGCTTGGTCGTTAAGACAAGCCCATCTGGCGCGCAAAGGGGGGCTTTTGGCCTTTCGCATTGTATTCCCGCCGCAGATCACCTATATGAGGCTTGCTAACGTCGCTTGAGACGGGACAATAGGCCTCGGCCCTCCGCTCCTTTCCACGCTTCTTTCGCCCTGCAGACACCTCTTGTCTGCGGGCAATATTCTTATGTGAAAGGATCCCGGCAATGCCCGTCGGTACAGTCAAATTTTTCAACACGGACAAAGGTTATGGTTTCATCTCGCCTGATGATGGCGCGACGGACAGCTTTGTTCACATCAGCGCGGTCGAACGTGCCGGTATGCGCACGCTCCTGAAGGATCAGCGCGTCAAGTACGAACTCGAAACCGATCAGCGGGGCAAGACCTCGGCGGTCAACCTCGAAGCGGCTTAACCCGTGGCCAAAGAGGATCTGATGACCCTCGAAGGCCTGATCGACGAGATTTATCCCGACGGGCGTTTCGGCGTCATGCTCGAAAACAACCATCGGATCATCGCCTACACGGCCGGAAAGATGCGGCGTTTCCGCATCCGTACGGTCGTGGGCGACATGGTGCGCGTCGAAATGACGCCCTATGATCTCGACAAGGGCCGTATCGTTTACCGCGACAAGGGTCCCGGAGGGGGCGGACCGGGTGGTCCGCAGCGCAGGCGGCGTTAGTCGCCTGCTCCCCAATTTTGGCGCGATTTTGCGCCCAGGAAATACATGTTTAAATCAAGTTACAAGACCAAAGGCCTGACCATTCAGGCAACGCATAACCCTGCCTTTTCAGAAGCTTCCACGGGAAGTTACACGCGGCGCCGGTCGCCCGTTCTGAGCCGCCGGGAACTTCAGCGGCTCGTTATCGATATGGTAGGCTAAGCTGCTCTCACTCTAAATCGTCCCTGCGAAAGGAAAAGAAATGTCACAATCAGGCGAGTATTTCCTCTCTCAGGCCGAAACATGCGCGGAAGCGGCTCGCACAGCGCCGCTTCCCCAATTGCGCGACAAATATCTGCGCGCCCAAGTGGCCTGGCAGGCGCTGGCGGACAGCGAAATCCGCATCCGCGATGCACGAGACCGCCGCGCCGCCGAACGGGTGGCCGCCGCAGCTTTGGTGGTCGCCTCCTGATCCGCGTCTGACGGCGTTGTTAGCGCCTTTCTATTTGCCCGCGTTGATCCGGCCGCGTGCCGAGGCCATTTTGCCACCCGCTTCGACAACCGGGGCAACCTCACTCATCAGTGTTGGCGGCATGTTGACGAAGACATTTTCATAGTCCCCCGGGCTGACGCGATAGGTTTCGTGATAGACGCCAACGTCGCCATTGCTCCCAATCTCTCGGTTGAACGCCGCCCAAGCAGGGAGATGCTGAAGGTCCTTGGCCTTTGCATAATGTTCCAGATCCTCAAAAGACCGCCAATATTGGATGAGGACAACGGTGCGCCCAAACCAGGTCTTTCCCCCTAAAAAGCCCAGCTCTCGCCGAGGATAAAGCTCATTGAGCATCCGCGTCATCGCCATGATGATCGGCAACCAGCGGTGAACCTTCCAAAGTTTGTTGATCCGCATGCCAATGATGAACACCACGTGCGGCTCGTCCAGCCGCGCTGTCCATCGCCCCATCCTGATGTCTGACATACCCAAAATCCTCCAAATGCGCGGGGAGCCCGCAGAGGCAAATTAGGGAATATGTTTACACTGTCAACACGATCAGGCGGCGCCCACAAAGCCGAGGCCGGCGGCCACCTGAATCGACTGGGCCCGGCCCTTCGCGCCAAGCCGTTCCGCCGCGTTGCGCAGGTGGAAGCGCACCGTGGACACGGACAGATCAAGAATGATGCCGATCTCGCTATCGGTCTTGCCCGCCGCGGCCCAGCGCAGGCACTGGACCTCCCGCCGGGTCAGGGTTGGTGATAACGTCGGATTGCGGGGACGGCCCCGCGCCTCATTATGCGTCGCAACTACCCGCACGGCGAGCGCCTGCAGCTGTGTGGCATTTTCTGCAAAAACCTTCTCGACGCCAACCGCTTCCTTTGCGCACCAGACAATCGCCCCCATCAGGCCACGCGGCAGATGCACCGGCGCAATGATCGCTTCTTCCAGCAGCGGATAGGCCGCGATGCTGCTGCAATCGATATGGGCGAGCAGCCCCGTCTCCCGCCAGGTCACAAGTTTGCCGTCGCGATAGTAAAAAGGTTCCGCCACCAGCCGCGCGGCCGACAGGAAGGTGTCCTGCAACGCCAGTTTCCGGTCCCGCCAATAATGATAGGCCGGGTCTACCCAGCGAAAGGTGGTTTCGGCATAAGGCCGGTCTTCGGCATCGGCCATCGGATGCGGGTCCGCCAGATCGGCCTGCGCAGCGATATAGGGCAGGCCAAGCGCCTCCCCAGTGCTTTGGACCTGTGCGATCAAGCCCGGCATATCTGCCCAGCACTTTGCCCTGAAATCCGACACTCGTCCTCGCTCTCACTTAACGCGGCTCAAAGAACAGGCTGAAAGTCTGGCCCATCCCTGCCCTGTGTCGGTTGCACATTCCGGGGGGCAACGGCAAGCCGAATGCGCGGAGGAACGCGGGAATGTCCAATTCGTCCGCGCCGCGCCTCGGGCAGGCGCCGGTCGGTTGCCAGCGCCTGCCGACGCTGCCATAGGCGCCAGCCGCCCGTCGCCAGCCGCCCGGGGCAGGACAAGGAAAAATCGCATGCCCGCCGACCCGCCCGCCATTGAGTCCATCGGCATCGATTTCGGCACGACCAATTCGGTTATCGCCAAACCAACAGGTGCGGGCGGCGCGGAGCTTGTCTCCTTTGCCGCGCCCGATGGCCCCACCGATGTCTTCCGGTCCGCCTTGTGCTTCTGGCAGGATGGCGACGCGCGGGGCGCCCTTTCGCATGCGGCAGGACCTTGGGCGATTTCCGAATTCCTCGACTTTCCGCTGGGCTCACGCTTCCTGCAGTCGTTCAAATCCATTGCTGCGAACCCCACATTCGAGCACGCGAACATATTCGAAAAGCGCCTGAAATTTGAGGAACTTGGGCGCATCTTTCTGCAACATTTGTTCAACCATGCGGGACTGTCCCTCACCACCCTGCCCGCCCGCATCTTGGTGGGTCGGCCGGTGCGCTATGTCGGCGCCCGCCCGGATCCAAAGCTGGCGCGCACCCGCTATGACGCGATGTTTGGCCTGCTCGGCCGCCCGGTCCACTATGTCTATGAACCATTGGGCGCAGCCTACAGCTTTGCCACACGCCTGACCAAAGCCGCGACCCTGCTGGTCGCAGACTTTGGCGGGGGCACCAGTGACTTTTCCGTCGTTCGCGTCGAAGCCCCGGGGGCGGCCCAGCGCTGTGTGCCGCTTGGCTCTGCAGGTATCGGCATTGCCGGAGACCGGTTCGACTATCGCATCATGGACCAGCTCGTCCTCCCCCTGATCGGCAAGGGCGGCACCTATCGTTCGTTCGACAAGGTGCTCGAAATCCCGGCCGGACATTTTTCGAGCTTTAGTGACTGGTCACGCCTCGCCCTGATGCGCAACGGCAAGACGCTTGATGAATTGGCCCGTCTGAAACGCGCGGCAACCAATCCGGAAGCAATCGGCCGGATGATTGCGGTCGTAGAACATGAACTGGGCCACGGCCTGTATGAAGCCATCGGCCAGTTGAAGCGCACGCTTTCCAGCGAAGACGGCGGCACATTCCATTTCGAAAGCGACGATTTGACGATAACGGCGGAGGTCCGCCGAACGGAGTTCGAAAGCTGGATCGCAGAGGATCTGGCCCGCATCGCCCAAACGGTGGACGAAGCGCTCTCCAACGCCGGGGTCGAGGCCGCGCAGATTGATCATGTCTTCCTGACGGGCGGCTCCTCCTCCATCCCGGCTGTCCGGCGGCTGTTTGAACAGCGCTTCGGGCTCGGCCGTATCGCGGGCGGCGGAGAGCTGACCTCAATCGCCCATGGCCTTGCACTTATCGGTCAGGCCCCCGACATTGACAGTTGGAGCCCGCCCGAAGAGGAACAAGCATGAGTGTCGCCTTCCGCCGCGAAAGCGATGATGAGCATCTTGAGCCGACGTTTGAGCTGCCCATTCCCGCCGGCCCCAACTATGTCACCGCGCGCGGCCTATCGCTGATTGCGGCTAAGCTTGAGGCCCTGACAGCGCACCTCAACAGCCTCTCCGAGGACAACGAAATCAAGGCTGCCAAGCGCGAATTGCGTTACTGGAACACGCGTCAGTCAACAGCACAGCTGCTCCCCAAGCCCGACGGCAGCCGCGTCGCCTTTGGCTGCAGCGTCGACTATGTGCTCAACGGGAAGCCCAACACGCTCACCCTTGTCGGCGATGATGAGGCGGATGCGGCCTTAGGCCTCGTCTCCTTCTCCGCCCCCCTCGCCCGCGCCATGCTCGATGCGGAAATCGACGACGTGCTCGACTTCGCGGGAAAAGCCGAAGCCCTCATAATCAGAGGCATCCGCGTCCGAGACGATCTGTTTGAAGGGTGAATGGTGCCGGCTACAAGATTCGAACTCGTGACCCCCTGATTACAAATCAGGTGCTCTACCAACTGAGCTAAGCCGGCCCTTGGATTTGCGCCTCTAGCCTCAAATGCAGCCGAAGGTCCAGCCCTCGGTGCGTGCAATTTTGGGGGTAAGGCCAGAAGGTTGCCAAAGGGCCTGTTCCAGATGTGCCGTCCGCAGCCAGGCGGCGGTGATGATCGCGTCGGTCGCGTGGTCATCGTAGCGGGCAAGGGGCACGTGCGGGCAGCTGCCAAGGCCCGCCAGCGCCACATCAAGGGCCGCTGCATCGCGGATTTTGCTGAGCCCTTTGCGCACTCCTGCGGCGCGCGCCGCGATGGTGGTGTAGATTTCAACGATCAGCGGGCCTTCGGGCGGCACAGGATCAAAAGGCCAGACCGGCACCTTACCGCGCAAACGGTGGAGAACCCGCATACCGGTCAGGCTCGATTTGCCGACTTGCGCTGCGCCCACCAGATTGAAGCAGCTTGTGGGAGACAGGCCCATATCGCCTTGCACATGTTCACACACGCGCATCCGGCCGCGACCACCGGGGAACAAGTCGCCGCAATCCCCCTGAAGGCGAAAATGCCGCCTGGCTTCGGGATGGCCGATGACACCATTTCCTGACAAATGATCATCCTGCGTGCAAAGCAGTTCCACACGGTCCCAAAGGGCAAAAGCGTTGTCCGGCGTCTCCGACCATCCGGGAAAATAGGCGCCTGCATCGACGAAGGGGAGCGCAGGCGAAAGGTCCATCCCGATCAGCGCCGGGATCTTTTGGGCCGCGAGCCCAGCAATCCAATCAAGTATATCCGCGCGAGACCAGCCGTGGTCGGGCGCGTGCAAGGTCGGTGCGTCCTCTCCTGGGCCTGCAACGGCCAGCGCCAGTCCTTTGGGCCGGGCGACAGCTTGCCCAGACCAGTCAATCGCAACGAATTGGGCAAAGCGGCCCTGACCGATATCCGGGCGGATCAAACGCACTTCTTCAGATTATACCGATTCTTACGGTCCCAACAGGCCGCATCGAAGGAGGGAAAGGGACGCGTGTAGAGCCAAGACCCGATATTGGGCGCGCGGAACTGCTGCTCAATGGAAGGCTTCAGCGCCTCACGCAGTTCCCCCAGATGTTCGGTCGCCAAAGTGGCGAGTTGGCCACGCGGCGTGAAGAGAGCCCGCCTGCCGACCCAGCCAGCCGTATGGCAAAAACCGAGTTGGCCGCGCACGGTAGAGTAGCTTGTCGTCATCTTGGTCGCAAAGCCATCCAGCGCCGCCTGTGCGACCTTGGGGGCCTTTTTGGTCCGCTTGAAATAGCCGCTGATCGTGTTGAACGCTTTGGTCAGCTCCTCCCCATGATTGGTTAGAAGGGCGTTGTAATTCCCAGTGGCGAGCAATGTGGGATATTGGGTGTGGCACTGGAGCGCACCTAGGAGCAGCGCCTGACGCAGGCTCCAGGTCAGCACGGCTGATTGCTCTGCCGCAGTTGCCCCGGGCATAGCGGGGTCAAAACCGGGCTCCAGGGCCATGATCGGTTTTGGGGTGAACTCAGGCGGTTTATAAAACACTTGCGCAGATGCGGGCGCGGCGACGCAGGACAAAGCTGCCAAACTGAGGAAAGCGGCACGGGACAGGCGCATGGGGCGGAACATTCCTTCTTTTGCGCTAAATGGGGCCTCCAGCATTACGCCAAAATGAACATAAAAGAAAAGGGCCGCCCGGCGAACCGGACGACCCCAATCTTATAAAATCGCAATGAAGCGAAATTACATCGCGTTCGAAGCGTTCGCGTCAGCAACGTTGGCAGCTGCGTCAACGTTCGTCATCGAATCGTTGGCAGTGCCTTCGGTGGCAGCAGCTTCGTTGAGTTCAGTTGCGTTAGCTTCGACAGCTTCTTCCTTCTTGCCGCAAGCGGAAAGGGTCAGGCCAACAGCGACGAGCGAAACGATTGCAAATTTCTTCATGGTATCAACTCCCTAGGCAGAAATGATCTGGACAGGGGTGCGCCCTAAATACCCAAATCGAGGTGGACATTTACAGCGTTGTTCATGGTTGCTCAAGCCCTTTTGTTCGCTTTTGCCAAAGAGTCCAGAAAGCTTGGAAATTGGCGGCTTAGAGCGGCATCGAACGCCTCCATGGAGCATGTTTTCCCCAATTTCTCTAAACTGGTTACCGCAAATTCGGGCAAACCGCAGGGCACAATCCCCTCAAAATGTGAAAGGTCCGGTGCAACGTTGACAGAGAAGCCGTGAAAGGTGACCCAACGGCGCACACGGACGCCGATGGCGCCGATCTTGGCTTCTGCTCCATTGTCGTCGGTCCAAATGCCAACCCGGCCTTCCGCGCGCCAGCAGGTCACGCCAAGGTCTTCCAAGGTCGCAATGACCCAGCCCTCCAGCGCATGGACATAGCAGCGGATATCCTCTCCGCGCGCCTTCAGGTTGAGCAGGACATAGCCAACCCGCTGGCCCGGGCCATGATAGGTGTATCGCCCGCCCCGTCCTGCGGAGAAGACTGGAAAGCGGGGGTCCAGCATTTCAGCCGGATCTGCGCTGGTGCCCGCTGTATAGAGAGGTGGGTGCTCCAGCAGCCAGATGTGTTCGCGCGCCCTGCCCTCCGCAATCGCTGCGGCCCGCGCCTCCATGGTGGAAAGCGCCGCTTGATAGTCGGTCAGCCCCTCAGCAACGGTCCAGTCGATATCCGAATCGGCATGCGTCATCCCTGCGGCATGGCGGGTGAGGGCACAGGAGTCGAGACGGGGGCATGCTCAGGCAGGAAAGCGCTGTGCGACCCACTCCAAAGCCTGACGGCTCAATGTTTCGGCTACAGCCTTGCTGTCCGCCTCGGCATAGCAGCGCAGTTCCGGCGCATTGCCGGACCCGCGCAAATGGATGATCCGCCCGTTGGCAAAGGTCATGCGGACCCCGTCCAGATCATCGATTTCGGTGAGGACGTCGCCGGCGAGCCCACTGAAGCTGCGGTCTAGCTGCGCCTTGCGGTCGTCCATCGCCCCGTCCTTTAGCCAATCAAACAGCGCATCCCGTCGCGCTGCTGAGAAATCAGCCAGCCGGTCACTGAAGGTCGTGCGCGGCGGCAGCTCTGCCACCAGATCGGCCAGGCGCCCCGGCCGCGCGGCAGTCAGTGCGGCAACAATGGGAAGGACAGCATCGCGCGTCGGCAGAGCTTGCAGGCCGTTCCCGTCCCGCGTCACATCGCTGGCAAGCAGGAAGCCGCCATTGGCCTCATATCCGGCAACGACGCCTTCCTTCGCCACCAGCGCTGCCGTCATTGCAGCAATCACAAAGGGGGAGCCGATGCGGGTGCGATGTACCACATCGAACGCCCCACATTTTTCGACCAACGTGTTGCTCGACACGGGCGTGACGATGCTGTTTGCGCCCAAGGCCTGCGCACAGAGCACGCCCAAGACATCGCCGCGCAACCATTCCCCTTCATGGTCGGCCAGCAGCGGACGATCACTGTCGCCATCGGTTGAGGCGATGGCATCCAGCCGGTGCTCGGACGCCCAGCGCTTCGCCAGATCAATATCTTCCGCGCGGACGGCTTCAGTATCGACGGGGATGAACGTCTCTGATCGGCCAAGCACGACCACGTCGGCGCCCATCGATTCGAGGATGTCGACAAGGACATCTCGGCCAACGGCGGAATGTTGATAGACCCCTAGACGCAGACCATGGAGCGCCGACGCCCCGAAAAAGTCGACATAGCGCGCCACATAGGCCGGGCAGACATCCACGGCCTGGGCCAAGACTGCCGGGTCGATGAGCATGCCGTCAGCTGTCCAGCCTGTCTCATCCATGCTGATCGTCTGGCGCAGGATGCCGGGTTCATCCTCCTTCAAAATCTCGCCATTCGGCCGATAGAATTTGATACCGTTGCGATCATCCGGGGTGTGGCTGCCCGTCACCATGAGGGAGGGGATGCCTTCTCCAAAGGCCCAAAGGGCGAGCGCGGGCGTCGGGACAAGGCCGCAATAAACAGGCGCGCCGCCAAGATCCCGGATCGCCTGCGCGCAGGCGGCAAGAATGCGCGGTGTGCTTGGCCGCAAATCTCCCGCGAGCGCCACCCGGCCTCCGGAAGGCCAAGCGCCACATTCTGCCATGAACTTTAGAAAGCCCGTTGTGTAGGCGTGACACACACGGTCGGTCATCGCACTGACCAGCCCGCGTGCGCCGCTGGTGCCGAAGGCAACGCCGCTTTCAGCCATAATATCTGCAACGCTCAAGGGGCGGCGGGCCATATTGGTGTCTCGATCTGAAATGGACGACATCAGCAGGGCTGCGCGATCAGCGTGCGGCCACCGCACGGGAAGCTCACCCCGGCCAACATTGCCGCATATCCGCATTGTCCCGGCCCGATGGTGAGATCACCGATGGCAACCTCGCAATCCACCGGAAGGAGCAGGACGGCGCCGTTGTAGCGGGCCTGCGTCGCGGTATCTGGCCCGCCGTCGAGACAGTCCAGCCGGAAATAGGGCCCTTCCACAAGGGTGGCCCCGCTATTGGAGGAGACGCGTTTGCGCAGATCAGCGGGATAGAGCCCGCCATGTGCGACCGACATGCCCTCCTCCACATGCAGATCCCGCGGGCGTCCATAATCATAAAGGCGGTAGGTGATGTCCGAGTTCTGCTGAATTTCGATCAGGGAGATGCCGGCCCCGATGGCATGGACGGTGTTGGCCGGAATGTAGAAGAAATCGCCCGCCGAAGCCGGATGCCAGACCAGCATATCTTCAATCGACCCGTCCAGCGCGGCGCGGCGCAAATCATCGGCCGCCACCGGATCGCGAAATCCGATGGCCACTTGCGCGCCGGGCTCCGCATCAAGGATCAACCAGCATTCCTCCTTGCCTTGCCGCCCCAAGCCTTTGGCGAGGGTCTGCGTATCCGAAGGGTGGCATTGAACCGACAGATTTTCCGACGTGAAGATATATTTGGCGAGCAGCGCATCCAGGGCCGGCGGGGGCTCGAACCAGATCTCGCCGATCGCTTCGGGAAACGATTGCGCAAACGGTGCCGGGAGTTCAAGCCGCCCCCAAGGCTTTGCCACAATCCGAGCTTCGAGCAGGGTCACTGTAAGAACGGGGCTCCCGCTGGTCGCATAACAAACCAAAATGGCAGGGTTATCTGTCCTTAGTGGTTCTAATTGTCAATTTGTGATCGCCGCAGTTGGCATCTTGCGCCGTCACGACCGGCGAGCGCGTTGCGCCTCCCCGATTGTCCTTGCCGCACCGAAGTCGTAACGAAGCAGGAGTTAACAGGGAGTTGCTTTGGGTGACGCCATCTGACGATCCCTTGGAAAGCCGTGATTTCGAACACGCATTGCCGCTCCCGCCGGAACTGCGGGAGAGGCTGGCTGGATACGATATTGATGTCGCGCCATCTGGCGAATCTGCCGCCAGTGTCTTCAAACTTTCAAAGACCGGATGTCCCGACCTCTATCTCAAGCATGGCCGGGGCGATGTGCGGGATGACATAGTGGGAGAGGCTGTCCGCCTTCGCTGGATGCAGCCCCGACTGCCGGTACCGGACATTGTCGACCTGACTGTCAACGACAATGCGGCCTGGCTCGTAACGAAGGCGCTGGAGGGGCAAGCGGCCTTCCAGGTGCTGGAAGAAGGCGCTTGCAGGGCCGAAGATGTTGTCGATGCCCTCGCCCGATTTTTACGGCAGGTCCATGCCACGCCAACGCAATCTTGCCCGTTTGACAGCCGCCATCCCCTTCGCTTGGCACAGGCCCGGCGTAACATTGACGCAGGACTGGTCGACACGGACGATTTCGATGCGGGGCGGCAGGGCTGGTCAGCCGAGCAGGTGTGGGAAGCGCTTCAGATATGCACCTTGCCCGATGCTGCGCCTGTGGTGACACATGGCGATTTCTCGCTGGACAATGTTCGTCTGCGCAATGGCGTGGTGGTGGGATGCATTGATGTCGGGAAGGCAGGTCTGGCAGACCCCTATCAAGACATTGCGATCATGTGGAACAGCCTTGGGGAATTTGGACCGCCACTACAGGACCGGTTTCTGAAGACCTATGGCATCACAGTGCTGGACCTCGACAGACTCGACTTTCACCTGCTGCTCGACGAACTGTTCTGAGGCCAGCCTGACGCGGACAGATCACGCCCGATTGTCCGAACAGCGGCAATCGCGTAACGGGACGACAGAGAACAGGGAGTTGCTTTGGGTGAAGCTGTCATACGATGCCATCTGGCAGGACTTATTGGCCATGTTGAAGGCCCATGCCGACATCATTCTAATTGTCGCCGGTGCCTTCATGTTCCTCCCGACGCTGGCACAGGCCATCTATTTGCCGCCGCCGCAGATGGACGGCATTGACCAAAAATCGCTTCAAAGCCTCGCGCTTTATTATGAAGCGAATATCATCCCGCTGCTCGCACTCCGCCTCGTGACGTTGCTCGGCGCGGGCACCTTGCTGTCGCTGCTACTTCACCCTTCCCGGCCCACCGTGGGCAGCGCGATTGCGGCGTCCGCACGGATGCTGCCCAGCCTGTTCTTCGTCTCGCTGGTGGAACAGCTGTTGATGCTGGGCGGCTTCCTGCTGTTCGTCATCCCCGGCTTTTATGTGATTGCCCGCACCGCGATTTCCGACGCCGCTGTGATGGCAGAAGATGTGCGCAACCCACTGCGCGCGGTCAGCAGGAGTTTTGATCTGACGCGCGGCCTTGGCTGGCAGATTTTCGGGCTCGTCGTCATCTTGGCGGTGGTCACCTGGATCACAACATCAGCCCTCGTCGCGATTATCGGCATCCCGACCCAGCTCATCCTGCCTGAAAGCGGAGCCTTGATCGCGCGCGACATTCTGTCTGCTGTGACACCAACAACCCTGATGCTTGTCTTCGTGCTGCTGTCGGCGAGCTTTTACCGCGCGCTGTCCGCCGCCAGAAGCGGGATCTGAGGCGCCGCATCCCTCGGCAGAAGGTCGAGCAAACGGGGATCAGGGAAGGTTTCAACCGCCCGGGCAAAAGGCACAAAGCCGGACCGGATGTAAAAACCCAGCGCCGATGGCCCGTCGAGCGTGCAGGTGTGCACCCAGATACGCGTGATGCCGGGGCGCCAAGCGGCAGCCATGGCCTGCGCCATCAGCCAGCGGCCATAACCCTTCCCGTTGAGTTCGGGCACGAGGCCAAAAAAGGCAATCTCACATTCGTCGCCCTTGCGGAAATCAAGCTCGAGGATGCCGACCTCTATTCCCGCACGGTCACAAACAGCCCAGATGGACACAGCCTCATCATGGATGATCGCGGTCAACTCAGCATCCGACATCACAAGGCGCGAGAACCAGAGCCAAGGGCTGCCCACGCGTTCAAAAAGCGCGCGATATTTGGCGGGCGATGGCGCCTTCCAGGGGACGAGCGACAAAGGCGCAGGATTGAGCGGCGCGGGCCGGGGCCGCGTGCGCATTTCCAGCGAGGTGACGATTGTCGCCAGCTCACCAAGGCGGACGGGCGTCAGTCCCATTTCGCTTCGGGCGGGAGGCTCATGAGGATGGCGTCGATATTGCCGCCGGTCTTCAATCCAAAAAGCGTCCCGCGATCATAAACGAGGTTGAATTCCGCATAGCGCCCACGCCAGACGAGCTGCTGCTGCTTTTCGGCAGCGGAGAAAGGCTGGTTCATCCGGCGGCGCACAAGCTTTGGATAGACGTCCAGAAACGCCTCCCCCACATCCCGGGTGAAAGCGAAATTCTCGTCAAACGCGCCTTCCAGATGATCATAGAAAATGCCTCCCACACCGCGGTGAACGCCACGATGGGGGATCCAAAAATAGTCGTCGGCCCATTTTTTGAAGCGGTCATAATAGTCTGCCCCATGGGCATCACAGGCCGCCTGCAGCCGCGCATGGAAGTCCGCTGTGTCCTCTGCATAGGGAATGGGCGGGTTGAGGTCCGCACCACCGCCCAGCCAACGCTTTTGCGTCACAAGGAAGCGGGTGTTCATATGAACGGCGGGCACGTGCGGATTGGCCATATGCGCCACAAGGCTGATACCGGTGGCGAAGAAATTGGGATCATCCCCGGCACCGTGGATCGTCTTTGAAAACTCGTCTGAAAAAGCGCCGCCAACGGTCGAAACATTGACGCCGACTTTTTCGAACACCTTGCCCTTCATGACACCCCGGACACCGCCTCCGCCTTTGGCATCGGGATCATCATCGCGGTTCCAGGCGGTATAATCGAACGACGCGTCACTGCCCGCCTCACGCTCAATGGCTTCAAACTCCGCACAGATGCGGTTGCGAAGGCCTTCGAACCAGGACCGGGCGGCCGTCTGCTCAGCATCGAGCGCGAAAGGGACTTTAGGGATGTTCATCTGACTCAAAAGGCTCCTGTTCCCTCATCCCGCTTGTGTCGAGCGCAGTCGAGACACGGCCCTCGACTTCGCTCGGGACGAACGGAGTTGGGCGCGTCTAGTCCGGTGTCGACCTGATGCCAAGCTGTTCAGCCATTTGGCAACTGCCCTGTCTGGCGTAGCGCTTCAAACACAGCGATTCCGGTCGCGACGGAAATGTTGAAGGACCGCAGCCCGGCTGCCATGGGGATGCGGATGGCGGCATCACAGGCTCCACGCACATCGTCCGGCACGCCGGCGCTCTCCTTCCCCATCAACAACGTATCGTCTGGCTGAAAAGCGAAATCGCTCAGCAACGTGTCTGCCTTGCTCGACATCAAGATGAGGCGCCCCGGTTTCGCCTGCTGGAATGTGGGCCAATCGGCATGCCGCGTCAGCGTCACCCGCTCCGCATAGTCCATGCCGGACCGCTTCAATTTCTTATCAGAGAACGGAAAGCCGCACGGATCGATGATATCCACAGCCACATCCATGCAAGCGGCAAGGCGCAAGATTGCACCAACGTTACCTGCGATTTCGGGTTCATAAAGTGCAATGCGCATCGCAATGCGATAAGCGATCCACATAGCCCCCGGCAAGCGGCTCGGATTTCGTATTTGCAACTGCCGGTAACATCGCTATCAGGCCCGCAAATCTTACGGTTCCGGGGGTCGGTGTCCTGATTTTCCGCGGGTTCCTTAAAGGAACAGTGGGATTGTAAGGTCTAAGTCGAATCAGGGATAAATGGAAAGCATGGCAAGTTTGACGGAAGACAGCGCAACCGCTGGCGAAGAACAGGGCGGCGTCCGCCGTCGTGATTTCATTAACGTCGCAGCGGCAAGTTTCGCAGGCGTGGGCGCCGTTTCGGTGGCCCTCCCCCTCATCAACCAGATGAACCCGTCGGCAGACGTGCTCGCTGAAGCTTCGACCGAAATCGATCTGGCGGCTATCCAGCCCGGCCAGACGATCAAGACGATCTTCCGCAAGCAGCCGCTCTTCGTGCGTCACCTGACACCGGCTGAAATTGCTTCAGCCGAAAAGGTCTCGCTCGGTGACCTGCGCGATCCGCAGTCGCTGGAAGACCGCACCAAGGCGGGCAAGAAACAATGGCTCATCACCATGGGTGTCTGCACCCATTTGGGTTGTGTGCCGCTGGGCGCTGGTGAAGGTGAAGTGAAGGGTGAATTTGGCGGCTATTTCTGCCCATGCCATGGCTCGTCTTACGATACCGCCGCGCGCATCCGCAAAGGTCCGGCCCCGAGAAACCTCGAGGTGCCGCCCTACGAGTTCACTTCTGACACTGCCGTCAAAGTCGGCTGAGGATTAGATCGATGAGTTTTCCTTGGGCTAACGAATATAAGCCGTCCAACCCGCTCATGCGGTATCTGGATGAGAAGCTTCCACTTCCCCGCTTCGTTTATAATGCCGTCGGCGCCGGTTATCCGGTGCCCCGCAACCTGAACTATTTCTGGAACTTCGGCGTTCTTGCCGGTGTTGCCCTGATGGTTCAGATCGTGACGGGCGTTGTTCTGGCGATGCATTTCGCTGCAGAAAGCACCGTCGCTTTTTCGTCGGTTGAACACATCATGCGTGATGTGAATGCGGGCTGGTTCTTGCGCTATGCGCACGCCAACGGCGCCTCGATGTTCTTCATCGTGGTCTATATCCACATTTTCCGTGGTCTGTTCTACGGATCATATAAGCCGCCGCGGGAAATGGTGTGGCATCTTGGCCTCGTCATCTTCCTGTTGATGATGGCAACCGCATTCATGGGCTATGTCCTTCCCTGGGGCCAGATGAGCTTCTGGGGTGCAAAGGTCATCACCGGCCTGTTCGGCGCCATCCCACTGGTGGGTGAGCCGATCCAGACTTGGCTGCTCGGCGGTTTTGCGCCGGATAACGCCGCTCTGAACCGCTTCTTCTCGCTCCACTTCCTGCTTCCGTTCGTGATCTTGGGTGTCATCATCCTGCACGTCTGGGCGCTGCACATCCCCGGCTCTTCGAACCCGACGGGTGTGGAAGTGAAGTCGGAGCAGGACACTGTTCCGTTCCACCCTTATTACACCGCCAAGGATGGCGTCGGCGTTGCTGCGTTCTTCCTGCTGTTTGCACTGCTGGTGTTCTTCGGCCCGAACTTCCTCGGAGAGCCGGACAACTACATCCCCGCAAACCCGTTGGCGACACCGGCCAATATCGTTCCTGAATGGTATTTCTGGCCGTTCTACGCGATCCTGCGTGCCTTCACGGTGGACTTCCTGTTCATCCCGGCAAAGCTGCTGGGCGTGCTCGCGATGTTTGCCGCGATCCTGCTGCTGTTCTTCCTGCCTTGGCTGGACACATCGGCAGTCCGTTCGGGCCATTATCGTCCGCTGTTCCGGAAGTTCTTCTGGTTCGGCCTGATCCCCACGATCGCCATTCTTGGCTATTGCGGCGGATCGCATGCAACGGACGGCATCGTGCTCGTCAGCCAATTTGCGGCGGCCTATTATTTCGCGCACTTCCTGATCATTCTTCCGATCATCTCGCGCGTCGAAACAACCAAGCCGCTTCCAACCTCCATCACCGAAGCCGTTCTGGGCACTGCGCCCGGTGCCACGCTTCAGCCTGCCGAATAAGGACGATATCGACATGATCCGCATAGGTGCATTTCTTGTTGGGCTGTTCTTTTCCGGCTGGCTGCTGATTTCAGCCGCGATGGGGGCCTTCGCTTTCGTAACGTCGCCGACGGCACCGACCGCCGAGCACGAGTTCCACAAAACACCAAAGGCCGTCGAATATTCCTTCGACGGGCCTGCCGGTAAGTTTGACCGTGCCCAGCTGCAGCGTGGCCTTCAGATCTTCCGTGAAGTCTGCTCGGCATGCCACAGCCTGAAGTACGTCTCTTTCCGTGACTTCAAAGCCCTTGGCTATAATGACGGTCAGGTAAAGACGATTGCCCAGACTTGGCCGACTGAAACGCCGTCGATTAACCCGGAAACGGGCGAAGCGGCAACGCGCAAGCCGACACCGGCTGACAAGGTTCCGTCGCCCTACCCGAACGAAGTTGCAGCGCGCGCTGCCAACAACAACGCGTTGCCGCCAGATCTTTCGCTGATGGCAAAGGCGCGTCATGGCGGTCCGGCCTACATCTACTCGCTGCTGACGGGCTATCAGGCGCCGCCGGCCGAGTTGAAGGAAAAGTTCCCCGCCTCGATGCCGGGTAAGACGACGCACTATAACCCGTATTTCGCCAACCTGAATCTCGCCATGCCAGCCCCGCTGACAACCGAGGGCCAGGTGACGTATGGCGAAGGCGCACCGAAGCCAACTGTCGATCAGATGGCAAAGGACGTGTCTGCATTCCTGACTTGGACGGCAGAACCGAAGCTTGAGAACCGCAAGCGTGCCGGCACAGCTGCCGTCATCTTCCTTCTCATCTTCCTCGGCCTGTGTGTCGGTGCGTACAAGAACGTCTGGGCTGACAAGAAGGCACACGCCTGATCGGTTTGCCCCGGCCTAAACCAGGGCCTCACCCGGCCGTTATCTGACTCATCAAGTCAGTCCAACGCATGAGGTGGGGCCATGGTCGAAAGCCAGATCGAATATAATTACAGCGCGCTTGCGCGTAAGGCCCGGCAGTCGGAGCGTTTTGCGCACCATTGTCGGGCCGTTTTGTCTTCCCAACGCATCCCGCACCGTGAGGTGATCATCCGCGACGCTTCAGAATATGGGCTTGGCGGTCGAGGGGCCATGCTGGTGCCCGGAGAACATCTGCGCGTTTTTGCCGACCGGATCGGTGATTTCGAAGCCGTGGTGAAGTGGGCGCGTGGCGACAGCTTTGGCCTACAGGTTGACCGCCCAGTTGACCTCGCTTTGCTCGACGGCTCCGGACAAGACATGGGCACAGCAGACGCCGACTTTTCGGCAACCCGCTTTGCCGACAACAACGTCACACCCCTCATGGGTTGGAAGTCCTGATCAAAGCTTGGACCTCCGCCAGCAGCGCTTCACCCAAAGAGCATATATGAGACCCTAGCGCATAGAATTGCCAGCTTGCATCGGGCGGTGGAGATGCGCAGGGAATGGCGAACCATTTATGGGAGAGCCTGCCATGACATTGCCCTTCTCACTTGCCGGCCGCACGACGCTTATCACCGGAGCATCATCCGGGCTTGGCGCACACTTCGCCCGCCTCTTTGCCCAAGCCGGGGCCAATGTGGTGCTGGGCGCGCGCCGCACGGACCGGATCGCCGCCCTTGCCGATGAACTCGAAGCGGGGGAGACAAGTGCCCTCGCCGTCCCCCTCGACGTCACGGATGAAGCCTCCATCAAAGATGCCTTCAACATGGCGGAGGAGCGCTTCGGAACCGTCGACACGATCATCGCCAACGCAGGCACGTCTGCCGCCGGACGGGCGACCGATGTCAGCGTTGAGGCGCTGCGCATGGTGACAGAGACCAACTTCACCGGCGTCTATCTCACTGCGCGCGAGGGCGCCCGCCGCCTGATGGCCGCCGGCAGTCGTGACACAGGTAAGGGTCGGATTGTTCTGATCGGCTCCATCACATCCCATCTGACCGGACAGGGTGACAGCGCCTATGCCGCAGGCAAGGCCGCCGTGGCCCATCTGGGGCGCAATCTGGCGCGCGAATGGGTGCGTCAGGGCATTAATGTGAACACCATCCAGCCCGGATACATTCAGACCGAAATTGCGGGCGACTGGTTCCAGACGCCCGGCGGTCAGGCCCAGATTGCCGCGTTTCACCGCAAGCGCCTTCAGCCCATTGAGTCGCTGGATGCCATGATGCTCTACTTCGCCTCAGATGCCTCAGCCGCCACGACCGGCTCCGTCATCGACATTGATGATGGACAATCGCTATGACCGAACGTGCGCTTGAGATCGCCTCGCGCGTCGAAAAGTTCGTCCGCGATGTTGTCGTCCCCTATGAGCACGACACCCGCCGCGACCATCATGGCGCGCCGATGGATGAGATGGTGATGGAAATGCGGGCCCAGGCCCGCGCCGCCGGCGTGCTGACGCCGCACATCCGGCCCGATGGCAGCCACCTGACGCAGCAGGAAACCGCTATCGTCCTGCAAAAGTCCGGCCTTTCCCCGCTCGGCCCGCTCGCTGTGAACACCATGGCGCCCGATGAGGGCAATATGTACCTGCTCGGCCATGTTGGCAGCCCAGAGCTGAAAGAACGCTTCCTGAAGCCCATGGTCAGCGGTGAAGCGCGGTCAGCCTTTTTCATGACCGAACCCGCGTTGGACGGTGGCGCAGGGTCTGATCCATCGATGATGCAGACGACTTGCAAGCTGGACGGCAACCACTGGGTCATCAACGGCCGCAAAGCCTTCATCACAGGGGCCGAGGGCGCCAAAGTCGGCATCATCATGGCCAAAGCCGATGAAGGCGCGTGCATGTTCCTCGTTGACCTGCCGGACCCAGCAATCCGCATCGAGCATGTGCCCAACACCATCGATAATTCCATGCCCGGCGGCCACGCCACCGTCCTGATCGACAATCTGCGCGTTCCGGCAGACCAGATGCTGGGGCAAGCAGGCGAAGGCTTTAAATACGCGCAGATCCGTCTGTCCCCTGCCCGGCTATCGCATTGCATGCGTTGGCATGGCTGCTGCCAGAGGGCACATGAGATCGCGTCCGACTATGCCAACCGTCGGATGGCCTTTGGCAAGCTGTTGGTGGACCATGAGGGCGTCGGCTTCATGCTGGCGGAAAACATGATCGACCTGAAGCAGGCCGAACTGATGATCGATTGGTGCGCCTCTGTGCTCGACACCGGCTCGCTCGGCACCGTCGAAAGCTCGATGACCAAGGTCGCCGTGTCCGAAGCCTTGATGCGCATTGCCGACCGCTGTGTGCAGGTGATGGGCGGCATGGGCGTAACAGACCACACCATCGTTGAGCAGATCTTCCGCGAAGTCCGCGCCTTCCGCATCTATGACGGCCCGACTGAGGTCCACAAATGGAGCCTCGCCAAGAAGATCAAGCGCGATTGGAAAGCGGCCAACCCCGCTTAGACAGGCCGCCCCGCCATTCCCGCGACACCGGAAATGGCACTCCGCCCGGGTTCAAGCCAGCTTTTCAAAACTGATCAGATCCACCGGATCGTCCATCGACACACCGGCGCGAATCCCATCCACCCAAGCCACCTTGGTCATGATCGACCAGCCATTCAGAACCTTAACCAAGAGCTGCTGGCCCTTGTGCAGTGGCAAATCTGTTTCGACCTGCAGGCCGGTTGACGACACGTTGCGGACGACCGCACGGCGGCTGGCCTGGCCGACGAGCAGGCGGATATCGGGATTCAAATCACCCTCGGCAGTCCCGATGAACGGCGGGGGCGCCAACAGCTTCAGCCCGAAGCGGCGGCCATGCACCCATCGGACCGTAGCCGGCAGATAATGCAGACCGCGGAAGGAGACTTCGACGTGCTCTCCCACGATGATGCGGGCTTCGGTTTCACCCGTCATACCGGTTTCTGACACATTGACGATGCGCGCGCTGGCATCCAGCTCCACTGCAATAGCATTCGCCTTCAAATAGACCCGCTTGCGCTCGGCCGCGCGGCGTGTGTCTCCATCCGGACGCCCCATGGGCGCGGGGAAAATATCGGCGTCAACCGGTTCTGCTGTCTTGATGTGGAACATGTTCGTTACCCCATAATCTGGTCAAACCAGTTTAAGGGCAGTCTATTGAATCACAGCTTGTCTGAAATCCTGTTGAATCCACGGTAGCGTTTCGGACGGTCCTGCAACCTTTTGTTAACCATGTGCTTTTTCAGGATGCTCCTCGCTGAGAGGGGGCAAACCCGCCACCATGGCAAGGCGCACCGCCGCAGACACCGTGCGCACGCCAAGCTTTTCCATCAGGGTCGCCCGAAAGCTTTCGACGGTGCGGATGCTGAGGCCAAGCTGGTAGGCGATCAGCTTGTTGGGCAGACCATCGAGCAAACCCTGCATCACTTGTCGTTCGCGATTAGAGAGTTTTGCGATCCGCAGCTTCGCATCATCCAACTTGCCATGTTCATTCACGCGGCGGTCGAGTTCACCAAATGCATTGTCGAGCGTGGTGAGCAGGTGTTCTTCGACATAAGGCTTTTCAATAAACTCAAACGCCCCGTTCTTCATGGCGCGCACGGCGCGGTCGATATCCCCCATGCCGGTGAGGATCAGGACGGGAAAGCGGATGCCCTTTGCATTAAGCGCCTCCTGCGTCTGATGTCCGTCGAGGCCGCGCATTTGCAGATCCAGCATAATGCACCCGGGCTCAGCGCTATCGGCCAGGGCGAGGAAAGCCTCTCCGCTGGAAAACTGTTCTACAGTATAGCCATTGGCCTTGAGAAGCAGGGCAGCAGATTGCCGCACCATTTCGTCATCGTCGATGAGGTAAATGAGCCTAGACAACTTTTCCATCTCCTCAGGCGACTATGGAGAGGAGTTATCGGCGATCATTTGACTTAAATCAATCACATTGGCGGCAATTGACGGATTGAATCACCGAAATGGCTTTAACTGAGCCCCGCGGCCGGAAATGCGGCCGAAAAGGGGCCAGATTCTCGCTGCGAACCTTCCCTATCTCCTTGTCAGCCTTAAAATTAATGGCATGGAACCTCTGACCGCGGCCCCGGATCGGTATTGAACGGAACACCGCGAATGCAACGCAGGCGCACTCATCGCTCTCAATTTATATTTACTATAGATTAAATATTTACCTTCTCTGTCAGGAGTAGATTTACTTCAAATTCTTCAGAAATACTCGAATGACCCTGCAAAGGTGACACCCCTTGTTGAACTGGGGCTAGTCACGCTCCGCCCGCGCCGCCAAAGCGACCGCTTCCGACATGGAGCGGACCTGAAGGCGCCGGACAATATGCGCGCGGTGCATTTCCACGGTGCGCGGGCTGATGCCAAGGTGCGCGGCAATTGATTTTGTCGCCATGCCATGGGCGATCATCTGCAACACATCGAATTCACGGGGCGACAGACGCTCCCGCACTTCGTTGTTGACGGGAGGATCCACGGGCCTGCCTTGTATCGCGGCTTGCCGCGCCTTTGCCGCGCTGATGACGGAGAGGAGCGTTTCGGGCTGGATTGGCTTTTCAAGGAAATCGACCGTCCCCAGCTTCATGGCCAGGACAGCCGACGGCACGTCGCCATTTCCGCTTATCATCACCACCGGCCAACCGACTTGCGTCCGCTCCCGGAGCGCCATCAGAAACTCGATCCCGTCCATCGACGGCATATGGAGGTCCAACAGCACCGGTGCCGGCTGTAGGGCCGTAAAACTGTCAAAAAAATCTTCAGCCGCAGCGAAACTGTGCGTCTCAAACCCATGGGTGCGCAACAGCATGGCAAGCGATAGCCGGACGCCCTGATCGTCATCAACGATGTAGATCAGGTTGCTCACCTCCAACTGCTCCACTTTGCGCCCACCCCGAATAGGGAAGAGGCTTGCTATCAAACCAATGAATTAGCAGCCGATCCGTCGAGTTTGCACTGCGCAAAACTACGGAGACGGGCCCTGCTGAAGTTCAGCGAGCCGATGCTGAAGGAGACTAGGCTGCCAATACCGGAATCATAGAGGAGTTCGGACGGCTGTTTTAACCCACAATGCGGCATGCTGCGCGCTAAGGAACCCTCCGCCGCAAGAGACTTGTGTTGAGTGATGTTAAACGAAGCTGGCTGAGTTGGTGCAGAATGGCTACTCTGATCGCTTGAACGGCCTCAAGAGTTCGATCTCTCAGCGAGGGGCGGAGATTAAGTCCAACCTGCGCCACTGACGTCGTCAGGGTGCGGATGGACGACCGCTATCGGCCGGGACCGCCCCCATCAAACAGCGGGGAAACCGCAGCCGCCCTAGCCACCACAGCGGACGAAATAGGACCTGTAGTCACGATCCCAAAGGGCTCCGCTCCGCCGCTTAACAACTCTACTGACGTAGTCCCAAAAACGGGGTGTGCTCTATTGCGACCTCAAAGAGTGCTGTGCGATAGTTGATCGGCCTATTAACCCCATAAAAAATTTATCTTGAGTAACAGCCTTAGCGCTTTAGGGAGTGGAGGTAATACGGCATTCGAATCAAAGAGGGACGTCCGATGAACATGCGTAACAAAATGATCACAGCTTCTGTCGCATTTGCGGTGGCCGCTGTTCCCACCATCTCCGTTGCGGCTCCCGCCGCTCAGGCACTGTCGGTGCGCGCGGCTTCCCCGGTTCGCGCAGCTTCGGCGCAGCGCGACCAGAGCAAGCTTGGCGGCAGCATCCTAATTGCCCTTCTCGCGGCTGCGGCTGTCGTCGGCGGCATCGCGATCGCTTCAGGCAACGGCTCTGCCAGCAACTAAATGATCAGGGCTTCGGCCAATCTCTTCAAAGGGGCGGTCTTCGGGCCGCCCTTTTTTTTGGCCAAGGAAAACTGCCCCTCCAATGCTTGGAGCCTCGCGGCGGCGGGCGCTAGATGTCTATTTGGTTTACTAGGCTCACGGGCCGACAACGGCATGCGCCGCGATCGATCCAGCCGCCACAGCAGAGCAGCCGTCCCAGACCAAATTCGCAGAACGGATCGCTCCCTCACTCTGACGTGGCGACGACTTGGGATACATTGATTGCCGTGTGAGCCTCTGCGGCGATAGGGCTCTTCACATGCTTGTGTTGAGGCGGCTAGACAGCCGCAAGCTCGGGAAATTCTGACCAACTCTGGTTATTGAAATATTAATATCTATAAAATTTAATTATGTATTCAAATGCTTAGTTAAATCGCAGCCAAACACTCGGTTTTCTAGAAAATTTCTCTAGCACCGATCAATTGGCTGAGGTATCCGACGCGTCATGACAGGAGCTCATCTCTCGACCGCGGACAGACCTGCGCACGTGATCTCCTGATGCGGCATAAAATATCAAATAGCGTGCGAGCCTCAGGCTCGTTGACGGGAGCCTTCGACATCGCCTCTCGTCGAGCACTCTGGATTTTGGGCGCGTTTCTTACGCTCCTGTTCCTTGCGGGTGGAAGCAGTTGGCCGCATGAAATCGGCCTCATCTTACTCAGGCCTTTTGCAATTCTGATATCGGCCTACGGATTGGCGACGCTCAAGGTGGAGCGCCTTCGGCCATATTGGGCCATACTCGTCATTTTTATCTTGGCCCTTGCCCTGACCGCGCTTCACCTTGTCCCGCTTCCACCGTCAGTCTGGCAGTCGTTGCCGGGCCGCGAAATTATCGTCGAAGTCGATCGCCTTGCCGGGCTCGGCGATGTCTGGCGCCCTCTTTCCATGTCGCCGCAGGGCACGCTTAATGCTCTGTTTGCCTTGAGCGTGCCGATGGCCATACTCGCCTTGGCGCCGCAGCTTACCTTGGCCGACCAATGTCGGCTCATTCTGCTGCTGCTTTGCCTCTCCCTTGCGAGTGGCCTCATTATTGTGCTGCAGGCGGCGGGATCAGACATTGCATTGTTCCCCTTGACGTCCGAGACGTCGGGCGTCTTCGCCAATCGAAACCACCAAGCAGCGCTCCTTGCAGCGACATTTCCCCTGCTGGCGACGTCAACCTATGTCGCCATGCAGCTTGGCCTAAACAGAAGGCTGGCACTGACTTTGGCTGGCGGCATTGGAATTTCCCTCATTCCCCTCATCATTGTAACTGGTTCCCGAGCGGGCCTCGCACTCAGCGCCTTAGCGATCTCACTTCTGCCCGCTCTACGCCTGCCCCTTTTTTCGGGGCACGGGCGGCGTTATTCGCCGCGACTGCGCCTCGCAATTTTGGGGGCATCCATTTTTGCGATTGGCGCAATGGTGTGGCTGACAATCATATCTGCTCGCGACGTTGCCATTAGCCGACTGGACGCCGGCGGCGAAGATACGCGCTACCCCGTTTGGGAAACCGTATTTCACGACCTGCCCAACTATCTACCCTGGGGTTCTGGTGTCGGGACGTATATTGAGGTCTATAAGCTCCACGAGCCCCCCAAGTTGTTGCAGCCACTATTCTCCAACCACGCCCACAACGACTGGCTGGAAATAATATACACCGCCGGCATTCCGGGGACTGTTTTAGCAGTTGCCGCTCTCTGTGCTTGGCTGACCGGGGTCTGGCAGGCGCGGCGCGGGAGCGGAATTCAGTTCACCATTAGTCGCACCGGCCTCGCGATGCTGTTGCTGCTCGCGCTCGCCAGCGTCACAGACTATCCGGTCCGAACGCCGCTGCTGTCCGCCGTGGCGACACTTGCCGCCATTTGGTCGGCCTCGTACAAACGGTTCAGAGATGAAGCTTAGGGATGTTATGTCTGTGTTGAACTCCAAATTAAGCCTCCTGGCATTCGCCTCGCTGGCCCTAGCCTCCTGCGCCTCCTCGTCGGCGAACATGACGGGAGCTGCAAATCTGAACATGGTGGCGGTAGGCGAGTTCCCGACGCCGACGTTGGATGATTTGTCGGCGTCCGACCGCCCATACCGCGTCGGTCCATTTGACAAGCTGACCATCGACGTCTTCGGCAGCGAGGAATTGAGCAAGAAGGAAGTTCAAGTTGACGCCAGCGGCCGCATAACTTTCCCACTCATTGGCACAATTGAAGTCGCCGGCAAGACACCAGGAGAGGTCGGCGAAGCCATGCAGGATCGCTTTAGGGGGCGCTACATTAGGAACCCCCAAGTCACCGTAAATCTCAAGGAAATTGTCAGCCAGACTGTCACGATCGGGGGCGAGGTCAAGAAGCCCGGCGTATATCCAATCGTCGGCAAGATGACACTCATGACAGCCATCGCCTCCGCCGAGGGCTGGACGGATGTCTCCAGCCGCAGTGAAGTCGTCGTATTTAGAACGGTTAAGGATCAAGACTATGCCGCCGTCTACAACGTGAAGGAAATACAGAGGGGCCGATTTCCCGACCCAGAAGTCTTTGCGAATGACATCGTAATGGTCGGCGATTCTCAAACGCGTAAGATCTGGAAAGACTTCCTGAGTGCATCGCCACTGATCGCACAAGTCATTTACCAGTTGAATAACTAACCGAGTATTGCAGTCGACATGACGAATGACATCCAGACAAACGCCGAAACCTCTTTGGCAATGGCGCCCGCACCTGAAATCCAGGAGGGCTTCCATCTGCCACCGATTTTGCTGCAATACTGGCACACAGCCCTGCGCTGGCGGTGGCTGATGGCGGGCATTGTGGCGGGTTGCCTCATCCTGGGCGTCGTCGCGACGCTGCTGATGGCGCCACTCTACACGGCCAAAGTTGAAATCCAGATCGATCGCCAGCAGAAGCAGGTCACAAAAGTTGAGGGCCTAGATGCGCAAAGCTCTGCGCAAGACATGGAGTTCTACGCTACTCAATACGCCCTCCTGAAGGCGCGCCCCCTCGCGGAGCGCGTCGCATCCGAACTCAATCTATACACCAGCGCCGCCTTCCTCGAGGCGCACGGAGTAAATCCGGAAAAGTTGGCGAAGAAAGATCCGAACAAGACAGAGGCTCAACTCAAGGAGGAACGTCGCCGTGTGGTAATTAACCTCCTCCTTAAAAATGCGTCAGTGTCCCCCATTCGGACCTCGAAGCTCGTCGACGTGACCTACACGAGCCGAAACGCGGAACTCTCGTCAGCCATTGCCAACAAGTGGGCGGCGGCATTTATTTCGCTCAGCATGGACCGCCAATTTGCGTCGACGGCCGACGCCCGCACCTTCCTGGAGAAGCGCCTCCAGATCCTGCGCGAGCGCCTCGAAGACAGCGAGAAGCAAGTTATTCTATCGGCCTCGAGAACCGGCATGGTATCGCTAGACCAGATACGCGACGCCGACGGCCGCACGCTTGGAAATAGGACGCTCACCGGCGTCACGCTGGAGCAGCTGGCGGGTGCCCTCAACGTCGCCACGGCTGAGCGGATCAGTGCCCAGTCCCGCGCGGTAGGCTCGGGTGACAATGTCAGCGAGGCAATCACAAGCTCGACCCTTGCAAACCTTCGCCAGCAGCGCAGCGAGGCGGCGGCAGAACACGCCAAGCTCTCGGTGCAATTTGAACCCGACTACCCCCGCGTACTCGAATTGACGCGCCAAATTCAGGCGATTGACAGCTCCATTTCACGCGAGACGTCACGCATCGCGCAGGCTCGCCAACGCGAATACACTGAGGCAAGTTCCCGCGAGCGTGAACTCAAGGCGAAAGTCGAAGCCCTCAAGGCCGAGCTTGACCGCCAAAACCGCGCCAACATCCAGTACGGCAACTACCAGCGGGAAGCCGACACCAACCGCCAACTTTATGACGCGCTGCTCCAGCGCTACAAGGAAATCGGCGTCGCGGGCGCCGTCGGCGTCAACAACATTGCCATCGTCGAGCCGGCAATAACGCCAGACAAGCCATCATCCCCGAAAATCTTGGTCAACATTGCCATATCCCTGCTACTGGGCCTCGGTTTGGCCGCAGCCACGGCATTTGTCCTCGAGCAAATTGACGAGGGCATTCGCGAGCCGGGCCAGGTGGAGCAGTCGCTCAAGCTGCCCCTTCTCGGCATTACACCCCACGTCGAGGGAGGTGTCCTATCCGAAATGCGTGACACGAAGTCGCACTTCCTGGACGCCTACTTCTCGATCCGCTCCAGCCTCGCCTTCGCGACAAGCCACGGCTTCCCGAAGTCTCTCGCCGTCATCAGCACGCGCCCGAGCGAGGGCAAGTCGTCGACGTCCCTCGCCCTGGCGATCATTTTGGGGCGCACCGACAGGCGCGTCCTATTGGTTGATGCAGACCTCCGCTCTCCCTCCATTGCGGGCTTCGTGGGCGTGAAGAACGATCGCGGCTTCAGCAACTACCTCGCGGGCGACGACGACTGGGCGAGCCTGTGCCAAGACACGGAGTTCAAAAACTTAACTGTTATTGCCACAGGCCCAATTCCTCCCAGCGCCGCCGAGCTGCTGAGCGGAGATCGACTTAATCAGTTCGTGCGCGAGGGACTTGAGCAGTTTGACCACGTGATTATCGACAGCCCACCCGTCCTCGGCATGACGGACGCTCCACTGATTGCGAAGTCCGTGGAGGGCGTTGTGTACGTTGTCGAGACCGCAGGCGCCGCGGTGCGCGGCATCCGCGCCTCAATCAATCGCCTGCGGCAGGTCAATGCTCACGTCTTCGGCGTGATCCTGACCAAGATGGGCAGCGGCTCGAGCGGCTACGGCTATGGCTATGGCTATGGCTATGGCTATGGCTATGGCCAGAAGTATGGCAGCGGCAAGGTTGACTGAGGTCACTAGGTGTCAACGGAGATAGCCCTCAAGCGCCTGACGCTCGCGATTTTGGCCGCCGTTGCCCTGGCTGCGGCCTGTGAGGCGGCCACGTTTTCCTACTTTTCGTATCTTCGTCAAACATCTCCGCGATCGGCGAATGCCATGCGCCCGCAAGATGGCCTTGCACTCCTCGCCCGCATCAACTTGGAAGTCGAGCGAGACCCTAGCCACCTGATCAGCCGAAGCGACGCGTCTGCGGCTCGCGCCTCCCTCGACGAGCGCCCCCTTAACGAGGGAGCTCTAAGGATATTGGGCGCATTCTATGACGGCCAGAGAAATGTAAGGCGGGCCGACGCCGCTATGCTGCTGGCGGACAAGTTGTCGCGCCGCGACATGCTCAACCAACTGTGGCTCATCGAGCGTTCCGTTGCCAGGGACGACGTCAAAGGTGCCATTCGCCACTACCACGCCGCCCTCTCCGTACACCCAGAACTGGGCGGCATGCTGTACCCTGTGCTCTCGAAAGCTCTGGCATTTGGAGAGGTGCGAGATGCGCTCAGGCCATACATTGCCTCTGAGGCGAGTTGGATGCCTGCATTCATAGCCGCGGCATCTACACAGGCCGACGTCCGCGACCTTGCAGCATTTACGACACCCGTTGCGACGATGCTGACCGGCGAGCATTATCAGGCTGCCGCCGCAACGATCATTCACCGCCTGGCGGTGGCGGGTAAGACGCAGGCGGCTCTCGACTTTGCAGGCAAAATTGCGCCAGACATTCGGCGACAGGACATCGCAATCTTTGGCCTGACAGACGCGACGAGAGATCCGCGCCTCGGCCGTCTGTCCTGGTCACTCTCCCAGGCCGACGGGGTCAACTCCTCAGTCGACGGCAGTGGAGGTGTAACGGTCTCCCTCACTCCCCCATTCAGCGGCGAGATTGCGGCGCGAGACGTTTTTGTAACGCCGGGCCGACGCTATCAGTTTTCGCAGCGAATTGAATATGAGGGGGACGGCGCGAGACCTCAGCTCCGCTGGTCGGCGTCCTGTGCCAATGCAACCCCGCTCATTCCCATTTGGGAACAAGTCCTTCCCAAAAGCGCCCCTAAGACACATGAATTGTCAGCAATATCTGCGCCGGAAAATTGCTCTATAGTTCGATTTACATTGTCGGCACAAACTCCAGACGGTCAGATTGTTTCTATATTTAATATAAACAATTTGTCATTAAATCCATTTTAGTTGATATTTCGAAATAATGTAACCATTGGAGAGACATGGTTATGTCATTTTTTTCTGGCGCAGTTTCAGCGATTGGCTTGCTTTATACGCTCGCAGTAGTCTGCTTTCGCTCCTCGATTGCAAACGCCTTCGGCCTCGTGGACCATCCCGGCAGTCAAGGCCACAAGGCACACATGGCGCCGACACCCCTCGTGGGAGGCCTCGCATGCATGCCCCCGGCAATCTTTGCCCTCGCATGTGTCGCCTCGCAGGGAGGCTACCAGGCCGACTTTCTGACACTCGCCGGCACCACCGCGATATCATTCCTCGTCGGCCTCTTCGACGACCGGAGGCACATTCCGGCGCTGCAGCGCCTCCTTATTTGTGGTGCCGTCTTTGTAGGTGCGCTCATCATCCGGCCGGAATTTATGGTTTCCGCCCTGAGCCTGGAGAGTGTTTCACTTCGCGTTGAACTCGGGTGGCTGGCGATACCCTTCTCCGCCCTGTGCCTTCTGGCATTCCAAAATGCGGTAAACATGGCCGACGGCCGAGACGGCCTTGTCGCCGGAATTACGCTTATTTGGCTGGCGGCCCTCTTCTCCTACGGGCCACACCCATCCAATTTTCCAATTCTAGCCCTCTTCGGGGGCCTTCTGATCGTGTTCTTGGCAAATTTAAGAGGCCTACTCTTCCTCGGCGACGCTGGAACCTATGGAATTGGGGCCTTCGTCGGCCTGACCACAATCTGGATCCATGGCTCGAACATCGGGCTCTACACGATTGATGTGATCACCATCATGCTCATTCCAATCCTCGACATGGTCAGACTTTTTGGAATGAGACTGATCCGGGGAAGGCACCCCTTTACGGCAGATCACGACCACCTTCACCACCACCTAGACAAAGCGGTGGGCTGGCTGTGGGGGCGCAGAATCTACTTTGGCTTGGTGGCGCTGCCAGTTATCCTTCTTCGGACGGGGATGGTCGAGGGTATCGAGGCGACGTATATCGGCAGCATACTCTATGCTGCAGCGCTCGCCTTTGCCGCGGCGAGGGGTGCAAATGTGAACGGTTAGCTAAATTAAACTAGTTTAATTTGGACTACAGCGCCGCGAACGATAGAAATTTTTGATAATTTGGGATTCAAAATGAGGGTTTTTATAACGGGTGGCGCCGGCTATATCGGAAGCCATACAATTCTGGAACTGCTCCGCGTCGGACATAGGGTGTTTTCTTGCGATAATTATTGCAACAGTTCGCCAGAATCATTGAAGCGTGTGCGTCGATTAGCTAATTCTGATTTAGAAGAAGCCAATGTTGACGTGCGCGATGGATCGAAACTGGCCAATATTTTGGCAGAATTTTCTCCTGATGCCGTAATCCATTTCGCAGGGCTTAAATCTGTCGGCGCATCTGCACAAATTCCGCTCGAATACTACGATAACAATGTGATTGGCACCTTGCGGCTCCTAGAAGCTATGGATGGTGCAGGCTGCAAGAAGATCGTTTTTTCATCGTCAGCCACTGTTTACGGCGAGCCTCAGTATCTCCCGTATGACGAGGCGCATCCCCTTAATCCGGTTAACACCTATGGACGGACGAAACTTATGGCAGAGCAGATAATTGCCGATTGGTGCCGTTCACGCCCAAGCGCATCGGCGGCTCTGCTGCGCTACTTCAATCCTGTCGGAGCTCACCCATCGGGGCACATTGGCGAGGATCCGAATGGAATTCCAGACAATCTGATGCCATTTATTGCGCAAGTTGCGGTCGGAAGACGTTCCCACCTGAGCATCTACGGAGACGATTACAAGACGAAAGACGGCACGGGAGAGCGAGACTACATCCATGTCGTCGATCTCGCCCTGGCGCACGTTGCGGCCGTTGAGTTCGCAACGGCCGACAGGGGCTGTGACGCCTTCAACATCGGGACAGGAACCCCGTACTCAGTTATGGATATGGTCCGTGGCGTTGAACGGGCGGCTTCAAGAAGCATACCCACAAAGGTCATAGGCCGCCGGGAAGGCGATTTACCAAGCTACTTTGCAGATGTGCGCAAGGCCAATGAGCGGCTTGGTTGGCGCGCAAATTTGGACCTTGACGAGATTTGCCTATCAGCGTGGCGATGGCAATCACAGAACCCGAACGGATATGCCAATGACAGCTAGCCTTTGCCCTTTTACTCAGTCATGTCTGACATTTTTGATCAGAAAGACAATGCTGAGACTGCCACCTCTGGGCTGGCGCCCACCCGATTGAAGTTGGAATCTTTCTAAGAACTTCAAAATCTTTCCAAATCCGTCGCAGCGATGAGATGTTTATATGGTTGATCAGTTCAAGGTGCTGTTAGTTTTTGGTACGCGTCCGGAAGCGATTAAGATGGCGCCTGTCATCAAAGCCCTCAAAAGCAATCCCGGCATTGATGCGCGTGTTTGTGTGACGGCGCAGCACCGAGAAATGCTCGATCAGGTGCTGAACCTGTTCGAGATCATCCCTGACTATGACCTTGATCTGATGAAACCTGGACAAGGCTTGTTCGAGATCACCATCGGGGCGCTCGCGGGGCTGAAGAAGGTCATGTCAGAAGCCGAGCCCAATTTGGTCTTGGTGCATGGTGATACGACGACCACCCTTTCCGCATCTTTAGCATCCTATTATGATCGTATTCCCGTCGGCCACGTTGAGGCCGGCCTTCGGACCGGAGACATATACTCCCCTTGGCCGGAAGAGATAAATCGCAAAGTTGCAGGCACCATCGCCCGCCTGCATTTTGCCCCCACCGAACAGTCGAAACAGAACCTGCTTGCCGAAAATGTTCCAGATGAGCACATCTTCGTGACCGGCAACACAGTCATCGACGCCCTGCTGGAAGTGGTCGATAAGCTTGAAGGGGATCCCGTAAAGAGCGCTGAATTCGACGACACATTCGGCATTGATCCCTCGCGGCGCATGATCCTGGTTACAGGACACCGGCGGGAAAGTTTCGGCGACGGTTTTCAACGAATTTGCGATGCCTTAGCACGACTGGCTAACCGTGAAGATGTTCAGATCATCTACCCAGTTCACCTCAATCCAAATGTGAAGGGGCCCGTTGAAGACCGTCTTGGATCCCTTGACAGGGTCGATCTCATCCCGCCTCAGAGCTATCTTCCGTTCGTTCATCTGATGCGCAGGGCTGACATCATTCTAACTGACTCGGGTGGCGTGCAGGAGGAAGCTCCATCTTTGGGGAAGCCCGTCCTGGTTATGCGAGATACGACCGAGCGTCCAGAAGCCGTTGATGCGGGGACTGTGAAGCTTGTTGGAACTGATAGCGATCTGATTTTCGACGCAGTCTCCAAGCTTCTTGATGATCCATTAGCCTATGAGGCCATGTCGCAGGCGCACAACCCCTATGGCGATGGCCGGGCGTCGAGCAGGATCCGTGATGCCATCCTCACATTCTCACACTCAAGATAATCGAGAGGGAATACAATGAAAGCGATCTTCGGGAACTGTATTCGCGCTGTTCTGGGCAAGCTTGGCATGTCAGTAGTTCGATCGCATCAAACGTATGAGGCGGATCGCCGCGCTACAATGAATAGGTGGCGGACCGGTCTAGTCATTGATGTAGGCGCAAACGTAGGTCAGTATGCCTCAAAGCTGAGGCGCGATGGGTTCAGGGGCGAAATTGTATCCTTGGAACCACTTCCAGATGCCTTCATCCGCCTTCAGCAAGCTATGAAATCTGACCTCAAATGGCGGGGGATCAATGCCGCCGCTGGCCCATCCCGTTCAACGGCGACGCTGAACGTATCTGAGGATTCCGTTTGCAGCTCACTTCTTAAGCCATCAAAAACATTGCTTGATGCAATACCGACAGCAAAAGTCGTTCAAGCCGTCACAGTCGACGTAATCCCGCTTGACGAACTGGACTACCCCAAGTCCGATTCGATATGGTTGAAGCTGGACGTTCAGGGTTTTGAGAAGCAAGCGCTCGATGGAGCAAATAATCTGTTAAAAAAGGTGAATATTCTTGAGTTAGAACTTGGATTGAAACCAAGTTATGATGATTCCTATACACTGGCAGATGCTATCCCTGACATTCAGTCTATGGGTTTTTCTCTGGTTTCAATCGGAAGAGGGGTATCAGATCCAAACACTGGTCAATTAATAGATGCAGACATTTTGTTTGAACGGTTCTGATGCAGCCCCTATATTTTCTAGCTTTATTTGGTAGTCGACTCATAACCGTTTTGTCGACACTCATTTTTTCGCATGCAATGACAACCTACGCATTCGGACAGTTCGCATTGATCAACACTAACGCCTTGGCCATTCAGATGGTCGCAGGTTCTTGGTTGGTCTCAATTGCAAGCCGAGCCATGGTGTCAACCGACGGCCAGATCGACCAGGCCATGATGTCCGCGATAATGACAGCGATGTTCATCATCGCTGGCACAATAACGGCAGTTGGTATGACGTACGGAGCGATCTACCCCGATCAGAGCTGGAACGCGATTTCAACCGCCGCGCTAGCTATGGCATTCATCATCTATGAAATGTTATTGGCATTGAAGAATGCGTTAGGACGGGAATCAGCCTATGCAAGCTTTGCCATCTACCGCAATATTCTGGCCCTTGCGCTGGGGCTTGGACTCGTTGTGATAGGTGTCGGACCGCTTGGCCCAGTCTTCGGCCTACTAATCTCCACATCCATCTGCCTTGCCTTGCTTCCGGGAGCCCGCCGCATTTGGAGCGGCGCCCGCCCATCATGGAAGGCCTTAAGCCTCCTCCGCCCCCATCTTGGCCACGGTTTGGCAGGGGCCTGTGCTTTAGGGATTTACATCCTCGTTAATGCGCCCAGCCGAAACATCTTCGCTCAGCAATTCGGTGCCGATACTTCCGGCATTTGGACCCTCTGTTCTGACCTTTCCTATGGGCCATTGGCAGTGATCGGCAACGCTTATGGATTGTCGCAGATACGATTAATCTACATCTCGGCCGCCGCCGCAGACGCCACTTCACTTATGCGAAGGGCAAGATCATTGATAGAAACCTCTCTCACCCTGATTGTACCATATTCAATTGGCGCGGCCTTATTCGCACAAGATGCCGTGAGATTAATGCTCGCACAGGCCCAAGTGGACATGGCAGTCAAGACAGTCATCCCCGCCACTTTTCAGGGTTGCGCATTATTAATTCTATACTGCCTAACATCAGTGATGTTGGCACGGCGGCGATTCTGGCTCGTGGGCCTGATGGTGCTCACTGTTGCCATTGCCGCAACCATAGGCGCATGGGTTGGGACGGGCATTGTGGACAGCAGCCAGTTGGCAATGGCTGGAAGCGCCGGCGCGGTCGGGCTTTGGCTCATTTGGGGTATTTCCAATGGAATCTTTCATGTTCGATGGCGTGAGTTGGTCAAACTTTCATTAGCGTCAGCAGCGATGTGGGCATCGGCGACAGGAACTATGGCGGCTTTGGATTTTCTGGAGGCTGGACGCACCATGTGGATTGTCGCCGCGGGTGTGAGCGTCCTAGCTTTCACTGGGACCGCGATTTGGCTGAGATTGTCAGGTTTTACGGAGATACTCCCCCCGGTTGTAAAACGACATTTCCCACACTTAGCGAACCAGATCGATGACGACTGAAATTCTGCTCATTCGTTCGATACCGCTCGAGCGGGACGCGCGATCAACCAAGATGGTGGCAGAGTATCGACGCCGAGATATGCATGTGACGTCGCTTGTCTGGTCTCGAGGGGACCAGCCCTCGGGCGCACCTGACACAGTCACCTGCACCGCGCGCGGCGGCTATGCTCGCGGACTGTTTGGCATGGGTGCGCGCCTTGCATTCTTATGGTTCATAATCGTTCATATGTCCCGCCATCGGGACAAATTTGACGTAGTTCATGTCGTCGACTTGGACACAGCTATTGTGGCCGTCCCCGTTGCCCGCATCCTTGGCAAGGCTGTAATCTATGACGCTTTTGATCACGTATCTGCAATGGCGGGCCAGGGTTGGATAGGCCGGTTTCTGGCAAGCGTTGAACGAAGCTTGATTGGCCGAGCCGCGATAGCCATATTCCCTGATCCAATCCGACTTGAGCAATATGGTTTGGCGCCCAGTGAGAAGATCAAGATCATTGGAAACATTCCCGACCTAGCAGCCTTGCCCGATGGCAGCACAGCACAAACCAGCGCGCCTTTGATAATGGCGTATATTGGGACACTGGAAGCTAGACATCGCGGCCTCGAATATCTGCCTGCCGTTTGCAGCGCGCTTGGTGCTGACATCAAGGTCGTTATCGGTGGAATAGGAGAATTGCATAACTACTTCGAAGACGCCTCGTCTCGCCTTCCCAATCTGAGTTACATAGGCCAACAGGATTACGATTCTGCATTGCGGCAGATGGCAGACGCCGACTGTCTCTATGGCCCCTATCTGCTAACCACGCCGGCACATCGCTTCGCTTCGCCCAACAAGATGTACGAACATCTCGCGCTGGGAAAACCTCTCATCACCAACACCGGAACCCCTCCCGCTCAACTCGTCGAGAAGGCTGGAAGCGGCTTTCTTTTCGACGGTAGCATCGACGATTTGCTGAGGCTCCTTCGTGCGGTTGACCGGAAAGAATGTGTGCGGGTTGGGCGACAGGCGAAAATGGGCTGGACACGAGAATTTGCAGGGCTCCGCGAACAACAGCTTGAAAGCTTTTTCACCAAGATGGACGAGGTGCTTTGGCCAACCTGCTCTGCGTCTGAGGAAGGGGCCGTTGTGACAAGCCCGGAAGAATCCAGTTGCGCTGCAACGCGGCCTGCAGAGCGGCCATGAACGCCAATTTCGCCCAGAATGCTGATCGTCGCCATTTCCAATTCGGCGCCTGCTTATCGCGGATCATGAATCATAGCGTTGTAAAAAGGCAAACTGCGGAAACTCTGGCAGGCAGCCCTTTGCTGTACACTCAGCTGAGACCGAGCAGTTTGGTGGTTGGATTGGTGCTGACAAAAGGAAATGTTTGCAATTTTTATCCGGCCGGGCGGGCCGAAAAACACACAAATTTTTTAAATCAGAAATGAAATCAAAGCTTTGATCTTCTACTTTACCATATTTGGCGTGCTCGCGCTTTATGCAGCCTCCAAGAACTGGGTGACTGGGCACACCGGGATCATCCCTTTTCTGATCGGCCTGTTCTTAACAGTCTTTGTCGGCTACCGATATGAGATCGGCGTCGACTGGCCCACTTATATGCTGATATTTTCAGATATCAGCCGCATGTCTCTATTTGAGGCGCTGACATATGGGGATCCGGCGTATTCAATTATAAACTGGGCCGTCAGCCGCGCTGGCGGACAAATCTGGCACGTGAACCTGATTTGTGCAGCCCTATTTTTTTATGGATTAATACGGTTCTGCAGTGTGTTGCCGCGCCCTGGTTTGGCCCTCACTGTCTTGGTGCCCACGCTCGTGATCAGCACCGCAATGGGATATACCCGTCAGGCCACTGCCGTAGGCTTTGTCATGCTTGCGTTTGTCGATTTTCGTGGAACGGCAAACTGGAAGTGGATCGCATGGCTGGCCGTGGCGGTCCTATTTCACCGCTCAGCTATTTTCGCTTTTCCACTTTTTGCCGCCACCGGATCAAATGGTGCAATCCTAAGAATCGTGGTCGGAGGCGCAATAGCTGTCATCTTGTTGTTGACGGTTGTCATGACAAATATTGGTGATGTTCTTTCGTTATATCTTGAAGGCAACATGGATTCTTCAGGCGCAATTTTTCGCACCACGATCAGCGCATTCGTGGGTATTCTATACTTCTTCATCAGCAGCGATAAAATATTTGGTGAGAGGCAGGGGGTGGTACGTAATATGGCAATTGCCATGATCGTCCTTCTCCCCATGTATGTGGTCATTCCATCTTCAACCATCGTCGATAGAATTGGCGTACTTCTTTTGCCATTTCAAGGCGCAATATTATCTTCATTCGCTTATTATTTTCGAAGAAGAATCGGAATTGAATTTTTCGTTTCATCAATTATTATGTTAATATATGCCACCATACTTGTCGTTTGGTTTCTTTTCTCAAGTTACGCCTCATACTGGATAAACTATGAAAATGCTTACTTCGTCCAATGGATATAGAGGCAGATCATGCTCATCGCGATAATTGGTAATAGTGCGGATTCGCTTCTGAACTTCCGATCATCTCTGATCCGGAGCTTAATCGCGCGTGGTCATAAGATCGCCGCCTTAGCGCCCGATTTCGATCAGGAGACACTCTACGCGACGGAACAGCTCGGCGCGACGCCCGTTGGCTTCCCACTTAGCAGGGGAGGAACCAATCCTTCCGCCGATATCAAGTCACTACTGGCCCTTAAGCGGGTTCTTTCTGGCATGCAGCCAGATGCTGTACTTTCTTACTTTATAAAGCCGGCGATCTACGGCAACCTCGCAGCCGCCATAGTCGGTGTACCCCGCCGCGTGGTCATGCTGGAAGGGCTTGGTTATGGTTTCGCCGAGGATGGCCGATCGATCCGTCGACGACTCGTATCTTGGGTTGTGAGCCGGCTACTTAGGCTGTCGCTGTCTCGGTCACGTACTGTGCTCGTCCTGAACGAGGATGATCGCAATGTATTGATAGAGCGCGTGGGGATCAAACCCAGCAAGGTCGTTAACATGGGGGGCATCGGCGTCGAACTTGCTAACTTCACAGCCTCCACCGTCCGCGAGCATGCGACAGTTTTTGCCATGGCGGCGCGCCTGATAGCTGAGAAGGGCGTCATCCAGTATGTCGAGGCCGCCCGACGCATTCGCGCCGAAGGCCACAACGCGCGCTTTCTTCTCTTAGGAGGCGTGGACGACAACCCACATTCGCTTTCGCGTGAAGAGGTGACAAAGTGGCAGGACGAAGGTTTGATTGAGTGGCCTGGCCGTGTCAGCAACATTCAAGATTGGTTGAAACAAGCGGACGTTTTTGTCCTACCCTCCTTTTACCGTGAAGGTGTGCCGCGAAGTACCCAGGAAGCGATGGCTCTTGGACGCGCCATTATCACGACGGACCATGTTGGCTGCCGCGAAACCGTCGACGACGGCGTGAATGGCATCCTAGTGCCGCCCCGGGATATAGACGCTCTCGTATGCGCGATACGCAGGTTAATCGAAACGCCATTCCTAGCGCGACAGATGGGAGAGGCCAGCCGTCGCCTGGCGGAGGAACGCTTCGATGCGAGGGTAGCTGACAGTCGTGTTATTGATCTGCTTGAAGCTTGAGGTCCCATTTGGTCTTGAAACATTTCACACCGATCACATCATCTAATTTTGCAAAGTTGGCTTCATACGCGTCATGGCTAACGTAGCCCATTAAAGCATGGGCCGCGTGAATATTTTATAAGTCGTTGTCACGTAATGACGTCCGTGCCGTAAGCTTGCAGCTCTAAACCCTCGAGGTTTGCGATCTCGATGACGGAGTGATTAGCTGCGGGACGTTAGCCACTTGCCGTCGATGCTGCGAACAGTCAGATTTCATGCCCGATTTTGGCGCTACGCCTCCCCCGTTCGGCAACGTTGTTGTGGATCTCGACTAAGCGCCGTCATCAGAAAAGTTTGTTAGTGCATCCAGGCGCTTGCCGCGGGAGGCGAGCGCTTTAGATATTGCGCACTTGGGCAACAGGCGCCGCAAGGCTTGGTCGATATCGACGCTCAAGCCTTCGACTTGTTTCGAAGTTCGTTTCCGCGAATACTGTCGGCGGCCGTTCAGCTCGGAGCCTCAGATCTCTTCTTCTGCTTTATTAAGGCCGATGATCCGTGCCAGTTGGTCGGTGGTCAGCGGAACTGGGCAGGACCGATGCTTATCGAATATTCTGAGCCGGAAATGCAATTAGCAAGCCACTTCTCGGATGCGACCATCTGCGTTTGAGCTTCTAATAGGAAGTATAGCCATCTGCCTGAAGGCGTCGAGTAAAGTGGTTCAGTTCGGTCTGCGGGTGAATGCCTCGACACACATTGGTTATTATCTTTTGCCGACACCAGAGCAACATCGAGGCGAGGCGAGGCGACGAGACTATAAAGAATGCCTTACTCAAAGCCCGCTCGGTTGGATGACACCGAACGTATTTGAATCATCTGCCGGCGTTAACCAAGGCCGATGAAGGGCGGTGGCTAATATTGAACTCGTACGCGAAATCGGGAAACTGCAAATGGCTCACGCCCAGACATTATGCTCCGCCAATTCTAGGTAGTGGGCTAATACGTTGACAGATTTCCATCCCCCGGCACGCATGATGGCTGCTGTGTCCAGCCCGGCGCAGAGCAGATCCTGTGCCGCCCCCACGCGAAGCGAATGCCCTGAGAATGCCGCGACCTCCTCAGGCGGGAGCCCGGCAGCTGCAACGGCCTCCTTTATTATGAGCTTTACCTTGCTCACCTCCAGTGGCCTATTGATTGCCTTGCCCTGATAAATTCCACAGAACAGTGGTGCGATTTCCTCTCCTCGCCAGGCTAGCCAACGACCCACAAGATCAGCCGACCGCCTCGAAGTATAGCCAATGCGTCCCATTCCAAACGGGTCAGACTTGCTGCGGCGGATGATTGCGCGGAGCGTCCCATCGCCACGCAGTTCGATATCTTGACTCATAAGTGCGACTAATTCCGACCGCCGCGTTAACAAATCGTAGCCCAGAGACAGCATTGCCCGGTTCCGAAGCCCCCAAGGCGTGTCGGCCTGAGCGTCAAGACATCGCTCAAGGAAGTCTCGCGTCATTCCCCTCGCCTGCCTCGGGCGGCCGAGCTTTGATCGGCGAACGCGACGCAAAGCTAAATTCACATTCTCGTCAAAAGTCGGGTCTGACAGATGGAGTAGCCGGTGGGCCTTGCGGATGGCGTAAATACGGCGGCGAACGCTTGACGGGCAAAGTCCCAAACCCTGATCTTCAAGGAATTCGCAAACGGTCTCGACAGCTGCGGGCAGGGGCTGAAGCGAACGCGCCTCGCACCAATCTACAAATATCTGCACGTCGGTAAAATACGACTTTATCGTCGCCGGGGCGTAAGCCCCCTCAAGGCGCTTGAATTCTGCTCGCCAGTCTGGTCTATTTGACCTGCCATCATCTTCCATATAGCTCATTGATGAGCTATATGGACTCAAAATTGGATATGTCAATGCTTACAGGTGCTCAAATCCGTGCGGCTAGGCAAGGATTGAGACTCACAGTTGGACAATTGGCCGGCTCAGCAAATGTGAGTGTGAGCACCATAAAGCGCATTGAAACTGGAGACGGTGTTCCGCAGATCTCAGTCAAAAATCTTATGGCGGTTAAGGCTGCATTAGAGGCAGGTGGTATAGAGTTCATCGGGACGCCAGAAGACGGCCCAGGTATCCGCATCCGACCCATCTCCTAGGGTCATGGCCAAACACCTCTGCGTAGGGTGTCACCTCTCCCGCTAACGCGGACCTCTCATAAAATCTCCCTGCATCACCGCACTTCCCAACAACGCGGCCAAGATCGCAGCACATGGCCATGGCCAGTCGAACAGAGCAGCAGCGGCATAATCTGCAGCACCTCAATTCCCGCACCCAGCTTGGCCATTAAATAGCAAATGAATAGCGCAGGCTAGGATACAGAACGCCGCCATAAGCATCAGGATCCCGAATACGGCCATATGCTGGGGCTTATCCCTTGCCTTCTCGGACAGCGCTGGCGATGCGGGAAGGGCGCCATGACCAGCGTGAAGGATATCGCGAGCCAGAACAGCCGCCTAAATCGAGAGTGCCATTTATGGTCGATCTCCGGTGCCGCTGCAATTTATGCCCTCCAACAACAGGACCGACCTCGCGCACCGCGACAAAATGGCTGCGAGACCAATCCGCGCGCCCACTTATCTTTACGCAGGCAACTGCGCCGCGCAGCCGACTAAACTTCGCGAAGTAGGCGCACGCCGTCGCGGATTAGGGCGCCCACTTGGCGCCGCACCGCCAACACTTCAGCAGTGTGCAGCCCGGTCTTCAGGGCATTCTGGTTGCCACTCGGCGCGCCGGAGCCTTGCGCACCTCCATGCATCCGGCAACGCGCCCGCCCGGAGACGGCGGGCGAGCGGCAAGCGCCTCCGGCCCGCGTCCGCGCGCCGCAGCGCAGGCTTTCCATCATGGGAGCCGTATTTCGGGGGTGTGCTGAGTGTTTCACTTAGACCGCCCATCCGCCGGCGACGCCTCGGCACCTAAACTCACCTGGCCACCCAGTGACTTAGGCAGTGCCGGACCGGCGTGGAGGTGCACGTGGCCGTGCACCTCGATCGGCATAGTGCCGCGCTGGGCGCGCAGCGACAGAAGCTTGTCCTGTAAATTCATGCCGAGGGAAGAGAGCTTGTGGAAGTTGCCAATGTGGAGTGCAGCCACATGCGGCAGGGTCCCCGCGCTCATCGCCAAGCTCGAGCAGTTCATGGACATGGCAAATGCCGCAGTTGACTGATAGAGAAGGCGTCGCTCCGCCTCATCTTGCGGGCAAAATGCGGCGAGGGTCGATACGACGTCGCCGCGCTCGATACGGTACCCGTCGCCGACCAGCCCACACGCCTCAAATAGAGGCTTCAGGCGCGAGACTTGAATGTAAACGTCGCCGGACAGCGTCGCGCGGCGCAAGTCTTCCGGCGTCACACCGTCATAATTTATGTGAAGCGACTGGCATGCCTTGAAATGGTCACTGGCGGCGCGCACGCCCGCAGCAATCTCGCGCGCGCACTCAAAGTCCCTGTAAATCTGTTCGTCGTAACCCTCATCGGGCACAGTTGTGCAATCGAATGTATCCATGTCGCTCCCTCCGGGTGCGTAAATTTGTTGGGTGTAGGGGGCGTTCGATCAATCGCGCACGCCTGTTCCGCAGAGTGCGCTCGACATAGAGACAGCGCGCTGATTTGGAATGCCATCATGATACCGCACTTTGGGGCGAGGGCCAAGGTCTCGGCGACACCCGCCTCAAAAAAAGTTGGCACGCCGTGCAGGCTTACTGTGCATGGGGTTGATTTCGCGCGGATGGGCCCCCGCGCCTCCCAAACTCCCGATAACGCCCCACATAACTACTCTAATTCCAAACAGGTATATGCCTCATCTAGCCCGAAGGGACATTGACTAATATGGTATGGTTGTAACTCCTACCCCGCCACCCGCAACCGGTCCGCCGCACGCTCGACAAACTGCCGATCCCCCCAGATCCCGCGGGTGTCGTAAACCACCTTCCCGCCCCGCTCCGTCTCGGGGACGGATTTGAAAACGTCGTGGTCCACCAGCAGAATGAAGACGCCGCAATCTGCAAGGGCGTCATCCAAGTCGGCAAGAACGGCACCGGTTCCGGCGAACTCCATCGGCAGGCCGCTCGCATAAGGCTCCACGATCTGAATGCGTGGGCCGTATTTCCTGGCGAGGGCGGCGGCGACCTTGACGGCCGGGCTCTCTCTGAAATCGTCGATATTGGGTTTGAAGGCGAGGCCGAAGACAGCGACCTGTGCGGCGGAGGCGTCGATCACCTCAGAAGCGCGGTCAATGACGAACATGGTCTTCTTGTCATTCACCTCGCGCGCCGTGCGGATGAGCGGCGTGGTTGCCGGATCACCATGGACGAGGAACCAAGGGTCAACCGCGATGCAGTGACCGCCGACGCCGGGGCCAGGCTGCAGGATGTTCACGCGCGGATGGCGGTTGGCGAGCTTGATGACGTCCCACACGTCGATACCCATGCGTTGGGCGACCATCGACAGTTCGTTGGCGAAGGCGATGTTCACGTCGCGAAAGCTGTTTTCGACGAGCTTCACCATTTCGGCGGCGCGCGCGGTCGTGGTCACGCACTCGCCGCGCACGAACTGGCGGTAGAAGAGCATCGCCTTGCGCGCGCACCGCGGGGTGATGCCACCGATGCAGCGGTCATTGTTGACAAGCTCGATCAGGATACGGCCCGGCAAAACCCGCTCTGGGCAGTAGGCAACAAAAACATCAGGTGTTTCAGATGTTTGGCCAGGAATTTTAAGATCGGGACGAAGCCGTGCGAGCACCTCACACACCTGTTCGGTCGTCCCGACGGGCGAGGTCGATTCGAGAATGACGAGGTTCCCAGCCTCCAACACCGGCGCGATGGTTTCGGCCGCCTGCAACACATAGCTGACGTCCGGACGCGCGCTTTCGCGCAAGGGGGTCGGCACGGCGATGACGAAGGTGTCGGCGGCTTCGACCGTCAACGAGGCGCGCAGCGTGCCACGCTGGACAACACCCTGCACCAATCCGTCCAGATCGACTTCCTCAATATGGATCCGACCGGAGTTGATCGTATCGACAACACTGGCGTTGACGTCGATGCCCAGCACCTTGCAGCCAGACCGCGCGATCAGCGCGGCGGTCGGCAGACCAATATAGCCGAGCCCGACAACAACAACCTTCTTTTCGACATCAACCGGCATCTGCAATCACCTTGGCAATACGCTGCGCCGCCTTGCCGTCGCCGAAAGGATTATGGGCGCGCGACATGGCGGAATATGCCGCTTTGTCATTCAAAAGACTTAAGATTTCGGAAACGATCCGTTGCGGATCAGTTCCTACAAGGCGTGCCGTGCCCGCCTCAATTCCCTCGGGCCGCTCAGTCGTTTCGCGCATGACGAGCACTGGCTTGCCGAGCGACGGCGCCTCTTCTTGCACGCCGCCGGAGTCGGTCAACACCAGCTCACACAGGTCGAGCAGACGGACGAAATGCGGATAATCCAGCGGGTCGATCATCGCGACATTGGAGAGGCCCGCGAGTTCGGCGTCCATAACGGAGCGGACATTGGGATTAGGATGGACCGGGAAAATGACCGCAACATCAGGCCGCGCCGCGATCTGGGCGATGGCGCGGGCAATATTGCGCATCCCCTCCCCGAAATTCTCCCGCCTGTGCGAGGTGACGGCGACAATGCGTCGTCCGGAAAAGCGCGCGGCGAGGTCGTCGAGACCGGCGGCAATCTCCGGTCGGGCGGTCAGCTGCGCCCGTGTGGCCAGCAGCGCATCGATCACCGTATTGCCTGTCACATGAATGCGCGCCGGATCAACATTCTCTGCCTTCAGCGCCGCGGCCGCCGCCTCAGTTGGCGCGAAATGCAGGTCGGCGACGACGCCTGTCACGCGCCGGTTCACTTCCTCGGGCCAAGGCTGGTAGATGTCGCCGCTGCGCAGGCCAGCTTCGACATGACCGACGGGGATCTTGCGGAAATAGGCAGCAATCGTCCCTGCCATCGTGGTCAGCGTGTCGCCATGGACGAGGATGCGGTCGGGCTTCTCGCGGTCAAACGCGTCACCCAGCCCCGTCACCAGCCGCGCCAGCAGCGCGTCCAAGCTTTGGCTCGGCTGCATGACATCCAAGTCCACATCCGGCACGATCTGCGCGATATCAAGCACTTGGTCGAGCATCTCGCGGTGCTGCGCCGTCACACAGACGCGCGCCTCAATGCCCGGCTGTGCGCGCAGGGCATGGACCACGGGAAACATCTTAATCGCCTCCGGTCGTGTGCCGAAGACTGTCATGATCTTTTTGGTCGAATAGGCCGGACTCGTCATGAGACCGGCCATATTCGGGTTGGGTTAAATTGCCGTCAACCGGGGCAGAGCGAGATCCAGCGCCTTGCGGATGATCCCGATCATCTCATCAATCTGGGCATGGGAAATGATAAGCGGCGGGCACATGACGATGGTGTCGCGGATGCCGCGCACCATGAGGCCGTTTTCGATGCACAAATCGCGCACCATCGGGCCAGCCGTGCCTTCTGCACCGCCAAAGCGCGCACCCGTCGCCTTGTCCGCGACAATCTCAACCGCGCCGAGCAGGCCGACCGAGCGGGTTTCCCCTACCAGCGGGTGATCGTTCAGCGTCGCCAGCATCTTTGCCAGATAGGGCCCGGTATCGTCGCGGGTCCGCTCCACCAGATGTTCCCGCTCCATGATTTCGATGTTGCGCAGGGCAACCGCCGCCGCGACCGGGTGGCCGGAATACGTAAAGCCATGGACGAAATCGCCGCCGGTTTTCAGGACGTCGACAATCTCCTTGGAAACGGCGACGGCGGAAATCGGCTGATATCCTGACGACAGACCCTTCGCCATGGCGATCATGTCAGGCTTCACGCCCATGGTTTCATGACCCCACATATTGCCCGTGCGGCCAAAGCCGCAAATGACCTCATCACAGACGAGCAGGATGCCGTATTTGCGCACGATACGCTCGACCTCAGGCCAGTAATTGGCCGGCGGGATGATAACGCCGCCTGCACCCTGCGCCGGCTCTCCGATGAAGGCCGCGACATTTTCCGGTCCGACTTCAAGGATCTTGTCCTCAATGGCCTTGGCGCAAGCGAGGCCGAATGCCTCCGGCGTCATGTCACGCCCTTCATTGAACCAATAAGGCTGGCGGACATGCTCCACGCCGGGAACGGGCAGATCACCCTGCTCATGCATGGCCTTCATCCCGCCGAGGCTCACCCCGGCCACGGTTGATCCATGATAGGCATTCCATCGTGAAATGAATATCTTACGCTTGGGTTCTCCCTTCACTTGCCAATAATGGCGGACCATGCGGAACACGGTGTCATTGGCTTCAGAGCCCGACGCGTTGAAGAAGACGTGCGGCAGACGCCCTCCCGTCAAAGACGCGATTTTGGCCGCAAGCATGACCGTGGGAGGCGTCGCCGTTTTGAAGAAGGTGTTGTAAAACGGCAGCTCGCGCATCTGGTCTGCGGCGACATCGGCCAGTTCATCGCGGCCATAGCCAATATTGACGCACCACAGGCCCGCCATCCCGTCGAGGATGCGGTTACCGTCGCCATCATAGATGTAACACCCTTCGGCATGGGTGACGATGCGGCTGCCGCCCATGTCTTCGATGAGCTTATAATCTTGCTGCGCGGGCAAATGGTGCGCGACGTCGAGGCGCTTGAGTTCGGCGATATCGTAATTGCGGGGCATGAAATTTATCCTGCTGATAGAAGGGGATCGAAAAGTGACAGGCAACGCTCAGGCGCGCGCCGTCACGGCGAAAAGCCGATTCTCGCAAGATAGCGATCGATCCGTTCCATCATGGGCCAAGACTAAGCCGACAATGGCTGGGGAGCAAGATTTGGTTCGCGCAGGGACGCAAAAGACGCGGTGCCCTCGCCTCCCATCGCCGTCGTGCTGAACTTGGTTCAGGATGACGAGGAAGATGGTTTCAAACTTTCCCTCGGCGCCCTCTGTGTCTCTGCGCGCCCACTACCCCTCAAACGGCAGATCGAGCGCGTCGGCTACGGCCTTGTGACGGATTTTGCCGCCGGAGACGTTGAGACCTGCCGCCAGATGCGGGTCCGCCGCCATTGCCGCTTCTGCCCCCAAATTGGCCAGCTTGAGCGCAAAAGGCAGCGTCGCGTTGTTGAGCGCAAAGGCCGATGTGCGGGCCACAGCGCCCGGCATATTGGCAACGCAATAGTGGATGATGCCTTCCTCCACATAGACCGGGTCTGCATGGGTCGTCGGGCGGCTCGTTTCGAAGCACCCGCCCTGATCGATCGCGATATCCACCAGCACCGCGCCGCGCTTCATCGTCTTGAGCATCTCACGCGTCACGAGTTTCGGCGCAGCGGCCCCCGGCACCAGAACGGCGCCGATCACAAGATGCGCATTGGCCACAGCCGCCGCGATAGCGGACTTGGACGCATAGGCCGTCTTGATTGAATTTCCGAAATGCGTGTCGAGCTCTGCCAGCCGATCATTGCTGATATCGTAGATCGTCACATCAGCACGCAGGCCGACTGCCATTTGTGCAGCGTTGAGGCCGGACACCCCACCGCCTAAAATCGCCACGCGCGCAGGGGCAACCCCCGGGACCCCGCCGAGCAAGATTCCGCGACCGCCTTGTTCCTTTTCCAGATAATGCGCGCCGACCTGAACCGACATGCGGCCCGCGACTTCGGACATAGGCTTGAGCAACGGCAGTGACCGGTTGGGCGAGGTCACGGTTTCATAGGCAATGCACGTCGCGCCAGACGCCATCAGGCCCAGCGCCTGCGGCTTATCGGCGGCAAGGTGCAGATAGGTGAACAGCGTATGCCGGGCCTCCAGCAGCGCGATTTCCTGCGGCTGCGGCTCCTTGACCTTCACGATCATGTCGGCAGCGGCAAAGACTTCGGCAGCGGTGCCAAGGGTCTTCGCACCGACATCTGTATAGGCGCTGTCCTCAAAATCGATACCAAGACCGGCGCCGGTTTCAACAAAGACCTCATGCCCGGCGGCCACCAGCTCGGCGACCGACGGCGGCGTCAGCCCGACGCGATATTCGTGGACCTTAATCTCTTTGGGGACACCGATTTTCATGACACGCTCCTGATCTCTGCCTTTTGCGCATCATAAGCGATGCGCCACAGGAAGTGCTTGCAATTCTATGCACAAGACGGAACAAATTGACAAAATACGTGCGCGGATAGGAACTACTGCACAATGAATATGCAATTTGATTTGATTGACCGGAAAATTCTTGCAGAACTGAGCGCAGATTCGGCGCAGACGAGCGAACGCTTGGGGGAACGGGTTGGCCTGTCCCCGTCGGCAACACACCGGCGCGTCCGCAATTTGGAAGAAGCCGGGTTGATTGCAGGCTATGGCGCCCGCCTATCCCGTGCGGCGCGCGGAAACCCGGCAACGGTCTTTGTCGCTGTGACCCTTGTTGATCAGCGTCGCGAAACGATGGAGCGCTTTGAAGGCGCCATCACGCGTGAGCCACTCGTGGCCGAAGCCCATTTGATGAGCGGCGAATATGACTATCTGCTCAAGGCCGAAATTCCTGAAACCGACAGCTTTGAACGCGTCCATAGGGAAGTACTGGCAGCGTTGCCGGGCGTGCATCGGCTGATCACGCATTTCAGCATCCGGAGCGTGGTTGAAGGCGGACCAAACGCCCTACCGCGTCAAAGCTGAGGTTCGTACTCTTCCCATTTTCGGTTCATCGCCCGCCGCACGGGCGCACCACAATGGATGCAGACAGACACCCAGCCTTTGTCATCCTGATATGCTTTTGACCTATCCCGGTCATGCACGCCGCGCGTACAGTTAAAGGCGCGCGCTATAAAGCTTCCCATGTCTCTCAACTTCCCCACCATTGGCGTATGAGACTGCACGCCAAAATCTTGTGCCTCAGCCTCTAAACGTAATTTATTGGGTATGAAGACTATTTTGAGCCAGAGCGCGCCGTTTGGGCGGCAGGGGGAGCTCTGCCGAGGTCAGGGGGCGAGCGGCAACCTTAATCTCGCCAAGAGGCCGCCCATGTCTTCGCTCTCTTCCAGAGAGATGGTCCCGCCGTAAATTTCCGCGACGTCCCGGACGATCGCAAGGCCCAGACCCGTTCCCGGTTTTGAGCTATCAAGGCGCACCCCCCGGCTAAACAGCCGGTCCCGGTTTTCCTCGCTGATGCCTGCGCCATCATCCTCAATCAGGAGTTCCACAAACGCGTTGTCGGGTTGGACGGTCACGAAGACGCTGCCGCCGCCATATTTAGCCGCGTTCTCGATCAGATTGCCGAGAATTTCGTCGAGATCCTGCCGCTCCACATGGGCGGCCAACGTCTTGTCGCCCGCAATGTCGAGCCGGACGTGCGGATAGAGGCGGGACACGGCCCGCTCGACCGATTCGAGCGACGGCCAAATCTCCGCACGGCTATGCGCATGCCCGCGTCTACCGACAGCGCGGGCGCGAGCAAGATGGTGGTCCACCTGCCGCCGCATGGTGGAGGCTTCGCGGATCACCGTCTCCCCGAGGTCAGGTGCCTCCGCTGTGGCCGCATTCATGATCACGGTAAGCGGTGTCTTCAATGCATGGGCCAGATTTCCGGCATGCTCCCGCGCTTCTTCCGCCTGACGCTCATTATGTTCCAGCAAGCCATTGAGTTCATCGACCAATGGCTCGACCTCCCGCGGGAGGGTCTGCGACATCACGCGACGTGCCCGGCCAGCGCGCATGTCGGCAATGGCAATCTGGAGCTTGCGGAGCGGCCATAGGCCGTAAAGCGTCTGCAGCGCGGCCATACCGATCAGGCCGACCGCGAGCAGCACGAAGCTTTTCACGAGCGTGCTGCGGAGCGTTTCGATCTGCTCATCGAGCGATGCGCGCGCTTGCGCTACCTGGAACCGCCAGCGCGTCTTTGACGTGGGCAGGAAGATGTCCCGCTCGACTATGCGCAGTTCCTCGTCCGTGAACTCATCGCTGTTGTAAAAATGAGTGCTGTTGTCTTTGTGCGCCGGGTTCGCCCTGAGGGCCTGATCCCAGAGCGAGCGGGACCGGAAGGGTTCAAAGCTGTCCCCGCTGATTTGCCAGTAAAGGCCGGAATAAGGCTCCAGAAAGCGCTGATCCCCCATCGGCCGGTTCAGGCGCACTTCGCCATCGGGGCCGATTTCTGCTGACGCGATCATCTGCGTCAGCACATATTCCAAACCTGAATCGAAATTGCGGGTAACGGCGCTGGTAAGCACGCGGTCGAGAGCCAGACCGCCCCCTAAAAGCAGGACAGAAATCCAGCCTGCCGCAATGAGGATCATACGGCGGCTGAGCGAACCGCTCGACCGGCGCGCCGCCTGTTCACTCATATCAGGCAGCCGGTTCTTCCAGGCTGTACCCAAGGCCGCGGATCGTGGTGATCACATCTTGGCCCAGCTTCTTACGAATACGAGTCACAAATACTTCTATCGTGTTGGAATCACGGTCGAAATCCTGATCGTAGATATGCTCGATCAATTCCGTCCGGCTGACGACCTTGCCCTTATGGTGCATCAGATAGCTGAGCAGCTTATATTCCTGCGCCGTCATCTTGACCGGCTCACCCGCCAAGGTGACGCGTCCCGAGCGGGTGTCGAGGCGAACGTCGCCAGCGATCAGCTCCGAAGAGGCGTTGCCCGATGCACGACGGATCAGCGCACGGAGCCGGGCGATCAGTTCTTGCGTCTGGAATGGCTTGGCGAGGTAATCATCGGCGCCTGCATCAAGCCCAGCCACCTTGTCTGACCAGCTATCGCGCGCAGTGAGCACAAGCACCGGCGTCACTTTGCCTTCCTTGCGCCACCGGTCGAGCACGGTGAGACCATCTACCTCAGGCAGCCCGAGGTCCAAAATCACAGCATCATAGCTTTCGGTGGAACCGAGAAAATGGCCTTCTTCTCCATCTGTCGCGAGGTCGACAGCATAGCCATTATGCTCAAGCGTCGATTTGAGCTGCTTGCCCAGTGTCGGTTCGTCTTCGACGATCAAAATGCGCATGCCGCCCCCTTCTTGCTCGAATTGGATCCAGATAGGCTCAATTGCCGGCTTGGGCAATAATCGCGCCCGACCGCCCGTCCACGTCAATCCAGATGACCGACGAGCCGCGCACGAATTTCAGGCGATAGCGCATCACATCCGAATCGAATTCCGCGCCGATGTAATTTGCCCCACGCCGCTTCATGGCCGGAACGACGGCGCCTTCGATCTGGCGGAGCGAATGAACAGAGCCGCGCCGCGTCGCATTCAGGGCGGCATCCTGCTCATCCCTACGGCTTTGTTGCGCGTTCGCGCCCGCGCCAAGCACGGCCGCGACCAAGGCGGCCGCAAATACTCTGGAAGGGACGTTGAACTTAAACACGATTTGAGCGCATAGCAGGTGGGATTGAATAGGCCATGAATGGCCTGTGCAGTTTCCTTATCCGATTTTTCCCGCCACTCCTTAGTCCGGTTCCCCGCAATGTCAGCACCTGTTTTGAGTTATGAAGGCCTTGGATTGGTTCAAGGCTCCGGTTGGCTGTTCCGCGGTCTGGACGTCTATGTGGGGGAGCGGGACCGGCTGGCCCTGATCGGCCGCAACGGCGCGGGTAAGACTACCTTGTTCAAACTTCTCGCCAATCGGATCGATTCCGATGAAGGGCGGCGCACGATTGTTCCCGGCACCAATGTCGTGCTGCTGGAACAGGAACCCGACCTCACCGGCTGCGCCACGCTGCGCGATTACGCGGTATCAGGGACGAACCCGCCCCCGCTGCACGAAGTGGAAGCCATTGCCGACCAATTGGGCATCGACCTTTCCCGCGCCTGCAGCACCGCCTCGGGCGGAGAGCGCCGCCGCGCCGCCATCGCCCGCGCTCTGGCGATGGAACCTGATGTCCTCTTGCTGGACGAGCCGACCAACCACCTTGATCTCGGCGCCATCGAATGGCTGGAAAACTGGCTCAACCGCTTTTCCGGCGCCTTCATCGTCATCAGCCATGACCGAACGTTCCTGACCCGCCTCACCCGCGAAACGCTGTGGATTGACCGGGGCAAGGTCCGCCGTGCCGAAGTCGGCTTTGGTGGGTTCGAAGCCTGGCAGGAAAAAATCTTCGCCGAAGAAGAACGCGCCGCACATAAGATGGATGCCAAGCTGAAGATCGAGCTGCATTGGCTGGAGCGCGGCGTGACCGCGCGGCGCAAGCGCAATCAGGGCCGCCTTGAAAAGCTGAACCAGATGCGCGCCACCCGCGCCGCCATGATGGGCCCAACAGGCATCGCCAAAATGTCGATCGAAAGCGACGACGTTCGCTCCAAATCGGTCATTACGGCTGAGGGCGTGTCAAAGACCTATGGCGATAGAACGCTGTTCAAGGACTTCACCCTGCGCATCCAGCGTGGTGACCGGATCGGCATTGTCGGGTCCAACGGCACCGGCAAGACAACGCTGCTGAAACTGCTGACGGGTGAAATCCAGCCCGACACCGGCAAGATCACGCTCGCCAAATCGCTGAACGGGATCGTGATTGACCAGCAACGCGCGCTGCTGAGCGGGGATAAGCGCGTGCGCGACGTCCTTGCCGATGGCGGGGACTGGGTGACGGTGCTTGGGGAGAAGAAGCACATTAAGGGCTATCTCAAGGAGTTTCTGTTCGACCCCGAACTGTCTGAAGCGCGTGTCGCCACCCTGTCAGGCGGGGAGCAGGCACGACTCCTCCTCGCGCGGGAATTTGCGCGCCATTCCAATCTGCTGGTGCTCGATGAGCCGACCAATGATCTGGACCTGGAAACGCTCGACCTCTTGCAGGAAGTCATCTCCGATTATGACGGCACGGTCCTGATCGTCAGCCATGACCGCGACTTTCTGGATCGTACCGTGACCCTGACGCTTGGCCTCAGTGGATCAGGCAAGGTTGATATTGTCGCCGGCGGCTATGCGGACTGGGAAAGGCAGCGCTCCGCGCCAAAAGCCACAGCCTCCAAGCCCAAATCCGCCCCCATAGATGCGCCCGAAAAGCCCAAGGTGCAGACCAAGCTCAGCTACAAGGATCAGCGCGATTATGATCTGTTGCCCGTGCGGGTTGAGGAATTGGGGGATGCTATTGTCGCTGCGGAAACGAGGCTGTCCGACCCCGATCTTTATGCGAAAAACCCAGGACGCTTTGCCGATCTGACCAAAGAGATCGAAACGCTGAGGGCCGAGCGCGAGGCCGCCGAGGAACGCTGGCTGACGCTGGCTGAAATGGTGGAGACACTCAACAGTTAGAGCGTCTTGCCGGCCCGCCCTGCAAGTTCAACGGCATAGTGCCAGGCGATGCGGCCAGAACGGGCGCCGCGCTGTGTTGCCCAAGTGAGCGCATCCTGAGGATCAAAGTCCAGCCCCAGATGCCGAGCATAGCCTGCCACCATGTCCAGCCAGACATCCTGGGTGCAGACATGAAAGCCGAGGCTGAGGCCAAAGCGATCAGCGAGCGCCAGATTATCATCCACCGCATCGCGTGGATTGATGGCGCTGGCCTGTTCTTCAAGATTGCGCGGCACGATATGGCGGCGGTTGGCCGTCACATAGAGCCGGACATGGCCCGGACGCGCAGAAATGCCGCCATCCAGCACAGAGCGGATATGCCGCATCCGCGGGTCCGCTTGTTCAAAGCCAATATCATCAATGAAAACGAGCGTCGGAACGTCTGACCGGCTCAACAGCGTAAAAAGCGCAGGCAAGCTGTCAATCTCATCACAGCTAGCCTCAACAAGGCGAAGCGTGCCGCCTGCGTCCTGCACAGCCTTGGTGGTCGATTTGACGAGCGCGGACTTGCCCGTGCCCCGCGCGCCCCACAAAAGGATGTCATGCGCAGCAGCGCCCGCAGCCAGACGGCGACTATTTTCAAGGACCGCTGCCTTTTGCGCATCCACACCGGCCAACAGGTCAATCGACACCGGTTCAAACCCATCGACCGGCCGCAAGGTGCCGGATTGCCAGACATAGGCGGCCGCCTGTCCCGGAACATCGATCACCTGCGGGGGTGACAGCCGTTCGAGGGCATCGGCAATGCGGTTCAGGGCGTCCTTATCCATGTCAGCCCTAATGTCCGGTCATTGGCCTCAAGTCAAAGGCGGGAGAGGAAAGCAAGTGCTGCCTGCCGGTCTGTAAAGCGCTTGCTTTGCAGCGCGGTGGACGCAGATTTGCGGGCCTCGCTCTTACGACCCGCCGCCGCATAGGCCTGTGCCAATTGAAACCGCATTGCGGGATCAAGCGGCGCCAGCCGAGCAGCCTTTTCCAGCATCGCCACTGCGGCGGCACGGTCCGTCCCCGCCCAGTGCTGCGCCCATCCCAACGTCCCGACAACAGCCGCATTGTCGGGCATCAATCCATAAGCGGCGCGTGCATAGCGGAAGGCCCGTTCATTCTCACCGGCCTTGACCGAGGCCCAAGCGAGATTGTTAAGCAACGCCGCATCCCGATTGCCGATGCGCGCGCGCAGGATTTCCATCTCGGCAATCGCGCTCTGCCAGCGGCCAGACGACATGTGGATGTCGGCCAGCATCCGGCGCATGGGGATGCTCTGCGGGTTTTGCGTCAGGTAGAGGCTGATGACGCGCGCGGCGCCGTCCATATCCCCAACGGTCGCCAAAGCGCGGGCAAAACGCAGCGCCGTTGCCTCCGAGAAATCAAGATTGGCCGCCATTTTGTAGGCGAGGACGGCGGCTTGCCAGTTACCAAGGCTCGCCTGCACATCCCCGGTCAGAACATGGGCGGCGGGCACACCCGGGTTGCGCCGCTCAATCTCCAGCGCATGGCCAAGTGCGGCGCCCGCCTGCCCAGCCCCGATCTGTGCCGCGATTAACGGAACGGCCGTGCGGGCATCAAGCGGGTTTGGAGCATTGTCCGCCGCCGCCTTGCCGAGCGGAAGGGTCACAAGTGGCTGTGACGCGCGACGTTGCGGGCTTGAGGCCCGGTCGAGCATCTGCGCGGCCGCCAGTCGATCTTCCTTAGCCTCAAAAGCCCGGCCAATGAGCGTCAGCGTGTAACTGTCCGCATCGTCGCGCGCCGCAAGGCCACGCAACGTCGCGATGACGCCGTCATGGTCCTTCGCCTGCGCATAGGCCGCGGCGAGCAAGCGACGGGCCGTGAGGTTAGCCGGTTGAAGCTCGACAAGATCAGACAGACGGTCAATCGCCTGTTCGTATGCCCCGTTCTTCAATTCGATCGTGGCGCGCAACAGCATCACGCCCGGTTCGGCATCCAAACGGCCAGAGGTGCGGTTGAGCAGGGCGCGGGCGAGATCAAACCGCCCTGCCCGCGCAGCCATAACGGATTGAAGATACCAGGCCCGCGCATTGCGCTGATCGAGAGAGAGCACGCGGCGGGTCAGCTCCAGCATTTCGCGGTTGGACCCGGCATCCCCCAAAGTCGCGGCCAAACCAAGCAGCGCATCGACGGAATTGGGATCCACCTCTAGGGCCTTGCGGTACCATGGCATCGCTGCGGCGAGACCGAAACGTTTCCGGTCCAGTTCTGCTGCAAGAACCAGCGCCTTTACGTTGCGCGGGCCGACCCGCACGGCGTTTGCTGCGGCGGGAAAGGCATCCGCCAGATTGCCTGTGGCCATGTGCAGCCGAGCAAGGTCGGTCCAGACCTCAACGGTGGACCAGCCCCGCGCGATGGCCGTTTCCAGCTCCACGCGTGCGCCATCGGCATTGCCCATACCGGCCAAAGCCGCAGCTCGGATGCGGGCTGCATATTCGCCGTGCCGATCCCCTGCGCGCGCTGCATCGGCCAGTTTCAGCGCCTCGGCAAAATTACCCTGTGTCAGCCGGACATGCGCCAACAGATAGGATGTCTCCTCAGGCGCGGCCCCTAATTCGGTGGCACGGGAAATGTGTTCCGCGGCGGTGTCACTGTCCCCAAGGTCCAGGGCCACGCGCGCCTGCGCCAGCCTGGCTGCGATGTTCGACGGGTCAGCCTTGATGGCATTCATCAGCTCGACCCGGGCCGCGCGCATTTCTCCCTTGGCGATCAGGCTGGTCCCGCGCGCGAGCGCCTCCCGCGACGCCGCAGCATCGCCCGCCTGCGCCAGAACGGCACCGCCGATCAATCCTGCGGCCAGCAACGCGGCAAAGGGACGCGACAGGCGCATCTTATCCGGCCTGCATCCCATATTGCTTCAGCAGATCATACAGCGTCGGCCGGCTGATCCCGAGCAGCTTGGCAGCATTTGAGATGTTGCCCTCCGTCCGGGCAACGGCACGCCGGATGGCCAGACGGTCCGCCCGTTCGCGCACCGCCTTCAGGTTGATCGCCTCAGCTGTGTCATCTTCCTCCACCGATGCGGGCAGATCGAGATCGGTTGCGGTCACAAGGCGCCCCTCCGCCATGATGACCGCGCGCTTCATGCGGTTTTCAAGCTCTCGAACATTGCCCGGCCAGATCCAACGATCCACAGCCGCCAAAGCGTCCGGGGCAAGGCCCTTCACATTCGGGTTCATGGCCGCTGCATATTTGGTCGCGAAATGCCGCGCGAGAAGCCCGGCATCTCCCGCACGCGCGGCAAGGGCCGGAATGCGGACGACAATTTCTGCCAGCCGGTAATAGAGGTCTTCGCGAAACGTGCCTTCGGCCGTCATACTGTCGAGGTTCTGGTGCGTGGCACAAACGATGCGGGTATCAACGGGGATCGGCTTTCGCCCGCCAATACGTTCTACCACACGTTCCTGCAGAAAACGCAGGAGCTTGACCTGAAGCGGGAGCGGAATATCCCCGACTTCATCCAGAAACAGCGTGCCGCCCTGCGCCATCTCAATCTTGCCTTCGGTCGTCTTCACCGCCCCGGTAAAGGCGCCCTTTTCATAACCGAACAGCTCCGCCTCCAGCAGAGTCTCCGGGATCGCCGCGCAGTTGATCGCGACAAACGCACCCCGTGCGCGGTTTGAGCTGTCGTGCAGACCGCGTGCGAGGAGCTCTTTCCCCGTGCCGCTGGCACCCAGCAGCATAACGGAGACATCGGCCTTGGCCACACGCTCAATGGTCGTTGCCACCTTCAGCATCTCAGGCGCCGCCGTAATCATGCCGCCAAGAACACTGATACTCCCAGGCGACACCGAGGCGAGACGCATATTATCGGCTTCGATGGCATGGACGTGAAAGGCGCGTTTGACGATGTAACCCAGTTCATCAATGTCGACCGGCTTTTGGTAGAAGTCATAGGCCCCACCCGAAATAGCGCGCATCGCGCTTTCGCGCGCGCCATGACCTGAGGCGACGATGACCTTGGTATCGGGCTTTAGCTTCAGAATTTCGGCAAGCGTCGCAAAGCCTTCCGTCACGCCATCCGGGTCCGGCGGGAGGCCAAGGTCAAGCGTAACCACCGCCGGTTCCTCTGCGCGCAGCAGATCAATGGCCGACTGCCGGTCTCCGGCCACGAACACCTCATAATCGTCATAGGCCCACTTCAGCTGCCGCTGCAGGCCTTCATCATCCTCAACGACAAGCAGTTTCGGTCTGTCAGACTGAGTCATGCGGCGCGTGCCTCTGTATCAATGGTCAGGTTGATGCTGTCGCGGGCGATCGGCAGAAAAATGCGGAAAGTTGTTCCTTCACCTTCGCGGCTGTGTACCTCGATCCGGCCGCCCATAGCGGTGATGAGTGACCGCGCCTCAAACGCGCCGACACCAAAACCACCCGCCTTGGTCGACGCAAATGGCTTGAACAGTTCATTGTGCACAAATTGCGGTGACATGCCGCAACCCCGGTCAATCACTTCGACCAGCACATCATTCTCCGCCGTTCGCACGTTGATGGTAACGGGCTCGGCAGGCGGGCTGGCATCAATCGCATTCTGGACCAGATGCGAGAGCGCCTGTTCCAACCGGACGGGATCTGCAATCAGGTAGAGATCGACATCGCCGGACGTCACGACCGGCATCTGCAAGCGTTTGGCCGCCGCCACACGGGCGACAAGCGGCGTGAGCGCAATGGCGCGCGGAGGCTCGGCCTGCGCTTTATTGTGTTGCGACAGGCGCGCCAGCAGATCATTCATCCGCGCCACGGATGATTTGAGCGTTGCGATCATGTCCGCCTGAAAGTCCGGATTTCCGGCATGTTTCTCCGCGTTCCGGGCCACCAGCGTAAGCTGGCTCACCAGATTTTTCACGTCGTGCATGATGAAGGCAAAGCGTCGGTTGAACTCATCAAAGCGCTGGGCGGTGGCAAGGGCGTGCTGCCCATTTGCCTCTGCCAGATAAGTTGCGACCTGGCGGCCAACGACCTTGAGCAGATCAAAGTCTTCCCAATCCAGCGTGCGGGCCATTGCGGGCCGACCCAGCACAACAAGACCGTTCAGGCGGCCATAATGGAGCAGGGGCACGACGACCCAAGCGGACAGCTCTCCAATCAGCCATTCAGGAATGGCGGCTCCTTCCTCATCCATCTGGTCATTCATCAGCCGAACGGCATCCAGTTCTACAATGCGGCCCGTCCGTTCAAAAAACTCTATCGTGCGGATGGTTGCGCCCTGAATGGGGGCATCAAGCCCGGGCCAATTCCATCGCGCGCGGACTTCCATGCCACCGGCACCATCCGTGACGAGAAGACACCCAGAGGGAGACTCCGTAATATCCGCCAATGCCTGAACGGCCCGCGCCTCCAGCGCCCGCCCCTCACCCTCTTCCGGCTTTCCGAGCGTTTCGGAAAAACGCAGCCATTCACTGCGATAGTCATAGCGGTGCTGAAAAAGATGCTTAGCGACCTTGATCTTGAACCAGGCCCGAAACCGGGGTGACGGCAGCAGGACAAGCGCAATCACGGAGCTGCCGAACACAAAGGCCACCTGTAACGGGCGGGCGAGATCCCCCATGAGCGCGCCAATCAGCGTGTTCACGACGATCATAATCCCAAGATAGGCGCCAATCGCACCAAGGCTGAGCGTCTGGAACGTCGCCGTGCGGGACAGATGCACCCGAAGTCCGCTCGTCACATTTGCCGAAAGGGCAACGAGTGGTGCCACCATGGCCACCGCGATCCCACGCAGGCCAATCAGTTCGCTCGACCAGACGCCAGAGAGATAGGAAACGGTGTAGAGGTTGAGATCATAAACCCAGATGACTGCAATAGCGGTGAGCGGCAGTCGCAGCGCCGTGCGCGTATCGGACGTGCCTGCCGTGTAAAGATTGTGCACCAGCACAAGCCCCCCAACGGAAAACAACATCCCGAGGACAAAGCCCGAATAGGTGGCAAGATTGGACGCCGCTGCACCGGTCGCAGGGCCCGCCGCAGCCCCCCCCGCAGGACTGGCCAGCGTCGCCGCGATCTGGAGAAGGCCGACCAGCAGAAGGGCACCATAAAGTGCGACCACCGTCCGCATTTCCGCGCTCACCGTATCGCGCCGCCAAAAGGCGTACATCAGCGCCAGCCATCCGAGATTGCGGACCACCTCGGCAACCATGGCCGACATCGTCTCCGGCCCGTTTGCAGCCGTCAATAGCGCCCAGATGGCGGTGAGGCCGCAGGCGGACACCATGGATCGGGCAACCTGACCGTGGCGCACACGCGGCAGAAACCAAAGGGCAAGCGCGGCAAACATCGCTGCCGCAGCCGCATGGCCCCATTGCGATAGGAACGCGACCATCATCGTGCGCCTTCCGGCCACAGGACCACTCGCAGCGTCTGCAGCAAAATCAGTATATCAAGGAATGGCGTATAGTTTTTCGCGTAATAGAGATCATATTCCAGCTTGGCGCGCGCATCCTGCAGGCTGGCCCCATAAGGATAGTTGATCTGCGCCCAGCCGGTAATGCCCGGCTTCACCATGTGGCGTTCGGAATAGTAGAGTAGCTTTTCCTCAAGGTCGGCGACGAACTCGGGCCGCTCCGGCCGCGGCCCGACAAAGCTCATATCGCCTTTCAGCACGCTCCAGATTTGCGGCAGTTCATCGATACGGAGCAGGCGGATCCACTTGCCGACACGGGTCACACGCGGGTCGTCCTTTTCCGCCCATTTGGCTTTGCCGTCGGCCTCCGCATCGGTGCGCATGGACCGCAATTTGATAAGCTGAAAATGTTCGCCGAATAGGCCGACACGCGTCTGGCGGAAAAAGGCAGGGCCCTTGCTGTCCAGCTTCACAGCCATCGCGCCGAGCAGGATCAAGGGGAGCGCGACGACCAGCAGAATGAGGGACGCGGCAATATCAAACACCCGCTTTAACACCGATGAAATGCGTCGTCCGGACGTGAAGCCGTCTGAGAAGATAAGCCAGGATGGATTTGTGCTGCGCAGATCGATGCGGCCGGTTTCACGCTCCAAGAAAGAGGATACTTCATTAATGTGAACGCCCGTGGTGCGGAGCCGAATGAGGTCCGCCAGCGGCATCGCATTGCGGCGTTCTTCAATCGCCAGCACCACCTCACTCGCGCTCAAACGGACAACATGGTCTGCCAGATTGTCGATATGCGCCCGTGCAATCGCGGTGGGAATGACACTTTGCCCGTCCGACATTTCGACATGCCCGACGACGACAAATCCGGCACCGTCCCGCTCTGCCAGCTTGCTGATCCGCAGGGCTCTTTGCCCCGCCCCGAGGATGAGGACACGGCGCTTAAATGCCTCACCGCCAAACAGACTTTGCAAGGCGACGCGCATCGCCATCAGCATCCCGAAGGACAAGGCCATGGCGTAAAGCGAATTGGACCGCCAAAGCGTCGTGCCCGGTAGCATGAAGTAGAACACCGACAGCAGAATGACGCCAAGCGAGATGGCAACCAACAAGCGTGCGGCCGCAAACTTCAATGATTGCAACGCTTCAGCGGAATAGACCCCAACCGCAAGCATCGCCGTTTGCAGGGCAACCGCAAAGCTGATGAGTGGCGGCAAGCGGTTGCCAATCGGTTCGACCTGCATATCAATCTGATGCGCGCGAATGGTCCAGGCAAAGTCTGCCGCTGCAAAAAGCAGCATGATGTCGAGCAGCCCCAAAAAGAGCACCGCATAAGGGACATAATGCTTGAACAACCTGACCACTTACGCAGACCTCTACTCGTTCCAGTGTCAAAACTGCCGACACGCGGCTGTGTCGGAATATTTGACAGTGAATGTTTAAAGAAAGCGTAATAAAAGCGCGCCAAATCGCGGATATGCTGTAGTTTGACGGTCCTGCCGCCAAGCCGACGAGGAGGACTTGTGACGAAAATTGTACCGGTAATTCTGTCTGGCGGGGGTGGAACGCGTCTTTGGCCCCTGTCGACGCCAGAGAAACCAAAGCAGTTTCTTGCACTTACCGGCACGGAGACGATGTTCCAGCAAACGCTGCATCGCGTTGCGGACAGCGCGCGCTTCGACACGCCGTTGATCGTCGCCAATGGACGGCATGCCGATATCGTTGAAAACCAAATGGCTGAAATCGGCATGGCCGCTGGGGGAATCATCCTTGAACCCTGCGCCCGCAACACAGCGCCCGCCATTGCGCTTGCCGCTTTGGCGGTTGATCCCAACGCGCTCCTTCTCGTGATGCCCAGCGATCAGGTAGTCCAAGATGTCGCAGCATTTCATGATGCTATCGCCAAAGCCGCTGTCTGCGTGGCCGATGGCTGGCTCTCGACGTTTGGCATTGCCGCCACGTCACCTGAAACCGGCTATGGCTATATCCAGCGCGGGCATGCCATCGCAGACGGCGTCCAACAGGTCGCCCGCTTTGTCGAAAAGCCCGACGCTGCGCGCGCCGCTGAGATGGTTGCGGCGGGAGACTATAGTTGGAACGGCGGCATCTTTCTGTTTCGCGCGGGCGATTTTCTCGAGGCCCTAGGGACGTTTGAACCCGAGATGCTGTCCGCTGCCAAAGCGGCGATGGCATTGGCCAAGCGGGATGGCGTTTTTCTGCGGCCTGATGACGCAGCCTTTGCCGCCTGCCCGTCCAATTCCATCGACTATGCCGTCATGGAGCGCGCCCGGAAGGTTGCGGTGGCGCCGGTTTCCATGGGCTGGTCGGACGTGGGCAGCTGGGATGCGCTCTATGACCTTGGCAACGCTGCCGGAGGTGTCGCGTCTCTTGCCATCGATACGGACCGTTGCCTGATCCGATCGGACGGTATTCGTGTGCATACCGTAGGCGTATCCGATTTGATCATTGTCGCTGCGGGCAATGACATCCTCATCCTGCCGCGCGGAGAAAGTCAGAACGTCCGCAAGATCGTTGACGCCCGCGCCAAGGGTTAGTCTGCTGCGAAGGAGAAGGGCGACAGCCCCCGTTCACGCTCATTAAATGTCAAAACGCGGCCTGCAGGCGGCTGGCTGCGCTGCGGACATTCGGCGCGCAGGCATTGTCGACAGCCAAGTCCGATGGGTGTGGCTTGACCATTTTCCAGATCAATCCCCCGCGCATATACGAGCGGCGCGGCGAGACTGGCCTCTACTCCTAGGCAGACCGAAAACTCTGCAACGACCCCGCCCGCCCGGCCGGCCTGAGGGCGCACGCTGCGCGCAAGCGTAAACCAGCGTTGGCCATCCTCCAGTTCGACAATCTGTTTGTGGATATCCCCGGCGCTGTCAAAGGCTAGATGAACATTCCAAAGTGGGCATCGGCCCTCCATGCTGACGAGTGGAGAACCACTCGCCCCGCCATAACGCTTGGACGATTGCCCTGCCCGATCAAGGCGCAGCATGAAGAAGGGTAGCCCGCGCGCGCCCACACGCTGCAAGGTCGTCAGGCGGTGGGCAACCTGCTCAAACCCCGCGCCAAAGCGCCGTTGCAGAATGTGAATATCGTAGCCGGTCGCCTCACAGGCGCGATGAAATCGGCCATAAGGCATCATGACCGCAGCCGCGAAATAGCCGTTTATATGGCGGCGGAACATGCGCTCGCCCGCGCGGTCCGTAAACTCCCCTCCTGCCACCAAGGCATCGACCTCCTCCTTGGCTTCCAGCTGAGCGAGTTGGAAAGCCGCGGCAAAGGTCCGCGACGCAGGGTCAAGAAGTTCCGACAACTGCAATTGCCGCGCATGAAGATCGAGCCGCCGCAGGCGATCTGGCATCGTCTCAACCGGCAAAATGCGGAGCGACAGCTGGTGCTTGATGCGCAGCCGTTCCGCAATCGCGCCGTACGTGTCGCCGGACGCCAGCCGCAATTCATCTGCCAGCGTTTCTGCCTGCACATCCAGATCTGCGAAGTGATTGCGCCAACGTTCAATTTCCGCACGGACTTCAGATACAGGGTCACGCGCCGGGCCGGTGGCCGCGCCAGCCCGATCAAAGGCGCGGGCGAAGGCCTCTGCCGCTTCGGGTGCGCCTGCAATCCAGTCCGCAATGGTCTCACGGTCGATCTCCAGATCACTGAACATGGGATCGGACAGTCGTCGCCGGATCGCCTCGACCCCACCGCCGGGCGCCGCCCCCGTCAATGTACGGGGATCAAAGTCATAGCGGTCCGCCAGACGCAGCATGATCGCGGCCGTCAGAGGGCGCTGGTTCCGTTCAATCAGGTTCAAATAAGAAGGCGAGACTTGCAACGCCTCTGCCATTGCCGCTTGAGTGAGGCCCGTCGCGCGCCGGATGCGACGCACGGCATGGCCTGCGAAGAGTTTCTGTTCCGCCATCCGCTTCGATTAGTCGATAAATTACAAAATTACAACATTTTCCCCTAATTACACGACTTTTGGACAATAAAATTTACATAATTTACTCGTCTCAAACGACACCAAGCGGCAGTTACGTCCCATCAACGCATCAGCCGGCGCAAGAGTCGGCGCGCAAAGCCGAGGAATTTGTAAATGTCGTATCAGTCTCACATCCAATCCATCGAGGCGCTCAAAGCGGATAAGGGCGGCACTTGGGACGGCATTAATCCGGAATCGGTCGCGCGGATGCGCCTGCAGAACCAATTCCGCACCGGCATCGACATTGCCCGCTACACAGCAAAGATCATGCGCGAGGACATGGCGGCTTACGACGCGGACCCCGCCAACTACACCCAGTCGCTCGGCTGCTGGCACGGCTTTATCGCGCAGCAGAAGATGATCTCCATCAAGAAGCATTTCGGTACAACCAAGCGCAAGTACCTCTACCTCTCCGGCTGGATGGTCGCCGCGCTGCGCTCCGAGTTCGGCCCGCTGCCCGACCAGTCAATGCATGAAAAGACGAGCGTCCCAGCGCTGATCGAGGAGCTTTACACCTTCCTGCGTCAGGCCGACTCGCGCGAGCTGAACCTGCTCTTCCGTGATCTCGACGCCGCCCGCGCCAAGGGTGACGCAGCGAAGGAAGCCGACGTCCAGTCCAAGATCGACAACTTCCAGACGCACGTTGTTCCGATCATTGCCGACATCGATGCGGGCTTCGGCAATGCCGAGGCGACCTATCTGCTCGCCAAGAAGATGATCGAAGCCGGTGCCTGTGCGCTCCAGATCGAAAACCAGGTGTCGGATGAAAAGCAGTGCGGCCACCAGGACGGCAAGGTCACGGTACCGCATGAAGACTTCATCGCGAAAGTCCGGGCCTGCCGCTACGCCTTCCTCGAACTTGGCGTCGAAGACGGGATCATCGTCACCCGCACCGATTCGCTTGGTGCCGGCCTCACGAAGCAGATCGCCGTCAGCCATGAACCCGGTGACCTTGGCGACCAGTATAACAGCTTCCTCGATTGCGAAGAGATCGACCCGGCGACCGCCCGCAACGGCGACGTCATCCTCAACCGCAATGGAAAGCTGCTGCGTCCAAAGCGGCTGGCATCCAACCTGTTCCAGTTCCGCCCCGGAACCGGCGAAGACCGCTGCGTGCTCGACAGCATCACATCGCTGCAGAACGGCGCTGACCTGCTCTGGATCGAAACCGAAAAGCCGCATGTTGAGCAGATTGCCGGCATGATGGACCGTATCCGTGAAGTCGTTCCGAACGCTAAGCTCGTTTACAACAACTCGCCCTCGTTCAACTGGACGCTGAATTTCCGCCAGCAGGTCTATGATGCCATGGTCGCCGAAGGGCTGGACGTGGCCGCTTATGACCGTGCGGACCTGATGAACGCGAAATATGACGAAACCGAACTCGGCATCGCGGCCGACAAGCGCATCCGCACCTTCCAGGCGGACGGCGCAAAGCGGGCGGGCATTTTCCATCATCTGATCACGCTGCCGACCTACCACACAGCCGCACTGTCGACCGACAATCTGGCGAAGGAATATTTCGGCGAAGCTGGAATGCTGGGCTATGTTGCCGGTGTGCAGCGCAAGGAAATCCGCGAAGGCATTGCCTGTGTGAAACACCAGAACATGTCGGGGTCTGACATTGGCGATGATCATAAGGAATATTTTGCAGGCGATGCCGCGCTCAAGGCTGGCGGCGTCCACAACACCATGAACCAGTTTGGTTGAGCAGACAGAGAAAGGAGAGACATCATGTCAGAACCAGCACGTTCCCGCGCCGTCCTTTCCACCGAGGATTTCGAACTGCTCCGTGAAGCGGTCGTCCACTACCTCGAAGTGGTGAAGGACAAGCCGGAGTCGATCAAATTCTCAAGGCTGTACCACCGCCTTGGTAGCGCGATGGGGCGCTGAACACTCGATTTTCCTGGGGAGGAAAAGGAATGCCCGTCGGACGTTTGTCTGGCGGGCATTTTCCTGTCTGCCTGTCCGCCGCAAAAGAAACGGGCGGCTGGTTTCCCAGCCGCCCGTCGCTTTTAGACTTTCGTCTAGACTAGGCTAAATTAGCCAGCCATTTCGGTGTTGACCTTGGTGAAGGTCGTGTTCAGCGTCGTACCGAGGTTCGACATTGCAGTCATCGCAGCAACGGCGATGAGAGCGGCAATCAGGCCGTATTCGATGGCGGTTGCGCCCTTGGTGTTGCGGGCGAGCTTACGTGCAAACTTGATCATCTCTGGTCTCCAACTTTGTTCCACTACGACATGGATCTAAATCGATCTTCTTGTCGGGAACCCTTATCTCGCAAAGACGTTACCAATCCGTTGACACGCCGCCTCAATAAAGAAGGTTAGCAGCGGGTTACGAAAGGGCGGCTGGAAAACTGCACCTTCGGGGGCTGGTCAGGCGGAGCGGGCGCGCTATAGCGATGCCCATGGATGACAATCGGATCTGGACCGCGGGCATCGCCATCATAGGGGACGAAATCCTCTCCGGGCGGACACAGGACAAGAATATTTCCCAAATTGCGCTCTGGCTGAACCTGCAGGGTATCCGCCTGCGCGAAGTCCGCGTCATTCCTGATATTGAAGATGAGATTGTGGACGCGGTCAACGCGCTCCGGTCCCGTTATGACTATTTGTTCACAACGGGCGGAATTGGACCGACGCATGATGACATCACGGTCGATGCAATTGCCAAAGCCTTGGGTGTCGGCGTTGTACACCATCCGGAAGCCAGCGCCATGCTGCGCTCCTATTACGAGAGCCGCGGCGGTATCACAGAAGCCCGCCTACGTATGGCGCGTGTGCCGGAAGGGGCGGAGCTCATCCCCAATCGCATGTCGGGTGCGCCCGGCATCCGCCATGGCAACATCTTCATCATGGCCGGCGTGCCCCATATTACGGCAGGCATGCTCGATGCGCTGACGGGCACATTGCAGGGCGGCAGACCACTTCTTTCCGAAACGGTGGGCTGCTGGGTGGCTGAAAGCGAAATCGCAGACATGCTGGCCACCGTTGAGCGGACCCATAACGGAACACAGATCGGCAGCTATCCCTTTTTCCGCGAAGGTAAGGTCGGCACGAACTTTGTCATTCGATCCGTAGATGATGAAATACTGAAGACTTGCGCCGCGGCCCTTATTTCCGAACTGGCTACCTTTGGCCGTGAAGGCGTTCTGGGCGGGATTTAACGCCGCTCTTCCGGGCTTGCGATACTGAGGACGAGCAGCGCGGCGACTGCGAACGTCGCGGCAACCGCAAAGGCTGCACCCCAAAACAGAAACGGCGCCTTCGGGCCCGTGAACCACGCCAGCAACGGATTGAACAAGAGCGGCGCGACGATCGCGCCCAGGGACATCACGCTTGAGGCAAAGCCCTGCACTTCCCCTTGTGTACCCGCTGTTGCACCGCGCGACAGCATCGCCGTCAACGCCGGCTGGGCGAGGCTCTGCATCGCCAGAAGCGGGATCGCCGCAAAACCAAGCCATCCATAGGGGATGAAGACATAAGCTGTCATCGCCATTGCGCCAAAGCCGATACCGATCTGCGCCGTCTTCCGCTCCCCGTAGCGCCTGACCGCGCGGCCCGTCAGGAAAGTCTGCACAAGCGCCATCGACAGGCCGACGGCGGACAGAGACGCCCCAACCATCGCGGACGACCAGCCATAGCGCCCATAGGAAAAGAAGTTCCAGGTCATCGGGTAGATAAGGCTGGCAACCTGCCACAGGAAATAGACCATAGCGAGCGGGAGGATGCCGGAAATCTTCCGGATGTTGAGGAGCGCGCCGACCGGGTTGGCCCTTCGCCATCGGAATGGGCGACGGTTTGCCGGTGACATCGTCTCTGAGAAAACCAGAAAGCCATAAAGGCAATTTGCCGCCGCCAAAGCTGCCGCAGCGAAGAACGGGACCCGATGGCCAAATTCCCCAAGCACGCCCCCAATGACCGGCCCGATCACAAATCCAATGCCAAACGCAGCACCGATCAGCCCAAAGAGCCGCGGACGATCCTCCGGGGCGGTCAAGTCAGCAATTGCCGACTGGGCTGGTGCATTGGAAGCACCAAAGACGCCGGACAAGAGGCGTCCGACATAGAGCCAAGTGAGGGACGGCGCGAAAGCAAGGATCAGAAAATCCGCCGAAAACCCGAAAAGAGATCCCAACAGGACCGGCCGCCGACCAAAGCGGTCGGAAAGATTGCCCGCCAAGGGTCCGCATATAAATTGCGTCGCGGCGTAAAGCAGCGACAACGTCCCTCCGATCGCCGTCGCTTCGGACAGGTTCGCTTGCCCCAATTCCATAACCAGTTCCGGCAGAACAGGCGTTATGATGCCAAAGCCGATGGCATTGATGAGGATCGTCGCCAGCACGAACTTGATCGGCGACGGCGTTCCTTCGTCCGTTTGGGGGATGGCAGACGTCTCCATAGTCAACACAGTTCCTCAAGCTGATCCGCAGGCGTGCAAAATGCAGATATCACCCTGCTATATGAAAATGGCAGCGTTCCGAAACAGGAGATGTGACCAATCGGTGGGATTTGATGCGGATGCCTAAGCCCGCCGCCCTGCGCTCAATCACGCTAAGCACCGGAACTTAACCTTTTTCAGTCAAAACCCGTTCCTCAAGTTTCGGATACACGGACGTCATCGATGGAAATGTTTGGCACAGCAAAGTCTCTCGAGGCGGCCATTGCGACCGCAACGCCTGTTCCTTTGACCGTCAGTGACGCCGATATTGACAGGGTCACGCTTCAGAACTTTCTGAAGGCCATCAAAACAGCCTCGTTGTCGAATGCCGTTCCCTTCTTCCTCATCGGCCTGTGTGGTCTTAGCCTCGATAATTGGCAGCCGCTGGCCCTGACCGTGTTGCTCGCCGCCGCCATATTGGGGGGCATGTGGCTGACGGCGGGGAAGATTGAACGCGATCTCGACACCGGGGATGCCTCAAAGTCGATCCGGATCTATCAGGCCCTTTCCCTGCTCTCCGGTGGCGTTTGGGGCGCCATGATGGCCCCTGTCGCCCCCACTCTAGGGTCAAGCATCGAATCAATGTTCGTTTGCGTCCTGATCATCGCATCGGCGATGATCACCTGCGTTGTATGTGCGGATCAACGGCGTTTCGCGCTGCCGTTTTTGGCAGGATTTGAGCTGGTCCTTGTGCCGGTCTCGCTTTGGTACAGCGATGTCATCGGATTCATCCCAGCCATTGCGACGCTGACTTTGGTCCCGGTTGCGCTGACCCTGACTCAGGTCGTCCGGACGCAATCCCGCCTGATTGTTCGGACACAGCTGGAAAACAAGCTGCTCGCCGATCAGCTCGGCATTGCTCTGAAGAAGGCAGAGTATGTCGCAAACCGCGATAGCCTAACCGGCCTTTTAAACCGCCGTGCGTTCGAAGCGGCGGCGGAGGAAATGAAACTGCTGGGCGGCAAAGAGGCTCAATTGGCGCTGATCCTTGTGGATCTCGACCACTTCAAATCGATCAATGACACTTATGGGCACCCTATGGGGGATGATGTCCTGAAATCGACGGCCGGCATCATCCAGGAAATCACAGGACCACGATCCCTTATTGGTCGCGGCGACGGTGCAGCCGCCCGCTGGGGTGGAGAGGAATTCATCTTGCTCCTATCCAATTGCGCGCCGGAACATGCAGCCGAGACAGCAGAGCTGATCCGGATGCGCATCCATCAAGAGCGCCCCTCCTATTGGCCGGTCGACATGACAGTCAGCGGGTCATTCGGGATGGTCGCATGGACGGAGGAATTGGCCTTGCATCAGGCGATCAGCATGGCCGACCAGGCCATGTACAGCGCCAAAATCGCCGGCCGAAACCGGTGTTGCGTCTTCCATGAAGAGGGATGCCTGACAGTCGCGCCCAACGAGAAGGTGGAAATCGCTCAGGTTTAGCAGGTGGCCGCATCATATCGCGGATGTGGAGCGGGTGAAGGGAATCGAACCCTCGTCTTAAGCTTGGGAAGCTTCTGCTCTACCATTGAGCTACACCCGCAAGGCGTGCGATCTGACACACGTCGCGTCCGAAGAACGGCGCGAATGGCATAAGCAGGGCCATAAGGTCAATCAATTGATGCATGAATGACCTTACAGAACCGCGGCGGGGCTTGCCTTTTTTGCGTCCCCTGCATAAAGGCCCCGTCTTCCGCACGATTGTAATGCGATCGGCCTGGCTGAAAGGGCTGCCATGGCTGATGCGAAATCGTCGAATTTGAAAGGACGAAAATGCCCAAACTGAAGACCAAGAGTGGCGTCAAGAAGCGCTTCACTCTCACCGCAACTGGAAAGTTGAAGCACGGCGTCGCCGGTAAGCGACACCGCCTTATCAGCCACAACGGCAAGTATATCCGCCAAAATCGTGGCACGTCAGTCCTGTCCAGCGCCGATACGGCGACGGTCAAGGCCTGGGCCCCCTACGGCCTGAAGTAAGGAGCGCTAGACTATGTCACGCATCAAGCGCGGTACGACCACGCACGCCAAGCACAAGCGGATCCTGAAGGACGCGAAGGGCTATTTTGGTCGTCGCAAGAACACGATTCGCATCGCACGTCAGGCTGTCGAAAAGGCCGGCCAGTACGCTTATCGCGACCGCAAGGCGAAGAAGCGCACATTCCGCGCGCTTTGGATCCAGCGTATTAACGCCGCTGTCCGTGCAGAAGGCCTGACCTATGGTCAGTTCATGCATGGCCTGAAGCTCGCCGGTGTCGAACTGGACCGCAAGGTTCTGGCCGATCTCGCGATGAATGAAGGGGCTTCGTTTAGCACCATCATCGCGCAGGCGAAGGCGGCAATGCCTCAGGCAGCTTAACAGCCGAATTTCGATTATGCGCAAATGGGCGTGAGCGGCATTGCCGTTCGCGCCCATTTGCTTATCAGGCGAACCCATGACCGACATCGCAACACTCCAATCGCAAGCCATCACAGCCATTGACGCGGCAGCCACGCTCGACGCCGTGGAGGCTGTTCGCATCGACCTGCTGGGCAAACAAGGCAGCATCTCTGCCTTGCTCAAAACCCTAGGGCAGATGTCTCCGGAAGAACGGCAGGTGCAGGGCCCAGCCATCAACGGTCTGCGCGAAGCGGTGACGGGTGCGATTGCGACGAAGAAGTCGGCACTGGAGGCTGCAGTCCTTGATGCGCGCCTAGCGACGGAACGGCTCGACATGACCCTCCCTGCGCCAGATGCGCCGCAAGGTTCGGTCCACCCGGTCAGCCAGGTGATGGATGAGCTTGCCGAAATCTTCGCAGATATGGGCTTTGCCGTCGCGGAAGGCCCGGAGATTGAGGACGACTGGCACAATTTCACCGCGCTCAACATTCCGGAAACGCATCCGGCGCGCGCGATGCACGACACCTTCTACTTCCCCGATGACAAGGCGGTGGATGGCAAGAAAATGCTGCTGCGCACGCACACCTCGCCGGTGCAGATCCGCACGATGCTCAATCAAAAGCCGCCCATCCGCATCATTGCACCGGGCCGTGTCTACCGGTCAGACAGCGACGCCACGCACACGCCGATGTTCCACCAGATCGAAGGCCTTGTGATCGACAAGGGGATTCACCTCGGCCATTTGAAATGGACACTGGAGACCTTCCTGAAGGCGTTCTTTGAGCGCGACGATGTCGTGCTGCGTCTGCGCCCCAGCTACTTCCCCTTCACCGAGCCGAGTGCGGAGGTTGATGTCGGCTACACCGTCGTCAACAGTAAGCGCGTGATTGGCGGCTCTGAAGGTTGGATGGAAGTGCTGGGTTCCGGCATGGTCCACCCGCGTGTAATCGAAGCCTGCGGGCTCGACCCCAATGAATATCAGGGCTTTGCCTTTGGCACCGGCGTCGACCGGCTCGCCATGCTCAAATACGGGATGGATGATTTGCGCGCCTTCTTCGACGGTGATCTGCGCTGGCTGAAACATTACGGTTTTGCCGCTCTCGATGTCCCCACGCTCAGCGGAGGAGTCGGCGCATGAAGCTCTCTCTGTCTTGGCTGAAAGCCCATATCGATACCGACGCGACCATTCAGGACGTCGCCGATGTGCTCAATCGCATCGGCCTTGAGGTCGAAGGCATTGAAAACCCAGCGGAGCGTCTGAAGGGCTTCACCGTCGCCAAAGTGCTAACGGCGGACCGTCACCCGCAGGCGGACAAGCTTCAGGTGCTTACGGTAGATGCCGGCAATGGCCCGCTGCAGGTCGTCTGCGGCGCGCCCAACGCACGCGCGGGCCTTGTCGGCGTGTTCGGCATTGAAGGCGCGGTTGTACCGGCCAATGGTATGGTGCTGCGCAAGGCGGCGATCCGTGGCGTGGAATCCAACGGCATGATGTGTTCGACACGTGAGCTGGAACTCGGCGATGACCATGACGGCATCATTGAGCTTCCCGCTGACGCGCCCGTCGGCACAGCCTTTGCCGACTACGCCCAGCTCGACGATCCGATCATCGATGTTGCCATCACGCCCAACCGGCAGGACTGCATGGGCGTGCGCGGCATTGCGCGCGATCTCGCCGCTGCTGGCCTCGGCAAGCTGAAGCCTCTCGCGGTGCCGACCGTCTCAAGCAGCTTCCCCTGCCCGACAGAGATCCGCACTGACGACCCTGATGGCTGCCCGGCCTTTTACGGTCGCGTCATCAAGGGCGTGGCAAACGGCCCCTCGCCAGACTGGATGCAGGCCCGCCTTAAGGCCGCAGGCCAACGCCCGATCTCGGCACTCGTCGACATCACCAATTATGTCATGCTCGACCATGGCCGCCCGAGCCATGCCTATGATCTGGCGAAGCTGACCGGCGCTGTTGTCGCCCGCCGCGCGAACGATGGTGAGACTGTTACCGCGCTCAACGGCAAGGACTTCACCCTGAACGCCGACATGACCGTCATCGCCGACAATGCAGGCGTGCACGACATTGCCGGCATCATGGGTGGCGAGCATTCAGGCTGCGCGGATGATACGACCGATGTTCTCCTCGAAGTCGCCTTTTTCACGCCGGAGCGGATTGCGAAGACCGGTCAGACACTCGCCCTAACATCCGACGCGCGCACCCGTTTTGAACGCGGCGTGGACCCTGCCTTCCTCGATGATGCCGTTGCCATCATAACCCAGATGATCCTCGATATCTGTGGTGGTGAGGCTTCCGAGATTATCCGCGCAGGCGAACCGCCACGGGCCGCGAAGACCGTCACTTATGACACCGCCTTATGCGCAAAACTGGGTGGCATTGATGTGGCTGCGGACAAGCAGGCGAACATCCTCACGTCGCTCGGCTTCAAGGTGGATGGTGCGACGGTCACCGTCCCCAGTTGGCGCCGTGACATCGACGGCCCCGCCGATTTGGTAGAGGAAGTCGTCCGCATGGTCGGGCTCGACAATGTGCCCTCCACGCCGCTGCCGCGCGCAGATGGCGTCGCCAAGCCGACCGCGACCCCGCTGCAGAAGTTGGAACGCCGTGTCCGTCGCACCGCGGCAGCACGTGGCCTCAATGAAGCAATCAATTGGTCCTTCCTCCCCGAAAAAGAGGCTGCGGCCTTTGGGGGCGGCACCTGGAGCCTCGCCAATCCGATCAGCGAAGACATGAAGGTCATGCGGCCCTCGCTGCTCCCCGGTCTATTGTCGGCCGCCCGCCGCAATGCCGACCGCGGTGCCGACAGTATCCGCCTGTTTGAAATTGGCCGCCGCTATCTGGCGGAGGGCGAGCACCTGACCGCCGGCCTTGTTCTTGCTGGCGAGAAATCGGCGCGCGGCTGGTCAGAAGGCAAGGCAAAGGCTTTTGACGCCTATGACGCGAAGGCGGAAGTGCTGGCGCTTCTCGCCGCCGCAGGGGCGCCGGTCGACAACCTCCAGATCATGGGTGAGGCTGGGCCGCATTATCATCCCGGCCAGTCGGCGACACTGCGTCTGGGGCCGAAGAATATCCTCGCAGCCTTTGGCGCGCTGCATCCATCGACGGCCAGGGCGTTCGATCTGGATGGACCGGTCATGGCCGCCGAAATTTATCTCGATGCTATCCCCGCCAAGCGCGGAACGGGCTTCATGCGTCCGGCCTTCTCACCCCCGGCCCTGCAGGCCGTGAAACGTGACTTTGCCTTCCTCGTGGCGGCTGACCTGCTCGCGGGTGACCTTGTCCGCACCATCAAGGGCGCGGACAAAGACAACATCGTCGCGGCGCGCCTGTTCGATCAGTTCACGGGCCAGGGCGTGCCGGAAGGGCAAAAGTCACTCGCCGTGGAAATCACGCTCCAACCGGGCGAGAAGAGCTATGACGAAGACGAGCTGAAGGCGATTGCCGACAAGGTCGTGGCGGCAGCATCAAAACTGGGGGCTGTGCTGCGGGGCTGACGGCAGCGGTGGAGCGGGTGAAGGGAATCGAACCCTCGTCGTAAGCTTGGAAGGCTTCTGCTCTACCATTGAGCTACACCCGCGCCGAGGCTCTCGCACTTGGAGCGCGCCGCCATTGCCATTGCGGGCGGCCCGCCGTCAACCAGTTTCGGTTGTTTTCGGCTTAGCCGGAGACGGGTTGCAGCATCAAATCCGCAGCGGCCAGCATCAGAGTGAGCAGACCCAGACCGACCGACAGATGCGAGCGAAGCCGGACCCAACCGTCCGGCAATGGCAGTTTCAGGGCCATTTCCCGATCAACCACGGGGCTGGCAAGCAGGCAAAGCCCGAGCACAATGAGCGACGGCCCCGGCCAAGACCAGCCGAAGATCCATGGCACATAGGCCGCAAGGCCAATCAGGCTCGGCAGGACAGCGGCCACATAAATCCAGCGTGGCGCCTGCGGGTTGCTGATGCCGACGCCCCACCACACACCGCCCAGAAAGCTGAAGATCAGAGCAGCGTAGCCAAAGCCGCCCGCCATCGCGATCCAACGCGTCTGGGGATCGGCCAGAAGAATGACCGCGAGAACCTGCGGCAATTGCCCGGCATAGCCAAGAAGGCGCGCGCGGCGCTGAAGAGCGGGTTGTTCAAACATGCGGCTGTGCTCATGCGCCTTCGACCCTGCGCGTTCAACCTGTCAATTGGACCACAGCAGCGCGGATTGGATGCATTCCGACGCGATCAAGCCGTTTGAAACACGGTCCTTCCAAAAACCGGTGACAAGTTGTCCTGCCCTCCCTAATCCTTCGCCGAACAACCAACCTACGCCAACGGGGGCAGGACATTCATGCACGCAGCATCTGCACAACCTTCCTGGGTCATGCTCGCTTATCTGCTTTCCGGAGTGTTCTTCATCTTGGCCCTGCGCGGGCTTTCCTCACCGGCCACATCGCGGCGCGGCAACCGGTTTGGCATGGCGGGAATGTTGATTGCGGTCGTGACGACGTTGGCCCTGCACGGCTTGGGCCTGGAGTTCGGCACGCGAGATGATGGCGGCTTCCGTTTCGGCATGACCATCGACGGGGAAGTGCTTGCGGAGATTGCCTTGGCCATCGGCATAGGGGCCGTCATCGGGATCGTGACCGCGCGTCGGATCAAGATGACGGACATGCCCCAGCTGGTGGCCGCATTTCACTCTCTGGTTGGCTTGGCAGCCGTGCTTGTGGCCGCTGCAGCATTCCTCAACCCTGAGAATTTCGGCATCGCTGGGGCAGATGGCCTTATCCATACCATCAGCCGCGTGGAAATGGGCCTCGGTATCGCTATCGGTGCCATCACCTTTTCCGGCTCGGTCATTGCCTTCCTGAAACTGGCGGGGAAAATGAGCGGCGCGCCCATCCTTTTGCCCGCGCGCCATATCATCAATCTGGCGATGCTGGCGGCTATCCTTGGCCTGATCGGCATTTTCCTGACGGACCAGAGCCCCTGGATCTTCTGGACGATTACCGCGCTCAGCTTCGTCATCGGCTTCCTGCTGATCATCCCGATTGGGGGCGCAGACATGCCCGTCGTCGTGTCGATGCTGAACAGCTATTCCGGCTGGGCCGCCGCCGCGATGGGCTTCACGCTCGGCAATAGCGCCATGATCATCACCGGCGCACTGGTCGGGTCTTCGGGCGCGATCCTCAGCTACATCATGTGCAAGGCAATGAACCGCAGCTTCATTAGCGTCATCGCAGGCGGGTTCGGTGCCGAAGCCTCCGCCGGCGGCGGAGAAGCCAAGGAGCAGCGTCCCTGGAAACGCGGCTCGGCGGAAGACGCAGCCTTCCTCCTCAAGGAGGCCGAACAAGTCATTATCGTCCCCGGATACGGCATGGCTGTGGCGCAGGCGCAGCACATCTTGCGTGAAATGGGTGACATTCTGAAAAAGGAAGGCGTGCGCGTGAAGTACGCCATCCACCCCGTTGCCGGGCGTATGCCTGGGCATATGAACGTCCTGCTGGCCGAGGCGAACGTGCCTTATGACGAGGTGTTCGAGCTGGAAGACATCAACAGCGAATTTGCGCAGACCGATGTTGCCTTCATCATCGGCGCGAACGACGTGGTGAACCCGGCTGCGAAGACGGACAAGTCCTCCCCCATCTATGGCATGCCCGTATTCGATGTAGACAAGGCCAAGACCGTTATGTTCATCAAGCGCTCCATGGGCGGGGTCGGCTATGCCGGTGTCGACAATGACGTGTTCTACATGGACCAGACGATGATGCTTCTCGCCGATGCGAAGAAGATGGTCGAAGACATCGTCAAATCGCTCCAGCACTGATCTGAACATGACGATGGAAACCGATCTTGCGCTGGCCAATGCGCTTGCCGATGCGGCAGGGGCTGCCATCCGACCCTTTTTCCGCGGGAGCTTCGGGCTCGAAAGCAAGGCGGATGCCTCCCCCGTCACGCTCGCTGATCGAGCGGCGGAAGAGGCTATGCGCAAGCTGTTGGCGAGCGAAGCGCCACGCGATGGCATTGTTGGCGAGGAATTTGGCAGCGAGCGGGCCGATGCGAGCCGCGTCTGGGTCCTCGACCCCATTGACGGCACCACAAGCTTCGTCGCCGGCCGCCCCATCTTTGGCACGCTCATCGCGCTTTTGCAGGATGGCTGGCCCGTGCTTGGCATTATCGACCAGCCCATTGCGCGGGAACGCTGGGTGGGTGCCATCGGGCAACCGACGACATTCAACGGCGCGCCAGCCCTTTCACGTAGGTGCCGTGCACTTGATGACGCCGTGCTCGGAACAACCAGCCCGCATCTCTTCAGCGCGCATGAGGCTGACCACTTCCTTTCGCTTGCCGCCAAAGTCGCGCGACGGCGGATCATCTATGGCGGTGATTGTTACAATTACGGGCTGGTCGCGAGCGGCCATGTTGACCTTGTCGTCGAAGCGGGCCTGAAACTCCATGACTTCGCCGCTCTCGTTCCTGTCATTGAAGGCGCAGGCGGCATGGTGTGCGACTGGTCTGGCCATGTGTTGAACGCAGACTCAGGTGGGGATGTTATCGCGCTGGGAGATCCGGCACGGCTCGACGATGTGCTCGAAGCCCTTGGTCACGGCCATTGCGACTGAACATAATCTGGCAACGCGCGACGCGATGACTTGATTAGCGGACGGTGACTTCTACCCGTCGGTTAATCGCCGAAGGCGTCTCGTCCGGCGTCTGTTCGCGCAATTCACGTTCTCCGCGACCCGCAATGCGGACAATGGTTTTGTCGAGCCCCTGAGAGAACAGATAGGACGTAATTTCCGCCGCACGGCGCAGCGAGAAGGCGTCGTTGACCTCTTCTGAGCCCACGGTGTCGGTATGGCCCGTAATCTCCAAATCTGCCCCGGGACGCTTTTTAATCTCGGCGAAAATCTCTGCCATCAATGCTTGGGATTCTTCCGTCGGCTCAACCGAGTTTTCTTTGAAATAAAGCACGAAGGTGCGCGGCGGAGTCGGGAGTCCGGCCAGCAGATCAGCATATTTCGCGTCAAAGGCCGCACTGCCCATCGTTTTGATGGAGGCCGAGGCCCCGGAAACGCTGGCCACGGCGCCGACCTTGTCGACAACGGCGACTTCAGTCCCGGCGGCGTTGAGGACGGCGACGCTCCCCGCCTCGCCATTCTCTCCAGGGCCAAGCGCCACCTGCGACAGTGCACACCCCGCCAACAAGAGCGGAGCGGCAAGCCAGCTAAGGGACAAGCGCCACATCATTTGACGTTCAACACGACGCGCGCGCGCCGGATGACATAGACGTTCTTGGGTGTTTCGACGCGCATCGCCTGCGCATCATTGCGGGCGATCCGGCCGGAGATGATCGCGACGACCCCTTTTTTGAGAAAACTCACAAAGCGGCCCTGCTGCGTCGTGTCGTTATAGTCGAAGGATCGGAACGTCATTCGCGTCCCCGGCCCAGCCGAAAGTCGTGTGTTGTCGATGAAGGTCGCACCCGCCTTGCCGCGCGCGCCGATGACGAGCGTGTCACCCGTTTCAATAACAAAACCCGGCTTTACCGGTAGCACTTTGCCGTCGCGCTCAATCGATGCGGCACCGCTTGCGAGCTTAATACGGCCGATATCGGCCCAAGCTGGCTGGGCCAGCGCAACGGCCAAAATTGCCCCTGTTCCAAAAACCCGCACGTATCCCCCTGCCCAATAGCAATCAATTAGATGCGCCAATGCCACCAAATTGGCAAGAGTTCGATCCACAACCTTTGCACATCACCCCCTTCCCCAAAGGAAGTCTGTGGCCTATCAGTCTGGCGCCATGTGGCAGCTCTATCAGTTCGCTCTCTGTCCGTTTTCTCGCAAGGTCCGCCTTCTCATGGGAGAGAAGGGCGTGGGCTATCAGCTTGTCCGCGAATATCCGTGGGAACGGCGCGATGAATTCGTGGACCTCAACCCGACGAGCCAGACCCCGGTTCTGGTCGAATCGGAACGCGGGCTGACGCTCATCCATTCCAATGCAATCTGCGAATATCTGGAAGAGACCGTTGACCAGTCCCCCATGATTTCGGGGACGGCACCAAACCGGGCCGAAATTCGGCGGCTCACCGCCTGGTTTGACGAACAATATTATATGCAGGTTGTCGGGCCGCTCCTTCATGAGCGCATGGAAAAGCGCCTTGTCCAGCGCGCGGCACCAGATGGTGGCGTGCTGCGGCAGGCGATGAAGAATGCCAATCAGTTGCTCGACTATATCGACTGGCTGCTCGATCACCGCAACTGGCTCGCCGGCGCGAGCCTAAGCCTCGCTGATCTGGCCGGCGCAGCGCACATCTCCGTCGCCGACTATCTCGGCGGCATTGACTGGCGCGGCCATGAAGCGACCAAGCGCTGGTATTCGGGACTCAAATCCCGACCCTCTTTCCGCCCCTTGTTGAGCGAGCGGATGGAAGTCATCCCCCCGCCCGCACATTACGACAAGGTCGACTTCTAAGCCTTTGTGGCCGTGAAGATGTAATTCAGTGCTAGATCGTCCGACAGGTGCAGGCCGGCGGTGGCAGAAAACGCGATTCCGCGCATCTCGCCGGCGACCAGCCCTGCATCATGCAGCAACGCGTGCATCTCTTCGGGCGTCAGAAACTTGTCCCAATCATGCGTGCCTTTGGGGATCGCGCCAACCCCCTCGCCCAGCGTGATCATGGCGAGCTTTGATTTCGGCGTGCGGTTGGGTGTGGAGAGGATCATAAGCCCGCCGTCCACCAATCGGTCACGCAAGGCGGCGAGGAATGACGCCGGGTCGCTGACATGCTCAATGACCTCCATCGACGTCACAAGATCGAAACGCTCCGACATCCCCGCAACATCAGCACAGCGATAGTCGATCGACAGTCCGCCTTCTGCGGCATGCGCTGAAGCGACGCCAATGCTCTCTGCCGCTGCGTCAACACCGGTCACTGTCGCGCCGAGGCGGGCCAAGGGTTCGCACAGTAGCCCAGCCCCGCAACCAACGTCGAGGGCTGACTTTCCCGTAAGCGGGCGGAAACTGCCGCCATTCCCGGGCCAATGCACGTCAATCGCCTCGCGAATGAATTTAAGCCGCACCGGGTTCAGCTTGTGCAGCATCGCGGAGGACCCTTTGGGGTTCCACCAGTCGGCGGCCAATTTGCCAAAATGCGCGGCTTCCGCAGGGTCAATCGTGGTTGTGGTGCTTGCCTTTGCCATACCCCTTCCCTAACAGGACGGCGCCTATTGGCCAAACCCGCATTTGCGACACAAAACAGGGAATTCGATGGCCCGCATCGTAATGAAGTTCGGCGGCACGTCCATGGCGGGGACGGAGCGCATCCGCAACGTGGCCGCCCGCGTAAAGCACGAAGTCGACGCCGGAAATGAAGTCGCCGTTGTTGTGTCGGCCATGGCCGGCGAAACCGACCGGCTGATCAATTTCTGCCGCGAGGCAGCTCCGCTTCACGACCCCAAGGAATATGATGTTGTCGTCGCCGCCGGGGAGCAGATCACGTCTGGCCTCTTGGCGATCACCTTGCAGGCGATGGGGGTGAAGGCGCGCAGCTGGCTAGGCTGGCAATTGCCGATCAAAACGTCGGACGCCCATGCCTCTGCCCGCATTGAAGATATTGATACAACGGGCCTGATTGCGGCGATGTCTGCTGGTGAAGTGGCCGTCATTCCGGGCTTTCAGGGCGTCACGGCTGACAACCGCATCACGACGCTGGGTCGGGGCGGATCCGACACCTCGGCTGTCGCGGTCGCGGCGGCCGTCAAGGCCGACCGGTGCGACATCTACACGGATGTCGACGGCGTCTACACGACCGACCCGCGCATCGTGCCAAGGGCACGCAAGCTCGCCAAGGTCACCTATGAAGAAATGCTCGAGTTGGCGAGCGTCGGGGCCAAGGTGCTCCAGACCCGTTCGGTCGGGCTCGCCATGAAAGAAAATGTGCGCGTGCAGGTGCTGTCCTCCTTCGACGCGCCGACAGACAATCCCATCCCCGGCACGCTTATCGTCGGCGACGACGAAATCGGAGAAGACGAAATGGAACGCCAACTGATCACGGGCATTGCCCACGACAAGAACGAAGCCAAGGTGACGCTCACCAGCGTGCCGGACCGGCCGGGCGCGGTTGCGAACATCTTTGGCCCGCTGGCTGATGCCAATATCAACGTCGACATGATCATCCAGAACATCGCGCACGACAGCGGTTCAACGGACGTGACTTTCACGGTGCCCGGAGCGGAATTGGCGCGTGCCATCGACACGCTGGAAAAGGGCAAGGATGTCATTGGTTTCTCAACCTTGATGCATGACACGAAGGTCGCCAAGATTTCCGTCGTGGGAGTCGGGATGCGCAGCCATGCCGGGGTTGCATCGACGATGTTCAAGGCGCTCGCGCAACGCGGCATCAACGTTCAGGCGATCTCCACTTCTGAAATCAAAGTCTCCGTCCTTATCGACGAAGACGAAACCGAATTGGCGGTCCGCGTGCTGCATACAGCCTATGGCCTTGATGCCGAGGATGCAGCGTGAGCCAGCTTCAGGCGCTCATGGCGCGCGGCACGGCCTTTCTGGGGTCGGAAGTCGCCATCATGGCAGGCGCCATGAGTTGGATCAGTGAGCGGCATCTAGTCTCCGCCATGTCCAACGCTGGCGGTTTTGGCGTGATTGCGGGCGGCGCCATGCCGCCGGAAATTCTCTCCTCTGAGATCGCAGCGACCAAGGCGATGACGGGCAAGCCCTTTGGCGTGAACCTCATCACTATGCATCCGCAACTGACAGACCTGATTGCGGTCTGCGCGCAGCATAAGGTGACCCATGTCGTGCTGGCAGGCGGTCTCCCGCCTGCGGGCGCGATTGAACAGATCAAGGCATTTGGCGCCAAGGTCATCTGCTTTGCCCCAGCTTTGTCGCTGGCGAAGAAGCTCGTCCGCTCCGGCGTTGATGCGCTGGTGATCGAAGGGATGGAAGCCGGCGGCCATATCGGCCCCGTGTCCACCTCCGTCCTCGCCCAGGAAATCCTGCCGGAGATGGCGGACGTCGTCCCCGTGTTTGTTGCCGGTGGCATTGGCCGGGGGGAGATGATGGCGGCGTATCTGAAACAGGGCGCGGCCGGCGTTCAGATCGGCACGCGGCTTGTCTGCGCCACCGAATGTATCGCCCATCCTGCCTTCAAAAAGGCCTTTCTGCGCGGCAATGCGCGGGATGCCATCGCAAGCGTCCAGATCGACCCACGGCTGCCAGTTATCCCTGTCCGCGCGCTCAAAAATGCGGGCACGGAAGAGTTCACGCGCAAGCAGGTCGAAGTTGCGGCCATGCTGGACCGTGGAGAGGTCGATATGGCCGCCGCGCAGCTTGAAATTGAGCAGTTCTGGGCAGGTGCCCTGCGCCGCGCGGTGATTGATGGCGACGTTGAAAATGGCTCTGTCATGGCTGGTCAGTCCGTCGGCATGGTGAAAACGGAAGAGCCCGTTGCAGCCATTCTGGCGACACTAGTGCGCGAAGCCGAAGACGCCCTCGCCGAGAAGGCCTGAAATCTGTCCCAATCAGGGACACTCACTTGTTCCAGACTGGTTGCGAATCGGCCCGTAAAGGCGTAACTTGCCCGTATCGGTCAGGGTCGCACCAGGCGAAGTGTCCATGCAATGGCAGGACACGCACAGGGGCAATGAGTTTATGCGTTTGAAATCGATAGCGATCCTCTCGGCATCTGCGCTGGCGCTGGTAACCGCTCCTGCGGCTAACGCGGCCTCCTTCTTCTTCAATCTGGTCGGCAATTCCGCCCTCGACGGGACGGACGGCAATGCCCGCTTCTTCAGCGCGACTACGGCTGGAAAAACAATCAACGTGCGCGCGACAGCTTGGAGTGTCTCCAGCAGCGTGGTGCGGAATGCGTTTCTCGGTGCCTATGGCAGTGGTTTAGGTGTGACCAACCGGAGTGAAGGCAGCGGTGGGGGCAATTCCCACACCACCGATAACAGCGGCGGCACCGACTTCATCCTGTTCCAGTTTGACAAGCCGGTTGAGTTTCTCTCCGCCAAGTTCACGACCTATCAGTTGAGCGGATTGAGCTATCAGGACAGCGATGCCTCCATCGACTATGGCACGACCGCACTCCCTTGGAATTCTGGGTTGTCGCTCGACAATAAGAATATCTCCGTCGTCAACAGCCTGCTGAACGGTGCCGGCTATGAAGCCACAGGCGGCTCAGCACCAAACGGCGTTGTCCGCGACCTCCAGCCCGGTGCCGCCGGCCAGAAGGTTGGCAATATTTGGATGGTGGCTTCTTCCATGGTCAATCAGGACAACAGGAAGGACTCGTTCAAGCTGGACGACCTGACCGTGTCTTATATCGATCCGCTGCCGGAACCCGGAAGTTGGGCCCTGATGCTGGGTGGTTTTGGCATGGTCGGCTTCGCGTTGCGGCGACGTCGGAACCCGATCGCCGCTTAGTCCCGATCCAAGGCCGGCGCTCGAACGCCTGCTCGACCACCCTTTGCCAATTGCGCCTTCAGCACCTCTGGCTTTGGTGCCCACAAAAACCCGAAGCTCACCGTGCCATCCTTCGTTTCCACGACATGGTGGAGCCGATGCGCCTGCATGATTCGTTTCATGTAATTGCTTTTCGGCACATAACGGTGGCCGATACGCTTGTGCACAATGACATCGTGAAAGCCGAAATAGATTGCGCCATAAGCCGCAATGCCGCCGCCAATCCACGCGTACAGCGCGCCATGGCCCAGCCCGATCCCATACCAGAACAGAGAAATTGACGGGACGGCGAAGATCACAGCGTAGAGATCATTCATCTCAAATGCGCCGTTCCGCGGCCGGTGGTGGCTTTTGTGCAGGAACCAGCCCGGACCATGCATCAACCAACGGTGGGCGACATAAGCGAAGCCCTCCATGAAGAGTACCGTCAGACTGAAAACGCCGAGGCCGGACCAGATAGACATGGCGGCACCCTATAACGCTGTTCATGTTTTCGTCATCATTAAAGCGCCATTTGAGGCATAACAGGCCAGTGCAACGGGACAGCAATCCGCACTGGCCTGCGCTATTTTCACATCGGGAGCCGCAAATGCGCACCAAAATCATGGCCGCACTGATCCTCGCCTCTTCGCTTTCCGCCTGCGCCACGCCTGAGACGCGGTTACGCAACGGCCTGCAATCGGCCGGCCTGTCCCGCGACACATCCGCCTGCATGGCAGGCCGCATGATCGACAAATTGTCGCTCACGCAACTTAAGCGCCTGTCCGATCTGAGCAAGATAAGCGACAAGCGCATTGGCGAGATGCGGGTTGGCGAATTTTGGCGCCAAGTCCGCGCGTTGCGCGATCCGGAAATCCTCAGCATCACAACACGCGCAGGCCTAAGCTGCGCGATCTCAGAATAAGCATATGGGATAGGCGTGTTACGGGCTTCCCATAACCGCCCTGCTATGCTTTAGGCCCTGCAACTCTAGCAGGGACTCGCGCACACATGAATATTCACGAGTATCAAGCCAAGGAACTTCTGGCCAAGTTCGGCGTCGCCGTACCGAAGGGCATTGCAGCCATGTCGGTGGAAGAAGCTGTTGAGGCAGCCAAGCAGCTTCCCGGGCCGCTTTACGTCGTGAAGGCGCAGATCCACGCGGGCGGCCGCGGCAAAGGCAAGTTCAAGGAACTCGGGCCGGATGCCAAGGGCGGCGTTCGCCTCGCCAAGTCGCTGGACGAAGTCCGCGCCCACGCAACCGACATGCTCGGCAACACGCTCGTCACGATCCAGACAGGCGAAGCCGGCAAGCAGGTACAACGTCTTTACATCACCGACGGTGTCGACATCGGCAAAGAATTCTATCTCGCCCTCCTCGTCGACCGTGCATCCAGCCGCATCGCGATTGTCGCGTCGACAGAAGGTGGCATGGACATTGAAACCGTCGCGCATGACACGCCGGAAAAGATCACAACGATCACCATCGACCCCGCAACGGGCCTGATGCCGCATCATGGCCGCTCCGTCGCCAAGGCGCTCGGCCTGACGGGTGATCTGGCCAAGCAGGCCCAGTCAGTCCTCAAGGGTCTGTATGACACCTTCGTTGCGACCGACGCCAGCCAGATCGAAATCAATCCACTGGCTGTCTGCCCGACGGCGGACGGCGACAAGCTGTTCGTCCTCGATGCGAAGGTCGGCTTCGATTCAAACGCGCTGTTCCGCCACAAGGATCTCGTCGAACTGCGCGACCTGACCGAAGAGGACCCGGCCGAAATCGAAGCGTCGAAATATGACCTTGCGTACATCAAGCTCGACGGCAACATCGGTTGTATGGTCAATGGTGCTGGTCTTGCCATGGCGACGATGGACATCATCAAGCTGAACGGGGAATTCCCCGCCAACTTCCTCGACGTCGGCGGCGGCGCCAACAAGGAAAAGGTGACAGCTGCGTTCAAAATCATTCTGAAGGACCCAGCCGTAAAGGGCATCCTGGTGAACATCTTTGGTGGCATCATGAAGTGTGACATCATCGCCGACGGCATTGTTGCCGCCGCCAAGGAAGTGAACCTGTCCGTGCCGCTCGTTGTCCGCCTGGAAGGCACCAACGTGCAGCAGGGCAAGGATATTCTCGCGAATTCCGGTCTTCCGATCGTCCCTGCCAACGACCTTGGCGATGCGGCGAAGAAGATCGTCGCGGAAGTCCGCAAAGCCGCTTGAGGCTTGCATTGCACGGCCATTTTGTGCAGTGCGGCGGACATTGACGTAAACGTAAAGCGACTCATTGGAGATAAGCGCCATGAAAATCCTTGTGCCCGTAAAGCGGGTCATTGATTATAATGTGAAGCCCCGCGTGAAGCCTGATGGCTCCGGCGTGGACCTTGCCAACGTGAAGATGTCGATGAACCCCTTCGACGAAATCGCGGTGGAAGAAGCCATCCGTCTGAAGGAAAAGGGCGTTGCGACGGAAATCGTCGCCGTCTCGATCGGACAGGATAAGGCGCAGGAAACGCTGCGCACTGCACTCGCCATGGGTGCGGACCGCGCGATCCTCATCGTTGCAGAAGATGTCGAGCCGCTCGGCGTCGCCAAGCTGCTCGCCAAGGTAATGGAAGAAGAAGCCCCCGGCCTCGTCATCCTCGGCAAGCAAGCAATTGACGATGACAGCAACCAGACGGGCCAGATGCTCGCGGCGCTCACGGGCCGTCCGCAGGGCACTTTTGCCTCTAAGGTTGAAGTGTCCGGCGACAGCATTAACGTGACGCGCGAAGTCGATGGCGGCCTCGAAACCGTCAGCCTGAAGGCGCCTGCCATTGTCACCACCGATCTTCGCCTGAACGAGCCGCGCTATGCGTCGCTTCCGAACATCATGAAGGCAAAGTCGAAGCCGCTGAGCACAAAGACGCCTGCTGATTATGGTGTGGATGTCACGCCGCGTCTCAAGACGCTGAAGGTTACAGAACCGCCCGTCCGCTCGGCCGGTATCAAGGTTGCCGATGTCGACGCGCTGGTCGCCAAGCTCAAGGAAATGGGAGTTGCCGCATGAGCGTCCTCGTTTACGCTGAACACGACAATGCGTCGCTGAAGGACGCAACGCTCGCTGTTGTCACTGCTGCCTCGCAGCTCGGTGAAGTGCACGTCCTCGTGGCCGGCAATGGCTGCGATGCTGTCGCACAGGCCGCCGCAAAGATCAGCGGTGTTGCCAAGGTCCACGTCGCCAATGACGCGAGCCTTGCCAACCAGCTGGCTGAAAATGTTGCACCGCTTGTGGCAAGCCTGATGGCAAGCCATGACGCCGTGCTGTTCCCGGCAACTGCGCATGGTAAGAACATCGCGCCGCGCGTCGCCGCGCTGCTTGATGTCATGCAGATCAGCGACATCCTGTCGGTCGAAAGTGCCGACACGTTCACGCGTCCGATCTACGCCGGCAACGCCATCGCGACCGTCCAGTCGTCCGATGCCAAGAAGGTCATCACCGTACGTGGCACCGCATTCGCCAAGGCGAATGCGGAAGGCGGCTCGGCTTCGGTTGAAGCGACATCCGGTGCAGGCGATGCAGGCATCTCCGCGTTCGTCGGCGCTGAAATCGTGAAGCTGGAGCGTCCGGAACTGACCTCGGCCAAGATCATCGTCTCCGGTGGTCGTGCTCTCAAGGATGCGGAAACCTTCCAGGCGACCATCTTCCCGCTGGCAGATAAGCTCAGCGCCGCCGTCGGTGCCTCGCGCGCTGCCGTCGACGCTGGCTATGTCCCCAACGACTATCAGGTCGGCCAGACCGGTAAGATTGTCGCTCCGGACGTCTATGTCGCTGTCGGCATCTCGGGTGCGATTCAGCATCTGGCCGGTATGAAGGACTCCAAGACGATCATCGCGATCAACAAGGACGAAGACGCCCCGATCTTCCAGGTCGCGGACATTGGCCTTGTCGGCGATCTCTTCAAGATCGTGCCGGAGCTCGTTGAAAAGCTCTGATCCGATACGGATAACGAAATATGAAAAGGGGCGGCTCAGGCTGCCCCTTTTTTTATGCCTGAAGACAGACCGAGAACGATGGCTCCAACAATGGCCGCCGCAACGGACCCAAGCAGCACTCCCATTTTCACGCCGCTTTCGTGCATAGGATCGGAGAAAGCGAGATCGCCGATAAACAAGCTCATCGTGAAACCAATTCCGCAAAGGAGGGCCATTCCGTAGACTTGTGCCCACGTCGCACCCGCGGGCTTTCCGGCAAAGCCAAAGCGAACAGCAAGCCAAATGGCTGAAAAGATGCCGATTTGCTTTCCAAAGAAAAGCCCGGCTGCAATAGCCAGCGTCAGTTCATCCCGACTGGCGCCTTCCGCAAAAGAAACGCCTGCATTGGCAAAACCGAAAAGCGGCACGATCAGAAAGGCGACCGGCCTGTTCAAAAGATGCTCCAGACGGTGCAAGGGTGAAGCAGGATCATCGGGTGCGGTCGGCGTGACACGTACCGGGATCATCGCGGCCGCCAGCACGCCGGCAATTGTTGCATGAACACCGGACTGAAGAACAGCGAACCAGAGCAGGGCAAAGCCGGCAAGATATGGCCAGAGAACCACCACCTGTCTTCGCCCAATGAGGAACATCGCGGCCATGATGGCGGCTGAAGCCATCAGCCAAGCCCCCGAAAGGGCATCGGTATACCCCACAGCAATGATGGCCACGGCACCCATGTCATCAACAATGGCGACGGTTGCAAGCAGCAGCTTCAGCGATGAAGGGACGCGACGCCCCAGAAGCGCAGCGACACCCATAGCAAATGCGATATCTGTCGCCGCCGGGATTGCCCAACCCCGGTGAAGCTCGGGTCGCGCCCCAGCGATGGCGAGAAAGACCAGCGCCGGAATGACCATCCCTGAAACAGCTGCGATCATCGGCAGAGCCCGATCCCCCCAGTTGCTCAAATGCCCGTCGACAAATTCGCGCTTTATCTCCAGCCCAACCTGCAAGAAGAACAGGGTCATCAGGCCATCATTGACCCAATGTAGAACCGACATCGGCCCCAATTTTGTCTGAAATCCCATGAAATAGGCGTCCGACCAGCCGCTGTTCGCGACGATCAATGCCGCCGCGGCCGCCAGCATCAGAACGATGCCGCCGGCTGCTCCGCTTTCTAAAAAAGCACGCAACGCGGATTTAGGTCGGTTGATCGAATCTCCCATGAAGGGACGTCTATCAGTCCAAGAGATGATCGAAAATGGACACCACTCCTGCATGGCCTGTCGCGTCGGTAAATTCATCGGGGTGAACAAACCGATCCGAGAACCAGGGGTATCGGTTCCCGTCAAAGCTATCCCGCAACCATTGGATGACCTTCTGGACGGGCTCAGAATTGCGTGCCTCCCTCCGGTAGGACATCCACAATTCAAAGCGCAAGCGGATCGGAAGGTCGAGCGGACGCACCCGACGGGTGATCGCCCGCGCATAGGTTGGCAAAGCGCCAATGCCGACGCCATTGGCCACCGCCCAATAATGGGAAAAGCTGGAACTGACGCGGATGGAAATTATCTTCTCCGCCAAGTCCTGCGTAAGGAACAGGTTGACAGCATCCGCCTTGGTACCTGGTGAATCCTGCTGAATGAACTGGTGGCGGTGCAGATCGTCTATCGAGAGCGGGATCCCGTACTGGCGTAGATATTGGTCCGAGGCGAACGGCATGATGTGGATTGTAGCGAGCTTGCAACAAATCGCCTCAAGATCGGCCGGCTTTTGGAAACCGACGGCAACATCATGCTCTCCGGGAGAGACGAGATTCTGATCCGATAGGCTGTCCAGCGCCACGACGTGATCGGGCAGGCGTGCCTTGAGTTCGGGCAATCGCGGGGTCAACCAGAATGTGCCAACCCCTTCCGACGCGCAGATGCGGACTTCGCCGTCACGGACCAGCACATGATTTCCGCGCGCGAGCGGCAGCCCCACGCTCAGCATCCGCATGTCTTTGGCCACACGAAGCACCGTCTGGCCTTCTGCCGTGATTTTCAGGCCATCACGTGAACGGGCAAATAGCACGGTCTCGAGCGATTTTTCGAGTCGGTTGAGGCGCGATCTGACCGTGTTGACCGACATACCGAGCGCTTGTGCGGCCCGTCTCAGGCTCGATTGGTCTGCCGCCCGACGCAGAATGTCGAGATCATTCCAATTAACTTTATCCAGCAAGTCTATGAGTTTGCGGTGTTCATCAGGATGAACACCGCGTGCAGATAATTGGAGGGCCTCGTCCTCCCCTACCCCGGATAAAGTAACCGCGTCGGAAACCATAAGTGATTTCTACGCCAGTTGGGGGAGAATTCAAATGTTACAGGAAATGACATCGCCAAGCCGTTCAGGTGTTCGCCGCCTTGGTTTCTCCGGAAAGATCTGGAAGTGTCTCGAGCGCTCGGATCGACAGAAGTTCTTTCTGCACCAACCCTGCACCGCTGAACTTGATCAGATGTTGGCGGCCGCCCGCCGCACGATGATCTTGGCCGATGACGCCGTCATCCGGCAGATTATTGCAGCCAATCCGGATACCGTGCGTGTGGCCAGCCAGCCGGGCACTGCGCCGGGAGACCGCGGTATCGTTGCGCTCCTGCCGCTAAATGACGAGGGCGCGGATGCCATCATCAACGGCGACTTCAATAGTGCCGCGCCTGACAGCGCATGGATTGCACCGTCAGGCGAGCAACCGGCCGCCATCTATGTCTGGCTGATCTATATGCCCGGCAGCTTCGGGCGGATGCTGACCGCCTTTGCCGATGCACTGGAGCCTTTCCTGACAACGCCCATCCCCGTCTTTTCCAAGGCCGTCAGCGAGCATTCCAAGCGCCTCCAGCAAACCTCTGGGTTTATTGAGGCCAAAAGCATCTATCCCGCATGTGACAGCGATATGCTCGTCGTGCTGCCCGAACGCCAGGAACCCGCCCCCAAGGCCAAGTGTGAGGTCGCCGTTGCCCGCACGGTCGAAGAGATCTTCCAAGTCTTCTCGGTGCGGTCTGCGACCTACATTGCGGAGCAGTTCTGCCTCTATTCCGAGGAGTTTGACGGCAACGATTTCTGCTCCACCCATTGGCTCGGAAAGGTCGATGGCGACGCCGCAGGCTGCATCCGCGCCCGCTTTTTCGGCGAGTTCGCCAAGATTGAGCGGCTGGCCGTCCGCGCGGAATATCGCAACAGCCGTCTCGCCTATCAGCTCGTCAGAGCGGCCGTCGAGCATTGCCGGAAAAAGGGATATCGCACACTTTACGGGCATAGCCGGCTTGATCTGCAGCGCTTCTGGCAGGTGTTCGGCTTCCGTCCGATTGAAGACCGTCCGCCAATCGCCTTTGCCAATGTCAAATATGTGGAGATGCAGCTTGATCTCGCCCCTGCCAATGATGTGATCTCGCTCGCGTCAGACCCGATGCACATTCTGCGGCCTGAAGGGGCCTGGGATCGGCCCGGGCCGTTTGAAGCGGCACCGACAGCAGACAATAGGCTGCGGCAGCACTTACTCGAACAGCGGACGCGGACAGTGAAGAGAACCACCATCGTCGCGTGATCGGCAGACCGGTCGTGGGTGACCTTGCTTGGATTACGTCCGCCGTTCGCGATGAATTGCTCCTCTTCTCCGCAATCGGCTTTGCCCTCGGGGGGATCGATGACCTTCTGATCGACATCGTCTGGATAATGCGCAGGATCTGGCGACGCCTGACGGTCTATTCGATTCACCCGCGCGCGACGGCGGCCGCCCTCCCGCCGTCGCGCACCTCCGGTGATATCGCCGTCTTCATTCCAGCCTGGCGCGAAGATGCCGTCATCGCCGACATGCTCCGGCGTTGCATCTCGCAATGGGGGGAGGACGGCTATCGGCTCTTTGTCGGCTGCTACGCAAATGACGAAACAACGATTGCGGCAGTGGAGTCTGTTCAGGATCCGCAAATCAGGCTGGTCGTTGGGACGGCCCATGGCCCCACGACAAAAGCCGGATGCCTCAACGTCTTGTATCAGGCCATGGTGGCCGACGAAGCCCGTTCCGGCGTGCACTTTGCCGCTGTCCTTCTCCATGATGCAGAAGACCTCGTCCACCGTGACGAACTGCGGGTTCATGCCGCGCTGGGCGACCGGTTTTCGCTGATACAGCTGCCCGTCCTGCCCCTGCGCCAACCGCAATCGCGCTGGGTGAGCGGACATTATCTCGATGAATTTGCTGAAGCGCATAGCCGCGACATGGTGGTGCGTGAGGCCATTGGGGCCGCCCTGCCCTCCGCCGGCGTTGGCTGCTCCATCCGCCGGGCCGCCCTGGCAGATATTGCGGCCAGCCGCGGCGGCCTGCCCTTTGCCGAAGACAGCCTAACAGAAGACTATGAACTGGGGCTGCGTCTAGGCGAAATAGGACTGTCCGGTGCCTTTGTCCGGATCGCCGGAGACGACGGCCGCATCGTTGCGACGCACGCCCATTTTCCGGCGACCTTGGCGACCGCTGTCCGCCAAAAGACGCGCTGGACGATCGGCATCGCTCTTGCGGGATGGGATCGTGTAGGCTGGACAGGTGGTCTCTTCGAACGCTGGATGCGCCTGCGTGATCGCCGGGCGCCACTTGCGGCCCTGCTGCTCCTGAGCGGCTATAGCGCCCTGATACTGACCGCGCTGCTGCTCACAATGTCGTCGGATCAACGCCCTCTAGGGCCAATTCTGGGTGGCTTGCTTCTCGTGAACGGCATCCTGCTCCTTTGGCGCCTCCTCATTCGGGCAAGCTGTGTCACCCGTCATTATGGCTGGCGAGAAGGGCTGGTCTCCATACCGCGGATGATCACCTCAAACATCATCGCCATGATGGCCGCGCGCCGGGCCGTGTCCACCTATCTCCGCATGCTGAAAACAGGACAGGTCCATTGGGACAAGACGGAACATAGTTTCCCGAAAGGGCCGCTATGACGAACCCACGGCGTGCCCGATCGATGGAAGCGTTGGCGCTGGTTGTCGTGCTGTGGATCGTAGGTCGTGGAGGCGTCGTCTATTGGAACCACCGGTTGCCGAGCGCGCCGGCGCCCGACGAATTTGCGGGAACTCGCCCCAAGCCGCCAAATACCGCCAAGACAGGCGCCAATGTCGTTCCACAGCCTCTATTGCGCCCGCACCCGCTTGTGCCCCTCCCCTCCTCTCCCCACCGACGCGCCATCATGACGTTGAGCAGGATGGGGACGGCCCCAGAAGAGACGGCGCTCCCCGAGCCATTCGCCCCCTTGCCCTCCGCATTGGACAGGCAAGACGATCCCCGTCTTGCCACGAACGTGGAAGCACCTTCGGCCGCCCACACCCCGTCTGCTCCCGCATTCCGCCAGGCGCTGCACGGTGGCGGGTGGCTTATCTGGCGGCCAGATGCCGCAGGACAATCTCTTGGGACTGGCGGACAGTTGGGAGGCAGTCAGGTGGGTGCTCGCTTTATCCTGCCCTTCGCCTTCCAGGATCGCCTGCGCGCGTCCCTGCGGGCCACTGCGCCCCTTCATCGGCCAAAGGACTATGAGGTTGCGCCGGGCATCAGCCTCCGCCCATTTCAGGGCATCCCGGTGGAACTGATTGTGGAGCGCCGGTTGCGCGGTGCCACTCAAGCCCGCGATGTCACGTCGATCTTTGTTGCAGGTGGCGCAACGAAACAGTGGCCGAACGGCGACTGGCAAACCGACATCTACGCACAAGCCGGAATGGTAGGCACGCAGCACCCATCTCTATTTGCGGAGGGAGCAGCGACGCTCCGCCGATCTGTAGGTCACGGCAGCGCCCTTGGCTTGGGTCTATGGGGGGGCCTCCAGCCCCGCATCAATCGGCTGGATGTCGGGCCGAGTGCCTCAACGATGGTCGGACCACAGGCCCTCAACTTGCGTCTGACACTGGATTGGCGCGTGCGCATTTCCGGTGATGCGCGCCCCGGCTCCGGCGTCGCGATCAGCATGTCGAAGGATTTCTGAGAGAACGCTTTCGGTCTGCCGCAACAGAGGCTAGGACCGTCGGTGAAATGGACATCTACCTGCCGATTGCCAACATGTCCGTGAATGCGCTGGTGGTCGTGCTGCTGGGCGGCGCGGTCGGCATTTTGTCTGGCATGTTTGGCGTAGGCGGCGGCTTCCTCACAACGCCGCTGCTCATCCTTTATGGGATTCCACCGACCGTTGCGGCCGCATCTGCAACCACGCAGGTGACAGGGGCCAGCGTCTCAGGCGTTCTTGCCCATTGGCAGCGTGACGGCGTGGACTGGCAAATGGGCAGTGTCCTCGTGGCGGGCGGACTGGCCGGCTCAGTCGGCGGCGCCGGCATCTTCGCGGTGCTGGAAAGCGCGGGACAGATGGATACGATCATCGCCATTCTCTACGTGGTGCTGCTGGGTGTGATCGGCACCCTGATGGCCCGCGACGCCTGGGCTGCGATCAGCGCCAAACGGTCCGGCGTTGCCCAGCCCGCACGCAAACGCCGCCACCATCCGATGGTCGCCAATCTCCCTTTGCGGTGGCGGTTTTACGCCTCGGGCCTTTACATCTCTCCGCTTGCGCCACTTGCCCTCGGCTTTTTAGTCGGCATCCTGACGGTGCTGTTGGGCGTTGGGGGCGGCTTCATCCTTGTGCCCGCCATGATCTACCTCCTAGGCATGTCGACCCGAGTAGTGGTGGGGACATCGCTGTTCCAGATCCTGTTCGTCACTGCGATCACGACGATGGTGCATTCCGTGACCACACACGCGGTCGACATTGTTCTTGCCGGACTTTTGCTGATCGGCAGCGTCATCGGGGCCCAAATGGGCACAAGGTTGGCCTCAAAGCTGCCGCCGGACTGGCTCCGGCTCGGCCTTGCCGTGGTCATTCTGCTGCTCGCCATCTGGCTGGCGCTTGGTCTGGGCTGGCGTCCTCCGGAAATCTACACGGTGCATCTGTCATGAACTGGCTAAAGCGCCTCGCCCTGCTGCCCCTGGCCCTCTTGTCTCTGGCAGCTGCCAATCCGGTACTCGTGCCGGATGTCTCCCAGCGCAAGATTGACATTGTCTACAGCTTCACTGGCGCAGAGCTGCTGCTCTTTGGCGCGATCCTCTATCCGGGCGGACGCTTGCCGTCCGAGGATGCGGATATTGTCGTGGTCCTGCGCGGGCCGTCACAGTCCATGATCGTGCGGGAAAAGCAAAAGCTGGGTGGCCTCATCTGGGTCAATGCGGAATCGGCGCGGTTCCGGTCCGCGCCGGCCTATTATGCCATCGCAAGTTCCAAACCGCTCAAGCAGTTGGTCGATGAACGGACGGCTGCGATTTACGAACTCGGCATTCACAACCTGCAACTCTCCCCCGCCAGCGGAGAAGCGCCAGATGTTCAGCAGCGCTTTGAAAACGGGCTGATCGATCTTCGGCTACGCAATACGCTGTACGCTGAATCTCCCGGAACAGTCGAAATCTCGGACGGTGTGCTCTATCGCGCGCGGCTCTACATCCCGGCACGAGTGCCGGTGGGGACCTACACGGCCGAAACCTTCCTTATCCGCAACGGGAAGGTCTTGGCCGCCGCCAGCAGGGATGTGGAAATCGGAAAATCGGGCTTTGAGCGCTTCGTGGCAGAAAGTGCCGTCAATCACCCGATCCTCTATGGACTCGCAGCTGTTGCCCTTTCGCTCAGTCTCGGGTGGGGCGCTGCCGCGCTTTTTCGGCGAATTTAAGGCCATTTCGGCTTTGTTAACCGACTTTGTCTAAGGCCTTAGATGCTTAGACAGAAGAAAGTCGTACGAAAATGGACGTTATTCGGCCGGTTGGGTTTGAACCACGGAACGAGCAGATTCCTCACCAAAATGAGGCATCCGCCCCGCCATCCGCCGACTCTCGGGCCGGACAGTTTGCGACCTCAAACCAGAATTTGATTGAGATCGGCCTTGTCGTCGACATTTCGGGGTCGGGCTCCAAGGTTGTGTTCTTCGGCGATAAGCTGTTGCCGCTGGCTGAGCAGGTTTCGGATTCCTGCCTCGCCATGTCAGGGCAGGTGGGCGGGCAGATCAAGATCCGCGTCGGGTCAACCTGGCTCTTGGCCAACGTCCGGACGCTGAGCCTTGATACCCGCTCTGAACAACTCATCACAGCGTCCATCGATTATCTTGGCGAAGGCGATGAAGAGCGCCTGACAGGCAAAGTCTATAATTTCCGTCGCGGCATTACCCGGTATCCGGCCCCCGGCACGCCGGTCTATGCCGTTACATCAGACGATGTCCGCCAGATGTATGCTGCAGAGGATAAAGCCAACATCGAAGTCGGCATTGTCCACCCGACCCGCGACGTCCGCGGCGCGCTCTACATTGACGCGATGCTCGGTAAACATTTCGCGCTGCTTGGCTCGACAGGTACCGGTAAATCGACGTCGGCGGCGCTGATCCTCCACCGCATTTGCGAACTCGCACCGCAGGGGCATATCGTGATGATTGACCCGCACGGCGAATATTCCGCCGCGTTCAAGACCAACGGCGCGCTGTACGATGTCAGCAATCTCCAGATGCCCTATTGGCTCATGAATTTTGAGGAACATTGCGAAGTCTTCCTCACCTCAACCGGGAATGAGCGGCAGATCGATGCTGACATTCTCGCCAAATGCCTGCTGAGCGCTCGCCAGAAGAGCCGCGTGGCGCAGGGTATTGCCAAGCTGACCGTCGACTCCCCCATCCCCTATCTCTTGTCCGACCTGTCGGCCGTGCTGCAGGCGGAAATGGGGCGTCTGGACAAATCAGGCGACAACGCCCCCTATTCCCGCCTGAAATCGAAGATTGAGGAGATAAAGGCCGACCCGCGCTATGCCTTCATGTTCTCCGGCATGCTCGTCGCCGACACGATGGCGGACTTCCTGAGCCGGATTTTCCGCCTGCCGGGCGACGGCAAGCCGATTTCGATCATCGACGTGTCGGGTGTGCCATCCGACATCACATCGGTCGTAGTCGCCATGCTGTCTCGCATGGTGTTCGACTATGCGATCTGGTCGCGCAATGAGCCGCAGCGCCCGATCCTCCTCGTCTGCGAAGAAGCGCACCGTTACGTGCCGTCAGAACGCGACGCGCATAAGAGCTCGGTCGGAAAGATCCTGGGCCGCATCGCCAAGGAAGGCCGTAAATACGGTGTCTCTCTGGGGCTGATCACCCAGCGTCCGTCGGACCTCGCGGAAGGCGTGCTCTCCCAATGCGGCACGATCATCGCGATGCGCCTCAACAACGAACGCGACCAAGCTTTTGTGAAAGCAGCCATGCCCGAAGGCGCGCGCGGCTTCCTCGACATCATTCCTGCCTTGCGCAACCGTGAGGCGATCATGTGCGGCGAAGGCGTTGCGATCCCAATCCGCGTCGCCTTTGACAATCTGGAAGAAAATAAGCGGCCGGCATCGACTGACCCGCTCTTTTCCGAACTGTGGAAGCAGTCGGGCGGGGAGGAAGAAATCATCGACCGTGTGATTAAGCGCTGGCGTAGCCAGGGCAAATAAGCCCGCGCCACATCAGAAACTTGACCTAGGTTAAGAGACAGACGATCACCCCGCCCAGAACGTTGCCCAGCAACGTCCGGGGGAGGAATTTGGTGACATCAGCGAACACACGTCTGTCTTGGCTGGCCCGCGCAATCCGCGGTGTGGTGATGTGGTATTATAAGCGGCAGGGGTGGACGGAGGTCAACGCGAACCCGGACCTGCGCAAATGCGTGGTCATCGCCGCCCCCCATACCAGCAACTGGGATTTCGTCTTCTTTCTTGGCGCGGCAACATCTCTCAATATCCCATTGTCTTTTATGGGTAAAAAGTCTCTCTTCCGCTGGCCATTCGGAAAGGCGTTGCGAGAATTGGGCGGCATCCCTGTCGACCGGTCAAGCTCGCAAAATTATGTCCAGTCGATTGCGGAGGAATTCGCCAGCCGTGACGAGTTCATGTTGACGATCGCGCCGGAAGGCACGCGCTCTGCAGTTGCCCGCTGGAAGACGGGCTTCTACCATATCGCGATGCAGGCCAACGTGCCGCTGGTCATCGGGATGATGGACTATGCCCGCAAGCGCGTGGGGCTTGCCGAGGCTTTCTGGCCAACTGGTGACTATGCCAAGGATATGGAGAAGGTGCTGGCCTTCTACCAGACGACGACACCCAAATATCCGCGACAGGGCAGCGTCGACTTCGGCCAGATTTAGTCTTCGCCGCGCTTCATGCGTTCGGCGTAGCCAGCCCCCATCATCTGCTCCATCATGTCGAACAACTTGTTGGGGGACAGGCGCCTCAGGCGGGAAATCGTGCGCTCCACTCCGCGCGCGATCAGGATCTCACGATCCCCCCGCGCCATGGCTTTGAGCATGAGTTTGACGGCATGGTCCGGATCCAGCCCGTTTTCAATCGCCGGGTCCGATACACCCCGGCGCGATCCATCTGCGACGACCGCATTGCGGGAGACATCGGTTTTGATCGAACCGGGTGTGATGACATGGACCTGCAGACCAAGGGCCGCCGATTCCACGCGCAGAGCATCTGCATAACCCACCAGCCCGTGCTTGGCCGCAGAATAGGCGGTGCGCATGGGGGAGCCGACTTTGCCAGCAACGCTGGAAATGAACGCGAGCCGACCGGATTTGCGCGCCACCATGCGCGGCAGCACCAGCTGCGTCAGCGCAATCGGTGCCAGCAGATCGACATCCACGACCTTCTGATAGACCGGGAACTGCGTTTCAATGGCGAGGCTGCGCTGCGAAATACCCGCATTGTTGATGAGCCCGTCAATATGCCCGCGCCAAGCCCAGGCCGTTTCAACGACAGCTGGAAGCGCGTCATAGTCGGTCGTTTCAAAGGGCAAGACGAGCGTGCGACCAGCACCACATTGGGCGGCGACAGCGTTCAGCGCGTCGACATTCCGGCCGGACAAAATGACAAAAGCAGATTGTTTCGCCAACTGGCGGGCGAAGGCCGCGCCAATGCCCGAAGACGCACCAGTAATCCAGAAAACCTGATCGGCAAACATAGGGCCCTCTCCCAAAGGCCTGTGCTGGTGGGCGCTGACGGGCTCGAACCGCCGACCCTCTCGGTGTAAACGAGATGCTCTACCAACTGAGCTAAGCGCCCCTGCACGGGAAAAGCGGACTTAGCCTGTTTCCCTCACCGGTCAAGTCGCCTTTGCGGCTCAATCCTTCAGATCGTCTGATGCTGCCGTTGAAAGGCCGAGATCGGGGACGCCAATAGAGCGCCTCCCACCAAAGTCGGTGCGGAGCACGATCAGCCCATTACGCTCCATATGTTCGAGCAGACGCCGCACCCGACCGGGGGATCGCGTGCCATAGGCCCGCGCAATCGCCTCATCGCTCGGACATGGGGCCCCGGCCAATGCGGCCCGCCCAATCATCAGGAAGGGCGCAAGCATGTCATCTTCTACCCGGCCTGCAAGCTGCACAAGGCCTTGCCATTCGGCAGCGCGGTCATCGTGGATGCCCGCGACGGCCATCGCAAATCTGCGGCGGAAGGTCGCGAGATCAATCGGCGCAACTTTCATGTGGCGCATTCGGCAGCGCACGACGAAATCCTGATAAAGCGCCGCGGCTGGCTGAAAAGCACACTCATCGTCCTGCGCCATTTCTTCCAAAATCTCGTTGACAATGTCATCCGCCATGGGGGCCAAGGGACTGTCATCTTGCTCAACGACGCAGGCCTGCGCCCCGGCGATTTGTTCCATCAGGTCTTCGCTGGTGGCCGAGGCTGGCTCCGCGACGACGACGGCCGGAGCCAGTGCAGGTGACGGAACCGCCACAGGATCAAACAGGCTGGCCTGCATCGCCGCGCCTGAGGCAGACGGCATGGGCAGAAGGCTATGCGTTCCCATTCTTGTGCTGGTTTGCACGCTGCCGATCCGCACAGAGACCGGGCGACGGCAGATCGCTGGCCCCAAGGCAAGAAACTCCCCCCGTTCCAGATCACGGATGGCCTCTGCCTGGCGCCGCTCCATGCCGAGCAAGTCTGCCGCGCGGGCCATGTCGATATCGAGAAAGGTGCGCCCCATCAGAAAGTTGGAGGCTTCGGCTGCCACGTTCTTGGCAAGCTTGGCCAAGCGCTGCGTGGCGATGATCCCCGCCAGCCCGCGTTTGCGACCACGGCACATGAGGTTGGTCATTGCGCCAAGGCTGATTCGTCGCGTCTCATCGGACACATCCCCAGCAACTGCAGGGGCAAACATCTGCGCCTCATCGACCACGACAAGTGCGGGATACCAGTGATCGCGATGGGCATCGAACAACGTGGACAGGAACATCGCCGCACAACGCATCTGCGCTTCAAGTTCAAGATTATCGAGCGCAAGGACAACCGAGGCGCGATGTTCGCGCACGCGCGTGGCAAGCTGCACAATCTCCCGATTGTCATAGGCCCCAGCATCGATGACGATGTGGCCAAACGCATCGGCCAGCGTCACAAAGTCCCCTTCAGGGTCGATTACGATCTGCTGGACGAGCGGCGCGCTTTCTTCCAGCAAGCGGCGCAGCAGGTGTGATTTACCCGACCCGCTATTGCCCTGAACAAGCAGGCGGGTGGCCAACAATTCTTCAATGTCTACGGGGACCGGCGCGCCAAGCTTGTCGCTGCCGATGTCAATTGTTGCCGTCACCCCCCTGCCATGACGGCTCCACAGGTACGCAACAAGCCCGTGTTGGTGCTCGCATCATTCTCATGTGGAAAGCTGCCGCTGAAGCAGCCCTGTTCAGCACGTTAGGTCTGTTCTATGGCGGCTTTATGGGGAAGCAACGCGCCCGTCGGACGACGGCTTACGACATTGCCTATAAGCTGGGGATCGCTCAATCGACTGTGTCCCGTGCGCTGAATGGAAACCGGAATGTCAGCCCGGCCATGCGCCAGCGCGTTCTGCTCGCGGCCAAAGAACTCAATTATTCAATCAACCAGGCAGCCGCCCGATTGCGGACGAAGAGCACAAGGACGCTGGCCCTCGTCGTGCTCCACCGGCCGGATGAAGGCCCGACGGCCATCAACCCCTTCTATTTCTCCCTGCTTGGCTGCGTGGCCGCATCCGCTGCGGCCCGGGGCTACGGTCTGCTCGTGTCGTTTCAGGACATTGGCGGAGAACTCTACGGCGCCTACGAAGACAGCAGCCAGGCCGATGGTTTGATCGTGATCGGCAGCTCACAAAATGTCGACGCCTGGCACCATTTCAAAAGCCTCGCAGACGACGGCTATTCGGTCGTCTTTTGGGGATCACCCTATGAGACCGAAACAGCGGTCCGCGCAGACAATCATGCAGGCGGCGCGCTTGCCGCTCGGCATCTTCTTGATCAGGGCTGTGAACGGATTGTTTTTATCGGTCCAACCGGAGAGGGGCCGCAGCAATTCACGGCACGCTATGCGGGCTTCAGGAGCGAACTCGAAAAAGCAGGGCGGGTGCCGATTCTTGCGGAGCTGCCGGACGGGGCGGACAAGGAAATTCAGGGTGCCGAAGCCGTCGCGCGGATCATCGGTTCCGGATTGGCTTTTGACGGCATTTTCGCGGCGACCGATTTGTTCGCCATTGGCGCGCTGCAAAAGCTTCAGGAAATGCACATCGACGTGCCGGGCACAGTCGCTGTCGTCGGTTTTGATGGCATAAGGGCGGGGCTATATGCCTATCCCACCCTGACAACGATTGAGCAGGATGTGGTGACGGCGGGCACGCAACTTGTCGACAACGTGATTGCCGCCATTCAGGACCGCAAGGGCGATAGCCAACCGGTGCCCGTCAACCTCCAGATCCGCGGCAGCAGCCGACGCTGAGCCCTCCCCAAGAAAAAAGGGGGCGACAAGCGCCCCCTGCACCATGCCTACCAAATAACGTAAAACTACGCTTCCGGCTTTCTACGGAATTGCCTGTTGGGTCCAACCACCTGAAAACCAACCAAATTGAGGGTGAAAGGACAACCGAAATGACCGAATGCCTTTGCGAAATTTGTCCACTTGGCGCGCCGAATATCAGCTATGCTGCCGTCCATTGCCTGCATCGGTTCACCGCATATGCAAGTGACCGGCCGGCCGGGGCGGCAGGCCTTGCGTTGAAAGTCGACGCCCAGCCCGCCTGGCAGTCCAATCCCGCAATGCCGCATCTGTTCACGCGCTTTGCCGCCTGATGCGGCTCACGCCATTCCCTTTGACAAGTCCATGCGCGACGCATCACCAATTTGAGATCCACCGTCACAATCCAGGATGGTCCCCGTAATATAGGCGGCAGCGGGGGACGACAGGAAGACAGCACATTCAGCCACTTCCTCAATTTCGCCCCAACGCTTCATGGCGATCCGGTCAAAATGCTTTTCCTTGGTGGCCGCGTCGGGCGCCAAGCGTGCCATGCCTTCCGTATTCGCAATCGGACCCGGCGAAATGCCGTTGACGCGAATGTGCGGACCCCATTCCAAAGCAAGCACGCGGACAAGCTGGTTGATCCCGGCCTTGGCCGCGCAGGCATGGGCCTGAAGCGCGGACGCGTTGATCGCCTGCCCTGCGGTGATGGCAATCAGGGATGCGCCGGGCACATTGAGCAGATCATGGCAGCCCCGAAAGACGTTGAAGGTCCCGTTGAGATCAATGTCCACAACCGTGCGAAACGCGTTTGCCGACATACCGAGGACGGGCGCGAGAAAGTTCCCAGCAGCCCCAGATACGACAATGTCCATCTTGCCAAAGCGGTCAACGACTTGCTCCATCGCCCCGCGGATGGCGCCATAATCACGAACATCGGCGGACAGGCCCAGCGCATCTGCGCCGATTTCTGCCGCCGCGTTGGCCGCCTTTTCTGGATTCCGCCCGACAACCGCGACCTTTGCGCCCAATTGTGCATAGCGCTTGGCGATGCCCAGATTGATGCCGCTCGTGCCGCCGGCGACGAAGGCCACCTTGCCGTCCAACAAACCATCCCTGAATGTCTGCATTGCCGCCGTCTCCTAAATGATGCCTGTTTTGATTTGGTCTTGCGGGGCTAGTTGGCCTGACCGCGACCCCGGTCCATCACGGCTAAGCGACGCGCCTCGACCTCGCCCGCGGACACTTGACCGTTCAACTGCGTGGATCGCTGCGCTTCGAGCGCCATGCCCTCCCCGAACGGCAAGGCGAACCCATCATTGATGAGCGCCTTGTAGTTGCGGAGCATTTGAGGATCCATGCTGGCCATGTCTTGTGCCAGCTTCCGGGCGACGGGGAGAAGGTCTTCCGGACTGACAACCCGGTTGACCAACCCCCAAGCGCAAGCCGTGTCCGCATCCAGAAAATTGCCCGTAAACGACAGCTCACGGGCACGATAAATGCCGATCAAGCGAGAAAGCTTTTGAGACAACCCCCAGCCCGGCATGATGCCCACCCGACCATGCGTGTCCGCAAACCGCGCGTTGCTCGACGCGATAAGGACATCGCAGGCAAGCGCGACCTCAAACCCTCCTGTAATGGCCACGCCATTGATGGCGCCGATGACGGGCTTGGAGCAGTGCTCAATCGCCTTGACCGGGTTCTGTTCGGCCGACGTCGCATTTGCAGCGCCAAGGTTGCTTGTATCCGTGCCCAGTTCCTTCAGGTCCAGCCCGGCGGTGAAGGCGCGGTCTCCAGCCCCCGTCAGCACCACGGCACGGATGCTGTCATCTGCCTCGACGGCGCGCATCACCTGCGCCAGTTCCGCCCGCAATGCCGCTGAAAGCGCGTTCATCGCTTCGGGGCGGTTCAGCGTCACAACGGCAACGCTGCCTTCCTGTTCGACAGTCACCAACGGCATAGGTCTCTCCCTTTGCCGTCAGATTGCGGGACTTTACGCAAACGTCAAGCGACGGAATCAGACCACCACTTCATTGGCGGTGCGAAGTGCCGCAAAATAGCGCGACATACTCTCCGCCGCCGCATCGGACAGGCGAATGAAGACCCGCCGGCCGTCATCCGGATCAGCGACCCGATCGAACAGTCGATAGTCCGTCATTGTTTTGATCCAACGCAATGCGGTGGTCGGCGGGACACAGGCCGCAATGCACAGGCTCGACACAGCAACCTGCACCCGTTCAATGCGCGCTGCCATCAGGTCAAGCAGCATATCCCAAGCCGGATCCGCAAAAAGCTCTCGATCAAAGAAGCGATCGCGCAGGCGACGCATGCGTATGACGGCGCGGACTTCCGATGCGCTGGGCTCCACCTGAAGAAGCGCGGGCTCCCCCAAAAACGAGGGCCGGACATCCCCAACATTGTCCGAAGAGATCGGAGCAGAAACCGACAAAGATGCGAGCGTTCTTGCGATGCGCCCGACTTCATCGGCAAGCCGCTGAAGTCGGGCCGATTCCAGATCGCGCGAGACATCGTGAAGCTGGTGCCGCGGCCCGCCAATCGCGACCGCGATGGCCGCGGCGAAATCAACATCGCTTGGCTCGGACAGCAAGGCCTCGCTTCGGCTCCACACCTCTGCCGACAAGGAGTCAATGATGCCCATGGGGGCCGAAAGGACAAACGGACAATGCAGCGAGGCCGCCAGCGTCGACACCATGTCAATTGGACCGGCGGGTTGCACGGGCGCGCTGTCGCTCAATGAAAGTACGATGAGGTCTGGCAACGGACCTGCCTGCAGGGTGCCTGCGGCGTGATCCAGTCCAACCTCGGTGACGATGTCGCAATCACATGCGCGTAGCGCGCGTTGGGCATCCCCGACACCGACGGGTGTGTCTGAAACAATGATGGCTCTAGGTCTCATGAGCGCCGCAAATCCCATGGAATTCATATTCCCCCCGCATGCAACGAAGGCGTCTCTATTGAAACCATTTTGGCGATAAGTCGCGCCGATTTTCATCCGGAATAGAACAGATTGGCAATCTGTGAACGACTATATGGGTGAACGGAGCCCTATTCCTTGGAGATATTCCAATAAGTCAAAGACTTGATTCACAAGCGTATCGACAGAGTTTAGTCCATATTGGAGGATATGCTGCGCATATCATCATTGTGATGAATGAATTCACCTGCCTGAGCCGCGCCTGTCACCGCTGAAATGGCACGCGCCACAACAGCGGCGGGTATGGATCGGTAACGCGACAAGACATTGGGTGTGAGCAGATCTGTCAAAGGACTTATGGCCATACCTAGACGTTCCCCAACCCGAAGTGGCCCCGCCCGTTGCCCGACCAGCAGACCGGGTCTGAAAATGTCGGTGCGCTCATAACTGAGCGCGAGGACATCAGCCTCCGCCTTGCCCTTTGTGGACAAATAAAAGTTTCGCGCGCCCGCATCCGCCCCCACTGAAGTGACCATCAGCAGCTGCCGCGCACCGGCGGATTTTGCGGCGGATGCGAAGGCCACCGCCGCGCTGCGATCAATCGCTGCAAAAGCCGCCTGGCTTCCGGCCGCCTTGATAGTTGTGCCCAAGCAGCAGACAGCCGCGTCGCAGGCCCTTCCAGCAATCAACCCTGGCCATTCCGCGACCGGCGCGACGATCTGATCCTGCTTGCGACCCAATTGGGGGGCTGCGCGGCGGGCGACCGTTGTGACCGCCTCCACGTCCTCACGTGCCAGCAGGCCTTCCAAAACCAAGCCGCCGACCAGCCCGGTCGCCCCTGCCAAAATGATGCGCATCAGCCGCTTTCCGTCTTCAAAAACTGTCAGGAACGTCCACGGGCCCGATCAGATCCCGGTATCTCGTAATCGCATATCGGTCTGTCATGCCGGCAATGAAATCGCAGATATGCCGGTCCAGATCAGGCTGTACTGTGGGAGCCCCTGCCCGCCATTCTTCCGGCAGTAACTGGCGATCAGCATGATAGGCCCCAAACAGGCCGGTGACGATTGACCCGCATGTCTCGGCGATTTCGAGCTGATAGGGGTGGTGGTAGAGATTAGCGTACATGAAACGCTTCAGATCAGCTTCAGCTTTGGCCATATCGGGCGAAAAGCCAACCAGCGCGCCCTTCGCACTGCGCACGTCATCCACAGACGCGACGCCTGCGTCTGCGATCCAACGCTGCGATTCCGCAATCACATCATTGACCATGGCGCCGATCTGCCCCCGCACAAGTTCAGCCGCAAGAAGGCGTTGATCAGACCCCGGAAAGCGGGATTTTACCGACGCCCATCCGTCGGCCACCAATGGTGCCTGCACCACCTGTTCAAAGTCCAGCAGCCCGGCACGAAGCCCGTCATCAATATCATGATTGTCATAGGCAATGTCGTCGGCGATGGCGGCGACCTGCGCCTCCAATGAGGCCCGTTGGGTAAGGCCGAGAGGGAAGTCCCGATCCACTTCGCACATTGCCCAGCCGGGTTCAAAAACCGGGCCATTATGCTTGGCCAGACCCTCCAGCGTTTCCCAAGTCAGGTTGAGGCCCGGCCATCCGGGATAAGACCGCTCTAGGCGCGACAAAATCCGCAGCGCATGTCCATTATGGTCAAAGCCGCCCGACGCCGCCATAGCCTGTTCCAGCCCACGCTCGCCGGCATGGCCGAAAGGCGGATGGCCCAGATCATGCGCAAGGCAGAGCGCCTCCGTCAGATCCTCATCCAAACCCAGCGCGCGCGCGATGGTGCGGCCTATCTGGGCCACCTCAATGCTGTGGGTCAGGCGGACGCGAAAGTGGTCTCCATCGGGCGCGACAAAAACCTGCGTTTTATGCCGCAAGCGTCGAAACGAGATGGAATGGATGATCCTATCACGGTCTCGCTGGAACGCGCTACGAGGCCCCCGCACGCTTCCATCTGGTTCAGGATAGAGGCGGCCACGGCTCTGCGCCGGATCACAGGCAAAGGTGGCGTGCACCGTCATTTGCCGCCGATTCTGAAAATCTCCTGCCCCGCATCGGAAGTGAAGGTCGTGGCCTGAACCCCTTCCTTGGCAAGGCTACTGACCAAATCGCGCGCGTCACCCACCGATTTCAGGGGGCCAACCAGCAGGCGGTTGGTTTGGCGGAAAGGCACCGTCCAAGCGCTTTGCCTCGACAGGCTCTTGCCCGCCTGCTCTTTCAGCCGCCGCCAAGTGCCGGGCAGGCCGGCCTCATTGTTGCCGGTCGCGACCTGCACCCAGATCCGCGCCGGATTGCGACGGGCCTTGGCTTCTTCTTCCGCAATGCGCTTTTCCTCGGCCAGCTTATCCGCCTTCAGCTTCGCATCTGCTGCAGCCTTCTTTTGGGCCGCGATCCGGGCCGCCCGCAATTGCGCTGCGTCCGGAAGGGCAGCGGCCGCACTTTCCTGTTCCAATTCCAACGTCTTGACGATGTCGGCCAAAGACACTGGAGGGCGCGCGGCAAGTACAGGCGCTGGTGCCGGAACGGGTGCAGTCGTGGGCGTGGACTCCGCAGTCGGAGGCGCTGTCTCAGCGACGATTGGCATCGGCATCGATGTTGGCGGTGGCGGCGGCGTCACATTGACAGGCACCGATGAAGTCATGGCCGATGCCAGTTGCTGCTGCGTTGCGGCGGATTGCGGCAAATCCACAGCGGTAATGGCCGCCGCTGTTGGCTTTGGAGTCTGAACGTCGACAACCGTGTTAGCCACCGCGCCGGTCGAGCTGGGCGCTGGCGCCGGAAGCGGCTTTACTTCGGCCGGAACAACGACGTCCGCGACCCGAACCGGAGGCGGTGGAGCCGCTAGCGGGGGCGCGGCCAAGCTCGGTGCTGGTGCAGGTGTGACAACCCGTGGTGGGGCAGCGGGCACTTCAAACAGCGGCGCAGGCGGTGTCTTGGACGACGGCACAGTTAGAACGGCATCGGGCGTTGGGAGGCTCGTCGCCCCCTTGATCACGACCAGCTTTTCCCCCGAAGATGGCAGAACTGCCGCAACGCGTGCGGCGACGGCCGGCGGTGTCGCACTGCGGGCCGCAGTCGCTGTATCCGGGCGCTGATCACTGGCCTGACGGCCTCTTTCCGCGAGTTTGGCGAGTCGCTCGTCCTCACGGGCCTTCCGGCGCGCTTCTTTGGCGCTGAGCGGAGCCGCGGCGACAACCGACGGGCGTACAGGCGTTGGTGCCGCCAGCCGCGCGGCTGCCGATGGGTCGACAGGGCGGAAGCTGTCATCCTCTGAAGCCTCAGCATAGCCTGTGCCATTTGCAGGCAGCGTTCCGAAATGGACGGCGCGGGCACGTGCCGCCGGCCCCAGATCAGCGAGCCGCTGCATAAAGCTGAGCATGGACGCTGAGGTTCCAGCCGGTGCGACCATACGCACGATCTTTTCCGCGCCCGGGCTATCGCCATTCATCGCCAAAATGAACGCTCGGGCGCGCCATGCAGCCTGATCATTCCGCCGGATCAGCGGATCGAGCCGAGCCAACGCCGCGTCCTTTTCCCCCGAAATGCCGAGTGAGAGGGCGAGCCGCCGCGTCAGTTCATCGGACGGATTGGTCTTCAGCGCGGCGAGATAATCCTTCTGCGCTTTTCGGGCGTCGCCTGACAGATCATGCGCCAAGCCCCTGTCTTGGAGGATGCTCGCTTCGGGCATACCGAGCGCGACCGCCTCATCAAAAGCGCGCAACGCGTCACGCGGCTTTTCCATCATGATCAGGGCGCTACCAAGCCCCGCCTTGGCGCGGGCATTGCTGGGCGACAATTCTTCCGCACGCGCAAAAAAGCCGAAGGCCGCGTTCGGATCCTCAACGGCAAGCGCGCCAAAGCCCGCCTGCAACAAGGCATCGACATTATAGGGGTCGCGGGCCAGCGCTTTGAGATTTTCAGAGAGGGTCTGGGCCGGATCAGCCGGGGGCAGCGCGCCACCCGCAGGCGCCATAGTCTGCGCCGCAAGCGGAAACGCCAGACCGACTGCGAGCGCGATGCCACCAGCGCACGCGAGGAAACGGGAATGCATCATGACCCTATATCTAGGCGGACAGCCGGTTGAGACAAGGGCAAAGCGACAGAAGGGACGGACCATGACGTCACCTCATCGAGGCAACGACACGGTCCGCCCGGTCCCAGCTTACTGGTTGTTCTGGCGATTGAGGAAGCGCGGAATGTCGAGCGGGTCTGACGCATCCGTCTCATCGGACTTTGCAGCACCGCGCGCGATGTTCGACATGCGCTCAAAAAGCGTGCCGCCCAGCGGCGCGATCTTCGGTGCGGGGCGATCCGGCTCAGCGGCGGGCGCCTCTTCTTCCGACGATGTCAGCCACCCGCTGCGACGCAAGGCATGACCCGACGGCGTTTCAGCGGCTGGCGGCAGCGGATTGGATTCCACCGGCTCTGCGAACATTTCTTCCCCACCAAGGACAAGTTCATCGCTCGCGGCGTCGTCCGTCGGCGGCGTCAGGGCAACGGGTGTCTCTTCAGCAGCCTCTGCGTGTGCGTCAGCTGCGGAGTCTTCTGCCAGATCAGCGAGTTCCAGCGGGGCTTCTTCGGCAGGTGTCGCTTCTTCAGCAACGGGTTCCGGTGCAGCGACAGGTGCAGGCGCAGCAGCCGGGTCAGCCTTCGGTTCCTCTGTCTTGCGAGACAGCGGCAGCGAGAAGACCTGGGCCGGACGCGGCTCGCTTGCGGCATCTGCTTCGATCCCCGTGGCGACAACCGACACGCGGATCTTGCCTTCGAGATCAGGATTGAATGCCGAACCCCAGATGATGTTGGCGTCAGGATCAACGAGTTCTTTGATGTGCGACGCAGCTTCGTCGACTTCCATCAGGCGCATGTCTTCACCGCCGGTGATCGAAACGATGACGCCCTTTGCGCCCTTCATCGACACGCCGTCGAGCAGCGGGTTGGCGATCGCCTTTTCAGCGGCTTCGATGGCGCGGTTTTCACCATCGGACTCGCCGGTGCCCATCATAGCCTTGCCCATTTCGCTCATCACAGTGCGGACGTCGGCAAAGTCGAGGTTGATCAGGCCGGGCATGACCATCAGATCGGTGATACCGCGAACGCCTTGCTGCAGGACTTCGTCCGCCATCGCGAACGCTTCCTTAAACGTGGTCGAGGGGTTTGCGATCAGGAACAGGTTCTGGTTCGGAATGACGATCAGGGTATCGACATGCTTCTGAAGCTCGGCAATGCCGGCCTCGGCCGCCTTCATGCGGCGCGACCCTTCAAAGCTGAACGGCTTGGTGACAACGCCGACGGTCAGGATGCCGCGGTCACGTGCTGCTTTTGCGATGACTGGCGCAGCGCCTGTACCTGTGCCGCCGCCCATGCCGGCTGCGATGAAGCACATGTGCGACCCTTCCAGCGCGCGCTCGACCTGCTCCAAAGCCTCTTCAGCGGCAGCACGGCCGATTTCCGGACGCGAACCGGCACCAAGGCCCTGTGTGATCTTAAGACCAAGCTGAATACGGCGTTCGGCCGCGCTGCTGTTGAGCGCCTGCGCGTCGGTATTCGCGACAATGAAGTCCACGCCCTGCACCGAATTGGCGATCATGTTCGCCACAGCGTTGCCGCCTGCGCCACCGCAACCGATAACACTGATCCTCGGCTTCAGCTCTTCCACTTCCGGTGCCATGAACTCAATCGACATTTTCCGTCTCCCCTGACCTAACTCCGACGGACGAAACCGCCCCCGGGACCTTCTGCACCAAACGCGCCAAACCCGCACCAAAGTTGTGAACGGTTCGTCGCGTTTTCAGAATCGTTCACCCCAATATCGTGGGGCTGTGTAACACTCCAGCCTCAATATCCTGTTTTTACTGCCGAGATCAGCTTTGAGAGCAGCCCTCCACGTGCCGTCCGCACGATGCTTTGATGCTCCGGCATGATCACGCGCAGATCAATCGGGTCTGACGCTGCGTAATGAACGAGGCCCGCAAGCGTGGCGAAGCCCGGCCCACTATGGGCATCCGGCAACCCCAAAAGCCCGCGGGGACGGCCGATGCGAACGGCGCGGCCAAGCACACCTTGAACATAGTCCGCCATGCCTTTGAGCTCAGCGCCGCCACCTGTCAGCACGACCTGGCGGCCAACCGGCCCGGCAAAGCCCAGATCCTTAAGCGCCTTTGCGATCTCTCCCACCAGATGTTCCAGCCGCTGACGGATAACCGCAATCAGCTGTGCGCGGGTGATGCGATGGCTTTCGCCTTCGTCATCGGCCGAAAGCGGAGCAACATCGATCATATCATGATTGTCACGAGGGCTGGCTGTGGCTGAGCCATAAAAGCACTTCATACGCTCGGCCTGGTTGCGGCGGGCGCCAAAGGCCGACGCGATGTCATCCGTAATGTCCGCCGCCCCGAAAGGAATGGACGTCAGGCCGACCAGCATGCCCCCGGCAAAGAGCGAGACGTTCGTCACACCGCCGCCGATTTCAACCAGCGCCACGCCCAGTTCACGCTCTTCTTCCGAAAGGACCGCCATGCCCGTCGCAACCGGCGAGGCCACAATTGATTTCACCTCCAGATGGGCGCTGCGCACGCACAGATCGATATTGCGGACCGGAGAGCCGTCCGCGCAGACGACGTGGATGTCGACGCCTAGCGTGTCCGCATGCAGGCCAAGCGGTCGCTTGACGCCCTGAAGCCCGTCCAGCGTGTAGAGTGTCGGCTGCGCATGCAGGATCATCCGACCATCTGGATCAAGCGAGTTGCGTCCTGCGGCGAGCAGTTCGTCAATGTCGTCCTGTTCAATGCGGTGGCCGCCGAGTTCCACCTCCACCGAAGCGATGTCGCTGACGAGGCCACCTGCCGAAAAGCCGACCCAAACGTCTTCAATGCTGATGCCGGCAATCCGTTCCGCCTGCTCCATAGCCTCGCGAATGGCGCGTTCGGTCGCGTCCATATCGGCAATATAGCCGCGGCGCACACCCTTGCTCTCACGCTGGCCAGTGCCCAGCACTTGAACGTCGCCACTGTCAGACACTTCCGCGATGAGCGCGGACACCTTCCAGGACCCGATGTCGAGGGCAGTGATCAACCCGGACGTTTTGGCTGCGGCCATGTCTTTCCCTCCTAGAGATCTGCCGACGCGGTGTCGGCGTTGATTGCGGCCTGTGCAGGCTCGGCTGGCGCGACGGGTTCAGCAATGGCCCCGTTGTTGCGCTTCAGCCGCACCACAAATTTGGATGGATCGCGCATGTCAAAGCGCACAAAACCCCGCCCAAGCAGGCGCTGTGTGCCATCAAGGCGCGCAAACCGCTTCAGGGCATTGGACGCGATGTCCTGTCCTTCCGGCAGGGCCAAAACTTCCCCGGATTCAAACCGAAGATCCCACCGCCGGTTCCCGACCCATGACGCCCCGGCCAGCATCGGCTTGAGCGCAGGCACGGTGTCGAGCAGATCATGCAAATCTTCAATCTGACGATTAGCATTTGGCCCGACGACGAGTGGGAGATCCGGAATGGCATTGGGGTCCACCCGTTCCAGTTCGACACCCGTGCCATCAATCAGCGAGAGTTTCTGGTTGTTCTGCCAGACAGCCGCCGGCTTACGCTCGACAATGTCGACCACCAGAGTATCGGGCCAGCGCCGCGAAATGCGAGCATCCTCAATCCAGCCATATTGCAGCAGCTGCTCGCGCACCTTGTCCAAATCGACGAGCGGCATGGCCATGGAATGCTGGTTAAGCGCGACGGCATAGACCGTGAGCGAGTCCATTCGGTCTAGACCCTTCACTTCAACCCGCTTCACCTTAAAGCCAGCGCGGCCCGCCACCTGCCCCATTTCAGTGCCGACAAACTGCGGGACACCGGCATAGACGCTGGCTGTCACAATCGTGCCGGCGATCAGCACGATTGTCGCACCGGTCATCACCCGTTCGATCGTCTCCGCCTTGATCGGCACATATTTCCAGAATTTTTCCATCCAGATGGCGCGCCGCGTCTTGGGCTTGCGCACGCCGTTGCGCGTGACAGCGCGTTTGACCGGCCCGCGCGTGACTTTGGTGCTTCCCTTCACGCCAGAGCCTCCTTCACCAATATGTCGACCAGCTGTTCATAGGAAATGCCAACTTGCTTTGCCTGTTCCGGCACAAGGCTGAGCGGCGTCATTCCCGGCTGGGTATTCACTTCCAGCAGGAAGACCCCGTCAACGCCTTGGCTATCGTCCCACCGGAAATCAGACCGGGAGGCACCCCTGCACCCTAGCACGCGGTGCGCCTGCAGCGCCCAACCGAGCATAGCCTCAGTGACATCATCCGGGATTTGCGCAGGGCAAATATGCTCCGTCTTGCCCTCGGTATATTTGGCCTCAAAATCATAGAAGCCGGATTTGGGCTGAAGCTCGGTCACGCACAGCGCCCGGTCCCCCAGCACGGCAACGGTCAGTTCGCGGCCGCGGATGAACGGCTCGGCGAGCAGGTGATCAAACTCCTGCCAGGGCCCGGCAGCATCACGACCGATGGGTTTGCCGTAGTTGGATGAATCGGTGACGATGGCCACACCAACCGAAGAGCCTTCATTGACGGGCTTCAGCACATAAGGGCGCGGCAAGGGATCATTTAAATAGAGCGTTGCGCTTTCCACAACCATGCCGCCCGGCATCGGGATGCCATGCGGAACCAGCGCGGCTTTGGTCAGCTGCTTGTCAATGGCGATGACCGATGTCGCCAAGCCGGAGTGTGTGTATTTCAGGCCCATCAGGTCCATCATGCCCTGCACTGTACCGTCTTCCCCCGGTGTGCCGTGAAGGGCATTAAACACCACGTCCGGCTTCACTTCGGCAAGGCGCACGGCAATGTTACGGTCCATGTCGATCCGCGTGACGCGATAACCCACACGTTCCAAAGCGTCGGCAACGCCCGCGCCTGTAATGAGCGAAACTTCACGCTCGGAAGACCATCCCCCCATCAGGACAGCGACGTGGACGGGCGTACTCATGCCGGTTTACCTACTCTTTGAATTTCCCATTCGAGCGTGACGCCCGATTTTTCCTTTACCCGCTTGCGGACTTCCTCACCCAACGCTTCAATGTCCGCACTGGTGGCATTGCCGACGTTGAGCAGGAAGTTGGTGTGCTTTTCAGACACCTGCGCGCCGCCCAATTGCAGCCCGCGGCAGCCTGCCTCATCGACCAGCTGCCAAGCCTTGTGGCCGTCCGGGTTCTTGAACGTGGAACCGCCCGTCTTGCTGCGCAGCGGCTGGGATGCCTCACGGCTGGCCGAGATGCGGTCCATCTCCCTCTGAATGGCATCCGGTTCTGCCGCATGCCCCCTGAAGGTGGCTGAAATCACGGTCGCGCCGTCGGGCAATGCCGAATGGCGGTAGGTGTAGCCCAGATCGCTGAGCACCAACGTCTGGCGCGCGCCGGAACGCAGAACAACGTCACAGTCGATGAGGATGTCCTTGACCTCACGGCCATAGGCCCCGCCATTCATGCGGACAAAGCCCCCCACTGTGCCGGGGATGGAGCGCAAAAACTCAAGCCCGCCAATGCCTGCATCCCGCGCCGTGGACGAAACAAGAATTCCACTGGCCCCGCCGCCACAGCGCAGCGTCAACATGTCGAGCGCAGTGACTTCGGCAAAAGCCTTCCCAAGGCGAATGACAACACCCGCCACACCGCCATCGCGGACGATTAAGTTAGACCCAAGGCCGAGCGCCATGACAGGCGTGGCCGGATCAAGCGCCTCTAGAAAGCCGCACAGATCGTCGGCATCCTTGGGCTCAAACAACCATTCTGCAGTGCCCCCCGCCTTGAACCAGACAAGCGGCGCCAGCGGCGCATTGGCCGTCAGCTTTCCACGAACCGGAGGCAAGGCGCGTGTCGTCGTCAAGCGCGCACCGCCTTGATGGCGTCGGCAAGACCCGCGGCCCATTTGGTGATGTCTCCGGCCCCGAGGCAAACGACCATGTCACCGGGCTTGCCCTGCTCGGCGATGATGGCGGCCAGCCCGGCGGCATCTGCGACCTCTGCCGCGGCATGGTGGCCACGCCGCTTCAGGTTGCTCACCAGTGAACCTGCGCTCACGCCCTCCAACGGGGCTTCGCCTGCGGCGTACACCGGGGCGACGTAGACAATATCGGCATCGTTAAAGCAGGACGCAAACTCATCCATCAGGCCGCCAAGGCGCGTGTAACGATGCGGCTGGCAGACAGCGATCACGCGACCCTGTGCGCCTTCCCGCGCGGCCGACAGCACGGCACGGATCTCCACAGGGTGGTGGCCATAATCGTCGATGATAGTAACGCCGCCGACTTCCCCCACCTTGGTGAAGCGCCGTTTGACACCGCCGAATTTTGCAAAGCCCCGCTGGATGTCGGCATCTGACATGCCCATTTCCAGACCGACCGCAATCGCGGCGAGGGCGTTCTGGACATTGTGTCGGCCCGGCATGGGCAGCTCAATGCCGGATATGGTGCGCTGTGATCCGTCGCGCGCGCGGACAATCACATCAAAGCGGTTCCCGCCCGGGAAGGGCGTGACATTCTCTCCGCGCACGTCCGCTTGGGCAGAAAAACCGTAGGTCATGATGCGGCGATCGCGGATGCGCGGGATGATCGCCTGCACTTCGGGATGATCAAGGCAGAGGATGGCCAGCCCGTAGAACGGCACATTCTCAATGAACTCGACAAACGCCTTCTTCACCGCGTCGAACGATCCGTAGTGATCGAGATGCTCTGGGTCGATATTGGTGACGACCGCGATGGTGCCGTCGAGCCGCAAGAAAGAGCCATCGCTCTCATCGGCTTCCACCACCATCCAGTCGCTATCGCCCAACCGCGCGTTGGAGCCGTAGCTGTTAATGATGCCGCCATTTATGACGGTCGGGTCCACGCCGCCCGCATCGAGCATGGCGGCGATCATCGATGTCGTTGTTGTCTTGCCATGCGTCCCGGCAACAGCAACCGTCGATTTGAGGCGCATCAGTTCCGCCAGCATTTCTGCACGACGCACAATGGGGATGCGGCGCTCCAATGCAGCTTCAACTTCGGGATTGCCGCGCTTCACGGCGGTCGAGGTCACGACAACGGCCGCATCGCCTAGGTTCTCAGCCGCATGGCCGATCATCACTTTGATGCCCTTCTTACGCAGGCCCTCAACAACATAGCTCTCGGCAATGTCCGTGCCCTGCACCGAATAGCCGAGATTGTGCATCACCTCTGCAATGCCGGACATGCCGATGCCGCCAATGCCGATGAAATGGACGGTTCCGATGCTTGTGGGGACAGCCTTCATGCGCCGGCTCCCGCAAGGCGGGGGCCTTGGGCGGCCAGCCCGACAGCTTGCGGTGCAACCGGATGATCCAGATTTTCAACCATATCTGCCAAATCGCGTGTCGCATTGGGGCGACCGACAGACCGCGCCCGGCCTGCCGCATTGGTCAACCCTTCGGGGTCAAGGCCCAGCTTTTGCATCTGCTTTGCGAGTTCCTTAGCTGTGAATTTGGATTGAGCGATGGACCGGGCACCGCCCGCTGACACGATCTCGCGGACATTTGCCGTCTGATGGTCATCGGTGGCACTCGGCAACGGAACGAGGATCGCCGGACGACCAGCGCAGGTGAGTTCAGCGAGCGTGGAGGCCCCCGCCCGCGCGATCACAAGATGGGCCCAAGCCAGTCGGTCCGGCAGGTCATTGAGATAGGTCGCGAGGTCTGCCGCAATGCCAAGATTGGCATAATGCGCGCGGACGCGGTCAATGTCTTCTGCCCGACATTGCTGCGTCACCTGAAGGCGACGGCGCAGCGCGACGGGCAGCATCGCCAAGCCATCCGGCACAACGTCAGACAGCACTGTTGCCCCCTGACTGCCGCCGACGACGAGAACCCGGAATACGCCCTGTTCGCTTAGCGCGGGGAAAGGCTGTTCCCGCAGCGCACAGACTTCGGCGCGGACGGGGTTGCCGACCAGCCAAGTCTTGCCAAGATGCTTTTCGGCCAATCGCTCAATCTGCGGAAAGGACACAGCGATCGCATCAACGCGGGAGGCCACGAGCCGATTGACGCGGCCCAGCACGGCGTTCTGCTCATGCACTGCCGTGCGGATCCCCGCCGCGCGAGCCGCAAGCAGCGCCGGGAAAGCCGGATAGCCGCCAAAGCCAATGACGGCGGCAGGCTGGAACGTCTCAAACAGGCGCAATGCCATCGTGCGGCCAGCCATGATCGCCTTTGCCCCGGCAAACCATGTCATCGGGCTTTTGGTGATGCGTCCGGCGGGCAGGATATGCGTCTGCACACCATCAAACAGGCCGGGAATGCGCGCGCCGCGTTCATCCGTGATCAGCGCGACACGGTGCCCACGCTTTGTCAGTTCCTCAGCCAACGCATGAGCGGGCATCATGTGACCGCCTGTTCCGCCGGCGGCGAGAACGAAGTGCCGCTCGCTCATCGGTTGCTCCACTTCACGACATAGGGTGAACGCGTAAGATACGGGTTCTTTCGCGTAAAGGCGAGGAGCAGGCCAAAGCCGAGGCACAAGGCAATCAGAGATGAGCCGCCATAGCTGATGAACGGAAGCGTCATGCCCTTGGACGGCGCAATGCCGACGTTGACCGCCATGTTGACCATGGCCTGCGCGGTGAACTGGGTGATGAGCCCGCCCGCGGCGAGAATGAGGAAGGGATCATCTTCATCCAGCAGCTTCACAAAAACGCGCACAGCCATTGCGATGAAAATGCACAGGATGGCGAGGCAGGCGAGCAGGCCAAACTCTTCCCCGATGACGGAGAAGATATAGTCGGTATGCGCCTCCGGCAGACGGAATTTCATTTCTCCGCCGCCCGGGCCGGTGCCGAAAAGCCCGCCTGCTGTGATCGTCGCATGCGCGCTGTCGGTCTGATACGTGTCCCCGCTTTGGAACAGGAAGTTATTGATGCGCTGGGTCGCGACCGGATAGAAAAGATACGCCGCTGTAATTCCAACCCCGCCCGTGCCTGACAGGATGCCCACCATCCGCCAGGACAGGCCGGTAATCATCACCATGGCAAACCACATCGAACAGAAAATGATTGTCTGTCCAAAATCCGGCTGCATCATGAGCAAGACCCCGACAACCGCTGTTACCACAAACGAAATCGGCATCACCGGCAGGCTCTTGTCCTGCGATTTGAGGGACAGCAGCCAGGCGATGGCGACCACGTAAAAAGGCTTCAAAAACTCAGACGGCTGGAACTGCGAAATGCCCACACCCAGCCAGCGCGTGGCGCCATTTCGTTCAAAGCCGATCAACGGCACCAGAGCCAGAGAAATCGCAAAAAAGGCTGCCATCACGAGCCCAAATCGCCGGGCGAGAAGCTGCGGCATCATCGACGTGCCGATCATGATGGGCACACCCACACACACCCACATCAACTGCCGCCAGAAGTAATGGAGCGGAGACAAGGTAAAGCCAACGTCTGAATAGCGATGGGCCGAGGCAGGGGACGCGGCGGCAACAGCAATCAGCCCGATCGACAGCAAGATGACGACCAGCACCAGCAGCACACGGTCAATTTCCCAAAACCAAAGGCCCACGGCAGACCGGTCAGACCGACCGAGACGCGTCACACGCGGCTTTGCTGGCGCTTGGGTGGGAAGGTTCAGGACACCGGCTGTCGTCGTCATGCAAGTGCCTCCACAGCGGCGCGGAAAGCATCCCCGCGCGCCTCATAATCCCGAAACTGATCGAACGATGCACAAGCCGGGGAGAGCAGAACCGTTTCCCCCGGTTGGGCAGCGGCCGCGGCCTGCGCCACGGCGGCCTCCATCGTCACACTTTGTGTCACCGCCATGTGCGGTGCCAGAAGCTGCGCGAACATCGGCCCAGCCTCACCAATGGTGTAGGCGGCCTTCACATGGCTGAACTGCGGCGCGCATGCGTCGAGCTCATCGGTCTTGGCGAGCCCGCCTAGGATCCAATGGACCGTGGGATAGGCTGCGAGAGCCGGCGCGGTCGAGGTCGGGTTTGTCGCCTTGGAGTCGTTGACGAAGAGAACACCATAGCGTTCACGCACGCGCTCCATCCGGTGCGGCAAGCCGCCAAATGTCTTCAGGGCAGACGCGACGATATCATCCGAAATGCCAAGCGCCTCCGCCACCGCATGAGCGCAAGCGACATTCTGCGCATTATGCGGCCCCTGAAGCGAAGGCCAATCCGATTGATCCCCAACGGTTGTTGAGGCCACCCGGTGCAGCCGATGGTTGATGCGGCTTGCGATCATCCGCGATGGATCGTCCTCGGTCGCAATGACCGCAATCTGATCCACATGCTGGAGCGTGAACAACCGTTCTTTGGCAGCTGCATAATCGGCAAAGCCATCATAGCGGTCGAGGTGATCGGGCGTCACATTCGTCAGCACGGCGACATCGCACGCAAGGCTGTAGGTCAGATCAATCTGATAGCTCGACAGTTCCAGCACATAGACGCCACCGTTCGGCAACGCATCCTGCATCAGAATTGGCAGGCCGATATTGCCGCCCATCGTCGTTGGAACACCCGCCGTCTTGAGAATATGGTGGATCAGCGCTGTCGTCGTTGATTTTCCGTTGGTGCCGGTAATGCCGACCACCTTGTGCGGCGGCAGCGACGCCTGCGCCTGAGCAAACAGCTCAATATCACCGATCAGCGGGACACCCGATTTATGCGCATGGTCCGCAATCGGGTGGCGATTGATCGGCACGCCGGGGGAGACAACAACACCGTCATATCCAGCAAGATCAACTGTCAGAGGATCCGCGAATGTCACGCCGCCGGACACCTGCGCGCGCGCCTCTTCCCGCGCGTCCCAAGCCAGCACCTCCGCCCCGCTCGCCACCAGTGCCGCAACAGTGGCAAGGCCCGACCTTGCCAGGCCGAGCACTGCATAGCGTTTTCCGCGAAAGGCGTCGGATGTGATCATCTGAGTTTGAGCGTTGAAAGACCAGCAAGTGCAAGCACGAAGGCAACGATCCAGAAGCGGATGACGACCGTCGGCTCGGACCAGCCCAACTGCTCAAAATGATGATGGATCGGCGCCATGCGGAAGACGCGGCGGCCCGTCCGCTTGAACCAGAAGACTTGGATGACGACAGACATCGCCTCGACCACAAAAAGCCCGCCGATGATCGCAAGGACAAATTCGTGATGGGTGGTCACGGCCACCGTACCAAGCGCGCCGCCCAAGGCCAGACTGCCCGTATCGCCCATGAACACAGCGGCCGGTGGCGCGTTGAACCAAAGGAACGCGAGCCCCGCACCAACGATGGCACCGCACAGAATTGTCAGGTTCCCAGCCCCTGCCACATAAGGGATGCCGAGATAGGCCGCATATTTGGCGTTGCCGACCAAATAGGCGATCATCATAAAGGCAATGCAGGAAATGATGACCGGCATAGTCGCCAGCCCGTCCAGCCCATCCGTCAGGTTCACCGCGTTCCCGAAAGCAACGATCACGAACGCGCCGAAGAGGATGTAGAACCAACCAATATCAGCAACCGGCCCGTTGACGAATGGCAGATAGAGATCGGTATTGGAGTGAGAGACGATGAGCGCGGTCGCGAGGCCGGCAATCGTGAATTCGGCCAGAAGCCGCGCCTTTGCCGAGACGCCCTTGGCGCTCCGCTTTTTGACTTTATCATAATCGTCCAGAAAGCCGATCAACCCGAAACCGCCAGTCACGAGCGCGCATGCCCAGATATAGGGATTGCGTAGATCCATCCACAAAAGCAGCGACACTCCGACCGCCGTCAGGATCATAAGACCGCCCATGGTCGGTGTGCCGACCTTTGCTAAATGGGTTTGCGGGCCATCCGAGCGGATGGGTTGCCCCTTGCCCTGGCGAACACGCAGCCAACCGATAAACTTCGGGCCGATGATCAGACCGATCACAAGCGCAGTCGCAACCGCACCGCCCGTCCGGAAGGTGAGGTAGCGCAGCAGGTTGAAAATACCCGGAAATCCAAGCTGTTCGGCAATCCAATAAAGCATCAGTCGGTCCCGCCGTTCAGGGCATCCACAAGTTGGCCAAGGCCAACGGCGTTCGATCCCTTGATGAGTATGGCATCGCCGTCCCCCAGCATCGGCTGCAATTCTTGCAGCGCCGATGCCGCGTCCGGCACATGAATGACTTTGGTGCGCTGTCCAAGCGCATGGGCAAGCGGCGCCATGCCAGCGCCGACGAGCAGCGCGATGTCGACGTGCGCATCCAGAACAGGCGCTGCAAGTTCGGCATGAAGCGCTTCTGAATTCTCGCCAAGCTCTCGCATTTCGCCGAGAACTGCAATCCGACGTATGGCAGGCTCTGCACCCAGAACGGCAAGTGTGGCCTTCATTGAGGCCGAATTTGCGTTGTAACTTTCATCGATGAGAAGTGCAGCCCCACCGTTCGGCAAGCCGATCTTATGACGTTCGCCCCGACCCTTCAGCCCCTGCATATCGCCAAGCGCAAGCCCGGCTGCAGCGAGGTCACCGCCCATAGCCTGCGCCGCTGCCAGCACAGCAAGCGCGTTCGACACCCAATGATCACCAGGTTGAGACAATGTGAAGTTTAGCTCCACACCGGGCAAAATCGCCGCGACCATCGTTCCGCCGTCCAACTGAATAACATCGCGGGCCCACACATCAGCACCCTCTTGACGCCCGAACGTCACCACCTGCGCCGCATGACGCCGCGCCGCGTCCGCCAGACGGGCACCATATGGCGAGTCATATGGAATGATCGCCGTACCGCCGGGTTCAAGCCCTTCAAAAATCTCCGCCTTCGCGTCGGCAATCGCCTCCAGTGAGCCCAGATTTTCGATATGGGCCGGGGCAATCGCCGTCACCAGAGCGACATGCGGACGGACAAGCCGCGTCAGCTGCGCGATCTCACCCTTGTGGTTCATCCCCATTTCGAACACGCCAAAGTGCGTGCTGCCGGGCATCCTCGCGAGGCTAAGCGGCACGCCTGTATGGTTGTTGTAGCTCTTAACCGAGCGGTGGACCGGCCCCTTATTGGCGCGGGCGAGAGCCGCGGCCAAAGCCTCTTTCGTGCTCGTTTTGCCAACCGAGCCCGTCACGCCAGCGACAACAGCCTGCGTCCGCGCGCGCGCGGCAAGGCCAAGCGCGTTCAATGCGTCTGTCGTGTCGGCTACGAGAACATGCGGATGCGCGACCGGCGTCGAAACAAGCGCGCCACCGGCCCCTTGTGCGAAGGCCCCGTCGAGGAAGCGGTGACCGTCCGTCAATTCGCCCTTGAGCGCGATGAAGAGATCACCCTCGCCGACTTCCCGACTGTCAAACGCAACGCCATTTACGGCAAAGTCCGCCGAGGCAGTTCCGCCTGTTGCCGCCGCGATGTCTTTGGAGGTCCACAGCGGCGTCATGCAGCACATTCCCGCGCGACAGCGACGTCGTCGAACGGCAGAACCTTGTCCCCGACGATCTGCCCCTGCTCATGCCCCTTGCCGGCGATCAGAATGATGTCGTCTGGTCCAGATTCCGCAATTGCCGCAGCAATCGCATCCCGCCGCCCGGCGATTTCAATCGCACCCGGGGCCGCCGCCAGAATTTCGGCGCGGATGGCGGCAGGGTCTTCGGTCCGCGGATTATCGTCCGTCACGATCACATGATCGGCGAATTGAACAGCGATGGCGCCCATTTCCGGACGCTTGCCGGTATCACGGTCTCCACCAGCCCCGAATACAACGATCAACCGGCCCTTTGCATGGGGTTTCAGCGCATCGATGGCCGCTTCCAACGCATCGGGCGTATGGGCGTAATCGACGTAAACCGGCGCGCCCGATTTCGCGATGACGGCGCGTTCCAATCGCCCCCGGACGGGCTGAAGACGCGCCAGATTTGAAAGGGTCGATGCCACATTGCCACCCGTCGCGATGACGAGACCTGCTGCGACAAGCGCATTTGCGGCCTGATAAGCGCCGATGAGCGGGAGCATGACCTTCAGTTCCTGCCCCTCAGCCTCCAGCACGAGTTGCTGGCCAAGCTGGCCGGGGATGCGATCAACCAGCCGCAGCGCAGACCCGTGCTTGCCAACGGTCAGCAGCGCGAGGCCACGTTCTCTCGCCAGATCGATCACGCGGGCCGAATATTCGCCGTCATCGGCCCAGACGACCGCTGCGCCATCGCCATCCACAACTTCGGAAAACAAGCGCAATTTCGCCGTGAAATAGTTCGCCATGTCCCCATGATAATCAAGGTGATCGCGGCTGAGATTTGTGAAGGCGGCCGCACGAATGGGCAGCCCTTCGGTCCGGCACTGATGCAGGCCATGACTGGACGCTTCAAACGCCGCGTGGGTCACGCCTTCCCGATTGAGACCCGCCATGTTCGACAGGAAGGTCACGATATCAGGCGTGGTCAGGCCGGTCACAATCCTGTCGTCTGCTGTTGTGACGCCAAGCGTACCGATGGAGGCCGCATGAAAGCCCGCCATCCGCCACAATTGCCGCGTCATTTCAACGGTAGACGTCTTCCCGTTGGTCCCGGTGACCGCAACGCTGATCTGGGGAAACGGCTCAAAGAACTTTGCAGCGAGAAGGGCAAACGCACGACGTGGTTCCTCCTCGACAATGTGCACGGCCCCCGAAACGGCTGCTTGCGGGCGGGCAACAACGGCAATGGCACCCGCTGCAATGGCGGCTTCAATGAAGTCTTCACCATTGACCTTCAGGCCGGGGAAGGCGCCGAACACGTTTCCGGGCGCTACCTTGCGATGGTCAATCGCAAAGCCCGTGACCGGAGTTTGGTCATCTGTTCCAAGGAGCGCGCCAAGCTTCATTCTTCGCCGTCCTTGGCTTTCCAGATCAGCGTCCGCAACTCATCAAGCGGCATTTCCCGCGATGGGTCGGGGAAAACTCCAAGCATGGGGCCAGTCCGGGCAATGACCTTTGCCACGACAGGTGCCGCCGTCCAGGCGGCCGTTGTCAAACCGAAGGACTCCGCGTTGCCCTTAGGAGAGTCGAGCATCGCAATCACGACATAGCGCGGGGCATCCATCGGGAAGGCCGCGGCGAAGGTGGAGACGTTGACGTGCTTGGAATAGCCGCCGATGCCCGGCTTTTCGGCCGTTCCCGTCTTCCCGCCAACGCGCATTCCCGCAACGTCTGCTTTCTTGCCTGTACCATCTGTGACGACGAGCCGCAGCAACTGACGGATCGTGTCGCTGGCATGCTGACTGAAAACGCGGCGGCCCTTGGCCGCTCTGCCGGGCTGAACCTTCATCAACGTCGCCGGACGCCAGGTGCCGCCGTTGACGAGCGCGGCATATGCCGAAGCCAGCTGAAGCGGCGTCACGGCGATGCCATGTCCGTAAGCCGTCGTCATCGTGGTCGTCCGGCCCCAATAGCCGGGAACCAGCGGGCGGCCCTTTTCTTTGAGTTCGATATAGGGCGGCTCATAAAATCCGACACGGCGGAAGAGCGCTTCCATCCGTGGCGCCCCCATCTGATCGGCAATGCGCGCCGTCACGATGTTGGAGGAATGCACCAATGTTTCCGGGACATTCAGCCACCGGTTCATGGGATGATCGTCCTTGATCTTATATTTGCCGACCTGAAGCGGTACGGTCGCGTCATAGCGTTTGGACAGGCTGGTGACGACACCGGCATCAATCGCACCGGCCATCGTGATCGGCTTGAAGGTTGAACCAAGTTCATAGACGCTCTGCGTCACATTGTTGCGGATGGCCTCTGGATTGGACTGGCCGATCTTGTTCGGGTTGAAGACCGGCAGAGAAACGAGGGCCAGCATTTCCCCGGTGCGGACATCCATGACCAAACCGGTCGCGCCAAGCGCTTGATGCGCCACCATCGCGCTATTCAGTTCGGATTCCATCGCGGCCTGAACGCGTGTGTCGATCGACAAAGTCACGGGCGTCTTGCGCAGGGCGGGATCGCGCAGGCGCGTGTCGAGCACACGTTCCATGCCGGTCACGCCGTGCCCGTCCATATCCGTGTAGCCCAGCACGTGAGCGGCAAGAGTCAATTGCGGGTAAAGGCGCTCCGGCTCCCGCGAGAACGCCATTCCGGGTTCCCCCAGCGCGTTCACGGCCGCGACCAGTTCCGGCATGGCGCGCCGCCGCAAATAGGTGAAATGGGCGCCAGACTTCAGCAGCGCGAGATATTGCACCTCCGTCCGCTCCGGCATCAGCGCGGCCAGCTTAGGCGCGAGATCTTCCGGCTTGTTCAACAAGCGGTTGGCATGGACACCGACCGACCAGGCATCAATCGTCCGCGCCAGAACCTCTCCATTGCGGTCCACAATGTCGGCGCGCGGCGGGGCGAGAAGGTTTGGGTTCGGACGGCCAAGCGCACCATCTGCAAAAACGGTCAGCCACAAAAGCCGCAGCGCGATGACGATGGCCACCGCGCTGAAAAGAAGCATCAGGATCATCAGCCGTTGATGGGCGACCGCGAGCGATTGTTCCCTAAACTTGGCGTGTCGCGTCCTGGTGGGCCGTGCGGCAAGCGTGCTCACTGGGCGGACTTGGCCTTTCCTTTGCCTGCTGCCCGACTTTCGTCTTCGGCACGTTCAAGGATTTCGCCAAAGGTCCGCTTGTCCACCAAAGCTCGGTCCAACATGGCAAAACGCTGCGCCTTCGTGGCCGGGCGCTTTTCCGTCACAACTGGCTTGGCAGACGGCGCGGCGGGAGCAGAAATCTCGCGTTCAACGACAGTTGCCGCAGCCACTCGAACAGCGGCAGGCTTAGCAGCCGGAGCCGCCTGCGCCGTCGTTTCGCCCGGTGTTGCCGGAGATGTCCGCGTGGCCGCGGCGACCATCACCGGCGGCGGCGCGAAGCCGTCGGCCGGAAGGGCACTGCCGTCGATTGTCCGCAGCGCAGATTCATTCGCGCGGAACTGACCGGCAGACGGGGCTGCCAGCGCCAAGACCTCACCGTTCCAACGCTCCAGCTGCCGCAGCGACGCACGCGTGCCCATTTCGGTCTGGAGCTGCCGGATGTCACGGCGTGTCATCGCAATGCTATGGTCGAGATCTTCGAGGCGGGTGCGCTCAGACGCAACACCCAGCGAGACCGTGTAAAGAGCCGTGGCAGCAAAGGAGCAACCGACAACCCAAACGACGGGGCGGAACCTTTGAGCAATCATGCAGCACCTCTTAAGTTGGTCGACGCGGAAGAATGAGCCGTGCGCCGCGCGACGCGGAGCGTAGCGGAACGGGCACGGGGATTTTGGGCAAGCTCGGCCTCACTGGCGCGCACCGGCTTTGAAACGGCTTCAAATGTCGGCGCGGGGCCGCGCCCAACCATGTCTGGCAAATGCCGCGATCCGGCTGGCGTCTGCCCGCTGCGTTCCCGCAGGAAGCGCTTCACGATCCGGTCTTCAAGGCTATGGAATGTCACAACGGCAAGACGGCCGCCCGGCTTGAGCACACGCTCCGCCGCTTCCAGCCCGTCTTCCAATTCTCCCAATTCCCGGTTGATGTGGATGCGGATCGCCTGAAACGTGCGCGTGGCCGGGTCACTCTTCTGCCCTTCGCGCCACCCAACAGCCCGCCGAACGACAGAAGCCAGTTCGGCTGTCCGCGTCACGGGACGAGCGGCGACTATGGCCCGCGCAATGCGGCGCGACTTGGGCTCATCACCATAACGGTAGATGACGTCGGCAATATCGCCCTCATCGGCTGTGTTGACGAAATCAGCAGCGGACTCGCCCGCTTGCTCCATCCGCATGTCGAGCGGACCGTCGGACTGAAAGGAAAAGCCGCGTGCAGCCTGATCCAGCTGCATAGACGACACCCCAATGTCTAGGGTGATGCCGTCCACATCCTGAACATGCGAGGCCATGCTGGAAAAGCGGTCTTCAACTAGAGTCAGACCAGCGATGTCCGCTGCGCGTCCGGCAGCAATCGCATCAGGATCCCGATCAAAGGCGATGACGTTTGCACCTGCGGCCACCATCGCACGTGAATAGCCACCCGCGCCAAAAGTGCCGTCAACATGCGTCTCGCCGGGGCTAATCGCGAGCGCGTCGATCACTTCATCAAGCAGGACAGGAATGTGAGGGGCGTTGCGGGGCATTAGCGCGCACCTCGTTCTGCCATCAGGAACGCAGCAACTTCCTTGGTTTCTTCGTCGATACCCGGCGTGTCGATCAGGACCGTCGGGCTCCAGATTTCAAACGTGCTGCCGGTGCCATAGAAAAAGGCCAAATCGGTCAACTGCGCCTTGGCGCGAAAGAAAGTCGGCAGAATGAAACGCCCGCTCGCGTCATAGGGCACTTCTTCAACGAGACCGAAGGCGCGGCGATAGGCGTTGTGATAGTCAAACGCGCGACCGGCATTGCGCTCACGCTCTTCCTCGCGTTCCAAACGCTCATGCAACAGGCGAGACCAGCCGCGGTCATAGCCGGCGAGGCAAGGATCACTCTGGTGCTTGGCAATGATGACGATGCGGCCGTCGCTGTTCTTTTCGATCACGGAGCGCAGGGCAGCAGGGATCGCGACACGGCCCTTGCCGTCAATCGCGGTCAACGCATGACCTCTGAATAGCTCCCTGTCGCCCACAGCATCCCTCTGCCTTTGAAGCAAAAGGGCCGCCTCCCCGATCACAGCACCATGCAGCGACCGGTTGTTTCATACGAGAATCAGGACAGCCCCGCCCCAATCTGACGGAAACAGGGGATATCAATCATTATTGGGGTGAGCAAGGGATTTGACGGGTGAAATGGGGATTTCATGCCAAACGCCGTATTTTTCTGCAAATATTCACCTATCCGGGCGGTTTGTCCTTATTTTGTTCCGGACCAGCCCCTTCGCCTCTCGGCCAGACCCGCGCCATCAGGGCATCAAGCGCCGCATAATTGCGTCCGCTCGTGGTCGTCGCCCAAACCGGATTCGCAAAGTCGACGTCCGACACCAAAACCGCCTCGCCCTTGCCGATGCTGCATTTGAGAATACGAAGAGACGTCGGGGCGCACTTCTGACCCTTCACCTCCCAGCTGCCGGGACTGTCGAACACAATGTTGTAGCCCTCGAGCTCCTCAGCCGCGGGCGACAGGCCTGACGTGGGCACCAGCGTTGCGCCCCAATGGTCGAACAAAGGAGCCAGCAGAGAAGCCATTGGCGCGCGCCGCGGGTCACCCGCCGGCAGAGTGGAGGCCCAACGCAAATCAGGATCAGCAAGCACCAGAAGCCGTCCGCCCCGACGCACCCAACGGTCGATCTCGACAAGCTCATCCGGCGCCAGCGCCTGCGGCTGGATGATCAACAGGCGATCGACTTTGGACAGTGCCGCGCGCCGCGCGACATCAAGCGGCTGAAGCGTCCATCGGCGACCAAGCGCATCCAATAACGGGGAGCGATGCGCGGACCCGCTCAACACATCAGCGACATCGCCCTCCCCCCAAAAAAGGGGAAGGCCTGTCAGAATATCGACTTTTGGCCGGTCTTCAGCCGGCATTGGCTGGCTGCACGCTGCCAGCAGGAGCGCCGCAAAGGCCGCCCGCATCTACTTGGCCGCGGGCTTTGAGCCTTGCGTCGGCTCTGCCGCGCCGGGCGCGACGCCGAGTTCTGCCAGAGGCTCACTCTCCGGGGCCTGAACCGAATTCCCCAATAGGCCGTCAGCGACGGCGACAGGCTCAGGCGTACGCGGGCTGATGCGTTCCAGCATCGCGCTCGCCAGCCCGATCAACAGCAGGATGCCGCCAAGCCCCGTCAGCCCGACGCGGATCCGGCGCCAGCTTTCCTTGCGATCTCCACCAGAGTCTTCGCCAGACATGTTCAGCCTTTCAGCCAGTCAAACACCGGCAGGTTCTTCGACCGAAGCCATTCCGCATTGTAAAGGGTCGACAGATAACGGAACCCAGTATCACACAGGATGGTCACCACCGTCGAGCCAGGGCCGAGCTGTTTGGCCAGCGCAACGGCACCCGCGATATTGATCCCCGAAGACAGGCCAAGGCACAGCCCTTCCTCCTGCAACAACCGGCCGACCCAATAGAGTCCTTCTTCATCAGAAATACGGAACTGCGTGTCTATGGGCGCGCCTTCAAGATTGGCGGTAATCCGGCCCTGCCCGATGCCTTCGGCAACCGACGTGCCCTCCGCCTTCAATTCGCCATGCGCATAATAATTGAACAACGCGGCCCCAAAGGGGTCTGTCAGGGCGATTGTGATGTCTTCCCGCTTGGACTTCAGACCCAAGCCGACCCCGGCGATCGTCCCGCCGGTGCCCGCCGCACAGGTGAAACCATCAATCTGCCCGCCCGTCTGTTCCCAGATTTCTTCCGCCGTCCCGAAGATATGTGACTTGCGGTTCGCGATGTTGTCAAACTGGTTCGCCCACACAGCGCCGGGCGTCTCTTCAGCGATCCGGCGGGATGTGTGCACGAAATGCCCCGGATTTGCGAACGGCGCAGGCGGAACGAGCACAAGTTCTGCGCCCAGTGCGCGCAGCGTATCCATCTTTTCGCGGCTTTGGGTGTCCGGCATGACGATGATCGTCTTATAGCCCTTGGCATTGGCGACCAGCGCAAGGCCGATACCGGTATTGCCGGCGGTGCCTTCAACGATGGTTCCGCCCGGTTGCAGGGCACCGCGTGCTTCGGCGTCTTCGACAATGAACAGCGCAGCCCTGTCCTTCACAGAGGCCCCGGGGTTCGCATATTCACATTTGCCAAGGATGGTGCAGCCACTGTCCGCAGACGGGCCCTCCAACTTCACCAGAGGCGTGTTGCCGATCAACCCGATGGCATTTTGAGCAAAGGTCATGATCCGTCCGTAGCGCGTTTTCCCTCCCACGGGCAAGAAAGGAACGCTTTGTCCGACCGTCAATTGCCCTTGAACCTTCCTGTTATATTTAGGGGCGTGACAGGCATCACAGCATGATAAGACCAAAACTGCCACATGGTCGCCCGTATGAAGGGCCAGAGACATGGACCAGGGAGGCGAAGGTAGAAATGCTTCCGAGACATTATATGCCGTCTTTGGGCCTGCGCCCTTTTATCCGCCGACACTATGTGTTTGAGGGCGACTTGCCGGACGATTATGTCCTTGAAGACAAATTGCTGTCCGAATTTCCGTTCATTCGCATCCTCCTGAAAGGGGAATGGTCGGCAGAAACATCCCCCGGCAACTGGACGTCCAGCGGACGGGCGGTCTTTTTTGGTCCCAATGGATGGCCACTCAACGTCCGCTGTCGCGGCGCTTTCAAAGTCGTCGGAGTTGCAGTGCGCCCCAGCGGCTGGAAAGGCCTGTTCGATTGTCCGGCAAATGAGGTGGCTGACCGGATGTTGCCGCTCTCTGACCTGATCGGACCGGCCGCCGAAGACATTCTGGAAGGCGTCATGAACGCGCCGGACGACATCGGAGCGATCAAGGTGATCGAAGAGGTGATGCTGTCCCTCCACGAACGGCGCGGACGACCAAATGGTGATACCGCCATGCGCCTGTTTGAAGACATCGCCCAATTTGACAGCACAATGCCGGTCCACATCGCGGCTGAAAAACTTGGGCTTTCGGTGCGTCAACTCGAACGACGCTGCCTCGCCACATTCGGGCATCTGCCCAAAACCATTTTGCGCCGCAGCCGCTTTCTCGACATGGCAACCGCCCTGCGGGGGTTTAGCGACCCCGATCAGGAACTGCTCGCCGCTCTGCGATATTTCGACCAGTCACACAGGACAAACGAGTTCAAACACTTCATTGGGCTGCCGCCCGGCGCGTTTGAAAGATCGCCCACACCGCTTTTAACTGCCGGATTGAAGTTGCGGGCAGAAGGTCTGGCGTGAAACCATCGGCGCCCGAAACAAGACGCTTCTGAAAAGAGATGCATACCGACCAATTTTATGGTCAAGCACGTGATCAGAGGTGGGACTCAATCAAAGGGGGGCGAATAAGGCATGTTGTCGTCGCGCAACTACGCTCCTGCGTCGAGGTTGCTGCCTTTTGTGCGCAGGTTCTACATTTTTGATGCCGCGCTGCCGGACAGTTTTGAGCTCGAAGACATGCTCCTTGCCGACAATGCCTTTGTGCGCGTTCTGCTGAAGGGAGATTGGGCCTATTCCGATCCGGAAGGCGACTGGACACCGATTTCGGGCGCGCTTGTATTCGGCGCTAATTCCCGCGCCGTTCGGGTTCGGGTGAAAGGCCCGTTTTCCGTTGCCTCCTTTGCCGTCCGGCCAAGTGCTTGGCCCGCGCTTTTTGCCGCACCGGCGGCAGACGTCGCAGACCGCATTGTACCTCTGTCTGCGCTATGGGATGCGGACATTGCCGCCCCGGTTGAAACAGACGTAACCAAAGCCGCCACCGACAGCGACATGGTCACCCTCATGACCAACTCGATCGAAAAACAGCTCACGCGGGTGGGCGTTAATCAGATTGATCCCATCGTTGCCGCCTTTGAGGCGATCGCCCGGAACGACAGCACCGCCCGGGTGGAAGAAGCCGCCAAGCTGCTTGGCCTATCGGCAAGGCAGTTGGAGCGGCGCTGCCTCGCAGGCTTCGGTCTATCACCCAAGGCCGTGCTGCAGCGATGCCGCTTCCTCGACATGGCGTCGGCGATGCGGGGCCTAAGCGATGCCGACGAAAGCGAGTTGGCGGCTTTGCGCTATTTCGACCAATCCCATCTGAACAGGGAATTCCGGCGCTATACCAATATGACGCCCGGTGCCTTCCAACGCGCAGCGACACCTTTGTTCACCGCAAGCCTGAAACTAAGGGTCGACGGTAAAACGCTCGCTTAGGCCAGCACAGCCCCGTCGCGGACGGTGTAACGGGTCGCCACAGAAGGCGCTTCAGAAAACAGGCTCGGCTCCGTTCCTGTCATCCAGACTTGTGCCTGCATGGCAGAGAGCCGGTCAAAGAGATTAGCCCGGCGCAGCGGGTCGAGATGGGCGGCCACTTCATCCAGCAACAGGACCGGCGGCTGGCCGCGCTGCTCGGCCACCAACTCCGCATGGGCAAGGATGATACCCAGCAAAAGCGCTTTCTGCTCTCCGGTCGAACAGCGCTCCGCCGCCTGCTGCTTGGCGAGATGCGTCACCTTCAGGTCAACGCGGTGTGGGCCAGCAAGCGTTCGCCCGGCAGCTGCATCACGAGCGCGACCTGCCTTCAACAAAGGTTGGAGGCTATCTGAGGATGACCAGCCCTCCAGCGCGAGAGATGCGCGCGCAAACGGCCCTTCCGGCTGCGCTTCGAGCCGCCCGGCCAGAGCAGCGGTGACACGCTCCCGCGCGCTAGAAAGCGCAAGGCCATGCACCTCCATCTGCTGCTCAAGTGCGGTCAGCCATTCCGGGTCTGGCGGCGTGTCTGCTGTAAGCAGGCGATTGCGCTGCCGCATCGCGGCCTCATACCGGGTCGCATGCACGGCATGATCTGGGACCAACGCCAAGGCCAGCCGGTCCAGAAACTTCCGGCGCTCCGATGCGCCTTCCATGAACAGCCGGTCCATGGCCGGCGTCAACCAGATGATCGACAGCCATTCCGCAAGAGCCGTGGCTGAAGCCTGAGCCCCATTGATGCGGACAAGCCGCCGTTCCGGCGCACTGGGCTGGGTGCCGGTGCCCAGTTCAATTTCGCCCAGACGGGCCGCTACGCTGAAACCACCGGCCCCGTCCTGTCGGGCTACCTGCCCCAGAGGCGTGCCGCGCAGCCCGCGCCCCGGGACCAGCAAGGACACGGCTTCGAGCACGTTCGTCTTCCCCGCGCCATTCTCACCAGTCAGGACGACAAGACCCGGCCCCGGCTCAATCAGAAGATCGGGATAGGATCGGAAATCCGTCAGGCTGAGGCGGGTAATGCTCACGCCCGTTCTCTAGGCTCCGGATTTCCAAAACAGAAGGGGCGGCCGCAACACGCGACCGCCCCGACCGTCATGTGTTTGAAAATCAGAGGACTTCGAACAGACCTGCGGCACCTTGGCCGCCACCGATGCACATGGTGATGACGACATATTTCACGCCGCGGCGCTTGCCCTCGATCAGCGCGTGGCCGACCATGCGGGCGCCCGACATGCCATAAGGATGACCAATCGAAATCGCGCCGCCATTGACGTTGAGGCGATCCATTGGGATGCCCAGCTTGTCCGCGCAATAGAGCACCTGAACCGCGAATGCTTCGTTCAGTTCCCAAAGCCCGATATCGTCCATCTTCAGACCAAAGCGCTGGAGCAGCTTGGGGATAGCATAGACAGGACCAATGCCCATTTCATCAGGCTCGGTGCCGGCAACGGCCATGCCGACATAACGGCCCAGCGGCGTGAGGCCCTTCTTGGCGGCGAGCGATTCTTCCATGAGAACGCTGGCCGAGGAGCCATCCGACAGCTGGCTGGCATTGCCAGCCGTGATGTTCATATCCGGGCCGAGGACGGGCTTCAGGGACTTAAGGCCTTCCAGCGTGGTGTCCGCACGGTTGCCTTCATCCTTAGTGAGCGTCACTTCCTTATGGGAGATTTCGCCCGTTTCCTTGTTCGCGACCGCCATCGTTGCCGTGCAGGCGACGATTTCGTCATCGAACTTGCCAGCGGCCTGCGCAGCGGCGGTGCGCTGCTGCGACTGAAGACCATATTCGTCCTGGCGGTCGCGGCTGACCTGATAACGCGCGGCCACGACTTCGGCCGTCTGCAACATGGGCATGTAGATGTCCTTGTGCATCTTCAGCAGCTCAGGGTCCGGCGCAACACGCATTTCCGGCGTCTGGACGAGGCTGATCGATTCAACGCCGCCACCGATGCAAATGTCCATATTGTCGACGATGATCTGCTTGGCCGCCGTCGCAATCGCCATCAGGCCCGATGAGCACTGGCGATCGATGGTCATGCCCGGCACCGACACGGGAAGGCCCGCACGCAACAAAGCGGTGCGCGCGGTGTTGCCCGCCTGGCTGCCCTGCTGGAGCGCGGAACCCCAGCAGACGTCATCGACTTCTGCGCCATCAATGCCCGCGCGCTCAACAGCGGCGCGAATCGAAAACGCCGACAAGGTCGGGGACGGGGTGTTGTTGAAGGCCCCACGATAGGCACGCCCGATGGGCGTGCGCGCGGTGGACACGATAACTGCGCTGCGCATTCTTATTCTCCTGAAAAAACTCTTTGGCCCCGGGGAGGGAAGGATGCATCGTTCCTCAGATGAAGAACTGCGTGATCCACTCGGCCATCAGGGCGGGCTTGTCTTCGCCTTCAATCTCCAGCGTAAACTCCATTGTCTGCTGGAACTGACCGGGGCGCTTTTCTTCGATGTCGAGCATTTTGAAATGCCCGCGCACGCGCTTGCCAACCTTCACAGGCGCGATGAAGCGGGTTTTGTTGCCACCATAGTTGACGCCCATCTTCACGCCATCGAGGCGGGGAAGATCCGCTTGCGCCGTCAGAACCGGCAGCAGAGACAGCGACAGAAAGCCATGGGCAATCGGCCCGCCAAATGGCGTCAGCTTTGCACGCTCGGGATCAACATGGATGAACTGAAAATCGCCGGTCGCTTCGGCAAACTTGTTCACGCGATCCTGATCGATCAACATCCAATCGGACGTTCCGATGTCCTTGCCCTTCAGGGCAAACAGCTCTTCTTTGCTCACAATCGCCATAAGGTTTCCTCTCGATTCTAGCGCGCAACAATATTACAAAGGCGCGATTCCCGCCTAGGATTTAGGCCCGTCATTTAGCCAGAGTCAAAAGCCATGGATTCCGCAACGTCGCTCATGCGAAACCTTCACCGCGCGCCGGAAAGCGAAGTCCTGAAACCCTTGTTGGATCGGGCGGCCTCAACCCCGGAAGAGCGGAACCGCATCGTCGCACGCGCGGGCGGTTTGCTTGCAGATTTGAGGCGTGCGCAATCCTCCGGCTGGGTGAACCAGTTCCTCAACGAATATCGTTTGAACACGCAGGAAGGCATTGCCCTGCTCGCTTTGGCCGAAGCCTTTTTGCGCGTGCCGGACCCGGAAACAGCCGACGCACTGATCGCGGACAAGCTGGGCGATGCTGATTGGAAAGCGCATTCAGGCAAGTCACATTCGACGCTGGTCAATTCTGCGACCTGGGGCCTTGTCATTGGTCGTGCGCTGGTCAGCGAGAAGGAACAGAGCGGCACCCTGCGTCGACTTCTGTCCCGCGCCGGCGAACCCTTTGTCCGACAGGCCGTGGGTGCCGCCATGCGCATGATGGGCGAAATCTTCGTGATGGGCCGATCAATTGCAGAAGCAAGTGACCGCATGAGGCGGCCGGAGCATGAAGGCTTTGTCGCAAGCTTTGACATGCTGGGTGAAGCCGCACGGACCTTTGCAAATGGGGAGCGCTATTTCGCATCCTATCTGGATGCCATTGAGCAAACGGGTGCCGGCCATTCCATCTCGGTCAAATTGTCCGCACTCCACCCGCGTTATGAAGTCGCCCATTGGGAGCGCTGCGTGCCGATGCTGTGCGATCTTCTGGAAACGCTCTGCCTCGCCGCGGCGCGACGCGGGATTGCGCTGACGGTTGATGCCGAAGAGTCTGAACGGCTGAAAATGAGCCTCGCCATCATCTCGACGGTTGCCCGGCTGCCCGCGCTGAAGGATTGGGACGGCTTTGGCATGGCAGCGCAAGCCTATTCCAAGCGTGCCCCCGCGGTCATCCAATGGGCAGACGCTCTGGGGCGCGCCACCGGCCGCCGCATGACCGTCCGGCTCGTCAAAGGCGCCTATTGGGACAGCGAGATCAAGCGCACACAGGAAACAGGCCTCAGCGACTATCCGCTCTTCACCCGAAAGGCGGCCACCGACGTCTCCTGGCTGGCCTGTGCGCGGGATATGTTGCGCGCCAAGAACATCTACCCTGCCTTTGCCACGCACAACGCCTTGTCTGTCGCGTCCGTCCTGGAATGGGCGGGCGAGACGCGCGACTTTGAATTTCAGCGCCTCCACGGCATGGGCGACGGCCTTTACGAAGACCTTGTCCGCCGCGAAGGATATCATTGCCGCATCTACGCGCCCGTGGGCGGGCATCAGGACCTGCTCGCCTATCTTGTGCGGCGACTGCTTGAAAATGGCGCCAATAGCAGCTTTGTCCACCAGCTGGCCGATGAGCATGTAACAGATGAGGAACTGCTCGCTGATCCCGTCACGCGCATTCGTGCCGTCGGTGGGAGCCGCCATGCCTCCATTCCCTTGCCAGCCGATTTGTTTGCCGACCGCTGCAACAGCGGCGGAGAGGACCTGCAGGATCGGGCGATCCTTGCGGATGTCGCCGCCGATCTAGCGGCCCGTCCACTGCCCGCTTTGCCTTCCCCGCTTGTCGGGAGTGCTGTGACAGTGGCGCAGTCGGCCTACGCGGCATGGTCCGCACTGAACGTCGAGGCCCGCGCGGCAAAGCTCGATGCGCTGGCCGATCTACTGGAGGCCCATCGTCATGCGCTGATGTCGACACTGGTGAAGGAGGCGCGCAAGACCCTGCCAGATGCCTTAGGCGAAGTGCGCGAGGCGGTCGATTTCTGCCGTTATTATGCGCAACAGGCGCGCACCGGCCTGAAGGCCGTGGAGCTTCCCGGCCCGACGGGGGAGCGCAATGTGCTGCGCTATGCAGGGCGCGGCGTGTGGGTGTGCATCGCCCCATGGAACTTCCCACTGGCCATCTTCCTAGGTCAGATTGCCGCCGCCCTTGTCACCGGCAACACGGTCGTGGCCAAACCAGCACCTCAGACCCCGCGCATTGCAGCGCAGGTCGTGGCGCTCGCCCGCGAGGCGGGGATCCCGGAAAACGCGCTTGTGCTGGCCGCTGGTGGCCCCGATGTCGGCGCAGCGTTAATAGCCAGTGCGGCCATTGCCGGTGTCGCCTTCACCGGGTCCACCGCGACGGCCAAGAAGATTGCTCGCGCCCTTTTGGAAGATGACAACCGCCCGCTTGTCCCGCTGATTGCCGAGACCGGGGGCATCAACGCGATGATCGTCGATTCAACGGCACTGGCCGAACAGGTGGTGCAGGACGTCGTCACCTCTGCCTTCCGCTCTGCGGGCCAGCGGTGCTCGGCGCTTCGGCTGCTGTTGTTGCAGGAAGATATTGCCGATCGGACGCTGGAAATGCTGCGCGGCGCGATGGAAACGCTGATTGTTGGTGATCCAGCCGACCCAGCAACAGACATCGGCCCGGTCATCGACGATGCCGCCTATGCCAAGTTGATGGCCTATCGTGATACGCAGAAGAGCAACTGGCTTCACAGCATCTCCGCACCTGAGGGCGGGGCGTTCGTGCCGCCCACGCTGATCCGCCTTGCGTCACTCGATGACCTGACAGCCGAGTGGTTCGGCCCGCTGCTGCACGTCGCCACATGGAAGGCAGGCAAGCTTGCCGAGACGGTGGACCGCGTCAACGCGAAGGGCTTTGGTCTCACCATGGGACTGCACAGCCGGATCGCCAGGACGGCGGAAGATGTTGAAGCCCTCGCGCGCGTCGGCAACCTTTACGTCAACCGGTCCATGATCGGTGCGATTGTCGGCAGCCAGCCCTTCGGTGGAGAGGGCCTGTCCGGCACCGGACCCAAAGCGGGGGGGCCAAATTATCTGCACCGCTTTTGTGCCGAACGCGTCACCTCTACGGACACGACGAGCAGCGGCGGCAATGCCAGCCTCTTGTCGCTTGACGATATCGGTCTTTAACAAGCGGGCATGAAAAGCTTTCGGGACATCACGCACAACATCCGGGTGGAGGCGCATGCCATCTGGCTGTCCGCGCGCGATCCTCAGGTGCCGCTGCCCGCACGGGTCTTCGGCCTCATGGTCGCCGCCTATGCCCTTTCGCCCATTGATCTCATTCCGGACTTTATTCCGGTGCTCGGCCTGCTGGACGATGCGATCCTTATCCCGCTGGGCGTCTGGCTGTTCCTGAAGATGGTCCCCGCGGCGGTCTATGCCCGGCACCGCGCCGAAGCAGAGGCGGCCAGCCACCGGCCGGTCAGTCGGGTGGCTGCGGCAATCATTACGCTTCTGTGGATTGGCGCGCTGCTATGGGCAGGCACGCTCCTCTGGACGATGCGGTTCTACTAAGGGCAGTCGCCACTTCAGTTGTGGCGGGCGATCCACTCTTCAACGACCGGCGCGATGCGCGTGCGCCATTTGCCCCCGTTGAAGATGCCATAATGACCAACGCCTTCGGCAATATAGTAGTTCTTCAATGCATCCGGCAGGTTGGTCGCGATGTCGAGCGCCGCCTTGGTTTGCCCAATCCCTGAGATATCGTCGCGCTCTCCCTCAACGGCCAGAATGCCCACATCAGTGATGGCACCCGGATCGACGATGCGGCCGCGATGTTCAAACTCGCCCTTGGGCAACAAATGCCGCTGGAAAACCTCATCAATCGTCTGAAGGTAGAATTCCGCTGTCATGTCACAGACGGAGCGATATTCGTCGTAAAACTCCTTGGTCGCATCCGCGCTTTCATCATCCCCATCGACCAGATGTTTGAACATCTGCCAATGGCTGACCATGTGGTTGCCAAGGTTCATCGCCATGAAGCCCGACAGCTGCAGGAAGCCCGGATAGACTTCGCGCCCCGCGCCTGCATAGCCATGCGGCACTCCGGCGATCACATTCTGTTCAAACCAGGCGAAGGGCCGTTCCATTGCCAACTGATTGACGGCCGTTGGCGCACGACGCGTATCAACGGGGCCGCCCATCATCGTGAGCGTCTTGGGGCGGCAAGGGTTCTTGTCCGCAGACATCAGCGCGACAGCCGCATAGACCGGGACTGACGGCTGACAGACGGCGAGCACATGTGCCCCGGGCCCAATTTCTTCCAGAAACGCGATGACATAATCGATATAGTCATCGAGGTCGAAGCTGCCGTCGGACAGCGGCACTGCGCGCGCATCATGCCAATCGGTGATGTAGACATCATGGCCCGGAAGCATCCGCTCCACCGTGCCGCGCAAAAGCGTTGCAAAGTGGCCAGACATCGGTGCCACGATCAGCAGCTTGGGGTCGCCTTCGCGCCCGTCGCGGACGAACCGCTTCAACTGGCCAAAGGGTTTGCGCAGAACGATCTCTTCGGTGACGGCAATGTCCTTGCCATCGATGATCGTATGATCGAGAGCGAATGCAGGTTTGCCGCGCGGCGCTGCCGCATGGGCAAACACCTCAAGCGCAGCCGAAAACATAGGTCCACCGCCCAAATAACCGATCGGGTTGGACGGGTTTCCAAGCCACTCAGCCGTTGCAGACGCCCAGGCACTTGCACCTGCAAGCCACGCCTTTTGCATTTCATAAGCACTGTAGAGCATATGTTTCCTTTGCACGCGCAGGTCTTGCCGCAAATGACGCCATTGTGCAACGCACAATAAATCCACAAGTCATTGAGCGGACCCCAGCGCCCTGCTAGGCGCTGTGCATGACAGACACTGCCCCGCAGGCCCCGGCGAGCCGCTCGATCGGTAATCTCAGCATGGTTTGGGGCTATGCCTCCAAATATCCGCACATCATTGCAGGCGCAGTGACGGCGCTCATCATTGCGGCGGCGGCAACCCTCGCCATCCCCAATGGCTTTCGCCTTGTGATTGATAAGGGCTTCAACCAGTCGGGCGGGGATGTCAGCCGGTGGTTTGAGTATCTGTTGGGTGTCGTATCCATTCTCGCGCTGGCGACGGCGGCGCGTTTCTATTTTGTGTCTTGGCTTGGGGAACGCGTGGTTGCCGATCTGCGGTCCGCCGTGGTGAACAACCTTCTGCGCCTGTCGCCGAGCTATTTTGAGCTGAACCGTCCGGCCGAAGTCGCCTCACGACTGACGGCCGACACGACACTGATCGAGCAGGTCGTCGGAACCACCGCGTCTGTGGCGCTGCGCAACCTTGTGCTGGCCATCGGAGGTATTGGCTATCTCTTCTCCATCGCCCCGCGACTGACTGCGATGCTGCTGATTGGCATACCCCTCGTCCTCGGTCCCATTCTCTTCATGGGCCGACGCCTGCGTGACATGTCGAAAAGCAGCCAGGACCGCATTGCCGATGTGGGCGTCATCGTGGACGAAGTGCTGGGTGCGATGAAGATCGTGCAGGCGTTCGGACAGGAAAGCCGCGAAGGGGAACGCTTTTCAAACGCCGTTGAAAATGCATTCGGCACGGCAAGGCGTCGCATCCGCATCCGCGCGCTTCTGACGGCCATCATGATCTTCATGATGTTCGGGGCCATCACCATGGTCATGTGGCAGGGTGCGCTCGACGTGCAGTCTGGGCGCATGACGGGCGGGTCCATCGCCGCATTCGTCATTACCGGCGGCTTGGTTGCGGGCAGCTTTGCGGCTTTGACGGAAGTTTTCGGCGATCTGATCCGCGCCTCGGGCGCAGCCCAGCGCCTTTCGGAACTGTTGTCGGAACGGCCCGGCATTGCCGCCCCGGCCCACCCCGTCGCCCTGCCCCAGCCTGCACTTGGCAGCGTTGCGTTTGAGAACGTCACATTCCGCTATCCCACCCGTCCGGAGGTGAGCGCTCTTAGCGACTTCTCCCTATCGATCGCGCCGGGTGAAACTGTCGCCGTTGTCGGGCCTTCAGGGGCCGGCAAGTCCACGCTCTTTCAGCTGATCCAGCGCTTCTATGATCCGGAGGCCGGAACAATCCGCGTCGACGGCGTCGCCCTGCCCGATGCGGATCCGTCCGACGTACGTGGGCGGATTGCCATGGTGCCGCAGGAAACCGTCATCTTTGCGGCCAGCGCGCGCGACAATCTGCGCTATGGCCGATGGGACGCGCAGGACGACATGCTCTGGGCCGCAGCCGAAGCCGCCAATGCCGCCGAGTTCCTCCACAAGCTGCCCGAAGGGCTCGACACCTATATGGGCGAAGGCGGCGCACGTCTGTCTGGCGGGCAACGCCAGCGGCTGGCCATTGCCCGCGCCATCCTGCGTGACGCGCCTATCCTGCTCCTCGATGAAGCCACATCCGCGTTGGACGCGGAATCAGAACGACTGGTGCAGGACGCCCTCGACAAACTCATGGCCAACCGCACCACCATCGTCATTGCACACCGGCTCGCCACCGTCCGTGCGGCCGACCGCATTGTGGTGATGGACGATGGCCGCATCGTCGAAGAGGGCCGTCATGACGAGCTGGTCAAAGCGAGCGGCCTCTACGCCCGCCTCGCAAAGTTGCAGTTCGACAGTTAAGCGCGCCGACCTAAGCCGCCTCCGCCTCAACGAAACCGGGCCAGCCCTTCATATAATCGACAAAGGCGGTGCTCAGCCCTTCATCGCGCAAATGCTGCGCCGACACCGGAAGCGTGGGAGAGATAAAGCCCGCATCACGACGGACGCGTTCGGGAAAATCATGACGCAAGATTGCGGCACGCCCAATCAGGGCAAAGTCACACCCTGCCTCCAGCACGTCCAAGGCGGTCTGGGCCGACATGATCTTACCGGCCACGCCCAACCGGACATTGCCGCGCGGGAGTTCTGTAAAATAACCCATCAGCGACCGGCCCTGATGCTCTTCTTCGACAGGCTCCTTCGCCACATCCCACAGCGACATGTCGAGATAGTCGATCTTTTCCTGCCGCATGACCTCTGCGGCCACATCCCGGATTTCAGCAAGTTTAAGCCCAAAGCGTTCCGGCGACAGCCGCAGACCAACCTGAAAGTCTGGTCGACAGGACGCCCGGATGCCGTCAATAATCTCAAAGATGATCCGCGACCGGTTCTCTAGGGAGCCGCCATAGATATCGTCGCGTCGGTTCGTCTCCGCAGAAAGGAATTGCGCGAGGATATAACCATGCGCGCCATGGACTTCGACGCCGTCGAACCCTGCCTTATCGGCCCGCACCGCAGCCGCGATAAAATCATCCCGCAGTTGCTGAGCTTCCGTGAGGGTCAACCCGCGCGCGCCGGTGTTCGCATCGTCAGATGGGCACAAAGGCGTGCCGACCAGAGCCTTGGGGGAACGGTTGCCGGCGTGGTGCAATTGAACCGAGGACAAAGAGCCCGCCGCACGCAATGCCGTCGCGAGGCGGCTTAGCCCTTCCAGATGATCGTCAGAGAAGATGCCGACCTGTCCGGGAAAGCCCTGCCCGGCTGCCTGGACATGCGCGGCCGCCGTCATTGTCAGCCCGAAACCACCTTGGGCCCGCATCGTCAGCCAGTGGAACTCTTCATCGGAAAGCCGTCCGTCGGCATGGCTTTGCTGATTGGTCAGCGGGGCGAGCATGAAGCGATTCTTCATGGGCGCACCACGCGTGAATGACATCGGCTCAAAAAGCTTATCGACAGACATTAAACTCTCCCCATCCTGTCCTGATTTCGGGTGCCGTCGCATGGCGTTGTGCCGGTTACAACTGGCGTCATTGACGGGGCGAGTTTCTTTCCCATGCGGCAACGAAAAAGGGCGGCCCCAAAGGACCGCCCTGAATTTTTCGTCCTGAGGAGAAACCTCAGAATTCGCCGCGATATGCTTCGTTGTTGACGAAGCCCATCTTCGACACCTTGGCGCGCTTCGCCTTGGCGAGAACGCGGTCAACCGTGTCATATGGCGCCATCGGGTCCGGCTGCAGGTGCAGTTCCGGCGTATCCGGGAACTTTGCGGGATCCTGGGAATCCGCAAGGTTCTGTTCCAGCTGCGACCACGTCACCGGAACAGCGTTCCAGGTCACAACCCCACCGGGGCTGACATAGAGAACGTTCTTCGTCGGCAACACCGGCGGCGGCGGCGGGCAGTTCGGCGCGCAATCCTGCGGCAAGTCGATCTTAACCGCATGGGTTGGCGGCGGCAGCGTAATGATGAACATGATGAGGAGAACAAGCATAACGTCGATCAACGGCGTTGTGTTCATTTCCACCATCGGATCACTCGAGTCGCCCTTAGGAGCACTCATTGCCATGGTTTTACTCTCCAAACCTTCGCGTCAGGTCACATGACCGGAGACGAGATAAATCCGACGCGGATGAAGCCCGCGCTCTGCATGATCGACACAACGCCCCCAACGCAGCGATATTGAGTCCGCTGGTCACTGCGAATGTGCACTTCCGGGAACAAGTCCGGATCCGTCGCATCCGGGCCGAGGCGATCTGCCTCTGCCTTGAAGCGAGCAGCAGCACGCGTCAGCAGTTCGGTCGAGTTCATCTTAGATGCATTCCAGTACACTTCGCAGCGTCCATCTGCACCGTTACGTATCGTCAGGATCACGTTTTCAGCCTTCGACGTGGTCGGCTGGAACGAGATCTTGGGCAGGTTGACTTTGACGGTCTTGATGACCACCGGAACGGCGATCAAGAAGATGATGAGCAGAACCAACATAACGTCCACGAGGGGCGTCGTGTTGATTTCGTTCATCGGGCTGTCTTCGCCACCTTCAGCACCAACACTCATAGCCATAGGCTAATTCCTATCTCTACATTCGTCGTCTGGGTCAGCCGAAAAAGGGCCGAGCCCGAGGAGCAGATGGCACGGCGGAGAAACTCCGCCGTGCCTCTACATTATGCCTTGGCAGGAGCAGCCGGCTTTGCGGCAGCAGCAGGTGCAGCCTTAGCCGACGTCACCGGGCGAACTGCGCCGTTCGACATCATATAGCCATGCAGGTCAGCGCTGAACGTGTTCAGACGCTCTGCAATGAGCTTGTTGCGACGCTGCAGCCAGTTGTAGCCCATAACCGCAGGAACGGCGACGACGAGACCGAGAGCGGTCATGATGAGAGCTTCACCGACCGGACCTGCGACCTTATCAATCGACGCGTCGCCCGACGCACCGATCTTGATGAGCGCGCGGTAAATACCGATAACCGTGCCGAGCAGACCAACGAACGGCGAAGTCGAACCCACCGTTGCGAGGAAGGCGAGGCCCGTGCCGAGCTTGGCGTTGATCGCATCCTGGCTGCGCTGCAGCGAGGTGTGCATCCATTCGTGCTGGTCCTGAGCGTCGATGAGCTTGCCATGCTGTTCTTCAGCACGCAGGCCGTCTTCGACGATCTGGCGGTAAGCGCTGTTCTTTTCGAACTTGTTGACGCCGTCCTTGACGCTCGGCGACGTCCAGAACTTCTGCACGCCTTCGCGGCTCTGCTTCAGGACCTTGCCCTGTTCGAACAGCTTGGTGAACATGATGTACCAGGACACGGCCGACATGATGACGAGCGTGACAAAAATGGCCTGCGAAACAAAGCCGCCCTCTTGGAGCGCCTGCATCAGGCCGAACTGCTTCTGAGCGACGTTCGCTGCCTCAGCTGCTGTGGTCATAAATAAAATTCCTTCTCAATTCTGATCAAATTCAATGAACGGAAAATTGTTACTTCGGCAGGCGCCATGTCACGCGCTGTGACTTGGTTTCAGCGATCGGCTGACCGCTGGTGTCCATCGCCGGCTTGAACCGGAACCTACGGATGATGAGCTTGCAGGTTTCCGCATCCAGCGTCGGGCTTGCGCCCGAAGCATTACATGCAGTCACCTTGCCATCAGTACCGATGGTGAAGGTTGCGACAGATGTGCCGGCTTCCTCGTTACGGATCGACGACGACGGATAATCTTCATCCGAAATCGAACCGCCACGCTGCGTTGCCCGCTGAGCTACCTTTGGAGCAGCTGGCGGCGGCGGCGCTGCTGGCGGTGCCGGCGGCGCAGGAGGTGCTGAAGGTGTAATCGGCTGAATGTTGTTCGTCGTCACTACGGACGATGTCACAACAGGAGGCGGCACCGTCACCTTAGGTGGCGGTGGCAAATCAACCTTAGGCGGCGGTGGCGGCGGCTCTTCCGGCTTTTCCGGCTCATCGGGCGCCACGTCGAACGTCTTCAGATCTTCGTAGACCTGCTTGGCAGCATTGTATGCAAGGCCGGTGACGAGCGCATAGCCCACCCCCGCATGCAACAGCGCCACCGCACCGATCGCGAAGATCTTCCGGCCGCTCGGTTCTTGGTCAGCATAGGCCATTAAAAAACGACACTCCCTCCAAAAAAAACGAAAACAGGAGACACTGGTTGGCCTAGACCAATTGGCGCCTCCCCTGCTCCCGTCTGCAACAACGGATTCTTTTCACACAGACGCCCTTCGTCTATCGCGCAGCGCGGACTGACGCAATCCGTTTTGTCCGGTGTTGCGCTAAGAAACGATGAGACCAATCTGGCAATAGAAGCCAGAGTGGCGGCCGATGGAGATGAAGTTGAGAATAATGCTTAAATCGATTGTCGCCGCGTGCACCCTTTTGGCCGCAAATGCTGCGGCGCAACAGAGCCCAGCCTCCATTGTATCCAGCACTTACAAATATCCAGACTTGGCCGATCTCGCACTTGCGGCACCGATCACCGCGCATGTGAGGATCAGGTCGATGCAGCGCTTATCTAAGGATATGTCGGTCGGCGTCCGCCCCGGCTTTTTCCGCCACCTTATCACTGCGGATGTAATTGCGCTGATCAAGGCGACCGAGGGCGTCCCCCAGCGCATCCAATATCTGGTCGACCTGCCCGTTGATTCGCGGGGAAAGGTGGAAAAATTAAAAAAATCCGAATCGCTAATCTTCGCGGCGGCGGCCGGACCGGCCACTGTTCGGCTGGTTGCCCCAGACGCGCAAATCCGCTGGACACCTGATGCTGCGCGGGTGGTGCGATCCGTCCTCTCCGAAGCGGCACGGGCCGATGCGCCGCCCGTTCTGCGCGGCATTTCATCTGCATTCTATTCCGAAGGCAGCATCCCGGGCGAAGGGGAAACCCAGATTTTCCTCAACTCTCCCGAGGACAAGCCGGTATCGCTGACCGTGCAGCGCCGCACGGGGGAAACACCACACTGGTTTGTTTCACAGGGTGAAGTTGTTGACGAAGGCACCAGCCAACCGCGCCCCGACACCCTGCTCTGGTACAGAATTGCCTGCACATTGCCTGCCAGCATCCCCCCATCCGCCGTTGACGGGCAGTCCGCCGAGACGGCCGCGCAGATCGGCACGGACTATAAGGTCATTCTCGATGGCTTGGGGCCGTGCAGCCGGACCCGCAAAGTGGGGCGTGCGGGCTAGTCGTCTTTGCCCAGAAAGAGGAAGTCGCGCTCAAACCCTTTGAGGGAGGCGCCTGCATCGACGAAAATCGTCTGACCGGTCACAACTTCGGCCGAGGCGAGCCAAAGAACAGCGTCCGCCACATCATCGGGCTCCGGAAGGCGACCCAGTGGCATTGCAGCCCGCAATGCCTCCATCTGGCTTGGCAAATAGTCTTCCGTCGGGATGACAAGGCCAGGGGCGACAGCGTTTACCCGCACATTCGGCGCCAGCGCGCGCGCCAGTGTTTCGGTCGCGCCGAAAAGGGCAAGCTTTGAGATCGTATAGCTCAGTTGGTCTCCGCCTGGGTGGCGGATACGCTGATCAAGGATATTCACGACGCTGGCGGTCTCACCTTTTGGCACATGGCTGGCAAGGGCGGTGGCCAACGTCACGGGGGCACCTGCATTGACGTTGAAATGCGCGCTCAGCGACGCCGGCGTCACGCTTGTGGGATCGTCCCATTCAAATTGCGAAGCATTGTTGACCAAGAGATCCGGCGCTTGCCCGAAATGTGCTTCAACCGACGGCAGGAGATGCTGCACCGCCTCCGGGTCCGAAAGATCTGCCGTGAAGCCAAACCAGGACGTTTTGTGCCGCGACAGGACGGCGGCCAAAGCCGTATCGGGGATTTCCGGCTTTCGCCCATGAAGCGCGAGCGCCCAACCGTTTTCAGCAAGTCGTGCAGCGATAGCGGCGCCCAGACGGTGAAAGCCCGCCGTAACGAGCGCAAGCTTCAATTGCGGCCCCGGGCCAGCGTAATGCCGATTTCTTCTCCGTCATCGGCAATAGCCAGCTTGACGATCTTCACCTCAACACGCTCCACGCGGTCATCCTGCACCATCAGAGTTTCGATGATGTGGTCTGCCACAGCCTCGATCAAGACGAAATGCACACCTTCGGGCAGGTGCGTCATCGCGCGCTTCACATCCATATAGTTTTTGGACGCAGCCAAAGGCGTGTCCGCCGCATAATGATCAGCACATTTCAGATCGACCTTCACCGACATCCGCAGGGGCTGGGGCAAATGCGTCTCTTCGGAATAAATGCCCGTAAGGACGGGCACTTCAAGATTGGCAACTTCGAGGGTCAGGCTGTCGGAACGGATGGTCATGACCCGCGCCCATAGAGAAATTTGCAGCGCTCGCAACCGATCATGCTTCCATTTCCGGTCATCGGGCCTAAATCGCGCGCTTCAAACTTGAGTCGAAGGCCTGCATTTGATCCGTCTTGTCCCCCTGTCCACCATCCCCTCTGTCGAGGTGGAAGCGCTGCTGGATGCCGCCTTTGGCGCAGACCGCCACGGCCGGACAGCCTATCGCATCCGCGAAGGGATGACCGCGATCGACGGCTTGAGCTTCGCCGCGAAAGATGGGGAGCAACTGGTTGGCACCATTCAGGCCTGGCCGGTGGTCGTGGCCCATGCAAAGGGGACGGACCCTATCACCCTGGTCGGCCCTGTCGCGGTTCTGCCCGACGTTCAGCAACAGGGCATTGGCCGGGCGTTGATGACCCGCCTGCTGGAGGCCGCTGACGCCGGCGGCTCCGACGCGATGGTGATGATCGGTGATCCGGAATATTATGGCCGCTTCTTCGGCTTTACCGCCGATGCCACCCAAGGCTGGGACGTTCCCGGCCCTGTTGAGCGCCACCGCCTGCTTGCGCGCATCCGCCGGGCAGGTGGAATTGCGTCGGCCGGAATGCTCGGGCCCGATACAGGCTTTGCAAGGCGAGCCGCCGCTGCCTAAAGCCATGGCTATGCCCATGCCTGAAGCCTTGCCCGATTTATCCCGCCTGTCGCTCGAAGAGATTGCGCGGCTCGTCACGGAACACAAATTGCCGCCCGTCGCAAACTGGTCTCCTGCCCATTCGGGGGAGAGCGAGATGCGCATTGCCCGCGACGGCACCTGGTATCATCAAGGGTCCCCTATAAGGCGCGAAAGCATGGTGCGCCTGTTTTCAACGATCCTCCGGCGCGAAGCGGACGGGCGCTATGTGCTCGTTACCCCGGCTGAAAGGCTGTTCATCGACGTCGAAGATACGCCGTTCATTGCCGTAGAGGTGAAGAGCGAAGGCCAGGGGCAGGATCGCCGCCTCGCTTTCCGTCTGAACACAGGTGACCTTGTCGTGGCCGGGGCAGAACATCCCTTGACCTTCGGCGGAACGGCAGACGCGCCCCACCCGACATTGCTGGTGCGTGGCGGCATGGAAGCGCGGGTTGAACGGACGGCCTTCTATGCCCTCGCCGACTGGGCGATCGAAGAAGCTCAAGAGCCGATGGGCCTTTGGAGCGACGGCCGCTTTTTCACGATGGCAGCCGCATGACCCTGACCACGAAACTGCGCGGCCTTTTGTCTGCCGGACACGCGCAGGACGTCAGCCTTTTGGAAGGTGACGGCCACTTTAACGAGCGACCGGCCTCGCCCGTCGATGCAGCCGTTCTCGTCGCGATCACAGACCGGGAACGGCCCGGCGTCATTCTGACCCAGAGACCAGAGACGATGCGCAAACATGCTGGGCAAGTCGCCTTTCCCGGCGGTCGCATGGACCCAGACGACGCAGACCTTGTCGCCGCAGCCCTGCGAGAGGCGCATGAGGAAGTCGCTTTGCCAGCATCTGTCGTCACGATTTTGGGCATGACAGACCCATACCGCACGATCACCGGCTATAAAGTCACGCCCGTCATCGGCGTGATCCCGCCCGATCTGGATCTCACTCCTAATGCAGAAGAGGTGGCAGCCATCTTTGAAGCACCGCTCGATTTCCTGCTCGACCCGGCCAACCATAAGACCAACACTTTGGACTATAACGGCCGGACGCGAACCTATTATGAGCTTCATTGGGAAGACCGGCGTATTTGGGGAGCAACAGCGGCCATGATCGTGAATTTATCAAAGCGGCTGGCATGGCGCGGATAATCCTTCCCGAGACGCCGGGCCTAACCGCTGTGGTGGCCGCTCTTGGCGGCGATGTCCGCCTGGTTGGCGGCGTCGTGCGCGACACTTTAGCCGGCCAGACGACGAAAGACATTGATCTGGCGACGCCACTGCTGCCGCAGCAGGTGATCGAAAAGCTGTCTGCTGCGCAGATCAAATCCGTGCCGACCGGCCTCGCCCACGGAACGGTGACGGCAGTTGTCGATGGACGCCCCTTTGAAATCACCACGCTGCGCCGCGATGTCTCAACCGACGGGCGGCGGGCGACGGTGACCTTTACCGATGATTGGCAGGAAGATGCAGCCCGCCGCGACTTCACCATCAACGCGCTCTATGCCGATCCGGCAACCGGGGAAGTGTTCGACTATTTTGGCGGCGTCGCAGATCTGGAAGCAGGCACTGTTCGTTTCATTGGGGAACCGTTGACGCGGATCGCCGAAGACCATCTGCGGATCCTGCGCTTCTTCCGCTTCAACGCCCGCTTCGGCCAAGCGACCCCGCATGCGGAGAGCCTTGCCGCGTGCCGGGTGCGGGCGAATGACCTGATGGCCCTTTCGCGGGAACGGATCGCCATGGAATTGCTGTCCATTCTCGCCTTGCCGGAACCTGCAAACGCCATCGGCCTGATGATCGACAATGGCATCTTCGTGCCAGTGCTGCCCGAAATTACCGACGCTGCACCCTTGATGCGCTTGTTGCAGCGGGAAAAGGCGCTTGGCTTGGAACCCGATGCATTGAGGCGACTGGCGTCCCTCCTGCCCGCAGACGCTCTTTTAGCAGAGGAAATCGGCAACCGGCTTCGGCTCTCAAATGCGCAGCGCAAGCAACTGATCACCCTCGCCGCCCGCCAAGCCGACGATGACGCAAACCCCAAAGCGCTTGCCTATCGGCTGGGCGTCGCAGCAGCCGTGGATCGACTTCTGCTCGGCACCGGCGATGCCTCAACCCTCCTTGGTTGGACCCCGCCCAAATTTCCGCTGACCGGCGGCAGCATCGTGGCGCGCGGCGTGCAGGCCGGGCCAGAGGTCGCCCGCATCCTGCAGACGGTTGAACGGCAATGGATTGACGAAGGCTTCCCCGATGCAACCCGCATCGAAGAGATTTTGGGCAGCCTGACCTAGCCGAACCGGTTGTCGCGCGGGAAGCCGAGCGGCGGCATCCGGCCTGCGGCACCGCGGGCCACACGCCAGGGCGTCAGATCACTCTCGGTGCGCGTCCGGCCAGTGTCGCCGCCCATCGCCCAACTCAGGCCGTCTTCCAGCTTGAAGGTCACGACATCAGACAGGCCACCATCCTTGTATTTCTGGATGGTCACGCCCTGGCCCCGGCCCATTTCCGGCAGTTCGTTGAGCGGGAAAACAACAAGTTTCCGGTTGTCGCCGACGGCGGCCACATAATCATGATCCCCGCTGATGGGCCGTACGACAGCGAGCTTTGCACCGGCACGGACATTGACGACCTGCCGACCTTTGCGGGTCTCGGCAATGATCTCACTGCTTTTGACAACAAAGCCCTTGCCGTCATTCGCGGCGAGCAGAAGGCGCTCTTCCGCGCGGGCGGGCAGCAAATTCACGATGGACAGACCATCGGGTAGGTCGATCAAAAGGCGCACGGGTTCGCCAAAGCCACGCCCGCCGGGCAGCTTATCCGCCCCCAGCGTAAAGAAGCGGCCATCTTCTGCCGCGAGCAGAATCTTGTCCGTCGTCTGGGCATGGAAAGCAAAGGCCGCGCCATCCCCTTCCTTGAACTTGAGCGCGTCGGCCGCATCCAAGGCGACATGGCCCTTCATCGCCCGGACCCAACCGCGCTGCGACATGATGACAGTAATCGGCTCCCGCTCGATCATCGCTTCGAGCGGAATCTCACGGGCGGGCGCCGCTTCCTCAACCAGCGTGCGGCGGCGGCCGATGGGCGTATCCGGCCCGTAGCGCGTACGCAGCGCCGCGAGGTCTTTCTTCAGCCGCGTCTTCTGCTTTGCCGGGCTTTCGAGCAGCGCCACAAGGCCCTGACGCTCTGCCGTCAGCTTGTCGCGTTCGCCCTTGATTTCCATTTCCTCAAGCCGCCGCAGACTGCGCAGACGCATGTTGAGGATAGCTTCGGCCTGACGGTCAGTTAGCCCGAACTCTGCCATCATGACGGGCTTCGGCTCATCTTCGGTGCGGATAATCTCAATCACCCGGTCGAGGTTGAGATAGGCGATCAGATAGCCGTCGAGCAGCTCCAGCCTGTCATCAATCTTGCCCAGCCGGTGCTGCGACCGGCGGATGAGCACTTCAATCTGATGGTCGAGCCAAGCGACCAGAACCGATTTCAGCCCCATGACGCGCGGGGTGCGATCCGCCCCCAGCACGTTCAGATTGAGCGGAAACTTGTTTTCCAGATCGGTCATCCGGAACAAGCTTTCCATCAGCACGTCCGGGTCGACGGTCCTGCTGCGGGGTTCAATGACGAGCCGGATTTCCTCAGCCGATTCGTCGCGCACATCGGCGAGGATCGGCAGTTTTTTGTCATTCACAATCTGGGCGATCGCTTCGATCAGTTTGCCCTTTTGCACCTGATAGGGAATTTCGGTGACGACAATTACCCAGGTGCCGCGTCCAAGATCCTCAACCGACCAGCGCGCCCGAACCCGGAAGGAACCACGCCCCGTCGCGTAAGCTTCTGCAATGGAGGCGGCGCTGTCGACCAGTTGCCCGCCCGTCGGAAAATCTGGCCCCTTCACAAACTCCATCAGTTCGATGGGTTCGCACTTCGGGTTGTCGATCACATGCACGGCAGCATCGATGACTTCGGCCACATTCTGCGGCGGGATGCTCGTCGCCATGCCGACGGCAATGCCCGATGCGCCATTGGCCAGCAAATTGGGGAACAGACCGGGAAAAATCTCCGGCTCTTCATCCTCACCATTATAGGTCGGGCGGTAATCAACCGTGCCATCGTCCAGGCCCGCCATCAGCTCAATGGCGGCGGGCGTCATCCGCGCTTCGGTGTAGCGATAGGCGGCGGCATTATCGCCGTCGATATTCCCGAAATTCCCCTGCCCATCGACGAGCGGGTACCGCAGCGAGAAACTCTGCGCGAGGCGCACCATCGCGTCATAGACGCTGGCATCGCCGTGCGGGTGATATTTACCGATCACGTCACCCACGACGCGGGCAGATTTTTTGTAGCCGCCGGTGGGATCAAGCTTCAGTTGACGCATTGCCCAGAGGAGGCGGCGATGAACGGGCTTCAGACCATCGCGCAAATCGGGCAGGGAGCGGGCTGTGATCGTTGACAGCGCATAGACCAGATAACGCTCCGACAGCGCGGCATCGAACGGCGCATCGACAATCGAATCGAATGGGTCGTCAGAGCCTGCGGGAGGATCGATCACATCAGCCATGGGTCGCGCCTAGACGATTGCAGCCCGCTTGGGAATCACATCAATCTGCCCGAGGCCTGCGGACCAAACCTTCTTGTGCACAAGTCGCCACCAGACGTCCGTCGCGGGTATAGATGGACCCGCGGTTGAAGCCTCGGCCGCGTGCGGCCCATGGGCTGTCACAATGGTAGAGCAGCCAATCATTCACGTTCACATCGTCATGGATCCACACCGCGTGATCGAGACTGGCCGACATGAAGCCCGGCGTGACCCAAGTGACCCCGTGCGGCAACGTGCTGGTGCCGAGCAGATAGCTGTCGCTGGCATAAGCCAGGATGGCGCGGTGCATTTCAGGCGCGGCATCAATTGGCGCCGCCAGACGGAACCAGATGCTCTGCACCGCCGGATCGCGCTTTTCGGTCCCCAACCAGTCGCGCGGGTCGACAGGGCGATATTCAATGGGCCGCGCTTGGGTGAAGCGTTCCCGCGATTCTTCTGGGATGGTCTCGGCAAAACGCTGCCGCAACTCGGTTTCGTTGGCGAGGTTTTCCGGCCCCACAACGTCCGGCATCGCCGTCTGATGCTCGTAGCTTTCTTCCAGTTTCTGAAAGGAGCAGGCGAGATTGAGGATCGGCTTGTCCTGCTGGAGCGCAATCACACGGCGGGTTGAAAAACTGCCGCCATCAAAGTCACGTTCCACCCGATAGGTGATTTCGTAGTCTTCACTGCCCGCGCGCATGAAATAGGCGTGGAGCGAATGGGCGATGCGGTCCGGCGAGACGGTGTCCTGCGCCGCCATCAGCGCCTGTGCAATGACCTGTCCGCCAAAGACGCGGCCGACGCCGCCGGGCTTGCGCTTCCCAAGATACCAGCCATCGCCCATGCGCTGGACGGTAAGGAGGGACGTCAGGTCGGATACTAGCTGCTGCGGATCAGTCATGAGCGGCCGTTTGCAGTGCCTTTCAGGCAAAAGCAATGCCGCATCGGATGACGTTACGTCAGGCTTGGCGAGGACCCACAAGCGCCGGACGCGACTTGCGCGCATAACGGATTGTCGCGCCGACCACGGCGAATCCGCCCAGCATCTGCGCCCATGCTGCAGGCTCTGGCACGCCAGCCAGCGGACGGAAGGCATAGGCCGGGCCGGAAGACAAAGCCGCGAGGCGGCGCGGCGTTGGCGCCGGCGCTTCGTCCAGCGAGACCGAGGTCGGCTCGGCATCTGCCGCGCTCAGCTTGATCGGCTGATTGCCGAGCACCACCGGAATGGGATCAGCGCAGATCGGCACGGCCTGCGCCTTTTGGGCAACGGGCTTACGAAGTGCGAGGCGGGACCGCTTGGGGTGTTTCACCTGTTTGGGGGCTGTGGCCTCATGCACCGCCTTTCGAACAGCGGGAACCTGTGTGGTGACAACGGCGGTGCCGACCACCGGACAGATGCACAATGCGGCCGCCTTTGCGGCCTTGGATGCTGCTACGCTACCGAGCACGTTTAACCCCCTGACGAACGATGTGCGAAAACGCCTCCGCACCGACGCCCGAACTCATAACCAAATTGAATATTAATCGTTCCGTAACGGTAGCGTCATTTTCAGGCGCGGCAAGGGTAGGCCGCCAAAAGTTGCCCCAAATTCGTGATAAATATCAAAGGTTACCGGCGGGGACCGAGGTTGGAGGCGGAGAAGGCGGCAGGATGGGCGCGCGCCTAGCCGTCAGGATGCGCACGGGCGGCGCGAGCATCTGCCCCTTCATAAACCCCTCGCCTAAGGTCGGCGACGTCGGGGCAGCGTGGATTTTCCGGATCACATCCATCCCGTCGACCACATAGCCGAACACGGCATAGCCCGCATTGTCCCCCGGCTGGGACGGGTCCGCATCGAGACCCGGCAGCGGGCTCACCAAAATGGAGAAATCTCCCGTGGCGGTGCCCGGTGCCCAGCGCGCCATGGAGAGGGCGCCGGCCAGATGCTTGAGACCCGTCTTGTTCGTCGGTTCATGCGCAACGGGCTTCAGGATGCGCTTGGGATCATTCTGGGTGCCGCCCTGAATAAGGCCCTGCCCATTGCCAGCCTCATCTGTGCCCAGCCGCATCGCCCGGTAAAAGACCGTGCCGTCGAGCCGCTTCTGATCAACATAGCGCAGGAAATTGGCAGCCGTCAGCGGCGCATGTTGGCGGTCTACCTCAACGGTGATTTGCCCCATCGATGTGACAAGAAGTACCCGCACCTTGGGCGCCGTATCAACAGGCGCGGGTGCGACAGGACGAACAACAGATTTGCGCGGCGCCGCATCTGCCGGGGTGAAGGCCATGACCAGCGCCACAAGCATGGCCAGCTTCAAGAGGCAGAGGCCCAAGATTTGCGCAAAAGTGTAAACAAATTTTCGCCCGGAAGCCCACCGATCAGCGGCACGGTCAGAGGAAATGGCCCGAGTGTTCATATGACCGAGCATGCCCCGTCTCCCCTGCGATAGGAAAGGGAAAAATGCGGCCCCTAATCATCGGGGAAAGGGTAGACCGACAATCCCGCAGTCGCCCGCTGCCTTGACGCTTCCCCCCTGCCCGCCCATGGCGCGGGGATGACCAGCCCGACCCAGACGAAAAACGGCCTTCCCTTTGCGCTGGGCGCTTATGCCATTTGGGGCTTCATGCCCGTTTACATCAAGCTGCTGGGCAAGCTCTCCGCCTTTGAGGTGCTGGCGCACCGCATCCTCTGGTCTTTGCCAGTGGCCCTTGCCTGTGTGGTCGGACTCAAACAATGGCGGGATTATCGCGCTGCGATGACGCGGCCCTCACTGCTGGGCGTCATGTTGTTGAGCTCCGCGCTCATTTCCATCAACTGGACCGTCTATATGTGGGCGGTGATGCACCAGCAGGTGCTGGCCACCAGTCTGGGCTATTATCTCAATCCGCTCGTCAACGTGCTGTTGGGACGGGTGGTGTTGAAAGAACGCCTCAACCGGCCACAAGCGCTCGCCGTGGGGGTGGCTGCAGCAGGCGTTGCCATCATGCTGTTCCGCGAACCCGGTGCGATCTGGATCAGCCTCACTCTGGCGCTGAGCTTTGGCAGCTATGGTCTGGTGCGCAAATTGGCACCCGTTTCTGCTGTGCCGGGGCTGGCGGTGGAAGTGACGCTGCTTGCCCCCATCGCCTTTGCTGCCCTTGCCTCAGGCCTGTCGTCGGATGGTGGCTTTGGCAGTTCAACCGGAACCAGCCTGCTGTTGATGGGCAGCGGCCTTATCACCGCGATCCCGCTGCTGATGTTCGCAACCGCCGCCCGACGGATGAGTTACACAGCTCTCGGCTTCGTCCAGTACATGTCGCCGACCATCGTGTTCTTCCTCAGCATCTTCGTCTGGCATGAACCGATCAACGCCGCCCGTCTCGCCTGCTTCGCGCTGATCTGGAGCGCGATTGCCATCTTCAGCGTCGATGCGCTGCATAGGGCCCGCAAGCCCGCACAGGCACCGGTCGCTCTCGATTAACGGTGCACTGACTTTGCATGTGCTCCGGCGCAGGCCGGAGTAAGAAATGCGCGACACCACAAAAAAGGGGCCGCATTTCTGCGACCCCCTCTTCGTGTTCGTTGCTTGAAAAGCAGGGCGATTAGTCGTCGCTCTTCAGGAACGCCGGCATATGATCGGGGTTGCCCCCTTCATTGCCTTCCGAGTTTTCACGACGCGGGCCGCGATCACCGCCGCGTCCGCCACCGGAGCCACGCTTGCGATCGCCACCACCGCCGTCACGACGGGGGCCGCGATCACCACGGTCACCACGGTCGCCGCGCGGTTCACGCGGTTCGCGGGCAGGACGGGTGTCTTCGAGTTCAGCACCGGTTTCCTGATCGACAACACGCATCGACAGGCGAACCTTGCCGCGCGGATCAATTTCGAGAACCTTGACCTTCACGGCCTGGCCTTCGGAGACGACATCGGTCGGCTTTTCGACGCGCTCGTTCTTCATTTCGGACACGTGGACGAGACCGTCCTTGCCACCCATGAAGTTCACGAAAGCGCCGAAATCAACGATGTTGACGACCTTGCCGTCATAGATCTTGCCGACTTCAGCTTCCTCGACGATGCCGAGGATCCACTTCTTGGCGGCTTCGATCTGATCGATATCCGACGACGAGATCTTGATCACGCCTTCATCATCAATGTCGACCTTCGCGCCGGTGGTGGCGACGATTTCGCGGATGACCTTGCCGCCCGTACCGATGATGTCACGGATCTTCGACTTGTCGATCGTGATCGTTTCGATGCGCGGGGCATGTGCCGAAAGTTCGCTGCGGACTTCGTTCAAAGCCTTGGCCATTTCGCCAAGGATGTGCGCACGGCCTTCCTTCGCCTGAGCCAGAGCCTTTTCGAAGATTTCCTTCGTGATGCCGGCAATCTTGATGTCCATCTGCATCGTGGTGATGCCTTCGGACGTGCCAGCAACCTTGAAGTCCATGTCGCCCAGATGATCTTCATCACCCAGAATGTCGGACAGGATCGCGAAATCCTTGCCTTCGAGGATGAGGCCCATGGCGATACCGGAAACGGGGCGCTTGATCGGCACACCGGCGTCCATCATCGCAAGCGACCCACCGCAGACCGACGCCATCGACGACGAGCCGTTGGACTCGGTGATGTCGCTGGTCAGGCGGATCGTATAGGGGAATTCTTCCTTGGTCGGCAGCACAGGGTGCAGCGCGCGCCAGGCGAGCTTACCATGGCCGATTTCACGACGACCCGGCGCACCGAAGCGGCCGACTTCACCGACCGAATAGGGCGGGAAGTTGTAGTGCAGCATGAAGTTTTCGTAGCGCAGGCCACCAAGACCATCGATCATCTGCTCTGCGTCCTTGGTGCCCAAGGTGCAGGTCGCGATCGTCTGGGTTTCCCCACGCGTAAACAGGGCAGAGCCATGTGCGCGCGGCAGGAAGTGCGTTTCACCAACGATGGGACGGATCTGCGTGGTCGTGCGGCCGTCGATGCGGGTGCCGTCCTTCAGGATGGCACCACGGACAATTTCCGCTTCCAGCTTCTTCATCAGCTTCTGCGCGGCCATCTGGTCCTGCGGCGTGGCGTCAGCAAACGCTTCCTTCGCCTTGCCACGTGCTTCGTTGAGCGCGTTGGCACGGGCCGATTTGTCGGTCAGCTTGTAAGCGGCGGCAATGTCCTTGCCGATCAGCTTCTTCAGCTTGTCCTTAGCAGCGCCGAGGTCGGCCTGAGCCGGCATATCCCAAGGCTCCTTGGCAGCCTGTTCAGCCAGCTTCACGATCGCCTTGACGACTTCACGGCAGCCATCATGCGCAAACAGAACGGCACCGAGCATGATTTCTTCCGAAAGCTCATTGGCTTCGGATTCAACCATCATCACAGCGTCGTACGTCGCGGCGACAACGAGGTCGAGATCACCTTCGGCAACCTGTTCGTCGGTCGGGTTCAGGATGTATTCGCCGTTGAGATAGGTCACGCGTGCACAGCCGATGGGGCCCATGAAGGGCACGCCCGACAGCGTCATCGCAGCCGAGGCAGCGACCATCGCCAGAATGTCAGGCTCATTTTCGCCATCATAGGAAAGCACCTGCGCGATGCAGTTGATTTCGTTGTAGAACCCTTCGGGGAACAGCGGGCGGATCGGACGGTCGATCAGGCGGGAAACCAGCGTTTCCTTTTCCGTCGCGCCACGTTCACGCTTGAAGAAGCCACCGGGAATACGGCCGGCAGCCGAATATTTTTCCTGATAGTTGACGGTGAGCGGGAAGAAGTCCTGCCCTTCCTTCACCTTCTTTGCGGCCGTCACGGCGCACAGGACAACAGTTTCGCCGAGGGTCGCGATGACCGCGCCGTCGGCTTGACGGGCAACCTTGCCCGTTTCGAGTGTCAGGGTTTGTCCGCCCCACTCGATGGATACAGTTTTCGTGTTGAACATCATTTTTCCTTCAAACCGGCGGCCCTATGCCTGCCGGCTTCCTTCAAAAGCGGACATCTGGTCCGCGCAACCGCGCCTGCCACCGAATTGCAACAGGCCGGCATACGTCCGGCAGAGACCATCTGTGCCGGATATCAAAAGGGCGCCCGGAGGCGCCCTTCCAATTACTTGCGAAGACCGAGCTTCGCGATGAGCGCCAGATAGCGCTGCTGATCAATCTTCTTCAGATAGCTGAGCAGCGAACGGCGGGTGTTGACCAGCGTCAGCAGACCGCGACGCGAGTGGTTATCCTTCGCGTGCGTCTTGAAGTGCTCGGTCAGGTTGATGATGCGCTCTGTCAGGATCGCCACCTGGACTTCGGGAGACCCCGTGTCGCCTTCGGTGCGGGCGTGTTCCTTGATGAGGGCAGCCTTGCGCTCAGTTGTAATCGTCATGTCTTCATTTCCTTCGACATCGGGCTTTTACAGGTTGAAGCCGCGTTCCACCGTGACGGCGCCCTGCTGCACATCCACCAGCGCGACGGGCACTTCGGCCAGCGTTGCAAGATGAAGGCCGTCGGGTGCGGCAACCCCGGACAGGACACGCCCCTGACGGAGCGACAATGCCTGACCGGCTTCGAGAGCAAGCGCCGGGATGTCGACCAGCGCTGTTCTCAATGACAACACAAGGTCGCCAAGGGAGCGGGCCTTAGCGTTTTCGTCCAGTTTGTCCAGCGAAATCGCCTGTTCCAGCCCAAACGGCCCTGCCCGCACACGGCGGAGCATGGCAACGTGACCTACGGTTCCAAGCGCCAGCGCAATGTCGCGGGCGAGGCTGCGGATGTAGGTGCCTTTGGAGACATGGGCTGTGAGGGTGATCTCTTCCAGCACGTTCGCCCGATCGACTTGCGATGGGGAGGAACCGATCGTCAGAGAATGGATCACCACATCCCGCCCCACGAGTTCGACCTCTTCCCCGGCGCGGGCCAAATCATAAGCCCGCTTGCCATCGACCTTCAGCGCTGAAAATGCGGGCGGAACCTGCGTAATCGGCCCAGTGAATTGCGCAAGAACCGCCTCCACCTGCGCCCGCGTTGGTCGGACATTGCTCTCCGCAATCACCTGACCTTCCAGATCAAGGCTATCCGTCTGGGTGCCGAAGGTGACAGTAAACTCATACACCTTCGTGGCATCGAGCATCCGTCCGGCAAGTTTGGTCGCCTCGCCCAGCGCGACGGGCAGGATGCCGGTGGCCAGCGGATCAAGCGTACCGCCATGGCCAACCTTCACCTTCGCATAGCCGCCGTCCCGCAAGGCACGCTTCACCCAAGAGACGACATTGGTCGACCCCATGCCGAGCGGCTTGTCGACGATGATCCAGCCGTGGAGCGCGGCGGGCGCGTCAGCCACGGACCTTTTCCATGAAATGCTTGCGGCACAGCGCAACATAGCGGTCATTGCCGCCAATCTCGGTCTGTGCGCCTTCTTTCACGGCGCGCCCATCAGCATCGACCCGAAGGTTCATGGTCGCCTTGCGCCCACAATCGCAGACCGCCTTCAACTCAACGAGCGTATCGGCAATGCCAAGCAGCGCCGCCGAGCCTGGAAAGAGCTCCGCCTGAAAATCGGTCCGCAGGCCATAGGCCACAACCGGAATGTTCGCCTCATCAGCCAGCCGCGCAAGCTGCAGCACCTGAATGCGGGTGAGGAACTGGGCTTCGTCCAGCAACAGGCAGGCAATCGGGCGGGTCGCGTGTTCCGCCGTCACTTCGGCCCAGAGGTCTGTATCCGGCGAGAATTTGTGGGCGTCCGCCTGAAGCCCGATCCGGCTGGTGATCACGCCGGTATCATAACGGTTATCCAGGGCGGCGGTCCACAACATGGTCTCCATGCCGCGCTCTCGATAATTGAAATCGGCCTGCAGCAGCGTGGTCGATTTCCCCGCATTCATGCTGGCATAATAGAAATAGAGCTTGGCCATTACTCGTCGCTGGTCAGGTCCTGCGCCACCTTGGGCGCGCGCAGCAGCTTGTCGATATGGGTGCCTTCATCAAAGCTCTCATCGGCGAGGAACTTCAGCTTGGCCGCATATTTCTGCTGCACCCGCGCGGCCACTTCGCGCTGGAGATAGGCCGTGTTCGTGCGCAGCGCTTTCAGCACCCCCGCCTCATCCTTGCCGAGCAGCGGCTTGATGAACACGGTTGCGTGACGCAGATCGGCCGACATACGGACTTCCGTCACCGACACGGGGTGCTTTTCCAGTAATTCATCATGCACGTCGCCGCGCATCAGGATTTCGGACAGCACGTGCCGAACCTGTTCCCCCACGCGGAGGACGCGGACAGACCGTGTTTCGTCGGTATTGGTCATAAGGGCCTCCGTCCCCCCTCTCCATCAGAAGAGGGGGATGGCGGTTAAATCGTGCGTTCGCGTTCTTCGACCTCGAAGGTTTCGAGGTAGTCGCCTGGCTTGATGTCGGTATGCGATTCAAACGTGACACCACATTCCAGACCGGCGCGGACTTCGGGGACATCGTCCTTGAAGCGGCGCAGGGAGGAAATCGACCCGTTGTAGATGATAACATCGTCGCGGGTGATGCGCGCACGCAGCGCCTTGCGGATGAAGCCATCGACGACGAGAATACCGGCCGCCTTGCCATGCTTGCCCGCCGGGAAGACGTCCTTGATTTCGGCGCGGCCAACGACCGTTTCGAAATATTCTGGGCCAAGCTGACCGGCCATACCGGCGCGGATCTCATCAAGGAGATCGTAGATCACGTCGTAATATTTCAACGCGACACCATTGCGTTCGGCAATTTCGCGGGCCTTGGCATTGGCACGCACGTTAAAGCCGATGATCGGTGCACCCGATGCGCGCGCCAATGTGACGTCGCTTTCGGTGATGCCGCCCACGCCTGCGTGCAGCACGCGGGCCTTGATGTCTTCATTCGGGATCTTGGCGAGGCTGCCGACAATCGCTTCCACGGTGCCCTGCACGTCTGCCTTGATGACCAGCGGATATTCCTGCGCCTGCTTTTCCTTCAGCGCGGAGAACATCGATTCCAGCGAGGCCGGGCCGGAGCCTGTCCGCTTGCGTGTGGCAACTTCGGCACGATAGGCAGCAACTTCGCGGGCACGGGCTTCGCTTTCGACGACCGTCAGCGTGTCACCAGCCTGCGGCACGCCTGTTAGGCCGAGCACTTCGACCGGCATGGACGGGCCCGCTTCCTTGATCTGCATGCCCTTATCGTTGGTCATCGCACGGACACGGCCGCTTTCGGCACCGACGACGAAGATGTCACCGGTCTTGAGTGTGCCGCGCTGGACGAGGATGGTCGCGACCGGACCCTTGCCCTTGTCGAGCTTGGCCTCGATAACCTTGCCTTCCGCCGCGCGATCCGGATTGGCCTTGAATTCAGAGATTTCAGCCAAAAGCTGGATCTTCTCGATCAGGTCATCCAGCCCGGTCTTGGCCTTCGCCGAGACTTCAACGTCCTGCACGTCGCCCGACATTGCTTCGACAACCACGTCATATTGCAGCAGCTGCTCACGCACCTTCTGCGCATTCGCCTCATGCTTGTCACTCTTGGTGATGGCGATGATCATGGGAACGCCGGCGGCCTTCACATGGTTGATCGCTTCCACCGTCTGCGGCTTGGGGCCGTCGTCGGCAGCGACCGCGATCACGACGATGTCGGTCACATTCGCACCGCGGGCACGCATTTCTGTAAAGGCTTCATGGCCCGGCGTGTCGAGGAAGGTGATCTTCGACTTGTCCTTCATCGTCAGCTGATAGGCGCCGATATGCTGGGTGATGCCACCAGCTTCGCCCGAGACGACGTCGGTGCCGCGCAGCGCATCGAGCAGCGAGGTCTTGCCGTGGTCGACATGGCCCATGATTGCCACAACCGGCGGACGCGTCTGCAATGTTTCCGGAGCATCGACGTCTTCGTCATGGACGATGTCGATGTCGGAATCCGACACGCGCACGATGTTGTGGCCGAATTCGGTCACCAGCAATTCAGCAGTGTCCTGATCGATCGTCTGCGTCAGCGTGACGGGCATGCCCATCTTGAACAGCGCCTTCACAAGGTCGGCCCCACGTTCGGCCATACGGATGGCGAGTTCCTGAACGGTGATGGCTTCCGGCACCTGCACGTCACGGACCTGCTTGACAGAAGGACCGCCTGCCTGATGGGCGCGCTTATCCTTTTCACGCGAACGGCGCAGCGCGGCGAGTGAACGGGCGCGGACGTCGCCATCGTCACCAAGAGCACGCGTGACGGTTAGCTTGCCATGCTGGCGGCGGTCATCCACGACACGGCCACGGTTCGGGCGCGCGGGCGCACCACCGGGACGGCGGCCACGATCATCATCATCCCCAGCGGGCGCGGCAGGCGCCGGTGCGACCGGCGCATTGGCCGCACGTTCCGCTGTAAGAGCAGCCTGACGGGCCTCTTCCTCGGCCTGAACACGGGCAGCTTCGGCCGCGGCTTCTTCTGCCTTGCGGTTATCTTCCGCGCGACGCTTTTCGTCTTCGCTGTTTTCACGGCGCTGCTGATCTTCGCGGCGGCGCGCTTCTTCCAGCATGGTCAGGCGGGCTTCTTCAGCCTCACGCAACAGCTTGGCCTGCATTTCCTGGCGCGACAGCGGCGGCTCATAGGGCTTGGCCACAGGCGGCGGGGGCGGCGGAGCGGCAACAACCGGTTCAGGCGCGGGCGCTGCGACAGGCGCAGAGTCTGCGGCAGGGGCCGCGACGGGTGCTTCGGCCACTTCGGCTTCACCGGGCTTACCGATGACGCGACGGCGCTTCACCTCGACCACGACGGTGTTCGACCGCCCATGGCTGAAGCTCTGCTTTACCTGGCCGGTTTCCACCGTCCGCTTGATCCCCAGCGGTGCGCGCATGCCCAGCTTCGGTTTGTCGTTAGAGTCGCTCATTCGCTTTTCCCGCGTCCTTCAATCAGATCAACATGCGCCGCGCTCCCGTGGACCTTGGGCGCATTTTGCGCAAGGCCATCGAGAGTTTGGCGTCCTATAAAATGGTGCCAGCGGTCCACCGCTTGCCCGACACGACCGGCTGCCAGCTTGTCTGTGACGGCGATATGGACAACGTTTTCGCGGCCCAAGGCTTGACTTAACATAGCGCGTCCGGCCGTAATTACCAGTCCCGCAAGGCCGCTGCCCTCGCTATCGGAGCCAACGCGCCAAGCCTGATCCAGCTTTCTGTTGCCATCGGTGCCCGCATCTTCGGCATGGATGAGCAGACGGACCTTGCCAGCCCGCGCCGCTTCCTCAATCCGGTCAGACCCGGTCAGCAACATGCCCGCACGCGATTCCAGACCCAGCCGGTCCAGCGCATTGCGCGCCAAAGCTGTCTCTATGCGGTCCGGCAGATCATCCGGTGCCGTGACGCCGCCCGACTTGAACGCGCGCGCCAGGGCGCCTTTCAGCTTACCCTTGGCGATCGCCTCTTCCAGCGCAGGTCGGTCAACACCAATCCACGCGCCCCGGCCCGGAGCACGCGCGCGGACATCGGGCGCGACAACATCGTCCGGCCCGACCGCGAGGCGAATGAGGCCCGATTTCGGACCCCGTTCACCTGTAATTATGCAACGACGTTCTGGTTCATGCTGAGGTTCCCGCATCGGCGGTCTCCTCGTCGGCAAACCAGTGTGCACGGGCTGCCATGATGATCTCGTTGCCCTGTTCTTCCGACAGCGCATAGTCCGACAACACGCCGCCGCGCGCTTCGGTGGTGTTGGTGCGGTTGCGGCGACCTTCGTCGCGACGCTTACGCTCCACCAGTTCGTCGGTGGCAAGGTCCGCCAGATCGTCGAGCGTCTTGATGCCCGCCTTACCGAGCGTAACCAGCATCGCTTCGGTCAGGTGCGGCAGTTCAGCCAGGGCATCTTCAACACCCAAAGCCTGACGGGCCTCACGGTTGGCGACTTCGCGGCGATCGAGCGATTCCTGTGCTCGCTCCTGAAGCTCGGACGCGATTTCTTCGTCCAGGCCTTCGATAGAGGCAATTTCGTCCGGCTGGACGTAGGCGATTTCTTCCATCGTGCTGAAGCCTTCGGCCACCAGCAGTTGGGCGAGCGTTTCATCAACGTCGAGTTCCTGCTGGAACATTTCCGACTTCTCGATGAATTCGCGCTGACGCTTCTCGCTGGAATCCGTCTCGGTCATGATGTCGATGGCCGACGCCGTCAGGATCGATGCGAGACGCACATTCTGGCCGCGACGGCCGATGGCGAGCGACAGCTGATCGTCAGGCACGACGACTTCGATGCGCTCTTCTTCCTCGTCAATCAGCACGCGGCTGACGGTGGCAGGCTGAAGCGCGTTCACGACGAAGGTCGCCATGTCGGTCGACCAGGGGATGATGTCGATCTTTTCGCCCTGAAGCTCCTGCACAACCGCCTGAACGCGGCTGCCCTTCATGCCGACGCACGCGCCGACCGGATCGATGGAGCCGTCATGGCTGATGACGCCGATCTTGGCGCGGCTTCCGGGGTCACGGGCGCAGGCCTTGATCTCGATGACCCCGTCATAAATTTCCGGCACTTCCTGCGCGAACAGCTTGCGCATGAAATCGGGATGCGCGCGGCTCAGGAAAATCTGCGGCCCGCGGTTTTCACGGCGGACGTTGAGGATGAGCGCACGGACGCGGTCGTTGATACGCAGCACTTCGCGCGGGATCTGCTGGTCGCGGCGGATGACGCCTTCGGCGCGGCCAAGGTCCACAACAACATGACCAAATTCAACCCGCTTCACGACACCGGTGATGATCTCACCCGCGCGGTCCTTGAACTCTTCAAACTGACGCTCGCGCTCAGCATCGCGGACCTTCTGGAAGATCACCTGCTTCGCTGCCTGAGCGGCGATGCGACCGAATTCGATCGGGGGGAGCGGATCGACAATGAAGTCACCCAAGGCAGCGCCCGGCTGAAGCTTCTGGCCGTCCTTCAGGCTGACCTGCTTGAAATAGTCATCCACTTCTTCGACGACTTCCACGACGCGCCACAGGCGCATGTCGCCGGTCTGCGCATCGATCTTCGCGCGGATGTCATTTTCTGCGCCATAACGGGCACGGGCAGCACGCTGGATAGCGTCTTCCATCGCTTCAAGCACGATCGACTTGTCGATCAGCTTTTCGCGGGCAACCGCGTCGGCAATGGCAAGAAGCTCAGCCTTGTTGGCAGAGACGGCGTTGGACATGGGTCTTACCTTTCCACAGAAATGACGTCCGCCCCCTCAGGGGAGAGCGGGGTGGTGGCCTTGATCAGCGCATCGGTCAGCAACAGCTTTCCAGTGCCGATCACAGAATAGGGTATGCGCACTGTTTCGCGCGTTTTCGACGTGATGATGACAACCACATCATCTTCCAGTTCACACAGACGGCCTTCGACCTGCTTGCGACCTTCAAAACCGTCGGGAATCCGGACGCGGGCATCAAAGCCCTTCCAGTCGGCATAATCTTCCAGCCGGGTGAGCGGACGATCAATACCCGGAGAGCTGACCTCCAGCCGATAGGCTTCCTCAATCGGGTCAACCTCATCAAAAACTTCGGAAATGGCACGCGACAGCGCAGCGCAATCCTCAATGACCAGTTGGCGGGTGTCCGGCCGTTCCGCCATCACCTGCAATGTCGGGTCTGACGTGCCACCGAACATCTTGACGCGCACCAGACGCAACCCCTGCGCATCCGCGAGGGGCTGGATAAGGGCTGTCAATGCGGCGATATCCGCCATCAGAACTCCATCATAAAAACGCGCAAAACGCAACGCCGTCTCGGCGCCGGAACCGGGCGGCTCCGACCTCAACACGTGTAACGATGTCGAGAAGACGCTCGCTCTATAGTGCGGCACACCGCAGACAGCAAGCGGAGTCTCACGCCCCAAACGCGGCGCATAAGACGCCCCGCCTTTTGGCGCGAGGTCCATTCTCCAACCTTGAGCGGGTCGTGCCCGCAAATAAACCCCTCCATAATCACGCTTTATTAATCCGAATTGGTGTTAATTGACCTCACGAACAGTGGGGGTTCGAATGACGATTACATGCTCAATAAATGAGGACCGCAGAGAACCGCGTTGGCCGGTCTCGATGCCGTGCCGGCTGCGCTGGACGAACGGCCTAAAAATGGAAGCCGAAGTGATTGATATCACGTCGGTTGGCTGCCGTGTGCGCTATTCCGGCCCGTCGCCGCGCACGGGATATCTCCTTTTGTCCTTCGGCAATTACAACGCCTTTGATGCCGAGATTGTCTGGGCAAAAGATGGGGAGGCCGGCATGGCTTTCCGCCCCGCGCTCCACCCCGCTGTCCTTGATCACATCGTCCGCGCCCACCCGACAGCCGAGACAGACGCCTAACCCCCTACCCCAATCCATCGCCTTTGACGGCTCGCCGCAATCGCGATATGGAACAAAAAAGGAACGACTAAACCGGCGGATTTGATGGACGAGGCGCGCATCCGAAAGGTGATCCATATCGACATGGATGCCTTTTTTGCATCGGTTGAGCAGCGCGATGCACCGGGCCTTCGGGGCAAGCCGGTGGCCGTGGGCGGCGGCGGCCCGCGTGGCGTAGTCGCGGCGGCCAGTTATGAAGCCCGCACTTTTGGCGTCCGCTCTGCCATGCCATCCGCCCGCGCGCGACGGCTCTGTCCGGACCTGATCTTCGTGCCGCCCCGCTTTGATGTTTACCGGCAGGTCTCCAGTCAGATTCGAGACATTTTCCTGTCCTGGACGCCGCTCGTCCAGCCTCTCAGCCTTGATGAGGCCTATCTGGACGTCACTGAAAACCTTAAAGGGGAGCCCTCTGCCACGCGCATTGCCGAGGCAATCCGAACGCAGATCAAGGAAAAGACATCCCTCACCGCTTCGGCCGGTGTTTCGTACAACAAATTCCTCGCCAAAATCGCCTCCGACATGGACAAGCCGGATGGGCTGTATGTCATCACCCCCGCACAGGGGGCAGATTTCGTGGCAGCCCTGCCCGTGCGCAAGTTCCACGGCGTCGGCCCAGCGACAGCGGCGAAAATGGAAGGCTATGGCATCATCACCGGAGAAGATTTGCGCAGCCGCAGCCTTGATTTCCTGCAGCTCAAATTCGGCAAGGCGGGCCATTATTATTATTGGGCAGCGCGCGGCATCGACAATCGTCCCGTGAATCCCAATCAGGAACGCAAATCCGTCGGCAGCGAAACAACCTTCCGCAATGATCTGACAAGCTATGAAGCGTGCATGGCTGAACTGCATGGACTCATCGACACCGTCTCGCGCCATTGCGGCCGCCGTGACCTTGCCGGCAAAACCGTCACCCTCAAGCTACGCTATGCCGATTTCCGCACCGTCACCCGCAGCCGGACCGTGTCCCGCCCAGTCAGTGATGCCGAGTCCATCCGCGACATTGTGGCGCTGCTGCTCAACGGACTGATGCCACTGCCGCAAGGCGTGCGCTTGCTGGGCGTCACCTTGTCAGGCTTTACCGACTCGCGGGCCGCCCCCCCTACCCCCCAGTCCGGGCTGTTTGATGTCGCACTTTAGAGACGGCGCCCCAATTTCGATGCCAAATTGAGGGAATGTGCGTTTGGCCAAAGTGCCGAAAAATAATCGCTTCCAAGGTTAAGCGAATGTTGCCTATCCCAACCCTACCAGACTGGCATCGCTTCCGGTTGAGCTCCAGCCATCAAAAGCAGACACAAAGCTTCTGAACGTGGTTCTTCCACGCTCGGGTCGCACAATCTTGTCACTACGCATAATGACAGTCATGACGCAGGTGGACCCGTTCCACCTGCGTCCTTTTTTTGGGCTGTGCCCGAAGGGTCCAAGGATGCTGCGCAAACCCAACCGTCTAGAGACCGCCGCAAAGCGCGCGACCCTGCTGGATGTCCTCCACCTTGCGGCAATCATCTGCTGTTCGGCCTGGACGGCCAAACTCATAGTCGAAGACCATTTCGGGTCGGTGCAAAAGGCTGCGGCACATCTGGTGCATGGCCTGCACACCAGCCCTATCCGGCCGGTCCTCACCATCAGGCTTGAGGACGGGAGCCGGACTGCCGCAAGCTGACACGCCCGCCGTCAAAGGCCGTTGGCGAAGCTCACAATATCGGCGATCCGTGCAGGCTTGGACAAGCAGCCCGAGGGCATGATCGGCAACGCGGAAATCTCGTCGGCATCGGGCACGCGCCCGCTCAACACCAGAAACTTCAGTTGACGTGCGGCCAAGTCCGGATCTTCGGCGACACGCCGGATGAGGTCCAACCCGCTTTCGGTGCCCAGCCCCAAATCCACAAGTGCGCCCTTCAGCGTTGGATGATCGCGCAGCTTGGCAAGCGCGGCCTCGACGGACCCCGCACTGGCTGCAACATGGCCAAAGCTGTCAAAGAGCTCCACCATTTCCTCGGCGAGGTCAGTCTCATCCTCCACAACCAGGATCACCGGAGCTTCGGCAACGGGTGATGCGGCCGGCAGGATGGGCGCTGATTTGGCCAAAGGCTCGGCTTTTGGTGCCCCGTCCGTCTCGACGCCGGCAAGGTTGCGTTCAATTGCCGCCAGGAGGTCATCAAAGGACACTGGCTTGATCAGGCAGTCCTTCGCGCCAAGGCTGCGGAGCGTTTCAAGGGTTTCATTGTCGCCATAGGCCGTCATCATGATCATGGCCGGGGAAGCGATGCGGGAACTGCGCACCGCCTTCAGGATGCCGATGCCGCCAAGGCTGGGCAGCTGGACGTCGCACACCACGAGGCGCGGGCGGTAGAGCTCAATTGCAGCGATCGCCTCACCGCCGTCGCCCCGATCGAGCACGTCATATCCCTCGCCGGTCAGAAGATCGACGAGGTCGTGCCGGAGCGCGTCTTCGTCCTCGACAATGAGGATGCGGGCGTCGGTCATTCTGTCACCTCTTCTATACGCTTGGACTTGCGTGACGCTCCGGCGAGGCGGAAGCGCAGGAACACGCAGGTTCCGCCATCCTCTCCGTCAGCAACGCGGATTTCCCCCCGGTTGGTTGTCGCAAAGACACTCGCCAAATGCAGGCCAATGCCGGACCCGGTGGTGCCTGTGGCGTTCGCACCGCGGTAGAAGCGGTCAAAAATGTGCGGCTTATCTTCTTCTGAAATGCCGCTGCCATAGTCTGTGACCGTGATGATCGCATTGGACTGCTTCCGTTCGACACGAACATCGATCGGCTTTTCGGGGGGGGAGTATTTGTCCGCATTTTCCAACACGGCAATCAGTGTCAGGCGCATCAATTCCGGATCGGCGAGCACGACGAGATCTGGCTCGGCCGCAATGTTAAAGATACGGCCCGCACTGGTCGCGATAAATTCGCCGCAGACTTCAGTGAGAAGCTGGCCCAGATCAACCTGAGCCATCGGAGCCTTGCCCTTGCCGCTGTCGATATCGAGCAGGCGGACAAGCCGCGTGAGCAGGCCGGCGATACGCCCGGTTGAGCGGCGCATCTTCTGGGCACGATCAATCACGCCTGAGGCGTCGAGATTGGCGGCCCGGCGTTCCAATATCTGCGCGCTGGAATCAATAACGGCGAGCGGCGTGCGGATCTCGTGGCTCATCACACGCATGAAGCGGCGCTGGGTTTCGTTGGCTTCGCGTTCCTTTTCCAGCGCGGCGGCCACAAGCTTCTCCTGCGCCTGACTGCGTGCTTCGGCAGCGGTCAATTTCCGGTGCACATCGATGAGATGCGCGCCAAACCGGTCAATCTCTTCAACTTCGGAGCCGCTGAACTCCGGATCCTTTCCGCCGCGCGTCATGGTTTCAACGACACCAGACAGCTGTTCCAGCGGCTGGGCAACGACGTAGCTCATCCGGCGCGACCGGACATAAAGGAACGCAAAATAGCCAAGGTAGAAAAGCACGAGGATAACCAGCATGATCACCGTTGCCCGCGTATATTGCGCGCGCAGATTATCTGCCGTCTGGTTGATGTTGGTTTCCTTGCCGACAACGATCAGGTGCCAATCCGGCCCGGCAACCTTCGCATAGGCCGCGATGTGCATCTCACCGCGCAGCTTGAAGTGAACATAGCCGCGGCCCTTATCAAACACCGTCTGGCCGAGCGCCCGGGTGTCTTCTCGCTTGAGCAGGTTAAATTCGCCTGGCTTGAACGTGTTCTTGGCGATCGCTTCGGCATAGCTGTGTTCCTTCAGCTCCTGAATGCCGAGGTCCTTTTCACCGGCTGGCTGGATCGCAATGATCGTCCCGTCGCGCCCTGCGAGCATGGCATAGGAGTTCCAAGGGAGATCTGTGGCGAGCAGATGGTCAACGATGGACCGGATGGTCACGTCAATGCCAACCACGCCTTCCAGTCGGTTGTCGATATAGACTGGGGCAATGGACGACACCATCCAGCCCTGACCCGCCGGATCGATATAGGCATCCGTCCAGACGGCCTGACGCTTGGGATTATGCGCCGAATCCGCCTCATAATAGAAATTGAACGACGGGATATCCATGCGTGCCGGATAAGTGGCGGTATCAAAATAGGGGTAGATGCGGTTATAGCTGTCAAAGCTGTTGAAATAGACTTGGGTGACAAGCGGGTTGCTGTTCTTGATATCCGCCATGAGCGGATCAAGCCGCTGCGTCCGCCACACCTTGTCAAGCGCCGCGCCGGTAACCGGCACGATGCCGCTGAAAAAGGAAGCCGTCGTGCCATTGTCCCGCATGGTGCGGAACGCGCCGTTACCATCAAAGGCATAGCGCGACCGCTCCGCCGCTGTCGGCACCGCGGGTGCCTGAAGCGCTTCGCGGGTTTGCCGCGCGAAGATGGTGGTCATGCCGCCGACCCCGCTCAGCGTTTCTCCGATGGTCGCCGCCTCACGGGTTGCGATGTCTTGAAGATAGGTGTGCGAGATCTGCTGCACGGTATTGATGTTGGTGTCGTAGCTCAGCCGACCGCTGAACCAGAAGACCGTGAGGAAGCTGAGTTCGATCACGAGCAGCGGAATGATGGCCGACCGGAAGAGCGCACGCCAGAACCAGTCCTGGAGCGAAACCCGCGCCTTCATGATGTTGCCCTCGTTCAATCGACGTTCCCACCGGTGCCGCAGCACCCAAAATTCTATGATGTTAACGGCAGCCGCTGGCTCCCCTTCACACCTTGCCAAACAGGACAAGACCACCGCCGCTGGCAGCCGATCCTTTAGCATGGCCGGGTCACCAAAGTCTTAACATTGCTTTAAGGGAACTGTGCCAAATTGCTGCAATCTGGCACTATCTTCGTTTCGCCAACGATCTGAAAGCCAGTAACTCCCAAGGGAATCAGGTCCGTTCGAGGGAGAGGAGATCGGACCACGATGAGACAGATCGTATCGATATGATCAATTTACGGTGGGGTGAACAGGACGTTATGTTGAAAGAAACTATCAAGCCCTCGCAAGCGATGGCGCTCAATATCCTTCTTGTCGATGACGACACGGACCTGCTTGTTGAACAGGCCGACCTGCTCGACGCCTTGGGCTATAATTGCCGTACAGCCACCTCGGCTGCGGATGCAAAGGCTGCCTTCGCCGAGCATCTCGACATCAATCTGGTCATTTCTGATTGGTCCCTTCCGTCCGGAAATGGCCTTGATTTGATCAAATCTCTTGGGGAAATGAACCGGAATGGCCGCAATTTTGTCGCCATTTTGTTGACCGGTTACCCCTCGATTGAGCTTGCCGTGCAAGCCATGCAGGATGGATTCGTCGACTTCCTCAGCAAGCCTGTCACCCGTGAAATGTATGAAGCGGCCCTGTTCCGCGCGAGCGAACGACTCGCCTCCCAGGCGCAGGCCACGTCTGATACCAAGGTTGTCGAATCCGTCGCCAATATTCAGGAATCGCTGCAGGCGCTGATCGGCAAGTTGGGCCTGCAGGACAAGGACCAGACGACGTCTGATGAAGATGTCGCCGCGTCGATCCGCAACCCCAATTCGGTGCATCCTTCGGTCCTGAAGTCGATCATCAAGGCGCGCCGCAACCGTCAGAAGTATTTTGAAGGTGACCTGTTCTCCGATCCGTCGTGGGATATTCTTCTGGAACTGACGGCAGCTTATGTCGAAAACCGCCAGGAATCGGTGACGAGTGTTGCCATCGCCGCGTCGGTGCCGGCCTCCACCGCCATCCGCAAGATCCGCGAACTGTCTGATCGCGGCCTGCTGAAGCGCTGGACGGACCCGACAGATGCCCGTCGTATCTTTGTCGCACTCACCGAGGATGCGTCAAAGCGGATGCTTGCGATGCTCGCCAGCGCCGAGAATACGCCAATCATCTGAACGGCAGATGGGGGCGATACAGAAGCATGACAGCAGCACAGCCGCCGGGCAGCAAGCCCCGGTGTCTGTCCTGTTGCGTGAATTCCGGTCGCTCATCACACAGCGCATCCGACATCTGACGGGCATCCCCACCCGCAGCGAACGGCTGACCCTGTCCACGATCCGCGCGCTGCACAGCGCAGGCGCGGTGGTAGCCGGGCAGGACGTCCGCTGGGATTCGACGCGCGAACGTCTGAGCATGACGGTCCACTCGACAGGCGGCGTTCCACACATTGCCGAATGGTCGATCCGCGGCGTCGATGCGCGGACATTTGATGATTCCCGCGCCGATGAGAACGTTGCCAATTGCTTTTGGGCAGAAACGCCCGCCGGCCCCAAATGGTGCGGCTTTCTGGCCAGCGGCAATATGGGCCCGGGCCAATGGCTGACAGGCAGCGTCGTTGAGATGCGCCGAGCCGAGGGCCGGCGCGATGCGTCGCGGGATGATCGCCTCACCCAGCTTGGTGCCATGGCCTCCACACTCAGCCATGAGCTGAAGCAGCCCTTGGCGACGATCGCCTTTGCGGCAGAAAACGGAAAGCTTCGGCTCGTCGGGCAAACCGATACCCGCAGCGAAAAAGCGCTCGAAAAATTCGATAAGATTCTCGAACAGGTGGAGCGCGCCCGCAACATAACCGGCAAAATGCTGGCCCATGCCAAGGCAGAGGCCGATGCCAATGCCGAATTTGATCTGGAAGCCGCTTTGCGCGCCGCCCAAACGCAGGCGGCGGGCCTCCTTGCCCGCGGTGATGTGCAGTTTGGAGAGCTTTCCATCTCTGAGCACGCGACGATCCTTGGCTTTTCGCGCCTGTCCTTTGAACTCATCATCCTCAACGGCATCCGAAACGCTGTGCAGGCCATCGCCGAAGCACGCGCCAAGCATATGGTCACACGCGGCCGCATCGACATTGCCGTCCAGCGGATCGGCCCAGCCGGCCTTGCGCTGTCGATCATCGATGATGGTGCCGGCATCTCCCCCGAGATTGCCGACAAACTGTTCAGCCACTTTGCCACGTCCAAACCGGGGGAAGAGGGCAACGGCATTGGCCTCCATATGTGTCGTCAGCTGATTGAAAAGGTCGGCGGCACGCTCGACCTCGTCTCCAACCCCGATGCGCGCGGCGCACGGCTGGTGATGACCTTCCCCGAAAGCGCCGTGCGCTTCACATCGCTGGGCAGCTGGCAGCAAAGCTAGGCCTGCCGAAACGAAATCTGCCGCCAATCGCGGTAGAACTCCCGACAGCAAGATGGCATAGCGTGGCAGGACTGCGCCCGTGCAATGGCGCGCCAAGTGGAGGATAGACGATATGGCTGACCAACCCGACCCCGCGAACAACCAACCTCCCGGCTATGTCCCGCCCAAGGTCTGGGTGTGGGATACCGCCAATGGCGGCGCATTCGCCAACATCAACCGGCCGATCTCCGGCGCAACGCATGACAAGGAACTGCCGATCGGCAAGCACCCCTTGCAGCTTTACTCCATGGGCACGCCCAATGGGGTCAAGGTCACGATCATGCTCGAAGAGCTGCTCGCCCTTGGCATCAGCGATGCAGAATATGACGCCTGGATGATCTCCATCGGCGCTGGGGACCAGTTCGGCAGCGACTTTGTGGCGATCAACCCCAATTCAAAGATCCCGGCGATGATGGACCATTCCGTCAGCCCGCCGGTCCGCCTGTTTGAAAGCGGTTCGATGCTTTTCTACCTTGCGGAAAAGTTCGGCCAGTTCCTGCCCAGCGAAACGCACAAGCGCGCGGAGACCATGAACTGGCTGATGTGGCAAATGGCCTCGGCCCCCTATGTGGGCGGCGGACTTGGCCATTTCTACGCCTATGCGCCGTTCAAGATGCAATATCCGATTGACCGGTTTGCCATGGAAACCAAGCGGCAGTTGCACGTGCTCGACACACATCTGGCCAGCAACAAATACATGGTCGGCGATGACTATACGATTGCCGACATGGCGATCTGGCCCTGGTATGGCTCCATCATGCGCGAAGCCTATAACTGTCAGGAATTCCTGAACGTGAAGGAATATACGCACCTTGACCGCTGGGTGACTGAGGTTGGGAAGCGCCCTGCCGTCATCCGTGGCCGCATGGTCAATCGCACCTTCGGCCAGCCGGAAACGCAGCTGCGCGAACGCCATGACGCGAGCGATTTTGATAATAACCGCGAAGACATGGTCATTGCCCGCGACGGCAAGCGCATCTGATCGACACACGCGGGATGGCAGCACAGCGACCACGCTACCATCCCGTTTATGCGGGCATGGCCACGACCATCTTTGAAAAGATGTCGGGCCTGTCGCGTGACTTGGGCGCGATCAACCTTGGCCAAGGATTTCCCGACGATCAGGGCCCGCCCGACCTGATCGCCGCTGCGGCCCGTGCCTTGGCAGAGCGGTCCAATCAATATCCGCCCATGGCCGGCGTGCCCGAATTGCGGGATGCCATTGCGGACTTTTACGCGCGGCGTCAGGGGCTGTCTCTCACGCGGGAACAGGTGATCGTTACCTCCGGCGCGACCGAAGCCGTTGCCGCAGCCATCCTCGCTCTTGTTCAGCCCGGCGATGAGGTGATCGTCTTTGAACCGGCTTATGATGCCTATGCGCCGCTCATCCGCCGGTGCGGCGCGACGCCGGTCTTTGTCCGGCTGGCCCCGCCGGGCTGGCACTATGAGCGGGAAGCGATTGAGCGCGTCGTCACGCCGCGCACCCGCGCCCTTGTCTTCAACGATCCGCTCAACCCCACGGGCTCGATCGCAAGCGATACCGAACGCGCCATGCTTGCGGGTATCTGTATCGACCATGACCTAGTCGCCATTTGTGATGAGGTATGGGAACAGGTCCGCTTTGATGGGGCCCCGCACCGCTCGCTCCTCACCACGCCCGGCATGGCGGATCGTTCCGTCAAAATAGGGTCTGCAGGCAAGATCTTTGGCGTCACCGGATGGAAGATCGGCTGGATATGCGCGGCACCGGAAATGGCGGCAATGATCGCCCGCGCGCATCAGTTTCTGACCTTCACGACCCCGCCTGCATTGCAATATGCCGTCGCCGAAGCACTGGCAGATGATGCCCTCATCGATAGCCGGACGGCCGCATGGGCAGCCTCCCGACAGCGGCTGAATGATGGCCTTACGCAGTCCGGCTTTGCTGTGCTGCCGGGGGCGGCCACATGGTTCACCTGTATTGATCTTCCAGGCTCCGGCCTTGCGATGGATGACGTAACCTTTGCTGAGCGCGCCATCCATGAGGCGGGGGTGGCCAGCATTCCCGTCTCCGCTCTGTTTGACGATGGCACGCCCTCTCCCATCGTCCGGCTTTGCCACTGCAAAAGCCCCGATATGATCGATGCCGCTGTTGAACGGTTGGCTGCCTTTCGCGCGGCCAACGGCACATAAAAACGGCGCCGGGGTTTCCCCCGGCGCCGCAAATTCCCAAAGCCCCCTTGCCGAGGCTCTGGCGGGGAGAGTTGGCTTAGAACTCAAACTTGACCGAGGCCGAGATCGTCCGTCCGGCAACCGAGCGGGCGATGGAGGTATCATAGGCCCCATTGCCGTCGGTATCGAACAGGCGGGTCTGATCACCTTCGGTGAAGCCAGCCTTGTTGAACAGGTTGTTCGCGTTGAGCGACAGGCTCAGATTGTCACGCACCTTCACATTGGCAAAGGCAGTGACGATCGCAAAGCCCGGCTGCACGAAGCGGTTTTCAAAGTCGACATAGGACTTTGACGTGCCGTTGACCGCGCCACCCAGCGTGAAGCGTTCTGCAAAGGTGTAAGAGGCACCAAGGTTATAAACCCAATCAGCCTGACGCTGTGGCTTCAGGCCGTTGCGCGCCGGATCGTTAAAGTCCTGCTTCGCTTTTGCGTGCGTCCAAGCGCCATTGCCGAACAGGTTGAACCCACCATTGTCATAGTTGAATTCAAATTCGACACCGTTGGCGGTGTAGATGCCGCCAGTTGCGATGTTGGTGGTAATCGAGAAGTTACGCAGGTTTGCCCGACCGTTGAAATAGGTCAGGTAAACCGAAAGCGCGCCGGGGATGGCCGGGCCCGTTTCACGCCACTTCACGCCTGCTTCGATCTGGCGGGTCGAGTTGCGCAGCAGGCCGGGAGCAACGATCTGCGCGTTCGAGAACGCCCCGAACTGACGGTCGAAGTTCCAAGTGGTGCCATGGCTGAGCCGGCTGAACACGGCCAGATCATCGTTGATCTTATAATTGGCACCAAAGGAATAGGACGTGCCCGACAGGCTGTCGCCAATCGTGCCGCGCGTCGCCGGATCATTGATCGGCACGCCGATTTCTGCCGGTCCAATGGTGCCATTCTTGTTCACATCGACATTGCGGGCCGAGCTGAACTGGGCAAAGCCGCTATAGTGCATCGTTTCACGACGCAGCGAGCCATCCAGATTGATCGACCCGAAGGTCGCATTCAGGCCACCATACACCGCGTCCACATCTGCCTGCATATCCCAAAGGATGTTGCAGCAGCCGCCGAATGCGCCGTTATACGTGTAGACACCCGCTTCGGTGAAACCGGGGACGTTGATGATGGCGGCGTCATCCTGTGTGGAAACGAGCATCCGGCCCCAGTGCCAGGTCTGCTTGAAGTTCTGCACCATCTTGAAATAGCCGCCCGTCGCGGTGATGTCGCCACCGGCCGCTTCAAACGACTTGGTGACGCGAAGATCGTTCACGAAATTGCCCATGTCGTTCAATTCCGTGTCGAACAGGGCGACTTCGGTGATCAGGTTGTTGCCCGTCAGCGCAAGGAGCGATGCCGAGGTGACCGCGCGACCCGCATTCGGCCCGTTGAAGAACACAGCCGTCGCGCCGGGTCCAAAATTGGTCGAAAGATACCGGTCGGCGGCGTTTGCGGCGTGGGTGAACGGTGCCACGAAGCGTCCGCTCTGGTTCGCATAGCGGACCTTGTCATTGACGATCAGGCCATCGCCAAGATCAATCTCAAACTCACCGCCGATGGTCTGCGACTTGGTATGGATACCATCACGCAGGTCGCTGTTGATCAGGTTGCCGCTGGCATCGATGATCGGGAAACTGATGAGGTTCGGGCTGTGCAGCGTCTGCGTCGCGGCGTTCAGGCCGGGCAGGTTGTTGGTGAGGACACCCAGCGTCTTGCCATAATTGGCAGCCCCGGCGGCAACCGCTGCGACCGAGCCGGCCACTTCGGTAATACGCACCGTCTGCGGCATGTAGGTCGCGTCCTTCTTGTCGATGACCTGACCATAGACCCGCACGAAGCCGCCATCGAATTCCTTCGTCAGGCTCGCGCGGAATTTGCCACCGTCAACAGCGTTGAAGCCAGCATGACGGACGTCGCCACCGACCTGATAATGGCCGCCGACATGAAAATAGAGATCATCGGCCAAGTGTGCGCCATATTCAGCGTCGATCCGGTTGTCGTTGTAATCGACACCCTTCGTGAGCTGGACACTGCCGCCTTCTGTCTTCCCCGTCTTGTTGATGAGGTTGATGATGGCGCCATTGCCGTTGGTGGTCAGCGTGGCAGCACTGCCGCCACGGACCGACTCAATGCGGGCCAGCGTGGCATCAACCTTCACAAAGCCGTCAGCCGGCGCAAAGTTGTGATCGCCGAACAGCAGGACAGGCAGGCCGTCTTCCTGCAGCGAGATGAACTGGGCACCACCGGTAACAGCGGGAAGACCGCGCACCTGCATGTTGGAGTTGCCGCCGCCTGCTGACGACTCCGCACGGATACCGGGCAGACGACGGAAAATTTCGGCCGTGCCACGCGGTGCGACGCTGGCGATGCTTTCGACGTTGAGCGCGCTGACCGAGACACTGGTATCAAGCCGGTTGGTGGCCTTGGCAACGCCCGTCACGACGATTTCGGCCACGCTGGCATCGGCTTCATCCGAAGCTTCCTGCGCGACGGCGGGCTGCACGGCAAACGCCGCGACCGCCAGAGTGACGAGCGACGCATGCATGCGGAATGCAGATTTCTTCATAACCTCTCCCCTGACCTTAAGCTGGGTCCGCTTTATGCGGAACGAAGCGCTGGATAACTCCAGAACAATCGATTGCAAATTAAAAATGCAATCGATTGTAAAAATGGCCATCTTGGCGCAAAGGCGTGACTTTCCGGCCACACCCCACAGAATGGCGTCCTTTCGGGACGATTATGCACCCGGCAGTGCGCCTGTGACATCCAGTTTCACCTTGATTTGCCTCGCGAACCTCTGAAAGGTGAATGCGTTGAGGGGTAGTCACTGTTCGCATGAGCCAGATCAAGACCATGAAGGAGCTTGCCGATCTGGCAGGCGTGACGACAGGGACGGTATCGCGTGCCTTGTCAGGCTCCCCGCTGATCAGCCCCAAGACCCGCGAACGGCTTCAGGCACTCGCCCGCGAACATGGCTTCAAACCTAATCTGCTCGCCCGCAACCTGCGGACGCAGCGCACCGGCGCCATTGGCGTCCTCATTCCGCTCGGCCATGAAAAGGGCCAGCACATCTCTGACCCATTCTTCATCACCATGCTCGGCTACCTGGCCGATGAACTGACCGAGCGCGGATATGATCTGCTGCTGTCGCGCGTCATCCCCGAAGATGAAAACTGGCTCGACCAATATGTCGGCTCGGGCAAGATCGACGGACTGATCATCATCGGACAGTCCGATCAATCCGAAACGCTGGATGACGTGGCGGCGCGCTATCGCCCGATGGTTGTCTGGGGCGGCCATGCGCCGGGTCAGGCGCATTGCACCGTGGGGTCAGACAATATTCTGGGGGGAGAGATGGCCGCCCAGCATCTGATCGACCGGGGCTGTCAGCGCGTCGCCTTTTTCGGGGACCCGCAGGCTTTGGAAATCGCCCAGCGGCTCGAAGGGTGCAAGCGCGCCCTGGCCCGCGCCGGTCTCTCAGACAATCTGACTGTCCTGCCCGCGCATCTGGTGGCCGAAGCGGCCCATCCGGATATCGCCGGCTTTCTCGGCTCGGTCAGTGAACGGCCGCAGGGCATTTTTGCCGCGTCCGACGTGATCGCTATGAGCGCATTGCGCGCGCTTGCCGAATATGGACTCGCCGTACCGGGAGACGTGAAGGTGATCGGCTATGATGGCCTTGCCCTTGGCGAACAGACTGTCCCGCGGCTCACCAGCATCTCGCAGGACCTGCGCCTTGGCGCGACGACGATGGTCGACCTACTGTTGCGCCGCATTGCGGGAGAAGAGGCTGGGTCCGTCGTGCTGGAGCCCAAGCTGATCGTCCGGATGTCGAGCTAGGCCGAAACGGCGAGCGCGTACGCCCCCATCAAACCGGCATCATCGCCAAGGCCGGGGGCCGTGACGATGGCCGAAGCCTTCCCGATGAAATAGCCCGCGCCCAGCCGCTCTGCCGTGGTTTGGACGAGGCCCAGCAACCCCGGTGTGGCCATGACGCCGCCGCCCAAGATGATACGGTCAGGCTCTAGCAACGCCTGAAAATTGCAGACGGCCTGCGCAAGATACCAGGCAATCATCTGCTGTTCCTCACCGCCGGGCAAACAGTCGGACAGGGACTTGCCCCAGCGCGCGAGGATGGCAGGGCCGCTCGCCAATCCTTCCAGACACGCTCCGTGGAAGGGGCAGGCACCGGCAAAGCCCGCATCATCTGGATGACGCGGCACCCGCATGTGGCCCATTTCCGGATGGCTGAGGCCGTGCAGGATGTGGCCATTGATCACAGCGCCGCCGCCGACACCCGTGCCAATGGTGAGGTAAAGGCACAGCCGCTTATCCCGACCAGCACCCCAGCGCGCTTCGGCAAGGGCCGCGCCGTTCACATCCGTGTCGATCGCAACCGGACAGCCAAAAGCGGCTGCGAAGGGCGCGACAAGGTTGACGCCGCTCCACCCTGACTTTGGGGTACGGGTCACGCTCCCCCAATTGGGGGAAGCCGGATCAAGATCAAGCGGCCCGAAGGATGCTATTCCAAAGCCTGTAAAAGCTGCGCCATGCTGGCGGAACCAATCACACGCCGCCGACATTGTCTCGGCTGGGTTCGATGTCGGGATGCGGTGACGGTGGCGGATCGCACCGGTGGCGTCGGCGATACCAAGAACAAACTTCGTGCCGCCCGCCTCAATCAGCCCGTAACGCGTTTCGCTCATGCCGCCTCCGCAACGACGCTAGCACGATCCCCTTCCAGATGAAGGCGGAAAACGGGTGCAGGCCCGCCCGCGAAATGGCGGCGGCGCCACTCCGGATCTTCAACAATATCCCCCGCGTCCGAAACGCCAATCAGATCGGCAAAGCCATGGACGGTCAGATCAGACGTCACCCACCAGCTATAGCTTTGAAAGGGCGCCTCTGCTGGATTTGCGGCGACCAATCCCGTCTCGTTCAACGGGGCGAACGGGCCAAGCGGGCCTTCCCCCACGACACCATAAAGCCCATTGGGGCCGCTCACGCCGGGTGCGAAGACCTTCCGCTGCGTCGACCAAAAGAGATAATAAAGCCCGTCCCGTGCAATCATAACGGGGCGTTCAAGTTCATTGTTCAGGCCATCGGCGCTGAGCACGGGAGGTAGAAGCTGCCACCCGTCATGATGGGCCGTGGCCGACTGCGCGACACCGATGACGCCGTTCCAATCACTGGACGAAGCCTGCAGCGAGCCGGTGAAGAAGAGATAGTCCACGCCTGTCGCCGGGTCCCGAAAATGCGCTGGATCCCGAAAGCCCTTAATCGCCCCCGGCTGGCCTTCAACGGCCCCGACGATGACATAGTGATGCCCATCGCTGCGCATTGATTCCATCGGCTCCGTCCAGGCGGCTGTCGAGGCCTGCCCGTCGATCACCGTCAGCCTGGCCGACAACTGGAATAGCCGCTGGGCAACCGTTGGCGTCAACTCCCCCTTCACACCCGCCGCCGTGTAAAACAGCGTCAGCCGTCCACTGGCTGGATCGAACAGCGCGGAGCCCGCCCATTCACGGCTGCCGGGATTAGCCGTATCGGGCAAAAGATCGCCGCAATTTTTCCAGACGCCATCCTTTTGCGTCACCATCCGGATGCGCGCCCGGTGGTGGCGCGATTCCGGGTCCGGTTGGAGCGGCGCAGACAGCATGAACCATATCGTCCAGCCGTCAAAGGTGGCGGTCGTGCCGTCAACATATTGGACAGGCCACATGTCCCACAGGTCAAAACCGGGGATAATATCAATAACATTGGACCGGCTGATCAGGGGAATGACATGTGGCGCGCCTTCCACAATGCGCGCAACGCAGGCGGGGTGCCAGACCGTTGGCGGCATATTGCCCAGCGTTTCAACCACCTGTTTTGCCCCTCCGTCCCTATCTAAGAGCCGCCCATATCACGCAGGCTGAAGATTTCAACAATCGATTGCATAAATCGATGAAGGGACAGGACGTATGGCTGGCCAGGAAACGGAGCGCGGCCTTTAGACGATGAAATGCGCGGTCGTCTTGGCCTTGATCTCATCCGCCGTCACGCCGGGCGCGGTCTCGATGAGCTTGAACGGGGATGCATGGTCCGGCCGTTGGAAAACGGCGAGATCGGTCACGATCATGTCGACGACATTCTTGCCGGTCAGCGGGAGTGTGCAGGCCGGGATGAACTTCGGGCTGCCGTCCTTGGCATTATGCTCCATGACGACGATGATTTTCTTCACGCCGGCGACAAGATCCATCGCACCGCCCATGCCCTTGATCATCTTGCCGGGGATCATCCAGTTGGCGATGTCGCCATTTTCCGCGACCTCCATCGCGCCGAGCACGGTCAGGTCGATGTGCCCGCCGCGGATCATCGCGAACGAGGCCGCGCTGTCGAAATACGCCGTTTGCGGAAGCTCGGAAATCGTCTGCTTGCCCGCATTGATCAGGTCCGGATCTTCCTCCCCCTCAAACGGGAACGGGCCGATGCCGAGCATCCCGTTTTCAGACTGGAGCGTGACCGTGATGCCCTGTGGCACGTGGTTTGCGACCAGCGTTGGGATGCCGATGCCGAGGTTCACATAGTAGCCGTCCTGAAGTTCGGTCGCCGCACGCGCGGCCATCTCGTCGCGTGTCCAAGCCATTATGCGGCCTCCTTCTGACGAACCGTGCGGAACTCGATCTTTTTGTCATAGGGCGCGCCGACGATCATGCGCTGCACATAGACACCGGGCAGGTGGATGCTGTCGGGATCGAGGCTACCGACGGGAACGATCTCTTCGACCTCAACAACGCAGATCTTGCCGCAAGTCGCGGCGGGAAGGTTGAAGTTGCGGGCCGTCTTGCGGAACATCAGGTTCCCGCTCTCATCCGCCTTCCACGCCTTCACGATGGCAAGGTCAGCAAAGATTCCGCGTTCAAGGATATACTCCTGGCCGTCAAAGCTCTTCACCTCTTTGCCGTCGGCGACTTGGGTGCCGACGCCAGTCTTGGTGTAAAAGCCGGGGATGCCGGCGCCCCCTGCGCGCATCCGTTCCGCCAGCGTCCCCTGCGGTGAGAATTCAACCTCAAGCTCGCCTGCAAGATATTGCCGCTCAAACTCTTTGTTCTCGCCGACATAGGATGAGATCATCTTCTTGATCTGGCGCGTCCGCAGCAGCTTGCCAAGGCCTTCGCCGTCGATACCCGCATTGTTCGATGCGACCGTCAAACCGCTCACACCTGACGCGACAATGGCGTCGATAAGACGTTCGGGAATGCCGCACAGGCCAAAGCCGCCGGCTGCAATCAGCATGTTGTCCTTGAGCACACCGTCCAGCGCGGACGCGGCGTCGGCATAGAGCTTTTTCATGGAATCAGTCTCCGGAGTTCGACCCCGCGCCTAGCGGACACCGGACGGAATTGCACCAGTTTAGGCGACGGATGTTCCAAAAAGAGACCCGATCGCCGCTGTCGCCGCCATGGCAAAGGCACCCCAAAAGGTGACGCGCAGCACGGCCTTACCCACGGGCGCGCCGCCCATTTTTGCGCCGACCCCGCCCAGCAGAGCCAGAAACAGGAGCGAGCCCCCCGCAATCCAATAATCCACCGAAACCCGGGGCGCGAGATAGGCGGCCAACAGCGGCAGGGCGGCCCCGATGGAGAAGGCGAGCGCAGACGCCCAAGCTGCCTGAATAGGCCGCGCTGCCATTTCTTCTGTGAGGCCCAGCTCATCGCGTAAATGCGCCTTGAGCGCATCTTTGGCCATCAGCTGATCGGTCACCTGTTCAGCAAGGGTGCGGTCCAAGCCGCGCTGTTCATAAATGGCGATCAGCTCTGCACGCTCCGAGGCAGGGCTGTTGACCAGTTCCGCCTTTTCCTTTGCGACGTCGGCCGCCTCGGCGTCAGCTTGCGAACTGACTGAGACATATTCTCCGGCCGCCATCGACATGGCACCAGCGACGAGACCCGCCGTTCCGGTCAGCAGCATGGTCGCGCTATCCGCCCCGGCCGCCGCCACACCCAGCACGAGGCTGGAGGTTGAGACTATGCCATCATTGGCACCGAGGACAGATGCCCGCAGCCAACCGATCCGTTCCAGAAGATGCGTTTCGGTGTGGCTGCGGACCATGAGATCAATACTCCAATTTCAGGCCGGGACGGTTCCAGCGGACCTTGGCCAGCTTGCCGGTGCCCGACAGGCATAACCAGGCATCCCTCATATCGTCCCCGCCAAAGCAGATATTGGTTGTGAAAATGTCAGGCGTGGCCACAAATTCAACGAGTTCGCCTTCCGGCGAGATGACGGAGATGCCGCATTCCCCGATGGTGGCGACGCAGATATTGCCATTGGCTTCCATCGCGAGGCTATCGAAGAACTTGTAGCCCGCCGGCCGGTAGATCGGGATGCCCGGGCCACCCGGCCCTGCCGCATCATCGACTTTGCCGGGGGCGATGACATTGAAGGCCATCAGGCGACAGGTATAGGTTTCCGCCGCATAGAGCCGATTGCCATCGGGGGACAGGCCAATGCCATTGGGGTTGTTGGACGGGAAGATGACTTCTTCCAACAGGCTGCCATCGGTTTTGGCATAGAAGATCCCGACAATGTCGTGGCAGCGCTTGGCATAATCGACCTTGCCATGATCGGTGAACCAGAAGCCGCCATGGCTATCGAACACGATGTCATTCGGCCCGCGCAGCACACAGCCGAAGTCGCCCGATTTGTAGAGGACTTCAACAGCACCGGTGTCGATGTCGATCCGCTCGATCCGCCCGCCGGAATAGTCATCGGCAATGCCGTGCGGCGCATATTCGCCTTCCGGGCCGCGTGCCCAGTTGAAGCCGCCATTATTGGTGCAATAGAGCTTGCCATCAGGACCCATCGCCAGACCATTGGGGCCGCCACCGGGCGTTGCCACCACTTGCTTGCGACCATCGGGCCACACCCGCGTGATCTGCCCGCGTGCAATTTCCGTCAGGATGACGCTGCCGTCTGGCATCGCCACAGGCCCTTCGGGGAAGGCTAGTCCGTCTGTTACAATCTCCATGGATCTCTCTCCTGCTTGTTCTTGTTTCGAAACGAAACTTGGCAGGCAGATCGCCAGAAGGGAAGAGCCAAAGAGGATCGGGGCCAGCGCTGTCGCAGATGGCTTATTTGATCCGCGTTTGAAACGACACCGCGAAGCTTGGCTGTCCGCCCGCCGTCGCACCCGCCATCGTCCCTGTAGGCCGGATGCAGACATAGCGGATGGTGGGGTCAAAACCGGCCGCCGGTGTATCTGTACATGCGGCAAAACTGGCAGGCGCCGTTGCCGATTTGGACCACCGCACGTCCGTCGCTGCGTTGAACGCCAGCCCACTGGCCGGGGTGCCATTGGCAAATGTGACGGTGCTCGCGCCATTATACTCAAGCGTGGTCGGCAGAGGATCGAGGATGAAGACGGTGCTGCTGTCGACCCCCAACGTGCCGGTGTTCGAGATATTGATAGCATAGCTCAACACCGCGCCGGGGATCAGCTTGGGGTTAGTCGTGCCGTTGACGGGGTCTGATATGACGGTGGACGATTTGACCGTCGTCAGCGAGGCATTTGCAGCGCGCGGTGTATTCGTCACGGTGCAGGTGATCAAATCGCCCAGAATCGGAGTGATCGTCGCCGGGACGGCAAAGGTCGTGGTCGTGCCATTGCGCGCGTTGGTGCACGACATACTGGCCGTATATTGAGAGAGCACGGTGGTGCCCGAGGCGGCTTCTGCCAGAACATAAGACTGTCCCGCAGTCACCTGGGTGAGCGCTGTTGCCCCGGTGGAGACTGTCACCCCCGTCCCTGTCGTCGTCGTCGAGGCGACAGTGGTCACGCCCTGCGCGATGCTCATCGTAAACTGGTCTGAGGCAAAGCGTCGCCCTGTGCCTCCAAGCGCCTTTTGGATGCGAAGGTGGGGGAAGGCCGTGTTGGTAAAGGTGCAGGCGATGGCATCCCCAAATTGCAGCGCGCCGAAATTATAGCTGGTCGCCGCGACATTGGTGGGCAAGGGCGTAGCGGATCCCGTCGTCCCGTTGGTGCAGGTTAGGCTAGGGCTGTAGCTGGTGATCGGACTCACACTCCCGCCTGCCATGGTTTCCGTCAGCGTGAGCGGAACGCCCGAGGCAAGTGACACGGCTGCAGCTGTAAACGGACCTGTTCCTGTGCCCGTCGTCGTGCCGGTTGCAAGGATGGTTCCGGTCGACGTTGCCGTCACATCGAATTTGAACTGGTCCGCCGCGTTGACGCGCGCGCCGTTGATCACCTTGGTGAGGCGCATGGAGGCAAAGCGGACAGCAAACATAGCCCCCTGAAGCCCGCCCCCAACCAATGTTGTCCGCACCGTCGTCGGGCTGGTAGAGCCAACGATATAGCCGCCGACCGTCCCCGCGACCCCGGTTTCGGTGAAGGTTGCCGTGCCGATGCCCGTTGTTGTGGGGTAAGTCGTCCCGGTGATCGGGTCCACCTGATCGAGCAGGGTCCAATTGCCGCCATTGGTATTGAAGGACAAAGATTCCCCGTCATTGGTCGATTCCGCGTCCGCGCCAACAAACATATAGGCCGTCACCGCCGGTGCGCCCGGCGGCGGAGTGATGAGGATATTGGAAATCGTAACCTGCGTTGTGCCCGCCGCCGTTTGATAGAGGATCGGCCGGTTAGGGATGCCGAGAAAAGCCGTGTTCCCCACGGCGGCACCAGTCCAAGAGGGGGCAGCGATGGACGTAATGGCAGCGCCGGTCGTCTTCACGTTGAACGTCAAGGTCGCGCCATCAGACAAAGTATAACTGAAATTCTGGCCGGCGCCCGACCGCGCGGTGGTGTCGTTATAGGATGTGAAATCCAGCCAACAATAAGTCTGCCAGCTGGCAGGCGCAGTCCCCTGCGACGTCGCAGGCGCACATACGGCGGCGAGCGCGGACCCAGACCAGGTCATGACGAAAACGGTGAGCAACCGCACGATCAGACGCGCCATTGCCAGCATTTTGTCGTTCCCCAACGCAGTCCCCCGGCTACTGGAGCCCTAAACTCGGGCCCGCACTCAGGAACTGTGCTAAATGAAAACGGTAAATATCTCCATAATGAACCAATTATGGATGTTGCGCCGCGGGCCTGTCGACCGCATGAGGAGCGCATGACAATCCGATCCCTTTTTACGACGCCTTTTTATGAAGGTACGCTCGACAATTCTGACCTGCTTGAAGAGCTGGAGGGCTCGTGCCGCGCGCTGGAAGAAGACGACGTCGCCGGACAAAACTGGTCCAAAGAGCATGGCTATAAGGGCTATACCTCATACGCCTCGCTCAACGACCTCACGATCCGCGACCCCGCATTTGAAGACCTGAAGCGCCTCCTCGATAAGCATGTTCGCCTCTTTGCTGAGGCCTGCCATTTTGACCTTGGCCGTAAGCCGAAGCTCGATAGCCTGTGGGTCAATGTCCTGAAGCCGGGCGGCACCCATAGCGGCCATATCCACCCGCACAGCATCATCTCTGGCACCGTCTATGTGTGCGTGCCCAAAGGGTCGGGCGCGCTTAAGCTGGAGGACCCACGCCTGTCGCGCATGATGGCAGCCCCCGCCCGCCGGACAGATGCCCCGGAGGCGTTTCAGCCCTTCATCTATGCCGAACCGAAGGCTGGAACGATCTTCCTTTGGGAAAGCTGGCTGACGCATGAGGTGGTCCCCAGCAAGGCGAAAACAGACCGTATCTCGATCAGCTTCAATTATCGGTGATTTGGCGCTACTGTGGCGCATGACTCAAACTTACGACACCGAACTCAAGCTCTTCATCAATGGCAGTTGGCGTACCGGCGAAGGCCGTGACGAACATGCCGTCGTCAACCCGGCCACGGGCGACACCCTCGCGGCGGTGCCCATGGCAACTGCGGCGGACCTTGATGAAGCCCTGGCTGCATCAGAACGCGGCTTTGTTACTTGGCGCGCGATGGATGTGGAGGCGCGCGGCGCCATCTTGCACAAGGTCGCGAGCCTGATCCGTGAACGGACGGAAGCCATCGCCACACTGCTGACGCTGGAACAGGGCAAACCCCTCGTCGAAGCGCGTGGCGAGGTCGCCTCCTCGGCGGGCCTGTTTGACTATTATGCGGAAGAGGCCAAGCGCGCACATGGCCGCGTCCTCATCCGCCCGACGGGCCAGCGCTCCATTGTCATCAAGCAGCCGGTCGGCCCGACTGCGACCTTCACGCCCTGGAATTTCCCCGTCTATCTGATGACGAAGAAATTGGCCGCAGCACTGGCCGCGGGCTGCTCCGTCATTGCCAAACCACCAGAAGAAACACCGGGCTGCACGTCTGCGCTGATGCGCTGCGTGGTTGATGCAGGCGTGCCCGCCGATGTGGCGCAACTTGTCTACGGCGTGCCGGATATGGTCAGCCGTCATCTGATCGGTTCCAAAACCATCCGCAAGATCAGCTTCACCGGCTCCATTCCCGTCGGCAAGCACCTGATGCGGCTCGCCGCCGATGGCGCCAAGCGCATCACGATGGAACTGGGGGGCCATGCGCCGGTCCTGATCTTTGACGATTGCGATCTGGAAAAGACGCTCGACATGGTCGTCCCGCAGAAATTCCGCAACGCAGGCCAAGTCTGCGTCTCCCCCACCCGCTTCTATGTCCAGCGCGGTATCTATGACCGGTTCGTCGCAGGTTTTGCCGAACGCACCAGGAAAGTGACGACAGGCAGCGGGTTGGACCCGGCCACCAACATGGGGCCACTCGCCAATCCGCGTCGGCCGGACGCCATCAGTGCGCTGGTTGAAGATGCGCGGGCCAAGGGCGCGAAAGTTCTCGCTGGCGGAGAACGCGGCAATCAGGGCTTCTTTTTCCAGCCGACCGTCCTCGCCGACGTGCCACTGGAAGCCGATGTCATGTCGAATGAACCCTTCGGCCCGCTCGCGTTGCTGCGCCCGTTTGACACGTTTGACGACGTCATCGAACAGGCCAACCGCCTGCCTTATGGCCTTGCCGCCTTTGCCTTTACCGAAAATGGGCGGCAGGCAAACTTGCTCGGCGATGCAGTTGAAAGCGGTATGGTCGGCATCAACACCTTTGCGATCTCCGTGCCCGATGCGCCCTTTGGCGGTGTGAAGGAATCGGGCTTCGGCAGCGAAGGCGGACCGGAGGGGCTGGACAGCTACCTCGTGACCAAGGCGATCCATCAGGCGTGAGCTGGACCTCCGGGATCCACATGCTTTGATGATCGAGGTCAATGACACGCGCTCATGACGCGCAGATGTTGGCGATGCTGTATAGTGCTGCAAAGGAAAACATCATGCGCCACAATGAAGGGTCACTCGACCGCGCGCTGCGCGTCATCGTTGGTATCGCCTTGATCGCAATGGTCTTTGTCGGGCCAAAGGCAGCTTGGGGCTGGATCGGCATCGTTCCGTTGCTCACCGGCCTTGTCGGCTTCTGCCCGCTCTACCGTCTGGTCGGGATGAGCACCTGTCCACGCCGTTAAGCGGCACGGACTTTCTGCAATAGCCAGTCGCGTCTGTCTGCCTTAAACGGTAGCCATGGTTTGCGGCGGGATAATTCGATGACGCGACCCCTTTGGGTTGCGGCGGGCGCTGTGTCGCTGGGCCTTGGCGCGATTGGCGCCGTTCTGCCGCTGTTGCCGACGGTGCCGTTCGTCATCCTCGCGGCGTTCTGTTTTGCGCGCGGGAACCCTGCATGGGAAGCCAAGCTGCTCGGCCATCCCACCTTCGGACCGCATATCCGCGCCTGGCGGCAAAAGGGCGCGATCAGCCGTAAGGGGAAGCTGGCCGCGACCGGCGCGTTTGCGGTCAGTATCCTGCTCGGACTCTGGACGATGCATTGGCCCTATGCCGCGATCCCGCCCATCGTCGCCGCGATCTGCCTCAACTGGCTGTGGACCCGACCCGAGGCGTGATCTTCCAACGGCCCGCCTTCGCGCCTAAAGACAGACCATGACTATGACCAAGACACGCACCGGCGGGCGCATCCTCGTTGATCAGTTGGTGATCCAGGGCTGCGACCGCATCTTTTCCGTTCCCGGCGAAAGCTTCCTCGCGGTGCTCGACGCCCTGCACGACAGCCCGCAGATTCAGAATGTGGTTTGCCGTCAGGAAGGCGGCGTCACCTTCATGGCCTGTGCCGATGGCACATTGACCGGACGTCCCGGCATTGCCTTCGTGACAAGAGGGCCGGGGGCCACCAACGCCTCGATTGGCGTTCATGTCGCCATGCAGGATTCGCAACCGATGATCCTGTTCATCGGCGATGTCGACCGGGGCATGAAAGACCGTGAAGGCTTTCAGGAAGTCGACTTTGCCGCCATGTTTGGGCCACTGTGCAAATGGGCGGCCCGCATTGATGATGCGGCGCGCATCCCTGAATATGTCGCCCGGGCCTTCAACGTCGCCATGTCGGGACGGCCGGGACCGGTCGTGCTGGCGCTGCCGGAAGATATGCTGTGTGAGCGCGCAGAGGCGCTGGACCGGCCACGTCTGGACCCCGTTGTGCAAGCTGCCCATCCGGCGCAGATGGCAGACCTTGCCGCGCGGCTGTCAGCGGCAAAAGCTCCCGTCGCGATCATCGGCGGTGCAGGATGGACGCCTCAGGCGGCGAGGGATTTTCAGAAATTCGCTGAAAGCTGGGGCCTGCCTGTTGCGGCTGGTTTCCGCCGTCAGGATGCCATCTCAAACAGTTCACCCATTTGGGCAGGCAATCTCGGCTATGGCCCGAACCCGAAACTCGTCGCGCGCATCAAGGCTGCCGACCTTGTGCTCGCCGTCGGCGCGCGACTGGGGGAAGCCACGACAGACAGCTACACCCTCGTCACGCCAGACCATCCCGGGCAGCTGCTGATTCACGTCCACCCGGACCCCAATGAACTGAACCACGTCTACCGCGCCGACCTCACCATCTGCGCCGACATGACGCGCTTTGCAGAGGCCGCAGCGGCGCTTCCGGCTCCGGCATCCCCCACAGCGGCGGGCGCGGATGCCCATGCCGAATGGCAGGCTTGGAACACCCCAGCTGCGTTCGAAACGAAAGTCGATCTGGGACAATGCGTTGCAGCCATGCGGGACGCGCTTCCCGCCGATACAATTATCTGCAACGGCGCAGGCAACTTCTCGGGCTGGTGGCATCGCTATTGGCCCTATGGCGGCCTTGGCACCCAATTGGCGCCAACGGCAGGGGCGATGGGCTATGGCCCACCCGCCGCAGTCGCCGCAGCGCTGCGTCGCCCCGACCAGACCGTCGTCGCCTTGGCCGGTGACGGCGATTTCATGATGAACGGGCAGGAGCTGGCAACCGCCATGCAATATGGCTGCGACATCATCGTGATCGTCGTCGACAACGGCGTCTACGGCACCATCCGCATGCATCAGGAGCGCGAATACCCAACGCGCGTGTCCGGCACGGGCCTGTCGAACCCGAACTTTGCAGACCTCGCCCGCGCTTATGGCGGCTGGGCAGCGACGGTGGAAACGACAGCCGCGTTTGCGCCGGCGCTGGCCGAGGCCAAAGCCCGCTCAGGCTTGCGGCTGCTTCATCTGAAGACCGACCCGGAACGTATAAGCGCGGGGACAACGATTTCGGCGCTGCGGGGGAAGTAGGCCCTAGTCCCCCGCGCTCTTCGCCGTGCGGAAACTTTCGCGGGTCACGGGATAGCCAAGATCATCGGGGATGCAGAGCCAGGTTTCGTCGCCCTTCTTTTCAACCCATGGGGTGCACATGCGCACCGGGATGGCGCGGGCATGCTCTGCCGCTGCGTCGAAACTGTCGAACAGCGCCAGCCTCTCCAGATTGCGGTGCGTCGGGAAGATGACATGGACGTCGCCGCGCAAGGCCGCATCGATGGTCGCCTGTGCGCTGTCCCAAAAGGTGCGGACATTTTCGGTCGCATCAACAATGGCTTCGGGCAGATCATCCGGTGCGCGGGCAATGTAGAAGCGCGTGTCGAACACGCGCGCTTCCTTAAAATTCGGTCGCCAGCGGGCAAAGGGCACGAGCTGCTCCAGATCCAGCTCAAGCTCTGCGGCATCCAGCAGCTCGCTGAACATTTGCCGGTTGTGGAGCGCTTTGCGCGCCTCCTCCAGCCAGCCCGAAGGCGGCGTGGTCGTCAGGCCGATGGGGACACCCGATTCCTCAATGGTTTCACGGATGGCAGCGATGCGGGCTGCCGCACATTCCCGCTCAATATGGGCGTGGCGGTCGGCCAGAAGATGATCATCGGCATCGATGCGGCCGCCGGGAAACACAATGGCCCCGCCAGCAAAGGCCATGCCCTTAGAGCGTTCCACCAACAGCAATTCGGGTGCCCCGTCGGCGCGTTCACGAAAGAGAATCAACGTCGCGGCCGGAATGGCGGGGACCAAGAATTCGGGATCACCGGTTTCGATATTCACGCGCATCTCTCTCCTGCGGCTGTGGTGCCGTCACTCTCGTCTTGAACCACAGCGCGCGAAGGGACAAGCTGCTAACTCGACCAGTGGGGTCGGTGGGGGATGATGATGGGTATTGTCGAACTTCTCGGCGTCGCTGCCAGCGTTAGCCTTCTCGCCGGATGGCGGCTGTATCTGTGTGTTTTCGGCACCGGTCTCGCCATGTATTTCGGCCTGATCCAAGCGCCGGAACATGTCGCTGGGCTTCAAGTATTGGCCAGCCCCTGGGTCATTGGCGCATCGGGACTGGGTCTGGTGGCCGAATTCTTTGCCGACAAGATCGCCTGGCTCGATTCGCTATGGGACTCAGTCCACACCGCGATCCGCCCTATTGGCGGCGCGCTGCTCGCGATGGCAATTGTCGATCCGTCGAACACGACCTGGCAGGTCGTGGCGCTTCTCCTCGGCGGCAGCGCCGCTCTGGTGAGCCATGGGGCCAAGGCCGGCACGCGTGCCATCGTCAACGCAAGCCCGGAGCCGTTCAGCAATGTGGCGGTGTCCACCGGCGAAGACATTGTAACGGGCGGGCTGCTCTATCTCGTGCTGCAACAGCCGGTCGCTGCCGGGCTTGTCGCGGTTGCACTCTTGCTGGGTGCTATCGCTCTGCTCATCGCCGTTCGACGAATGCTCCAGTCGCTGTTCGCCGTGCCGAAGGTGAAAACCGACGCGCGTTAAACGCGCATCGGCATCAATACATAGAGAGCGGACGACTTATCGTTTTCACGAATCAGCGTTGGCGCTGCGGCGTCTGCCAGATGCACTTCCACCGTTTCGCTTTCGATCTGGCTCAAAATGTCCATCAGATAGCGGGCATTAAAGCCGATTTCGAACCCTTCCGAGCCATATTCGCCGGGGACTTCTTCTGCAGCCGTGCCGTTTTCAGGCGACGTGACTGACAGGGTGATCCGGTCTGGCTCCAGCGCCATTTTCACAGCACGGGTCTTTTCCAGCGCGATCGTCGACACGCGGTCCACGCCCGACATGAAAGCCTTCGGGTCAATCTTCAGGATCTTGTCATTCCCGGTGGGGATGACGCGGTTATAATCCGGGAAGGTGCCGTCGATCAGCTTGGAGGTCAGGACAGCAGTGCCGAGGCCAAAGCGAATCTTCGTTGCTGACAGAGTGACTTCAACCGTGCCTTCCACCTCATCGAGCAGCTTGCGCAGCTCGGCCACGCATTTGCGCGGGATGATGATGTCCGGCATGCCTTCTGCGCCTTCGGGGCGCGGCACGGTGACGCGGGCGAGACGATGACCGTCGGTCGCCGCAGCCTTCAGCACAGGCTGCCCATCATCACCCACATGCAGGAAGATGCCGTTGAGATAATAGCGCGTTTCTTCGGTCGAAATCGCAAAACGCGTCTTGTCGATCATCTGGCGCAGCGTGACGGCAGGCAGTTCAAACTTCGTCGGCAGTTCGCCTTCGGCAATGATCGGGAAGTCATCGCGCGGGAGCGTGTTGAGGCTGTAGCGTGAGCGCGCTGCGACAACCTGCATCTTGCCGTCGGATGCGGTCAGAGAGACCTGCGTGCCTTCCGGCAGCTTTCGCACAATGTCGAACAGCGTGTGGGCGGAAACGGTGGTCGAGCCCGCCACTTCAACGCTGGCGGCCTCCATCGTTTCATTGATCTGGAGATCAAGATCGGTTGCCATCAGCCGCATCGAGCCATCCGACAGTGCTTCAATCAGCACGTTCGAGAGAATCGGGATCGTGTTGCGACGCTCCACCACGGACTGGATATGTCCGAGGCTCCTGAGCAGGTTTGCACGTTCGATCGTCGCCTTCATTCAAAACCCCCGAAAGATGGTCTGACACCCCTGATGAACAGGGACTTTTGGTTTCGCGAACGGTCATGGACAAGAATGTGCCTGCGGGCAAGTCCGCGCGCCGCTTGCCATTGGAGAAAATTGTGGGAAAAGCGCTGCCCATGACACTCAAGGGCCGCATCTTCATCGCTCGCCATGGCGAGACCGTGTTCAACTTCGCAAAAAGGATGCAAGGCGACAAGCGCGATACGCCGCTGACCCGCACCGGATTCGCGCAGGCCGACGCCATGGGCGCGGAGCTCGCGGCCTATATCGGGGCCGGCAAACCGCTGCACCTCTGGTCCTCCCCCTCCGGCCGCGCGCTGCAGACCTTGGCTGTTATCTGTGAGCATATCGAGCAGGACTGGCATCTCGCCAAACATGACCCGCGCCTGTTTGAAATCAATGTCGGGGATTGGGCGGGGCGAACCTATGCCGAGATCATGGATGAGATCGGGCCGATTGTAGACGCCGAGACGAGCCTGTTCAGCGTCCGCGCGCCGGGCGGGGAATGGTATGACGAAATCGCCGCACGGCTGACCAGTTGGATCAATGATACCGCCCATATCGAGGGCGACCGGCTGGTCCTGATGCATGGCATGTCCAGCCGCGTGCTGCGCGGCCTTCTGCTCGGGCTGGAGGCCAAAGAGCCCTGGAAGGCACCCATAGCCCCCAGCCTGCCGCAAGGCACCATGGTCGTCATCGAAAATGGAGTGGAACAGATCGTGCGACAGGGCGGCGGAACCCACCACGCATGAAACGGGCCCTCGTCCTTGCGGTCCTCCTCGGCGGTGCGGCGCAAGCACGAGACGCTTTGGGCATTTTTGACGGTTGGGGCGCCTTCAAGGATCAAAACCCCTATCGCTGCTTTGCAATTGCGGAGCCTGTGGAAGAGAATAAGGGCGCATGGCGGCCTTTTGCCAGCGTCGGCCATTGGCCGGACCGCAACGTCCGCAGCCAGTTGCACATCCGACTGAGCCAAGAACGTCGCCCCTCAGCAGACGTCATGCTGACGGTGGGGGACCGCCGCTGGCGGCTCGTCGCCGGTCAATATGACGCCTGGGCGCCCTCCCCGCGCCATGACGCCTTCATCATCGCGAAAATCCGCTCGGCCCGCAGCATGAGCGTCTCATCTGTCGCCAAGGATGGCCGTGCCTTTGCCGACACCTATCGCCTGAAGGGCGCGGCTACTGCTATCGACGCGGCCGCACTGGGCTGCATCAACCGCTAGGGTGCCCCGGCTTTCATTTTGGCCGCATCCTGCGCCAGACGGTCGCTGGGCGGCGCCATTCCGGATGGCATCAGGAACTTGACCTTCCGCGCCGCGAAATCGACTGACACACGCTGAAAGACCCGCAGGCTCTCCATGCCGAGCAGCATGGACGGTTTGCCCTCCAGCTCAAACAGTTTGAAGGGGTGCGCATCGGCAAAGGCGAGCGCGGCATTGCCCAGCATCACCCCGCCAATCCGCAGACGGTTGACGACCGTATAATCGGCAGGCGTCGATTTCCCGAGCACGTCGATCATCTGAATCGGCTTAACCACAGTTGCCGGATTACGCGCCACCATCAACTTGCGCAGGCGGTTGTTCCCCACGCTGTTCTGAGCGCCGGTATCGACTATGACCCAAACCTTCTGCCCATTGGCATCCGCATCGGCGAGGACAAGCTGACCCAGCCGTGTCCGCGCGGTCACCACGATCACGTCAGCGCCATCGGGCAGATCATCTTCCGGCGTATCAGAAGCCTGCAGCGTCATCGATCCGGCCTGAAAATCCATCACGATCCGCTGGCCCTTCAGGCTATCGATACCGATCAGGCCATCCGCGCCCAGAAATTTGCGAGACAGCGCCGCCGCCTTCACCTTCCGGCTGATTTTGTCGGACACCTGAAACCGGTCAATCTTAACGATCGTCACCTGCCCCGTGCCACCCATAGCGTGAAGCTTGGCGGTGCCTGATTTGGGCAGCGCCAGTTGTTCGGCCAGTTCCTTGGAAATGACGGTGCGGTCGGCCCCGGTATCAATGACAAACTGAAAGGGACCCTGCCCATTGATGGTGACAGGCACCGTCATCCTTTTGGATTGGTCTTCCCCGGCCTCAACCGTGGTCGCAGCAGACGCGGCATCGCCCAAAATCGACCCCGGTGCGATCTGTCCAGGGGCGATCTGTCCGGGGGTGGCGGCGAATGCAGGTGCAGCGACAAGCAGCGCGGCAGCTAAGCCTTGAATGCGCATGGTCCTCTCCTCAGAGCCCCGGCTGTTTTCATTGTCGCCGGAATGGCAGGATAGCATTGCCGGACTGGCGATGCAAAGACATCGCGGATCAGTCGGCCTGCATCGCGGCGCGCGCCAGTGTTTCCGCCTCAAACAGGATTTGGTCGTCTGCCGCACCTTGCGCGACGCTTTCCTGCCCGATGATCGCCATCACGGGCACGGCAAGCGGGCTGATCCGCGTGAGCGTGCGGTGGACCATGGTTTGCGTGGCGCGATCGAGCAGCGCGCCCAGACGCCCGACATCGGCCATCCGCGTCCGCGCATCGGCCCAAGCTGCCTCGATCAGCAGATGGTCCGGCTCATATTTACGCAGCACATCGTAGATAAGGTCGGTTGAAAACGTCACCTGCCGCCCTGTCTTGCGCTTTCCGGGGATCTGCCGTTCCACCAGCCCGCCAATCACGGCCACTTCGCGGAAGGCGCGTTTCAGCAGCGCGGAATTCTCAACCCAGTCGATGAACTCATCGGTCATGATGTCGCGCGACAGAAGCTCTTCGGGATGCTCGACCGGCTCCAAGCTCCAGATCGCAAAGCTATAGTCATTGGCGACAAAGCCAATGGGGTGCAGCCCGCGGGCCTCCATCCGCCGCGTGATGAGCATCGCGAGCGACTGATGCGCATTCCACCCTTCAAAGCTGTAGATGACGAGATAGTGCATCTCTTCATGCGGGAAGGTTTCGACGAGCAGTTCCCCCGGTGCCGGGATGGTCGAAACACGCGCCTGCATCTCCAGCCATTCACGCACATCTCCGGGAAAGCGTGCCCAGCTGTTCCGGTCATAAAGAAACTGCCGCACGCGCGACGCCAGATGCGTCGTCAGCGGCATCCGCGCGCCCATATAGCTGGGGATGCGCGCTTTCTTGGTCGTGGCCCGCACGATCAGATCGGTGCCGTCGGTGCGTTCGACCTCAAGGCTCATGCCGGAAAAGGCAAAGGTGTCCCCCGGCATCAGGCTCGCGGCGAAATACTCATCCAACTGCCCAAGGCGGCGTCCATTTTTGAAGCGGACATCCAGCATCGGCGTATCGACGATGATCCCCGCATTGAGCCGATGCTGCGCGATGAATTGCGGATGGGTGACGCGCCATAGGCCGTCCTTGCCTTTGGTCAGGCGGCGGAACCGGTCATAGGCCCGCAACGCATATCCGCCGGTTGCGATGAAATCGAGCAAGCGGGCGAACATCTCTGGCGTCAGGTCCGCATATTGATAGGCGCTGCGGACTTCGGCCAGCAGCTGCGCCGCGTCAAACGCATCGGCACAGGCGCAGGCCATGATGTGTTGAGCAAGGACATCGAGGCTGCCTGCGCGGAACGGCTCGCCATCCAGAACGCCTTCTTGGATGGCATCATAAGCTGCCAAGGCCTCCAGATATTCAAAGCGGTTGCCCGGCACGAGGATCGCTTCGGACGGCTCATCGAGCCGGTGATTGGCGCGGCCGATGCGTTGGAGCAGGCGGGAAGAGCCCTTGGGCGCGCCCATCTGGATGACGCAATCGACATTGCCCCAGTCCACCCCCAGATCGAGGCTGGCGGTTGCAACAAGCGCGCGGATGCGGCCCTCCGCCATCGCAGTCTCCACCTTGCGGCGCGCCTCAATATCGAGGCTGCCATGGTGGATGCCGATGGGGAGCTTCAGTTCATTGGCGCTCCACAATTCCTGAAAGATCAATTCGCACAGGCCACGCGTATTGCAGAACACGATGGTCGTCTGGTGCGTCTCAATCTCCGCCATCACTTGTTCGACAGCATAGGCCCCCGAATGGCCCGCCCATGGAACACGGTCTTCGGGGAGAAGAATGTCGAGCTGTGGCGGGGCACCCGGGTCCCCCTGCACAAGGCGCACATCGCCACCAGCGGGTGCCAGCCAAGCGCGATACTCGTCCGGGTCAGCGACGGTGGCGGACAGTGCCGCCCGCCGCATCTGCGGGGCGATAGTCTGCAACCGTGAGAGCGAGAGGTTCAACAGATCGCCGCGCTTCGTCGTCGCAAAAGCATGAATCTCGTCGATCACGATACGCTTCAACCCGGCGAACATCTGGAAACTGTCGGGGTAGGAGAGCAACAGGCTCAGGCTCTCCGGCGTCGTCAGCAGGATATGCGGCGGCTTCGCCCGCTGCCGCGCCTTGCGGTCGGACGGCGTGTCGCCGGTGCGTGTCTCGACCCGGATGTCGAGGTCCATCTCTTCAATCGGTTTCAGCAAGTTGCGGCGCACGTCCACCGCGAGCGCCTTCAAGGGTGAGATGTAGAGCGTGTGCAGGCCATCGGTCGGTCGGTCGATCAGATCGGCCAGCGTGGCGAGGAACCCCGCCAGCGTCTTGCCCGCCCCTGTTGGCGCGACAAGCAGGGCATGCTCCCCCGCGCGCGCCGCCGCCAGCATCTCCAGTTGATAGCGGCGCGGCTGCCAGCCACGGCTTTCAAACCAGTTTTGCAAAAGGGGCGGAAGCAATGTCACGCCTCCCTATGCACCGCGTTCACGCTTTTGCTCCAGCCCGATTTGAAACGGGACAGTCCCGAACTTTACCAATGTTTCATGAGGAGGCCGCCAACGACTATGATAATCGGCGCGAAACTGTCGCAAATCCGGAGCAGCACATGATCGCCACCCTCAAGACCCAACTGCGCCAGATGCGGCGCGAAGGCAAAGCGGTCGGCCTCATCAATGCGATTGCCTATGGCAATTATCAGATAAAAAATTTCAAGGACTGGATGAACGCCGGGACCATGAAGAAGCTTTTGGATCAGCGGGCTTTTTCACCGGAGACGGACAAGCTCGTCCAGTTCACCATGACCGAAAGCGGCGGCGCCATCCGCCCCTTGCAGAACCCTTGGGAAATCGGCGAGCTGATGAAGCGCGTGCGCGACAAGCAGCCACGCGTCATCGTGGAGATCGGCACGGCAAAGGGCGGGACGCTTTTCCTCTTCTGCCAGCACGCGGCGGACGATGCGACGATCATCAGCCTCGACCTGCCCTTCGGCCGCAACGGCGGCGGCTACCCGAAGTGGAAGGAAAAGCTCTACGCCAAATTCGCCAAGCCCGGCCAGACGCTCCATCTGATGCGCGCCAACTCACATCTGGACGAAACACGCACGCGCATCGAAGCGCTGCTCAAGGGTCGCAAGATCGACGTGCTGATGATCGACGCCGACCACTCTTACGAAGGCGTGAAGCGCGATTACGACCTCTATTCCCCGCTGTTGGCAGACGACGGCTTCATCGCGATGCACGATGTGATCCTGAACCGCTTCGACCCCGAAATCGAGGTGCATCGCTTCTGGGACGAACTAAAGGCGACCGAGCAGACCGAGGAACTGGTCCATGACTATGGGCAGGGGAATTTGGGGATCGGAATTGTGCGGCGGTGAGCCACCCGGCTTAAAGCCCCACACGCACACCGTTTGCCCTGAGCTTGTCGAAGGGCTGTTCTTTTCTTCACGCTGATGCGCACAGAAGGACAGTGCTTCGACAAGCTCAGCACAAACGGGGAGGGGGGCGCAGGCGAAGAGCGCCCTCCTAAGCCCTCAAACCCTCGCTACGTCCCACCCCTGACGCCGCCAGCTGCGCATCGATCTCCGCGAGCAGCCGATTCAGCCCCGCCTGATCCTTTGCCTCAGCGCGGGCGACGAGGTCGGCGCCAGTGTTGGAGGCACGCAGCAGCCACCAGCCGTCTGGCGTATTGACCCGCGCGCCGTCGGTGCGATTGACTTCCGCGCCTTGCGCTTCCAGCCGGGCGAGCACTTCCTCAATCACGGCAAACTTGCGGCTTTCCTCGACCCGAAAGCGCAGCTCCGGTGTGGTGATGAGGACGGGCATGGCCGATTTGAGCGCGGTCAGTGATCCGCCCAGCGCATGGATGGCCTCGATCAGCCGGACCGCCGCGTAAATGCCGTCGTCAAAGCCGTACCAGCGGTGCTTGAAGAAGATGTGGCCTGTCATTTCCCCGCCAATGGGTGCACCCAAAGCGGCCATCTTGGCCTTCATATGGCTATGGCCGGTCTTCCACATGAAGGGCGTGCCGCCGAGCGCCGCCACACGATCAAACAGCGCCTGACTGGTCTTCACGTCGGCGATGATTGTGCTGCCGGGAAGGTCCTTCAGCACAGGCTCGACCAAAATGGACAAAAGCTGATCGCCCCAAACAATGCGGCCTTCGCCGTCAATCGCGCCGATCCGGTCTGCGTCGCCATCAAAAGCCAGTCCAAAATCGAGTTTCTTCTCCGCGACAAGGCGCCGCAGATCGGCGAGGTTTTCGGCAATCGTGGGGTCCGGGTGATGGTTGGGGAAAGTGCCGTCAATATCCGCAAAGAGCAGATGATGTTCCCCCGGCAGGCGCTTGACGAGCGCGGAGATCACGTCGCCGCCCGCGCCGTTCCCCACATCCCAAGCGATGCGGAACGTGCCGCCGCGGAAATCTTCGACCAGCCGGTCCACATATTGGTCCAGAATGTCATGATCGCGGACCGACCCTGCCCCGACCGCCCAGTCGCCCGCCGCCGCGAGTTCAGCGAGCCGCTTTATATCCGCCCCGTAAAACGGCGCATGGGCCTGCACCATCTTGAAGCCATTGTGGTCGGAGGGATTGTGGCTGCCGGTTATCTGGATGCCGCCATCAACACCGTTCAATACGGCCTCGGCATAATAGAGCATTGGCGTTGGCCCTAAGCCGATGCGCACGACATCAGCGCCACTCTCGGTCAATCCCCTGACCAGTGCGGCCTCTAACATCGGCGAGGACAGACGCCCGTCATAGCCAACGACGACGGTCTTGCCGCCCGCCCGCCTGAGCAGCGTCGCAAAGCTGCGGCCAATGGCCCAGGCGTCGTCTTCGGTGAGCGAAGTGCCCACGACACCGCGAATGTCATAGTCGCGCAGGGCGGTGGCGTTGAACTGGTGCGGCATCAGCGATGCCAGTGCGCGGCGATCAGCGGGCCAAACGCTTCAAAAGGACATCACGCGCCTGATTGACGCGCGCGGCCAGATCCGCACTGCCACCTGCATCCGGATGCACCTTTGCGATCAGCCGCTTATGGGCTTCCAGCACGGTGTCCAGATCGGCATCGGACGCGATGCCGAGCAGCTTGGCCGCTTCGTCTGTCGACAGGCTCCCGCTCGGCTGCAGCGCGCCTTTGGCTGTCCAGATGATGATGCCGATGATCGCGACGAACAGCAGAAACTTGATCATGCGAGCGCCAATTCCCGCTGGGCGGCATCATGGGTTGGCAAGGCAAAGGCGGAGATCATCTCCCGCAACTCCTGCCGCGCCGCCACATGGCTGACGGAAAAGCCCCCCAGATCACCCTTATCGAGCAGGGTCAGCCCTTTGGGAAAAAGCTCACGGTAAATGACGCGTTCGGAAAGGCCCGGCACCGTGCGGAAGCCGACCCGCTTGGACAGTTCGCCCAAAGCCGCCCCCACGCGGCGCATATTGTGCGCATCGAGATGTTGCAGCCGGTTGCGCAGGACGACCCAGTCCACCGTCGCGTTGTCCGCCTGCGCCCGCACCTTGCGAAGATCCCAGATGAGTTCTGCGTAAAAGCTCGGCTTCTTCACCTTGAAGGTTTCGGCATCGACCTGACCGATCAGATCAAGGTCGACAAAGCTGTCATTGATCGGCGTGACGATCGTGTCCGCCCGGGCAATGGCGGCGCGCGCCACGGGATCGTCACGGCCCGGCGTATCGATGATCACAAAATCCTGGCCGAGCCCCATGCGGGCGATCTCCTGATCGATCCCCGCTTCCGTCATCAGGCCGAGCACCGAATATTTGGGCATGGCGAGCGCAACATTGCGCCGGCGCATCGTGCCTTCGCGATTCTCAAGGTAACGGGCGAGCGTCTTTTGCCGTGTATCGAGATCAATCGCGGCGACCTTATGCCCAGAAACGGCGAGCGCGACAGCCGTGTGCACAGCCGTTGTCGACTTACCAGAACCGCCCTTTTCATTGGCGAATACGATGATGTGCGGCTTGCCCCCGGACATAGATTACTCACTTCCTTCCTTGATTCGTCCAGCCATACATCGCTAGACGCGGCGTCCCCCATTTCTCTAACCGTGCAGGTGAACAGGTGCAAACCATCGATCGCAAAGCAGCGCTCTCGGACGCACTCAGGGCGTTCCGCGATGCCGGCGAAACGGTGGCTCTGGTCCCCACAATGGGCGCTCTGCATGACGGCCATATGGCAGTGGTCGAGGAGGCCCGCCGCCGCGCAGACCGTATTGTGGTCTCCATCTTCGTCAACCCGAGGCAATTTGGCCCCAATGAAGATTTTGACGCCTATCCGCGTCGGATGGAAGCGGATGCGGCCAAATTGTCGGCGGCGAATGTCGATCTGCTTTGGGCGCCGTCTGTGGACGAGATGTATCCGGAAGGCTTTGCGTCCAACATCACGGTCGCGTCGCTGCCGGACCGGCTCTGCGGTGCAGCCCGCCCCGGCCATTTCGACGGTGTCGCAACGGTAGTGGCCAAGCTGTTCAATCAGGTGCGGCCCGACATCGCGATTTTTGGGGAAAAGGACTGGCAGCAGCTCGCCATCATCCGGCGCATGGCAACCGACCTTGATCTCGGCGTCAATGTCATCGGCTTCCCGACCCAGCGCGAGGATGACGGCCTCGCCCGGTCATCCAGAAACGCCTATCTGACCGAGGAAGAACGCGCGGCTGCCGTCGCTTTGCCGCGCGCACTGGGTGCGGCGGCCCGATCCATCGAAAATGGATCCTCCATTTCGGACGCAATCGCGACCGTTCACGCAGCCCTCGACAAGGCCGGTTTTGCGCCTGCGGACTATGTCGAGCTGATGGACGCGGTCACGCTGCAACCCCTTGAAAAGCTTGACCGACCCGCCCGGATTCTGGCTGCAGCACGGCTGGGCAATGCCCGTTTGATCGACAACCTTCCGGTCAATCCGGCGGTCAGCGGCTGAACCCTTCCGTAAAAAAACCCAAGCCTGCGTTAACTATTTTTTTAAGCCATATTGGCGAGAACCCCTTCTGTAGTTGGGAACACAGGGGGTTAAGATCATGGCAAATAGCTTCAGAAACGCGCAGTTTCTCTTGGAAACACGGCTCGCCGATGCCGCTCAGGGGAACCCGGATGCCTGCTTTGAATTGGGTGTCGCCTATTCCTCCGGAATGGATGGAGTGGATGTCGATCTGATCCAGGCCCATAAATGGTTCAATCTCGGCGCTATGTCTGGCGATGAGCGCAGCCAGCAATGCCGTGCGGATATCTCCTTTGAAATGACGGCACGCGAAATTGCCGAAGCCCAGCGTCAGGCGCGGGCCTGGCTGATGGAAACCACCCGCCGCGCCGCCTAACCCGATTTCTTGAATGGGGTGACGTCGCCAAGGAACGCAATCTCGTTCTCCACGGCGCGGCGCTCGCGATCGAGAAAGTCGGACACCGCCGCCCGAAAGCCCGCATCCGGGATGTAATGGGCAGACCAGGTTGGTGTTGCGACATAGCCTCGGGCCAGCTTATGCTCCCCTTGGGCCCCGGCTTCTACGCGGGACAGGCCCAGTTCAATCGCGGTCTCAATGGCGCGATAGTAACAAAGTTCAAAGTGCAGGAACGGCACGTCCACCGTGCACCCCCAATAGCGGCCGTAAAGCGCCTCGCTCCCCAAAAAATTCAGCGCCCCTGCGATCGGCTTGCCATCAATTTCTGCAAGGTAGAGGATGATGTCATCGCGCATCGTCTCCCCGATGATCGAAAAGAAGCTGCGTTCCAGATAAGGCCGCCCCCATTTGCGCGCGCCCGTATCCTGATAGAAATGCCAGAACGCATCCCAATGGCGCTCCTCAATCTCTGAACCCTTAAGCGACCTGATGGTCACATTCTCCTGCGCCGCCGCCCGCTCCTTGCGGATCGCCTTGCGCTTGCGGGAGGAGAGTGCGCCGAGAAAGTCTTCAAAGCTTTCATAGCCATTGTTGAACCAGTGATATTGGATGCCTTCGCGCAGCAACCAGCCGGCATCCTTGAAGAAGGGCAACTGCGCCTCCTCAACAAAGGTCGCATGGGCCGATGAGAGGCCATTTCGGTCCGTAATGGCCTCTGCTGCGGCGATCAGATGATGCATCACCGCCATGTCCTGCGACAGCAGGCGCGGCCCGGGCACAGGCGTAAAGGGTGCGGCGATCTGAAGCTTGGGATAATAACGCCCACCGGCCCGCTGCCAGGCATCTGCCCAGCTATGATCAAACACATATTCGCCCTGGCTATGCCCCTTCACATAAGCGGGCATGGCACCAGCCGTCCTTCCCTCGGCATCTTCGACAAGGATCGGCGCCGGCTGCCAGCCTGTCCCCGCGCCCACACTCCCCGATGCTTCTAGTGCTGCCAGAAAAGCATGGCCGACAAAGGGATTGCCGCGTCCGGCACAGGAGTCCCAATCCTCAGAAGGGATGTCCACTACACCCGCGGCGACTTTTGCATGAATAGCCCCCCCGCGCGTCGGGTCTGTCATTCGGGCGGCTTTTCAAAGATGATTTCATCGGCATAGCGCGCTGCGACCGCTTCTTGTTCCGGCGTGCGGACTGTCCAGGTCAACACCGGCAGGCCGCGCTTGCGCTGTCCTCCGGCAAAGCGTGAGGGGAAGTCGCTGACATCGTAAGCAAGGAAATCCGGCTTTGCCCGCCACAGGCCAATCTGGCGTTCAACCGCCTGTCGCCACTTATCGGGGAGGGCAGAGGCCTCCTGCTCGGTAATCACCATGCCTCGCACGATGCGTGGGGCATGTTCATGGAACCAACGGCCAACATCAGGGTGGAACGACATGATGGCGACGGGGCCATTATATCCTTCAAGTGCGCGCCGGACGGCGAGGCACAGCACGCCAACCGGGCCTTTTTCGATTTTGACTTCGATGAGGATGGGCGCCCGCCCAGCCACAAGGTCCAAAATCTCGGACAGGCGCGGGATCGTCTCGTCGCAGCCCTTCAGCCGGATCTTTTCCAGCTCAACCCCGCGCAACGCCGCGAAGGAGCCGGTGGCGTCTGCCAGACGGTCCAGTTCACTGTCGTGAAAGACAAATGCCTCTCCCTCACGGCTGGCCTGAACATCGAGTTCGATGCCGAAGCCGCCATCGACAGCAGCCGAGAACGCCGCCCGGCTATTTTCCAGAACGCCCGGGCCGTGCAGCCCGCGATGGGCGAAGGGACGCGCGCGCAGAAACGCGACGCGCGCAGCCTCTGGCGCCGGGGAGATCAGATCGTCAAGCGGGCCGAACAGCGACAACAGCATCTACCTCCACAGCAGCACCACGCGGCAACACCGGCACACCGACGGCAGAGCGGGCATGACGACCATCGTCGCCGAACACATCAATCATCAGGTTGGACGCGCCATTGGCGACCGACGGCTGATCGGTAAAGCGACCCTCCGAATTGATGAAGACATTAAGTTTCACGATGCGCGCCACGCGGTCGAGCGAGCCGAGCGCGGCCTGCATCTGCGCGATCAGCATGATGCCACATGCACGCGCGGCGGCCTGCCCATAGGCTGCGTCGCGATCTTCGCCGATCCGGCCAACCATGATCTCACCTTTGTCGAACGGCAGCTGGCCCGAAATATGGAGCAAGCCATTCACTTCAACGGTTGGCACATAGGCGGCAATCGGGGCCGCGGGTTCGGGCAGCGTGATGCCAAGGGTGGCGAGGCGCTGGGCAGGTGTTTCCACAATCGTAGCTTTCTTTTCCGGATTGACCGTTTTGAGCGGGGTGAGATCATGCGCCATCAGCAGCATCTCCTTCGAAGCGTTCAAGTATCCACTGACGTGCGCTTGCCCAATCGTCAATGCGGGCGTGCGCGTCATGGTGCGGCTTGATGCGCTTTTGCAGACGCGGTTCCCCGACCATGTGGAGGCGCCAGACATCGGGCGCATGTTCTGCAACCGAGCTGTGATTATGCCCCAAATCATCGACGAACACCGTGACCGTGGGGCGATAGTCGGCCACGAGCCGCGTGAGCAGCGGCCCTTTCCCGCCCTGATTGGTGAAGACGGGGAATTCCACCCCAACCTCCCGCAGCTGGTGAATGCGCCCGTCACGCTCTTCATCATTGAGATTGGTGAGCACGATGACGTCCGCGACCTTGGCGATGTCGTGGATCGCCTCCAGCGCGCCGTCGATGGGATATTGCCGGTGCATTTCGGTCGCAAAGAAACCGCGCAGCAGCGGCCAGATTTCTTCATGGCCCAAGGCAAGCCCCGTCGCCTTGTGGCGCAGCGCGTTGACAAAATCACCACTGTCGACGTCGAAGTGAATGTGATGCGCCTCGTCCAGCCATTCAGCGAAGGGGACGACCATGTGCAACAACACTTCATCACAGTCGGTTATCAAAAGCGGACGGCTCATGCCCAATGTTCTTTCGGTTCGGGAAGGAGCAGTTCCGGTTTCACGCCCAGTGCCGCGGCACAGGCGAGGAGATCGGGCTGATGGCCTTCAAGGAATTGACGGATCGCTTCGTGCATATCGGGGTCGGCAAGACGCGCGCGCAGATCATCCGGCTCCAGCCCGGTGAGCGAGAGGAAACGCTGCGCCCGGTTATCCTCCCCCAACACCCAGACGAGCGCCTGGAGGGCCAGCGTGCTTAATTCTTGTTCATTTGTTTCACGCCGACGCATGGGGTACCAATAAGCCGATAAAATAAGATTTGTGCGAGAATGTGCGGTGACAAAAAGGGTGCTCGTTGTCGAGGACAACGAACTCAACCTCAAACTTTTTTGCGACCTGTTGCGGGCGCATGGACATGAGGCAGAGCCCGTGCGCGACGCGCGCGAGGCGCTGGAGCGTGCGCAGCTGACACGCCCGGACTTGATCGTGATGGATATTCAGATGCCGCATGTGAGCGGCCTGGAGCTGATCGAGGCGGTGCGGCGCGATGTTGTTCTGCGCCCCACGCCGATCATGGCTGTCACGGCCTATGCCGGAAAAGGGGATGAGGACCGCATCCGGGAAGCCGGCGCAGACGCCTTCGTCTCAAAGCCGATCACGCTTGCGCGATTCATGCAGAGCATCGACGAGCTGTCCGAACTGGCGGACGCCCGGGCGCTTCATTGAGTCGGAAAAAAGCAAACAGCGGGGACGCGAAAGCGCGCCCGGCGCGGCTTACTTGATCTTCGCTTCCTTGAACTCGACATGCTTGCGCACGACGGGATCGTATTTACGGAAGGACATCTTCTCGGTCTGGGTGCGCGGATTCTTCTTCGTAACGTAGAAGAAACCCGTGTCGGCCGAGCTGACGAGCTTGATCTTGACTGTGGTCGGCTTGGCCATGACCCTAAAACCCTTGTAGCTAATATGGAATCGCGCGGAAACGCGGTAAGGCGCGGCAAATGGTCGAGGATGACCTGTTTGTCAAGCGCGCCCCGCGCCTGACACGCAATCCATGCGCCGGTAACGGCCTCGTAACACCCTGTAGTTAAGGTTCAAGGCCGAACAGGGGACTGCCCATGACGACGCCGCCAAAGACATTCGGGCTTGATGCCACCTTCCATCACCGGTCGCACATTGCCGACCGCATCGATGCTGTGACGCGCAGCCTGTCCGGCTGGCCCGCGCACCGCATTGCAGGGGAAATTGACGATATCCGGCGCGCCGCGACCGAACATGGCCTCGCCACCGTCGCCCACTTGGCCCATGTACTTGAAAACCGGCTGGGTGAAGCCGACGGCGCGATTACCGCCCGCCCCTTTCTGGAGGCGATGCGCGATGCCGTCCACCTCGATACCGGTGACGGCACGAAGGGCAGCGCAGATATGTCGGGGCTCTACCTTGCGGCTCTGGGCCAGCGCTTTCACGGCTAAGCGCGGGTGGAGGCCCTTCTTCCGGCGCTTGTCGCCTGCCTGCTGGCCGAGATGGCAGGGCGGGTTGCCGTCACGACAGAAAGCTATGCCGTCACACGCCCCGCTTGGGGCCTGTTGGCCGCGCTCCTGATCTCCACAACACTCAGCCTCGCCATCGGGGCTATAGGCGGTGCCTGGATGGCCCGCCTCGTCACCTATGAGGCGCGCACCCTGCTTTTGGGTCTCGCTTTGATCCTCACCGGTGGCACCCTCCTCATCCGCCCCAAGGCAGACCCGTTGAGCGAACCGCCCAAGGGCGCGCCGCTCTGGCGCTATCTCGCGACGCAATTGGGCGACAATAGCCAGTTCATCGTCTTTGCCTTTGCAGCGCGCGGCAATGCCCCGGTGCTGGCAGCGCTGGGCGGCTTGGCAGGCGTGATTGCGGCAGGGTGCCTGCCTCTGCTGCTCGACAAGGGCTTCCGCCGCCTGCCGCTCCTCACGCTGCGCCGCGCATCCGGCGGGCTTTTGCTGCTCACCGGCCTTTGGTCCGCGCTCCATGCGCTCCAACTCATCTAAAAAAGCGATCAGTCAGACAAAGAGGCTTCGCAACACGAGGGCGGTCAACTGCGTTATACCTTCAAACACAGTCTGAAGGAGGACACCCCATGCCCAACCGCACACATATCGACGCACTCAACACTGTTCTGGCGGACTATTTCGCGCTCTACATGAAGACAAAGAATTTCCACTGGCATGTCTCCGGCCCGCACTTCCGCGATTTTCATCTGCTGCTGGATGAACAGGCTGCCGAGATTATCGCCACAACCGACCTCATCGCCGAACGCGTCCGCAAACAGGATGCGGTGACGCTGCACAGCATCGGCGAAGTCAGCCGCCTGTCCCGCATCAAGGACAATGACAAGACCAACCTCGACGCCAAGGCGATGCTCTCCGAACTGCGCGACGACAACCTCGCGCTGGTGAAAAACCTGAAGGAAGTGAAGGACTTGGTGGATGAGGCCAAGGACAATGCAACGTCCGGCGTGGTGGACACTTGGACCGATGAAGCAGAGCGCCGGGCGTGGTTCTTAGGCGAGTCGGTTAGGGGATGATTCGATCTGCCGCTAGAGAAGGATTCTGAAAATTCTTGGTTGTATACCGTTACAAGCGTCGTAATACGACTACTAACGCTCGCCGTATATTCAAATTTTTGTTATATTTTGGGTTTGTTTCATTGAATTATCTCTGATATACCGCGAAAGTTCTGAGAGATGATTTAATGTTCACAGAAATCAAACCCATCCATCGTCTCAAGATATTCGACCTTGTCGAAGAGGCAGGATTTGATGTTTCCGACTGGATCGGCAGCTCCAACGATCCGCGTGGTTTTAAAGCGAACCCGAAATACTGTTACGAATGGTCTTTTATTCAAACTGGTCATTTTGTGATCCTAAATCTCTGGTACGCCGCTATGCGAGAGGAAGGAGCTCGAATATTCCAAAAAAATAACTTCCGCGCTGATGCGGAATACCATCGTACAGTTACGCACAAAACTTCTTGGGCAGTACGAGCAAGAAGGCTCGACGAGTCTTTACAAGTAGCGCTGCGTGAAAATTTACCCGTCAGAGTGATTGTAATAGATGGCGATATGCGTGACCGGAATGACCCGGAATTGCGGGCTTCAAAAGTTATAAACCGAAAGCTTGATCCAAAGCCTTGGTCGATCACAAAGTACGATTGGAACACCGGCGAATGTGAGTTAACACGGGGGATACTAGAACAAAAATTCGTAGATCAATTTGACATCAACCAAGCAGAAAAGGCCGATCAAAAGCGGGCGCAGGTAACGTCTACAATCTACGTTAGGGACCCCGCCGTAAGACAGCGGGTGCGGGCTCGGTCCAATGGCAAGTGCGAATTGTGCGGCCAGAGCGGCTTTCGGATGGCGAGTGGAGCAATCTATGTTGAAACTCACCACATTGTGCCGCTGTCCGAAGGCGGGAAAGACATCGACAGCAATGTCGTTGCCATCTGCGCCGACGATCATCGACGCGCTCACTACGCTTCTGACCGCCACGAGATCGCGGCAAAGTTGACCTTAGCGCGAGCAGGAAAGAGCTAAGCGTCGGCTATAAAACCAGCCCGCGGAAATACCCCTCCCTCACCGCCCCAACGTCACCACCCACATATCCGGCGGCGCGTTGAAGCGCATGGGGACGAGGCTCGTCCCCAGCCCGCCGCTGACGATCATCTCCTTGCCCTTGCCCCGCACAATCCCGCAGGGGACTTTTAGCCCTAGCCCCCAGGGGAGCGTGATCTGGCCGCAATGGCTGTGCCCGGCGAGGAACAGGGGGAGGTCGGGTGGCAGATAGGCAAAATAATCATAGCCATGGCTGAGCATGACCATCGGGCGCGGGCCTTGGCGGCGCATCTTGGTGAGCGTGCCTTCAAAATCGCTATGGTCGGTCGCGCTGTCGTCAATCCCGCCCAGCGTGATCGGGCCGACCCTGACCGCCTCATCCCGCAGCGACGTGATGCCCGCCATGCGCAGTGCGCGGCGGACCTCGGCCTGCCCCCGCCAGTGATCATGATTGCCATAGACGGCATAGACGCCCAGCGGCGCGCGCAGGCGGCCGAGGGCTGTGACGACATCCTTGGTCGACACCTTCTTCTGCAGCCAACGTTCACTGACGATGTCGCCTGCGATGAAGATGGCGTCGGCGTCTTGCGCATTGGCGATCTCCACCAGATGCGCGACGCGGGAGACGGGCATGTCGGGCAAGGCGGCATGAACATCTGACAGCAGCAACACCCGCATCGGCGGCGCGCCTTTCGGCCAATTGGGGAGGGCGACGTGGGCCTGCCGAATGATCGGGTCTTGAAGGGCGTTGCGATAGCCGAGCGCCCCCAGCGCCACAGCCAGCGCAGCCAGCAGGAGAAGAAAGCGTCGCCACATGCGCGGAGGCTGACACGCGGCTCTTAGGACCGCAAGCCCGCCCTGCGCTTTTCGGGCAACGAAAAAGGGCGGCACCTTTCGGCACCGCCCTTAAACTTTAACGGTTGGAACCGATTAGTCCGAAGACGAAAGGTTCACAGCCGAATTCTTGCCGCGGTTGTCGACTTCGATGTCGAACTTCACGCGATCGCCTTCGTTCAGCGAACCGAGACCGGCGCGCTCAACAGCGGAGATGTGGACGAATGCGTCTGGCTGGCCATCATCGCGCTGGATGAAGCCGAAGCCCTTCATGGAGTTGAAGAACTTGACGGTGCCCGTCGTGGTTTCACCGGTCAGCGTGCGCTGGACGCGGGGGCCACGTTCCGGACGGTCGCCGAAGCCACCACGGTCCTGACGGGGCGCAGGCGCACGATCTTCAACCGGAAGCGGTTCGCCGTCGATCACCAGATCGGTTGCGGAAATCTTTCCGCCACGGTCCACGAGGGTGTAGCCGAGCGGCTGACCTTCAGCGAGGCCCGAAAGGCCAGCCTGTTCAACAGCGCTGATGTGGACGAACACGTCCTCACCGCCGCCATCCTGAACGATAAAGCCGAAGCCCTTTTGACCGTTGAAGAACTTGACGACGCCTTTGCCTTCGCCAACGACCTGCGCCGGCATCTGCGGACGCGGGCTGCCGCGGAAACCGCCGCCACCACCGCCACCGCCGCCGAAGCGATCACCGCCGCCGCCGAAGCGGTCGCCGCCGCCACCGCCACCACCAAAGCGATCACCGCCGCCGCCGAAGCGGTTGCCGCCACCGAAACGGTCGCCACCGCCGCCGAAGCCGCCGTCAAAACCACCACCGCTGTCGCCAAAGCTGTCACGCTTGTCGTAGCCACGCCCGCCGCGCTCACCGCGCCGACCTCTATCAAAACCCATCCGTCAAACTACTTTCTTCGTAATCGTTTTCGCCCGGAAATACTAAATCTGATCGCCGGACGAATGCGACAGAGAATCGGCACAATCTACACTGCGCTCAGCGCCAACATAACGCAGAACGCAAAGTTCCGATAGCATTTTTGCATCCTAGCAAAACTGGGCTGTTCACATGTGCTTGCAGGCTGTTCCAAGCCGGTGCAAAGGAGCCTGCTTGAAATCACGTAGGGCCCATCGGCTTGCGCCAGTGAGTCTGTTCCGGCGCGGATGCCGGAGGATGGACCGGGAGAATTTTTGGATGACTGTTTACCTGCACGAAGAAGACCTGCCCGAAGGCGTGCTGGGCGAAGGTCCGGTTGCAGTCGACACCGAAACCATGGGCCTGCATCCCGGGCGGGACCGGCTGTGCCTTGTCCAGATTTCAGACGGCGGCGGGGATGAGCATCTGGTGCGCTTTGCCGCGGGCACAAGCTACAACGCGCCCAACCTCAAAGCCGTGCTGACAGACCCCAAGCGGCTGAAACTCTACCATTTTGCGCGGTTCGACCTCGCCTCGATCATGGCGTATCTCAATGTCATGGCAGAGCCGGTTTACTGCACGAAGACCGCATCGCGCCTGATCCGCACCTATACCGACAGGCATGGATTGAAGGATGTTGTGCGCGAAACCATCGGGGTTGAACTGTCCAAACAGCAGCAGTCATCCGACTGGGGCGCCGATGTTTTGAGCGAGGCGCAAAAGGAATATGCAGCCTCTGACGTGCGCTATCTACACCGCGTGCGTGAGGTGCTGGACCCGCGTCTGGCACGTGAGGGACGCACCGCATTGGCGCAGGCCTGTTTCGATTTTCTGCCCCACCGTGCCCGGCTGGATCTTGCCGGATGGCCTGAGGTCGATATCTTCGCCCATGTCTGATCTTGCCCTGCAGGAACGCTCCGCGCGCCAGATTTGGGCGCGGCCAAACGGCGCGCATGACCGTTTGATGAGGCTTGCGCGAATCGGCCTGCCGATTGGCATCGGGGCGCTGGCGGCGTTCCTTGTGTTCGCCCCGATGGCGAGCCCAAATGGCGATGTCAGCTTCGTCCTTGCAAAAGACAGCGTCTCCATGGCGCGTGAACGCATGCGCGTCACCGACGCGACCTATCGCGGTGAAGACAGCAAGGGCCGCCCTTTTGAGATCAAGGCCGGCTCCGCTGTCCAGAAGAGCTCCCAAGACCCGGTCGTGAAGTTGAGTGACCTGATGGCCCGCATCCAGATGGAGGAAGGCCCCGCCACCCTGTCTGCCAATGCCGGTCGCTATGATATGGACCGCGAAGTCGTGCAGGTGGACGGGCAGCTGATCTTTCAGACAGCCGACGGATACCGTGTGGAGGCAAGCGACGTCGCGGTCGGCCTTAAATCCCGCAAATTGGCGAGTGGCGGTGCTGTGCACGGTCAATTGCCGCTCGGCACCTTTTCGGCAGGCCGCATCCGCGCCAACCTGGAACAGCGCACTGTGACGCTGGAGGGTCGAGCACGCTTGCATATCGTCCAAGGTGGAGCCAGATAGCCGCATGCGCAAAGCCCCTCTCCTCACCGGTCTCGCCCTTCTCCTTGCCGTCCCTGCTCTAGGTCAGGCGCTGAAAGGGCATAATGCCAAATCGCCCGTCGATGTCGAAGCAGACCGGATCGAAGTGCAGGACCGCGCGGATCGCGCCGTCTTTTCCGGTAATGTCGTCGTGCGGCAGGCGGGCCTGACGATGAATGCGGGGCGCCTGACCGTTGCCTATGCTCGCGCCGGGGGCGGCGTTGATATTGACCGGCTCGATGCCTCAGGCGGCGTCTTCATCCGCAGCGATACCGAAACGGCGCGCGGCGACTTTGCGGTTTATGATCTCAACCGTAAGCTCATCACGGTGGTCGGCGGTGTCGAACTCAACCAGGGCGGCAACCGCATCAACGGCGGTCGGCTGGTGATTGACCTCAATTCCGGCCGCGCTGTCGTCGATGGAAAGAGCACCGAAAGCGGCGGCGGCAGCGGCGGTCGCGTCACCGGTCGCTTCACCGTGGCCAAAGATCGCAAGTGAACCTCTGACCATTTCGGACAGAATTCGACCAATCGCGCGGTAATTCCCGCACCTTGAGGTTGCGCTTCACCCCCTCCATGCAATATTCCTGCCAAATAGGCAGAGGCCTTTACGCCACGTTCACCCGAACGTGACAGGACATCGGCAGGAAGCACGGATGAACGAAGTTGCAGTCATAGACCGCGAAAGCGCGGCCGCCACCGGGACAGGCCTGGGGCTTTCGGTCGTCTCCATTGCAAAATCTTATGACAAGCGCGTTGTGCTGTCCGATGTGTCGCTGGCTGTCGGACGCGGCGAAGTGGTTGGTCTGCTTGGCCCCAATGGCGCGGGCAAGACGACGTGCTTCTATTCCATCATGGGTCTGGTGAAGCCGGATGCGGGGCGCATCGAGCTGGACGGGCAAGACATCACCGACCTGCCCATGTATCGCCGCGCCATCATGGGCCTTGGCTATTTGCCGCAGGAAACCTCCATCTTCCGTGGCCTGACCGTGGAACAGAATATTCAGGCTGTGCTGGAACTGGCAGAGCCAGACAAAACCGCCCGCGCGGCGCGGCTGGAACAGCTGCTGGAAGAATTCGGGCTAACCCGGTTGCGCACATCGGCTGCCATGGCGCTTTCAGGTGGCGAACGTCGCCGCTGCGAAATCGCCCGCGCCCTGGCCGCCGACCCGTCGATCATGCTCCTCGATGAACCCTTTGCCGGCATCGACCCCATTTCGATCGCCGACATCCGCGATCTGGTGAAGGACCTGAAGCAACGCCAGATCGGCGTGCTCATCACCGACCATAATGTCCGCGAAACCCTCGACATCGTGGACCGCGCCTGCATCATCTATGATGGCCGCGTGTTGTTTGCAGGCAGCCCGGAAGACCTCGTCGCCGACGAAAACGTCCGCCGCCTGTATCTGGGCGAGGGCTTCAGCTTATAAACATGGCGCTCGGCCCTCGCCTCGACTTGCGGCACAGCCAGTCGCTGGTGATGACGCCGCAGTTGCAACAGGCGATCAAGCTGCTTGCGCTGTCCAATTTGGAGGTGGAAGCCTTCATCGCCGAAGAGCTGGAACGCAATCCCCTGCTCGAGGCGGAACGCGAAGACCGAGGCGACAGCGACCCGACAAGCGATGCATCAGTCAGTGATTTTGCGGACGGTGATTTCGGGGACGAGTTTGGCAGCGATTTTGAAAATGATGGCGATGCCAGCGATCCGATAACGGCGGACCGTCTTCTGGAAACCGATGCAGGGCCCGGCGCGGATGCGCCGCTGGATGTCGATTTTGCGGCAGAAACCTTCCATCATGACAGCGCGGCCGATGGTGGGCCGGGGCTGGATGGTTCGCTCGGCCTCGACGGCGCGACATCGGGCGGCAGCTTCGATGATGACGGACTGGATTTTGATAGCTTTGCCGCTAGCGCGCTTTCGCTCCACGACCATTTGATCGCTCAGGCGGGCACGGCTTTCATGGGCATAGACCTGATGATCGCCACCCATATCATCGATCAGATCGATGAGGCCGGTTATCTGCCGGTCCGCCTGCTCGACATCACCAACCGGCTCGAAATCCCGCTTGCCGGCGGGGAGGAGATTTTGGGCATCATCCAGACGTTCGAGCCCACGGGCGTCGGCGCACGGACATTGGCCGAATGCCTTGCCCTGCAAGCCAAGGAGGCGGATCGCTATGATCCTGCCATGGCGCGACTGATCGACAATCTTGATCTGCTCGCGCTGGGCCGCCTGCCCCAATTGAAGCGCATCTGCGGCGTCGACGATGAGGACATGGCCGACATGATCCGCGAATTGCGGGCCTATGACCCGAAGCCCGGCCTGCGTTTTGGCGGCGAACCGCTGCAAACCGTAACGCCTGACATCTTCATCATTGAACGCGGCAAAGGCTGGGCTGTGGAGATCAACTCGGCCAGCCTGCCCAAAGTGCTGATTAACAGAAGCTATTATGCCGAGCTGTCCGGGGCGGGCTGCAAGGATCGCGCGTCCAAGACCTGGCTGAATGAATGTCTCGCCTCCGCCAACTGGCTTGTAAAGGCGCTCGACCAACGGCAGCGGACTATCCTGAAGGTCGCAACCGAATTGGTGAAGCAGCAGGAGGCCTTTTTCCGCCATGGCGTCGCCCATCTCAGGCCGCTGACACTGCGCCACATTGCCGAGGTGATCGGCATGCATGAATCGACCGTCAGCCGGGTCACCTCAAACAAATACCTCGCCTGCGCGCGCGGCACCTATGAACTGAAATATTTCTTCACCAGCGGCATTCAGGCCTCAGACGGCGGCGATGCCGTGTCTGCCGAGGCAGTGAAAAGCGCCATCAAGACGCTGATCACATCGGAAGACCCTAAGGCCATCTTGTCCGACGACACGCTGGTGGACCTGCTGCAAAAGCAGGGCTTTGACATTGCCCGCCGGACCGTCGCCAAATATCGCGAGGCGATGGGGATTGGCTCTTCCGTGCAGCGGCGGCGGCAAAAGGCGATTGAAGCCCGCGCCGCCTAACTTCCGGTTAGTGCGTCTCCGGCATCCGATCCTGCAGGCGTTCCATAGCGTCGCCCATTTTGCGCATGGCAGCTTCCAGTTCCGGCATGGCGGCCGCCAAGCCACCGGCCATTGCGCCTGCACCAGCGACGACGCGGCGGGAGCCCTTATGGATGCGGTCGTCAAAATGCGGATCATCGCGCGCTGCCAGATCACGCACCGTTTTGCCCTGCATCTTTGCGGGCTTACCCGTCAGCGGCTCCATCGCCTTGGCGATGCCGTCAACACGCAGATCGAGAACGGACTGAACCATAGCCTCCATCCCCCCGGAAAGCGCGGCCTGCACGACAGGGTCATTCAACTTCTCAGCCAGAGCTTCGGCCTTCTGCGTTGTGGCAGAGGGCGTTTCCTGCGCAACAACAGGCGCAGACATGACCAGAACAGCGATCGCAAGAAAAATACGCATCAAGCAGCCTCCATCTCAGCGGGTCTTTTCCCCGCCGAATGATGTTTGCCTGATAGTGGATCCAAACTTTCGCGTCGCTGAACGGCGCGGTCAGTCGTTTTTGGCAGACGGCGGCGGCGGGAGGTGCGCAGTCGCCGCTTGAACCTTCTTCATGATCTCCGGCATGGCCTGCATCATCATCGGGGCGATCTTGGACATGTTCGCGACCATTTCCGGATCAACGAAACTCATCATCCACTGGCTGCCAAACTGCTTGCCCGTGGGGGTGCTCAAAAAGCTTTCGAGGTCTGCCAATTGGGCCTCTGAATAATCCCGCGCATACACCCGGGTGAGGCCTTCGCGAACGCTGGGTTCGATCTTTTCCATCAGCGGAACCATTTCGCGCGTCATGACATCCATGAAGATCTTCGTGCGCTCCCGGAAATGGGGATCCTTTTCCTCGGCCAACTGGGCGAGGGTCTTGTCCCCGGTCTCCTTGCGGGCCGCATCCTTGCTGTCGGCAGGGGCGAGGTCAGAAGCCTTCATGCCGAACATGGACTGCATCATGCTGTCCATCATCTTCGACATCGCGCCGTCCATCATGCGGCGATAGGTGCCGAGCGGCCAAAGCTTATCGACAACGCGGGTGGCTGCAGCCTCATGCGCCGGACTGATCGCCGCGGGCGGCGGCGTGGTTTGGGCGACGGCAGGGGCGGCAACGGCCAAAAGAGCCATCGCCAATGCGTGCTTCACGACCATACGCCCCATCCCTTCCCTTCGCGCAATTAACCGATCTGACCGAGCCAGACCAACGCTACGAGACCCGCCACGATTCGGTACCAAGCAAAGGGCCCGAATCCATAGCGCGTCACAATCGCCAGAAAGGCTTTGATGACAACAATCGCAACGACGAACGACACCACAAAACCAATGGCGATGTTGGTCACGTCCTGAGCGGCGAGTGCCGCACCTTCCTTATACAGAGCAAGCGTCGTTGCCCCCATCATCGTCGGCACCGCGACGAAGAAGCTGAACTCAGCGGCTGTCTTGCGTTCCACACCCATGGCCCGCGCGCCCATGATCGTCGCCCCGGAACGGCTGACACCGGGGATCATCGACAGGCATTGCACAGCACCGATGGACAGGGCCGTCCGCCAGCTCATTTGTTCAACACTGGCGGTATGGCTTTCCTTCGCAAGCTTTTCGATCACAAGGATCGCGACGCCGCCTATGATCAAAGCCCAAGCAACAATTGCGGGCGATTCCAGCATCGCCTTGATCGCTTTATAGGCAATCGCCCCGATGACAGCGGACGGCAGAAAGCCCAGCAACACGTTGCGCGTGAAGAGCAGCGGGCCATTTTGCATCGACAACAGGCCGACTGCGACATCCCAGAAGCGGCGCCAGTAGAGCACGATGACGGCCAGAATGGCGCCGAGCTGAATGATGATATCAAACGCCCCGCCCGATCCGTCTTTGAAACCCAGCAATTCGCCTGCAAGGACAAGATGGCCCGTGGAGGACACGGGGATGAACTCGGTCAGCCCCTCGACAATGCCGAGGAGGATGACGGTCAGCAGATCGCTCATACCGCCGCCCCGAAGCGGCCATGGCGGCGATACTGGACCAGCCAGCCATGCGCGACCGCATCCAGCGGGGTCGCAGCCACGCCCAGCGCCTTCAGGCCCTTGGCCTTGGGTGCAACCACATTGTCAGACTGAAGCATCAGCCACTGGTCGCGCGAGATCGGCGCACCGGGCAACCAGCCGGTCAGTGTGGCCATCGCGCCTGCAACAGGGTTGGGCACATCGATGAACAGAGGCGCACGGCCGGTGCGATCGGCGATCCACTGGTTGATCTCCCGCATCGACATCACAGCTGGACCGCCAAGTTCATAAAGCACGCCGCCATGCACGGCAGGGTCGAGCGCCGCGGCACAGGCGGCATGGCCCACATCGGCGGCAAAGACCGGCTGGAACTTCGTGTCGCCGCCGATGATGGGGCAGATGGGCAGCATACGGATGAGCCCCGCGAAACGATTGATGAACGCATCTTCGCGCCCGAACACAATCGACGGACGCAGGATCGTCGCCTTGGGGAAAGCCTTACGCACAGCGGCTTCGCCCTCACCCTTGGTCCGGCCATAGGCCGAAGGGCTATCGGGGTTGGCACCAATGGCCGACATTTGGACGAAAGAGGCAACGCCTGCTTTCGCTGCGGCTTCCGCCACATTGCGCGCGCCATCAACATGGATGCGCTGCATATCGGCAAAGCTGCCGACAAGATTGATGACAGCGTCTGCCCCTGCCACCGCGCGGCCCAGCGTTTCGGGGCGGGTCACGTCGGCCGCCACATAGGTGATCTGGCCAAGGTTCGCCTGCGCCTTCAGATACCAGGCGCTTTTGGGGCTGCGCTCTGCCACGCGGACGCGGGCACCGGCGCGCAGAAGAGCTTCGACCACATAGCGCCCGACAAATCCGCCACCGCCAAAGACCGTAACCAAAGCTTTTTTCATCGTCGTCAAAATCCCTTGCTGAGGTAAGCCCGCCAATGCCCGCGCCGAAGCCTGTTGACAAGCGGCAATGGCCTGCCTAATCGCGCCGCTTCATTCCGCAGAGACCCGCATCGGGGTCTGCGCCGTGCCCAGGTGGTGGAATTGGTAGACGCGCTGGCTTCAGGTGCCAGTGGCCGCAAGGCCGTGGAGGTTCGAGTCCTCTCCTGGGCACCATTATTTCGGCAATGGCCGGAACTTTTTCAGACTATTTTTCCGCCGCCCAACAGTAGGTCTCTTGGGGGGATGCGCGCCCGACGAATCGACTATGCCGGTTCCTTGTTGGTCCGCATCACGTCTTCAAGGACACCCAGAAACTGGTCGGTCGAATGGTTCCAATCAAAACTGGCGCCATAGTCCGCGACGATTTTGCGATCCATTTGCGCAGCGCTGAGGATGGCACTTGCCAGATCATCCCCAAGCGCCCCGACGGGGTCTGCCAAAGCATCTGACGGGCCGCGTCCGTTGAGGCCGACAACATCTAAAGGCCCGGGCACGGGGAAGCCCGCCACGGGCACCCCGCAAGCCAAGGCTTCGATCATGACAAGCCCGAAGGTGTCCGTCAGGCTTGGGAAGACAAAGACATCCGCTGCACGGTAGGCGCTGGCCAGCACCTCTGCATGCAGGGCACCAAGAAAGATAGCGTCGGGAAAACGGTCTTTGAGCATCAAAAGGTCCGGACCATCGCCGACGATCACTTTGGTTCCAACAACGTCGAGGTTGAGGAACACTTCCAGATTCTTCTCGACAGCAACGCGACCCACCGAAAGGAGGATCGGCCGCGGAAGATTTGCGAGTGCCGGGTGGAAGTCCCCTTCCGGATGGAAAACGGCTTTGTCGATGCCGCGCGTCCACAATCGCGTCCGGCTGATGCCGCGTTCCGCAAGTTCTTCACCCAATCTGGGGGTTGAGACCAGCACCGCGCTGGACGATTTGTGGAAGCGCCGCATGATCGGCCAGAACCGATCCGGTGAAATGCCCGTGCGAGCGGCAGCATAGTCAGGAAAGCGGGTATGGAAGGCGGTTGTGAACCGCACACCATTCGCCTTGCACCAGGCCCGCGTGGTCCACCCAATGGGGCCTTCGGTCACGATGTGCACGACATCCGGCCGAAATGCCTTCAAGGCCCGGCGCGCGGCAAAGCGCGGCGCGATGGCCAGCCGAATTTCCGAATAGCCCGGCATAGGCACGGTGAGAAACTGGTCCGGCGTGATCAGTTCAACTTCATATCCGCGCTCCAGTAGGATCGCGACGGTGGTTGAGATGCTGCGGACCACACCGTTGACCTGCGGGAACCACGCGTCTGTGGCGATGGCTATCCTCATGCGGTCGCCATCGCCTTGCCGGCCGTCTGGCGGTCCCGCACAACTTCCGCCCAGTCGAGGATCGACATGGCGCCGGTGCGGTCTTCGACCAGCGCGGTGCAGCTTTCCACCCAGTCGCCGTCATTATAATAGGTCATATCGCCGATCTGCCGGATTTCCGCGCAGTGGATATGGCCGCAAACGACGCCATCGACGCCGCGCTGCTGCGCTTCACGGACAACAGCTTCTTCGAACTGATAGATGAACTGAACAGCGTTCTTCACGCGCTTCTTCAGATAAGCCGACAGCGACCAATAGGGCATGCCAAAGCGGCGACGTACGCGGTTGAAAATCTGGTTCACGCGCAGAAGAACCGAATAGGCCTTGTCACCCAGGAAGGCGAGCCACTTGGCATAGAGGACCACCCCGTCAAACGCATCGCCGTGCGTCACCAGCAGACGGCGGCCATCACGTGTTTCGTGGATCGCTTCATTGAAAATGGTGATGCCGCCAAAGCTGAGCCCGGCATAATCGCGCAGCATCTCATCATGATTGCCGACAATATAGACAACGCGCGTGCCGCGATGGGCCATCTTCAAAAGACGGCGGACGACTTCATTGTGCTCATCGGGCCAGTACCAGCCTTTGCTCAGGCGCCAGCCGTCAATGATGTCGCCGGTCAAATAAAGCGTTTCGCATTCCACGCTGGCGAGAAAGTCGAGCAGCAACGTTGCGTTGCAGCCTGATGTGCCAAGGTGGATGTCTGAAATCCAGATCGTCCGGTATTTCTGCTTCGGCGTAAAGCTGCGCGGTTCGGGATGATCCAACCAGGTTGGCGGCCGGAAATCGATGGCGCCGGTACCCAGCTGCTTTGCAATGATGTCCTTCGTGCTCGTTGTCATATCATCCCCCGCATATCTTCTTCGAACCAAAATCCGTCCCGTCAGCGATCATCGCTTGAGCTTGAAATAGCGCTCCACCCGCCCTGCAATCTGGCCGAGATCATCTGCCAGCCGACGCCGGAGTGACGCCGTGTCCATTGCGGAGAACTCAACCATCTGCGGCATCGACAGCCCGATGCGCAGGGTCGCGCCAAAGCGGCCATCGGCCATGCGGACGCATCGCACCGGCTGGCCCAGACGCAGGCCAAACAGATCCTGCACCTTGCCATCGTCCCCAATGGCCAGCGACTGGTGCAGCCCTTGCGCAAATTCAAAATCGAATGCGGGGTGGATCTCACTCAAATCGATGGTCGCCAGCGTCCGGATTTCCAGCGGTGCGGCCTGTGTTTCCCGGTCATCGGCATTGCCCATCGGCCGCACAGGGCTGGCGCCGAGCCGCCGGATGAGCACAGCGATTTCTTCTTCGAAGAGATCAACCGTGCGCTTGATTTCCGTTGGATGGAGCCGATGGAACAACTCCAATTCAAAAATGCTCGCTTCCAACCGCAGCAACAACCCGAGGTTGGAGCCTTCAGGAAGCTGGTCGACACCGGGCCAGGACGGAGCCCATTCGGCGCGCAGAAAGACCTTTTCCAAACCCGGCGGGAGCGCCGCGGCACGGGCTGCGGCTGCGGCTGGCACCAGCGCAAAGCCGCTGAAAGGCGGGCCACCCATGAACTTGCTGCCCGTCAGATATACGGTGCAACCCCGGGCCAGATAGGCCCCGACAAGATCGCGGCTGATGCGGGCTTGGCAGGCATCGACGACGAAGCTCATCCGGTCGCCAAAGCGGCGGCGCAGGGCATCAATATGCCCCATGGACGGGACGACAAGGCCGGTCTTCGACCCATGAACCACATGGACGAGCGGATGACGCCCTTGGGCGATGGCCTCTGCCACATGCGCCCCAATCGACAGAAGGACGTCTTCGGACGGGATCGGCTGCCCCTTGGACGACCGGATCGGCACGTCGATCACCCGTGTCTGGGCGGCAAAATCCGCATCCAGCGCCTGGCCGGCGTCCACCTTGATGCTCTGCGGCGTCATCTTTGCGAAATGGCACCAATTGGCAGCCTGGACGCCGTCATCACCGACTTCGGCCGCTCCCAGCAGAATATTGTCAATGCCCGCCGACCCTTCACGCACGGCGGTGGCGAGGCCGACATATTCAAGGTCCGTGCCCGAGCCCGCAAAGATGATCTCAACGCTGGTCGGGACATTCCAGGACTTGCGAAGGCGGGAGCGAAGGTCCTCAAGTGCCTGGGCATAGCCATCTGGCTCAAGCACAAAACCGGGGGCAAGTTCGAGCACACGGCGACGCACTTCGGCCATGGCCGGCACGGAAATGAAGTTGGCTGTTGACGAGGAATAGGCGATCAGCGTCTGGGGCCGGGGAACCGTGAGATAGCGGTTCAGGCCGGTCGCAGGATCGATGAGGATGCGCTCATCCCCGCCATCGGTCATGATGATCGTCAACGGATCTGCCAGCAGGTCATCTTGATCGTAGCTGGTAAATTGCGTTTGAATGACGGCCATCCTTTGCCTGTTTCTAGCCGCCTGTGTTAAGCCTAGTTCATTGCACGGAAACGACAATTTCGTTTCAATGACCGTCATCGATTTGAGATAAATCTGTCATTTAACTTTGGTTGGGACTGTTGATTGAAATCCTCAGCATTAGCCCATCATCTCGGAGCGCATTGATTGTCCGAAATTTCGACCGATGCCGTATCTTTTTTGGCCCAGTTCGGCCTTCCCGCCATGCTGGCTTTGCTGGGGGCCTGTTGGGGAAGCTTTGCGGCCACAGTAACGGAACGTTGGCCGCAGGGCCGGTCGATCGTGCACCCCGGGTCTCAATGTGACGGATGCAAGCGGGCGTTGCAGGTTCGAGATCTCGTGCCGGTCGTGAGCTACGCCATTGCGCGCGGACGCTGCCGCTATTGCGCGGCGCCAATCTCATCTCGCTATCCCCTTATCGAAACAACCTGCGCCGGCATTGGCCTGGTGTCTGGATGTTTCTTGCCTGCGCCGGAAAGTGTTTGGATGGCTCTGTTCGGCTGGCAATTGCTGCTGCTGGCCATTTTGGATGCCGAACATTTTTGGCTGCCGGATCCCCTTATCGCCCTGCTAACAGGGTCAGGCCTATGCATCGCCGCGCTCGGCGGGACAAAGTCACTAATAAGCCCCCTTTTGGGTGCTGTGGTGGGCTTTGCGTCGCTCGCTGGAATTGCACTCCTTTATAAGCGCGTCCGTCGTCGCACCGGCATGGGAGGGGGTGATCCAAAATTGCTGGGGGCTATTGGAATTTGGGTCGGGTGGCAGGCCCTGCCCATGATACTTCTTTTCGGTGCCGGGCTTGGGCTCTGCTTGGCACTTTTCGTTGCGGCAAGCGACACGAGGCGCATCGCAGTGTGGCAACGGAAACTGCCGCTGGGCACATGCCTCGCCTTCAGTGCGTGGGTCTGGTGCCTGTTGGACAAGATAAGCCTGTCGGCCTCCACCCTCTATTAGGACTTAGGCAGATCACAGCGCCTGTATCGGTTGGGTTTCCCGGCGGCGGTCCGATGGTCGCTTTGCGCGACAAGGCATCAAATGAGGCGGATCGAAAACCCCTTCGGCTTGGTTCCTTTTTGTCGTGTATTTAAAGAAGGATCATCATAGGCATCGCACATTGGATCACGCGAGGAGTTCCGGTGGGCGCCATGATCATATTTGCAAGGGCGACTGCCACCCTAACATCCGGCAGCGCATGTTGATGCGAAATTTCTGGCCTCATCTGCGCCGCATGACCCTGATTTTGCTGTCTTCCCTTCTTGCGTTCCAAGCGGCGCGGTTGGTCTGGGTCGCCACCAAGCCTTTGGGGCCGCTGGGCCATTGGCCGCAAGTAGCACCTCTCCAGAGCAGCCTAGCGACGCTTGATCTCGACACGCTTGAACCATTCGGCGGGACGGACAGTGATGCCAATGGCTCCACGGTAACCTCTCTCACGCTCAAGCTTTTTGGGGTGAGCCTGAATGAGGCGACAGGGCTTGGCAGCGCGATTATCGCGACACCGGATGGTGTTCAGTCCAGCTTCGCCACGGGGGATGAAATCGTTCCGGGCGTCAAGCTGAAGGCAGTCGCCTATGACCATGTCACACTGGACAATGGAGGCACGGAAGAATCACTGTTCCTTGATCAGTCCGTGGCGCCTGCTAGCGGTGCGGCAGGCTTTGGCGGCAAACCGACCGCCTCGGGTTCGGGGGTGTTCAATGCGGCAAGTTTCACCACAGACATTGCCCTCACCCCGCGCACTGTCGGGAGCAAAGTAACGGGTTTTGTTGTCCAGCCAAAGGGGGAAGGCAGTGCCTTCACAGCCGTTGGCCTGAAACCGGGAGACGTGATTGTGAGCATGAACGGCGTCCCGGCGCAATCGGTTCAAGACGCAGTCGCTGTCATTTCGCAACTGCCCGATAAAGGCAATCTGACTCTTCAGGTCGAGCGCGGGGGCAAACTCGTGCCGCTCAATGCAAGGATATCAAAATGAAACGGGTCGCAACTGGCCTCATGCTCGCACTGGCGGCCTATGCCCCGGTGATCGCGCAGACCACGATCAACCTGCGCGATGCCGATGTGCGCGCCTTCATTCAGGACGCCTCGCGCGTGACGGGACGTAACTTCATCATAGATGGTCGCGTGCAGGGCAAGGTGACGGTCGTGTCGGACCGGCCCCTGTCGCGTTCCGAATATTTCGAAGTATTCCTGTCGACGCTGCGCGCCAATGGCCTTGTCGCCATTCCGACGTCGAATGGTGCCTATCGCATCCAGCCGGCAGAAACAGCCGCAGCCCAGCCGGGCAAAATCGGCTTGTCGGGTGCGGCCCGCAATCAGTTCATCACCGAAGTCTTCCGCTTGCGGTCAATTGAGGCGTCCTCGGCGGTCGACACGCTTCGCCCCCTCGTCAGCCGCGAAGGCTCTGTCACCGCCAATCGCGGCGCGAACAGCCTCGTTGTCGCCGACTATGCCGACAATATCCGCCGCATCCGCGCGCTGATCCAGCGGATCGATTCCGATGGCGCGGCGACAGAGCTGATTGCGCTGAGGAACGCCAACGCCCGCGAACTCGCAACATCGCTGCAGCAACTCATCACCGGCAGCAGCGGCGGTGGAGAAGATGCGCGCGGAGGCGTCGCGATTGTCGCCATCGACAGCAGCAATTCCATTGCCCTGCGCGGTGACCGTGGCACGGTTTCCCGCTTTGCCACAATCGCCCGCGACCTGGATAAGCATGCGGCGAGCGGGGCTGAGGTGCGTGTCATCTGGCTTCAACATGCTGATGCAGCAAAGCTCCTCCCCGTGCTTCAGCAGTTGGTCGGCCAAACAGCGATTGCTGGCGCTGGCGAAGGGTCCTCCACCAGTTCCAGCGCACCAGCCACTCCGACAGCCACCCCTGTATCAGCGCCTTCTTCAGGCGGGCGCAATGCGCCGGTAATTGCTCGTTATGAAGGCGCCAATGCGATCATCATTTCCGCGCCGACAGAGTTGCAGCGCACGCTGGGAGATGTCGTTCGCCAGTTGGACACGCGACGCGAGCAGGTGCTTGTCGAGGCAATCATCGTCGAAATTTCGGATACGGCCGCCCGCAAGCTGGGCGTCCAATTCCTGCTCGGTGGAAAACCGGGCAGCAACATTCCTTTTGCCGCGACGAACTACTCTAACGCAGCCCCCAATATTCTGACGATAGCAGGCGCTGTCGCCGCGCGGGACCTGAACACAACGACCACAACCATCAACGGCAATACCACGACCACGACGACCAACAACCCGGTCAGTGATCAGCTAGCTCAAGCAGCGGTCAACTCTGTGCTGGGGGCCGCAGGTGCCTTTGGCGGCTTTGCCACCAATGTCGGCAGCAACGGCGTTTTCGGCGCCATCATCAATGCCGTCCAGCAGGACAATAAGTCCAATATCCTTTCGACACCGTCGGTTGTCACGCTCGACAATCAGGAGGCGAAGATCCTTGTCGGGCAGGAAGTGCCGATTACGACCGGCGAAAAGCTCGGCGGCAATTTCGACAACGCGTTCCGCACTGTACAGCGCCAGAATGTCGGCATCCAGTTGGAAGTGAAACCGCAGGTCAATGAAGGCGATGCGATCAAGCTGTTCATCCGGCAGGAAGTCAGTTCGATTGCAGGGCCTGTGACCAATAATGGCAGCGACCTTATCCTCAACAAGCGCGAAATCCAGACGACGGTGACCGTCGATGACGGGCAGATTGTCGCGCTGGGTGGCTTGCTGGATGACAATGAACGGCGCACGATTGAAAAGATCCCCCTGCTGGGCGACATTCCGGGCCTTGGCCAGTTGTTCCGATCACGAGCAAAGTCTCGGGAAAAGACCAATTTGATGGTCTTCATCCGCCCGACCATCCTGCGCAATGCCGAGGATGCCCGCAAGCTTGCCGAGCGTCGCTATGGCTATATCCGCAATCAGCAATTGTTGCTGCGCCCCAATGAGGAGCCGAGCCTAGATGAGCTCGTGCGCGACTATATGGGCGCGGAGCTACCCTTGCCTGCTCCGGCGGCAACCGAAGCCGCCCCTACTGCGGCACCCGCGCGGGAAGGGCCGAAGAATTGACCGAACAGGTCCCTGTTGAGGCCGTAGGGGAGAACGTCCTCGTCCTGCCCTACGCCTTTGTGCGCAAACATGGGCTCCTTCTCAGGGACGGCGCAGAAGGCGAGCTGCGGGTATTGATGCGCCCGGGTGCCGACGGGCGTGCCCTGCCCGAATTGCGCCGCTGGCTGCAGCGCCCCTTTTCGGTTGAACAGACAAGTGACGCGCTTTTTAACGACCAGCTGTCGCGTACCTACGCGCTGGATGGGTCGGCCGCTGCCGCTGCAGGAACCTTTGGCATAAAGGAAGATGGTGATCTGTTCGTCGGGGGCATGCCATCGGCGGACGATCTGCTCGACACTGCAGATGATGCCCCGGTCATTCGCCTAATCAACGGCATGATCGCAGAGGCTGTGCGGCAGGGCGTGTCCGACGTCCATGTCGAGCCGTTTGAGTCAACGCTCGTCGTCCGGATGCGGATCGACGGCCTGTTGCGGGAAGCCCTTCGCCTGCCGGCCCATGTGGCCCCGGTAGTCGTCAGCCGCATCAAGGTGATGGCGCGCCTCGACATTGCTGAACGGCGCATCCCGCAGGATGGCCGCATCTCGCTGACGCTCGGCGGGAAACAGCTCGACGTCCGTGTGTCGACGCTTCCCGCCCGCGCTGGAGAGCGGGTGGTGCTGCGTATACTCGACAAGGAAAGTGCAGTCATTGGCCTTGATGGGCTGGGTATGGACCCGGCCAGTCTTGCGGTCTTTCGTGGGGCTTTATCCGAACCCAATGGCATCGTGCTGGTCACCGGCCCGACCGGTTCTGGTAAAACAACATCGCTTTATGCGGGTCTGCGTCTGCTCAACAACGGGTCGCGCAATATCCTGACGGTGGAAGACCCGGTGGAATACGCCATTGAAGGCGTGGGCCAGACACAGGTGAATGCAAAAGTCGGTATGACCTTTGCCGCCGGGCTGCGCGCCATTTTGCGTCAGGATCCTGATGTCGTCATGATCGGCGAAATCCGTGACCGGGAGACAGCGGAAATCGCGGTGCAGGCATCGCTGACCGGGCACCTTGTTCTGTCCACGGTGCACACCAATGATGCCGTCGGGGCGATCACCCGCCTGCGCGATATGAAGGTGGAGCCGTTCCTCCTTGCCTCCACATTGCGCGCCGTCGTCGCGCAGCGTCTTGTCCGGCGCTTGTGCCCCCATTGCCGCGTCGAACATGTCGCAACCAATGCCAGCCGCCAGCTGCCCGACCTGAACGCGGAGCGCATCTTTGAACCTAGTGGCTGTCCGCAATGCAATGATACCGGCTTTAAGGGACGAGTCGGCGTCTACGAGGCGATCCGCATCGATGACAGCATCCGCCAGATGATCAACGATGGGTCAGATGAGGACCGCATTGCACGCCATGTGTTTGCAACGGCACCCACCTTGTCCCAATCGGTCTTGGGTCTTGTGCGCGACGGCGTGACCACTGCGGAAGAAGCCATCCGTGTTTCTCGTCAGGATGCGGATAGTGAGCAGCTTTGATTACGCAGCAATTGACGCGACCGGGCGGGAACGGCGCGGCACGTTAGACGCAGAGGATGCGCGGGCAGCGCGTGACCTCCTGCAGCGCCGCAATCTTTACCCGTTAGACATCAACCCATCGACAGGGCGCGCGGCGCGGGCACCGCTATTCTCGCTAGAGCGCCTTAGGCAGCGCAAAATGTCAGTGCAGCAGCTCACCTTGTTCACGCGCCAACTGTCGACCCTGTGTGCTGTCTCCCCGCTGGAGGAAGCGCTGCGCATCATCGTGCGCCAGACCGAGCAGGATCATGTGCGGCAGATTGTAAGCGAGGTGCATGGCGGCGTGTTTGAAGGCCTGCGACTTGCCGAGGCGATGGCACGCGCGCCGCGCAGCTTCCCACCGCTGTACCGTGCGATGGTCTCTGCCGGCGAGGCCGCCGGGACCCTCCCGCAAATCCTTGACCGGCTGGCTGACCTTCAGGAACGGCAAGCCGAAGTGCGCGGTCGAATTACAGCGGCGCTGGCCTACCCAATTGTACTCGCAATGGTGGCCATGGTTGTCGTGTTCGCGCTCATGGTCTGGGTCGTGCCCCGTATCGTCGAACAGTTTGACAACGTCGGACAGCAATTGCCGTTACTGACACGGATCATCATCGCGCTTTCTGGCTTTCTGGCAAGCTGGTGGCCGCTCCTCTTTACCGGCCTGCTGGGCGGTGCTTTGTTCGGCGCCCATTGCCTGCGCCGCCCAGCGACGCGTCTGCGTTTTGACGGCGCCATTTTGCGGCTCCCACTGGTTGGCAAGCTTATCCGAGATCTTCACGCCGCGCGGATGGCGCGCACGCTGGCTACCATGGTTGCCAGCCGCCTTCCCTTGCTGGAGGGTCTCCTTCTGACTGGACAGACGGTCAACAACCGTGCCCTGCGCGTTGCCACGCAGGACATTGCAGAGTCTGTGCGGAGCGGCGGCAGCCTGTCCGCGGCGCTCAAGCGCGCGGGCGTCTTTCCTCCGCTGCTTGTCTATCTCACCGCCTCAGGGGAGAGTTCCGGCGAGCTGGATCAAATGCTGGAACGGTCTGCCGAATATCTGGAACGCGAATTTGACCGCTTCACAGCGACCGCGCTCTCGCTCCTTGAACCTGCTATCATCGTGATAATGGGTTGCGTCGTGGCGCTGATCGTGCTCGCGATCCTACTTCCAATCCTTCAGATCGAAACGCTTGCTGCTGCTTGAAAGGCCGACATGAAACAGAACTGCAACACCAGTGCAGAAACGGAGCACGACAAAGAAGACGGGTTCAGCCTCGTTGAACTGCTGGTCGTCATTGTTATCCTTGGCCTGCTGGCCACCGTCGTCATGATCAACGTTCTGCCGAGCCAGGACAAGGCGATGCAGAGCAAGGCCAAGGCCGATATCGCAACGCTGAGCCAGGCGATCGAAATGTATCGCCTGAACACGCTGCATTATCCGGATGCCGCTGGAGGCCTCAACGCCCTCCTCGGGGGGACAAGCACGGCACCGGGCGGCACCGGCGGCTACATCCGCAGGCTTCCCAAGGACCCTTGGGGGAAGGACTATCAATATCGCCAGCCCGGCCAGCATGGCGCCTTCGATGTCTATTCGTTCGGTGCCGATGGTGCCGAAGGGGGCGAAGGCGACGGGGCTGATATCGGCAGTTGGCAGTAAATGCCTCATCCTCACCTATGACCCGCAATTCGGCACCCCATAAAACACCAGAGGATCAACAGGGCTTTACCCTGTTGGAACTGATGGTCGTGGTTGCCATATTGGGCGTGGCGACGGCAGCAGTGGCGCTCAACACGCGAGATCCGGCGGGGGCTGTGCGCAATGAAGCCGAAGCCTTTGCCGCACGCACCTCTGCTGTGCGCGATGCCGCCATTATCGAAGGCCGCGACATGGCGGTCTCCATCAGCCCTCAAAGCTATCGGTTTGAGCGGCAATTGGACGGTCGTTGGCTGCCCCTGACCGAAAAACCGTTCGCGCCGGTACGTTGGGATGCCAAAACGCGGGCAAGCACGGCGGCCAGTGGCGACTTACGCATCGTTTTTGATCCCACCGGCCTGCCAAGCGAGCCGGCCAAGGTGTCGCTGGTCCATGGTGACACGGCGATTGGCGTTTCAGTTGATGCCGAAGGCACGGTCCATGTCGGATCGTGAGTCCGGATTTACCCTGATCGAGATGTTGGTCGCGCTGGCTATCTTCAGCCTCGCCGCCCTTGCCCTCATCCGGCTGAACGCCGCAACGGTGCGGTCGTCGGCAGACGTGGCGACGCGGACCTTCGGCCAGATTGTGGCCCAGAATATCGCCGCTGAAACGATTACAGATCCGGTTGCACCTTCGGTCGGTCGGGCGGTCGGCACCACCGAAAATGGGGGCCGCAGCTGGATATGGGCGCGCACGACGAGCCGCACGGCCGATCCGGCCATCTTGCGCGTCGATATTATGATTACGGATTCCCAACGCCGCTTTGCCGGAGCGCTGACGGTTGTGCGGAAATCAAAATGACCGTCACTACGCACGAAACACAGGGATTCACCCTTGTCGAACTGGTGGTCGCCCTCGTGATCTTCAGCCTGCTGGCGGCGGCGGGGATAGGTTTGCTCGGGGCGGCGGTTTCGACACAGGCCGCCGTTGGCACAGCGCTGGGCAAAGTCGCAGAGGAACGGCGCATCTCCGCCTTACTTCAGGCGGACCTTCAGCAAGCGGTCGCTCGCCCAACGCGCGATGCCAATGGCCGGCTGGAACCCGCATTTGCCGGCACCGGAGAAGGACGTTTGCTCTCTTACGTCCGGGCGGGCTGGTCGAATGCGACAGATGCCCCAAGGGCAGAATTGCAGCGGGTTGACCTGCGCATGAACGGCAACCGGCTGGTGCGGGCGGCCCGTCCCATGCTTGATGGCGCTGAGTCCGAAACAGAAATGACGTTGGCCAAAGACCTAGCCTCCGCATCCGTTCGTCTTCGCGATGCCAAGGGGCAATGGGGCGACGTCGCGACCAACGATGACCCGATGGCTCTACCTGCAGCCGCAGAACTCACACTGGTACACCGTGATGGCGTGGCCGTCCGCCGTGTCTTTCTCATCGGGGCCGGATCATGAAAGTTCGGAACAGCGAAGAAGGCGCAGCCCTACTGACCGTGTTGTTGCTGGTGGCTCTGATCTCGGTCCTCGCCGTGGCGGCTTTAGATAAATTGACGATTGCAACCCGCTTGGCCGGAAACATGTCGGCAATGGATCAGTCACGCGCCTACGCACAGGCAGGAGAGCTGGTCGCGGCCTCTCGCATTGCCGACATCGCCCAAGCCGCACCCGGGCGGACGACGCTGGCGGGCGGCTGGCTCGGCAAGCCCATGCCCTTTCCTATCGACGGCGGCACTGCAACGGTGACGCTGCGGGATGCGGGCAACTGCTTCAACCTCAACTCCCTGGTCACCGGCAGCGGCGAAGGTGGCTATACCGCAAGGCCTGCAGCGATGTTGCAATTTGAAGGCCTAATGGTCGCCATTGGCATCACTAGGCCCGTGGCCAGACGCATTTCGCTGGCTGCGACAGACTGGATCGACAGCGATACCCAACCCCTGCCCGGCGGGGCGGAAGACGAAAGCTATGTTGGCTATCGCACCGGCAACACCCTGATGGCAGACACAAGCGAGTTGCGGGCGGTGGCAGGTGTCACTCCGGCGGCCTTCATGGCCCTGCGTCCCTGGGTCTGCGCCCTTCCCGAAGCTGCGTTATCCCCTCTGAACGTCAATACGTTGACCGAAGGCCAATTTCCTTTGCTGATGATGCTGCTGCCGGGCCAGTTGCCCGACGCCTCAGCCCGCAAACTGATCGCGGAGCGGCCCGCTGATGGCTATTCCAGCGTTTATGATTTCTGGAAGCTCCCGGCGCTGAGCGGCGTTACACCTGCGGCAGACGTGCTGGGCCAACCACAATTGCGGACGACCTGGTTTGATTTGGGGATTGCGATTGAGCTTGGTGGCATTCACTTCCATCAGTCGAGCCTGCTGGACGGTCGGCTGCAGAACATCAAAACGGTCCGACGGAATTTTGGAGGAAATTCGTGACAGAGTATACGGGACTTGTTCTCCTGCCCGGAGAACAGACGCGCTGGTGGCGCTTTGCAGACGGCGCGCCGATCGGCAGCGGCATTGGATTGCCCGCGCGCGAAGAGAATGAAGCGGTCGCAGCCATTTATCCTGCGGCGGAAACAACTGTCTTCATGGACCTTGGTGCCGGGCTTCCCCGCGCACAGGCGGTCGCCATTGGTAAACGGGTCGCTGCCGATAGCGTGCTGACTGCACCTGAGGACCTACATTTTGCAGCCGGCACCCATATTGCCATCGTCGACCGTCATCGCTTCGCGGCCTGGCTTGAGATGCTGACCGAAGCCGGGCTTTCGCCTAAACCGGTCATCCCGGCGCAGCTCGCCCCGCCCCCCGTGGAACAAGGTTTTGTCCGCATGGCGGTGGCGGAGGAAACCGTGCTGCGCAGCGGTGATCTCGCCTTCCTTTCGGACCCCGCTTATGACGAAGTCCTGATTGCGAGCCAACCCGTCGAGCTGTTGAGCGAAGAAGATGCGGCCCTCCAGATCGCGCGTGCGGTGGCGGCCGCTGAGGTGGATTTGCGACAGGGCTCCTTTGCCCCAGCACGATCTTGGGGTTCAACGCAGCGGTTTGCGCAAATCTGTGGCGTCCTTATTGGCCTCATCTTGCTTGCGACGGTTCTTACTCCCCTCATGCTCGCCGTGCGGCTTCATTGGTCGGCAGCGCAGCTTGACCGGGCCAGTGATGATCTTGCCCGGACCGTGGCCGCCCGAGAAGATCTGGCGCCGCAAGCGGCCCTTGAACGCCGCCTGACGGGGCTGCGCGGCCCCGGCCTTGGCTTTGGTCCGACATCTGCTGTCCTTCTGGAGGCGGTCAAAGCCACCAAGGGCAGTTCGCTTGCGGCGCTGACATTCGATGCACAGGGCGTCACCAAAGCGACTGTGCAGGCGACCAATGAAGGGGATCTGCTGGCCATGGCAGACCGGCTGCGTGCCGCAGGGTTGCAGGTCAATCGGGGGCCGACAAGCGTAACAAGTAGCGCGCGTCGCACCGAATTTGAAATGAGGGTGAAATGATCGAGATTCTGCGCGACTGGTGGCGAGGCAGGACGCCGTGCGAGCGCATCCTTTTGGCTGTTCTTGCTGCCCTTGTCACGACGATGGTGGCCTGGTTCCTGATCTGGCGACCGGCGAATGCCTATCTTGAGACGTCGCGCGCGGTGCAATCCGAGTCCCTAGACCGGCTGTCCCGCACACAGGCGATGGTGGCCGAGGCAAAGCGGATTGGCGCAGCCCCTGTGAGCAGCGGGCTCGATGTCGGGGCGGTCATCACCAAATCCTGCATAGAGGCCGGCTTCACTCTCGCCAAAAACGAACAGGGCCAGCAGGGTCAATATCAGGTGGTCATCAGCGCGGCGAAATCCCGGGCGCTCTTCGCTTGGCTCGGCGCGCTTGAACGCCAAGGCGTGATCGCGCAGACGGCTTCGATGCTGGCTAATGGCGACGGCACCGTCACCTTCAACGCGGTCTTACGGGCCAGCAGCGTATAATGTTCCGCATCTCCCCCAGACACGCATGGAGCCTATTCGGTGTCATCGCCTTTTTCGGTTTTGCGGTCTGGCTGTTGCCGCTCGCTATCCTTGTCGCGATTGCGGGGCTTGGCGACAGCGGTATTGCCGCGCGGACCGTCGATGGCACCGCCTGGACCGGCCGGATGCTGGACGTGTCGTTTGAAGGCGCGCGGCTTGGCGATCTTCGCGTGCAGGTGACCCCGTTGGATCTACTTCGCGGTTCAGCACGCTTCAGGATATCCTCCTTGGCGGGCAACGGCGTGTCTGGCGAAGGCTTTGCCGGGCTGGCGGGTCAAGGTGTCCACAATATCGATGCACCGCTTGTGCTGGGTGGGGAACTGCGCGCCATTGGTTTTGAGACAGCTCAGTTTTCCGGGCTCAGCCTGCGCTTCACGAGCGGCCGGTGTACCGAAGCCAGCGGCCAGATGACCGTCCACCTATCCGCCGGATTATTGGCCCGCGCGGTCGGGCCACAAATGTCTGGCGCGGCCTCTTGCAACAATGGCCATCTGTCCTTTCGGCTGAGCGATCCAGACGCGAAAGGGATGCTTCTCCTCGACGTGCCAGCCCAGAGGCCGCAACACTTTTCCTTCGTGCTGCGGTCCATTGGCACGCTGGATGAAGGCGCATTCAAGGCAATAGGATTTGTGGAGACGCCGATAGGGTACCGATTTGCCGGGGTGATCCCAGACTAAGGCTGCACTGTTCCAAGAAATCTCGTGCAATGAAAATGGGCAGGGCTTATCTTTCCCCGATGAAATCACGCATCGCTCTCGCTCTCTTATTGTTCGCGACGCCCGCGGTTGCCGAGCGGCTGGAGTTTGATCACCGGCTTTCCCCGCCGCTTCAGGCCGTGTTGGACGGGGGCGATACGACGATGATCGAGTCGGACAGCCGCAGCCCTACGCGCCATGTTGATTTGATAGCGGTCCGGGGACGCTCGGCGCAAAGCTGGACCGAAGCCCTTGAGATCCTCTCCATTGCCCGCCCAAGAGACATTAAAGATGTGGAAGGCTGGTTGGCCCTTCTGCAGTCGCAGGCGCAGAGCCGCTGCGCTGCCACGTTTGAGGTCATCGCCCGCGACGCAAATTCGGTGACATTTCAGCGCACATCGCCGCATTGCCCGGCGGAACGCGCGACATTTGGGCTATACCGATTGGTCACGGGCAAAAGGTCGTGGTTTCAACTGTCTGTGTTGGTCAGGGACGATCTCAGCGAGACGGCCCGCCAGCAATGGCTTGCCTTATTTGCCTCCGCGCATCTGAAGTGATGCTTACGAAATGACACTTTAAACACCGTTGTCATCATTCTGTCATGAAACATACTTGGTTGTGACATGACTCCTGAATAGTTGCTGCGCCCATGCCAAGTGCAGGGGCGCTGTGTCCCCTGGCTGGCAAATGACAGAACCATCCAGGGAAACGATCTCATGAAGTCTGCTTACACTCTTCGCACGGCCTCGCTTGCCGCGATTGCCATGGCCTCGCTGGGCCTGCCGGGCACCGCGTCTGCGACAATCGCAATCAGCGACGACTCGGTCTCGGTGGAAGGCGCAGAGGCACCGTCGGATTCGGCTGCAGATACGAAAGCGGCAACGGACGACAATGGCGGCCTCACCGAAATCATCGTGACGGCGACCAAGCGTGAGACGAACCTGCAGAAGACGCCAATCTCCATCTCGGTGATGGGCGCTGAAACGATCAAGGAGCGCAAGGTCCAGAGCCTGCTCGACCTCGCTGACGGCGGCGTCCCCAGCCTGCGTGTCGCGACCTTCGAAGCGCGCCAGTCCGCCCTCACCATCGGCATTCGCGGCATCGTGCCGTTGGATGCAAACCAGCCCGCTCGTGAACAGGGCGTCGGCGTCTATATCGATGGCGTCTATCTCGGTCGCCAGCACGGCCTCAACGCCGGCCTGTTCGACGTCGAGCGTGTTGAAGTCCTGAAGGGCCCACAAGGGACTCTTTTCGGCCGCAACACCGAAGGTGGCGCGCTTTCGATCGTGTCGAAGGCCCCGACGGGTGAATTCGGTGGACGCGTGGAAGGCAGCTTCGGCGACCTTGATTCGCGCAGCGCCGCAATGCACCTCAACCTGCCGAAAATTGGCGGCTTCTCAATCAAACTCGACGGTGTGTTTCAGCATCAGGGCGCTGTGACGGCCAACCCGAAGGCGGATGCAGCCGGTTGGGGTTACTTCAACCGCAAGGGCGCCCGCGCCGCAATCCGCTGGCAGCCTGTTGACGGCGTGACAAACGACTTCTCCATCGACGTCGCCAAGGACCAGAACACGCCGTTCTACAGCCAGCTTTTGAACTATAACCCGAATAACTGCTTGTCGGGTGGTTCGAACCTCGCGCCGAATGCCATTCCTGCTGGCAGCACGTGTGTGACGCCGGGCACGGCATTTACCGGCACGCAGGGCACCATTCGCTCCTTGCTTCCGGGCGTTGTCGTCAACGGCGACACGCTGATGCGCACGGCCGACATCGGCGTGCCGCAGAAGCTCAGCGTTGATAAAACGCATGGCTTTACCAACGTGTTCAAGTGGAAGGCCTCGCCGGAACTCGAACTCCGTTCCATCACCGCTTGGCGCGGTGTGGACGTGGAACAGTATGACAACTCGGGCGGCTATCACCGCGTGCCGATCGTGAACCTGACCGCATCCTGCACGGCCGCTGCACCCTGTGCCTTCAGCCGCTACAGCCTCGCCGATCTGTACCAGCGCCAGTTCAGCCAGGAATTCCAGGCTGTCGGCTCGATTGACAGCATCGATTATGTCGCAGGCCTTTACTACTTCAAGGAACACGTCACCGACGACGCCGCCACGCCGAACTCGATGGGCGCTGTCGCCGTCCTCGACGGTGCCGGTGCTGTCACCGGTGCGAACTTCGTTGAAATCCCGCGCTGCGCGGCGACGAACCCGGCAACGGCTGCAGACTTCGTCGGCAACGCTGTCCGCGGCTGCAACATCGACCGCGCTTCGGAAGTGTTCTCGAAGAGCTACGCAGCCTATGGTCAGGTGACCTGGAATGCGAGCGAGCAACTGCACATCACGGTCGGCGGTCGCTACACGCAGGACGAAAAGAAGGGCGCTCTGATCGCTTCGCGCAATATCGACTATCGTTTCGATACGGTTCGCGCGACGGCCAATGGCTACACGCCGCTCGACAAGAAGTGGAAGCGCTTCAACCCGATGGCGACCATCGCGTATGACTTCAACGACGACGTTCACAGCTATTTGAAGTACTCGACCGGCTACCGCGCCGGTGGTGCCAGCTCACGTACCGCTAACTATCAGGCCTTCGATCCAGAAAGCGTGAAGAATTACGAAGTCGGTGTGAAGGCCGATATGTTCGACCGTCATGCCCGCATCAACATTGCGGCCTACATGATGGAACGTAAGGGCAGCCAGGTTGACCTTTCGACCGTCCAGCCGACCGCGACCGGTAACTTCAACAACCTCGTCACCTTCAACGCGCCGGGCACGACCAAGATCCGCGGCGTCGAAGCCGACCTGATGATGAAGCCTGCCGAAGGCCTGACGCTCGATCTGTCTTATGCCTACACCTACACCGACATCCCGCCGGTGAACGTGACCTACACGGCCTTCTGCACCGGCGTTGGCGCACCTTCCACCGCCTGCACCTCGGCTGGACAGGCGCTCAACACCACGACGGTTCCGCAGAAGTTCTACATCGTGTTCACGCCGCGCAATGCCGCGAGCGCCTCGCTCGATTATGAACTGCCGCTCAGCAACAGCGACGTCCGTGTGAAGCTGCATTTGGACGCGAACTACGCCCAGGCCACACAGAGCTTTGACCAGTTCGAAACCAAGGCGGACTCGAGCTTCATCGTTAACTCGCGTCTCTCGGTGCTTGACGTCAACGTGGGTGGCCGGTCGAAGATGAACATCGGCCTCTGGAGCCGCAACCTGCTGAACGAACAGCATGTGTATCGCCGTGACCCGTCGAACAGCTTGCCCGCTGTCCAGACGTCGCCTGTCACGGGTGTTGCAAACGTTCTGCTCGTCGGCAACGTCGGCAACGTGCTCGGCGACTATGGCAACTTCAACATGCCACGGACCTTCGGTCTGGACGCGTCGATCAGCTTCTGAACGACGCCGTAAGGCAAAAGATTGCGGGCGGGAGGCTTTGGCCTTCCGCCCGTTTTTTTATGGGCTGCAGCAGGATAGCATTCACCCTCAATGGTCGCGCTTTACGAAATCACGTCGGTTTTAGCGGCAGCGCACTTCACCCCGATCAATAGAGCGTCCGATCAGGGCGCCACCCGCACCGCCAAGGATCGTGCCAAGCGTTCGGGTGCGTCCGCCATCAAGTTCGCGGCCAAGCAGAGCACCGACGGCAGCACCGATGAGGAGGCCCGTCGTGCCGTTTCTGCGCTTGTAATAATAGCGCCCATCATTCCCACGCCAGACACGGTCATCATTGGCCAAGCGTTGCGGCGTCACATACCGCCCGCGACGATCATAGCGATACTCATGCCGATCATTGTCTGTTTGGCGCATCTCGTCCTTGTGACGGCGGCCATAGGCCGGGGCATGTCGCGGCGGATCCGCAAAAAGCGGGGCCGTTGGCATCGCGAGCGCCGCGAGCATCGTTGCGATTATCATCTTACGCATGATCTTTAGACTCCATTGGGTCCCGCCCGTTGCGAACCCTATGGCAGATCAAAGAGGAATCCGCAGAGACAGCAGGCTAACCTGCGTCAGGAGGGATTAATTGTGGCCGGCCCGTTCCAGCGCGGCGATGGCTTTTTGCGCGCCTTCGCGTTCTTCGGCCGTCAGCCCGTCAGAGCCCCGCTCCGCAGTCGCTGTAGCGCTATTGCCGTCCGCAGGCGCTTCGGCCGCGGGGACAGACATATAGGCAAACAGCAGGATCGACCCCGCAAACCACACGGCGCGCCAGCGGCTGGCAAAAACAGTTGTGAGTCGTGGTCCGAACATGGGCGACAATATGGCAGGCCAAGGTTAACAAACCGCCCTCCATCTGCCGCCCATCTCTCGGGGTTTTGGGTTAGAGCGTTTCGGTGATGAACACGCGGTAGTCAGACCCGAGATGCCGGTGCTGACGCGCCTGCGTATAGGCCGGGCTGTCATACCAGGCGCGCGCGGCGGCCATGTCTGGAAATTCGATGACAACAGCGCCATCAACCGGCGCGCCTTCCAGCGTTTCGCAGGCCCCGTAAAAGGCGCGCGGCGTCCCCGGATGACCGGCGAGCGTCGGCCCGGCCTTTTGCCCATAGACTTCCATCTCATTGGCATCGCGGACACGCTCTCGCGTGAAAATGATCATGGCACCCATATTTGTCTCTCTCCTTTATTGTGCCCGACACTGGTGGCAGCGCGCAGCGGCCCGGGCAAGCCTTGGTGTGACACAGCAAAAATTGTCTGCCCTCTTCGGGAATGAGGTGGCGCGGAGAACATTGTCGTTCGGGGGCCTGCCGGTCGCAGGGGCACCCGATGACCGGTCAACGGAAGGGCGGGCAATGCCCCCGCAGGCCAACCGACCGGCGGGTTGTTTGAACCGCAGCATCGCGATTGGACCCGCACCGAAAACTGTGGACAGACCTGCGCTACACATTGGCAAGTATGCCACCCGTCGATAGGTTTCTGATGCTAAAAAACATTATTATAAGGGTTTGCACATTGCATAAATCATTCAAAGCGGCGGCAGCTTTTGCCGTCCTTCTTTCCAGCACATCCGTCCTCGCGCAGGACGCAGCCGCCCCGGCCGATGCCGTTGTGGCAGCGCCAGCAGAAGAGGCGGCCAAGTGTGAGCTGCACGTGTGGCCGACAGAAAATTACATCGGCATCCAGATGGGCCTTTTGTCCGGCTTTGGCGCACTCGGCGCGGTGGCGGACATGGCCGCGCATGATGGCCGCGTGAAGACGACAAAAGACCTGATGCGCGAATATTTGGGCCCCGATGTCCAGATGGAAGAGCTGAACAAGCTCGGCATCCAAAAGACGCTCCAGCTGCAGGATTACAAGATCATCGTGGAGGCGCCGACGCCGTTCAACGAAGACATGAAAACCAATCCGGACCTGAAGGCCAAGGTCAAGGCGATGAACGCCAAGATCAAGGCGGGTGAGCGCCTGTCGGACTCAAAAAACGCCTGCTATGCGGAACTCGTGACCACGCACATCTTCTACTACAAGGCGATGATGTATGGCTCCAACCTGTTCACCGGCTGGATCTACCGCGAATTCGGCGACAAGCCCAAGGCGACCAAGACCGCAACTGGGCAGGTCAAGAACCCACTCGAAAACTTCCCACCCAAAACGCCCGAAATGGTCGACGCCGCCAAGGCCGAACTGCGCGACGCCTATGCCAAGGACTTCGTGGAATATGTGGCGAAGAAGGTGCAGCCGGGAGTTGCTGCGGCGAAGTAAGCGCTGCGGATCTAGAGACAAAGAAAAACGACGCGGGAGTAATCCCGCGTCGTCGATCTCAGCTTATGGTTGCGCCAACCGGGCGCACCTCGGGTTCCGCGGGTTAGCTTACGCTAACCCTGCGACCGACGTGCCCTACTCCGCAGCAACCCCCGCGGCTTCAAACATGTCCTTTTCGACCACAATCTCTTCCGGCACGTCATTGGCGGCCTTGGCGCCCTTGCGGCGGTCGAAATTGTCCCACACCTGATTCCATTCACCGCGTGTGGCGGCTTTGGCGTATTCGGTGGCGCGGGTTTCGAAGAAGTTGGCGTGTTCCACCCCGTTGAGGAGCGGAGCGAGCCAGGGGAGCGGGTGCTCTTCGATCATGTACATCGGTGAGAAGCCGAGCTGACCCAGACGCCAGTCCGCGATGTAGCGGATGTAGCGCTTGATTTCCTTGGGCGTCATGCCGGGAACGGGACCCTGTTCAAACGCCAAGTCAATGAAGGCGTCTTCCAGACGGACGGTCTTCTGGCAGCAATCCAGAATGTCGTCCTTCACCGCCTTGGTCAGGCAGTCACGTTCCTTGGTGAAGGCGTGGAACAGCTTGGTGATGCCTTCGCAGTGCAGGCTTTCATCGCGGATCGACCATGTGACGATCTGCCCCATGCCCTTCATCTTGTTGAAGCGCGGGAAGTTCATCAGCATCGCGAACGAGGCGAACAGCTGCAGCCCTTCGGTAAAGCCACCGAACATGGCGAGCGTGCGGGCGATATCCTCATCATTATCGACACCAAAGGTGTTCAGATAATCATGCTTGTCCTTCATTTCCTTATACTGAAGGAACATGCCGTATTCGCTTTCGGGCATGCCGATGGTGTCGAGCAGGTGCGAGTAGGCCGCGATGTGCACCGTTTCCATGTTGGAAAAGGCGGTGAGCATCATCTTGATTTCGGTCGGCTTGAACACGCGGCCATAATGTTCGTGGTAGCAATTCTGCACCTCGACATCGGCCTGTGTGAAGAAGCGGAAAATCTGCGTCAGCAAATTGCGTTCGTGATCGGACAGCTTCTGCGCCCAATCCCGGCAATCCTCGCCCAACGGCACTTCTTCCGGCAGCCAGTGGATCTGCTGCTGGCGCTTCCAGAATTCATAGGCCCAGGGATATTGGAAGGGCTTGTACTGATTGCGGGCTACGAGAAGGGACATGTCTGTCTTCCTAATTAAATCTGTGTGTCTGCTGCGGTATAGAGCGCTTCCATTGTCAGTGACCCCGTCACTGACAAGCGAGGCACTCATCATAGTCCGTCGACGCGGCGAGTTCGTACTTTGGCGCTTCCGCCGTGTTGTCCGCCTCGACGCCGCCGGCAAAGCCTGCACGCTGGATGGACTTGGAGCGGAGATAATACAGCGACTTCACACCCAATTCCCATGCGCGGAAGTGGAGCATGAGGAGATCCCACTTCTCAACGTCCGCCGGGATGAAGAGGTTCAGCGAGGTCGCCTGATCGATATAGGGCGTCCGGTCTGCCGCGAGTTCGATCAGCCAGCGCTGGTCAATCTCGAAGCTCGTCTTGAACGTGTCCTTTTCATCCTGGCTCAGGAAGTCGAGGTGCTGGACGGAACCGCCCTGTTCCAGAATCGAATTCCACACATTGTCGCTGTTCTTCGACTTTTCGATGAGCAGCTTTTCAAGATGCGGGTTGCGGATCGAGAAGGAGCCGGAAAGCGTCTTGTGCGTGTAGATGTTGGCCGGAATAGGCTCAATGCAGGCGCTGGTGCCGCCGCAGATGATCGAGATCGACGCCGTCGGCGCAATCGCGGTCTTGCAGCTAAAGCGTTCCATCACGCCGCGTTCTTCGGCATCCGGGCAGGCGCCGCGTTCGGTGGCGAGCAGCATCGACGCTTCGTTGACCTTGGCAGCGATGTGCTTGAACACGCGCAGGTTCCAGCTCTTGGCCATGGCCCCTTCAAACGGGATATTGCGCGCCTGCAGGAAGCTGTGGAAGCCCATGACCCCCAGCCCGACCGAGCGTTCCCGCGTTGCCGAATATTTGGCGCGAGCCATTTCCGGCGGGGCGCGGTCGATATAATCGGTCAGCACATTGTCGAGGAAGCGCATGACGTCTTCCACAAACTGCTTGTCGCCATTCCACTCATCCCATGTTTCCATGTTGAGCGAGGACAGGCAGCAGACAGCCGTGCGGTCATTGCCGAGGTGATCGCGACCCGTGGGCAGCGTGATTTCCGAACAGAGGTTGGAGGTCGAGACCTTAAAGCCCAGTTCACGGTGATGCTTTGGCATCGCCTTGTTCACCGTGTCGCTGAAGACGATATAAGGCTCACCCGTGGCAAGGCGGGTTTCGACCAGCTTCTGGAACAGGCTGCGCGCATCCACCGTCGCCCGGACTTCGCCGGTCTTCGGGGATTTCAAATTCCACTCCGCACCATCACGCACCGCTTCCATAAAGGCGTCGGTCAACAGCACGCCGTGGTGCAGGTTGAGCGCCTTACGGTTGAAGTCGCCCGAGGGCTTCCGGATTTCGAGGAATTCCTCGATTTCAGGATGGTCAATGTCGAGATAGACCGCCGCCGAACCACGACGCAGCGAGCCTTGCGAGATCGCCAGCGTCAGCGAATCCATGACGCGGACGAACGGGATGATGCCGCTCGTCTTGCCGTTGAGGCCAACAGGCTCCCCAATGCCGCGCACGCTGCCCCAATAGGTGCCGATGCCGCCGCCGCGCGAGGCGAGCCAGACGTTTTCGTTCCAGGTGTTGACGATGCCTTCAAGGCTGTCATCGACCGAGTTCAGATAGCAGGAAATGGGCAGGCCGCGGCCCGTGCCGCCGTTGGAGAGAACCGGCGTGGCGGGCATGAACCACAGACGGGAAATATAGTCATAGATGCGCTGGGCGTGCGCCTGATCGTCCGCATAGGCAGAGGCCACGCGCACGAACAGATCCTGATAGCTTTCGCCGGGCAGCAGATAGCGGTCGCGCAGTGTTTCCTTGCCGAAGTCCGTCAGCAACGCGTCGCGGCTGCGGTCAATCTCCAGCGGATACGCCTCATCCACCGTGCGCGTGTCTTTTACGCCCTTGCTTTTCGCTTTGGGAGCAGCCGGTGTTTCCACGATCGTTGCCACATCATCTCCGCTTGCTTCTGCCTGCGTATCCCGAAAATCCATTCTTGCCCCCAACATATCGCCGCTGCGATGTTCTACTCTTGTTCGACTCGGGTCGAAACCCTGCTCATACCATGTTTGGCGGCTTTCACCGCCGAATTTTCAGACTGCCCCCGATATCCACAGGACACAAAATGGTCTGTGTCGCAAATCGCTCTGCGCGTCTCCAACCACTATGTCTTGGGTTGCCCCCCGGCTCAGCCACTATCCATAGTGCCTCATCCACGCTGAGACGCAAGAGGGTATTTGACAGTTTAGGGACTCAATTCGTCGCAGATGTGACTCGCTTCATGGCGCGGCCTCCTCGTTGCGATGCAGCGACGCGCGGACTTGCCTCAGCTTTGCAAATTGCAAGCGGGTCAAAAAGATTCTCAAAAATATTTGCACCGCAAATGGCACCAATGCGGTGCCGATCAGGCTCATTACGGAAATGCGTGAATGCGGCGCCTCGTCAGATGGTGAGCGTCACCGACACGGTGTCCCCCACCCTCAATCCTTCCGCCTTGCGCACCGCCGCCTTTAACGGGAGCATGAAGCCGCCGGACGCCTTGGAGGGGAAGAGCGAGGTGCGCCAGCGCGTCGAGCCGATCTTCACCTCCACGGGCACCGAGCCAAAGCCCCGCGTCAACCCCAGCGACGCATAGCGCACCTCTGCCGCCGCCTCTCCCCCCACAGTCAGAAAATGCCAGGACGCGCCTTGCGAGGTCCACAGCCAGACTTCAGCGTCGAGGGAGATGGTGGCGCGGTCCATAAAGCCTATTCGGCAGCGGCCTTCTTCTTCGGCGCGGCTTTCTTCTTGGCCGGTGCCTTCTTCTTGGCAGGCGCCTTTTTCTTGCCCTTGGCCGGGGCCTTAGCTGCGCGCTCGTCGATCAACTGGGCGGCCTCCTCCAGCGTGAGCGCTTCGGGTGTCACCGTCTTGGGGAGCGTCGCATTGGTGGTGCCATCGGTCACATAGGCCCCGTAGCGGCCTTCAATGACCTTGAGCTCCAGCGTGGTACGCGGATGGGCGCCAAGCACCTTCAACGGCTCCCGCGCAGCCCCACGGGCCCTACCGCCGCCTGCCGCTGCCTCGGCAAGCTTGACGACTGCGGCATTCATGCCCGTTTCAAAGACGTCGCGGGTGGACTGGAGCCGCCCGTATTTGCCGTCATGCGCAAGATAAGGGCCATAGCGCCCGATGCTCGCGGTGATCGGCTTGCCCGTTTCTGGATGGTCGCCAATGGTGCGCGGGAGATCGAGCAGCTTCACAGCCCAATCCAAACCGAACTCTTCGCCCGGAATATCCTTGGGGATGGAGGCGCGCTTGGCCTCTTTACCCTCGCCCATTTCCACATAGGGGCCAAAGCGGCCCGACTTGCGGCTGATGTCCTGCCCCGTCTCAGGATGCTGGCCCAGCACCTCGGGGCCGTTTGACCCGGCATCCCCATCGCTGCCCGGCTGGCCAAATTTGCGAGTGAATTTGCATTCCGGATAGTTGGAACAGGCGACAAAGGCGCCAAAGCGGCCGCCGCGCAACGCAAGCTTGCCCGCCTCACAGGCCGGGCATTGGCGCGGATCGCCACCATCTTCCTTTTCCGGGAACAGAAAGGGCGCGAGGAATTCATCAAGCGCTGCCGTCACTTCGGACGGCTTTTGGTCCATGACCTCGACAGTCTTGGGCTTGAAGTCCCGCCAAAAGGCTTCGAGCACAGCCTGCCACTGGGCACGACCGCCCGAGACATCGTCGAGCTGATCTTCAAGGCCCGCTGTGTAATCATAGGCGACATAGCGTTCAAAGAAGCGTTCCAAGAAGGCGATCACCAGACGGCCGCTTTCATTGGGTGTGAAGCGATTGCGGTCCACGCTCACATAGTCGCGGTCCTTCAGCACCTGCAGAATGGAGGCATAGGTGGACGGACGCCCAATCCCCAATTCTTCCATTTTCTTGACGAGGCTCGCTTCGGAATAGCGCGGCGGCGGCTGCGTGAAATGCTGTTCAGATTCGACCGACTTTTTGGCAGGCGCATCACCTTCGCTCATCCGCGGCAGGCGGCGGCCATCTTCATCCCCGTCGCTGTCGTCGAGGCTTTCTTCATAGAGCGCAAGGAAACCGGGGAAGAGCACAACCTGACCCGTCGCGCGCAAGCCCGTCTGCCCCGTTCCGTCGAGCATTTCGACTGTGGTGCGTTCCAACCGCGCCGAGGCCATCTGGCTGGCGAGGGCGCGCTTGAAGATGAGCTCATAGAGGCGGGCATGATCCCCACCGCCGGCGCGATCCTTGGTAAAGTCGGTTGGGCGGATGGCCTCATGCGCTTCCTGCGCATTCTTGGCCTTCGTCTGATATTGGCGCGGCTTGTCCGGCACATATCCGGCGTCATAGCGGTTGGCGATGGCGTTGCGTGCCGCACTGATGGCGGAATGGTCCATCTGGACGCCATCGGTTCGCATATAGGTGATCGCGCCATCTTCGTAGAGCGCCTGCGCCAGCCGCATCGTGTGCGTCGCAGAAAAGCCAAGCTTACGCGCGGCCTCCTGCTGGAGGGTGGATGTTGTAAATGGCGGCGGGGGATTGCGCGTGAGCGGCTTGGTTTCAACACTCGCGACGGAAAAGCGCCCGTCCTCAACCGCAGCCTTGGCGCTGGCCGCGTCCCCGGCATTACCGATGGTCAGACGGTCGATCTTTTCACCTTTGTGGCGCACGAGCCGCGCGACAAAGGGCACGCCGTCATGTTCCATGTTGGCAAAGACCGACCAATATTCCTGCGCCTTGAACAGCTCGATCTCACGTTCACGGTCGACAATCAGCCGCAGCGCGACCGACTGGACACGTCCCGCTGATTTGGCCCCCGGCAGTTTGCGCCACAGCACAGGCGAAAGTGTGAAACCGACCAGATAGTCGAGCGCACGGCGCGCGCGGTAGGCGTCGATCAGATCATGGTCGAGGTCGCGGGGCCTTGCCATCGCCTCGGTGACGGCGGCCTTGGTGATCGCGTTGAAGGTGACACGCTCCACATGCTTGGGCAGCACCTTCTTTTTGGCGAGCACTTCCTGCACGTGCCAGCTGATCGCCTCTCCTTCGCGGTCAGGGTCAGTTGCGAGGATCAGCGTATCGGCGGTCTTCGCCTCATCGGCGATGGCCTTCAGCTGCTTCGATTTGTCGGCATAGGCCTCCCAGGTCATGGCGAAGCCGTCGTCCGGATTGACCGAGCCATCCTTGGCCGGCAAGTCGCGCACATGGCCGAAGCTTGCCAGCACCCGATGGCCGGGGCCGAGATATTTTTCGATGGTTTTTGCCTTGGCAGGCGACTCTACAACTACAAGCTTCATAACCGACCGGAAACCTTCTCTCGTGTACACGCGCGAGGGTGATGGACTTTCGCGCTGTCCGTCAAGCAGCCATTTCGATGCCGCTTGGACTTGCAGCGCGGCGTGTCTGCAATTAGCACGCCCGCAAATAAAAAGGGGTTGAAGGGGGAGCGTGATGAAATTTGGTCGTAGTGCGGCAGTGATCGCCGGGGCGCTGGCTTTTCCGTCCGCCGCCTTTGCCCAGCCTGAAATCGTGTCGGACAGCGGCGATACCGCCTGGATCCTGACGGCATCGGCGCTCGTTCTGATGATGACGATTCCCGGCCTCGGCCTGTTCTACGGCGGCCTTGTCCGCGCAAAGAACGTGCTGTCGGTCATCATGCACAGCTTTGTGATCCTGTGCACCGTCTCTCTTTTGTGGGCGGTCTTTGGCTATAGCCTTGTCTTCGGCACAGGTTCCCCCTGGCTGGGCGGATTTGGCAATGTGATGCTGGCCAATCTGGCTGATCTGCGTGCGGGGACGACCCTGCCGGAATCCACCTTTGCCCTGTTCCAGATGACCTTTGCGATCATCACTCCGGCTCTTGTTATCGGCGCCTTTGTGGAGCGCGTCCGCTTTGGCTGGGTCGTTGCTTTCTCCACGCTGTGGACTGTCCTCGTCTACCTCCCTGTCGCCCGCTGGGTCTGGGGTGGCGGCTGGCTGGCCGCAGATATCGGCACGCTGGATTTCGCAGGCGGTATCGTCGTCCACACAACAGCCGGCGTCGCTGCGCTGATTGTGGCCAAGCTGCTCGGGCCCCGCCGTGGCTTCAACAAATCCCTGCTGGCCCCGCACAGCCCCGCCCTCACCATGGTGGGCGCTGGCCTGCTCTGGGTTGGCTGGTTCGGCTTTAACGGCGGCTCTGCGCTGGCTGCAACCGATGATGCCTCCACAGCCATCCTCAACACGCATCTCGCGGCCTGCACTGCAGCTTTGGTTTGGGCGCTGATCGAACGCATCCGCATCGGCAAGGCAACGTCGATTGGCATTGTGACGGGGGCCGTCGCCGGTCTGGCGACCATCACGCCGGCCGCAGGCTATGTCGGGCCGACGGGCGCGATCCTGCTTGGCCTGCTTGGCGGCACAGTCTGCTTCTTCGTCGTTCAGGTCGTAAAGCATAATTGGAAGATTGATGACTCGCTCGACGTCTTTGCTGTTCACGGCGTCGGCGGCATCCTCGGCTCGCTCTTCATGCCCATCCTGTTCTCGGAAATGTTCGGAGGCGGCGGCTTTGCCGAAGGCGCCAGCGTTACGACGCAGCTCGTCGCACAGCTGGTCGGCGTGGTGACGGTCGCGGCATGGACCGCCATCATGACGCTGATCGCGGCCTATATGGTGTCCTTCGTGATCCCGATGCGCGTGGATGAAGAAGCCGAGCATGACGGCCTCGACCTCCACAGCCACGGCGAACGCGGCTGGGAATTGGACTAAGGGGGAGGCACGCTCAGACCCTCCGTTTGCGCCACCCACACTCCGTTCGCCCTGAGCCTGTCGAAGGGCTGTCCTTCCTGCTTTGCGGCAAGGTAAGAACAGTGCTTCGACAAGCTCAGCACAAACGGGATTGTTAGACTAAATTAGACAGATACAGGGCCCCCGCCCGATCAATCGCCCGTCAGGATGCGATCCACCAGTTGCTTCACCGTGGGCACAAAGCCGTTGGAATAGAACGGGTCACGCTTGAAGTTATAGGCATTGTGCCCGGCAAACATGAGGTTATCGTCCACATTGCCGCCATGGGAGATGTCCTGCAGCGTCTTTTGAATGCAGAAGCTGCGCGGGTCGGCAAGGTAACCGGTGGTGTAGTCGTCATGATCTTTCCATGACGAAAAGCCGCAATGCGACAGGCAACCCATGCATTCCGCCTGATCCTTCTGGATCATCTTGCGCTCCGCATCGGCCACAAACACCAAGGTGTCGGCCGGCGACTTGAGCGCGAACGCGAAGCCTGCGCCAAACCATTCGCGCGCGCGCTTCAGATCAGCGAGCGAGACCCAGTAATTCTTGCCCTTCACACCGACGTCGAGTTCGTGCGTCAGCGTTTCGGTCTGTTCGCGGCCATAGGCGATCTGACGGTCACTGCGGGCCTGCAGGCTGAGCAGGAAGGGCGTTTTGACCGCGCTTGAGTAAAAGCCCGTCGGAGAGAATTTGTGGAGAAGGACGTCGCCTTCTTCCAGCGTCATCAACCGGTCTTTCCACCCCTGCGGGATGGGGCTTTCCTGCGTCAGCAGCGGACGCGTGCCATATTGGAAAGCGATCTGGCCAAGTTCCGGATTGTCGATCCATTCATTCCAATCGCGCAGATACCAGACGCCGCCGGCCATCACGATGGGCGTGGCATCAGGAATCCCGGCCTCACGCATCACATCGCGCAGCGCCTTCACGCGGGGATAGGGATCTTCCGGCTTCAACGGGTCTTCGGCGTTAGACAGGCCGTTATGGCCGCCAGCCAGCCAGGGGTCTTCATAGACGACCGCGCCCAAAAGTTCCGGCACCTTGGAATAAGCCCGCTTCCACAGCGCGCGGAAGGCGCGGCCGGAGCTGACGATGGGCAGATAAGAGACACCAAATTCGGCTGCAATTTCAGACAGCTTATACGGCATGCCAGCGCCACAGGTGACGCCGTGGATCAGGCCCTTGGTCTGTTCCAGAACACCGCGCAAAATCGGCTGCGCACCGCCCATTTCCCAAAGGACGTTGATGTTGATGGCGCCTTTGCCCGACGAGATCTCATGGGCCAGCTTCACCTGCGCAACAGCGCCTTCAATGCCGTACTGGATCAGCTGTTCATGCCGTTCCCGGCGCGTCTTGCCGTCGTAGACTTGGGGCGCGATCTTGCCGGTAGGGTCATAGCTGTCCGCGTTTACCGCAGAGACAGTGCCGATGCCGCCTGCCGCTGCCCAAGCGCCAGAACTGGCATGGTTGGTCGCAGAAACGCCCTTGCCGCCTTCAACAAGCGGCCAGACTTCGCGTCCGTGATAAATGATCGGCTTCAATCCCTTAAACATAGCGCCCCTGCAAACTTCCATTTTCGCGGTCTGCTATACCCAGTTGATTCTAAAATGCGCGGACTTTGTTGCACCTGTCGGCGGAAAAAACGGACCGTTGTGAACGCGTTTCAAAAGCGCCCTCTGGCCGATCGGATTCCACGGCCCTACACCGACGGATCGGGCAATCCGTAAAGTGCGGCATAACGGGCAATCATCGCCTGTTCGTCATAGTCGGCACGCGCCTTTTCCTGATTGGCTAAACCAAGACGACGCCGCATCGTTGCATCCCATGAAAGAAGATCGAGCGCGGCTCCGAAAGATTTTTCCGCGACCGGCGGCACGATCAGATCCTGATTTTCATGCGCGACCATGGCCTTCACATCCCCCACATCGGTTGCGACGACCGGCAAACCCGCGGCCATCGCCTCCACCAGCGAGATCGGGAATTGCTCACTGTCCGATGACAAAGCGAAAATGTCGAAATGCCCGACATAATGATGGGGCTCGGCAAGGAAGCCTGGCATCAGCAGCCGGTCAGCCAAGCCCGTTCTGGCAGCCTCGGCAGCAATGGCGGAGCGCTCCGGCCCCTCCCCGACTATGACCAGCTTCACATGCGCAGGCAGGCCCGCCACCGCCCGCACAAGCCGTGGCAGGTTCTTCACCGCCCTTAAACCCGCCAGTGTGCCGATAACGACGTCACCCTCCGTGCGTATCAGCCCCGGAATGGACCCTGCGCCCGGTGGAACAGCATAGCGGGGCGTATCGATCCCATTGGGGATGCGGTGCAGGCGGGCGGTCGGTTGCCGCCAGACAGTGCGGGCAATCCCGTCCAGCCGCACACTGGGGACAACCAGCGCGTCGGCCGCTGGCAACATCATCCGCCGGAACAGGTTGCGCTTCCAGTTGAGCCGATCCGCCTCATCGACGTTAAAGCCGTCCTCATGGTGGATCAGCGGTGGGCAGCCGGCGGGGAACATGCGACGCGCGCCGACGACATCCATTGCCCCCCAATTATAGCTCAACACCAGATCGAAACCGCGCATATAATCCGCCAGCCCACGATAGCGGCCCGGCCCCGGCTTGCCCTGCAACGAGGGGGCGTCGGTTGGAAAGTGCACTGTGACGGCAGGGTCAATCGCATCCCGCGCACCCATCTGGTCGGGCATGGCCGACAAGATCGTGTGCTGGGCAGCGTCGCCAAAGGCATTCATCAACCGCACCGCCCGCGCTTCCTTTCCACCAAGCGAAAAGGTGGAATGGCAATGCAGGATGCGACGGGTCACGTCATGACGGCTTTCAGAAGCGCTCCGATGGCGCGGGTGGCCGCCGGCTCATTCAGGGCGGGCGCATGGCCGACGCCGCTCACCGTCGTCAGCTTTGCATTCGGCAGACGGCGCGCCATGTCCCGGGCGGTTGCCTCACTCAAAAGATCGGAAAGACCGCCGCGCAGGATGGCGACAGGAGCATCGCCTAAGGCCTCGTAAAAAGGCCACAGATCCGGCGCCACGCCGGGATCCGCCTTCAAAGGCTCGGCGATGCGCAGATCATGATCAAACACGACCCTGCCCTGCTTGGTCAGACGGCAGACGCGTTTGGCATAGGCCAGCCAGTCTTCCAGCGTATAGGACGGGTAGATCACACGTTGCTGATCCCCCAGATCCCGTGCGGCGTGAATCCATGTCGGCCATGTGTGGCTGCGCCCGACGCTTGACCGGATGCGGGCAAGGCCCCGCGGGTCGAGCACCGGCCCGATGTCATTGAGCAAGGCGCCAACAACCCGGCCCGGCTTTGCTGCCGCGAGAAGCATCGTCACCAACCCGCCAAGCGAAGTGCTGATTGATACGAATTTTTTGATCTTCAGCTCGGCCAGCAAAAGCTCCATGTCTTCGACATAGGTGGCCGGAACATAGGTCATCGGGTCTTTGGCATAGGCGCTTTCGCCGCGCCCGCGCAGTTCGACGCAGATGACGCGCCAATCGCCTGCCAGCCGCTTGGCGACATGCTCAAAGTCCCGCGCATTGCGCGTCAGACCCGGAATACAGATGATCGGCGGGCGGCTCTTACTGCCCGCATAATCGCGGTAATGCAGCTTCAGGCCGTCATTCGACGTCCAATATCCGTCCGAGTATTGCGCTTGGCCACCCATCCCCCCCATATCGCCTTATGTCTTCCATCCCGCAAGCACCGCTTTTCCATCCTGCCCGCACCATCGATGAAGTCGCTGACTTTCTGTCCGATCCTGTGCGGGCGGCCGATTTCCCCAAAACCATTTTGCGCTTCCGCAATGATCGTGCAGCGGAAACTGTGGGGCTTGATCCCCTGAGCGACGCAGATTGGGTGCGCCACTTCGGGCGGTTTGAGCCGCTTCCCGGCAGCCTGCCCGAGCCGCTGGCCCTGCGTTATCACGGCCATCAGTTCCGTGTGTACAATCCCGATATTGGCGACGGACGCGGCTTCTTGTTTGCGCAGATGCGTGATGTGTCCGGCCGCCTGATGGACTTTGGCACCAAGGGGTCTGGCCAGACGCCCTATAGCCGCTTTGGCGATGGGCGGCTGACGCTGAAAGGCGCGGTCCGCGAGATTCTGGCAACAGAAATGCTGGAGGCGCTGGACGTCGAGACGAGCCGGACCTTCTCGGTTGTGGAAACAGGCGAAGAGCTTCACCGCGGGGATGAGCCCAGCCCAACGCGGTCTGCCGTTCTCATCCGTTTGTCACACGGCCATATCCGCATCGGCAGTTTCCAAAGGCTGGCGACTTTGGGCGAGGACGACAATCTGCGCCGCCTGACGGCCTATGCGCTGCGCCATTATTATGGCGAAGAAAGCGGCGATGACGCCGACGCGCCGGTCCGCCTTGTCCAGCAAGTGATTGCGCGGACGGCCCGGCTTGCGGCGAGCTTCATGGCCGCGGGCTTCGTCCACGGTGTGCTCAACAGCGACAACATCAATGTCTCTGGCGAAAGCTTTGACTATGGCCCCTGGCGCTGGACGCCGACTTTCGACCCCAATTTCACCGCGGCTTATTTTGACGAACAGGGGCTTTATGCCTTTGGCCGACAGGCCGAGGCGATCCATTGGGATGCTGTGCAGCTTGCCAATGCGCTGCTCCCGATTGCAGACCGGGATGCACTCGTCGCGGCGATTGAGGGCTATGCTCCGGCCTTCCGCGCAGCGATTGTCGAGCGCATCCTGTGGCGGCTTGGCGTAACCCGGCGGAATGAGCGCGACGATATTGCCGTCGTCACCGCGCTGGAAACCGCGCTGTTCGCCAGCAGGGTCGAGATTGACCGTTTCTATTTTGACTGGGCGGGCGGTCGCCTGCGCACGGGGGCTGACCCCAGCCTCTACAGCAATGAGTATTTTGAGCCGCTCACGCGCGCGCTGGAAGGCTTTGTCCCGTCGCGCAGCTTCGACCATCCCTATTGGCAGAGGGAAGCCCCTTGTTCGATGCATATTGAGGAGGTGGAGGCCATCTGGGCACCCATTGCAGCCGCCGATGACTGGACCCTGCTGCACAATAAAGTTCACCAAATCCGACAGTTGGGCGAGGCGATGTCGTAAAAGAGGAAATGGCTGCTTTTCGGGCGTTCCCGTAGTAAAGGGTCGTTCACCATTGTCCTTTATCCACCCACCCAACGAATACATTGAGCGTAACATGTCTGTGACTGAGATCATTTCCACTGAACCCGCAACGGGCGCGACCTATTGGCGCGGCCCCGTGAGTGACGTGGAAGCCGAAGTCGCGCTGGCGCGCACCGCTGGCCCGGAGTGGAGCGCCCGCCCGCTGACCGTCCGCATGGAAACGCTGCGCCGCTTCGTGAACGTCGTCCACCAGAAGGCAGATGCGCTTGCCGAGTGCATTGCACGCGAAACCGGCAAGCCGATGTGGGAAGCCCGGACCGAAGTCGAATCGGTCATCAACAAATTGGAAATCTCCATCCGCGCATATGCTGACCGCACGCCGCAGCGGCGGTTGGAGGGCAATCTCGGCGCCCGCACTGCCATCCGGCATAAGCCACACGGCGTTATGGCGGTGCTCGGGCCCTATAATTTCCCCGCGCATCTGCCGAACGGGCACATTGTCCCAGCGCTGCTCGCGGGCAATGCAATCGTCTTCAAGCCGTCTGAAAAGACGCCGGCGACCGGCAAGATGCTGGTGGATCTCTTCCACGCCGCCGGTGTCCCAACAGGCGTGCTCCGCCTCGTCATCGGCGGGGTGGAAGAGGGCAAGGCACTCGTTTCGCATCCTGATGTTGAAGGCATCCTGTTCACCGGCTCCGCCCGCACCGGCATCTCGCTCAACCGCCAGTTTGCGGACCAGCCGGGCAAGATGCTCGCGCTGGAAATGGGCGGCAACAACCCCATCGTTGTCTGGGACACGCCCGACATCGCAACTGCGGCCATCTTGGTCGTCCAGTCCGCTTATCTGAGCGCAGGGCAACGCTGCACGGCCGCATCCCGGCTGATCGTGCGCGATGGTATGCACACACAGCTGGTCGAAGAAATCAGCAAGCTGGCCAGCCGCCTGATCGTGGGCGAACCCTTTGCCGATCCCGCACCTTTCATGGGGCCGGTGATCGACAATGACGTCGCTGAAAACCTGCAGGAAAGTTTCCTGACGCTGATGATGAAGGGTGGCGTGCCGATCATCCAGCTGGTCCGCCCCATTGAAGGCCGACCTTTTCTGACGCCGGCGCTCATTGACATGACGGATGCGACCGAGCGGCCGGATGTTGAGTTGTTTGGCCCTATTCTCCAGATGGTCCGCGTGCCCGACTTCGATGCAGCGATCGAAGAGGCGAATGCGACACGCTATGGCCTGTCCGCCGCGCTCATCGGCGGCACACCGCAGCAATATGACCGCTTTTGGGCAAACGTCCGGGCGGGCGTCATCAACTGGAACCGTGCCACCAATGGTGCCCCGTCTGCTGCACCTTTTGGCGGTGTGGGCCTATCGGGCAACCACCGGCCCAGCGCTTATTATGCCGCCGATTACTGCGCCTATCCCGTCGTTTCGACCGAAGAGGAACAGGCGCGTGCCTCCATTGGCATCGGCCTGAAAACCGTCTCGCCAAGTTTCGCTAAATAGCAGGCAATATTCTCTGCTTTGCGATGGTGCCGCGCCCGGCCCATCTGCCATCCATGAAATCTGGACGAGTCATCCTTGTCGGCGCGGGGCCCGGTGATCCCGATCTGCTGACCATCAAGGCCGCCCGCGCCCTGGCGGCTGCGGATGTGATCGTCCATGACGGGTTGGTCGACGACGCGATCCTTGCGCTTGGCAACCCCAAGGCGCGCTACATCTCCGTTGCCAAGCAACGCAGCCGCCACACGGTGCCGCAAGACCAAATCAACGCGCTGCTCGTTGCCGAAGCGCGCGCAGGCCACCTCGTCATCCGCCTGAAATGCGGTGATCCGTTTATTTTCGGGCGTGGGGGCGAAGAGGCCGAGGAATGCCGCGCCGATGGCGTGGACGTCGAAGTCATTCCCGGTATTTCAGCCGCTGTCGGCTGTGCGGCACAGGCGATGCTCCCCCTCACCCACCGTGATGCGTCGAGCGCGGTCAGCTTCGTCGCTGGGCAGTGCAAAGGACTGTCCGAACAGGATTGGTCTGGTCTCGCCGGCAAAGGCCGGACGCTGGTGATCTACATGGGTGTCGCCACGGCCAACGAGATAGCGGAAAAGCTGATCGCCGACGGCGTGTCGCCGGACATGCCGGTCGCGGTGCTGGAACGCGGCACGCGGCACGGCGCACGCGCCATCCGCACGATATTGACCGATCTGGGCGATATGATCGCCCGTGACGGTGTGAAGAGCCCGGCCCTGATCGTGGTCGGTGATGTGGTTCTGCGTTCGGATGCTGAAGACCGGCTTCGTGCGCTCGCAAAACAGGCGGAAAAAACTCTATGAAATTGCTGACGGGAAATGATCTCGCATCGGGCGCGGTCACATGGTGGACGGGAAGCGGCTGGTCGCTTCATGTCGAAGACGCAGCGGATGTCGGGGAACAGGGTGACAGCATCTTGGCCGCCGAAGAAGCTGCGCGCCGGGTGAACGCGCCGTACATCATTGATGCGGTCGCAACGCCGCAGGGGCCCCGCCCGGCCCATATCAAGGACCGCGTCCGCGCCCTTGGCCCGACCGTCCGTTTGGACCTGACACTGAAACCCGCTGATCCGGCGGCTGGCAACTGGGTGATCTGATGTACAAGTACGACCAATATGACCAGGCCATCGTCGATGCCCGCGTCGAGGAATTCCGCGATCAGGTGCGCCGCCGCATGGCGGGCGAGATGACTGAAGACCAGTTCAAGCCGCTGCGGCTGATGAACGGGCTCTATCTGCAACTCCACGCCTATATGCTGCGTGTCGCCATTCCCTATGGCACGCTCGACAGCCGCCAGATGCACATGCTGGCGCACATCGCGCGCAAATATGACCGCGATTACGGCCACTTCACCACGCGCCAGAACCTTCAGTATAACTGGATCAAGCTGGAAGACGCAGGCGACATTCTGGCCGACCTGGCGACCGTTGAGATGCATGCCATCCAGACGTCGGGCAATTGCATTCGCAACATCTCGTCTGACCAATATGCAGGGGCCGCAGCTGACGAGGTCACCGATCCGCGTCCATGGGCAGAGCTGCTGCGCCAATGGTCCACCTTCCATCCGGAATTCAGCTATCTTCCGCGCAAGTTCAAGATCGCGGTGATCGCGTCCGACGAAGACCGCGCAGCGATGCGCCTGCATGACATTGGCATCCAGCTGGTCGAACGTGATGGCAAGCTTGGCGCGGCATTCTACGTCGGCGGTGGCATGGGCCGCACGCCGATGATCGCGCCGCTGATCAAGGACTTCGTGCCGATTGAGGACTTCCTCAGCTATTCGGAAGCCTGCCTGCGCGTTTACAACCGCCATGGCCGCCGCGACAACATCTACAAGGCGCGCATCAAGATCCTCGTCCATGAAATTGGCGCCGATGAATATCGCCGTCAGGTCGAGGAAGAGTTTGCCCATGTAAAGACGCTTGGCATTGATCCGCCTGCGGCAGAGCTGGAACGCATCACAGCCTTCTTCGCGCCGCCCGCGTTTGAAGCTGGCATTGCCGATAGCGTCGACCGCAGCGACCCCGACTTTGCCGTCTGGCTTGACCAGAATGTGAAGGCGCACAAGCAGCCGGGCTATGCCATCGTCAATATCAGCCTGAAGAAGACAGGCGACATTCCGGGCGACGCCTCCTCCGCGCAGATCGACGTGATGGCCGATCTCGCCAAGGACTATAGCTTTGACGAACTGCGCGTGACGCATGCACAGAACATCGTCCTGCCGCATGTCGCCAAGCGCGATCTTTACGCTGTCTGGCAAAAGCTGGTGGAGGCTGATCTGGCCGCCGCCAATCTGGACCTCATCAGCGATATCATCGCCTGCCCCGGTCTCGACTATTGCAGCCTCGCCAATGCCCGCTCGATCCCGGTCGCGCAGAAGATTGCCAAGCGCTTTGCCGATCCGGTGCGCCAGCGCAATCTGGGCGAATTGAAGCTGAAGATCTCGGGCTGCATCAATGCCTGCGGCCACCACCATGCCGGGCATATCGGCATCCTCGGCGTCGATAAGAAGGGCACGGAGAACTACCAGCTCTCGCTCGGCGGATCGGGTGCGGAAGATACCAGCATCGGTAAGATCACAGGCCCCGGCTTTGATGAAGATGGCATCGTCGATGCCGTTGAGCGCGTGACCGACAAATATATTCAACTGCGCGAAGGCGAGGAGCGTTTCCTCGACACCTATCGCCGCGTCGGGTTCGACCCGTTCAAGGAGGCGATCTATGGGTAATCTGCGGTTTCGCGATGATGCGGCGCTGGACCAGCCCGCCGTCGCGCTCAGCGCCTTTCTGGACCAGTCAAATGCGACGGCCGTGCGGCTGGAGCCGGGCGAAGACGCCCGCCTGCTGATCCCGCATCTGGATCGCATCGCGCTGGTCGAAGTCGCCTTCCCCAAGTTCCGCGACGGGCGTGGCTATTCCGCCGCGCGCATTTTGCGGGAAGCGGGCTATGCGGGTGAACTGCGCGCGCAGGGTGATGTCCTCGTCGATCAGATCCGTGAAATGCGGCGCTGCGGCTTTGACAGCTTTGTGCCGGACAAGCCGCTCGACGAAGCCGTCGTTGCGACAACGCTGGCCCGTTATGACAATGTCTATCAGCGCGCTGCAGACGCCGCTGTGCCGGTATGGAAGCTTCGGCATGGCTGAAGCACAGGACCGGGTTATCGACCGTATCGACACGCAACCGCGGTACACAGAGTCGGATGCCATCCGCCTCAACAACATGTTCCGCGGGCGTGATACGGTCGAGGTGCTCGAAACCGTGCTTAAGGAAAACATGCTGGGCGAAGTTGCCGCCGTCTCCTCCTTCGGGGCGGAAGCCGTCGTGCTGCTGCACCTCATCTCCCAAGTCGATCCTGCGCTGCCCGTGCTGTTTCTGGAAACAGGCAAGCACTTCCCGGAGACACTCGCCTATCGGGATGAGGTAACGGCGCTGCTCGGCCTCACCGATGTCCGCAGCCTGACGCCCGATGCCGCCGCAATCAAAGCCAAGGACGAAACCGGCCTGCGCTGGTCGTACGATCCTGATGGCTGCTGCGAGATCCGCAAGGTCATCCCGCTGAAAAGCGCGCTCGCCGGGTTTGACGCGCAGATTTCCGGCCGAAAGGCCTTCCAGTCCTCCACCCGCGCGGCGCTTCCGCGCTTTGAGATTGAGGAAGGCCGCCTGAAGTTCAATCCGCTCGCCGATTGGGACAAGGCGCGGATCGAAGCCTATTTCGCCGAACACAATCTCCCCCGCCACCCGCTGGAAGCGCAGGGCTATCTCTCCATTGGCTGTGCGCCGTGCACCAGCATCGTGAAGCCCGGCGAAGACCCGCGCGCGGGCCGCTGGCGCGGTTGGGACAAGGTCGAATGCGGCATCCACACCGCCGTGACACCGCTTGACGACAATAACGGGGCCAACGACCCGGCGTTTTGAGTGGGGCCTGTTTTTTGTCATGCTGAACTTGGTTCAGCATCCATGAACACCGCCTTCAACGGAAGGCCTCCGTTCGGGAACCGTGATGCAAATCGATCCTGAACCAAGTTCAGGATGACGCTGTCGACTAGCCCAGCAGCTTCCAAATAAGCTGTCCCGCCACATAGAGGATCAACACTGCCGTCGCGCGTTTGACGAGGGTGGGGCTGAGCAGCTTTGTCCCGGCAAAGCTCCCGATCTGCCCGCCGACAATCACCGCGAGCGCGAGCGGCCAATAGGCCGCAACGTCCGGGAGCGCGCCGGTGCTGCCGAGTTTGAGCAACTGCCCACCAAGGCCTGCAATGGAATTGACGAGGATGAAGAGGCTTGCCGTCGCCGCAATCGGCTTGGCTCCGGCCCAACGGGTGATGTGGAGATAGGGCGCCAGGAAAATGCCGCCGCCAATGCCCACGAGCCCCGCCAGATAGCCGACGCCCGCGCCGGTCAAGAGGTCCGCAACGGTCGCCTTGCGATCAGGCGTGGGAGCGTCGCCCTCGGCCTCCTTTTGGAACAATAACGCCAGACCCGCGATGAACAGGCTGGCCGCCAGAAGCGAGAGGAACAGCGTCTCCTTGATCGGCGTCAGCCCGCCCAACCAGGCAAAAGGTGCGGAGATAACGACCAAGGGAAGCGCGCGCTTCCAAGGCATCAGCCCGGCCTTATGGAACCGCCAGGTGCCGCCGATGACGACCAGAATATTGCAGCTGAGCGCAACCGCCGGGAGCAGGCGATAATCGACGCCCGCCAGCGCCAACAACGCATTGTAGGTCGATCCCCCGCCAAAGCCGACGCTCGCATAAAGAAGTGCAGTGAGGAAGAAAGCGGGCGTCAGCCAAAAAGTCATGTCGGTCTCCATCCCTTGCACAGCCATGTGCAAGCTATATCCCACCGTGCATAGGAGTGCTGCGGGCGGAGATGCAATGAATTTTTGACCGCCCTGCCTAAGGCTCGCCCTCTGGCCTTTTGATCAGCGAAGCCGGGCTTGAAGGGCCGTCGCGGCCTCGCCCAGCAGCGTGGTGGCCAGCCCCGCATCCAACCGCCGGTAATCGCTGAGAACAGCTTCGCCAAAGGGCGTCAGTGTGGCCCCTTTCCGCGCGCCGGGCGTCGCATGGACCAGCGGCTCCGCCCAAAGCCGGTTCATGACCTCAACAAGCATCCACGCCCGCCGGTAGCTCATCCCCAGATGCCTTGCGGCAGCCGAGATGGAGCCTGTAGCGCGGATGGCCTCCAGCAGGTCCGCCTTGCCCGGCCCCATGGCGATCTCTTCACCACAGAGCAATTGGAGCTTGGCTTTGAACCTGCCCGACATGGCCTCAACCAATCACAGTGCGCCGTGACAGTGCTTGTACTTCTCGCCCGAGCCACAGGGGCATGGTGCGTTGCGGCTGACGACGCCTTCCCAGCTTGCCGGGTCTTCGCCCAACATTTCTTCGGGGTCGGGCTGCACGATCTGCAACGGCGGCAGGCGCGTGGAGACGAGGCCCATAGAGGCGGCGTCAAAGTCTGCGCTATTATCTTCCCCCGTCAACGGATCGATATGCGTCGTCATAAAGTCCGGCATCTTTGGCAGTTCGGGCGGTGCTTCAAACTGGAACTGCGCGTGCGACAGGATCTTCGTCACGTCTTCACGGATCAGCACCAACATGCGCTCAAACAAGGCGAAGGCCTCGCGCTTATATTCATTGATCGGCGTCTTTTGCGCATAAGCACGCAAGTGGATGACGGCGCGCAACGCGTCGAGCGTGGACAGATGTTCCTTCCAGCGATGGTCAAGCGACTGGAGCAGCACGCTCTTTTCCACTTGGCGCCACATATCGAGCTCCAGCTCCGCCTGCTTGGCCGCCATCATGGCGTCGGCCGCTTCGCGGATACGGTCTTCGACCATTTCCGGCTCGATCTCGGCTTCCTTCGCCCAATCTTCAACAGGCATTTCCAGCCCGAAGATTTCATGAATGCGGACCTTCAGCACCTCCACATTCCACTGCTCGGGGTAGCTGTTGGGCGGGCAGGCATCGCCGACAATCTCGTTGATCGTTTCATAGCGCATGTCGATGGTCACATCGTCGACCGCTTCAGCATCCATGATGTCGCCGCGCTGTTCGTAGATGACCTTGCGCTGGTCGTTCATCACGTCATCATATTCGACGACTTGCTTACGGATGTCATAGTTGCGGGCTTCGACCTTCTTCTGCGCAGTCTCAATCGCCTTGGACAGCCAGCGTGAGCCGATGGCTTCACCGTCGGCCAGATTGTTGTTCATCATCTTGGAGAACAACGTGTCCGGGCCGAAGATGCGCAGCAGATCATCATCGAGGCACAGATAGAATTTGGTGCGGCCCGGATCACCCTGACGACCGGAACGGCCGCGCAGCTGGTTATCGATGCGGCGGCTTTCATGCCGCTCGGTGCCGATAACAAACAAGCCGCCCGCATCAAGCACGCGTTGGCGCTCGACCTCAATCTCGGCGCGGATGCGTTCGATTTCCTTGTCCTTCTGCGCGCCGGCTTCCATTGCCGACAACTCATCATTCGTGCGGAACTCAAGGTTGCCGCCCAGTTGAATGTCGGTCCCACGACCCGCCATGTTGGTCGCGATAGTGACGGCGCCAAGGCGGCCCGCCTGCGCGATGATGTGCGCTTCCTGTTCATGGTAGCGGGCGTTGAGGACGCTGTGGTCCACGCCTTCCTTGTTGAGGAATTCGCTCAGCAATTCCGACTTTTCGATAGAGACGGTGCCGACGAGGACCGGCTGGCCGGCCTCTGCCCGTTCCTTGATGAGCTTGGCGATGGCGCCGAACTTGTCCTGCGTATTCTTGTAGAACTCATCCTCATCATCGATGCGCTGCACCGGCACGTTGGTGGGGATGGTGACGACATTCATCTTGTAGATGTCGTAAAATTCCTGCGCTTCAGTCGCGGCTGTCCCCGTCATGCCGCCCAGCTTGGGGTACATGCGGAAATAATTCTGGAAGGTGATGGACGCGAGTGTCTGGTTCTCCGGCTCGATCTGGACGCCTTCCTTGGCTTCCACGGCCTGATGCAGCCCGTCCGACCAGCGGCGTCCGTCCATCATGCGGCCGGTAAACTCGTCAATGATGACGACCTTATTGTCTTTCACGATGTAATCGGTGTCGCGCTTGAACATCACGTTCGCGCGGAGCGCCTGGTTCAGGTGGTGGACGACCTGCGTGTTTTCATAATCATACAGGTTCGCGCCTTCGAGGAGGCCCGCATTTTCCAGAAGCCGTTCAACCTTCTCGGTGCCGTCTTCGGTCAGGACGATGGAGCGCTGCTTTTCGTCCTTCTCATAATCGCCTTCCTCCACCTGCTTCACGATCTTGTCGACCTGCATATAGAGTTCCGACTTATCATCGGTTGGGCCGGAAATGATGAGCGGCGTGCGCGCTTCGTCGATCAGGATCGAGTCGACTTCATCGACGATGGCGTAGTTGAAGGGGCGCTGCACCATCTGCTCACGCTCATACTTCATATTGTCGCGCAGATAGTCGAAGCCGAACTCATTGTTGGTGCCGTAGGTGATGTCGGCGGCATAGGCGTCGCGGCGTTCCTGATCGGACAGATTGGGGATGATGACGCCCACCGACAGCCCAAGGAAGCGGTAGACCTGACCCATCCAGTCCGCATCGCGCTTGGCCAGATAGTCGTTGACGGTGATGACGTGGACGCCCTTGCCGGGCAGCGCGTTCAGATAAGTCGCGGCTGTGGCAACCAGCGTCTTGCCCTCGCCCGTGCGCATCTCGGCAATCTCACCGCGGTGGAGCGCGATGCCGCCGACCAGCTGCACATCATAATGGCGCTGGCCAAGCGTGCGGGTCGCCGCTTCGCGGACGGTCGCAAAGGCTTCGGGCAGCAGGTCGTCCATGCTCTGGCCGGCTTCCAGACGCTCACGGAACAGGATTGTCTGGTTCTTCAACTCGGCGTCGGTCATCGCCGACATCGTGGATTCAAAGCCGTTGACCTTGTCGACGATCTTCTGGAGCGAACGGACATAACGGTCATTGGAAGAGCCGAACACGGCTTTGGCGATCTTGCCGAACATATGGAAATCCTTGGGAATAAATTGGGCACGCGCGTCGCGCGCAGAAAGAAACGGAAAAAAGGGGCAGGCAGCACGAAGCCGCCCCAGCGCTATTCGAGCGGCCGGTCCGTCAGTTCGCTGGAAACAGCGGAAACGACAGGCAGCTGTGCTGCCGTCGGCATGGAAACAGGCTGAGGCCGGACCAATTGGACCGGAAGCATCGCCGCATGGGCGGACACTGTTTCAGATTGCGCGGAGGATGAGGATGTTTGCGAGGCGCTGGAAACGGCCACCGGCTCTGCCATAGCAAGCCCACCCGCCTGCGCAGGGGAAAAGCCGACCACCAGGGCCAAGAGGTAAAGAAACAGCCGCATCAATTCAGTCCAAGGGCGGATATAGGGAGCGAGAGCGCCGCCGTCCATCCCGTTGCGCACTTCAATAGACCAGCAGGCACTTCAAAACTATGAACGGAGCGACTAGGAGCGTCGCCATGAGCACCGCAATTTCGCCCCTCGCCTCGCCCTTTCCCGCTTTGCCGCAGATTGCCGGTGTGACGCCCCGTGTGGCGCGGGCGCAGTATAAGACTTGGGATCGGTGTGACCTGACCTTCATCACGTTCGATGCCGGCACGTCGGTTGCAGGCGTGACAACGCAGAGCAAATGCCCCTCCCCCGAAGTGGAATGGTGCCGCACGCATCTCGCCGCCGGGGTCGCACGCGGGCTTGTCGTCAGTGCGGGCAATGCCAATGCCTTTACCGGGCATAAGGGCCGGGCGGCGGTGGAAGCCGTCACCGCGAAGGCCGCAGCGCATCTCGGTTGTGCGCCGTCTGAAGTCTTCGCCTCTGCAACGGGCGTCATTGGCGTGCCGCTCCCCATCGACAAAGCGGAAGCAGGCCTAGAAGCGGCCTTTTCGGCTGAGACCTGCAGCTGGGCCGATGTGGCCGCTGCCATTTCCACCACGGACACTTTCCCCAAAGGCGCGATGACCAAGGCCGTCATCGGCGACAAAACAGTTACGCTGGTGGGCGTCATCAAAGGCTCCGGCATGATCGCGCCCGACATGGCGACGATGCTCGGCTATATCTTCACCGATGCCGCCATTGACGCGACCGTGCTGCAAACGATGCTGTCCGCCGCCAACACGGCGACCTTCTCCTGCATCACGGTCGATAGTGACACCTCGACATCCGACACCGTGCTTGCGTTTGCGACCGGCCAAGCGGGCAATGCCCCTGTCACGTCCATGGACTCCGCAGGCGCCGACGCGTTTCAGGCGGCACTGACCGATCTGTGCCGCCAGCTTTCGCACCTCGTCGTGCGCGATGGCGAAGGCGCGACCAAGTTTATTGAGATCAGCGTCGATGGTGCCGTCTCCAATGAAAGCGCGCACCGCATCGCGCTCAGCATCGCCAACTCGCCGCTGGTGAAGACCGCCATTGCGGGCGAAGATGCCAATTGGGGCCGCGTTGTCATGGCGGTCGGCAAGGCCGGTGAACCCGCCGAGCGCGATCTGCTCGCCATCCGCTTCGGCACCACACAGGTCGCGGAAAAAGGCCTGCCTGTTGAAGGCTATGATGAAGCGCCGGTCACCGCGCATCTGAAGGGGCAAGATATCACCATCGGCGTCGATATCGGGCTTGGGCAGGGCCGCGCGACGGTGTGGACGTGCGATCTGACGCACGGGTACATCAGCATCAACGCAGACTACCGGAGCTGAAACGAAAAAGGGCGGAGCTAAGCCCCGCCCTTTGGTTCGCGTGTCCGTTAGACCGGCTTAGATTTCCGATTCAATCCAACCCTTCAGCGCGGACTTTGGTGCCGCGCCGACCTTGGTCGCGGCAGGCGCGCCGTCCTTGAAGAGGATCATCGTCGGGATGCCGCGCACGCCATATTTGCCGGGCGCATCTGGGTTTTCATCGATGTTGATCTTTGCGATCGTCACCTTGCCGGCGAGCTCATCCGAAATCTCTTCAAGGCTCGGGCCGATCATCTTGCACGGGCCGCACCATTCCGCCCAGAAATCGACAAGGACGGGGCCGTCCGCATTGAGGACGTCATCGGCAAAGCTTGCATCGGTGATGGACTTGGTGGCCATGTGGGAATCTCCTTGGTTTGATCCGTAATCTAGGGGTGCCGCGCGCCAATCTCAACGGCGCGCGCGCGAAGAAAATCTATGCGCCAATACGCCCCGGTCTCCAGTCTGCCAGCGTCTGCTGCGAAAGCGCGATCATCTTTGGTCCGGAGGTGTAAAGCAAAGCGGCCTGCACCTCGCGCCCGGGGAAGATGTCGGCCAGCACGGCCGCATAAGCCGCCATCTGCGCCTTGTGATAATCGGGCACGGCCGCTTCGCCCGATGGGACGCGGCGCCCGGTTTTGAAATCAACGACGGTCACGTGCGTATCGCTGACGATCAGGCGGTCCACCGTCCCAGAGATCACCTGCCCGTCTACAACCCCGGCCAGGGGCGCCTCGGCCAGAGCATCCGTCGCAAAGACCGCCGCGAAATCGGGATGGTGGATGACCTCCAGTGCCGTTGCCACGAGCGCGTCGGCATCGGCAACGTCCTGTGCGGCCATCCAGCGGCGGGCCGCCTCAACCCGATCTTCGGGGCGCACGGCCGGCAGCCGTTCAAACAGGCTGTGCAGCACCCGCCCGCGTTCAGCCGCGGCGCGCATGGCCGGATCTGGCGGCGGGCTGGACGCCGCATCCGCCACCCCAAGCGCCGACGGGGCAAGTGGTCGCGGCGGGCGAGCCTCTTCGGGTGGGGGTCGCAAGGCCCAGGCTGGAATGGCCTCGGTCCAGCGTTCGGCGTCAGTGTCCTTGCCACTGTCTTTTTTGGAAATGCCTTTGCGATGCACCGTCAACGTACCGTCTTCGGCGTGATGGACCTCTTCCAGTCTAAGCATCCCTGCGGCAACCTTATGGTGCCAGCTCTTCTCACTTACGCCATTTTTCACCTGGCTCGGTTTCAGGGCGCCGCCGACATAGAGATGCTCCTCCGCCCGCGTCATCGCGACATAGAGCAGACGCCAATGTTCCTGATCGTCGCGCTCATCCTGCGCTTTCGCAGACGCCGCGAGCGACCCGAAAAGCTCCGCCTGTTTGGGCCGGAACAAGGGCAGCGTCATCAGCTCTTCTTCCACCACCCAATCAAGCCCGGATTTAGGCTTTTTGGACGGGTCTGCCGTCGCATCCGCCAAAACGACGATGGGTGCCTGCAGACCCTTGGAGCCATGCACCGTCATCACCCGCACCGCGTTTTCGCGCTTGGAGGCATCGCGCTTGATGTCCACTTCGCCCCGGCAGAACCAATCGAGGAACAACTGGAGCGACGGCGTATTGGTGCCTTCAAACTGGAGGGTCGCGTTCAGCAGCTCTTCAATCGGGTCGCGCGCTTCCTCCCCAAGCCGGGCCAGCATCTTGCCGCGCCCGCCAATGGGGCCGGAGAGGATGGCCTCCAGAAAATCATAAGGTGTCGTGCGGTCAGCCATCGCCAACAGTTCCCGCAGGACGAACAGATCACCTTCGGGACGGGTGGCGCGCAGATGCTGCCACAGCCCGGCCCTTCGGCCATGCGCACGGGCAAACAAATCGTCCTGTGACCATCCGATTAGAGGAGAGACGAGCAGCGATGCCAGCGAAAGGTCATCCTCCGGCTGGAGCACGAAGCGGATGCACGCCATCAGATCCTGCACGGCAATCGGCGCATCCAGCCGCAGCCGGTCCACACCCGCGACCGGCACCTTTTCCTCATAGAGGCGTGAGACGATGAGCCGTGCGAGTTCGCTCCGGCTGCGCAGGAGGATCATTACATCGCCGGGTTCGGCGTTGCGGCCTTCCTTTTCGAGGAAGAGCCCACCGCTCGTCCAATCCTTGACCTTCTTCGCCAATGCCGCCGCCCATTTGAGCTCGGCGGGCGCCATCCAGCCTTCCTCATCGTCGCCATCGCCGCTGTCCATTTCTGGATCGTCGTCGGTCGCGGTGAATGGCGGCAGGAGCTGAACAAGACCACCATGCTGACAGGCAAGGTCATGGGCCTTATGCGCCCGAAGCGGCTCCGGCAGGCCGAGCGCAGCCTCCCCCACTTCACCCATCACCTGATCCACCACATCGAGGATTGGCTGGCTAGAGCGGAAAGACTGATCGATAGCGGGCGTCTCAAGGTCCAGCCCCACGGCCTCTATCTCTTTGCGGAAATGCGCTCCGGCCTTCCCAAACTCCTCAGGGTTTGTGCCTTGAAAGCTGAAGATCGCCTGCTTGAAATCCCCCACCGCAAAAACGGTCCGCACCTTGTCCGGCTTGGTCCCCTCACCGGCGAAGAATTCTTCGGACAGCGCTTTGACGATATCCCATTGGTCAGAATTGGTGTCCTGCGCCTCATCGACGAGAATGTGGTCAATCGACTGGTCGAGCTTGAACCGGATCCAGTCGCCAATCTCGTCCGTCCCGAGCAGTTTGAGCGTAGCGCGGATCATGTCATTGAAATCAACAACCCCGGCCGCCCGCTTCGCCTCACCATAGACGCGTGCATAATCCTGCCCGAGTTCGAGCGCGGCGGTGATAGACTTCGCAGTCTTTGCGATGCGGCGGATCTGAATGAGACCGCTGAAAAAGGCGAAGATCGGCTCGACACAGTCAAAATAGGCAGGGTCCGGCGGGAAATAGCCTTTCGCCCTTTTGAGTTCGCCGTCCTTCTTCGCCCAAGCGGCCTGCAGAAGCTCAAGATTGCGGGCGCGTTCCGCAGCATCCATCGCCAACCATTGTTCAATAGCCGCCACGTTGTCCGCAGCGCGGCCGGTGCCCCAAGCGACGTTCATGGTCCGAATGGTGTCGATCCCCGCACGATCAAAACCACCCTCGGTGCAGCAGGACAGGATGTGCGCTTCTACATCCATCTCTCCGATGCCCAGCCAACGTCGCACGAGTGGACCGACACCGCTGCCCATCTTCTCCATCGTCTCCGGCACCTGCGCGCAGCGGTCGAGCAGCTTACGGGTCGCGTCTTCGCCGATCTGGCGGGCGAGCAATTGCAGCCGGTCGATGGTGCCCAGCCGCCCTTCCTTCTCCGCTGTCGCCACCAAAGTGCCGAGCGCCTGCCGCTTCAGCTGCATCTCCTCCCGCCCTTCAATCGGGCGGAAGCCGACGGTAAGTCCAGCCTCTGCCGGGAACGCCGCGAGCACGGTCTGGGCAAAGCTGTGAATGGTCTGAATGCGCAACCCGCCGCCGCGTGCATCGAGCACCTTGGCGAACAGCTGGCGGGCGTCCGCCAGCCGATTGCCCAGATGCGGCTCTCCCAGCGCGAAGACTTCCTGCTTGAGGTCCTTCTCAGGCAATGTCACCCAAGCGCCCAGCCGTTCATGAATACGGTCCGCCATTTCGGCGGCGCCTGCTTTTGTGAACGTCAGGCACAGGATTGATTCCGGGTTCGCCTCATTCAGCAAGAGCCGCAACACGCGCGCGGTCAACACCTGCGTCTTCCCCGCGCCCGCCGAAGCCTTAAGCCAGACCTGCCCGTCCGGTCGCGAGGCCTGCGCCTGACTGCCTTCAAGAATGGGCAGATGCTTGAACTTCTTTGGCTTTGCCATCAGTCTCGGCCCTGCCATTCTTCAAGCCGCATCAGCTGGTCAAACTCGCTATAGGCCAGTTCGGGATGGAGCTTGGGTTCAAAGGCCTCGTCACCGGTCAGCCAGCGGGCAGCGTGTGTTCGGAAGGCTGCAACAATCGTCTCGACAAACACGTCGGCGTCTATCCGTTTTTCGCTCTTGCCCGTCGGCGCTTCCATCTTGCCGAAATCGTCGCCGTCCTTCTGGAAGGTCCAATATTCAAAGGCTTCAGCGGGCAGCGGATCGATGTCCTTGAAGCTGCCTTGCTCCGCCATATGGCCCAGCAGCCCCAACTGGACGGCAAGCCCCGCCTTGACCTGCTTGGCACTCGGCGCCTTGCCCGTCTTGTAATCGATGATCGCGACCCCGCCGAGGGTCCGGTCAATCCGGTCAACCCGGCCCGTCACCGTCACGCCGTCAATCTCCACACGGCCATCGACTTCGGCCGCGAAAGGATCACGCCCCGTGACCCGGTTGTCTACAACACGGTCTTCAATCCACTGTGCGGTGGCGACCAAGCGCGGCAACCACAGCGTGCGGGTGACCGCGTTGACGGCCACTCCATCCAGGGCATGGCGCATCCGCTGGACAAGCGCACCCGCGGCATAGCGATCCTCTTTTGCCCAATCCTCCAGCACCTTGTGGATGACGGACCCTTTCCAGGATGGGCCGGGCTCTTCATCAACGGCGTCGAGCGACTTTAGCTTCAGGATCGCCTTGGCATAAAATGAATAAGGGTCCGCTGCGAGGCGATCGACATCGGTCACCGAAATCTTGCGCGGACGGGCGGCAAGCGGCACCTCCACCGCCGGACGCTTGGCGCGGTCGGGTTGCCCGTCATGCCCATCGAGCGCGCGGGCGAGAAGATCAACACGCAGCTCCGGCTCGGCCAGATGGCCTGCCATCGTCTCCAGCCGCAGCCAGAAGCGGGAGGCGTTGGTGGGGCCGCTTGTGTCGCGCTGCGCCCGCGTCAGCAGCACATTGGGCGCGCCCAAGGCGCCCGCCAGATCATGCGCGGACAGGCCGATGCGGCGCTCCAAACTGGGCAAGCCTAGCGCACGGCGGACAGCCGGCGCCAACCATGGGTCCGGTGAGGGAAGGGCGGGCCAGATGCCTTCGTTCAGCCCGCCAAGGATCATCGTTTCCGCCGATTGCAGCTTAGCCTCGAGCAGACCCCAGATGAAGACGCGGGGGTGCCCGCCACGGGCGGGGCGGCACGTTGTCACATCGCAAAGCTGGCGGAAAAGGCGCGGCAGGGTTGCCGGATCAACCGCACCGGGGCCGTCCCCTGCGTGGGCCTGCAGGTCCGCAAACAGATCCGCCAGCGTCCGACCCGCCTCGCCAGACCAGATGGCATCCCCGCCGAGTGTCTGGAGTGCGGTGCGCAGCGTCTCCAGCAATGTGGGCAGTGTCGGGGCGGCGCGGAAGACCGCCTGAACCGGCTCCAGCAGCGGCACGACGTCGCGCCACCAGGGGAGCGCCGCATTGCGGACATCGCCTTCATATTTGTCGGGGGTTTCGAGCAGCGCCGTGATGCCGTGCAGGCCCTTTCCCGGACGCGGGCCGCGCAACGCCCGGTCAAGCGCACGAGCCCCGTCCAGCCAGGCCATCCGGTCCATCCCGCCTGTCACCAGCGGGTGCTTCAGGAGCGCCAGCAGCGGCACGGGCGCAAAGTCATCCGCCGCCGCCGTGGCCAGCGTCAGAAGGAGCATCCCGGGCGGCGTCGCCGAAAGCGGACGCCCGGCGGAGTCATCCGCATCAATCCCCCAGCGTTTGAGATGCGCCGACACGCGGCGGGCAAGTGGCCTGTCCGGCGTCATCAACGCAACCGTACCGGGCCGGTCCAGCGCCTCACGGATGGTGAGTGCAATGGCCTGTGCCTCATCCGCCGGCGTCGCCACTTCAATGGCCTTCACGCCGGACAAGCGCCGGTCTGCGGCGGGAAGGTCCACCCATTTGTCGGTAAAGCGCGCAGGTGCCAGCGCATTGGAGATCGCACGGGAGCGGGCGGGCGGCGCGTCCGCATCACTGCCATAACGCCACAACTTCACCTCGGCACGGGCAACGCCCATCCGGTCCAGCATCTGTGCCAGATGAAATTGCGGGTGCGTCTCAATGGGCGTCACATCCTCGCTGCCGGCAACTGCATCCCACTCCGCATCGGGCATATGTTGATCGAGCCCGGCGAGCACAACCCGGCCATTGGCAAGCCGCGCAACTCGGCGCAGCAACTGCGCAACCGCTGGCGCGCCGGTGCTGACACCTGCAGCCACGACAAAGCCGGGCGGAGGCTCCGGCCCCCAACGTTCTTCGACACGGTGAAGCAGGCGGTTGCGCCGGTCCGCGAGATCAATAACGCCGCGCGTCGCCAGTTCCTGCGGCCATTGGCTGAGGACGAGCTTCAGCAGGTCGAGCGCAGTATCCCAATGTTGGGACAGGCCCTCTTCCAGCTTGAGCGTCGTCAGATCATGAAGCGATTTCTCTTCGACCAGCAGCTGATCCTGCACCCGGCCGAGCTCAGCGGCGAGCCGCATCGCCTCTGCCGCGTCCATCGCGCGCTGATCCTGCAACAGGCGCGCAAAGATGAGCTGACGGCGCAGCGGATCAATGGCGGGCGGCAGCGGCTCTTCGGACAGCGGGTCCAGCGCAGGGCCGGTGCGGTCATCCAGCTCCGGATCGCCAATGGGCACGAGGCGCGGCATGAGCAGCCCGCCTTCTGCACGCCGGACAAAGGCATCGCTGATCGCCTGGCCCGCACGATTGTTCGGAACAAGGATGATGCCGCGCGCCAGAGAGAGCCTGTCCGCGCCATAAAGCGCAAGCAGCCCAGTGACGAGCGCATCGGCAAAGGCCCGGTGGGGCGGGATGGTGTAAACGGCTGGCTCGCGCCGATCAGCCATGGGCGAGCATCGCCTCTGTCACCGGAATGGCCTGCGGCGTGCCCACATCAAACCACATGCCCTGATGGACAACGCCGAAACAGCGACCCGCCTCTATGGCACGGTTCCAGAACAGGTTGGTCGAAAACGGGCCTTCGGGCGCGTCGGTCAGAACCGATTTGGACAGCATCTGGATGCCGGTGAAGACAAAAGGCGCGACCCGGTTCGGCTTGCGGCGCGACAGGCGGCCCCAGGCATCCATGTGGAAATCGCCCTTGCCATTGTGGTTGTTGGCGCGGGCCAGCGGCACGAGCAGCAGGAGCGCATCCATCTCGTCCGCATTCCAGCGCCCGGCGAGCAGCCGCAGCGCATTGACGGGGCCATCCACCCACAGATTGTCGCTGTTGACACAGAGGAAGGGGTCAGCGTCGATTAGGTCCTTGGCCTGCATCAGGCCGCCGCCTGTCTCCATCAGCTGCGGACGTTCATCCGACACGGCAATGTCGATGCCCGACACCCGCGTGCGCATGTGCGCCTCAACCGCGTCCGCCAGATAATGGACGTTGACCACGGCCTTTGCGACGCCGCCCTCCTTCAGACGGTCAATGCAGTGGTCGAGCAAGGTGCGTCCTGCGACTTCGACCAGCGGCTTGGGCCGAGTGGCGGTCAACGGGCGCATGCGCTTACCCAAACCAGCGGCCATCACCATCGCCGTGCGGGGTGGATCAGCACCGTCCTGTGGCTGGACGGACAAGGGCTTACGGGCAACGCTCACGGCCTGAAATTCTCCCAATAGGCGCTGCGCCTCTCAGGCGGCACATGCGCGTCGAACCAAGCCCGCACCGGGGCCAATTCCGGCCGCGCCAGATTGCGTTCGACCAGACCCCACATGCGGGGCTGGAATTCGGTATAATGCGGCTTCCCATCGCGCTTCCACAGGCGGACGAAGACGCCCAGAATGCGCGTGTTGCGCTGTGCCCCCAGCGCCCAATAGGCCGCCTCAAAATCAGCGCCCTGCCCGGTCTGTGCGATATATCGGGCAAGCTGTTCCGCTTCGACCGCAGGCGTCACATCGCGGCGCGCATCCTCCAGCATGGAGACAAGATCATAGGCCGGATGGCCGACCAAGGCGTCCTGAAAATCAAGCAAACCGAAGCGGTCAACACCTTGCCGTGCCTCCAGAAGCATGATGTTTTCGGCATGATAGTCGCGCAGTTCTGTCACGGTCTGGCCCTGCGCGTCGACCGGAGCCAGCACCTCGCGCCAAGCCGCAAGGAACGCATCGCGGTCCACATCCAGCCCGACGGCGGGGCAATACCAATCGGGAAAGAGGCAGACCTCCTCCAGCCATTGATCGAGCCCATGCGTCTTCAGCCCCGGCGGCGGCGCGTGGCGATGCAGTTCGATGAGGACATCGACGACACCCGCATAAACCGACGGCTCCAGACTGATGTCCGCATCGACTGTCTCGCGCATCCGGACCGACCCGAAATCTTCAATCAGCAGCAATCCCTGATCCAGATCCCGCGCAAGGATGGCGGGGGCAGACAGGCCAATGCCGGTCAAATATTCCGCCACATGGATGAAGGGACGCGGGTCTTCATGCGGGGGCGGCGCATCCATCAGGACCGCCTGACGCGCGCCATCGACAACCCGGAAATAGCGGCGGAAAGAGGCGTCACCGGCGAGCGGCAGGATCTCTGCCCCGCCCCAGCCCGCGCCTGCCAGAAATTGCCCGGCCCCAGCCGGTGGTGTCATCGAAATGGCCATCTGTCTTCCCAAGACGGCGGCACCGTCGCTGTCAAGCGGCGCGGCCCACTGTCCGGCACGTTGATGTGGAGGCGCAATGTCCCTGGCCACAGCCAACCCAGCCGTTCGGGCCATTCAATCAACAATACACCGTCCAGCAGTGCGTCATCCAGCCCGAGTTCCATCGCGTCTTCCGGGTCATCCAGCCGGTAGAGATCGACATGCCAGACCGGCAGGCGCACCTGTGGCGGGTCATAAGGAATGACAATGGCATAGCTTGGGCTCGGCGCTTCCTCTGTCAGCCCGAGCTCGGCGAGAAGCCCGCGGGCAAGGCTTGTCTTGCCCGCCCCCAAATCCCCCGAAAGCGCGATCACATCACCCGGCAGAAGCACCTTGGCGAGTGCGCGGCCTGCCGCATCGGTGGCCGCGGCATCGGGCAAGTCGACAAAAGGCCCGCTCATTCGCGCGGCAGCTCAATCGTAACGACAGTGCCCTCACCCAACTGAGACAGGAGGGCCAGCGTGCCGCCATGGCCTTCGACAAATTGACGCGCGAGCGGCAGACCGATGCCGAGCGAGCCATCCCCCTCTCGGCCGATGCCTGCCCCCACGCGGCTGAACCGGTCAAGCGCACGTGCCTGTTCCGCCTCATCCATGCCGGGGCCATTATCGGAGACGACGATGGTTGCCATTTCGGTCGTCCCGCTGCCGTGCAACAGCACGCGGCCTCCGGTTTCCGTGTAGCTGATGGCATTGAGGAGCAGTTGGTCGACCGCCTGCAAGAGCCGCTTATGGTCGCCCTTGACGGTGCCCACAGACGCATCAATTTCAACCGCGAGATCAATCGATTTTTCGGCCGCCGCGTCGGCGCGCGATGCCGCTGCTTCCTTCAACAGCCCGGAAAGGTCGATGCGTTTGCGCTCTATCGGCAAGGCGCCCGCATCGCTCTGTGTCAGGTCCAGAACATTGTCGATCAACGTGCCAAGCCGCGCGGTGGAATCGAGGATGGCCGCCAGATACTCGACCGCTTGCGGTTCCATGTCCCCCGCCATTCCCGATTGCAGCATCTCTGCAAACCCTTGAATGGAGGTCAGCGGTGTGCGCAGTTCATAGCTCATATTTGCGACGAACGCCGACTTGATCCGGTCTGATTCCTCCAACGCCGCCGCGCGTTCGCGCAGGACATTTTCCACCTGACGGCTGTCGGTGATGTCGAGCATGGTGAAGAGCGCATTGCCATCAGGCAAAGGCACCGCCGCGAATTCGAAATACCGTCCGTTCTTAAGCGCGACACGCCCCCCGCGCTGCTTGCGGTCCACCGTGGCCGACCGGACCAGTTCGCGGATCAGGCTCGCGCGTTCGGGATTGAGGAGGCGGGCTGCAGCCACTTCGGCCAGCGCATCGACACGCGGGTGGCCGGTCAGGAACGCCTCTTCAAATTCCCACACTTCGCGGAAGCGATTGTTCCAGGTGCTGAGGCGGCCATTCGATTCAAACACCCCAATCGCTTCAAACAGATTGTCGAGCGTGGCGGTGCGGACCCGCAACAGCGTGTCCCGCGCACTCGCAAGTTGTGCCTGTTCGGTCCGGTCTTCGAGGATGATCAGCAGCCCGCCATCGGGCAAAGGCTGGGCGACAAGCCGGAAATGTTGCCCCCCCGGCAGAATCCAGTTTTCCTCCACAGCGCCGGTGACGGAGTTGAACCATTGCCGCCGTTCGGCCTTCCATGCGGGGAAGTCGCGTGTTTCAGGCAGGCGGTTTGCCTCCCGCATCCGGTCCAGCAGCCGGTCAAAATCCGGGCGCTCGGCCACCCATTCAGGCTTGAGGCCAAACATCTGCTGGAACGGCTGATTGCAGAAAACGAGCCCGCGATCATCGGCGAACTGCGCCACAGCTGCGGACAGGCGATCCAGCGTATCACGCTGCGTTTCGGCAAAGCGGCGGAAGGCCTGCCGTGCACGCTCCACCTCTTCCACGTCAATCGCATAGCCGGCAATGCCCGTGTCCCCCAGGGGCACATCTACGATGCGCAGCGCGCGGCGCTCCCCATTGATCGTCGCCGGCACGACACGGGCCGTGGGCTCCCCCTTGGATCGGGCGGCAGCAGCGGCAGCCATGGGTGTTGGTCCGCCATCGGCATCGATGAGTTCCAGCCCCCGCTCAATCACATCCGCCGCGCTGTCCGCCTCTACCGCGCGGACATAGGCCGTGTTGACCATCGCCAGTCGCAAGTCCGGCCCCCGATGCCACATGGGGAAAGGTGCTGCCTCCAGCAGGCCTGTGAGGGTTGAAAAGGCGTGCGCCATCTGCGCGGTCTCATCGCTCAACCGACCAATTTCCGACTGGCTTTCGGTCATGTCAAAGAACCAGAGCGTCACGGCATTCTGCCCCGCCAGTTGCCCGCCCGACGGCAGACCGCGGATCATCAGGGTGCGGTTGCCCCCGCGTGGCACAACCGTGCGAGTAAAAGGGCGCGCCGTGCGCTGGACCGTCGCAACATCCTTGCTCAGCGCCTGCATATCGTCCGGCCCAAGGCCAAGATCCCCCAGCGAGAGATCTGACAGGAAATTGGGCAAACGCTGCAGCCCGAGCCACGTCACCAGCCGCTCCTGCGCCTCCACCCGACCGTCATTGCGGACAATGAGCGGAACTGCGGGTGCGGAATCGAGTAACGTCGACAGGCGTCGCGCCTGATCCGAACTGAACAGCGCCCGGCGGCGCAGCTTCAACCCCGTCGCCAGCGCCCATGCGCTCCCCGCCAGCCACAGCGCCATGACCATGCCCATCAGCACAGTCGCCGATGTCGACAACGTCACCATGTCATAACTGGAAAGCGGACCGGCACCATGCAAAGCCTCTTACGAAGGACCGCGCCGGATTGGAACAGTCGGATGGCAGGCTGCGGGAATTATGATGGGGACGGGCGGGGCGGAGCCTGGTGCGATGTTGCCGAATGCGGCGCGCACCCGGCACACCCTCCGTCAGCCCTGCGGGCTGCCACCTCCCCCGGATGGGGAGGATTTGGAACCTCAGCACCCTCTCCACGTCATCATTTTTTGCTGTCCTACAGCACCCCAAATATGCCAGCATCTGCCCATGCCCGCGACCGACCGCCGCCGTTGCCCCCGCAAAGTTGACCCTTTCCTACAAATCCCGGTTTTCAAGGCGCCGACGCCCTCAACTTCCTCCACTTCCGCACTTTCGGCGGGCAAAAAAAGAGGCCGGGTGTTGCCACCCGACCCCAATTTCTGCGTAGAAAGTCTTTGCGCTTAGTAGCGGTAGTGCTCCGGCTTGAACGGGCCTTCGCCACCCACGCCGATATAAGCGGCCTGCTTCGGCGTCAGCTTGGTCAGCTTCACACCCAGCTTTTCGAGGTGGAGCGCAGCCACCTTTTCATCGAGGTGCTTGGGAAGGACATAGACCTTGTTTTCGTACTGGCCCGGGTTGGTGAACAATTCGATCTGCGCCAGCACCTGGTTGGTGAAGGAGGAAGACATGACGAACGACGGGTGGCCCGTCGCGCAGCCGAGGTTCACCAGACGGCCCTTGGCGAGGATGAGGATCTGCTTGCCATCGGGAAATTCGACGAGGTCCGTGCCCGGCTTGATCTCATCCCACTTATAGTTGGAGAGCGCCGAAATCTGGATTTCGCTGTCAAAGTGACCGATGTTGCAGACGATCGACATGGGGCGCATCGCCTTCATGTGATCCGCGGTGATGACGTCTTCGTTGCCGGTTGCCGTCACGAAGATATCGGCGCGGGTCACCGCTTCTTCCATCGTCACGACTTCATAGCCTTCCATCGCGGCCTGCAACGCGCAGATGGGGTCAACTTCGGTGACCATGACGCGGGCGCCGCCCTGACGCAGCGAGGCGGCCGAGCCCTTGCCGACATCGCCGAAGCCGGCAACGCAGGCCACTTTACCGGCGAGCATGACGTCGGTGGCGCGACGGATGGCATCGACCAGCGATTCCTTGCAGCCATAAAGGTTGTCGAACTTCGACTTGGTGACGCTGTCATTCACGTTGATCGCGGGGAAGGGCAGCTTGCCGTCCTTGGCGATCTGATACAGGCGATGCACGCCCGTGGTCGTTTCTTCCGACACGCCCTTGATGTGCGCGACCGACATGGTGAGGTAGCCCGGCTTTGCCTTGATGAAGGCCTTCAGCGCGCGCTGGAATTCAACTTCTTCCTCATTGCCCGGCTCACCCAGAGTGTCTCCGGCTTCAAGGCGGGCACCCCAGAGGGCAAACATCGTGGCGTCGCCGCCATCGTCGAGGATCATGTTGGCGGTCTGGCCATCACCCCAGTCGAAGATGCGGCCGACATAATCCCAATAATCGGCAAGGCTTTCGCCCTTGATTGCGAAGACAGGGATGCCGGCAGCAGCAATCGCGGCAGCGGCATGATCCTGCGTGGAATAGATGTTGCACGTCGCCCAGCGGACTTCCGCGCCGAGATCCACCAGTGTTTCGATCAGCACTGCGGTCTGGATCGTCATGTGAAGCGAGCCGGTGATGCGCGCGCCCTTGAGCGGCTTCGACGCGCCATATTCAGCACGCAAAGCCATCAGGCCCGGCATTTCGGTTTCAGCGATCGCGATTTCCTTGCGACCAAAATCAGCAAGGCTCAGATCAGCAACGACATAGTCATGGGCCACGGGGAATCTCCGGCAAAGTGTGGATTTGCCTGCGCCCTAACCGCATAAGACGTGAAACGCAATCGGAATATAAAGATTTCTTTATATCGCACCAACCAGCAATGGGTTAGACGACAAAGCAAAGGGGCCGCGCATCGCCCAAAGGCGCAGCGCGGCTCCCTGTTTCCGGCGCGTCTGGTTTAACGCGCGATTGCGATCGTGGCCGAGCATTGCCGTCCGACGGGTGGATGAATATCCGCCGCATCGGCCAGACGTTCAAGCTGCACCGCACTGCCGCTACCCGCGACAGCGGCATTCGTGATGTCGCTCAGATCGCCGCAGTTGAGATCGGCGATGCCCGCGCCATAGCGGTTGGCAATCGAGGTGACGAAGCCATCATAGGCATTGAGGCCGCGACCTGTGCCCAGATCTGCTGTAAATTGGGTCCGCAGGGTTTCATTGACCTGGGTGAGAACGGGGCGCCCTTCGCGCACAAACTGGTTGTAGCGCGCCAGAAAATCGCGTCCGCCATTCCGACAGCGCAGTGCCGAGACCATCAACATCGTTTCAAATTCGCGGATCTTGGCCGCCGCCACCGCTTCTTTCGACCAGCAGCCCGCCTGCGCCGGCGTGGCCAGCATAGCCACCACAACCGCCAATCCCGTCAGACCTTTTTTCCCCAGCTTCATCTTGCCGTTCCCTTCGCACTTATGACGACAGGAAAGTCCCAGACACGCGCTGTCAGACTATGAAGGGAAATGGTTAACGCAACGGATTTGCGACGAGTTGCTTGCGTGTATTCCGATTGAATGAAGTATTTGGAATATCTTCATTTCCTTAATACATTGTAATTGGGAGGATTATTCGCGCATCAGCGGAGAATTTATGCAGGATGCACTGTGGCTCACTCCATAAATCGCATCCATTGCTTCCAAAGTGAAGACAAGGTCCATCCGCGCGCCTGCCAACCCACCTAGCGGTTTATTAACATGCTTGTCCTATAGCCGAAGGGATCGGGCAAAACGTGCCCTAAGGCCATTGGGGGACCAGAATGATCGCCGATACAACCGCACCGGTGGGCCCATTTGAGCGCCTGTTCGCCCGCGCCAATCCGCGCGCGCTGGACAGGATGGAGCAGATCCTCATCACTTTGCTGTTTGCCTGGATGGTCTACCGCGTTCTCGGGTCGGCGAACATCTATGCCCCACTGCTCCTCATTTCAGAGGCCGCGGTTGTCATCTTCACTTTAATCCGCCGGCCAACATCTGAGATTTCGCTGCGCCTGGGCGATTGGCTGCTGGCCTTGACCGCTACCGCGGCGCCCCTCCTCATCCATCCGGGGCCCGACAGTTTCCATGCCATCGCGCCACTGGGCGTTGGCCTTATCCTCTTCGGCAATGCATGTCAGGGATTGGCAAAATTATCGCTGCGTCGCAGCTTCGGCATTGCGCCTGCCAATCGCGGCATCGAGGCCGGTGGTCTATACCGCTATGTGCGCCATCCCATGTATGCCGGTTATCTGGCCGTCCATATTGGGGTGCTCATTCTGATGCCGAGTGTCTTCAATTTCGCGATCTACGCCATTGGCTGGAGCGCTCAAATTCTACGCCTGCAGGCAGAGGAAACACTTTTGACGCGCGACCCAGCCTATGTCGCCTTCAAAGAAAGGGTCCGGTACCGGCTGATCCCCGGCCTAATCTAGATCCCTCAAGTCAGGCGTTGCCACTGGCGGGGGAAAGAAGCCGGGGGTCAATGCCGGCACCATGAAAGGCGCGCGTCCAGCGCTCCTGCACCGGTGCGTCGAAGACAAGATCATCACCACCATCGACAACATGCCAGCCATGGCGATGCATTTCTTCATCCAGTTGCCCGGCGCCCCAACCTGCATAGCCCAGCGCAACAAGCCAGCGGGATGGGCCACGCCCTGCGGCAATGGCCTTCAGCACATCGAGCGTGCCAGTCAGCGCCCAGCGGTCGGCCGCCTGCACCGTGCCCTCCCCGCCCCAATCCAGGCTGTGCAGCACAAACCCGCGAGCAGGTTCGACCGGGCCACCATAATGGACCGGCGCATCCACCGCCGAACCCGGGTCAATGTCCAACTGCGTCATCAATTTACGGAGGCGCATCCCCTCGAGCTCATGGCCGATCCCAAGGCCAATCGCGCCCTCTTCGTCGTGAGCGCACATCGCAATCACGGCATGGTCAAAGCGCGGATCACCGATGCCCGGCATTGCAAGGAGAAGGCGGCCGGTCAGGAATCGGGCATCGGTCATTTGCGCTATCTACCCGAAATCGGCGCGGGTGAAAAATGGCCCGCCATCCGGGGGAGGATGGCGGGCCCGAAAGGTTGGCAGAGCCAACCCTGTCCACTCAATTACCGGAGAACAAGTTCCCCGCATCTTGCCAAGCCGATTGACCAGCTACCGCGCCACGGGGGGGTAGGGGAGGGCACAGCAGTCAACAGCCTGACAAGGCAAAAACAACCCAAGCAGACGCTTGTTCCCGCCGCGCCGTAAATTGGCCGACCCAGCATAAATTGCAGCAACGGGAACGTTAAGCGGCGTGCTGCGTTGTCCTTCAAAGTCAAAAAGGGGAAACACGTCGTGCTCCAAGACGCATTCCAGCCCCGTGATAGCTGGACACCGCCCATCATGCTCCCTGCAGGATGTGATCGCCTGCCCGGAACATTGTTCAGTTTGCGCCATCATCAACATCTTGCCCGAGGCGGGGAGCGGCCCGACCACCTCCACCAGATCCTCAACGGATGGGCCGGTCGCTACCGCCTCCTTTCCGACGGGCGGCGGCAAATCACCGGCCTGTATCTGCCGGGGGACCTGTGCGACCCCTGCTGGCTGGATGGAGGGCGCGCCGTCCAAGCCGTGGTCGCGCTCACGCCTATTCAGGCAAACTGCACATCGCGTCGTGAGATGGAAGCGCAGGCCGCCGTCGATATCAGCCTTATGAAGCTCTTTTGGCGCCATGCGCAGTTTGCGCAGCAGGTGCAGGCGGAGTGGCTGGTCAATCTTGGCCGCAAGAATGCGATTGAGCGCCTGTCCCACCTTTTCTGCGAACTCTACACACGGCTGTCGGGTGCGGGTGCAGCAGACCAAAAGGCGTGCGACATGCCGCTAACGCAGCTGGACTTGGCCGATTTGACCGGCCTGACCCCGGTGCACGTCAACCGCACATTGCAGGAAATGCGGTCGATGGAATTGATCGAGCTTCAGTCGCGGCGGCTGACCATTTTGGATTGGGAGTCACTCCGGCGGATCGCTTGGTTTGACCCGGCCTATCTTGCGACGCGCGGTACCAGAGACAATTTTCAGGTCGCAGCCTGACCCGTCGACACGCCCGAAAGGCAGCAACATGGCCAAAAAACAAGCGCCAACGAATGGCGAAGGCAGTTTGTTCGGCAGGATACCGATGACCGCAAGGATATTGGGGGGCGTCGCGCTGGTGGCCGCAACCATCGTGAGTGCGGCCATCTATGCACAGCGGCGGCTTCCTGGAAAGTTGCCAATGCGCCGGAGTGCCGCCGCCTTTGCGCACGGCGAAATCGACGCCGCCAATTTTGATCAGACCCGCTCGGCAGGGCCAGAGGGGATGCGCGATACACCCGGAAAAAAGTGGGACAAGATTGATCAGGCGGGCGATGAGTCTTTTCCTGCAAGCGACCCGCCCGGCTATTGAAGCGCTTCAACCGTTGCCTGATATGAGAGAGGTGATCTGCAGCAGCAATGTCGACTGAACCGGACATTCTCGTGGTGGACGACGATCCATTGCTGCGGCTCGGCATCGTCTGCATGCTGCGCGATATGGGCTACCAGGCCATCGCCGCGCAGGACCCGATGCGTGCGCTGCCCATGGCCCATCAGGGCCGCGGCGTCGATCTGCTCATAACCGATTACAGCATGCCCGGAATGAACGGTGTGGAACTGGCCCATAAAATGTCGCGGGAGCGCCCGGGACTTCAGGTCCTCATCATGACGGGCCATCAAAAGCTCGATGATCCGATGAACCCCGACTGGCAGAAACTGACAAAGCCGTTCACCGAAGCAGAGCTGCGCCGCGCCATCGAAGCTATGACCCTAGAGTGAGGCCTCCGGCGCCCGGCAGGGAAAGCGCACGACAACCGTCTTGCCGCCGCCGGCTGTTTTGGAAAAACTCAATTGCCCGTCCAACTGCAATGTCAGTGCCTGAATCAAGTCCATCCCCATGCCCGCCGGATCGTCACTGTCACTTGATCCAATTCCGTCATCACAGATGGTCAGCAGCCCGTCGCCCTCCAAAGGCTCCAGTCGGACATGGATTGCGCCAGCCTGATCCTCCGGAAACCCATGACGCAGGGCATTCGTCAAAGCCTCGGTGACGATCAGAGCCGCCGACACCGCCTGATCACCGGAGATCACGCCCAGCGTGGAAAGGCACGACACCGACACTTTGGAGGGTGGAAAATTGGCTTGGACCTCTGCGCAAAGCTCAGAAAACATACGGTCGGTATTCACCGCGCCCTGCTCACTTTCCTCCACCTCGTAAATGAGGCGCTGCACCAGTGCCAGAGCCCCAACCCGCAGCCGCGTTTGCGTCATCAAACGACGCGCCTCGGGATCGGACAGGCGCGAGGCCTGCAGGCTGACAATACTCGAGATCATCTGCAGGTTGTTCTTCACCCGGTGATTGACCTCTCGCGCCATCGCATCCCGCGCAGCGATTGCATGGATCAATTCCTGATCGCGCCGCCCCCCCGCGCGGGCCAGTTCCTGAAGGTCCCTGCCCAGCCGCTGGACTTCAGCGGGTGCGGCCTGAAAGCCAGCATCCTCTTCGCCATAATCGCCCTGCACCATCTGACGCACCTGCCGGCCGATGCGCCGCAGCCATCGGAGGAGAACGCGGTCAAGCCAGAGCCAAAGCGCACCAAAGGTCAGGAGGATGACCACCAAAGTCAGGATCACGCCGTATCGAAAAGGCAAGGCCGCAAGGGAGAACGCCGCTTCCCGAGGTTCAGCATAAAAAGCGAACAGCCGTCCCCCATCGAGCGGGGCCGCCGCATAGACCCATGCCGCGCCGTCCCGGCCCCGCGCGACAGCGGCCCGGCCGGTTGAGGCCTGCGGGTCAATGCGGCCCAGACCCGAACGATCGGCGGGCGTCAGAACAATGCCGGTCGCATTCGCAAGCCCCGCGACTGCCGCAGGCGATAAATGCCGGGCGGCCAAAAAGGTTTTCATCCGCGAACGATCAAGCGGCACCGGCATGCCGCGGTGTTGGTCCAAGGCGGCTAAAGAGGCAGCGGCAACGAGCCGCTCTCCCCTCACCTGGTCGACCAGCGCCCGGGCCGCGCTGGTCTGGTAGAGGCTGAGCGCCGCGAGGGGCAAGAGTGCCGCGACGATGCCCATCCAAAGCATCGCCACAAGCGTCGGCCGAAGGTGCTGAGCTGGCGCCCTGTCCGTCACCCCGTTGGACTGAGCGCGGAGGACCTTGACCGCTTTGCGGATGGCTCCTCCCCATAAGCAGGTCCGTCAATCAGCGCCGCCAGCGCAACACGTCCGCGCGCCAGCCTGCTTTTGATGGTCCCGATCGCGCATCCCATAATATCTGCAGCTTCCTCATAAGACACGCCGTTCGCGCCGATGAGAAGAAGGACTTCACGCTGTTCAACTGGCAGCTTCTGAAGCGCCGCCTGAACATCCTGCACGTTGAGGCCATCTTGCTGGGTCGGGCCTGTAACAAGCACACGCTCTGCCACTTCAGGATCCCAAGACACCATGCGCGCATTCTTGCGAAGCGTCGTGTAATAGTGATTGCGCAGGATCATGAACATCCAAGCTCGGAAATTTGAGCCCGCAGCATAGCTTTGCCGCGCAGCCCAAGCGCGGGTCATGGCGTCTTGAACCATGTCATCTGCCATATCCCGCGTGCCACATAATCCCCGCGCAAAGGCGCGAAGCGGCGGTATGATGGCGACCAGCTGATCCCGAAAATCCTTGTCATCCAGCGGGATCGTCTTGGGCGCCGGGTCCGTCATTCGGACGACGCTGCCCCCTTCAACTTGCCCTCAATCTCCCCCAACAGTCTCAGGAAATCTTCGGGGATGGGTTCAGCAATCACCTCATCATGAAGCCGGCGTAGCGCCGCACCGACCGGATCATCGATCGGGATCGCTGTTGTTTTGACTGCCTTTAAGCGCTTTTCGGGCGCAGTCTCCTCCGGCATCGTGGTGAACTCCTGCAGATGCATAGATGCGGCCTTGCTCACGATGTCCGACTTGTTCAAACTTGTCACGTCGCCGCGCCCCCCGGTCGCGGGATTTTCCCGCTTCGTCCAAGGCTGAAACATGCGGTGGGCAAATATGTTCCGCCGTCATGGAACATTTTCGTAGGTGAGCGGTTCGGTTCTTTAAGAAGCGGGAGGGCATATGCTATTCGTAAAATCTGTCGCAGCTGAACTGCCCTATCTGCGGCGCTATGCGCGCGCCGTCACCGGGGCCTCAGATCTGGGGGATGCGGCCGTGCGCGAAACGCTGGAGGCCCTTCTTGAATCCCCGCAGGAATTCGATTCGGCGCAGCCTCCGCGGCTCGAGCTCTATCGGATCTTCCACCATCTTTGGCAGGCAGACACGATTTCCGCGCTCAAATCCTCCGGGCCGATTGCGCACCTTACGCCCCGGTCACGCCGGGCGCTGCTGTTGACCGCCGTTGAAGGGTTCTCCGTCGACGAGGCTGCAGACATTTTGGCCATTTCACCCGACGATGTCCGGGATGACATTGATGAGGCGCGGACGCATCTTGCAGATGCGCTGTGTTCCGATGTGATGATCATCGAGGATGAAGCCATCATCGCGCTGCACATCAAAACAATTGTCCGCGAAATCGGCCATAGGGTCATTGGCGTATCGCGGACGCACAAGGAAGCCGTCGAGATGGCCCGGGACAGCGCGCCGGAGCTTGTGCTGGCCGATATCTGCCTAGCTGATGGGTCGAGCGGAATTGATGCCGTGAAAGACATTTTGGGCAGCATGGACGTGCCGGTTATTTTCGTTACCGCCTTTCCAGAACGGCTGCTGACCGGAGAACGGCCGGAGCCGACCTACCTCATCACCAAGCCTTTCGACGCGGCCGTGCTGACGGCCACTATCGCGCAGGCGCTTCTCTTCCACAGGGAAGCCCAAGCGATAGCCGATAACCGTGCAGCCGCCTGAATGACGCTGGTTCGGCACCTGCGCGCGGACCCTTAAGGGCCCTCCAAAATCGCGCATTCGCAGATTGCGTGTCAGATTTGGATAATCATATCGCCGGATGGCGCGGTGCCTCGTCGCTCCTAAAATTTGAAACGTGCCGATAGCCGCGCGTTGATCGGGGCGCCCGGCGTGATGTTGTTGTTGTTATGCGCTTCGGCAAAATAGGTTTCGTTCAGCAGGTTTTCGACGTTGAATTGGACCTGAAAGCGATCAGACACGGTGTAGAACAACGCCGCATCCAATCGGGTATAGCCGGGCAACCGCGTTGTCGCGGGTGTCGTGCGGATGGCCGCAAACTGCGATGATTGACGGATGACGCCAACGCCTGCCCCCAGTTGCGACGTGATGTCGAACCGGTTCCAAAGGGCGACCTGATGTTTTGGCACCTGCGACAGACGGACGAGATCATTTCCGCGCAGCTTTGCATCCTGATAGGTATAGCCGCCACTGACCTGCCAATGGCGCGCCAGACGCCCTGAAACGCCAAATTCCAAGCCCTTGGTGCGCGTTTGCCCGATGTTGATGGTGGAGAGCGGGTTGGCGGGATCTGGCGTCGTAGCGTTGGTGCGATCAAGCTGAAACAGCGCCAATGTCGTCGACAAGCCTGGGCGGACATCCCATTTGGCGCCCAGTTCCAAATTGGTGAACCGTTCCGGCGCGAGGTTTTCCTGCACGGCCGTCAGCGCCAGAAACTGGTCGCCCGAGCGTGGCAGGAAGGACCGGCTATAGCTTGCATAGATCGACATGTTTTCCTGCGGCTTCAGGATCAGGCCGAGGCGCGGGCTGACCTTTTCATCCACGCGGGCAAAGTCCCTGTTGGGGTTTACCGCGAAGTCCGTGCCCTGCATATCAAAGCGGTCAAAGCGCAGGCCGACCACGACATCCACATGCTGCCCGATGCTGATCTGGTTCTGTGCATAGGCCGAGAAAAAGGTGACGGTCGACTTTGTATCCCGGTTCACAGTCGGGAAGGACACGGCCGGGAAAAGCATCGTGCTCAGATTGAGCGACGGGAACGACAGCACGGCATTGCGACGCTGGTTGGCGGAGGTTTGTTCGCCATATTCCAGGCCGAGAAGAACTTTGTTTTCAAGCCTAGCCACTGACACATCCCAAACCAAATTGGTCTGCGCGATCACATTTTCCCGCTGGGTCGGGTCGGAATAGCCGGACAGCGCTACAGTGCCTGTTTGGGATGAGGCAGGTCCATTGGCAAACACGTTGGTATAGAATTTGTCGTAATGGCCATAGAGTAGCGTTGTTGACCATAAGAGCGTCTCGGCCAGCTGACCATCGAGCCGCGCCTTGAGGAGATGCGCTTCAAGGCCGGTCTGGTTTATCCCCGTCACACCAAAAAACGTGTCGCGGTTTCCGGGCAGCGGCCCCGGCGTGCATGGCTGGGCGCAGGTCAGTGACGGAATGCCGCGATCCGTCACGCGGTCATCCTTCACATATTCATAAGACAGGCCCACCCGCCATCTGCGGCCCAACTCTGCCGCGAGATAGGGATTGATGGCGTAGCGCTCTCCGCCAAATGCATCGCGGTGATTGTCCAGATTTTCGTAAAAGGCATTCACGCGCAGCGCCGCGTTTTCAGACAATGGCGTGTTGACGTCTGCGGCGGCATCCCAATTGCCAAAGCTGTTGAAGCTGGCGGTGAGCCCCGCAAACTGCTTTTCCGCGCTGGGCGCCTTTTGCACGCGGTTGATGACCCCGCCGCCGCCGCCGCGCCCGAAGATCAGCGCAGAGGGACCTTTGAGCACCTCGATCCGCTCAATATTATAAAGGTTGCGGTAATATTGAACATCGTCGCGCACGCCATCTACAAAGAAGTCAGCGGTGGAATTCTGCCCGCGAATGGTGATCTGATCGCGGTTTCCCTCGCCCTGCCCGACGGTCGTGCCGGGCACATAGCGCAGCACATCGGCCATGCTGTGCTGGGCCTGATCGTCCAGCTGCTGACGGGTCACGACGGAAATCGACTGCGGCACATCGATCAGCGGCGTATCCGTCTTGGTCGCGCTTACCGAATTGGTCGCCGCATAACCGTCTGAATAGCCCGTCACGATGATCGTGGCGGCCTCCATATCTCCGGCCTCGGCCTCCGCCGCAAAGGCCGGCAGCGGCGCTGCGGCGAGAGCGGTGGTGATGAGCAGCAGATATTTCATGACGACCCCTGAGCGAATCCTTGGCTTCGCAGAGGCTGATAACGCTATTGCAAACTAGTCTCAATAGCGAAAAGAGAAGACGGAGCAGGTCAAGGCGGACAACCCGGCACACGTTCTGATTTCTGTTTTAAAATCAATAAGATAATCTACACCTATCCGTTAGAGCGCGGCCGGCACGCCTTTTCCCTTGCTTCAATTGAGGGGGAGCGCAGGTTTCAGTTGAGATCATTGGGGTTGATTCTGTACCCATGTCATTTCCGTGATCCCCTACAAAGTGTGAGGGCGAAGACCTGTTAAAAATCAACCAATTCGCTTCATTGAGGCGGCCGATATTCTGGGCAGGTCTGTGCAGCGCAGCCCTGCCATCCCATGCGCTTGCCAACGATCGTTCAAATGAGCCTGCCTTCTGTGCGGCACGTCCTGGGCAAACAACGCCGCCCTGCGTGGTTGGGGATGGTTCAACCATGATTGAAATAGGCTTGGCCACATGGGAGCATTCGAAAACCGAAAGTGAGAGGGACAACAACCTATCGCTTGGCGCCGTCTCCCTGCGCTACGGCATTGCGCCGCGCCTAGAATTAGAATTCGGCTGGGCTGGGTTGGCTGTCTCGTCTCATCTTAATTATGCGACGCAAGAGCGATCACGCGCCACAAACCCAGGGGACCTGACTGTTGGCGCTCTTTACGGCCTTTTCGGGCAAGACGGCCCTGTTGCCGTTCAAGCTTTTGTGACGCTGCCAACCGGCAAAGGCGCGGCGACAGACGGCGCTTGGAGCGGCGGGTTCAGGCTGCCCGTCGCAATCCCTTTGGATCGTAACTGGCAGCTGGGCCTCACGCCCGAATTTGATCTTGCCGCAAATGGCAGCGGACATGGCCGACATTCGGCCTTTGGTGGCGCTGCCGGCATTTCGCGATCCATTTCAGAGCAACTCAGCGCGGGAATTGATGTCAGCGTCCTGAAAGACCAGGACCCGACGGGCGCGAGCACGAGTTCGATGGCATCAGCATCGATCGCATGGCAAACCGGCCCCAACTCGCAATTCGATTTTGGAACTGGCCTCGGCCTGACTAGCAGTAGTCCGGATCTGCAAATTTATATCGGGTTCACAAAACGGCTGTAAGGGGCCGGGGAATGCAACAGAAAAGCGCCCCATTGCCTGACTGTCACAGGGCACCGCACAGTGATTTAATCTCAGTCGCGCGCCGACCTTGATTGATCCAAGCTCCGGCATTTTTCTCTGTCCTACAGCGCCGACTTTATGGCAGACATTGGCAGCAATGACCCGCGCGGCCCGCCCTTTGTCTCGGAAGTTTTGACTGTCCTACAACTGTTGCCTGAGTTGAAGGAGACGTACCCTCAACTTCCTCCACTTCCGCATTGTTCGGCATGCCGGGCGGGCGGATTTCCTCAGAGTCGGGGCAACTGCCGATTTTCCTACACAAGGCTAATCCGCGCGCGTCATTCCACTTCCACGAGGGACGATAATGTCCTTCGAGACCGACGCCTAAATGCCCTGACGGCCGTAAATTAGAAAATGGCGGAGAGGGAGGGATTCGAACCCTCGGTACAGTTGCCCGTACGTCGCATTTCGAGTGCGGTGCTTTCGACCACTCAGCCACCTCTCCGCAGAGGCAAAGCCGGGTCGCAAACGGCCCGGCGCCAGTCGAGGGCGGCGTTTAGCGAAGCAAGGTGCGCTGTGCAAGCGGGTGCTTGCGATTCTTCGGACAGACACTAGATTCAGGCTTATGAGGACTTCACACCACAACATCTTCGGCACAGACGCCCCGCCGGTATCGCATGCGCGCTTTGGCATTGGGGATGTCGTCCGCCACCGCGTCTTCCCGTTCCGCGGCGTTATCTTTGACGTCGACCCCGTCTTTGCGAACAGCGAGGAATGGTATGATTCCATTCCCGAAGACATCCGTCCTTCCAAGGACCAGCCCTTTTACCACCTGCTCGCCGAAAATGGTGAGTCGAGCTATGTCGCCTATGTCAGCCAGCAGAATCTGGTGGCGGACGAGGAAGAAGGCCCGGTGGATCACCCAGAGCTGCGCCAGCTTTTTGGCGAGTTCAAGGACGGCCGCTATCCGCTGAAGCGTGAATTGCGCCACTAATTCCCCGACTTATCGGTAGGGGCTTCACTGGATCAGGGCGTTAAACAGCAGCGCCATGGACGCCCCGCTCGTCAAGGAGGACGTTAGCATGATGATGGTGCCTGCCGAAAAGCTGGCGCCGACGGCATCGCTATCATCCGCCCCGATATTATTGTCATCTTCCACGGTCGTCGCCCCGGCACAACTTGTCCCCGAACGCATGGATCCCGCCACATAGCCCAGTTGGGCGGGCAGGCTGTCTGTCGCTATCACCGTCGTTGCTGTGGCCGGGCCGCCATTGCTGACTAAGATGCAATAGCTGATCGTCGCTCCGGGGATCATCTTCGGGTTGGTTGTGCCGTTCACAGGATCGCTGATCAGCGTGCTCGACTTTGCAACAGCAATCGCGGCGCGCTGCACGCTAAAGGCGATCTCATCAATATTGTAGAAATTGGTCTGGGTCTCTGCCGCAGCGCCGGAGCCGGGACCGCGGATCAGGCCCGCGAGCGCGCCAATGGTGCTGGTTGATCCATCGCGCCCGTAAACGCGCAGCGTCCATCCGCCGCTCGTTGGCGCACTTAGGGGAATGGTTGGCGCAGGATCTGCAGGGAGCAGCCCATCATTGGTCCAAAAGGCATCTCCGGCGGTCGCATCGCCATGGGTGCCATCATTGTAGAGAACAAAATCGGTGCCGAGCGACGTGCCGGCGTTATCAAAAATGCGTGCGATCATTGGGGCCGTGGGATGTGTCGGCGCTGCATCCACCTGTACCGTCGTCGCCAGAACCTGCCCAGGCGCATAGGTGCCGCCCGTCGCGGGGCCGGTGATGTTCACGCCAAACGCTTGCGGGGTGCCCAACGTGGCAGTGACAACCGACCATTCCACGTCGTCGATGTGGAACCAGCTTTTATATTCGATCGTATGGCTGGTCGTGATCCGCAGCGTGACCGTCTGCCCGGCATAAGCCGCAAGCGAGACGGTGCGGGTCCACCATGGCTCTGCCGCATAAGGCACCGTCATGCCCAGCTGGTGGACCTGATTGGTCGTCATGTCGAAGCCATTATAGTGGCGATACCCATAGGCCGTTGCTGACGCCGTGGCGGTCCCATAGTTCGGGCTGAACGGGATGGTCGCATAACTGCCCAGCGTCGGACCGACGATTTCCGTCGTGGTTGTGCCCACAATCTGGATACGGATGTAATCCCAACTGTTGCTGCCGTTGACGTTGCTGTCCCAGCCTTCCGGCCGCCACCGCAGTGAAAGATTGCCGGGCGTTGTTGCCGGGACGGTAATCGTCTTTTCCAGCGTGACCCTGTTTTGGCCCGTGGCGACTTCAGTATTGGTGCGCGCGCCGAGGAGATAGGAGAACTGGCCGGTATTCGGCGTCCCGTCGGTGGTGCGGGGGCTGTTGATCAGGGTCGTGCCATCCGATGTGATGGTGGGATTTTCGCTCGGCCGAATTTCGGAATCGAGCGTGGCTTCCACTTTGCTCGCCACTGACCAGCCCGGCGGCAAGGTCGTGCCCGTGCCACCCTTTTCAAAGTTGCCGTTGATGGGTGTTTGCGGGTTAGAGGGCTTGGCGCCGTTCTGTGTGATGTCGAAGTAAAGATAATAAGTGGTCGCCCCGGCATCCTGCAGGATGAAACGGACCTCCCCCCGCGCATTGCCGGTGGCGTCTGTGGCGCCAGCGTAAACCGAATCGGTAAATTCCTGCGTTGTCGCAATCGCTCCGGTCGCACGCACCACGCGGGGGCTGTTGACGTCGAAGGTGCCTGTGACGCCCATTGTTGTGAGCAGCGCCTGAAAATCGACATCCACTTTGACGGTCGAATCGACTGTCGCACCGCCGGGCACGTTGATGGCCACACGGTAATGCCAGTCCGGGCCCACACCGACGCCATTCTGATCCCACCAGACAGGCGCCGCGCGCAGATCGGCATGGACCGGCGCCACCGGCACAAGGAGGAGCGCCAGTGCAAGCCAGACCCGCAAAATTTGCCCCAGAAAGCGAGACACGACCCAACTCCAAAGCCAACCGCAGATGCGCGGCGCACGATACCAACCCTAATTCGGGAAGATCACTCGCCCTTATGGCGTATTTACAGTAAACGATGTGTTACCCCGCTTCAGCGGCTCCGTTGAAAATTGGCGCTTTGCGGTTGACAGAATCATGACGCCTCTCTAGCGAACCCGCTTCCGCGCCGAGGCACTGCCTACCGGTGATGATCTTTGCGCGGCATCGAAGCTTATAGAAGAAGTGATTGATAGCCATGTTCGCAATCGTGCGCACTGGCGGCAAGCAGTACCGCGTCGCCGCCGGAGACAAGATCGTCGTTGAGAAGCTCGCTGGTGAAGCGGGTGACACGGTGACGCTGGATGACGTCCTTTTCGCAAGCGATGCGGGCGAAGTGAAGCCGACCACAGGCCTTTCGGTCTCTGCCGAAATCCTGACTCAGGGTCGCGGTGACAAGGTCATCGTCTTCAAAAAGCGCCGTCGTCATAACTATCGTCGTCGCAATGGCCACCGCCAGAGCCTGACGGTTTTGAAGATTCTCGCTGTCGGTGCGGCTGCCAAGGCTGCTCCGAAAAAGGCAGCAGCTGCGCCCGTCGAGGCGGCCGCTGAAGCCAAGCCCGCCAAAAAGCCTGCGGCCAAAAAAGCCGCTGCGGCAGAATAAGGAGTAACGGACCATGGCACATAAAAAGGCAGGTGGTTCCTCACGCAACGGCCGCGACTCAGCGGGCCGTCGTTTGGGCGTCAAAAAATTCGGTGGCGAAACTGTTCTCGCCGGCAACATCATCGTGCGTCAGCGCGGCACACGCGTCTATCCGGGCGTGAATGTCGGCTGTGGCAAGGATCACACGCTGTTCGCCACCTCGGGTGGTCGCGTGCGTTTCCACGAAGGCCGCCAAGGCCGCAAATACGTGTCTGTCGACGCGCTTGCGATGGCAGCCGAATAACAGGCGATCCACATCCGGGTCGCCCTTGGGTGGCCCGATAGCCTGACTGGATCAGGCACGAAGGGAGACGGGACCACCCCCATAGGGCGGTCCGGCTCCCTTTTTCTTTTCTCTCTTCAACCGTTTGTCCCGATCACGGCACAAGTGCCCGTTCGGGGCGTTTAATTGTCCCGCAGCCGTCACATCTTGTCGGTAGCGGGGCCCGGAACGAAGGAGACATTCGACATGTTCGCCAGAACAGAGCGCTTATTGCTCAGGCCCGGTTGGGAAGACGATGCGGCCGCGCTGCATGAAGCCATTGCCCATGAGGCCGTGGCCATGAAGCTGTCTCGTCTGCCTTGGCCCTACACCCTCGACGACGCCCAGAGCTTCCTCGCGGCTCAACGGCAGCGGGAGGCCCCGCACATGTTGATTTTCGCACGGACCGCCGGGAAACCGCGGCTCGTCGGTGGGATCGGGCTCGATCCGGACGGCTGCACGGCTGAACTCGGCTATTGGATTTCCCCTCGCTATTGGGGCCTCGGTTTTGCAACGGAGGCCGCGCGCGCTGTGGTTGACATGGCGCGGGCGTCGCTGCCCTGTCGCAAGGTTGTCGCTCGGCATTTCGTCGATAATCCGGCATCGGGCAATGTCCTGCGCAAGCTGGGCTTTCAGCGCAGCAACCGATTGATCGCCAGACCTTGCCTGGCGCGCGGCATAGACGTGCCATGCTTGGACTATGAGTTGGCCTTTGCCGAACAGGGCGATTGTCCGGACGATAATATGGATGGGCGTACGCTTCTCGCGGCATAGTTTGTCTGCCGACACCCTTGACGCACGGCCGATTTCCTCCGACTTGGAGGTAACGGTCGCAGGGTGGGGTAAAGGCGTGAACGACGCAGCGCAGCAAAAGCGTCTGTCGGCCATTTGTGCCGCGTTTGGCTGTACGCCGGACATCGCGCGTGTCGTTGATGGCCTGACCCAGCTTGTCCACACAGACCCCGAAGGCACGATTATTTGGGCCGGTGAAGCCGCACCATTCGTCTTCCTGCTGGTGGAAGGGCGCGCCCAGGCGGTTGTCTATTCCGCACAAGGCCAGCTTGTCCTTTTAGACACCTATGCCGCAGGGGATATTTTTGGCGAGGTGGACGTTGTCGGCACCCGCGCCTCTTGGGATCAGGTGATTGCGGTCACCCCGGTCGCGTCCGCGCGGCTCCGTCAGCAGGATTTCGTGATGCTGCTGGAAACCCACCCCTCGCTCGCCATGGCGGTGTTGCGACAGGTGACCGCGCGCCTCAGCCGCACATCGCGCCGGATGATCGAGCGCACCACCCTGTCCGCCACGGGCCGCATCTATGCCGAGCTGCTCCGTCAGGCGGGCGACGGTGACGGCCGCACGATCCGCCCTGTCCCGACGATGACCGAACTTGCGCTCATCGTGCAGTCCACACGCGAAACGGTATCGCGGACCATCAATGATCTGGAACGCCGCGGCTACATCACCCGCGACAAGGACGCCCTGATGATCGTCGCCCCGCACCGTGTGCAGGAGTTGATTATTTAGGCCGAAAAGTCCCCGGCGACGGCCGCAGCGAGGCTCGTCCCGTCTAATATCCGCGCCGTATCATCGCGCACAATCGTCATGGCGCGGCGGATTTCACAAGTGGCTTCATCCTTGCAGTCCTTGCAGCGCTTGTACGCTGTGCGGCTGACGCAGGGCACGAGGGCCAGCGGGCCTTCGATGACGCGGATAATGTCACCAAAGGAGATCAGCTCCGCCGGACGGGCGAGATGGAAGCCGCCCTGTTTCCCGCGCGTGCTGACCACCAGATTGGCGTTCTTCAACTCGGTCAGAATGATCTCGAGAAACTTACGCGGCACGACCGCTTCTGAAGCGATACGGCTCATCGGCACCGGCGGGCCTCCCGCAGCTTCGCGCGCCAGAAGGATCATGGCGCGCAGTCCGTAGCGGGATCTTTGGGTGAGCATGTGAAATAACCTAATGTCTAGTAGACATTAGAGCAACCCCGATGGGGACTTAACTTTTCGGATATGCATCCCTATATCCATCGTGCCGGGTTCGCCCGGCTATGGTGATAAATTGTGCCGTGTAATAGATGCAGCGGACCCGGGGGCGGTACCCGGCGGCTCCACCATTTGCCCCGCTTCGGCAGGGCACATGACGGGGCCGAAACAGCATCGACGTGTGTTGAAAGACGGTGTTTTTACCCGGCCTGAATGAGCCGTAAAACCGTTCAAAACCTATAAGTGCCAACGATAACGAAGCACTTGCTCTGGCTGCATAACTAAGGGCCTTCGTGGCCTGAAGTTATCCAAATAGAACACGGCGGGGACTGCGCCGGGTAACAGAAGCAGAAACCAGCGGCTTGGGGGTGCCGGGCAACAGAAACCCCCACCTCCCCCTCATTCATCGCAACAGGGCTCAGTCCTTAGCGACACGCCACATCCGGTAGGGCGAGTCGGCGGGCAGCGTAACCGGCGTGAGCCAGTCCGGCGCAACGCCCTTTTCCAGCCGCGCATAGAGGCCATCCGGGGCCGCCTTGCGATGGTTGGTGGCCTCCGGGCTGTTCACGCAGATCAGCACATAATCGGCATGATGCGCACGGATGATGGGGCGTGCGACCTCCGGTGATCCACGAAACACATGATAGACATCCAGAATGGCATCCCCATTGCGGTGATAGGGCCCGATGATCGCCTTATGCGGCGTCATCGCAATGAGGCGCGGCCCCAAATCCACAAAGGTGAAGACAACGCCCGGCGGAAGCTTTGCGATAGGGCGCAGCGCCGACAGCGTCGGGCAGCGCGCATCGGCACTGGTGACCGCAGCCATCCTGACCGAAGTCCGCTGGATCGGGGCGTAGGTGAAAACGAAATTCACGATCAAGCCGGAGATCACAAGGAACGACAGAATGACGCCGAACACGCGGACGAGGAAGCGGGACGAACCGGCGAAGCGTGGCACAAAATGCCAAGCCAAGGCGGTTGCCCCCGGCACGGCGAGCAGCTGAGCACCGGCGCCGGCCCGCGTCTGCCACAAAAGCAGGCACACTGATGCCAAGTTCAGCAACGCAAACGGCCCCCAAAGCAGAACATGATCCCGGTCGCGCCGCAGCATCCAGACACTGCCGATCAGACCCATCACGGGCAGGGCCGCGGTGGACATCGCGGTTTTCAACGTCTGTTCATACAGCGGCTTCACTTCTCGGATGTTGACGAACCAGATGCGGTAGAGTTCGTCCGAAATACCTTCGGGTCGACCAAGGCATTGTGGCCATGTGGCGGCGAAGGCCGCAACGATGATGGCCCCGCCCATCGACGCCAATGCCAGACGGGCCCAGGGCTTCGCCAGGCGCAGATAGGAGAGCAAGACGATTACCGCCCCCGCCAACACCATGACCGAGAGCCAGACCGGCGACAGCGCGTCACAGCGCGGCGCACGGTTTGCCTCTGATGCGAAAATGAGGAAGCCCAGCGCCGTCCCTGCGGCAAGCGAAATGCCATAGGCCCGGATGAGCGGCGCTTCGCGCTGATCAATGATCCAACGGAGCGCGCAGAACCCGCCCGCAAGCGCGAGATAGGGCAGCATCTCCAGCCCGATGGCCAGCGAAGCGGCAGAAGCCAGTCCCACGGTGAGCCCGCCGCGCACGCGCCGGTCATCCACCAGCCCCGCCAGCGTGAGCGCAAGGAAGGCCAACTGCCAGCCGTGATGGTCAATCCGCGTTGGCATGAACATGTTCATCGTCGACGGTGCACAGATGAGCAGAGCGGCGGCAAAGGCCCATGCCCTTTTGTCGACCAGCCGCCGGGCGGTAAGGCAAATGCCCAACATGGCGACGCCAAAGGGCAGCAATGGCGCAATGGCAACGGCGGCGCGTTCGGCGGCCAACGCCCCGAAAAACGGTTTTACCAGAAGGATGATGGCCGCGATCGGCAAGTCCACCAGACGCGACCAGTGAATATCTGCCCCGAACGGCGGATTGAGCCTGTATTGGCGCAAATCATACCAGCCCTGCCCGCCCAGCCAGCTTTTCACCTGTGCCAGCCGGAGGTTGTCATCCGTGTCGGCAAGGATGAGGAAGTGGATGTTCGCCCAGCGAAAAGCGACAAGGGCACAGCACATCAGCAGCCAGATCGACAGCATCCAGCGCTTCCAGTGCGCGTCGTCGTGAGGATTGCCTGTTTGCATGCGCTGGAAACCGCCCTTAAAGGCTCGGCGCGAAAGGGCAAGCGGGGCCAGAGTGACCGAGCAGGAAAGACAGGAACGCACAAAGCTGATCGGGCAGATCATCCGTTTCGGGATGGTGGGCGGCCTGCTGACCGTGCTTGTCGCCGCCGCTTATTGGGCAGTGGCGGAATTCCTAGCGATTGACCCGATGATGTCGATGACGCTGGTCTATCTCGTCTTTACTGGCCTTGGCTATATTCTGCACAGCCGGGTCAGCTTCAAAGACCATGGCACGCGCGATCAGATCCACGTGCGGACGGTGCGTTTCTTTATCACCAACACAGCGGGCTTCGTTTCCAACCAGTTTTTTGTCTGGCTGCTCGTCAAGGTTATGGGCGGGCCGACCTGGTGGCCGGTCATCCCCATTATCTTTGTAACCCCGCTGTTGACCTTTACCTTGAACCGCCGCTGGGTTTTCGGCTGAGCCCCTGTCTGCTAACGACGCCCGCGCGATAGAAAGAACATCCATGGTAACCAGTTCCACTGCTGCACCGATCCTGTCGGTGGTCGTCCCCGTCAAGAATGAGGAAGTGGCCATTCAGACCTTCGTCACGCGCGTGTCCGCGGTGATTGAGCGGCTGAATGATCCGGCGGCGCACTCCTATGAAATTCTGTTTGTGGATGATGGCAGCACCGACACGACGATGGCCGCGATTGCCGCGGCCAACCAGCGCAATCCGCACGTGCGGTGCATTTCGCTCAGCCGCAATTTCGGGAAAGAGGCAGCACTTTCCGCAGGGCTAGACCATGCGCGCGGACAGGCCGTCGTGCCGATGGATGTGGACCTGCAGGACCCGCCCGAAGTGCTGGGTGAAATGGTCGCTAAATGGCGGGCCGGTTTTGACACCATCTACGGTGTGCGCCGCAACCGCGCGTCGGACAGCCTGCCCAAGCGAGTGTCGGCTGATCTCTATTACAAAGCCCATAATCTGCTGAGCGCCGACAAAATCCCCGACCATGCGGGCGATTTCCGCTTGCTCGACCGGCGCGTCGTCGATGTGCTGCGTACGCTGCCGGAACGCAACCGCTTCATGAAGGGGCTCTTCGCCTGGAGCGGTTTCAAGCAGACCTCTGTGGAATATGACCGGGCCGAACGCACGCTGGGTGAAACGAAGTTCCGCGCCTGGAAGCTTTGGACGCTGGCGATTGACGGCATCACCTCTTCCTCGACCGTACCCTTGCGAATCTGGACTTATGTCGGCGCGACCGTCGCGATGCTTTCGTTCGTCTATGCCTTCATCATCATTGCCAAGGTGCTGCTCTTTGGCATCGCGGTGCCGGGCTATGCTTCGCTGATGGTCGCGGTGTTGTTCTTTGGCGGGCTGCAATTGCTGTCGCTCGGCATCCTTGGGGAATATGTGGGCCGCATCATGATCGAAACCAAGCAGCGCCCGCTCTACATCATTCGCGACACCATCGGCCTGTCAGAGGCGGAAACCGCGCGCGTCACCGGAAAGGTCGCCTGAACCATGGACCGCGCAGTATATGACCGCATGGCCGAACATGACGCCACTCATTGGTGGTATGTCGCCCGCCGCCGGATCCTGTCCCGCCTGATCGCGACCGAAATTAAGCCGCCCAAGGGGGCGCGCATTTTGGAGGTCGGCTGCGGCACGGGCCATAATTTCGGCATGCTCGGTGCCTTCGGCACGATTGACGCTATCGAGATTGACGAAGGCGCGCGCGAGGTGGCCGAAGGCCGCCTTGGTCGCCCGGTTCTGACCGCGCCCTTGCCCGGGCTCGACGGCATTGCGGATGGTGCCTATGATCTTGTGGCCCTGCTCGATGTGCTGGAACATATTGTCGAGGATGAAGCCTCGCTCGCCAGCATCCGGACCAAGCTCAAGCCCGGTGGCCGCATCTTGCTGACGGTGCCTGCCAATCCTTGGATGTGGAGTGCGCATGACACTGCCCATCATCATCATCGTCGATATACGTTGGACAGTCTGAAGGCTGTCGCGGCCAAAGCGGGGCTCAAGGTCCATCTGATGAGCCATTTCAACAGCCTGCTTTTCCCCGTGGCGGCTGTGGCGCGGATCATCGGCAAGGCGATGGGCAAGCAGACCAGCGATGACCAGATGCCCTCGGGGCCCGTCAACGCCATTCTGACGCGCATCTTCGGGCTGGAAACGCACCTCGTCGGGCGAGTCCCATTGCCTGCCGGTGTCTCGATCGTCGCTATTCTGTCGTAACGCGGTAGAGCACGCTCCGGCCGGCGCGCCAGACAGGCGTCAGATGTCTGTCATCGGCGGCTTCATCAGGCTGCTGGATCACCCAGACATAGTCGAACGCCGCGCGCGGAAAGGTCGAGATGGCCAGCGGATAGGCCGTGCGCTCCCGACGGGCACAGGCGGAAACCGTCACGAACTGGGACGGGTCAGCCAAAAAGGGGGCTGCCGCTGTGTATGTCACCGTCAACAGCTGTGCACCTGCCGCCTGCCATTGGTCATTGGTGAAGGCCTGCCGCCGGAGGATCGCCATGCTCGGCAGGTGATCGAGCCTGTGGACCGCCCAGGGGAGGCCACAGGGCTTTCCCACCAGCGCCAGCACACGCGCACCCTTTGGGATGTGGTTGAGGGCCCCCAGCTCACGCCGATAGCTTTGATCATAGCTAACAAAGCTCCAAAAGGTCGCCACGGTCCGGACAGCGAAGAACAGGAGAGCGGCGAGAGCGATCCCGCCTGCGCCGATCTGCGGCGTCCCCATCGCCAGCAACGCCGTCGCCAGCACAAAGGGCGCCAGCCGCATATCGGCATAGGCAGACCCCAGCAGCGCAAACGGCATCAGCACGAACAATAGGGACAGGATCATCGCAGCAAGGATCAGCACCAGACCATCAGGCCTGCGACGTCGCACGCCCCAAGCGACGAGGCCACAGACCACCACCAGCGCGAGCAGGGCCATGCTGGCGATGTCCAGCACCTCCCATCGGTCGCGCAGGATGCTCATCACCCAGCGCGCTTTCAGTGGCCAGTTGAACCATGTGTGGCCAAAGGGCTGCCCGCCCGCGCCGCCTTCGCCAAAAGTCAGCGCCATGGGGAGCAGCGGCAGTGCAAGGGGCAAACAATTGATACCCGCCCTCAAGGGCACAGCCGCCCAACGCCGCCCCGCATCCCATTGCCGGACCAGTTCCGCGCTAAAGGCAAGCACGCACAACAGCGCCCAGCCAAAGATGTGCGCTGTCCAAAGCATCAGCGCCAGCGCGGCGAACACGCTCGCCCGCAGCCGCAGGGCGCCCCTCCGCACCATCCGCAGCCACAGGGCGAAGGCCAGAAATGCCAGCGCCATCGAAAGCGCGAAATTCACAAACCCCCAGTTAAAGGCGTAATGATAGGCCAACGGCAACGCGAACATAGCAGTCGGCGGGACGCGCCCATGCACTTCCCGGGCGACGGCGAGAAAGCCCGCCGTCATCAGCATCGGGATCGCGATGACAATGGCCTTCGTCGACGCCTCCACGCCCAGAAGGGGGCCAAGCAGCTGAACGAGTACGTCCACCCCCAGATTGCCGATCCAATGCCAGTCAAACGCATAATAGGCCGCCAGAAGGCTGGACGGTCCTGCGTTGAGCTGAACCGCATAACGGCCCATATGGCCCGGCAGATCGGTGAGCGGTGGGACGTCAGGTGCCCACAACGGCGCGCCGGACAGAAGTATGAGCAGCGCCAAAACTGCGCGATGCTCCCACCAAGGCCTTTGTCCCCTCATGCGGTGGTCATAGCGGCTTGGGATGCGCGCGCAATCTGGCGCGCGCGGCGATCAGGCTGCGGCGGGGGAGAAATCCCTGCGGCGCGGTGCAAAGACCGGACGTTCCAGCCGGTCCGCCAATCGGCCCATCAGTTTCCAGATCCCTATGGTCAGCATGATCGAGACCAAACCATCCGCCGCATAATGCCAGCCGAGATGGATGGAGGCGATCCAGATGATGAGCGCATAGGCCGACATCACCCAGCCCAATTTCCGGTTGATCGAAAATCCAGCGACCGCAAACAGCGCCGATAGGCCGTTATGGACCGACGGCATGGCAGAGATGCCGCCGCCGACGATCAATTCCGGATTACCGTAGGCATAGCGCAGGTGCGCCTGCGCCATGTGCGAGGACAGCGCGTCCGGCCCATAAAGCGCGCGGACCGCGTCCAGTTGCCGCGCCAGTTCCGCAAAGCTGGCCTGCGGGCCGACATAGTCGTTGTAAAAACAAGGCCCTGCGGACGGCAGGAACCAGGCGAGGAACGATCCGATGCCGATCCAGATCGTCATGTAGCTGAGGATATATTGGGTGCGCAGACGGTAGCTTTTGCGATCCGCCAAAGCGCAGATGATGACGCCAAAGGACATGGGCACGAACCAGAGATGGTAGGCGCGGTCAAACAGCAGGGTCATCCAAGGTTCTGAAAACAGGGCATGTGTCACGCGCCAGGGGTCATTGCCAAAGAACAGCGCCTTATCCAGCGCAACCAGGGGCGCATCCAGATGGAACCCCGCGCCGATCAGCACCTGCTGCTTGAAAGCGTTGAAACTGCTCATCAATCCAGCGAACATCACGGGCGGCCAGATGAGGCTGGCGAACCGGTCCCGATCCCAACGGGCGCAGAGCAATTGCAGGAGCGTCCCCATCGGCGTGGCCCCGGTGTCGCTCGGGCGTGGCGCGCGCTTTGCGCGAAGATGCAGGCTAACGGCGACCAGCAGGCCAATCAGGGCCGTCAGCGACAGCGCCGAACCCAGATAGGTGGAAAACAAATGGGCAAGGGCAAAGGCGGATACCTTGCCGGTCGAAAGGACAAAGAGGCCATAGACCACCAGCGCCACCAGCCCGATGGCCGTCGCCCGATGCTCCCGCGCTGAAGTCCCCATCTGCCCCGCCGTTCCAGCCTTGAAATCAGGAACTGGAACAGCAGGCCAAAGGTGTCAGAGGCCGCGGCGTCCCAGCAGGCGCAGCCTTAGGGCATTAAGCTTAATAAAGCCCTGCGCGTCACGCTGGTCATAGGCACCGGCATCGTCTTCAAACGTCACCATGCGTTCTGAATAGAGCGAGTTGGGCGACTTACGGCCGATGACATGCACGCCACCCTTATAGAGCTTCAGGCGGACGGTGCCGGACACATGATGCTGGCTGTGATCGATCGCGGCCTGAAGCATTTCACGTTCGGGCGAGAACCAGAAGCCATTGTAGATGAGCTCGGCATATTCCGGCATCAGCTTGTCCTTGAGGTGCGCAGCCCCCCGGTCGAGCGTGATCTGTTCAATGCCGCGGTGCGCCAGATGCAAGATGGTACCGCCCGGCGTTTCATACATGCCGCGGGACTTCATGCCGACGAAGCGGTTCTCGACGAGATCAAGGCGGCCAATGCCATGGCGCTTGCCCATCTCATTCAGCTTGGCGAGCAAGGTTGCCGGCGACATGCCTTCGCCGTTGATCGCCACCGCATCGCCGCGTTCGAAATCGACGGTGATGATTTCCGGAGTGTTCGGCGCATCTTCCGGGTTGTCGGTGCGCGAATAGACATAGTCTGGCACTTCTTCCCACGGATCTTCCAAGACCTTGCCTTCAGACGAGGTGTGGAGAAGGTTCGCGTCCGTTGAAAAGGGGCTTTCGCCGCGCTTGTCTTTGGGGACCATGATCTGGTGCTTTTCGGCAAAGTCGATCAGAGCGGAGCGCGAGTTCAGATCCCATTCCCGCCAAGGCGCGATCACCTTGATGTCCGGGTTGAGCGCATAATAGCCAAGCTCGAAGCGAACCTGATCATTGCCCTTGCCAGTCGCGCCATGGGACACGGCGTCGGCGCCAACCTTTGCGGCGATTTCGATCTGCTTCTTAGCGATCAGCGGACGGGCGATCGAGGTGCCGAGCAAATAGAGGCCTTCATAGAGCGCATTGGCGCGCATCATCGGGAAGATATAGTCGCGGCAAAATTCCTCGCGCACGTCTTCGATGAAGATGTGCTCTTCCTTCACGCCCGACATGCGGGCCTTTTGACGGGCGGGTTCAATCTCCTCGCCCTGCCCCAGATCGGCTGTGAAGGTCACGACTTCGCAGCCATAGGTCTGCTGGAGCCACTTCATGATGACGCTGGTATCCAGCCCGCCCGAATAGGCGAGGACAACGCGGTTGATGTCGTGCTTGTCAGTCATTTGCGGGGCTCTTCCTATTCGCCGAATTACGCGTGCGCGCCTAAGGCGGATCGGGCCCAAACGCAACTGCGGCATGGGGATTTGTCTGCCCGACCGCAAAAAGAAATGGCCCCGCGAACGAATTCGCAGGGCCAGTTTTGGGTCGCATTTTATCTCGGAGAAGGGTGACGACCCCCCAACCGGTGGGGTGGCTGAGGGGCCGTCCCGTCAATCCCTCAAAAAGAGAGATTAGCGGAGGAGGTTGAGCACGCCCTGCTGGCTCTGGTTGGCCTGGGCGAGCATTGCAGTGGAAGCCTGCGCAAGGATCTGCGCCGAAGCCAGCTTCGTGGTTTCAACCGAGAAGTCGGCATCTTCGATGCGCGACTTGGATTCCGACAGGTTCGTCACGGTCGACGTCAGGTTGTTGACGGTCGAGTCAAGACGGTTCTGCACGGCACCGAGCGAGGCCCGTTCTGTTGCAACGGTGTTGATCGCATCGTCGATCACCGACAGCGCGTCGGACGCACCACCTGAGGTCGAGATGTCGAGCGCGTCAACGCCCAGACCAGCCGACTGAAGATCGGCGATCGTGATGTTGACCGACTGGCCAGCGTCCACGCCCGTCTGAATGTCGAGGTTCGCGGAACCATCGAGCAGCGTCGTACCGTTAAAGTCCGTACGCGTTGCGATGTCGTTGATCTGCGACGTCAGCGCCGTGAATTCCGACTGGAGCGCCGTGCGGTCCGAGTCAGCGCCGGTGCCCGACGAAGCCTGAACCGAAAGTTCACGCATACGGACGAGAATGTTCGAAACTTCGCCCATGGCGCCTTCTGCCGTCTGGGCGAGCGAGATGCCGTCGTTCGAGTTGCGGATCGCCTGGTTCAGACCGCGAACCTTGGCATCCATGCGGGTGGCGATGGCGAGACCGGCGGCATCGTCCTTCGCGCTGTTGATGCGCTTACCGGACGACAGACGCTGCATTGCAGTGTCCAAGTTATTGGTCGCAAGACGACCGACATTGTGGGCGCGGAGTGCGCTGACGTTGGTGTTAATGACAGCCATGATTTTTTCCTTCCAAAAGCAACCGTCGGGGCATCGATCGGTCACAGGCCAGTTAACGTCTCCATATCGACCGCATTTAAATCCACTCTGTCGCTTTTCTGACGGACACACAGTTTAGACACGTAAATTCATTGGCTTAGACAATCTGGCACATCGCTTGCTTAGTGCTTCGCGGGCCCGGACGGGCGACATTTGCAGAGCGAATAGAGAAGCATGAAGGCAATCGATGCAGGGGGGCTGATGCAGATGCGATCAGCGATCCTGAACCAAAATTCCGCATTGCAGCGGGCCGCAGGGCGAGAGGCCCCGGCCGCTGTGGGCGGGGCTGCGCCCGCGCAAGGTGGCGGCTTTGGCGATACGATGGTCAGCGCGCTTAAGGCCGTCAATGAACAGCAGGCCAAATCCACCGGCCTGACAGAATCCTATGAACGCGGCGAAACCAGTGACCTCGTCCAGGTGATGGTGGAACGCCAGAAAGCCTCTGTTGGCTTCGAAGCCACCCTGCAGGTCCGCAACAAACTCCTGTCCGCATATCGCGACATCATGAACATGCCGGTGTAACCAAATGGCCGAACAAGACCTTATTCCCGCCGGTTCCACCGCGCGGCTCCAGATGGGCGGCCCGATGGTGGGCGTCCGAAGCTTCATGGCGCAGCCCGCCGTAGCGCGCAGCCTGCCGGTCATCGGCCTGCTGGCAGCCCTCGCCATTGCGGCAGCGGCCTGGTGGACTTTCCACATCCCGCCCCAGCGCCCCCTGTTTGAAGGGCTGGCGGAAGCCGACAAATCCGCCGTCGCCTCGGCCCTGCAATCAGCCGGAATTGATTATACGCTGGATGGCGGGTCGGGTGCGATCAGTGTTTCCGATCAGGATTTCCACAAAGCGCGGATGCTGCTGGCAGGCCAAGGCCTGCCCAAGGCGGCGCCCAGCGGCGATGCCCTTGTCAGCGCGATTCCAATGGGGGCCAGCCGCGCCGTCGAGGGCCAGACCCTAAAGTCAGCGCGTGAGGCAGATCTTGCCCGCACCATTGAAGCGATTGATGCCGTGGCCAGTGCGCGTGTCCATCTGGCGACGCCCGAGCCGAGCCTATTCGTCCGCGATGCGGCGGAGCCCGCGGCCTCTGTCATGCTGCGCCTTCAGACGGGCCGCAGCTTGTCTGACGCGCAGGTCCGCGCCATCCGTTATCTTGTAGCCTCCTCCGTCCCTGGCCTTGGCGCGGAGCAGGTGTCAATTGTCGATCAGTCCGGCTCCCTCCTGTCGCAGCAAGGCGTTAATGGGGATGATCGCAACTTCCAGCTGCAAACGCAGATGGAGGAGCGCTATCGCCAGGCCGTTATCACGCTGCTCACCCCGGTCATGGGTGCGGGCAATTTCTCAACCGAAGTGCACGCCGAACTCGATGTGAGCGAAAGCCAGTCGACGCGCGAAACCTATCCCAAGGATGATGTCGCTCTCCGCAGCGAGGAAGGCAACAAATCCTCCGGTGCCGCTGCTGCGCCTGCGGGCGGCATTCCCGGCGCGACCTCCAACACCCCGCCGACCAAAACGCAGGTGTCGACAACACCGCCTGCCGCCCAGCCCGCCCCCCCGGCCACAGCGCCGACCCAGATGGAAGAGCAATATTCCCGCAGCTTTGATGTGGGGCGTGAAATCTCCGTCACGCACCAGCCCGTTGGCCGCCTGAAACGCGTGTCGGTGGCGGTGGCGCTCAACACCGCCAAGCCTTTGAAGCCTGCCGAACTCCAGCAGATCGAAGCCTTGGTGCGCGGGGCCGTCGGCTTCGACGCGCAGCGCGGCGACGTTGTTGCCCTCTCCATGCGTCCGTTCGCCAAGGTGGAACAGCCCGAGGAAAAGCTGCTCGACAGCCCCTGGCTGATGCCGCTCATCCAGCAGGGCGGAGCTTTGCTGGGTGCGCTGTTGGCCTTCCTCTTTATCGGCCGCCCGATCATGAAGGCCCTGAAGCGCCCACCTCAGGGGGATGCACCCGTGGATGAAGCGCTTGCCGGGCAACTGATGGCGGCAACGGCTATGCCTGCGCCCGGCCGTCCGGTGACACTCGCGATGATCGAGTCCGCCCCCAGCTATGAGGCGCGCGCCGCCCTTGTCCGCAATTTCGTGAAGCAGGACCCCGCCCGCGCCGCCCTCGTCGTCCGGCAGTTGATGCAGGAAGGCCAGAAAAATGGATGAGACGGACGCGCCAAAGCCGCCCGCACCCGCCATTGATGGCAGGTCTGCCGCCGCCGTGCTGATGATGCTGCTTGAAGAAGAAGAGGCTGCCGCGATCGTGGGGCATCTCGATGCCAATGAGGTCAAGGCGCTGGGGAGCGCCATGCTTGGCGTAGCAGGGATTAGCGAAGGAAATGTCGAAGCAGCGCTCGATCTGTTTGCCGAGAAATGCCGGGGCGTAAACCCGCTCGCCGCCGATCCGACGCCGCGCGTGCGTTCTGTTATTGAACAGGCGCTTGGTCCGGCGCGCGCGGGCACATTGCTTGCCGATATTGCCCCGGCATCCTCCCCTAAACTGACCCAGATGCTCGACTGGATGGAAGTCGATGTGCTTGCCTTGCTGCTCGACAGTGAACATCCTCAGGTTGGCGCGCTCGTCGTCTCCAGCCTGAGCGCAGACCTCGCCGCCCAAGCGCTCGGCAAGTTGGAGGAAGGCCGCCAGACCGACCTGCTGTTGCGCGCCGCGCGGCTGGGCCGGGTGAGCGTGGAGGCTATTGCCGAACTGGAAGACATTGTGTCGCGCTATGCCGGCGATGCCGCCCCGCCGCCCAAAGTGGAATTGAGCGGATCAACCGGTGTTGCGAAAATCATGAACAGCCTTGGCAAGCCCAAGGGGGAACGCCTGATCAAAGCCATCCGCAAGGCCGACAAGCCAATTGCCGACGCGATTGAAGAAGGCATGTTCGTCTTTGAAGATCTGCTCGATCTCGACACCAAGGCGCTGGGCACCGTCATGCGGTCTGTGGAATCCAGCTCGCTCGTCTACGCCCTGAAAGGCGCGCCGAAGGAACTCGTCGACCGCATCTTCGCCTCCATGTCGCAGCGCGCGGCACAGGCCATTCAGGACGAAATGATCGAAAAGACGATGGTGAAGCGCGCCGAAGTGGATGAGGCGCAGCGGGCCGTCATCGCCATCGCCCGTCAGCTGGCGGATGCAGGCGAGATCGTGCTCGGCACGGCCGGCAATGACTATGTCTGAGGTGGTCGCTATCCCCTTGGGGGCGATCCGCCCGACCCACAGCCCATTTCGCGCCGGGCTCGACACGCCGGGCGGGTTCAGCAGGACGACGGCCGCCGCTCCCGCTGCGCCGCGCGACGACTATGCGCGCGGATTTGCAGACGGCGTCGCCGAAGCCGAGGGCCGCGCCATGCAAGATGCGCAGGCCGCCGGCCTCATCCAGCAGGCCATCAGCCAATTGCGCGCCGAACCGTCCGAAGAACTGGGCCTCTATATCGCTGAGGCGGTCTCCCATCTTGTCCGCCAGATTGTCGGGGCGACGCAGATCACGCCTGAAGAGATCACACGGCGCGCGCAGGCTGCCGCCGTCCAGATCGCTGAGAATGACGCTGCAACCGCCATCCGCCTGCACCCCGATGATGCAGCATTGGTAGGCACAACTGTGGGTGCCATCGCCGTCATCGCCGAACCGGCTTTGCGGCGGGGCGACATCTTGGTCGAGTGCGCGGCCGGCACGATTGAAGACGGCAACGCCCTGCGTCTGGCCGCGCTCGATGCAGCCCTTGGGCTGGGAGAACATGAATGAGCCGCCTCTTACCCGCCGCGCGCGATCGTCTCCAAGATTTTAGGCCGGCCTTCGGCCCCATCCGCACTGGCCGCCTGGTCGGGCATGACGGTGTGATGCTTGAAGCCGAGGGGCTGGACCTCGCGCTGGGCGCCAGTGCGCGCATTCAGGCTGTGGATGGTCGCAAGATGCGCGGCGAAGTCGTTGGCTTTCGCGGCAGCAAGACATTGCTCGTCCCGCTGGATGGCGCGGCGCCTTATCGTGCGGGCAGCCGGATTGAGCCCGACGCCGAAGCGGGCCGTGTCGCCTGTGGCAAGGCGCTGCTCGGCCGCATCATCGGCGCGCATGGCGAACCATTGGACGGGCGTGGCCCTATCCTCGCGCGGGACAGCTGGCCGCTCCATGGCCCGGTCAGCAATCCGCTCAACCGGGGCCGCGTCGTCCGTCCGCTTGATCTGGGCGTGCGTGCGGTCAACGGGCTGCTGACCGCAGGCGAAGGGCAGCGCATCGCCATCATCGCAGGCTCCGGCGTCGGCAAATCAGTACTGATGGGGCAAATGCTCGCCGGCAGCGAATGCGACGTCGTCGTCATCGGGCTCGTCGGAGAACGCGCCCGCGAAGTGACCGACTTCATCGAAACCCGCCTATCGGCCAGCATGATGCCGCGCGCGGTGGTGGTTGCTGTGCCCGCCGATCATCCCCCGCTGCTTCGCCTGCGCGCCGCGATGCGGGCGACGGCCATTGCCGAACATTTCCGGCATGAAGGAAAGCGCGTCCTCCTCCTGATCGACAGTCTGACCCGCGTTGCCCATGCCCAGCGGGAAATTGGCCTCGCTCTTGGCGAGCCACCGACAATGAAAGGCTATCCGCCCTCCGCGCTTGGCCTGATCCCCGGTCTTGTCGAACGCGCCGGGCGCGATGTCCGCTCGGGCGGGTCAATCACCGCGCTCTACACCGTGCTGGCAGATGGCGGCGACAATGATGACCCTGTCGTCGATACCGCGCGTGCCATTGCCGATGGGCACATCGTCCTGTCCCGCGCTTTGTCTGAACAAAATGTCTTCCCCGCTATCGACGTCGGCAAATCGCTGTCGCGCGTCATGGCTGACATTGCCGATGCCGATCATCTGCGCGCGGCGGCCCGCTTCCGCCAGCTCTGGTCCACCTATGAGGAGAATCGTGATCTCGTCCTGATGGGTGCCTATGTCTCGGGCAGTGATCCGGTGCTGGATGAAGCGATCGCGCGGCGCAGTGAAATGCTCAACTATCTACGCCAGACGCCGCATGAAAAGGTTCTGCTGCCCCCCGCACGCGCCGCGCTGCTGGAGGCGTTCCTGTGAGCCTGATCGACCGACGCCGACGCATCCTTTCCGTCCGCGCGCGCCAGACCCGTATTGCCCGCATCCGGCTGGCCGAGGCCCAGCGCAGGTTGGAACGGCTGGAAGGCACGGCCAGCCAGTTGCTGCGTATGGCCGCCACCCTGACGCCCGATCACGGCCCGACCGACGGCCTGTCTCTGCGCGCTCTGGGAGAATTAGGGGAGCGTCTGGGCAATGCCGCCCACCATATGCGTGCGCCCATTGCCGATGCGGCGGACGCCCGCGACCTGAAGCTGGCTGAAAACATTCAGGCTGAGCGGCAGGAAAGCACAGCGGAAAAAATGACCGAACGGGCCGACCGGCAAGCGGCCCATCAACGCGCCATCCGCGCCGATGCCAACCGGCCTTTTCGTCCGCGCCCTTCCCTTTTGGAGTCGGAATTTTGACACCCCTAACCCTCTCGCCCGGCATCCCCGCCCAAGCCCTTACAACCGGAATTGCAGCGCCACCGACCGCCCCGCTGGTCCCCGGCGCGTCGGCATCCGTTCCGACCGCCGCACCCCCCGCAGGTAGCGTTGCGGCATTGCCAAGCTATGAGGCTATTCGCGAGATCATCGCCCAGACCGCGACGACCGCAAAGGACACGGCACCAACTGCGGCGCCTGCTCCTTCTGTGATTCCTAACGCGCCCGCCCAATCTGCAATGCCCACGCTGCCGACGATACCTGTCCTGACAAATGGCCACACGCCGGTCGCTAGCGTGCCAAAGCCGGACGATATGCCCGTCGACACAGGGGAAGACGGCAAGACCGTTGCTGTGCAGGGCACTCCCGTGCAGCCCAACCCCAACGCTGCGGCCCTGCTCGCGACGTTACCCCCGCTGCCGGTTGCCATGATGACGGCGCCGACCGTTGTCGAGGCACCGGCCCTCAATTCCATCGGCCGCACCGCTGTGACCGCGGCAAAGGCAGCGCCGCTCTTTTTTCAGGACGACAGCACCGACAAAACTGACGCTGCGGACTTTGCAGAAGACCTGATCGCCGCATTGAGCGCGTCTTCCACAACACCCGTGACATCTGACACAAGACCACCGGCCAAAATTGAAGCACCCGCGCAGGTGGACGTCCGCCCCAAGCTGGATCTGTCGGCTGACGCCTGGCTGGACCAGCTGGCAAAGGACATCACCACGGCGGCTGCAGCGGATGGTAAGCTGTCCTTCCGGATCGTGCCGCCGCATCTGGGGCGGCTCGATATCGCCATCGATACGCGCGACGCGGGCGTTGCTGTCCACATGAAAGCCGAAACGCGTGAGGCGCACGCCCTGATCGCAGCAGCACAACCCCGGCTGGAAGAAGCGTTAGGCGCGCAGGGCCTGCGCGTGTCTGAAACCAGCGTGACGTCCAATGGCGGCGGAGACCTGCCTCGACCCCATTTCGCGCCTCAAAAAGCGCTGATCGAAGCCGTTACCGAGACCAAACAAGAAGCCGAAGCGCCGACCACTGGTCGTGACGCAAGCCGCTTTGCATGATCATCTGAAGGACAAGACGCATGGCCAAAGATCCAACCCCTGCTGAGGGCAAGAAAAAGTCGCCTATGAAGAAGATCATGATCTTCGGCCTCGGCGGCGTCGTGCTGCTGGGCGGGGGCGCAGGTGCGGGCCTATATTTTGGTGGCACATTCGCCCCCCATGCCGAGGAAAAGAAGGAAGACCCCAACCGGCCCAAGCTCGTCGAAAAGAGTGAAGAGCCGGCCGAAGCAAGCGGAGAAGGCGGAGAAGCCAAGCCCGCGCCGCGTGTCGGCACGGTCTATGTCGAAAATGACAAGATGAAGGTCGACCCGCGCAAATTTGAGGCGGGCTATCTGCCGCTGCCGGAAAACTTCACGTCCAACCTCGCCAATGGTGATGGCTTTGTGCAGGTCGGCCTGAGCGTCTCGACCTATTACGATGATAAGGTCTTTGCCAATGTGAAGCGCCATATGGTGCCCATCCGTTCGGCCATTCTGATGGTGCTGGCTGTGCAGGACAGCGTTCTGCTGTCCACTCCGGAGGGCAAGACGCGCCTTCAGAAAGATCTGACCGAAGCGATCAACAAAGTGCTGCGGGACAAAGAAGGCTTTGGCGGCATCGACAATGTGTATTTCTCCAACCTGGTGATTCAGTGACCCAAGCCCAGCTTCGCGCACCCGATGTCCAGCCCGCCTCGCTTGAGGCTAATGCGGATAAGGGGCATGAAATCATCAGCGCCCTGAACATCGTCACCGACCGCATGGTCGATGACGTCACCGCCGCCTTTGCCGCAATGGGCCTGACGGTCGCTGTGACGCCCGAACGTTCCGAAACGATCCGCTTTGGGGAGTGGCGGTCTGCCCTGTCGCCGATGTGCGCCATTGCCGTGTGCCGGATGCCCCCCTTGAAAGGCCAGATCCTCATCTCTGTGCCGCCGGCTCTTGTCGGGCGGTTGACCGACATCTTCTTTGGCGGAGATGGCGACAGCGCTGCAGACCGCGCCGCCTTTACCGCGACCGAACAGCGCGTCTTTCTGCGGCTGGCAGACCTGCTGGCCGATGCCCATTCACGCGCCTGGCCGGGGCCTGCCTCGCCGGAGATTGCCGCTGTCGAAACGGTCCGCAACAATCTGCGCATGGCCCGCGATGGAGACCCCGCCATTCTACAATCACTGACCCTCCAGCGCGGAAAGACCCTGTTGGGCCGCATCGATTTTGTCCACGCCGCCCCGCAGCTGCGCGGCATGTTCGGCACCGAAGAGGGGGGTGTCAATGAACCGGCAAGCCCCGCCTGGCGTCAGCAATTGCAAAGCGCGATGCTCAACGTCCATTTGCCCGTGCGATCTGTCATCGCGCGTCCGGAAATCAGTTTAGAGACGCTTTTCCGCCTGTCTCCGGGGGATATCATCCCCATCATCCTGCCGCCCACCGTGCCTGTCATCGCATCTGGCAGGGTTCTTGCAAGAGGTTCGATCGGCGAGGCCAATGGCCGCGCCGCCATCAGAATCGAACAGCTTGAAGAACGGAAATGAGTAATGAGCGATATGACCGAAGCCCCCGACGCCGCTGCGCGCGCCAGGGCTCAAGAGTTTTCCGGTCCCAATTTTGATCTTCTCTCCGGCGTCTCACTTCGCCTTTCGGTTGAGGCCGGCTCCACGTCGATGCCGCTTGCTGAACTGCTTGCCCTAAATGAAGGCAGCGTGGTTGAGCTGAACCGCCAAGCAGGCGAATTGCTTGACGTCATGGTCAATGGCACCATCGTGGCTAGGGGCGAGATCGTCACCATCGATGGGCGCTATGGCATCCGCATCGTGGACGTCGCTTCGGCCACCCAGCGCGCCGCCGGCATCGAACGGCGTTGACATGGGCGAGTATATCCTGCGCCTGATGGCGCTGATCCCGCTTGTGGGCGGCCTCGCCTGGGGGTCACTCTGGATGTGGAAGAAGCTCCAGCTGGGCATGCCAACGCAAGGCGGCACGGGCACCAGCCGCGCGCTCCGCATTGTTGAAGTCCTGCCGTTGGGCCTTGGCAGCAAGCTGGCCGTGGTGGAGTTTCAGGGCCGCGAGTTGCTGGTCTCCGTCTCCAAATCCGACGTCCGCCTGATTGCCGACAGCCATGATTAAGACCGCCCTCCGCTGCGCGGCCCTAGCGGCCCTGCTGTGCGCTGCCCCTGCCTTCGCGCAGGAAGCGCAGATGCAAGGTGCGCTTTCCAGCCTGGCCGGAGACGGCAAGCCGCTATCTTTATCCTTGCAGGTTCTCCTGCTGATGAGCCTGCTGACGATCCTGCCGTCGCTTGTACTGATGATGACGAGCTTCACACGGATCATCATCGTGCTGTCGATTTTGCGGCAGGCGCTGGGCCTGCAGAACACACCGCCCAATCAGGTGCTGGTCGGGCTCGCGCTCTTCCTCTCCATGTTCGTGATGCAGCCGCAGCTGAGTGAGATCAACAAAACGGCGTTCCAGCCCTATATGGCGGGCACCATGCCCATCGATCAGGGCATCGTCCGCTCCGGCGACGTCCTCCACAGCTTCATGATGAAGCAGACCCGCAAGACTGACCTGCTGCTCTTTGCCGATCTCGCGAACGCCCCCAAGTTCAAGTCCGCTAAGGACGTGCCGTTCACCATTCTGCTGCCGGCCTATGTGACGAGCGAGTTGAAAACGGCATTCCAAATTGGGTTCCTGATCTTCCTGCCCTTCCTCATTATCGATCTTATCGTTTCCTCCGCGCTGATGTCGCTCGGCATGATGATGCTCTCGCCTGCGGTCGTCTCCATGCCGTTCAAGCTGCTGCTGTTCGTCCTCATCGATGGCTGGGCGCTGACGATGGGCTCGCTTGCCGCCTCATTCGGGACCTGAGGCCGTGGAACCGAATGAATTCCTTGCCGTCGCGCAACAGGCTTTGTGGATCTTGGCGCTGGCCTCTGCACCAATCCTCATCCCCGCGCTTCTCACCGGCGTGCTGCTCGGCATGGTGCAGGCGGCAACGTCGATCAATGAACAGACGCTCACCTTCGTGCCCAAGCTGCTCGTTACCGCGGCCTGCCTTGCGCTGTTCGGCGGGAGCATCCTCGCGCTCATCGTGGGCTTCACGCAGGATCTTTTCGCGATGATCCCGGATATGGTCAGATGATCCCGGCTGGCCTCATCCAGTTTGAGGCATCGTTGTGGCTCTGGATTTTCGCGGCGATCCGGCCGGGAGCAGCCTTCCTTGTCGCACCCTTATTCGGGGCGCCGAGCGTGCCGATGCAGCTGCGGCTGGTCGTCGCGATGGCCCTTGGCATGCCTGCATTGGCGGCAGGAAATGTGGCCCTTCCGCCAGATGGTCTGATGTCACTGACCGGTGTTCTCGCCATTGCGGGGGAAGCAACGGCGGGCCTCGCCATTGGTCTGGCGACACAGATCGGCTTTGCGGCCGCCCTTTCTGCGGGCGAGACGATCAGCAACGCGATGGGCCTTGGCTTTGCCGCGATGGCCGACCCGATGAGCGGCGCGCCCAACCCGGCCATTGGGCAGTTCCTGTCCATGGTCGCCCTGTTCATCTTCCTCGGCGCAGGCGGGCATCTCGCCCTCGCGTCGATCATTGCGGAAAGCTATGTCGCTCTGCCCGCAGGCAAGGCTTGGCTTGGCCATGACGCGGTGGGCAGTCTTGTGGATTTTGGCGGGGTCATCCTCGCCGCCGGGATCGTGATCGCGATGCCGGTCGCCTTCGCGCTTGTCCTCGTCCAGATCGGCATGGGTGTTCTCACCCGGTCTGCGCCTGCGATGAACCTGTTTGCGGTCGGCATGCCGGCGGCATCCCTTGCCGGGATCCTGCTGCTCGCCATGGCCTTGCCCGCTATGGCCGGATCGATCGAGCTTGCCATTACAGATGGCCTCGACATGGCCCGCACCCTTGCAGGAGGTTGACCGATGGCCGATGTCGACCGCGACCAGAAGACCGAAGAGGCCACCGCCAAACGCAAGCGCGAGGCCGCAGAAAAAGGCGATGTCCTTGCCTCGCGGGAATTGGCGACAGCCCTTGCGCTGGCTTTCGGCACCGGATGGATCGCCATTGCGGGCGGTTGGGCGGTCACAAGCTGGGGGAGGATGCTGAAATCCGGACTCTCGTTGGAGCCCGGCTCCACGCGGGACTTTGATGTGGGCAGCAAGGTGATCGAATTGCTCGGCATGGCCATCGTGCCGCTGCTGGCGCTGTTCGGGGCGATGCTGGTGGCTGCTTTGGCAGGCCCGGCGCTGCTCGGCTCGCTTGGCTTTCGGGCTGGCGCCATGGCCCCCAAAGCCTCCAAACTTAACCCCGCCTCCGGCCTTTCACGCATGTTTGGCGCGCAAGGGGTGGCGGAACTCGGCAAATCCATTGCCAAAGTCATCTTCTTAGGCTCCGTCGGCTGGTGGTCGGTCTCGGGCGATCTCGACAGGCTCAATGGCATTGCCTCCAACGATGTCCATGCCGCCGCGGCGACGCTCGGGTCGATGCTCGTCAACCTGCTGATGTCGCTCACCATCGCGCTTGCCGCCATTGCGGCAATCGATGTTCCCATCCAGATCCGGCAGCGTAATGCCCGGCTGCGCATGTCCAAGCAGGAAGTGCGCGACGAACATAAGGAAAGCGAAGGCCGCCCCGAAGTCAAAGCCGCAATCCGCCAGCGGCAGCACGCCCTGCTCAGCGGGTCTGCGCGCAAGGCGGTGACAGAGGCCGCCGTTATCCTTACCAACCCGACGCACTTTTCCGTCGCGCTGCGCTATCGCCCCGGTATTGACGCTGCCCCCTTTGTGGTGGCGCGCGGGCGTGGAGAGACGGCACTCGCCATCCGGGAATTGGCGAAGGAAGCGGACGTGCCCATGCTCGAATATCCGCAGCTGACGCGCGCCATCTATTTCACCACCCGTGCCGGGCAACCGGTGTCGCACGACCTTTATATCGCCGTCGCAACTGTGCTTGCCTTTGTCTTCAATCTTGATGCCGCCCTCGCCACAGCGGCGGACAAGCCCGACATCGATGTGCCGGACAATCTGCGTTTTGATGCCACAGGCAGGCCCGAAGCCTAAACCCCGGCGCCAATCCGCCGTTCAGTCTAACAAGGAAGGACGCGGCAGATATGGTCAGTTCAATTGCAAGCACTTTGGGGGTCGGCTCCGGCATTGATGTCACCCAGCTGGTGAATGATCTCGCCGATGCCTCGCGCGCGCCCAAGATCGACCGTCTGAACAAGCGACAAAGCGACGTCAAAGCGCAGATCAGCGCTTTGGCGCAGGCGCGCTCCGATCTTGAATCCTTTACCGATACCCTCGGCAAAGTGGTGAGCGAAGGCTCCCTCAAATCCCAGCCGACCGTCAGCAATGACTCGATCCTCGCCGCCGCCGGAAACAGCGATGCGCAGGCCGGTGCCATTGCGGCGGATATTGAAGTCACCCAGCTGGCCCGCGCGCAGACGGTTGTCTCCGGCAACTTTGCGTCGGCCACCGCAGCGGTCGGCCAAGGGGATCTCACGCTGAAAATTGGCGGCGTTGACCATGTCATCAGCATTGGCGCCGAAGACGACAGCCTGAATGGCGTCGCGGCGGCCATCAACGCCGCAGGCTCAAGCGTAACCGCCTCGGTCCGCTCCGAAAATGGCGCCTATCGCCTGATCCTGAAAGGCCAGACCGGCGCGAGCAACGCCTTTACCCTCTCCGGCATCGCGGCCTTTGACTATCCATCGGGCACCTCCAGCATGACACTGGCCCAAGGGGCGCAGGATGCGCTGCTGAAGGTGGACGGCGTGCCCTATCAGCGGGCAAGCAATTCTGTGAGCGACATCATCACGGGCATGACGCTGACGCTGAAGAAAGCCGTGCCGGGCGAAACCGTATCGCTAACGGCAACACGCCCGACCGAGGCGATCAAATCGACGATGGCGGACTTTGTAGGCGTGTTCAACGATATGAAGTCGAACATCAAATCCGCGCGCAGCTCCACCAATTCACGCACTTTGTATGAACTGGAGCGCAAGCTGAGCGCCATCCTCTCCAAATCTCTGACCAGCACCGCAAACGGCCCGCGCAGCATGGCAGACCTTGGCGTCACGACCAACCGGGACGGCTCCGTTACGCTTGACAGCAAGAAACTGGATGCTGCGCTAAAAACCTATCCAGACGCAGTCGAGGCGATCTTCGCACCGATCCGCGACGCAACCCATACGGACGTAACAGATCCCGGCATCGGCGGGGCGATGGCCGCGCTCAAGACGAGCGAAACATCCGCCAATGGCGGCTTGGCCGCGCTCAAGCTTCGGCTAGAGCGCGAACAGAAGGACATTGATACCGATCGGACCCGCGTCGATGAGCGAGAGGCGGCGTATAAGGCCCGTCTTCTCAAGAATATGACCGGCATGGACAGCCGCGTGGCCAGCCTGCGCGCGACACAATCCTATCTGCAGCAGCAAATTGATCAGTGGAACAAGAACTGATGCCCGTCGCCCATCATCACCCCGGACAAGCGCGCATGCATTATGAGGCGATGTCCTATTCCAGTCGCATCGAAGGCGCGTCGCCGCATGAGCTGGTGACCATTCTCTATGAAGAGCTGGTGCTCGCACTGACGTTGCTCGCATTCTCAATGCGGGCGCAGGACTCGACCAAGACGAACGCCCAGTTCGGACGCGCATCCGGCATCATCCATGCGCTAGAGGCCGGGCTGGATCACGATCTTGGCGGCACCCTCGCCGAGAGCCTGTCCTCCATCTATCGCAGCGCGCGCAGCGAGATGATGATCGCCCGCGACACCGCAAGCGCGGAACGCATTGAGCGGCTCGCCCAGGCCTTTACCGACATGAATGACAGCTGGAAAAAGATCGCCGCCTGACATTCGTCGAAGCCGATTTGCCATTTGCGCCCAAATGGGCTCTCTTCCCTGACAAAGGGAGGACACAATATGACAACCCGAAATTTTGCCCGCCTGCTGGCAGCAGCAGCTATCTTTGCGCCCCTATCGGCCTTCGCCGCCGCGAAGGGTTTTGACCCCGATGCCGCAACACAGGCCTATCTCAACACGCTAAAGGGTGCGGCACGCGCCAAATCTGACGCTTATTTCGAAGGCGGCTATTGGCTGCTGCTGTGGGGCACAATTGCCGCGGTCCTGTCTGAAATTCTTGTCCTGTCCACCGGCCTGTCAGCGCGATTCCGAGATTGGGCCGAGCGCGTGACGAACCGTAAATTCCTGCAATCCATGCTCTATGCGCTGCCCTATGGCGCATTTGGCACTATCGTCCTCTTGCCCTGGACAATCTACACAGGCTTTGTGCGGGAACGCCAATATGATCTGATGAACCAAAGCTTTGGTGGCTGGCTAGGCGAACAGGGGATTTCCTTCCTGATTTCCACCGTCATCGGCGCGCTGGGCATTGCCATCTTCATCTGGGGCGTCGGCAAAAGCCCCAAGCGCTGGTGGATCTGGGGATCAGGCGTGGTCGCGGCCTTCCTCGCAGTGCTGATCCTCGTTTCTCCCGTTTTCATCAGTCCCTTGTTCAACACCTATTCCGAAATGCCCAAGGGGCCGCTGCGGGATCGTATCGTCGCCATGGCCGCATCCAAAAATGTGCCTGCCGAACATATTTATGTTTTCGACCAATCCAAGCAGCACAAGCGCATCTCTGCCAACGTCTCCGGCCTCGGCCCGACGATCCGCATTTCGCTGAATGACAATCTGCTCAACCGCTCGACCCCCGATGAAGTGGCTGCTGTCATGGGGCATGAACTCGGCCATTATGTCCTCGGCCATGTCTGGAAGCTTGTGTTGAGTTTCACAATTGTGTTCACCTTTGCCTTCTGGCTCGCCTCGCGCATCGTGCCTGTCCTGCTGGCGCGTTATGGAGATCGTTGGAAACTGCGCGGCGTGGCTGATGTGGCGGCCATCCCCGTCTATTCCATGGTGCTGGCAGTTTTCATGCTGGTGACGACGCCGGTCACGAAATCGATCGTCCGCATGAGCGAAAGCGAAGCCGATGCCTTCGGGCTGGACGTTGCGCGCGCGCCGGATGGCTTTGCGTCGGCAGCCATGAAGCTTTCCGAATATCGCAAGATCGAACCGACCCCGCTTGAGGAAATCCTGTTCTACGACCACCCCTCCGGCAAGACGCGCGTGTCGATGTCGATGCAGTGGAAGGCAAAACATCTCGCAGAGGTTGAAGCCAAGGCAAAGTAAGGGCATCGCATCGGGTGATGCCCACCCTCTTTATCTTCGGCCTTGGCTATACCGCCGCCCATATCGCCAATACCCTGCGCCAGCGGGGCTGGGACGTGCTGTCCACCGGCACTGCAGGCACGATGGCGTTTGACGATACCGCCTCGGTCCGCCTTGGCCTCGCCTCGGCGACGCATGTCCTGTCGTCCGTGCCGCCCGTCGCGGATGGGGATCCCGTGCTCGACACTTATGGTGATCTGATCGCGCAGCGGCGTGATCTGTGGCTTGGCTATCTGTCATCGACCGGCGTCTATGGGGACGCCAGCGGCGCTTGGGTGGATGAAAGCGCGCCGATCAAAGGACGCCGCGCCATCCGGAATGAGGCAGATGCCGACTGGCTCCAGCGGGGTGCTCGCGTCTTCCGTTTGCCGGGTATCTATGGCCCGGGCCGCTCCGCGCTAGAGCGGGTGCGCGAGGGGAAAGCCCACCGCATCGACCTGCCCGACCAGATTTTTAGCCGGGTCCATGTGGATGATATTGTGTCGGGCGTCATTGCCGGCTTTGACGGCCCTGCCGGTGCCTATAATCTGTCGGATGACCTGCCTTGTTCCCAGAACTTGGTTATCGAACAGGCCTGTGATCTGCTCGGCCTCACCTACCCGCCGCTCTTAGCGATGGAGGATGCCAACCTATCCCCCATGGCGCGGGCCTTTTATGCAGAGAACCGGCGGGTCGCGAACATCAAGGCGAAGCGGCTGCTCCGCTGGCAACCGCTCTACCCCGATTACAGGTCCGGTCTCGCCGCCTGCCGACTGGCGGGCGACTAAAGCCTATTTCTTGGGCCGCAGACCGTCGATGGCCGTCCGGCCGAACGCCGCGATCATGTCGCCCACTTCCTTGACCTGCGCGACGGAGCGCGCGCTCTGTTCCTTCACAAAGGCGGTCTGGACCTGAACAATGTCCTTGACGTCCTTCGATGTCGCGATCTTGCGCAGGGCGGCAAAGGCTTCCTTCGCATTTTCCTCGGCATGGTCGATGACGCGGGCATTCAGCGCCGCTGCATTGTTCATGGCGTGCTCTGCTGTTTCGCGGATTTTCTTGCCAGCCTTTTCGACGGCATTTCCGGCATCTTCCACCGCATCATGCACAGCAGCTTCAACGCGCTTCCTTGCTTTGGATGCCGTCTTGGAGGCCGACTTGGCCACCTTTTCAGCCTTGTCCTTCATGTCGACCTTGGTCGTTTTCTTGGCCATGCTTGGTTCCTCTCTTGCGGTCCTTGCAACCAGTGACGAGGCTACCGCAATCATTGTCCACTTACGAGTCCGCTATCTGCTTTGGCGACCCGAGAGCTATAACCATTCCAACAAGGACAATGATCCCGCCCGCCGCGGCCATGACGGACCATTGATAGCCCTCAAACAGCGTTGAAATTCCCATCGCGACGACGGGGATCAGAACATTGGAAAACCCGGCCTTGCCCGGCCCGATCACCCGGATCAGCCCGAAATAGAAGGTGAATGTCAAGGCACTCGCCGCCAGCGACAAATAGGCAAGGCCAAGATAGAAACCGGGCACTGTTGGCACCACCGGCGGGCCGACAGTCACCAGTGACCAGATTGCGTTCAGCGTCGTCCCAAACAACATGGACCAGCCAATCAGGCTCATCATCGGCAGACGCCGGGCCGGCGGGGATGCCTGCAGCACATTGGCAACTGAAGCCGTCAACACCGCAAGGACCGTCAGGCCAACGCCAAGCAATGTTTCCTCAGCTCCGCCCGGGTCAGCCCGCACCTCATGGACGAAGAGCAGGGCAACCCCCATCATCGCGAACGTCGCTCCAAAGATGAACCGGCCCGCCACACGGTCGCCCAAGAAGATACGGCCAAGGATGGCATTGGGCACCACGAGTAGGGCAAAGACAACGGCGACCAGCCCCGATGTGATGTGGCGTTCCGCCTGGTAGACAAGGTTGAAATTGGCGGTGAACTGCATCGCGCCGACCAGCGCGACAAAGGCGAACTCCCGCGCGGTGAATAGGATGCGTTGCCGGTTGAACAGCGCCAGCGCCAGCATGGCGATCCCGGCCACGAGGAACCGGTAGGTCACCCCCCAGCTCACCGGAACTTCGGCAATCTGGCCGCGGATGACGAACCAGGTTGATCCCCAGATCAACGTGATCGTCGCAAAGGGGAAGAAGATTTTGGGGTTCAGAAAGGAGGTTGGGCTGCGCTCACTCACAGCGCGGCAATCGCTTTGGCGAAGGCGTCAATCTCTGACGTCGGCTGGTCCCAACTGACCACAAAACGCACCTCGCCTTCGGCCCAATCGTAAAAATCAAAGCCCTGCGCCCGCAACGTGGCGGCCTCTTCATGCGTCATACGAGCAAAGACCTCATTCGCCTCGACCGGCTGGAAGAGCCGCTCACCACAGGCGGCGCCAAGCTTTTGCGCCCCGGCATTGGCGGCACGGGCATTGGAGAGCCAGACATCATCCTTCAGTAAGGCGATAATCTGCGCGGCCATATAGCGGCCTTTGGACAGGAGATGCCCGGCGCGCTTGCGCCGTTCGGCCACGCCCTTGGCCTTTTCCCGATCAAAATAGACAAGGCATTCGGTCGACAGCCCACCATTTTTGGCGAAGCCAAAGGAGAGCACATCGACACCAGCGCGCCAAGTGACATCAGCAGGCGAACAGCCGAGCGTCACCAACGCATTGGCGAAACGCGCGCCATCCATGTGAAAAGCAAGCCCGTGCGCCTTGGCAATGTCACCGAGCGCCGCGACCTCGCCCGGGGCATAGGCCCGGCCATATTCGGTCGCGTTGGTGATGGAGAGCGCATGCGGCTGCGCCCAATGGACGCCGCCAGGTGTCGATGCCAGCTTTTCCCGCAGCGCGTCTGCTGAGACCTTAGCTCCCTCTCCCGCGATCAAGGCGAGCTTCGCCCCATGCGTGTAAAATTCCGGCGCGCCGCATTCGTCATTCTGGATATGCGCGTCGGCATGGCACAGCACGCTGCCATAAGGCGGGCATAGACTGGCCAGCGCCAATGAATTGGCCGCTGTGCCAGTCGCGACCCAGAGAGCCGTCACCTGCGTCTCAAACAGGTCAGACAGGACGCCGTCGAGCGATTTGGATAGGGCATCGCCATCATAAGCGGTGTCGACGCTATTGCAGGCGGAAAGGGCGTCCAGCACTGCCGGATGGACGCTGGCGGCATTATCGGAAAAGAAGCGCATGGCCCGTGTCTTGCGGGGCGCGGGGCGCTTCGTCAACTGGACAAGGGGGAAGAATGGTGCTGCCGGAGAGGATTGAACTCTCGACCTCTCCCTTACCAAGGGAGTGCTCTACCACTGAGCTACGGCAGCAAGATCATCTGGCGCGGGAAGCAGTACGCCCCCCTGCGATGACGCGCGCCTATGGACAAAAGCTATGGACGGGTCAAGCACATCGCGTCAAATGGCAGGGAAATGAACAAGAACGACACCGAAAAGCAACGCCGTCTGGCCGAGGCGCTGCGCGCCAATCTGAAGAAGCGCAAGATGCCCGCTGAAACTCCGGCCACCGAGATACCGGCAACGAATGAGTCGCAGGGCAAAGACCGTTGAGCCAGAGCCTCCACTTCACCGGCCATGACGGGCTGGCATTGAAGGCCGCCGCGTCCGGCCCTGCCGATGGCGCACCAGTGCTCCTCGTCCATGGCGGCGGGCAGACACGCCGCGCCTGGCGGCGTGCAGCAGAGGCCATCGCGTCGGAAGGCTATCGCGCTATCGCGCTTGATCTGCGCGGCCATGGTGAAAGCGCCTGGTGCGACAGCGGCAATTACACTCTTGGCCATTTCGCCAGAGATATCGTTGCGGTTACCGGGCAAATCGAAGGCCGCCTGCATTATGTCGGCGCATCGCTGGGCGGACTTTCCGGCCTAATTGCGGAAGGGGATTTGAACCCCGGCGGCTTTGCCAGCCTGACACTCGTCGACATCACCCCCAATATGTCCCCCGATGGCGTCGCGCGGATCACAGGCTTTATGGCGCAGCATATGGACGCAGGCTTCGCCTCCCCCGAAGATGCTGCCGACGCCATTGCCGCCTACACTCCGCATCGGGAGAAGCGAGGCCCAAGCGACAGCCTGAAACATTATCTCCGCCTCGGCCTGGACGGGCGCTACCGCTGGCATTGGGACCCGGCGTTTATCACCGGCATCGACGCCGATACGGGCGGCGCGACCGAGCGGCTGGAAGACGCCGCCCGCGCGCTCACATTGCCCGTTCATCTGGTGCGGGGCCAATCAAGCGATCTCGTCAGCCCTGAGGCTGCGCAGGATTTTCTAAAGCTCGTCCCCCATGCCCGCTATGATGACATAGCGGGGACCGGCCATATGGTCGTCGGCGACCGGAATGACGTCTTTTGCGATGTCATTCTTGGGTTCCTGAAAGAACTGGCGCTCGCTTAGCCCAACGACTTGCAGCAATCCTCCAGCCAAGTCTTCACATCGCCCTCCAGCTGCGGGCCGACAATCTCCAGCACCTTGGCATGATAGTCATCCCACCAGCGCAGCTCGTCGCGGGTAAGCAGGCTTGTTTCAACCAATGCGCGGTCAATCGGCGCGAAGGTGAGCGTTTCAAAGCCGAGATAGCGGCCTTCTGCGCCGTCAATCTCGCGCTCTTCCACCAGCACGAGGTTCTCCGTGCGGATGCCGAAATGGCCGACCTTGTAATATCCCGGCTCATTGGAGAGGAACATGCCCGCGGCGAGCGGCTCTTCCGTTCCTGCCTGCCCGCCCGTGCCCTTGGCGATGCGCTGTGGTCCTTCATGGACCGAGAGAAACGCGCCGACGCCGTGGCCGGTGCCATGGGCGTAATCGACGCCCGCTTCCCACAGCGCCATACGCGCCAGTGTGTCGAGCTGGCTGCCGCGCGTCCCTTCTGGGAAGACCGCGCGGGCTAGCGCGATATGGCCCTTCAGGACGCGCGTATAGCGATCCTTCATCTCCGTCGTCGGCTCACCCGGGCCGATCCAGACAGTGCGCGTCACATCGGTCGTACCGTCCAAATACTGCCCGCCGGAATCGACGAGGTAGATGCTGCCCGGTGCGATCTGCAAATTGCTGCCTTCATCCACACGGTAGTGCGGAAGCGCCGCATGCGGGCCAGCAGCGGAAATCGTATCGAACGACAGGTCGCGCAGCAGGCCCGTGGCCGCGCGGAAATCTTGCAGCTTGGCCGCCGCCGACAATTCCGTCTGCCCGCCCTTTGGCGCTTCCACCGACAGCCAGTGGAGAAAGCGCGTCAGCGCCGCGCCGTCGCGTTTTTGCGCCGCGCGGTGCCCGGCCTGTTCAACGGTATTCTTAATGGCGCGCGGCAACACCGTCGGGTCCCGCGTTTCGACCAAGGTCGCCCCACCGGCCTTCAGGCGCGAGAAGATTGCCGAGACGGCACGTTCCGGGTCCACCGCGACGCGTTTGCCCGCCATGCTCGCCAGCGCCGGAGTGAAGGCCGCACGGTCATGGATGCGCACGGCATTGCCGAGATGCTGACGCACGGCATCATCAATCTTGGCAGGGTCGGCATACAGGTCTGCCGTGCCATCCGCGTTGAGGACAGCGAAAGAGAGCGCAACCGGCGTGCGTTCCACATCGCTGCCGCGCACATTGAACAGCCAAGCAACCGAATCGAGCGCACTGATGATCGCCGCATCCAACTTCTCATGCGTCAGCCATTCGGCCACTTCCTGCCGCTTTTCCGCGGAGCTGCGGCCTGTATATTGATCGTCCAGAACCATCATCTTCGCCGCCGACGGCGCGGGCTGATCCTCCCAGACAACATCGACCGGATTGCGATCAACGGCGACGAGTTCTGCACCCTTTTCTGCCAGCGCCTTGGTCGCAGCTTCCACCCAAGTTTTGGTGTGGACCCATGCGTCATAGCCAATCCGCGCGCCTTGCGGGGCGTGCTCTGCCAGCCAACCTGAAATCGTCGTTTCCGGCACCGACTGATAGGACCAGTGCTTCCCGTCGACCTGCTCGCGCACCTGAATGGTGTAGCGGCCATCGACAAAGATCGCCGCTTCTTCCGACAACACCACAGCCGAACCCGCCGACCCGCCAAAGCCCGTCAACCAAGCCAGCCGCTGGGCATAGGCGCCCACATATTCCGACATGTGCTCATCACAGATGGGGACGACAAAACCGTCGAGGCGGTCTTCCTTCAACTGGGTGCGCAGGGCGGCAAGGCGGGCTTCATAGCTGGACATGGGACTTTGGCTTCCGGTGTTCGAATGGGTGTGTGGAGATAGATATAGGCGACTCCTACCCTATCGTCATCCCGAACTTGTTTCGCGATAACAGGGTAGCGAGCGTCACCGAAATTCGAGGAAACCCGGCCCAGCTATGCTGGAGCCGAAGGCGTGCGAACCACAAACAAGTTCAGCATGACGAAGGGAGAGGATAGCACGTGCCGCTACCCCACCGACGCGTTCAGCGTATCTACCGCCTCGGCATAATCCGCCATAAAATCCTGCACCACAGACCGCGCCGAGGTGATGTCGCTCACCAGCCCAACACCCTGACCTACGAAATAGGTAACGAGCGGCACCGCCGCCGCATTGCCACCTTCGGCCGATTTGGTCGCCTTGTGGATGGCCGGTTCGGCAATCAGCGACTGCATCGGCATGGGGAGCGCACCGGGGCTCTCTGGGCCTTCCCACGCCTCGGTCCAAGCGGAGACGAGCTGGCGCGAATATTTGCCGGTGCGGCCCTTGGACCGCACGGTATCGCGTGAGCGAGCGGCGACCATTTTCTCACGGAAGATCTGCGAGCATTCGCTTTCGGTCGTGGCCAGCCAAACCGAGCCGGTCCAGGCGCCCGCCGCGCCCATGGCCATGCACGCGGCCATCTGGGCACCCGTCATGATGCCACCGGCCGCGAGCACGGGCACGTCATGTCCTGCCGCTTTCAGTGCGCGGACAACTTCGGGGATAAGAACGAGCGTGGAGACTTCACCACAATGGCCACCTGCCTCACCGCCTTGGGCCACGATCACATCACATCCTGCCTCAGCGAGACGCAGGGCATGTTCCTTCGCCCCAGCCAGCGCGCCGACCGGCACATTATGGGCACGGCCCATGTCGATCATTTCCTGCGGCGGTTTGCCGAGCGCGTTGACGATCATCTTGATCGGATGGTTGAAGGCAACGCGGAGCAGCTCCATCGCTTCTTCAGGCCAGAAAGGCGGCGGCGCATCTTCGCTTCGGGCGCGCGCGTGTTCTCCCGCACTTTCCACGCCGTGCGATTTCAACAGATCATCCACGAAGGTGCGGTGCTGTGGCGGAATGCGCGCCGCGAGAGCCTTCGATGTAAGGCCTGTCTCATTCTTCACGCTCAGATTTTCGGGGATGAGAACGTCAATGCCATAAGGCTTTCCATCGACATGCGCGTCGATCCACTGGAGCTCAACCTCCAGTTCTTCCGGGTTGAAGGCGGTTGCGCCCAGCACACCAAAGCCCCCGGCCTTGGACACAGCGGCGACCACATCGCGGCAATGGCTGAAGGCGAAAAGCGGAAACTCGATCCCGAGCCGGTCGCACAATTTGTTCGTCATGATTTGCCTCTCCTTATCTGCCGTGTATCACCGGCCCACACGGGGAATTCAACATGTCAAAAGCAACAGTTATTCTTGCCGCCCTTTTGCTGGGCATCACGCTCGGGATTGCGTTCGACACCGGGCATAGTGGGCTGACCGAGGCAGCGGATGTCATCGGCACCCTGTGGCTCAATGGTCTGCGCATGACGGTGGTGCCGTTGGTGGTCGCGTTGCTGATTACCGGCATCGCGCAGACGGCGGCGGCCGCGCGCGCGGGCAAACTCGCTTTCCGCGCTGTGCTGACGATGATCACGATCCTGTGGTGTTCGGCCACCATGGCGGCGTTTGTGACGCCTGCTCTGCTCAGTGCCTTCCCCATGCCCGTGGAGGCGGGCGCAGCGCTCAAGCTGGCCTTGTCCTCTGCCCCCAGCACGGGCGAAGTGAAGCCGTTTTCGGAATTCCTGCGCGCCATTGTCCCGACCAACCCCTTCGCGGCGGCGGCGAGCGATGCGATCCTCCCGCTCATCATTTTCACCATGGCGTTCTCCTTCGCCATCCTCCGCCTGCCCGAGGGGAAGCGCACGCTGATCACCGGCTTTTTTGAAGCGGTGGGCGATGCGATGCTGATCGTCATCAATTGGGTGCTGGCCGTCGCCCCGATCGGCGTGTTCGCGCTGGCCTATGTTGTGGGCGCAAAGGCTGGCACAGCCGCGCTCGGCGCATTGGCCCATTATGTGGCGATTGTGACCGCAACCGGCACTGTCGTCTGGCTGGCAAGCTTTGTCCTCGCTGTCATCGGTGCGCGACGCGGGCCATTCCAGTTCTTCCGCGCCGCCATTCCGGCTCAAGCCGTAGCGATCTCAACACAATCCTCGCTTGTGTCGTTACCGGCGATGTTGAAGGGCGTGTCAGCACTTGGCGTGCCACCGGCGACGGCTGATCTTGTCCTGCCTGTCGCCGTTGCCATCTTCCGCGCGACAGGGCCTGCGATGAACCTTGCGGTCGCCATCTATGTCGCACACTGGATGGGTATTCAGCTGACGCCTTGGGCGCTCGCAGCCGGTGTGGCGGCAGCGGCGACCACCACCATCGGTGCGGTCAGTCTGCCGGGCACCGTGAGTTTCGTCACCTCTATCGCCCCTATCTCTATCGCGATGGGTGTGCCTGTTGAGCCGCTCGCCTTGCTGATCGCGGTAGAAACCTTCCCCGACATCATGCGCACTTTGGGCAATGTCACGATGGACATGGCCGTGACCGCCACGATTTCAGAACGGGCGGGCGATAAGCATGGGGAAGAAGTGGGGCTTTGATATCCATACCCTCGCCCGTTTGGGCTGAGCTTGTCGAAGACCTGTCCTTTTTCCTTGGCAAATGGACAAGGACATCGCTTCGACAGGCTCAGGGTAAGCGGGATTAAGGGGTAAAGGGCGTGGCTTACCCCATCACCCGCCACAACCCGACCACCGGCGCGCCGAGCAGAGGATGGACATAAGTCGCCCCCAGCCAGATGACGATGCCGCCCAAGACCGGCGTCAGCCCCGGCCAGAGTGTTGCGAATTTCGCCTTGCCGGTCAGGTGTCGGGCAAAGGGCACGAAACTGGTCCGCGTCGCCCAATCGGCCCAGGCATCGCCCATCAGCTTGGCCTTTTTCGCATCCTGCCCTGCAGAGCCGCCCAAAGCGAGGACGAGCATGCCGCCCGTCAACACAAGGCTGGCCGCATAGGGCGCCACCAGCGCATGGGCGATGGCCCAAAGCGCAAAGCCCCACATCATCGGATGGCGGGTGAGGTGGAACACACCGTGGACGGGCTTCGCCGCATCCGCCATGGCAGTGGGAGATGGCAAGGCCGGATTGCCGACGAATGATCCTGCAAACAGGATGGACGCAACAAGCATCAGGACCGAGGCGACACCCCAGACCAACTCCCCTGGCATCCAGAAATAATCCCCGACAGGCGCCGCGCGGAAGGCGACATAAACCCAATAGAATGTTGCCAGTGCGATGACGCTATAAAGGCCGGAAAACCCCTTTTCCCCAAGCCGTCCCACCAGCGCCGCGCGCAGCGGATGCGACAGCAGAAAATGCGTCCCGACAAAGGCGGCCACCGCCAAAACAAGCTGGTTCATGTCTCGCTCCTCTTCCCCAATGCGCAGAAGCTTCGTCGATTTGCGGGCGCGGCGCTAGAAAATTTTGCGCAAGGAGATCTCAATCGTCCGGCCGACAGGGTCGATGTAACCCGGCTGATAGCGCAACGGCACCAGCCCGCCCGCATCACGCACGTCCTGAATGTCGTTGAACACATTGTCGATCCGGATGGCCAGCCGCGCGCCCTTTAGCAGCGGCATGGCCTGAACAATCGATTTGCGCTGATCGAAATTGACGAACAGCCGCAGGTTGAGCGTCGTCAGATCAGAAAAGTGCAACCTCGACCCTCCGGCATTGACCGAGGTGGCCGTCTGGTGCGCGCCGTTCATGCGCACACCAATACCCTTGTTGAACCAGCCGCCTTCCACTTCGAAGGACTGGCGCGGGGTGCCGCCGGACTGGCCGGTCGCATCGCCGCCCAAAAGATCGAGCGTCGGCACACCGGGGGCAATGTCGACCTCATCGACAAATTTGATCGTGTGATAGGCCGAAATCGACCAGCGCCCACCATTGCCGCCAAACGGGCCGAAACCGCGACCAAAACCTCCCCCGCCGGGGCGGGATGCGCTACCCGCACCGCTGCGCGGCGGGCCGCCCATGCCGACCGGACGCCCAAGGCCTTCCCCTCTAGCCGATGTCTGCCCGAAGGATTTCTGGAAACTCAGGCCCCAGCGCAGCTGTTGGCTGCGTGCGGCGAGGAAGTTTACTGAGCGCTGATCAACGGCGACCAGCTTCCCGGCCCCATCCCGCGTGAAGCGATCGGGGAAGGCGGCCTGCACCGCCGCCGTCAGCGCCGGGAAACCCGCCAGAGGATCAGTGCTCCGGTTGCGAAAATAATTGGCCGTCAGTGTCAGCCCGTCGAGCCATTTGGGCTCATAGGTCAGGCCGAGCTTGATGTCGCGGCGTTCCTCGGCGCGCAAAAGGGGGTTGCCGCCGGTTGTCAGCGCCACCGAAGCGGTTTCACCGCGCACATAATCAAACACCAGCGCATTGGGCGTGACGAGCACCGGATCCCCAAGCTGCGTGGAGCTGGGTGCGGCCTGATCAACCGCAACACTTGCCAGCAGCGTCACCCCCGACAGCGGAGACCAGTTCAGGCCATAGCCATAAGCGGTGATCGCCCCAAAATCAGACAGCTTTTTATAGCCGCCATTGAGGTTGATTGAGAGATCGCCAATCACATCCCCCACCGCGCGCCTGCGGCTGGTGAGCGGAATGTCGATATTGCCACGCACATTCGCTTCATCGCGGTTGATCGTCGCTGCGCGCACCAGCCCCGCCCGATCCGAGAAGCTGTCAATGCCCCGTGTTTCAAAACCGGCCCGGACATTGGTCGTCACTGGACCGGCGGGCAAGTCCAGCAACGGCCCTGTGACCGACCAAGAAGCGTTGCCGACGCTGACCTTTGACCGGGCCAGATCCCGGCCCGAAGGCGCGGCCACATTTTGGTCCGTCAATGTGCGCGTTGTCGTCTGCTCCCCATTCGCGGTGGCCGTCCAATTAAAACGGTCAATCCGGCCATCGAGCGTCAGCCCGCCCGTCCAAGCCCGCGTCCGGACATTGCGGGTCAGCGGATCGATAGCGCCCACTGATGCGGGCGAGATGCCGAACAGCGACACTGTATCCGCCCGATCATGCTGCAGACTGAGCGTCGCGCTGACATCCCTCGCAATTGTGCGATTGAGGACAGAGTTGATCTTCAACGCCTCATTGGACGGCGCCAGTGTGCGATAGCCGGTCTCATCCACGCCCTCGGGAATGATGTTCCGTTCGTTTTCCAGGATCTTGCCGGCACGGGTATACTCAGCATCCAGATTGAGGCGGCCCCGCTTGCCGATACGAACCAGCCCCGCCTCTGTCTCCAGACTGGTCCGCCCGCCCGAGGTTGGCGCACCGACATTTTCCTCTAGTGTAATGGCCGAGAAGTCATCCTTCAGGATGAAGTTCACAACGCGCTGTTCCGCGGTGAAGCCATAGCGGAGCGCGACGTCCTCCGGCAGAACCTCGACCCGCTGGATCGCTTCAGACGGTAGGTCGCGGATTTCGCGAAAGCCCGACACACGCTTGCCATTGACGAGGACAATCGGCGGGCCGTCGCTGCGGCCACGTCCTGATCGGGTCTGGGCTGACAAAGCCGACAGAAGGTCCGTCACGCTCGAGGCGCCATAACTCTGGATCGCGGCTTCATCGAGGACAACATCGGCTGGAATATCGACAGAAACGGACCCGGCGAGCCGAGGGGCCGTCACCACGATATCGGCCCCAACCTCATCCACCGGTGGGACAGACTGTTGCGCCTGCGCGGTGTTGGCAGACAAAATGAGGGCGAAGGCGCCTGTTGAGGCGCAAAGGGCGGGGAGGATGTTTTTCATTCTATTTTACTATGTATCGCGCCCGCCTGACGGCGAGATGAACGGGGTAAAGCCCTTTCCGTCATACTGCACACGTCTCGGCATGACGCGGTGTATAAGGGTCCGCCAGCAGTGCCGACGGACCCAAATACCTCACCGGTCGTAAGCGTTGGGCAGAGCCCCTTCAGCCGGGGTCGCATACCGATCCCGCAGGCGGGTCTGGCGGCTGACGAGCGACTGTTTTACGCCGTCAATCCAGACAGCCTGCACACCCGATGTCAGCTCCAGCGGATCGCCATCCCAGATCACCACGTCGGCACGGCGGCCGGCGCGAAGCGATCCAATATCAGCGCCAACGCCCGCAATCTCTGCAGGAACAGAACTGATCGTGGCGAACGCCTGATCCCAGCTGAGGCCAGTCGCGCCGGGCACTTTGGTAAGCGCGACGAGGTTGCCGGCATATTGCATCGACAGCTGCGCCTGACGCGCTTCATTGTCGTTGATCATGCCAATAGCAACCTGAACGCCCGCCTTCTTCATGCGGCCGATGTTAGACTGAGTAGCGGCCAGCTGTTCAAAACTGTCCGGCAGATCATTGAGCGCGGAGGCCAGAACGCCAACCTTGGCCGCTGCAATCTGCGGGCCGACACGCCAGCCTTCGGTCGCGCCGACAAGGACGAGGTTGAGCGTCGGATAGTCCTTCTTCAGTGCAAGGACCGTGAGGATGTCCGGCGCGCTTTCGACATGGACGAACAACTTCATCGTGCCATTCACCACCGGCACCAGCGCCAAGGCATCGCCGCGTTTCAGCAAGGCACCATCGTGGAAGATGCCCTTGGCTGCATCGGCAGCTTCGCCCAGTGCGGTCTTGAACGAAGCAATCAACGCAGGGCGCGATCCACCCGCCAGACGGGCACCTGTTTCGCCAAATTCAACGAACTGGAACGCCTTTGCCTTGGTCACCGGGGTCATGTCAGAGCCGGTGTCAATCACCACACCCTGCCCTGCGAAGATCGCATTACCGGCATCGGGTGAGACGATGGCGCGCGTCACGCCTGCCGCCCGGTTGACGGCCATCGCAGCCACATCCGGGTTGATGGCAGGCGCCATATCGAGCGACGCATTGAAGGGCGAGTTGCGCGCTTCACTGTCATTGCTCGGGTCAACGGCATCCACGCCGACAAGACCCATGCGCGTGAAGCCCGCAACGATCCCAGGCGTCACCCATTTGCCCGAAGCGTCGATGCGTTCCGCACCGGCGGGAATGGCAATACCAGCGCCGGCGGCCACGACGCGGCCATTGGTGATGACCACTGTTCCGTTTTCAACAGGCGCAGAACCGTCTCCAATGACGACCTTACCACCGGTGATAGCGATGGTCTGGGCCGAGGCGGGGAGTGCAATCAAGGCTGCACAGCCAAGCAGGAAGCGCTTCATTTCACGTCTCCTTCACCGGGCTGTCCCAGCTCAAAATCAGCCACCGGACGTAGCTTGGGGTTGGCGGCATCATACATCAGTGCACCATCGATCCAGACCTTGTCGGGCCGGGTGTAGACGGACAGCGGATTGCCGTTCCACAGCACGATGTCCGCCATCTTGCCGGGCTTCAGGCTGCCTGTCTTATCGGCAATGCCCAAGGCCTTGGCAGGGTTGTAGCTGAGCCATGTCCAGGCAACTTCGTCCGGAATGTCGATGCCCATACGGCGGCCATCGCCAATCGCTTTGGCCGCATCCTGATTGAGCCGCTGGATACCGTTTTCATCATCGGAATGGACGATAGCGCAGGCCCCGGCCTTGTGGACCATCGGGATATTCTCGTTGATGGCGTCATAGGACTCCATCTTGAAGCCCCACCAGTCCGCCCACATGGCAGAACAAATGCCTTCCTTGGCGAGCAGATCGGCGATCTTGTAGCTTTCCACCGCATGATGGAAGGTCGAGATTTTATAACCAAATTCCTTCGCCATATCGATGACGAGGCTCATTTCATCGGCGCGGTAGCAATGGTTGTGGACAAGGATCTCACCAGAAAGGACACCTGCAAGCGTCTCCATGGCGAGATCACGCGGGACGGCCTCTCCCTTGTCGAGCTTGCGCTTATATTCCACCGCGCGCGCCCAAGTCTGGCGGTTGACCGCCATATTGCCCATGCGGGTGGAGGGCATCTGGCCCTTGCTGCCATAGACACGCTTCGGGTTTTCCCCGCACGCCATCTTCAGGCCATAAGGGGCACCGGGAAACTTCATCCCCTGCACATTGCGGGCATAGACGTTCTTGATCGTGATCGAGCGGCCACCGAACAGATTGGCCGAACCGGGCAGGATCTGCAGCGCGGTTACGCCGCCATTGGCCAACGCACGCGAAAATCCGGGGTCCTGCGGCCAGACGCTGTGTTCGGCCCAAACTTCCGCACGGACGGGACCGGTCGCCTCGTTGCCATCGCTATTGGCCTCGACTCCGGGCGTCGGATAATCACCCAGATGTGAGTGAACGTCGATGATACCGGGCGTCACCCATTTGCCGGTGCCGTCGATGACGGTGTAGCCGTCTTTCACTGCGCCGCCGGTTTCAATGCCTTCCACCTTGCCGTCGCGGAAATAGACGGTCGCGTTAACGAACTTGGCCCCTTCCCCGTCATAGACGATGACGTTGGTCACCGCCGTCGGCACGCCGGGATAGGCTTTGTAGGTCGACGGATAAGGGTCTTTATTGAAGCTGGATTTGGGCGCGGCGTCGGCTGCGTCCTTATCCTTCTTCTTGGCGGCGACCGGCGACGTTACCGCCGCCAGCACCATGGCCGTTCCAATGAGGAACTTCGTCAATCGCATCAGTTTACTCCATGCATGAGTTTTTTGAGCGGGAAAGCGACGAGCAGCAGCAACGCGCCAATGCCGACCGAAATCCAGCCAATCGTTGTGAACACACCGACATAGGTGTCGAGGCTGACCTTCAGATTGGTCACCTGACCGCCCACCGTTTCAACACTCGCCACCTGAGCAACGAGGCCCGCGACATATTGCGCGACGGCGATGGACAGGAACCAGACCCCCATCATCAGACCAACAATGCGGGCGATGGACAGCTTCGTGATCATCGACAGACCCACGGGCGAAATGCAGAGCTCAGCGGCTGAGTGGACAAAATAGAGCCCGGCGAGCCACCACAGGCCGACCTTGAAGTCAGGGCCTGCAAATTGCGATCCCCAGACCAGGAACAGGAAGCCGGCGCCAACGCCCATCAGGGCGACGCCGAACTTCACAGGAATGGTCGGCTCCACATTGCGGCGGGCAAGGCCGTTCCACATCATGGAGAACAACGGCGCCAGCATCACAATGAAGATGGCATTGAAAAACTGCGTTTGCCCGGCCGTGATGCTGAACAGACCGAACACACTCATGTCCGTATTGCGATCCGCAAACAGCGTCAGGCTGGACCCCGCCTGTTCAAACAAGGTCCAGAACACCGTGTTGAAGGTGATGAGCACCATGGCGGCGACCATCATCTGAAACTCCTGCCGTGATCCCTTGATCCAAGACCAGGTCAGAATGGCGGGCACGGCGACAAGGAAGCTGCCAAACATGATTTTGCCCATGATGGGCAGGCTGACGATATAGCCGATGAGGCCGCTGTCCGCAGGCGGACGAACATAGTTCATCAGATTTGAAAACAGCAGATAGACAACCGGAATGATCAGGATGGAGCCGACATAGATCAGCATGTCACGGTTGAGCGGCGCATCGGCAGGGCGATCACCATAGCCGTCAAGTTTACCGCCATCGAACTGGAACAGCATCCATGACACGGCCATACCAGCTGCAGCAAGGCCAAAGCCGGCCCACCAGCCAAGCCCACCCCAGCTGCCCATGCCGACCGCGAGCAGCGGACAGAGGATTTGGGAGAAGAGCGAGCCGAGGTTGATACCCATATAGAAGATCGTGAAGCCCGCATCGCGGCGACGGTCCCCATCGGCATAAAGTGTGCCGACAATCGTCGAGATGTTGGGTTTGAAAAAGCCATTCCCGATGACGACGAGCGCAAGGCCGGTGATCAGTAGGAAGGTGTGCAGCGGAGAACGGTCTCCGCCCGGCTTGAATCCGCCAGCGGCAATACGCTTGGCTTCGCTGCCATCAGCCCGCAGCAGCGAGACCGATTTGTCATCATTGCCCTTGATACGAAGCTGCTGGCCGGCCTGCGTCACAAATTGCTGGCGCGCTTCGCCGGCGCCGACGTCGGTCACCTCATAACGCTGACCTTCAATGACGGCGAAAGGCTGAGCGGCAGGCCCGGTGCTGCTGAAGCACAAGACGAGATAGCCGAGCGACATCAGGATCGCCCCGAATTTCACCGAGCGCTTCGAGCCCAAGATGCGATCCGCCAGCAGCCCCCCAAAGAGAGGCGTCAGATAAACAAGGGCAGTGAATCCGCCATAGAGGCCGGTCGTGGTGGTATCGTCGAACAGAAAGTGCTGCGCGAGATAGAGCGTAAGCAGCGCGCGCATGCCGTAATAGCCGAAGCGCTCCATCGCCTCTGTCGTAAAGAGCCGCGCGAGCTGGCGCGGATGACCGAACCATTCTTCTCCTTTGACGGCGGCCGCGTCCGGCGACGCCCCATTGGCGGTGTTCACCATGTGATTGTCTTTCCCTGAAATGCAGAGGGCGTCAGCGCCCTATCCCTATGGGCAAGACTAACGCACAAATTGCGCGTGTGAAGAAGAATATTACGCGGCGATGTCAGCATATCCCCATCAGGCGATGCCCGGACGCGAACATCCACACAGGCATCAAGCGACGAACGGTCAATTCCGTTCGACCAGCGTCGGGATCAACGGCTGGCCTGCGGCCTGTTTGGCCCGGATTTCATCCACCGTCCGGCGCGCCAGATCAAGCCGCGCCTTCTTGCCGGGATGGGTGCCGTCATTGAACGGCCCAAGATCGGTCTTCGCGCCGTATCGCCGCCAGAAATCGAGCGCGGCGTCAAGACTATAGCCGGCCCGCGCCAGCATATAAGCGGCGAAATAATCGGCCTCTTCCTCAGTTGCGCGAATGGCGGCGCGGTTCTTGCCAAACGGCGCAAGTACCCCCCGCTTCACACCTTGCCTGTCGAGCCGTTCGGGATGCCGCAGAATGTTGTGTGCCATTTCATGCGCAATCGGCACCGCGACGGCATCATCACTTCCCGCAAAGGTCGCAAGGGCCGAGGAGACATGCACGGTCTTGCCATCCGCACTCGCCGACAGACGCTTGCCCGGAACCAGTTCGACATTGGCGGGGCAGGCAAGGTCGGCGTCCATGGACAGTGTCTGCGGCACCCCCCCCCGCTCAATTGTGAGGCGTACCGACCCATCCTGCAGAGTGGCCGCGAGCTGCGCGAGTGCCGCCTCGACCACCTGATAACTGGCGGGCGCATTTGCAGCGCTGCGCGGGGTCTGCGCGCCGTCCATCGAAAGGATGTGATCACCCACCCGCACACCTGCGCGCGCGGCGGCGCTGCCCGGCACGACAACGGTGACAGTCGGGACATCCGACAGGCCAAGATCAGCCCGCGCTTCCGTCCGCCATTCCGGCGCATATTGCCCGATATCCTGCAGGAGCAGCCCTTGCAGCGGCGATGGAAGCGGGCAGATAGCAAGGTTCGCGATCGCCAGCCGATGGGAGATGGCCGCAATGCGCGCGTCCATATCGCGCAATTGGGAGAGCTCGCCTGCCATGGCGGGAACGGGCAGGAGCAGCAGGCCCAAAAGCGATAGGATCAAGCGACGCATCACCCGCAGATAGGCCTGCCCTTGAAAAGCAGCAACCGCGCGCCCCATATCCCGGTCATGAGTGATGCAATCAAATGGCACGGCACGACCATCGTCTCCGTGCGCAAATCCGGCAAGGTCGTGATCGCAGGCGACGGGCAGGTCTCCATGGGCCAGACCGTCATGAAGCCCAATGCCAAGAAAGTCCGCCCCTTGGGCGACGGCAAGGTGATTGCCGGCTTTGCCGGTGCCACCGCCGATGCCTTTACCCTGTTCGAGCGGCTGGAGCGCAAGCTGGAGCAGTTCAACGGACAACTGCTGCGCGCCGCTGTTGAACTCGCCAAGGATTGGCGGACCGACAAATATCTGCGCAATCTGGAAGCGATGATGATTGTCGCCGATAAGCAGGTGACGCTCATTCTGACCGGCAATGGCGACGTTCTGGAGCCTGTCGACGGCATCGCTGCCATTGGCTCCGGCGGCAACTTCGCACTCGCGGCGGCCCGGGCGCTTATGGATTATGAAGCCGACGCAGAAACGCTGGCGCGCAAGGCCATGGCCGTCGCGGCCGAAATCTGTGTCTACACCAATGACCAGCTCACCGTGGAGACGCTGGAAAGCGCGACCTAAAATAAACCGTTCGTGTCGAGCGCAGTCGAGACACGTTCACCGCCCAAGGTCCCTCGACTCCGCTCGGGACAAACGGAAGTCTCTATGAACAACAGCCTCACCCCCAAGGCCATTGTGGCCGCCCTCGATGAACACATTATCGGCCAATCCGACGCGAAGCGCGCCGTCGCGGTCGCTTTGCGCAACCGTTGGCGGCGCCAGCAACTCTCGCCGGAACTGCGCGAGGAAGTGACGCCCAAGAACATCCTGATGATCGGCCCCACAGGCTGCGGCAAGACAGAGATCAGCCGCCGGCTGGCGAAGCTCGCCGATGCGCCGTTCGTGAAGGTCGAAGCGACCAAGTTTACCGAGGTCGGCTATGTCGGCCGCGATGTCGAACAGATTGCGCGCGATCTCGTCGAAGAGGCGATCCGGCTGGAAAAGGAACGTCGCCGTGCCGCGGTGAAGGACAAGGCCGAAGACGCAGCGATGAGCCGGCTGCTTGATGCGCTGACTGGCAAGGACGCGTCCACCGCGACGCGTGACGCCTTCCGGCTGCGTTTTCAGGAAGGCCATCTGGATACGACCGAAATCGAAATCGAGGTCGAAAACGCCCCCAACATGCCGTTCGAAATCCCCGGCGCGCCGAATGTCGGCATGATCAATCTGTCCGAGATGATGGGTAAGGCCATGGGCGGCACACCCAAGAAGCGCCGCAAGATGACGGTCCCTGCCGCTTGGGCAAAACTGGTCGAAGAGGAGGCCGATGCCCGGCTGGATCAGGATGATGTCGCGCGTGTCGCGCTGACCGATGCAGAGGCCAATGGCATCGTCTTTCTGGATGAGATCGACAAGATCGCCGTGTCCGACGTGCGTGGCGGCTCTGTCAGCCGCGAAGGCGTACAGCGCGATCTGCTGCCGCTCATTGAAGGGACGACCGTTTCCACCAAATATGGCCCGATGAAAACGGACCATATCCTCTTCATCGCATCGGGCGCGTTCCATGTGGCCAAGCCGAGCGATCTATTGCCCGAATTGCAGGGCCGCCTGCCGATCCGGGTTGAGTTGAAGGCGCTGACCGAAGCAGACTTCGTCAACATCCTCTCCGACACGCGGGCGAGCCTGACGACGCAATATTCGGCGTTGCTGCAAACCGAGGGCGTGACGGTCGATTTCACCGAAGACGGCATCCGCGCCATCGCCCGGATTGCAGCAGAGGTAAATGAGACGGTAGAGAATATCGGCGCGCGGCGCCTGTCGACCGTGCTCGAAAAGCTGCTTGAGGAGGTCAGCTTTGAGGCGGAAGACCGCACCGGCACGACGGTCCTGATCGACGGACCCTTTGTTGAGGCGCAACTCTCCGACGTCGCCAAGAATGTCGACCTGAGCAAATACGTCTTGTAGCACCACTTCGTTCTTAATATGTTCCATTCCTGAGCGACTCGATGGACGTTGTTATGGGACGGACAGGTGGCTGCCATTGCGGTGCCGTGCGCTATGAGATTGAGGGTGAGCCCGAGCATGTGGCCTTGTGCCATTGTAGTGATTGTCGGCGGAGCGCGGGGGCACCTTTTGTCAGTTGGGCAACCTTTGCCGAGGGCGATCTGAAGCTGACGCAGGGTGAGCCTGTGACCTTCAATTCCTCTGGCGCGGCGATGCGCAGCTTCTGCGGGACGTGCGGGACGGGGCTCTTCTACCGGAACGCGGAATTTCTGCCCGGTATTGTCGATGTTCAATCGGTGACACTGGACGAGCCGGAGGCGCTGCCGCCCGGCGCCCATATTCAGGTTGCCGATCGGCTGCACTGGATGGACAATCTGGACGCCCTACCCAGGTTTGAGCGCTTCCCCGGAATGGAGTGACATTCCTCCATCAACCGGATTGCGGAACTTAAGACGCAGCCCATGGATGACAGAGCGCGCACTGTGTGCGAAGAGGGCTCGCTTTGACTGATGAACCCGAGATCCGCGCCCAGGAAATTACCAGCCACGATGTGGCAAAGGGTGCGGGCACGACGCTGTTAGCGCGGCTTGGAGCCGTCATAGAGGTGGTTGCCCAACCGGCCTATGTCTGGCTGTTCGGGCTGGCCAGCTTTGGCATCTACACCGCTCTATGGGCCGCCATCACGCTGACCGAAAACATTGCCGATCAGGGCATGACCGCCGCCTTGCAGCGCACCGTGCCTCAAGCCGCAACCGAACGAAGGGCGGTCGCAACATTGCGCGCGGCGCTTGTCATGGGCGTGGTCCCCTGCATTGCCTTGGCCGCTTTGGCCTCCATCTTTTCAGATGAGGTGGCGCACATCTTCAACGCAGCCCAAGGCGATGCCGAACGGTTGAGCCATTTCATCGCCCTTTTCGCCTGGGCCTTGCCGCTTTGGGCGTTCATCGAAGTCGCGACCTCCGCCTTGCGTGCGCGCCGGGTGTTTGGCGCAGAAATCCGGCTTCGCCTGTTTTGGGAACAAGTCGTCCGGCTCATCTGTGCGACAGGGTTCTGGGCCTTGGGCTTTGGCACCCGATCGCTCTTTTACGCGCATTTGGTGTCTCTGATTGTCATTTGCGGGCTGTGCATCCGCCTCCTCAGCCGCAACTATGATCTTCGCCTGCTGTCACACAGCGCGGCGGAACAGGGCGTCTGGCGCGAGACATGGCTTGCCGGCATTTCCATCATGCCAACGAACCTGACCGCCCGCCTGTTCAGCGATGCGCCAACGCTGTTGCTCAACGCGCTGCTGCCGGGGGCCCAAGGCGCCATTGCCGGCGGGCAATATGCCCTGGCGCGCAAAGTCAGTTCGCTGGTGCAGACCATCCGCATCGCCTTTGCCTATGTGTTGTCGCCCTTGGCATCCGCCGCCTCGACCGGCGGCAAGGCCGCTGTTGAGCGTATTTATGGCTTTTCGACGCGCACCTCTTTGGCGGTGGCCTTGCCGGTCTGCACCGTTCTGATTGCGGGAGGCCCCATGCTGTTGCGGGCGATTGGCAGAGGCATGGACGATGCCATGCTGGCCTTGGCTCTCTTGCTGACCGCGCGATTGGCAGAAACCGTAACGGGCGCCGCCGCGCCCATCCAACAGGTTCTGTCGCATTATTCCAGCCAATTTATCGGCAGCGCGGTGGGCCTTGCCGTGTCCGTCCTGATTGGACTTGCCGTCCTGCCCGCGGGCGGATTGACCGGCATGGCGCTGGCCGTGGCGCTTGGCCTTGTCGCGACTTCGGCCATTCCGGTGTGGCAGCTTTACCGCCACCAAGGGCTGTTACCCTTTGGCCCGCCCTTTGGGCAGGTTGCGCGCCGTGCCTTCATGATCTCGCTCGTCGGCTTCACTCTTGCGCTTGGCGCAGACCAATTGCCGATGGCACTCGCCCTTCCCCTCTTATGCGGCGTGCTGCTGGCGACCTTATGGTCATCGGGCCGCTGGGCGCTGCCCTTGGCCGACAGAGAAGCGCTCGGGTCTGTCGCCCGTCGCCTAAAGCTGATCTGACCGCGCCCGCAGAATCTCTTCGGCCAGCACATGGTCGCTGACTTTATCGACATCAATCGCAGCTTCCGCCATCGGCATAGGCACGAGTTGTGCAGTGAGGCCAAGCCGCCGGCCTGCATGACGAAGTGCGGCGGCAAGGCCGATGGTGCGCGTCACGGCCCGAAGCGCGAGCATGGGGCCAAAATGCAAAAAGAGCCGCCAGGCCTTTTTGCGATCCTGCTCGGCAACCGCCCAAAGGTTGAGCGCCGCTCTCGCCCGGTCACTGCGCAGCGCGAAGAGATTTGCCCCCGACCAGGCACCATCGCGGAAGCGCAGCCATGTCCGCTTATTGTCCGGATAGGCGGCCAGCATCGTGGCCTGTTCTACCATTGCGATGGCCACATCTCCCCCTCCGGTTTCCGCTTGGGCGATGAAATGGCGGACCATGTCGGGCGTGAGCAGAGGATGATCCGCTGTCGTCACCAGCACGGGCCAAGGGTCCGAAAGCGTCCCCACGTAGCGCAGGATGCTGGACGAAATACCATCACCACTTGCCAAAATGTCGGCTGCACCACCCCCTGCCTCAACCGCAGCGCGCAGCGCCTCCGGGCCTTGGGCGAGCACTACAATCCGATCTATTTCAGCAACTTGGTTCAGCGTGTGCACGACCTGCGTCACCATCGGCTCACCACGCACAGGGACCAGCGCCTTCCAATCCACACCGAAATGCGCCGCCAATGGGTCAACGCCCGGGCGCTGCCCGGCCAGAACAAGGGCGGTCCAGCGATGGGGGGTGGAGGTCACTTTTTCGCCTCAAAGCAAGAATAGAAAAGGAGCATGGATGTTGCGATCTTCGACCTTGACCGGACATTGACGAAGGTGTCGACCTACACGCCCTTTCTTCTTTTTGCAGCCTTTCATCGCGCACCCTGGCGTTTACCGCTGTTTGTGTTCTGGATCTTGGCCATGGCGGGCTATGTGCTCGGCATCTACAAACGCAAACAGCTTAAAGAAATTGGCTTTCTGCTGATGATCGGGCGGCGCATCTCCGCTGACGATCTGCAAGTCCTGTCCGCAAAATTTGCCCGGCGCGTTGCCCGCCAAAACCTTCTTGCCGATGCTGTGGCCCGTGTGGAGGCAGAGCGATCCAATGGTGCCATGTTGATGCTGGCGACAGCATCGCCGGAGTTTTACGCCCGCGAAATCGCCCTTCTGCTTGGCTTTGATTGCCTGGTTGCAACCCAGCCTGTGCGCCTGCCCGACGGGCAGATCAGCTATCGGATTGAGGGCGAGAATTGTTACGGCGCGGCCAAGCGCGATCGGATAGAAAAGGCCTGTGCTGCCGACACGCGCCTTGCACGGGCCAAGTCCTATCGCTTTTACAGCGACAGCGCATCGGACGCCCCCACCCTCTTTTGGGCAAGCCGCGCGGTTGCCGTCAATCCGGGCCGGTCATTGCGCAAGCTGGCCGTTCAAAATGGCTGGGACGTCGTCGAATTCACATGACCAAGCGTGTCTGTTTTCTCTTCAATCATGAAGATGTCCATCAGGTCGCCCATACGCTGCCGGTGGCGCTCGCGCTGACGCAGAGCGACGCTGGGATTGAGGTTGAAATTGCCGTTTCAACGGCAGCTCAGGCAGACGCCGTTGCCCGGCTGATTAACGCACGAGACCCCGGCAAGCGACCCGTTGTCCGCCAATTGGGGCTTTCCCCTTGGATGGAGGCCGCGACCTCTGCCCTGAGCCGGATCGTGCCCGCCCGCCGGGTCGCCATTCTGCGCCGCCATCTCGATTATTTTCAGTCTTTCGATGCGCTCGTCGTGCCTGAATTTACCTCCACCCTGTTACGGTCGCGCTGGAAGCTGACACGCCCTCTCTTGATCTGCATTCCGCATGGCAGTGGAGACCGATCCGTCGGCTTTTCCGATGAGCTTCGCTTTTTTGATCGAGTGCTGGTCGCAGGAGAAAAGACGCGCCGACGGATGCTGGAACGCCATCCCGCGCTTGCAGATAAGATCAAGGTATGTGGCTATCCCAAATTTGATGCGATGGACCTCACCCGCAAGCCGCGCCTGTTTGAGGATGACAAGCCTGTCGTTGTCTACAACCCGCATTTCGATCCGCTGTTGTCGTCATGGTATCGCTTTGGCCCTCAGATCCTCGACTATTTTGCAAAGCAGAGCCGCTACAACTTTGTCTTTGCGCCCCATGTGATGCTGTTTCGAAAGCTGATCCACGGATCGCTGGAGCATCGGCAGCTGCACCTTCGGGGCAAAGTGCCTCAACGCTTTTACAACCTGCCGCACATGCTGATCGATACCGGCAGCGCGCGGTCGGTTGACATGACCTACACGCTGGCCGGTGATGTCTACCTTGGCGATGCGAGCAGCCAGATTTACGAATGGATCATCCGGCCCCGCCCCGCGATCTTCCTGAATGCACATCACGCCCAGTGGCAGAATGACCCCAATTACGCCCATTGGCACCTTGGCCGCGTACTGGAGAACACGAGCGGACTAGAGGCGGCGCTCAACCCCAGCGCCGAAGAAGTCTCGCAAATGCTGGATGACCAAAAGCAGGCGAGCGCCCAGACATTTTCCTTTACCAGTACGTCCGCATCCCTGCGCTGTGCCGCAGAAATCCGGGCTGTGCTGGCCTAAGCACACACCCTTTAAACCGGCGTTATCGACAAGCCGGTTGGCGGTTCCCGAAATTGGGGGAATAGTCCCTTTTTTTGGGGAGAGCCCGCCATGTCGCATCAGACCGTTCATCCAGCGCCGTTAGGCTCTGCCCTTCTCCTGTTGATCGCCCTCCCCACGACTGCAACGGCCCAAGGCAACCCGCAACCCGCGCCCACGGTGGAGGATGTTATCACCCGCCCGCTGGCCGATGTGAATTTGAAGCGCAAAGATGTCCCCGCAGAGCTACTCGCCATTCGGGACCATCCCTATGCCTCCACGACCCTCACCAATTGCGCCACGATCATTGGCGAGATTGAAAGGCTGAACGCCGTGCTCGGCCCGGATTTTGATGAGGTCGAGGTTGATGAGGCGGCGCGCAAGCGCAAGGAAGGCGTTGCCAATGCAGCCGGCGGCCTTGTCTCCAGCCTTATCCCGTTCCGCTCGCTCGTCCGCGAAATTTCAGGCGCTGGGCGCGCCGACCGGGATTATCGCGAAGCCCTCTATGCAGGCGTCGTCCGGCGCGGCTATCTGAAGGGATTGGGTCAAGCACGAAACTGTCCGGCCCCTGCCCGTCCGCTCCAACCGCTGGAGGGGGCCGCAAAGGCAGCGGCACAGACAATCAGGGGTGGGGATGACAAATGAAGCGTCGCGGCTGGCAGCCGCAAAGTGGCGGCTGAAGCTGGAAGACTGCAACAACACCAGCGATTTCAGAGAGCTTGCGCGCCGTCGCCTGCCGGGGCCGGTATTTCATTATATCGATGGTGCTGCCGATGATGAGGTGACGCGCCGCCGAAACACCGACAGCTATGAAGCATGCGACCTTGTGCCCAATGTGCTGGCCGGCGTCGCGGATATCGATATGTCGACCACGGTCATGGGTCGCAACATTGCGATGCCGCTCTTCCTCTCGCCCACCGCGTTGCAACGCGTTTTTCATTGGCAGGGGGAGCGGGCGGTTGCGCGCGCGGCGGAAAAGTTCGGCACTTATTTCGGCATCTCAAGCCTTGCGACGGTGGGCATTGAGGAAATCGGCGAGACGATTTCCACACCGAAACTTTTCCAGCTCTACATCCACAAGGATAAGGGGCTGAACAAAGCGATGGTAGAGGCATGCAAGGCCGCGAAGTTCGACGCCATCGCGCTGACAGTCGACACCATTGTCAGTGGCAACCGGGAACGGTGCATGCAGACAGGCTTCACCTCGCCGCCCAAGCTGACAGTGGCTTCCGCCCTCGACTTCGCCCTGCACCCGCGCTGGACGCTCAATTACCTGCTGCGTGAAAAGTTCGAGCTCTCAAACCTGAAGGACCATGTCGCCGAAGGATCGAAGCAGGCGATTTCGATCCAGGACTATTTCAACACGATGCTCGACACATCGATGGACTGGACGACGGCGGAGAAGGTCCGCGCAGACTGGGGCGGCGAGTTCTGTCTGAAGGGCATCATGTCGGTGGAGGACGCCAAGCGCGCGGTGGATATCGGCGCGACGGCAATCATGGTGTCCAACCATGGCGGGCGGCAGCTGGACGGGGGCCGTGCGCCGTTCGATCAGCTCGCCGAAATCGTTGATGCGGTAGGCGACAAGCTCGACGTCATTTGCGACGGTGGCATCACGCGCGGCAGCCATGTACTGAAGGCGCTCTCCGTCGGGGCCAAGGCCTGTTCGGGCGGGCGGCTCTACCTCTATGCGCTGGCCGCTGCCGGGCAGCCCGGGGTGGAACGCGCCATCGGCAAGCTGCACGCCGAAATTGAACGGGGGATGCGGCTGATGGGCGCGCGCTCTGTTGCGGACCTGACCCGCGAAAACATCCGCTATCGGTGATCTCCGCTTGGCGATGGGCGGGCTTCGTGCAAAGGATAGTTCGATCCGGATCGGTGCGATGTGGGGTAGCCAATGACGGGGCAGGAAGCCGAGACGAGCGGACGCTATAAGGCGTTCATCAGTTACAGCCATTGCGATACGACCGTTGCCGTTCGCCTACACCGGCGGCTGGAGGGGTATCGGCTGCCGCCCCGGCTGGTTGGGACAGCCACGCCGCGCGGCCCCGTTCCAGCCCGACTGACGCCCATTTTCCGCGACATAGACGAGCTTCCCGCCGCCGATGATTTGAGCACGGAAATCAAAGCCGCACTGGCCGATTCCGGCGCACTCATCGTGCTGTGTTCCCCCGATGCCAAGGCCTCCCGCTGGGTCAACCGCGAGATTGAGCTGTTTCGGGAGATGCATCCCGACCGGCCCATTCTGCCTGCCCTGGTGCGCGGGGACCCTGACAGCGCCTTCCCGCCTGCACTCTTCTCCCTCGGGCCCGATGGCACCGCGCGCGAACCCATTGCCTCTGACCTGCGCGGCGATCAGGAACGGCTGGGCCGTATCAAACTGATCGCCGGCCTGACGGGTGCCGGCGTAGATGATCTCGTCCAGCGCGATGCCCAACGTCGTCTGCGCCGCGTGATGGCCGTCACAGCGTCTGCCGTCATCGCCATTATAGTCCTGTCTGGCCTGCTGGTGGCCGCCGTCCGTGCGCGGGCGGAGGCAGAGCATCAGCAAGCCGAAGCGGAAGGCCTGATCGAATTCATGCTGACCGACTTGCGAGGACGCCTGAAGGGGGTGGGACGACTTGATGTGATGAACGCGGTCAACGCACGTGCGATGGATTATTATGGCGATCAGTCTCTGGCGGCCTTGCCCGATGAGAGCCTCGAGCGGCGTGCCCGTATTCTCCACGCCATGGGCGAGGATGATGAAGCAAGCGGCGACAAGGCAGCGGCACTTGCCAAATTCACCGAAGCCCACCGGACAACATCCGCCATTGTCGCGCGACGCCCGGGCGACGCCGAAAGCCTCTTTACCCACGCGCAGAGCGAATACTGGCTGGGCTATATGGCGTATCGTCGAAGGGATTTGCGGACCGCCCAGCAGCATTTTCAGGGCTATGTGAAGCTCGCAAACCGCATGACGGCGCTCCGCCCCGGACAGGTCCGCTACGTCCGAGAGCAGGGCTATGCCCAAAGCAACCTCTGCGCCCTGGCGCTGATACCCAGGGCCGAAAACCTGGCCCTCGCCAAAACCGCCTGTCCGGCAGCAGTCGCAGCGAAAGCCGAGGTTGTGAAACTTTCTCCTATAGACGGGTCTGCACTGGCCGATCTTGCCAACAGCTATGGGTGGCTTGGCGATGCGCAGAAAGCTGCAGGCGCTCGATTGCAGGCGCGGCGCGCCTATCTGGCAGCTGCCAATGCCGTGAACGGTGCCGTAGCCCGTGATCCGCAAAATCTAGATTATCGGGATGTCTGGGTGACCCGCCAGCTCGCGCTAGCGGACATGGAACGCGAGGATGGGCGCAACGACGCCGCTGCAAAGCGACTGCAAGATGCGCGCGCAACTGTATCCGACATGATCTTGCGAGACCCCGCAAACCAACTGTGGCGGGAACGACGCGCCTGGATTGAACGCAAACTCGCGTCACTCAATAAAGTGCAGAAGGAGAAAGCGTAATGACAAGTGCGATAGGAAAAACAATCATCCGGGAAATTGAAGCCAGCATCACCGGCAACAAGTTCCGGCTCGGATATAAGAACCCTCAAAAGCCGATTGACCTCCCCTTGGAAGAAGCCGTCCGTCAGGTGGTCGGCGGTAAATTTGCCCCGACTGAAGCCCAGTGCGACGTTGAAATTGAGCCGCTCAGCCTCAACTGTGCGGCTCCGTCCAACATCGTCTTCACCTTGTCGGACAAGGACAATTTCCAGTTTGCGACGGACGTTGACCCCATCCAGTTCAAGGAAGGCGCCAACAAAGACCGCTATGCCAATTTCTGCCGGGTGGCCCCGGATGGCACCAGCTATCCGTTCGGGAAGCCCTATGGCAGCACGGAACCCTGCAAGATTGTAACGTTTGAAGCGATCGCGCCTACCGCCAATTATGTCGACCGGTTCAACTTCGTCGTGGACGTCATTCATGAAAACAAGCCGGGCAAAAAATCGCCCCTGCGGCTTCTGATCGATCCCGATATCCGCAATCCCGGCGGAAGCGGCGGCTGATCGGCGTCCCGCAGGACATGACATACCGCCAGGCACAATCCGGAAACCTGACAGCCATTCTTGCTTCTGCGAGATCGGGCGCGCTGGACCATGCCTGGCGGCAATTTGAGGCCGCCGGGTTCGGCGATGATGATCCCGACCCCGCTGTTCACACCTTGCGGGGCCGCCTGCTGAAAGACCGCGCGCTGCGGGCCATTTTGGACGCTGATCGCAAACACCTTTTTGCAGAAGCAGCCAATGCCTATGCGCGCGCCGATGCTTTGTCTGCGGCGCCCTATCACCTGATCAACGTCGCTACGATGCGCTTCCTCGCGGGGGATGAACGGGAGGCCGCCGGATTTGCCGCCCAAGTGGTGGAGCGGATCGACCACGGCGGAGAGATTGCCGACACACCCTATTTCATCGAAGCGACGCGCGCGGAAGCGCTGCTCCTCCAACGGGATATTGAGGGCGCCACATCTGCCCTGCGCCATGCCATCACCTTGGGGTCCAACTGGCAGGACCATGCCGTCACCCTGCGGCAACTCAACCTCATCTGCGAGGCGAGCGACCTGCCCTGTGGCTGGCTCGACGCCTTTCGTCCGCCCGCCAGCCTCCATTTTGCAGGGCATTTGGGCGTGGCGGCAGACGATGCAGCGAATGCCAGACTGATCGCACAGATCGATGGGATAATCGCTGCCCATAATGTCGGCTTTGGCTTTGGCGCGCTGGCGGCGGGATCGGACATTTTGGTGGCGGAGCGGCTGATTGCCCGCGGGGCTGAACTGCATGTCATGCTTCCCATGTCGCGCACAGCCTTTCGCGCCGCATCTGTTGAGCCATGGGCAGAAAACTGGGCCGAACGCTTTGAGGCCTGCCTTGATGCAGCGGACAGCGTGCGGGAGGCCAGCGACGTAACCGGCCGTTATGACCCCGTCGCCAATACTCTGGCGAGTGAACTGTCCATGGGGGCCGCCGTGCTTAACGCCGGGCTGCTGGAAAGTGTCGCCGTCCAGCTTCTCATCGCCGATGAAGCGGAAGGAACTTTTGGATCAGGCAAGGAGACCGCGCGCGATGGCGAGACCTGGCACGCAGCGGGTCGCCTTCAGCACGTTGTGCGTTGGCCGCGTCAAATCACCACCCCGCCCGCTGGCACCGGCAGCGCCGAAGAACCCGGTCGTCGAGTGGCCGCCCTGCTGTTCATCGGCTTTGCAGGCATGGAACAGGTGGGTGATGCTGAAACAGGCCGTTTTGTCGCGGGCACGATCGCACCGATTGAGGCGGTGCTGTCCGGTCTGCCGCATCCGCCCTTCCACATCAGCCGCCAAAGTGCGGGCTATGCGCTGGCTTTCGACACGCCGGAGGAGGCCGCCCATGCCGCACTCCGTCTGCGCGATGCGGACAGGACGGCCGCGCCTGTCAGCCTGCGGATCAGTGGCCATTATGGCATCGTCCTGCAAAGTGCGGCGGGCCTTTACGGCACGGCCAGCGCCTTGCCTGAATGGATTGACCCCATCACCCAACCGGGCGGGATCTTTGTGTCGGCGGACTTTGCAACGGCGCTCTTTGGTCGGGTCACATCGGGTTATCGCACGGAATTTGCAGGCGAACATTTGCCCATGCGGGGCAACGCACCCGTCGCGCTTTATGCGCTGATGGAAGGCTGAAGCGACTTAGGCCGCAAAGCGGACGAGCCGGTCTCCCGCCGGGACATGGATCGCAACGATGGCCCCGATGGTGCGGACAATCTCCGGATGGGTGGCGGGCATCCCGCCGGTCAGCGCACCGAAGGACGGCAGGATCAGCTTGGACACGCCTTCGACAAAGCAGGGCCGTGTCACGCGGCGGCCGCGGGCCGCGCCGCCATGCTTAGGATGGAAATGGCCGGAAAGTTCAGGCCGCAGATCGGACTGATCGGCATGATGGCGCAGCAGGAGGCCGCCCGGATCCGCTTCTGCAAGGATGCGCCCGCCCACGGTATCGGGCAGCTTTTCATCATGGTTGCCGGTGATCCAGACCCAGTCGAGCGCATCCGTCAGTCGCGCGAGCGTGGCCCGGGCGTCGGACGGGAGCCGGGCCGCCCCGTCGCTATCGTGGAAATTATCTCCTAGACACCACACCTCCCGCGCGCCTGTCACCGCCACGAGATCGGCAAGGGCGGTCAGAGTGGCGATGCTGTCATGCGGCGGGAGCATCTGTCCGCGCGCAGCGAACCAACTTGCTTTTTCAAGATGGAGGTCCGCGACAATCAGCGCGGCACGTGCTGGCCAGAACAGCGCCTTGCCGCCGGCCACCTGAAAATCATATCCGGCAAAATGCAGCGGCGGCATCACGCCTCCGGGGTGGGCTCCGCGCCAGACTCCGCGTCCGCATTTTCAAACCAGGCTTCCACCGGACCATTGAGCTTCAGCAGCAATGGCTTGCCGCGACGGTCCACCGTCTTGCCCGCCTGCACGCGCACCCAGCCTTCGGACATGCAATATTCCTCAACATCATGACGCTGGATGCCACGGAACTTGATGCCGACACCGCGACGCAGAACCTCCACGTCAAAATGCGGGCTGGACGGGTCGATGCAGAGGCGATCAGGAGGCGTATCAGTCATGCTCGCGCCTTTGCCCCAAAGTCACTTGAGGTGCAATGACCGAGTTGAGAGCAAAGGGCCCTTGATCCATCCCGACACGTGCTCAATCTTCCCTGCCCACTAATCGGATGGGACGATCACTGTAAGCCGATAAAGTCATTGGATCGATGGATCAGCGCCCCCTAGTTGATGGTTTGCTTGCTACCCCGCTTGCCAACCCAACAGGAGAGCATAATCATGAAATCTTCCAAACTCGCCCTTGTCGCTTTATTCGTCGCATCCTCCCCGATCGCGCTAGCGAGCGTCGCCCATGCCGCAGACGCCGCACCTACCGAGCAGACCAAGGAATGGTGGCCCAAGAGCGTTGATCTGACCCCGCTTCGTCAACATGAGGCCGTGAAGTCCAATCCCTATGGGCCAGACTTTGACTATGCGAGGGAATTCGCCACGCTAGACCTCGATGCGGTGAAGGCCGACATCCGCAAGGTTCTGACGACATCACAGCCTTGGTGGCCCGCCGACTATGGCAATTACGGCCCCTTCTTCATCCGCATGGCCTGGCACAGCGCCGGCACATATCGCACGAGCGACGGCCGTGGTGGATCAGATGGCGGTGAACAGCGCTTTGAGCCGCTGAATTCATGGCCGGACAACGTTTCCCTCGACAAGGCCCGTCGCCTCGTCTGGCCGATTAAGCAGAAATATGGCCGCAAGCTCTCTTGGGGTGACCTCATGGTTCTGGCCGGCAATGTCGGCATGGAAGATATGGGCTTCAAGACACTTGGTTTTGCGGGCGGTCGTGTTGACGCATGGCAACCAGACCTCGTTTTCTGGGGGCCTGAAGCCAAGCTGCTGGCGGATCAGCGCCGGGACGCCAAAGGCAATCTCAAGCACGGTCTTGCGGCGACCCAGATGGGCCTGATCTATGTCAATCCCGAAGGGCCCAACGGCAACCCAGATCCGCTTGCCGCCGCGCAAGATATCCGCCGCGCCTTTGGTGCGATGGCGATGGCCGACGATGAAACAGCAGCGCTCATCGCTGGTGGCCACAGCTTCGGCAAGGCGCATGGTGCCCATAAGCCGGAAGAATGTGTCGCAGGTGATCCGGGCGTCGCCCCCATAGAGCAACAGGGCTTGGGCTGGGTCAACAAATGCGGCAAGGGTCATTCCGAAGACACCGTTTCCAGCGGCCTTGAAGGCGCTTGGACGTCCAACCCGGTTGCCTTTACGACCCAGTATCTCGACAATCTTTATGGCTTTGAATGGGTGAAGACAAAGAGCCCGGCCGGTGCCACACAGTGGATTCCGAAGGATCCGGCAGCCGCCAATCTGGTTCCGGATGCACACCGTCCGGACATCCGCCACGCCCCCATCATGTTCACAACCGATCTGGCGCTGCGTGAAGACCCCGGTTTCCGCAAGATCACGCAGCGCTGGCAGAAGAACCCGCAGGAGTTTTCAGACGCCTTCGCCCGCGCTTGGTTCAAGCTGACCCATCGCGATATGGGCCCACAAGCCCGGTATCTCGGCAAGGATGCCCCGAAGGCGACCTTTGTTTGGCAGGACCCTCTGCCCAAGGCAGCCTTTGGCGTGATTGATTCAGCAGACATCGCCGCGCTGAAGGGGACGATCCTGTCCTCCGGCCTGACCACGCAGGAACTGGTGCGGACCGCATGGGCCGCAGCCTCCAGCTTCCGCGGCACAGACATGCGCGGCGGCGCCAATGGTGGCCGAATCCGTCTGGAGCCGCAGAAGAGCTGGGAGGTCAACAACCCGGCGGAACTGACCAAGGTGCTGGGCAAGCTGGACACCATCCGTGCGGACCTTAGCAAGAGCACAAAGGGTGCAAAGCAGGTATCACTGGCTGACCTGGTCGTTCTGGCCGGTAACGCGGCAATTGAACAGGCTGCCAAGGCAGCAGGCCATGATGTAACTGTGCCCTTCACCCCCGGCCGGGTCGATGCCACACAGGCACAGACCGACGTCAAATCGTTCAATGAACTCAAGCCGAAGGCAGATGGCTTCCGCAACTATTACGGCGCGGATGCCGATGTTGGGCCGGTTGAAGCGTTGATCGACAAGGCCGATAAGCTTGACCTGACGGTGCCTGAAATGACGGTGCTGGTGGGCGGCATGCGGGCATTGGGAGCCAATGCCGGCGGCACCACGACCGGTGTGCTCACCACACGCCCCGGCACGCTCAGCAACGATTTCTTCGTCAACCTTCTGTCGATGGACACCGCATGGTCCAAAGCAGCCATGGAAGGTCTCTACGAAGGCAAAGATCGTGGCACTGGCGCGTTGAAGTGGACCGCCAGCCCGGTTGACCTCGTGTTCGGCTCGAATTCCGAACTGCGCGCTGTGGCCGAAGCTTATGCCTCTGACGATGCCAAGGACGCGTTCGTGAAGGACTTCGTTGCCGCCTGGTCCAAGGTCATGGACGCAGACCGCTTCTAAGACCGCGTTGATAAAGGGGGGGCGGCGCACCGCGCTGCCCCCCTCATCCCCCCCCCAAAAAAAGCCGGAAAGTTAGACATGCGTGTAAAAGCGTTGAGCCTTCTTGCGGCCAGCTTCCTAGCGACATCCGCAATCCACGCGCAGACCATCGCGCGCCCACCGGCTTTCGCTGTCTGCGCGGGCTGTCATTCCATCCAGCCGGGCAAGACCGTCTTCGGCCCCAGCCTCGCCGCGCTTACCGGTCGTAAAGCTGGAACAGTCCCCGGCTATGCCTATAGCCCGGCGCTCAAGGCATCGGGCCTCACCTGGAATGCCATCACACTGGACCGCTGGTTGAAAGGCCCCCAGCGCCTTGTGCCGGGCACGCGCATGCCCTTCCCCGGCATGCAAGACGCAAAAGCGCGCAAGGAGGTCATTAGCTATCTTCTGACGCCGTACTAGGCGCAACGCAGAGCCACCAGCCGCTTCCCCTCAATCAGTGCTTGATGTGGTCGGGCATGCCCAGCGCCAGCCTCAAGAGACCGTCATAGGCCAAAAGCGCCGCCCGCGCCTCATCATCAAACACGCTGCCGGACTTCTCAAACACAAGGGCCAACGCCTCATTGAGTTTGCGATAGAAATCATCGGCGGTCATGCCGAGATCATAGATGGACCCCATATTCGCCCTGCCTTTTATGTTATTAAATATGCATAATTAAGAGACTTTTTTCGCGCCGGAGGTGTGACGGCGATCACACCACCCGCGACAACAGCAGCCAGATTGGCGGGGCTTTGGGAGGACGAAGCGGCGATTACCCCTATCAGAGTGGATGTTGAGCAGACGGGCGGCGACAGGCGCACGGACGTGAAAACACTCATTGATACGATGAACCGGTGATCGACTTGCAAAGCGCCATGCCCCGCGATAGCTGACGTCCAGCCGGGGTCCGCGCAACCTCCCGGAAAAGCGCTGGATGCGCCCAAGCGTTGCCTTGTCGCGCGCCGCCCGGATGCGGCGGAGGGGGTTCGTTTGCAGAAGATTGCCTGTCTGGCTCTGTCCCTTTGGTCCGTTGCCGCCCATGCCGAGGATGGCCTGACGCTGAGTGGCAACACACGCGTCCGCTATGAAGTCATCGAGGGTCAACCTCGGGCCGGGTTCAATGCGTCAGATGATCTCCTCAACATCCGCACGACACTCGCCATCGACTATCGTCGTTCCGGCCTGCATCTGGGGGCGGAACTGTGGGACAGCCGCGCCTATGCCAGCAATGCCGGGACGCCCGTTTCCACCAACGAAGTAAACGCCCTGGAACCTGTTCAGGCGTATGTCGCTTATGATGTTCCCGGCGCATTCGGCAAAGGCACAAAGCTTGGCCTTCAGGCGGGCCGCTTCCTGCTCAATATCGGGTCGCGTCGGCTGGTCGCTGCAGATGATTATCGCAACACGACCAGTGGCTCCACCGGCCTGCGCGCCGATGTAAGCCTTCCTGCGAAACTATCCGCGACTGTTTTTTACGTCCTTCCGCAGGTGCGCCTGCCGGACGCGCGGGCCACGCTTGTGCACAACATAGTGCAGCTTGATCGGGAGAGCTTTGATCTCGTGCTGTGGGGTGGTCTTCTCTCCAAAACCCTGAGCGACCAGCACACCCTTTTGGAAGCAGGCTATTTCCATCTGGGGGAACGGGACCGCGCCGACCTTGCGACGCGCGACCGCTCGCTCGACACGTTCGGGGCGCACCTCTACCGCGATCCGGCAGCTGGCAAAGCGGATTTCGATGTAGAGGTCTATCGCCAGACAGGCACTGTCAGCGCGAGCCTTGCGCCCACAGCGGCAAAACTGGATGTCAGCGCATGGTTTGCCCATGGCGAGGTCGGCTATAGCTGGCAGCACCCGTGGAAGCCCCATCTGTCGCTCGAATTCGACTATGCGAGCGGCGACGATCGCGGCCCCAAATATGGACGGTTCGACACCCTGTTCGGCATGCGCCGCGCAGACTTTGCGCCCGCGGGTCTCTATAACGCTGTCGCCCGGACGAACACGATCAGCGCTGGCGTGCGGGCCGAAGTGACCCCATCCAAGCGGCTCGATGCCTTTGCCGCCTATCGCCCGCTCTGGCTAGCGGCGGCAACCGATGCCTTTTCGACCACCGGTGTGCGTGACACGACCGGTCAGTCCGGCCGGTTTGCCGGACACCAGTTTGAGGCGCGCGCGCGATACTGGCTCATCCCGAAGCGGCTCCGCTTTGAATGGGATGGGCTCCTGCTCGCCAAGGGGAGGTTCCTCGAAATCGCCCCCAACGCCCCAGCTTCCGGAACGACCGTCTATAACTGCTTCAATGTGACCGTAAGCTACTGAACAATCTTGAGGTGCAGCGACCCAAGCGCCCCAGACTTCCGCGCCGCACATGGAATTGGCGCCACGATGCCAGATCAAATCATTCAAAAAAGGCGATGCAGCGCACCTCTATGCTTTCGCGTACCTTGGTTTCCGGCAAGCTGGTGTCGTGAAAGGCGGTATGCGGGCAACGCCAAGTCACGCTGTGGTCGCTATCCTGAAATTTAAACAGCAGAACATCGTCCGCGGCCATATTTGAGAAGTACCACCAGCGATGGCGCGGACGATAGCGGAAGATCGTCGCAGCGATCATCTGGTCCTCATTCTCCATGGGAGCCGTCAACGCCTGCCCTTCGGGAAATGCGTCGACCACAACGAGCGTATTGGATGCCGTTTCTTCGTCACGCACGGTGCGGCCATCACACACCGCCAACGGCCAATCCTGAGGCCCGGGCGAAAATGTCCGCCATAGCGAAAAGCAGATATACCGACTGTAACCGGGGCCTTCAGGAAAGGCCTGCCCATAAATCCGCTCGGCCGCGCGACGCCCCGTAATTTCATTATAGTCAACATGGGCTTCGCCCGCCGGCGGTTGAATGCCACCATTATGTTGATAGCCTTCCACCTTTTCCTGTGCTCTTTGGCTCAGGTCGGCCGAGGTTCGGATCATCCAGCCTTGCGCCGCAACGCAACTGGCCCCCGACAGATCGCGGACAAGATTCTCAACCTCTCGAAGGTAGACGGCATCGACCTTTGCCCTGTCATAGAAGTCCACGATTGACGACGCATGTTTTGCAATGCGAAAGCCGTGCGTATCAAGGCTGAAATGGTCTCGGATCGGCATGGCGTCGCGCACAACAGCGTCATGATCCACATAGTCGCCGGTATTCATTTCGGCGCCCTGCGACACATATCGCCGGGTCACGAAATCACCTTCCGCCAGATAGCGTATCAGCGCCGGTGCCTCGCGGGCCGCATCCTCAACATCGTCAGAATGTGCAGTCGCCATGGCCCGATCCTCTCTGATTGTTGAGATCAGTCTTAGCTCACATTTAACAATTGTTAAAATGGGGATTGGGGCAATCCAGACGCAGGCGACAATGTCGCTTCTGGTGGCAGGGCTTGTATCGAACTTTCACTCTAACATTTTGTAATTAGTCGTGTTTTAACCGACTGTAAAAATTACGCCCACATACAAGCCCACAGTTGTGTGTTCGTTTGACACCGTGTCGATGCGAGTCATTGCTCGGCTAGCACGCTTTTCCTCCGCCCGAAATCCGGCTCTGGAGTTCGCCTTCCAAAGGTCCGTGACAACGATCTGCCTCTCAAACATTAGATAGGGGGCCGGTGGGACCACACCCCCGGCAGGCATCCCGACTCCTTAACCCTGCCTCAAATCGAAAAGCTAAAATTGAGAAAGCTGGGAACTTGGCAGGACTGGCTGCATGTGATAATGTATCATTAATGGCCACACCATCTTGTAGCATCTGTCGGCACCCGAAACTCGCCGCGATTGAGGCAGCTCTGACGGCTGGAGGCAAGCTCGTCGAGACGGCATCCGCGTTTTGCGTTAGCAAGTCCGCACTTGGGCGACATCGCCTCAACTGCTTGGCTCCGAAACTTCAGGCGATGGCCAAGCTCATGCAGCCAGCTCGTGAAACCAGAACACCAGTCGAGAGGGCAAAGGCAATTGCCTTCGGTGAGGCCCCGAGTGCAGACGAAGTGCTGACATTGACCGGGCTACTTGACCGCCTTTCGCGATCGCTTAACCGTTTAGAAGCCGCGGCTGACGAAGCCGTGACGGACAAAATGCATTCAGCGCTTGCCGCCGTGTCAGGCCAATTGCATCGGGGAGTTGAAGCCGCTGCAAAGCTCCAAGGGTTTTACGTCGAGGCAGAAGCCGACGCGCGTCCGCCTTTCTCGATCAGCATTGTTTTCCCTCCCGAAGTGGCCGCTTTGCAAAGCACTACGCCTGCAACTCGCGCAATCGCTGACGAGCAAAAGCCACAAACGCGCTGGTCTGCATAAATATTAGCTGACCATCTCTCGGGTCTCTTACGTCCCAGCGGTCGGCAATTCGCTCGATCTGGAAGCCATGGTTGCGAAGCGCTTGGGCATTGATATCTTCCGCATTCGAAGTGTCACCGGACGAGCTTTCGAGCTGGGAAAGCTGGTTCAACCTCAGCCGCACATAGCTCGCCCGCACCTTATCTTCGATGCCCTCACCTTCAACCAAGGCACGAGCCCACGCACCAGCATCCATATTACCCGATAGAAGCTCCTCTCCTGCAATAACGAAAGGATCTTCACTCTTAAGGGGAGATACCATTTCAACAGGTGCTCGCCTGCCACTTGCTTCTTCCATCGGCCTGGCCGCCGGACTGACATTAAGATGCGACGACGCGGCGGCCGCGCGCTTAGCGTTCGGCTCGGCTAGGCCCGATCTCTTCTCCGCCCGCTCCCGGTTCTCTTTGTGAGCTCCGTAAAGGTAGCCCAACCCGGCCATAAGTGGTGCGCCAAACAAGCCACCAAAGAACTTGCCCGCAGCCGAATCAGATACATGGCCCCACAAGAGCAAATTGGAGAAGACGGGCATCAGACCCATGAATATGCATGCGGCTAGCCACATAGCAGCAAATCTACGGCTTTTGCGGGCGGACTTTGAGCCGCCTGCTAAGGCATATACCCCAAATGCTAGGAGACCAGCGATCACAGACCCTCCAAGACTAGCGCTCAAAGCCTTTTCCTTGTCGCCGTCCTCTCCCGGATCGGTGGACGCGGATCCGTTAACAGTATCTCCGGTCGCAGCAGCTTCATTTGACTGCGAAGCTCCGGCAGGTGCCGCACCGCAAGCAACTGCGGGATACTTTGTTACCGTCTCCGGATCATCGCAGATGTTTTGAACAGCCTGTTCGTACGTGGTTCCGGGATCAAAATTTCCGTAACCGAAACCCGGGATGAAATAAGAGACCGTGGGTTCTGAGGAAGCAACCGGCACATCAGATTGAGCTTTCGCAGCGCCCGCCAGCGATACGCACAGCAGCACGAAGATCGATAGTTTACGCATACACCCCCCGTGTGCGGGGAGCTTACCGTCACAACCTGCTACCCCTATGTTCCTCTCGGGGCGCGGCCTAAGCCGGATGTTGGAAACCTGTTCAGAGAGCAGGCGCATGCGCCTTTACCCTCTCGGGCTGGACATGCGCGCATGCCACCCGGCCTCCAAAATGGGGACCGAGCCTCTGAAAGGGGTTTCCACGCCCCGCCGTGCGGCTTTCACGAACGGCGGACTTCTTCTGCCGCGAATATCGAACTATCACAAGTCCCGGCCGGGGGTTGAATTTTGCAAGATGGTTTGAATAAATCGAGCGCTCAGCTTAGGGAAATGAGGCGGCCTATTGGTTCGCAGTCTCGCCAAAAAGGCAAGCAGCTTGGTCACGGAAATCTGAAGTATGTCGATGAATGAGGGGCAGATTGAGCAGGCGTTGATAGCAAAGCTTAAAGAACTCAAGTACGTATATCGCGCCGACATCCGAGATCGAGCTTCTCTTGAGAAAAATTTTCGAGAAAAATTTCAGGCTTTAAATCGGGTCAGCCTTTCCGATACGGAATTCCAGCGCCTGCTGGAGCAGATTGTGACGCCTGATGTGTTCGCTGCAGCCCAAACGCTACGCGAGCATAGTAGCTTCCTGCGCGATGACGGCACGCCGCTCAACTTCACGTTGGTAAACATCAAGGACTGGTGCAAGAATAGCTTCGAAGTCATCAACCAGCTTCGCATCAACACGGACAACAGCCACCACCGATATGACGTAATCCTGCTCATCAACGGCGTTCCGGTTGTTCAGCTTGAACTCAAGACCCTGCAAGTCAGCCCGCGACGGGCGATGCAGCAGATCGTCGAATACAAGAACGAGCCCGGCAACGGGTATGGTCGCACGCTGCTGTCGTTCATTCAGCTCTTCGTCGTCAGCAATTACAGTGACACGTGGTATTTCGCCAACAACAACACCAAGCATTTCAGCTTCAATGCCGACGAACGCTTTCTGCCGATCTATCAGTATGCGGCGGAAGACAATCGAAAGATCGTCAATCTCGACGCCTTTGCCGAGAAGTTTCTGGCGAAGTGCACACTCGGCCAGATGATCAGTCGCTACATGGTCCGCGTCGCCAGTGAGCAAAAGCTGATGGTGATGCGGCCTTACCAGATTTATGCGGTCAAGGCGCTGGTCGATTGCATCCAGCAGAATGTCGGCAACGGCTATGTCTGGCACACCACGGGCAGCGGCAAGACGCTGACTTCCTTCAAAGCGTCAACGCTCCTCAAGGATAACCCGGACATTGAAAAATGCCTGTTCGTGGTAGACCGCAAGGACCTAGACCGGCAGACCCGCGAGGAGTTCAACCGCTTTCAGGAAGGCTGCGTCGAGGAGAACACCAACACCGAAACGCTGGTCCGCCGCCTGCTGTCCGACGATTATGCCGACAAGGTGATTGTCACCACCATCCAGAAGCTGGGGCTAGCGCTCGATGGCGCCCACAAGAAGAACTACAAGGCACGGCTCGAACCGCTCCGCAACAAGCGGATGGCCTTTATCTTCGATGAATGCCATCGCTCGCAGTTCGGCGAGAACCACAAGGCGATCAAGGAGTTCTTCCCGCAGGCGCAGCTTTTCGGCTTCACCGGGACGCCGATTTTCGAGAGGAATGCCAGGCACCAGCAGGTCGAGGGCGAAGAGGCGAGCCTCCGCACCACGGAAACGCTGTTCGAGCGGAGCCTGCACGAATATACGATCACTCACGCGATTGAGGATCGAAACGTTCTTCGCTTCCACATCGACTACTACAAGCCGGAAGGGAAGCACCAGCCCAAGCCCGGTGAGGGGTTGAAAAAGGAAAAGGTCGTCGAGACCATCCTTGCTAAGCACGACGCGGCTACGGCTGACCGCAAGTTCAACGCGATCTTGGCGACCAGCTCGATTGACGATGCCATCGAGTATTTCGACAAATTCAAGGAGATGCAGGCCAAACGGCAGGCAGACGACCCCGACTTCCGTCCTCTCAACATCGCTTGCGTCTTTTCTCCGCCTGCCGAGGGCAACAAGGATGTGCAGCAGATTCAGGAGGATCTGCCGCAGGAGCAGGAAGACAACAAGAAAGACCCGGACAAGAAGAAAAAGGCGCTGATCGCGATCATTGAGGCTTACAATGCGCAATATGGTACGAACCATCGGATCGGCGAGTTCGACCTCTATTATCAGGACGTGCAAAAGCGGATTAAGGACCAGCAATGGCCCAATGCCGACCTGCCGCACGCGCAAAAAATCGACATCGTGATCGTGGTCGATATGCTCCTGACCGGGTTCGATTCTAAGTTCCTGAACACGCTCTATGTGGACAAGAATCTGAGGTATCACGGGCTTATTCAGGCTTTCTCGCGCACCAATCGCGTGCTCAACGATACCAAGCCCTATGGCAATATCCTCGATTTCCGGCAGCAGCAGGCCAATGTCGAAGAGGCGATTGCGCTCTTTTCCGGTGAGAAGGTCGATAAGCCCAAGGAAATCTGGCTGGTCGATCCTGCACCCACCGTCATCAATAATCTGCAAGGCGCGGTCAAAAAGTTGGGCGAGTTCATGGCCTCGCAGGGGCTTTCCGCCGCGCCCGAAGATGTGCCCAATCTCAAAGGCGATGCGGCGCGCAGTCAGTTTGTGACGCTGTTCAAGGATGTGCAGCGGCTCAAGACCCAACTCGACCAGTATACCGACCTGAACGAGGATCAGCGCGAACAAATCAGCGCCACCGTGCCGCCTGACACGCTGCAAGGGTTCCGCAGTGCCTATCTCGAAACCGCACAGAGGCTGCGCGAACAGCAGGCGCGGCAGGGCGATAATGCCGATCCTGCGGTGCAGCAGCTTGATTTCGAGTTCGTGCTCTTCGCCTCGTCGGTGATCGACTATGACTACATCATGGAATTGATCGCCCGCTCAACCCAGCAAGGACCCAGCAGGCTCAAGATGAGCCGCGAGGAACTGATTGGCCTCATCCAAGCCGACGCCAAGTTCATCGATGAGCGCGACGACATTGCCGAATATATCCGGGGGCTTGAGGCCAACAAGGCGCTCGATGAAAAGGCTATCCGGCAAGGCTATGAAAACTTTAAGGAAACCAAGAAAGGGCAGGAACTAACCGCCATCGCGAACACGCATGGTCTTGAGCCTGCCGCACTCCAATCATTCGTCGACGAAGTGCTGCGCCGCCGGATTTTTGATGGCGAGCGGCTGAACGATCTGATGGCCCCGCTTGGCCTCGGCTGGAAAGCGCGGACCCAGAAAGAATTGGCGCTGATGGAGGACCTGTCACCGCTGCTGCACAAACTTGCCCAAGGCCGCGAGATTTCCGGCCTAAGCGCCTATGAACCATGAGGCAGGGCCAGTGACGGAGCAGGCGAGCGATAGCCAAGGATTTGTGCCAAAGCTAAGGTTCCCGGAGTTTCGGGAAGACGGGGAGTGGGTTGCTACTCCCTTGCGTCAGCTATGCGCGCCGATTTCCGAGAAGGTCGGCAATGCAAAGTTGACGCCGGTCAGCATCACCGCAGGAAAAGGCTTTGTATCCCAAGCCTCCAAGTTCGGGCGGGACATTTCCGGCGAGCAGTATCGGAACTATACCTATCTGCGAAAGGGAGATTTCGCCTACAACAAGGGCAACTCGACCGCGTTTCCGCAAGGCTATGTATGCCAGCTAACCGAGTTTGATGAGGCAGCGGCCTCAAGCGCATTCCTGTGCTTCCACCTTTACGATGAACATCAGCCCCGTTTCCTTCAGGCGCTATTCGATCAGAATGTCCACGGGCGCCAGTTGGCCAGCTTCATCACGAGCGGCGCGCGGAGCAATGGTCTGCTGAATATCCGGTCTGATGACTTTTACGGCGTCAAACTGCCACTCCCGCCGGAATCCGCCGAACAGCAGAAAATTGCCGAATGCCTGTCTGCGCTGGATGCGCTGATTTCTGCCGAGACTGATAAACTGGCGGCGCTCAGGGACCACAAAAAGGGCTTGATGCAACAGCTCTTTCCCGCCGAAGGCGAAACCACACCCCGTCTACGCTTCCCTGAATTTCGGGATGCGGGGGAGTGGGAAGAACGAGAGGTCGGCGATGTCTTCACCGTCACCCGGGGAAATGTGTTGGCAATGCCTCTGGTAGATTTCGTGCCCAGCGAACGTAAGTCTTATCCAGTCTATTCATCTCAAACAAAGCGTAATGGCCTTGCCGGCTATTACTCCGACTACCTCTATGAGGATGCCATAACGTGGACGACTGACGGCGCAAACGCTGGTGACGTCAAATATCGAGATGGGAAATTCTACTGCACGAACGTGTGCGGAGTGCTGATTAGTAGCGAAGGATACGCGAACCCGTGTGTTGCTGAAATCATCAACAACGTGTCTCGTGATCACGTTTCCTATGTTGGCAATCCGAAGCTGATGAATGGCGTGATGGCAAAAATCGTTGTTGCAATGCCGTCAGTCCCAGAACAGCAAAAAATCTCAGAGTGGTTGGCAGCGAACAATGAGATTATTGCAGCATGTGAAAGCAGAGTTGAAGTTCTCAAGGCCCATAAATCTGGCCTGATGCAGCAACTCTTCCCATCACCTGCTGGGGCGGTTGCATGAGACCCGCCACACCCTATCCCAATCTGACGACCTTCGCCGCACATATGCGAACCTTGCTCGATCCCGAGCAGGGCAACAAGAAGTGCGTGCTGCTTTATGCCTATAATGGCACTGGCAAAACGCGGCTGTCGATGGCGTTCAAGGACATCGGCAAGCAAGGCGACACCCGCGATACCCTCTACTTCAACGCCTTCACCGAAGATCTGTTCTCTTGGGACAATGACCTTGAAGGCGACAGCGACCGCAAGCTGAAACTGAATACCGACTCGCGCTTTTTTGAAGGGCTAGATCAGTTAGAGATGGAGTCAAAAATCGGACCGCTGCTGGAGCGTTACGCCGATTTCACCTTTCGGATCGACTACGCCGAAGCGAGTGTCACCTTCTCGCGCGACATCACCGTCACCGCGCCCGATGGCACCGCCACGACAGAGACGCTGGACAACATCAAGGTGTCGCGCGGCGAAGAGAATATCTACATCTGGTGCTTCTTCCTCGCCATTGTCGAACTCGCAATCGAAGGGGCAGAGGCCTATGATTGGGTTCGCTATGTCTATGTCGATGATCCAATTTCGTCGCTTGACGAGCACAATGCCATTGCCGTCGCCAACCATCTTGCAAAACTTCTGAATCGACCGGACAACACACTTAAGACTGTCGTTTCGTCACATCACACATTGTTCTTCAATGTGCTATGGAACGAATTTGGCCGGAATAACAAGAAAGTCGAGCGGCTGTTTCTGGCTAAGCAGGGTGCTGGCTATCTGGTTCGTGAAACGGGCGACACGCCATTTTTCCACCATGTTGCATTGCTCGCAGAGCTGCAAAAGGCGGCGGATAGCGGAAACCTCTACACCTATCATTTCAACATGCTGCGCGCCGTGTTGGAAAAGACAGCAAGCTTCCACGGTTTCCCCGGCTTTTCCGCGTGCATCAAGCAGAACGACGACGACCCGGAAGGGATATTGCATACCCGGCTGGTCAACGTGATGAGCCACGGCAATTACTCCCTGTTTGAGCCGACCGAGATGGTGCCGGAGAACAAGGAATATTTCCGGCGCATCCTGAACGATTTCAGGGTCCGGTTCCCGTTCAATCCCGAACTCTTTATCGAAGACGCACAGCAGGTGGCCGCCCAATGACCGAACAAGAACACAAAAAGTTGGGCGATACGCTCTGGAAAATCGCTGACCAGCTTCGCGGCGCGATGAACGCGGACGATTTCCGCGATTACATGCTGGCCTTCCTGTTTCTGCGCTACCTGTCTGACAATTACGAGGCGGCGGCGGCAAAGGAACTTGGGCCGGACTACCCGGTTCTGGACGAGGAGGACCGCCGCGCTCCGCTGTCAGTTTGGTATGCCGCCAACGCCGACGACACCGAGGATTTCGAGCGGTTGATGCGTCGTCGCGTTCATTATGTGATCCGCCCGGAGCATCTGTGGACCAGCATCGCGGAAATGGCTCGTGTGCAAGATAACGAACTGCTCAGCACGCTCCAGACCGGCATGAAATATATCGAGGAGCAGTCGTTCGAGAGCACGTTCGGAGGGCTGTTTTCCGAAATCAACCTATCCTCGGAAAAGCTGGGCAAGACCTATCCCGACCGCAACGCCGCGCTGTGCAAGATCATTGTCGAGATTGCCAAGGGGCTGAAATCCTTCTCAACCGACAGCGATACGCTGGGCGATGCCTACGAGTATCTGATCGGGCAGTTCGCCGCTGGATCAGGCAAGAAGGCGGGTGAGTTTTACACCCCGCAATTCGTATCCGACATCCTTTCGCAGATCGTCTCGCTCGACGGACAGGAGCCCGCGACCGGCAACCGCAAGCATATCGACAGTCTGATGGATTTCGCCTGCGGCTCCGGCTCGCTGCTGCTGAACGTCCGCCACCGCATGGGCGCGCACGGCATCGGCAAGATCTACGGGCAGGAAAAGAACATCACCACCTACAACCTCGCGCGCATGAATATGCTGCTGCATGGGGTGAAGGATACCGAGTTTGAGATTTTCCACGGCGATACGCTGACCAACGACTGGGAGATGTTGCGGGAGTTGAACCCGGCGAAGATGCCGCGTTTTGATGCCGTGGTCGCCAATCCGCCGTTCAGCTACCGCTGGACCCCGACCGATGCGATGGCGGACGATGTTCGGTTTAAGAATTATGGGCTTGCGCCCAAGTCAGCCGCCGATTTCGCTTTTCTGCTCCACGGCTTCCACTTCCTCAAAGATGATGGCGTCATGGCCATCATCCTGCCGCATGGCGTTCTGTTCCGGGGCGGGGCCGAGGAGCGCATTCGCACCAAGCTGCTCAAGGACGGGCACATTGATACGGTAATCGGTTTGCCTGCCAACCTGTTCTACTCGACCGGCATCCCGGTGTGCATTCTGGTTCTCAAGCGGTGCAAGAAACCCGACGATGTGCTGTTCATCAACGCCGCCGAGCATTTCGTTCGGGGCAAGCGGCAAAACTTTCTCGGGGACGGCACGAACGGTAAGCCGGACCATATCGGCAAAATCGTCTCGACCTATCAGCACCGTACCGAAGAGCCGCGCTACTCCCGCCGTGTGTCGATGGCCGAGATTGAGGAAAACGACTTCAATCTGAACATCTCGCGATATGTCAGCACGGCGACAGCGGAGGAGGAAATCGACCTTGCGGCTGTCCATTCCAAGCTGGTGGCGCTTGATGACAAGATCGCCACCGCCACGAAGGAGCACAATGCATTCTTGATTGAGCTTGGGTTGCCGCCCTTGCCGTAACTTCTGAGGGCACGCTGCCGTCAATCTGGCGATCTGCCGCTCACTGCCAACCTAGAAGCCCAGACGCGTCTTAACGGCCGGGGCATTATACTGCCAAGTGAACGGGGCCATGTTAGCGTGCCGATCAGCCATTTCATGGTGACTTTTGGCGGTTTTGTCCGGCATCTGTGACACAGGCATTTTCTAGGGAAGTTTCTAAATGTTCTGGAAAAGACCCGAAACCAACTGACATAACCGACAGAACTCTCTGTCATCACCACTTCCGGCCGACCGCCAGCGGGTTGACCTGCCACCGCTTTGACGGACGCCCTCCTGCAACCGACGGCTGCGAGACAACCGGCCGGACCCAGTCCGCATCTTCCAGAACCGCCAGCACGCTCGCCACGTTTTCCGGGCTGTCGCAACCTGCCCAACCGCTGCGCTGAGCCTCGCGTGAGGTGAACTCCCCGCTGATCTCGCCGCGCGACATACGCGCTGCAATCTGGCGGGCTGGCTCCGCATGAATGTCATGGGCCGACATGTAGTAAACCCGTTTGGCGTGGGAGAGATAGAACCGCGACGCGGCAATGGCCCTTTCCATCACCCGTTCCGAGATGTCCCCTCTACAACCCTCCAAAGCATGAATGACCAGCGCCACTGTCGCGATGACCTTGGGCTGCTTCATGACATGCTGGCGATAGGCTTCCATCAGTGCCGGGTTGCGGGCCTCCCGCAGTTGCTGCGCATACTCCGCCTGCCAGAGCACCATAGCTTCGTCGCTCAGCCTGAAATATGGCAAGGCAGTGCCCAGCTTCGACGCCACCGCGCCGTGGGCAACGGGGTCATAATCGAGAAGCCCCGCAATGGCGTCCTGCCCCGCGCCCCAGTGGCTCATGTCATAAGGCAGGTCGACCAGATGTGTGTGGGCCACAGGGTCCGGCATTGTCATCAGGCCAAAGCGTTGCACGAAGCCGTCCGCCTGTCGCCCTTCACGCGCTGCGCTGAGCAAGATGCGCAGCAGCGGCTCTGGCTGGATATTCCCGATGACCGATACGCACAGACGTGGGATATGGACCGCGCCGCGTCCGATCCGGTCGGCCTGAAAACCTCCGCTGCCGTTATACGCAGCGAGATAGAATGCCTTGCCCGGCTGGTTCTTAGGGTCTGTCATCTGGGCGAACAGGCCTGACGCCTCGTCGTCCAGCACCACGATGGGACCCGCTGTCGAAAGCACGCTGAGGGCTTCCGGTGTCGCGTTGTTCGTCATCGCTCGCCGCTGCATCGGTGAAACAGGCTCTGGCGGCAGAGGGAGCGGAATTACGCCCTTGGCAGCCGCACTTTTGGCGGCCTTCACCTGCGCCTCGTAAATGATCATGTCAGCCTGGTGCACGGCCAGCGCCGCTTGGTGCTCCATGCGAAACCGTTCCTCGACACAGGCCAATGCCTCGCGAGTAGGTGCCAGACCGGGCGTCTTATGAGACGACACTGGTGCGATATTGAGCGCCCAACTGTTCGGCGTCTCAAACCACGGCCCGTTATGCTTGAGGGCCAGCTGCGCCTTACCGCTGAGCAGCGAACCGCACGCTGCAAGGATGTTGGAAGCGACGAATTCCCGGTTCATCGGGATTGAGTCGGCATAGCTCACAACCATGTCTGCCAGAACGGCGGGCAGAAAGGTCGGCTCCCACGGCAGCACTGCCAAAGGCGCGCGTCCGATCGGCGAGGGCGCGGCCCAATCTCCAGAGTTGGTTAGGCTGGTTACAACCGGGGCCACCGATTCCTTGGTACCCAGAGTGATAGGGGATTTGATCAGCCCGCGATGAAAGCATGCCGCGCAGGTTTGCGGCTGACATTTCTCAAGCGTCTCACAACGCGTCGGACCAACTGCACGCAGGCGGCTCAGCTTGCCATCTGTCTCACCCATCGAATAGGCCGGATGCCCGCTTGACCACTCGTGGCATACAGCCTCGCCTTGAACAGTGTGGCGGAGAACGCCTAGGCAAGCTCGCCATTCGACTTCGCTTTGCAGCTTTCCCTTGGTTTCACGCATCGCGCCAATGATGGCGCACCTGTCCGCAACCTTCTCTGCATCAGACGGCGGGAAGTCGGACACTGTAGGCGCCAAGTAGGCATCATTGGCGGGAGTTCGCCGAGCCGCCAATTCTTCGCGCCAACAACTGAGAAGGCTGTCGGGGATTGGCGGGATTTCCCGCCAATCCCCTTTCCATTGGTAGGGCCTACCAGTCTCCGGGTGGACCGAAGGTGGCAGTACATCCTGGTCGCTCTTGCCGTCCCGCGTCGCGCATCGGAACTCCAAGACCATGCCCGCTGACCCGGTAATCTTCACCGTTTCAATGGTCGGCAGGTGCGGCGGAAGCCGATAAAGGAGCTTAGCCTTGCCAGGCCGGCCGGAACGAACGGCTACAGCGTCGGGAGCACTCAGCAAATAGCGGAGATCGACTCCGCGCGCCTCAAGCCACGTCGCAGCTTCCAAACCGTTATCGATGTCCAAGGCCATTGTACCTGAATAGGCGTGAAGCAAGCCGACCCCTTCACGGAGGTTAACTGCCATGGGCACATCCGTGATGGCGTTGCAGCTCTCATTCCAGCCCTTGGTCCGGGGCCCCTTGCTACCCGCTGCAATGGCGCACAAGGCGAGTCCGTGCAGCACATACTCCGCTGCAAGCCGGCCGGTGTCAGTCGCCTTCCAAATCCGCAAGGGGTCAGACATTACCCGCCCCGCTGACCTTGAACAGGTGATCGGACAGGTTCGACGCAAATCTTAGCACTTCAGCAAGGTGCTCCAGCACTGGTTTACCGTCGGGCAATTCCAATCCGTCCGCAGAAAGCGGCAGAATACATCCCTCGATGGCTTCCTTGAACACTCGCGACGTTTTCTCGTCACCCATGACCTCCAGCCCCGGAACCGCCATGTAGCCGAGAACATATGGGAGCCGCTCGGCCAGCACTTCACGGGCCCACGAATTACGCTCGCGAGCGAGGCAGCAGTCTCCAAGAAGGTCCTCGGGATCGCCGTTCGGAGTGTTCTGTTCAAACTGTAGGGCAGCTTTCGTCGCTTCGAGCATCCTGGCAATTGCACGTCGGGCCTCCTCGAATTTGTAAGGGTTTCCTGCCAACGTAAGAGGATGCTCCTGACGTGAGCTATATGCGGCCTCGAAATGTGCGATGGGATCGAATTCTGCACTCATCTTTCAGCCCTCCACACCAACGTTGTCATTGGCATTAGCCATTGATCGCGCGGCAAGCGCTTCAACGCTTTCAAGCTCCACAAGTCGACGTGAGCCGATCTTCGCGGAGCGGAGCTCCCCCTCTGCAATGAGTTCGTGAATTTTGGTCAAGCCAAGGCCCAGCTTACGGCTGGCCTCAGGTACAGAAACAAAAATCGGTTTCATGCTTAATCTCCGTTGCGCGCCGCCAATCGGGCGCAAACGGGGAATTACCGGCGGGCCCCTGCGTTGTCCGAAGAGTACCCTAACCTTTCAGGGAAATTACGCGCTCTGCGCCTGCAGGCATCGGGTCTGGCTTGCGCAGGATTTCTTCTGCGTGAGGAATTTGAGACCGCCAACCCCTGATAGACAAGCCGTCCCCCATGGATTGGGCCGTCGCAATTGTTATCTGCACAACAGGCGATGCAAGTGGCTCTTGCCCCTTGCGCGGTTTGACCCACAGGGTTCCGGCTTCTCCCGTTAACGCCTCCCAAAGTCTCGCAACGTCATTCAGAAGATGAGCGCGGTGAAAACGAGGCTTCATCCCCCTTACCTTCGCGCGGGCCACATCGTTTCGGAAAGCGCCTCTTCCAGCAACACAAAGTGGTATCGCTTGGGCAAGGCCGCCTACCAGACGCTCTCGCTGTAACTCCGGGAGAGCTTCGACGCACGGCAAAGTGCAGACGCGCTGTCGTAGAACGCCAATTTGAGCGTCTGTAAGCATGTCGCCTACTCCTTCTGCAACTGGCGCAGACCCTTCCGGTATGTCTCCGGCTTTCGGGCGACCCCGAGGTCGTGAGGTTAGACTAGCTGACCGAGCATCGGTCATTTGCCGCGCCCCTGAGCAATCGCAATCACTTTCGCGCCATGTTCCGCGCATTTGCAACAGTAGGTTCCCCAAGCTCCCATCAGCTTGACCCGCTGCCCCGGCTGGTCTGGTGTGCCGAGATAGGTTGTTCGGCGATAAGCGGCTTGCACTGCATCAGGCGTTTTGTGCGCCAGGGCTGCTTCCACAACGGCGTCAGGGAAACCTTCATTAGCGGCCCAGTCCGTGAAAGAAGATCGGAACCCATGGACGTGATAGGGCTCCTTCATGTCCCGCAACACCTTCAACAGCGTCATGTCCGACATCGGTTCGCCGTTGACGCCGGGAAACACCTGTTCGCTGCCTTCCAGCTTTAGGGCAGCAGCCTTTGCCAGCACGGCCAAGGCCGCGTCGGACAACGGAACGATATGCGCCTTGTTACGCTTCATGTGATCGGCCGGAATCACCCAAAGACGAGACTGTAAGTCAAATTCCGACCATGTCGCCAAACGCACCTCCTGTGATCGCACGCCGGTCAAGATCAACAGCTCAAGGGCAAGGCGCCCATATGACGGTTTGCGCCGCAGAGCTGTCAACAATGATGGTACAGCCACATATGGCATGGCCTTCCGGTTCTCTCGTGTCTTCACCTGTCGTGGAAGGCCACGACCGGCTTTCAGGCTGCCATTGCCGGACGGCGCTTCTGTCGAGCGCCAGCCCTTGGCATGAGCGTAATCCAGCACCGCGCAAATCCTGTTGCGCACCTGGCGCGCAGTTTCAGGTATCGCCTGCCAGATAGGGGTGAGGACATCGATAATGTCGGCGGTCACGATACCGCCGACCGGTCGGCTTCCGATCTTAGGAAAGGCATAGTTTTCAAGGCTTGCCAGCCACTGGCGAGTATAGACATCGCTCTTCCAGCCCGCCTCGTTCTCGTCATGGTACTTCTGAGCTGCATCGCGGAACGTCACTCGTGCGGCAGCTTCATCCCGCTTTTCGGCTAGCAAATCGCGACCATCGACCTTCACCTTGCGGCGCATCTCATGCGCCTTCTGCCGGGCGTCGGCCAACGAGAGCAGTTTGGCGCTTCCAAGCCCGTAATCTGTTCGCTTGCCATCACGCTGGAGCCGCAGCTTCCATGAGGCGCCGCCACGGCTGTCGACCTTCAAGAACAGGCCGTCACCGTCTTGATATGTACCGGGATTCGTCAAAGCCGCCTTCACGGCTACCGCTGTCAGTTTACCCATATTCCTCGCCCACACTTCCTTCGCCCACATCGGCGGATCAGAATGTGGGCGGGAGCCGATATTCGCCCACACTTCGCCCACACTTGCGATCGGTCGCAGGCAATAAGCGGCGAAGCGCAACGAGCCTGCGCGAGCAATATAGTGTTGGATTTCAAGGTTTTCTACGGGCGCAAGCGATCAGCTGCGAATAAGCTTTTGGTGGACAGGGCTGGATTCGAACCAGCGTACGCTTGCGCGGGCAGATTTACAGTCTGCTGCCTTTAACCACTCGGCCACCTGTCCCCAGGCGTCACATCGCGGCGGGGCCGTCGATGCGAGAGGCAGCCCCATGGCGAAGCGGCGCGGCGCTGTCAATCGTCAGTCGTGGATTGAAAGCCATTCTTGGGCAGGTGCACGGTTGGCGCGCAGGGAATTTGCAGGATCATTGGGGTCCTTATAGCCGATCGACAGGCCCGTCCAAAGGATGCGGTTGTCGGGCAGGCCGAGGAAGCTGCCAATGGTTTTCGGATAGACGGCCCAGCATTCCTGCGGGCAGCTGTCGAGACCAGCTTCGCACAGAAGGAGCATGATCGAATTGAGCAGCGCTCCGGCATCCGCCCATTGCGGCGGGCCCATCTGCCGGTCGAGCGAGATGAACAAGCCGACAGGCGCGCCAAAGAACTGGAAGTTGCGGGCGAACCACATGGCCCGCGCTTTCTTGTCCTCCCGCGGGATGTTGAGCGCGCCGTAGAGCATCTCCCCCACTTCAGCGCGGCGGCCCTCCCAAGGGTCCGTCAGTCCGGCCGGGTAGATCGGATATTCCGGCATTTCGCTTTCGCGGTTGGCGATCTTTTCGGCCATGATCGCCTTCAGCCGGGCCATCGAGTCGCCCTGCACAATGTCGACATGCCAGGGCTGAAGATTACCACCAGAGGCCGCGCGCGCGGCGCGCTCCACAATGTCCTTTACCAACGCCGGATCGACCGACTTATCGAGAAACCCCCGCACAGAACGGCGATAGTCAACGGCTTGTGAGACGTTCATGGATATACTCTCCTGTCCTTGACCTGTCCTTGGTCGATCCACGGCCTGTTACTGCTGTCAGGTGTTGCAAGTTTCCCTTGCCGTAAACGTCAAACTGGGCAAGTGAATTTCGGAAACACCCCCTTTGGAGAGGAATCAGAAGATGGCCACTGCCTATATTGTAGATGCTGTCCGCACCGCTGGCGGCCGCCGCAACGGAAAGCTTGCCGGTTGGCACCCTGTTGATCTTGCCGCCGCCACACTCGACACGCTTGTCGCCCGCACAGGCATGGATGGCGCGAAGATCGACGACGTCATCATGGGCTGTGTCACACAGGCAGGCCAGCAGGCGATGCAGGTTGGCCGCAACGCTGTGCTCGCCGCCAAGAACATCCCCGATAGCGTTCCTGCCGTCACGATTGACCGTCAGTGCGGCTCTTCGCAGCAGGCGATGCAGTTTGCGGCACAGGCCGTCATGTCGGGCACGATGGACGTCGTGATCGCCTCTGGCGTGGAATCGATGACGCGCGTGCCCATGGGCTCCAACGCGATGTTCCACATGAAGGAAGGCCTCGGCCACTATAAGTCGCCGCGTCTGGACGAGAAATATCCCGGCATCATGTTCAGCCAGTTCATGGGCGCTGAAATGATCGTGAAGAAGCATGGCTTCTCGAAGGACGATCTCGACCAGTTCGCGCTGAAGAGCCATCACAATGCGATTGCCGCAACCAAGGCGGGCCTCTTCAATGACGAGCTCGTCGTGCTCGATGTCGAAACCCCCGAAGGCATCATCCAGCACAATGTCGATGAAGGCATCCGCTTTGACGCGACGCTGGAAAGCATTGCGGGCGTGAAGCTGTTGCAGGAAGGCGGCTCGCTCACCGCCGCGTCCTCCTCCCAGATCTGCGACGGCTCTTCCGCGGTCATGATCGTGTCGGAAGAGGCGCTGAAGACCTATGGCCTGACGCCGATTGCGCGCATCCACAACCTGACAGTGACGGCAGGTGATCCTGTCATCATGCTGGAAGAACCCCTGTTCGCGACCGACCGTGCCTTGCAGCGCGCCGGTATGAAGATCAGCGATATCGACGCCTATGAAGTCAACGAAGCCTTCGCTTCGGTGCCGCTCGCTTGGCTCAAGCACACCGGCGCTGACCCCGAGAAGCTGAACGTCCACGGCGGTGCCATCGCGCTCGGCCACCCGCTCGGCGCTTCGGGCACCAAGCTGATGGCGACGTTGCTCGGCGTGCTGAAGGCCAAGGGCGGCAAATATGGCCTTCAGACGATGTGCGAAGGCGGCGGTGTCGCCAACGTCACGATTGTTGAACGGCTGTAATCAGAAATGTTGTGCTCCGGCGAAGGCCGGAGCCAAGAGTCAATTGGTGGGGGCTGGGTTCCGGCCTCCGCCGGAACACAAAGGAGACTAAGCTCATGAAACTCGATTCCTCCGTATCTGCTGTCATCACAGGCGGCGCGTCCGGCCTTGGTGCGGCAACCGCCCGCGCGCTCGCCGCCAAGGGCGTCAAGGTCGCCATTTTCGATCTTCAGACCGAAAAGGGCGAAGCCATCGCCAAGGAACTCGGTGGCGTGTTCTGCGAAGTGAACGTGACGGACGATGCTTCGGTGGACGCAGGCTTTGCCAAGGCGCGCGCCGCCATTGGTCAGGAGCGCATCCTTGTGAACTGCGCCGGCACCGGCAATGCGATCAAGACGGCCAGCCGTTCCAAGGAAGATGGCTCGATCAAGCACTTCCCGCTCGATGCGTTCAACTGGATCGTCCAGATCAACCTCGTCGGCACCTTCCGCTGCATCGCCAAGTCGGCCGCCGGCATGATGTCGCTGCCCGCCATGGAAGACGGTGAGCGTGGCGCCATCGTCAACACCGCGTCTGTCGCGGCGGAAGACGGCCAGATGGGTCAGGCCGCTTACTCCGCCTCTAAGGGCGGGGTTGTCGGCATGACGCTCCCCATCGCGCGTGACCTCGCCAGCGAGAACATCCGCGTCAACACGATCCTGCCGGGCATCTTTGATACCCCGCTGCTCGCCGGCGCGCCGCAGAACGTGCGCGATGCGCTGGGTGCGACCGTGCTCAATCCGAAGCGCCTCGGCAATCCGGTGGAATATGCCAACCTTGCCATGTGCATGATCGAAAACGGCTATTTCAACGGTGAAGATGTTCGCCTTGACGGCGGCATCCGCATGTCCCCGCGTTGATCTGACACAAACAGGAGCCCCGCCTGCGTGAAGCCGGCGGGGCCTTTTTATGCCCAAACCAGCCCCACACCGCCTCGATCCGTCGATCTATCCCGTCACCATGATCGCGCAGACGCGCTTTCAGGACATGGACGTGAACGGCCATCTCAACAACGTCGCCTTTGCATCGCTGTTTGAAAATGCGCGGGTGCAGCTGAACCGCAATGTCCGCCCCTGGGCCGACCGCCCTGACAATGAGCGGACGATGGTGGCGGCGGTCGAAATCAATTACCTGCGCGAAGGCAATTTCCCCGCCGACGCGACAGTCTGTTCCGGCATCGGCCGCATCGGCACCTCAAGCTGGACCATCGAACAGGCGATGTTCCAAAACGGCCAGTGCATCGCGACGTGTGACACGGTCGTCGTCTGCCGCACGGACAATGAGGCGAAGCCGTTGCGGGCGGAGATCGTCGAAGGGTTGAAGTTGCAGATGGTGAAGGCGATCTGAGCCCGACACTGTCATCCTGAACTTGTTTCAGGATCCATTGGCATCGCAGGCTTAAGGCTCGCACGGAGGCCCTCGAAGGCAAGCAGCCTCCGATGAGCCTCAATTTTCGTTCCGCGCCCATTGCGTCTCTGCGCGAACCTTTGCACCGCAGTGTTCATGGATGCTGAAACAAGTTCAACATGACGGGAAGTCACTCCGCGAAGTTCGGCTTCCGCTTTTCCATTGATGCCATCACCGCTTCCATCTGGTTGGGCTTGCGGATGACCAGCAACTGCTCATCGCTTTCAGCCTGAAGAAGCTCGGCGTCGGTTGCGTGCGCCATCATGTTGCACAGGCGCTTTGCGCCGCGAATGGCGTGGGGGTTCTTGTTGGCGATCTCACGTGCCAGTTCCATCGCCCTTGCATGCGGATTGTCCGACACATGCGTCGCAAAGCCCATCTCTTTGGCTTCCACGCCGTTGAACTCGCGGTTGGTGTAGATCATCTCACGCAGCACATCATCGGCAACCTGCGTGCGCCACAGCGGCATACCCGCAACATCGGGCACAAGGCCCCACTTCATTTCCATGATGGCGATGCGCGTGTCCGGGTGGACGATGCGGATGTCTGCGGCGGCCATGATCTGGCTGCCCGCGCCAAAGGCCACGCCATGCACGGCGGCGATGACGGGCACCGGCAGCTCCCGCCAGCCCCAGGCGGCATATTGCGCGTTGTTGGCAATGCCGTACGTGCGGTCGGCCAGCGATCCACCTGCGCTGCTGCCACCGGGTTCACGGTCAGATTGCAGGCTCGACAGGTCTAGCCCCGCGCAAAAGGCCCGCCCCTCACCCGACAACACGACAACTCGCAGTCCCGACATCGCCTTGAGCGTTTCGACCGCCTCCACCAAGGCCGCCCACTGCGTCCCGTCGAGCGCATTCATTTTGTCGACGCGCGTCATGCGGACATCAGCGATGCCATCTTCCAGCATGGTGATCGAAATGCGGTCGTTCATCGTCCAGTCTCCTCAACAACCCGTTTGGGCTGAGCTTGTCGAAGCCCTGTCCTTCTTGTTCAGGTAACAAGGAAAGGACAGCCCTTCGACAAGCTCAGGGCAAACGGCTGGTTTTATCCCACAGTGGTTTCATCTCTTCAGTGCAGCCTCGACCAGTGGCAGCTGATCATTGCCAAAGAACATGTCTGTGCGGTCCACAAAGATCGTCGGCGAGCCATAACCACCGCGTTCGACCAGTTCATCCGTATTGCCGCGCAGGCGCAGCTTGTTGGCGTCGGTGACGGAGGCGGCACGGATGGCCGCGCCATCCAGCCCTGCCGAGGTGGCAACCGCCTGAAGCACATCGGGATCGTCCAGATTTTCCTGGGCGCCAAAATAGCTTTCAAACGCCGCTGCTGTGAACGTCCGCAGTTCGGCCTGATCATCCTCCAGCGCGCACGCCATGCGCATGGCATTCACGCTCTTGGCCGGATGATAGATACTCGGGAAGTTCATCGAAACACCCGCCAGCCGTGCCCAATCCGCCAGCACCTTCCAGCTGTGCTGAACACGCCTGTTCCCCGCATCTTCGCGGGCGGCATAGACCGCCGGATTGACCGCGTTGAACACCCCGCCGACCAAGATTGGCCGCAGCACCGCCTCTTCCCCTGTCCGCTCCAGCATCGGCCAGAGATTGGCGAAGGCCAGCCGAGTCCAGGGGCTGGAGAGGTCAAAGAAGAACTCGACGCGCGGGCCGCTCACTTCTTTGCCTTTTCCCAATATTGATCACGCAGCAGGCGCTTATAGAGCTTGCCCGTGTCATGCCGCGGCAGTTCCGCCAGAAAATCGATGCGGCGCGGGATCTTCACGCCTGAGAGCTTTTCGCGGGCATAATCGGTCAACTCTGCACGCAGCGCGTCATTGGCATTGGCCATGTCGACGGGCTGGATGACGGCAATCACTTCCTCACCCATTTCCTCATGCGGGCCACCAATGACGGCGACGTCCTGCACCTTTGGATGGGTGACGAGGTGGTTTTCAATCTCCTGCGGGTAGATGTTCACCCCGCCCGAAATGATCATGAAGCTCTTCCGGTCGGTGAGGAACAAATAGCCGTCCTCATCCATCCAGCCCACATCGCCGAGCGTCGACCAGCCTTTGGAGTTGCGGCTCGACTGCGTCTTTTCATCATCGCCATGATATTCAAACACGCTGTCGCTTTCGAAGAAGACCGTGCCTTCGCTGCGCGGCGGCAGTTCGGTTTCATTGTCCTCAGCCATGATGTGCGCGATGCCCGTCACCGCCTTGCCAACCGAGCCTGCGCCTTCCTTGTCGGCCAGACGCAGCCAGTCTGCCGAGCCGATATAGGTGAAGCCATTGCCTTCGGACCCGGCATAATATTCCTCAAGCACCGGACCCCACCAGTCGATCATCGCGCGCTTGACCGGCATCGGACAAGGTGCTGCGGCATGGATGGCGCAGTTCAGGCTGGACAGGTCATATTTGGTCCGCACTTCTTCCGGCAATTTCAGCATCCGCACAAAATGGGTGGGCACCCATTGGCTGCACGTGGCCTTATATTTTTCGATAGCCGCAAGCGCGCCTTCGGCATCGAACTTCTTCATCATGACGACGGTGCCGCCAATCTTGTGCACCGTCATCGACCAGCGCAGCGGGGCGGCGTGATAAAGCGGCGCGGGGGAAAGGTAGACGCTGTCCGGCGTGAAGCGAAACAGGCCCATGGCCAGCGCAACAAGGCTGTTCGTCTGATCAATGGCGGGGTCTTCGGGCAGCGGAATGCGTACACCCTTTGGACGCCCCGTCGTGCCCGACGAATAGAGCATGTCCACACCCGCGCGCTCATCCGGCACAGGTTCGGCGGGCATCGTCGCCACGGCGTCTTCAAATGAGCCATAGCCGTCCACCGGGCCACCCAGCGAATAGCGCTCCACCTGTGTGGAAAGATGCGCGGCAGGCCCGGCGAGGCTGCCGGAAATCACGAAGATTTTGGCGCCCGAATTCTCAAGGATATAGTCCGTCTCATCCGCTGTCAGGCGGGAAGAGATGCAGACATAGCGCAGCCCAGCGCGCTGGGCACCCCAGGTCAGATTATAATAATCCGGTGTGTTTTCGAGCATGAAGGCAACCACATCATCATGGCCAAGCCCACGCTGGCGGAAGAATTGCGCCACCTTATTCGACGCATCGTCGAGCTGCCGGTAGGTCCGTGTTTCGCCGGTTTCCGCGACAATGATGGCGGGTTTGTCCGGATTGGATTTCGCGTGAACAAAGGGATGCATGGCGGGTGACAGTCCTCTCTCGAATTTTGTTCGATTCTTTATGCTTTACGTTTACGTTAGGGCCGAAGAGAAAAGCAACTGACGTCCTTCACAGGGGGACGCGCGAGCCAATGGAGTGAAGTGCGGCGCATGAATGAGTTTCCGCCCGAATTTGATCCGGCACGTCTGATCCAGACCATGTCGAAGAATGGCCATAACAAATTGATCGGAACACAATATCACGCGCATGGTGAGGGCTGGTGTGAGCTCGCCTTGCCCTATAGCGAGACATTGGTGACGGATATGGACACGCGCATTCTCGCGTCGGGACCCATCTTCACGTTGATGGATATGTCCACCAGCCTGTCCATCTGGCTGAAAACGGGGACGTTCCAGCCGCAGGCCACGCTGGATCTGCGCATTGATTACCTTCGCCCCGCCCGGCCCGGCAACACCGTGATCGGGCATGGCGAATGTTACCACGTCACCAAATCGATCGCCTTCATCCGGGGACACGCGCATGATGGCGACCCCGAAAAACCCATCGCCCATGTGGCGGGCACCTATTTCTTTACGGCAAGCTGATGCGCATCGAAACCTCACCCTATGCCCAGACGATGGGCTTCACCGCAGAACGGGACGCCGATGGTCGGCTCGTGATTGCAATGCCCTATTCAGATGGCGTGCGCGGCCGTCCCGGCTTCGTGCATGGCGGCGCATTGGCGGGCCTGTTGGAGAGCGTCGCCTATGCCACGCTCTCCGAAGCGCTTGGCGCGGATGATCGGCCACACATCAAGCCCGTCAACCTGACCGCGACCTATATGCGCGGCGCCGTCGAGGCGACGACCTATGCGCGCGCCACGATTGAACGGCTCGGTAAACGAGTCGCCAATATTGAGGCCGTGGCTTGGCAGGACGATCCTGAAAAGCCGGTGGCGATGGCCCAGATCAACGTGATGCTGGACCGGAGCCGGGGTTAGGCCTTCTTCCAGACACTCCGCGCCCAGAGGAGGATCGCGACGCTCACAGCTTCGACCACCATCGGCGGCGCTGCACCCGGCGCAGGTCCGTCAAGCGCCAGAGAAATGAAGCGACCGAGCAGGGCAAGGCCGAACAGCAGAGCCGCACCCACGGCGGCAGAGCCGGATCGCTTCCAAGCAGCATAGGCGCACAAAATGCCTATGGTCAGGAAGAAGGACCCAAAGTCCGCCCGCACGCTCATACGGCCGATGAGGTTCGACGCCTCCACCGCGCCCTGCAACCCGAAACCGGCAGCCTGCGTTTCAAGGTTCAGCCAAAAGCCAGCGCCCATTGCGCCAAAAAACAGCGCCATGATGCCAACCAAAATCCGTGCGACCATGTTCATATCTCTCTCCCCCTTGTTTTAAATGGCTTTGAACGACTTCAGGCCGCCATGGCCTGCATGACCGCCATCACCAAACCAAAGCCGCGCACATCGCCTGACGTCGTGCCTTCCATCTTGTTCATCACATAGCTGTAGGTGGTGCGGTTCTGCATATCGATGATGATGATCGACCCGCCATAGCCGCCCCAATAGCAGCAACTCTCATTGGGCAGCGGTGTCATGCCGCCCGACAAGCCAAAACCAAGGCCGAAGCGCACGGGGATGCCGAGGATAAGGTCGGTGCCCTCAACTTGGCATTCGAGCAGTTTGCGACATCCGGCTTCAGACAGGAAGCGTTTGCCCTTCGCCATCCCGCCGTTGGCGAGAATGGTATGGATTTCCGCGACCGACCGCGCATTGCCTGTGCCACCGGCCGCTGGAATTTCAGCACCACGCCAGTCGCGCGTTCGTGTTTCCAGAACATCGATGCCTGGGTTCATCGCCATGTTTTTAACAAGGTCGGATGTGCCAGCTGATCCAATCGCTGCACTGGGCGGCGGCGGCAAAAGGTCTGCCACGCGGTGGTCTTCTGACGGCGGCAGCCCGATATGGAAATCAGCGCCCATGGGTTCCGCAATCTCTTCACGGAACACAGTGCCGAGCGACTTGCCCGTCACGCGGCGGACGACTTCACCCACCAGATAGCCCTGTGTCACGGCATGGTAACCGGGCTGGGTACCGGGCTCCCAAAAGGGCGCCTGCGCGGCCAGCAAGCTGGTGCACTTGTCCCAATCGTAAAAGTCAGACTTGCCGAGCGGTTCCTTCCAGCCAGAGAGACCGGCCGAGTGGCTCATCAGATGGGCGACCGTCACCCCCTCTTTGCCGTTCGCTGCAAATTCCGGCCAATAATGGGCCACGGGCTTGGCGAAATCGATCTCCCCCCGGTCTGCCAGCAAAAGCGCGGTCAGCGCGGTCATCGTCTTGGTCGTCGAATAGACGTTGATGATGGTGTCGGACTGCCAGTCGCGGGTCCGGTCAGGGTCGGCATGGCCGCCCCAAATGTCGACGACCGTTTCCCCGTCAATCGTGGCGCAGAAAGAGGCGCCGATGTCCGCGCCGCTGGCGAGGTTCGCGGCAAGAACCTCCTTCACCCCAGCGAAGCGGTCTTGCGCGAACCCCTGCACGCTCATGCGTCGATGCTCGGCGAGCCGATATTGGCATGCGCCACGCCGCCGTCGACCGTAATCGTATCCCCGACGACATAGTTGCCCGCGTTGCTGGCGAGGAAGATCGCGGCGGCAGCCATGTCTTCTGCGACACCGATCCGCTTGTTCGGGATGTTCTGCGCCACCGCATCGGCATGGTCGCGTGCAGCGCGGTTCATGTCAGATGCAAAGGCCCCCGGCGCAATGGCCGTGACGTTGATCTGATCCTGCACCAGCCGCGCCGCCATGCGCTTTGTCAGATACAGGATCGCCGCCTTTGATGCGTGATAGCTGTAGGTTTCCCAAGGGTTCAAACGAATGCCGTCAATCGAGCCGATGTTGATGACCTTGGCCGGCTGCCCCTTTGACGCGGCCGCCTTCAATTGCGGATACAGCGCCTGTGTCAGGAAGAAGGGGCCTTTGACGTTCAGGTCCATGACCTTGTCCCAGCCCACTTCGGGGAAGTCCTCAAACGGCGCGCCCCAGGCGGCACCGGCATTGTTCACAAGAATGTCGAGCTTTTCTTCGCGTTCGGCGAAGGCGGCTGCCAGTGCTTTGCAGCCTTCCACCGACGAGACATCCATCGGCAATGGAATACAGTTCGGCCCGAGTTCGGCGGCCGTTTCGTTGCAGGAGTCCGCCTTGCGCGACGTGATGTAGACCTTCGCCCCTTGCGCGATGAAGCCTTCGGCAATGTGTTTGCCGAGGTTCTTCGACCCGCCGGTGATCAGGGCCACACGGCCCTGAAGCGAAAACAGCTTTGCAATATCCATCATCAATATCCGTTCATCTTCGCCAACTTGTCGGCGTGGAAATAGAGGTCGCCGAACACCTCATTCAGGGCACGGTCGCGCTTCATGTACAGACCAATGTCATAGGCGTCGGTCATGCCCATGCCGCCATGCATCTGCACGCCTTCGCGCACCGCAAGGTTGGTGGATTTGGCCGCCTTGGCCTTAGCCGCAGAGACGAACATTTCACCGCGCGGATCGCCATCATCAAGCATCTGCTGTGCCTTCAGGACGATGGAGCGAGCGCCTTCCATCTCGCCATAGAGATGCGCGGCACGGTGCTGGAGCGCCTGAAACTCACCGATGACTTTCCCGAACTGCTTGCGCTGCTTGAGATAGTCAAAGGTCATGTCCATTGCGCCGGTGCCGACGCCCACCAGCTCTGCTGATGCGCCAAGTCTCCCGGCATTGAGCAGCGCGGTGAGCGGCACCCAACCGGCATCGACTTCACCGATAACGGCATCGGCATCGACCTGCACGCCGTCGAGCGTCACGCGCGCGGACAGGGAGCTATCAACCAGACGGTCTGCCTCTGTGGTCAGCCCCGCCGCGTCGCGTGGCACGGCAAACAGCGTGATGCCCGATTCCTCACCCGCAGCCCCTGCCGTGCGTGCGGAGACAAGGAGAAGATCAGCGACATGGCCATGGACGACAAAGGTCTTTGCCCCCGTCAGCTTAAAGCCATTGCCGGAGCGTTCCGCCTTAAGCGCGGTCGCCGCCGGATTGTGCTTCTTGCCCTCATCCAGCGCGAGGCCGATCACCGCCTCGCCGGCGGCGATCTTGGGGAACCATTGTCCACGCATGTCCGCACTCGCCGCCTTCAGCGCCTCGACCGCCGCAACAGCAGTGGACAGGAACGGCGAGGCCGTCAGGTTACGGCCAATTTCTTCAAGTACGATGCCCGCCTCAACATGGCCAAGGCCAAGCCCGCCTTCGGCTTCGGGGATGAGGATGCCGTTCAAGCCCATCTCTGCAAATTGTGACCAGAGGTCACGCGCAAAGCCGACCGGATCCTTGTCGTCGCGCAGAGCGCGCAGCTGCTTGATCGAACCATTTTCGGCAAGGAAAGGCGCAACGCTGTCCTTTAGCATCGCCTGATCTTCGGTGTGGTAAAGTCCCATGGATCAGGCCCCCGGCATTTCGAGAATACGCTTGGACACGACGTTGAGCATAACCTCACTCGTGCCGCCTTCGATGCTGTTGGCTTTGGTGCGCAACCATGCGCGCGGACGCGCGCCGCCATTGGTGCGGGCACTTTCCCATTCCAGCGCATCAGAGCCACCGGCCGCCATCACAATTTCGTGACGCTTCTTGTTCAGCTCCGTCCCGACATATTTCATCAGGTTGGAATAGGCCGGATGCGCACGCCCCGTCTTCCATTCATCCATAAAGCGTTCGGAATGGGCGCGATAAGCAAGGTTTTCGACCTCGAACATCGCCATTTCCGCACGGAGCACGGGGTTATCGTGGAGCACGTCCGCATAAAACGACCCAAGCGAGGCCATGCCGCCATCGCCACCCATGCCGGAAATCATTTCGCGCTCATGCGCGAGCAGATATTTGGCGACATCCCAACCTCGGTTGAGTTCCCCCACGATCTGGTGCTTGGGCACGACAACATTGTCGAAGAAAGTTTCGCAGAAAGGCGACGCGCCGGAAATCAGCAAAATCGGCTTGGTCGACACACCCGGTGTCGTCATGTCGAACAAAAGGAAGCTGATGCCGTGATATTTGTCTTCCTTGTTGGTGCGGACAAGGCAGAAGATCCAGTCCGCCTTGTCGGCGTAGCTCGTCCAGATTTTCTGGCCATTGACGACCCAATGATCGCCCTTGTCTTCGCCAAAGGTCTGGAGCGAGACGAGGTCAGAGCCCGAACCCGGTTCCGAATAGCCCTGGCACCAGCGGATTTCGCCGCGCGCGATCTGCGGCAAATAATGCAGCTTCTGTTCTTCAGTGCCGAACTTCAAAAGGGCTGGTCCGAGCATCCAGATGCCAAAGCTGTTCAGCGGTGAGCGACAACCGAGCTTGGCCATCTCCTGCCTCAGGGCCTTGGTCTCTTCCGCCGTCAAACCGCCGCCGCCATAGGCAACAGGCCAATCGGGGACGGTCCAGCCCTTGGCGGCCATCACCTCTAGCCACTGCTTTTGGGCAGGAGACGAAAACACCCAATTGCGGCCGCCCCAGCACACATCATCATCCGACTTTGCAGGTTGGCGCATTTCAGGCGGACAATTGGCCTCCAGCCAAGCCCGAGCTTCCTTCCGGAACGTATCGAGGTCAGTCATCGTCATCTCCTAATTTCTGGCACCCTGTCTAAGTCCGCCGCGCTCCTTTACGCAAGCGTCAACTTAAGGGCGCTGCTTTCCGTAGCGTTAGGCGCGAACGCGTTGACCGCGCGCCTTTGCAGCGACAGGATGGTCCTCAAATATAAGGAGAGAGACATGAGATTCGCAGGCAAAACCGTCGTCATCACAGGCGCTGCATCAGGCATTGGCAAGGCGACCTGCCTGCTTTTCGCGCAAGAAGGCGCGACCGTCATCGCTGGCGATATTGATGAAAAGGGCGGCGAAGATCTGGCCGCCACCTCTAACGGCAAGATTTTCTTCAAGCGCACTGATGTCTGCAATACCGCCGACATCAAGGCACTGATGGACTTTGCGGCCGAAAAGACGGGCGGCATCGACGTTGTCTTCAACAATGCCGGCGCGGGCGGTGACAAGGCGCCGATTGAAGAGATTGAACCCGAAGGCTGGGACCGGACGATGGACCTGCTGCTCCGTTCAGTCGCGATGGGCGTGCGCTATGCTGTGCCGCACATGATCGGCCGTGAGGGCGCCGCCATCATCAACACCGCCAGCGTCGCCGGGCTGGGCGCGGGCTATTCCCCCACCGCTTATGCCGTTGCCAAAGGCGCCGTCATCCACCTGACCAAGGTCGGTGCGACAGATCTCGCCAAGCACAATATCCGCATGAACGCGATCTGCCCCGGCTTCATCCAGACGAACATTTTTGCGTCATCGATGGAGGTGCCGGAGGACAAGCGCGACGAAGCCAATAAGATCATCTGGGAAATCGCCAACCACACCCAGCCGGTAAAGCGCGGCGGCCGCCCGGAGGACATTGCGAACATGGTCGCTTTCCTTGCCTCTAAGGAAGCAGGCTTCATTACCGGCACCCACTTCGTCGTTGATGGCGGCATCACCACGGGTCAGCCGCACAGCTGGAACCCCGAGGCACCGGGCCTGTTCGACGCCTTGCAAGCCTATGTTGACGCCCCACAGGGATGACCGCACAGCTTGAGGACAAGCTTCCGCTTCGGCTGAAGCTTGTCCACGGCCTGGGCAGCGTTGCTTATGGTGTGAAGGACAACGGGTTTTCGACCTTCCTCCTCCTGTTTTACAATCAGGTGCTGGGGCTCGAGGCGACGATGGTGTCCGCCGCGCTGATGCTGGCGCTGTTTATTGATGCCTTTGTTGATCCCGTCATCGGCCACATGAGTGACCGAACGTACACACGTTGGGGCAAGCGCCTGCCCTGGCTGTACATCGCGCCGATACCGCTGGGTTTGGCCTGGCTGCTGCTCTGGTCCCCGCCGCAAGGCGCGCATGGGCATATCTTTCTCTATCTCGTGTCAACGGCTGTGCTGGTGCGGGCACTTGTGTCGGCCTGCGAAGTGCCGTCGGTCGCGCTCGTGCCGGAACTCACCCGCGATTATGACGAGCGGACCGGGCTGATGCGGTTCCGCTACCTCTTTGCCTGGGGCGGCGGCCTGTTGATGCTGTTTCTTGCTTATGCCGTTTTTCTAAAGCCAGATGCAGGCCACACAGTCGGCCAGCTGAACCCTGATGGCTATTGGAATTACGGACTCTTTGGCGGTCTGCTGATTGCGTTGTCTGTCCTTGCCTCAGCGGCAGGCCAGCATAAGCGAGTGGCGCGTCTGCCGGAGACACGGCCCGTCCCGACCAGCGTGGGCCATGCCTTTGATGAGATCCGGGAGTCGCTGTCCAACCGCTCCTTCCTGATTTTCGCAGCAGCTGCCGGACTGGCCGTGATTGGGCAGGGCACAACCTTTTCCATGTCCAATTATCTTTATCTCTATGTCTGGAAATTCAATCAGGTAGCCTTCAGCCTCTACCCTATCGTGCTCTTTCTCAGCGTGGTGGCGGCATTCTTCCTTGTCGTCCCGCTCAACAGGCGTTGGGACAAGCCACACACAGCCGCTTACGCGTCCGTCATCGGCATGGGGCTTTGGACGACACCCTTTCTGCTGCGGCTGGCCGGGGTCTGGCCCGACATCGGGTCCACCGCATCGACGGTGCTGGTCTTTGTGTTCTTCTTCCTCGCCAACAGCTTTGGCGTGACTGTCATGATCTCCGCCTCGTCCATGATCGCCGACATTGTCGAGGACGCGCAGGTGAAGACGGGGCGGCGCACCGAAGGCATCTTTTTCGCTGGCAATTTCTTCGTTCAAAAGTGCGCAACTGGCCTTGGCATTTTCATTTCGGGATTGGTCATCAGCTGGGCGGGGCTTTCCACACAAACGGCGCCGGATGCTGTTTCAGGCGACATCATTGACCGGCTGACGGCGGCCTATATCGTGATGATTGGCCTGTGTGCGCTGCTTTCCGCGCGCGTGTTTTCCCGCTTTCCCATCCGGCGTCACGACCATGAAGCACGCGTGCGCCAGCTTGCCGCTGCGGCAAGTTCAAAAGGCGATTGAAGGGGCTGGAAAACACTCCCGAAAGCTGACAGTGACGTAAACGTAAACATAGAAGAGGACGACTCAGATGGACTTCACCCTCACCGAACGCGAGAGCTACTGGCGGGACCGCGTCAAAAATCACATCGATCAATATATCCGCCCCCGGGTGAAGGATTATTACGCGGAACAGGCGACCGGTGATCGCTGGAAGGTCCTTCAGGTCATCGAAGAGGAAAAGAAGCGCGCCAAGGCTGCCGGCATCTGGAACCTCTTCATGCCCCCCGTCGGCGCTAACCCGCACGTCGACACGACGGTCGAATTTGACGGCCCGATGCTCACGAACGTTGAATATGCACTGTGCGCGGAAGAAATGGGCCGCGTCGGCATGTCGTCGGAAATCTTCAACTGCGCAGCACCCGACACGGGCAATATGGAAGTGCTCAACCGCTACGGCACAGCCGAGCAGAAAAAGCAGTGGCTGATCCCGCTGATGAACGGCGAAATCCGGTCGGCCTTCCTGATGACCGAACCCTTTGTCGCTTCGTCCGATGCGACGAACATCGAAACGCGCATCACGCGTGATGGGGACCATTATGTCATCAACGGCCGCAAATGGTGGTCATCGGGGGCCGGTGATCCGCGCTGCAAAATCGCGATCGTCATGGGCAAGACTGACCTTGGGGCGAAGCGCCACCAGCAACAGTCCCAAATCCTGATGCCGCTCGACACGCCGGGCGTAAACATCCTCCGTCACCTGCCCGTCTTTGGCTATGATGATGCGCCGCACGGCCATATGGAAATCGAGTTGAAGGACGTCCGCGTTCCTGCGGAAAACATTCTCTATGGCGAAGGCCGTGGGTTTGAAATCGCGCAGGGCCGCCTCGGGCCGGGCCGCATCCACCACTGCATGCGCACCATCGGCGTGGCCGAAGAAGCGCTTGAGAAAATGTGCCGCCGCCTCACCTCGCGCGTCGCCTTTGGCAAGACGATTGCCGAACAGACCGTCTGGCATGAACGCATCGCCCGCGCGCGCATCGATCTGGAAATGACGCGTCTGCTCTGCCTGAAGGCTGCGCAGATGATGGACACCGTCGGCAACAAGGCGGCGGCTGCGGAAATCGCCATGATCAAGGTTCAGGCCCCCAATATGGCGCTGAAGATCATCGACGACGCCATTCAGGCGCATGGCGGTGGCGGCGTTTCGGAAGACTATGGCCTTGCCTCGGCATGGGCACATCAGCGCACGCTGCGCCTCGCCGACGGTCCGGATGAAGTCCACAACCGCTCCATCGCCCGGCTTGAGCTTGGCAAATATGGTTCGGAACGTCCGCATGAACTGTCGTCCGGCGACCTCGCGGTGACACGATGAAGGCCGCCGTTCTCGTCCAGCCGGGCAAGCCCCTGGAGATCGAAGAGCTTTCGATCTCCAACCCCGGCCCCCACGAAGTCCTCATCCGGACGGCCGCCTGCGGGCTGTGCCATTCGGATCTTCACTTCATCGACGGCGCCTATCCGCATCCGCTTCCGGCCGTTCCGGGTCATGAAGCGGCAGGGATTGTCGAAGCGGTCGGCAGCGAAGTCCGCACCGTCAAGGTCGGCGATGCAGTCGTCACCTGCCTGTCGGCCTTCTGTGGCCATTGCGAATTCTGCGTGACCGGCCGGATGTCGCTCTGCCTTGGTGGCGACACGCGGCGCGGCCCCAAAGATGCACCACGTCTGACCCGCGCCGATGGATCGCCCGTCAACCAGATGCTCAACCTGTCGGCCTTTGCTGAACAGATGCTCATCCACGAACATGCCTGTGTGAAGATCAATCCGGACATGCCGCTGGACCGTGCCGCCGTCATCGGCTGCGCCGTCACGACGGGTGCCGGCGCCATCTTCAATGCCTGCAAGCTGACGCCGGGTGAAACCGTGACCGTCGTCGGGTGCGGCGGGGTTGGCTTGGCCACCATCAATGCAGCCAAGATTGCAGGAGCAGGACGAATCATTGCAGCAGACCCAATCCCTGAAAAGCGGGCTTTGGCGATGAAGCTCGGCGCGACGGATGTTATCGACGCGACTGCCGAAGGTGCTGCCGCCCAGATCATCGAAATGACCAAGGGTGGCGTTGATCACGCGATCGAAGCGGTCGGGCGTCCAGCCTCTGCCAATCTCGCCGTCAGCGTGCTGCGGCGCGGTGGCACAGCCACGATCCTTGGCATGATGCCGCTTGCAGAAAAGGTAGGCTTGTCGGCGATGGACCTGCTGTCCGGCAAGAAGCTTCAGGGTGCGATCATGGGCGGCAACCGCTTCCCCGTGGACATTCCGCGTCTTGTTGACTTCTACCTGCGCGGCTTGCTCGATCTGGATAGCATCATTGCGGAAACCATTCCGCTGTCCGGCATCAACGATGGCTTTGAAAAGATGAAGAAGGGCGATTCCGCACGAAGCGTGATCGTATTTGATCAATGACGGAAGCGATGGACGCACAAACGGCCTTTTCCGGCGTCACCAAGGCGGAAGGCGTCGATGCGCTGGATGATGCCAAGCTGACCGCCTGGATGGCCGAAAACGTCGCCGGATTTGAAGGCCCGCTCGAGGTCTTCAAGTTCGCCGGTGGCCAGTCCAACCCGACCTATCGCATCAATGCGAAGAGCGGATCCTACGTGTTACGGCGCAAGCCTTTTGGCCCATTGCTGCCAAGCGCCCATGCGGTGGACCGGGAATTCAAGGTTATCAACGGGCTTTATCCCACCGGCTTTCCGGTGGCCAAGCCTTACGGCCTGTGCACCGATGACAGCGTGATCGGCAGCTGGTTCTATATCATGGGCATGGTTGAGGGCCGGACGATCTGGGATGGCGCCATGCCCGGTGCCACGCCCGAATTTCGTCGCGCGACGTATAATGCGATGATCGACACATTGGCCGCGCTGCATAATACGAGCATCGATGACGCGCATTTGGCTGATTTCGGCAAGCCCGGCAATTATTTCGGCCGTCAGGTTGATCGGTGGACAAAGCAGTACCGACTGTCCGAAACCGAACATATGCCGTTGATGGAACGTCTGATCGAATGGCTGCCTGCAACCCTGCCAGAACAGACCCGCACGTCTGTTGTCCATGGCGATTACCGCATCGACAACATGATCTTTGACGCCAATGAGGCCAAAGTGATCGCAGTGCTTGACTGGGAACTGTCGACGCTAGGCGATCCTTTGTCGGACTTCACCTATGTCGCCATGGCTTGGGTGACGGACAATGGTGGCCGGTCCGGCGTGCAGGATCTGGATCGCAAGGCGCTTGGGATTCCGGAACTGGACGAAATGGTTGAGCGTTATTGCGTCGCGACCAAACGCGATGGCGTGCCGGACATGAACTGGTACTTCGCCTATAATTTCTTCCGGTTGGCGGGCATCATTCAGGGCATCAAGAAGCGCGTGATCGATGGCACGGCCAATTCCGCCCATGCCAAGACCATGTCGGAACGTGTGCTGCCGCTCGCCGAGGCGGCCTGGAGCTTTGCTGAAAAAGCAGGGGCTAAATAAGATAAAGGGAGAGAGCCATGTCGCTGTTTGACATGACCGGACAAGTCGCGCTGATCACAGGATCGTCGCGCGGGATTGGCAAAGCCATTGCCGAGGAAATGGCCGTGCACGGTGCAAAGGTCGTCATTTCCAGCCGCAAGCAGGATGCCTGCGAAGCGGTTGCGGCCGAAATCAATGCCCGTCATGGTGCAGGTACGGCGATTGCCGTTGCTGCCAATATCTCGGCAAAGGACGCGCTTCAGAACCTCGTCGATGAAACCCGCAAGGCCTTTGGCAAGGTGACGGCGCTTGTCTGCAACGCAGCGTCCAACCCCTATTACGGCCCTGCTGCCGGGATTGCGGATGATCAATTCCGCAAGATCATGGACAACAACATCCTGTCCAATCACTGGCTGATCAACATGGTCGCGCCCGAAATGATGGACCGCGGCGAAGGCTCGATCACAATCGTGTCGTCCATCGGCGGACTTAAGGGCTCGACTGTGATTGGTGCCTATTGCATCTCCAAGGCCGCCGACATGCAGATGGCGCGGAATATGGCGGATGAATATGGCCCCAAGGGCGTCCGGGTGAACTGCATTGCGCCGGGCCTGATCCGCACCGACTTTGCCAAGGCGCTTTGGGAAAATCCGGACACGCTCGCCCGCTCCACCGCACGGTCTCCGCTGCGCCGCATTGGCGAGCCGGAAGAAATTGCAGGCGCGGCCGTTTTCCTCGCCTCGCGCGCTGGGGCCTTCACCACGGGCCAGACCTTCGTCATCGACGGCGGCCAGACGATTAGCGGCGGGTAAATCTAAACACCGTTCGTCCCAAGCGAAGTCGAGGGGCATTCGGTGAGGTGTCTCGACTTCGCTCGACATGAAAGAATGGGAGTAAGGAAAATGGGCGCACTGACAGGCAAAGTTGCCATCATCACAGGGGCAGGGTCCGGCATTGGCCGCGCCTCCGCGCTGCGTTTTGCTGCCGAAGGCGCAAAGGTCGTGCTGGGCGACAAGACAGACGCCGTTCACGAAACAGCCCAAATGGTGAAGGATGCGGGCGGCTCTGCCACCGCGCTTCAGATCGACGCCGGTGTTGAGGCGGATGTCCAAAACATCGTGAAGACGGCCATTGACACTTATGGTGATCTCCATGTGGCTTTCGCCAACGCTGGCGTTTCCGGCGGCATGGCGGGCATCTTTGACCTGAAGCCCGAAGAATGGGCGGAAATCCTGCGCGTCAACCTGATCGGGCCTTGGCTAATGGTGAAGCACGCAGGCCAAGCGATGATGGACGGCGGAAAGGGTGGTTCGATCATCCTCACGGCCAGCGTCGCGGGCATCCGCTCGGGCGCGGGCGGCCCCGCTTACTCCGCGTCCAAGGCGGGCGTCATCAACCTTGCCATGGTGTCAGCCCAGCAAATGTCGGAAACCGGCGTGCGCGTGAACGCGATCTGCCCCGGCCTCACCGAAACCGGGATGACAAAGCCGACCTTCGATTATGCCCGCGACAAGGATGTGATGCACAAGGTTGGGCGTTTGAACCCGCTGCGCCGTGCGGCCCAGCCGGACGAGCTGGCGAACGTCGCCCTGTTCTTGGCCTCTGATCAGGCAAGCTATGTCAACGGGCAGGCGATTGCCGTAGATGGCGGGCTGTCCAGCTCCCACCCCGTTACCCGTCAGCTCACCGGCCAGACGGCAGTTTAAGATGCTGCAGGCGATCAATCCCACAGAACTTGGTTTTCTGCCCGACCGGCTCGACCGGATCGGCACCTTCATCCAGAAAAAATATCTGGATACCGGCATGCTGCCGCATGGGTCGCTCCTCATCGGACGGGGGGACGAGATTGCCTATCTCTGGAATTCGGGCGTGGAGCAGGATGCGATTTTCCGTATCGCCTCCATGACGAAACCGGTGACGTCCATCGCCTTGATGCAGCTGGTCGAACAGGGGCTGCTTGCACTGTCAGACCCTGTCGCCACCTACATCCCCGAGTTTAAAGATCTGGGCGTATTCGTCGGCGGTGGCGGCAACACGCCTTTCATGACCCGCCCGCTAGCGGCACCGCTGCGGGTTGTTGATCTGCTGCGGCACACCGCAGGTTTCACCTACGGCTTTCAGGAAATGAGCAATGTCGACGCCGCCTATCGCAAGTCGGATGTCGAAAACTGGTCCAAGTTTGACAATGACGAGGTCGTCAACATCCTGAAGGACATTCCGCTCGAATTTGATCCGGGAACAGGCTGGCATTATTCGTTGGCGACCGATCTCGTCGGCATCATCGTCGCCCGCATTTCAGGACTGTCGCTGGGCGAATATTTCCAGAAGAACATCTTCGGCCCGCTGGAGATGCACGATACGGCGTTCCTTGTCCCCGCAGACAAGGCGCATCGCATTCCGCCCTGCTACGCCTTCCACCCCACGGAAAAGATGAAGCCGTTCGACAAACCCGGTGCGGACAGCGGCTGGGCACGTCCGCGCAAGTTCGAATCCGGCGGCGGCGGGCTCGCCTCGACGGTTTCCGATTATCACCGCTTCTGCCGGATGCTCCTCAACGGTGGGGCGCTCGATGGCCAGCAGATCATCGGTCCCAAGACGCTCGACCTGATGACGGCGAACCATCTGCCGGGCGGGGGTGATCTGACCCAGCATTCCAAATCGCTGTTCAGCGAAGTGGAAAATGCGGGCATCGGCTTTGGCCTTGGCTTTGCCTGCAATATTGATCCCGCCGCGACCACAATCGCCGGGTCAAAGGGCGAATTTTACTGGGGCGGCATGTTTTCAACCGCCTTCACCATCGACCCGGTTGAACACATCACCATGGTCTTCATGACCCAGCTGATGCCATCGACCACTTACCCCATCCGCCGCGAAATCCGCACGATGATGTACGCAGCGTTGGCGGCATGAGATTTTCTCCCCATCGACTTGCGATGGGGAGGTGGCGTCGCGAAGCGATGACGGAGGGGCAAGGCAATGCTTAGGCCCCTCCACCATTCGACGCTTCGCGCCGAACGGTCCCCCTCCCCATCGCAAGTCGATGGGGAGGCCCAAGAAAGGAAGAAAAATGCAATCCGTAACCACTGAACGCCATGGCGATATTCTCGTCCTTCTCGTCGACAATCCGCCCGTCAACGCACTGAGCTGGCATGTCCGTCAGGGCATCGCCGATGGCATCGCCGAAGGTCTGGCCGATGATGGCGTGAAGGCTATGGTGCTGCGATGCGCCGGCGCGACCTTCATCGCAGGGGCGGACATCACCGAATTTGGCAAGCCCCCCCAGGGCCCGGATTTCGCGTCTGTGCTCAACAGTATGGAAACTGCGTCCAAGCCGATCATTGCCGCCATCCATGGCACGGCACTTGGCGGCGGGCTCGAAACAGCTTTGGTCTGCCATTATCGCATCGCTGTTCCTTCGGCGAAGCTTGGCGTGCCGGAAGTGAAGCTCGGCCTTTTGCCGGGCGGCGGCGGCACCCAGCGTCTGCCGCGTGTGGTCGGTGTCGAGCAGGCGGCGATCATGTGCAGCCTTGGCGACCCAATCTCTGCCAAGAAGGCCCATGAAATCGGCTTGATTGATGCAGTGGCTGGAGAAGACACGCTCGCCGAAGATGCGATCAAGCTCGCCCGCGAGATGATTACCAAAGGGCCGCGCGCCACCCGTAACCTCCCCGTCACTGGCGATACCGCAATCATCGCCAAGCTGGAAGCCGACAACGCCCGCAAGTGGAAGGGCTTTGACGCCCCTTATGCCAATTTGCGTTGCGTGGCCGCCGCGGCTGCCAACGCCAACATCGACGATGGTCTCAAGATTGAACGCGAAGAGTTTCTGAAGCTCATGGGCGGCAGCCAGTCTGCCGCGCAGCGCCACATGTTCTTTGCAGAGCGTCAGGCCGCCAAGATTGATGGCCTGCCTAAAGACACGCAGCTGCGCGCCATCAAGAAGGTCGGCGTCATTGGTGCTGGCACCATGGGTGGCGGCATCAGCATGAACTTTTTGGCGGCGGGCATCCCTGTCACCATCGTGGAAATGGCGCAGGACGCGCTGGACCGCGGCGTTGGTGTGATCCGCAAGAACTACGAAGCCTCTGCTGCCAAGGGCCGCTTCACGACGGACAAGGTTGAAGCGATGATGGGGCTGCTTACGCCCAGCCTGAGCTTTGATGACCTCGCCGATTGCGACCTTGTGATCGAAGCCGTCTATGAAAGCATGGACGTCAAGAAGGACGTTTTCGGCAAACTCGACGCAATTGTGAAGCAAGGCGCTATCCTCGCATCGAACACATCCTATCTCGACGTGAACGAAATCGCCGCTGCCACAAAGCGTCCTGCCGATGTGCTGGGCATGCACTTCTTCTCCCCCGCCAACGTCATGAAACTGCTTGAAGTTGTCCGCGGCGATGCAACGGCGCCGGATGCCCTCGCAACGGTTATGGCGCTGTCCAAGAAGATCGGGAAGGTCGCTGTTGTCGCCGGCGTCTGCCATGGCTTTATCGGCAACCGGATGCTGTCGCAGCGGCAGACTCCGGCCAACCAGCTGCTGCTGGAAGGTGCCACGCCTGCCCAGATCGACAAGGTCCACACCGACTTCGGCATGCCCATGGGCCCGTTCCAGATGGCGGACCTTGCCGGGCTGGATATCGGCTGGCACCGTGATCCATCGCGCATCGAAACGCTGCGCGACGCCCTGTGTGCGGCCGGTCGTTTTGGCCAGAAGAACGGCAAGGGCTTTTACGACTATGACGAGAAGCGCAATGGCACGCCAAGCGCCGAAGCACTCGCCATCATCGAAGAGTTCCGGGCGACGTCTAATCTCGCCAAGCGCGAGATTACCGATCAAGAAATCATCGAACGTACGCTCTACCCCATGGTGAATGAGGGCTATAAAATTCTCGAAGAGGGCAAGGCTCAGCGCGCATCCGACATCGATGTCGTCTGGATCTACGGCTATGGCTGGCCCGTCTATCGCGGTGGCCCCATGTTCTGGGGCGATCTCGAAGGCGCCGGTAAGATCGTCGAAGCGCTGGAACGCCACGGCGTCAAAGTTGCTGACAGCTTGAAGGCAAAGGCCTGAGCGAAAATCGGGCGTGACAGCCCTTGAGTGAATCCCCGCGCTGGCCTACGGCGCGGGGCATCCACCCGACCGGAGAACATCATGAGTGAGAATGTCGCAGCGGACGAACTTCGTCTGCTGATTGAGCGTATTGAACGCCTTGAAGAAGAGAAAAAGGGCATCGCGGACGATATTCGCGACGTCTATTCCGAAGCCAAGGCGCGTGGCTATGACGCAAAGATCATGCGTCAGATCGTCCGCCTGCGGAAGATGGAAGCCCATGACCGCGCGGAAATGGAAGCGATTCTCGATACCTATAAGGCAGCGCTCGGCCTCGACTGATCGGTCTTGCACGAAGGGGCGGCCCGCCGGTATTCATCGCGTCTAAGCTAAGGAGATGTGCGATGCTGGTTTCTACCACGAGTGTGATCGAAGGCCGCCCGGTCAAGGATTATCTGGGCGTCGTGACCGGTGAAGTGATTGTCGGGGCGAACATCTTCAAAGATCTGTTCGCCGGCATCCGCGATATCGTGGGCGGCCGTGCAGGGTCGTATGAATCGACGCTGCGCGATGCACGGGCAACGGCGCTGGACGAATTGCAGAATGAGGCACGGGCGCTTGGCGCAGATGCCGTGATTGGCGTCGATCTGGATTATGAAACGCTGGGCCAGGGCGGCACCATGTTGATGGTCACCGCATCCGGCACCGCAGTTAAATTGGGATAAGTTACGGATATGGCAGGTCATTCCAAATTTAAGAACATCATGCACCGCAAGGGTGCGCAGGACAAAAAGCGTTCTGCCGCCTTTTCGAAGCTGAGCCGCGAAATCACCGTTGCGGCCAAGATGGGCCTGCCAGACCCGGACGCCAACGCCCGTTTGCGGGCCGCTGTCCTCGCGGCGCGGGCGCAGTCCATGCCCAAGGACAACATCCAACGCGCCATCGACAAGGCGAGCGGCACTGACGGCGATAATTACGAAGAAATCCGCTACGAAGGTTATGGCCCCGGCGGCACCGCCATCATCGTCGAAGCCCTGACCGACAACCGCAACCGCACCGCCACCAACGTGCGCACCGCCTTTTCCAAAAATGGCGGCAACCTTGGCACGGCAGGTTCGGTGAGCCACGGCTTCGACCGGCTTGGCCTCATCGAATATGGCGCAGGAGCAGGCGATGCCGACAAGGTCTTCGAAGCCGCACTTGAAGCCGGTGCGGACGATGTTGAGTCTTCCGAAGACGGCCACTCGATCTGGACTTCGATTGAAAACCTACACCCCGTTGCAAAGGCCCTTGAAGGCGCGCTTGGCGATCCGGAAGGCGTCAAACTCGCCTGGAAGCCAAACATCATGGTCGCCGTCAGCGAGGAGGATGCGGGCAAGCTTTTGAAAATGATCGACACGCTTGAAGAAGATGACGACGTCCAGACCGTTTGGGGCAATTACGACGTGTCGGATGAAATCATGGAGAAACTGGGCTGATCATTCTCGGCCTTGACCCCGGCCTTGGCACGACCGGCTGGGGGCTGATTTCTGCGGAGGGCAACCGGCTGTCGCATCTGGCAAATGGCCAGATCTCGACGAATCCCAAACATGCGCTCGCTGCGCGGCTTCTGGAATTGGACCGCGCGCTGACAGACCTGATGCTGACCCACCGGCCCGACGGCGCGGCGGTGGAGGAAGTGTTCGTCAATTCCAACCCGCAATCGACCCTGAAACTCGGTCAAGCGCGCGGCGTCATCCTATTGGCGGCGGCGCGCACCGGCATGGACGTCGGCGAATATGCCGCCCGGCTCGTCAAAAAAGCCGTGGTCGGCGTCGGCAATGCAGACAAAGCGCAGGTCCACGCCATGGTCGGCCGCCTGCTTCCCGGCGCCAAGATTGCAGGCAGCGATGCGGCAGACGCGTTAGCGGTGGCCATTACCCATGCCCACCACGTCGCGAGCGCCCGGCGGATCGTCTGATCACTCCCCTCTCGACTTGCGCGCATGAGAACGGTTAAAGAACAAACATGATCGCCCGCCTCACCGGAACGCTTGTCGAAAGCGCTGCTGACCATGCTGTGCTTGACGTGAACGGCGTCGGCTATCTCGTGCTCGCCTCCAGCCGCACCTTGACCGCCATTGGCCCTGTTGGCGGGCAGGTGATGCTGCTCACCGAATTGCAGGTCCGCGAAGACTCGATGACGCTGTTTGCCTTTGGCAATGCGGGGGAGCGGGAATGGTTTCGGCTGTTGACCGGCGTGCAGGGCGTGGGTGGCAAGGTCGCCTTGTCGATCCTCTCAACGCTCGCCCCCGAGGAACTGACACAGGCCGTTGCCCGGCAGGATAAGGTAGCCGTCTCCCGCGCCAATGGCGTGGGGCCAAAGCTTGCCGAACGCATCGTGCGCGAGTTGAAGGACAAAGTGGGCGGTGTCGCCTTGGGCCCGGCAGGCGCTGCGCCAGTGGCGACCACTGGCTATGCCGCAGACGCCGCCTCCGCACTCACCGGCCTTGGGTTCAAACCCGCCGAAGCCAATGCGGCCGTCGCCTCTGCCGAAGCCGAACTGGGCGATGGCGCCACGCTCGACGCACTGGTCCGCATGGCCCTCAAAAAGGCAGCAAAATGAAGCGCACATTTCTCTGGATTTTGGGGCTGATCGCAATTGCCCTCATTGGCCTGTTCGCATGGGGCTATGCGCCTGACACCGACCCCGTCACCATGCGCGCCAAATATACCAACGCCGCCTCGCGCTTCGTTGAGGTTGAGCCGGGCCTGAAGGTTCACGTCCGCGTGGAGGGCAATCCGGCAGCTCCGGCGCTCCTCCTGCTCCACGGCTCCAATTCCTCGCTCCAGACATGGGAGCCTTGGGTCGCGCGGCTCGGCAAGGACTATCGGATCGTCAGCATGGACCTGACCGGCCATGGCCTCACCGGCCCGCACCCCAAGCGCGACTATCGGGTGGAGACGACGGTTGGCGTGGTCGAAGCTGTGATGACCAAGCTGGGCATTGGTCGCTTCGCATTGGCGGGCAATTCAATGGGCGGCTGGGTCAGCTGGAACTATGCGCTCGCCCATCCGGATAAGCTGACAGCGTTGATCCTTGTGGACGCGGCAGGCGCGCCGGATTCTGAGCCGACCGCCATCCCCATCGGTTTCCGGCTGGCGCGCGCACCAGTGATGCGACCGATCCTGAAAGTGTTCACGCCGCGCAGCATCATCGCGAAGAGCCTTGACCAAACAATGTCGGTGAAGGCTCCGCTGACCGAAGCTGCGATCGACCGCTATTGGGAATTGGTGCGCTACCCCGGCAACCGACAGGCGACCGGCGACCGCGGCGACGTGAAGCGCCAACCCGCCACGACCGAACAAATGAAGCGCCTGACCATGCCGACACTCGTCATGTGGGGCGCTGAAGACAAGCTGATCCCCGTCCGCGCGGCCCATTGGTTCGCAGACGCCATTCCGGGCGCGCAGAAGGTCATCTATCCCAAGGTCGGCCACATCCCGATGGAAGAAGTGCCAGACCAGTCGGCGGCAGCCGTGCGGGCGTTTCTTGGACGTGGATGGTAGTCATGGATCAGTCCCAAAATTCATCAGCGGATGACCGAACACAGCAGGAAATTGCCCGGATCGATTACGAAGCACTTAGGGGCGAGGCTGCCGACCGGTTGCGCTTTCAAAATGAACTTTCACAAGGAATTCTGAAGAACCTTCTCTTGATAAACGGCGGCGCGATTGTCGCTCTCCTTACTTACATTGGTAACGCAACCCGGACAATCGAAGCGGGTAAATTGGTAATTGCCTTTTGGGTTTTGTCAGCATCAGTATTTTTAACTCTATTGTCGTTTTGCGCCGCCTTTTTTGCTGGAGAATTCTGGCATGACGCGACGATAAGTCAGTCATGGAATGCCCTCGAGAAATCGTTCGGCAGGTTGCCGCAATGGGATGAGACCTCAGAGTTAAAGAAGGCCCGAATTTTTTATAAATTTGCTCTCATTTTAGTTTTTGCCAGCTTTGCTTTGTTCGTTGCAGGTGTACATTTCGCCATCGAAGCCATCCTATGACCGAGAGCCCCCTCCTCACCCCCTTGCGCCGCCCCGAAGATGTCGACGCAGCCCTGCGCCCCAAGACGCTCGACGAATTTGTCGGGCAGAAGGCGGCGCGCGAGAATCTGCGTGTATTTGTGGAGGCGGCAAAGTCGCGGGGGGATGCGCTGGATCATGTCCTGTTCTTCGGCCCGCCGGGGCTGGGCAAGACGACGCTGGCACAGATTGTGGCCAAGGAAATGGGCGTCGGCTTTCGCGCCACGTCCGGCCCTGTCATCGCAAAGTCGGGTGATCTGGCGGCGTTGCTCACCAATTTGGAGGATGGCGACGTCCTCTTCATTGACGAGATCCACCGTCTCAATCCGGCCGTTGAGGAAGTGCTTTACCCTGCGATGGAAGACCGTGCGCTCGATCTGATGATCGGCGAAGGGCCGTCCGCGCGCTCGGTTCGAATTGATCTGCCCAAATTCACTTTGGTGGGCGCGACCACGCGGCAGGGGCTGCTGACGACGCCGCTGCGCGACCGGTTCGGCATTCCGGTCCGCCTCAGTTTCTACACGCATGATGAGCTGGAACAGGTCATCCGCCGCGCCGCCGGCTTGCTGGACCTCGCCATTGCGCCGGATGGCGCACATGAAATTGCCAAGCGGGCACGCGGGACGCCACGTATCGCCGGACGCTTGCTGCGCCGCGTGCGCGACTTTGCCAATGTGGCAGGCGAGGCCATCGTGACCGCCAAGATCGCCGATGCCGCGCTCAACCGGCTCGAGGTTGATGCGCTTGGCCTTGATGCGATGGACCGGCGCTACCTCACGATGATCGCCGACATTTATCGCGGCGGCCCGGTGGGCGTTGAGGCGCTGGCCGCTGGCCTGTCCGAACCCCGTGACACGATTGAAGATGTGGTAGAGCCTTATTTGCTCCAGCTTGGCCTCATCGCCCGCACCGCGCGGGGCCGCTGCCTCAACCCGCCGGGGTGGAAACATCTGGGCCTGAACCCACCTGCCGGATCACAAGACGGTCTGTTTGACGGCAAATAAGGGCGGCACCAGACAGACCGCAACCAAATCGGCACGGCGGGATTCATTTCCTGTCACACATGGTCTAAGGCCGTTGCCATGACGTCGAAACACCCTGATGCGCCTCAGGAAGGCCGCTTTGTCGGTCGGGAACACCGCTTCCCGGTGCGCGTCTATTTTGAAGACACCGATTTTTCCGGCGTGGTCTATCACGCCTCTTATTTGCGCTTCATGGAGCGGGCCCGTTCCGACATGCTGCGTGTCGCAGGTATTGACCAGCGGGTGGCGCATGACAGCGGTGAAGGTGTCTATGCGGTGGCCGAGCTCACCATCAAATATCACCGCCCGGCGCGCTTTGATGATGCCTTGCTGATCGTCTCAACAGTGGAACAGCTGCGCGCCGCCAGTTGCCTGATTCAGCAGAGAGTCATGTTGGGGGATGAACTAAAGGCCGAAGCCCGCGTGCTAGCGGCCTTCCTATCCCCCGACGGTCGCCCGCGCCGCCAGCCCCGCCCCTGGATGGATGCTTTTGAACGCCTATTGCCCGAAGAGACACAGAACAAATGAAGATGACCCTCGCCACCGAAGCCGCCAGCCTCTCTCCGTTTGCCCTGTTTCAGCAGGCGGACATCGTCGTGAAGCTTGTGATGCTCGGGCTGCTCGCCGCCAGCATCTGGACATGGTCAATCATCGTGTCGCACTGGATGAAGATGCGCAAAGCGTCCGAACAATCCATCGCTTTTGAGCGGGAGTTCTGGAAAGCGGGCGACACCGAAGAATTTGCACGGACTTATAAGGACAGCGACATCCCCACAGCGCGCGTCTTTCAGGCGGGCATGTTTGAATGGCGCCGCTCCACCGGCAAAACCAATATCGACCGTGAAGGCACCCGCGCCCGGCTTGCGACAACGATGGGGGCAGCGATTGCGCATGAAGTTGACCGGCTGGGTGAGAAGTTGAACATCCTCGCGACCGTCGGCAGCGTTGCGCCGTTTGTCGGGCTGTTCGGCACCGTCTGGGGCATCATGCGCAGCTTCACCGCGATTGCCGCCCAGCAGAACACGTCGCTTGCGGTCGTCGCACCCGGCATTGCGGAAGCGCTGTTTGCGACCGCCATCGGCCTGTTCGCAGCGATCCCCGCTGTCATTGCCTATAACCGCTTCGGCCATGGGCTGGACCGGATCGAGGCGCGGATGACACGCTTTGCCGACACTTTTCACGCAACGCTTAGCCGGGAACTGGAATCCTGAGTATGGGCCCGGTTCAATCCTCTCGCGGGCGGCGCAAGCGTGCCCCGATGGCAGAGATCAACGTTACGCCGCTTGTCGACGTGATGCTTGTTCTCCTCATCATCTTCATGGTGACGGCGCCGTTGCTGGTGGCCGGCGTCCCCATCAACCTGCCCGACAGCCGGGCGAAGGCGCTCGACCAGGGTGAAAAGCCCGTCCAGATTTCGCTCGACACCGATGGCCGCCTGTTCATCGACACCAAGGAAGTCCGTGCAGCGGACCTGCCATCCCGCCTTGCCGCCCTCGCTGGCAAAGGCGACGCGCAAGGCCCGCAAGTCTATCTGCGCGCTGACCGTGGTCTTGATTATGGCGAAGTGATGCGGGTGATGGGGGAGATCAACCGCGCCGGCCTCACCCGCGTCGCACTCGTCACCACTGAAGATCAGGGCCAGTAGCCCATGGACCGTGCCGACCGCGCAGGACTGAGCGTTGCCCTGATCGGGCACGTCCTGCTGTTCGGTGCGCTGTCCCTCAGCCTCTTGCGGCCGACGCCCAAGTTGCCAGCGTTAAATCCACCAATCGACGTTGCACTGGTCGATGCAAAGGCGCTCCAGACCGCAGCCCCGGATGCTGTGAAAGAAGCGAGCGCACCACCAGCGGACTCTGCAGCCCCCGCAGCCCCGATGGCACCGCCCCAGCCAATCGCCGCACCGACCCCACCCAAAATAGCCCCGGCCCCGCCCCTGCCGAAGCCTGTCGCGAAGGCACCTCCAAAGCCCGCCGAGCGTCCGGCGCCTAAGCCCGCCAAGGCCTTAGAGAAGGTGACGGCCAAGGCGACGCCCGCCGCCGCCAAAAAAACGACGGCGACCTCCGCCCCACCGCGCACCTCACGGCTTGGGGGAATGGGGGCCGCTCTGTCCCAAGCGGCGACCCGCGAAAATGAACGCCCCGGCACCGGTCGCGGAACGGCTGAAAAAGGCAGTGGCACCCCATCTGCCAAAACAGCTGCTCAACTGGAGGCGAGTTTCATCCAGGCGATGTTCGTCAAGATCAAGAAATATTGGCGCGCGCCAACGGGCGTTGATGCGGAGCTTCTGCGCAGCAATCTTGTCGTCACGCTCAACCGCGATGGGACGATTGGATCCGTTACAATTGTCAGCCAGTCGGGCGAAAATGAGAATAATGCGAACCTGAAAGCCCTGCACGGCGAACGCGCAGTCAACGCTGTAAAGCGCGCCGCCCCCTTTGAACTCCCACCCGAATATTATGCCATCTGGCAGTCGCTCGGACCAATTACCTTCGACAAAAGGTTGAACTGAGATGCGTACACTCCCCTCCCTTCTTCTCCTTGCAGGCGCGCTGTTCGCGTCGGCGGCATCTGCCCAGATTACGGGCACTGTCACGGATGAGAGCGGCAACCAATCGTTCGTTGTCGCCATCCCGCCGCTGACAACGCCGGACGATGTTGCAACGCCCGCCGGGCAGACGGCCGACCTCGGACGCAAGGTGGCCGAGATTATCTCGAACGATTTAAACGCGACCGACGTGTTCACACCCAAGGGTCCCGCCGGGCTGCGCGGCATCGCCATGCCCGAAGTGACCGCCCCTGCCTTTGCCGAATGGGAGGGCCTGGGCGCTGAAAACCTTGTCCACGGCTTTGTCCGCGCCAATACGGACGGCACGCTGATGGTCGGCTGCTACCTCTATGATGTGAGCCTGAAGTCCGAAATGGTCCGTCAGGGCTATGTCGTCGGCCCGCGGGACTGGCGGCGGGCAGCGCACAAATGCGCAGATTCCATCTACTCCCGCCTATCGGGTGAAAACCCGTTCTTCGACAGCCGCATCGCCTATATCGCGGAGACGGGGCCGAAGGGGAACCGCGTCAAGCGGCTCGCCATCATGGACTCAGATGGGGCCAACCACCGCTTTATCACCAATGGCCAAGCGCTTGCGCTCACGCCGCGCTTTTCCCCTGACTACAAGTCGATCGTCTATGTCTCCTATATTGAGCGGCGGGCGCGGGTCTATGTCTACGACATTGCCAGTGGTCGTCAGCGGCTGGTGACGGAAAGCCCCAACCAGACGTTCAGCCCGCGCTGGTCACCCGATGGCTCCTCGATCCTCTATTCGATGAGCGTGGGCGGCAATACCGACCTCTATCGCGTATCATCCGCAGGTGGTGGCACGCCGGTGCGGCTGACCAACACGCCGGCTATTGAAACCGGCGGCAGCTATTCCCCGGACGGATCAAAGATCGTGTTTGAAAGTGACCGATCCGGCAGCCAGCAAATCTATGTCATGAATGCCGATGGGTCGGGTCAGCAGCGCATCAGCTTTGGCGGCGGCAATTATGCGACGCCCGAATGGAGCCCACGCGGCAACCTCATCGCCTTTACCCGTGTCGGCGGCGGTGCCTTCCGGATCGGCGTCATGAGCCCGGCGGGCAATGGCGAGAAGCTGCTGACCAACAGCTGGCAGGACGAAGCGCCGACATGGTCCCCCAATGGCCGCGTCATTCAGTTCTTCCGGACAACCCAAGGCTCCGGCAAAACAGCGGTGATGCAAGTGGATGTGACCGGCGCCAAGGAACGCAAGATCGACACCCCGGTTGACGGGTCTGACCCGGCCTGGGGCCCCATCCTTCCCTAACAAACCGAGCCATATCAGCGCAGGTTTCGGGCTGTGCCATATGCGCAGCACTTGACCTCGCTGCCCAATCCGCCAATCCTGCGCGGGATCGGGGTGGAACAATGACAGGAGTCCAAAAATGAAAAGAAAGAACACCACCGCCTTGCTGCTGGCCGTCAGCCTGATGGCTGTTGCCGGGTGCGCGAAAAAGCAGAAGCCGCAAGACCTGCCGCCGCCGCCCATTGGCGCTGAGGGCAATACGGGGGCTGTCACAGCACCGACCGGACCGACGCCAGGATCGCAGGCCGATTTCATCGCCAGCATCACGGCTGACCGCATCTATTTTGATACCGACAAATCGGATGTCGATGCCGAAGATCAGGCGACTCTCGCGACGCAGGCGGAATGGCTGAAGAAATATCCCAACACCCGCGTCACGATTGAAGGCCATGCCGATGAGCGTGGAACGCGGGACTATAACATCGCGCTGGGCGCACGCCGCGCCAATTCCGCCAAGAACGCATTGGCCGCGATGGGCATTGATGCCGCGCGCATCTCCACCGTCAGCTATGGCAAGGAACGTCCTGAGGCGCTTGGATCCACCGAAGCCGATTGGGCGCGTAACCGCCGTGCGGTGACGGTGACGGTCCAGTAAAACTCTTCTCCGCGCTCACGCTGAGCGCTGGTGGATCGAGAAAAAAAGGCCCCCGCAGGACACGTCCGGCGGGGGCCAATTTTCTTTGTGCAGCGATCGGCTTAGCCGACGCGCGTGCCCGACAGCGGGAAGGAACCAAATGCGCCGGCCTTGACCGAACCGGTGACAGTATCGCCATCAATGGTGGCGGTGCCTTCCAGCGTCATCGGCATGGGAACGGTCATCTTCATCGACCAGGTTACAGTGTTGCCGTCAATTTTGCCGTCTGTGATGTCGGCAGACCCTTGGGCGCCGGAATTGGTGCCGGTCCAGCTGGTGCCGTCTGCACCCGGATTCACAACAATCGTCGACTTCTGGTCGCCGAGCGGCGATTTGACGACGCATTCATAGGTGCCTGCAACGCTCATAATTCTCTCCTTTGTGCCACGGGCGGTCAATTTCCGCCCGCCTGCGACATTAAGTCGACTGGAAGGCCAAGTTTTTCAAGCTGTGGGCGAACAATTTTCGCATCGCCCACCACGACCCACAACATCTGATCCGGCTTCAGCACCGCGCGGATGGCGCCATCCAGCTGGGCCTGCGTCATGCCGCGATAGCGTGACGCTAGGGAATCGTAGAAATCATCCGGCCGTCCATAAAGCGCATTGCGTTGCAACGCGCCGAGCACGGCCCCGGATGTTTCATAACTGCCCGGCAGTTCGAGGATGTTGCCGTTGATGATCCGCGTACGTTCTTCCTCGGTAATGCCCTTGGTCGTCAAAAATTCCGTCATGTCGGCCTTGATGGCGGCAATTGATTCGCCCGTTCTATCTGCCTGCACCGGGGCCAGCACGATATAGGGCACGTCCCCCGCAACCCGGTTGACCGAGGCGCGCACACCGTAGGACCAGCCCTTGGTCTCCCGCAAATTGGTGTTGATGCGCGACAGGAAATCGGTGCCCAGGGCCTGATTGGCGGTGACCAGCGTTTCCAGTTCATCCGTGCCCTTTTTCGGCAGGACCTGACCGCCAAGGATGTACGATTGCGGTGAGCCCGGCCGGTCAATGAGGATGATACGTGGCACGGCCGGGGCAATTGTGCCGCCCGATGGTTTTACGCCCGCAGGGCCCTGCGCCGTCCAATGGCCAAATTGCACGTCCAACGCCTTGGTGATCTTTGCCAAAGGCTGATCGCTGACCACAAACAGCGTCGCCTTTTCCGGACGGATCCAGGCCCGATGGAAGGCCACCAAATCCTCACGCGTCAGCTTTTGTACGCTGTCGCTATTGCCCGTACCGGTGAACGAGACACCATAGGGGTGCGCCGCCCCATAAAGCAGCGGCGGCAAGGTGCGCAGCGCGATGCTTTGCGGGTTCTTCAGTTCAGACTGGATGTGCGCCAGCTGCTGGTCGCGCAGGCGGACAACCTCGGCGGGGGCAAAGTCCGGCTTCAGCACCACATCGCCAAATAAGGCGAGCGACGGCGCAAGATTGGCCGATAGGGCCGTGAGGCTAATCGACGTGCGGTCCAGCGACGCGCCGATGCCGATGTCCGCGCCCAGCCGCTCCTGCTCTTCCGCGATCTGGACCGAGGTGCGCCCGCCCGCCCCTTCATCGAGCAGCGAGAGCATCAGCGCCTGTGTCCCCTGCTTGTCGCGCGGGTCAGCAACATTGCCGACGTCAAAGCTCATCGCGATCTGCGTCATCGGCACGGCGGTGCGGCGGACATAGACGATGGGAATACCGTTGGAGAGCTTCGAGCGCGCGACATCCGGAAAATTGAGGTCGGCAATCGCCCCCACGGGCGGCGGCGTGATGGTTGGCGCAGGCAGCGTATCCGCAGCCTCGGGCATATCCGCCGGCAAAGGCGCAGACTTGGTGCGGGCCTCATCATAGGCTGCCCGCTCTCCGGGTTCGACTGTCAGTGCATAGACCGGTCGGGTCAGCCAGGTCTGCATCGCCCGCGTGACTTCAGCAGGTTTGATGGTGGCAAGCGCGTTCAGGTCTTTCTTATAGGCGTTGCTGTCCCCCAGATAGAGTTCGCCTTCCGCCAGCTGCACCGCCTTTCCGCTGAAGTCGCCGACCTGCTCCAGCCCTTCAATCGTCGAGGACACGGTCTGTGTGGCGACGCGGCGGACCTCATCTTCGGTGGGGCCAGTCTTGATATAATCAGCCACCAACTGGTCGAGACGCTTGGCGAGCACTGCGGGGTCGACGCCCGGGCGAACATCGGCCGACACCGTGACCCAGCCGAGCTGGGCGCCTTCTGAATAATAAGCAGACACACCGACGGCGAGCTTTTCATCACGCACCAAAGCATTGTCGAGGTGGGAACTGGAGAGACCACCCAGCACATGCGCGCCGACGCGCAGGCCGACCGCATCTGGACTGTCGATGCCCGGCACAGCCCAATAACGATAGAGCCGCGTCGTCGCGACACGGTCTTTCATCACCTCTGCCTTGGGGGCGTCCAGCGTCGGGATCGGGACCGCGATTTTCGTCTGTTTCGGCCCAGGCGCAATGCCACCGAACCATTTCTCCACAAGCGGTTTTGCGGTTTTGGTATCGATGTCCCCCGCCAGCACGAGCACGGCATTGTTCGGGCCGTAATGCTGGCGGAACCAATCCTTCACATCCTCCAGGCTGGCCGCATCAAGGTCTGCCATCGAGCCGATGACCGAGTGGCCATAGGGATGATCTTCAGGCAGCGTGCCCTTGATCTGCGCATACTGGACAAGGCCATAAGGCTGGTTGTCGCGCTGCCGCTTTTCATTCTGGACGACGCCGATCTGGTTGGTCAGCTTTTCCTGCGTCACCGCCCCCAGCAAATGCCCCATCCGGTCACTTTCAAGGAACAATGCCCGTTCCAGCGCGCCTGTTGGCACCGTCTGAAAATAATTGGTCCGGTCAAACCATGTCGTGCCGTTGAGGTCGGTCGCACCCAAGGCCTGCATCGGCGCGAAATAATCCCCCGGGGCATTTTCAGAACCGTTGAACATCAGGTGCTCAAACAGATGGGCAAAGCCCGTCTTGCCCTTGGGCTCATGCTTGGAGCCGACGTCATACCACATGGAAACCGCGACAATCGGCGCCTTGCGGTCGGTATGGACAATGACCCGAAGGCCATTGGCGAGAATGAACTTTTCATGCGGAATGTTCACTTGGCGGATCAGCGTGGAAACCGGAACCGGGGCCTGCACCTTCTGAGCCAGAACGGGCGGCGCGATGGCAACGCCAAGCGCAAGGACCGACGACGAAACGAACCGCATGAAACCTTTGTTCACGAACACACCTTTCTGCCTGGGACGATGGGCGGCCCTCCGTTCATCATCACTAACGATGAACGGAGGCTGACCGCGGACCTTCGGGTATCAGGCTTCAGGGCCTATACCGCCGCTCTGCATGGCGCACAGCATCTGCCCATTCAAAATGCACGGGCTTGAACTTCTGCGCGTCAAACAGCGCCATCTGGTCGGTATAATGGGGCGACTGGGGCCGGTTGGTGGCCGATCCATAAGGCTGGACAGATTCGGACGTCACTTTCCCGTCCTTGTCCCACCGGATGAGCATGATGAAGCTATCGCCATGGCGGACGCGCAGCTTTTCATCACCCTGTTCCTTGTCCCACGCAGTTGCGGCGCGCAGCGTATCCGTGCCGCCGAGCATCGGCAGGTCGACCGATCCACGCCGAAGCCGCTGCACATCGGCCAAAGGCGGATCGATCCGCCCAAAGCGGGACTGGAAATCATCCACCGCTTCCTTCAGCGCGCTGCGCGGGTCGGGCAGAGCCTCCCGCCGCCAGTTGTTCATGGAGGCTGCACGGATCACGCGTTCGGCAAGCGCATCGGCGCTGCCCTTCCCGTCGCTTGTCCAATCCCATGTCGCGAGCAGCTTCTGCGCGGCCTGCAAAGCAGGATCGTCGGACACTCGGGCGGAAAGCACCTGCTTCATCCAGCCGCCGACCCAGCTGTCGCGGGCATAGCCCTTGTCAAACTTGATCTTCAGCAATTGCTCCGGCGTGACCTTCCCGGCGGCGGTCAGGAGCGACACAGCCCGCGTGCCACGGTTGGTCATGCCCCGTTCGATCCCCAATAGCAGGGAGTAATCTGCCGGGTTCATCTCCGACCCTGGCCCCGCCGCGAGGAAGGGGGTGTTGTTTGAATTGATGACGAAGCCGCTCTTCGGGCTGACGACCTTGGGGTAGGCGGAGAAAGGAACCGATGTCGTCCAGATATCCCGCGACGTATCGCCGGGAAGCACCTTGGTATAATCAAATCCCGGCTTCCGCTGCGGGAAAAGGGCGTTGTAGATATAGGCAATCCGCCCCGTCTTATCGGCGTAGATGAAGTTGGTCGCCGGCACGCCGCCAATGGCCATCGACCGCGTCCATTCCTCCCAGGTCTGCGCCTTGGTGTTGCGATAATATTGCTCGACCGCCTTTGCGTTATCGATACCGGCATAGCGGATGGCAAAGCTGCCCGCCTTGTTGCGGATCACCGGGCCCTGGACGGATCGATAGATCGTCTTGGGCACCGGCACAGTGAAGGGACCAAAGCGCACCGCGAGCCAGACGCGCTTTTCCTCCAGCGGCACCCATTTTCCGTCCATGCGGTAACGTGTGCCCGTGTCATCCAAAACGAGTTTATAAACGTCGATCAGATCGGGCCGGTTGACGGTGTTCGTCCAGCCGAGGTTGCGGTTGTGACCCATCAGGACAAAGGGCGATCCCGGAAACAGAGCGCCCGCCATGTCCAGCCCCTGGCCGGAATGAACGACCGCCTCATACCAAGCCACCTGCCCTTCATAAGGCTGGTGCGAATTGGAAATGAGCCAGGTCTTGCCATCGGCCATTTTGGAGGGCGCCAGCGCAAAGGCATTCGACCCATTAAGGCTCGGCTCCCGCCCGATGGGTGTCATCGGAAGGGCGCCCTCACGCGGGGCCGGTTTGTCGCCGACGAGCGCGCCAATCACGCCGTCGAGCCCATAGAAAAACGGCGCGCGCAGGACAAAGCCTGTCACAACATCCTCACCCGTCACGGGGAAGAGCCTGGCCAGCCGCACTTCGGACCGGTGCGTATCCGCATAATGGTTCAGCCCGGCGGCATAGCCTTCCACCATGCGGCGGACTTCGGGGGAGAGCGTCGGATAGGCGCGGTGGGCCGTATCGCGGACACCTAGCAATGCGGCCACATAGTCAACCTGAGCGCCGTCGGAGCCGGTCAACGCGCCATCGCGGCCACGCGTCATGGCGATCACTTCCTGGATTGTCGAAAAATCGTCCTCGGAATGCGCATAGGCAAGGCCGTACGCCGCGTCCGCGTCCGTTTTCCCGTTGATGTGGGGCACACCATATTCATCGCGTGCAATCTCAACGTCGTACTTGCGCTGCGGCGGCGGTGCTTCCTCCCGTGCGGTCAGCGGCTCCCAAACTGCCGAGGCGACAGCCAAGCTGGCAAATGTACCCGTAACCCATTTGGCCCAAGTCTTCATCATGGTCTCCCCCTGTGCCTTTTCAGCCCTTGTTGTTTTGGCTGATTTGCTTTGGGGCGCGATATTGACGTGACCGCGCCAATGGGCAAGGCAGCAGTCAAATTATTCGGAGATTTCGATGCGTTGTGCTGCTTTTGCGTCCCTCATGGTTTTCCTGCCCGCATCCGTCCTTGCGCAGGCGACGGCACCGGCCACCATCACACCCGAAGCAGTGAAGGCGCATGTCACCTTTCTGGCTGATGATCTCCTCGAAGGGCGGGACACTGGATCCCGCGGGCATGAAATTGCCGCTCGCTATGTCGCCACGCAATTTGCCGGGATGGGCCTGACACCTGCCAATAAAGGCGACTGGTACCAGCGCGTGCCGATGGTAGAGATCAAGCCCAATGCCGATGCGCAGTTCAGCATTGACGGGACCGCCTTTGAGCATCTGAAGCAAGTAGTCGTTTCTGGCAGCAACGGCAAAAGCGGGGAGCGCGTTGAGGGCCGCGTGGTCTTTGGCGGCTTCTGCATTGACCGGTCCGAATATGGTCTCAACGACCTCAAGAAACTCAATCTGAAGGGCAAAATCGTCGCCTGCTTGTCGGGCTTCCCCAAGGGGTTGCCCAGCGATATTGGCGCGCATCTCAATGCCGAAAAGGCGAAGATCTTGTCGCAGCGCGGGGCCATCGGCCTCATCTCGCTGCGGTCGCTGGAGCGAGAAAAGCAGACGCCTTGGTCGCGCGTGCTGGAATATGCCGACAACCGCTCGGTCCGCTGGACCAATGCCGATGGCAGCCCGTTCGATGCCTCCCCCAGTCTGCGCGCGTCCGCCACGCTGGACCGGCCTGCCGCCGACGCGCTGTTTGCGGGCACAAAGCGCAGCTTTGCCGACATCCTCGCCGAAGCCGACCGCAAGGGGGGCAAGCCCAAGCCATTCGACACCGGCAAGACCGCCGTCATCGGCCGGACGACGGCACTCACCCCTTTCACCAGCCCCAATGTCATCGGCATGCTGCCGGGGTCAGACCTCGCATTCGCCAATGAATATGTCGTCGTTATGGGCCACCTTGATCATATCGGCATCAAGCCCGGTGTGACGTCTGGCGATGCCATCAACAATGGTGCGATGGACAATGCGACCGGCATTGCGACCATGCTGGAGGCCGCCCGCGCCATGGCGGCCAACCCCAACCGGCCCAAGCGCCCGGTGCTGTTCGCCGCTGTTACGGGCGAAGAGAAAGGCCTGCTCGGCGCAGACTATCTCTCCCGCTTCCCCGTCGTGCCGGAAGGGGGCCGCGTGGTTGCGGTCGTCAATCTCGACATGCCAATCCTTACCTATGACTTTACCGATGTCGTCGCCTTCGGGGCGGAGCATTCCACACTGGGCCCGATCGTTGCCGCCGCCACAGCCAAAGATGGCGTCACCCTGTCGCCAGATCCGATGCCGGAAGAAGGGCTGTTCACCCGCTCGGACCATTACCGCTTCGTGCAGCGAGGCATCCCCTCCATCTTCCTTGTGACCGGCCATGCCGGGCCGGGTGCCAAGGCCTTTACCGACTTTCTGAAGACGCATTATCACCGCGTGTCGGATGATCTGTCCCTGCCCTTCAACTGGAACGCGGCGGCCAAATTCTCGCGCATCAACATGCTGATCGCGACCGAAATCGCCAACGCGCCCGAAGCGCCGAAATGGTATGCGGACAGCTTCTTTGGAAAGGTCTTCGCGCCGTCAGCGCCCAAGGCCGCCCGCTGACACCCGGGCGCCGGAAGGTGCGGAAGTGGAGGAAGTTGAGGGCGTGAGACCGCTGAAATAGGGGCCTTGTAGGAGAGGGAAACCTCTGCCGCTTCCTTCACGCTCAGGCTGAGTCCGTCGCACCCTGCCCCCACCCCATTTTGTCATGCCGACCTTGTTTCAGCATGGCGAGGTGTGGTCGTGCATTTGAGCACCATCACGATACCCCTTGCACAAACACCCCCCTGTAGGACAGCATCTACATTACACACGCGCCTCTTGTGTGACGATTATGCAACACTACATCGGTTTGGAAAGGAAGGGGATCTATGAACCTCGAAAAATTCACTGACCGCGCCAAGGGCTTTCTCCAATCGGCGCAAACTGTCGCCATCCGGATGAACCATCAACGGATCGCGCCCGAGCATCTGCTGAAGGCGTTGCTCGAAGACAATGAAGGCATGTGCGCCGGGCTGATCAAAGCCTCGGGCGGCGACGCGGCGGCTGCCGTGCGGGAAACCGATGCCGCGCTGGCCAAGATCCCGGCTGTCTCCGGCACCGGCGCGAACCAGCCCCCCGGTCTCGATAATGATCTTGTCCGCGTGCTCGATCAGGCCGAACAGGTCGCGACCAAGGCGGGCGATAGCTATGTCACTGTTGAGCGGCTTCTGCTCGCTCTCGCGCTCGGCACCACGACCGAAGCCGGAAAGGCGCTCGCGAAAGCGGGCCTGAAGGCCGAGGCGCTGAACGCCGCCATCAACGAATTGCGCAAAGGCAAATCGGCCGACACCGCGTCCGCCGAAGACCGCTATGATGCGCTGAAGAAATTCGCGCGCGACCTGACGGCGGCTGCGCGCGAAGGCAAGCTGGACCCTGTGATCGGCCGTGATGAGGAAATCCGCCGCACGATACAGATCCTGGCCCGCCGCACCAAGAACAACCCCGTCCTCATCGGCGAACCCGGCGTCGGCAAAACGGCGATTGCGGAAGGCCTTGCCCAGCGCATCGTCAACGGCGATGTGCCCGATACGCTGAAGGACCGGACGCTCATGTCGCTCGACATGGGCAGCCTGATTGCAGGTGCCAAATATCGCGGCGAATTTGAAGAGCGGCTGAAAGGCGTGCTTGATGAGGTGAAGGCCGGCGAAGGCCATATCATCCTCTTCATCGATGAGATGCATACGCTGATCGGTGCAGGCAAATCCGAAGGCGCGATGGATGCAGGCAATCTGCTGAAGCCCGCCCTTGCGCGGGGCGAGTTGCACTGCATCGGCGCGACCACGCTCGACGAGTATCAGAAGCACGTCGAAAAGGATGCGGCGCTCCAGCGGCGCTTCCAGCCCGTGTTCGTGGGCGAGCCGACGGTGGAGGACACCATCTCCATCCTGCGCGGCCTGAAAGAAAAGTATGAGTTGCACCACGGCGTGCGCATCACCGATGGCGCGCTTGTGTCTGCGGCGACCCTCTCGCACCGTTACATCGCCGATCGCTTCCTGCCGGACAAAGCCATCGACCTGATGGACGAAGCCGCAAGCCGTCTTCGCATGGAGGTGGAGTCCAAGCCCGAAGCGATTGAAACGCTGGACCGCAAGATCATCCAGTTGAAGATCGAGCGGGAGGCGTTGAAGCGCGAGACCGATCAGGCATCAAAGGACCGGCTGGAAACGCTGGAAGGCGATCTGGCGAACCTTGAGCAGCAGTCGGCCGAACTCACCACCCGCTGGATGGGTGAGAAGGACAAGATTGCCGGCGAAGCCAAGATCAAGACCGCGCTTGATGCCGCCCGCTCCGAACTGGATCAGGCGCAGCGTGGCGGTGATCTCGCCAAGGCCGGTGAGCTGCAATATGGCACCATCCCGACACTCGAAAAGCAATTGGCCGAAGCGGCGGGGGCCGCCGAAGGCGCGATGCTGCGTGAGGAAGTGACGGCGGATGACATTGCCGCTGTCGTTGCCAAATGGACGGGCATCCCGGTTGAACGGATGATGACGGGCGAGCGCGAAAAACTGCTCGCCATGGAAGCCACCATCGGCAAGCGTGTCATTGGGCAGGCCGATGCGGTGAAGGCCGTCTCCACCGCTGTCCGCCGCGCGCGCGCCGGATTGCAGGACCCCAACCGCCCCTTGGGCAGCTTCCTTTTCCTCGGCCCAACGGGCGTCGGCAAGACGGAGCTAACCAAGGCGCTGGCCGGTTTCATGTTCGATGATGACAACGCCATGGTCCGCATCGACATGTCCGAATTCATGGAGAAGCACTCGGTTGCCCGCCTGATCGGTGCGCCGCCGGGCTATGTCGGCTATGAAGAAGGCGGTGTCCTCACCGAAGCTGTGCGCCGCAGACCCTATCAGGTCGTTCTGTTTGACGAGGTGGAAAAGGCGCATAGCGACGTCTTCAACGTGCTGCTGCAGGTGCTGGACGACGGTCGCCTGACCGACGGACAGGGCCGCACCGTCGACTTCACCAACACGATCATCGTGCTCACGTCCAACCTTGGCTCGCACTATATTGCAGGGCTCGGCGAAGGCGAGAGCGTGGAATCCGTCGAGCCGCAGGTGATGGAAATCGTGCGCGGGCATTTCCGCCCCGAATTCCTCAACCGGCTGGATGAAATCATCCTGTTCCACCGTCTGGGCGTTGAACATATGGCGCCGATTGTGGACATTCAGGTCAGCCGCGTCGCCAAGCTGTTGAAAGACCGCAAGGTCACACTTGATCTCACAGACGCAGCACGTGCCTGGCTGGGTCGGGTCGGCTATGACCCCATCTACGGCGCCCGTCCGTTGAAGCGCGCGGTGCAGAAATATCTGCAAGATCCGCTCGCCGATAAAATCCTGCGCGGCGAGGTGCTCGATGGCTCCACCGTCCATGTGGATGAGGGCGACGGGCAACTTGTGTTGAGTTGACGCAGGTGCGACGACGGAACTTCTGGCCAACCTAGCCGTCAAATTGACGTTCTTGCGGGATACCGGCGGCGTCCGCCGTGGCGTAAAACTTTCGCATCATATCGCGCTCAACTTCCGACATATGCGGGTTCCACACATCAAAGATGAGAACAGCGCGCAGATGATCGCTACCGTTAAAGGCCTCATGTTCGATCGTGTCATCGAATGCAAAAGGCTTGCCCGAAACCCAGGGGCACGTTTCACCACCGACACGGAACCAGCAGTCCTCAGGGACAATCAAGGGCAGGTGCACAATCGTTCGCATGTTGCTGACGCCGGTATGCGGCGGGATGTGCGCGTGGGGCCGTAGGAGGGAAAAGAACGCGGTCGGACCCCGGCCAACCGGGTCAAAACGCTCAATTGCTGACAAGGCCTTCACGGTTGCAGGGCATCGGGCGATCAGGCTGGGCGAAAGTTCTCCATACTTCCAGAGGTAGCCCGCATCCCAATTACTTGAGTTGTTGAGCGGGGTCCATTTGTTCTCCGGCGTCCCAGGAGGCATCGACACATAAGGGCTGAAGCCGTCACCACCAGCATCAAGCAACTGCTCCAATTCATGGCGAATGGCTTCGGCTTGGCTTTCCAAAGCATCCATCCATGGAAAATGGGAACGCGGAAAAAATTCGTCGGCGGGAAGCATTGGGAACATCAGGCCAGCGCACTCGTTTCGGTAGACCTTCCTGCGCCCCAAAGCCGCATTGAAAAAAACGTTGAACCGTCGCGTGGACTCTTCATCGCGACCGCTCAGCTCGTCCCGTATCGCGGGTTCTACAAGCGCCTCGAAGCGGGCCCGATAGGCCTGAATTGCCTTGTTGGCCCGATCGAGCAGTTCTGCAAGTCCCGGTTGAGCTGTGTCCGCTGTTGCCAGCATTTGCGCAACACCGGTCCAATCGCGAAAGCCATCCGTCTGCATGCCGTTGCGGTCATACCATTCAGCGCGCCGAACTCTCGCAATGATGTTTAACTGATCGACATTCAATGCGCCTTCAAGCGCCTGCTTTTCGCCCGTCTCATCTCCCGTATCACGGCAGGCTCTTGCCAAATTATTCCACAGAATTGCCGCCTTCGGGTCGAGCTCTAGAGCCTCCCGAAAGCGTGCGGCGGCTGCGGCTGGCAATGCCGCATCAAGTTCCAGGTTGCCGGCCAAATTGCGGAGAGCGGGATCGTTGGGAGAAAGTTTGATTGCGGCATCAAGATTGCTGCGGGCTGTTTCAAAATCACTGGCCATCCGCGCACGGGATGCTGCCTGAACCAAGGTTTCAACTGACGAATTCTGCATGGACTATCCCCTAACATCAATCCAGTAAGGTTCTTGTGCAGGTCAGGCAACCATGCGAGAGAACACGAGATCATGGCGCTTGACTCGACCGTTTCCGATAAACTGCGCGATGCCGAATGGCTTTGTCATCGGTATGATCCTCAGTATGACGCGTTTCACTACATACAGGTTCCACGGGATGTCCATCGGCGCGTCACGTTTCTGACAGACGAATACCTTCCAAAGGGGCCCCTGCCAGTCGTCGTTAGGCGCGAAGACGCCGTCGCAGGCGCAGGTCAGCCAGTACCGCTACATTTCATCTTTCATTCCGCCTTCTGTCTTTCCACCTTGTTGGCGCGTGCTTTTGACTACCCCGGTTATGCGATGGGCCTTAAGGAGCCGGTCGTCCTAAACGACCTCGTCGGCTGGCGGCTCCGCGGCGGCGACCCGGCCGCAATTGGTGAGGTTCTCAACGATACGCTTGCCATCATGGCGCGGCCCTTTGCCGACGGCGAAGCAGTGATTGTAAAGCCGTCAAATCTTCTAAATGGCCTGGCGGGCGCAATGATGCGGCTAAGGCCCGACGCCCAAGCTCTCTTCATGTATGCACCGCTCGACACTTTTTTAAAGTCCGTCGCAAAGAAAGGAATGTGGGGGCGCGTGTGGATCCGCGACCTTTATGTCAAGCAGCTAAAAGAAGGCTTGATTGATCTTGGCTTTGAACAAGATCAATATCTTGCGCTGACCGACCTGCAGGTTGCGGCAGCCTGTTGGCTGACGCAACATGCCCTGTTTGCCAAGTTGATTGGCGCGTTTGGGAAAAACAGAATCCGTCCGATTGATAGCGAGCAGCTCTTAGCAAATCCGCATCACAGTCTCACAGCGATTGCGTCGCATTTCCGTTTACCGCTCACCGTCGACAGGATCGAGGGCATTGCAAACGGCTCGGCCTTCACGAGCCATTCCAAATTAGGCGGCGCTTTCAGTGCAGACGCGCGACAAGCGGAATATGACGAGGCCATGCAGTTGCACGGCGAGGAAATTGAAAAAGTGTCGGCATGGGCGAAAGCTGTTGCTGAAAATGCGGGTGTTTCTTTCGTCCTGCCCGGGTCGATCCAGAGCCCTGTCGATGGCTGATGCGATAGGGGCGGCGGGGCATTTTGCCGAAGGGGAAGCCTGCATCCGCCAAGGCCGGACCAAAGACGGCATCGCAGCGTATCAAACCGGCCTTGGCCTTGATCCTGACAATTCCAATGGCTGGTATAATCTTGGCTATCTGCTGCGAAGCGACCGCCAGTTTTTGGCAGCAAAGGGTGCGTATCAGGAGGCCTTACGGCGCGGCGTGAGGGGTCCACAGGAGGTATGGCTCAACCTAGCCGTCATTGAATTCGACTATTTGAACCAGCCGCAGCGGGCCATTGCCGCCCTGCGCCAAGCTTTAGACATTGATCCTGATTTTATCCCAGCACTGCTGAACCTTGGCACTGTTTTTGAAGAGACGGGCGACGCAGATAATGCAACGGAAACATATGCCAAGGTGCTTCGTCGGCAGCCGGGCAATGGGCGCGCGCTGGGCCGCAGCGCCATGATGGCTGTCGGAACGGCGGAGGCCGGCCTGTGGGTCGATCGCCTGAAAGACGCGCTGAAACACGCGGCGCGTACAACGGAGGACCGCGCCGAAATGGCTTTTGCCTTGGGGCATCTTCTGGATGGCCTGGGGTCTTATCGCGACGCCTTCCAAGCCTTTCAGGCCGCCAATTCCGAGGCACGGCAGCGGCTGTCGCCGCAATCGGCCTATGTCCCAGCGCGGCACGAACAGCTGGTTTCCAAGCTGATTGCGCATGCACCAACGGCAAAAGCGCCCCAAAGCACCAAAGCTAAAGACGGCCCGATTTTCATCTTCGGGATGTTCCGATCCGGATCAACTCTGGTTGAGCAGATCTTGGGACGACACCCCGATGTCGCTGTGGGCGGGGAACTGGAATTCATCCCTTCCACAGCCCGCGACATGTTCTCCCCCTATCCTGAGACGCTGGCTGCGCTCAATGCAAACGACGCGCGGACATTGCGGGCGGCCTATCTCACGGAGCTGACGACAGGAGGCCTGTCTGCGCCACGTACGACAGATAAGCGGCCGGACAATGTTCTCTATCTGCCGCTCATCCATGCCCTCTTTCCAGAGGCCCCGCTGATTATGACCAGGCGCAATCCGGCGGACACAGCGCTTTCGGTCTATTTTGGGAACTTCGATGTGGGCGTCCCCTATGGGTTCGATCTGGCCCACATTGCACATTGGTCTCGTCAATTTGATCGGCTGCGACGGCATTGGGCAGAGGTCTATGCGGAGCAAATTCTAGAATGCGACTACGATATGCTGGTGGACGCGCCGCGCAAGGTCGTAACCTCTTTGGTCGCGCATTGTGGGCTAGGATGGGATGAGGCCTGCCTAACACCAGGGACATCAGTGGCACCAGTGCGCACTCTGAGTAACTGGCAGGTGCGTCAACCCATCCACACAGCGTCATCGCAACGCTGGCGCAATTATGATGCGTTTTTGCCGGATGATGTGAAGGCGCTCGCCGCGCTCTAGCGCATAAGAAAAGGGCGGCTCCCGAAGGAACCGCCCCCATCTTTTCACGCGTCCGTTCGATCAGAACTTCAACTTGGCCGACACGCCATAGCGACGTCCAACCGCGTCGTAGGTTGACGGGTAGGTGTTGCCGCTGTTGAACGACGTCGTACCTGCCGCGTTGCCCACCAATGGCGGCTTCTTGTCGAGCAGGTTGGTGACCGTGAACGTCAGGTCCAGATTGTCCGACAAGCCAAAACGGGTCGCCAGATCGAAGTAATCATAAGCGCTGATCTTGTTCATGTTGACGGTCGTGCCAGCCAGCGGCGAGCGGGCTGCGCCCCCGTTGGTGACTATGCCGTTGAACAGAACCCGGCTGGTAGCCGTGAAGCCGCGAGCCGCGAAGTCGTTGGCCGCGCCTTCATACTTCACACTCGCAATGTGACGCCACAGAAGCGACACGTCGATATTGTCGAACGAAAGTGTCGTGCGCTGGTTCCACTGATACTTCGGCTGGATCGAACCACAGTTCGCGCTGAAATAACCGACGCAATCACGGTTGTAGGACGTCGGCGACGCACGGAATTCAGACGACATCGTATAGTTGCCAATAAAGCTAAGGCTCAGGTCCGCGAAACCGAGATCGCCCTTATAGTTCAGCGCGAAATCGATACCGTCCGTTGCCAGTCGACCACGGTTGGTCAATGGCTGCGGCAAGCCTGCAATGGTCGCGGGCGACCCGCTGAGACGACCATTACTGCTCGAACGGCGGATTGAGGTACATGCGACAGAAGCTGCCTGTGCTGCCGTGATGGCCGCCGGATTGCTCCCGAAACAGTCCGCCAGAATATCACCCGGCGTCGCCGAGGTGATCGCTGTGTTCACGACGATGTTATAATAGTCGACCGTGAGCGTAAGGCCCGGAACGAAGGATGGCTGAAGAACCGTACCGAAAGAGTAGGTCTTTGCCTTTTCCGGCGTCAAAGCGGGGTTACCACCACCCGTTGCGTTGGCCTGGCCCGCGCTCGGGTTCTGGATGATACCGATCGATGCTGCAGGGGCACCCTGACCAAGGCACGCTGCGGTCAGGTTGGCATTGCCAACAGGGGCCGTGCCCGCGCAGGGATCAACCTGAAGGTTGGTAAGGCCGGTCGTTACCGGGGCGAACAGTTCGCTGATGTTTGGCGCGCGAACAGCCCGCTGATAGTTGCCACGGAACTTGATACCTTCGGCCGGAGCCCAGTTCGCACCCAACTTGTAGGTCGTTGCTGCGAACTCCGGAGCTGTTGGCGTATTGATTTTATACTTTGAGTGGCGGACACCCGCTTCCAGCGTCAATTCGTTGAAGAACGGCTTGTCTGACACCAGCGGCGCAATCAATTCACCAAAGACTTCGTTGACCGAGTAACCGCCATTGACCGGAAGAGTTGCACCGCCGGCACCGCCGAGCTCGCCAGGAACCTGAGCGAGGTTATCCGGACGGGTTTCTGCGGTGTAGTCACGATGTTCAGCGCCGATGGCGAAACCAACGGGATCTGTCGCCCAGGGGCTGGTTGCACCGATATCACCAGAAACAACCGCGTGGACCTGCGCCAGCGATGCACGGTTTTCAACCGAGCTGGTGATGCCGCCGATAAAGCCTGCCATTGCCGGCGTAATGCTGCCAGCCGGACCGAAGAGGTTCAGCGGAACGCAGCCATTGGCCGTGCTGTCACAGGTCGTCGTGTTGCTGGCGTTGAGAGCCTGCTGAAGCCGCGAGCGCGCGACATAGCCCGAACGCGTTTCAACACGGCTGCTTTCACCATATGCGCCGTAGATATCGAAATTGATGCTATCGGTCAGTGCATATTTTGCACCAACGCGGTAGTCGAACATCTGCGTGATATATTCACTGACGCGCGGCCCGAGTTCGACCGTACGGCGGTAAACGGCCGGCAGTGGGATGGCGGTGTTCGTGTTGCACGCCGCGCCCAACGCAATGCCGTTGAGCGTGCAAAGCTGATCGCGAATTGTTGAGTTCAGATAGGGGTTGTTACCTGGAACAGTGAGCGCTTCCCCGAACACACCCGACGGCGCGATGATGGTCGACACCGTATTCTTGGAATACATGCCACGCGCATAAACTTCGAGACGGTCGCTCACTTCATAGTTTGCGCTGCTGAAGATGTTGAAGCGCTGGAACGGCGTCACAAAGATGTTGTAGGGATTGAAGTTAAAGCCGTTGTAGAACGGAACCAGACCCGTGCCTGCCGCATTGATCTGGTAGTCGTCATCGGGGAACGAAATCGTCGTTGGCGTCGAGGTAAAGGATTCACCTGCAGCAACGCCTGTGCGGGAGGAAATGCCGAACACCGAAATGTCGCGGTCCCCCTGATAGATGGGGTCAGCTTCCTGATAACCAACGCTCAATGTTGCGTTACCACGACCGTCGTCGAAATTTGCACCCATGGTAAGGTCAGCACGGAGGGTGTTGCCGTCGCCCCGCTCGCTCAGGCCTTCGCTGAGTTGCAATTCGAGACCAGAAAAGTCCTTGCGCGTGATGAAATTGAGAACGCCCGAAACGGCGTCTGCGCCATAGGTGGTCGACGCACCACCGGTCAGGGAGTCAACACGCTCAATCAGAGCAAGCGGGATATTGTTCAAGTCGACCGAACCGCCCGTACCCGACGGCGTGATGCGCGCGCCGTCCAAAAGGACGATGTTACGGTTGCTGCCAAGGCCACGGAGGTTGACAAACGATGCGCCGCCATTGCCGTTGTTGACGTTTTGACCGATGCTGGGGACAGCACCCGGCAAATCACGGATGATCTGTTCAGCGGTGTTCATCTGACGGAGTTCTACTTCGTCTGCACCGATAACAGACACCGGCGAAGAGCTGGTGATATTCGGATTGGCGATAAGCGTGCCGGTGACGATGATTTCGTCAGTCGATGTGTCTTCGGCAGCCGTCTGGGCAAATGCCGGCCCCGCGATAAGCGCAAGACCGAGCACGAGCGGTGCAGATGTCGCCTTCAGGCTTGAGAGCTTTTGAATCTTTTTCACGTTCCAGTCCCTTTTCTGGATGCGGCCACCGGACGGCGGCCTTTTCGTTTTCATCGCCAATTCAAGGGAAGATGGCACACAGACGCACTGCGCCCGCACCATCCCCTGTGTCAGCTTGCGGACGGCAATGCGCGTCAGCCCGAAGGGTTTCAATCAATTTCAGATCATTATGGACCGTTTATTACGCCACAGTGGCATCTTTGCCACATAGGATGATGCGCCTGCCCTGCGCAAAAATGAAAACGGCGGGGAGATTGCTCTCCCCGCCGTCTCAAGTCTTACTGAAGGTCTGTTATTAGAACTTCAGGGTAGCCGATGCTGCGTAGCGACGGCCGACCGCGTCGTAGGTCGACGGGAAGGTGTTGCCGCTGTTGTAAGACGTCGAGCCAGCCGTCGAACCGACGAGCGGTGGCTTCTTGTCCAGCAGGTTCGTCACGGTCAGCGACAGCGTCACATTGTCCGTCAACTGAACTCGCGTCGCGAGGTCGAAGTAATCGGCCGCGCTGATCTTGTTCATGTTAACGGTCTGACCTGCCAGAGCCGATTGGGCCGGGCCGGAGTTTGTGACAACACCGTTGAACAGGTTGTGGTTTGAAGCCTTAAAGCCGCGTGCCAGATAATCTACTGCCTGACCTTCATACTTCATGGCGCTGAGGTGACGCCACAGGAGCGACAGATCAATCGAGTCGTTGAACGTCAGCGTTGTCCGCTGGGTCCACGAATAGTCCGGATTGATCGAACCACAGTTTGCGCTGAAGTAGCCAACGCAATCACGGGCAAACGACGTCGGTGTCGCCTGGAAGACGTTCTTGTTGGTCCAGTTGCCCGAGAAGTTCAACGACAGGTCAGCAAAGCCGAGATCACGCTTGTAGTTAAGCGCAATATCGATGCCGCTTGTGCTGAGCTTGCCGAGGTTCGACGAGGCCAGGAACAAGCCCGGTGTGGTCGCAGGCGAACCACTGAGGCCGCCCGTTGCCGGGTTGCGGCGGATCGCGACGCAAGCTGCACTGGTTGCCGCAGCTGCCGTGACGTTGGCCGCATTCGTTCCAAAGCAAGCCGCGATGGCGTCGCCCGGGGTAGGCGTGCTGACGGCGTCGGTGATCTTGATGCTGTAATAATCAACAGTCACCGTCAGACCCGGGACGAGATCGGTCGGCTGAAGAACAACACCAAAGGTGTAGGTGTTGGCCTTTTCCGGCGTCAGGTTCGGATTGCCGCCGCCGGTCGAGTTTGCCTGACCAGCAACAGGGTTGATGATCGTGCCGATCTTAGCGGCAGGAGCACCCTGTGCAAGGCAGACAGCCGTCAGGTTGGCATTGCCGACCGGAGCCGTGCCTGCGCAAGGATCAGCGGCAAGGTTGGTCAAACCAGTCGAGACAGGTGCGAAGAGTTCCCCGATGTTCGGCGCACGAACAGCGCGCTGATAGTTGCCACGGAACTTGATGCCGTCTGTAGGTGTCCAGTTCGCGCCAACCTTATAGGTTGTTGCGTTAAAGCTGGGGCTGTTTGCAGCATCAACCTTATACTTGGAATATCGGACACCAGCTTCAAGCGTGAGTTCCTGGAACAAGGCGCGATCTGAAACAATCGGGGCGATCAACTCACCAAAACCTTCGTCTACGGTGTAGGCACCGTTAACAGGAAGCGTTGCACCGCCGGCACCACCAAGTTCGCCTGGAACCTGCGCCAGGTTGTCCGGACGGATTTCAGCGGTGTAGTCGCGATGTTCTGCACCAACGGCGAACGCAATCGGGCTTGAAGCCCAAGGTGCGCTGACGCCGATGTCGCCCGAGATCACAGCGTGAACCTGGGCCTGCGTTGCAAACTGTGCAACCGAGCTGGTGACGCCACCGATGAACGCCGCCATTGCCGGCGTGATGCTGCCAGCAGCACCGAACAGGTTCAGCGGAACGCAGCCATTGGCTGTGTTCGTACAAGCCGTTGTGCTGGATGCAGACAAGGCCTGAACAACGCGCGATTTGGCGACATAGCCAGACTTGGTTTCAGTCCGTTCGCTTTCACCATAAGAACCATAGACGTCCAGCGAGATGGCATCTGTGATCGCATACTTGGCACCGACGCGGTAATCGAACATGCTTGTGACATATTCGCTGACGCGCGGTCCGAGCTCAACCGAACGACGATACACGGCGGGAAGCGGAATGGCGGTGTTGGTGTTGCAAGCCGCGCCCAGCGCAATGTCGTTGAGCGTGCACAGCTGATCACGAAGACCGGCCGACAGGAACGGGTTGGTCGCCGAAACCGAGAGCTCTTCACCGAAGATCCCCGACGGTGCGATAATCGTCGACACGGTGTTCTTAGAATACATGCCACGGGCATAAACTTCCAGACGGTCGCTGACTTCATAGTTCGCCGAGCTGAACATGTTGTAACGCTTATAAGGCGTCACGAAGATGTTGTACGGGTTGAAGTTGAAGCCGGTAACAACGCCAGCTTCACCCAGCAGGCCATTGCTGCCGATCTGACGGTAGTCGTCAAGCGCAATCACTGTCGGGACCGACGTGTAAGAGTTGCCGGCAGCCTTTCCGTTCGTGGAGGAAATACCCCACAACGCGATGTCACGGTCGCCCTGATAGACAGCGTCCGCTTCCTGATAGCCAACGCTCAATACAGCGTTACCACGGCCATCATCAAAGTTAGCGCCCAGGGTCAGGTCAGCGCGGAAGGTGTTACCATCACCACGCTCGGTGAGGCCTTCGCTGAGCTGGAGCTCCATGCCCGCAAAGTCCTTGCGCGTGATGAAGTTCAGCACGCCCGAAACTGCGTCAGCACCATAAGTGGTGGAGGCGCCGCCCGTCAGAGCGTCGGTGCGCTCAATCAGCGCGAGCGGGATGTTGTTCAAGTCGACCGAACCGCCGACGCCCGACGGAACGATGCGCGCACCATCCAGAAGGACGATGTTGCGGTTCGAACCGAGGCCACGAAGGTTAACGTAAGACGCGCCACCATTGCCGTTGTTAACGTTCTGACCGACGCTGGCGACTGCACCCGGCAAATCACGGACGATCTGCTCGGCATTGCCGACCTGACGAAGCTCAACTTCGTCCTGGCCAACAACCGCAACGGGCGACGTGCTGGAGATGTTCGGATTGGCAATGAGCGAACCGGTAACGACGATTTCGTCAGATGCCGTATCTTCTTCTGCCGCCTGGGCGAATGCCGGCGATGCGACCGCGAAAAGGGTAAGCGCGAGAGGCGCAGCCCCTGCCTTCAGTCCCGAAAGGATTTTGCTCGTTTTCAAAGTTGTCTCCACTGTTGAAGTGCACGTCAGCGTCAACGGACGCGCTTCCGTCAGCCGACATAAGGTTTAACCCATACGTCAGCTGGCATGGAGAGCGCTGTTGGGAGACAAATCCAAATAATTCAATGTTCTCGGGCAAGAGTGTCACACGAATGTCTAACGGCTGTGCCATTTATACAACTAATTTATCAAATCTAGTCCACATTGGCTTGAAATTGTCAGCCATTTTGGAAATAATAGTGCTAAAATGACTTTCGCCGTATAAATCAAATTGAATTTAATTTAAAATCATTGTGACTTTACTGAGCGCAGCACGCGGCTTCGTCGCTGTAGAAAATGCTCCCCAAATGTCGCATGATGGCCCTTGAAGGAGTCACAGCATGAAGCACATGCCCCGCCACACAATTCGCGACACATGGATCATCGCATTGGCCGCCCTATTGGCAACCGGGCCTGCCGTCGCGGAAAGGCGCCCTTCCGCTGAGCGCTTCCAGGCGATCGTTGCCTGCCAGAAAATCTCCGAGGCACAGCAGCGCCTGCAGTGCTTCGATGCATCCGTCGCTCAGCTTGAGCAGGCGACCGCCCGCGACGAGATCGTCGTGATGGACCGCACCCAGATTAAGCAGACGCGCAAATCGCTGTTCGGACTTTCACTGCCTTCAATCTCCATTTTTGAGTCCGACCGGTCAGACAACGGGCAAGAGCAAGAAGGCGTCAGCTTTATCGACGGCAAGATTGCCCGTGCCGCTCCTGGCCCGTCTGGAAAATGGTTTTTCGTTTTGGACGATGGCGCGCGCTGGGCGCAAACCGAATTGACCCGCATGCGGTCACCTAAGGTCGGTGATAGCATTCGGATCCGCAAAACCGCCCTTGGCGGCTACATGGCAAATATCAACGACCGTCCAGCCTTCCGCATCAAACGCGAAAACTGACGCTCGGCCCTCTGGTCTCATCGGTCATGCAGGCGTAAAGCGCTCTCCATGACTGATCCCTTTGAGCTGTTCGACACTTGGTACCGCGACGCGCGCGAGACCGAGATCAATGATTCCAACGCCATGGCGCTGGCCACGGCCGATGCGGATGGCCGCCCCAGCGTGCGGATGGTGCTGCTCAAAGGTTATGATGCGACGGGCTTTGTCTTTTACACAAACCAGCACAGCCGCAAGGGCGGGCAGCTTCAGGCGAATGGCCATGTCGCGCTACTGTTCCACTGGAAATCCAAGCGGCAGCAAATCCGCATTGAAGGCCCGGTCGCGCCGGTGACCGCCGCTGAGGCGGACGCCTATTTCGCGTCCCGCGCGCGGGACTCGCAACTGGGCGCCTGGGCCTCCCTCCAATCCGAAACGCTGGACCGGCGCGAAACCTTTGAGGCCCGCTTTGAAGACATGCGCGCCAAATTTGATGGGCAGGACGTGCCCCGCCCGCCGCATTGGGGCGGCTATCGCGTGACACCGGGGCGCATCGAGTTTTGGGAAGACCGAGAGCATCGCCTCCACCATCGCCGCCTGTTTGTGCGCCGTGCGGGGGATTGGACGGAAAGCCTCCTCTACCCGTGACACACCCTGCACCTTTGGCCCCTCCTGCCCTGCTGTCTCAAGCAGAGCGCGGCAAGCTGACCTCGCGCGCGGCGGTCGCCAGCACGACAATGGCCGTCAGCCTGTTGGGGCTGAAAGTCTGGGCTGCGATTGCCACAGGCTCGGTTTCCGTCCTGGGCTCTCTGGCGGACACCGCGCTTGATGTTCTTGCGTCGCTCATCACCCTTTATGCGGTGCGGCTGGCGGCGGAACCGGCGGACGACCAGCATGGCTTTGGCCATGGCAAGGCAGAAGCGATTGCCGCATTGTTCCAGACCTTCCTCATCGCCGCCTCCGCCATCGGCATCTGCTGGCGCGGGATCAGCCGGATCGGGTCCGGGCATGCGCCGGAAGACCCGGAACTGGGCATCATCGTGTCTGTGGTGGCGATCATAGGGACGCTCGCCCTTGTCTCCTATCAGCGGTATATTGTGAAACAGACGGGTTCCGTCGCGATTGCCGCCGACAGCGCCCATTACACCAGCGACCTGCTGCTCAACGCTTCCGTGATTGCAGCGCTTGTGCTCGATGCCCTGCTGGGCGTGCGCGGCGCAGACCCCCTTTTCGGCATCGCAATTTCCCTCTGGCTCGGCTGGAATGCCTATCAGGTGGCCCGCACGTCGATAGATCAATTGATGGACAAGGAATGGCCTGAAGAAAAGCGGCTGCGCTTCCTCGCCTTAGCTGAATCGCACCCCGAATTGCGGGGCATCCATGATTTCCGCACGCGCACCAGCGGCACGTCCGACTTTGTCCAGTTCCACGTCTGGGTGGACCCGGCGATGACCGTCGCCGAGGCCCACCGCGTGATGGACGAGATTGAGGACAGGCTAATGGCCGAGTTTCCGGGAACCGAAGTCATCATCCACCCCGATCCGGACGGGCACCCGGCGGAAGAACGCGGCGAGCTTTAGGCGGCGGCGAAGGCCGCCATACGCGCCTGCGCCTGACGGCTTTCGGGGAAGGTGAAGATCGGCCAATCATGGATCATGTCGGCCATTTCCTGATAATCGACGCTGGGCAGCTTGGCCTTTAAGGCGCGGGCATCCACCACCAGAATGTCGCTCCCGCCGCCGAACGCCAAAATGGGCGGAAGGCCGGACCAATCGGCATGGATCGGGCTGACCCGGGGGTCTGAGACGTCGGCCGCACCTGCATATAATCTGCCTGCATCCCGAATGCCGGGGATGGTAAGGATCGCATCACGCTTTTCGATCTCCGGCTGATCGGGGTGCGATGGGTCAGCGTTGAGCCAGGGGCAGATAAGCAAGAGCTTGGCCGGAAGGGCCAATCCCGCATCGCGCGCCGCAATGACGGTGGCGGCTGTCAGCCCCGCGCCCGCGGAATCGCCTGCCATAAGGAAAGGCGCGCCACCCTGCCGGGCGAGAAAGTCTTTGTAGAAAGACAGAGCAAAGCCTGTCGTGGCCCCGACGTCGTGCGCGGGTGCCAGCGGATAAAGCGGCGCCACGACGCGCCAGCCATGCTGTTCCGCCATATGCGCCAAAAACGCCCAGTGCGCGTCTGCTGCTGGGTAAACATAGCCGCCGCCATGCCAGTAAAGCACTGTCGCCGTCGGTGCTTTTGTCTTGGGGGCGAATTCCCAGACCGTGCAACCTTCAAACACCGTGTGCGAGATCGCGTGGCTTTTTTGCAGTTTTGCAGACGGCGCACTCGGAACGGCAGCCGCCTTGGCGATGAATTCGGACATGCTGGGTCCTCCTGCGAACATCTTCCGGAACAGGCCGGTTTTGCGCAGGACAAACGAAATGACGCGGGTTGAAAACGCAGGCATGGACATCCCCTCCAAAGCGCCTGCTATCCCGTCTAAAAATGCGAGGGTCAGGCGGCGGCGAACTCTATGGCACGTTGTGTTTCGGCAATCCAGCCACCGCCAAGCACGTGATCTCCATCAAAAAGAACGGCTGCCTGCCCCGGTGCCACGCCATATTCTGGCCCGTCGAACACCAGCCATTCCCCGTCCATGCGCGCCGGCACAGGCTTTGACAGGGACCGGACCTTGGCCATTAAAGGCCGCCCTTCGACTGGGCTAAGCCAATTGGGATCCACAATGCGCGCCGCCGCCACGGCGAGCGCCGCCTTTGGCCCCACGACAACCTGCTGTGCTGCCGGATCGAGACGGACGACGTAAAGCGGCTCGGCAAGGCCGCCCAGTTCCAGCCCACGTCGCTGGCCGACCGTGTAATGGATCAGACCCTTGTGGCGGCCGAGTTCCCGGCCGTCCATATCGACAATCGCCCCATCGCTTTCGGCCTCCGGACGCACTTTGCGCACGACACTCGCATAATCCCCATTGGGCACGAAGCAGATATCCTGACTGTCCGGCTTCAACGCCACGCCCAACCCCATTTCCTGGGCAATGGCACGGACATCGGCCTTGGGCATCCCGCCTAGAGGGAAGCGCAGATAATCCAGCTGGTCTGGCGTGGTGGCGAACAGGAAGTAGCTCTGGTCGCGCGCCGGGTCGATGGCGCGGTGCAGCTCGGCACCTCCCGCACCCGGCAGACGGCGCACATAATGGCCCGTGGCCAGACAATCCGCACCAAGGTCTTTCGCCAGACGGAATAGATCGGTGAACTTCACGCCCATGTTGCAGCGGACACAGGGGATGGGCGTCCGGCCATTCATATATTCATCGGCGAATTGTTCGATCACGGAATCGCGAAAGCGGCTTTCATGATCAAAAACATAATGGGCGATGCCCAGCCGATCACAGACGGCGCGCGCATCGCGGATATCCTGACCTGCGCAGCAGCTGCCCACCCGGTTGACCGCAGCGCCATGATCATAAAGCTGCAACGTAATGCCGATGGTTTCCGCACCCGTCCGCGCGGCGAGTGCTGCGACGACGGAAGAATCCACCCCGCCCGACATGGCAACGACGATCCGGCGGGCCTTTGGCGGCCCTTCAAGCTGAAACAGGTCAAACATCGACTGCGGACATAGTGTCCTCTTGCGCGAATTGCAGCATCAAAGGGAATTTACCGGAGATTCAGCCCTTTATGACAAAGGCCGGGACATGAAGATGGATTTCCCCGGCCGGACACCCCGCCAAGGCAAAGCGCGGCCCAAAAAAATTGAACTGCCCAGCCTGCTTGCCACCATTTCGGCGAAACAGGCAACAACGCCAACCGCCCGAATTCAGGCGAAGGCCGGTGCGCTTGGGAAAACCAAAGCCAAAATCGCTGCCAATGTGGAGGGAATCGGCTCTACAAAGGGTGATTCTGCTGGTGAAAATTCACCAAGTTTCAACCGTTTGGCTGCCAATCTCCTAACAGGACGCACATGAATATGACCGCAAAATTTACCTTGGCATTTTAGCGATCTTTCAACCCGTGGTGTTTATTTGGGTCTGCAACAAGAGAAAACGGGTCTGGACCCGGCTTTGAGGTAAGAATGATCGAAAACCAGAAAATTCGTCCGGCCCAAGTCATTGGCCCACTCGGTGAGCCACTGACGCTCGACAGTTTGCCGCCCCCTTCGACAACCCGTTGGGTCGTCCGCCGTAAGGCAGAAGTGGTCGCAGCGGTAAATGGCGGCCTGTTGACTGTGGACGAAGTCTGCGAACGTTACGGCCTGACGCTTGAAGAATTTGCTGGCTGGCAGCGGGCGATCGATCGTTCCGGCATGCCTGGGCTGCGCGTGACCCGGATTCAGCATTATAAGAGCCTTTACGAGCGCCAGCAGCGCTTCTGAAGCCTCCGACACAAACAGGGCAGCGGGCGGCACAGGGCAGACCTGTGGCCGCCCGTTTCCATTTTCGATCCCATTCCTGGCCAGTTGATCCCCCCGCCCCCTGCGGCTAGGCCCCCCGCATGACTAATTTTCTTGTCCTGCTTGTGATCGGTGGTGCGCTCGGCTGGCTTTTCACCGCGATGCGCCGCGCCTTTGCGCAGGCGGATATGCTGGCCAATCTCATCGGCGGGGCCGCAGGCAGCTTTGCCCTTGGTCTCACCGCCAATGGCAAGGGCCTGTTTATGGGGCTATCCGCTGCTGGCTACGCCGGAGCAGTTGCGGGCGCTGTTGCCGCGCTCGGGCTGCTTGCCCTTGCACGGCGCTGGCGCCCGCATTGATCTTTAGTTGAGTTCAAAGACCACAGAAACGCTCACGCCAATTGACTGTTCGCCCGCGGCAATGTCGGTTTTTTCAGCCGCAGGGGCAGCCATGGCCATGCGCACCATCGGCATCGGGCCGGGCGAATAGTCGACCGATTCATTGATCGACAGGATCCGTTTCACCTGCAGTCCTGTGGCTTTGGCATAGAGCGCGGCACGATCCTGCAAAGTCTTGATCGCCTCCAGCCGGGCCTTGTCCTGCGCGGCCTGCGGTGATTCGACTTCAAGCATCGGGCCGTTGATCTGGTTCGCCCCCTGTTTCACCAGCGCGTCGAGCACCTGTCCGCTCTTCCCAATGTCCCGAAAACGGACGGACACGGTATTGCTGGCCTGATAGCCCGTGATGACCGGCGCTTCATTATTTGTGTACCGATATTGCGGTGAAAGGTTGACCGAGGTCGTCTGAATATCCTTTTCTGCAATGCCGGCCTGCTTCAGGGCTGCAAAAACGCGCGACATCCGTGCCGCATTTTCCCGCATCGCACCCGACGCATCGACAGACTGGGTCACAACGCCCGCCGAGACGACGGCGATATCCGGCGTCACGCGAACTTCCCCGCGCGCCTGGAGCTCAAGACGCGTTCCGGCGGCCTGCGCGGGCGCACCCGTTTGGGCAGAGGCGGCAGAGGCCGCCGCCATGGCCGTCGCAGCGGCGACAGATTTTGCAAAATTGCGCTTCATCATCTGGTCTCCTTCATACAACCGCCCCAAAACAACAGGCCGGCCAGCGCGACCTGCACCGGCCGGCCTGCACCGGGCCTGAATAGACAAAGTCCGTCAGGCAGCAGGGCCGCTGTTGCCCCCACTGACTTTGCGGTAAATGAACAAAAGAATGATCGAGCCGATGACGGCACCGATAAAGCCGGCGCCTTCGCCGGCGGCATACCAGCCGGTCAACGTGCCAAGCAGCGTCACAAGCAATGCGCCCGCGATCCCTAAGAGAATCGTGACGATCAGCCCCCCCGGATCTTTACCCGGCATAATCCACTTGCCCACCGCTCCGGCCAAACCGCCGATAATGATGGTCATGATCCAACCATGTCCTGCAAATATCTCCATGGACTCTCTCCCCATGAGTGTGGCGAAGGCGCAACACTTGCCTCCGATTTGGTATCGTCATGTTAAAGTCAGCCCATGACAAGCCCAAATCGACCAAACCTGACCCTTGGGGCGCTTGCGATTTTGGCAGCATTATCGCAAATAAGCGGCGCGGCACGGGGACGGCGCGCCGCAAACGCCTTGTGCTGGGTGACTTATTGAGATAATACACCGGCCAGACCCAGAGACTCAGCCTGCACGAGCGGGCCGAAAGCGGAACCAGAATGAATCTCGAAACGACGTTTGCGCGCCACGCAGAACCGGTTGACCTGTCCGACGATGATGCCGAGGCGGCTGCGCGCAAGCGCAAGCGCCGGATGATCGTCGGCGGCGTCATCGCCGCTGTGCTTCTTGCCGCCTATATTGCCGCCAAGGTGTTTGGCGGCGGCGGTGCGGCGGCTGATCAGGACGGGCAGAAACAGTCCCCGACCGTGACCGTGGTCGTCCCCGGATCGAGCATGGTTCAATCCACCATAAGTGCCACGGGATCATTGGCCGCGCGCCGCGAAATGCCCGTGGGCGCTGTCGGTGAAGGCGGCATGGTGACGCGCGTCTTCGTCGATGCCGGTGACTGGGTATCGCAAGGCCAAGTGCTCGCGTCTGTCGACCGTCAGGTTCAGGCGCAGCAGTCCGCATCGCTCGGCGCGCAGATCCGCGTGGCGCAGGCCGATGCGAGCCTCGCCCAAAATGAGCTGGATCGCGCCAAGACACTGGCCGAGCGTGGCTTCATCTCCAAAGCAGACATTGACCGCAAGACCGCGCAGCGCGACGCCGCTTATGCGCGGCTGAACGTGGCGCGAGCGCAATTTGGGGAAAACAGCGCCCGCATTGGCCGCTTGGACATCCGCGCACCGGCCTCCGGCTTGCTCCTGTCCCGCAATGTTGAACCCGGCCAGGTTGTCGGCGGTGGCGGCGCGGTCCTGTTCCGCATTGCCAAGGGTGGCGAAATGGAATTGCGCGCGATGCTCGCTGAAGCAGATCTTGCCAAATTGTCGGTCGGCACCTCAGCAGAAGTGACGCCAGTGGGCACGACCAAGGCCTTTATTGGCCAAGTGTGGCAGATGCCGCCCGTAATTGATCCGACAACGCGTCAGGGATCGGTTCGCATTGCGCTGGCCTATAATGAGGCGATCCGTCCCGGCGGCTTTGCCACCGCGTCCATCCGTTCGGGCGCGGCGCAGGCGCCGATGCTGCCGGAATCAGCTGTGCAGAGCGATGAGAAGGGCAATTACGTTTTCGTCGTCAATGCGCAGAACAAGGTCGAACGCCGCGACGTGAAGGTAGGGGCTGTGTCTGATAAGGGCATCACCATTGCCACCGGATTGTCCGGGCGTGAGCGCGTGGTCCTAACGGCAGGCGCCTTCCTCAACCCCGGAGAGAGTGTCGTTCCGGTCCGTCCCAAGTCGAACTGAGGCTTAGTCCCATGAACTTCCGGAACATCTCGGCCTGGTGCATTCGCAACCCGGTTCCGCCGATCGTGCTATTTGTGGCCCTGTTGCTGGCGGGCATCGTCAGCTTCAGCCGGATGGACGTGAACAACAATCCGGACATCGAATTTCCCGGCGCGCAAGTGATCATCACCCAGCCGGGTGCGGCGCCGACCGAGCTTGAAAAGCAGGTCACGCAGATCGTGGAACCGGCGCTCCGGTCGATCAATGGCGTGGATGAAATCAATTCGACCGTGCGGGAAGGCACGTCGATGACCTTCGTCCAATTCCAGATCGGCACCGATATCGACCGCGGCGTCAATGACATTCGCGATGCACTGACCAAGGTGCGCAGCGTTCTGCCGGACGGCATTTTGGAGCCACAGGTAAACCGCGTCGACACCACGGGTGAACCCATTGCCTATATTTCGGTCGAAGCGGTCGACATGACGCTGGAGCAGCTGAGCTGGTACGTCGACGACGTGGTGGTGAAGCGCCTTCAGGGCGTGCCGGGGGCTGCTGCCGTCAACCGTGACGGTGGGGTTTCCCGCGAAATTCGGGTCATTCTTGATCCGTCCAAGCTCCAGTCACTCGGTATTACGGCGGCACAGGTGAACAACCAGCTCCGCCAGAGCAACATCAATGCGGCAGGCGGGCGCACCGAAATTGCAGGGGCGGAACAATCGGTGCGCGTCCTTGGCAATGCGCGCGATGCGTATACGCTGGGGGACACCAACATTGCGATTGGCGGCGGCCGTTCGGTCAAGCTGTCGGACGTCGCCGAAGTCCGCGATCTTTATGGTGAGCAGCGCGCTATTTCGACCATGAACGGGCGTCAGGTGCTTAGCTTCTCTGTCCAGCGCGCCAAGGGCGCATCGGACGTGAAGGTCTATGACGCAATGTGGAAGGAACTCCGGGCGATCCAGAAGGAAAATCCGAAGATCCACTTCACCGAACTCTATACAACGGTCGACTATACCAAGTCGCAATATTCCTCATCGCTCTCCTCGATGATCGAAGGCGCGGTGCTGGCGGTTCTCGTGGTGTGGCTGTTCCTGCGTGACGGGCGCGCGACCGCCATTTCTGCCATCGCCATTCCCCTCTCCGCCATCCCGACCTTCTGGTTCATGGATCTGCTGGGCTTCAGCCTCAACGGCATCTCGATGCTCGCGCTCAGCCTTGTAGCCGGGGTGCTGGTCGATGACGCCATTGTGGAAATTGAAAATATCGTCCGACATATGCGCATGGGCAAATCCGCCTATCAGGCGTCCATCGATGCGGCGGATGAAATCGGCCTTGCCGTTGTTGCGACGACCTTCTCGATTGTCGCCGTGTTCCTACCCGTCGGGCTGATGCCGGGTGTGTCCGGGCAGTTCTTCAAGAATTTCGGCTTCACCGTTGTGGCCGCTGTCCTTCTGTCGCTGGCCGTCGCGCGCATGATCACGCCGATGATTGCCGCCTACTTCCTGAAGGCACACGGCGAAGAAAAGCATGGCGAAGGTTGGGTGATGGATCGCTACATGACCATCCTGCGCTGGACGCTCAACAACCGCCGCTGGGTCGTCGTGGGCGGAATCGGATCGCTGGTGGCCACGGTCGTCATGGTCATGTCGCTGCCCTTCCAGTTCCAGCCCACGATGAATTTTGATTATAGCTCTATCCGCGTTGAGATGGTGCCGGGCACGACGCTGCAACAAACGAAGCAGCTGGTGGAGCGACTGCAAAAGACATTGGACGAGGACGCGCCTGAAGTTGTCGCTGCCTTTGCCGACATTCAACCTGCCAAAGCAACGATCTATCTCCGTCTGTCTCCGGACCGGAAGATGACGTCGGACGAGTTTGAAAAATCTTGGGGCAAACGCTTCTCACAAGTCGCCGACGCGCGGGTGACCTTCCAATCCCAGACCGGCGGCTTTTCGGGCCGCGACGTCACCATCACACTTGGCGGCAGTGATCCCGTCCTGCTCCAGCAGACTGCGCAAAAGGTGAATGAAGAGATGCGCGGCGTGAAAGAAATCACCGCCGCCCGCATTGGGGGTGACATGCTGCGCCCTGAAGTGACCATCAAACCGCGCGCAGACCTTGCCGCCAGCCTTGGCGTCACGACCGCGGCCTTGTCGCAGACGATCCGCATCGCGACCATTGGCGATATTGATCAGAACAGTGCGAAATTCTCGCTGTCAGACCGTCAGGTGCCGATCCGCGTGTCGCTTTCGGAAAGCTCCCGCCGCAATCTGTCAACGATTGAAAACCTGCCCGTGCCGACATCGACTGGCGGCTCGGTTCCCCTAAAGACCGTGGCCGAGATTTCCTTCGGGGCCGGGCCGACGACAATCCAGCGCTCCAACCAGAGCCGCCGCATCTCGATTGGCGCCGACTATGCTGTCAATCCAGACACCGGCAAACCCTATGTGAACAGCCAGGCGATGCAGGCCATCGACGCGCTGCCCACCATGAAGAACCTTCCGCAGGGAGTGAAGAAGCTGACCTTGGGCGATGCCCGCTGGCAGCAGGAGATGATCTCCAACTTCATGATTGCCATCATCACGGGCATTGCCTCTGTGTTTGCGGTGCTCGTGCTTCTTTATCACCGCTTCGTGCCACCTCTCGTCAACATGGGCTCGCTGCTGCTGGCCCCGCTGGGCGGCATGATCGCGCTGAAGCTGTTCGGCTTCGCCATCTCCATGCCGGTGCTCATCGGGACGCTGATGCTGTTCGGTATCGTGGCCAAAAACTCCATCCTTCTCGTCGACTTCGCGCTGGAGGAAATCGACAAGGGCATACCGCGGTTTGAAGCCATCATGGATGCTGGCCATAAGCGCGCTCAGCCGATTGTGATGACAACGGTCGCGATGGTTGCCGGCATGGTGCCCACCGCTCTTGCGCTGACAGGCGATGGTGCCTTTGCCCAGCCCATGGGTGTGACGGTGATCGGCGGCCTGATTGTATCGACCTTCCTCACGCTGCTGATCGTGCCCGCCAGCTTTAGCCTTGCCGTCGGCATGGAAAGCCGCCTTGGCCCCTGGTTGCGCCATTATCTGACCACCCATGGCGATGATATGGACCAGCAGGGTCGTCCGCCCCGCCTGTTCCCGGCCAAGGTCTTCTCTCGCTTGAAGGCACGTTTTTCTCGGTCCGGCGCGACGGCCGAGCCGGCGGAGTAAAGCCATCGCCCGGGATGTGAATGCCCTCTTCAAGCGGCCGGCGCCTCGCCTGCTGCCGACGGCGGCAGATGCACGGCAGATGAAGATCATCGCGACGGGCATGCTCGTCGTCATGGCCGGCGTCTATATCGCCACGCGGGTGATCGGCCCTGTCCATCCGTTCATCGGGTTCGTGAAGGCCTTTGCCGACGCGGCGATGGTCGGCGGTCTGGCAGACTGGTTCGCGGTGACGGCGTTGTTCCGGCATCCGCTTGGCCTGCCGATCCCGCACACGGCCATCATCCCGCGCAATAAAGACAGGATCGGCGATACGCTCGCCACCTTCCTGCGCGATAATTTCCTCACCCCCGCCGTTGTCGCCCGGCGGATGCGGGGCCTCGACGTGGCGGGTGCTGCCGGTCGGTTTCTCGCCAGTGATGAACGCGGCGGGTCCGGACGGTTGCGCGATGGCGCGTCACGTCTGCTCGCCGATATCCTTGAAAGTCTGGATGATGACCGGCTGGGCGGCATGGCCAAAACCGCCATTGCAGACCGGCTCCGGCGGATGGATGTCTCCCCTCTGCTGGGCCAGACCCTCACAGCCTCCATCCGCGAAGGCCGCCACGTCCCCCTGCTCGATGGTATCATCAACCGAGCCAGCCTCATCATCGCCTCGAATGAAGAGATTATCCGCGACATGGTGCATGAGCGCGCGGGCCGCATCCTGCGCTGGACCGGGCTGGACGAGAATGTGTCCAATGCTGTCATCACGGGCCTCAACAAGCTGGTGTTCGACATGGCGGACAATCCGGAGCACCCGTTGCGACTGAAGATCAATGAGCTGCTGGAAGACCTAGCCTTTGACCTCCAGCATAATGACGCCATGCAGGCGCGGGTGCAGGCGCTGAAGGATGAGCTGATTGACAACCCCGCCATGCAGCGCTGGATTGATGGGCTGTGGCAACAGGGGCGGACCGCCCTGCTGCGCGCGGCACGCGACCCGGACAAGGCCATGGCTGGAAAGCTGGGCGATACGCTGCGCCAATTGGGCCAGACGCTCCAATCCGACGACCGCATCCGCACAACCATCAACCGTTTCGCCCGCCGCGCCGCCGTGGGGGCGACTGCCAGCTATGGCGACGGCATCGTCAAGCTGGTGTCAGACACGATCCGCAGCTGGGATGTCGGCAAGGTGACAGAGCGCGTGGAGACCGCGGTAGGCCGCGACCTCCAATATATCCGCATCAACGGCACGCTGGTTGGCGGGCTTGTCGGCCTTGCCATCCATGCTGTGGATGTCTGGTTTTAAGCTGACATCTCAAATCCGCTCATGCTGAGCTTGTCGAAGCATTGTCCTTCCTGTTGTCGCAAATAAAACAGAAAAGGACCGCCCTTCGACAAGCTCTGGGCAAACGGATAGGGAAAGTTGCGTCTACCCGTCGCTATTGCGCTCAATATCCGCGCCGACGGCGGACAGTTTTTCTTCCAGCCGCTCATAACCGCGATCAAGGTGATAGATGCGGGATACCTGCGTCTCCCCTTCCGCGACCAGTCCGGCGATGATGAGGCTCATCGAGGCGCGCAGATCAGTTGCCATCACCGGCGCCCCGACCAGGCGCTGGACGCCGCGGACAACAGCGGTGCGGCCCTTGACCTGAATGTCCGCCCCCATGCGGGCCAGCTCAGGCACGTGCATATAACGGTTTTCAAAAATGGTTTCGGTCAGCACGCTGGCGCCATCTGCCCGCAGCAGCATCGCCATGAACTGTGCCTGCATGTCGGTCGCAAAGCCCGGGAATGGAGATGTCGACAGAGTCAGCGGACGCAGCTTTCCATCGGAAGAGACGGTGATGCCGCGCTTATGTTCGGTCACCTCAACGCCTGCTTCGCGCAGGGCTGCAATCGTCGCGTGCATATCTTCGGGGTTGGCGCCGTCCAGCTCAACCGTCCCGCCGGCAAGGCCAACGGCACAGGCATAGCTGCCTGCCTCAATACGATCAGGCATCACGGCATAGGTCGCACCGTGCAAACGGTCGACGCCTTCGACGATCAGCTTTTCCGTGCCGATACCTTCAATATGCGCGCCCATGGCCACCAGCAGGTTGCACAGGTCGACAATTTCCGGCTCACGCGCCGCATTTTCAAGGATGCAGGTGCCCTTGGCACGGACTGCCGCCATCAGCGCATTTTCCGTCGCCCCAACAGAGACGACGGGGAACACGATGGTGCCGCCCGGCAGGCGGCCACCCTTGGCGCGGGCCGTCACATAGCCTGCCGTCGTTTCAATCTCTGCGCCAAAGGCTTCGAGCGCCTTTAGATGGAGATCGATGGGGCGGTTGCCGATGGCGCAGCCACCCGGCAGCGACACGGTGGCTTCCCCTGCACGAGCGAGCAGCGGCCCCAGCACGAGAATGGAGGCGCGCATTTTCCGCACGATATCATAGGGTGCCATCGTCGCGGTGATATTGCCCGCGCGCAGCGTCATGACCCGGCCGAAATCTTCCGGTCGCGCGCCTTCGATCATCGTGGAACAACCGAGCTGGTTGAGCAGATGGCCAAAGCTATCCACGTCGGCAAGACGCGGCAGATTGCGCAGCGTGAGCGGCTCATCCGTCAGCAGCGCGCACGGCAGCAAGGTTAGAGCGGAGTTTTTAGCCCCCGAAATCGGAATGCGGCCGTTCAGGCGATTGCCGCCGCGAATAAGTATCCTGTCCATCGATCGGCTTCTAACGCAAGCGTGCCCGAGGGCAAGGGCTGCGCAATGCTATGCCGTGACGGGCACGGCCCGACGATAGACGCCGACGGGCCCGATCGCGCCGTCGCTGTCGGAAAAATGCTGAAATCCAAGCTTTGCAGCCACGCGTTGGGACGCTGTGTTGCCCGGATCAATGATGCACCGAATTTCGGACGAGAGCGCACCGTCAGCCCAATTGAGCACTGCGTCCATCGCTTCGGTTGCAAGGCCGCGGCCCCAAGCGGCGGGCACAAATGCCCAGCCCGCCTCTGGATATCCCTCAAGCTCCGCAATGCCGCGCTCAAACCGGGCCAGCCCTCCATTGCCGAGGAACTGGCCTGTGGCGCGGTCGATAAAGGCCCAATAGCCATAGCCGAGCAGCGGCCACAGCCCGATGCCTTGGGTAAACTTCGTCCAGCTTTCCTGACGTGCGCGGGGCTTACCCCCGATGAACGCCGTCAGTTCCGGGTCGGCCCAAGCGGCGGCATAGGCCTCCCAATGGTCGAGCGAGAGTGGCGTAAGCGTGAGCCGGTCAGTCTGAAGCACGGGTGCAATGGTCATGCCCCCGGTTAACCGATCAGACTGCTGCCGTCACCGGGCTTCGTGCGGCTTCATAGGCGCTGTCGAATTTACCGATCAAATGGCGGTCATCTTCGTTCCAGGGGTGGAAACCGGGAAGGAAGTAGGTCGCCCAAGGCAAGATCAGCTTCCGCAGCGTGCCGGGGTTGCCCAGCAGGAACCAGATGAGGCCGCGATGGGCCTTCCATCCGGTGATGCCATCCTGCGCCAGCAGGTGACGCATCCCGATGTAGCGGTTCTTCCAGAAATTGATCGACACCAACAGCATCAGCATCGACTTCATCCGCCAGCGCTTGAGCCGGCTCCAGTCGCGCGTGGCGTGGAGCCAAGTATCATAAGCGACGCCCTTATGTTCGATCTCCTCAATGGCGTGCCATTTCCAGAGGTCAACTTCCTCGCCTTCCCCGTTGCGGAAGGCATCGGGGTCTTCGAGGAACTGCTTCGCCATGATCGCTGTGTAATGCTCCAGCGCCATCGTCACGCACAGGTTGACGATCGCTGGGCGCGACTTGATCAGATCCATGACATGGCTGACCTGATGGTTGAGGAAGGTGATGTCGTAACCAGCCTGCTCAACGCGGTTGTTGAAGGCGACATGTTCGCGCGTGTGCATGACTTCCTGCGTCACAAAGGCGCGGATTTCCCTTTCGAGCTTGGGCGGCACGCCATCGCGAAAGGCCTTTACCGCCTCGATGAACATGGTCTCGCCTCTGGGGAAAGTCACCGACAGGGCATTGTAGAAAGCCGTTGCAAAAGGATCACCGCCAGCCCACCAACGCTGTTGCGCCGCATTGCGGCCAAAGCGACGGTCACGCGGCGTAATGGTCAAATCTGCGGGGGACTTCATGATGGCGGTTGTCATGCGCGATTCTCCTCAAACGGCAGAATAAGGGATTACTTACATTAATGTCAATAGAACGTAAACGCCTCTCCCCGGAAGAAAGCCGCGCAGCAGCACTCGAGGCGGCAAGCACCATTTTGATCGAGGCCGGCCCGCAGGCTGTGACGCTAAAGGCCGTCGCCTCGCGCATGGGGCGGACGCATGCCAATCTGCTCCATCATTTCGGGTCAGCCTCCGGGCTGCAAATGGCGCTCGCCGCGCATCTGGCAGGAACTGTGTGCGATTCGATTGCCGATCTGATCCTCCAGAACCGTGACCGGGAGCCGGACCCCGACCGCGTTGTCGACATGGCGTTCGACACCTTTGTCGAAAAAGGCGCGGCCCAACTGGCTACCTGGATGATCCTGTCCGGCAATGAAAATGCGCTCAATCCCGTGGTCGATGCGATCCATGAGCTGATCGACGAAATCGGCGAAGGCCATCAGGATAAGTCGATGCATGAGGACACGCTGCACCTCGTCCTGCTCGCCATGGGGGATGCGCTGCTCGGCGAACCGCTCGCCAAATCGCTGGGGCTTCCGCGTCGCACGGCGCGGGATATTGCCGTCCGTCAGTTGAAAGCGTCGCCGCGTTTGGCCACACGTCTCGAAAGCTAGTCAGACCGCCAAAGCGCAGCAAAGCTTTCCATTTGCGCGGTTTCGCCTAAAGGGAAGCCATGCATTTTCTAGATCAGGCTAAGATTTACATCCGCTCAGGCGCCGGTGGCCCCGGTGCTGTGTCTTTTCGGCGCGAAAAGTTCATGGAATATGGCGGACCCAACGGCGGCAATGGCGGCAAGGGTGGCGACATCGTTTTTGAAGCTGTGCCCGGCCTCAACACGCTCATCGATTTCCGTTACACGCAGCACTTCAAGGCTGAACGCGGTCACGGCGGCTCAGGCTCCAACCGGACAGGCGCCGGCGGCGAAGATCTTGTCATCAAGGTGCCCGTAGGCACGCAAGTCTTGTCCGAAGACAAAGAACATGTCCTTGCCGACTTTACCGAGCCGGGCGTCAAGCGCGTCTTCCTGCGGGGCGGGGACGGCGGCCGTGGCAATGCAAGCTACAAGACGTCTACCAACCGTACCCCGCGACAGCACGGCATGGGCTGGCCAAATGAAGAAATGTGGGTCTGGCTTCGGCTGAAGCTCCTCGCCGATGCAGGGCTCGTCGGCCTTCCCAATGCCGGCAAATCCACCTTCATCAATGGCGTGACCAACGCGAATGCGAAGGTTGGCGCCTATCCGTTTACCACCACGCGCCCCCAATTGGGCGTGGCGACGCGGCACGGGCGGGAATTTGTCATCGCCGACATTCCCGGCCTGATCGAAGGCGCAGCGGACGGCGCGGGCATCGGTGATCGCTTCCTGGGCCATATCGAGCGCTGCCGCGTGCTCCTGCATCTTGTGGATGCGACCGGCGACGATCCCGTTGGCGCCTATAAGGTCGTCCGCAAGGAACTCGAGAAATATGGCGCGGATCTCGTCGGCAAACCCGAAGTGATCGGCCTCAACAAGATCGACGCGTTGGACCCGGCCGACGTCAAGAAGATCGCGGCCAAGCTGAAACGCTCCAGCAAGGCGGACGTCCTGCTGTTGTCGGGGTCCAGCGGCGAGGGCGTGGACGCGGTGTTGGACCGGCTGCTGGAGGCCATCGGCCCGGTATCGCCGATGGAAGCGCCAAAGACAGGGGAAGACAGCGGATGGTCTCCCGTCTGACGCCTGCGGACTGCCCGCGGCTGGTCGTCAAAATCGGATCATCCCTGCTGGTCGATCCCGCTGGCATGGTCCGGCAGGATTGGCTGCAGACCGTTGTGGACGACATTGCCGAAAGGCGGGCGGCAGGCCAGCAGATCATCATCGTCTCCTCCGGTGCGATCGCGCTCGGCGCGCGTCGGCTTGGCCTGCCCAAGGGCGGGCGGGCGAGCCTTGAAGACGCACAGGCCGCCGCCGCCACGGGGCAGATCGCGCTCTCCCAATGCTGGGCCGGACTGCTCGATGCTAAGGGCATGACGGCGGCGCAGATCCTTGTAACGCTCGACGATCTGGAAGACCGGCGGCGTTACCTCAATGCCGCAGCCACGCTGGAGCGCCTGCTCGGCCTTGGCGTTGTACCTGTCATCAACGAAAATGATTCCGTCGCCACGGCCGAAATCCGCTTTGGCGATAATGACCGGCTGGCCGCACGGATCGCGCAGGCGGCGTCGGCACAGGGTGTTGTCCTGCTGTCCGACGTGGATGGCCTGTTCACTGATGATCCCGGCAAGAATCCTGAGGCCGAACGTATTCCCCATGTCGCGCGCATCGACGCCCGCATCCGCTCCATCGCCAAGGCGGAAAGCTCTTCCGGCATGGGCTCGGGCGGGATGGCCTCCAAAATCGAAGCCGCGCGCATCGCCAATGCGGCAGGCGCGGCGCTCGTCATCGTCTCCGGGCTGCATGACCACCCCCTCGCCCGACTGGCCGAAGGAGGGTGCGGCACCGTGTTCACGGCCGACGGCACACGCGCGGCGAAAAAGGCCTGGCTGGCGGGTCGCCTGACCTCCAAGGGACGCATCCATATCGACGCTGGCGCGGCCAAAGCGCTGGCCAAGGGCGCGAGCCTGTTGCCCGCCGGAGCAAAAGCCGTCGATGGCAGCTTCAAACGCGGCGACGTTGTCGAAATTGTCGATGCCGACGGCCTCGTCCTCGCCCATGGTCTGGCCGAATATGATCTGGCCGACGCCGTGCGCATCTGCGGCTTGCGCACCGAAGCGTTGACCGAGGTGCTGGGCTATGCGCCGCGCGCGGCCCTCATCCACCGCGACCATATGGTCCTTCTGTGACGAAGACGGTTGCCGTCACCGGCGCCACGGGGTTCGTCGGCTCGACGCTCCTCAAGACGGCGACCGATCAGGGCCTTCAAGTCCGCGCTCTGACCCGTCGCCCGCAGCCGGACCAGTCCGGCGTCACATGGATCAACGGTGCACTCGATACGCCGGACAACCTCGCCCGACTGGTGGAAGGCACTGATGCTGTCATACACGTGGCCGGCGTGGTCAACGCGCCGACCCGCGCAGGGTTTGAACACGGCAATATCCGGGGGACGCAGGCCATTGTCGCAGCGGCCAAGACGGCGGGCGTACATCGCTTCGTCCACGTCTCCTCACTGGCTGCGCGGGAGCCGCAATTGTCGGTCTATGGCTGGTCCAAGGCCGGTGCCGAAGACGCCGTGCGCGCAAGTGGCCTTGACTGGACCATGGTCCGTCCGCCCGCCATCTACGGCCCCGGCGATATGGAGATGCTCGACATCTTCAAAATGACCAAGACCGGGGTGATGCTGATGCCCCCTGCCGGGCATCTTTCGGTCATCCACGCGGGAGACCTCGCGCAGTTATTGCTTGCGCTGGCCGCGGCCAATGCGCCGGTCGGGCAAATCTACGAAGTCGATGACGGGCAACCGGGCGGGTGGACGCATGTGACGTTTGCCAAGGCCATTGCCGACGCTATGTCCCGCCGCGCGCTTGTCCTCTCCACCCCGCGCCCGATTCTGAAGCTCGGCTCGGTCCTCGACCGCTTGCTGCGCGGGGACAAGGCAAAGCTGACCGCCGATCGGGTGAACTATTTCTGCCATCCGGATTGGCGGGTCGACGGGGCAGCGCGACCTGACGGGTCGCTCTGGATGCCTCAAATTGAGACGCGCCAGGGGCTGAAGAAGACAGCGGATTGGTATCGAGCGACGGGGCTGCTCTAACACCCCTTACCGCTCACTCTGAGCTTGTCGAAGGGCCGACCTTGCCGGTCACCAAACGCGAAAAGATAAGAACGATCCTTCGACAAGCTCAGGATGAACGGGGTTGGGAAACGCAATGTGCGTGGGCCCTAAACCCGCAACCCCTGCAGCATGACCGGCAGATTCCCGCTTTCGCCGCGGGCTTCGGCCATGAAGAGGTCCTTGAGCGGTTTGGCACTCTGGACCGCACCCAGTCCGAAACGACGGGCCGCACGGGCCGCTTTGCCGGGGAGGCCAAACAGACGGACGAGGCTGTCACAAGCAAAGGTCACCGCCATCACGTCCCCGGCGCGCCAGCGCTGATAGCGGGCGAGAAGCTGGGCATCGCCGAGATCAAGACCCAGACGTGCGCCGTCTACCAGCACTTCGGCCATCACTGCGACATCGCGCAGGCCAAGGTTGAAACCCTGTCCCGCAATCGGGTGGATACCATGGCCCGCATCGCCGACGAGCGCGAGGCGCTTTTCGGTCATCTTGGCGGTGTGGCGGAAATGGAGCGGATAGAGCGCACGCGGGGCGGCGAAGCTCAAATCCCCCAGGATGCCCGCCGTCGCCCGCGACACTTCTGCAAGGAAGGCGCGGTCCCCCACTTTCATAAAACCCTGTGCCTGATCATCGGGCAACGACCAGACCAGCGCGGAACGGGTGCCGGGGTTCATCGGCAGCAACGCGACCGGCCCGCCGGGGTAGAAGATCTGGTGAGCGGTATCGCCGTGCGGGATGCTATGGTCGAGCGCAGTCACAATGCTCTTCGACGCATAGTCCCAAGCTGCGACATTGATGCCCGCGGCCTGACGCGTGGAACTATAACGCCCTTCGCACACCAGTAGCAGCGGTGCCGTCACCTTCGTTCCATCGGAAAGGCGCGCCTCCACCCGGTGATCGCCCCGATCCAGACTGTCTGCTGTGACCCCAAATTTGCGTGTCACATTGGCCGCACCCTGAAGCATCGCCCACAGCTCCCTGCGCAACACGCGGTTTTCGAGCATCAGACCCAGCGGGTTGTCGACATCATCCGTCTCAAAATCGAGCGGACGGCCATCGGCACCGTCACGCACTTCGATCCGGCGGATAGGACGCGCCTCCGCGCGCATCTTCGGCCCGATGCCGATCGCGTCGAACATCTTCCAGCTGCTGGACGAAATGGCCGTGACCCGCCCGTCAAATTCGGTCGTCAGCGTGCCTGCGGGATCGACCGGATCGATCACTACGGATTTGAGGCCGTGCAGGTCCAGCGCAAGCGCCATTGTCTGGCCGATCAGGCCGCCGCCGAGGATGATGATATCGTGTGAGTCCATGGGCCAACGCCATACGTCCGAACCCGCCCGCGACTCAAGCATTTCAGCGCGACTCTTGACGGCGAGTCAGCGGCTGGCGCATGAGGGCAACCGGAACATTATGCGCACGCAGCAAAGGAGGCGCGGCATGGCATCCCGGGCACCGGAATGGCGTGAATCGGTCAAACGTGGGGCAATCCGCAGCGGTGCGCTGATCGGTGCGGTGGCGCTTGCCTTGGGCGCGCTCATCCTCGTGCTCGCGCTGGCCAGCTACCGGCCCAGCGACCCTTCCATGAACACAGCGGCGGGCGGGCCGGCCAACAACCTGATCGGCCCGCCGGGGGCCTGGGTTTCGGATTTCCTGCTCTGGCTGCTCGGCCCCGCCGTCGGCCTGTTCGTGCCGCAGATGTTGATCCATGCCCGCCGGCTTTGGGCCAAGGTTTCAACCCTTGGCTGGAAGCGCCGCGCACTTGGCGCTCTGGCGGGCATCGTTCTGGTTGATACGGGCCTTGCCCTGTTCCGTCCCGGCGCCTTTGAAAGCTTGCCCGGCGGGCTCGGCGGCACCGTTGGCGTCACGGTCGGCGGGCTGATCCAATGGCTGATGTCTTTTGCACCTGCGGCCGACTGGATGGTTTGGGTCCGCTGGGGCCTTGCGGGGGCTGCCGCCCTTGCCGGCATCGTCATCTGGGCGAAGAGCCTTGGACTTGATGAAAATGAACGCGCCTGGCTGTTCCGCCGTCGGGACAAGGCGGACACTGCCCGCGCGCTGCCTGCACCCTTTGATGAGGAAGATGACGTGCTGCCGCCGCGGCTGAAGCCTGCGCAACCCGCCATCAGCGAACCTCGCCCCGCGCCCGTCATCGATGAAAGCCGGCCAAAGACCGTTATTCAGGACAAGCCGGCCCCGGCTAAGCCCAAGGCCGAAAAGGGCGGTCAGGCCGCATTGCCGCTTGGCGACCGCTATGTCCTGCCGCCGCTTGATCTGCTCAGCCCCGCGCCGGAATCCGCGTCCAACCCGATCGACAAGGTCGCGCTGGAACGCAATGCCCGCCTGCTTGAAACGGTGCTCGATGATTTTCATGTGAAGGGCCAGATCGTCGAAGTCCGCCCCGGCCCAGTCGTCACCATGTACGAACTGGAACCGGCATCGGGCATCAAGGCAAGCCGGGTCATCCAGCTGGCCGACGATATCGCGCGCAACATGTCCGCCCTGTCGGCGCGTGTCGCAACCATCCCCGGCCGGACAGTCATCGGCATCGAGCTGCCCAACCAGAAGCGCGAAAGCGTCGTCCTGCATGAGCTGATCGCAAGCCACGCCTTTAACGATCAATCGGGTCAACTGCCGATCGTTCTGGGGAAGAACATCGCCGGTGATCCTGTCATCGCAGACTTGGCCCCCATGCCGCATCTGCTCGTCGCGGGCACCACCGGGTCGGGCAAATCGGTCGGCCTCAACGCGATGATCGTGTCGCTGCTCTACCGCCTGACACCGGACCAGTGCCGGATGATCATGATCGACCCCAAGATGCTGGAACTCAGCATCTATGATGACATTCCGCATCTGCTGTCACCGGTTGTGACCGAACCGGCCAAGGCGATCCGCGCGCTGAAGTGGGCGGTGGAGCAGATGGAGGACCGCTATCGCATGATGGCGTCGGTCGGTGTGCGCAGCCTTGCAAGCTTCAACGAAAAGGTCCGCTCCGCCAACCAGAAGGGCGCCTTCCTCGGCCGCCGTGTCCAGACCGGCTATGACTCAGCGACCGGCAACCCGATCTATGAGGAAGAGCAGCTGGATTATCAGCCGCTGCCGCAGATTGTCGTCATCGTTGACGAACTTGCGGACCTGATGATGACGGCGGGCAAGGAAGTTGAATTCCTTATCCAGCGCCTCGCGCAGAAGGCCCGTGCAGCGGGCATCCACCTGATCATGGCAACGCAGCGCCCCTCGGTTGACGTGATCACCGGCGTCATCAAGGCGAACCTGCCGACGCGCATCAGCTTTGCCGTCACATCCAAGATCGATTCCCGCACCATCCTTGGGGAACAGGGCGCAGAACAGCTGCTCGGCAAGGGCGACATGCTCTATATGCCCGGCGGAAAGCAGATCGCCCGCGTCCACGGCCCGTTCGTTTCCGATGAAGAAGTGCGTGCCGTTGCAGACCATTGGCGCGGACAGGGACATCCCGAATATATTCAGGCCGTCACCGAAGAGCCGGAAGAAGGCAGCTGGGATCTGGACGGCGCGCCGACGGGCGAAGATTCCGCCGAGGACCAAATGTACCGCAAGGCGTTGCAGGTGGTCGCCGAAAGCCAAAAGGCCTCGACCAGCTATATCCAGCGCCAGTTGCGTATCGGCTATAACTCCGCCGCCCGCCTCATTGAGCGGATGGAGCTGGAAGGCAAAGTCAGCCGCCCGGACCATGTGGGCCGCCGCGAAGTCCTGATCGATCCGGACGGCCAGGCTATCTGACGCCCGCGCTCAAGCAAGTTCATGCGCGGTTCAATCCGCGCCTGCCAGGGGCCAAGCCGCAGCTTTGGAGACTTTGATGAAACCCGTGTTCGTTCCGCTCATGACCCTCGCGGCAGTTTGTGTTGGGGCCATGACCCCAACGCTCGCTCACGCGCAGGCGGATGCATTGACCGCAGTGTCAGAGCATCTGAAGGCGGTGACGACGATGACCGCAAACTTCGCCCAGACCGACAGATCCGGTAAAATCGTGAGCGGCGTCCTGAGCCTGAAGCGGCCGGGGAAGGTGCGTTTCCAATATCAAAAGGATGTTCCGATCCTCATCGTCGGCGACGGCAAGGCGCTGACCTTCATCGATTATTCGGTCCGTCAGGTGCAGCGCTGGCCGATTGGCAGCACGCCATTGGGCGTCTTATTGAACCCCAACAAGGATTTGCGTGGCATCGCCCGCATCCTGCCCGCCGCCAATCCAAAGATCACATTGGTGGAGGCCCGGGACAAGAAGCATCCCGAATATGGCGTCATCACATTGGCGTTCAGCAAAAACGACTCGGCCCCAGCTGGTTTGATGCTGGAAGGCTGGGTTTCCGTCGATTCTCAGAACAACCGGACAACGGTTCGTCTCTCCAGCCAGCGATTTAACGCCCCAATATCAGATAAAACGTTCCTTTGGAGCGACCCACGGCCAAAAGGACCGCGTGGCTGACAATCCATTCATCTTGGCGACAGGAAAAAAAGCCTAATTTCACATGGCTTTCGCGGAAGACCTGATGAGATTCCCCCCTGTTACTCGTCAGATCCAAACCGCAAAAGACAGCGTGACGAACGCTAGCTAGACCCCCGCTCCACGCCCCCGGAGCGGGGGTCATTGTTTTTCAGCGGGCCGCTGGTCATTTTTCGGGCAGAAGCTCCTGTGTCATGCAGATGCTGAAGTCATCCAGCACATAATCTGCAAAAGGCGGGCAGTCTCGGAACCCATAACGTTCATACAGACGGTGGGCAGGCTGGAACGGTTCGGACCGCCCCGTCTCCAGACTGAGCCGTTCGTAGCCCCGGTGTCGCGCCGTCGTCAGGATGGTTTCGAGGATGGCGGCCGCCACCCCTTTGCGCAGATGGCGGGTATCGGTGCGCATCGATTTGATCTCCCCATGGCGGGCATCAAGTTCCTTAAGCGCACCGCAGCCCATAAGCTGCGACCCATCCCATGCCGTCCAGAAGGTAATGTCCGGCTGACGGAGCTTATCCAGATCAAGCGCATGGACGCTTTCCGGCGGGGAATATTCATGCATAGCGTCGAGATGAGTCTGCAAGAGTGCCGCAATTTCCGGCCCTGTCAGATCATCGACGACGATCCGCATCAAACAGAGCGGGCCAGTACAGCCAGACAATCCCGCCCAAGTTGACGGCAGCGCTCCGGCGACCAGGCCCGCTTTGGATCGGCGTTCATGTCATGGTCCTTGAACGGCATTTCCAGCGTCATCGACACACAGCCCAGATGCGCAAAGCGATTGGCCAATTGGTTGGTCGACATGGTGAGGTTGGCCTTGCCCGGCGCGGATTTGGGGTAGCCGAGCTTGGTCTGGAAATCGGGCGTCTGCGCGGCCAGCGCCTCGCGATAGGCGTAGAAACGCTCGCCCTGCCCGTCGGTCCAATTGGGAATGCCTTCAAAGCCCGCGATGAAGTTCGCCGGGATCGCTTCATCGCCGTGCACGTCCATCGCCCAGTGGACGCCGGTGCGGTCCATCTCATTGCGGACGCACAACACTTCGGGTGATCGTTCCGCGCTCGGTTCCGCCCATTCGCGGTTAAGGTTCACGCCCGCCGCATTGGTACGCAAATGCCCCCGCACAGAGCCATCGGGGTTCATGTTGGGCACGATGTGGAGCGTGCATTTTTCCCGCAGCGTGCGGGCGACGGGATCATTCGCGTCCACCAGCTGTTCCAGCGCGCCTTCCATCCACCATTCGGCCATCGATTCGCCCGGATGCTGGCGCGCATAAAGCCAAAGCTGCGTCGCGCCGGTGCCCATGCGCAGCAAGTCCATCGGCTGGCCATCAAGCGTCTGGCCAAGCTGGATCAGCGACACGCCCGGCGCACGCGCGATGCGCTGCACCAGATCATGATGCCGTTCCATCGCATAGGGGGCGAAATAGGCGAACCAGACGGCATCAGCCTCTGGCGTGTGGGTGATCGTCAGCACGCCGCCGGCATAGCTTGTGTCCGCACAGAGCCAGTCCTCACGGTCCGCCGAATAGCGCGCCCGGTAGTTGGCCCAGCCGCCCGGATAGGCCGAATCCGCGCAATTGGTGATCTTCAGCGTGATCGGGCGCCCTTTCGCGCCCGCCACCCTAAAATGGAACCACTGGTAGAAATCCGAATGGGCATCCTTGCGGATCTCAAGGGTGGCCGTGTCGCCCTCAATCGAGGTGACGATGATGTTGCCGCTGTCAAAGCCGGACGTGATGCTGAGGGATGTCATGGAACAGTGATAGTGCGTCCTGATTCGCCCGGAAAGCCCTGAAACAGAGCACGGGCCAGCTTGTCTGCGGCAAGGCCGGGCTGGGCAGCGGGTGCATTGGCCGGTGCCTCGGTTTCCGCCCGCCCTTCCCACACCACCACGCCATCGGACGTGCGCTTCATCTGAACCGACAGGCGCGTCAGCATCAGGGCAGAGGTTGATTTACCAACGCCAAAGCTTGTGCCCACGCCAATGCCAAGGCCACCACCAAACGACCCGCCGCCAATGCCGATGGTTACCGGAGACCGCTTGGCCACCTGCCGTTCCGTCCGTTCAAACCCAAGGACAACCCGGTAAGCGGCTTTGCCCTCAACCGGGTAGCCGAGCCGAATCAGTTCGCGCGAGACAGCGGCCGCATAGGTGCCAAACTCAAGATTGGTGGCATTTTGACCCTCTGCCGCCTCAATCACCGCTGGACCCGACGCCGGTTGCTGCCCAAGGAGGAATCGCGTGACTTCTACGGGCGGAATCGAGGCTGCACAGCCGGATAGCGCCAGCACAGAGAGGGAAAGCACGATAAAACGCATGGGAGAAGACTCCTTACAGGGCGGATCGCCTTGACTTTGCTATAGCCCATCATTAGGCGGCAGCCTTCATTTTCCAACGTTAATTTAGAACAGGCAAGCGATCATGAAGATCCGCAATTCGCTCAAGTCCCTCAAGGACCGTCACCGGGATAACCGCGTGATCCGTCGTCGTGGACGCACCTACGTCATCAATAAGACGCAGCCGCGCTTCAAGGCACGCCAGGGCTAATCGCCCATGGCGGTGACCGCCGTCGTATTCGACGTCGGCAACGTCCTGTATCGCTGGAGCCCGAGAGCTCTGTACGAGCGCCTGATCCCCGAGGATCGGGCGCTTGACGCGTTTCTGGAAAGTGTCGTCACCAATGACTGGCATTTCCAGCATGACGAAGGCCGCGACTTCGCCGACACCAGTGCAGAGCTGATCGCCCGCTTTCCAGAGCATCGCGATCTCATCCTCGCCTGGGCACCGCGTTTCAACGAAACCATCACCGGCCCTGTCGATGGGATGATCGAACTGGTCGAGGACCTCGATTCGGCGGGCGTGCCGCTGTTCGGCATCACCAATTTCAGCCACGAATTCTGGCCACCTTTTCGCGCGCAGGAAGCCCATTTGTTTGACCGGTTTCGCGATATCGTCGTGTCCGGTGATGAGAAACTGGCCAAACCCGACCCCGCGATTTTCCACCTCGCCCGCGCGCGCTTTGGGCTGGCGCCAGGCGAAGGCGTGTTTCTGGATGACCGACTCGACAATGCCCAGGCCGCGCAGGCGACGGGCTTCATCGGCCATCACTTTAGCGATGCCGGGGCGGCACGCAGGCATCTGGCTGACCTTGGCGTTCTTTAAGAACTGGCAGGGGGCCTCAGAGCGACCATAGCATGGTAAGCCAAGGGCCTGCTTTCATGAAGACAAGAGGGACGGACAGGATTTGAACCAGAAGCGATCAAAGGCCCACCACCTGCACCATCCGCGGTATATGATGTTTTTCATCATTCTGCTCATCGCAGTCGCAACGCTCCATGCATTCATGCCGCTGGGTAAGGCCCTCATCGGCGGATTTGATCTGGCGGCAGGTGTCTTCATCCTCTCTCTGGCACCCAAATGGTTCAACAGTTCCCCCGAGACGATCCGTAAAACAGCCATGCGCGATGATGGCGGCCGCTTTCTTCTGCTCACTGTGACGGCCGTCATCGTTGTCGTCGTCACCCTCGCTGTCGGCGGCCTCGTGACGGACAAGGATGATTTGACGGCGGGCCATATCGCGCTGCTGGCAATAACGTTGCTGGCGGGTTGGACGTTCACCAACCTTGCCTTCGCAATCCACTATGCGCACGTCTTCTACGATGCCGACGCGGATGGGAAAGATCGTGGCGGTCTTAGCTTTCCCGGATCATTGCTCCCGGTCTTTGCAGACTTCGTCCATTTCTCATTCGTGATCGGCATGACGTGCCAGACGGCGGACATCTGCTTGACCAGCCAGACCTTCCGCCGTGTCGTGACGTTTCATGGACTGTTCGCCTTCATCTTCAATCTTGGGATCATGGCCCTGATGGTCAATGTGATTGCCGGGTTGCACTAAGCCTGCGCACCCACCCCTCGCGCCGAGACCTTCAGATAAAGATAAGTCGTATCAATATGATACGATCAAAGTAATTGTTAACGCCTATATTACTATGACGTGGACCCTGAATACTGTAAAATTCAGGTGTCGGGGCAAAGATTCGATCCAAGAAAGCGGCAATTGCTGCGTATTTGGGCGATGCCCCCTCTATAATGGGGTGATGGGGGCGTGTCTCAAAGTGTCGATGGCGAACGGGTCCGTGGGGACGCCCGAGGTGGGGCGCCTTGGCCCCCAGCCCCTGCGCCATCAGATGCCGCAGATTCTGTAAGCAGCAACACGGCGCACCACGCCGCTGATGTGCGTGTCGTTCCGATCCCGCTTGGCCAGATTTCGAAGGATTGGGTCGCCTTTGCCAAAAGAGGCGGCGGATCCTGGCGGTCTGACCTCGGCCATATCCGGGTGGCCCGCCTTCGCCATTTGTTGAATGGTCGCCTTTTCGCCTTTGAGGCCTTTGCGGCCTCCGGGCCAGACCGGGGAAAAAAGATCGCGCAATGCATTGTCAGCGCGCGCGGACCGCAGATGAGCTTTCTGGACGGGCTTCAAATTGCAGACGGATTTAGCGCGGCCCGCACCACTATCCTGCAACATATTCTCGCCTATTTGCCTGCCGGCCACCTCACTTACGGTTGGTCATGGTCGCTGGAAGATGTGTCGCTGAACGATTTTCAGAAGATTCCGGGAACATCAAACCATCAGAGCAGAGACATCATTGTCCATTCGGTCAATCTCGCCAACTGGCCCTGCTGGGAGAGCTATTACCGGTCCATCAGCAACAATGTCCGCCGAAATGTGAAGCGTGCTGAACAAGCGGATACGCCTGTTGAAATGGTCCACGGCAAAGGGATCACCGCGTTGCGCCTGATCCCCGATCTCGTCCGGATGCGCCGCCATACGCTCGACCGGGTTGATCTTGAACACCCCGCCTGGCGGATGGCGCTGTCTTACGTCGCAAACATCCTGATCATGCCCAGAAAGTGCCATATTGCCATCGCGCGTCAGGGTACAAAGCCACTCGCGGGGCTGTTCGGATATGAATTTGGCCGCACCTTTTATTATTGGCATGGCGGGTCCGTTGACGCGAACAATGGCGGCGCCTGGAAACTGCTGACCGGCATGATTGGCCATTGGCATCAGGACCACCCTGACGGCCAGTTCGTCATGGGGTATTTCGATGACACACTGCCCGGCCACCGGCGCGAGGGACTACACCGGCAACGCACTTCCTTGCGCAAATCGGATTATACGACGCGCATCATCCACTTTGACTGGACACCGGCAAACGGCGCCTAAGGCGTCACGATGTTGAACGTCATCTCCGGCTTATCCAACGCCGCAAACATCGCGCCGATGGCCGTCGGGTCACCATCAAATTTCAGCGCGCCGGACTGTATGGCCTCGCCAATGTCGATAGTCTGAAGGATCAGGCCGTCAAAGGTCGCGCGCGTCGTGGTCAGCGTGGCTGTCGGCTTATCGAGAACCTGACCCATGCTTGGGAACAGCACGGACTCATCCACATGCATCGCAACCGTCTCATTCCGGTCGGTGAAGATGAGCTGGACCGTCGTGTTAGGCCGTGTCGACTTGGCTGGATTGAATCGCGCAGCGAGCGCATCCATCAGATTGGCCGTTGGCACAGCGCGGATGACACCGGCACCGGCAACATCCAGACGCGGCTTGGCCACGCCATTGCGCAGCTCATGCGCGGCTTGCAGAAAGACGTTGCGCCAGGTGCCCGCCTCTGCCTGAAACCCCTGCTGTTCATAGCTGGCGGCGAGCCACTTCTTAGCAAGCTCATTGGCCGGGTCTGCGAAGACAATGTGGTTGAAGACGGTCGATGACCAACGGAAGTCGCCCGCATCAAACGCCTTGATGCCGATGTCGAGCGCCTTCTTCGCGCCACCCATGGCCGCGACATAGCGCTTTGATTCCTCGGTCGGGACATGGCGGTTGTAGTTTGCGGGCACGCCGTCCCACCAGCCGAAATAATATTGGAAAACCGCCTTCGCGTTGTGATTATACGTGCCGTAATAGCCGCGCGTCGAAAAATCGGTTTTGGCGAAGCTTGGCTCCCCAATCTCTTCGGCGATTTCGGTTGCCGTTTCGCCGCTGTTCGCAAGCCGCATCGTCTGATCATGGATGAAGCGGTAGGTGTCGCGGTGATGGGTCAGGAATGTCTTCACATTGTCTGATCCCCAGGTTGGCCAATTGTGCGACCCGAAGACAACATCAGATTTGTCGCCATAGCTGCGCAGCGCTGTATCAATCGCCTTGGACCAGTTGAGCGTATCGCGTGCCTTCGCGCCGCGTTGGGTCAGCACATTGTGGAATGTGCCCGTTGCAACTTCAGACGAACACAGCGCCTTGAAATCGGGCAGATAGAACATGAATTCTGCCGGTGCTTCAGAGGCAGCCGCATCAATGAATTCAAAGGTGATGCCGTCGATCACGACGGGTGCCGCCCCCTTTGCCACTTCCATTGTCGGCTTGGCGAGCGAAGCCCGGTTGTTCAACGGAAGCGCCTGACCAAGACCCGTGCCCACCTGCGCCGTCGGGTTTCTCGGCAGGGCGGCGCCGAACTGGAACCCGGCGCGGCGGCCCATATAGACGCCCGCAATCACGTTTTCGCTAATGGCCTCATCCGTAAAGCCATGCGGCGCGATGATCGGGATTTTGCCCGATGCCAGCACCTCTGGCGACGCAAGGGCGGCAACCCCGCCATAGTGATCGCCATGGCTGTGGGTGAAGACGATGCCGGAGATGGGCCGATCTCCCAATGTCTTTTTGACAAGCTCAATCCCTGCGGCCGCGCTTTCAACGGCGGTCAGCGGATCGACGATGATCCAGCCAGTCTTGCCGCGGATGATCGTCATCACCGATACGTCATAGCCGCGGAACTGGTAGATACCCGGGGTGACTTCAAACAGGCCATGTTCGGAATTGAGTTTGGACTGGCGCCAAAGCGAAGGGTTCACGCTCGCCGGGGCATCGCCCTTGATGAAGGCATAGCTGTTCGCATCCCACACCACGTCGCCCTTGGCATTGCGGATGATGCCGCCTTCAATCTGCGCCAGACGCCCGCGCGTCGCATCGGCAAAGTCGGACGGATCATTGAGCGGAAGCTCTGCCGCCACCTTTGCGTTGGCATCTGCGGTCGCCTTGGTGACCGTGCCGGGGGCCGGAGGCTCCCGCCCCGCAACAGACGTGGCAAGCACAAGCGCGAGCGCGGTGAACGTGACGAAGTGGCGCATTATCCCTCCTATGGGCCGCGCCGGATATCTTCCCCGCGTCGACCTAGCTTTCATATCCCTTCAGCTCATCGCCCGTAAGGCGCACAACGTGCAAGACATTTGTGGAGCCGGGCGTCCCGAACGGCACGCCGGCCATCACAATCACCCGGTCACCGCCCTTGGCAAGGCCGTGGCGCAGCGCCATCCGCTTTGATTTGGCGACCATTTCCTCAAAAGAGCCGACGTCCTTGGTATGCACCGCATGCGCGCCCCAAAGCAGGCCGAGCTGGCGTGCCGTTTCCATCTTGGGCGTGAGAACGAGGATCGGCACAGCAGGCCGTTCCCGCGCGATGCGCCGCGCGGTAGACCCCGACGACGTGAAACAAATGATCGCTTTGGCCGAGACCGTCTTGGCGATATCGAACGCCGCTTCGGCGAGCGCGTCTGCCGTCGTGGGGTCCGCTTTCGTCTCGGTAAAGTGGAGGCGACGGGCGTAGCCCTTGTCCCCTTCCACAGAGAGGGCGATCCGGTCCATCATCGACACGGACTCTTCGGGCCAATCCCCAGCTGCACTTTCGGCGGACAACATCACGGCGTCCGCCCCGTCATAGATGGCGGTCGCGACGTCGGACACTTCGGCGCGGGTCGGCGAAGGCGATTTGATCATCGATTCCAGCATCTGGGTCGCAACGACCACAGGCTTGCCGAGTTCACGTGCAGTTTCGACGATGCGCTTCTGCGCGGGCGGCACGGCTTCGGGCGGAAGCTCAACCCCCAAATCCCCGCGGGCGACCATTACGGCATCGCACAGTTCAAGAATGCCTTCGAGCCGATCAAGCGCGGCAGGCTTTTCGATTTTGGCCAGAAGCGCTGCCTTGCCTCCAATCAGGCGGCGCGCCTCGGCCAGATCTTCGGGCCGCTGCACAAAGGACAGCGCAATCCAGTCCACATTCTGGTCAACCGCAAAGGCAAGGTCGGACCGGTCCTTTTCCGTGAGTGCCGCCAGCGGGACGACGACATCGGGGACGTTCAGACCCTTATTGTTGGACAGGACACCGCCCACTTCAACGCGGGTGGCAATCGCCGTCTCTCCCTTATCGGTGACGCGCAGGACAAGCTTGCCATCGTCGAGCAGCAGGCGCGAGCCGACTTCGAGCGCGTAGAAAACTTCCTTATGCGGCAGGCAGACCCGCTCTGCTGTGCCGGGCGTCGTATCGAGATCGAGCAGGAAAGCCTGCCCGGTTTCCAGCATCACGCTGCCCTCTGCAAAGGCGCCGACGCGCAGCTTGGGGCCTTGCAGATCGACAAGGATCGTCGTCGTGCGGCCATGAAGCACTTCAAGGTTGCGGATGATGCGAATGACCTCCGCCTTGTCCGCCTGATCGCCATGGCTCATATTGATGCGGAAGGCATCGGCCCCGGCGCGAAACAGCCTGCCAATCATTTCCGGTGTCCGGCTGGCCGGGCCCAACGTTGCAAGGATACGTACTTTGCGGCCACGGGGCGGCAGATATTCAGTCAAACGATCACTCCACTTCTCGTTGCCCGCCATAGCGGCTAATCAGTTCCGATCAAACGAAGGAAACCGAATTCATGGATATTGACACGCTTGATGACGCTACGGCGGCAACAGCCTTTCGACGCCTCGTCCGCCACCTGCAGCACCGCGCCGATGCGCAGAATGTCGACCTGATGGGCCTTGCGGGCTTTTGCCGCAATTGTCTGGGCGATTGGGTGGCCGACGCCGCAGGCAGATCCAAGGATGAGGGCCGCGCCTTCATTTACGGCATGCCCTATGCGGACTGGAAAGCAGCGCACCAGCGCCCCGCCAGTGAAGAGCAGCTTCGCCGCATGGAGGAAAGCGTGGCGAAAAACGCCCACTGACGCGCTTGCGCAAGCAGGCGGGGCATGGCTACAGGCCTGCATCAACCACCGTCCGGAGTCTTCTGCCGATGCCTACGCTCGTCCTCATTCGCCACGGCCAGTCTTCCTGGAATCTGGAAAACCGCTTCACCGGCTGGTGGGATGTCGACGTGACCGAAAAGGGTGCCGAGGAAGCGCGCGCCGCCGGTCGTCTGATGCGCGACAAGGGCCTCGATTTTGACAGCTGCTTCACCTCGCTTCAGACCCGCGCGATCAAGACGCTGAACCTTGCGCTGGAAGAAATGGGCCGCCTTTGGCTGCCCGTTGAGAAGGACTATCGCCTGAATGAGCGGCATTATGGCGGGCTAACGGGCCTCGACAAAGCAGAGACCGCCGCCAAGCATGGCGACGCGCAGGTCAAAATCTGGCGGCGCAGCTTTGACGTGCCGCCGCCGCCGCTGGAGCCGGGCAGTGAATTCGATCTGTCGAAGGACCGTCGCTATGCCGGGATCGCCGTGCCCGCGACCGAAAGCCTGAAAGACACCATCGCCCGCGTGTTGCCCTATTGGGACAACCGGATCGCTCCGGAACTAAAGGCTGGAAAGCGCGTGCTCATCTCCGCGCATGGCAATTCGCTGCGGGCACTCGTCAAGCATCTGTCGAACATTCCAGATGAAGAGATCACGGGTCTCGAAATCCCGACAGGTCAGCCCATCGTCTATGATCTGGCCGACGATCTTACAGCCAAAGACCGCTATTACCTCTCAGAACGCTGAGCGCATCGCTCGGCGGATCGCGCGCTGTACATAGCCGCATCCGCGCGGCCCATGGCGACATCCACTGTGTCATCCGCACGGATCATCGTCAGGCCCCACGACAGGCGAATAAACAGATCATGTTGCCCGATGCGCAGGGGTTCAATGGCGATCGCGTTGATGAGCCCGCCGATGCGCTGCCGTGCGTTGGCTTCGGACACATGGTCGAGCAGGATGGCAAATTCGTCACCCGAGACGCGTGCGGCAAGATCCGTGACGCGAAAGGCCATGCCGAGGCGATCTGAAATGCGCATCAGCACGGCGTCGCCTGCGATATGGCCATAAGCATCATTGATCGCCTTCAACCCATCGACATCCAAAAATGCGAGCGCAGTCTGCGTCTGATGGCGGTCCGCCAGCCGGATGGCGCGGTCCACCGCCCGCAAAAAGGCGCGCCGGTTGGCTAATGGTGTCAACGTATCTGTGTCGGCAAGTTGTTCCAATTCAACGATTTTTAGACGCAGCAAGTCTAATTCGGCAAGTAGGGCCGCATTTTCTTCTGCAAGATCTTGGCCAAATAGAGGGTCAGCCGATAATGACTTCATACTCAAGGGTCGCTTCTTGATCGTGCCACTTTAATGGTCTGTTCGATTCGGAGTTTAATCTTGCTGACCATAGCGATGCAACTCACAAAGAATTAATGATGTTCCCCCTGCCAGTTCATGGCGTTGCGCTTGGCAGCCCATTTCTCTAAGGCCCTGAGGCCTTGGGGCAGCAACGGGACAAGGCAAGCGACATGACCGCATCACCGCCGGACATCGGCATCATCATGGGCAGCCAGTCTGATTGGGCAACGATGTGCCACGCATCGGAGGTGCTGGCTGCGTTGCATGTACCGCATGAAACCCGCATCGTTTCTGCCCACCGCACGCCTGAACGTCTGTTTGACTATGCCCGCACCGCCAAGGATCGCGGCCTGAAAGTCATCATTGCAGGGGCCGGCGGTGCCGCCCATCTGCCGGGGATGGCCGCGTCCATGACGATCCTCCCCGTGCTCGGCGTGCCCGTAGAGTCCAAGGCCCTGAGCGGCATGGATAGCCTGCTGTCCATCGTCCAGATGCCGGGCGGTGTGCCCGTAGGCACGCTCGCCATTGGCAAGGCCGGCGCCATTAATGCCGGGCTGATGGCCGCATCCATTCTTGCCCTGAACGACCCCGCTTTGGCAGAGCGGCTCGCCGCCTGGCGCAAGGCGCAAACCGATAGCGTGGCGAACGAGCCCTCATGACGACGCTTCCCCCCGGGTCCACAATTGGCATCATCGGCGGCGGCCAACTGGGCCGGATGCTCAGCATCGCCGCGGCCCAGATCGGCTATCGCTGCCACATTTTCGCGCCGGAAGTGAGCGGACCGGCCGCCGATGTGTGCGCCAAATGGGTGCAGGGCGACTATGGCGACAGCGCGGCGCTCGCCGCCTTTGCTGACGATGTCGATGTCGTCACCTTCGAATTTGAGAATGTGGAGCCGGAGCCGCTGCGGAGTATCGCGGCCCATGCCCCGCTCTTTCCGCCGATTGACGCGCTGGAAATCGGGCAGGACCGCATCCGTGAAAAGACGTTCGCTGCCGATTGCGGCGCGCGCACGGCAGACTGGGCAGAGGTGAACAGCCGCGCCGATCTTGACGCCGCGGTCGCGAAAATCGGCACGCCCGCCATCCTAAAGACGACGCGCTTTGGCTATGACGGCAAGGGCCAGGCCCGCATTGCCAAGCCTGGCGATGTCGACGCCGCATGGGACGCGTTGGCCGGCGCAGGCACCCTCATCCTCGAAAAGATGGTGCCCTTCGCGCATGAGTTTTCGCTGCTGATCGCGCGCGACCAACAGGGCAGCATCGCCTTTTGGGATGCGCCGGAAAACGTGCACAAGGATGGCATTCTGGCAACGTCCACCGTGCCGGCCCACCCCAAGGTTCTGGAACAGGTGCCCGCCGCCCGTGCAATGGCGCGACGCATTGCCGAAAAGCTCAATTACATCGGCGTGTTTGCGATTGAATTTTTCGCAAGCGCTGAAGGCCCCGTTTTCAATGAAATGGCCCCCCGCGTCCACAATAGCGGCCATTGGACCATCGAAGGGGCTGTGACCTCACAATTTGAAAACCATATTCGTGCCGTCGTCGGCCTGCCTTTGGGGGCAACCAAGCTGGCAGCCCCTGGAGTCGAGATGCGCAACCTTATTGGCGCCGATGCCGACAAATGGCTGGAATGGGCGTCAGACCCGCTGACCCATCTCCACCTCTACGGCAAGCAAGAGGCCCGCCCGGGTCGCAAGATGGGCCACATCACCCGGCTGACCGGCCTTTAACCCAAGCTAGAAGCGGGCCGCATAGGTGAAGCCCGCGCTCTTGCTATCCCCCCAAGGGTAGAGCGCAGTCTGGCGTGCGTCAGGATGTTTGTGGGTGATCAGAAATCCGGCCAGCGTGCCGATGCCCGCCCCGACTGCGACATCCGACCAATAATGCTTTTTTCCCTCTACCCGCGCGAGGCCGACAAAACCGGCAACGGCAAAAGCGGGGATGCCAACGGCCAGCCCCTGACGTTCGGCAAGGCTCGCCGCCGCGGCAAAGGCGTTCGACGTGTGGCCAGAGGGGAAGCTCTTTCGGTCGCTTCCATCGGGCCGCGTCTTGGGGAACGCCTCTTTCAGGCCGGTGGCCACCAGCGACGCCGCCCCGATAGACCCTGCGGCCTGCAACGCGCCTTGATTGTCCTTGCCGGCCAGCGGCAGGCCAATGGAGACCGCCATTAAGGAATAAACACCGATGTCGCTGGCCGTCTGCCAGCCTTGCGGATTGGCCTGTGCAGGAGATGCGGCGCTGACGGCCGCGACAAGCGCGACCGGCGCCAACATGACAAAACGTTTCATATTATCCCGCCTTTTCAATCAGATTTGCGCGGAAGGCGAAATCGACGGTCACATTACCTGAAATCGTGCCCGTATCAGAAAACTGGCCCGTGCCCACACCAAAGTCACGGCGATCAATGGTCGCGATGCCCGCAGCGCGGGCCTGTTTGCCTGAAATATCAAGCGAGAAGGCGAGAGAGACGGGCTTGGACACCCCCTTCATCTGAAGGGCGCCCAAGGCTTCATAACGGTTGCCGCCCTTGGCTCGAATGCGGTCTGCGGTGAAGCGCGCGGTCGGGCTGCCGGCACCGAAAAAGTCATCGCCACGCAGCATGTCGTCCCGGCCGCTATCGCCGCTATTGACCGACGCCAGCCCAATTGTGGCCTTGATCGAAGATTTGTCGAGCTGGTCCGGGTCAAATGCAATCTGGGCATCCCAATTGCCGAAGCTGCCCGAAACAGCCTCCCCATTGACGGTTACTTTAAAGCCCAGCCGCCCGCCTTTGGCGACGCGCCAGTCGGGAACAGGCTTGGGAGGGGCATCCGCCGGGGCCTGTGCGTTGGTCGCGTCCTCGTCTTTGGCCAGTTCAACCGGCGTGGGCGCGGGCGCTGCAACCTTGGCCTGCTGAAAATCGGGGAGCGTCTGCCCCGGCTGCGGCGTATTGGGTGCAGGGATGTACATGCCCAAGGCGAAGGCACCGCCCAGCGAGGCGAGCAACAGCACGAAACCGGCCACACCCACCCGGCGCGCAGGCACCATGCGTTCCAAAATGGCGTCCTTCATAAGGAACTGGTGCCGGACAGCGCCGATGACGTGCAGGGCGAGCAGCGGAAGGATCAGCTTGGCCATGATTGCATGGACCTCTTCGGCCGCTTCATGCGCGTCATGCCCTGCAATCGGCAGATGCGGCCAGGGGATCGTGCCGAACAGCAATGTCGGCAGTTGCACCTTCGCTGTGGAAACCAGCACCCAGCCAGAGAGCGGGACGATGATCATCACAGCATAAAAGCCCCAATGCACCGCCGTGGAGAGAAGCTGCGCCAAGCGGCTGTCGGCGACCTTGGCAGGCCGCGGCGTCACGAGCCGCAGGCCAAGCCGCCAGAGGGAGAGCAACAGCACGGTTATGCCGATCGATTTGTGCAATTGCATGACCCAGAACAATTCCGGGCCCCGCTTCAAATCTTCGGTGCGTTCGCCCAGGCCGAAGTTGAAGATCAGGAGCAGCGCAATGGCCCAATGGAGCAACATGGCGGAGCGCGAATAGCGGGTGGTTTGATCAGTCATGCCCACATCATGCGGCAGGATCTGGCTATGGAAAAGACCCAAACTGAATCAGACAACATACCGCACTGCAAAAAATACGCTTGCGCCAATGGATTTAGACGCCAGCATGGGGTTAACGAAAGAAACAAGACTAGGGAGTCGTCCAAAATGAACCGCCGCATGCCGCTTGAAGAATTCCGTGCCAACCGCCGGTCCATCCTCAAAAATCTCGGTGCAGCCGCTGTCGGCATCAGTTTTGCGGGTGCGCTCGCTGGATGCGGCAGCAAGGAAGACGGCGCGAAGGTTGGCGGCACGGGCGAAGAGCCCAAGCTCAATTTTTACAATTGGGACACCTATATCGGTGAAACAACGCTGGGTGATTTTAAGGGCGCGAGCGGCATCGACGTCAACATGTCGCTCTTTGCCACCAATGACGAACTCTTTGCAAAGCTGCGCGCGGGCAACCCCGGCTTTGATGTCATTGTGCCCTCGAACGACTTTGTAGAACGCATGGTGAAGGCGGACATGCTCGTGCCGCTCGACCATGCCCAAATCCCCAACATCAAGAATGTCGATCCGGCCTTCATCAATGTGGCCTATGATCCGGGTCGCAAATTCTCGCTGCCTTACACCTGGCTCGTGCTCGGCATCGGCTATCGCAAGTCCAAGGTGAAGGCGAAGCCGGACAGCTGGAAAGTGTTGTTCGACTCCCCCGAGTATAAGGGCCGCATCGCGCTCCTGTCCGAAGCGGGCGACATGTTCCGCCTCTATGGTAAATATCTGGGCAAGTCGGTCAACGGTCTGACGCCAGAGGACCTGAAGACCATCGAAGCACTGATGATCAAGCAGAAGCCCAATGTGAAGGCGTTCCACGAGGATAATGGGCAGGATCTGCTGCTGTCGGGCGAGGTTGACCTTGTGCTCGAATATAATGGCGATATCGCGCAAATCATGACTGAGGATGACGACATCGACTTCATCATCCCCAAGGAAGGCAGCCAGCTCAATTCCGATACGCTCTGCATCCCCAAGGGAGCACCGCACCCCAAGAATGCGCATGCCTTCATCAACTATCTGCTGGATGCCGAAGCGGGCAAGAAGATCACAGAAACGATCCTCTACCCAACGCCGAACGCTGCCGCCAAGGCGTTGATGCCGGCCGCGTATAAGAACAATCCGGTTATCTTCCCCCCGGCCGATCTGCTCGCCAAATGTGAGTATGCGGCCTATAATGAGAAGCTCCAGCCGATATACGAAGAAGCCTTCACTCGCGTCCGCGCGGCCTGATTTTCGGCGGGGTGGGGACCATGCAGGATTGGAAACAGCATAAGGCGACCTTCGCGTCCATCGCGGCGTCGCCTGTGCTGTGGCTGATCGCGTTCTTTGTCGTGCCGCTTGCCGTTGTTTGGCTCTACAGTTTCGGACGCAATGCCGGGCTGACCGAAATCGACATTTCGGGGACGTTCTCCAACTATGGCCGTGCTCTGGAGCCGCTCTATCTGGAGATTTTCGGCAAGTCGGTTGCGGTGGCCGCACTCACGACACTGATCTGCTTGGTCGTCGGCTTTCCGATTGCGCTCGCTATCACCTTTGCGACGCCCAAATGGCGGCCGTGGATGCTGCTCGCCATCATGCTGCCTTTCTGGACCAACCTGCTGATCCGCACCTATGCGCTGATTACGGTGCTGCGGACCGAAGGCTATGTGAACAAATCGCTCGGCTGGATGTGGGAAAGCGCAAGCGGCCTGAAGGTTATGGTCGGCATGGCGCCGCTCACCACATGGGAGCCGCTGCCGCTGCTCTACAACAACTTCGCGGTGGTGCTGGGGCTGGTCTATGTCCACCTGCCCTTCATGGTCCTGCCGCTCTACGCCGCACTGGACCGGCTGGACCGGTCGCTCATCGAGGCGAGCCTTGATCTGGGCGCCGGGCATTTCCGCACGCTGACGCAGATCGTCGCGCCGCTGGCCGCACCCGGCATCATCTCCGGCGTCATCATCACCTTCGTGCCCGCACTCGGCGCCTATCTGACGCCTGACCTGATGGGTGGGCCGGACAGCCAGATGATCGCCAACGTCATCGAACGCCAGTTCAAGCGCGCCAATGACTGGCCCTTTGGCGCGGCGCTCTCCTTCCTTTTGATGTACGCGACCTTCATCCTGATCGCGCTGCAGACCCTCCGGAACCGAAGCGCGGAGCGGCGGTCATGAGCCTGTTTAACCGCACCGAGATTGCGCCGCTGGAATATACGCGGCGGCTATGGATGCGGGCGTGGATCGCGGCCACCCTGTTTTTCCTCTACGCGCCGCTGCTGGTGCTGATCGCGTTCAGCTTCAACGATTCTAAGCGCAACATCGTCTGGCGCGGCTTCACCTTCAAATATTACGGCAAGGTGCTGGAGAATGAGGGTCTGATGGCGGCGCTCGGCAATTCGCTGACAATCGCCTTTCTGGCGACCGTGTTCTCAATCATCCTCGGGACGCTGGCAGCCGTCATGCTCTGGCGCTTCCAGTTTCCCGGCAAGACCGCCGTCGAAGGCACAATGGCGCTGCCCATTGTTGTGCCAGAGATTTGCATGGGCGTGGCGATGCTCGTCTTCTTTGCCAAACTCGATTGGCCGACTGATCTGCCCTGGCCGCTTAACCTGTCGGCAATCACCATCGCCCATATCACCTTCTGCTTCCCTTTTGTCGCCATGGTCGTCCGCGCGCGGCTGGCCGGGTTCAATAAGGAGCAGGAGGAAGCCGCAAAGGATCTGGGGGCGACGGAATGGCAGGCTTTCCGCGACGTTCTGCTGCCGCATATGAAGCCGGGCATTATCGCGGGCGCCCTCCTTGCCTTCACGCTCAGCCTTGATGATTTCGTCATCACCTTCTTCACGAGCGGGCCAAACACCATCACCTTCCCGGTAAAGGTCTACTCGATGGTCCGCTTCTCGGTGACGCCGGAGGTCAATGCGGCGTCGGCGATCCTCATTTTCCTCACCATCCTTCTCACCACTGTGGCGCTCAAGCTGCAGGACTTCACCAAGGCCACGGCATGACCGAAAAGCAGCCCGTCATTTCCATTCGCAACGTCACCAAACGCTTCGGCAATATGGTTGCGGTCGACGATGTCTCGATCGACATTTTGGAGGGTGAATTCTTCGTGCTGCTCGGCCCCTCGGGCTGCGGCAAGACGACCTTACTGCGGATGATCGCCGGCTTTGAAATGCCGAGCGAAGGGCAGATCCTGATTGGCGGGCAGGACATGGCCGGCGTCTCCCCCAATCAGCGCCCGGTCAACATGGTGTTTCAAAGCTATGCCGTCTTCCCGCATATGTCGGTGGCGGACAATGTGGCTTATGGCCTGAAGATCGCCGGCGTCGCCAAGCCTGAGATCAAGACACGCGTCGATGAAGCCTTGGAGCTTGTCAGCCTTGGCGGGCTTGGGCTGCGCATGCCGGACCAGCTGTCCGGCGGGCAGAGGCAGCGCGTGGCGCTCGCGCGGGGCCTCGTCATGCGGCCGAAGGTGCTGCTGCTGGACGAACCTCTCTCCGCGCTCGACGCCAAGCTCCGCGCGCAGATGCAGTTTGAACTGGCCGAACTGCAGGACAATGTCGGCATCACCTTTGTCACCGTGACGCACGATCAGGACGAAGCTTTGTCGATGGCGTGCCGCATCGCTGTGATGAACAAGGGCGATGTCGCGCAACTGGCCGGACCAGCTGACCTCTATGAACACCCCGCCAACCGCTTCGTTGCGGACTTTATCGGGTCTGTGAACATCTTCGAAGGCCGCCTGACCGTCGATGAGCCGGAACAAGCCGTCGTGGACTGCCCAGAGGTCGGCCGCATCTATTTGAACCACGGCGTTACCGGCGCGCATGAGACGACGGTCTGGGTCGCCATCCGCCCGGAAAAGATCACCATGCTCCCCGCAGGCCAAGCCAAGGCGAAGGACAGCCCGGACGGGCACAATATCGCCCATGGCCAGATCAAAGGCATGTCCTATCTGGGCGACATCACCATCTATGACGTGAAGCTCGACAGCGGCCGCAGCGTCCGGGTTTCCCGCCCGAACCTGTCTCGCTGGGATCAGGAAGATTTCAGCTGGGACGACAAAGTGTCCCTGCAATGGCACCCGACCAGCCCGATTGTTCTGTTGAGCTGAACCCAAACGGGTTGCAGGATCAGCCGCGAACGATCTCCGTCACCACCCGCTGACAGCTCTCTTCCCACTGCGGGAGCGTAATGCCCCAGTCCTGCTGGATGCGGGTGCAGTCCAGCACCGAGTTGGCCGGACGTTTGGCGGGTGTCGGGTAATCTGCCGTCATGATGCGCCTGATGGCCGCACTCGGGCCACCTGCGTCGTGCGATGCGTCCATGATGGCGGTCGCAAAGTCCGCCCAGCTCGCCTCCCCTTGCGGGCCGAGGTGGTAAAGCTGGTGCGGGCTTTCACCCATTGCCACGAGCCCACGGGCAAGCGTCCACAGCGCTGGTGCGATGTCTTCAGCGGCGGTCGGCCGCCCACGCTGGTCATCAACCACGCCGATCTCCTCCCTGTCCGCCGCAAGGCGAAGCATCGTCTTGGCAAAATTGGCACCGTGCGCGCCATAGACCCAAGACAGGCGGACGATAACCGCCTGACGGTGGGCATCGGCCACGGCCCATTCGCCTTCATGTTTAGACTGTCCATAAACACCCAGCGGAGACGTCGGATCGCTTTCCAGATAGGGTGCCTGTTTGGTGCCATCGAACACAAAATCGGTCGAGAGGTGGAGGAACGCCGCGCCTGCCTCGTACGCCGCTTTTGCCGCCGCTGCCGGTCCATCGCGGTTGAGGGCGAAGGCGGCCTCAGCCTCGCTTTCCGCTTTGTCGACCGCGGTGTAGGCCGCGGCGTTGATCACGATGTCGGGCCTGTGCGCGGCGATGGCGGCACGCACACTCTCCGCATCGGTCAGATCAATAGCGGGACGACCAAGCGCAATCGCCTGGACATAAGTCGAACTCGCTTTGAGCGCATGGGCGACCTGTCCGCTCGACCCGAGGATGAGCGCCTTCACTTGGGGGTCGTGCCCAGACGTTCGCCCGCATATCGTGCCGCGCGTAAGGGTGCCCACCAGCCTTCGTTGGTCAGATACCAGTCAATGGTGCGGGCTAGCCCTGCATCAAAGTCGACCGTCTGGGTCCAGCCAAGCTCTGCCTTCAGCTTGGAACAGTCGATGGCATAGCGTCGGTCATGCCCGGGCCGGTCGGTCACAAAGGTGATGAGGTCGCGACGGGTCTTGACGCTCTTGGGCCGCACGCGCACGTCGAGCAGGTCACAGATCGTCTCCACGACCTCAAGGTTCGTGCGCTCCGCCTCTCCGCCTACATTATAGCTTTCGCCGACACGGCCCTGCATCATGATGGTGGCGAGCGCGGATGCATGATCTTCAACGAACAGCCAGTCGCGGATGTTCTCGCCCTTGCCGTAAACCGGCAGCGGCTTCTCCTCGAGTGCATTGAGGATCACGAGCGGGATCAGCTTTTCAGGGAAGTGATTGGGCCCGTAATTGTTTGAGCAGTTGGAAAGCACGACCGGCAAGCCATAGGTGTGGTTCCAGGCGCGCACGAAATGGTCCGACGCTGCCTTGGAGGCTGAGTAAGGCGAGGACGGCTTGTAGGATGTCTCTTCGGTGAAGATGCCGCTGTCGAACGGCAGGTCGCCGAACACCTCATCGGTCGAGATATGGTGGAAACGGAAAGCGTCTTTCTTTGCGCCTTCTAAGCTCCGCCAATGGTCGAGCGCGGCCTGCAAGAGCGTGACCGTGCCGACCACATTGGTCTCCACAAACACGCCGGGGCCGTCGATCGAACGGTCGACATGGCTTTCGGCGGCAAGATGCATGATCCGGTCCACACCTTCGCTGGCAAGAATGCGGCGCATCGCCTCCCCATCGCAAATGTCGGCCTGATGGAACACATAATCGGGCGAGAGCTCGACCGAGGCCAGCGAGGCGAGGCAGCCCGAATAGGTCAGCTTGTCGACATTGACGACGCGGAAATGGCCTTGCGCAATCAAATGGCGGCACACTGCCGAACCGATGAACCCAGCGCCGCCGGTGACCATCACGACCGTTTTGTCTGTCATGTTCTAAAAGCCTGTATTCTGTTCACAGAGGAGGGGCGCGGTGCGGTCCTTGGCCGAGAGCAGTTCTGGGTCGACCGCCAGCGGCCAGTCCACACCAATCGCCGGATCGTCGAAGCGGATCGAGCGGTCGCAATCGGGCGCGTAGGGTGCGGTGACCTTATACTGGACCTCGCACTCCGGCTCGAGCGTTTGGAACGCATGGCCAAAGCCTTTGGGCACAAGGATCTGGTTACCAGTCGCCGCATCAAGGATGAGGCTGACCCACTGCCCGCGTGTGGGCGAGCCTGTGCGCAGGTCCACCGCCACATCAAACACCCGGCCGCGCGTGCAGCGCACCAGCTTGTCCTGCGCGCAGGGCGAGGTCTGATAATGGATACCCCGCAGCGTGCCGGTGGGCACGGAGAGCGAGTGGTTGTCCTGAACAAAGTCCAGATCAAGGCCATGATCCGCCAGTGCCGAGCGCTTCCACGTCTCCGAAAAGAAGCCCCGGGCATCGCCGAAGCGGACAGGGATGATTTCAAACACGCCGTCAATGGCGAGGGCTTTGACCTGCATGTCAGAGCCCGTCTGCAACGGTGTTGAGATAGCGGGCGTAGCCCGTCTTCCCCATCTCCCCTGCGCGCGCACGCAGCGCCGTCGCGTCGATCCAGCCGTTCACAAAGGCGATTTCTTCGGGACACATGATCTTGATGCCCTGCCGCTGCTCAACCGTGCGCACGAAGGAGGAGGCATCATGCAGGCTGTCATGCGTGCCGGTATCGAGCCAAGCAAAGCCGCGGCCCATCGGCACCACATTCAAATCACCGCGCTCCAGATAGACCTTGTTGACGTCGGTAATCTCCAACTCACCACGCGCTGAGGGCTTCAGCTTGGCGGCGATGTCGAGCACATCATTGTCGTAATAATAGAGCCCGGTGACAGCCCAGAAGGACTTTGGTTTGGCGGGCTTTTCCTCAATGGAGCGCGCGGTGAAGCTGCCCGGGTCAAACTCAACGACGCCATAGCGTTCCGGATCCTCGACGCGATAGGCGAACACAGTCGCGCCCTTTTCGATTGCGGCGGCTTGCTGGCACATCGCGCCCAGCCCCGCGCCGTGGAAGATGTTGTCGCCAAGGATGAGGCAGGCGGTCTCATCCCCCACAAAGTCAGCACCGATGATGAACGCCTGCGCAAGGCCATCGGGTGAAGGTTGTTCGGCATAAGAAAGCGCAATCCCGAACTGGCTGCCATCGCCCAGCAACTGGCGGAACATGGGCAGATCACGCGGGGTCGAGATGATGAGAATGTCGCGGATGCCCGACAGCATGAGGACACTGAGCGGGTAATAGATCATCGGCTTGTCGTAGACGGGCAGGATCTGTTTTGAGACGCCAATCGTCGCCGGATAGAGCCGCGTTCCGCTGCCGCCCGCCAAAATGATACCCTTCATCCGCCGTCCTTGTCGCACGAGTCACTCAACAGTCCGGCCCTTCTAGGGGGGGGCATGTGCCAAGCAGGCGAACGGCGAATTAAATATTGGTCAGATAGGGCTTTCCTCTTGGCCGTCGCGCAAAGAAAAGGCCGGAGCGCTTTCACGCCTCGGCCCAATTCTTTGGGATGTGTCGAAACGCTTAGGCGTAAACGACGGTGCCCTTGCTCTTGCGTGAGCGCATCGAGCTGCCCACCAGACCGAAGCCGAGAAGCATCATGCCCCAAGCTGCCGGTTCCGGCACGCCACCCAGTTCAAGCGTCCCAGCATAGCTGGAGAAGCCGGCGCCAAATTTAGTACCCGCCAGCGTGATTGTGTGCGGGCCGCCCAACAGCAAGATGTTGGAAATCTGCCACGTCTCACCCGGATCACCCAGCACCTTCGTGAACGAAAGGCCGTCGAGCTTGACCGACGAGAAGTCGATGTCGCGCAGACCCTGGATCGTTGTCGTCACTGTCGACGAACCCACATGGCCCGAAGGCGGAATGGAGAATGTGAAGACATGTGAAAACAGGCCGAGATCGTTCGTCGATGCGCCGAATACGCCGGAGTCATTCACGATGTTGATGATCTGCGAGCCGGGATTAAACACGGTCGCAGCCATCGACGGAGCAGCGACGGTCGCCAAAATCGCTGCAGCTGTGGTCGCAATGAGTTTTTTCATAACGGTTGCCCTTGTTATACTTTGCGGGCCTGCTTCTGTCCGTTTGCGACCAGGCCCTTACCGGCAAACGGGCGACTCTTTTTGAGTAAGTTAATGTGTTGGTAATAAACACCGAAGTGGTTGGATCAGTCAATTCAATTTGGGCTAAATTGGTATAGTTTTTTGCACTGCACCCTGTGCCAAAACGGGAATTATGACACATTTGCGTAATTCCAGGCCGCGAATGTCGAAATCTTCTGTCAGGTCGCACCGCAATTTCCTGCGCTCTTTCCCACCAGAACAGCAGCAATAGGGTCGTGTAAATCATCAGCAATATGAAGCGATTCGCATCTTGGAGTCGCACGGGGCCAAGATGGCGCGTGCCTCCTTGTGCCTCTTTTGGCATTCGTCCCGGCCTCGTCATCAGCCGGTTAACGCTTCCAAACTAAGCACCAGCGGGCATAAAGGGTCCAACATCTGGAAGGCGGGGCATAGTGGCACAAGCGCGAACCGAGATTTTATCACTCCAATATCTCCGCGCGATGGCCGCAATTGCTGTCGCCATAAGCCACGCGGCGCAGATCATCCCGATCCACGGTCGCGGCGATGTCTTTGGGCCGATGCCCGCCGGTGCAGCCGGTGTGGACGTCTTTTTCGTGATTAGTGGCTTCATCATGTGCCACATTACGAATGGCACCCAGATTACGGGCTGGGCATTTTTCAAACACAGATTGGCCAGAGTGGCACCGTCCTACTGGATCATCACGGGACTTGTTGCGGCTGTCCTGATTTTTGCGCCCAGTCTGTTCAACACGTCTGTCTTTGATATCCCGCTGCTGCTCTCCTCCCTGTTTTTCATACCCCATGTGAATCCGGCGAACGGAGAGATCGTCCCGCTTCTGCAGATCGGCTGGACGCTCAATTACGAGTTTTTCTATTATACGATTTTCGCGATTTGCCTGTCGATCCGCCCTCGGTTTTCGGCCTATTTTGCATCCGGAATCATCGTGCTGGTCTGCCTGCTGCCACTGCTTTCAGACCATCTTGGCGTCCTAGCCTTCTACTCGAACACGATCGTGATTGAGTTCATCTTCGGCATGATGTCTTGGAAGATTCTGGACAAGATGCCCGCGCCACACGCGGCCGCCGGGCTCACGCTGGTCCTCCTTGGATGTCTGGGATTCTATTTTTCAGACTATGTATTTTCCGGGGACCGAACGTCGCTGATGCGTCCGATTGGATGGGGCGTGCCGGCCTGGGCCATCGTCACCGGTGCCATCATTTTTGAACGATCCGGCCGTCTTCCAAAGTCGAAGTTGCTGAAGAAAATGGGGGACGCGTCTTACGCCATATACCTCACCCACATCATGACGCTCGGCGTTGTCCGGTTCATCTGGGGGCATTTCCATCTCAAGGATATTTTTGCTGACATTTACCTTCTGATCTTTGCCATCGCGGCAGTCATCATCAGTTCGATCCTCTATTTCGACCTTATTGAAAAACCGGTTTCAAGGTTTTTCCGAAGGGCGATGTGACGCCAGCGCGGTCTTATATCGCCCGAACAGCGCTAGAAGCCCGCCAAACATCATAAAGAGAATCGTGTGGTTTTCTTCCTGGCTGAGAACGGTTTTGATCACATAGAACTGCGTCAACATCACCCCAATGGGGAAGATGTAATCAATCTCTTCCCGCTCTTTCGGGTCAACAACCGTGGCGTCCGAAAAAAGGGCCCAGCGAAGCGCATAGAAGGCGGCGCAGGCCAGAGAGCCGTAAAATAGCACAAAGCCAACGATGCCATAATCGAGGACAACCGAGAGGAGATAGGAATCGATCGTCAACTCACCCGCCGCATTACGGAAGCCGAGCGCCACCCCGCCCTGCGCGCCGCCATGGCCAAAGATGGGGCTTTGCATGATCACCGGGGGTGCCATATCAAACTGCATCTGTCGGCCATCATTACTGGCCTGAGCCTGACCACCGCCCAGAATGCGGATCCGCAACGCGTCAACCGAGACAAGCAGGATGGACGCCACCATCATGATCGCCGGATAGCCATAGGTCATCGCCGCGCCGATGATATTCGTCTTGCTGCTCTTGAACTGGCGATACCCCCAGATGAACCCATAGATCGCAAGGGCCACCACAACACCGATGAAGCCCAAACGCGCCCGCGACATGCCGATGGCCACCAGCGACGCGATCATCGCCAGCCCCAGCCAGAATTGGCGCCCGACACTTTTCGAGGTCATGAATTTGTGGAGCAGGATCGTGAAGGATAGCGCCAGAAATTCGGCAAGGGCCAAGGAGACCCCGAAAATGGCCTGCGATCGATATTGGGAGCCACGATATGTCGGGCGCAGAATGCGCTCCACCGCGTCGCTATCTATCTGAAGAAAGGGCGGAATATGGTTCGCCCAAAGGACCATCTTATTAAACTGCTCGGCAATGGCGATCAGGCTGACGATCACAGAGCATGTCAAAATGATGTTGGACCATTTCACAAAATTCCCGGGGCGGGAAAAAATGAAACAGCTGATGAAGAAAATCGCCGTCCAGGCATATTGGGTGTTGAACCACTGTTTATATGCCAAGACCGGATAGGGTGAGACGAAGATGGAAATCGTCTGCGTGACGAAGAACGCGGTCAACATGCGCCAGAGGATCGGGATGGAGTCGAGATAGACGAAAATATCCTCCCTCATCTTCTTCGACGAGGCGATGGACATGAGGAAAACCGCAACGGTCCATAGGCCCACGATACGGCGGAGTGACAGCCAGGGCAGGCCGGGAATGCCGATCGCCAGATAATTTGGCCACAGGAATGAAACGGCTGTGAAACTGAACAGCGCAAGCGCCAGACTTTGGCCCTGAACCGCTTCATTGTCCGGCCAAACCCAAAGAATGATGGCCGCCAAAATCAAAAAGGGAATGACAAGGAAGATGACAAAGCCCGGCGGAAGGACGCTCCCCCAAAAGCCGTAGAACAGCCCCGCAAAAATACATGTGGCGAAAAAGGCGCTCTTTCGGGTCAGAACAACCAATGGTGCCGGTCGGCTCCTGAAGGGCTGAATGGCCTCAAAGGGCGGTGCGACAACAAACTGCTGCACCCCGTTCAAAAGCCGGTCTAATTTTTCCCTAACCGCCACGTATCGATCTCACCAAAGCCGAGCGAGCACCCTAGCCGCGTGGGTGCACAGGCGCATTGCACCAGCATTAAATCCTGTCCATCTTGGGCCTGCGCGGGGGATTAACCTTGTAGTCCCTTGGGTCGGGTGCCATTCCGACCTCCGCATTTTGGAGCTGAAGGCGAACGTGTGAAACGGGTGATGCAGCTGCGCCAATGGGTGCCGACGAGGCTGTTGAGTGTGGCGGTGGCCTTCTCCACAAAGGGGGCAGCAGCCGGCCTCCAGTTTATTCAGAGCGTGGTTTTGGGGCGCTATCTCGGCGTGGAAGCGCTGGGCTATTATTTCTTCGCCGTCTCCGTTTACCGCATTGCCGAGTCCGCCGCACCGTGCGGCGTGACCCTGTCGACCGTGCGGGAAATCGGCGCGGCGCAGGCGACGGAGTCCTGGGCAACCATAAGGCGGCTGGCCCGCCAGTCGGCCCTGTTTTGCCTCGCGGCCGGTTTGGCCTTTGCAGTCGTCGTCTGGCTTGGCGCCGGAGAAATCACGCGGACCTTTGAAGGCGAAGTGAAGGCAGAAAGCGCCGTGCGCTGGATGGCACTTGCCATTGCGCCCGGCTGTGGCGCTGTCGCGCTCGCCGCTGTGTTGCGCGGGCTGGGGCGGCAATCGACCGCCAACATATTGGGGTCCATGGTGATCCCCTTTGTGGCGACGCTCGTCTTCGTGCTGTGGACGCATCAGAAAAGTTACGTCGGTGCTGTCATCGCCTTTATCATTGCGCAATTTGTGGCCCTTAGTGCGCTCGCCTTTTTCGTCGCGCGGCTTACGCGCGGGCGGACAGATGCTGTGGAGACGGGCCACAGCCTTTTCCGCGGCGCCTTCCCCTTGTGGATCGTCACGGTCGCCTCGCTTGGCAACGACTCCTTGGGCATCGTGATGCTTGGACTGTTCGGCACACCGGCCGATGTCGGGATTTTCGGCGTCGCTGTTCGGTTGGCGATGCCGCTTTCATTCCTCGGCGCCTCCATTCAAGCTGTCTATGAACCGAAATTTGCGGGCTATTATCGGACCGCCAACTATGAAGAGCTCCGCAAGGAGTTCCGCTCCTCCCTGCGTCATTCCTTCGCCCTGGCAGGGACAATGCTGGTGGCCATGGCGGTTCTGGTCAAACCGTTGCTGCTCCTGTTCGGCCCGGAATTTGTGCAGGCACGGCCGGCGTTCCTCGTCATCCTTCTCGGCACCTGCACGATGGCCGCGTTCGGCCCCTCAGGGTCGCTGATGACGATGACGCATAAGGGGCATTATAATGCCTGGGTCGCCATAGCCTCGCTGCCGCTGGCGGCCGTCCTCCTCACCTTCCTAATCCCGGCCTATGGCGGATTTGGGGCCGCTGTTGCGACCAGCGTTGCCTTAACCCTGCGGACGCTCGCTCAGGCATGGGCGGCAGAAGTCCATCTCCGGCAGCTCTTTACCGACCGCAGCTAAGCCGGGGCGGCACCGCACTCCGCGTCAGCCACGGCCCATTTTCCGCCGGATGGCCGGCGGCACCCATTCATTGAGGAAATGGCGGAACGACACTGAATAATCCTTCTTGTCGTTGCTCTTTGCGCGCGGCTGAAAATTGGTTGTCCGGTCGGGCTGATCATTCAGATCAGCGGTTGATGTGTAATAATAGAGCGCAATGGACCGACGGGAGCGGCCTTCCGGGCAGGTCAAAGGGTCCGGCTGGCCGTGCATACTGTCCAGATTGGTGCTGAAGACCACGCAGGTGCCCAGCGTCGGCAGCACGCGCTTCTCACAGCGCTTCATATCCTTGGACCAAAGTTCGAGATGCCCGCCATAGCTCTCCTCCCAATCATCGTTGAGATAGATGAGCAGATTGAGCCGCCGGCGTAGGCGCATGATTTTATGGTTGTTGAAGTCGGCATGGATCCCCAGATGCCCGCCCCGCTTCGTTTCATGCAGGCCCCCGCCGACAAAATAGGGATCAGGCACCAGGCCTTGAATGCCGGTCATTTCAGATAGGAACGCAATGAAGGGCTCTGTGTTCAGGGCGTAAATCAGATTGCGCGAGAAATCGTCTGGCACCGCTTCTGGGTGATATTGGGTTTTTGACATTTCCTGCGCGCGGGCAAAACTATGGCCCGACTCCCCTCCGGGAAAAGCGACCGCCACGCGGCGCAAGGGTGCCAGCGGCAAGAAATCTGTCAGGGCGATATGCGGGAATGGCGCTGCATCACGATATTGTGCGGCCAGTTGGCGGCCAGCCGCAGCGCATTCTGCTTCGTCAAAGCGCACACTGTCCCCGAGCGTTTTTGGGCTGAGCACTGACATATCGACCACCTCCCTGCGGCAGGCGGACGAGATCCGCCCCATCCTGCGCGATTCCTGAAAACAGAAGGAGGATACGATGGGTCAAATGGCCGACAATGGACCGCAACATTAAGAGTTTTTAAGGCGCGCGCCTGCGCAAACCAAAAGGCCCGCCTGGCATGAACCAAGCGGGCCTCCGGCAAATGACTGTCTACCGCGTCAGAACGATCTGGAAACCAAACTGACACCCGAGGAGACGAGCGTCTGCTTTCCAAAGCCCGAAAGGGAAATGATCGGCGCGGAGACAACAGGCACCAGACGCGATGTCGCGGCAGCCGTCGTCTTCGCCTGCGCCGAAGTCGTTGTTGCAGCGACACTGGCCGTCGTCACGACAGGGGTGACCACAGGCGTTGCGGCAACGACGGCAGACGGTGCTGCGGCCACGGGTGTTGCCACAATGGGCGTCAGCGTGCTGGCGAGTGACGTCGGCTGCAGCGCAGCGAGGCTGAACGCAGAACCTGTCGTTGTCGCACTTTGTGTCACCGGGACGATCGCGGTCGCCGTCGGTGTGACAGACTGGGTCGTTTCGCTGGCCGCTGTGGGCTGGATAATGGCGATTGGCGCGGGCTGCCCGGTCGACGACGACTGATAGCCGACACCGGCTACAATCAGGCTGGAGATCGTTGCGCTTGCCCCCCGGTTGATGCCGCTAATCTTCGTTGCAAACGTCTTTTGCAGGTTCAGGTAAACGTTGCCGATTTCCTGCAGGCCAGTCACCTTGGACTGCACGAGCTGGTCCGTCAGATTGTTCACCAGCTTCACGCCCGCGACGTTATCGAGCCAGATCCGCATGGCCTTCTGATCACCCGTGGGAGACAAGGTCGAATTACCTTCGATGGTCACGTCTTTGCCGCCGCGGACGGCAATGCCGTTCCAGTAATTGCCGGCGTCGAGGATCAGGTTGTTCTTGATCGTCAGGCGCTCATAAGGGAGGCCTCCGACTTCATCCTGCATGAAGATGCCTTGGCTGCCAGCGCCGGTGCCGGGCATCACCACATTGTTGGAAATCACAACGTCGGTCGACGCCTGCTTGGTGCCGCTCGTCCAGAACTGGATGGCGTCTGGGTGGTTGAGTTCCGACGACCGGAAATCGCGGAAATCATTTCCATCAATCAGCACATTCTTCACAGCTGTGAATTCGGCACCGTCAATGCGCAGGTCATGATACTTGTTGTTTTGTACAACCAAACCGTTGACGGACATCGACTGCATCCCGACCGCGAGGTGCGAGAAATCGCTGTTTTTCACCGAGACGTTCGTGCCGTTGCGGATGAAGATACCGCGGCCCAAAAAGGCATCGTTCGCCCCCGTCGAGAAGAACTGAACGCCGGTGAAAGAGACATTCTTCGAATCCTGGACCAGCGCCATGTTGGTGTAGTCCTGATCGACACCGGGCACCATTTCCCGACCGATCTTCAGATTTTGAAAGACCACGCCATCGCTTCCAACGGCGCGGGCATAGGCGACGACCGCCGGGTTGGTCGCAGATTCCGATTTGAAGGTGATCGCCGTTGCCGAGATTTTGTTATCAACCCACAGCTGCTTGTAGTTTCCAGCGGCGAGAACCACGGTGTCGCCAGATTTGGCGGCCTTGATCGCGGCATCGAGCTGAGTCTGATTGGTGACCCGAATGGTGGCCATTGGTGTTCCCCTAAAAGCATCAACGGGGGACGGCCCTGCGACATTCGCAAGACATGCTCCCGTCATGAGCCCCGTTATGGCGAAGAGACGTAAAACCGTGGTCACCCGTGCAGGTTAACGGTGACTTCATGGAGATAAAAGTTAATAGCGCGCTTGTTAACCATGCCGCGCCTCAGACCGCCTCGCATTGGCCACGGAGCGGCCCGCTTGCCCCTTTGATGGCATGACGTCACGTCGACTGCAGGCCATGGCGCGATGGCGTCACATACATCCAGTGTGAACAGCGACGCTTTGCACGCAAGGCACAATTTGCAATAGCGGGTTCAAACAGGGAAGGGATCAAATCACATGGGCGCATTTCTCGACGTTGAACGCAAAGGCCGCATTGCCATCCTGCGCATGAACAAGCCGGAGTCGATGAATGCCATCGGCACGCACGAGGACTGCGAGGACATCTGCAACACGCTCCAGACGCTCAATGATGACAAGAGCGTCAGCTGCATCATTCTGACCGGCAATGGCAAAGCCTTCAGCGCGGGCGGCAACCTGAAGTCGATGCAGCAGCGTCAGGGCATCGGCGTACTCGACCAACCCGATTCCACCCGCTCAAATTACCGCCGGGGCGTGCAGCGCGTGGCCCGCGCCCTGCTCGATATCGAAATTCCGGCGATCGCGGCCGTCAACGGACACGCCGTGGGCCTTGGCTGCGATCTCGCCTGCCTGTGCGACATTCGCATCGCGGCAAAGAGCGCGCTCTTTGCCTGCAGCTTCATCAAGGTCGGGATCGTCCCCGGCGACGGAGGGGCCTGGGCGCTTCAGCAGGTTGTGGGGTATGCCAAGGCCGCAGAACTCTTCTTGACCGGCGATCGCTTTGATGCCGAGACGGCGAAGGACCTTGGACTGGTCAGCCGCGTTGTCGACGATGAAGCCCTTCTCGACGAAGCAATGGCCATTGCCGAACGGATCGTCTGCAACCCGCCGCGGGCATTGCGCCTAACAAAGCGGCTCCTGCGGGAAGCGCAGCACAGCCGGATGTCCGATATTTTGGAATTGTCCGCCGCCTATCAGGCGATCATCCACGAAACCGCCGACAACCGTGAGGCGATCAACGCCTTTGTCGAAAAGCGCCCGCCTGTCTTTACGGGGGACTAGCGGGCGAGGATGCGCGCGATCGGTTTGGACAGGCCCCACAGCACGCCCATCATCGCGGCACCGACCACACCATCCAGCGCATAATGCCATCCCAGATGCACGGACGCGATCCAGATCATGAGCGCGTAGACGGTAAATATGCTGCCGAGCAGGGTGCTGCGGCGGAATCCGGCAATGGCAAAAAGGCTGGCCATGGCAACATGCATGGAAGGCATCGCGGAGATACCGCTTGCGAAATCGAGGTTAGATCCGGCCTGTGTCGCTTCCAGCATATGCTGGAAGTAAAGAGCCCGGATGCTGAGGCCGACGGCCTGGGCCTGCGCATCAAGCCCCTGAAGTGCGACATGCAGTTTTAGAAACCCGGCATTGGGCCCGACTAGGTCATTATAATAGCAGGGGCCGGCCGACCCCAGCAGCCAAGCGCCGATGCTGCCGATAATGACCCAGGATGCCACCCAAGTTCCGATCAGGCGCCCGCGGGCTTCCGTATCGTGGATCGCAGCCGACACTACCATCGGGAAGAGGAACATCATGGGAAGCCAAACGGCATACGCCGTGTCGAGGACCAGCGTCGGCCACAGCCCACCGAACAGCGCATGCGTCACTTCCCAAGCGTCGCGCCCGCCGAAGATCCAATGCTCCGCCGCCACAATATGCACGTCGAGCGGAAAGCCGCGGGCCGGAAGCACAATCTGTTTGAACACCTGAAACAAGGGGAGCGTGACACCCGTTGCCAGCACAGCGCCCATCATCCAGCGGGTGCGCAATTCTGCCGGGTCCGTCGTCGCCCTGAAAATGGCGGGGACGCGCCAACAGGCTATCACGATTCCGCCCGCCAAAAAGGACAGTCCAAGATAGGCGCCGTTGAGCAGGCCAAGTTCAACCAGACTTAAATGCGGGTACAGAAAGAAAGGCCAAATAAGGCTCGCGGCCACACATACCGACAGGATCACCAGCACAGCCGACCGCATCCGACCACCCATGGGGTCGAATTGATCAGCCCGCACTGAAACTTCCGTCGTTGAAAGTGCCAACCCGATATCCTTCAAGGCGATCTGTTGATCTGTCCTTGTCGGCGGCAAGGGATGCCGCGACTTTGTCACCGTTCCGTAACAAAAAGCCAGTGCGCAGACCAGCAATTTCAAACCTGCAATCTAAAGGACCGAGATAACGACCTCTTTGGCATCTGGCTGAAGCGTCGACCTGAAGGGTCGGCTCGTCCGCGGTCGAAGGGGGCTTTACCGTTGGGAAAATGAGCAAAGTTTCACGATACACGAGAGGGAATCTGTGTAGGTATCATTGACTAAGCGGCGTGAACGCAGGGGATTTTGGTTGTTTGTAGGACTGCAATATCTGCGCGCCTATGCGGCCCTTCTGGTCGTCTTTTTCCATGCATCAGTGAACTCAAAATCAGGGATAATCATCGGCGAGTCAGGGGTAGACGTCTTCTTCGTTCTCTCCGGCTTCCTCATGTGGCGGGTCACAAATGCTGAGACGACGTCCTTTACCTTCATGCGGAACCGTATCCGGCGAATTGTTCCGGTCTACTGGATTGCGACGCTTGCCGTCTTCGCCTGTGCCGAGCTGGGGATCACCAGCCGCGTCATGCCCGATCTCGGGCATCTCCTGACATCGTTGTTCTTCCTCCCCTTCAAGGGGCCGGGCGGGGTCTATCCGATGCTCATCGTCGGCTGGACGCTGAACTATGAGATGTTCTTCTACGTGGTCTTCGCAGGCCTTCTTGTGCTGCCGCGCAGATATATTCCTGTGGCCCTCACCGCCGCCTTTGCAGGGTTAGCGTGCCTCCGCCCCTATGCCGGCGGCTCCCTATTTGCCCAATTCTACACAAACCCAATCATTCTGGAATTTGTGGCGGGCGTCTGGTTGGCCTTCGCGCTCGAAAAGACACCGGGGCGCCAAATGGGTATCGTGCTGCTGCTATTTGGCCTTTTAGGCACGCTCACGGGCGGGGATCTGCCCCGAATTATTGGCTATGGCGTGCCGGCCGTTCTGTGCGTCTGGGGCATGCTCGCGATCGAACGGGATGGCGGCGTCCCGTCAATCGCGCCCCTGCGCCTTGCCGGAGATGCGAGTTACTCCATCTACCTGTGGCACCTTTTCGGGATATCGCTGCTGGCGCCCTTGCTCATAGACCGGCCCTTGGCCACGCTCGGCCTGTTTGCAGCAGGCCTCGCGGTGGGACTGGCCGGGTGGTTCTTACTGGAACGCCCGATCCTCAACCGGCTTTCCCGAGCGGCAAAGGCATGAACGACAAACCCTTACCGCGCAGGCAGCGCGGCGAGGGGTCTGATCACACCCGGAATTACGTTCCCGCGACCGCCGCCTTGAAGATGGCTGTCATGTCTGCCGGGGTTGTCGCGCGGGGGTTTCCACCGGTCGAAGGGTCACGCTGGGCATGATCGCCGATGGTTTCCGCCTGGTCGTCGGGCACACCGATGTCGCCAAGGCTGCCGGGAATGCCCATTTGCGCCCGGAAAGCGAGGACCCAGGCATAGACCGCATCAAAGCCTGTCCCTTCCAGCCCGAGATAGCGGGCCAGCGCGACCATTTTATCTTCGATGGCCGGACGGTTGAAAGCCATCACATAAGGCAGCACGATCGCGTTGGTGAGGCCGTGATGCGTATTGTAAAATGCGCCGACCGGATGTGAGATGGAATGAACCGCGCCGAGGCCCTTCTGGAACGCTGTCGCGCCCATGCTTGCAGCCGCCAGCATCCGCGACCGCGCTTCGATGTCGCTGCCATCGGCATAAGCGCGGGGCAGGTAATCCTTGACCAGCCGCATTCCTTCCAGCGCAATGCCGTCGGCCATCGGATGAAAGCCCGGCGCGCAATACGCTTCGAAGCAATGGACAAAGGCATCCATCCCGGTGGCCGCTGTGATGTGCGCAGGCAGACCCACGGTCAGTTCCGGATCTGCAATCACCACGATCGGGAGCATTTTCGGATGGAAGATGATCTTCTTTTCGTGGGTGTCCTCTTTGACGACCACCGATGCCCGGCCGACTTCCGATCCAGTACCTGACGTTGTCGGCACGGCAATAACCGGGGCAATTCCGTCCGGGTCGGCCCGCGTCCACCAGTCGCCCACATCCTCAAAATCCCAAAGCGGGCGGGTCTGGCCGGCCATGAAGGCAATCGCCTTACCCACATCGAGCCCCGAGCCGCCGCCGACCGCAATTACGCCGTCATGGCCGCCGCTGCGGTAAAGCGCGGTGCCATCATCGACATTCTTGCCGACAGGATTGCCCTGAACTTCGGCATAGACTGCAGAGGCAAGGCCTGCCTTGGCGAGAACGGCGCACACCTTTGCGATAATGCTGCTGTTCTCCAGCCCCTTATCCGTGACGATCAGCGGGTGGGTGATCCCGGCCACAGCGCAGGCGTCAGCCAGATCAGCGATCCGGCCCGCACCGCTCCAAATCTTGGTTGGATAGTTCCAGTTTCCCGTGAGCAGAGCAGTCATATCAACCCTTTGTGTTTAAACGAAAATGATGGGACTTTGGCCGTGTCAGATGTTCATAGCCAAGAACACCGAGCGTTGCGCCGCGCCCTGTATCTTTGACGCCCGTCCAGGCCAGAGCGGGGTCAAGATAGTCGCAGCGGTTGAGGAACACGGTTCCGGTCTCAAGCGCGCGGGAGAGGCGCTCTGCGGCCTTTGCGTCCTCGCTCCAGATCGACGCGCTCAGGCCATAAGGGCTATCATTCATGAGGCGGATCGCCTCTGCATCATCCGAGACCTTCATGATGCCGACCACCGGGCCAAAGCTTTCATCGCGCATCACCGACATGTCATGCGTCACCTCGGTCAGGACCTGCGGGGCCATATAAGGCGTGCCCGGGGCATCGGCAGCGAAGGATGCGGGGTCGATATGCGCCTTAGCACCCGCCGTCACCGCATCCTTTATCTGGCCGCGCACAAAGTCCGCAGCGGACGCCTTGACCATCGGCCCCAAGGTTGTGGCCGCATCCAGCGGATCGCCCAACACATAGCTTTGCGTGAGGGCAACAAAGCCTTCGACAAAGGCATCGAACAGGCTTTCATGGACGTAAATCCGTTCAATCCCGCAGCAGCTTTGGCCCGAATTGAAGAAGGCGCCGTCCACCAGATTTTCAACGGCATAATCAAGGTTGGCGTCCGCACGGACATAGGCTGGATCTTTGCCGCCCAGTTCCAGACCGACATTGATAAAGCCGCCGGCCGCAGCACCCTCAATGACCTTGCCTGCCTCAACCGAACCGGTGAAGCAGACCATGTCCACCGTCCGCGATCCGATCAGCTGCGATGTCTGGTCATGGCTCAGCGCCAAATTGCGGAACAGCCCCGCGGGGAAGCCGGCCATGTCGGCAGCCTTCTGAAAACGTTCCCCCACCAGCAAGGTCTGCGCGGCATGTTTAAGGATCACGGCATTGCCGGCCATCAGCGCAGGGACGACCGAATTCACCGCCGTCAGATAGGGGTAGTTCCAAGGGGCAACAGTCAGCACAACGCCAAGCGGCTCACGGGTGATGTAGCGTTCAAACCCGGCGATGGCGTCCGGTACGATATTTGCCAGAGCGCTGTCGGCAATTGCGATCATGTGACGGGCACGTTCCGCAAATCCGCGCAGCTCGCCCGCGCCATAGCGTACCGGTCGCCCCATTTGCTGGGCGAGTTCGGGCACAATCTCCGCCTCCATCGACAACATCGCATCGACAAATGCCCGACACAGCGTCGCACGGGCGCTGATGGGCTGGTCGCGCCATGCCTGCTGGGCGGTGCGCGCCGCGGCGACGGCCGCGATCACCTCTTCGTCCGTTGCAAATGGGCGCGTCGCAAGGATGCCATCGTCGATAGGCGAAATGCAGGTAAACACGGATTTGAACTTTCTAAGGTCAGATGATTTCGAAATAACGGGCCAGTTGCCAGTCGGTAATGGCCTTGCGCGCCTCACGCTCTTCCCATTCGCGTGTCGCCGCATAATGATCAACAAATTTGTCGCCGAACAAAGCGCGGGCAGGCTTGGAGGCCTTCAGGCGCTGGGCCGCTTCCCACAATGTCGTCGGCAGGGCCATCCGCGCCGGGAATTTCTTGGCATAGGCATTGCCCTCAATCGGGGCGGTCGGCTCAATGCGGTTCTCAATCCCCCACAGGCCAGATCCGATGCTGGCGGCAAAGGCGATGTAGGGATTAATGTCTGCCGCGGCGATCCGATATTCGACCCGCTGTGCCTTGGGTGAACCACCGATGACGCGCAGGGCACAGGTCCGGTTTTCATATCCCCAACTTGCGCTGGTCGGGGCCCATGCGCCGGGGATCAGGCGGGTATAGCTGTTGACGGTGCACGCGATCATGCTCAAAAATTCGGGCATCAACGCCTGCTGACCACCGACAAACCAGCGCATCGTATCAGACATGCCAAGCGGCTTGTCGGCATCATAAAACACCGGCTTGCCAGACTTTTCGTCGACGAGCGACATATGCAAATGTCCCGACTGCCCGGGCCAATCATTTGACCATTTGGCCATGAAGGTCGCCATCCAGCCGCGTTTTTGCGCCAAGATCTTCGTCATGGTTTTGAACAGGGCAGCCTTGTCAGCTGAGGCCATCGCGTCGTCGAACTTGATGGCGGCCTCGAGCACACCCGGGCCGGTTTCTGTGTGCAGCCCTTCAATCTCCATATCCATGTCGAGACAGAGCTGCATCAATTCGTGATAGAAATCGGCGTGGACGCTGTTGCGGATCATGGAATAGCCAAATTCGCCCGGCGTGATGTTGTTGAGGCTCCGGAAATTCTTCGCGCGGACCGAATGCGGGGTCTCATCAAAAACGAAGAATTCAAACTCGGCCGAAGATTTGACGGTAAAGCCCATCGCGTTTGCGCGTTCCACCACACGGCGAAGCAGGGAGCGGGGGCAGACCGGCTCCATATGACCCGAGAACTCCCCCAGGACGAGGGGCATATTGTCCTCAAATGGGATCAGCCGTGTCGTCTCAGGCAGCAAGCGTGCCTCGGCATCCGGATACGCCGTGTGCCAGCCCGTCATTTCGACATTGTCCAGCAACTGGTCGCGGCTGTCCCAACCCATCACGACGTCGCAAAAGCCGAAGCCATGTTCCAGCGAGGAGACAAGCTTATCGCGCGTCATATATTTTCCGCGCAGAACGCCATCGATATCGAACACGCCAACCTTCGCATAAGGCATCGGCGATTGCTCAACATAGGCTTTGAGTTCGGCGGCTGTGCGCGGCGCGCTGGTCTTCGTCATTCAATCAAACCTTAATCTGTAATGGAGCGACGGGGGAAGGCAGCGCCAAGGCCGCCTTCCCCCAAAGCTGATCCTATGCCTCGCCGACTGCGGCTTCGGCAGCGGCAATTTCTTTCGCGCGGGCCGAAATCCGATCCCCGATCGGCGGGCCCTTGAAGCGCTTATTCTCAATGCCAAACCAGGCAAGAAGTGTCAGCACCGCAATGACACCAAGGACATCCAGTGCAAACTCGTTCGGCGGTTGCACCCCGACGTAGAAGATCACACCGGCAATGCCGATGCACAGCACCGCGACAATGCGGAACGCGGGCCCCATGTCCCACGGTCCCATTTTCTGCCAGCTGTTGCCGTAAGCGAACAGGCCGGCCGCAATCGGCATGGCATAGGACAGATAGAGCGCGATGGAGGTGACAGCGACCGCCACAGAATAGGCCCCGGCAAAAGAGGTGAAGCCAACCGCAAGCGCGGCACTGGTCCAGATCGCGTGGACAGGCGTGCGGTACTTCGGGCTGATCGTCTTCAGATAGCGCGACCCCGGCAGACCGTCATCGCGGGCAAAGGCAAAGGTCATGCGCGATGCCGACGTCACCGTGGCGAGCCCGCAGATCAGCTGAGCCAAGAGGATGATGGCGTAGAGAATGTATTTGAGCGTCGCCGGGATCGTTGCGTCCATCACATAGAAGAACACATTCCAGCCCTGCTTGGCGGCCTCATCCATATCCGGGATGGCAAGGACAAAGGCGCTGGAGAACAACCAGGCAAAGAGCGCGGCCCAGAACACCGAATGGATGATGGCAGTCGGCACCTTTTTGGCGGCACCCACGGTTTCTTCGGACGTATGCGCGGACGCATCATAGCCGGTCAGCGTGTAGATCGGCAGCAACAGGCCAAGGAAAAAAATCAGCATCATTGAGCTGGTTTCGGGCCAGACGTCACCCCCGGCGGCGCCCGAATAGTTTGTGAACGTCCACAAGCGGCTGAAATCATGGCTCGGCGCATAGGCCAAGAGGGAGACGGTCAGCACGACAGCCCCTGCCAGGATCAGATATCCGGACAGATCGGTCAGCTTGGTCGTCGCCTTGATGCCGAGATGGTTGATGAGCGCCTGAACGCCGGTCATCACGATCAGGAAGATGAGTTGGGACCAATAGCCAGCCTCAATCCCCACAAACCCGCCAAAGGAGCCTACGAAGAAGTTGAACGTGCCGACATTGATCGCCGCCAGCACGGTGATGAGCCCGATGAGATTGAGCCAAGCGGTCAACCAGCCCCAGAAGCGTCCTCCGAGGATCGAGCTCCAGTGATACAGTCCGCCTGCCGTTGGAAAGGCCGAGGACAGCTGAGCCATGCCAAGCGCAAACAGGAGCGCCGCCAGACCGCCAACGATCCAGCCAATCCCAAGCGCCGCACCCCCAGCGCCACTGGTGCCCTGACCGAGCGAGTTGATCCCGCCCGACAGGATGCAGATGATGGAAAACGAAATCGCGAAATTGGAAAAATGCCCCATGCGTCGGGACAGTTCCTGCGCATAGCCCAGATTGTGCAGCGTCTGCACATCCTCGGCGTGAAGCGTATCGTCTTGCATTGACATCGTACGTCCCCCTTCTTCCCGTTTCAAACTAAGCCGCCTGTCGCGCCTCCAGAGCCTCGACCGCCGCCTGCAGCATCGGCGCAAGCCTTTGTGCCCAAGCCAACTGCCCGGTTTCGGTCGCAATCAAATCATTGCGGATTTCGATCATGAGTGCCGCAAGCCCGTGCGCTTCGGCATGTCGCGTCATCGTGTAATAGACGCCGTCGCCCGGCCCATAGGGTTCATTGTCGCCGACGGTCAGCTGATCCTCTGCACGCAATTGCAGCGCGAGGCTTTGGGCAAGGCGGGGGTCAGCATTATGGACAAGGCCGATGTGCCAGGGCCGCTTTTGGCCATGATAGTCCGGCGTGAAGCTGTGAATGGAAACCACCGCCTTCAGCCGGCCCATACCGGTCAAGCGTGCGGCCTCAATGCGCTCATGAAAGGGGGCGTGATAGGCGTCGGCCCGCGCCGCGCGCTCGACTTCAGAAAGGCCCATGTTGCCGGGGATGGGCGTCGTTTCCCCAATCTCCACAATGGAATCCCAATCACCCGGATCCCGGTTGCAATCGATCAACAGGCGCGACGCTGTCGCCAGAATGGCCGGGCAATCGAGCGATTGCGCGATATACCGCGTGACCTCGGCCGCACCCGGATCCCACGCAAAATGGCAGTTCAAATCTTCTTGGCGTAAACCGAGCGCGTTGAAATTTTCAGGGATGAAGTTGCTGGCATGATCACACAGCAACAGGATGGAACCGCGCCCATCAGCGCACACATGTTCTGGCCTCGCCAACGGATATGTCAGGTGCTTCACCTTAAGGGAGCTCGTGCCAAAGTCAGGCCAACCTGCATGTTTCGTCCGCCGCCTCGATTGTAAAACATGGCATCGAAAGTGCCGCGTTCCAATCAGTCATGCCATTCACACGTGCAAGTCAAGGTCGAATGTGACGCGGCAAGCGCTCCACAGGCGAAAACAAACTAATCAGGTCAAGACGTTGAGGGTCATGACGCGGGGTCCCGTGACGGGCATTCACCGCGCCTGATGACCCGGACGCCAAAGGGCGGACCCCAGAGATCGATGCGCCATCAGAAAAAAATGCCCCTGCGCAGCGCCTGCTTGTCCCTTTCGATAAGCAGCTTATTCATAAATTCATCAGTCATTTTATACCAAATGATACGATGATCGTGCTCATCCCGGTAACAAAAAATAACGTTTTGATCCTGAAGTCTTCCTAATTTTGACGATACCGACGGCTGACTGAATTTAACATCTCTGTAAATATCGCCCGCCTTAACTGGGCCATCGATCAACAAATTTATGATTTGCCCTTCAAGATTTAAAAAATTCGCTTCAAGACTATCAATTTTTATCATTTATAACCCCCCCCATATATTAGAAGGTCGCACATTTTTATTTTGAGGGGCTTTTTCGGAATATGGTTAAGAAAACGTTAACGAAATAAAAAATGGGAAAAAAATCTATGCTTTTCCGTGCCTTGAGTGATTTTTTTCTAATTTTTGCGCCCTCGGATCGCCGCTTGCAAACTCGATGGGAGGGTCGACCGCGCCGTAGAGGCAAGGGGGCGAATGCCGAAGGTAAGGAAAGGCCATGTGCTTGCGAACGCCCGTAATCGCTTCGCACCTAAATAAAGTGGGGGTGGGTAGCCGCAACAATCCGAAACAAGGGCCAGGAACGCTCGACACGAACGCAACGGCTCACCCTATAGGCCTCAGTTTTTCTTAAACGGCAGAGGTTCCTTTGGAGCGCTCCCGTCCGGCTCCCCTAAAAGCTTGGCCATGAACGCGTCGCTGAGGGCGTACCAAACAACCCGACGATCATCACGATCTCGTCGGCCTTCAATGATGCCGTCTCTTACTCTCATGAACCTCACGCAGAGTTCCATTTCCGGCCATAATCAGGATTTGAAGCGGCTGACCGCACTCGGGATCGTGGAGCGCTTTGAATGTCCAAGTGACGGGCGGGTCCGCAAATACCGGCTCAGCGATGAGCTTCGCGGGCTCATTGATCGGTTTAGCGCTGTCAAAGAGCTTGCGTGAAACGCGCAGGCACTCCGCCTTGCGGTACGCTGGCGTTTGAGTGGAAATCGGATATGAGGCCCTGATGCAGCGGCATATTTCAACCGATGTTCTGGTGATTGGCGGGGGCACCGCCGGCTTTGGTGCGGCGCTTGGCGCGGCGCGGCAGGGGGCGCGGGTCCGGCTTATCGAGGGGACCAGCAAGATTGGCGGCGTGATGGCGTTTTGCCCCGGCATGCCCTGGGGCGGCGGCTATCCAACCGGGCGGAGCATTGGCGGCGTGTTTGCGGATCTGACCGATCAGCTGTGCGCGATGCAGCCGCCTATGGCCGAAGTCCGCCCCTCCACGCTTGAAAATTTCGGCTATGAAGTGATCTACGATCATGAAGCGGCCGTCTTTGCGATGTTCCAGATGCTGGAGGATGCGGGCGTCGACGTGCACCTCAACACCTTTGCCGGTGCCCCTGTGATCGAAGAGGGGCAGATCCGCCGGATCGCCTGCACCGACCGGAGCGGGCCTGTGACGATTGAGGCCGGCATGGTCATCGACTGTTCGGGCGATGGAGATCTGTCTGCACGTGCGGGCGTGCCCTTCATGGTCGGCGACGGGCGCGGCAATATGATGGGGGTGACGCTCTCCTTCTCGATGCTGAACGCCCCTTGGGAGCGGGTCTTTGCGCACGGCGATCCCTATTTTGAGGCCGAGGCCGCAACGGGCATTGCCGAAGGGCGGCTCCATCCCGATCTCGCCAAGCTCTATCTGATGAAGGGGTTCCACCGCGATACGGTGTTCTGCAACTCGGTCCATATCCGCGGTGTGGACGGGACGGACCCACAGCAGGTGGCCAAGGCAACGCAGGAAGGGCGCCGTCGCTGCCACCAGCTTGCCCGCTTCCTGATTGAAAGCGTGCCGGGGTTTGAACAGGCGCGGATGAGCGAATTAGGGCCCACCGTCGGTGTCCGCGAGACGCGCAAGCTTGAGGCTGTGCACCGCATCCTCGCGCGCGACTTATCTGCCGGGGCCAAACCTGCCGACGGCATTGTGGCCTGCGACAATCCGATCGACGATGTGATGCGCGGCGATGCGGATATGACGCATGACGCGATTGTGGCGGAGGGCGATTATTACACCATCCCGTTCCGCGCGATGGTGCCCGAAACTATCGGAAACCTTCTATTTGCCGGACGACTGGTGTGCGCCGATCCGGCCGCCTTTGCCTCGGTGCGCGGGATGCCGCAGTGCATGGCCATGGGGCAGGCCGCCGGCACGGCAGCCGCGATGGCACTGGCCAAGGGACTGTCGGTTCAGGCGCTCGACCCAGCCGCTATCGTGGCGTCGCTTGCAGCCCAAGGTGTGCGCGGCATTGGCGGAGATGCCCTGCGCCGCCACGCCCCTGCGTTGCAGACAGCTGCCTGACAGGATCGCCAATCCCGGCCCGGTTGCGCAGGGCCACTGGCCGGTGCAATACATCTGCACGAAACGCCTAAGACACTGAGACACCATGCAGACTGCCATCATTTCGGCCGCCGCGAGCGGCATCGGCCTTGCCATCGCCCGTGGCCTCAGTGTTGACGGCTGGCGGGTCTACATCTGCGATTCCGATGAGGCCGCGCTGATTGCGCTGGCGCAGACTGATCCGACGCTCTTGGCCCATGCCTGCGATGTGAGCGACGCACGGGCGGTCGAGGCCTTCTACCACGCTGTAGAAACGGATCTGGCGCGTGCCGACCTTTCGGGCATTGATCTGCTGGTCAACAACGCAGGCGTTTCCGGCCCCACAGCGCGACTGGAAGACCAACCGGTGGAGGCATGGCAACGGACCATTGATATCAACATCAACGGCATGTTCCTGATGACGCGGGGGGCCATCCCCTTGCTGCGCGCCAAGGGCGCGGGCGGTTCGATCATCACGATGAGCTCCAACGCCGGGCTGATGGGCTGCCCACTGCGCGGCCCCTATGTAGCCAGCAAATGGGCGCTGATCGGCCTCACGAAAACATTGGCGATGGAACTGGGCCCCGAAGGCATCCGCGCCAACGCGCTTTGCCCCGCAAGTGTTGAAGGGCCGCGGATCGACAGAGTGATTGCAGCAGATGCCGCCGCACGCGGGCTAACCGTCGATGAGGTGGAACGCGAATATAAGCGCCAGTCCTCGCTCAGGACCTTTGCCACAAATGACGATATTGTGGGCATGGTGCGGTTTCTCACTTCCCCCGCCGGGCAGCGGATATCCGGTCAGGCGCTCGCGATTGATGGCCACACCGAGAGCTTGTCGCTCGATATGGACGCCTGACGCGCGACCCGCTCACTCCCCTGTGGCGAGGCCAGACCCGGCAAGAATTTCACGCGGGGACAGGCCGAACTGCTGCCGACACGCCCGCGAAAAAGCCGGCTGTGAGGAAAAGCCCGCCGCCAGGGCCGCTTCATGGACCGGCATTCCGGTCTGGCGGATCAGATCGACTGCATGGCGGAGGCGCAGCGCCCGGTAGAAACGCCCTGGGCTGATGCCCAGTGCGGTCCCAAACAGCCGTTCGGCCTGACGGCGCTGAAGCCCCTCATCTGCAAGAATAGTGGCGAGGGGACGCCCCCCCGCCATTCCGCGTTCCATCGCTGTGACAAGGCGCTTGACCACCGGCCCGGCAAATTGCGTCTCCAGACCCAGAACGGTGCGCTGCGGCGCACTGGCCGGGCGGATGCGGTCATGGATCAGCTGGTCCGAAACGGCTTGGGCGAGCGCAAGGCCATGGCGGGCCGCAATGTCGTCCAGCATCATGTCCATCGCCGCCGTGCCACCTGCACAGGTGATCAACCGGGCGTGGCGTTCATAGAGTTCGGTTGACACGGGGATCCGGGGATAGCGGCGGCGAAACTCTTCGGCAGCCTCCCAATGGAGCGTAATCATCTCACGCCCTAAAATGCCCGCCTCAGCCAGCACGAAGGCGCCGGTATCGATCGACCCGATCTGACACCCGGCGCGCCACATACGGCGTATCTGCCCCAGCAAGGCCGGGCGGGCGCTGTCCAGCGGATCAAAACCGGCGCAGATGACCAGCGTATGCGGCGCATCTGGCAAGGGGCCGTCAGAGCGGAGCTGCATGCCGTTCGATGCGGCGGCATAATCCCCATCGGGCGCATGGATCGTCCATGCAAAAAGGGCTTTGCTCGACAGACGGTTCGCAATGCGCAGCGGCTCTAGCGCCGCGAAAAAGGCTATCGCCGAGAAGCCGGGCATCAGGATGAAGGCGAGCGATTGCGTCATCAGACACTGGGTGTCAGGGAATGTCGTATTTTGCAATCATTTGTCGTATTTTGCGATTTGTTTCGGGCTGTTAAGGGCTAATCTGCCGGGCAGGATAAGAGGATATGCCATGAATTTCGAAACCTTCATCACCTGCGCCGTCACAGGTTCGGGCGCGACCGCAGACAAGCACCCCAACCTCCCCATCACGCCGGAGCAGATCGCCAACGCCGCGATTGAGGCGGCGCGCGCCGGGGCTGCAATTGCCCATATCCATGTACGCGATCCCGAAACCGGCAAGGGCAGCCGCGATGTGGCACTCTACCGCGAAGTGGTGGAGCGGGTGCGCGCGAGCGACACCGATGTGGTGATCAATCTTACCGCCGGTATGGGCGGCGACATCGTGTTTGGCCCCGGCGAACACCCCTTCCCGCTCGATCCGGCCGGCACCGACATGGTCGGCCCGATGGAGCGCCTGCTCCATGTGCAGGAGCTGCTTCCGGAAATCTGCACGCTCGACTGCGGGACGATGAACTTCGCCGAAGCCGATTATGTGATGACCAATACCCCCGGCATGTTGCGTACCATGGCTGCCGAAGTGCAGCGCCTCGGCGTGCGGCCTGAACTGGAAGTGTTCGACACCGGCCACCTCGTCTTCGTGAAGGAAATGATCCGTGACGGGTTGCTGGATGATCCGGTGATGATCCAGCTGTGCATGGGCATCCCCTATGGCGCGCCGGATGATCCGCTCACCACCATGGCGATGGTCCACCAGCTTCCGCCGGGGGCGATCTTCAGCGGCTTTTCCATCGGCCGCAACCAGCTGCCCTTCGTCGCTATGGCAGCCCTCGCAGGCGGCAATGTGCGCGTGGGCCTGGAAGACAACCTCTATCTCGGCCGCGGTGAGTTTGCGAGCAACGGCCAACTGGTCGAACGTGCAGTGCAAATCCTGACCGGAATGGGTGCCCGCATCCTCACGCCCGCGGAAGTCCGCACCAAACTCAAGCTGACCAAACGCTAGGAGCACGCAGGACATGGCACACGAGATCCAGCCAGAGATCAAGAAAGTCGGGATTGTCGGCGGCGGCGTGATCGGCGCGGGCTGGGCAGCGCGCTTTGCGCTCAACGGGATTGATGTCTCGGTCTATGATCCGGACCCGGAGATTGAGCGCAAGACGGCGGCCGTGCTCGCCAATGCGCGCCGGGCGATGACGCGGCTGTTCGGTCAGGCGCTGCCTGCCGAAGGCAAAGTGACCTTCGCAGCCTCGCTTGCCGAGGCCGTCCGCGATGCCGATTTCATTCAGGAAAGCCTGCCCGAGCGCGAAGACCTCAAGGTCCGGCTGCTCGCGGAAATGGATGCGGCGATGCCGGCCCATGCGGTGATTGGCTCGTCCACTTCGGGCCTCCTTCCGACCAAGCTTCAGGCCGGCATGGCGCGGCCCGACCGGCTGGTCGTCGGCCATCCGTTCAATCCGGTCTATCTGCTGCCATTGGTAGAAGTCTGCGGTGGCGATCTGACCAGCCAGCAAACGAAGGACATTGCGGCCGCCGTCTATGAACGCATCGGCATGAAGGTGCTGCACGTCCGCAAGGAGATTGACGGGTTCATCGCGGACCGCCTGCTGGAAGCTGTGTGGCGTGAGGCGCTGTGGCTGATCAATGACGGCATTGCGACCGCCTCTGAAATTGACGACGCGATCCGCTTTGGCGCTGGGATGCGCTGGTCCTTCATGGGCACGTTCCTCGTTTACAGGCTCGCGGGCGGCGAAGATGGGATGCGACACTTCCTCCATCAGTTCGGCCCGTCCATGGAATGGCCCTGGACCAAGCTGATCGGCCCCAAGCTGACCGACGAACTGATCGACACGATTTCCCGCCAGAGCGACGAGCAGGCGGGCGGCATCGATCTGCGCACCTATGAGAAGCTGCGCGATGATTGCCTCGTCGATTTGACCCATGCGCTGGAGCGTAACGACTTCGCCGCTGGCGCTGTGGCACGCGCGCACCGCCTCCGCCTGGACGGCGGGACCGCAGACATTGGCTCCGTCGGCCCGGACGGCCGTCTGCTGACGATCTCCACGCCCGTCCAGCCTGAATGGATCGACTATAACGAGCACCTGACCGAATATTGCTATCTCAAGCTGTTTGGCGATGCGACGGACGTGGTGCTGGCGAAAATCGGCGCAGGACTGGACTATGTGGCAGCGGGCCATTCCTGGTACACGGTTGAAACGCACATCCGCCATTTGGGGCAGGCGCGACTGGGGGAACCCATCGAGGTTCGCACCCGTGTATTGGCCGCCGATGCCAAGCGCTTGCATCTCTTCCATGAAATGGTCAGCCTCCGTCAGGATGCGGTGATCGCCACTGCCGAGCACATGCTGGTCCATGTTGACGCCAAGGCCGAAAAATCCGCCCCGGCGCCGCAGGCCATGCAGGACGCGGCACAGGCGCTTGTCGCAGGTCAGGCGCAGTTGTCGCCGCCGGAGGGCATGGGCCGCCAGATTAAGATGCCCGGCTGACCGGCCAGATAAGGTTTTGGGGGAGCGCTATAGCGTATGGCCATGATTGAAACCCGTTCGATCGACTACGTCCCTCTGGCCGAGCGACGCGGCGAGGTCCGGCATCTTTGGCCGGTGTGGTTCACCGGCGACGCACATCTCGCGACCCTTGCCACAGGCGCGATTAGCGTGGCGGGCGGGCTTGACCTGAGCTGGTCGAGCCTTGCGGTGATCGGCGGATGCGTCCTCGGCACCATTTTGATGGCGCTGCATTGTTCGCAAGGGCCGCACCTTGGCCTGCCGCAGATGATCCAGTCGCGCCCCCAGTTCGGCTATAAGGGCGCCCTGCTCGTCTGGCTCGTCGCACTGGTGACCTATATCGGGTTTAATGCGCTCAACCAGTCAATGGCGGCGAGTACGGTCAAGGAACTGGTTGGCCTGCCCGAAGGGCCGACCATCATCGCCTTTGCAGCCGTCGCCGCTCTCATCGCGGCTGCGGGCTATGACCTGATCCACAAGGCGCAGCGCCTTCTGGCCTACCTCATGCTGGCTGTGCTGGCGGTGTATACCGTGGGCTTCTTCACCGTTGTCGATCTCACCACATTGCTGCAGCCCGGCACGTTCAAGCCGACATTGTTTCTGGTTCAGTTCTTCGCTGCCGCCGGATATCAGCTGAGCTGGTCGATCTATGTTTCTGACTATTCGCGTTATCTGCCGCGCGAAGTGGGCATCCGCGCGGCATTTTTCTGGACCTTCTGGGGGGCCTTTATCGGCGGCGCTTGGATGATGCTCGTCGGCGCATTTGCGGCTGCCGCTTTTGCAAACGCAGATATTGTCGTGGCGCTGCGCCACAGCGCGGACGCGATGTTTGGCGGGTTCGGCGTGATCATGCTCGTCAGCAGCTTTGGCGGGCTGATTACGATCACCTCCCTCAATCTCTATGGTTCATCGCTCACCCTGCTCAGCGTGGTCGATAGCGTGACCCCGGTCCGGCTCGGGGTCGCATCCCGCATGGTGGCGCTCGTCACTGTCTTCGGCGCCTCGCTGGCCCTGTCGCTCGCCATGAGCGGCAATGTCCTCCACGCTTTGGAGGCCTTCCTTGGCGTGCTCGTCTACCTCTTCACGCCCTGGACGGCGATCAACCTTGCGGACTTCTTCGTCGTGCGAAAGGGGCGCTATTCGATCCGCGCGATGTTCATGGCCGATGGCCTATATGGCCGGTGGAACTGGCGTGGGCTGACATCCTACGCCACCGGCTTCATCGCGATGATCCCGTTCTTCAAGACGGAGCTTTATGTGGGCCCGGTCGCGCGGGCGCTCGGCGGGGCGGATATCTCGATGTTGATCGGCTTGCCTGTCTCGGCAGCAGTCTACCTGCTGCTCTGCCGCAGCCTCGATCTGTCCGCAGAGCTGGCGCAAATTCCCGCGCTCGACCGCAATCTAGAAACGGAGCCGGTACGATGAGGCGGCCTCTTCTCGCAGCGGTGGCGCTGGGGCTCGCCGCGCCGGCAATGGCGCAAGCCATCCCGTTCCCGGATCACTTCGACCCCATCGGCACGCCCCTGCAAAGCTTACAGACCCGCGAGGGGCGCACGGTGCATTTCACCGATACGGGCGAGGCCGGCTGGACGCCCATGCTGTTCATCGGCGGCGTCGGCACAAGCGCCCGCGCGCCCGAGCTTGTCGCATTTCTTGATACGTTGCGGCGTCGGCTCAAGGTGCGGATCATCGCTGTGGAACGCAACGGGCTCGGCGATACCGCCTTTGATCCGGCATGGACCTTCGACGACTATACCAGCGACGTCCGGCAGGTGCTGGAGCATCTCGGTGTCCAACGGTTTGCCCTCGTCGCGATCTCGGGTGGCGGGGCCTATGCCGGGCATATTGCCGCTGCCCTGCCCGAACGTGTGACCTCATGGCATATGCTCGCCGCCATCGCTTCGGCCCCGGCGGGTAGCCCCGTCTGCGCGGCTGATCCGGCCACGCTGGAGGCGGGTCTGGCAAAGCAAGTTGGCACGCCACGACAATTCTGGGCCATGCCCGCAGACGGCGTCGCAGCCAAAGTCCCGGGCTTTATCGACCGCGCGGCCGATGAAGGCGCCCATGCCTATTTCATCGCAGGACAGCTCGGCGATGCGCGCGGCGTGGCCCGCGAATATCGGCGCTTCTGCGATGCGCCCGCAGCCGTTAAGGCCTTCCCGGCCCCGGCCTTCTTTTATTATGGCGAGGCAGACCCGCTGGTCCCGCCAAATCAGGGCGAATATTGGGCCGGCAAAGTGGCGGGCAAGGTCACCTTCCGCCGCTACCCCGGCGAAGGCCATGACGTGCAATATCGCCACTGGGATCAATTGCTGCTCGATGTGGCGGGCTATGGGGACCATACGCTGGTCTGCAAACAGGGTCATGCGAGGCTGATGGCCGGTACCATCGCACCGGCGCAACTGACGGCGGGCGCAACGCTTGGCATCTGCGCCTGGCAGGCTGGACACAAACAAGGACCTGATCATGCCGCCGAAAAGTGATTTGGAAGACACAGGCCACGGGCTGCGCACGCCGCTTGAAGGCATTGCGGCCAAGCCGCTCACGCCCGGTGAGCCGATTGCCGCGCCCTTGCGCCTGATCAGCCCCACCGTGCCGCGCGAGTGGGTCGACTATAACGGCCATATGAGCGAGTCCTGCTATCTGCTCGCCTTCGGGGACCAGTCGGATGCGTTCTTCCGCCTGGTCGGCATTGATGAGGCCTATCGCGCGGGCGGCCATTCCCTGTTCACGGTGCAGACGATGATCTTCAATCTCGCCGAGGCGCATCTCGGCGACAGGCTGGATCTCTCCCTCCAGCTGCTGGATGCGGATGAAAAGCGCCTGCATATCTTCCACGCCATGCATAATGGGGAGACGGGCGAGCTGCTGGCGACCGGTGAGCAGATGCTGGTGCATGTCGATATGGCCGCCGGACGCAGCACGCCCATGCCGCCAGACCTCTCCGCGCGCGTGCAGGCTGTGCTTGCCGCCCATGCAGACCTTCCGCGACCCGCTCAGGCCGGGCGCAACATTGCTATCAAACGGAACCCAAACTGATGCATTTTGAACTTTCGTCCGAACAGCAGATGCTGGTCGAAACGGTGCGGCGTTTTGTCGAGACCGAGCTCTACCCCCATGAAAAAATGGTCGAAGAGACCGATGACGTGCCTGCAGAGCTGGCTGCCGAGATCCGGACCAAGTCACAGGCCCTCGGCCTCTATGCTGTGAACATGCCCGCAGAGCTTGGCGGTGGCGGCCTTGGCACGTTCGACACCACGCTCATGGAGCGCGAACTCGGTCGCGCCAGCTACGGCCTGCAGATGATGATCGCGCGGCCAAGCAATATCCTGCGCGGCTGCGAGGGCAGCCAGATTGAGGACTATCTCCTCCCGACCATCCGGGGTGAGCGGCATGATTGCCTTGCTATGACCGAGCCGGATGCCGGTTCCGATGTGCGGTCCATGCGCACCTTTGCGCGGCGCGATGGCAGCGATTTCGTGATCAACGGCTCCAAGCATTTCATCAGCCACGCCGACGTTGCCGATTTCGTGATCCTTTGTGCCGCAACAGGCGAAGCCGGCGGCAAGAAGACGATCAGCTGCTTCCTCGTCGATTTTGACACGCCCGGCCTGATCCGCCGACGCGGCCCCAAATGCGTGTCACACAGGGGCTACCACCAGTGCGAGCTGATCTTTGAAGATTGCCGCGTGCCTGCCTCCAGCTTGCTCGGCGAGCTCGACAAGGGCTTTGAACTGATGGGCCAATGGCTGGGCTCTACCCGCCTGCAGGTCGCCACCACATCGGTCGGGCGCGGCCACCGCGTGCTCGAAATGGCGACGCAGTGGGCGGCAACACGCAAGCAGTTCGGCCAGGCGATCGGCAAGTTTCAGGGCACAGGCTTCAAGCTGGCGGACATGAAGACCGAATTAGAGGCCGCCGAGCTCCTCACCCTCCGCGCTGCCTGGAAAGATGATCAGGGCATGATGACCGATACCGACGCGGCCATGGCCAAGCTCTTCGCCTCCGAAGCTTTGGCGCGGGTGACGGACAATGCGCTCCAGATCTTCGGCGGCATGGGCCTGATGGATGAACTCCCCATTGAGCGGTTCTGGCGCGATGCGCGGGTCGAGCGGATCTGGGATGGCACCAGCGAAATCCAGCGCCACATCATCAGCCGCGCGCTGCTGCGTCCGCTGGAGGCATGAGCGACGACCGGTTGAGCCGCCTGCTGCGCCCGCGCAGTCTGGCGATTGTGGGCGGCAAAGCCGCCGAAGAAGCGGTGCGCCAGTGCCGCGCCTTGGGTTTTGCGGGGCCAATCTGGCCGGTAAACCCCAAGCGCGCGGAAATGGGCGGTCTGCCTTGCTTTGCCGATATGGCGTCGCTGCCGGAAGCACCCGACGCGGTCTTCATGGCCGCACCTGCCCCAGCCACCATCGCGCTGGCGGGTGAGCTTAAAGGTGCCGGTGGCGCAATCTGCTATGCAGCGGACTTTGCCGAAAGCGGCGAGGACGGCCGCGAACGGCAGGACGCTTTGCTTGCTGCCGCCAAGGGCGTCCCGCTCATCGGCCCCAATTGTTACGGCATGCTCAACCTGTTCGACCGGGTGGCACTGTGGCCGGATCAGCATGGCTGCCTGCCCATCGATGCCGAGCCAAATGGCGCGCGCGGCGTAGCGATCATCAGCCAGAGCGGGAACCTCGCGCTCAATTTCACGATGCAAACGCGGGGGCTGCCCATTGGGTATGTCATCTCGGTCGGCAACTGCGCGGATGTGACGCCCGCTGACCTGATCGAAGCATTGGTTCAGGACAAGCGGGTCAGCGCCATCGGGCTGCATCTGGAAGGGCTGGGATCGGTTGCGCGGTTTTCCGAAGCCTGCCTTGCCGCGCGCGCGGCAGGGGTGCCGCTCGTCGCGCTCAAGACGGGGGCCTCCGCCAAGGGCGCGGCATTGACGCTGTCGCACACCAGTTCGCTCGCCGGGGCCGATGCGCTCTGCGATGCGCTGTTTGCACGTTATGGTGTGGCGCGGGCGCATGATTCCGCCAGCTTCCTTGAAACGCTGAAGCTGCTCCACGTCGCGGGCCCCTTGCGCGGGCGGCGGGTCACCAGCGCCAGCTGTTCGGGCGGTGAGGCCTCGCTTACAGCTGATCTGGCAGAACGGGCCGGACTTGAGACGCCAGACTTTCCCGCAGGCGTGCAAAATGAACTAGAAGCGGTTCTGGGACCCCGTGTGAACGTTGCCAATCCACTCGACTATCACACCTACATCTGGGGCGATCTGGCCGCGCAGACGGCGTGCTTTGCCGGCATGTTGGGGGCGTATTTCGAAGCCTCGCTGCTCATCCTCGATTTTCCCCGCGCAGACCGATGCACAGCTGCCGATTGGGATGTGACCATCGCAGCGTATCTCGCAGCGGTGCGGGCCCACCCGGCACCAAAAGGCACGGTACGGATTGTCGCGAGTTCCCTTGCCGAGAACCTGCCCGAAGCGGTGGCCACGCAGTTGATCGCTGAAGGAATCCTGCCCGCAGGTGGCTTATCTGAAGCCCTGCACGCGGTCGCCGCCGCGGCCGGGATTGGCGAAGCCTGGGCCCACCCTGCGCCCGCCGCCCTGCCCGAAGCGTCGTCTCCGTTGCCGGGTGAACCGGCTACATGGGATGAGGTGCGCAGCAAGGCGGCCCTATCCGCACATGGCGTGCCGGTTCCCCGCGGGCGGCTGCTGACGCTGGCCGAGCTTGAGCTGCTCTGCGACGACGAGGCGTCCGATCTGCCCGCGCCATTTCCTTTGGTGCTGAAGGCCGTTGGCGCTGATCTCGCCCACAAGACTGAGCTTGGCGGTGTGGCGCTCGGGGTCTCCAGCCGCATAGATTTGCGTACCGCCGGACGCCGCATGGCGGGACTTGGCGGGACCTATTTGATGGAGGAGATGGTCGGCGGCACTGTCGCTGAGCTGATCGTCGGCGTTGGCCGAGACCCGCAGTTTGGACTGTTCATGACGCTGGGCGCGGGTGGCATCTTCGTTGAATTGCTCCGGCAGGTGGAGCAGGTGCTGCTGCCCGCCAGTCGATCCGAGATCGAAGCCGCACTGGTGCGACTGCCGCTCTATGGCGTGCTCACCGGATATCGTGGCCGTGCGGGGTGCGATATCCCGGCGCTGATTGATGCCATCGAAGCGGTGGCCGCTTTTGCCATAGCGCATAGCGACCGGCTGGAAGAACTCGACGTTAATCCGCTACTCGCGTTGCCCAAGGGCGCAGTCGCGGTGGACGCACTGATCCGGATGAGGGAGCCTTTACAATGAGTGCCGTCACGCTTGAACGCCGCGCCGGAATTCTGATCATCACGCTCGACCGGCCCAAGGCCAATGCCATTGATGTGGCGACCAGCCTGGAACTTTACGCCGCGTTCAAGGCGCTGAACGATGACCCCGCCCTTCGGGTGGGGATCATCACCGGCACCGGGCGGTTCTTCTCAGCAGGCTGGGATCTGGGGGCTGCGAACGACGGCGAAGCAGTCGATGCCGATCACGGGCCGGGAGGCTTTGCTGGCCTCACCGAATATTTCAGCCTGACCAAGCCGGTGATCGCAGCGGTCAACGGCCTCGCGGTAGGCGGCGGGTTCGAACTGGCGCTGGCCGCCGACCTGATCGTCGCGAGCACCGCCGCGCGCTTCTGGCTGCCCGAGGCACAGCTTGGCATGTTGCCCGATTCCGGCGGATTGCTGCGCCTGCCTAAGGCCATACCTGCAAGGCTCGCGCGTGAAATGATCCTGACCGGACGGCGGATGGAGGCAGAGGAGGCACTTGCGCTCAACCTCGTGAACCGGGTTGTCGCGCCAGAGGCCCTGCTCGACAGCGCACTCGAACTGGCTGACACTATGGCCCGATCGGCCCCGCTGGCGATTGCGGCGGCGCGCGATATTCTCCGCGCGACCGAGGGGCTGGAGGTTGAGGAAGGCTATAAGCTGATGCGCAGCGGCGTCCTGCCCTCCTACAGCGCCATGCTAACATCAGAGGATGCGCTGGAAGGCCCGCGCGCTTTTGCGGAAGGCCGGCCGCCCGAGTGGAAGGGGCGCTAGGACGCGTCCCATTCCACCGGTTGAACCTTGGGCAGGATACCGATCCAGCCGATCAGCCCGAGAATATTGACCAGCCCGGCGAGCAGAAATGCGGTACCATAGGACCCATTGCTGGCATCAATCAGCACGCCTGCAAACAGCACGCCGATGATCCCCGGCATATTGCCCAACATGTTCTGCACGCCCACCCAGCGCGCGGCAGCGGCAGGGCCGCCCATGATCTGAGGGATCATGAAGTAAGCGGGCGAAGAAAAGCCGAGAAAAATCTCATAGACAAACAGCAAAGCGATGCAGGCTCCAATCGGCAGGACCGGCATCGCCAGCATGCAGCCCAGCCCCGCCAGGTGCGCGAGCGCCAAAGGCCCCTTGAGCGTGAGCGAGGGAGACCGGCCCCGTGCAATCGCCTTGTCGAAGGCCCACCCCGCAAACAGCGCCGCCAACGCGTTGACGAGATAGGCGCTGGAGACGACCTCCGCCATCTGCTCCTTGGAAAAGCCCCGCTGCATTTCGAGGTACATCGGCAGATAGCCGAGGATGAAATACCAGTTCCAATTGCCCGCAAAATGGCCGAGCGAGGCGCCCCATAATGCGCGCTGGCTGAGGATCTGGCGCATCGTCACGGGGTGCTCGGTGGGTGTCTCAACTGGCTTGGCTTCGTTAATCCGCACACGGCTCCAGGGGATGAGCCAAAGTAACGAGACCGCGCCAAAAGCGATGAATGTCGCGCGCCAGCCCCAATGCGCCATCATGAAGCCGCCGAGCAATGTGCCGACCGCAGGCCCGACCAGATAGCCAAATCCGATCACCCCATTGGCCAACCCCATCTGCGCGCGCGGGACATTGCTGGCAATGATTTTGGAGGTGGTGGTGAAGGCCACGCTCTCTCCCATCCCGAGCATCAGGCGCAGGATGAACAAGCCCAAAAAGCCCTGCACAAAGCCCGTGAGCAAGGTGGAGATCGACCAGAGCAGCGCCCCCATGCCGAGGACGAGCTTCCCGCCAATCCTGTCAGACAAGGCGCCCGCAGGCAGCTGGCAAAAGGCGTAGGCGAAATAGAACCCGGCGGCGAGCGCGCCATAGGCTGTCGCTGAAAGGCCAAGATCGGCCCGGATCTGGGTCGCGCCGGTCGCAAGGTTGCCGCGGTCGATGTAATTGATGAACAGACTGAGCGCCATCAGGCCAACGAGGACAAGCGCCCCTGTTGCGCGGGGCGATCTGGCCTCACTCTGCATAGTCAGACCCCTGCCGGTCCAGCATGCGCTTCAGCGCCGCGAAATGGAGGTCGATGCGATCAAGACCGTCCACCTTGGCGGACGTGGTATATTGCTCGACGGTCAGGCTGAGGGTGGGTTCGGGCACAAGGCGTACCTTCTGCCCGCTCGACTGCGCGAGGATCTGCGTCATTGCCGCGCGCTCAAAGAAGTAAAGCGTGTTGAACGCATCCGCGACACTTGCGCCAGTCACCGCCACGCCGTGGTTGCGCAACAAAAGCACGGTCTTATCCCCCAGCGCATCCGCCATGCGCCTGCCCTCTCCGCTGTCGAGCGCAAAGCCTGAATAGTCGCAGCATGCCATCAGCCCGGCAAAACCAATCGCATTCTGGCTCGCCATCAGGAGTTCGGGTTCCTCCAAAAGGCTCAGCGCCGTGGCATAGGGCATGTGGGTGTGCATCACACAGGCCACATCGGGCCGGGCGGCGTGGATCGGCGCGTGGATGTGGAAGGCCGTGTCCTCAACCGGGCCTTTCCCCGAAAGCACATTGCCCGCGAAATCGACCACAAGGAAATCACGTGCTCGGATTTCGGACCAGTGCAAGCCGAAGGGCGCAAGCAGGAAGCGGTCGGCATGGCCGGGCACAAGCACTGTGAAGTGATTGTCGATGCCCTCGTGATAGCCATAGTGGACGGCGAGCCGGTGGGCCGCCGCCAGATCGACGCGTGCCTGCCATTCGGCTTCGTCTTTTATGGCAACTGGCATTAGGCTTTGGCGTCCGGCGTTCCGTCAAGCTCGCGGATCAGCGGTTTGCGCAGCAGCAGGATCACCGCCGCGCCGACCGCGCCGATGGCGGCGTCGAGGGTCCAGAACGCCGAGGGGCTCATCGCATCAAAATAGCTGCCGACCCAGCCCGCCGTGACATGCGCGGCAAACGGCGAGAGGAAGGCAACGCCCATCAGCGTGGAGGCAACACGCGGTGGGGCCGCCTTGCTGACAATAGCCATGGTGGTGGGCCAGTAGTACATCCAGCCCAGCCCCATGATCAGCCAGCCCGCGATGGCCCAAAATGCGCCGACGCCGTGCGGTTCCGTCACCCCGAAGTTGGCAAAGGCAAACAGCAGCGCCGCGAACGAGACGATGGCCGTGCCGATGCCCTGCTTGGTGACATTGGCCGGTTCCGCGCCGCGCTTTGCTTGCCAGTTCCACAGCGCAACAAGGATCGGTGCCGCAAGGATCGAGCCGAACGAATCCATCCCCGCAAACCAGCTCGACGGCACGGTGCCCAGCGGCGTGGCGAGATTGACCCACTGGTCGACCCACAGGATGCCGATGCTCCAGACCATCGGATAGGTGATTTCGGCCGGGAACGTGAGTGCAATGACGAAGATCAGCACGGCCACGCGGCGGCGCTCGGCCGCCGTCAGCGGCGGCGCTTTCGGCCGCTCGGCACTCACCGCCTTGAAATCGGGCAGGTGGCGCTGGCCCATGATGTAGCCCACCATGGCCACCAGCATCAGCACCGCCGCCACCGCGAACCCGGCATGAAAGCCCCAGATCGCAGCGACGAGCCCGGTCGTTACCGGGCCGCTTGCCGCGCCGATGTTGATGCCGGTCGCAAAGATCGTATAGCCCTGTGACCGGCGAGATTCATCCTCGCGCGGATAGAGCGTGCCGACCTGGGCCGAGATATTCCCCTTGAGGAAGCCCGAGCCCATGATCAGCAGCGCCAGCGCCAGCACGAAGCTCTCGTAGAACGACATGGCCGCGTGGCCTGCGGCCATCAGCAGGACGCCGATCAGCACCGTGCGCTTGGGCCCGAGCAGGCGGTCCGCCACCCAGCCGCCGATGATCGGCGTGAAATAGACAAGCCCCGCATACCAGCCATAGATGATCGAGGCGAAGGCCACATCACTCATCGGCCCGTTAAAACTGAGCCCATGGCGCAGCGCGGCAAGGCCGATCACCTTGTCCGCATGGAGCGGCAGCAGCTCCTTCACCATATAGAGCGTGAGCAGCGCCGACATCCCGTAGAACGAGAAGCGCTCCCACATCTCAGTGAAGGCGAGATAATAGACGCCCTTGGGATGGCCGCCAACTTGCTCGACCTGCTGTGCTGCGCTGTCCATCCGTATCCCCTGCCCTTGCCCCGTATTCCGAGCCCGCACGTTTCTGCAAGACGTCCGGACCGACATTTGTTCGGCTGGGTATCAGGCAATCGGGCATTCTCTCATCTTAAACGATGAGCGGATTTCATGGTCTTAGCGGTGGGGGCAACATCCGCAAGGGGGATAAGGCAAGGCCCCGCCGGGATGATTGTCGATTTGGGAAAAGTGGCGCGCCCGGAACGATTCGAACGTCCGACCCTCAGATTCGTAGTCTGATGCTCTATCCAGCTGAGCTACGGGCGCGCATTGAAGTGGCGCGGTTAGTCGGCTTTTTTCAAAAGTGCAACCCCGTTGCGACATGGAAATGCAACTCCTAGAAGCGTTGCCATGAACCGCATCCTCCTTTCCGCCCTTATCCTGTCGCTTACCGGCTGTGCGGAGGCCGGAAAATATCCCACGCTTAACCCCCGACCGATCGAGGCGAAGGCTGAAGGTCTGCTGACCGAACCCGCCGCATCAGAGGTGCCACTCGCCCCGGCGACTGCCGAAGCACGCTCAAAGATCGATGCGGCCCTTGGCCTTGCACAGGGCGGTGCGAATGCGTTCGATGCGGCCTTGCCCGCCACCCGTTCTGCGGCAGCGGCAGCAGGTGCCAGTGGCACCGAAAGCTGGATCAACGCCCAGATGGCCGTCTCTGCGCTGGAACAGCATCGCGGCCCGGTTAAATCCGCGCTGGCTGATCTGGGAGAGTTGCTGCGCACCACCCTGTCGGGCCCGGCGAGCGAAGACCTGACCCGCGTTCAGGAGGCCATCCGCACAGTCGAGGCGATGGACGCGCAACAGGACTTGGCGATGACGGAGCTGTTGCAGCGCCTCAGCCGCTAATCGCGGCCTTATGCGTTTGCGCATTGTGGACATAATGCGCGACAGCAAGGCTGTTGCCTGTCGCCCACATCTCATCCAATTCCCGCATCAGCTTTGCCGGGCGTCCGCCCCACATCTGAAAGCTTTCGATGCGCTTTCCGGGCGTCAACATGCCGCCGGCTGCCAGCATGGAGTTTTCCTCGAGCACGCAGCCATCCATGACGATGGAGCCAAGGCCCACCAGCGCATTTCTGCGCACGGTGCAGCCGTGGAGCATCGCCATATGGCCAATCAGCGCCCCTTCTTCGATAATCGTGGGGAAACCGATCATCCCGCCCTTATCCGAATCACAGTGGATGACGGTGCCGTCTTGAATATTGCTGCGGGCGCCGATGCGGATGGCATTCACATCGCCACGCAGGACGCAATTATACCAGACGCTCGCTTCCGGACCGATCTCAACATCGCCGATGATGCGGCAGCCCGGCGCGACGAACGCTGAGGGATCAATGCGCGGCGTGTGGCCGTTCAGTGAGATGATGCTGACGCCGTCCATTCGTCTCTCCCGATGCTGTAGGTGATATGCGCCTTTAACGGGCTGCCTTCGGGTACATTGGGATGGTCAAACCCCAAATCGGCATGGCGGTGCATACCGAGCCGCTCCATCAGGCCCCAGCTCTTTTCATTATTGTCGACCGTGATCGCCCAGACATTTTCATCAGGCAGATGCGCAAAGGCCCAGTCGATCGAGGCGGCCGCCGCCTCACGCGCATAGCCCTGCCCCCAGGTGTCGAAGGCAAAGCGCCAGCCCACTTCCACCTGATCTTCAATGGGCGTGTTTTTGCCGCCACGGATCAATCCGCACCAACCGATTAGCCGCCCATCGTCCTTGCGCTCCACGGCCCAAAAGCAATGGCCAAGCGTTTCCTGCAAGCCGCGCAATCGCGCCACCAAAGCTGCGATGTCCGCCATCGTCATCGCCGGGCCCAGAAATTTCATGACGCGCGGATCCGTGTTGATCGCGTGGAACGCGACCATATCCCCATCCCGCCATTCCCGCAGGATCAGGCGTTCGGTCTCAAGACGGAATTCAGCCATTCAACAATTTCGCAGCATGGAGCGCGTGATAGGTCAGGACACCGGAACAGCCCGCGCGCTTGAACGCGAGGAGGGTTTCGAGAACCAGCTTGTCACGATCGCCCGCGCCCGCCGCAACAGCGGCTTCGATCATCGCATATTCGCCCGACACCTGATAGGCAAAGACCGGCACGTCGAACGCCTGCTTCACGCGGACAATGATGTCGAGATAGGGCAGCCCGGGCTTCACCATCACGCTGTCGGCCCCTTCTTCGAGATCGAGCGCAACTTCCCGCAGCGCTTCCTCGGCATTGGCCGGGTCCATCTGATAAGTCTTCTTATCGCCCTGCAGGAGGCCTGCCGCGCCGACGGCATCGCGGAACGGCCCGTAAAAGGCGCTCGCATATTTGGCGGCGTAGCTCATGATCTGAACGTTGGGCAGCATCGCGTCTTCCAGCGCAGTGCGGATCGCACCGATGCGGCCGTCCATCATGTCCGACGGGGCGATGATGTCCGCCCCTGCCTGCGCCTGATTGAGCGACTGGCCGACAAGCACCTCGACCGTCGCATCGTTCAACACATAGCCCTTGGCATCGACCAGACCGTCATGCCCGTGCGCGGTATAGGGGTCGAGCGCGACGTCGGTCAGCACGCCGATGTCGGGCACGGCATCCTTGATCGCCTTGGTGGCGCGACACATGAGGTTATCGGGGTTGAGCGCCTCGCGCCCGTCATCGGTGCGCAGGTCCCGCGGGGTATTGGGGAAGAGCGCGACACAGGGAATGCCAAGATCACGCGCTTCCTTCGCGCGTTTGGCAATGTCCTTCACCGGCCAGCGCGAAACGCCGGGCAGGGTCGCAATCGGTTCTTCCACATCGCCTGCCGTAATGAACAGCGGCCAGATGAGATCAGCAGGTGTCAGCACCGTCTCCCCATGGAGCGCGCGGCTCCAGGCAGAGGCGCGGGTGCGCCGGGGGCGGTTGAGAAGATGGAGGCCGGTCGTCATCGGATCACCTTATAGGTTCATTGAACGGGGCGTCACATGGCAAGAAAAGCCTGCATAGGACAGCGATTTTTGCAGACACAATCGCGCAGGGTGACAAGGCTCAGGCCGCAACCATGCGCGATTTACGCCAGCCGCCATGCCAATAATAAAGGAGGGTGAGCACAAGCGAGGTCAGCGCGCTCGACCCGAAAGCAGCCCAGATCGCATCTGCCCCCCAATGCGGGTGCAGGAGGAAACCGACGGCAAAGCGCATCACCACGGCGGACAAAACAAGGATGACAAAGGGGCCGATGACGGCGCCATTGGCCCGCACAACCGAGCCTATGACCATCGAGATGCCAATGGCGATGAAGGTCCACCCGACGAGCAGGTTCATATGTACGGCAATCGCCGTCGCAGCCCCTGCGCCCGGCAGGAAGAGCGCGAGAAGCGGGTGGATACCCAGCGTCATCGCCCCCAAGAGCGATACAGACATAGCAACGTTGATGCCGATGCCGGCCCAGGCCACGCGCGACAGGCGCGACCAGTTGCCCGCCCCAATATTCTGTGCAGCCATGGCGCTGACCGCACTGCCCACCGCAACCGCGGGCATCTGCACATAGCTCCACAATTGGTTCATCACGCCAAAGGCCGCCGCTGTATCCACGCCCTCGCGATTGATGAGGCCGATCATGACGAGCGACGACATCGACATCACGATCATCGACAGGCCCATGGGGATGCCTTTGGCGAAAATGGGTCGGACATGGTTCAGATCCGGGATCAGCCAGCGAAGCTCCTCACCGCGCAGGCGAATGGTGATGTCTCGCCTGTAAATCTGCCAGACAAGCACTGTGATGCTGATGAGCGTCGCCAGCACCGACGCCAGCGCTGAGCCGGCAATGCCCATTGCGGGCACGGGGCCGAGCCCCAATATGAAGACTGGGTTCAGCCCGGCATCCAGCGTGACGTTGAGCACCGTGTTCCACAGCGGGGTCACCGCATCACCCACGCCGCGCATCGCCGAGGAGAGAAGAATGGCGAGAAACGAAAAGGGCATCCCCAAAAAGATGACCCGCAAATAGGTGAGCGCGAGCGGGAAGGCGTCCTTCGGCGTTGCCAGCAGATGCAGCACATCTGGCGCAAAGATCCAGCCCAGCACGGCTGTGAGAATGCCGAGCACAAAGAACAGCCCTGTCGCCGCGCCGATCGTGCGGCGGACATCGGCAATATCCCGCCGGCCCATCGCCTGCCCGATGAGGATCGTCGTCGCCATCGCAAAGCCGAACATGGTCGAAAACATGAGAAACATCGTCATGTTCGCATTGGCCGTCGCCGCCAGGGCGCGTTCCCCCAGAAACTGACCCACAAACACAGCGTTAACCGAGCCATTGGCCGACTGAAGAATGTTCACGCCAAGCGACGGCAGCGCAAACAGGAACAGCGTCTTGGCGACTGGACCTGTCGTCAGATCACGTTGGCGGGAACGATCCGTCACTAACCCAGCCGCGCAAGTGCTGCGGCCAGACGCTCCGCCTCTGCGGCCTTTTCGGCATGGTCGGCCCGCGCCTTTTCCACCGCCTCAGGCTTTGCCTTTTCGACAAAGGCCGGATTGTTGAGGCGGCCTTCCAATGACTTGGCTTCCTTGGTCGCCGCTTCAATCGCTTTGGTAATGCGGGCGCGTTCGGCATCAAGATCGATCACGCCGGCGAGCGGAATGACGAAGGTTGCTTCATCAATGACGAGCTGGATTGCGCCACCTTCAGGGGCGGGGTCAGCCGACACGCTATCAATGCGGGCAACACGATTGATCGCCGCCTGCTGGCGTTCCAGACGCGCCTGCGTTGCAGCGGAGGCATCCCGGATATGCGCGTTGAGGCGAGCGCCCGGCGCAATGCCAAGCTCATTCTTCGCCGTGCGGACTTCGCTCACCAGACGGATCAGCCAGTCCACTTCGGCACTGGCATCTGCATCGACCGTCGCTTCGGGCTTCGGCCATTGAGCGTGGATCAGGTCGTAAGGACGCGCGCCCAGCGCATGCCACAATTCTTCGGTGATGAAGGGCATGAACGGGTGGAGCATGACCAGAATCTGGTCGAGCACCCAACCGGCAACGGCGCGGGTTTCGTCCGCAGCCACACCCTCTTCACCCTGAAGTTCGGGCTTGATCAGTTCCAGATACCAGTCGCAGAAGCTGCCCCAGACGAAGTGGTAGATGGTGTCCGCCATCCCATCGAAGCGCAGTTCTTCAAATGCCTTGTCGAGCTTGGCGACAGTGTCCACGACTTCGCTGATGATCCAGCGGTTGACGGCGGTCGTGGCGGCAGGTGCTGCGACTGCGCCGCTCGCACCAATACCGTTCGACTGGCAGAACCGCGCCGCATTCCAGAGCTTGGTCGCGAAGTTGCGATAGCCCTCGACGCGCTTTTCATCCATCTTGATGTCGCGGCCCTGGCTTTCCATCGCCGCCATGAAGAAGCGCAGCGCATCTGCGCCGTACTGATCAATCAGGCCCAGCGGATCGACCGTATTGCCCTTCGACTTGGACATTTTGGAGCCGTCGGCCGCGCGGACAAGACCGTGCAGATAGAGCGTCTTCCAAGGCACCTCTTTCATGAAGTGGATGCCCTGCATCGCCATGCGCGCATCCCAGAAAAACAGGATGTCAAAGCCGGAGATCAGCACGTCATTGGGGTAGTGCCGGTCGAGCATGGTCGTCTGTTCCGGCCAGCCGAGTGTGCCGAACGGCCACAGCGCCGAGGAAAACCATGTGTCGAGCACGTCTGGATCGCGCGTGAGCGTCTTGTCCGGCCCGGCAATCGCCTGTGCTGCCGCTTCATCTTCCGCGACGTACGGGGTGCCGTCTTCATCATACCAGGCCGGGACCTGATGCCCCCACCACAGCTGACGCGACACGCACCAGGGCTGGATGTTGTCCATCCAGTTGAAATAAGTCTTTTCCCAAGACTGCGGCACGACCTTGATCGCGCCCGTCTTCACGGCCTCAATCGCGGGCTTGGCGAGCGTTTCGGCATCGACATACCATTGGTCGGTCAGCCAGGGTTCGATGACCTGACCCGAACGGTCGCCATAAGGCGTTTGGATGACGCGGTCTTCAATCTTGTCGAGCAGGCCGAGCGCGTCGATGGCCTCGACCACCTTCTTACGCGCGTCGAACCGGTCCAGCCCGAGATAGGCGTCGGGAATGAGACCATCAGCCACCTGAACCACCCGTGCTTCCGCATCGAGCATGTTGAGCATCTCGCCGGCCTTGAAGCCGGCGCGCTTGCCGACTTCAAAGTCATTGAAATCATGCCCCGGCGTGATCTTCACCGCACCTGAGCCAAGCTCGGGATCGGCATGTTCATCCGCGACAATCGGGATTTCACGACCGGTAATCGGCAGGCGCACCTTGGTGCCGATCAGCGCCTTGTACCGCTCATCCTCCGGATTCACCGCGACCGCCATATCGGCGAGCATCGTTTCCGGACGCGTGGTGGCCACCGAAATATGCCCGCTGCCATCGGCCAGCGGATAGCGGAAGTGCCAGAACTTACCGTTGATCTCCCGCGTTTCCACCTCAAGGTCAGAAATCGCGGTCTTCAGGCCCGGGTCCCAGTTCACAAGACGCTTATCGCGGTAGATGAGACCTTGGTTGAAGAGATCAACAAACACCTTCAGGACGGCGCGGCTAAAGCCTTCGTCCATTGTGAAGCGTTCATTGGCCCAGTCCATCGAACAGCCGAGGCGGCGGAGCTGGCGCGTGATCTGCCCGCCCGATTCCTCTTTCCATTCCCAGACCTTGGCGATGAAGTCTTCTCGGGAAAAATCGGTGCGCTTCTGGCCGGCAGCGTTGAGCTGACGTTCGACCACCATCTGCGTCGCAATGCCCGCATGGTCGGTGCCGACAACCCACAAAGCATCCTTGCCCTGCAAGCGCGCATGGCGGATGAGAATGTCCTGCAACGTATTGTCGAGCGCATGGCCGATATGGAGATTGCCCGTCACATTCGGCGGCGGGTTGACGATCGTATAAGGTTCCGCCTCCGGGCGGTCCGGGCGGAACGCGCCGCTTTCTTCCCAATGGGCGTACCATTTGGTTTCAATTGCGGCAGGATCGAAGGTTTTGGGCAGCTCTGACATAGTCGAGCGCCTTTGCCAGCCATAGGCAGGACTGGCAACCCGAATGGCAAGCTATAAGGAGCCCTTAGACCGAGCGGCCGCTAATCCGGGCGACTTCTTGGGCGACCACGCGTTCCACAATTTCGGGCAGGTTGGCGTCGAGCCAATCCTTGAGCATGGGCTTCAGCATATCCCGCACGACGCCTTCGAGTGTGTCGGACCCGGCGACTTCCGGCTTCACGACCATTTTCGACAGCGAGGCGAGCGCGTGGCGGCTTGCTTCGACAGCGACGGTGGAGAGGATCGGCGCTTCGGCAGGGGCTTCCGGCGCGGCGGCTGCAGGCTGTTCAAAAGCAGGCATATCGACAGGTGCACTCTGTGTGAGTTCAAGGATATCGTCGTCAGTATCGGCAACATCAATGTTGGCGACATAAGTGTCGCCAACAGCATCCTCGATTTCAACGGGCGCATCAGCCGTGCGGGCGCGGGCGCGCGAAAAGCCCTGAGGCTTTGCACTGTCTTCCGCGATGATCTTTTTGATGGACGACAAAATGTCCTCCATTGACGGTTCGTTGGCTGCGCCACCCATGACCCGAATCCCCTAATTCCCCAGCTTTGCGGGTGTTTCCGACGTCTGGGCCCGTGAGTCAACCGTGCGGGTTGCCTGCGGGACCGGCTTTGCGTCCTGATCCCAATCCCAAAAGATTCCCTTAACGCGGCGGTAATTTTCTGTCGGGTCGTAAAAGGCGCCGCCGTCCAGCCCAAGGCTGCGCGCCTCTGCCTGGCCCATATTTGCCAGCAGGGCAAAGCCCGCGACATAAGCGTTGCGTTCTGCCGTCACGAGTTGGACCTGCGCATTCAGCAGTTCCCGTTCCGCATCGAGGATGTCGAGGATCGTGCGTGTCCCGACGCTGTTTTCTGCCCGTACGCCCTCCAGCGCGAGTTTGTTCGCATCGACCGCAACGCGCGACGAGGCGATGACCTGATTGGCCGCCTGCCACTGAGCATAGGTCGAACGTGTTGCTGCAATCACAAAGCGTTCGGTGCCGATTTCCTGCTCAATCGCCTGGCTCTGACGGGCCTGAGCCTGCCGCACCTGCGCCGATGGGCCACCGCCTTGGAACAAGGGGATGGTCGTCTGGATGCCAGCGGTTGTCGCCTTGGCTGTCCCCAGCCCCGGGGCCGAATTCAGATAGTCCGTGTAAGACGTATCCCCCACCGCAAAGATGCGCGGCATGCGGGAGGATTTAGCAGCCCCCACATCATAGCCGGCGGCTTCGCGCGCCTTGTTGGCGGCCAGCAGATCGGGGTTGTTCTTCAGGGCGAGTGCAACGGCCGTTTCCGCACCAGCGGGCAAATTGGGGAGCGCAGGCGGGCTTTCCAGCGCGACCGGTTCCGAGCCGACGAGCTGGATATAGTTTTCTTTGCTGGAAATCAGCTGCGCTTCAGCCTGCTGAAGCTGTCCCTGCGCTAGCGACAGGCGCGCTTCTGACTGGGCAACGTCTGTGCGGGTCAGATCCCCCACTTCAAACCGGTCACGCGTCGCCTCCAGGTTCACACCGAGCACGCGGACTTGCGTGCGATTGAGCGACACGATCGATTCATCGCGGATGACGTCCATATAGGCGGCAACGACAGCGCTGAAGAGATCGGCTTCTGTGCCACGCAAATTCGCCTGCCCTGCTTCCACACGGGCGCGGGCACCCTTCACGGCATTGCGCACACTTCCACCAAGGTAGAGCGGCACCGTCACCCGCGCGCCTCCGACAAAGAAGCGCGATGGCGAATTGAGTGTGGCGGTCGAGCGATGGACGTTTTCAGTATAATTGCCGGATGCCGAAACGTCGGGCAGGCCGTTGGACCGCGCGATCGGCACATTCTCATCATTGGCACGCTGCCCAGCACGAGCACCGGTAAGGGTCGGGTTCGACTGATAGGCTTTCCACAAGGCCTCGCGCAGCGTCTCTGCCGTCGCGGGTGTCGCCATCACCAAAGCGGCACCGGTCAGGAGAAGGCTTGTCTTGATCCTGTGAAACATCTTTAATCCTTCAATTCGTCGCATCCGGCCTTTTAGAACGCAAAAGCTTTCGGCTTGGCAAACCCGGGAAGGACAACGGCCTCCGCATCCATGATGCGATCCAAACCGATCCCATCCCCAGCCTTGTAACCGATTACGAGCCGGGTCACGCCATTTTCGACAATGGCAGCAGCCAAGCGCCCGCCTTCGGCCAGCTGGCGGGTGAAGGCGTCGGGAAGCTCTTCAACCGCCCCATCGACCAGAATAACGTCATACGGCGCGCCTTTGGTCCAGCCCTTGGTCAGATCGCCCGATGCGACCGTCACGTTGGACAGGCCTTTCAAAAGCCCCTTGGCGTTGCCGACAAGCTCTGCATCCGATTCGAGCGCGACCACGGATGCCGCAAGCTGTGCCACCACGGCCGCCGCATATCCGGAGGCTGCGCCCACGATCAGCACCTTGTCCGCCGCATCAATGCCGGCCTCGACAATCAGGCGTGCCGTGGCGAGCGGCGGATTCATCGCGCGGCCAGCGGAAAGCGGCACAGCACGGTCAATATAGGCGGTTGTCCGGCGTTCTGCGGGCACATAGGCTTCCCGCGCGACGGCTTCGAACGCGGCGGTGACGCGCGGATCATTTACGGCGTTCGTACGAAGCTGGCTTTCAACCATCGCGCGGCGCATGGCTTGGAAATCTGGATTGCTCACATTGGCTCCTGTGCCACAACTGTCTTATAGGTGCAATACACCTAGGGGTCTCCAATGCTTTAGCCGCCCCTTTTTCCCGCGCCAAGCCGCAACCGTTTAATTTCATGCATGGTTGACAGAAGCGGCGGGCCGACGCAGAGACGCCGCTCACCGCATGCGAGGCCCGATGGCGGAGTGGTGACGCAGAGGACTGCAAATCCTTGCACGCCGGTTCGATTCCGGCTCGGGCCTCCACTTTTTCCGCAAGACCCACCCACGACAATCCTCTAGGCGCGTTGAAAGTCAGGGGCGCGGGTGGTGTTGCGCCCAATTGCCGCACCCTGCCCGTTTTTAGGAAGTAGCCCAGCACAGATGATCGTTCCGTCCACCTTTGCCGCGACGCGTCGCGATGGCTTGACGCGGCTTGCCGAGTTTCTGCCGCATGCCGGAAGCCCCTATGCTTCGGGGCGGAATATGGACCATGGGCCGGACCATCCCGGTGCCGTGTCCCGCCTGTCGCCTTATGTCCGGCACCGCCTGGTGACAGAGCGAGACATTGTTACAGGCGTCTTATCCCGACATCATAACGATGCGGCCGAGAAGTTTCTGCAAGAAGTGTTCTGGCGCACCTATTGGAAAGGCTGGCTGGAGTTGCGGCCGGCCGTCTGGACCCGCTTCGTCGAAGAGCGTGACCGGCAGCGCGAGGGCTTTGCAGATGCGACCGCCCTTGCCGCGGCCGAAAGCGGGACGACCGGAATTGACGGATTTGATGATTGGGCGCGCGAACTGGTGGAGACCGGCTATCTCCACAACCATGCCCGGATGTGGTTCGCCTCGATCTGGATTTTCACTCTCCGCCTGCCTTGGGCGCTGGGGGCGGACTTTTTCCTGCGCCATCTGGTCGATGCCGATGTCGCCAGCAATACGTTGTCCTGGCGCTGGGTGGCCGGATTGCAGACGGTCGGCAAAACCTATTTGGCCACGGCAGAAAACATCACCCGCTTCACCAATGGCCGGTTCAAGCCCAAGGGGCTGGCAACAGAAGCTATCGCACTGACCGAACCTGCGGTTGAGGCCGCCGCCCCACTGCCGGAACGCGCGCCATTTGACCCGGAGACACCCGCGCTTCTGCTCTGCACCCATGAAGATCTGAACCCGGAAACCCTTTTCCCGACCGGCAAGGCCGTCAAGGGCGCCCTCATCTTGGCAGACCCGGATTTATTGTGGGGGGAAGGCGCGCGCCGCTTTGCCAACGCCGCTGCCGTCGACACCGCATCCCGGGTGGCGTCGCAATATAAGTGCAAGGCCGATATTCTGGACAGTCTCGACGTCGGTGCCTTGGCCGTCGCCGCCCGTGCCGCCCGCGCCAAGACGATCATAACGGCACACACCCCCGTTGGGCCGGTCGCAGATGCTTTGGCCCGCCTGGCCCCCACCCTTGCCGAACAGGGCCTGCACCTCCAACAGGTACGGCGGGCTTGGGACAGCCAGTTTTGGCCCTTTGCCAATAAAGGCTATTTCGCCTTTAAAGAGCGGCTCCCCGCCATCTTGGCCCAAGGGCGCCTGCCCTAAGCCCATTGGCGGCACATGCCCCAAATGTCAGATGCCCCGCTCTATCGGCTTGGCCTAAAGGCGCTTTGGGAGGTGGCCATTGCCGCCTTTTGAACCGCCGAGAGAAGGAAACGCACAAGTGTCGGACGCACGCTACCGCAAGGTTCCTTCTGCGCGCCTTTCAAGGCTGGCTTCCTTTGGACAGATGGCGGGCGGCATCGCCGGGGGGATGCTCGCAGAAGGTGCGCGGCGGTTGGCTCAGGGCCAGCGCCCGCACTTGTCGGACATGCTGCTGACCCCGGCCAATGCGATGCGCGTGACCGACCAATTGTCCCGCCTGCGCGGCGCGGCGATGAAATTGGGGCAGATGATTTCTCTGGATGCCGGCGACGTCCTACCCGCCGAATTGACGGCCATCCTTTCAAAGTTACGCGATTCCGCACACTTCATGCCGCCTGCGCAGTTGCAGCGCGTGCTCGATGCAGAATGGGGCGTGGGCTGGCGCAAGCGCTTCAAACATTTTGAAGCAACACCTCTTGCAGCCGCGTCAATCGGGCAAGTCCACAGGGCAACCCTGCCCGACGGGCGCGTTCTGGCGATCAAAGTGCAATATCCGGGGATCGCGGCCAGCATCGATGCCGATGTCGATAATGTCGGCAGCCTGTTGCGCCTGTCCGGCCTGCTACCCAGCACGATCGATATCGCGCCTTTGTTGCACGAAGCCAAACGCCAGCTGCACGAAGAGGCAGACTATCTGCGCGAGGCAGACCAGATGCGCCGCTACCAATCCCTGTTGGCAGATGACACCGCCTTCATTTTACCGGCACCCGTTGACGACCTGTCCGGCAAGAATGTGCTGGCGATGGACTTTATCAAGGGCCAGCCGATTGAGACGCTGCAATCTGCGCCACAGGCCACGCGCGATGCGGCGATGGCGGCGCTCATCACCCTGGTATTGCGCGAACTGTTTGAATTCGGGTTCATGCAGACCGATCCTAACTTTGCCAATTTCCGGTGGCAGGCGGAGACCCAGCGGATCGTGCTGCTTGATTTTGGGGCCGCCCGCGCGGTGCCGCCCCATATTGTCGAGGCCTATCGCGCGCTGATGCGGGCCGGGCTGAGCGAAGACAGTGCGGCCCTGCGTGCAGCGCTGCTCGCCATCGGATTTGTCGCGCCCGCGACGCTAGAGCGGCATGGCCCTGCCATTGATGCGATGATCGACATTTTGATGGAGCATCTAGGCAAACCCGGCCTGTTCGATTTCGCGGACCGATCCTTTGTGGAGCGCGTCCGCCATAATGCTGAAACCATCGTGGCGGACAGGGCCGCTTGGCACATTCCGCCTGCCGATACCTTGTTCGTCCAGCGCAAGGTGAGTGGAACCGCCCTGCTGGCCGTCCGGATGCAGGCCCGCCTTCCCTTGCGCGATGACGTCGCCCGCTTCTTCCCCGATATACCGGCCCTGCCCGGGCGATCCTGATCGCCGCGCGTTATAGGTGGCGATAAATGGCGCGTTCGTGGCTGAACGCCTTGAACCCGAAATAGCCGTGATAGCTGCCCGTGCCGCTCTGATTGACGCCGCCAAAGGGCAAGCGGTTTTCCAGATAGTGTGAGAAGACACCATTGATGGTGACACCGCCCGATGAGGTGCGGGCGAGGACCTTGTCCACATTCGCCTCATCATTGCTGTACATATAAAGCGCCAGCGGCTTATCGCGGGCTTCGATATAGCCAATCACCTGATCCAGCGTATCATAGGTCATCACCGGCAGGACGGGCGCGAAGATTTCTTCCTGAAGGATCTTCATCTGCGGCGCCACATCGGTCAGCAGCGTCGGGTGGATGGTGAGGTCGGTCGCATCCAACGTGCCGCCGGCCGCAATGGTCGCCCCCTTTTCAACCGCGTCATCGACCATCGCCTTCACGCGATGGAAGTTCGCCTCATTCACGATCTGGGCGATACTTTCTTTCTTGATCTGGCCGTCATCTCCATAAAGGTTCTTCGCGACATTGGTCTTGAAGCCCTCGACCAGCTGCGCCTTCTGGTCTTCCTTGATGAAGACATAGTCGGGGCAGATGCAGGCCTGACCGCCATTGAACTGCTTGGCATTGGCAAGGTCCGCTGCGATCTTTTCAATATCCGCGCCGGCATCGACGATGACGGGGGATTTGCCACCCAGTTCGAGCGTCACACTGGCCAGATGCTTGGCAGCTGCGGCCATCACGATCTTGCCGACGCGGGTCGAGCCGGTAAAGAAGATGTGGCTGACCGGCAGCTCCAGCAGCGCCGTTGCGACGCTGACATCGCCTTCGAAAATGGCGACTTCATTTTCATCAAACACAGAGCGCAGAATAACGGCGGCGATGCGCGCGGTGGCCGGGCACAAATCCGTCAGCTTCACCATGCAGCAATTGCCCGCAGCCACGGCCGCGGCCACCGGACCAAGTGTGAGGCCTAGCGGGAAATTCCATGGCCCGAGGATGAGGCAGACGCCGCGTGCTTCGTAGACGATCTGCGCCGCATCTGCCGGGTTGCGAGTGGGCGTGACCTGTGTTGGCGACATCCACTCTTGCAGATTATCGATATTCAGCTGGATGTTGCCGATGATGTTCAGCACCTCCGTCACGCGGATTTCCGCTTCGGGCTTGCGCGTATCTTCCAGAACAGCCGCCACGATAGCATCTGCATGCGCTTCGACAGCCGCTTTCAACTTGGTCAGCTTTTCGCGGCGCTGGGCGACGGTAGACGCTTTGACCGTCCACTGATGGTCCTGCTGCAGGGCAAAGACGCGGGCGATATCCTTGGCGATGTCAGAAGCGGACTGCGTGGTGCTGGTCATAAAATCCCTGCCTGATGCGAGTGAAGGCGCGCGGTCCATCCGCCTGCCGGAATGGAAAGCCGAGTGCCGCAAGCCGTCCGACAGGTCAATCACGGTGCCGCGGCGCACCGTGAAATCACGACAGTTTGCTTGGGCTTGGGCGAGGCTTGGACTGAGGCGGGGTCGGGACGGAGTGGGGCCTTTGCATCTTCCGCCTTGAGCCAACGCCTCTTCGCACCTAAGGGGCGGGCGATGTTCGGGATGCGCCGCCAGTCCAGACTTTTGCTCGGCCTTGCGCTGATGCTGTTGATGGCGCGCGCGCTCGTCCCGGCAGGCTGGATGCCCGCGCAACAGCGTGGTCAGTGGATCACCATCTGTTCCGGCGCTGGCGTCGCCATGGCGTGGGTCGGTGCTGACGGCAAAATTGATAAGCACCACGCCCCTGCCAAAACCGAAAAGGCTGGCCATTGCGCCTTTGCGGGGCTTGGGGCTCCGGCGGATCTGTCGGTGCCCCCGCTCGATATCGCCGCACTTGCTTTTGCAGCGCTGCTGCTTCCCAAGCGGACGGCCGCCATTTCCGTCGGGCACGGCCTTGCCGCGCCGCCACCGCCCAAAACCGGACCCCCTGCCCTGATCTGAAGCCCCCAACATACCGCGCCAGACCCCTGTCCTGCGCGGCGATACTGCTTTTCAGATCAGGACTGACATATGACTTTCAACGTTTCTCTGCGCGCGTCTGCGTGCCTTTTTGCCATCGCCTTCACCACGCCTGCCCTTGCCGAAGAGAGCAACACCAGCTTTGCCGTGGGTGAGGAGATTGTCGTCACGGCGAAGAACATGGCGGGCTCCTCTGCCAACGTTATCACCTCGGTCGATACGCTTGGCCCCGATGTCGCCCAGAATGCCAACGTCAACTATGCGTGGGAATTGGTGGGCCGCCTGCCGGGCGTTCTCGTCACCAATTTCAACCAAGGCGCAACCAGCGGCAAGTTCGCCTTCCGTGGCTTTAACGGCGAAGGGGAAATCAACGCCGTCAAGCTCCTGATCGACGGCGTGCCGTCCAACGTCGCCTCGGGCAACATGTTCTATATTGATCAGGTCTTCCCGCTCGACATTGCGGGCGTAGAGGTTGTGCGTGGCACGTCCGATGCGCGTTATGGCTTCCACAACATCGCAGGCAACGCCAACATCCTCACCCGCATCGGCGGCAGCTATGTCGATGCGAAAGCCTCCATCGGCAGCTATGCGACGTATGAGGGGCAGGTCTCTGCCGGGATTGAGACGGGCAAGTTCACGCAGAATTACCTCGTCGCTTACCGCCAAAGCAACGGCTATCGCGATCACAGCGATCTCGACCGGCTGAGCCTTGCGGGCAAATGGTTCTACAATTTCAGCGACGATGTGCGGCTCGGTGTCATTGCCCGCCAATATAAGTCGAATGCTCAGGAGCCCGGCTATTTGACCTTTGCGGACGCGCGCGCCGACCGCCGCATGACCAACGCCTATAACGCGACCGACGGGGACACGCGCAAGCTGCAGCAGCTGTCGGTCCATTTTGACGCGGCGATCAATGACCGGCTGGATGTTATGGCCAAGGCCTATTTCAATCGCACCCGTGATGACCGCTTTGTGAAGTTCTCAGCCGGGGCCGCGCAGCAGCGACGCGTGACCAATGAAGACCATTGGGGCGCTCTAGGTGCAGTTCATTATCATGCCATGCTCGGCGGGATGGACGTGATGCTGGAAGCAGGCGGCGATGTGCAGCGGCAGGACAATGAATCGCTCCGTTACACCGCGGTCAACCGCGTGCCGACCTCGCGGACGCGTGACCAGAAGATGTTCCTGACCGTGGGTGGCGCCTATCTGCAGGCCATCTTGAAGCCGGCGGACTGGATCACGCTGACGCCCGCTTACCGTATGGACTGGGTCAGCGGCGACTACACCAACCGCCTCAACAACACGACCGCGCGCGCCAATGATTATGGCACGATCAAGCAGCCCAAATTCTCGGTCGCGCTCACCCCTATTGAAGGAGTCACGGCTTATGGAAATTGGGGCAAGACCTTTCAGATCGGGACCGAATCCGGCGCTTATCTGATCGCGCCGCGCCGCATTGATCTCGCACCTTCGATCAACGACGGTTGGGAAGCAGGTGTCAAGGTGAAGCGCTGGGGCATCGAAAGCCGCGTCGCTTTGTGGAAGCAGACAGCCACCGGGGAGATTAAGCGCAAGCTCAACGATCCGCTGGGTGATTTCGACAATCTGGGGGCCACGCGCCGCAAAGGTGTCGACGTGCAGTTGAGCACACAGCCGGTCAACGGCCTGTCCTTCTGGGGCGCGGTTGCCTGGCAGAAGGCGATCATCACCACGCCGGACCCAGCAACGCCGCAGCTTGCCGGAAATGAGATTGACCATGTTCCGCACTGGCTGTTTTCGGGCGGGGCCGACTTTACCGCAATCCCCAAATTGCGCCTGTCCGTCTGGGGTGGCGGCCAGTCCAATTATCAACTGACCACCGCCAACAACCGCGGGCGCTGGGGAGACTATGCCACCCTCAATGCGGAAGCGGCTTACCGGCTGAACGACCGTGTCGAACTCTCCCTATCTGCCAAGAACCTGACAAATGAAGCCTATGAATATGTCTGGTGGGATGGCGCACAGACGCTTCACAGTCCGGCTGATGGAACGAATGTGACCGCAGCCGTGCGGGTGACGTTTTAATGCGGCGCGTCGTGCGTCAGGTGCATCTTTGGATGGGCCTGACGCTCGGGGCGCTGTTCGCGCTGCTGGGGGTGACGGGGTCTGCGCTGGTTTTCTATCCGGAGATTGACGCCCTGTTGCATCCGGAAATGCGCGTACAGGCCAGTGCGGCGCCAGACTGGGACCGGGCCTTGGGCACCGTGCGGCGCACCTATCCGGACAAGACCGGCCCCTGGCGTTTTGAGGTGACGAACACCGGCGGTGCCATCCCGGCGCGCTATTATAATCCGCCCGAAACGGCGGGGCGCGATTTTGCGCCGATGCTGGTCTGGCTCGCGCCGGACGGAAGTCGGATCCTGCGCCGCGACTATTGGGGCGATACCGCCATGACCTTCCTCTACGATCTCCACTACCGGCTGCTGATGGGGACGACCGGCGCTGTCCTGCTCGGCATTGCGGGGCTGGCTCTTCTGGTGCTGCTGATCACAGGGCTGGCGGTCTGGTGGCCCAAGGGTCCTCTAGCCAAGGCTTTGCGCTACAAACGCGGAGCCCCGCCGCTACGGCGCGTGCGGGACCAGCATAAGCTGGCGGGGCTCGGCGGGCTGATCCTGCTCCTGCTGTTGACGGGTACGGGCGTGATGTTGGAACTTCCGGAGGAGAGCGACGCCGTGCTGTCTGCCGTCACAGGTCCGCCGGACACATTGCCTGCCCCCGCATCGACGCGGTGGGAGGGGCGTCCGATCCCCGTGTCCGCCGCCATGAAAGCCGCAGGCCAGGCTTTGCCCAAGGCCCGCCTCGCCTGGATTGAGGTGCCCGGCCCCGGGGACGGCACTTTCCGCCTGCGGATGCAGCAGCCCGGAGACCCCAGCCGCCGCTTCCCGCACAGCTTTGTCTGGGTGGACCAATATTCTGGGCGCGTGTTGGCTGTTTATGACCGCGACACAGCCGGGCGACTGTCCATTCTCAACAGTTGGGTCCACCCGCTGCATGACGGCTCGTTCGCCGGTCTGGCCTCACGCCTCCTGACCGTCATCGCCGGGCTCGTACCCTTGATCCTATTCTATACCGGCACCGCCCATTGGTGGCGGCGCAGGCAGCTTAGTCATCAAAGCCGAGGAAGGTGACCGCCTCATCCACCGACTTGCGGTTGGACACGACCGTATTTGCAGGGAAGCTCTCATCCGGATAGCCCATGGCCACGCACTTCATGATCACCTGATCTTCGGGAATGCGGGCATGTTCGCGCACGACGGGCGACTGCATGATCCCTTGGCTGTTAATGACACAGCCGAGCCCGCGCGACCATGCCGCGTTGACCAGCGCTGTTGTGACCGCCCCACAATCAAACGGCGCATCATCGCTACCGTGCAGGCTGCGGTCATAGGTGACGACGATAGAGACAGGCGCGTCAAATTGACGGAAGCCGCGCAGGACCCAATCGGTCCGGGCTTCCTTATCTTCGCGTTCAATGTCCATCGCGCCAAAGAGCTGCTTGGCAACCTCAACCTGCCGCTCTCGATGTTGGCCTGCAAAGGCCTCCCCAATGCGGAATTCGCGGGAGTGCGGCACGCCAGCCAGATTGCGCTCGGTATTGCCCTGCCGGATGCGGTCAAGCGGTTCGCCCGACAACACGAAGAAGTTCCAGGGCTGGCAATTCATTGAAGAGGGAGAGCGCATGGCGATTTCAATGACTTCGCGGATCAGCGCCTTGGGCACAGGCTCCCGCTTGAACCCGCGAATGCTCCGGCGCCCCAGCACCACATCATCATATTCCATGCAACCTCACCTGTATGATCTGATCTTTGTCTGCCGCTGTCATCAGCCGGACAGCCCCATCAGGTCAACGGATAAAGCTGCCAGTCTAACGCCGTCACGGCTTAGATGCCGAGGCTAACCGAAAGATTGATGCGCGGGTCTTTGGTTTCGCCATGGGTCGGATCCGCATTGAGCGGATAGGCGGCCTCAATGCCAAGCTCTGCATTGCCCTTGCCAAAGCGCAGACCCGAGCCGACCGAAAACAGCGTGCCGCCCCCAAAGCCACCCGCCTTGTTGGTCACATAGCCGCCATCGGCAAAGCCATAGGCCTGCACCCAATCCAGTCCGGGCAGAAGATCATCATAACGGCGGCGCAGTTCGATGGACCCCAGCACGCCTTCATCCCCAAAGCGCTGGGAGAAATCATAAGCGCGGCCAAAGCTAGTGCCGCCAATGCCGATTTCCTGCGCGGCGAGAAGCGGAGCGGTCGACAATTGGGAGACGACCGACAGTTTCAACGTTGTCTGCCGGTCCAGATTGGTGCGCCAGAACGCCCAGCCACTATATTTGGTAAAGCGCCCGCTCGCGTCAAAACGGGAGGTCAGAAAATCGCCCGGCTTGGTTGCGCCGAATAGATCAAGGCCCTGCGTGACGGACATGCCGGCTGCCAATTGGCCGCTGGTCAGACGCATATTGCCCCATGCCGACACCGTCAGCGTGACAATATCGTCGCGCGTCGTCGCGATGCCCATCAGGTCCTGCGCCACCGTCAGATAGGCAAGCTCGGCGGACACCGAGACATTGGCTTTCATCGAGCGCACGACGGGATAGCTGACCTGCCCCGCCAGATATTTGCTGTTCGCCTTGGTATCGATAACCGTCAAATTCGGGTCTGGCCGTGTCCGGCCGGCGGCGGCAGACACGGAGGCCGATAGCCCGCTATCGCCAATGCGCCGCTCATATTGCACCGAGACGAAGGCAAGTTCCTTGGGATTGATCGGGGTCGAGACGGTGTTCACCGTCAGATTATCCCCCTCCCCCAGCAGGTCGGAGAGCTCCAGCGACAGCCGGGCCCGCACGCGTCCGATGCCCGTCGAACCCGAGTTGTCGGCATCCACCTTTGCTCGCCAGGCCTTGCGGCTGACCTCAACATGCAGAACACCACGCCTGCCCTCCCGCGCGAAGCGTGTCTGGCCCACGGTAATGCCAGGCAAGTCCGCTGCCGTGAGCAAAGCCCGTTCCAGATCTTGTCGACGCACGGCGCGGCCCGCCAGCGATTGGAGCAGGCGGGCCAGCCGTGCATTATGCTCCCCTTCGATGCGGACCTCATCCACACGACCTTCATCAATCTGGACGCGGACAACCCCCATGCGGATCGACTGGGGCGGGACCATCGCACTGGCGAAGACCAAATCTTCCTCACGCGCCCGATCAGCAATGGCGCGCGCCAAACGTTCCAATCCGGTTGTATCAAGTTCCTGACCGATAAAGCGATCGATGACGGGGGAGAACAGGGTGGGAGACAGGATCTCCAGCCCTTCAATCTGGACAGCACCCACCATGACGGCATCTGTTGTCGCAACGTCAACCGAGGCTTTGCTCTCAATAACTGTAGGCGAAACCTTGTCTTTCGGCTTTCGACTGGACTGATCTTTCATCAGCATTTCGCGGCCAAGCGTGGTGGCGGCGTCCGGGGTTTCCGCATGCGCCACGGGGGCGCCGAACGTCAGCCCGGCACAACTGCTTGCAAGCATTAGGAAAGTCGCTTTCGTCCCCCGCATAGACGTTCATATCTAACGGAAAAGCGTAACATCCGGGTTAAGGCTAGCCGCCCAAAAGGTTGCGCGGACGTTAGGGAACAATCTTTGATTTTTATAACCAAATTGGATGTAGCCGCAACACAGGGGAAGTGCGTCGCAGGGCGCATTTGCAAACAGGGGACATATGATGTCGATTGTTCGTGGAACTGTGTTGGTGATATCACTGATGGCGAGCGGCGCTGCTTATGCAGGAACGCCCGGCTGGTCAGTTTCGGAAGTGAGCGGCCCGGTCTTTGTTGGAAAACCGGGCATTTCAAAGACGAGCACCGTCACACGCGGCGCGGCCTTGGCCACGGGCGATATTGTCAGCACCGGCAAGGGCGGTCGTGCCGTCATTGTGCGCGGTGGCGAATATCTGACCGTTGCGTCCAACACCCAGCTGCAATTGACCGAGCCGAAGGCAGGCGCCTTTACCCAGATCGTCCAGTCGTTCGGCAATGTGGTCTTCAAAATCCAGAAGAAGACCACGCCGCACTTCCAAGTGAACACACCCTATCTGGCGGCCGTCGTGAAGGGCACCACCTTCAGCGTCACCGTGACCCCGGCCGGCGCGTCGGTTCAGGTGACCGAGGGCCTGGTGCAGGTCGCGTCGCTTGATGGCCTCGCCTCCCGTTTTGTCTCTCCGGGTGAAATCGGGATGATTTCGGCATCGGCACCGGGCCAACTGTCTGTTCTGGGAACGCCCAATGCGCCCAAGGGCGGCGCGGCCGTGGGCGGCGCGCCACCGGCGGCACCTGAGGCCCCCGCACCGGCAGGGGAAGCAACGGCAGATCCCGCACCTGCGTCTGTCTCTGAGGTAGCCGAAGTCCGCATCGCCAGCCCGATCGGCGAAGGCAGCGTGAACCTTGCGGCACAGACGGGCGGCATGGTCAGCGGCAATTCCAGCCTGACACAAGCAGCGATGGTAGAAGCTGTCGCGGTTGAGGCCCCGGCGGCGGCTGAGCCTCCGGCACCCGCCCAAGTCGCGGTGGCGGAAACGCCGTCACCTGCACCTGAGGCTCCGGCGCCCGTCCTTGAAACACCGGCAAATGTTGTTGCGGAAGCTCCGGCTGCAGCGCCAACGCCAGCGGCCGTTTCCGAGGTCGTGACACAACCGCCGGTGGAGGTTGCCGTGGTCGCCGCGCCGCCGGCTGAACAGGCTTCGCCGTCGGTGGAGTCGCCGGTCGCTGTGGCCGAATCGCCTATCGCCCCTGCGGCGCCCGCGACGCCTGAGGTGGAAACGCCGGTGCTCGTGGCCGTCAACACGACGCCTGCCCCGGTTGAAAGCAGCCCCATTGCGCTGCCCCCGGTATCTGAAGTTGCGGTCAACAATGCCAACCTGCCCTCGGTTATCACCAGCGATAATCCGGGTTCTGATGGCACGCCGAGCAGTGGCTCGTCCGGCAGCGGTTCGTCTGGCAGCGGTTCGTCTGGCAGCGGTTCGTCTGGCAGCAGTGGTTCTGGAAACAGTGGTTCTGGCAGCAGCGGAAGCGGAAGCGGCACTTCCGGGAACAGCGGCACTTCCGGGAACAGCGGCTCATCCGGAAGCAGCGGCTCGTCCGGGAACAGCGGTTCCAAGGGGAATGGAACCTCTCTCGCCAACACATCATCCGACAAGAAGTCCATCAGCAACCCGACGAGTTTGTCGGAGCTGCTTCAGCGTCTGAAGATCGCGGCGCAGCAGTTGGCATCAAACGCCAAGGGCAACTGAGCCTGCGTTAACCCGACCTTTTCGGTTACGCGCTAGGGTGACGGCATGAAAATGTCCGCGCCGCCTGCTGAATTGCAAGAACAGATCACCGGCCGCAGCTACATGCGGCCGGTGTTGTTTCTGGCCGCGTTGATCATCACGGCCCTGCTGTCCATCGCAGGCGTCACTCGGACGCTGGACCTTGGCCTGAGCAACCTGCAGGATCATGTCCTGTCGCGCCCGACCTCCGGCAGCGTCCATATTGTGGAGCTGGATGCCCGCAGCATTTCCGTTCTGAAACAATGGCCCTGGCCACGCAGCACGCATGCCCGTGCCATTGATGCGCTGTCTAAGGCCGGGGCAGCGACCATCGTGTTTGATGTCGATTTTTCGGCAACGACCGACCCAGCCGAAGATGCAGCCCTCGCCTCGGCGCTCGCCCGCTCCCAATCCACCGTCGTCCTGCCCACGTTCCGCCAACAGGCGGGCAATATGGCGCAAGGAACGGTCGAAAGCCTTCCGGCCAAGCCCTTTCGGGATCATGCGTTTCTCGCCTCGGTCAATGTCCGTACGGACGCAGATGGCATCATGCGCCGCTACAGCACCGGCACCGTCACGAACGGAACGGCGCGACCTTCCCTCGCGGCTGTGATCAGCAACTATGCGGGGCAAGTGGAACAAAGCTTCCCCATCGACACCGCGCTCGAACCTGACACCATCCCCCGCCACAGCTTTATTGATCTGATTGAAGGGCGCGTGCCCGCCGCCGCCTTGCGAGGCAAACAGGTCCTGATCGGCGCAACCGCCATTGAAATGGGGGACCGCTACGTCCTACCCCGGCACGGCGTTCTGCCGGGCGTTGTGGCGCAGGCCATGGCGGCGGAGACGCTTTTGGAAGGGCCCTTGCCCCTTGAGGCCGGTTGGCTCCCGGCTCTGCTGGCTGTCCTTGCCCCGGCATGGATTTTGGCAGCAGATCGCCGCAAAATGCCCGACGGGCTCATTCTCGCTGCGACCGTTGCCCTGGTCATCGGCGCGTCCATCGCCCTGCAATCTTTGCGGATCGCAAAGCTGGAGACCGCCACTGCTTTGATCTTCCTGTGCACCCTTGCCAGCATGGTCTCCCTGTTGCGGTTTACACGGCAGTTGCATCTGGCCCGTTTTGCCGATGCCAGTTCCGGCCTTCCCAATGAACGCCAGCTGCTGGTCGACCTGCGGCAACAGGATGACGCCTTTGTCGTGGTCCTGCGGATCGGCCAGAGCGACGGCATGCTCGCCATGCTGGATGATGAGATGCGCCGCCTGCTGCTTCATGAAATCGTGCAGCGTATGGGGCCCGTCACCGGCGGGTCCACAGCCTATAGCCTTGATGCCAGCCGCATTGCCTGGATCTTTCCGCAAGACAGTGCCCGGTCCCTCCAAAGCCAGCTAGAAGGGGCTGTCGCCCTGTTCGTCGCGCCGCTCATACTGGGATCACGCCTGCAGGTTGTATCCCCCGTCTTCGGCTATGCCGACCATAGCATTATAGAGCATGCGCCGCAGACATCGCTCGCCAACGCCTCGCTTGCAGCCGCCCGCGCTGCGGAAAGCGGAGTGCAGGCCCTGCGCTTCGTCAATGCGCTGCGTGAACATGCGGGGTATGAACAGCGGATCTTGGCCGACATCGGGCCTGCCCTTGCGCGCAAGGAACTCCACATGGCCTATCAGCCCAAATGGTCCATCACACAGGGCCGCGTCTGCGGGTTTGAGGCGCTGATCCGCTGGACGCATCCCGAACTTGGCCGGATCATGCCGGACCAGTTCATTGCCGTGCTGGAAAATGCGGGCCGGATCGACGAATTGACCCTTTATGCCATTGATGTCTGCACAGCCCAGCTGCGCGACTGGCATTCACAAGGGCATGATCTGGGCGTTGCCGTCAACATTTCCGCGGGGCTTTTGTCGGACCCGGTCTTTGCGGAAGAAAGCCTTCGCCGCGTCGCCCGACTCGGTCCGCTTGCGCCCTATCTGACTTTTGAAATTACCGAGACCGTGGCTTTTGAGGAAACTGGAGCGGCGGCAGACCTGCTGCGCCATCTGCGCGATCTTGGCCTGCGCGTCTCGGTTGACGATTATGGCACGGGCCAGTCCACGCTTAGCTATCTGAAGGCCTTCCCTGCCAATGAGATCAAGGTCGATAAGGGCTTTGTGCTGCGCATGGTGCAAAGCCCAAGCGACCAGATTCTTGTGCGCTCCACCATCGAGCTCGCCCATGAACTTGGCTTTACCGTCGTCGCCGAAGGGGTGGAGGACGCAGCGACGCTGGCGCTTCTGACTCGCTATGGCTGCGACATTGCGCAGGGCTGGTGCATCGGTCGTCCAGTCCCGGTGGCGGAAATTGATATCGGCGCCATCAATGAAAGAATGCGCAACGACCTCAAGATGGTGGCCTAGCCGTAGCGTCATCCCAAAAGGTCATATCGACCTGATGTAAATGCTGATTGACAGCACCGCCATGACCCTTTTTCAGGTTAGGAAACCAGATGAAGAGGATGCGGCATGAACTTCCAGTTTTCTGAAGAGGCAGAAGCCCTGCGCGAACAGGCGCGGCGCTTTCTTGAAGATAAATCAGGGCGCGAAAAAGCACGCGCCATCATGGGCTCCGGCGCCAGCCATGATGCGGGCCTCTGGTCCGAAATCGTCGCCCTTGGCTGGACGGCCTTGCGCATTCCAGAAGAGCATGGCGGGCTTGGCCTGTCGGTTCTTGAACTGTGCGTCCTCGCCGAAGAACTGGGTCGCGTCGTCGCGCCGGTGCCGTTCACGTCCTCCGTTCTGCTCGCCACCGAAGCGCTGATCGCCGCCGGGACCGACGCACAGAAAGCCAAATGGCTGCCCAAGCTGGCCGATGGCTCGGCCATTGGTGCCGTCGCCCTGTCCGAAGGGACCGCAACCCCAGGCACACGGTCGAGCCTGAACATTGCAGGCGGTAAGGCCAGTGGCGTTAAGGTGCCGGTGCAGGATGCCGCCGCCGCTGACTTCCTGATCTTGTCAGGCCCAGACGGTCTCTATCTCGTCGAAACCAAGGCTCCGGGCGTGACGATCGCTGCTGTGGAAACAATCGACCTTGTCCGCCGCTCGTCACGCGTGACGTTGCAGGACGCCCCTGTCGAAGCCCTAGACGGCGGACAGGCTGCCCTCGACAAGTTCCTCCAATCCTCTGCCGTTCTTCTCGCCTTTGAAGGCGTGGGCGGCGCGGACGCGGCGATGGAAATGGCCCTCGCCTACGCGCAGGACCGTGTGGCCTTTGGCCGCAAGATTGCAGGTTATCAGGCGGTCAAGCACCGGCTGGCCGATATGTACATCAAGAACCAGCTCGCCCGGTCGCATTCCTATTATGGCGCTTGGGCGCTGCTGACGGATGCGCCGGAACTGGTGCAGGCTGCCGCCGGTGCGCGCCTTGCCGCGATGGATGCGTTTCAATTTGCCGGGGAAGAAAATGTCCAGCTGCATGGCGGCATCGGCTTCACTTGGGAAAGCGACTGCCAGTTCTACTACCGCCGGGCGCGTCTATTGACGCTGACGCTTGGTGCCAAATCACATTGGTCTGACGTGCTTGTCCGCTCGCTTGAGCAGCGCAACGCGATCGCCGCATAAAGGAGACCGACGATGGATTTCGAAGATACGCCAGAAGAAGCCGCCTACCGCGCCAAGGTTAAAGCCTGGCTGGATGCAAATAAGGATGCAATCCAGCAGGAAGATTATTCCAGCCGCGCCGATTCGGTGGCTGCTGCAAAGCGCTGGCAGGCGCGCAAATATGAAGCCGGTTTTGTCGGCATCACCTGGCCAAAGGCGGTCGGCGGTCAGGGTGGCACCCCGATGCAGCAGATCATCTTCAATCAGGAAGAAGCCAAGTTCAACGCGCCGACAGGCCTTTACGCGATTGGCCTTGGCATGTGCATCCCGACGGTCTTCACCCACGGCCTGACGCCGGATATCGCCCAGCGCTATGTGCCGCTGGCGATGAAGGGCGAAGAAGTCTGGTGCCAGCTCTTTTCCGAACCCGCAGCCGGGTCTGACTTGGCCGGCATCCGCACACGTGCGGAGCGCGATGGCGATGAATGGGTGATCAACGGCCAGAAGGTCTGGACGTCCGGCGCGCATCTGTCGGACTTCGGCATTGTCGTGACACGCACCGACCCCAGCGTGCCTAAGCATAAGGGCCTGACGATGTTCATCGTCGACATGAAGGCGCCGGGCATGGAAGTCCGCCCCATCAAGCAGATGTCGGGCGGCAGTGAGTTCAACGAAGTCTTCTTCACCGATGTCCGCGTGAAGGACACGCACCGTCTGGGCGCTGTGGGCGAAGGCTGGAAGGTGTCGCTCACCACGTTGATGCACGAGCGTCTGGCCGTGGGCGGCAAGCCCGCCAGTGCTCCGGGCGTGAAGGAAATGATCGACCTCGCTAAGTCCATCGATCTCGCAGAAGGCAATGCGCTCGAACAGAGCCATGTCCGCCAGCGGATTGCAGACGCCTATATCGCGGACCGCGGCATTTCGCTGACCAGCATGCGGACCATCTCGGCGCTGTCGTCGGGCCGCACACCGGGGCCGGAATCGTCGATTTCAAAGGTCGTCGTCGCCAAGACGATGCAGGACATCGGCGCCTTTGCGGCGGATCTGTGCGAAGGCGCGGGGCTGTTGATGGGCGAAGATTCCCCCAACATCCCGCATCTCTCGCGCTTCCAGACGAGCTATATCGGCGCGGCCGGCCTGCGTATTGCCGGCGGCACGGATGAAATCCTGCGCAACATCATTGCAGAACGTGTGCTTGGCCTGCCCGGCGAAATCCGGCCGGACAAGGACATCCCGTTCAGCGAAGCCACCAAGCTCGGCTAAAATATCAGGGCCGTCGCGCACCCCGCGGCGGCCCTTTTCGCTTATTGGGGCGTCGGACCACGCAAAGGCTCTGGACCGCCCTGCACAAGCGGACGGCAGCGCGGCAGCATCCGCCCCTGTTCTGCCATCCGCGCACACAGCCGCTCCATGATCTCCGCGCGACGCTCAGGCGTCATGTTGAGGCGGCAGCTATTGGCGGCCGGATTGGCAGACTGCGCCTCTGTGCAGACCGGCAACACCTGACGCTCTGCCCGCCGCTCCTGACGCAACGCTCTGGCCTCCTGAAGGACTACCTTTCGTTCCGCACGCGTCTCGGCGGCCTTGAGGCGATCGAGCAAGGCGCGTTCCTTTTCTGTATTGGCAGGCAAGCCCATCGTCGCACGTCGCGCCTCCCGCCGCTCCAGACGGGTCTCGATCCGATCGACAATCCTCTGCTGGCGCGGGGGAAGAGCAACGGCTGGCGCTGGTGTTGCGGCCACCATTGGCTGGGCGGGCGTTACGGCGGCAGCAGCCATTTTCTGCGTCTTCCGGTGGGCGGCACGAACGGACGGTGCCTTCACCGCCTCTGGCATGACTGTAGCAATCTGCGCGATGACAGGCAGACGGCTGCCTGCCTCCCCCAGCCAGCCGCCGGCCGCCGCCGCAGCGGTCGCGCTTAGGATCGTCGCCGCAATGGTCGCGGCAAAGACACGGTGCCCACGCAGCCAGCCGCCGCGCCGGTCCCGCGGCCCACGGTCCCAAGGCGGGGTTGCGGGTCCAGAGCGCGACTGGGCTGCGACCAAAATATCGTCGATCAGCCCCGCCCGTGGCGCCGGTACGGTCAGGCGATCCAGCGCCGCATCAAAATCGCGGTCGGGTCCGTTCATCGTCCTGCCTTTCCAATGGCGTCGGGCACGAGCCCTTTCTCCTCAAAAATCCGCCGCAGCGTCTGGCGCGCGCGCACCAAAAGCGATTCAAACGCTTTGATGTTCATACCGAGCACAGCGGCCGCTTCGGCATTGGGCCGCTCCTCATAATAGGTCAGCACGATGGCGGCGCGCTGCCGGTCGGACAACTGGCCCATGCAATGGCGTGTAGCCTCGCGCATCTCGTCTTCTTCCATTACCTGATCAGCCAACGGTGCTTCATCCGCCCGGTCAGGAATCTCATTGCCGCCGGAAAACTTCTGCCGCCGGAGCCGGTCCAAACACAAATTGGTGGCCACCCGCCGCAGCCAGGCGCCGATGCCGGTGCTGCCATTTTGCCAGCGTCCCGCATGATCCCATAGCCGCAACAGCGCTTCCTGCGTGATATCTTCCGCAGCGGCGGCATCGCCCAGCATCCGATAGGCCAGCCGGTGAAGGGTCCTCATCTGCTGTGCAACAATCGTGCGGAAGGCGACGGCATCTCGTTGCGCCACACGCGCCATCAGCGCGTCGTCGCTGTCATCCCTCTGTGCCTGTGCCAACGCTTCGGCCAACCGCCCACCCCAATTGCTGTGGTTTCGGGTTTATAACGCAGGGCTTGAAAAAACCCTTCGCACGAGCCGAAAAAAATCAGCTGAGGAAGGTGTAGAAGACGACAAACGCCGCAGCATAAGAGACGGTGAACAGGCGGAGACCTTCAAACCGCACCGGCCGCACTGCGCGCCGCGACACAGCCTTTGCCCGGGCACGGACCAGGTGGCGAAAGGGGTGACCGACGCCATGCGTCGCAAGGATAAGTTCTCTCCGCATGGCCAAGCGTTAACGCGGGCTTTACCATCGAATCCAGCAGAATCCTTGGTTAATCCGCGTCCCAAGGCGGGACAGAGAGCGCGTCAAACCAGACTTTTCGACGCCTGTTCAAACACATCCTTGCTAAGGCCGGGGTGGCGCAAAATGCGTTCCAGCTCCGCCCGCATCAGCTGTTGGCGTCCTTCATCAAACCGCCGCCAGCGCCCGAGCGGGGGCAGAAGCTTGGCCGCCGTCTGTGGGTTGATCGAGTCGAGGGCGATCAGCACATCGGCGAGGAAGCGATAGCCGTCCCCGTTCTTGGAATGGAAATGCTGCTGGTTCATCGAAAACGCTCCGACAAGCGCCCGCACTCGATTGGGGTTGGTCAGGGTGAAATCCGGATGTGCCTGCAACTCGCGCACGGCGTCCAGCGTATCGGCCCGGGTCGACAGCGCCTGAGTGGAGAACCATTTGTCGATGACCAGCGCATCCTCCCGGTACCGGTTGTAGAAGATGTCGAGCGCCGCCACCCGCTGGTCGGCATCGCCATTGGCGAGCGTCCCGAGCGCGGCCATCCGGTCCGTCATATTGTCCGCCGCATCAAACTGGGCAAAGGCCTGCGCCCCTGCATCATCGGCGCTCACTGCCGCAACATAGCCGAGCGAGACGTTGCGCAGGCGGCGCGCACCCTTGGCTGCGGGCGAATATTCAAACGTGGTCGGGGCATTCGCGGCAAAGGCCGCCTGCCAGTGCGACAGAAGCTCCCGCCCCAGATCGCCGCGCAGCGCTTCACGTGCCGCATGGATGGCGTCCGGATCGACGACCAGCATCTGGTCCCCGATAAAGGCTTCGGACGGCAGCAGCACCGTTTCCGCGATGAAGGCGGCATCGAGCGCATTGTTGGTCAGCGTATTGCGGACAGCCGCGATGACCGGACCATGGTCCGCCTTGCCGGTCGACACCCCGGCCACCAGCGTGTCGAGCATCAGCTGCTGCATCGCCTCATACCGGCCAAAGGGATCATCATCATGCGCGGATAGAAAGGCCAGATCGTCCGCCGTCCTGTCGGTTTCGACAATGACGGGGGCGGAGAAACCACGGTTGATCGACAGGACCGGCGTCTGACCTGCCAGAGGAATTTCGGTCCGACGCTCGGTCAACAGCTCCAGCCGCTCTCCGGCGTGAGTGCCGGTCGTCCGGTCAAACAGAGCGAGTTTCAAAGGAATGGCCATAGCCGGCTTATCCGTCTGCCCCGGCGTATCGGGTGCGGACTGTTCAAGAACCAACGCGTCCCCTGTGATCGTCGCCTTGATCCGGGGCGTGCCCGCGACCGAATACCAGTTGCGGAACTGCGTCAGATCTTGGCCGCTCGCCTCTTCCATCGCGCGGACAAAATCCTCACAGGTCGCCGCCGTCCCGTCATGCCGGTCAAAATAAAGGTCGCTGCCTTTACGGAAAGTCTCAGCGCCCAGCATCGTGTGGAGCATCCGGATGATTTCCGCGCCCTTATTGTAGATGGTCGCTGTGTAGAAATTGGCGATCTCAATATAGCTATCGGGGCGGATCGGGTGGGCCAGTGGGCCTGCATCTTCCGGGAATTGCGCCGCGCGCAGGATGCGGACATCCTCGATCCGCTTCACCGCAGCCGAGCCCTGATCGGCAGAGAAACACTGGTCACGAAACACCGTGAAGCCTTCTTTCAGGCTCAGCTGGAACCAGTCCCGACAGGTGACGCGGTTGCCCGACCAATTGTGGAAATATTCATGCGCGATGACGCCTGCGACATTGTCATAATCAATGTCGGTCGCTGTCTCCGGGTCGGCCAGCACATAGCGCGAGTTGAAGACGTTGAGGCTTTTGTTCTCCATCGCGCCGAAGTTGAAATCGGCGACGGCGACGATGTTGAACTGACCAAGATCATATTCGCGACCATAGACATCCTCGTCCCATTTCATGCTCGCCTTCAGCGCATTCATCGCATGGTGCGTACGCGGCAAGTCTGCCTCAGCCACCCAGATGGCGAGGTCCACGGTCTTGCCCGACAGGGTCGTAAAGCTGTCGCGGTTGGCCGACAAATTGCCCGCGACAAGTGCGAACAAATAGCTCGGCTTGAAGAACGGATCGCTCCATTGCGCCCAATGGCGTCCGCCGTCCAATTCGCCGGACGCGGTCATGTCGCCATTGCTGAGCAGGACCGGATAGGCCGCCTTGTCCGCCGCCATCCGCACCGTGTAGCGCGACAGCACATCGGGCCGGTCGGGGAAGAAGGTGATCCGGCGAAAGCCTTCTGCCTCACATTGGGTGCACAGCAGCCCGCCCGAGGCATAGAGACCCATCAACTGCGTGTTGGCAGCGGGCGCGGTCTCCACTTCGGTTTCGACCACCGCCTTGTCCTGCAAGAGCGGGAGAACCAGCGCGCCATCTTCCAGCGTCCATTCCGCTGTCTCTTCCCCGTCAATGCGCACGACCAGCGGCGTCAGACCATCCCCGTCCAGCCGCAGCGGGCGGCCATGTGCGCCGTTCCGCGCAACCGTCAGCGTCGCGCGAACGCGGGTCTTGGCAGCATCAAGATCAAAATCGAGCGCAATGTCGGGCACGAGCCAGTCAGGGACGGCATAATCGGCACGGTGGATGACGGAAGGCGCGGCGGGGGCGTTTTGGGCATCAAGCATAGACCCGATTTAGGGGCGCAGTCCGCGATGGCAACCGGAACAGAGGAAAAGGCTACACAAAACTATAGGGATCGATGTCCACGCTGACCCGCACATGGCGGGACCATTCCAGACCGCCGAGCCAGTCCCGCAGAACATCCTGCACATCGAGCGCGCGGCGGGCGTGGACGAGGAGCCGCTGGCGGTGGCGGCCGCGCAGCATGGCGAGCGGTGCGGGCGCGGGGCCATAGACGTTCATGCCCTCCACCTCGGGCGCGGATTGGGCGATGCGACGCGCAACCTCTTGCGCATCGCCCAAGCTTTCCGAAGCGACGATGATCGCGGCAAAGCGGCCGAAGGGCGGGGCGTTGGCAAAGCGGCGCGCCTCTGTCTCTGCCTCGTAAAAACTTTCGATATCGCCGGAGACAAGCGCTTCCATGACAGGCGCTGTCGGCTCATGCGTCTGGAGATAGACATGGCCCGGCTTCGCCCCGCGCCCGGCGCGGCCAGCCACCTGCATGATCTGCTGAAAGCTGCGTTCCGCCGCGCGCAGATCCCCGCCCTGAAGCCCCAAATCCGCATCCACGACGCCGACCAACGTCAGTTCGGGGAAGTGATAGCCTTTGGTGATCAACTGCGTGCCGATGACGAAGTCGATTTCACCCGCCTCCATCCGCCCGACAAACTCCGCCGCCTTGGCCGGGGACCAAAGCGTGTCGGACGTCACAATCGCGCGGCGGGCTTCGGGAAAGAGAATGCCAACCTCGTCCGAAATGCGCTCCACGCCGGGGCCACAGGCGACCAAGGAGTCCTCGGTTTTGCATTCGGGACAGGCGCTGGGTGGCGGCTCAATATGCCCGCAGTGATGGCATTGGAGCCGGTTGGTCAGCCGATGCTCGACCATCCACGCGGTACAATTGGGGCATTGGAACCGGTGCCCGCAATGGCGGCACAAAGTGAGCGGTGCATAGCCCCGGCGGTTGAGGAACAGCAGCACCTGTTCCTTGCGCGCCAGTGTTTCAGTGATCGCATTGACCAATGGCGGCGCCAGCCAGCGCCCGCGCTCGGGCGGGGTTTCGACTAGATTGATCGCCTCAATCGTCGGCATCTGCGCCGCGCCATAGCGACCGGGCAGCTTGATCTCCGCATAGCGTCCCTGCGCCACCTGTTGGCGCGTTTCGATGGCGGGCGTGGCGGTTGCGAGCACAACCGGAATTTTCTCAAAATGTCCGCGCATCACAGCGGCATCTCGTGCGTGATATTGGACGCCGTCTTCCTGCTTGAAGCTCGTTTCATGCGCTTCATCGACAACGATGAGCCCAAGGTTGCGATAGGGCAGATAGAGCGAGGACCGCGCCCCCACCGTCACCAACGCCTCACCGCTCGCAATCGCGCGATAGGTCCGCCTGCGCTGCGATTGCCGCAGATCGCTGTGCCAGGCGACGGGCGCATGGCCGAATCGATCCGTGAAGCGCCGCAGGAACGGTTCGGTCAGCGCAATTTCGGGAAGCAGAACGAGTGTCTGCTTGCCCATGCGGATCGCCTCTGCAATCGCCTCAAAATAGACCTCGGTCTTGCCGGACCCAGTGACGCCGTCGAGCAGAACCGGCGCGAACGCTTCTGCCTTGACCATCGCAACGAGCTGATCGGCAGCGGCACTCTGTTCCGCGGAGAGCGCAGGCGGAGCGAAAGCGGGATCGGGCGCAGTGAACGGTGTATCGAGGGCGACCTCAATCCCCTCAATCACGCCTTGCTTCACAAGGCCGCGGATGACGGCTTCGGACACGTCGGCGATGGTCGCCAGTTCGCGGATCAGGCCCTGTCGTTCGCCAATGCGTTCCATCGCCTGCGCGCGCTGGGGGGTCATTTTTTCAGGGGGTTTTCCCGAAAGGCGATACTCGACCACCGTCCGCCCGCCCTCCAGCGCCGCCGCAGACGACAACGCCATGCGCACCACCGATGTCGGCGGGGCGAGGTAATAATCCGCCGTCCACTCGATCAGGCGACGCAGCGGCGCGCCGATGGGCGGAATGTCATAGACCTCTAAAATGTTGCGCAGCCTATTGTCGCCCACTGTCTCGGTCGGCAGCGATTCCAGTTCCCAGACGACGCCCGTCATTTCTCGTGGACCCAGCGGCACGCGCACGACGCTGCCGAATTCGACCTCCATGCCGTAAGGCACGCGATAGTCGAGCGGACCGAGCGCGGGGTTGGTGTGGAGGATGCGAACACGCGACATTGCACCGCCGATAGCGCGCCATCGGCTTGCAGGCCAGCGGGGGCACTGCTAGGCGCGCATCCATGTCAGTCGATCACGCAACCGTCCGCAAGATCGCCTCGCTCGCCCGCATCGCCGTTACGGATGATCAGGTCGAGGCGATGGTGCCCGAACTCAACAACATCCTCGGCTGGATCGAGCAGCTGGGCGAGGTGGATACGTCCGCCGTCCAGCCGATGACCGCCGTCATCCCCAACGTCCTGCGCCTGCGCGACGACGTGGTAACCGATGGCGACGTCCGCGATGCCGTGCTGAAGAACGCGCCTCAGGCAGAACAGGGCTTCTTCACCGTGCCCAAGGTGATCGAATAATGACCAACCTCACCGATCTTGGCATTGCTGCCATCCGTGACGGCTTCAAAGCGGGGGACTTTTCCGCGCGTGACGTCGCGTCCGCCTTTAACGATGCAGTGGCCGGCGCAAGGGCGCTGAATGCCTTCATCGTCGAAACCCCGGAAATCGCGCTGGCCGCCGCCGATCAGGCTGACAAAGACCGCGCGGCGGGAACGCTGAAGCCATTGTCCGGCGTGCCGATTGGCATGAAGGATTTGTTTGCGACCAAGGACGTCCAGACGACAGCGGCCAGCCACATCCTCGAAGGCTTTGTGCCGCAGTATGAATCGACCGTGTCGGGCAAGCTGTGGAACGCAGGCGCAGGCATGCTCGGCAAGCTCAACCTTGACCAGTTCGCCATGGGCTCGTCCAACGAGACGAGCTTTTTCGGCAATGTGATATCGCCCTGGCGGCGAAACAATGGCGATACAGCGGCGCTCGCACCGGGTGGATCGTCCGGCGGCACGTCTTCGGCCATCGCGGCGCGGCTCGTTCCGGGGGCGACAGGCACAGACACGGGCGGCTCGATCCGTCAGCCTGCGGCCTTCACTGGCATTTCGGGCATCAAGCCGACCTATGGCCGCTGCTCGCGTTGGGGCATCGTTGCCTTCGCGTCCTCGCTCGATCAGGCGGGACCGATGGCGCGCGACGTGCGCGACTGCGCCATCCTGCTGGAAAACATGGCCGGCTTTGACCCCAAGGACTCGACCTCGCTCGACTTGGCCGTCCCCAATTGGGAAGCCGCGCTGTCATCTGACCTCAAGGGCAAGCGCGTCGGCATTCCCAAGGAATATCGTGTCGACGGCATGCCGGCCGAAATCGATGCTTTGTGGGAACAGGGCATAAGCTGGCTGAAGGATGCAGGGGCCGAGATCGTCAACGTCTCGCTGCCGCACACGCAATATGCGCTGCCGGCCTATTACATCATCGCGCCTGCCGAGGCGTCGTCCAACCTCGCCCGCTATGATGGTGTGCGTTACGGCCTGCGCGACTTGCCCGATGGGGCCAACCTGCAGGACATGTACGCCGCAACGCGCGCGGCTGGCTTCGGGGATGAGGTCAAGCGCCGCATCCTCATCGGCACCTACGTGCTGTCGGCGGGTTTCTACGACGCCTATTATACGCAGGCGCAAAAGGTCCGCACGCTCATCGCGCGCGACTTTGAACAGGCTTGGGAAAAGTGCGATCTGCTGCTGACCCCGACGGCGCCGAGTGCCGCCTTTGGCCTTGGCGAAAAATCGGACGATCCGCTCGCCATGTATCTGAACGACGTCTTCACCGTGCCGACCTCGCTGGCGGGTCTCCCTGCCATGTCGGTCCCGGGTGGCCTCGACGCGCAGGGTCTGCCGCTGGGTCTTCAGATCATCGGCAAGGCATTGGATGAACAGACCGTGCTGAACGCGGGCCTCGCAATCGAGGAACGCGCCGGATTTACAGCCCGCGCGGACAAGTGGTGGTAACATGAGCAGCTATCGTATTCAGGGCACAACGGGTGAATGGGAGGTCGTGATCGGCCTTGAAGTCCACGCGCAGGTCACGTCCAAGTCCAAGCTGTTTTCGGGTGCCGCCGCCTCCTTTGGCGCGGAACCGAACACGCAGGTCTCGCTGATCGACGCGGCCATGCCCGGCATGCTGCCCGTGCCCAATGCCGAGTGCATTCGGCAGGCGGTGCGCACCGGTCTTGCCATCGATGCGCAGATCAACCGCTGGAGCCGGTTTGACCGGAAGAATTATTTCTACGCGGATTTGCCGCAGGGCTACCAGATTTCCCAGCTGTACCACCCGCTGGTGGGCGAAGGGCATCTGGAGATCGACGCCGACGAAAAGGCGGGCATCTTGGAGGCCAAGCGCATCGGCGTGGAACGCATCCATGTGGAACAGGACGCGGGCAAGCTGATGCATGATCAGCACCCAACGCGATCTTATGTTGATCTCAACCGTTCCGGCGTCGCGTTGATGGAAATCGTATCGCGCCCCGACATGACCTCTCCTGCCGAGGCCGGGGCCTATCTGCGTAAGCTGCGCGCCATCCTGCGCTATGTCGGTTCCTGCGACGGCAATATGGAAGAAGGCTCGATGCGTGCCGACGTCAACGTCTCGGTCCGCCGTGCGGGCGAAGAGCTTGGCACGCGCACCGAAACGAAGAATGTGAACTCGGTCCGTTTCGTCATGCAGGCGATTGAGCATGAGGCAAACCGTCAGGTCGACGTTCTCGAAGCCGGGGGTAAGATCGTTCAGGAAACGCGCCTGTTCAATCCCGACACCGGCACGACGCGGTCGATGCGGTCTAAGGAAGACGCGCATGATTACCGCTACTTCCCCGATCCTGATCTGCTGCCGCTCGAACTGACCGAAGCGTTTGTTGAAGAATGTCGCGCAAGCCTGCCCGAACTGCCGGATGCCAAGCGTGCGCGCTATGTCGAAACACTGGGCATCAGCGCCTATAACGCCGCTGTGCTGACCGCAGAGGTGGAAACAGCCCGCTGGTTCGAAGCGCTCCTGAACGAAGGTGCCGAAGCCAAGCAGGCCTCCAACTGGGTGATGTCCGAACTGTTCGGGGCACTCAACCGCCTCGGCAAGTCGATTGAAGACTCACCCGTTTCGCCAAGCAATGCGGCCGAGCTGCTCAAGCTTGTCACGGATGGCACCTTGTCGGGCAGCCTTGCCAAGCAGGTCTTCGAGAAAATGCTCGAAACCGGCGACAGCGCGGGAACCATTGTGGAGCGTGACGGCCTGAAGCAGACGAGCGACACCGGCGCCATCGAAGCCGTCATCGCCGACGTGCTCGCCAAGAACCCCGGCCAGCTGGAACAATATCGCAGCGGCAAGGAAGCCCTGTTCGGCTTCTTCGTCGGCCAAACGATGAAAGCGATGGCCGGAAAGGCCAATCCGGCGGTCGTCAATGAACTGTTGAAGAAGGCGCTGGGATAGGGGTTTCGGGCAAGGTGTGGCCATAGCTGCCCTTGCCCTTCGCGTTCCCCGTGCTATAGCGCCGCCCCACCGGCCTCATGCGGGCGTGGCGAAACTGGTAGACGCGCCAGATTTAGGTTCTGGTATCGTAAGATGTGGGGGTTCGAGTCCCTTCGCCCGCACCAGGTTTGCCAAGCCCCGTTTTCCTGTTTTCAGGAATGACGGGCCAAGCAGATTTCCTGAAGGATTGAGTGACCAATGCAGACTGTCGAAACGTTGAACGAAGGCCTGAAGCGCGCCTACACGCTGACGATTACCGCCAAGGATATCGCCGCGCGCGTCGAACAGGAAGTCACGCGACTCGCGCCAACGGTGCGCATGCCCGGTTTCCGCCCCGGCAAGGTGCCTGCAAACCTCGTCAAGAAGATGCATGGCGAAGCGCTTCAGGGCGATGCGCTGAACTCTTCGGTGCAGGAAGCTGTCCAGTCGCTGATCGGCAAGGAAAAGCTTCGTCCCGCAATGTCGCCCGCCGTTGAGCTGGGCGAAGGCTATGAACATGGCAAGGACGCCGAAGTGACGGTGACACTCGAAGTGTTGCCGGAAATCGCGACGCCGAGCCTGGAAGGCCTGAAGCTGGAGCGCCTGACGGTGGAAGCCAGCGCAGACGCCATCGACGAAGCCGTGCTCCGCATTGCGCAGCAGCAGAAGAGCTTCAAGGACGCCCCCAAGGGCCACAAGGCCGCGACCGGCGATCTCGTGATCATGGACTTTGTCGGCAAGGTCGATGGCACCCCGTTTGACGGCGGCACAGGCGAAGGCATGTCGGTTGAAATCGGCACCGGCCGTCTGATCCCGGGCTTTGAAGATCAGCTCATCGGCGTGAAGGCCAATGACGAAAAGACGATCACCGTCACCTTCCCGGCCGACTACAATGTCGATTATCTGAAGGGCAAGGAAGCGACCTTTGACCTCGTCATCAGCGACGTGCGCGTTGCCGACGAAGCCAAGGCGGATGACGAATTCGCCAAGTCGCTGGGTCTGGAAGGCATCGATCAGCTGCGTGAGCTGATGAAGGGCCAGCTGGAACAGGAATTCAACCAGCTCACCCGCACCCATATGAAGCGCCGTCTGCTCGACCAGTTGGCTGCCGCGCATGATTTTGATGTGCCGCCGTCGATGGTGGACGCAGAATTCAACCAGATTTGGGCGCAGCTGGAGCATGAAGCCGGCCACGAAGCTGATCCAGAAGCGGCCCGCGCCGAAATGGAAAAGGATCGCGAGGAGTATCGCACCATCGCCGTTCGCCGCGTGCGTCTGGGCCTGCTCCTGTCCGAAATCGGTCAGGCCAACAACGTCCAGATCTCCTCTCAGGAAATGAACCGCCTGATCCAGCAGGCTGCCATGCAGTATCCGCAGCAGGATCGGGAACGCTTCGTGCAATACGTCCAGCAGGACCCGATGGCAGCTGCTCAGATTCGTGCCCCGCTTTATGAGGACAAGGTCGTCGACTTCCTGTTCTCGACTGCGGAAATCACCGACCGCGCCGTGACCCGCGAAGAACTGGAAGCCGCAATCGAAGCGGATGCCGATGAAGGCCATGTACATGGCCCGGGCTGTGGCCATGACCATGGTGACGAAAAGCCTAAGGCAGCCAAGAAGCCTGCTGCCAAAAAGGCCGCAGCGCCTAAGGCCGAAGCGGCTGAAAAGCCCGCCAAGGCCGCAACCGCAGCTGAAGACAAGCCTGCAAAGAAAGCTCCGGCCAAAAAGAAGGCCTGATCTTTCAGCGCCTTGGACGGCAATGAAGGGCCCTCTGCGCAAGCAGGGGGCCTTTTCTTTTGCGCCGCGCGGGCACCGATTCGCCCTTCCGCCAGGCGGCTTCGCCAAATTGAGCCCCTGACCTGACCAAAGGGCCATTTGACGCGCAATAAAGTTCCATATTATGGGACCCTGAAGCAGTGAAAGCTGCGCTAAACGCCGACATACGTTTTCAAGGCTTCACACACTCACGGTCGCCCCTATAGCGACCGTGCGAATCGCTATGGCTGCGGCCAATGTTGGAGGTTTTTTTGGGCGAATTTGGGTTTCCAGCGAATCAGGGTCTTTATGACGCGCGCAACGAACATGATGCGTGCGGTGTCGGCTTTGTAGCCAATATTAAAGGCGTGAAATCGCACGAAACCATTAAACGCGGCCTCGAAATTCTCGTCAACATTGACCATCGCGGCGCTGTTGGTGCCGACCCTCTGCTGGGCGACGGAGCAGGTATCCTCATCCAGATTCCCGATGAGCTGTTTCGCGATTGGGCGAAAGCGGAAGGCGTCACGCTTCCGGCCCCCGGCGATTATGCCGTCGCCATGTGCTTCCTCCCGCAGGATGACGCTGCCCGCGAATTCGGCGTGAAGAATTTCGAAGAGTTTTGCATCAAGGAAGGCCAGACCGTCATCGGCTGGCGCGACGTGCCGACGGACCCTGTAGGGCTTGGCAAAGCCGTCATTGAGCAAATGCCGGTGATCCGCCAACTCATCATTGGTCGCGGCGAAAACTGTGCGGATCAGGATGCGTTTGAACGCAAGCTTCTGGCTATCCGCAAGCAGGCGCAGAACCCGCTGGTCGCCTTGGCTGAAAAGCACAATCTGCCCGATCTGCCGCGCTTTTACATGCCGTCGCTGTCGACGCGCACCATCGTGTACAAGGGTCTACTGCTCGCAGGGCAGGTGGGGACCTTCTACAAGGATCTGCAGAACCCGATCTGCACCTCGGCCCTCGCGCTCGTCCACCAGCGCTTTTCCACCAACACCTTCCCGTCATGGAAGCTGGCCCACCCTTATCGCTTCATCGCGCATAACGGCGAAATCAACACGGTTCGCGGCAATGTGAACTGGATGAATGCGCGTCGGCGCACGATGGAATCGGACCTGTTGGGCGCTGACCTCGACAAGATGTGGCCGCTCATCCCACACGGCCAGTCCGACACAGCGTGCCTCGACAACGCGCTCGAACTGCTGCTCGCCGGTGGCTATTCGCTCGCCCATGCCGTCATGATGCTGGTGCCCGAAGCCTGGGCCGGCAACCCGATGATGGATGCCAAGCGTCGTGCCTTCTACGAATATCACGCCGCGTTGATGGAGCCATGGGATGGCCCCGCCGCTATCGCCTTTACCGATGGTCGCCAGATCGGCGCCACGCTGGACCGAAACGGCCTGCGCCCCGCGCGTTTCCTCGTCACCGATGATGACCACGTCATCATGGCATCGGAATCGGGCGTTCTTCCCGTCAAGGAAGACAATATCATCCGCAAATGGCGCCTCCAGCCCGGCAAGATGCTGCTGATCGACCTCGAAGAAGGCCGCATCATCGAGGATGAAGAAATCAAGGCACAGCTGTCTGCTGCCCAGCCGTACAATGAATGGCTGGCGACCGCGCAATATAAGCTGAAGGACCTGAGCGACGTCGAAGTCGCAGAGCCGATCCTGCCCAATGACAAGGCGGTCCTGCTCGATCGCCAGCAGGCCTTTGGCTATACGCAGGAAGACATTAGCCGCTTCCTCGAACCAATGGCTGCCAATGGCGATGATCCCTTGGGGTCGATGGGTACAGACACGCCGATTGCCGTGCTGTCGTCCAAGTCACGCCTGCTCTACGATTATTTCAAGCAGAACTTCGCGCAGGTCACCAACCCGCCGATTGATCCGATCCGTGAAGAACTCGTCATGAGCCTCGTCTCGATGATCGGCCCACGTCCGAACCTGCTTGGCCGTGTCGCTGGCACGCATAAGCGCTTGGAAGTCGATCAGCCGGTGCTGACCAATGCGGACCTCGCCAAGATCCGTTCGGTTGAAGTCTCACTCGACGGTGCGTTCCGCACGGAAACCATCGACATGACCTGGGATGCCAAAACGGGCACCGCAGGTCTGGAAATGGCACTGAAGGAAATGTGCTGGGCCGCGACCGAAGCGGTGCTGGCGGACAAGAACATCCTCATCCTGTCGGATCGCGCCGAAGGGCCGGACCGGATTGCGATGCCCGCCTTGCTGGCGACAGCCGCCGTCCACCATCACCTTGTCCGTCAGGGCCTGCGCATGCAGACCGGGCTTGTCGTGGAAACAGGCGAAGCACGCGAAGTGCATCACTTCTGCGCTCTTGCAGGTTTTGGCGCCGAAGCGGTCAACCCCTATGTCGCGTTCGAAACGCTGGAAGAGATCCGCGTGCGTCAGGGCCTGCCGCTGACCAGCTATGAGGTGCAGAAGAACTTCATCAAGGCGGTCGGTAAGGGCATCCTGAAGGTCATGTCCAAAATGGGCATCTCCACCTATCAGTCCTATTGCGGCGCGCAGATTTTTGACGCGGTGGGCCTGTCTTCAGCCTTTATCGACAAATATTTCACCGGCACCGCGACCACCATCGAAGGCATTGGCCTGAACGAAGTTGCTGAAGAAACGGTCCGCCGTCACGCGGCGGCCTATTCGGACAACCCGATTTACCGCAACATGCTCGATGTCGGTGGCATCTATGGCTACCGTGTGCGCGGTGAAGACCATGCCTGGACGCCGACCAGCGTCGCCAAGCTTCAGCACGCCGTTCGCGGCAAGAACCCGAAGGAATATGAAGAGTTCGCCCGTTCGATCAACGAACAGAGCGAGCGTCTTCTCACCATTCGCGGGCTGATGACGCTGAAAACGGCGGACACTCCGCTCGACCTGTCCGAAGTCGAACCCGCAAGCGAAATTGTGAAGCGGTTTGCGACCGGCGCGATGAGCTATGGCTCGATCAGCTGGGAAGCGCACACGACGCTGGCCGTCGCCATGAACCGCATCGGCGGTAAGTCCAACACGGGCGAAGGCGGCGAAGACCCCAAGCGCTTCACGCCGATGGCCAATGGCGATTCGATGCGCTCCGCCATCAAGCAGGTCGCCTCGGGCCGCTTTGGCGTGACGACGGAATATCTCGTCAATGCCGACGACATCCAGATCAAGATGGCACAGGGCGCAAAGCCCGGTGAGGGCGGCCAGTTGCCCGGTGACAAGGTCGACAAGACCATTGGCGCCACGCGTCACTCGACGCCGGGTGTCGGCCTCATCTCGCCGCCGCCGCACCACGACATCTACTCGATTGAGGATCTGGCCCAACTGATCCACGACCTGAAGAATGTGAACACCGGTGCCCGCATTTCGGTGAAGCTTGTCTCCGAAGTCGGTGTCGGCACGGTGGCCGCAGGCGTCGCCAAGGCCCGCGCGGACCATGTAACCATCTCCGGCTATGAAGGCGGCACCGGCGCATCGCCGCTGACGTCGTTGACGCACGCTGGATCCCCGTGGGAAATCGGTCTGGCGGAAACCCAGCAGACGTTGCTCCTTAACGGCCTGCGTTCCCGCATCGCCGTTCAGGTCGATGGTGGTCTGCGCACCGGTCGCGACGTGGCCATTGGCGCGCTGCTCGGCGCGGATGAATTTGGCTTTGCAACTGCACCGCTGATTGCAGCGGGCTGCATCATGATGCGCAAATGCCATTTGAACACCTGCCCTGTCGGTGTGGCAACGCAGGACCCCGTCCTGCGCGCACGCTTCACCGGCCAGCCGGAACATGTGATCAACTACTTCTTCTTTGTGGCTGAAGAACTTCGCCAGATCATGGCGGAGATGGGCTTCCGCACCGTTGAGGAAATGGTGGGCCGCGTCGACAAGCTCGACATGCGTCAGGCGCTTGACCATTGGAAAGCGCACGGCGTTGATCTGACCAAGATCCTGCACAAGGTCGCGCTGCCGGAAGGTGCCGCGCTGCACCACACGGAAACACAGGATCACGGTCTCGACAAGGCGCTCGACAATGATCTGATCGCTGCGGCCAAGCCCGCGCTTGAAAAGGGCGAGGCCGTCCGCATTGAGCGGGAGATCAAGAACGTCAACCGCACGGCAGGCGCGATGCTCTCGGGCGAGGTTGCCAAGCGCTACGGCCATGCCGGCTTGCCCGACAACACGATCCAGATCGCCTTTACAGGCGTGGCCGGGCAGAGCTTTGCCGCTTTCCTTGCGCATGGTGTGACGGTGGAGTTGACCGGCGATGCCAATGACTATGTCGGCAAGGGATTGTCCGGTGGTCGCGTGATCGTGAAGCAGCCAAACCATGTGAAGCGAGAGCCGACCGAGAACATCATCGTCGGCAACACTGTCCTCTATGGGGCGATTGCGGGTGAGGCTTATTTCAACGGCGTCGCAGGCGAACGCTTTGCCGTCCGCAACTCCGGCGCACTGTGCGTCGTTGAAGGCACCGGCGACCATGGCTGCGAATATATGACCGGCGGCGTTGTCGTCGTGCTTGGCAAAACGGGGCGCAACTTTGCTGCCGGCATGTCCGGCGGGGTCGCCTATGTCTATGACGAGGACGGGCTGTTCCGGGATCGCTGCAACATGGCGATGGTCGATGTTGAGCCGATTACACCCGATGCCGATGGCGATGAAGGTACGGGACGCCCGACGCAGCGCCCTGTGAACGTCCATGACTATGGTATGGGTGATATGCTCCGCCATAGCGCAGACCGTCTGCGCATCCTGCTTGAACGGCACCATCTGCACACCGGCAGCAAGCGCGCGCGCGCCCTGCTGGATGATTGGGACAATGCCCTGAAGCGGTTCGTCAAGGTCATGCCGCGTGACTATGCCCGTGCGCTGAAGCAGATGGAGGCTGAACGCCTCGCTTCTGCCTCTGTCGCTGCCGAATAACCAAGTTTACTGGAGAACGACCGTGGGCAAGGCCACTGGCTTCCTCGAACTCGACCGGACTGACCGGACCTATGCTGACCCCAAAGATCGGCTGACGCACTATCGTGAATTCGTCATTCCGATGTCGGAAGACGCAATCCGCGGGCAGGCGTCACGCTGCATGAACTGCGGCATTCCGTTTTGCCATAATGGCTGCCCGGTCAACAACATCATCCCGGACTGGAACAATCTAGTCTATGAAAATGACTGGCGCAGCGCGCTGGAAGTGCTTCATTCGACCAACAACTTCCCGGAATTCACCGGCCGCATCTGCCCTGCCCCATGCGAGGCGAGCTGCACGCTGAACATCGAGGATTCGCCCGTCACCATCAAATCGATCGAATGTCAGATCGTTGATCGCGGATGGGAAGAAGGTTGGATCACGCCGCTCGTCCCGTCGAAGAAGACGGGCAAGTCGATCGCTGTGGTCGGTTCAGGACCGGCGGGCATGGCGTGCGCGCAGCAGCTGGCGCGCGCAGGCCACACCGTCACCGTCTTTGAAAAGAATGATCGCATCGGCGGCCTGCTGCGGTACGGCATTCCTGACTTCAAGATGGAAAAGCACCTCATCAACCGGCGTCTTGTCCAGATGGAAGCCGAAGGCGTTGAGTTCCGCACCTCGATGGAAGTCGGCGTGCAGGTGTCGTTTGAAAGTCTTCAGCAGAATTACGACGCGGTTGTGATGTCGGGTGGTTCGGAAGAAGCCCGCAGGCTCGACATTCCGGGCGCAGAGCTCGCCGGTGTGCGTCTCGCGATGGAATTCCTGACGCAGCAGAATAAGCGCAATGCAGGCGACGATGAAATGCGCGCCGCACCGCGCGGTACGCTGACGGCGACGGACAAGCACGTCATCGTCATCGGCGGTGGCGATACGGGGTCTGACTGTGTCGGCACCTCCAACCGCCAGGGGGCCGCTTCGGTCACGCAGATCGAAATCATGCCCAAGCCGCCGGTGAAGGAAAACAAGACACTCAGCTGGCCCGATTGGCCGATGAAGCTACGCACATCGTCCAGCCATGAAGAAGGCTGCGACCGCGACTGGGCCGTCCTCACCAAGCGTGTGGTGGGCACCAATGGCAATGTCGAGGGCCTGGAATGCGTCCGCGTGGAGTGGGTCGACGGCAAGATGGTCGAAATGGCCGGCAGCGAATTCACGCTCAAGGCTGACCTTATCCTGCTCGCGATGGGCTTTGTCGGCCCGCGCAAGCCCGGCATGGTCGAACAGGCGGAAGTCTCGCTTGATGGCCGTGGCAATGTGCAGGCTGATACCGAAAATTACGAAACCAGCCGCGACGGCGTCTTTGCCTGCGGCGATATGCGGCGCGGTCAGAGCCTCGTCGTCTGGGCCATCCGTGAAGGCCGCCAGTGCGCCCGCGCGGTTGACCTTTATCTGACGGGCAAGTCCGAACTTCCGCGCTGAGGCCGGATACGAGCACGTGAAGGGCGGCCCCGCAAGGTGCCGCCCTTTTTCGTTCAGCGGCTCTTGATAAACGTCCGAATGTCGCGCGCGAGCTTGGCCCTGTCCTCATCGCGGACATACATCATGTGGCCCGCGTCATAGTAATGGAACTGGATGCGGTCCTTGGGAAAGCCGGAGCGCGTGAGCGAATATTCCGCTGCATAAAAGGGCGTGGCAAAATCATACCAGCCCTGCGCGACAAAGATGCGCAAGCCCGCATTTTCACGCAGTGCGGTGGAGACATACGGCGCAACGTTCATATACGTATCGCTGTCGCGGCCCTCATTCAGGCGCCAATCCCATTTGCCGACGCCGCCAATCGTCACATAGGACCTGTCAGTCTTATAGCCGAGGTCGCCGCGCGCATAAGCATTGATGGCGGCGGTATAGCCACCGTCAATGCCATAGAAGCTGGGATCATTATCCACCTCTGACCCCGCAGAATCGCCATCCTTGCCGGTATAGCGGGAATCGAGACGCCCAATGGTCAACCCGCGGTCGCGCAGCAGTTCCTTATAGAACCGCCCCGGCGTCACGCGCAGATCTGCCCGGTCGAGAAACGCCTCGCTCAACCCAGTATAGCGCGCCAGATCACGCCGGATGGTCGCATGTTCTTCGGCTGACAGGGCATTGCCCTTCAGCAAGGCCGCCAGATACGGCCCGGACGCCCAGGCCCGCGCTTCTGCTGCGATCCCTGCGGCCCCGCCCGGATGGGTCGTCTTGCCGTGGAACAGCGCCGTCGTCGCCATGGATGGGATGTTGAGTGCATAGCCAATCTCATTGCCCTGCGTGTCCGCACCTGCTCCGAAATCGAGCACGGTGGAAATGAGGATCACACCGTTGAGCGCCACGTCATTATACTGACCTTCAAGTTGGTTGAGGACAGCAGCAGAGCGCGTGGTGCCATAGCTTTCCCCGCCCAGAAACTTCGGCGCATTCCAGCGGCCATGTTCATTGAGCCACAGGCGGATGAACTGGGCGACGGATTTGGCATCCTGCGTGACACCCCAAAACTCCTGCGCGTCCACACCCGGCATCGCATAGGAAAAGCCGGTGCCAACAGGGTCAATGAAGACGATGTCGGTCGTGTCGAGCAAACTGTCCGGATTGGCGACCATCGGATAAGGCGGCGCGCCGTCATCCTTCGCGTCCGAGGGAATGGCGACGCGCACCGGCCCAAAGGCGCCCATGTGCAGCCAGACGGAGCCGGACCCGGGCCCGCCGTTGAACAGGAAGGTCACCGGACGGGTCGGATCTTTCCCATCCTTGATATAGCTGGTGGAAAAAATCGCCGCGCGCGCCTTTCCATCTGGGCCGGGGAGGAAGGTTTCCCCAGCAATAGCGGTATAGCTGACCTTCTGCCCGTTGAACGTGCCGACATGTTTGGTGACAGACCGGTTGGGCGCTGGGGCCGCCGCCGGGGTGGTTGCCTCCTTCTTCTCGGACTTGTCCGGCGCGGCCTGTGCATAGGCATTTCCAGCTGACAAAATTGCCATGGACACCGCGGCCCCAAAACTCAAAGTACGACGCATCTTATTCACCCCCAAAGATATTTGTCGGGCACGATAGCGCCGCCGCGTTTGGGGTAAAGCACTCTCGTCGAACAGACATGATTGTTCGTCAGGCAGAAGTGTCGCAAGAAGGCCATCCTCATGAAGAAGAAGCGCCGCTACCTCACTGCCACTTTGCCGGATGGCTATGTTAAAACGATCGGGCCAACGACCGAGCGTTTCACCCATTATTGGCGGATCGTGGCAGAGCTGGAAAACGGTAAAACCGATGTGTTTTGGGGCCACACCCGCTCCCTTGCCGAAGCTAAGCGCAAGCGTATGCCGGCTGAAGAGGCTGCCCGGATGCGCCAATGGACGCACTTTACCTTTGAAATTGCGGAGCTGGTGGAAAGCGAAGCGTGAGGTTTTCCGTTCAAAAACAACGCGTCATCGACACCATGCCCCATGGTGCGGCCCCCGCGTAAAAACCATTGGCGCGGCTTCATCTCGTGATAGAGGGGCGCAGACCAAAGAGGACAATGACCCCATGAATATTGCCGAAGCCGTTGCCACCCGCCGCTCCATCCGCGCGTTTCAAGATAAGCCGGTGCCTGCCGAAACGCTGCGCCGTGTCCTTGATCAGGCCCGCATGGCACCCTCAGGCTGCAATTTTCAGCCTTGGGAAGCAACGGTGCTCGCAGGGGCTCCGCTGAAGGCCCTGCAGGAAAAGCTGCTGGCAAGCGCGCCCGACAACCCCATGGACTATGATTTTTCAGCACCCGGCCAGGTGGAAAAATACCAGTCCCGCCTGCGCGCGGTTGGCGCAAGCATGTATGCCGCCATGGGCATTGCTCGCGATGATGCGGAACAGCGGGACAATTTTGCCCGCGCTAACATGGTGTCCTTCGGCGCACCCGTTCTCCTGCTCTGCCACTTCCCCAAATTCATGAAGGAAGCCCAATGGTCGGACGTCGGCATGTGGCTGCAGACGATCATGCTGTTGTTGCGCGGCGAAGGGCTGGATAGCTGCCCGCAGGAATATATGGGCATGTACGGCCACACCATTAAGGCGCATCTGGGCCTCTCCGAAGACACGCTGCTCTTCTGCGGCCTTGCCATTGGCTGGCGCGATGCCGACGCCCCGACCAATAATTTTGAGCGGGAACGGGTCGCCCTCGAAGATCATATCACCTTCCTCGGGGTCGACTGATCCCCTCGCCATACCCGCAGGGAGGCCAGCCTCCTTGCGGGCGGCAAAGCACCCCGCTACGCAGACGCTGACATACCTCCCGATCATTTGGGGTCCCTTGGACAAACGCGATATCTTTGCCTTTCTGGCTGATCGTTTGGGACGCGGCCGACGTGCAGCGCTCGTTTCTCTGGTCGATGCCACGGGAACGTCCATGCGGGCGCCGGGCGCACACATGGCTGTAGATGAAGACGGCACATTTGTGGGATCGCTTTCGGGCGGCTGTATTGAGCGTGCAGTGATTGCCGAAGCCTGCGACGTGATCGCCGAAGGCACTCCCCGCGTCACACGCTATGGGCAGGGATCACGCTACATCGATATCCGCTTGCCCTGCGGCGGCGGGATTGACCTTCATTTCCAGCCCCTCACCGATGCGGCCCTGCCCCGTATGGCGCTGGACGCCATCCAAGCCCGCATCCCCTTTGCGCTCGACCTCTGGACCGATCCGCGTCCGCCGGATTTCATCGCCGCAACACGGCAGACCGGTTGGGACGCCGCACGGGGACAGGCCACCATTGGCCATTGGCCCAATCCCCGCCTGTTGATGGTCGGTCACGGCGCGGCAATGGCCAAGCTGGCCGAGCAGACGCGCGCATGGGGGGGCGAAACCGCACTGGTGACACCGGACAAGGCCTTGGCCGCCGACCTGGCTGAAGACGGGTTTGACACCACGGTCCTCACTTCGCCACGCGATACGAGCGCGCTTGTGAGCGATGCCTGGACGGCCATCGTCTTTCTGTTCCATGATCATGATTGGGAGCCGACGCTGATCGCGCACGCTCTGGACCAGCCGCATTTCTATCTGGGCGCCATGGGCAGCAGGCGCGCGCACGACGCCCGATGCGCGGCACTCCGGATGCTCGGAGTGCCCGACGCCGCGTTGGCAGGGATATCTGCTCCCATTGGCGTTTTTCATTCGGTGCGCGATCCCGCGACCTTGGCTATATCCGTTCTGGCCGAAGTGGCAGACCGGTTCCGCAATCATGACGCTTTTGTAGCGTCGATACCCGCACTAAGAGGGTCCAAGACCCGGCAAATAGGATGAGGCGATGATCCAGACGACAGTGAACGGCAAAGCACAGACGCTTGATGTGGACCCGGCAACGCCCATCCTTTGGGTCTTGCGTGAACAGCTGGGGATGACCGGCACGAAATTTGGCTGCGGGGTCGCCCAGTGCGGCGCCTGTACAGCGCACCTCGACGGGCAGCCCATCCGGTCTTGCTCAACACCGATTTCCGAAGCGGACGGGCGCCAGATCACCACCATCGAAGGCCTTTCCGGGCCTGAAGGGAAGCTGCACCCGCTTCAGCAGGCGTGGATCGACGCGCAGGTGCCGCAATGCGGCTATTGCCAGTCCGGACAACTGATGAGCGCCGCCGCCCTGTTGCGCGACACCCCCCAGCCCAGCGATGCCCAGATTGATGCGGCGATGTCGGGCAATATCTGCCGCTGCGGCACCTATGGACGGATCCGCAAGGCCATCAAGGCGGCCGCCGCCTCTGGAACGGAGCGCTAAGCGATGAACAAATGGTCTAGACGCGGCTTTATTGGCGCAGGCGTGCTCACGGGCGGCGCCCTGATCGTGGGCGTTGCAGTCCGGCGCGGCAATCCGGTGGACAAACTGCGCAAATCGGTGGCTGATGGGGACGGCGAACAACTGGTCAACGCATGGGTGAAGATTGACCGGGACAGCACCGTCACGGCAATCGTGCCACATTGTGAAATGGGCCAGGGCGCGCACACAACCCTCGCGCAAATGCTGGCGGATGAGCTGGATGCCGACTGGGCCAAAGTCTCCGTCATGCAGGCCCCGGCGAACGGTTTTTACGTGGTGCCAGATGCGGCCCGGGCCTTTGTCGCCGCATGGTCCGTCGATGCCCCGAAATGGATCGAGCCGACGTACAATGGCTTGTTTACGCAAATCGCAAAGTTGGGCGACGTCATGATTACCGGCGGCAGCTCCTCTGTGCGCTCCACCGGCCAGCACACCATGCGGATTGCAGGCGCCGCCGCACGCCAGATGCTCATCGCCGCGGCTGCTGCACAGTGGAAGGTGCCCGCAGACGAGATTGTGGCCGAAAATTCCACGCTGGTGCACAAAGCCTCAAACAAGCGCGGCACCTATGGTGAATTTGCCGAAGCTGCATCGCGCGAGTCCATGCCGCAAACCCCGCCGCTGAAGGATGTTTCGCAATTCAAGCTGATGGGCAAAGGCCTTCAGCGGCTCGACATTCCGGCCAAGGTCAACGGAAGTGCGCATTTTGGCATCGACGCACAGATTGCCGGCCAGCCGCTCAAATATGTCGCGGTAAAGGCCCCTCCTGTGCCGGGAGCCAAGGTGGAGGCGATCAACACAGCGACAGCCAAAACCATGCCGGGCGTCCGCAAGATCCTCAACATGGGGGATTTTGTCGCCGTTGTCGCCGATGGCTATTGGCAGGCGCAAATGGCGCTCAACATGGTCGAACCCCGCTATTCCCGCACCGCAGGCGATGGCCTCGACAGTGCAAAGCTGTCTGCCCGGTTCGCAAAGGCGCTGGACGAAGCCGGTGACACAGGCGGCACATCTCTGGCCAAGGAAGGCGACGCGCCGGGCGCATTTGCATCTGCTGCCAAAAAGCTGAACGCGGAATATAAGGTGCCCTTCGTGGCCCATGCTGCGATGGAGCCGATCAATTGCACAGCCTTTGTGCATGATGGAAAATGCGAAATTTGGATGAGCACGCAGGTGCCCCTGATGGCGCGGTCCGCCGTTGCCAAGGCGCTGGACCTCAGCACCGATGATGTGACCATCAACCAGCTCTATTTGGGTGGCGCCTTTGGCCGTCGTCTGGAATCCGACTATCCGGTGCAGGCGGCACGCGTGGCAAAGGAAGCCGGCGTTCCGATCAAAATGATCTGGTCACGCGAAGAAGATACGCGGCAGGATTTCTATCGCCCTGCCGATACGAGCCGATTCTCCGCCGGGCTGGACGCAAGCGGGAAACCGGTCAGCTGGAACAATGTGTTCACCCAGCTCAACGATCCGGCTGGGTCATGGGATGTGGCCCATTACGATATTCCCAACCGCTCCATCCGCCATGCCCCGGCAGACATGCATTTGCGTTTCGGCAGTTTGCGGTCGGTTGATTGCAGCCAGCAGGGCTTTTTCATCGAAAGCTTTATTGATGAACTGGCACATGCAGCAGGGCAGGATCCATTTGAATATCGCCGCGCGCTGCTGGGCAAATCTCCCCGGCACAAGGCGGTGCTTGAAAAGGTCGCGACAATGTCCGGCTGGGGCACGCCCCTGCCGGCGGGCACCGGACGCGGCATCGCTCTGGTGAAATCGTTCGGCACGATTGTCGCCGAAGTCGCCGAAGTGCGCATCGAAGAAGGGCGGCCCCGCGTGACCAAGGTCTGGTGCTGCGCCGATGCAGGCTATGTCATGAACCCCGATGGGTTTGCCGCGCAAATGGAAGGTGGCATCATCTATGGGCTGACGACCGCGCTCTATAGTTGGATCACACTGAAGGACGGCGGCGTGGAGCAAAGCAATTTCCATGACTACCAGATGGTCCGCATGAACGAAGCCCCAGAGATCGTGGTCGACTACATCAATGCCGACAGCAAGACGCTGGGCGGTGCTGGGGAGCCGGGTCTGCCGCCGCTGGCTCCGGCTGTCGCCAATGCGATTTTCGCCGCGACCGGCAAACGCCTGCGGGACCTGCCCCTGGCGCAGCACTTCACCTGAGGATGACACCGGTCCAATGCCGCACGGCACCTGATGGGCGCTAAGCTTAAACCCCTTTGCGCCCGTCCATGAGCGGACTGGCCGTCGCAATTCTGGCGGCGGGGCGTTCCGCCCGCTTTGGCGCGGCAGACAAGCTGACCGCCCCTTTCCGCGGCCTGCCCTTGGGGCTCCACGCCGCGCAGGCGTTGGCCGGCTTGGACTTTGCCCGGCGTTGGGTAATCGTACGGACCATGGACCATCCCTGCGCTCCGGGCTGGACATCGGCAGGGTTCGATCTGGTCGTAAACCCTGATGCCGCGGTCGGCATGGGCGCCTCGCTGCGCTGCGCTGCAGAATGCGCTCTTCGGGCCGACGTCGATGGGCTGATGGTCTGCCTCGCCGATATGCCGCTGGTGCCTCCGGCGCATATGGCGGCGCTTGTCGAGGCGTGGACCCGGCACAAGGGGCCTGTCACCTCGCAGGATGGCACACTCACCTCTCCCCCCGCCATTTTCTCGCGCGCACAATTTCCGGAGCTCGCCAGCCTGACCGGTGATCAGGGGGCAAGGCAGTGGCTGCGCACGGCCCTCCACATCCCTTGCCCTCCTGGCGGGCTGGCCGATGTGGATGACCCGGAAACCCTATTGCGCCTTTCCCGCTGAGGGGCGGCATATGGGCCGCCCGCCTTCGCCCTTACCCCTTCAGTTCGCCCAATAGACGAATTCCTGATCCTTCTTCCACGGCGCATTGAGCGGCACGTCGATCCGGATGGCACCCTCGAGCAGGCCGGGCCAGAGTGGCTTGGGCAGTCCAGCGTTTTGCGTTTCGATCAGGTTACGCAGAGCATCCACGCGGGCCGGATACTTGACGGCCAAATTGGTCCGCTCTGTCGGGTCGGTGGCGAGGTTGAACAGCCACACCTTGTCTGGGCGTTTGGAAATCTGCAATTTCCAGTCACCTGCCCGCACAACGCGGTAATCGCCCGAACGCCAGAACGTCACATCCCGCTTCGGCCCGGCTGCGAGCAGGTTAATGCTGTCCATCTTGCGATCACGCGGCACCGCCGCACCGGTTGCCGCAGCAATCGTCGCAAACATATCAAGATGCTGGGCGACGTCGCTGCGCACGGTACCCTGCGCGATCTGGCCCGGCCAGCGCATCATCAACGGCACATGGATGCCGCCTTCAAAGAACGTGCCTTTCCACCCACGATAAGGCTTATTCAGATCCGGGATGCCGGTATACCAAGCCCCGCCATTGTCGCTGGTGAAGATGACCAGTGTGTTGTCATCGAGCCCCGTGCTCTTCAGCTTTTGCAGGACATCGCCGATGCGGCGGTCAAGCTGGCGGATCATCGCGCCATAAACACGCTGGGTATGGTCTTTGATCTGCGGCAGGGCGTCGTAATCCGATTTGAGCGCCTGCAGCGGTGTGTGCGGCGCATTATATGCCAGATACATGAAGAAGGGTCGGTTCTTATTGGCCTCAATCGCGGCCAGAGCATTGTCTGTGAAATAGTCTGTCAGGTGCCCCGTCGGACGAAAGCGCTGCCCATTCCCCCAATAGACGGCGTGCGGCAAATTGGCCCATAGGAAGCGGTCAATCGGGTCCCAAGGCAACTTGGCGTTCACGACCTGCGGATCATCCTCGGCCATGTACAAATCGCCGCCCGAACGCATGCCAAGACTTTCGTCAAAGCCCTGCGACGTCGGCCGCAAGGGTTCGGCCTCGCCCAGATGCCATTTGCCGATGTGGATCGTGTGATAGCCTTGGGGCTTCAGAACTTCCGGCAACATGATCTGGTCATGCGGCACGCCCATATCGGCATAAGCCGGCAGATCGTGGTTCAGGTCTTTGTGATAGATTGGCGGATAGGGCGACGTGCTGTCGCTATGGGCGAGGCTGGAGACAAAGGCAGCCGGCACGGCTGTGAATTCAAAGCCAAACCGCGTCGGATACCGACCGGTCATCAACGCCGCACGTGAGGGGGAACAGGTGGCATTGGCGGCATAGCCGTTGGAAAAGCTGACGCCCTGCTGTGCAATGGAATTGATATTGGGAGTCGGCACCGCGCCACCGGCCACACCGCCTCCGTAAAGCGAAATGTCGTTCATTCCCAGATCGTCAGCGACAATCAGGATCACATTGGGCGGACGTTTGCCTGAGGCTGGCGCTGCGGGCCCCTTTGCCCATGTGACCGGATGGTTGTCTGCAATGGGTTCGCGCAGTTGGGCAATCTTGCCCGGGATGTAGATCCAGTATTTCTGAAGGGCGAGATAGCCTGCGCCGATGAGCAGGGCCAATACGGCGATCCAATTGAGTTTGCGCATCACGAAGCCACTCCCCAATCTCTGCTCTATATATCGATGGTCCGCCCTGCCGCGAACATAATGATCCAGCCACTTGCCATCACAACCGCTGCAAAACCAATGAAGCTGTTGGCCAATCCCCAAAGTCCGGCGGCTGCACCATAGTGATGCACCGCAAACAAAAGCGATCCGCCGAGGAAGAAGGCCGGGGCATGGCGGGCGGTAACTGCCCCGACATTCATGAACGTCGCGCAAGCGATGCTGGCCATGCTGTGCATGAACTGGACTTGCGCACCGATGCGGATAATCGATGCAACATCCTCAGCCTGATGTGCAGAGAACATAAGTGCGATGGTGGAGAGAAGCGCATTGATCGTCGCCAGCCGCATCCATAGTCGCCGGTTCCAGCCTGTCGCTTGTCGTTTGTTCAGCGCCGCCGTCATGCGCCACACGTCAGAAGGGCAATATGTACCAGCGCAGCCAATAGTGCCAGCACGAGCGCGGCAGTCACCCGCGGACTGACATAGAAGGATACGACCCGTTGGGTCGGGAACGAAAAGGTCGCCAGCGTGCCCAGCAGCTTGTCGGGATGACCCTCCATAAAGGCGGGATCCATCACCAGCTTCATCATGTCGCGGCGGCTACGGTAACGCATCAGCCCAAAAATCGTCCAGCCGGGATCAGCCTCGGTATTCCACGCGTCGACATAGCCGCCCACCTTACGGCCAACCATGCCCGGATGCCCCCCATTGCGGAACAAGACCGGCATGAAACGCTTCGAATAACGTTTCAGCAACTCAAAGCCTTGGACCATCTGCCCGGTATGCGGGTCCTCAACTTGCTCCATCTGCGCCTTGACCAGATTGAGCATCACGAATTCACGACCGTCATCGGCTTCCAGAAAAGCGCGCAGCACATCCGGGCTGTTGCCCGTGCCTTCGAAACGGCCTGAGATTTGCGTAAGGAACGCCTCAATCTCGGCAGGCTTCAGCGGGCCAGACCAGCTATCATACCAGAGCCGGAAGACAGCATAAGCCAGCAGGGCAGCGCCCCAGATGATCCAGACCGACATGACGTTATTTGTCCTCTTGATTGACAGGCGCGGCATCGCGACGAGCCAACATTACCGCCCACATAGTCATCGGATTTGGCACGACACGCCCTCCCCAAAGAACATCACTCAATTATTGGCATTAACAATGTCAAAATTTATTTGCAATCGCCATTGGCGCTTGCACCCAAGGCCATTTGCCGCAAAACAGGCGACATATGAGCAACGCATCGGACAAATTGGCGCCTCGGCCGAAAACGCCGTTGGCTGATGGCAGGCGCGAACGGAGCCGGTCCAGCCGGACCAAGATTATCGCGGCCGTCCTCGAACTTGTCGGCAAGGGCGATGTCTCGCCCAGCGCAGCGCGGGTTGCTGAAGTGGCGGGCGTTGGGCTGCGATCTGTGTTTCGCCATTTCGACGATATGGATGAACTCTACCGGGAGATGGGGGATGTCATCGAAGCACGGGTGATGCCGATCATCCTCCAAGCCCCCTCCGGCACAAGCTGGAAAGAAAAGCTATTCGATATTGCGAACAGGCGGGCACAGGTTTTTGAAACGATCCTGCCGTTCAGGATTTCGGCGAACCTCAAACGCTTCCAGTCCCCTTATCTCATGCAAGACTATCGCCGGATGCTGCGGCTTGAAAGCGAAACCGTTGAGGCGCATTTGCCGCAGACGATCAAGACAGATGTGGTTGCCGCCCGCAGCCTCAATGTCATCCTGAGTTTCCAAACTTGGCGGCTTTTGCGTCATGATCAGGAACTACCCGTTGAAGAGGCCAGGGCCGTCGTGCTGCGATTGCTGGGCGATGCAGTTGCGGGAATGCCCGACGACTAATGTGGCAGCGCCGACGCCACTTGTTGACCTGTTGGTGATGATATGACACGTATAGTGTCAATATAATAATCGCCCGCAGGAGAGCCGTTGTGAAAATCCTACGCACACCCGAGAGCGCCTTTGCCGCGATCCCAGACTTCCCATTTGCGCCACATTATCTGGAAATCACGGACCCCGATGACGGCACGTCCCTCCGCCTCCATTATGTTGATGAAGGCCCGCGCGACGCCCCGATTGCGCTGATGATGCACGGCGAGCCCAGCTGGTGCTACCTTTACCGTCACATGATCGGCCCCGTCGTCGCGGCGGGCTATCGCGTCATCGCGCCTGATCTGATCGGCTTTGGAAGATCGGACAAGCCGACCAAGAAAACCGACTATAGCTATGCCCGCCACGTCGGCTGGATGCGCCAATGGATGGAGGCGCTGGACCTCACCAACATGACGCTCGCCTGTCAGGATTGGGGATCGTTGATCGGCCTGCGCCTTGTGGCGGATATGCCGGATCGTTTTTCAGGCGTTGTGCTCTCTAACGGCGGCCTCCCCGAAGGTGGCCCCGCCCCACGCGCCTTTGCCATCTGGCGGGCCTTCGCCACGTGGAGCCCCATTTTTCGGATTGGCAATATCGTCAACATGGGGACCAAGCGCGCGCTGAGCGCCTCCGAGATCGCGGCCTATGATGCGCCCTTCCCGGACAGCCGTTACAAGGCAGGCGCGCGCATCTTCCCCAGCTTTGTTCCGTTCGAAAACAATGTCGCCGTGCCGGACCAAAAGCGTGCCTGGCGGGTGTTTGAGCAATGGGACAAGCCGTTCCTGTGCTGTTTCAGTGACGGCGATCCAGTGACGCGCGGCGGAGAGAGCCGCTTCATTGGCCGGGTGCCCGGCACGGCGGGCCAGCCGCACCGGACCTTGAAGGGCGGACATTTCGTTCAAGAAGACGACCCGCAGGGCTTTCTGCAGGCTATTTTGGACACCGTGAAAGGCTGAACAAGGCTCAAGAGGCTTGCGGAACACCGGATACGACACCCAAAACCAGACAACGCAATGATGAGGCGGTCAGATGACGTATAAGATCAACGGTGCCCTTGGCTCCCCTTATTCGATGAAGATGCGTGCGGTGCTCCGCTACCGCCGCCTTCCGCACATCTGGGTCCATGGTGCCGACACCCGCAGCGCACTGGCACAGGTCAAGGCGCCGGTCATTCCCGTCATGGAATATCCCGATGGAACCTTCCACAATGACTCCACCCCGCTCATCTATGATCTGGAGGCGCGCCATGCCGAACGCTCCATCATCCCGCCCGATCCGGCACGCGCCTTCCTCGCCCATCTGATCGAAGACTTTGCCGATGAATGGGTGACCAAGGCGATGTTCGGCTATCGCTGGCTGGAAAAGGTCGACCAAATCCAGATGAGCCGCTGGCTGGCCTTTGACGCACTGAAAGGCGGCGGGCTGGCGGCGAGCCAGGGCTTTGCGGAGCAATTCCGTGCCCGTCAGGTGCGGCGGATGTCGATTGTCGGCTGCACGGCAGAGAACTTCCCCCTCATCGAAGCCTCAACGCGCGCCCTGCTTGAAGCATTGGAGGCACATGTTGTGGACCAGCACTGCCTGTTCGGCACGCGTCCGAGCATCGCTGAATTCGGAATGTTCGGCCAGTTGTCGCAACTTGGCGTTGACCCCACTGCGCAAACCATGATGCGCAGAGATTATCCCTATAGCTATCGCTGGCTGCTCCATATCGACGACATGTCGGGAATTGACGGCGATTGGGACGAACAGGGCACACCCTATGCGCCCCTCCTCACGGCTTGGCTAAAGCAAGTGGGAGAGATCTACATGCCCTTCCTCCTCGCCAATGCGGCGGCCATAGCGGCAGGCGAAGAGACCTTCCGCATCACCGCAATGGGGCAACCCTACACACAGGGCGTGTTCAAATATCAGCTCAAATGCCTAACCGATCTGCGCGCACGCTATGCCGCACTCGACAACGCCGCGCGGGCGGAAATCGAACCGTTATTGGCCGAAACCGGCTGCCTTGAAACGCTGCGTTAGTCTTCGTCAGCGAACAGAACTGCCAAAAAAAGTGCAGGTTCTGCTCTTGTGGCGCGCCATGCGGAATGAAGATGCGAACAGGTTTGAGATCCAAATTGTCACCTGACGCGAAAGCCGCATCAGGTGGACGACCTTACAAAGGCTAAACGTCTAAGGCATGGATTTGAGCATAGCGGCGATCTCCATCGCTGCGGGCCACAAGTGCGGCATATTCGGGCACCTCAATCCACGTCGCAAAGTCCCGTGTCAGAGGCTCTGATGCAACCACGATGCTGTCAGCCTGTGCGGCCCCGCCCGTTAACTTCCATTCCCCGTCGTGAAGCCCATAATCGGCACCGAAGGTGTACCACATCGACAAAAAGTCCGTTGTGCCCTGCAATTGGCTCGCCTCGAACCGACCAAAATCAAAAGTGTAGCGCACCGCAACAAGATTGACGCCATCGCAAAACATCAAATTGGCCGAGGATGAGCGCGTAATTCCATGCCGCTCGCGCACGGCTCTGATGGTGGCCAATGCGGAACGGATCGCGGCGAGGATCGCTTCAGGTGAATTTATGACTCCGGGATCGGGTAAAGCGGACACCACGAGAGCGTAAATCCACTCGCTGTCGGTCGAGCCCGAAATCGCCTGCGCAAATTCAGGCCGGACATGGGGCAACAAACCAAAACGCATCTCTCGGAAGCCCGACAAATCGCCATTATGTGCCATGGCAAGGGGGACGCCGTGAAAGCGAAAGGGATGAACATTCTGTTCGTTCACCTGCACCGTGGACGTCATCGGAACGCCCCGGATATGGGCCAGCAATGCACCAACACGAAGCTTGCCCGCCAGCTCCTTCAGGTTGCGGTCGAACACAGCGACCTGTGTCGTGCGATAGCGATAAGGCACATGTGGTTCATAGCTAGACGGATCCCACGCCGCCATGCCGAAGCCGGCAAGGTTGAGCATAGACAGCATTTGCGCTGCCGTAGTTTGGTTCAGCAGCGACGAATCCGGTGCGTAGAGCAAATGATCGAGGAGAACCGGAGTTCCCATGTATGAAAGTATCCGACACATCAGATCGCGCTCCCGCCAAGGTGCTGATTAAACTGTTCGAGCGATACGGCGCGCCCCAGATGACGGTTGGCACGGCGCTGATCACGCACCAGTTGGCGCCCGATGGCTGTAAAAAGGGCGAGGGCAATTGGGTCTGCGCTACGCCGCATCTCTTCGAACAGCGCCTGATGCAGCTGGAGGACGATCGTTTCCTCAGCAGCCTCAAGCCCGAGCGGCTGTCGGGCGCCATCGAATAGGCCGACAAGGCCGGTCATTTCCCCCGGTCCGTGGACCATGACCTGCTCCAGTCCCTCCCGGCGCGGAAGAAATGAACGCAGCGCGCCGCGAAGGACCAGCGTCAACATGCCCCGTTCGCTCTCGAACGCAGAAACACCAGCGCCACGGGGGATGGTCAGGCATGTCCCGTGCGACACCAGCTGGGCAGCTCCGTCTGCGCCCAGTTCTGCGAGGCGCCCAAGGGAGGCGAAAAGGGGGACTGCGTCTAAAGTGTCGCCGAATACACTCGACTGAGACGGCGCGCGCGGGGAAGGCAAATCATAGCGTGTCATCGCCCCAATCCGCGCCAGCGTGGCGCGCGTACGCAGGGCAACGAGGCACCTTAAGGCATCAATCAATTCCAAAGTCCAAGGCTTGCGGTCTGCCAGAAGCGCGAGGAAGCGCGACTTTGGAACACGCAATCCTTCGCTGTCAGCGATCGCCTTCACACCCGCCGATCTCAGTCCATCATCAAGCAAGGCAAACTCACCAACCACGTCGCCTGGGCCAATGATGCTCACGGTGGCAGCCGTATCGCCCGGAATGCGGGTGCTGATTTCTAATGCGCCACTGGTCACGATGTAGAGCGCATCTGCGGCCATGCCTTGCCGGAACAGGACATCCCCGCGCCGGATCGTAAATCGGTCTGCAGACTGCACCAGCTCGGCAAGTGCCTCAGGGGCCAGTCTGGACAAATGTTTGGATGTTCTGAGAACCGCCCCCAATGCCCACTCCTCTCACGTTATCTTTCTGATTTATAAAAGATATTTACATGCTTTGGATAGGTTTGCGACCCCCCGTTGGGACGTATCGAAAAGGCGCCGGTTGCCACCGCCATAGATCGGCAAGGGCTTCTATCTCCTCTAGCGTAGGCATTTGACCCTGAGAGAGCTCAGCAAGCCGATCAAAACCAAATTTGTGTCCGTGATTGCTGCCTGATTGACAGAGGCGCAGGCGCGCCCTTCCCCGAGGGGAAAAATGGCTGAAAGTCTGGGAAACAATGGCGCGCCATGCTGAATGAAGATGCGGACAGGTTTATGCTGTTGATCGTGGCCATTGGCCGAAACAAACCGGTAAGCAATCGACGACGCATTCTCAGCCGTTGCTAATGATCAGTCACGCAGCGGGCCTGTCGGGGCATCTTCTTCAATAGTGCCCGCATCTCTGATCCGGGTACGGATTTCCTTTCGCAGAACCTTGCCGACCGCGCTGCGCGGCAGTTCTGGCCAGAAGGCAACATGCTTGGGGGTTTTGACGCCGCCCAGTTTGGGACGACAGTAATCCAGCAGTTCCTGCGCCGACATGGCGGCGCCGGGCTTGAGTTCGGCCACCACAGTCACCGCTTCACCCCAATCGGCATCGGGCAGTCCGACGACGCCACAATCGGCCACATCCGGGTGGCTGTTGACCACCTGTTCAACTTCCGCCGGATAGACGTTGAAGCCACCGGTGATGATCAGGTCCTTCTTCCGATCGACGATGTGCAGGAAGCCATCGCCATCGACGAACCCGATATCGCCCGTGTGGATCAGGCCGTCACGGAGCACTTCTGCTGTGGCGGCGGCGTTCTTGTAATAGCCGGTCATGGCGAGGTCGCTTTCAATGCAGATTTCGCCCGGCGTGCCCGCATCGAGTATCGCGCCATCATCGTCCTTGATGACGAGCCGGGTGCCAATGGAGGGTCTGCCACATGCGGACAGACGATCGTCACCAGCCAGTCGGCCGTCGATGAAATGATCTTCGGGACGCATGAAGGTGACGAACGTGTGGCACTCGGTTTGGCCATAGCATTGCGCCATCACCGGGCCGAACGTCGCGAGCGCCTCCTTGAGGCGACTGATCGACATGGGAGCCGCACCATAGATAAAATGGCGGAGGCTTGAAAAGTCACGGCCGGCTGCCCCGGGCAGATCGAGCAGGCGATAGATGACCGTGGGTGGCAGGAAGGTCGTCGTTACCCGATGCTCCGCAATGAGATCAAGGAAGCGCGGCAGATCCGGACGATCCATCATCACGATCGTGCCGCCTTGGGCAACAATCGGCATGGCGAGCATCCCGGCAGCATGCGTCAAGGGCGTGGCCGCCAGAAGCACGGGCGCGGGGTGCGGCATTTCAGCCAGAAACTTCTCCACAAAGGCGAAAACGGCACGATGGCTGAGCAGCACGCCCTTGGGCTCGCCCGTGGTCCCGCCGGTCTGCCCGACAAAGGCGGTGTCGGTGAGCGATGCGCGGACCTGCGTTGACGGATGATCATGCCCGTCGATGAACTGTGCGAGCGACTGATCACCGCTGCTGGGCGTCCCCAGCGCGATGAACCGAGTCACCTTGGGTAAGGATCCGCGCATCTCATCGACCAGCGGGGCCATTGCCCCGTGATAGAAGAGCACGCGGACATCAACGAGATTGAGCGCGCTGGCAATCGCAGGCGCTGGATTGTGCGGATTGGCAGGCACATAGGCCATGCCCGCGCCGAAAATGCCAAAGGCGGCGGTAAAGGCGACCGGGTCATTGGGGCTCAGAACGGCGGCGTGATCGCCGGGCCCGAAACCGGCGGCGCTCAGCGCGGCGGCGATGCGCCGGGCAAGGCCGAGGGCTTGCGCGTAGCTGGTTTCGGCACCATTGAACACTGCGAACGGTCGGCCGTCGCAGCGCTGGACGCCGCGTTCAAGCAGGCTGAAAACGGACATGGCTCTAGCTCCCGAGATTGGCGAGGACGGCGCGCATCATGTCCGCCTGCCCCCGCTTCGCCGCGTTTGAAAGACCGGCGGTGAGGCCGCCATCAACAACCAGATCCTGACCGGTGACATAAGTGGATTCGTCACTGGCGAAGTAGACGGCGGCCGCCGCGATATCGTCGCCAGTGCCGGCGCGGCCAATGGGCATGGCGCGCGCAAAGACGGAATGCAGCGCTCCCAGTGCTTCCTCCTGCCGGTCTGCCGGGATACCCAGCGACTGCAGGAAGATCGGCGTCGGAATGGCACCCGGCGACAAGGTGTTCACCCGGATGCCATAATCGGCGAGCTCCAGCGCCATACAGCGCGTGAAGTGACAGACCGCCGCCTTGAGCGCGCTGTAGAGGGACGGCGAGCTGTTGGCGCGGTGGGCAGCAGTTGAGCCATTGTTGAGAATGGAGCCCCCGCCTTGCGCCTGCATGACGGCGGCAACATGCTTCGTCACCAGCACGACGCTGCCGAAAATGGCCATTGAGGCGCTGGCAATGTCTTCGGCCGTCAGGGCGGTGACAGGCGTATCCCGCGTCGCCGGGGCCGCATTGTTGAACAGGAAGTCGATCCGTCCTGCTCCCATCTCCTGCGCGGCTTTGACCAGCGCGATCACGTCTGCCTCCTGCGTGACATCGGCCTGCATGAACCGGGCCGCCGGCCCCATCTCTGATGCCAAAGCAGCGCCCGTGGGCGAGCGGCCGCAGAACAGGACTGTGGCCCCTTCGGCGATGAAGCGCCGGACGACGTTGACGCCCATGCCAGAGGTTGCCCCGGTGATCAGCGCCGTCTTGCCGGCAAGCCGCTGCGTCATGATCTGCGCCTTCTCAGTAGACCGATGGCAAGCCGACGCCCGGGACGTCCACGTGCACCGTAAACAGCCTGCCGGTCGGATTGATCGCCATGACGGAACGGTCATAGCTGTCAGATGCCGTGATCAGGAGCGTGCGACCATCGGCGCCACCCAAAGCGACGGCGGTGGCGGACGTGGTGCCCATGTCGACCTCGTCCAGCACGGCGCCGCCTTCGGCAACCCGCACAACGCGTCCATGACAGGCGACCCAGGCGCCGCCGCTGGCATCCATGCACATGCCATCGGGCATTTCGCCCGGCAATGCCGCAAAGCAAGTCCGCCCGCTGAGCGCACCATCAGCACCGAGCGTGAACGCGTGAACGCACTGGTCGATTGAATCGGCCACGAGCAGCCGCGTCCCATCGGGCGTGATGACCATGCCGTTGGGAAAGTTCACCTCGGATGTCGCGACAGACACGGTGCCATCGCGGTCCACCCGGGCCAGCACGCTCGGCTGTGCGGCACCCTCGCCCCGGGCATAGGCCACGAAGTCAAAGCTGACCGTATCGATGAAGCAGACGCCGCCGGGGGTACGCACCATGTCATTGATGCCATAGGGCGCGATCTCGGCGAGGGAGGCGATCATGTCTGCTGGAGCGTCGGGCTGATCAAGATGGACGCGCACCAGGGATCGGCTGCGTGCATTGGTGACGAGGAGCGTCTTGTCGTCTTCAAAGGCCGTGCCCGACACCCAGTCGGGGCCTTGATAGACCTGTTGGCGCGTCCCATCCGGAGAAACGGCGAAGACCTGGCCACGGTCAATATCGCTGACGAAGAACTGCTGGCGGCCGGCATGCCAGCGCGGCGCTTCGGGGAACAGGAAGCCTTCGGCAAACAGTTTTGGGGTGTGCTTCATGATGTTTGCCCTCACTTTTGGCGCTGGAGAATGGTGACGACGGCGGCGCCCTCTTCGATGCCGAGCAGGCCCCCGCTGTTTTCCTGCAACGCGGTGCGCGCGCCTTGAACCTGACGGGGACCGGCAGTGCCGCGCAGTTGCTGGGTCAGCTCGTAAATTTGGCCAAGGCCCGTGGCGCCGATGGGGTGCCCCTTCGACTCAAGCCCGCCTGAGGGATTGACCGGGATGCGACCGCCGATCCGGGTCTCGCCCCGCTCGGCGAGAGGACCACCCTCTCCCATGGGGCAGAAGCCGAGAAGTTCCGTCATGAAGATTTCGCCAAAAGCAGCAGCATCATGCACTTCGGCAACGTCGATATCTTCCGGCCCCAGCCCGGCGCGCATATAGGCGGTGCGGGCCGCGCGGCGCGCGACATGGGCGTCGAAGTCCGCGAAGTCGCGTGTTGAGGCCGATGTCAGTTCACAGGCCTTGATCAGCACCGAGGGCGCCTGGCCCTGCAACTTCCGCAAACCAGCATCGGTGCAGAGCAGCGCCGCCGCTGCACCATCAGACAGCGGCGAACACATCGCGACCGTGAGCGGATAGCCGAGCGGCCGCGCGGCCAGCACCTCATCCACACTCATCGCCTTGCGGAAATGGCATTTTTCGTTGTGGACGGAATGGTCATGGTTCTTTGACGCCACGATCGCGAGCTGACGCTGCGTCGTGCCAAAGCGCGCCATATGGGCCCGGCATAAGGCGGCGTAGATGTCCATGAAACGGGTGCGATGGCCTTCCCCCGATGGCCCCTCTACACCGGCGCCCAGTCGCGTCAGTGTGGCCAGCGCGTCGTCGCTACCGCTCACATCCATGCCACCTTCAAAGGCGCGCATCACGGTGGCACGCTGCGCTTCGGCCTCGAACACCATCTTTTCCACGCCCACGGCGAGAACGATATCGGCAGCACCCGAAAGCAGATGCTGGCAAGCCAACCATAGCGCGGTCGATCCCGACGCACAGGCATTTTCGACATTGACAACGGGCACGCCCTCGACGCCTGCAGAACGCAGCGCAATCTGCCCGGGGATGGACAATTGGCCTTCAAGCAACCCTTGCAAGGTGTTGGAGAAATAGGCCGCCTCGACCGCGCCCGGCACTGCCCCTGCGTCGGCGAGGCAGGCGGTGACGGCTTCGGCGGTGAGCGACTTGACCGTCGCGCCCGGGTGGGGGCCGAATTTCGTCATCGCGACGCCCGCGACATGGATGGTCGTCATCTCTTAGGGCTCCTCATGCGGTCCGTTGGACTGGTGTTGACGACTCCGCCTCTCTCCATGACCGAGCCTAGGTCTGGCTCTGTATAGTGTCAAGTAACGCTATACACTTGACAGATTGGCGCGAAACGGGCCTTGTGCGCGGCATGGAGACCCGCCCCGCCCCCGCTGCCAGTGCGCCGACACAAGCGCTCAAGATGCGTGACCTCACCGCCCATACCCAGCTCAGCCGGCAGGCCATCCACTTCTACATTGCAGAAGGGCTGCTGCCGCCGCCGATAAGGTCCGGGCGCAACACGGCGATTTATGGGCGGGAACATCTGGAGCGGCTGCACTGGATCCAGAAGTTGCAGCGCGATCATTTCTTGAGCCTGACGGCGATCAAGTCGGTGCTGAATGGCGAAGATGCTGATGGCTTCTCACCCGAACAGCAGCAATTGCTGCGGCGCGTGCGTGACGAACTTCCCGATTGGGCCCGCCCGCCGGGGGCCGACCAGGTCAGGATTGCCGACCTTATCGGGGATCGCCTGTCGGAGGGTGATTTAAGCGAACTTGCGCTGGCTGGGCTGATCGAAATCAACGGCAGCGGTGTCGCACGCAGCATCTCCCAAACCGACCGTGAGATCGTTGATTGCTTCATCCGATATGGCGAAGTTGGCGCCTCCCGCGATCGTGGCTATCGCCCCAGCCATCTGGCGAGCATGAACCAGGCGATTGATGGCATGGTGCAGCAGTTTGCGCACCTATATGCTGCGCGCTGGCTGGATGCGCCCGCCAAGGAGGCGGCGGCATTTCTCGAAGCGGTCCTGCCCATTGACGAGCGGTTGTTGGCGATCCTGTTGCGGAAGAAATTCCGCGCCATGCTGAAGTAAGTACTGGCGAAAAGGCCCCCCGCAAAAATCGCGGGAAAAAGTGGCGCGCCATGCGGAATGAAGATGCGAACAGGTTTATCATTCGGATGCAGCGCCGCTCAGCCACCAGAAAAACAGCAGCGCAAAGAGAAAATCGCCTGCCGCTGGTGTGAATGCCATCAACGACAATTCCCCAAGCAGCAGGCAGGCCACCGAGACGCAGAAAACCCCCATCTTCCCAAAGACCGCCAAGACAATCATCTGCCGATCAATCACAGGTCGCCGGGACAGCCAGAGATAGAGCCCGGCAAAAATCACAATGAACACGGCGATCAGCCAAGATTGATAGACAGCACTTGGAGCGGGCAAGTCGGCCACGCGGCCCAATGAGCCCGGAAAGAGAAAAATGGTTGCGGCGACAAGATTGAAGATCGCCCCTGCTACAAGGGCAGGACGCATAATTTGATCACGGTTCATATCAAACAGCTCCTCAGAAGGGGCTTCTGGAGTAGGCGAGATGTCTTGAGTGATCTGATCACGGTTCGTGATCTCTTTCAGCCCAACATCAACCGTAGTTCGGCAACGATGCGGCGAAATTCAAAGCTGGCAGCACTGCTCATTCCGCGGGCGCGCAGCCAACTATGGACCAGTCCGGGCGCTCGACTAAGTGATACTGGAACGTCGTCTTCTGCCAATCGCGCAGCATAGGCCAAACCCTGATCGCGAAGCGGGTCATGTTCAGCAACGGTGATGAAAGTCGGCGGCAATCCGCCTAAGTCTTCGGCGAGAAGAGGCGCAGCACGCCAATCGGCAGTCGCAAAACCCCCGGGCAGGTAAAGCCCAGCCAGCGCGCGGGCAGCGGACGTCTTAAGCATGGGCGCATCGGCATGATCTCGACAAGATACGCTTTCGAAATCGAGCCCGAGCATGGGATAAATCAGCACCTGGCCGCGCAGCGTTGGTCCTTCAGAGCCGCGCAATGCAAGCGCAATGGCAGCAGCAAGCTCGCCGCCTGAACTGTCCCCCGCCACCACCATCCGGGTCGCGTCGAATTGCAAGTCGTTGGCTCTGCTGAAGATAGCCTGCACCGCCGCTAGGCAATCGTCGAAGGCTCCAGGAAAAGGGTTCTCAGGCGCAAGCCGGTAATCAACGCTGATCACCGCTGCATCAGCGGCGGCGGCCAAATCCGCTGTAATACTGTCATGGCTATCGCAGTTGCCGAAGACAAAGCCCCCGCCGTGGAAATAGGCGACCACCGGCAAGACCCCGGCACGCGGTCGATAGACCCGCGCAGGGACCACTCCCTCGGGACCGGGCAGTTCTATGTTCTCGCTGACCAGTCCCTTTGCACGCGGCAGGTCGAGGGTGCGGCTGGCGGCGACATAGGCAATTCGCTGTTCGGCCAGTGTCGCATTGGGATTGAGCGGTGCAGCTTCGGCCTGCCGGATGAACTCGAGCAGCCCCGGATCAAATGGCGAAGGTGAGCCCATCTTAGGCGGCACCCACAAGCCGGCCCTCGCGGCTTTCGACTATCATCGGCGTGTCCCAGCCCTGACGTTGAGGTACGCCGGCCCAGCGCTGGGTGACCATGTCTACCCATTCGGGTGTGTAGAATGCGTCAGCTTTAGCTTTGCTCTCCCACAAATATATGCCTGACATCGTTGAGCCGTCTTCGGCCAAGGCATAATATTTGCGGATCAAGCCAGGTATGCCGAGATAGGTATGGGCCGTCGCAGCGATGATCATATCCATATCGGAGCGTGACATGCCGGCCGGCGCATTAAAGGTCCACATGACTGTGTACATTGGATCTCACCTTAAGAATGTTTGCGTTGCGCCACTCCTCAGCTCATTTCTAAGCCTTCATAATCACCTTTGGCCCGCCAGGCGTTGATGACCTGATAGAAATCAAGGGGACCCGGCGCATAAAGCTCGTCGAACAGCCCTGCACCGCCGCCAGCCTGACCCTCCCCATTGTAATAGCCTGGAGTGCATTCCTGACGAAATTCGAGGTTGGTGGCCATCTTGTCCTTGATGGTCTGGACCCAGGCATCCTCGGCTTCGGCACTCGGCTCAAGCCTCGTCGCGCCCTTTTGCTTGGCCGCCTTGATCATCTCACTGATGTGCTCCGCCTGATCATCAAGCACGTGCGGAAAATTGGGCGTGATCGCATTTTGGGTCATGCCAAGGTGGAATAAATTGGGAAATCCGTGACTGTAAAAGCCATGCAAAGTCCGCATGCCACTTGCCCAATAGTCGCTTAGCGACACCCCACCGCTGCCATAGGCTTCGAAGGCAGATCGGCGGGTATAAGCCGTGCCGACCTCAAACCCGGTTGCAAATATGATGCAATCTACAGGATATTCGATGCCCTCGAAAACGATCGCATCTTCGGTGATCCGTTCAACCCCGAGGCCTTTGGTATCGACCAATGCCACATTTGGGAGATTGAAGCTTTGTAGATAGGTATCGTGGAAACATGGGCGCTTGCAGAACTGCCGGTACCACGCTTTCAGACCTTCAGCAGTCTTGGGATCATTTACGATCGTATCCACCCGGGCGCGGATCCGGCTAGTATTCTGAAAGTCGGCTAATTCGACGAGCCGGGCCATAGCCTCCATATCGACTTCGCCAGATGAAGGGCCGTCTTCCTGAGCTGCTCCATAGAGAAAAGCGATGCTTTTCATGATCTCGGTCCAGCCATCACCGACAAGATCTTCCTCCTGCGGAGCGCCATTCACCAGGGCATTGAAATTATCCATTCGGCGCCGCTGCCAGCCCGGCGTCAAAGTCTTCACCCATTCTGGATCGGTGGGGCGATTGCCGCGCACATCAATAGCCGAAGGCGTGCGCTGGAAGACATATACCTGCTTCGCCGACGCCCCAAGATGCGGGACAATTTGGATTGCAGTCGCGCCAGTGCCGATAATCGCGACGCGCTTGTCAGCCAATTTGTCCAGCTTACCCTGCCAATCGCCACCAGTGTACTCATAATCCCAGCGGCTGGAATGGAACGAATGCCCCTTGAAGCGGTCAATCCCCGGTATCCCTGGCAGCTTTGGATGACTTAGCGGTCCGCTGGACATCACCACATATTGCGCGTGGAACGTGTCACCTCGATCGGTGCGGACAATCCAGTGGCGCTCGCCTTCGTCCCAGCGCATGTCCGATATCGCTGTCTGAAAACAGGCGGCTCGGTAGAGGTCAAACTTATGACCAATCCGCTCCGCATGTTCACGGATTTCGGGTCCGTAGCTATATTTTTGAGAGGGCATATAGCCAGTCTCTTCGAGCAGCGGGAAATAAATGTAGGACTCAATGTCGCACTGTGCGCCGGGATAGCGGTTCCAATACCAAGTCCCGCCGAAGCCGCCGCCCTTCTCGATTATCCTGAGGTCCTTAACGCCAGCTTCGCGCAGCCTAGCACCTAGTATCAGACCGCCAAAGCCACCGCCGACGATCAGGACTTCAACTTTCTCCTCAATCGGATCTCGGCAAAAATTCGGATCAGCATAGGGGTCTTCGATATAGTGTTTGAACTTCCCCTTGAGCTCGACATATTGGGCATTGGCATCGGGCCGCAAACGCTTGTCACGCTCTTCGCGGTACTTCGTACGCAATGCCTCGACATCCATCGCGGTTGCGTCCCGGTTGATATCGCTGGTCGAACCCATGCCCCTCTCCTCTCAAGCACATTATGACGATGCGGTTTGCTCATCGCTGGAGAATGGCACGGCCTTATGCATTCGCAGATAGCAGGGTGAGCCGATTAGTTGTCATTTTCGGCCAAATCAGACTTCTTCAGAAAACGCATTATCGGACGCGCTACGCCAACGCCGACGTGCCCGGCTAAAGCTGGTCGGATCGGCATAACCCAGCCGTTCCCCGATTTCTGAAAAGGTAAATTTAGACGATTTTGCATAGTTATTTACCCTTCTAGCCAGCTCGGCATCGATCAGCTTGCGCAGATCGGTTCCCCCTTCTGATAGCTTTCGTGTCAGTGTCCGAGGCGACAGACCCAGGCTTCGCGCCACAACTTGCGAACTGAGGCGGCCATTCGGCGATCCTGTCAGCATCCTTTCGACCCGACTTCGTATCCCCCCAGCAGTTCGCGAACGGCGGGCATCCTGTTCAAGGCGTTCACGCGCAATTTCGTGGAATGCCAAGTCGGCAAAGGGCGGGCGGATCGCTAGATATCGCTTGGGCACGAATATCGAATGAGATGCGCTGCCATAGTTCACTTGCACTCCGGTCGAGCCGCGAAGCGCCGAACCATGAGCGGGTTCTTCGCCAACGAAGGAAAGGCAGATACCTTCGCTTGGAACGGGCGATTGCGCCTCAATCATTGCGAGCGCGCTGAGTAAGAAGATTTCAGCGAGAGGACGCGCGCGGTCGTTCCCAAGCCCGCTGCCCAGATCAATGGCAAGTTCGGCACCTTCTTTTCGCTCAAGATATTTCGTCCGAACTCGCGTGACCCGTCCTGGCAATGCATCTCTGATGACCAGCAGGCCAGCCTTGATCGTAGGCGCATTGAGCACGGCAATGCTCAGCGCATCGTGGCTCGTAGCCCGAACCAACCCAGGCGCCTTCAGCACCCAGTCCGGGCCAACGACCCTGTTCAAATTGTCTATCTGGCGCAGCTGCTGATCGAGGTTAAATGCGGCACGCTCGTTCTCAAGATTGTCCGGCGCCACTCCGGTTCCATCTAGAATGGCCAACAACCGTTCGGGCGTATCGCCGAAGGACTGCGCGATGACCCGGAAAAAACTATAGGGTGTCGCCCCGGGTTCCACTTGGCCGAAAAAATCGCTGCTCTTTGACATCGCCTTGCTCCTTCGATGCGATATCAGGTAATTTTCAGTGGCCGTAAAGCGGCACAACCAATGTGCTGGACCGGATCAGCAAGGCGGTGAGCATCCCAGGCAAAGTTGACATTGAACAGCTCTGCGAAGGCGCCCCTCAGGATACCGGCTATTAACAGCGGTCTTGTCGCCTAGCCCCGAAACTCGGTCAAAACTAGAACTCAAATTTCAAAGTTTATGCCCTTGTGGCGCGCCATGCGGAATGAAGACGCGAACATATTCAAGCTGGTGATTTCGGCTCACCAAACAAATCAGCCGGTTGGCATTTTCCCGAAGCCGCGGTTCAACGTGGCATCAGCGAAAGCAAGGCGGCGATAAGTCCCCAGCGCCGGGGCACATAGGCATGCTTGCGGCGCGCCAGCGCGGCAGCGATGATCTGTCGGGCAGCCTCGTCCGCACTGGCAACCCAGAACGCTTCGTCAAATTGCTGCAAAGGCGTGTCGATATATCCGGGTGCCGCCTCCGTCACGCTGACTTGAGGCGCCGCACGACGAAGGAATTGCCGGACCCCATCTAGATAGATAGACACAAAGGCCTTCGATCCACTGTAGCTGGCAGTCAGCGGGTGGCCCTGCTTCTTAGCGACCGACGAAATGCCAACGATCCGCCCTTCCCCCCGCGCGATGCAATGGTGCACCGCGACATCGGTCATCGCGGCAAAGCCCATGACATTTGTGGCAATCGTCTGACGTTCTGGTTCCCAGGCAAAATCGCGATTCAAAATGCCCGTTCCCGCATTCAGCACCCAAAGGTCAACGCCCCCCATCTTCTCAGCAAGGGTCCGCAAGCTGCTGCGCGCGCCTTCGGGGTCATCCAAGTCGACCGCTTTTACGATCACACGATCGCCCAGGCGATTGGCCATCTCGCTTAAGTTGTCGAGCTTGCGCGACGTCAAGCCAACCCTCCAGCCAGCCGCCGCTAATTGTTCCGCAATCGCCTTCCCGATCCCAGAAGACGCCCCCACGATGACCGCGTTTCGGCTGCTGCCCCGCATTTTGTTCTTCCCCCTTGGCATTGACAACTAAACCAGCCTGCTCAGCAGCAAACCTATCACAAGCAGCGCCAGAAAGGCGGTTTCGATAAACATTAAGATGATGGGCTTTAGACCAATCTTCACCATATCCCCAAGACGGGTTTTCACCCCGATGGCGGCAATCGACGTCACCAGACAAGCGCGCGAAACCAGATTGCCGGCATCGCTGACCTGCTTTGGAAAGGGCCAGAGGCTATTCAAAACGACCAGCACCGCAAACGCGACGACAAACCAAGGCAAGAGCGGCGGGCGATCCGCGACTTCTGTTGCTTGACGACGCGTAATCTGGCCGGCCAAGAGGATGACGGGCAGAAGCATCGCGACGCGCAACAGCTTTACGATGGTGGCTGTATCCCCGGCATCTGGCGAAATGGCGTAGCCCGCCCCCACAACTTGCGCGACATCGTGGATCGTTGCGCCAATGAACACGCCGGCCTGATGATGGCTCAGCCCAGTTAAATGGGCAATGATTGGATAGAGTATCATCGCTAGGGTTGACAGCAAGGAGACGCCGATGACCGTGAAAAGCGTCGCTTGCTCCTTCTTATCGTGTGCGGGCAAAGCGGCGGACAGCGCCAAGGCCGCCGAAGCACCGCAAATCGCTGTCGCTCCGCCTGAAAGGAAGCCGAATAAGGGATTGAACCCCATCAACCGGGCAAGACCAACTGAAAAACCAATCGTTACTACGACAAGGCCGATAACCATCAGAACCGGGGACCAGCCGAGCGCGGTCACTTGGCCCCACCCAATCCGCATGCCCAGCAGCGCCACCCCGATCCGCAACAACCCGCGCGAAGCCAATTCAATGCCCGGTCGCGTTCGTTCGGCTTCCGTCAGAAAGTTGAACGCCATCCCGATCAGCAGCGCATAGAGCATCACGGGTGCCGTATAATGTTCAGACAAAAAGGTCGCCGTTGCAGCCAGCAAAAGCGTGACGGCAATACCCGGCGCAAGCAAGCGCGTCTTTTCCAGATAAGTGCACATATCAGGCGTCCTCCCGCGTCGAAGCACCAAGATCGGTAAGATAGCTCTGCCGCATAAGGGCAAAAACGCCAGCAGCCATCAAGCAGGGCAAGGGCAGAAGCTGTAACGCTCCAGCCAACCCCAGCCCATCAGCAAGCCGTCCCGTCAGGATCGGGCCGGGCGCGAGGCCGAGCAGATTGTTTGCCAGCGTCAGCGTTGCAAAGGCAGAGCCATGAAGCGCAAGCGGCGTCAAATTGGCAACCATGGCACCCGCCGGGCCGGTGGTGGCGGCAACTAGGAACATGGCAAGCGCCAGCACCGCAAATTGGGCTGGACCCGGTGGCAGCGCGAAGGCCAGCCCAAGGCTCAACGCGGCACCAAGGCTATACGCTATCGCAAGGTTGATCTTACCAAGGGGGCGGCCCTTGGTCCGCCGATCACTCAGCATCCCGCACAAGACCATCCCACCCCCACAGATGAGGAGAAGCAATGCTGCGCGCCGTCCGGCTTGGTCGAGCGGCAGACCATAATATCGGTTAAGGTAGGTCGGGAGCCAAGCCGGCAGTGCCCCTGCAGCGAACAGCTGTAGCCCACTGCCCAAATAGGCCAGCCGCACCGACCGGCTGGCAAAAAGATGCCGAAGCGCGGGGATCTGGGGCGCAGCTTGCACCCCCAACCCAGCCAACGCGCTGACGCGGCGATCCCGGACGACAATGGGATAGAGCAGACCCAGCACCAGGCCACCGATGCCAATCAGGAAAAAAGCAAGCCGCCAGCCATGGCTCGCCGCGATCTGCGCGCCAAGCGCGACGCCCAACACCTGCCCAAACAGCCCACCCGCCATAAAAGCGGCTGACAGCGTCGCCCGCAGCCTTTGTGGAAACACGCTGATGACAAGCGCGATGCCAACGCTGCCATAGGCCGCTTCGCCGACACCGACGAGCGCGCGCCCCAACAGCATGCCGTTAAAGCTGGTGGCGACCGAACAGAACAACGTCGCAAGGCTCCACAGGATCGCCATCAGCGCAAGGCTTCGGGCGCGACCCCAGCGGTCGGCTGCCAACGACAAGGGAAAGGTCAACAACCCGACCATGAGGGCGACAATGCCCGAAAGCAGCCCCAATTGCCCGTCGCTCAACTGCCACTCTGCCTTGAGCAACGGAAATACGGCATTCAGCACTTGGCGCGCCATATAGTCCGAAATCAAGAGCCCAAAGCTGAGCGCAAAGACTAGCCAACCATAAGCGGTCGCCTGGTCAGGCCCCTTTGTACCGGACAATGGCACTGCGGCGCCCATTATTTCCCCCTTACCCCTTTCAGCCCGCGAGCTGGGCGACCAGCTCCAGCCCCCTTGGCCAAGCACCGAAGCCCGCAGGCGGATTGAGGTGACCAACCGCGCCCGCATCAAATAGCTTGCCCCCCCAACTGGCCGCCAAATCTTCCACCCGCCCATAATCGGCGAGCGGGTCGTTGCGGCTGGCCGCAACAACCGTGGGGAACGGCAAAGGCGCGCGCGCTATCGGAACCCATCCGCCTGCCTCCAGTTCTTCCGGGCGTGGATAGTTGGACGGCAGGGGGCGTTCGACGTCTGCCGGCGTCGCCAGCAAAGCGCCACGAATGGCGCGGGTTGGCCGTGTTGCCCAATGCGCCACCATCAGACAGCCCGCGCTGTGCGCGGCGATCACGACATCGCCTTTTATGGCGCACAGCGACGCATCCAGCGCCTCCACACGCGCGGCGCGGCTCAACCGATCTTGCGTCAGCGGTTCGACAGTGACGGATCGGGGCAAAGCCCGCGCTGCATGCGTCTGCCAATGGTCCTCGACATGATCGCGCAAGCCGGGGACGAACAAGACTGTTACGTCCCCGGGGATTGCCAGAGTAACGCTCATGCCGCCGCGCGGATCGGCACGGCCAGCTGGCCGCGTTCCCGGTTGGGCGCCATGCCAAGCTGCGCGAGCGTCTCTTCGGTCGAATTATATTGGGTGCCGATCTTATAGATCGCACGCGCTTCCTGCCCGTTGGCAACCTCGCGACCGAGTTCCCTCGAAATACGCACCAATTGCTCAATCTGCGCCACCGAGCCCATCTTGTTGCCATGCGGATCATAAATCGTGTCTTCAATCCCGCAGCGCGCGTGCATGCCAAGCGCAATCGCAATCGTGTTGATCGGCAAGACATTGCCCATCACGCTTTCAAGCGTGACCGTTGAGCCATCGGGGGCACGGCGGATAAACTCCATGAAGTTCGCCGGGTTCGGCCCGTCAAAGCCGCCGCCAATGCCGACCCAAGTGAGGTTGAGCGGCCCCTTGTACAGGCCACGGCGGACAAGGCGCTCCACCGTTTCCATGTCGGGCATGCAGGTCAGCTGGAAATGCGGCTGGATGCCCGACCCCGTCAGACGGCGCAGATGCTCTTCCACCCAATGCGGACCCGCGGGCACGACCATTTCGCGATAGGCATGGTAAAGCGCTTCATTGCCAATGCTGGTGTCTTTGAACTCCCAATCTTCCATCAGGTCCATGATGTTCATCTGGGTCGTGTTGACGGCGATGGTCACCTGTTCGGGCGCGGGCTTCAGATCTGCCAGCATGTGGCGCACTTCGTCCGACAGCCATTTGGCCTCGGCGCCGTCTTCTTCGGTTTCAGGGGCAAAGCTAATCGAGCCGCCAACCTGAATGATCATATCTGGCACGGCAGTGCGCACGCGGTCGATCAGTTCGTTGAACATCGACAACCGCTTGGAGCCATGACCATCCAGCTCACGGCAGTGGAGGTGGAGCACCGAGGCACCGGCATTATAGCAATCGACCGCCTTTTGGACTTGCTCTTCCATCGTGACGGGAATGTCTTCCAGAAAGTCTTCCGGCATCCATTCCGGGCCATAAGGGGCGGCAGTGATAACGAGCTTGTCTTGGTTCTTGGGAAGCAGGGAATCGTCGAGGAACTGCATGTCAGGTCTCCTATAGAAATCGAAAATCAAAAGGGCTTGGAACCGATGATCCCGGCCCGCTCCATCTTGCGGACGGTCGGCGCGTAATCCATGACGGCGTAATGTTGGGTGCAGCGATTGTCCCAAATCGCCATGGAATTGGGCTGCCAGCGCCACCGCACCTGATATTCTGGGATCGCCGCCCGGCCGATCAGATAATGAAGCAGCTGCGCCGCGCCGGGCGCATAATCCTGCCCGTAGTGGACATTGACAGCCGTGTGAAAATTCGTGAAATGGGTCGTAAAGCCGCAGACATAGAGCGCCTGACGCCCGGTTTCGGGGTGGGTGCGGACGACGGGATGTTCCGCATCCGGGAAGCGGGCCTTCAGCGCCAAACGCGCCTCGTCGGTCATCCGTGCGCCGAAGCTCGCTTCGATCGAATGGCGGGCCTTCAGCCCGGCGATCGTTTCCTTGATATGGTCGGGTAGATCGTCATAGGCCTTTTCCATATTGGCCCACATCGTGTCGCCGCCGACCGGCGGGCAGGCGATGCAACGCAACACCGCGCCCATCTGCGGCGCTTCGCGCCATGTGGCGTCGGCATGCCAAGAGTTTTCATAATAATCGGGCGGGGAGTTTTCGTCTTTATAAATTCGGACAAGGCCGGGATGATCGGGGTCGCTGCCCGCCACCGGGTGACCTTCTAGTGCACCAAAGCGTTCGGCAAAAGCGACATGATCGGCGCGACTGATCTCCTGATCGCGCAGGAACAGGACCTTGTGGTCGAGCAGGGCCGCGTGGATTTCTCCAAACAGATCGTCATTGGTCGCTGCCTCGGCGATGTTCACGCCAGAAAGTTCGGCGCCAATATGCGTGGTTAGTTTCGCGATCTTCATGCGCTGCCCTTTCAGATCACGAAAATGGAGGAACCAATTGTGCGCCCCGCCTCCATGTCGCGGTGCGCCTGAACGCAATCCTCAAGGCCATAGCGCTGGCCGATTTCGACCGTGATCTTGCCTGCCGCGAGGTTGGAGAACCAAAAGTCAGAGAGCTCGGCACGTTCTACCGGATCGGCATAATAATCGGCAAAGGCAGGCCGGGTAAAATAGACCGACCCCTGCAACATCGTTTGGAAGGCATCGATGGGCGGGAATGGGCCCGAGGCGGTGCCACAGCCGACCAGCATACCACGCCGCCGCAACGACTTGAGCGAGCCTTCAAACGTATCCTTGCCCACGCTGTCAAAAGCCGTCTGAACACCTTCGCCCTGCGTCAGGTCTTTCACGCGGGCGGCCACATCTTCGCGGCGGTAGAAGATGATCTCGTCACAGCCATGCCTCCGCGCCAGCACCGCTTTTTCTTCGCTGGATACGGTGCCGATGACGCGCAGGCCCATCGCCTTGGCGATCTGCACCGCCAACAGGCCAACCCCGCCGGCTGCTGCATGCAACAAGATGGTGTCGCCCGCCTTCAGACGCGGATCGGTTTTCTTAAGCCAATAGGTGGCCGAAAGGCCCCGCATCGTGGACGCGGCCGCATCCTCAAAGCTGACAGCATCGGGCAATTTGAAAAGCGGCGCGGCGGGCATAACCCGTTCACTGCTATAGGCGCCCAGCGGGCTGCCATTATAGCTCACCCGGTCACCCGCCTTGAATTGCGTCACGCCCTCCCCAACCGCCTCGATTGTGCCCGCTGCTTCGACGCCAATGCCGCAGGGCGGTTGGACCGGATAATAGCCAGAGCGGAAATAGGTGTCGGCGAAATTGCAACCAACCGTGGCATGGCGCAGGCGCACTTCGCCCGGGCCGGGCGCGCCGACCTCCACCTCTTCAACCTTCAACACCTCAGGGCCGCCGGTTTCATAAAAGCGCACAGCTTTAGCCATTGCGTCACCTCTCCTGTTCCTATGGGTGGCGACACTATCGACAATGCAATTTGCATTTTTCACATTTGATGCCATTAATTTTGCATTTGGCGTCAGTCGTGGAGGCATTGATGGCAGAATTGGTTCGGGTCGCGGCGCTCCATGGGTATTTCGAGACTATGGCGCGCTTCGGCGTGGACCCACGCCCCTTGCTGCGCGAACAGGGCCTAGGGCTCGACCTTCTCATCAACCCGGAGCAGATGATACCTGCCTTGTCCGCCATCCGCCTGCTTGAACGCAGCGCGCAAGAAACGGGCTGTCGGACATTGGGCCTGCATATGGCCCGCAACCGATCCCTCGCAAATTTGGGCGCGACCAGCCTGCTGATTGCGCATCAACCAACGCTGCGCCTTGCTTTGGAAACGCTGCGAGAATTTAGGATGAGCGTCAATTCAACGCTCGTTCTCCACTATGAAGAAGCCGGCGACATCGCCATCCTGCGGGAAGATTTTCATCTGACCCGCCCAGAGGCTGTGCGCCAATCGATGGAGCTTGCCCTCGCAGTCCTCGCAAAGCTCTGCATGGCAGTGCTCGGTGCGGGCTGGTCTCCCCAAAATATCTGCTTCACCCATGAAGCGCCGCCGCGGCATGCGCGCGCCATTTACGTCGAGACTTTCCAATGTCCGGCCATATTCAACAGCGATTTCAATAGTATCATCATTCAGCGCGCTGATCTTGACCGCCCCAACCCACGGGCGGATGAACAGCTTGCGTTGCACGCCCGACAATTGTTGACCGCCGCGGTCGGCACCCAACAGGATACGGCTACCGAACATGTGGCGCGCTTGATCCGGATTTTCCTCCCGACAGGCAAAGCGTCGATACAGATGTGCGCAGCCAATCTTGGTATGGCCGTTCGATCATTGCAAAGGGCGCTAGACGACGAAGGAACAAGTTTTACCGCGCTTCTCAGGGATGCCCGGCGGCAACTTGCCAACGAATACTTGGCCAATCCGCGCCTGCGCGTCTCAGATATTTCCGACCTTCTTGGCTATAGCAGCATTGGAGCCTTTTCGCGCTGGTACAAAGCCAGTTTTGGCATGCCGCCCCGATCCCAAAGATCGACACGACCTTCTTTGAGACATTAACCTTAAATCCAGAAAGGCCAAAACCCCTCGCAATTATGTCGGAGTTTTGCCCTTGTGGCGCGCCATGTGGAATGAAGATGAGAACTGGGTAATCCGGCTCACCGACTGATTCCGATTGCCTTCACGCTGCCTGTTGACGTCGAACCTTGATGCTTGCGCTAAGTGACCCGTCCCTCGAAGATCACCTGTTGAACGTTGATGTCGCGCAAGCCTGCGGCACCCGCCTTCAACGGATCCTGATCTAGCACTGCGAAGTCTGCCATCTTCCCGGGCGCCACCGAACCAACCAGGTGATCCATGCCAATCACTTGCGCAGCTTCGATCGTGATCGCTCGCAGCGCTTTGGCTAGGGTCAACCGCTCTTCCGGCGCCTTAAGATTGCCGTTCAGGGTCAGGCGATTAGCGGCGATCCAACCCAGATAGAATGGATCAATCGGCGCCATGTTAAAGTCGCTATGCAAACCCAGCGGCACCCCCTTGGCCTCCAGTGATCCTAGCCGGTTCATCAAGGCGGCACGGTCGGCGCCAAGACCGTGGGCGGCATAAGTATCGCCAAGAACCCGGATGTAGTTTGGCTGGGCCGAAACCATCAGCCCCATCCGGGCGATCCGCCGGTTCTGTGCCTCGGTCGAATATCCAAGGTGCTCAAGCGTAATGGTTTGATCGCGACGCGGAGGGAGTGCGGCGAGCCCATCCAGCACAACGTCTAGCCCTTCATCGCCGTTGACGTGAATGTGAAAACTGAAACCTGCGTTCCAAAACCGGCGAAACTGGGCATTGAGGTCAACCGGTTCGGTCAGCCATTTGCCGACATGGCCGTCGGTATATCCCGGCGGTCCCATTCGCATGTTTTGGGCAAAGAATGCGCCATCGGCAAAAAACTTGACCCGCCGATCAACACGCACGTGCGCCGAGGCATATTTGCCGCGCATGCCATCAAGCCATTGGCTCGGGTCAGCGTCAGAGGGCACTTGCCCAGCAATCGGCATTAACATGACCCGGCTGGCGCCCCCCGGACGCTCAAAGGCAGCGTGGATCATCGCAGCCTCCGCATCGAAGCCGGCGAACACACCCGTAGCCATATCGGATACGGTGGTCACACCCTTCGCAGCCATCATCTGCTGCATCAACCCGATCCCGCGACGGATGCGTTCTGGTGCAAAGATCACCGGTCGCAGTTTGGCCAGACCGACCGCCAGAGCCGTTTCCGACAGGATCCCGCGATCCAGATCGCCATGGGCAGGATCGGCCTTGGCGGCAGCCAGGGCCGCTGCGAAGGCGTCGCTCTGGTCCAGACCCCATGCCTTTAGCGCGGCAGTATTGACGAATATCTCGTGGAAGCTGCGCTGCCATACCACCACAGGGCGATCTGGAGCCAACTGGTCGAGTTCCTTGCGGTCAAGCGGCCCATGGAACAGTTCGTGATAGCCCCAGCAGGTAAATGGCCTTTCATTCGATTGGGACAAGAGCTCGGCAAAGCGGCTTCGCCATGCCTGCGGCGTACGCGCGCCGGGGAAGTTGCCGGTGGGTAATTGCCAATCATCGGGTGCGATGAAGGGCAGGTTGAGCATGACGGCGGCCTGCATGGGGTGCACATGCGGATCGATCAGGCCGGGCATCAGCACCTTGTCGGCAAATCGGCGCTCAACCGTTAAGGTTCGCCCTGCGGTCCATGGTTCCAACTCCGCCAGACTTTCCCCAAGTCCGAGAATAATGCCGTCGGCAACGGCAACGAACCGTGCCGCCGGAAGCGATGGCTCCATCGTGATAATCCGTCGCGTCTCGTATATCGTTACGGCCGATGGCGTCGCCGCCCTGACCAAAGTTGGGCCCAGTACGGCACCAACCGACAAAAGCTGCAGCGATCTGCGCCGTGAAATCATCCCAAGCCCCCACGTTCCCGTTAATTGGAAACTACGCTCAAGCTTGAGTGTGTCAAATCGAAGGTTTGGGCGACGTGGCGTTCGCCAGTGACGCGTGCGTTGCATCGGCAGGGCTATTCCTGGCAAACCAAGCCAACCTGTGACGGCGTACCGTCACCTGGCAAGGGCGCAACCTGCAAATATAACGCAGAGGTTGTGCCCTTGGCGCGCCATACGGCATGAAGTTGCGAACAGATATCGAGTGGACATCCGATTTCCAAAATGGTGACAGCCCGAACCAAATCAGTCAGCTATTCTGCCCCCATTGCGCGCACATTTTGGCGGAGATAGGCAAGTCGATCTGCCTGATAGGAACCCAACCATAGGAAGCCCTTGCCAAGAACAGCTGCCGAGACACCATTGAAAAATGGTGATCGATTACCTTGGTCCACAAGCTTGAAACGTTGGCGGCCAACATCCAGCTCGGCCACACGCCAGCCGCGGGGACAGAGCATTTTGTCAGCCACCCCATCGATGATTTTGCGCGTGCCTCCACAGGCGGGTTCGTCGGAGACCATCCCGGCGGTCAGCAGCCGGTGGCCATCCCAATGCACATTATCGGGCATGAATCCGGGCGCGCGGACGACAGCATAGGGGCCGGTTTGGGCGCCACGTTGAAAAAGGGCGATGGCACGCCAGCCAAAAGCCACTGTGTAGAAGCCACGATCATCTCGCGCCGTCTCCAGCCCGTTATTGCCTGGAAGCTCTGTCCCGGGGATCAGACGAAACTCGGCAGCGCCGACCGCGCGCTCATAAATGCCCCCTGTGGCCAAACCGTGCTCAAAGTCCGTGATGGTTGTGCCGGGCCGGGTCAGCACCGAGACCAGCACCGTGCCGTCGCGATACCCTGCAACCGCATTGCCAACATGGCCGGGCGGCAGCAACATGCAGCCCTTCCAGACAAGGCGCGGCACCGCGCGCGCGCCGCTCAAAACGTCGAACACCTCAACGGACTCGCGACCCCCATGATTGACAACCAGCAGCCGTGACGGCCCTGACTGGCGCTGCCGAAGGTTGATGCCCCGTGCGTTAAAAAGGCTCATGGGCGGCGGGGCCGCACAATCGGGGTAGCGCCGCGTGTCGCGCTGGATCTGCGTGGCATCGCCCGTAAACCACGTCCGCATTGATCGGGTGCGCATATCGATCAACTTCAATCCGGCACCCGGCGCGAAGCCGCTGGTGATAAGCCAAGGCGTGCCCGGAATGCGCGCAAGGTCTTCGGGGTGATCAGCGCCACAGACAAAGCTGAGGTCATGGTCTGGCACACATCGGTTGGAAGAGACGTTCTGCGCTGCCAGCGGTAGAGCCGCCATGATGCCCAACACCCCCAAAATTGTGGCGAGCCCCTTGCGATGGGAGCGCCAATCCCACAGGCTGACAACAAGAAAGCGAGAGAATTTCATGACCATGCTGGAACGTCGATCCGTCCTTGGGCTTGCCATGGCAGGGCTGGCCTTGCCTGAAGCGGCTAAAAGTGCCGAGCCGGCAGCAGCGCCGCCCCTTGCCCATGCCCTTTCAGTGCGCATCGAATTGTCCCCGCCCATCGAACAGGGTCGCATTTATGGAAAGCGCAAACGTTTCGTGCCCATAACGGGCGGGACGTTTGAAGGCCCGCGACTGCGGGGCATTGTATTGCCAGGTGGTGGTGACTGGCAGGCGATCCATGATGACGGGCTGACCGAAATCTTCGCCCGCTACAGCCTGCGCACTGACGATGGCGTCACCATCGGTATCACCAATCCGGGCGTCCGCGTCGCCGGACCTGACATTATCCGGCGCCTTGCCAATGGGGAGGACGTGCCGCCGGACCAATATTATTTCCGGACAACGCCCAGCTTTGATGTTGCTGGGGGGGATTATGGCTGGTTGCGTCGCCGGGTCTTCGTTGCCCGCGGCATTCGCAAGCCCGATCATGTCCTGATGGACATTTTCGACGTCGGCTAAAATCAGGCTGCCCCCGCCAGGGGTGGGCAGCCGTCAAACACGTCAAAGCTTGTGAGCATTCTTTCCCGATTGGCTGGTCGCCCGGTAAAGATATCAAAGGCAACTGCTGCCTGAAAAACCGCCATGCCGCGCCCCTCAAGCGTGGCACAGCCGAGCTTGCGGGCCTCTTGCAGAAGCTGCGTCTCAAGAGGAAAATAGACGATGTCCGCCACCCATTGCCGCGCGGACAAGAGGTCCGTTCTGAAGGGCGTTCCCGGATAGCTGGCCATGCCGACAGGCGTTGCGTTCACCACGCCATCAATCCCTGCAAAGCTTGCCGGCGCCTCCGACTTGGGCAGGATATCAGCCTCGGGATATTGGGCATGCAGCTGGGCTGCGAGCTGATCGCGCCGGGCGGCGGCGGCATCCACAAGAATGAGGCGGCGGACCCCAAGGTTGAGCAGGGCATGGGCAGTCGCGGCGCCCCCACCGCCCGCGCCAAACTGGATCACGCTTTCCAAGGACTGGCCGGGCAAGCCCCGTTCCACGCTCTGCGCGAACCCGGTGACATCCGTATTATGGCCGATGCGTCGGCCCGCCTGAAATCGGACGGTATTCACCGCACCCACCTTGGCGGCAGAAGGGGCCAATTCATCCAGATAATCCAGGACCAATTGTTTGAACGGATGGGTGATATTTAGCCCGGCAAAGCCCGCCATTTGCGCCGCGTCCAGCAGGCGGGCCACATCTTCATCCGCCCAGCCCCGCGCGCTGAAATCAAAAAGCATGTAATCCAGCGGAAGATTTTGGGCCAAAGCTTCCTGCTCGTGAAGCCAAGGGGACCGCGAAGCGAGTATGTTGCGGCCCACCAGACCGGCCTGAAGCCGGCCATCGACAGACGGCATCGCTGCGAGGTCAATAAGAGGCATCATGACTCCGTTTACAGAACGCGGTTGACCGAAACAAATAACCCCGCCGGGCGCAACACGCGCGACCGGCGGGGTCTTAGGAGACAGGCTTAGAAGCCTGCCTTTACGCCGACATAATATGACCGACCGATCGCATCATAGAGCGCAACGTCAGTGCCGTTCTGCGAGCTTGCAACATAAGGCAGGCTGCGGTCGAACAGATTGTTCACGCCGCCGCGCAGCTCAAGGTTGGTCGTGAGCTTATAGCTGCCAAACAAGTCAAACAGATTATAAGTCGGCACACCCACCGAAACATTGTTCGGCGTCAGCACCGCGCTTTGGTCCTTCATCGAGGACTGGTAGCGCCAACGCAGGCCAAGGCCGGCTGCGTCTGAGCGATAGCTGAAGGTGGTGAGGGCTTTCCACTTTGGCGCGGCGCGCGGCGGGATCGACCCCGGGTTTGAACCACCAACGCTGACACCCGTGTAATCGAGGAAGGCAGCGCCCGGCAGCAGCTGCACCTTATAGGTCTTCAGCCAGCCAATAGCGGTATCAATGCCAAGCTTGCCCGAGCCACCAAGGAACGGCGCCGGCACCGCCCAGTGGATCTGGGCTTCGACGCCGTTGGTCTTCAGCGTGCCGAGGTTCTTATACGGTGTCGCAACGTTCAGGATCTGACCGGTGCTGTCACGCGTGATGAGGCGGCAGAATTCGTTGGCAGCATCAAAGCTCGGGTTGGAACCGTCCTGGTTGAAGCACTTCGACAATACGGTCAGGCCCGGCACCGCCGAGATGACGTTCTTGATCTGGATGTTGTAATAATCGACCGAGACCGAGAAGTCGTTCAATACCCCGCCATTGCGCGGCGCGTTGAAGACAAAGCCCAGATTATACGTATCTGCACGTTCCGGCGTCAGGTTCAAATTGCCCGAGAGCAGTGCACCCGTCGCGGTTGTTGGGAAGGTGTAGGAGCTGATCGCTGCCGCAGGCACGCCCTGCGCCACGCAAAGCGCAGAGACCTGCGCGCCGCTGGAACCCGTGCGGGCCGTCGAGCGGCTGTCACACGGATCGCCGATCGATGCGGGCGGCGTCCCGATGACAAGCTGCGAACCCTGTTGCGGCGAGAAGAGTTCGCCAATGTTCGGCGCACGCACCGCGCGCTGATAGCTGCCGCGGAACAACAGGCTGTCAATCGGCTTCCAGCGTGCATCGGCTTCGTAGCTCGTCACCGAACCCGTAACCGAATAGTCGGAAATACGGACAGCTGCACCAACGCCCAGTTCACGGACGAACGGACGGTCAGCCAGCAGCGGCACGTCGATCTGGCCGGCAAATTCCTTCACCGAGATGCTCTTGCGTGGCACCGGCAGCGTGTTGACAACGCCTTCAATATTGCCGCCCGTGTTGCTCGGCGTGATCAGGTTGAACGCGTTCGGCGCAACAAAATCACGATCAGGCGAGAAGCTGTAGCTGTTCTTGCGATAGTTGGCGACGAACGCGATCTGCGCATTACCCGCGCCCAGATCAAAGAGTTCGCCATTGACCTGACCCTGAACCTGCGCCTGGCCAAGCTTTTCTTGGCTGAAGGCATCCTTGGTCATGAAGGCAACGCACTCTGCCGAGAGCGAACGGGCGTTGGTGTCGCCAAACGGGTTGAACCCACCAGCGCACAGCGACCGGCCGCCATCAGCGGCACTGAGAAGACGCTGAACCTGGCTCTTCAGGACGGCATTGTGCATGATCTGCGTGTGGCGCGATTGATCGTATGAAGCGAACATGTCGAACGTCCAGCCATCAACAATATCGCCCTTCAAACCCGCGAGATATTGCTGAACGACGTAGTTTTCGTCCCAGTTCTTGTCAGGCACGCCGACATAGCGACCATTCCAGGTGAAGTTCGCCGTCGGGTTCGGGCGCGACGCGAGGACCGCCTGAAGATCGGTCGGAATGAACGGGTTGGTGACGGGCACCGTGGTGAGCGCCGGGAACTGGGTCAGGCTGCCACCGCTTTCGGTGTTCACCGTCAGGTCGACATACATGAACTGGCCATATGCATTAAGCGACGGCGTCAGATCATAATCGGCCTTAACGAACGCCGTTTTGCGTTCCAGCGCGTTCTGGAACTGGATTTGCTGGCCAACGGGCATGCGGACATTGCCACCGACAATCTTATAGCCATTGCCGTCGGTCGGGCCCTTATAATTGACTGCGCCGGTCTGCACGAACAGCGAGCCATCATTGTTGAAGCCAAGGTTCAACAATGGATTGCGCGTTCCGGTTATCCCGTAGATGGTGAACAAGGTCTGCAATGCGGCCGCCGTGGGCGCATTCGTCGCGGAGGGCACAAAAGTACCCGTGCCGATATAGGACGAAGGCGTCTTGTCGTGGAAGAAGGGACGCGTTGACCCTTCAACCGCATCCTGTTTGGCGTAGGAGAAGGCTGCAAGCACATGGCCGCGGCCTTCGTTGAACGTCGATCCGACGGCGAGGGACGCATTGACCTTATACGCATCGCCCTGCTCGCTCAGCGAGTTCATGACGTCCATCTTGACGCCTTCAAACTTCTTGATCGTCTTGAAATTGACGACACCCGACATCGCGTCTGAGCCGTAAACGGCGGAAGCGCCGCCCGAGATGACGTCAATGCCGCCAATGATGGCGTCCGGCAGGATGTTGATGTCCACATTGCCAGCGATGTCGGAGATCGGCAGACGGTGACCATCGAGAAGCACAAGGTTACGGTTCGTGCCAAGGCCATGCAGGTTGAGCGTCGCGCGGCCACCCGTGCCCTGACCACCCGTCGACGTATTGCCGCCGACGGTGAAGCTCGGCACCTGGTTCAGGGCGTCCTGAAGGTTCGCCGTTCCGCTTTCCTTGATGGCAACATCGCCCACTGAAACGATCGGGCTGACAGACGTGTTGTTCGGGCGCTGGATAAGCGAACCCGTAACAATGATTTCTGCACCTTCATTGGAATTGCCGGCATCAGCCTCGGCCGCATAGGCCGGGGCCGCAGCCGCCATCATGAGTGCCGAAACAGAGGCGCTGAACGCCAGACGACCTGAAACCTTCATCAGTTACCCTCCCTGAGAATCGCGTGATTATTTACTAACTCGTTCGTTACTTTAATGTACGAACTAGTTCATGTCAAATTCATGTCATTAATCAGGCTATGCGTGCGCCCCGGCGCGCGGTGCAGAAGGCTGCCCCCGCACAGCACAAAAGCGGACCGCAATAGGTCGCAAACAGCCATGGCAAGGGCGTTTGCGCCGCCATAAGATAGCCGCCGAGGAGCGGCCCAATGACAGCCCCGCCCCGACCGATCGACATGGCCCAGCCGATCCCTGTCGCCCGACATTCTTCCGGATATACCGACGCGGCCAGCGGCCACATTCCGTTATACCCCCCTTGCAGCGTCACCCCGATCACAAAGGCGACAAAGAGAGTCATCGTGACGGACATGGCAACGCTGCCAAACACGACCATCGCAATACAGGCCGAAACGAGAAAGGCGGGAATGATCCGACCGAGCGGCACGCGGACCGAGAGGAAGCTCATCAGCATCGTGCCGGAAAAAGCACCGAAATTGTAAAGCGCGCCGGCATAAATACCGTTCGTTTCCGACAAGCCAGCTTCAATCGACAACTTCGGGATCCAGCTTGTGATGAAATACAAGACCATCAAGCCGGTGAAAATGGCGAGCCAAAGGAGCAAGGTTTGCACGCGTAGTCTTTCGCCCAAAAGGCTGTTCATCATCGGGGATTTGGCGCGGGCCGACGCCCCGATCGTGCGTTCAGGCAGGACCAGCCACGTCACCGGCAGCATGATCGTCGTGCCAAGGCCCGCAGCCAGCAACAATTTTTGCCACCCGAAAACCGGCAGGGCTTGGGCAACGACAAGGCCCGTAAATACTGCCGCGAGCGGATAGCCTGCCTGGACGATCCCGACGGCAAGGTCGCGTTTCCCCTCGGGCGCTGCTTCTGCTGAAAGCGCCGCCATCGCAGCCAGCACGGTGCCGATGCCCGACCCAACAACGACCCGCGCCGCGATCAACGCTGTCAGGCTCTGCGCCAGACCGCTGCACACCATGCCCGCTGACATCAAAGCAAGGGCAGCAAGGATGACCTTTCGCCGCCCGATCCGGTCCGCGAGGGGGGCGAGGAAGATGCCCCCAATGGCCATGCCCGCCAGCCCGGCGCTAAAGACGACGCCCAGCGCATCGGGCGCAACGCCCCATTCGCGCGCCAGCGCCGGGGAAATATAGGACATGATGACCACATCCATGCCGTCGACCATGTTGATCGCGAAACACAGGCCCACCACCAAAAGGGCGGCGGCAGACCAGGTCGGCGCGTCCGATCCTTGCGCGGCGGTCATTGGCGTGGCCATAAGCTAATCCCTTAATCCCTTGGTTTGCGGGGCTCTGCAGGCGCTGCAACGGCCACACCGCTGAACAGACCCAGTGACGTATAATGCGGCCAGGAAATGACGCGCGGCATAAGATCAAGCTGCATCATCTTTGGCTTGGCTGCGGAAAATTGCGGCCAGTTGGCATCGGGCGCCTCCCCCTTGGCGAAAGAGATAATCATGCCTGACATGCGTGCCGCCAGGGCCCGATCTTCCGCCGTCCAATTGCGGGTCTGGCGAAACAGGTTGAGCGCGTCGAGTGTGTCCAGCCAATAGGGCACGTCGCCGGTATGATAGGCGCCCACCGTTGCAGGATCGTGATCGCTGAACCTTATTCCTTCAGCATAGGGATGACGGCGGCTGAACAGCCAGACCCAGGTCGGCGCCTTTTGGGCACGTGCCCAGCCTGCCATTTGGAGACCCACCGTTGCGTCGCGTTGCACATCCGCTGCAGCCCGAGCCGCTGCAGCATCAGACGTCGCAGGATAGGCTTTCAAGATCGCGTCTGCCCGCTCCGGAAAGGCGCGCCGGATGGCTGCCTGATATTCGGCGACATTATGGACCGGGCCTAAGGGGCGGAAGGATTCATCTGCTGTGAAGCCCAACATCGCCGGCACGTTGTTTTGGGCACCTTGAACAAATATCTGCGAGGGCGATTGGGGCAACACGCGCCCGTCAACCGTGATCGGTCCGCGGCGGACAAAAGGTGCGGCTGCAATTTTGTCGCCGCTCATATCGCGGAGCGCTTCAACCGAGCTGGCCCCAAGCGACGCCGCAAAGCGGACACCGTCAGCTTCAGCCTCAGCGAGCGGTTCTGGGGCCAGCAGTTCTCCCAAAGGGCTCCCGCTCATCCCGACAACGCGCTTGAACAGCCCCTTCGCGGCGGGGCTTGCTTGCAGCAGGGCGACCGACATCGACCCAGCCGATTGCCCCATGATCGTGACATTCTCCGGATCGCCGCCAAAGGCCGCAATGTTGCGGTGAACCCATTCCAGCCCAGCGATTTGATCCATCAGGCCGTAATTGCCAGATGCCCCCGCCGCGTCGCGCGTCAGGTCTGGATGCGCGAAGAAGCCGAGCGTCCCAACGCGATAGGCAAGGTTGACCTGGATGACCCCTTTTGCGGCGAGAGACGCGCCCGAATAATTGGCCATGCTGGCCGATCCGATGTTGAACCCGCCGCCATAAATCCACACCACAACCGGGTAAGGATGACCCGCGGGCGCGGGCTCTGGTGGCGCCCAGATGTTCAGGTAGAGACAGTCCTCAGACGTCGCCTCATTCCCAAAATAATGGTTCATCGTGCGATTGCGCAGCGGCTGCAGACACATCGGTGCGGCGCGGTCTGCGTGATATGTTCCTTGCCACGCGGCGGCAGGCTGGGGCGCCCGCCAGCGCAGGTCGCGCACCGGCGGTGCCGCGAACGGCACACCAAGCCAAGCGCGCACGCCCGTTGCAAGCGTTTTACCTTCGATGGCCCCTTGTTCAACCGTCGCCATTTGCGCCGTCGCGGGGGCGGCGGCCAGCGCCAAAATCAGCGCGGAGGCGACGCGCCGGATCATTTCGTGGGAACCTTGAGCGCCGTGTGGAAGAAGTCGAACGTGGCGTTGGTCGCCTTTAGCGTTGCGGCGCGGGTTTCTTCCGGCGTCGCGCCGACAAAGCTGTGATCCACGCCCGGGATATAGATCGCGTCAACAGGCACCCCCACCGATCGAAGGCGCGCCTCCATCATATGTGATTGGGACACATCAACGACGCTGTCCTTTTCCCCGTGGATCAACAGCATCGGCGGATCATTCCGGTCGACATGGGCAACGGGGCTGACAGCGGCAACCTGTTCGGCTGTGCAATCTTCTGGCCGACACCGCAGCAAGCTATATTCAGCGCTGGTCGGATTTGGGGCGGCGGCCGCCTTTTTCAGCATGGGGGCGAAATCAAAAACGCCGTACCAGGTGACAGCCGCCTGCACACATTCGGAGCCCGCCGGCGCCGGTGCCGGATCGACGCCGGTTTCACCGCAGCTTGTTGCAATCAGGCCTGTCAGATGCCCGCCCGCAGATCCACCCCAGACGCCGACACGGCTGGCATCAATGCCATATTTTGCAGCATTGGCTTTCAGAAACCGGATGGCCGCGCGCGCATCCTGCAATTGCGCCGGGAACGGGGCCTCGCCGGACAGCCGATATTCAAGGCTTGCCACCACAAACCCTTCGCTCGCGAGGCGGGCCAGGACTTCGGGGAAGTCTGACAGCGCGCCGGAATGACGGGTATGCCCGCCCATCCAGCCCCCGCCATGGATGTAGAGGATAAGCGGTTTGGGCGCGGTGTCTTTCGGCATGTAAATGTCGACGATCATCGGCCGGAAACCGGGCAGAGCCGAATAGACGACATCTGCGAGCCCCGTAACGCCATCCGGAAACGCCGTGACACGATCAGGATAGACATCGGTCAAGGCGGGCAGTGCGGAAACCGGAAAGTCCCGCGTCGCGGCGTGGGCAGCGCCGGTCAGCAACAACGACATGAAGGCAGCAAGCGATAAGGCGCGTTTCATCAAACTCTCTCCCAACTAACTATTTCGTACAAAATATACGAGGCTTTCATCCTAGGCAATAATGCCTAGGCCTTGACCCAAGACAGAATGATTTCTGCCACTTGCGCTCGGCGCTTTTTCAGCGCTTTAAGCGTGCCCATATCGATGCCGAAATTGGCGTCAAAGGTATAACGGTTGGAGACATTGTAAAAGCACAGCGCGCTGATCGACATATGGAGATCGACAGGATCGATGCCCTTTTTGAATACCCGGTCCGCAATGCCTTTATCAATAATTGCCTTGAGCAGCGCGATCACGCTGCGATTGCGTTCCTTCAGACCGGAAACGTGACCAATATGTTCGCCGTGATGGATATTCTCATTCATCACAAGGCGAACAAAATCAGGGTTGGCCGCGTGATAGTCAAAGGTCTGCTCGATTTGGGCGCGCAGCGCCTGCTCGGCCGGCATTTCCCGAAACTTGGCCTCAGCGGCTTCTTCGCGGCCGCGGATATTAGCATAGGCCTGTTCGAGAACAGCGCGGTAAAGTTCTTCCTTGCTGCCGAAATAATAATAGATCATCCGCTTTGAAGAACTGGTCTTCTCGGCGATTTCGTCGATGCGTGCGCCAGCCAACCCCTTGTCCGCAAATTCGCGCGCGGCAATCTGGAGAATATTGTTGCGCGTTTCATCTGCATCGTTGGTCCGCGCTTCCGGCGATTTTTTCATCCGTGCCAATATTCTGTCCCCGTTGTTTCGCACGTGATTAGTTCGCTGACCGCGAAACTCAATCCGCCATATCTGCTTTGAAGCGGGCCTGTGCCGCCAGGCGGATCGATGCGTTGGCAGCGCCATAAGCTGCATAGCCCCGCCGTTCTACGATTTCAAAGAAGACGCGCTTTGCAAATGCTCGGCTGTAAAACTGAAAATACTCCGCGTCGCCATCCCTGTCATACAGGATGTTGAGCGCGGCCATCCGGTCGATCAAGGCGGGCTCAAGGCCAAAGCGGGCTTCAAGATCATCATAATAATTGCGTGGAATTTCCAGCATGGGCAGGCCGTTTTCTTTCGCGGCTTGCGCAGCGTCAAAGATATCAGCGGTCGACAGGGCAATATGCTGTACGCCCGCGCCCATATAATGATGGATAAAGCGCGCAGACAGGGTCTGGGCTGCCATCGATCCGTTCAACGTGACTCGAAAATCCTTATCCGGGGTTTCAACCGCCTGGCTTTGAACAAGACCAAGAGTGTCGGCGATTTCAAGCTGCGGGGTTTTCTCCACATTGAAAAGCGCAATATAATAAAGCAGCCAGGACAGGAATTCTTCATATTGCATGGTCTGTGCAATATGGTCCGCTCGCAACAAACCCAGAGATTTGCTCGGAGGCATTTGATCTAGACGGTTTGGAAACTCATGAGACCATAGGCTTTCTTCGCTGCCGTCGGCGATGAAATAGACAAGACTGCCGCCCACACCGCGCACGGACGGCATCTGGATTTCATCCGGACCAGCCGCCTGGGCATAAAGCGGGATGCCGAGGGCGGCTGCGCGCCCAAGAGCCGCCTGCGGATCACTGACCCGCAGCCCCAGCGCACAGACCGACGCGCCGTGAACAACGTCGAAGCTATGAGCAAGGCCTTCCGGATCGCGGTTGACGACAATATTGATCTGCCCCTGCTGCCATCGAACCACATCCTTGCGGCGGTGGCTGGCAGTTGGCGCAAAACCCAGCGCGGTGAGCATCGCGGCCAGCGCATCAGCCTCATCATCGCTTGCGGCAAATTCAATAAACTCCACTCCGCGCACGTCGACCCGCGGTGGCATGGCGGGGCAGATAACCGGGCGGGGCTGGCGAGCCACTTGATCATGCATCAATTGCAGCGACCGATACCCGTCCCGCGCGACGCCGGAGGCCGAGCCGGCACGAAATCGGTCATTGAAGATTTCAAGCGACCAATAGCCCTGATACCCGAGGCGGTGAATGGCTTGCGCCCATTCGGGCAACGGCAGGTCGCCCTGTCCGGGCATGTTGCGGAAATGGCGACTCCAACTGAGATAATCCATTTCCAATAACGGCGCGTCTGCGACCTGAACCAGAAACAGCTTTTCGAGCGCGATATCGCCGATGCTGGAGGACGGCACCCGACGCGCAAGGGAGTGGAAGCTGTCGAGGATAAGGCCAATATGGGGGTGGTCGACATCGCGCACGATGCTCCACGCGTCGCGATGATCATGGACGTGCCGGCCCCAAGCCAGCGCCTCATAACCGATGCGCATCCCATGGGCGGCGGCCAATTCTCCGAGTTCATGGAAATCGTCGATCAGCTGGGCACGCGCGCCCTCTGCCAGAGGCGAGCAATTGGAACAGACCAAGACAAGGTCTGTTTGGAGATCGGCCATAACGCCGAATTTGCGCCTCATCCGTTCAAAGCCGCGCGCGCGTTGCGGCTCGGGCATGCCTTCAAAATCCCGGAAGGGCTGGAACACAGTGCATTCCAACCCCAGATCCTTGATCAAAACACCGACGTCCTTGGCGCTCCCCGGATAGGAAAGCAGATCGTTTTCGAATATCTCAACACCCTGAAATCCCGCATCAGCAGCGGCCTTCAACTTTCCGTCCAAAGTGCCACTGATGGAGACCGTTGCGATCGAGGATTTCATGACACAGCTCACTCATGTCAAAGGGGAAGCTATTTTATGAACTAGTTAGTTCATGATAGCAAGAATTGATCTGTTCCACATTGTACGCCGATTGCATGCCTGAAAGGACCATTGCCGGAAGGGCGTGATCGGCACTGAATGGTTTTGTTCGCCAATGGCGCGGGCGAAGGGATTCGAACCCTCGACCCTAACCTTGGCAAGGTTGAGATCGATCATTCCAAGGCCATGACTCTGGATTGGTTTCGATAAGTTATGGCCCTGCACTGGGGCGATGCTGGTGCCATGGCTTGCAGATCATGTCTCGCAAGGCCAAATCATCCTTTCCGATGTTCGAAACCCCGCTCCCGGCATGGGCGTGCGAAAATCATCAACGTACATCAGCTTCCGCGAGCAATGTTAACCGCGCACTGCAGCCCAGTCTGCTGACACTGGCCGAAGCGGCCGCACAGCTTCATATCTCCCCAAGAACTCTCCGCCGCATGGTTAAAGCTGGCTACGTGACCACCATTCGCATTGGCCGACAGCTGCGATTTGATCGCGACATTTTATGGCGTGAAATCAATATTTTGGGTGCGTGTCGTGAATAGGTCCGACCCCGAACGGGGTTGGAATATTAGTATATGCATTCACGAATCACCCCACCTGTCCACTCCTGTCCTCACGACAAGGAAAAAGGTCTAACGATGAATACCAGGTCAACAATGCCGACCCTGCAGGATGTTCTCGATGCCATTGAGCAGTTGGAGCCGGGCACACGCAAGCGCGACCTTAAAAGCGCTGTTACTTCCTTCTGCAAGGCAGTGGGGAAATCACCCCACACGGTGCTCGCCCATCCAAAAGACATCCGCCCTTTGCGCGAGGCGGTGGCCCCGCTTGCCCAAGGCATCTCTGAACGCCGCTGGGCCAATATCTGCTCTGGGTTGGCAAAGGCCATTGAGTTGGTTCGCGATCTTCTGCCCAGCCGGAACATCGCCCCCATTCACACAGACTGGAAGAACAAGCTCGACCTCCTGCCTGTAAGCTTGTCACGCGGCCTGTCGGCGGCGACCCGTTGGTTGAGCTCATCTGGTATCACGCCCTCCAATGTGACCGCTGCACATCTAACGGCATACACCGAGGCCATTTTTGAGAACCGGATGCGGGCCAATGCCGAAAAGGCATCTGATGCATTTATCTGGTGCTGGCAGCGCGCAGTTAGGTTTCATGCTGAATGGCCGCAGATCATCTTGGAGCGGCCGAGCAAGCGGGATAGCTACTCATATCCGTTTGCGTATTTTCCGGCATCCTTTGAGGCTGACGTAGACGCCTATCTAAAGCGGCTGAGCCAAGGCGCGCTGCTCGATGAAGATGATGACAGTGATGATTTTGGACCAGTGCGCCCTGTTCGTCCTGCCACAATCAAAACACGGCGCCATCAGATGCGCGCGGCAGCGTCCTGCCTTGCTCGCTCAGGCGTCGATCCGAATACCATTACCGCGATATCCACGCTGGTTGAGGTGCAGAATGTCAAACGCATCCTGAACTTTCTGATGGGACGGCGGGGTGGGAAGACATCAGGCGGCGTTGCGCAGATGTCCACCTTTCTGACCAAGGTTGCTCTTCACTGGGTCAAGGTTGGCCCAACCGAACATATGCGCCTTAAGCGCATTACCGCTCGGGTTGCGGTTCAAGAAAGCGGAATGACCGCCAAGAACCGGGAACGCTTGCGCCCGTTCGACGATGAGGCCGTCGTCGCAGAATTTGTCTGCTTGCCGGACACCATTCGCAAATATGTTGAAAAGAGTAAGGCGCCCCTGAAACGGCGCGCGTTAGTGGCCCAGTCGGCTGCCGCAATCGCGCTCCAACTTGTTATCCCTTTGCGAAAGAGCAATCTTGCCGCCCTCGATATCGAGAGCCATTTCGTTTCCAACCGCAACGGCGTCTACCTCGTCATCTCAGAGACAGAAGTGAAGAACCGGGAATCGGTAAACTTCCAAATCCCCACTTTCGCGCTGGACATCATCACTTGGTACATAAGGGACTATCGACCACATCTGCTGAACGGTCCAAGCTCGGCGCTGTTTCCGGGTCGTGGCGGCAACTCTAAATCTGCCAATACGCTGGGGGGACAAATTTGCTCCGCTATCCGCACGTTCACGGGCCTTGAGTTTAACCCGCACCTCTTCCGCCATGCCGCTGGCAAGATCTTTCTCGACGCAAATCCCGGGAACTACGAAGTTGTTCGGCAGCTGCTGCGTCACAAATCGATCAGCACAACCACAAGTGCTTATTCCGGGGCCGAGACCAGGAAGGCCGGCCTTATGCATGCCAGCCTGATAGAAGACTTGCGCAGCGCCCATCGTCCCTTGGCGAAGCGGAGGCGGCCATGAGTGGTGGTCGTTATGGCCCGCGCAAGACGCCTGAACGGCGCTGCATGCCTATTGAGCTTTGGCCTGCCGACGATCGGTGGCGTTGGGAACTGAGCTGCACCTCAACCAGCATCCTCGAAGATGTTGGCGGGGAGATGGAGCACCTGGCACCCATTAGTCAGTCAAAGACTGCTAAAGGCTGGGGGAGGTTCCTAACCTTCCTGACCATTACAGAGCCAAGCGCACTGCTTCTTCCAGCCGAAGAGAGGACCACCCCCAGCCGTGTCAAAGCCTATGTTCGTGCACTCGAGGCGCTGGGCAACAATACGGCGACCATTTTGTGCCGCCTGCAAGAAATCAAAGACGCATTGCGGGTCTTTGCACCGGATGATGATTTTGCGTTTATAAACCGGATCGCATCGCATGTGCGCGCCCGTCACAAGCCAGCCCGCGAGAAGCGCGTGACCATCTTCGGTGATGAGATCGCCGACCTCGCTTACGATCTTATGGATGCGGCGTCCAAAACTGACCCTCTGGATGCGGCCACCCAATACCGTGACGGCATGATCCTGTTGTTGCTGGTGCATCTGCCTTTACGCCGCAAAAACTTTACCAACCTCACAATCGGGGAAAGCCTCGTCTTTCGTGAAGGCCAATGGTTCATCCAGCTCACCCCTGATCAGACCAAAACTCATGCCTGGTTTGAAGCGCAGATCGATCCAAGGTTAGTCCCTTGGCTTGAGACCTATCTAGCGGTTCACCGACCGGTTCTCCTGCAGCGCCGCGGGCGCTGGTACAGGCCAACGCATGGCGAACTCTGGGTATCAGCCCATGGATCTCCGATGACGCAGATAGCACTTTACGATCGGGTGACTGAGCGGACGTGCACGGCATTTGGCGAACCCATCAGCCCGCATCGGTTCAGGGACATCTTGGCCTCGACGATCGCGAGCCACGCGCCCGAGCACATTCACGCAGCAGCTCCTTTACTCGGCCATGCAAGTCTTCGGACAACAGAGAAATACTACCGGATCGCTCGCGCCCAAGAGGGGCAGAGCCGATATGTTGCAACTATCGAGGGAATGAGGAGGAAAGCTCATGGCGCGAACATTTGATGACACACCTTTTGAAAATCTGCGCACCCCAACCGACGAAGAATATAATGTGATCGCTGAAAATCTGAAGCTGAGCGCTTTTCAAAAAGCCGCGCTGGCGAGATGTATTTCAATTACGTTAGACAAATGCAGGTCGCATAAAGATCGGCAGATAGCAGCCAAGAACGCTCGCCTAGATCAAGCAGGACTGGAACTTAAGGCAGAAAAAATAAGAGGCTCACTCGCAGAGGCGCACAGCGAGATCGAAAGCAGTCATGATCGCATTGCGGCTATTGGAACAATCAGAAACCTAGGCTTGCTCGGTCGCATGCTGTCCGTCGAAACACTGGCCAGTTTCAAAGAGGAAGCAAATATCGACTTCGACGTGCTTACTGAATTGGAAATTCTAAAAGCGAAAAAGGCAGGCAACGGCAGCTCCAATGAGGTGCCAGCGCAGGCGATCCGCATGACGGATCTGGAAGCTTCTGTGCGAGAGCAAAAAGCACTCATTGACGTTGCATATCGTCCAGAGCTGCTTCTTTTTCTCCTTAGTGCGATGATTGAGCAGTTTGACGGCTGGTTAAAGCAGATAAACGTTCAGCCGGACAAAGGTGGACCCTCAACAGATCCCGTGCGCCTGTACTTCATTTACAGCCTTGCCTGCGACGCCCGAGACATCCTGTCCAAGCCAATACGGAAGTCGGGCGGCAAAGCGTTCCTGGATCTATGCAGTCAGGTGTTTCCTGTCTGCGGAATGTCCGCGGAAGGGCTCGAACAAGCCATAAAAAGACATCTGAAGAAGCCAGCTATCTGGCATGACGTGGCCTTTTATAATGAACTGGATGGCTAGTTTATGGTCACAACCGGAGCTCAGATTTTGATGGTCACGACCTCTCAATTGCGGCCACCGCCCTTGAATATGGCGGCATGTCAAACCGTATGGACCTCGACGATAAGAATGGACAGGAGCAGCAGAGCTGCTCTTCCGCCCTCGTGTTCGCCGGCGTTCCAGCAGAAACAGAAATCTCTGACGCCGAACTTGAGGCGCTGGAGCGCCTCTTGGGCGCCGACCTGCATCAGTTCCTTCAATAACCCGCCTGCCCTCAATGCGGCTGGCCCAAGCCGCATGTGAGAGAGCTACATGGCATTCCCTTCTGACAAAGCTGACATCCTTACGCCCAAGCGCGTTGCGCTCTACTTACGCGTCAGCACTGGACGTCAGGCCGCAGGCGACATCTCGATCCCGTCGCAGCGGGAACTGACAACCCGCTATTGCGAGAGCCAAGGCTGGACGGTTGTTGACGAGTTCATCGAACCCGGAGCCTCTGCCACAGACGACAAGCGGCCTGTGTTCCAAAGGCTCATGGAGGCGGCCAAGTCGCCAGACCGTCGGTTCAATGTGATCTGCGTCCACTCCTTCTCACGCTTCTATCGCAATGGCGCTGAGATGGAGATTACCATTCGCCAACTGCGCAAGCGGGGCGTCGAGGTCGTATCAATGACCCAGCCAACCGGACGCGACCCTGCCCAAGACATGATGCGTCAGATCATTGGGATCTTTGACGAATACACCTCGCGTGAAAACGGCAAGAACGTAACCCGCTCCATGCGCGAGAACGCCAAGCAGGGCTTCTGGAATGGGGCAACACCGCCTCTTGGCTATCGCATCATTGCTGTCGAGCAGAAGGGCGCGCGGATGAAAAAGCGGCTGGAGGTAGATCCTGTCGACGCCGAGACGGTCAATCTCATCTTCCAGCTATACAACGAAGGCGCCGAGGGCAGCGGGCCATTGGGCGTCAAAGATGTGACCAAATGGCTCAACAGCCACGGCTATCGCACACGCAAGGGAGCGACGTTCGGCGTTGGGCCTATATATGGCATCCTGACCAACAACTGCTATGCGACCGGCAAATGGCCTTATGGCCGTCGCAGCTCTCGGACAGGGCAGCGGCACGATCCTTCCGAGGTCGTCGAGGTCGACATCCCCAAGATCATCCCTCTCAACCTCTTCAACGCCGTCCAAGAGCGTCTGAAGCGCAACAACCCCAAGGTCACGCCGCCACGTGTCGTCAACGGGCCAACGCTGCTCACGGGACTTGCCGTATGCGGATCATGTGGTGCTGGCATGACCCGCACCGGAACGCGACGTGGAGACAAGAGCTATACCTATTACAGCTGTGCTGCTTGCCACCAAAAGGGCAAGTCGGTCTGCAAAGGGCGGCACGTGCCTGTAGCGCAGCTCGACACGCAGGTGATTGAAGGGCTTAAGCAGAAGCTCTTCACCCCCGCACGAATGAGCAAGGTCCTCTCTAGCCTTCGTCAAAGGCACGCTGCACGAGATGCATCGGTCATTGAGCGGCGGAGGGCGCTAGAGGTCGAGCGAAACGAAATCCGGTCCAAGCTTGATCGGCTTTACCAGGCCATCGAAAATGGGGTGATCGAGCTCGACGCCGACATCAAAGGGCGGATCGGAAGTCTCAAGGAGCGCCGCGACATCATTGAAGCGTCACTGGCGCGCATCACGCAAAACATCGGCGCAGGCGTTGAGTTAGACAGTGATCGAATCGCGCAGTTCTCAAATCTGATGCACCGCAAGTTGGATGACGGCGATGTCAAAACCCGGAAGGCTTATCTCTCGTCCGTGATCGACCGCATTGAGGTGGATGACGATGCGGTCCGCGTTTTTGGACGAAAAGACGTTCTGGCAGCCGCAATTGCGGGGCAAAATAGCACCACCGGCAATGTTAGTGGTTTTGTTCGTAAATGGCGCGCCCGGCAGGATTCGAACCTGCGGCCCCAAGCTTAGAAGGCTCGTGCTCTATCCAACTGAGCTACGGGCGCGCATGCGCGTTCCATAGAGATGTTTTGCCGCCAGCGGAACCTCCGGACGTGACAGAGGCACGAATTGGCGTCAGGGAGGCCAAGATGGGGATAAAGACGGACAGTGCAGGAACGACGCCCGGCAAGGTTGGCCCGGCGACACGGGCCGTCTTTTTGCTGACGCTCTTGGCATGGGGGACCGCGCTTGGCGTCCGTGTTTGGGCGGGGCAGGGCTTGCCGCTCTGGATGGACGAGACATGGACCGCGATGATTGCGGGCCAGCCGGATTGGATGCGCTTCTGGCGGGAGGCTTGGCTCGACGTCAATCCACCGCTTTATTATGCGGTCATGCGGGTCTGGACGATGGCGGCGGGCACGTCAGATGTCGCGCTGCGGCTGCCAAGTGCCCTCTTCGTTCTTGCCGCGGCCGCCCTCCCCTTGTTCCAAAGGCGCACCGGCCTAACCCGGACGTCGGCCTTGTGCCTATCCGCGCTTCTCATCCTGTGGCGACCGGGCTTTGACATTTCCCTCGACGCGCGCGGCTATGGCCTGCTGCTCTTGCTGTCGGTGGCCCAGATGTTCGCCTTTGCCCACCTGCTGGACCAGCCGGACCGGCGGCCGGCGGCCCTTTGGGCGGGCTGTGCGAGCGCTGCCATAGTGACGCACTATTTCGCGCTCGTGCCGGGTGCCGTGCAGGGGATGATCCTGATCTGGAAGTGCCGAGGGCGCGTGCTGCACCTTTGGCCCGCCGCTTTGCCTTTTGTGCCGGCCTTTGCCTGGCTTGCGATCCACGCCCCGCGGCTTGCCGATTATGCACGGCCAGATATCGCCTGGTATGAACCTGTGACGCCAAAACTCGCCGCCGGTTTCCTCCAATATCTTGTCGGCCCGCCGGGCTGGTGGCAGCTTGGCCTGATCGGCGGCGCGATTGTGCTGACGACAGCCCTGTCCTTTGGGCAGACCCAAAAGGCTGCCCCTGCAACACGGGCGCTTGAGGCGACGGCGGCCGCAGGTTTGGTTGCGCTCATCCTGCTGCTTGCCATCGCGGTCCTGCGCGCCACCTTGACCGACCGCTATCTCGTTCCAATTGTCCCTTCGGTTCTGTTGGCACTGGTGTTGGTGATGCAGCGCTTTCAGAAGGCAGCGCTGGGTCAGGCCCTCCTCATCCTTGTCTTTCTTGTGCCCATGGCGTCGGCGCAGGACCTGCGCGACTGGTTGAAGGAGAAGACCTTTTACGGCTTTGAGGAGGGCGCGCATTTTGTCATGCCCTATAGGGTCGCGCGCCTGACCTTTGTGTGGGATCACCCGGCAGCCCGTATCTTGGATGCGACTTCGCTCGCCCGGCTGGGCGGCTTCTTTTTCAATCGCGCAGGCCAAAACGTCACCACAAGCGCTGTCATTCTTCAGCCCGGGGAGGACGGGAACCGCGTCCTGCAGCAAAAGGCTCAGGGCAGCGCCGTCATCTGGATTTACAATCGCGCACGTGCCACCGCCGCACGCAGCCATCCGCCTGATGCGGTGCGCTGGTCAGGCTGGACCTGCCAGCACCAGCGCGGACCCTGGGTCGGCATCCTTGCCTGTGTGCCCGTTGCCAAAGCTGACGGCGCGGCTAAGGTCGCCCCATGACCGATCATTCCCCCCGCGCCGTAAAGGCGGAGACCATTCACCAGTTCCGCAGCTTTGATGTGGTGATGGCCGCCTTCGTTGCCATCCTGTTGCTGTCGAATGTCATCGGCGCGGCCAAAGTCGCAACGCTTGGCGGATGGGAATTCGGGGCGGGCATCCTGTTCTTCCCGCTGGGTTATGTCATCGGCGATGTGCTGACCGAGGTTTATGGCTATGCCCGCGCGCGCCGGTGCATCTGGGTCGGCTTTTCCGCGATGCTGTTCATGGCGTTTATGAGCTGGGTTGTCGTCTCTCTGCCGCCAGCCCCCGGCTGGACCGGACAGGCGGCGTATGAAAGCGTCTTCGGGCAGGTGCCGCGGATTGTGTTTGCGTCCATCGTCGCCTTTTGGGCGGGCGAGTTCGTCAATTCCTATGTGCTGGCGCGCATGAAGGTCTGGACCAAGGGCAAGCATCTATGGAGCCGCACGATTGGATCCACCGTCTTTGGCCAAGGCGTCGACAGCCTGATTTTCTACCCGCTCGCCTTTTGGGGGATCTGGTCTACCGGCCAGGTATTGACCGTCATGGTCACCAATTGGGCGCTGAAAGTCCTGTGGGAAGCGCTGCTGACGCCGGTGACCTATGTGGTGGTCAACACGCTCAAACGCCATGAGGGCGTCGACCTGTTTGACGAGGGAACAGATTTCACCCCGTTCAAAACGCGGGCGTAACGGAGAAGACATCCCGCCCCGTTTGGGCTGAGCTTGTCGAAGCCCCGTCCTTCACTTTGCTTGCATCAAGAAGGACGACCCTTCGACAGGCTCAGGGTGAGCGGGTGGCAATGGCCTACCCCCCCCGATCAAAACGGGACGTCGTCGTCCAGATCGCTGTCGAACGGGTTGGGTGCACCGGAGCCGCCAAAGCCGCCGCCGGAGGAGGCACCGCCACCGGCGTTGCCACCGCCAGAGCGCTGACCCCAGTCGCCACCGCCGGAGCTGGCACCACCGCCGCCACCGCCGCCTTCGCGACCGGAGAGCAAGACAAGCTCACCACGGAAACGCTGCAGCACGATTTCAGTCGTGTAGCGGTCATTGCCGTTCTGGTCGGTCCATTTGCGGGTCTGCAGCTGGCCTTCGATATAGGCCTTTTGGCCCTTGCGCAGATAGTTCTTCGCGACCTTGCCGAGGTTCTCGTTAAAGATCACGACATTGTGCCACTCGGTCTTTTCCTGCCGGTTGCCATCACGATCGTTCCAGGTTTCCGACGTCGCCAGCGTAAAGCTTACGACCTCTCCCCCATTGTTCATTGAACGCGCTTCGGGGTCTTTCCCCAGATTGCCGACCAGAATGACCTTGTTGACGCTGCCCGCCATGTTCTTCCCTTCAGAGCCCCAAAAATGTTGAGAGCCAGTATGTAGCGCCTGCCGCGACATATGCCAGTGCGAACAGATAGGTGACCATAATCACCGGCCATTTCCACCCGTTGGTTTCACGCCGGACAACGGCAATGGTGGAAATGCACTGGGGCGCAAAAACAAACCAGGCGAGGAAGGCCAGCGCCATCGGGATGGTCCAGCCTGCGCGCAGTTTTTCACGCAGCGTCTTTTCGCCTTGGGCATTGTCGGCGGAATCGATGGCATAGGTGGTGGCGAGCGCAGAGACGGCGACCTCGCGCGCGGCCATTGCGGGGATCAGCGCCAACGCCATGTCCCGGTTAAAGCCGATAGGCGCGACGATTGGTTCCAGCCCACTGGCGATGCGCCCGGCAATCGACTGGTCGATCTGGCTCTTGGCCGATCCCGCGGGCACTTGCGGGAAGCTCAGCAGGGCCCACAGGACAATGGTGGTGAGCGCAATGATCGTGCCGGCGCGCTGCAGGAACGCGACCGCGCGCTGCCACAGGCCAAGCGCCACATCCTTCAGATTGGGCATCTGATAGCGGGGCATTTCCATCATGAACCCAAGGCTGGTGCCCGGCACGACCGTTTTGCGGATGAAGAGCGCCGCCAGCATGGCCCCGGCAATACCGGCCACATAAAGGCCGAACAGCACAAGCCCCTGCAAGCCCAGCCCCGGGCCAACTGACCTGTCGGGAATGAAGGCGCCAATGATGACCGCATAGACCGGCAGCCGTGCCGAACAGGTCATGAGAGGGGCGATGAGGATGGTGGTCAACCGGTCGCGCGGGTCTTCAATGGTTCGGGTCGCCATGATGCCGGGCACGGCGCAGGCAAAGGACGACAAGAGCGGAATGAACGCCCGTCCCGATAGCCCGACGCCCGCCATCAGCCGATCCATGATGAAGGCCGCACGAACCATATAGCCCGACATTTCAAGCACGAGGATGAAGGCAAACAGCACGAGAATTTGCGGCAGGAACACCACCACTGCGCCGACCCCGGCAATCACGCCGTCAATCAGTGCCGATCGCAACAGCGTATCGGGCAGGGACGACCGCACAAAGTCCGACAGCAGCCCGATCCAGCCTTCGATCATATCGACCGGCGCTTCGGCTGCGGCATAGACAAGCTGGAACATGGCGAACAGCGTCGCAAACAGCAGGATGGGCCCGATCAGCGGATGGAGGACAACGCCATCGATTGCGCGGGTAATCTGCCGGCCCTGCGTTTCCGAAACAATGGCCGATTGCGCCGCCGCATGCGCCCGCACGCGCAGGTCTGCAGCGTCAATCTGGGGAAGATCTGTGGCCTTAGGCTTTGGTTGGGCAACGGCAACCGAGAGGGCGTCGCGCAGATCGTCCAACCCGCGGCGGCGCACCGCCACGGTCGGGACAACAGGCACGCCCAATGCCGCCGACAGGCGCTGCGCATCAAGGGTCAGGCCGTCCCGCTCCGCCAGATCGACCATGTTGAGCGCCACCACCGTCGGCAGGCCCAGCGCGATCAGTTCAATGGCGAAGCGCAGATGATTGTCGAGATTGCCGGCATCAACGACGACGACAAGCGCATCGGGCCGCCGCTCCCCCGCCTGCTTCCCCAAAATGACATCGCGCGTCACCGCCTCATCCGGGCTGGCGGGTTTGAGGCTATAGGTGCCGGGCAAATCGACCACCTCAACCGGGCGGCCATCATTGAGCGCGAAACGGCCCGCGTGGCGCTCTACAGTGACACCGGGGTAATTGCCCGTCTTTTGCCGCGCGCCTGTCAACGCGTTGAACAGCGCGCTTTTGCCGGCATTGGGATTTCCGGCGAGCGCAACGAGCGGAAGGCCGGTCACGCTGATGTGACCTGCACAGCAGCGGCATGGGCGGCACGGATAGCGACGGTCATCCGCCCGACGCGGACGGCCAGCGGGTCTTTGAAAAGAAACCAGCCACGGTGCAGCGGCTCCACTTCGGCGCCCGCCTCAAATCCAAGGCAGCGCAACCGGTGCGCTTCGGTCTCCCCAAGCCGCGCCCAGTCAATGTCGACGATATGTGCGACCTGATTTAATGGCAATGCGTCGAGTTGCACCCCGGCCCCAGTTTCATCCAAACCCAATTGCAATTGATTATCATTTTCTAAAGTGAATTGCCAGCCGATTCAAACAGCAGGGTAGCGCAGGCGCCCGAGGAAGCGGGCCATGCTGAAATGCCGGTCAATCCCGCTGCCCGTCCATTTCGCCTTGGCCTTTTCAAACCGCATGATGCCGTCAATCCGCCGTGCAAGGAAGGCGCGGCTTTCGACCCAATCCTCGCTCTCGTCATTGACGAAAATCAACAGCGTCGCCGCGTAAACAGACCCCAGAATGGCACGCTTGGTATAGTGATTATAGTCGGTCGCCGTATCGCCAGCCGCACGCCACATCACATCAGCCGCGCGCCAGCCCAGACGGGTCGCAGTACTGGCATGCAACGGACTGGCAAGGATCGCCTGTGCGCGCCGCAGCGCCTCCCGATAGGGGGCAAGGATCGACAGGCGCGCTTCGACAAGCGTTGAAATCCGGGCGCGGATTTTTAGGGCGGACAGCGCCTCCGCCGGGCAGGCGGCCAGCATATCGGCATCAACAGAGGCGAACCAGGCGTCGATCATCTGAACCGCGCCCTCCGGAAACGCGAGCTGCGCGACATCGCCATCCACGCCCAGCCGGTCCGCCGTCGCGGCCAGCGCCGCTAGGGTCCATCCGTCAAAAGCGGCATCGGCAGGCAAGTCCCGCGCCAGCGCCAAACGAAGCTCGTCCAAAGTCATGTTATTGAAATCGGCGGACACGTGCCGGGCCTTTCGCTGCAACCAAGGTGACAGCGGCTAGATGGGATGTTAGGTTCCCCGCGTCAATCAAAGGTTCAACCAATTGGGGGAGTCGTCAAAAATGGCGAAATTTTTTGGAAATCTGAACGCGGTACTGGCTGCAGGCCTCGTCTTGCTGGTCGTTGTGCTGTTCGGGGTGCAAGGTGTCGTTGACGCCAACTATCTGTGGCGCTGGGCACACGTGCTCTGCGGGATCATGTGGATCGGCCACCTTTACTACTTCAACTTCACGCAGATCCCGACCATGCCGAAAATCCCGGCAGAGCTGAAGCCCGCCGTGTCCAAGCACATCGCGCCGGCCGCTTTGTTCTGGTTCCGCTGGGGTGCTGCCGCGACGGTCGCAACCGGCCTCGTCGTTGCCATTCAGGCAGGCTATGCGCATCAGGCCTTCACGCTGCAATCGCCCTACCGCACAATCGGTATCGGCATGTGGCTCGCGGTAATCATGGCGTTCAACGTCTGGTTCATCATCTGGCCAAACCAGAAGAAGGCCCTGGGCATTGTCGCTGCTGACGATGCGACGAAGGCGAAGGCTGCAACCACGGCCATGATGTTCAGCCGCACCAACACGCTGCTGTCTATTGCCATGCTGTATTGCATGATCTCGGCCGAAAGCGGCTATTGATCCTTTGATCGGTCGGGCTGGCGCACCAGAAGGAGTGCCAGCCCGATCAGCCCTGCCCCGATCCAATCGGGCAGAAGCAGCGTTTCTCCAAAGCTGATCCAGCCCATCGTCGCAGAGACGACCGGTTGCGTGAGCAACGCCAGCCCAAAGACAAGCGGCGTCACACGCCCAAGGGCATAGACCATCATTCCCTGGCCGATCAGCTGGCTGACAATCGCCAGCGCGATGACCGGCGTCCAATTGTGCGGGATGATCGTTTCTCCCAGCGCCAGTGCAATCCCGAGCAGCGGCAGGATCGTTGCGACCGTGGACCACGCCAGCAGCGTCCAGCTTTCCAGCTTGAGCCGCGCCTGCGCGACAACGACCAGATAGGCTGTGTAGAACATCCCGGCGGCGAGACAGAGCATATCCCCCAATACATTCTGCGCGCTGAGTTCTGCCGACCGGCCGAGCAGCAGGGCCGTCCCAATGGCGGCGACGCCAAAGGCCGCACCTTCGCGCCGCGTTGGCCAAGCGCGCGCCACGATGAAACCCCAGATCGGAAAGAAGAGGCTCGCTGCATTGGCAAAGAGCGTCGCATTGGCCATCTTCGTTTTGAGGATACCAATATGCCAAGCCGCAAGGTCGACCGCAAAAAACAGGCCGGACAACAGCATCGTCCAATAGAGTGCGCGGGTAGGGAGTGTCAGCGCCTGCCGCCGATAACCGGCAATCAGAAACAGCACCGGGGCTGCAAGCGCCAAGCGCCACATGGCCGACGCGCTTGGCCCCACATCGGCCAGCCGCACGAGCCATGGCCCGAAGGCGAGCGCAGTATTGCCAATGAGCAGCGCCGCGATGACAGCGGCACGGCTGCCAGCTTCTTGCCCCCCAAGTGAATGTTGCTGTTGCGTCGTCCCCATCGCCCCCATATCCGGGACGAGAACTGACAAAGCAACTAGGGGTGCACATGCCGACACTTTTCGATCCTATTGATCTTGGGGCCATTCAATGCCCGAACCGCATCCTGATGGCGCCGCTCACCCGCGGTCGCGCAGATCCGGGCCACATCCCCAATGATATGATGCGCCTCTATTATGAACAGCGCGCCTCAGCCGGGCTGATCATTTCAGAAGCTACGGGCATTTCGCAGGAAGGGCTTGGCTGGCCGTCGGCACCCGGCATCTGGACCGACGCGCAGACCGAAGGCTGGAAGCCGGTGACGGAGGCCGTGCACAAGGCCGATGGCCGCATCATCCTGCAGCTTTGGCACATGGGCCGGTTGGTCCATTCCAGCTATAACAACGGCCCCGGCGTCTCGTCTTCGGCCACAACCGGCCCGGGCCATGCCTATACGTTGACCGGCAAGCAGCCGCTCGAAGAAGCGCGCGCGCTGCGCCTTGATGAAATTCCCCGGCTGATCGGCGATTATGTGAAGGCCGCTGAAAATGCGAAGAAGGCGGGCTTTGACGGCGTCCAGATCCACAGTGCGAACGGCTATCTGCTCGACCAGTTTTTGCGCGACAACAGCAATTTCCGGGATGACGCCTATGGCGGGTCCATTGAAAATCGCATCCGCCTGACGACCGAAGTCACAGCCGCGCTGTGCGACGTCTGGGGCGCGGACCGCGTCTCGGTGCGCCTGTCGCCCAATGGAGATTCCCAAGGCGTGGATGACAGCAACCCCGAAGCCCTGTTCACAGCGGCGGCAACGGCATTGCAAAAGCTCAACATCGGCTTTCTGGAACTGCGGGAACCCGGCCCGGACGGCACCTTCGGCAATACCGATGTGCCCAAGCAGTCGCCCGCCATCCGCAAGGCTTTCACAAATCCGTTGGTGCTCAATTCGGACCTGACGGCCGAAAGCGGTGCCGCGCTCGTCGCCTCCGGTCTGGCGGATGCCGTCAGCTATGGCCGCCCCTATATCTCCAACCCTGATCTTGCTGATCGTATTCGGGATGGCAAGGCATGGACCGAGACCAACATGGCAACTTGGTATTCTGCGGGGCCGGAAGGCTATACGGATTATCCGGCGGCGGCCTGACAATTGGGTCGCGCAAAGGCCGCAAAGTAAAACGGTGCTCCGGCTCAAGGCCGGAGCACCGCTGTGCATTCTCCGCGCCTCTGCGCGAACCTAACTACAGATCAGTCGAACTGGCCCTTCAGCTCTAGCAAAGCGATGGCGGCCTTGGCCGCTTCGCCGCCCTTGTCCTTCTGCGCAGGGTCGGCGCGGACGAGAGCTTGTTGTTCGTTCTCGACCGTGAGGACGCCGTTGCCGATCGCAATGCCGTCCATCGTCAGCGCCATGATGCCGCGCGCGCTTTCGCCTGCGACGATTTCAAAATGATAGGTCTCGCCGCGGATGACGACGCCAATGGCGACAAAGCCGTCATAGCGTCCGCTCTCCGCCGCCAGCGCAATCGCGCCAGGGATTTCGAGCGCGCCGGGGACAGTGATGACGTCGGCGCGATGGCCGGCATCTTCCAAAGCCGCTTGGGCGCCGGCGACGAGCATATCGTTCAGATGATCGTAAAAACGCGCTTCGACGATGAGAAACTTAGCCATGGGTTATGCCTCCGGAATGGGGCGCTCGCCCACGATGTTGATGCCATAGCCTTCAATACCGACGACATTGCGGTGGGCGTTGGTGAGAAGGATCATGTCGTGAATGCCAAGGTCGGCGAGGATCTGCGCCCCGATGCCATAGCTGCGCAGGTCCATTTCCGGCGCCTTGCCCGTGGCGGCGCTGATTTCCCGCGTGAGCGAGTCTGCATCACCCGGCATCAGCAGCACAATAACACCGGCGCCCGCTGCACCAATTTCCGCCATGGCACGCTGAAGAGTCCGCTTGCGCGGTCCGGGTGCGCCCAACACGTCGGAGAAGATCGAGATGCCATGCATGCGCACCAGCGTCGGCTCGTCTGCCACCACGCGGCCCTTCTGGAGGACAATGTTGACTGAGCCGTCAACCTTGTTGCGATAGGTCTTGGCCGTCCATTCGCCACCATAGTCAGACACGAACGGAGCTTCGGACACGCATTCGACCAGATGGTCATTCTTGCGGCGATATTCGATCAGGTCACGGATGGTGCCCATCTTCAAATTGTGCATCCGCGCGAAGGAAACGAGGTCATCCATGCGCGCCATGGTGCCGTCATCCTTCATGATCTCACAGATCACACCCGACGGGTTGAGGCCGGCAAGGCGGGAGATATCGACCGCCGCTTCGGTATGGCCCGCGCGCACCAGCACACCACCATCGCGCGCGATCAGCGGGAAGACATGGCCGGGCGTCACGATATCATCGCGGCCCTTGGACGAATCGATGGCGACAGACACGGTGCGCGCGCGGTCGCCCGCTGAAATGCCGGTCGTCACGCCTTCGCGCGCTTCAATGGAGGTTGTGAACGCTGTTTCATGACGCGTGCCATTGGCGCGGCTCATCAGCTCAAGGCCGAGGTCCTCGACGCGCTTCTTGGTGAGCGTCAGGCAGACAAGGCCGCGGCCATGCGTTGCCATGAAGTTGATGGCATCGGGCGTCGCCATCTGCGCGGGAATCACAAGATCGCCTTCATTTTCACGGTCCTCATCATCGACGAGGATGAACATGCGGCCATTGCGCGCTTCTTCGATGATTTCCTCAATCGGGACGAGCGCAGGGCTGTCGTCGCTGGCAAACAGATAGGCTTCCAGCTTGCGCAGCGTTTCTGCCGTCGGGTTCCAGTCCGGCTGGTCCAGATCGCGCAGCGTGTTGGCGTGGAGACCGGCTGCACGGGCAAGGCCGGAACGGGACAAACCACCGTCGGTGACGAGGCTGCGGAGCTTTTCGATGAGTTGCGTAGACATAGGTAGACGTAATCACATTCGAGTGTGACCGTCAATGCATAGAATCACATTGATGTGGTTCGTTCGCGCAGAGGCACCCCTCTGCGTTGTCATCCTGAACTTGTTTCAGCATGACGCGTTTCGGCTACCGCGCCGCGCTCAAACGTTCCTGCATCCGCGCCAGATAACGCGCCAGCACGTCAATCTCGATATTGATCTGTTGGCCCACGGCCAGATCCCCAAGGGCGGTCACATCCCAAGTGTGCGGAATGATGTTGAGCCCGAAGGTCGCGGTGCCATCCGCATTATCCGCCACGCTGTTGACGGTCAGCGAGACGCCATCGACGGTCACGGAGCCCTTGGTTGCGATATAAGGCGCAATCTCTGCACCGATGGTGACAGACACGCGGTGCGAATCGCCTTCGGGCGCGAGTGCGGCAATGGTCCCGACGCCATCGACATGGCCCGTCACGATATGCCCGCCCAGTTCATCGCCAATCTTCAACGCGCGTTCCAGGTTCAAGCGGCGGCCCTGTGCCCACATGGCATTGGACGTTTTGGACACTGTTTCTGCAGACGCGTCGATGGCGAACCAGTCCGCCCCCTTATCAACCACCGTGAGGCACACGCCCGAGCAGGCAATGGAGGCCCCCAGATCGACACCGGACATGTCATAGCCACACTGGATGATCAGCCGCAGGTCGCCGCGCTGCTCTGCGCTGGTGATTGTGCCGACGTCGGTAATGATGCCTGTGAACATGTGGTCCGCCCCTTTTCAGGCCCGCTCGTAGACTTCGAGACTGTCCTTGCCAAGCGGGCGCACATCGACGCGCCGCCACTGGCCATGCGCGTCGGACAGCACCGCAAGCCCGATATCGGCAAGGCAGGCTTTGCCCGCGCCAATCACGATCGGCGCGCGATAGAGCATCAGGCGATCGACCAGACCGGCCTTCAAAAATGCGCCCGCCGTCTCGGCGCCGCCTTCCACCATCAGATATTGGACATGCGCCAATCCGGAAATCTGATCGGGGGCGGTCAGGCCAAGCCAGCCCTCGGGGGCTTCTGTCTTTGACAAGAGCGCGCGCGCCGGGGCGCGGGTTTCAAGCCCCGGCAAGCGGACATCCAGCCGGGGGGCGTCTGCATCATATGTGCCGCGACCGACGAGGATCATATTGCTGCGGGCCCGTTCCAGATGGGCATGGAGCCGCGCCGTCTCTCCCGTGATCCACTTGCTCTCCCCATCGGCCCGGGCGACACATCCGTCGAGCGAGGTCGCAAGCTTCAGCGTCACAAAGGGGCGCCCCTGTTGCAACTGCATCAGCCACCCCGCCATGGCCCGACCCGCTTCTGCCGCCATCAGCCCGGCCTCGACCTCAATGCCGGCCGCCTTTAGGCGCGCAATGCCTTTGCCGTTGGTGCGGGGATCAGGATCGGTGAGCGCGATCACGACCCGCGCGACGCCGGCCGCGATCAGGCTGTCGGCGCAATTGGGGCCACGCCGGCTTTCATGGGCGCAGGGTTCCAGCGTGACATAGGCTGTCGCGCCGCGCGCCAAATCCCCCGCCTGGGCAATCGCCATTGCTTCGGCATGCGGACGACCGCCGGGCTGCGTCCACCCCCGGCCCACGACCGTGCCACGCCGGACCATGAGACAACCGACATTGGGGTTGGGAACCGTCCGCCCGCGGCCGCGCGCTGACAATGCAAGGGCAGCCCCCATGTACCGCCGGTCGTCAGACGTCGTCACAGACCAAGCTCATCCATCTTCTTGTCGATGGCCTTAAAGGGTGCGCGGCGCTCCTCAAGGATACGCTTCTCTTCGGCTTCGCGTTTCTTGCGCTCGGCCGTGTCGATCTTTTGCTGCGCCTTGATTTGCGCATCCGTCCGGTTGGGGTCCAGCTTTTCGACATAGATGATGTCGGGCGGCCGATATTCCATCGGCACCTGATCCAGATAGAACAGGCCGAGCCAGAAGACGGGAATTACCATGGAGAGCACCGCAAACCCCAATTGGTGCGGGGTGCGCGAGCCCAGAAAGGCGCGCAGATCGCGCCAGGCAGCACGCGGATTGGCCGGACGGGGGAGAATGCTCATGCGCGCTTAAATAGGCGCTTTCACAAGCTGTTGCTACCCCGCCCGGTTCACGCTTTATCGCGGGATGACAAACCGCACCGTCATTTCCCGCCAGCTTTCAATCGGCCGCCCGTCCTCTGTCGCAGGTTTGAAGCGCCATTTGCGCAACGCCTGATCGCGGGTTGCTTCAAAGAAGAGCGGATCATCGGCGCGCACCGATTCAACAGCCCTCACGCGCCCGTCAGTGCCGACCAGCACGCGGACAATGGCCACGCCTTCAATCCCGTCCGCCTGAAGACTGCGCGGATAGGGCGGCTGTGCGGCATCGCGCGCGGCGAGCTGGGCCGTGGTGCGGACCGGCAGCGGCTTTGGCGGATCGACAATGATTTCCGGCCCCGGCCCCGGCTTAATGATCTCCGGTCCAGGCCCGGTGCCGATAACCGTGCTGCCATTGCCGGTTGTGGGGCCAGCGGGTGGCGGCTTGGTTGCGGTGACGTGCGTCTCTTTGGTGGGCGACTTCAGGCGCTCGACAGGTTTGTCGATCGGCTTTGGCGGCGGGTTGAAGATCCGCGCGATCACCAGCGGTGGCTCCGGCAAGTGCGCGATTAGGTCCGGCGCGGCGGTTGCGATACCGACGACGATGACGCCGCTCATCAGGAACGCGCCACTCAGCCCTGCCGGGTCGACGCGGGTACGGGGGGAGTCAGTAAAGCTCATGACATCCATCTCCTTTAACGGGGAGACTTGCGTCTCCTCCGAATTAGGATGTTACAACATAACATTTGCAATGCAAGTGGCTTTCTCGAGGCCCTGCCCACCATCCGACAAACTTAGGCTGAGGCCGCCTTTTCGAGCCGTTCCACGGCGCGCTTCTGGCCAATGAGCGGGAGAAGCGCCTTCATATCCGGCCCATGATCATGGCCTGTCAGCGCTTGCCTGAGCGGCAGGAACAATGGCTTGCCCTTGCGACCGGTTGATTGTTTGAGTGCATCCGTCAGCGCATGCCAAGGGTCCGCATCCCACGCCATCGTGGCCACGACACGTGCGGCTTCGGCCAGATAGTCGCGGTCTTCGGCGGCAACTTCTGCGCTCACCTCACCCGAGATGACCGACCACCAGTCCGCCACATCGGCGAGCGTGGAGATATTGGGACGAATGGCATCCCAAGCGGCTGCATCCATGCCGTCCGGCAACCGGCCCGCCACCGCTGCAAAGTCGGTATGATGGAGGATCTTCGCGTTCAATTGCGCCAGCTCTTCCTCGTCAAAGCGGGCTGGCGCGCGGCCAAAATGCGCAAAGTCGATGGTCGCGACGAGGGGCGTAGCGCTGGTCACTGGCTCGACCGGTTCGCTGGTCCCCAAACGGGCGAGCAAGGCGATGAGGGCCATCGGCTCAATGCCGCGCTCCTTAAAGGCATCCATGCCGAGCGAGCCGAGTCGCTTGGACAGCTTCCCCTCGGTGCCGGTCAACAACGCCTCATGCGCGAAGTGCGGAGGCGTTGCGCCAAGGGCTGCAAACATCTGCAACTGGGTCGCCGTGTTCGTCACATGGTCCTCACCCCGCACGACATGCGTGATGCCCATATCGACATCATCAATGGCCGAGGGCAGCATGTAGAGCCAGGAGCCATCCGCGCGGCGGATGACGGGGTCAGACATCAGCTTGGGGTCAAAATGCTGCGGCCCACGGACGAGGTCAGTCCACTCAATCGCGGCCTCATGATCGAGCTTGAAGCGCCAATGCGGCGCACGGCCTTCCGGCACAGGCGCGTCGGCGTCCTTGCGTTCATAGACCGGGGGCAGGCCGCGCCCGAGCAGCACCTTGCGGCGCAGATCAAGCTCCTCCGGCGTTTCATAACAGGCATAGACCCGGCCCGCCGCCTTCAGCTCTTCAAAGCGCCGTTCATAAAGATCAAAGCGCGCCGACTGCCGCTCCTCCCCATCCCAATCGAGGCCGAGCCAGCGCAGGTCCGCGCGGATGCCGTCAACATAGTCTTCCTTCGACCGCTCAAGATCGGTGTCGTCGATGCGCAGAAGGAACTTGCCGCCATGCTTCTTCGCCCACATCCAGTTGTGGAGCGCGGTGCGGACATTGCCGACGTGCAGGTTGCCGGTGGGTGACGGCGCGAAACGGGTGATGACTGTCATGGCTTAGGCTGTACGGAAGGCGTTGGTGATTGGATAGCGCCGATCACGCCCGAAATTGCGCGTGCCGAGCTTCACGCCGGGCGGCGCCTGACGCCGTTTATATTCGGCGATGTAAAGCAACCGCTCAATCCGCTGCACCACGTCTCGCGGATGGCCGCGTGCAGCGACCTCATCAACCGACAATTCCTGTTCGACCAGCCCGAGCAATATGTCGTCGAGCACTGGATATTCCGGCAGGCTGTCGCTGTCCTTCTGGTCAGGGCGCAGTTCCGCGCTGGGCGGGCGAGTGATGATCGCGTCGGGCATGACCGGCCCGTCCGGGCCAAGACCAATGCGGCAACGATGGGCATTGCGCCAACGCGAAACCGCGAACACCGTCATCTTATAGGCGTCTTTCAGAGGGTTATAGCCGCCCGCCATATCACCATAAATGGTCGCATAGCCGACGCTCATCTCGCTCTTATTGCCGGTGGTCAGCAGCATGTGACCAAATTTGTTGGAGAGCGCCATCAAGCTGACACCGCGGATGCGCGATTGGATATTCTCTTCGGTAATGTCCACGCTGCGGTCCGCAAAGCTGTCACTCAGCATCTCGTCAAAGGCCATGACGGCTGGGTTGATCGCAATTGTATCGAGTTTACAACCAATCATCCGCGCGCAGTCGCTGGCAAGATCAAGGCTTTCCTGGGATGTGAAACGGCTCGGCATCATCACGCACCAAACGCGGTCCGGCCCCAAGGCGTCGGCGGCGATTGCCGCACAGATCGCGCTGTCGATCCCGCCGGAAAGACCCAAAACAACGCCCGGAAAACGGTTGCGATCAACATAGTCGCGCAGCGAAAGCACCATCGCCGAATAGATGTCGGCGGGATGATCCTCCCACTGGGCAAGGTCACCGGGCGCGCAATTCCAGCCGCCGTCCTGCCGCGTCCACTTGGTCAGGCGAAGATGTTCCTCCCAATCCGGCAGGCGGTGCGCCGCGCTGCCATCCGCATTGAGGACGAAAGAGCTGCCATCGAAAACCAACTCGTCCTGCCCACCGATGCGATTGAGGAAGATGATCGGAAGCCCTGTCTCATTAACCCGAGCGGCGAAAACCTGCTCAAGCCGCCGGTCGTCCTTGTCGATTTCATAAGGACTGCCATTGACGGAGATCAGCAGTTCAGCGCCGCATTGTTTCAAATGGGTGCAGACCGAGGGGAGCCAGCCATCTTCACAGATGGGCAACCCCAATTTGACGCCGCGAAATTCGACAGGATCCGGCAGGGGCCCCTGCGCGAAGATGCGCTTCTCATCGAACGTCCCGTAATTGGGAAGCTCATGCTTTTTGCGAACCGCCGTGATCCGTCCGCCGTCGAGGAGTGCTACAATATTGTAGAGCCGCTCCGCTTCCATCAGGATGGATCCAACCAGCATCGCCGGGCCGCCATCGGCCGTTGCGGCGGCAAGCCGCTCAAGCTCTTGTGCCGCCGCGTGTTGAAAAGCGGGCTTCAGGACAAGGTCTTCGGCCGGATACCCAATGAGTTGCTGTTCAGGAAACAGCACCAGATCCACGGCACCCGCCTCCATGGCCTTGGCGCGCCAGTCGAGCATCGCATCGGCATTGCCGGCAAGATCGCCCACGCGCTGGGACAATTGGGCCATGGCGATTGTCAGGGTATCAGTCATGCCCGCTGTGTATGAGCGCCCTGCGACCACGGCAAGCCGATATAGGGGCCTATCCCTTGATCTGATGCGCCTGCGCGATCGAGTGGCTTTAGCCGATTGTGTCTCTCAAATTAGGCCGTAAGGTGCTGACATGGAGAGAGATACTGAACTGAGCGCCGCCATTGATGCGGCACAAGTGGCCGGCGCCGTCGCAATGACGGGCGGGCGCGATGGCATCCACTACGCGCGTGCCTTTGGGTCCCGCAGTCTGGATGGCGCGGCGATGCAGACCGACGATCTGTTCCAGATCGCATCGATGACGAAAGCCATCGTTTCGGTCGCTGCCTTGCAATTGGTGGAGCGCGGCAAGCTGTCACTCGATGCGCCACTGGATGCGCTCCTGCCGGAGCTTGCCAATCCACAGGTGATCGACGGATTTGAAGAGGATGGTGCCGTCCGGCTGCGCCCGGCGAAGCGGTCGATTACGCTGCGCCATCTCCTCACCCACACATCCGGCTTTGGCTATGAGTTTATGAGCGCGGATATGGTCCGCGCCCGTGGACCCGCCGGATCCCCCACACCCGGCACCAAAGCCGCGCTCATTTCCCCGCTGCTGTTCGATCCCGGTGAGAAATGGGAATATGGCATCAGCACCGACTGGGCCGGCCTCGCCGTCGAAGCGGGCAGCGGGCAGCGCCTTGATGCCTATCTGACCGAGCATGTAACAGGACCGCTCGGCATGGCCGACACCCACTTCAACCCCGACGCTGCCCAACGCGCGCGCGCCGCCGCACTCTATCTGCGGGGCGAAGGCGGCCTGTCCCCCATGCCTATCGAAATCGGCGGCGGACCCAATGTTGAGGTTCTGTCCGGCGGCGGCGGGCTATACAGCACCGCGCCCGACTATATGAAGTTCCTGCAAATGCTGCTCAGCGGCGGCGCATTGGGGGGGACGCGCATCCTGTCTGAAGCCATGGTTGCAGAACTGACACAGAACCATGTGGGCGACCTGCGCGCCGGTCGCATGGAATCCGTCGTTCCATCGCTGGCTGGTGTTTTTGATATGTACCCGCAGATGGAGACCAAATGGAGCCTCGGCTTCCTGATCAATCCGGACACCGGGCCGCATGGTCGTTCGGCAGGGTCGCTCAGCTGGGCGGGCATCGCCAACTGCTATTACTGGCTTGATCCGACAGCTGACATCGCGGGCGTTCTTATGACGCAAGTGCTGCCTTTTGGGGATCCCGGCGTGCTGAACGCGCTCGGCGCATTGGAACGAATGGCATATCGGGGGGAATGACCCCTTTTCGTATTCCATTCCACGCTCTAAGGGACGCCCACTTCTTGCGGGCGGGACACACACTTCATGAAACTGATCACCGGCAACTCCAACATCCAATTGGCGCAGTCGATTGCGGATTATTGTGAAATCCCGCTGACCAAGGCGAGCGTGCGCCGCTTTGCCGATGAAGAAGTCTTCGTTGAAATCCACGAAAATGTGCGCGGCGAAGACGTGTTTGTCATCCAGTCGACGAGCTATCCCGCCAACGATAATCTGATGGAATTGCTGATCATCTGTGATGCGCTGCGCCGCGCCTCGGCCAAGCGGATCACCGCCGTTCTGCCCTATTTCGGTTATGCCCGGCAGGATCGGAAGCCCGGTCCGCGCACGCCTATTTCCGCCAAACTCGTGGCAAACCTGATCACGACGGCGGGCGCAAACCGCGTCTTGTCCGTTGATCTGCACGCTGGCCAAATTCAGGGCTTTTTCGACATCCCGACAGACAATCTGTTTGGCGCACCTGTCATGTCAGCCGACATTCAGGCGCGTTTCGGTGATCGCAACATCATGGTCGTGTCGCCCGACGTCGGCGGCGTGGTCCGCGCGCGTGCGCTGGCCAAGCGCCTCGACAACGCCCCGCTCGCTATCGTCGATAAGCGGCGTGAGCGCGCCGGCGAATCAGAAGTGATGAACATCATCGGCGACGTCGAAGGCCGCTTCTGCATTCTCATTGACGATATCGTCGATTCGGCAGGCACCTTGTGCAATGCGGCCGCCGCGCTGAAGGCCGCTGGCGCAGAAGACGTGGTCGCCTATTGCACCCACGGCGTTTTGTCTGGTGGCGCTGTCGCCCGTGTCGAAGGCTCGGCTCTGCTCGAACTGGTCGTCACCGACTCGATTGGCACGCCAGACACAGCCGCAGCTGCAAAGAAGATCCGCCATTTGACGATCGCACCGCTTTTGGGCGAGGCGATCAAGCGGATTGCAGACGAGAGCTCGGTGTCCAGCCTGTTTGACTGATCGGCCTCAATAGGGCCCGTCGCTCAGCCGCTGGGATATCCACCAGATATTACCCCAGGCGTCGCGCACGCCAGCCTGCCGATCGCCATAGGGCATGTCGGCCACATCCATGACGCTCTTCGCGCCGGCCGCCAGCGCGCGATCCATGCTCGCATGGGCATCAGCGACATAGATGTAAAAGCTTGCGGCCATAGCGCCAAAGCCACGACCCGCCTCGCTGACCATGATCGTCGTATCGCCGACACGCAGCTGAGCATTGGCGATACGGTCCCCATCCATGCTTCTGTGGGTCTCTTCAAACCCGAGACCGTCGGTCAGAAACGCGCAAAAATCCGGCGCGTTATCGACGAAGAGATAAGGGAAGACAGTCGTAAAACCGGGCGGCTGAACAATGCCGCCGCTGGTCATGCGTGGACCGCGCCTTCGAGACGGTCGGCAAAGATCATCCGGCCGGGGCCGATGCGGGCGATGACTTCCACCAGCTTGGCCTGCGGAAAGGCGAAGCAGCCTTCGCTCCGGCCAAGCTTGCCCATTGTGCGGATAAGATCGGGGTTGGCATAATCTGCCCCGTGCACAACGATCGCGCGCTCTTCCGCGTTGTTATTGTCCGCCTCCAGACCCGTCAGCCGCATCGACAGGCCATGTTTCCCGTCATAATAATTGCGCGTCAGATAGGCCCCGCGCGACGTGGCGTTGGAGCCGGGATCGTTCGAAAAACCCTTCAGCCAGCCGTCATGCTCCGGATCAGACCCGCGACCATGCGTCACATAATAACGGTTTATCGTTCCATTGATGAGATTGGCGATGAAGAAGCGGGGCTCCGCCGATGGCAACGAAAAGTCCGCCATACCGACAACATCGCGCACCCAAATCCGGTTGCCCAAACGGTCCAGCTCGCGCTGAGCGATATCCAGCAGGCGTGCATCCGTCGGCGCCGCCAAAGCCTTGGACGGGATCAACGATAGTGCGGTGGCTGCGACCCCACCCGCCAGAAATTCTCGACGACCGATTCTGTCGGCCCATGATTCTGTCATAGCAATGACTTAGGCAGGCCCTGTGGATAAAGTCGAGACGGACATGCGATGGGTTGCGGCAAACGCGCGGTGAGCGCTCCTGGAGGCCGTACAAAACCCGCAATTCCCTTCTTAATCGAGCTTCGCTAGGGCCGTTGCAGAAGGAGACCGGCATGAAAGCGACGATCTGGCACAATCCCAATTGCGGCACATCCCGCAAGACACTCGACATTTTGCGGGAGACGCCCGGGGTCGAGGTAGAGGTGGTTGAGTATCTGAAAACGCCACCGACGCGCGAGACGCTGGCAGCGCTGTATCGCGATGCTGGGCTAACCCCACGGGAAGGGCTGCGCACACGCGGGTCGCCTGCCGAAGACCTCGGGCTGCTGGATGCCGACGCCGACGCCGACACAATTTTGGATGCGATGGCGCGTGAGCCGATCTTGATCGAACGCCCCTTGGTCCGCACGGACAAGGGCGTCCGCCTGTGTCGCCCGCAGGACATCGTGCAGGAAATTCTCTAAGGCGCGGCGCCCTTCAATCAATCCTTCCCCGACGGTCGGCAATTGGGCATGATGCACGCCATGAAGGTCGTTGCAGTCTATAACCTTAAAGGAGGCGTCGGAAAGACGACGCTGGCCGTCAATCTCGCTTGGTGCGCGGCCATACTTTCCGCGCGCCGCACCTTATTGTGGGATCTGGACCCGCAGGGGGGGGCGACCTTCCTTTTGGGGTCCACCCCGTCCGCCGAAAAGGCCCGCTCCGTCTTTGCAAAGGACATTGAGCCGTCGCGGCTGATCACACCGACCGGCATTGACCGGCTTTCGGTGCTGCCCGCCGACCGCAGCTTGCGATCACTGGATCACCTCCTCTTTTCTCTGGGCAAACGAAAGCGCCTCGGCAAGTTGCTGGAGGGCCTATCCACCTCATATGACCGCATCATTCTGGACTGCCCGCCGGGCCTGACCGAAACGAGCGAGCAGGTGATGCGGTCTGCCGACGTCATCCTCATCCCCGTCATCCCATCCCCCTTGTCGCGCCGCGCCTTTGACGATGCGGTCGAGCATCTGCACCTGCATCACGCAGGCCATGCCGCCATTCTGCCCGTCTTCTCCATGGCGGACCGCAGGCGCGCCCTTCACAAGGCGGCGCTTGAAGCGCAGCCTGAATGGCCTGTCATACCCATGGCCAGTGTCGTGGAGCAAATGGCGGCGCGCCAGAAACCGGTCGGTGCCTTTGCGCCCTCGACAGCAGCAGCCGAAAGCTTTGCCTTTCTCTGGCGGGCCGTTGAACGAAAGTTGGCCGGGCATAAGGCGTGAGCGGGTCACTTGACCTGAACATGCTGCTCAAAGCCTATGCCATCGGCGTCTTTCCGATGGCCGATGACCGCGACGCCGATGAGATTTACTGGGTTGAGCCGCGCAAGCGGGGCATCCTCCCGCTCGATCGGTTTCATCTTTCAAAGTCGCTGCGCAAGACGATCCGGAGCGGCCGGTTCCGGACGACAATCAACCGAGCTTTTCCCGAAGTCCTCGCCGCCTGCGCGGAATCCACCGAGGACCGGCCGGGCACCTGGATCAATAGCCAGATCGAACAAGCCGTGCTCCAGCTGCATCAGATCGGCCACGCCCATTCGATTGAAACCTGGTTTGAAGGGCGGCTGGTCGGCGGGCTCTACGGCATATCGCTGGGCCGCGCCTTTTTCGGTGAGAGCATGTTCAGCCGGATGACAGACGCATCAAAAGTCGCGCTGGCGCACCTTGTGGCACGACTGAAGGTTGGTGGGTTCGCTCTGCTCGATTGCCAGTTCCAGACGCCCCATCTCCAATCACTCGGCGCGATTGAAATCAGCCGGAATGACTATTCGGTCGCGCTGTCTACCGCGCTGTCGGGAACGGAAGGCTCTGCGACAGGGGCCCCCGTTGCAGCTGATCTCGCGGCCTTGGACCGTGACCCCGATGCCCCGCCCGACTCATCACCGTGCGCCACAATTGTGTCCGGCCCGATATCGGGATGCCGCATTTTGCAGGCCTTGACCCACACGTCGTAAATCGGGTGCTCGACGACGTTGATCGACGGGCTTTCCTTATAAAGCCAGCCGGAAAAGGTCTTGCGCCATCTGGTACGCGTCTCACGCGTGATGACTTGCACAAAGGCCCCGGTCCAGCGTTCCGGCTCCCAAGGGGCCGTCGCTTCGCAGGCCCGCAGGCGGACCACCAGATCCCCGATGCGCACCGCCTCGCCGGGCTTCATCGTCAGATCCCGCGACAGGCCGTTGCGTTTGTTAAGCACACCGATGGTCGCCACCCGTTCCGCCATGGGCGTGACTGCGCGGCTCTCGGGCAGGGCGGCTGACGCCTGAGGTTTTGAAGGGGCCGATGTCGATTCTGTCGAAGCTGTTGGCGGGGTGGCCGGGGCCGCAGGATCGGAAACCGGGGCCGTCGCTGCGGGGGCCTCCGGTGTGTCCTGCAAGGCAGAAGCCGCCTGCCAGGCAACGAGCCCGGTCAGGAGCGCGGCACCCGTCCAGACGGCTGCGCGCTTCACGCGGCGTCCGGGCTCCATGCCTCATAATCGCCGGTCGCGCCGGCGCGGCGCCCACCGGATTCCAGCGCGCCCATCGGGCGATAGGCGTTGGGCGTTCCGGTCAAATTGGGCTGCGGCTCAGCTTCCCAGGCCCGCGGCGGTGGCAGGCTTTCGGATGGCGGCGCATCAATCGTATTGTGCAGCCAGCCAAACCATTCCGGCGGCACGCGGCTGGCGTCATTATTGCCAGCATAGGTGACCCAGCGGCGGTGATGCCCGGCGGGTTCCATCTTTTTTGCCTGCCAATAGGTGTTGCCTTCGGCGTCTTCGCCGATGCGCACGCCGCTTGTCCGGGTGTGGAGCCAGGTGCCGAAGGTCTGACCTTCCCACCATGTGAAGATGTTTTTGAAAACGCCCATGGCCGGTCCGTTACGACTTTGCAGCGTGCGATGCAACGGGCGCTAGCGGGGCCAATGCACCTTGTCGCCTTCCGAAATGCCAAGTTCCGCCGCGCGGCCGCCTGCAATTTCCAGCACGGCGGACACAGGTTCGCCCGAATCAACAGGCTCTAACGAATAGGGTACGGTTTCCGCCGCAATACGGGCAATCGTCCCATCGGGCCGAACGAAGATCATATCGAGCGGGATGATGGTGTTCTTCATCCAAAAGCTGGCCGGGCGCGGCGGGCTCATCGGGAAGATCATGCCGGCATCGGCGGCCAGCGCGCCGCGGAACATCAGTCCGCGCGCCTGTTCGCTTTCCGACCGGGCGACCTCCACTTGGAAGGAATGAACCTTGCCATCGCCGGACCGGATGTCGAGCCCGACGACCGAAAGGCCACTGGCGGCTTGAGTGACGTCCCGGCTCCCGGCCTGACAAGCTGCGGGAAGCAAGAGCAAGAGCGCGGCCAGCGCCCGAAACAGAGTCATGAACGTTTTACCTCGACTGCAAGAAAGCCCTTATCACTGCTCACAAGTCGGGCTTCAAGCGCATCTTCCGGCATGACGTCGATTATCCCGGCCCGCCGGAGGGTTTCCATATGGACGAAGATGTCCGCGCCGTCCTCTGAACGAACCAGAAATCCATAGCCTTTGGGGCGGTTAAACCATTTGACGGCCACAGGCTCAAACGGGCCTGCATTGTCCACATCAGGAAGATCAGCCCCGCGACTGCGCTTTGGCGCGCGGTCTGTTTCCTCGGGAATGGTCGCTGAACTGAGATCAAAAGCGAGCAGGCGCGTCGCCTGTAATCCGCGCTGACCAAGGGCGACTTCACACGTCACCCGCGCACCTTCGGGCAGGGTCCTGCGGCCATGTTCGCGCAGAACGGAAAAATGCAGAAGGACATCTCCGATATCAGTGTCGTCGGGAACGACAAAACCAAAGCCCCGGGTCGCGTCGAACCATTTCACATGGCCTTCAACGCGCTGGGTTTCGTCGCCCGCCCCTTCTTGCCTCTCCTCCGTCATTTCGGAGCCCGGCATTTTGTTGTCATCACACGGCCTCGCACAACTAAACGGCACCCACCTGTTCCACTGCCGCGCCAGAAACTTATTGTGCGACCTTATCGTTCTGACAACGCGTCACCATCTTGGACAAGTTCCGGAGACAAATCAAGAATTCGCCGCGCCGTTAAGTATTCATGTCCGGCACGCAGCATTGCGGCCATGGCCTTGCGGCGATGATCCGCGTCATCGGGGTGGGGAGAGAAGGGGCCGAGGCGTCGTCTTTTGGCATAAGCGAGCGCAGCAGCCTCGCTGTCCGTCTCCACGCCCATCAAAGCCTCTGCTGCATCGCTCTCCGCAATCCCCGCCGCATCAAGCGCTTGCCTGACCCGCCTTGGACCATAACCCCTACGGGACAAGCCGCCGGCCTTCATCTCGGCATAGGCGCGATCATCGACAAATCGGCTTTCCGCAAGCTCGCTCACCAGAGCGTCGACAGGCGGCGCTTCGTCTTCCGCCCAACCACGTTCCCGAATTTTGCGCCGGAGATAAGTGGCAAGCTTATGCCGGGACGTGGCGTATCGACTGACATAAGTCAGCGCGAATTGACGCAAATCCGAGTTATTAAGTGGTTTAGATGCGGTGAATCGTTTCATGTCGTATGTCCGGCCCAAATTGTGCCATAGTCCGGCAGGAATGAAAGTGTTCGCTACTTTTGTCGCGAATGGGATTGCAACGCGCGCTTGAGCCAAAGGCCAACGCCATGAAGAAGTGGGGATATTCCGTGCAGGATAGCCTTGACCGGACCACCACGACGCCGGCCACGTCGACACTCCAGGCCACGCCAACGCGGGACAGCCTGCCCCGGCGCATGTCAGATTTCCAAACGCTTGGAGAAGCGCTGGACTATGCCGCCACGGGCGTCCGCGGCCTCAATTTCCATGATCCGCGCGGCAATCTGGCAAGGCCGTACCCGTTTTCGGAACTGCGTCGTGATGCGCTCGCCATGGCCTACCGCCTGATCGCCAAGGGCGTTGCCCCCGGTGACCGGATCGCCCTGATCGCAGAGACATCTCCTGAATTTGCAGCGCTGTTCTTTGGCACGGTCTATGCCGGTGCCTGGCCGGTGCCCCTGCCGCTACCGACCTCTTTTGGGGGCCGCGATTCCTATGTGGATCAGCTGGCCGTGCAGATGCAAAGCGCCGAGCCCAAGCTGCTCATCTATCCGGAATCACTGGAAAATATGGCGCCAGATGCCGGGCGCCTCGTCGGTGCCGAGACGATCAGCTGGGAAGCCTTTGGGGCCGAGCCCGCGATCGAAGCACCGCTGCCTGCGGCCGCCACAGACGATATCGCCTATCTTCAATATTCAAGCGGATCGACCCGCTTCCCGCATGGCGTCGCTGTGACCCACCATGCCTTGCTCAACAATCTGGCGGCACACGGCCATGGCATGGAAGTGAACGACGCGGATCGCTGCGTGTCCTGGCTGCCCTGGTATCACGACATGGGCTTGGTCGGCTGCTTCCTGTCAGTCGTCGCCAATCAGGTGTCGGTCGACTATATGAAGACCGAAGATTTTGCCCGCCGTCCGCTGGCTTGGCTTGATCTCGTCACCCGCAACACGCGCTTGGGTGACACGTCGATCAGCTATTCGCCGACGTTCGGCTATGACATTTGCGCCCGCCGAATTTCAAGCCAGAGCCATGTGTCCGAACGTTTCGACCTGTCCGGCTGGCGCATTGCCGGCAATGGTGCGGACATGATCCGCCCAGACGTGATGCAGAGCTTTGTCGATGCGTTTCATGAAGCCGGCTTCAGTTCCAAGGCGTTTTTGCCAAGCTATGGTCTGGCGGAAGCGACACTCGCCGTGACCATCATGCCGCCGGGTGAAGGCATCATTGTCGAGCTGGTCGAAGAGTCCGAGTTGTCAGGTGAAGCCTGGCCGGGGGACCGTCCGCAACGCTATCGCGCCATTGTGAACTGCGGCAAGCCGTGCCGGGACATGGTGATTGAAATCCGCGGTGACGATGGCACTCCGCTTGCCGAACGACAGATCGGGCAGGTCTGGACCGCGGGTCCGTCGATCATGCACAGCTATTTCCGCGACCCGGAATCGACCGATGCCTGCCTGCAGAACGGTTGGCTCAACACCGGCGACATGGGCTATATGTCGGGCGGATATCTGTATGTTGTTGGCCGCGCCAAGGACATGATCATCATCAATGGCAAAAACCATTGGCCGCAGGATATCGAATGGGCGGTGGAGCAGCTTCCCGGATTTAAGCAGGGCGATATTGCGGCGTTTTCGGTCACCATGCCAGGCGGCGAAGAATCGCCCGCCGTGCTGGTCCATTGCCGCACCACCGATGGCGAAGAACGGTCCAAATTGCGGGAGGCGATCCGCGAAAAGGTCCGCTCTATCACCGGCATGAATTGTGTGGTCGAACTGGTCCCGCCAAGATCGCTGCCGCGCACCAGTTCTGGCAAGCTCAGCCGCGCAAAAGCCCGGCGCCTTTATCTGTCGGGGGAAATCCAGCCCTACGCGCTGGCGGCTTGATGCCAATCCGGCTCTAAAAAACGGGAATAGTGCTTACGGAACGCTAACCCTTTTGCGCTTATGCCCTTGGGCGTGAGACGCAAAAGCACCCATTCCACCGCACCCGGTGTTCCCGGTTGGCTCTCGATCCTTGGCTTTACGGAGCCGGCAGGCACCGATTGGGGGATTGTGCGCGCCGCACAGCTTGCTGTGGTGAAGCACTTTGCCGTCACGCGCCTTGTCATTTCGGTTTTGGGCGCAATTGTCCTGCTGCTGTTGCTCAAATCGTCCATTTCACCGCTGAAGCTGAGCCTGTGGTTCTTTGGCACCGTCGTGATGGCAGCCGTTTCTGCTTGGCCGCATCTGCGGGAACGCGGCTGGACCCCAGTGATCGCCGCGAGCACAGACCTGCACCGCGAAACCGGAATTACCCTGATCGGCGCTGCCGCCTGGGCCGTCGCGCCGCTGCTCTTCGGCCCGGGGGCTTCGCCCGAAAGCCTGATCGGCATCTGGACGGTGCTGACCGCATTGATGGCCGGGATGACGGTGGCACTGTCCGCTGTGCCCATGGCAACGGCGGCCTTCCTGTCCGTAACCGGGATCAGCCTTTCCGCCATGATGTGGTATGAAGGGATGCCGCTGATTTCCGGAACAGCCCTTGCCTATTCCGGCGCGCTGATGCTCAGCTGCCTTGCCAATGGCCGCAACTTCGTAATGCATCGCTCGGTCGAAAGCGAGCTTGCCGAAAAGGACGAGGTCGTTAGCCTTCTCCTGCGCGAATTCGAAGAATCAGGCGGGGACTGGATGTGGCAGATCGACGCCTCAAAAAGCCTCACGCATGTCTCCCCCCGCTTTGCCTATGCGCTGGGCCTCCAGCCCGAACAGTTGGAAGCAAAACCCATTCTTGAAATCCTTGCGGGCGATTCGTGGGAGGCTGGCAATTTTTCAGCCGCGCTGCGCGTTTTGGCCGACAAGTTTAAGAACCGTGAAAACTTCAGCGACCTCATCCTGCCGGTGCACGTCGCAGGCGAAACCCGCTGGTGGGAACTTTCGGCCTCTCCCCGATTTGACGATTCAGGGTCCTTCCTCGGCTTCCGCGGTGTTGGCTCCGATGTGACCGAAGCCCATCGGTCTGCCGACAAGATCAACCGCATGGCGCGCTATGATACGCTGACCGGCCTCCCAAACCGTCTGCACATCACCGAAGCGCTGGGCGACGCGATGGTTGAGGCAGATCGCTGGCGTGGCCGATGCGCCTTCCTGATGATTGATCTGGACCGGTTCAAGGCCGTGAACGATACGCTGGGCCATCCGGTGGGGGACCGCCTGCTGACGCGTGTGGCCGAACGCCTGCGCTCAATCATGACCGACAATGAAGTCTGCGGTCGCCTGGGCGGCGATGAGTTCGCTGTCGTCGTCAAGGACGCCAACGACCCACAGCGCCTGTCCAAATTTGCCCAGAACATCATCGATACGCTGTCGCGCCCTTACGAGGTGGACCAGCACACGCTCTATATCGGTGCCAGTGTCGGCACCGCCACCGGCCCGCGCGACGGGCGCACGGTTGAGACCCTGATTCGGTCGGCAGACTTGGCGCTCTACCGGTCCAAGGATGTCGGCGGTGGCGCTGTCCATTGTTATGAACCGCAGCTGCACGTGCATGCCGAAGAACGCCGCGTGATCGAAATCGCATTGCGCAAGGCATTGGAACGCAACGAATTTGACGTGCATTATCAACCCGTCGTCAATGCGGACACAGGGGCGGTGGAGAGCTTTGAGGCCCTTTTACGCTGGACTAACCCGGAACTGGGCCCCGTGTCCCCCGCCAAATTCGTGCCGGTTGCAGAAGACACCCGCCTGATTGCTCCGATTGGCGATTGGGTGCTGCGCACCGCCTGTGCCGAAGCGGCAACCTGGCCCTCTACCATCCGCGTGGCCGTCAACGTCTCCACCGAGCAGCTGACGGACGTTAATTTCGTGACCTCAGTCGTTCAGGCCCTGTCGCAAAGTGGCCTTCAGCCGCAACGGCTGGAGCTCGAAGTCACCGAAAGCGTGTTCATGCGGGAAGGCACGGTGGCCCTCCAGATCCTCGACCAGTTGATGGCGCTGGGCGTGCGGCTGGCGCTGGACGACTTTGGCACCGGCTATTCCTCGCTCGGCTATCTGTCGCGCACCAAATTCAACACCATCAAGGTCGATCGCTCCTTCGTGCAGGGCGCCGCCCGCAATGCGCCGGAAAGCCTTGCGATCATCCGCGCCGTCGTCGCTCTGGCGAACAGCCTGGGCATGGTCACGACCGCAGAAGGGGTCGAAACCGAAGAAGAATACCGGATGATCTGCCAGCTCGGCTGTCGCAAGATACAGGGCTATTTGTTCGGTCGGCCCATGCCGGCGGCCGATGCGCGCCGTTTGCTCGCTGATAGCCGGGGAGACCGCGCTGTCGCATGATGCCTGGGGCCCGCGCGACGAAAAGCGACGGTCTTTGCTTGCACCGCCTTAGGCGCTTCGCTATGCGCCGCCGTCTGGCCATAGGAGCGTAGCTCAGTTGGTAGAGCATCGGTCTCCAAAACCGAGGGCCGTGGGTTCGAGTCCCTCCGCTCCTGCCAGTTTCCCGAATCGCTGACTTCACTTTGGCGAATCAAGGGGGACTGGCCCTATGTCCAAAGCTGTCGCGCGAACCCTATGCGACGCTTGCTTTTCCGCCAAAAGCAGACTATCGGCGGCCCATCCCGACATCAGGGTTCCTCATTTGCCGGTTTTTCCGGTGGCGGTCCTGTTGTCGAAACAAGTTTTGAAGGACGGAAACGGGTTCATGGCGAAAACCAGCCCAAGCGAGTTCATCCGGCAGGTCCGGGCCGAAACGGCGAAGGTTTCATGGCCGACAGGGCGTGAAACCGGCATGACCGTTGTCATGGTGATTATCATGACAACAATCCTTGGTTTGTTTTTCCTCGGCGTTGATTCGGTGTTCAGCTGGATCGTGAAGACGCTGCTCAGCCTCGCTTCCTGACGCACAAGAAAAGAAGACTATGTCACGCTGGTACATCATCCACGCCTATTCGGGCTTTGAGAACAAGGTTCGCGACGCGATTTTGGCAGACGCGGAGCGCCTCGGCCTGGAAGCGCTCGTCGATTCGGTTGAAGTGCCGGTGGAAACCGTGACGGAAATCCGCCGCGGCAAGAAGGTCCAGTCGGAACGCAAGTTCTTCCCGGGCTATG
>CALKUK010000011.1 GCA_937996655.1 uncultured Sphingomonadaceae bacterium | reverse complement strand
GCAGCCGGGCAAAAAGGGCTTTCCGTAGCTTTCGATCTCGCCACGCACCGCGGCTATGACAGTGATCATCCGCGTGTTGTCGGTGATGTCGGCAAGGCCGGCGTCGCCATCGACAGCGTTGAGGATATGAAGATCCTGTTCGACGGCATTCCGCTCGACCAGATGTCGGTCTCCATGACGATGAATGGCGCGGTCATCCCGATCCTCGCCTTCTTTATCGTCGCTGGCGAAGAGCAGGGCGTGCCTGTCGAACAACTCGACGGCACCATCCAAAACGACATCCTTAAAGAGTTCATGGTGCGGAACACCTATATCTATCCGCCCGAACCCTCGATGCGCATCATCTCAGACATCTTCGCCTTCACAAGCCAGAAGATGCCGAAGTTCAACAGCATTTCCATCTCCGGCTATCACATGCAGGAAGCCGGGGCGACACAGGTGCAGGAACTCGCCTTCACCATCGCCGACGGCATGGAATATGTAAAATATGGGGTCGCTTCAGGGCTCGACATCGATAAGTTCGCAGGCCGTCTGAGCTTTTTCTTCGCGATCGGCATGAACTTCTTCATGGAAGTCGCCAAGCTCCGCGCGGCCCGCGTGCTGTGGCACCGCGTCATGACGAACCTTGGCGCGCAGGATGAACGCTCCAAGATGCTGCGCACGCATTGCCAGACGTCGGGCGTCTCACTGACCGAGCAGGACCCTTACAACAACGTCATCCGCACGACGATTGAAGCCATGGCGGCGATGCTGGGTGGAACCCAGTCGCTCCACACTAATGCGCTGGACGAAGCGATTGCGCTGCCGACGGACTTTTCCGCGCGCATCGCCCGCAACACGCAGATCGTCCTCCAGGAAGAGACCGGCATGTGCAATGTCGTCGATCCATTGGGTGGCAGCTATTACATTGAGAGCCTGACGCAGGAGCTGGTCGATAAGGCATGGGAGATCATTGAGCGGGTCGAAGCCGAAGGCGGCATGGCGAAGGCCGTGGCGGCAGGCTGGCCCAAGGCGATGATCGAGGAAGCCGCTGCTGGCCGTCAGGCGCGGGTGGACCGCGCGGAAGACGTGGTGGTCGGCGTCAACAAATATCGTCTGCCGAGCGAAGATCATCTCGACACACTCGACGTTGACAACGCCAAGGTCCGCGACGGTCAAATCACCCGCATCAAGGCGGTGAAGGCGGCGCGTGATGAGGCCGCGTGTCAGGCCGCGCTGAAGGCGTTGACCGAAGGCGCAAAGGCTGGTGGCAATCTGCTGGAACTAGCCGTCGTCGCGGCCCGCGCGCGCGCCACGCTGGGCGAAATCTCGTCCGCGATGGAAGGCGTGTTTGGCCGCTATGGTACCACGCCGACCCCGGTGAAGGGCGTCTACTCGGCCCCCTATGCCGGTGACCCGCGCTGGGCGCAGGTGGTGGACGGTGTGGACGCCGTCACCCGCCGTCTCGGTCGCAAACCGAAGCTGCTTGTCGCAAAAATGGGCCAGGACGGGCACGATCGCGGCGCCAACGTCATCGCTTCGGCCTTTGCCGATATGGGCTTTGACGTGGTGAGTGGTCCGCTGTTCCAGACGCCGGATGAAACCGTTGTCCTCGCGCTCCAATCGGACGTGGATGTCGTCGGCGCGTCAAGCCTCGCGGCAGGACATAAGACGCTCATTCCCGAACTCATCAGCCTGCTGAAGAAGGAAGGGCGACAGGATATCAAGGTCATCGCCGGGGGCGTCATCCCGCCGCAGGATTACGACTTCCTCCGCGATGCGGGCGTGCAAGGCATTTACGGGCCGGGCAGCAATGTCGTGGAATGCGCGGCGGATGTGCTGCGGCTGTTGGGGCATAACATGCCGCCAGTGGGCGAGTAGTTGACCGTTTGCCCTGAGCTTGTCGAAGGGCCGTCCTTGTTTGGACATTTAGTAAGTTAAGCAGGGCAGGGCTTCGTCAAGCTCAGCCCAAACGGATTTGGGAAGTTGATAGATGTTCAAAAAAATCCTGATCGCAAACCGGGGCGAGATTGCCCGTCGTGTCATCAAGACCGCCCGTCGCATGGGCATCAAGACGGTGACCGTCTATTCGGATGCCGATGCGCGTGCGCCGTTCGTGTTGGACGCGGATGAGGCGGTGCATATCGGCCCGTCTCCAGCGGCTCAGTCCTATCTGATCGCGGACAAGATCATCGCGGCGTGCAAGGCGACGGGCGCGGAAGCGGTCCATCCGGGCTATGGCTTCCTGTCCGAACGCACCAGCTTTGCCGAGCAATTGAAGGCCGAAGGCATCGCCTTTATCGGCCCGCCGGTGAACGCGATTGCGGCGATGGGCGACAAGATCGAGTCCAAGAAGCTCGCCATGGCCGCAGGCGTCAACGTCGTTCCCGGCTTCGTAGGTGAGATCGAGGATACCGAGCACGCGGTGCGCATCTCCAATGAGATCGGCTATCCGGTGATGATGAAGGCGTCGGCCGGCGGCGGCGGCAAGGGGATGCGCCTTGCCTATTCCGAACAGGAAGTGCGCGAGAATTTTGAGAGTGTGAAGCGCGAAGGCTTGAACAGCTTTGGCGATGACCGCGTCTTCATCGAAAAATTCATCCTCAATCCGCGCCACATTGAAATTCAGATCCTTGGTGATCAGCACGGCAACATCCTCTATCTGAATGAGCGCGAATGCTCGATACAGCGCCGCCACCAGAAGGTGGTTGAAGAGGCGCCGTCGCCCTTCGTCACGCCCAAGATGCGTAAGGCGATGGGGGAACAGTGTGTCGCTCTGGCCCGCGCGGTTGGCTATTATTCAGCGGGCACCGTCGAACTCATCGTCTCGGGCGCGGACCCGAGTGGCGAGAGCTTCTACTTCCTTGAAATGAACACGCGCCTTCAGGTTGAACACCCTGTGACCGAAGCGATCACCGGCATCGATCTGGTCGAACAGATGATCCGCGTGGCTTATGGCGAAAAGCTCGCCATGACGCAGAACGATATCAAGATTGACGGCTGGTCGATCGAGAACCGCGTCTATGCGGAAGACCCGTATCGTGGCTTCCTGCCCTCTACGGGCCGTATCTCCCGCTATCATCCGCCAGTACCCGGCTGGGCAGGGGACATCCGCGGCGTTGACGGTGTGCGCGTCGATGACGGCGTCGCCGATGGCGGCGAGGTCTCCATGTTCTATGACCCGATGATCGCCAAGCTGATCACCTGGGGCAAAACGCGGGACGAAGCAGCGGACAAGCAGATCGCAGCGCTTGATAAGTTTGAGCTGGAAGGCCTTGGCCACAATATCGATTTTGTCTCGGCTATCATGCAGCACCCGCGCTTCCGCTCGGGCGAATTGACGACGGGCTTTATCGCCGAGGAATATCCCGACGGCTTCTCAGGTGCAGCAACCTCGGACGATCTCTTGCGGACCTTGGCGGGCATTGCGGGCTTCATGGCCTGTGCTCAGGCAGACCGTGCGCGTCAGGTTGATGGGCAACTCGGTGATGATCTTGATCCGCCCGCTGAATGGCACGTCCGTATCGGCGGGGCCGCGCATCTGGTGGATGTCAGCGAAGAAGACCTGCTGGTCGATGGCGAGCATCTGAACATCGGGCTGGAATACACGCCGGGTGACCGATTGGTTGTCGCTGATCTCGATGGCAAGGAACTGGCGGTGAAGGTCTCCAAGACCCGCACAGGCTTTAAGCTGACGACTCGTGGTGCTTCGCACACGGCCATCTGCCTGCCAGCTCATGTGGCGCCGCTTGCCGCTTACATGATCGAGAAGGTCCCGCCGGATCTGTCCCGGTTCCTCCTCTGCCCGATGCCGGGTCTTGTGACCGCCATCCATGTGGCTGCTGGCGACAAGGTCGAGGCGGGTCAGCCGCTCGCCGTTGTGGAGGCGATGAAGATGGAAAACATCCTCCGTGCGGAAAAGGCGGGTGTGGTGAAGTCCGTGAACGCAGCGGCGGGCGAAAGCCTTGCTGTGGACGCAGTCATTTTGGAGATGGAATAGGCTGGGCCATCGGGCCCAGCCAACCCATTAAAAACGCAGCGCAACCTCCGCATGATCGAGCACCATGTGGGCGGAGCGTTCGGCCATGGCGAGGAACATGGAGTCCCCGCGGTCAGTTTGGACCACCACCATGGACGCGGTGACGCCCATCATCATCCCCGCGAAGGACGCCGTGCGGTAGGCGTCCCATTGGTTGGCCAAGTCTGACGCTGGCACGCCATGACGGTCGAGCGCATCGCTATAGCGGGCAAGGAGACCACGTTCCTCCGTCTTGCGCGTCGCCGGGTCCATCGCCGTGCCAAGGTAATAGGCAATATCGCCTGCACCCTCGCCGACGCCAACCGTCTGCCAGTCCACGACGATGATCGGTTTGGCTGCATCCTGCGGGCAATAAAGCATGTTGTCCGGACGAAAATCATTGTGCGTCAGGCAACGCGGCCCATCGCGGCTGTCAGACCAGCGCTGGATGTTCCCGTAATAGGCCTCACCCACCTTCTTCATCGCATCTGTGACGCGGTCCCCATATCGGTCGCAGAAGGCTGGCCAGAACGCCGTGTAAAGCGCCTCACCATCAATCTGTGGTGGGACGGCCCGGGTGCCGTTGAGCCAGTCAAACGTGTCTAGAACGGGATCACCCCACCAGCCAGCATGGATGCTCGCGGCGGCGTCCATCGCCAGTTCGGCCTCTTGTCGTGTCGGGACGAGCAATTGGTTGCCCTGCACGTGGTGCGGCAGATCATGCATCAGCAGCGCAAAATCATGGCTGTCATCGTCGAACGCGATGAAGAGGTGTTCCGGTACCGCCATCGGCCTTTTGCCTGCGAACAGCTGATAGAAGCGGCTCTCCCGAATGTAGGTCATGTGCGACTTGCCTGTCGCTTTGCTCAGAGGGTCATTGGAGGGCAGCTTGGCGACCAATGTCGACGGCGCTCCGTTGGGATCCCCCGCATAGGTCAGCTTCAGGCGATAGGTCGCGCCAACTTGGCCGGTGCCGATTGCGCCGGTTTCCACTGCGGCCACGCTTGCGTCATAGCCGTTCTCGCGCAGGCGATGCGTGAGCCAGTCCGGCGTCATCTCGGCGAGGGTCGGCACCGCCTCAGGCATTGAAGATACTCTTCAGGCCCAGCGGTTCATAGGCGCCAAGGACCAGCTGTTCGAGGATGCCGGTACCCCGTCGCTCCTCATTGCCAATCGTCATGGTAACGCGCGAAATCGCCTGAATATGGAGATGATCGGCGCGACCCGATTCAATCGCCGTCAGGTCTATATCCTCACGGGCGACAGCAAGTTCGCCCTTCCAGCCACCATGTGTCCATTCCGGATGGCCATAACCGATGCCGCGCATCAGGAAGGGAACGCCGGGTTCGAACGTTGCGTGCATCTTGCGACCATCCGGCAGGTCCGCCGTCAGTTCGGCAGACGCAGCATGGCGGGAACCGGGCTTGAGCACCGTCGTCATTTTGCACGCTTCGCTCTCGGCCATGTCGTTTACTCCGGCGCCATCGGGGCACCAGACGGCCCGGGTATTCCAGGGCCTGCCATGGGCGTCATCATTCACATGGAAATAGAGTGCGCCATCGTCAAAGTTCACCGGGCTCCAAAGCCAATAAAATTGCGGAATGACCTGCGGTACCGTTGGCTGCGGGTCACTCGCACCAATCGGACGGATGCCCCAGCTGCGGTCGCGCGTACCGACCGCACCACCGATATCATGGCGGACGCCATCCACCTCGATCCAGCCTTCCCAATGCCCGTTCTGGGTCAGGCGGGTATAGTCCATAAAGGTGCGCGGGCCGATGCGACGGATGAACCGCGGCTCCTCCAGCGGAAAGGCGCGGCCGGTAAAGGTCAAGTCCGCCGAAATGCCTTCGTGATTGTCGACAATGACCCGCAGGGATTTGAGCGGCTCGACAATCTCAATGGTGATCGGTCCGACATTCAGGTCCATCCGCTCCATGCCAAGCAAGCGCGAGGCATGGACACAATGCTGGGTTTCGCCCCGGATGCAGGAAAAATGTGCATCGGCAACATTGAGATGCGGATAGACACCAAAGGCGATTGCGAAAAAGTCGCTGCCATCCGCCTTGTATCCGTTGAAGAAATAGCGGTCGTAGAAGTTCCGGTCTGTCCCCGAATAGGCAATGGGTTCCGGTGTCTGGTGAATGGGATATTCGTCGCCCTTGGTCAGCATCAGCCTTCTACCTCTCTCTTCAAAGCGTCAGTATGTTGGCCCAGCGTCGGTGCGAAGCCGATAGGGCGATCTGGGTCTGCGGAATAGCGTACCGGCGGTGCCATTTGTCGGATCATCCCTTCGGTCGGGTGCTCCATCATCCGGAAAAAGCCTGTGGCTTTCAGATGTTCGTTGTGAATGACATCGCCCAGATCAGCGGCCGGCATGACGGGGAAATCATTCGCCGTCAGGATTTTAATCCATTCGGCCGTTGTCTTTTGCGGGGTCAGCTCGCCAATGCGGCCATAAATGGACGTCATGTTCTGGAACCGGCCCATCGGTGTGTTGAAGGGTTCGTGCGCGAGGAAGTCGGCATCGTCCATCAACTCAAACAGCTTGAGGATCTTCGCATCGGTATAGGGCACGATGACGAGATGCCCATCCATGGTGGGGAAGGGCTGACGGTTGGGGTCCAGCTGCCGCGGATATCCGGGCGGGCCGAGCGGCGGCTCAAAGACCTGATCCTGCAAATGCTCCGTCAGCATGAAGTTGGCAAAGCAATCGAGCATCGGCACTTCGACATGCTGGCCTTCGCCTGTCCGCAATTTGTGGATGAGCGCGACCAGCAGGGCCTGCGCACCATATGTGCCGGACACCTTGTCCGCGATGAGTGAGGGGAAATAGCGGGGGGAGGGGTTGCCATCGACCTTGGGTAACAGCGATGTCGTCCCGGTTGCTGCCTGGATGACATCATCATAGGCTGGCCAGTCGGCCCAAGGCCCCTCCTGACTGAAGCCCGCAAAATGCGCGTAAATGATGTCCGGCTTTATCGCCTTCACATCCTCATAGCCGAAGCCCAACCGACCGATCGCCTTTGCCCGGACATTGTGGACAAAGACATCCGCCGTCGCGATCAGCCTGCGTAACACCTCGGCATCTTCGGGCTTCTTCAAGTCGAGGACGATGGAGCGTTTGCCCCGGTTCACCGTCATATGTGTGCCGCCCATATAAGGCGTCTGCTTATACCCACCCATGTAGCGCGGGACATCGCCCGTTGGGCTCTCAATCTTGATGACATCCGCCCCCAGATCAGCGAGCATCTGGGTGGCATAGGGACCAAAGATCACCGTGGTCAGATCAATGATGCGTATGCCTTCAAGCATCTTCATGGGTTAAGCCGTTCCTCTAACTTGATGAATGCGGGTCAGGCCGCCTGCGCGCCGCGCACAAGCGCGCCGGGGCGGGCGCCGGTCGATTTATCATGCCGCCGGATAATCGCGCCGGAGACGATGGTCGCATCATAGCCCGTTGCCTTTTGGTCCAGACGCCGTCCGCCTGCCGGCAGATCATGCACGATTTCGGGCAGATGGAGGGTAAGGGCGTCGAGGTTGATGACGTTGAGGTCGGCCTTCGCCCCAACACGCAGCACACCCCGGTCATTGAGGCCAACCGCGCGCGCTGCCTTTGCGGACAGCATGTGCACTGCATCGGCAAGGCTGATCTTGTTGTCCACACCGTCGCGGACCCAATGGGTCAACAAGAACGTGGAATAGCTGGCATCGCAAATTGCGCCATAATGCGCGCCGCCATCTCCAAGCGCGGGAACGCAATCGGGATGGACCAGCATTTCATGCGCGGAATCCAGCCGGCCATTTTCGTAATTGCCCAGCGCCGCGAGGAAAAAGCCTTTGCCATCCGTTTCCAGAAAGCGGTCATAAATGACCTCTTCGGGGGAGACGCCACGCGCCTCGGCAATGGCGGCAAAGCTCGCTTCGGGAGGCGGCGCATAGTTGGGCGGATTGTCCAGCGCATACATCCAGCGCCAGTTGCGAGCGAGAGCATTGAAGGGATGGCCCGGTTCCGGCGTTTCAGACAGGAGGGCACGGCGCAATTCAGGATCACGCATCGCAGCGACCTTCTGGTCGAGGGGGAGTTGCGCAATCTTCTGCCAGCTGGGGCACATGATGAACGGATGGACCGAGAGTTCCAGTCCGCCAATCAGGCCAATCGGGCGCGGCATGATCTGTGCTGTGACCTGACCGCCATTGGCCTTGGACTCGGCCATCATGTCGAGAACGCCCCGCCAGCGCGGTGGCCCTTCATTGCCGGATGCGAGCGTAAAGGTCGCCGGACGACCGGATGACCGCATGAGATCATCGATGATGGGATATTCCTTATCCCAGCCGACAAAGGCGTCGAGGACAATCTGGAGCGTACCGGTACCGGCATCGGACATCCCGCCGCAAATCTCGCGCAGTTCTTCTACATCCGCCTCAAACGTCGGAATGCTGCCGCCATCAGCCGTCTTGTGAATCGACAGGCGGGAGGTCGCAAAGCCCAAAGCGCCCGCTTGCATCGCTTCCCGCGACAATTGGCGCATGCGGGCCAGATCGTCGCGCGTCGCAGGCTCGCGCCGCGCGCCGCGTTCTCCCATCGCATAAACGCGCAAGGGCGAATGGGGGAGGTAAGCCGCCACATCAATGTCGCGCTTTCCGGCGGCGACAACGTCCAGATATTCCGGGAACGTTTCCCAATTCCAGGGCAGGCCTTCCGCCATGACGACGCCGGGAATATCTTCCACGCCCTCCATCACATTGATGAGCATGTCGTGGTCTTCACGGCGGCACGGCGCAAAGCCGACCCCGCAATTCCCCATCACAGCCGTGGTGACACCATGGGAGGAGGAGGGGGACATTTCTTCCGACCAAATCGCCTGCCCGTCATAATGGGTGTGCACATCGACAAAGCCCGGGGTGACGATGCGGCCGCGCGCGTCTATTTCCTCCACGCCTGATCCTGAAAACTGTCCGATTGCGGCAATTTTTCCGCCGGTAATGGCAACGTCTGCGTCCTGCAGGGCACCGCCCGTCCCATCGACGAGAGTCCCACCACGGATAACCAGATCAAAATCGGCTGCCATATCCACTCCAGTTTCATTGCGCGTGCTTCTTCCGCCGCGCTTTATGCTTGCACTTTGACCCGGGTGACGTTCACGTCAAGCTGAAACGCCCATGATTCTTCAGGAGAGACACCAGTGAAAGCCATCCAGATCAACCAGCCCGCATCGCTCGACTCATTGACCTTGGTGGACCTGCCCGAGGCCGCTGCGCCGGGGCCGGGTGAAATTAAGGTTCGCATCCGTGCAAGCTCCCTGAATTATCATGATTTTGCGGTCGTCATGGGCATGCTGCCAACGGCGGATGGGCGTATTCCCATGTCCGACGGCGCCGGCGAAGTGGTCGCCATTGGCGATGACGTTACCGAATATGCCGTGGGCGACATGGTCGTCTCCACCTTCTTTCCCGATTGGCTCGATGGCACGCCGCCCAGCACCGCCTTCACGCGCGTTCCAGGCGACGGGATTGACGGCTATGCCCGCGAATATGTGACCGCGCCGACCAGTTGGTTCACCCACGTCCCCAAGGGTTATTCCGCTGCTGAGGCTGCAACGTTGACCTGTGCGGGGCTGACGGCTTGGCGCGCTCTGGTTGTGGATGGGCAGATCAAGGCAGGGGCTACCGTCCTCGTGCAAGGGACAGGCGGGGTTTCCGTTTTCGCGCTTCAGTTTGCCAAGGCCATGGGCGCAACTGTGATTGCCACGTCGTCCTCCAATGCCAAGCTGGAACGTATGAAGGCCCTGGGGGCCGATCACCTGATCAACTATAAGGAAACACCGGAATGGGGTGCCGCTGTCTTGGGTCTGACCGGGGGACGCGGCGTCGACCATGTTGTTGAAGTCGGTGGTTCCGGGACACTCGATCAGTCGATGATTGCGGCCAAGCCTATGGGGCATGTTGCACTGATCGGCGTTCTCGCGGGCTTTGCCGGACCGGTGATGACCGCCACACTGATGGCAAAGCAGCTGCGCGTCATCGGCCTGACCGTCGGTAGCCGCCAACAGCAGCTCGATATGATCGCCGCCATCGATGCGACGGGTCTTAAGCCCGTGCTCGACAAGCACTTCCCGCTGCCGCAGCTGGCCGACGCGTTCCGCCATCAGGCCGCGAACGCGCACTTCGGCAAAATTATTGTCGACATCTAAGGGAAGAATGCGGGCCTGAGCCGTGACAGACATTCAGCTTTCCAGCCTCAGGCCCGGCTATCGCGCGCTCATTTTCGGCGGCAGTGGAGGGGTTGGCGCGGCCATCGTCCGGGCATTGGCACGGGACCCCAATTGCAGCGCGGTCTATGCCGCCGCGCGCTTGGCGGTTCCGCAATCGGGAAAGGTGAGCGGGCTTCAGTTTGATCTCACCGACGAAGCCTCCATTGCGGCCTGTGTCGAGGCAGCGTCTGCCGACGGCCCGCTCGATCTCCTCTTTGTGGCGACCGGCCTTCTCCACGATGCAGACATTCGTCCAGAAAAGAGCCTAAGGGCAATCACACCCGAGGCTATGACCCGCGCTTTTCAGGTCAACACCATCGGCCCGGCCCTCATCGCGAAACACGCACTGCCTAAGTTGCGCAAGGACGATAAAGCCGTTTTTGCCGCACTTTCCGCGCGGGTGGGCTCCATCTCTGACAACAGGCTGGGCGGATGGCATAGCTATCGCGCGTCGAAATCGGCGCTGAACATGCTCGTCAAAAACTGCGCTATTGAACTCGCCCGGACGCACCCAAAGGCGCTGTGCGTCACGCTCCACCCCGGCACAGTGGATACACCCTTGTCACAACCGTTTCAGGGCAATGTCGCGGACGGGAAATTGTTCACCCCAGACCGGAGCGCACACGCGTTGCTTAAGGTCCTTGATCAACTTGGGCCGGACCAGACAGGCGGCTTATTTGCGTGGGACGGTGAACACATCCCATTTTAGAGTTGTCGTCGACACATCAACAACTGCCTGGAGAGTTGTGGCGGACAGGGTGGGATTCGAACCCACGGTAGGCTTCCACCTACGGCGGTTTTCAAGACCGCTGCCTTAAACCACTCGGCCACCTGTCCGCGCTGAGGGGGCCTTTAGCGTCAGGTCGGTCTGACGTGCAAGAGGCACGACGGGGCGGGTTGGCAGAGCGGCTCAATTCTGCCAATTTGACGGCATGTGGGGTATGGCGTCTCGTGTGATCGGTTTTGCGGCGGTGCTCGCGGTTTCGGCGTCGGTGCCGGATACTAGCGCAGACAGTCTATCCTTCGCCCAAATGCCGATCTCCGACGCGCCCACGGCACAGAACGGCCCACAATCAGGCTTTGGGGCCTTTTCCGGGCAATTGCGCGCACGCGCAGCGGCTGAGGGGGTCTCGGACCGGACGCTGGATCAAGTCATCCCGGATTTGACTTTTCTGCCGCGGGTGGTGGAACTAGACCGTGCCCAGCCTGGCGGCGCGCCAGGAACGGCCATTCCGCGTTTTGCACCTTATCGGGCGCGGCATGTGGATATTGCCCGCATTGAGCGGGGCCGGTCCCGCTATCTGGCGCTTCGCCCCCTGCTGGAGCGGGTGGAGGCGGAAACGGGTGTTCCCGAAGAAATCATGATGGCGATCTATGGCCATGAGACCAACTACGGGTCGTTCACCGGCAATTTTGATCTGCTCAATTCGCTGGCGACGCTGGCCTATGAGGGACGGCGACGTGAACTTTTCACCGCAGAATTCATTGCCACGCTTAAGATGATGGATCGCGGCTATCCACGGTCTAAATTGAAGGGCAGTTGGGCGGGCGCCACTGGCTATCCGCAGTTTCTTCCGTCCATGTATCTGCGCGTCGCCCGAGACGGCGACGGCGATGGGCGGGCTGACATTTGGGCGAGTGAACCAGATGCGCTGGCCTCTATTGCCAATTACTTCGTCAATGCCGGTTGGCGAAGGGGTGTCCCATGGGGCGTGCCGGTGACGTTGCCGGAAACCATCGACACATCCCGTTTTGCAGCCCGCACCGTCTCTCCCCGGTGTGAGCGCGTCTTTTCTCGCCACAGCCAATGGCGCACCGTGGCCGAATGGCGGGCGCTGGGCGTGCTGCCACAACGCACATCGTTGCGTGAAACAGAGCTGGTTACGCTGTTCCAACCCGATGGGCCAAACACGCCTGCCTGGCTGTTAACCGGAAATTACAGGGTCATCCTCGATTATAACTGCTCAAACTTTTACGCTCTTTCTGTGGGGTTGTTGGCCGATGCGGTTGCGACTGGGGTTCCGGACTAGAACATTTGAAGCAGCGGCCTCGCTGTTTGCGGGCTGTGCTCTATGGGGCGTCGCTCAGGCGCGACCTGAATGGCCCGATGTTCGCGATGCCGGCGCAATGCCGCAGCAGCCGATCGCGCAAGACCCGGAAGTCCTCTCGCAAGAGGCGAAAATGTATGATGAGGTGGGTCAGGTCATCTGGCCGGGCGCCGATAGTGCAAGCGGGGAGGGCGCAGCCCTTGGTCCGTCTGGCATCTGGATTGCCCATCCGACGCTTCCAGTGCCGAGCTATGTGGAGATTACGCGGCTGGATACAGGGCGGACCATCGTCGCGCGCGTCTCGGCTCGGCCCGCGCTTGGCCGGTCCGGCGCTCTGGCGGAAATGTCGGCCGGTGCCGCGCGCCAGTTGCTGCTCGATGCCGTCGGGCAAGCCGCTCTGCGCGTGCGCGCCGCCAACCCAACCGATCAGGAAAAAGCAGCGCTCCGCATGGGGCAGGCGGCGGGCGACCGGATGGACACGCCGGAATCGCTTCTGATCGTCTTGCGCAAAAAGGCGGGGACACTGGCTGCGGTAAGGACCGCCAACCGCGCGGCGACCGAAGTTCAACCCGCCCCAAGGCCGCGTTTAAAGCCGCCAGTGGCTTCCGTTCCCGCCGCAGGCCCGCGAACGGAAGCCGGCCCGCATTGGGTTGTCTCCGGCAATGATGACGATGATGGCAATCCAATACAGGTTGAGCAATCGGAACGAGCGGATGACGGCTTCATTGTGGAGCAGGCCGGCGCGCGTCGTGCCCTGCCACAAAACCCGCCCCGCTGGCAGCGCCCTTCACCTGTGGCCCAACCCGTTTATGTCTCCGGCGGCTATTATGTGCAGGTGGCGGCGCTTTCCTCCCGCTGGAAGGCGCAGCAGGTTGCCCGACAGATTGGCGGGGGCATTCAGCCCGCCGGGAATCTGTTCCGTGTCCGCAAGGGTCCCTATCCAAATGAAGCTGCCGCGCGCGCCGCGCTTGGACCTCTGGCTGCAAAAGGCTATCGAGACGCTCGAATCACGCGCTGAGTCACACATTCGGGAAAAATTCATGAAACCAGCCATTTACGCCGTTGCCCTCTTGTCGGCGACGACGTTGCCGGTCTTTGCGGCCGCCCCTCCTTTTGAGACGGCAGCCCCTGTTGCCTATCTGATCGATTTGTCTTCCGGTGCCGTTCTCTACGCCAAGGACGCAGACAGGAAGATGCCGCCCGCATCCATGGCGAAGATGATGACGACCCATGTCGTTTTTGACATGATCAAGAAGGGTGAACTGAAACTCGACCAGAAGTTCACCGTTAAACCGGAGACCTGGGCGAAATGGCATGGCCCCGCCGCCGGTTCGACCATGTTCCTCTCCCCCGGGGAGCAAGTGAGTGTGGAAAATCTGCTCCACGGCGTGGTGACGCTTTCCGGCAACGACGCCTGTGTGGTGTTGGCTGAAGGCATTGCTGGAACAGAGGAAGCCTTTGTTGCCCGCATGAATGCTGAAGCCAAGCGCATGGGCATGACGAATAGCACGTTCGGCACCTCCAATGGCTGGCCGGATGAAGGCCGTACGCAAGTCACCGCGCATGACTTGGCCAAGCTTGCCGTATCCACGATCCGAGAATACCCTGATCTCTACCGCAAATTCTATCAGCAGAAGGAATTCAGCTGGGGCAAGACGATGGGCAAGGGCCAGGACATTGTTCAGGCCAACCGTAACCCCATTCTCGGTCGTATCCCCGGAGCTGATGGTCTTAAGACCGGCCACACGGACGAGGCCGGCTATGGATTTACCGGATCCGCTGAACAAAATGGCCGCCGCCTCGTCATGGTTGTGGCGGGGATCGACAGCTTTAACGGTCGCATTTCTGAATCCGTCAAGCTCATGGATTGGGGGTTCAAGGCCTGGACGACCCAGCCGCTCTTTGCGAAGGGTGCGACCGTCGACAAAGCTGAAGTCAAGAATGGCAGCGCCTCCGAAGTCACCCTTGTCGCGCCGCAGGCGATCACTGTGTCGGTGCCGGCAGGCGGCCCGAAGGCCGCCGTGCAGATGAAGGTCCACTACGCTGGACAGATTACTGCGCCGATCAAGGCCGGAGATCATATTGCTGACCTCGTGGTCACCACAGCCGACACGCCGACCGCGACCGTGCCGCTTGTTGCCGGTGCCGATGTGGAAGAAGCCGGCTTCTTCCGGCGCATCTGGCTCGGCATTCTGTCCTTCTTCGGCTTCTGATCTTGACGGGGCGCTTCATCACGCTGGAAGGCGGGGAAGGGGTAGGCAAATCTACCCAAATCCGTCGTCTGGCCGAAGCGCTCACACAGCGCGGAATTGACGTTGTCACCACGCGCGAGCCGGGCGGGACGGAGGGGGCCGAGGCCATACGGGCCTTGCTGATGTCCGGCGGGCAGGACAGATGGAATGACGCCGCAGAGGCGTTGCTCTTTGCCGCCGCGCGGGCCGACCATGTAGCCAAACTGATCCGCCCGGCAGTGTGTGCAGGCAAATGGGTGATCTGCGACCGCTTTGTCGATTCAACGCGCGCCTATCAGGGTGGCGCCGGAGGTGTTTCAGACGCGGACATTCTTGATCTGCACCGCATCGGATCGGGCGGCCTCTTGCCGGACAGGACCATCGTTCTTGACCTGCCAGTAGAGGAAGGCGCGCGCCGCGCTGCGGCCCGCTCTGCCGAAACCGACCGGATGGGCGCCAAGGGTGCGGACTATTATAACCGCGTCGCAGCTCGTTTCCGTGCCCTCGCGCAGCAGGACCCAGAACGGTTCCGCATCATCGACGCCAATGGTACACCGGAGGACGTGACGGCACGCATGCTAGACGCTTTGGTAGACCTGTTTTGACAACAATCCTTGGCCATGACGCCACGATTGCGGCGTTTCGCGCGGCTTTACATGGGGATCGCCTACATCATGCCTGGTTGCTGACCGGGCCACAGGGCGTCGGCAAGTTTACGACGGCCATGCAGTTCGCCCGACGGATGCTGGCAGAAGGCATGGGTCTTGATCCCGCGACACCGGCCATGGACGTGCCATTGCAGCATCCGGCGTCCAAATTGCTCGACGCCTGGAGCCATCCTGATTTCGCCCTGATTGATCGGCTGCCCAAGGATGAAAAGGTCGCCGCCAAGCCGCGGCTTGATTGGCCTGAGGCGGAAGAACGCGCGCGAAGCATCAAAGTGGGGCAGATCCGCGCGCTCAATCCACTGTTTGCAACGGTGCCGTCGATGTCATCGCGCCGCGTGATCGTGATTGACGAGGCCGAGACGTTTGAAGTCTCCGCCGCCAATGCGCTGCTCAAGCGGCTGGAAGAACCGCCACAGGGCACTGTATTCCTGCTCGTATCGCACAGCCCCGGACGCCTGCTGCCAACCATCCGGTCCCGATGCCGAGTCCTGCGCTTTGGGCCCTTGGACAATGCCGCCATGACGTCAGTATTGCGCGCGCAATTACCGGATGCAGACCCCAGTGAGCTCGCGGCCCTTATTGCCGCTGGAGACGGATCTCCGGGCAGGGCAATGCACTATGCCGGTCTTGATATCGCAGGCATTGATGCCGCACTCAAAGACCTGATGACCTTTGGCGATCCAGATAATGCGCGGCGCCTCTCGCTGAGCCAGCAACTTTCCCTGAAGGCGGCCCAAGCGCGCTACGAAGTGTTTCTGCAGCGCACACCGGCCTTCCTTGCTGCTGCGGCCCGGGAACGTTCCGGCGACGCTCTCGGCCTTGCTCTCAAACAGTGGGAATCGGCTCGCAGCCTTGCGGCCCATGCCGTTGCAGGGTCACTCGACGTGCAACAGGTCGTTTTCTCGATGGCCGGTCACGTCGCAGCGCTTGCTCCGACAGGATCATCCGCTAAAGCCTGAGGCATGTCAGGCACACCCTTTTATATCACCACCGCCATTGCTTACCCCAATGGACGCCCACATATCGGCCACGCTTATGAGGCCATTGCGACCGATGCCATTGCCCGGTTCCAACGCTTGATGGGACGCGATGTCCGTCTTGTGACTGGCACGGACGAACATGGACTGAAAATGGTTCAGACGGCCCGTGCGGCCGGGCGCGACACGCTTGAATTTGCCGATGAAATGTCATCTTATTTCAAAGAGATGTGCAATACTCTACACATTTCTTATGATCGGTTTTGCCGGACCACCGAAACAGACCACAAGCGCGCGAGCCAAGCCCTTTGGGAAGCGATGGCGGCCAATGATGACCTCTACCTTGACCGGTATGAAGGCTGGTATTCCGTCCGTGATGAGGCCTTTTACGACGAAAGCGAACTGACAGAAGGGGAAGGGGGCGAAAAGCTCTCCCCACAGGGCACGCCCGTTGAATGGACGAAGGAGGAAACATGGTTCTTCCGCCTGTCCAAATATCAGGACGCCCTTTTGGCGCTCTACCGCGACAACCCCGATTTTATCCGCCCGGACAGCCGCCGAAATGAGGTGCTCCGCTTTGTCGAGGGCGGACTGAAGGATCTCAGCGTGTCGCGCACCAGCTTTGACTGGGGCGTGCAGGTTCCCGGCTCCCCCGGCCATGTCATGTATGTGTGGGTCGACGCGCTCACCACCTACATGACCGGCGTCGGCTATCCGGACAAGGACGGAGATTTCGCGCGCTTCTGGCCTGCTGATCTGCACATCATCGGCAAGGACATCGTCCGCTTTCACACCGTCTATTGGCCGGCGTTCCTGATGTCAGCCAAGCTCCCGCTGCCCAAGCAGGTTTTTGGCCACGGCTTTCTGCTGAGCCGGGGCGAAAAAATGTCCAAATCACTTGGTAACGTGGTCGATCCGATGGACCTCGCCAAGCTGTTCGGTGTCGATGCGCTGCGCTATTTCCTGATGCGCGAAGTCAGCTTCGGGCAGGATGGCAGCTACAGCCCGGACGCGATTGTGACCCGTGTGAATGCGGAGCTGGCAAACAGCTACGGCAATCTGGCACAACGCACATTATCGTTCATTTTCAAAAACCTTGATGGTTGTTTGCCGAATGAGGGTGAAGATACAGCGGATGATGCGGCGCTGCTCTCGCTCGTGCACGACGCGTGCGCTAATGATGTGCCGCGCGAATTTGCCGCACTGGCTTTCTCACAAGGGCTCGATTCCTGGATGCGTGCCGTGTTTGCTTGCAACCAATATATCGACGCGCAAGCGCCTTGGACGCTGCGTAAGACCGACCCGGCTCGGATGGGCGTTGTCTTGAGGACGCTGGTGAAGGCGATCCGCGATCTGACGCTTGCCGTCCAACCGATTATCCCGTCTTCCGCGGGCAAAATGCTCGATCAGCTCGGCATTCCCGCAGGGGAACGTGACTTTGCGGCCTTTGCAGATACAAATTGGTATGACCGGTTGTGCGCGTCTGGTTTCACCCTGCCGGCGCCGGCGCCGCTTTTCCCGCGGCTGGAACTGCCTGCAGAAGACGCCTGATGTTCGTCGATAGCCATTGCCACCTGAACTATAAGGGCCTGGTTGAAGATCAGGACGCTGTCCTGGCGCGCGCGGCAGAGGCCGGCGTGACTGGTATGCTCAACATTTCAACGCGCAAGCGGGAATGGGCAGACATTATCGCGACGGCCGAGAAAGCGCCGAATATCTGGGCCTCAGTAGGGATACACCCGCATGAGGCGGACAGCCATGCCGACGTCGATACGGCCCAATTGGTGGCTGCGGCCACCCACCCAAAGGTGATCGCCATTGGGGAAACCGGGCTTGATTATTTCTACGACCATAGTGACCGCGCCCAACAGCAGGATAGTTTCCGCGCCCATCTCGCGGCGTCGCGGGAAACCGGTCTTCCCGTCATCGTGCATACCCGCGATGCCGAAGAGGATACGGCCCGCATCTTGCGGGAAGAATTGGGGAAGGGGGCCTTTCCCGGCGTCATCCACTGCTTCACAGCCAGTGGAGAATTCGCCGACATCGCATTGGAATTAGGACTTTTTATATCAATTTCCGGTATTGTAACCTTCAAGAATGCACAGGACCTACGGGCGACCGCAGCGCGCATCCCAGAGGATCGCCTGTTGATCGAAACTGATTCCCCATTTTTGGCCCCCGTGCCGCATCGCGGAAAAAGTTGCGAGCCAGCCTTTGTCGCTGAGACCGGGCGTTTTTTGGCTGACTTGCGCGGCGTACCCGTCGAACAACTGGCGCGAACCACCGCGGAAAACTTCTACACTCTGTTTGCGAAGGCCAACGCCTGATGACCAACGATACGGGCAGCCTCATCTATGCGGTGTTGTTGCTCGTTCTGGTGGGATCAAGCCTGCTCGCACGGCGTCTGCCCCTTGGTGAGACGCTAAAGATGGCGCTGACTTGGGCGCTCATTTTTGCCGCGATGTTCGTCATGTTCACCTTCAGGGCTGATCTGAAGATCGTCTGGAACCGCGTTGCCACTGAGCTCGGATTGAGCGACGGCACGCAGGGGGACGGAACCCTCAAAGTCCCACGTGATCCCAATGGCCATTTCACCGTTCTCGCGTCAGTTAACGGGCACGACGTTCGTTTCATGGTGGACAGTGGTGCGACGACGACATCGTTGTCGTCGGCAGATGCGCGCGCGGCAAAGGTGGACATCGACCCAACTGGCTTTCCCGTCGTCGTCGAAACAGCGAACGGAACGGCTGAAATGCAGCGGGCGCGGCTGGGGCAGCTTCGCCTTGGCCCAATCAAGCGAAACGACTTTCCCGTTTTGGTTTCCGACACTTTGGGAGAGACCAATTTGCTCGGGATGAATTTTCTCGACACGCTGAAAGGCTGGCGGGTCGAGGGTGATACGCTCATTCTCAACCCATAGCGCAAAATTAACGGAAAACGGCGCGAGGGGGCTTCGATGGCATATCTAAATTTTACATAATAGATATTATCAACTTTATGGGAAGGGCAAATGAGGGGCGCCTCATCGGTCACCCCTCATATCAAATCAGGCAGCGAACGCTTCCACCGGCAACGCCATCACGCTCTCCGCACCGGCTTCCAATTTACGCCGGAGCGAAATCGTTTCCGGCAAGCTGCGCTCAGCATAAAAACGTGCCGTGATCAGCTTGGCATTCATAAACGCGCTGTCATCGGTCCCGGCTTCCAGTGCTGCCTGCGCGGCAGTTGCCATACGCAGCCACATCAGGCCGATGGCGACAATGCCTGTCAGATGCATATACGCGACCGAACCCGCACCTGCATTGTCTGGATTGGTCATGGCATTCGCCATCAGCCACATGGTCGAGGCCTGAAGATCTGCCAATGCAGCCTCTAGGGCGGACGCGATCTTCTCAAGTTCTGGCTTGCCCTTTGCAGCGGCGCATTCTGTGGCCACAAGTGCAAAGAACGCTTGGATCGCCCGCCCGCCATTGGCCGGCAACTTACGCCCAACAAGATCAAGCGCTTGGATGCCATTCGCACCTTCGTAAATCTGAGCGATACGGGCGTCGCGGACGCGCTGGCTCATGCCCCATTCCTCGACATAGCCGTGGCCACCAAAGACCTGCTGCATGTTGGTGCAGACTTCATAGCCCTTGTCGGTGCCATAGCCCTTGATGACGGGCATCAGCAGTGAGAGCAGATCATCGGCCGTCTGGCGTTCCTCCAGCGTCGGTGCATTGTGCGCGAGATCAGACTGAAAACCGCCCCACAAAGCGAAAGCACGCATGCCTTCGGTAAAGGCCTTGGCTTCCATCAGCATGCGACGGATGTCCGGATGGACAAACAAGGGGTCCGCCTTTTCATTCGGCTCTTTCACACCGGTCAAGGAACGGCCCTGGCGGCGGTCCTTGGCGTATTGAACGGCGTTCTGATACGCACCCTCCGCCTGAGCAAGGCCCTGAACCCCGACGCCGAGGCGCGCGATGTTCATCATGACGAACATGCCCGCCAGACCCTTATTCTCTTCGCCGACAAGAAAGCCGGTTGCGCCATCATAATTCATGACGCACGTCGCGCTCCCGCGGATACCCATCTTGTGTTCAATCGAACCGCAGCTGACGGCATTCTTGTTCCCCAGCGACCCATCTTTGTTCACCAGGAACTTGGGAACGATGAAGAGCGAGATACCCTTGGTGCTGTCTGGCGCGCCCGGCGTCTTTGCGAGCACGAGATGAACGATATTCTCTGTAAGATCTTGATCTCCACCGGAAATAAAGATCTTTGTGCCAGTGATATTGTAACTGCCATCGGCCTGCGGTTCAGCACGCGTGCGGATCATGCCGAGGTCGGTGCCGCAATGCGGCTCCGTTAGGTTCATCGTCCCAGCCCATTTGCCCGACACGATGTTTGGCACATAAGTCTGTTTCTGCTCTTCCGAGCCCGCGACCAGGATGGCCGAAACAGCAGCACCTGCAAGCCCGGGATACATGGCAAGCGCCTGATTGGCCGTTGCCTGAAACTCTTCCATCGCGATGTTGATCACATGGGGAAGACCCTGCCCGCCAAAAGCCACCGGCGCACCAAGCGTCGTCCACCCGGCTGCGGCATAAGCCTGATAAGCCTCTTTAAAACCATCTGGCGTGGTCACGCTGCCATCGGGGTGACGGGTGCACCCCTGCTCATCCCCGGATTTGTTCAGGGGAAAAAAGACTTCCGCCATGAACTTGCCACCCTCTTCGAGGATGGCATCGACCATATCGGGCGTCGCATTTTCAAAGCCCGGAAGATTGGCGTAACGGTCTAGCCCGATGACGTGATCAAGCACGAAACGGACATCGCGGACTGGCGCGGTATATTGCGGCATTTAATCGGTCTCCGAAAACGGACTACAGTCAATGAACAGGGTTCAATCAGCCGAGCGCGGGATCGGCCTTTTTCACAACATCAATGAAGCGTGACAGTTCTTCAATGTGTTCGTCAATATCGACACGCTGCTGCTTGAGCAGATCAATACGCGCCTGACATTTTTCAACCGTTACCTGACGCTGCTGATGACGGCCATCACCAATGTCATAAAGATCGATCATCTCGCGGATTTCAGACAGGCTAAACCCAACGCGCTTGGCCCGCAAAATCCAGGCCAGACGGGCCCTGTCCCGCTTCGTGTAAACGCGCGTCAAACCGCGGCGGATCGGCGATATCAGCCCTTCATCTTCGTAGAAGCGCAACGCCCGCGGCGTCACGTCAAACTCGTCAGACAGGTCTGAGATAGAATATTGATGACGGTCGCGCGGATCGGCGATATCAACGGTGGCACTCGACATGCGCATTTTCTACTTTACGTATACGTAAAGGTCAACAGGCCTGTTTTAACCTCGTGACAGCCGAGAACCGCCCCTGCTCAGTCTACAGGTCGAAGACGCCCATCCTCAATGACCCGGTAAAAGCAGCTCCGCGCGCCAGTGTGGCAGGCGGGACCTTCGGCTTGGCATTTCAGCCAAATTGCATCCTGATCACAGTCAATGCGGGCTTCAAGGACGTGCAGCACGTTGCCGCTGGTTTCCCCTTTTACCCAAAGCGCCTGACGGCTGCGAGACCAGAAGGTCGCCCTTTTCGTCTCCAAAGTCAGGCGAAGAGCTTCCGCGTTCATGTGGGCCAGCATCAGCATCTCGCCCGTGGCCGCATCTGTGCAGACCGCCGTCAAAAGACCCTTCTCATCGAAATGGGGGGCAAAGTTTCTCTCATCCGTCATAAACTTGCGCCATAACGGATGTCTGGAGGATTGTCTTGTGCATTGCCTCCCTTTGCGCCTTCCATTTCCAAGAGCGAAGCCTATATGCCGCCGTAACGGGCGCAATTTCGGGCGATTCATAATGCTCTCCACCAATCCATTTGATGATGACAAGCTGCGCGAAGAGTGCGGCATTTTCGGGGTGTGGGGCGCAGATACCGCCTCGGCCATCGTCGCCCTCGGGCTCCACGCATTGCAACATCGCGGACAGGAAGCCGCGGGAATCACGAGTTGGGATGGGGACCGGTTCCATTCCCATCGCGCGATGGGCCATGTCGCCGGCAACTTTGACAGGGATGAAATTATCCGCGGCCTGCCCGGCCACGTCGCTTGCGGCCATGTCCGCTATTCGACAACGGGGGAAACCTCGATGCGCAACGTGCAGCCGCTCTTTGCCGATCTGGCATCGGGCGGATTCGCCGTGGCGCACAATGGCAATATTTCCAACGCGATGACGGTGAAGAAGGAATTGGTGCGCAAGGGCGCCATTTTCCAGTCCACCAGCGATACCGAAGTCATCATTCACCTCGTTGCAACCAGCACGTTCCGGACTTTGCTCGATAAATTCATCGATGCGCTCAAGCAGGTTGAAGGCGCCTATGCGCTGATCTGCATGACACCCGAAGGTATGATTGCCTGTCGGGATCCACTTGGCATTCGGCCGCTCGTCATGGGCAAGCTCGCCGATGGTTATGTTTTTGCATCCGAAACCGTCGCTCTCGACATCGTCGGCGCAGACTATGTGCGCGATGTAGAGCCGGGTGAAATCGTGATCGTTACAGAAGATGGCCTGCGCTCAATCAGCCCCCTTCCCGTCACTTATCCACGCCCATGCATTTTTGAGCACATCTATTTCGCCCGCCCGGATTCGATCACTGGCGGATCGAGCATTTACTCCGTCCGCAAGGCGATTGGCGCGCAGTTGGCTGTGGAAGATCCGGTTGACGTCGATCTGATCGTGCCCGTGCCGGACAGCGGCACACCTGCGGCCATCGGTTACGCCCAGCAATCGGGCCTTCCGTTTGAACTTGGCATTATCCGCTCCCACTATGTCGGACGCACCTTCATTCAGCCGACAGACAATATCCGCCATCTGGGTGTAAAGCTGAAGCACAATGCCAACCGTGCGCTTATTGAAGGCAAGCGCGTCCTTCTCATCGATGACAGTATCGTGCGCGGGACGACCAGCCTGAAGATCGTTCAGATGATGCGCGATGCTGGGGCCAAGGAAGTGCATATGCGCATCGCCAGCCCGCCAACGCGCCACAGCTGCTTTTATGGCGTCGACACGCCGGAACGCGCGAAGTTGCTGGCCGCCAACCACGATGTCGAAGGCATGCGGAATTTCATTCAGGCCGACAGCCTGTCCTTCATTTCGATCGACGGCCTTTACAAGGCCGTGGGCGAGGAACGCCGCAACGATATCCGCCCGCAATATTGCGATGCGTGCTTCACCGGCCATTATCCAACCCGCCTGACCGATCAGGATGAGATGGAGCCAGTCAACCAGCTCAGCTTGCTTGCCGAGCGGGTGGTATGACGCAAAAGCCGCTGCAGGGCCGGATTGCCCTTGTTACAGGCGCAAGCCGGGGTATTGGGGCGGCAACCGCCGAGGCGCTGGCCGCTGCGGGCGCCCACGTCATTCTGACGGCGCGGACGGTTGATAGCTTGGAAGCGGTGGAAGACCGCATCCACAATCTTGGCGGCAGCGCGACGATTGCCCCGCTCGATCTGAAAGATGCCGACGCCATCGGGCGGCTCGCAGAGGCCGTGCAGACGCGTTGGGGTAAACTGGACATCCTCGTCTTGAATGCGGCCATGCTTGGCACACTCACCCCGCTGCACCATGCGGATGCGCGGGAATTTGCGGACGTCTTCACCCTCAATGTCAGCGCGCAACAGGCGATGCTCGCTGCGTTTGACGCACTACTGCGCAAGAGCGACGCACCCCAGTTGATCGGCGTAACGTCGAGCGTTGCCGCCCGGCCCCGCGCCTTCTGGGGCGTCTACGGCGCGTCAAAGGCCGCTTTTGAAGTGATGCTATCGGCCTATGCCGAGGAAAACCGGACTGTCGGGCGCATCAAGGTCGCTATCATTGATCCGGGGGCCACCGCGACCAAGATGCGCGAGAAAGCCTATCCGGGTGAAGACCCCGCCACCATCCAGCAGCCGGCGGCTGTCGGAAACGCCATCGCACGGCTTGCCATGTCCGGATATGACTCGGTCCACCGCGAACGCGTTAACCAATCCGTTTAACCGCACCGGAACCATATTCGCGCAAAACAGTCATCGATTTCAAACGTTCAAGAAAGGACTTGAGCGATGACTGCGAATGATCAGGGCTTCAAAAACGACCCATATATGCGTGCAGCGCAAGAAGACCGTTGCGCCCCGCGCATTGCGCTTAAACTGCCCGCAACGCTGCGCCCCTCTGGCGCGACGGGCTTTCAGGTGATCGTGACAGATTTGTCGCTTGCCGGATTTTCCTGCGAGGCGGTGACGGGCATGCGCCCGGGCGCGCTGTGCTGGATTACCTTGCCCGGCCTGTCCGGCCTTCAGGCGGAAGTGGCCTGGAACGATGGTGCCCGCGTTGGCTGTGCCTTTGCGAACCTCATGAACCAGGCCGTGCTCGACAATCTCGTCGCCCGTTACGGCTGAGCTTCCGCATCGACGGCAGCCTGCGCTGCACGGTAGAACTTGTCGCGCTCAGCCCCCAGCGCTTCAACCGTCGCCTTGGGCCAGTTGCCGTTGCTGGCAATGACAAGGTGACGCTTGGGATCAATGAAAATCCCTTGGCCGAAAATGCCTTTTGCAGCGAAGCTGCCATCATCATAAGTCCACCACTGGAACCCATAGCCGTGGCCGGGTGAGCCGATATCCGCCTGTTTGACCGTGGCCTGCGCCAACCATCCATCCGGTAAAACGGATTTTCCGCCGATCCGACCGCCATCCAGAATGAACATACCAAACCGCGCCATATCGCGCGTTGTCGCCTGGAAGCAGCAGCCCGAGATTTCATGACCGGTCACGCCCTGCAGCCAAGTCGCATCGCGCTCCATCCCATAAGGCTTCCAAACCTTTTCACTGAGATACTGTGCCAGCGGCTTCTTGGTTGCACTGGAGACCAGCACGCCGATCAAATTGGTTTCGCCGGTTTTGTAGACCCACTTGCTTCCGGCAGGCGCTTCCCGCGGAAGCGTGCGCATATAGCTAACGGTCGCGTCCATGCCGGGCGTCGGCTTATGTTCGTTAAACTGCGCCACGTCCGACTTCGGGTCCTGATAATCCTCATTCCACCGGACGCCGGATGTCATGGTGAGGAGCTGGCGTACCGTCACATCCTCATAGGCGGACCCCTTCAGATCCGGGATATAGACTGTCACCTTGTCTTCCAGGCTCTTGATCGCCCCATCCTTCAGCGCCGCACCAACCATCGTGGAGGTCAGTGATTTCGCGACGGAGAAGCTTGTCCATTTGCCGTCTTTCGTGAAGTCGAGACCGTAATATTCGCCGCGCAGCTGGCCATTTTGGACGATGACCAACGCCGCCGTGCGCTGGCTCTTCATGAAGCCAGTCATGTCGAACTTGATGTTCAGCGGCCTGCCCTGTGGCAAGGGTTTGACCGCGCCCCCCGCAGCCACAGTCGACGCCTTGGCAAGGATAGGCAACGCGTCTAGGGCTCGGAAGGCCGCATCACGCTGCGGTTCTGACCAGAACAAGACATCCCGGTTCGTCGGAAGATGGGCGATCAGATTGCGCGTGTCCCGATCCGCTGTTGCCCAAAGCGCCCCGCCAGCCACAACAACCGCGGCCACGCCGCCCAACACCCATTTCCGCATTGTGCACTCCCCAATTTCTCTTCCGCGCTTTGGCACGCGTTGCACCATGACGTTACGACAATCTGCGAAAACGCCAAACCAAAGTTTTCATTCGCCGTCGGCGGCACTCCAGTCACCGGCGCGGGTCAATTGCATGGCCTCCAAAGCACGCTCCCGCGCCGCACGGTGGCCGATGAGTTTGGGCGGATAGGCCCGAGGACGAACGCCAAATTCATCTGGATCATGGACATAAGGATCCCGCAGGTCAGCCAGTTCCGGCACCCATTTGCGAACATAGGCACCCGCGTCGAACTTTTCCGATTGAGACAAAGGCGCCATGATGCGGGAAAACATCGGCGCATCAACGCCTGTGCCGGCAACCCATTGCCAGTTGGAGCCATTGGCGGCGTAATCGGCATCAAGCAGCGTATCCCAAAACCAGCGCTCTCCGCGCCGCCAGTCGATCAACAGATGTTTGATGAGGAAGGATGCCGCAATCATCCGCACACGATTGTGCATAAACCCTGTTGCCCAAAGCTCCCGCATGCCGGCATCGACAATGGGATAACCGGTCCGCCCCTTGGTCCAGGCCGTGAAGTCACGGTCCGCCGCCTCCCCGCTACGCCAAGGGAAGCGATCATAGGCAGACTTACCATTGCGCTGCGGATAATCGGGGAACTGGTCGATGAGGTTGGTTGCATAGTCGCGCCATCCCACTTCGCGCAGGAAGGGCTCGGCGGCCTTTCCGGCCTCACGGGCGGCAATGTGCCAGACTGTCGCCGGACTTATTTCCCCGAAATGCAGGTGCGGGGATAGGCGCGACACACCTTCAACCGACGGCAGATTGCGGGCCGCGTCATAGACTTTGAGACGCGGAAGAAACGTCTTTAACGCTGCACGAGCGCCCTCTTCCCCCGGTGCCCAGTCAGAAAAACCAGTGGACCAATCGGGCGAGGTGGGCAGCAGAACCCAATCCCCAAGGTCATCCGATGCAATGCCCGTCACGCCATTGGTTATGTCCGGCACTGGCAAAGGCTTTGCGGGTGGCATTCGCTCGAGCAGAGCGCGCCACCAGGGCGTAAAGACCTTATATCGCGTGCCACCGCCGGTCAGAATCGTCTCAGGACGGGCAAGGTGATTGCCATCATGCAGGACCAGATCAAAGTCCGCGCCGAGTTCACTCTCGGCATCCTGCCACCAGGGTTCATAATGACGGATGGCGTGGATGCGTTTGGTGCCGAGTTCAGCAGCCAATCGGGCCAGCTCCGAAACACAGGCCCCGCGACGCAGCACCAAGGCCGGCAGCGCCGTCTTCAGCTGTGCCAGCGAATGGTGCAACCACCAACGCTGCGCACCGCCCAATTTGCGCTCCCCCGGCGTCTCATCATCTAGGATATAGACCGGGACGAATGGCCCCTCATTAGCCGCGGCCAAAAGCGCGGCTTGGTCATGCAAACGAAGGTCCTGACGGAACCAGACAATGGATGGAGTGCTCATGGGGACCACCCTCTAAGTCAATCAATCCGAACGGTGAACCTGTCCCTTGTGACCGGATCGTCAAAGCGTTGGTCATTAATGTTCAGGCCAGACCCCTGCCGAACGGCAAAGGGCATCCGCGCCCAGAACAGGAAGGCGGCGACATCGGCCCGCGCGGAGGCTTCCTTGGCTATGCGGGGATCGTCCATACGCAACGGTGCTCCCCCAGCCGGCAACGCCAAACCACTGAACAGGTCATAGTGCCCAAGGCCCATCTGCCGTCCGTCGCGCCAGAAAATGTCCCGCCGCCAGAACAGAACAGGCGGCGGACTGGCGACGACGAGCGTGGGAGACACTCCATTGCGAGCCAGTTGTGCCGATGCCTGCGTTTCCACCTGCCAGCTGAGCGCGATGTTGAAAGAGACATAGAGGGCAACGGCCCCAATCGCAGCTTGGGCAGGACGCCGCCAGCTCCCCTGCCCGCGTCGTTCCCGACGTCGGGAAAGCCAGACGGCCGCCCCCATGGCGAGCCACAGCCAGAGATCGATGATGAAGATGGCATCGCCATAGAACCATCGGCTGGAAAATGGTTCCAGCAGGCGGATTCCATAGTTGTTGAGCCAATCAAAAGCGGGATGGCTGAGCGTCCCGATCAGCGCGAGCAGGAACAGCGCGCCTGGCTTGACCTCAGGTCGGTCAGCGGGCCGTGTGCCGCGCTGCGCCTGCCATCTGTCCCATGCGATCATCGCGGCTGTTAGCAGAGCGGGCAACACGATCATGGCAATCGGCCCATGCGTGAGGCCGCGCCGCATGGCGAGGGACTCAACACCATAAACCGTGCAGCCCGCATCAATGTCGGGGATGTTCGCCGCAATGATCAACGTCGGAAGACCGAGGCCCGACAGACGCTTGAGCCCCGCTTGTCCTAAGACCGCCCCGACGAGGCTGTGCGTCAGATTATCCACACAACGCCTCGCCGTCTTGTCTCAATCAGGCGTCCACTGTCCAAGTCTGGCCGGTCGAGATCAGCTTCTGAAGGTCTGGCGTCTTGCCCTTTGCCACAGCCGCGTTCTGTTCAATCACAGCAGAATCAAACGTCGGACGCGGATCATCATAAAGAACGCCAAGCGCCATCGGGAATTCGCCAAAGGGCATTTCGACGAGCATATGGGCGACCGTGCGGTTGGTGACATCATGGACGATGACGCCCGCCGCTTCCCAATTGCCTTCGACCACATCGACGACCTTCAAGCTGAGCGACTGCATATCCATGGCAATGCCCTTGGTGTCGCCAGCGAACAGCATTGGCTTGCCGTTTTCAAGCCAGAGCTGATGATCCTTGTTCGCCTTTTCGGTGAAGCCGGCGAACACATCGGCATTATAAACGATGCAGTTCTGGAAGATTTCGACAAAGGCCGTGCCCTTATGGGCATGGGCGGACTTCAGCACGTCCACAAGCTGCTTGGACACGTCAATCGCGCGGGCAACAAAACGCGCCCCGGCCCCCAGCGCGAACGCACAGGGCTTGGCAGGATGATCAACAGAACCGAACGGCGTTGACGGTGACCGCGTGCCTTCCCGACTGGTCGGCGAATATTGACCCTTAGTCAGGCCATAAATTTCATTGTTGAACAGCAGGAACTGGCAATCAAGGTTGCGACGCAGCAGGTGCATCGTGTGGTTCCCACCAATCGACAGCGCATCGCCGTCACCGCTGATGACCCAGACATCGAGATCTGGATTGGCAAGCTTCACGCCCGTCGCCACAGCCGGTGCACGGCCGTGGATCGTGTGGAAGCCATAGGTTTCCATATAATAAGGGAAGCGCGAAGAGCAGCCGATGCCTGAGACGAACACCGTGTTCTCAGGCGTACCGCCGATTTCCGGCATCGTGCGCTGTACCGCCTTCAGGATCGCATAGTCCCCGCAACCGGGGCACCAGCGGACTTCTTGATCGGTTTCCCAATCCTTGGGCGTGGTCTTGATCGGGGTCATGTCGTTCATGCGAGTGCCTCCTCGATGGCGGCTTCAATTTCGGCGATGCGGAACGGCTGTCCCGACACCTTGTTCAATGGCTTGGCGTCAACGAGATACTGGTCCCGCAGCACCGTCTTCAACTGGCCTGTGTTCATCTCAGGGACGATCACGGTGTCATAGCTGCGCAGCAGATCGCCGAGATTCTTCGGCATCGGCCAGATGTGACGCAGGTGGATGTGGCTGACGTCGAGGCCCTTTGCCCGGGCACGGCGCACGGCCTGATGCACGGGCCCAAAGGTTGATCCCCAACCAATGAGCGCAAGCTTGCCAGACGTCGTCCCCAGACAAACGTCCTGATCGGGAATGTGGCTCGCGATGCCGTCCACCTTGTTCTTGCGAAGGTCTGTCATCGCCTGATGGTTTTCCGGCGAATAGTTGATGTGGCCGGTGTCGACCTGCTTTTCGATACCGCCAATGCGGTGCCGAAGGCCGGGCGTGCCAGGCTTCACCCAAGGGCGCGCCAGCTTATTGTCGCGGCCATACGGCTTGAACCCGCCTTCGGGCACATGATCGAGGAAGGTCACTGGGAAGGGCTGATAGGTGCCCATGTCCGGCACCTTCCAAGGCTCAGCCGCGTTCGCGATATAGCCGTCGGTCAAGAGGATCACCGGTGTCATGAACTGCGTCGCAAGGCGCACCGCTTCAATCGCGCAATCAAACACGTCGCTGGGGGAGCGCGCGGCGATGACGGGCAAAGGTGTATCACCGTTGCGGCCGTAGACAGCCTGATAAAGATCGGACTGTTCGGTCTTGGTTGGAAGACCCGTGGACGGGCCGCCACGCTGCGAGTTAACGATTACCAGCGGAAGTTCCGTCATCACGGCAAGGCCGATGGCTTCGGTCTTGAGCGCGATGCCCGGGCCGGACGAGGAGGTCACACCAAGCTGACCGGCATACGACGCACCAATGGCCGAGGCGATGGCCGCGATCTCATCTTCCGCCTGGAAGGTCGTGACCCCATATTCCTTGAGGCGCGAGAGCGCATGAAGAATGGAGGACGCCGGCGTGATCGGATAACCGCCGAAGAACATCTTCACGCCTGCCAATTGGCACCCGGCAACAAGGCCATAGGCAACTGCATCTGCACCGGTGATGGTGCGATAGAGACCCGGTTCCACAGGCGCTGCATTTACATGACGCTGCGGGATGGCGACGGTGCCCGGCTGACCAATCTCTGCCGTTTCACCATAGGCATGCCCCGCGTTCAGCGCGGCAATATTGGCATCAGCCAGAATCGGGTTCTTGGCGAACTTGTCTTTCAGCCAATCGATAATCGGCTGACGGTCACGGTCAAACATCCACAGCGACAGGCCGAGCGTCCACATGTTCTTGCAGCGCAGCGCTTCTTTATTACCAAGGCCAAAGGGCTTCACCGCATCCATGGTCAGCTGCGAGATGTTGAACTGGATCAGCTGCCACTTGCCAAGGCTGTCATCCTCAAGCGGGTTCGCGTCATATTCTGCCTTGGCCAGATTGCGGGCGGTAAACTCCCCACTGTCAGCGATGATGAGGCCACCGGGCTTCAGATCTTTGACATTGGTCTTCAGCGCCGCCGGGTTCATCGCGACAAGCACGTCAGGCGCGTCGCCTGCCGTTTCAATTTCGGTCGACCCAAAGTTGATCTGGAACGCGGAAACGCCGAACAACGTCCCCAAAGGCGCACGGATTTCCGCCGGAAAATCAGGGAATGTCGCAAAATCATTGCCGGCCAGAGCGGACGACAGGGTGAACTGCCCGCCTGTCAGCTGCATCCCATCCCCTGAGTCCCCCGCAAAGCGGACGACGACAGCTTCGGACGTCTGGAGGTTGGATGCGTTATCGGGTGCGTCGATGCGCGCGGCGGTGGCCATGTAATCAGGATCCTGCGAGGTTCTATTTGTCCGCCTCTATGCAGCTATTCTCAGGAAACCAAAATAGGAAAACTGTCGCGACGGTCAGTTACGCTTTGCCGATAGACGTCGGGGAGATCGACCGATAAGCATCTCAAAAAGCAATCTAGGCAGGAGAAGATATGTCCGACCATTTCGTGCGCCCCGACACCGAAGCGTTCTTGACGTTTTTGAATGGCCAAGACGGCCCTGCGATGCATGAAATTCCCATCGCCGATGCGCGCAACATGATGCTGGCCATGCGCCATGTCGCTGACGCTGATGTGGGTGACATTGCGGTGAAGCGGGATCTCTCCATTCACGGACCTGCCGGAACCATTCCGGCGCGCCTCTATGATACCCGCACAGACCGCGCTGCTGGCCCTGTGATGGTTTTCTATCACGGCGGCGGCTTTGTGATCGGCGATATCGAAACACATGAACCTTATTGCGCCGAAGCTGCACGACAACTCGACATGCCGGTCATCTCGATCGGCTATCGCCTCGCGCCGGAACATCCCTTCCCCGCAGCGCCCGAAGATTGCGAAGCCGCCACACGCTGGATCGCAGACAATATCCCCTGCACCGGCCTAATCCTCTCAGGCGACAGCGCGGGCGGAAACCTTGCCATCGTGACGGCCATGGCGCTGCGGGATAAGGCGGCGTCCAAGCCGGTGATCGCACAATATCCAATCTATCCCACCGTCGACGACCACGCCCGCTGGCCGAGCTATGACGCCTTTAAGAAAGGGTATTTGCTCACCGAAGAGAGCATGGACTTCTTCATGTCGTCTTATGCGGGGGATGGAAGCTGGCGGATTGAGCCCTTGAAGCATGACCAAAATGATATGCCACCCACCGTCGTCATCACCGCCGGTCTGGACCCGTTGCGCGATCAGGGCCGCGCCTATGCCGCGAAGTTGATCGAAACAGGTATTCGCACCACATATATCGAAGCCTCAGGCAACATCCACGGCTTCATCTGTTTGCGCAAAGGAATCCCGTCGTCCCATCAGGACATCACCAACGGCCTCAACGCCCTGAAACAACTGCTTGGAGAACTTGGCGCGTGAACGATCCCTTTGCCCACCTGCCTTACCGTCCCTGCGCGGGGATCATGCTCCGCAATGCAGATGGGCATATTTTTGTGGGCCAACGCCTCGATAGCACCAGCGAAGCTTGGCAGATGCCGCAGGGAGGGATTGATCCCGGTGAGGACGCGCTGACCGCGGCCCTTCGCGAACTGGGCGAGGAAGCGGGCATTGCCCCGCATCTAGTGGACATGATCGCCCAATCGGAATCGCAGCATCTTTATGATCTGCCGGCAGATTTGATCGGCACGATCTGGCGCGGAAAATATCGCGGACAAAGCCAGTCCTGGTTCCTCTTCCATTTTCTCGGCGTCGATGCCGATGTAGACATTGCAACGGAGCATCAGGAATTTCGTGCCTGGCGCTGGGCGCACCCCGATGAACTGGTGGAATTGATCGTGCCGTTCAAAAGAGAGTTGTATCAAAATGTCCTTAGAGAATTCGCACCCCATCTATGAGCCAAAGCCCGCCGGTTGGTGGGATCGCAACATGGTGCCCAAGTTGATCGGCTGTTGCTGCGCACAGCCGCAGATCATGAAAGCCCGGAGCCGCATCGTGCCGCAGGCCGATGGCGATGTGCTGGAACTCGGCTGCGGTGGCGGTATCAATATGGAATTCTATGATCCGGCCCGGATAAAGAGTTTTGCGGGGCTGGACCCCTCCCCCGCCCTTCTCGACCGATCCCGCGAAGCAGCTCAAGCCAAGGGCATGGCCGCAGACATCCGGGCAGGCATTGGAGAAGCCATGCCCTTTGCCGACGCAAGTTTTGACACGGTTCTCGTCACCTTCACCTTGTGCTCTGTGCATAATCAGCAGCAGGTGCTTTCCGAAATGCGCCGCGTGCTGCGCCCGGGCGGCAAGGCTTTGTTTTTAGAACATGGCGCCGCCCCAGATGCCGGGCCTGCCAAATGGCAACGGCGGATCGAGCCCCTCTGGAAGCATTTGAGCGGCAATTGTCACCTGACACGCCCGATCACCGGCGCCTATGCGGCCGCCGGGTTCAACATCGCGCATTCCGAGAAAGGCTATATGCCCAAAACGCCCAAGCCCTTCGCTTGGGTCGAATGGGGTGAAGCCCGCCTCTGACCCTCAATTGGGCCGCATCACCACCGGCATCTTTGTGAAGCCGTGCAGGAAGCAACTCGACAGTCGGTCGGGGGCGCCCTGCATCTCGATGGTGACATTGCGCGACACAATTTCGTGGAGCAAGCTGGCAAGCTGCAACTCTGCCAGTCGCGCACCGACGCAGCGATGGACGCCATGGCCGAAAGCCGCATGGCGGCGGGCATTGTCGCGAGTCACGTCAAAAATATCCCCGTTCGGGAACACACTCTCATCCCGGTTTGCGGAGATGTACCACATTACCACCATATCACCCTTGGACAGTTTTTGTCCGTTAAGCTCGGTGTCTTGTGTGCACGTGCGCCGCATATGGGTGACCGGCGATTGCCACCGGATGATTTCCTGAACCGCGGTTGGGATGAGCGAGGGATCTGCCTTCAGTTGATCAAGCGCAGCGGGGTAACACCGGAAGGCGTCAATGAGCCCGCTCATCGAGTTCCGCGTGGTGTCGTTCCCGCCGACGATCAGCAACGCGATATTCGCAATGCGCTCCATAGGGTCCATGCTCCCCATCGCCGCGCTGTGAATGATGCGGGACATGAGATTGTCCGAGGGCGGCAATTGACGCTTTTCCTCCAGCAGCCTGTCAAACCGGGCCAACATCTGGCCCATTTGTTCGAGAAACTGACCATAACGTTCCGGGCTGTTGTCCGGCGTAACTTCGCTCGCCCAATCAGACCAGCGCTTCAGGTCCTGGCGTTCCTCAAAAGGAAAGTCGAACAGGATGCAGAGCATCCCCATCGTCAGCGGAATGGAGACACGTTCCACCCAGTCGAATTCTTCACCGATAGGCAGATCATCGAACAAGGCCTTCGTTCGCTCCCGGATTTCAACGTCCCGTCGTGTCATCTCGCTCGGGTTGAAGGAGGGCTGAACCACCTTGCGTTGCGCAGCGTGGCGCTCACCATCCATCGCTATGAAATTCGGAAATTCACGATCAGCCGATTCAATATTCGCGCCTATGGTGATGCCACCATGCTTGTAGGACGATGAAAAAATCTCAGTGTTGGTCTCGACTTGCTGGATCAGATCTAGCGTGCAAACCGACCAGTAAGGGCCATAGGGACTGTCCGGCAGATAGCTGACGGGCGCCTCGCGCCGCTGCCTTGCAAATGGTTCGCGCCAAATATCATCGGTATAAAGTCCCGTGTCGCTCGGATCGAACGACGTTATCAGCGCGTCAGCCATGCTTCTCTCCCTTAAGAGCTCATCCTTGGGAAAAATACTAGCATGTCAACTGGCACTCAGGCGAGGACGAGGACGTTATCCCTCCGCTCCATCCGCCGGACGGGAGCAAGACTAAAGGCAGCTTCTCCTCTGGTTGCCGTCAGCAACTGTGTAAAGCGTTCCGCCGCTGCGGGTTCCAGCGCGCGCGCCTGGTCCAGAACCGCGGTAAACATCCACACAGCATGCGGCGCACTGCCGCGGTTCATTTCGACACCGTGAAACGGATATACCACAGGGCCAATGTTCGGATGCACCTGACGCTGCCCGTCCCGCGAAACGATGTCACCTGATGCCTTGTCGGCCGCCCAAGCATTGAAGCACTCCACGTCAGCAGCCAGTCCCGGCGTCCAATCGCGGAAAACCAAAGCGAGTACGGCCAACAGGGTCTCTGGAAGAGAGTCATCGGGCGCATAGTCTTCGCCATAGCCCGCAAATTCGCCATCACTGATGCCGGCCATATTCATCCGCTCCGTCCACCGGAACAGGTTCGGCGCCTTACGCTTCATCAGTCCGGCGGGGACAGGATCGCGCCCAAGATGCGCGAAGAGCGACGCCATCATCCCAAAATCGCCACGACATGGTCTGCCGCCCAACAGATAGGGGTGGTATTGGAAATGGACATCGAGCGCGTCGAGCCAATCGGCATAGGCGCCTTCCAGAGCATCGACCGTCTCTGGAAAGACACCCAGATTGGGCAGGAAGCCTGCAAAGAACTCCATCATCCCAGCAGCCATCGCTCGCCGCTCTTCCCGGCTATGACCCGCGACCATTGTCCGCCCGAACTCTGCCTGAAGAAAGGCGTCTTGGTCCGCCCGGTAGGTCCAGCGGTAATGCATGGCGAGCGGAAGGAGATATTCCGAACCGACCGCATCAAATAGCGTCGAGATCAAACGATGCACGGGCGTGGCGGGATTTAGAACTGGCTGGGCATGCTCTGTTTCCAGACGGTCAATGATGTCGCCGGTGTCTTGAAGGATCTCTCCAGACGGCGTTTCAAGAACCGGTATGACCATGTGGCCGACGGCCGGCAAAATACGCGCGCCAAAGTCCGGATGAGCGGGCACGCGCTCCTGAAAGGGAAGCCCCTTCTTAATCAGATAAGACCGGAGTTTGCCTGTGTAGAGTGAATGGGGAGAGCCCCATAAAACATAGGTCACGCAGAACTCTCCCCCATATTTTTCTTAAATTAAGCCGCCTTCTTGGCCTGACGAAATTTGTGAAGCAAGGGCTCAGTATAGCCATTCGGCTGGCTGATCCCTTCAAACACCAGCGCCCGTGCCGCTTTGAAGGCGATGCTCTCTGGCGTCAGCGGTTCATAGAGCGGGTCGGACGCATTCTGCGCATCAACCTTGGCAGCCATTTTCGCAAACGCAGCGTCGACCTGGTCCGCCGTACACACGCCATGGAGAAGCCAATTGGCAATGTGCTGTGACGAAATCCGCAACGTTGCACGGTCTTCCATCAGGCCGACATCATTGATGTCCGGCACCTTGGAGCACCCAATGCCCTGATCAATCCAGCGCACGACATAGCCAAGGATGCCCTGCGCATTATTTTCTAGCTCTTCCCGGACGTCCTCATCTGACCAATTGTGGCCAGCCGGCGCGACGGGGATCGTCAAGAGCGATGCGAGCCCCGGTGTTTCGCCCTGTGCCAATTCCCGCTGACGCGCGAATACGTCGACACGGTGATAATGCGTTGCATGGAGCGTCGCCGCCGTCGGTGACGGCACCCATGCGGTGTTTGCACCAGACTTCGGATGTCCAATTTTCTGGTCGAGCATATCGCGCATCATGTCCGGCGCGGCCCACATCCCCTTGCCGATCTGCGCTTTGCCGGAAAGCCCACAGGCAAGGCCGATCTGCACGTTGCGGGCCTCATAGGCCTGAATCCAGGAACTCGACTTCATCGCCGCCTTCCGGATCATTGGGCCAGCGCGCATCGCGGTGTGCATCTCATCCCCGGTGCGATCAAGGAACCCCGTGTTGATGAAGACGATCCGGTCCTTCACCGCATGGATGCACGCCGCGAGATTGGCAGAGGTGCGGCGCTCTTCATCCATCACGCCGACCTTGACCGTATGCCGCGATAGACCCAGCAGATCTTCCACAGCGTCAAACAAATCATTGGTGAAAACACATTCTTCGGGGCCGTGCTGTTTGGGCTTCACAATGTAAACGCTGCCGGTGCGGCTGTTCCGTAGTGACCCGAGACCGAGCAAATCGTGCATCGCACAGAGCGAAGTGAACACCGCATCCAGAATACCCTCCGGTGCTTCATGGCCATCAGGCAACAGCACGGCTGAATTGGTCATGAGGTGCCCGACATTGCGCACGAAGAGCAGACTGCGGCCATGCAGCACATCGTCGCCCCATTCCCGGTCTTCTTCCAGCCGACGGGTCAGCGTCTTGCCGCCCTTATCAAAGCTGGCGACCAGATCACCACGCATAAGTCCCAACCAGTTGGAATAGGCAGCCACCTTATCTTCGGCATCGACCGCCGCGACCGAGTCTTCAAGATCGACAATGGTCGTCAGCGCAGATTCCAGCACGACATCCTTGATGCCTGCCGGATCATCGCGACCAATGGGGTGATTGCGATCAATAAGGATCTCAATGCCCAGCCCATTATGGCGCAGCAAAATGTCATCACCCCGCCGCACAATCGGGACAGAGGCGTCAGCAAGATTGAGACCTCCTCCCGTCCAGTCTGCCCATTTGCCGTCCGCCAACGGGACCGCATCATCGAGAAACGCCTTAGCCGCAGCAACGACAGCCGCACCGCGGACCGGATCATATCCACCCGGTCGGGCGGGGTCCGCGTCCAGCGCATCGGTCCCGTAAAAGGCGTCATAGAGGCTGCCCCAGCGCGCATTGGCGGCATTCAGCACGAAGCGGTCATTGAGCGACGGCACAACCAACTGCGGACCGGCCATGACCGCAATCTCATCATCAACGTTGCGCGTTCCGATGGAAAACGGCGCCGGTTCCGGCACCAGATAACCGATCTCCGTCAGGAATGACTGATAAGCAGCCATATCCTCAATGGGGCCGGGATTGGCGCTGTGCCAAGTGTCGAGCTTGGACTGAAGATCATCGCGCTTGGCCAACAAAACCCGGTTGCGAGGTGCAAAATTTGCCAGAATATCGGCAAGCCCCTGCCACAGCGTTTCCGCCACCAATCCTGTGCCGACAATAGCGCGCTGTTCGACGAAATCGGCAAGAACCGGCGAAATCTGAAGGCCGGCGCGCGTGACATAGGCAGACATGAAAAACCCTTTGTGTGAACTGTTGCGATCAACATAGTCCCGGGGAGGAAAAGGGCCACCTGTCTATGATGGAAGCGACGCCGAATGGCAAGAAGTGCTCCATGCGCCCAGATTGTATGTGTTGCATATCAGTTCGCGCTGCGCCATCATCGTTAGGAATCATAACGATGCCGGAGAGACCCATGCTCAAACTTTACAGCTTCGGCCCCGGGGCCAATTCGTTGAAGCCCATGCTGGCCTTATATGAAAAGGGCGTCGATTTCACGATCCACCGGCTGGACCCGACAAAGTTTGAACATCACGAAGATTGGTTCAAAGCCATTAACCCGCGCGGACAGGTGCCCGCGCTGGAGCATGATGGCAAAATTATCACCGAATCAACCGTCATCTGCGAGTATCTTGAAGACGTATTTCCGGACGCCAATCCGTTGCGCCCCAAGGACCCCTATGACATTGCGCAAATGCGTGTGTGGACCAAATGGGTCGATGAATATTTCTGCTGGTGCGTTTCCACCATCGGCTGGGAACGTCACATTGGCCCCATGGCCCGCGCCTATTCCGACGAGGAATTTGAAGACTATGTCGCCCGCATCCCCGTGCCAGAACAACAGACGAAGTGGCGCAATGCGCGCAAAGGTTTTCCCAAAGATCTTCTGGCGGAGGAACTGCGCAAGATTGGCGTTTCGGTGAAACGGCTTGAAGATCAACTCTCTAAGACAGAATGGCTGATCGGCGATCAATATACGCTTGCCGATGTCTGCAACTACGCCATTGCCGGTGGCATGCAATTTGGCTTCCCGGAATTCGTAAATGCGAAAGACACGCCGCATCTGCTCGCTTGGATTGAGAAGATCGCTGCGCGTCCGGCAGCGCGAAAGATGTATACCGAAGTGCCCTCGGAATTTGCGCGGCCTCAGGCGGACGCAGCCAAAGCCTGAGTTCGGCTTGCTCCACTCGCCTTCCGGTCCGTCACACGCTATAGCGCGGCATGACCGGACTGACGGGTGATGATCGAAACGTGCTGGACCATGCGGGCCATGCCCCCATGCTGGAGCAAGTTGAACGCTGGGCCACTGTCAACAGTGGCACAACCAATCTTCAGGGGCTCAAGATAGTCGCCGGACACTTGGCCGATGCATTTGCGCCCCTGCCCGGCGAAGTCTCCCTGATCACGCCAGACCCGGTTGAGAGCGTCGACAATAAGGGGAATGTGACCGAGGTTGAGCGGGGCTCCCATCTGCGCGTCCGCGTTCGCCCGGAGGCACCCGTCCGCGTTTTGCTCACAGGGCATATGGATACCGTCTTTGCGGCGGACCATCCTTTCCAGACGCTGCGCTGGCTAGACGATGGCGTGTTGAACGGACCGGGTACGGCGGACATGAAGGGCGGCATCGCCGTTATCCTCGCCGCCTTGTCAGCATTGGAAACCTCGCCGCACGCGACAGCCATCGGGTATGATGTTCTTATCAATTCAGATGAGGAAACCGGCAGCCACGCCTCGGCCCGACTGATCACCGACCTCGCTCAAGGTAAGGTCGCCGCTCTCACCTATGAACCCGCCCTTCCTGACGGAACATTGGCGGGCGCTCGCCCCGGCAGTGGCAATTTTTCCATCATCGTGCATGGGAAGGCCGCCCATGCGGGCCGCAACCCAGATGAGGGCCGCAATGCCCTTGTCGCCGCAGCAGATCTGGCCGTTCGTCTCTCAGCCGCAAAAGCCCCCGGCCTGAAGGTCAATCCAGCGCGTATCGATGGTGGTGGCCCGAACAATGTCGTGCCAGACCTCGCGATATTGAGGGTCAACTTGCGCCCCATGACGCGCGACGACATGACCATCGCAACAGACACTATCCGCAACGCCGTCGCCGCCGTGAAGCGCGAGCACGACGTGTGCTGCCATGTCCATGGCGGCTTTAATCGCCCGCCCAAGCCGCTCGACGCGAAAGCCGAAAAGCTTTTTCACCTTGTCCGAGATTGCGGAAGTGAGCTCGGTCTGGCAATCAACTGGCGTCCGACGGGGGGCGTGTGTGACGGCAACAACATTGCTGCATGCGGTATTCCCGTCGTCGACACCATGGGGCCGCGGGGCGGTGCCATCCATTCCGATGAGGAGTTTCTAATCGTGGACAGCCTGTCCGAACGTGCCCGCCTTTCCGCCCTTACCTTGCTGCGGATTGCGCAACGGGGTGGCCTGTGAGCATCATCATTCGGGCCGCGCACACCGACGATGTGCAGCATCTCTATGAAATGGCCAAGCGCACGGGCGGCGGCTTCACCAATTTGCCGCCGGATCGCAAAGCACTGAGCACCAAGCTCGAACGCGCAGCCGCCGCTTTTGCGCGCACAGAAGACGTTATCGATGATGATCTTTTCGTTTTCGTCATGGAGAACACAGAAACCGGTGAAGTGCGCGGGACGTGCCAAATATTCTCCCGCGTGGGCCAGAAATGGCCTTTCTATTCCTATCGCCTTGGGATGCTGACCCAACATAGCGTGGAGCTCGACAAGACGTTCCGTGCAGAGATGCTGACGCTGACGACAGATTTGGAAGGCTGCACCGAAGTTGGCGGGCTGTTCCTCCATCCTGGGGAACGCTCGGGCGGCCTTGGCATGCTCATCGCGCGAAGCCGGTATTTGTTTATACGCAACCACCGCACCCGCTTTGGCGACAAGACGCTGGCGGAACTGCGTGGCGTCATCGACGAGGCGGGGGGATCTCCCTTCTGGGATGGGGTGGCAGGCCGCTTCTTCGGCATGAATTTCCAGCAGGCCGACCAGTTCAATGCCGTCCATGGCAACCAGTTCATCGCCGATCTGATGCCGAAGCACCCGGTCTACACAGCAATGCTCCCTGAAAGTGCACGCGCCGTCATCGGCTTGCCGCACCCATCGGGTCGCGCGGCGATGCGGATGCTCGAGAATGAAGGCTTCCACTGGGAAAACTATATCGATATTTTCGACGGCGGCCCGACCATGACGGTGCGCACCGAACAAATTCGCAGCATTAGGGAAGCCAAAGACACAAAAATCGTAGCGATTGACGACACGCTGGGGGAGCACAAAGCAGGTGATAAGGACTTGGTTGCCTTTGGCACTTTAGGGTCTTTTCGCGCCGCATATGGCTGGTTGGAGCACCGTGAAGACGGGGTTGCCATTGATCCAGCGGCGGCCGCGCTTTTGGGTGTGGGTGAAGGCAATGTCATCACACATGTCCCCCGGTGGTAAGACATGCTGACCGAGATCAATTTTGACGGCATTATCGGACCCAGCCACAACTATGCGGGACTGAGCCTCGGCAATCTGGCGTCCGCCAAAAACGCAGGCGGCACATCGCAGCCCCGGGCCGCAGCACTTCAGGGTGTCGAGAAAATGCGCGCCAATCTTCAGCTGGGTCTCACCCAGGGATTTTTTGCGCCGCTCGACCGCCCGGACACCCAATGGCTCTCCCAACTGGGAACCAGCGCAGCGGCGGCAGATGAGCGGCTCCTCGCCAACGCCCTCTCCGCCTCCTCCATGTGGGCGGCCAATGCAGCGACCGTGTCTCCCGCGCCCGATACACGCGATGGCAAATGCCATTTGAGCGTGGCCAATCTTGTCACCATGCCGCACCGCAGCCATGAATGGCCGGGAACGTTCGCACAATTGAAGCTGGCCTTTGCCGACCCCGCTTTTGCCGTGCACGGCCCGGTCCCGCCACCATTTGGAGATGAAGGCGCGGCCAACCATATGCGGCTGTGCACGTCTCACGGGCAGGCGGGTGTTGAAGTCTTTGTCTACGGCATCCCCGGAGGCCCCTTCCCCGCCCGCCAGCATTTCGAGGCATCACGCGCCGTGGCCCGCCGCCATGACGTCAACCGCGCGCTTTTCGTCCAGCAGTCAGAAGAAGCAATTGCTGCCGGCGCTTTCCATAATGATGTGGTGGCCGTCGCGAATGAGCGCGTCCTTTTTGCGCATGAGCAGGCCTTTGCCGGCAAGGACGCCTTCTATAATGAACTTCGGGCCGCCTTGCCGGAGGTTGAGATCGTTGAAGTCCCTGCCGACCGCGTGTCATTGGCCGAGGCCATTCAAAGCTATCTGTTCAACGCACAGTTGGTGACACTCCCCAACGGCGGCATGGCCCTCATCCTACCGACGGAAGCCCGTGACAATAAGCCGGTGTGGGGCTGGCTGCAGGAGATGATCGCTGGCAACGGCCCTATCCGGCAATTGGTGCCGGTCAACGTCCGTCAATCCATGGCAAATGGCGGAGGACCTGCCTGTCTGCGCTTGCGGGTGGTCTGCCGCGCAGCGGATGTCGATCCGCGTTTTTTGGCCGACGAGGCTAAACTGGACGCGATCTCAGCCGTCATAACCCAATATTGGCCAGAAGCGATTGATCCGGGCGAGCTGGCCTCACCCGCATTATGGGCCGACATCCGGCGCGCACGGGCTGCGCTGCTCACCAGCCTTTCCCTTGAAGCGCTACTGTCGAATTAACTTACACTTTACCACATTCGTTAAGGCAGAAGGACGCAAATCTGGGGTTGGCCCGGCATTTGCACAGGTTTCATCATGTTGAGCCTGATCAAACGTCCGTTCATTATCCGCACCCGCTTTGAAGCGCTTTTCATCATCTATGCCCTGGCTCTGGGCGCGGCGGAACGCGGGAAAGAATATATCAACCAATTCCCGGGCAAGATCGGGTGGATCATGTTTGGGGCGTGCCTCTTGGCGGTGCTGATGGCGGGTGCCAAAATCTTCGATGCGATCAACGCCCAACGGGATTGACCACAGGAACCCAATCCGTCACCCGAAAGCCTCCCGCATCAGGAGGCGACAGCCGTGTCCGCAACAGACCAACGATCAATCGACCAACTTCTCGCGATCATGGCACAATTGCGCCATCCAGAGCAGGGCTGCCCGTGGGATGTGGAACAAAATTTTGCGACAATTGCGCCGTACACCATTGAGGAAGCCTATGAGGTTGCCGATGCGATTGAGCGCAATGATCTACCGGCCCTGAAGGATGAATTGGGCGACCTGCTATTCCAGGTCGTGTTCCACGCCCGAATGGCGGAGGAGGCGGGCCATTTCGGTTTCGACGATGTTGCGAGCGCAATTTCTGAAAAGATGCTGCGCCGTCACCCGCATGTCTTTGGCGATGCCGAAAAGCCCGACTGGGAAGGCCTCAAGGCGCTGGAACGTGAAGGACAGGAAGACGCCAGCGCGCTCGCCGGCGTCACACTCGGCCTGCCTGCCCTTTTGCGCGCTGAGAAAATCCAAAAGCGTGCGGCCCGAACAGGCTTTGACTGGCCAGATGCCGAAGGCGCTAGAGCTAAGATTTATGAAGAAATTGAGGAAGTTGAGGCGGCGACCAATCAGGACGAGCGCGAGGACGAGATTGGTGACTTGCTCTTCGCTGTGGTCAACTGGGCGCGCAAAATGGATGTCGATCCAGAGGCGGCCTTGCGTCGTGCAACGTCAAAGTTCGATCTGCGTTTCCGGGCCATGGAAGAGATGGCAGGAGATGCCTTTTCGGGCCTCAACCTCGATGCAATGGAAGACCTTTGGCAACAGGCCAAACGCAGGCGTTAGCCGCGACGCGATTCAAAGCGACCGAAATCCTCATCGGACATCCGGACGCTGACCGTGACCTGATCGTCCTTCACCTGCTGATCAAGGACCCGTCCATGGGCATGCACCCAGGCCAGTCGGGCGCCATCGCTCGTGCCCAAGATAATCGTGCGCAGGCGGTGTGAGGTTGTCAGATGTCGCGCGCATAATTCCTCGATTTCAGACATCCCCGCACCCGTCAGCGCAGAGGCGAGAACCACATTTTCGCGGCGAAGCGCCTCTTGCTGATGAAAAGCGAGTGCCTCTGGGTCTAGCCGGTCAATCTTGTTCCAGACCTCGATCATCGGGGAGGCCCCTTCCCCGAACGCACCAATATCTGTGAGCACAGCCTCGACATCCGCCGATTGCGCATCACTGTCTGGATGGGAAATGTCGCGGACATGGACGATCAGGTCCGCTGCATTGACCTCTTCCAACGTAGCGCGGAACGCAGCCACCAATTGTGTCGGCAAATCAGAGACAAACCCCACGGTGTCGGATAGGATGGCCTTGTCGATGCCCGGCAAGGATATTTGCCGCATTGTCGGGTCCAGCGTCGCGAACAACAGATCTTCTGCCATGACTGTCGCGCCCGTCATCCGGTTGAACAGCGTTGATTTGCCAGCGTTGGTGTAGCCCACAAGCGCAATGACGGGCCACGGGGCTTTTTTGCGGCGGTCACGGTGGAGCCCGCGCGTCCGGCGGACCTGCTCCAGTTCCCGACGCAGCTTAGCCATGCGGTCACGGATGAGCCGACGGTCCGCCTCGATCTGGGTTTCACCCGGACCGCCCAAAAATCCGAAACCGCCGCGCTGGCGTTCGAGGTGGGTCCAACTGCGGACAAGACGACCGGCCTGATAATCAAGATGCGCCAGCTCCACCTGCAGGCGTCCTTCAGCCGTAGCGGCCCGCTCCCCGAAAATTTCAAGGATCAGGCCGGTACGGTCGATCACCTTCGCCTTCAACTCGCGCTCGAGGTTACGCTGCTGGACAGGCGTGAGCGCACCGTCGATGATGACGAGGTCCGCCTCCACCGCGGCTGCCCGGGCCGCCATGTCTTGCACCTGTCCGGCCCCAAAAAGGGTGGCAGGGCGCGCCGCGCGAATTTTGAAACTCGCACGATCAGCAATGTCGAGACCGATTGCTGCGGCCAGACCAGAGGCCTCGTCCAAACGTGATTCAGGATCACGGCTGTTGGCGCCGATTTCGGGATAGACGACAATGGCCTTGGCACCACGTGCAAAGCCATCATCATCCTGTCGGTTGAATACGCTCAATCGCCGGCTTCTTCTTCCTCGGCGAGATTCAGCGGATGTGCTGGCTGCACTGTCGAAATCGCGTGCTTATAGACCAGCTGCGCCATGGAATCGCGTTGCAGCAAAAGGCAGAAGAGATCGAACGTCGCGACTTCACCCTGCAGCATGACCCCGTTGACGAGAAACATGGTGACCGGTGTCTGCGTCCGCTCGGTCGCGCCTAGAAAGACGTCCTGAAGCGACTTCTGACGCTTTCCATCGCCAATGGCTGCGCGCATTGCCGGGATGTCGATCGGTTGCCCCGGCATGATCGTTGAAATGGCATGTTTGTAGATCAGCTGCGACTGACCATCGCGCCGCAACAACACCGAAAAATTGTCGAACCAGGTGATGATCCCCTGAAGCTTCACGCCTTTGACGAGAAACATCGTCACAGGCACCTTCGCCTTGCGAACTGTGTTGAGGAAAATATCTTGGAGGTTGTTTGTCTTATCAGCCACTGTTCAGTCCTTTTCTATAGTTGGCGGGTCATTATTCCCGCGATTGCGCCTGTTTCAGACGTCTGTCGCTGTTCCCCAAAAAACTCGGGAACAGGTTTGTTATACCGTCAGCGAGCGGCGGGGTCCACCGCGCTGTTTAGTCTTCGGTGGTGTCCCGATCATCCACCATACCTAGAATCTTGAGTTTCCGGTGCAAGGCAGACCGCTCCATTCCGATAAAATGGGCAGTGCGGGAAATGTTCCCAGAGAACCGGCGGATCTGAACGCGAAGATATTCCCGTTCGAAAGCCTCACGCGCCTCGCGCAGCGGCGCACCCATGATCGCGGAGGTTGGGCCGCTCCCTGATCCGCTCGCCGGGTCATTGATGATTTCAGCGGGCAACATGTCCACATCAATGCGCGACATCCGATCCCCGGGGGCGAGAATAATCGTCCGTTCCATGATGTTGCGCAACTGGCGGACATTGCCTGGCCAATCATAGGTCTGGAGGGCGGCCATCGCATCTTCGGCGACATCGGGCGTCGGCACGCGCCGATCCGCGGAATAGCGGGCGATGAAATGCTCCACCAGCGAGGGAATGTCTTCACGCCGTTCCGCCAAGGAGGGAATGAAGACCGGGACCACGTTCAGCCGATAATAGAAATCTTCGCGGAACCGGCCTGCATCAATCTCATCCGTCAGCGTCCGCGCGCTAGAAGAGAGAACGCGGACGTCGACCTTTACCAGTCGCTGGCCGCCGACACGGGTGAAGCTCTGGTCGGTCAGAACGCGCAAGATCTTGCCCTGCGTGGTCATCGGCATATCGGCAATTTCATCGAGGAACAGCGTCCCACCATGCGCCCGCTCAAGCAGGCCGGGTGTGGTCGTTCCATCCGGGCGTTCCGATCCGAACAGCTCCTCTTCGACACGTTCCGGCGTCATGCGGGCTGCGCTGACCACCACGAAGGGTGCATTGGCGCGCGGGCTCCAGCTGTGGAGCATGCGGGCTGCGACCTCTTTGCCAACGCCTGCCGGACCACTGATAAGCACGCGGCTGCCCGTCGGGGCCACACGCTTCAGGGTCGCACGGACATGATTGATCGCGCTGGACGTGCCGCTCAACTGTTCATCAAGGCCATATTGCGCCTTCAAAGTCTCATTTTCCGCGCGCAGCAACTCGGTCTCGGTCGCGCGCGACACCAACAGCAACAGGCGCTGCGCCTCAAATGGTTTTTCAATGAAATCTGAAGCACCGCGCCGGATGGCCGTCACGGCGGTGTCCAGATTGCCATGCCCGGAAATAACGAGCACGGGCTGGCTCGGATCCCGCCTCTTGATCTCATCAAGCAGGTCGAGCCCATCCATGCGGGAGCCCTTTAGGAAGACATCAAGCAGCACGAGCGACGGCCTGCGGTCCGCAATGGCCGCAAGCGCAGAGTCGCTGTCCGCTGCTGTTCGCGCGGTATAGCCTTCATCTTCGAGAACGCCGGCCACGAGGTCGCGGATATCCACCTCATCATCGACGACCAAAATGTCGAGTGCCATGGCCTAGATCTCCTTTTGACGCGTCAAAGCTGAGGGAAGGTGGTCCACCGCCGGTGCTGCGGCATGGGCTTGCCGGGCAATTGCGGCTTCCAAAACTGCGGGATCGATGCGGATCGTCACAACGGTTCCCCCGCCTTCACGATCAACGAAATGGATGGTGCCCATATGCTCTTCAATAATCTTTTTGACGATCGCGAGGCCGAGGCCCGTGCCACCGGGGCGGGTCGTCATATAGGGCTCGACAATCCGATCTCGCTCCATCGGCAAGCCAATGCCGGCATCAGCCACGCAGATGGTGACGACTCCATCAGCATCTGCCGACAGGGTCATAGCGATATCGGGGTCAACCGCGTCCTCGCGCTGGGCAATCGCCTCCACCCCATTTTTGACGATATTGGAGAGGGCCTGCGCCAACTGACGGCGGTCACAGATGAGCAACGGCGACGGCGACGGTGCCGTAATGGAAAAGCGGATCGACGGATTGGCCACTTCATGCAGGAACATGGCCTCACGTGCGATATCGACGACCGTTTCCTCGGCAAATTCCGGCTTTGGCATCCGGGCGAAGGATGAAAATTCGTCGACCATGCGGCGAAGATCGCCAACTTGACGCACAATGGTTTCGGTCAGACGGTCAAAGGCGGCCTGATCAGTCACGATTTCTTTGGAGAACCGACGCTTCAACCGCTCCGCCGCCAACTGAATAGGGGTCAGCGGATTCTTGATCTCATGCGCCACGCGCCGCGCGACATCCGACCAGGCGGCCCGACGCTGATCAATGAGCTGCTGGGTAATATCATCAAAAGTCAAAATCTGGCCGAACTCGCTCTCCACTACCTTAACGGCCAGAGTCCTTGTTTCCCCTGCAGTGGCCAGTTGTACGACCATTTCCGAACGGTCTTCCTCAAGCAGAGCGGCAAAATCCGGCACAATCTTTTCCAGCGGCTCCCCCACAGCGCCTTCGGGCGAAATTTTCAGAATATCGCAGGCAGACCGGTTGATCACGCGCACATGGCGGTCTGGCGTTGCCGAAATAACGCCTGCGGTCACACCAGAAAGCACAGCCTCGATAAGCGCACGGCGCCGATCCAGCAGATCATTGGTGGCGATCAAATCCATATTCTGTTCGCTCAGCCGCTCGGTCATGCGATTGAACGCACGCGACAGGACACCCACCTCGTCACGGCTGCGTGACGTTGTAACGCGGACAGACAGATCACCCGCTGCGACCTTTCGCGCGGCATCGACCAGTTCGCCAACCGGACGCACCAACCGGTCGGCCACGCGCAATGCCGTCCAGACCGCGGTTCCGATGATGAGCAGCGAAAGGAGGTAAAGCGCGGCATTCAGGCGGAATTGCAGCTTTGCCGACCGCTTCAACAGCGCGTTATAATCCTTGAGCACCTGCGACGCGCGCTTGGCCTGCGCCAGCGTTTCGGTATCGGCCACCCGCGAGGCATAGAGGAACAGGTCCGGCGTGCCCGTCATCGGCGTAACAGACTCCATCCGGCTTCCGGTATCCCGGAAAACAGCCAGCCTTTTGGACAAAAGCTCCCGCGCGACTTCGGGCGGCACCCAGTTCTGCGTTGCCCGTTCATAGGGGTTCACAATTGCCAAGGTCTGGACGCCATTCTTTGTCGAAATGGCGAGGACGGCGGCCTCTGACAGCTCACGCTGATACACCTGAAAGGCGAACTGATTGGCAAAGGGCTGGCTATCAATGGGCGCAACCCGCAGGGCCTGGACAAGGTCCCCAGCCATCACCGCTGTCTCGTCCATCACACGCTTTTGCTTTTCGGCATAAAGCTGCTGCGCGAGTGCCGTGGTGTTTTCAAACATCGCCTGCGCGCGCTTTGAATACCAAATGTCGACGCCATACTGAAACAGCAACGATGCCACGAGAACCATCAGGACGACCGGAATGGTCGCGATGAGGGAGAAGAGTGCAACCAGCCGCACATGCAGGCGGCCATTGGCGCCGACCAGCGATTTTTCCGCGCGGCGCATGGCCAACCGACGCCCGCCCAGAACCAGCAGCACAACCGCCGGAACAAGATTGGCAAACAACAGAACCACGCCCGACACAGCGCTCAGTACGCTCTCACTGCTCAGGATTTGCCAGGTGACCAAGCCAATCAGCAGCGCGCCAAACCCGGCCAGCCATGACAGCACGGTGATCCATTCCTGCCGACGGGCAAAAACGGTGAGCTTACGCCGCCAGGAAAGCAGGAAGGGAGTGTTCGCCTCAGCCATTCGTTGCAATACTACAACACCGGCGTTGCAGATCAAGCACAGTCAACCGGAAGCCGACGAAATGAGCCTCTATCGGCGACCAACCGCCAGATCGATGCCCAAATCAGTCAGTTTCTTGCGCAATGTATTCCGGTTGATGCCCAGAAGCTTGGCGGCGCGAAGCTGATTCCCGCGCACAGCCGACATTGTTGCCACAAGGAGTGGCCGCTCAACGTCTTCCAAGATGCGGTCATACAGGCCGTCGGGCGGCAGGTTGGTCCCGAATTCCGCAAAATAGGCAGCGAGGTGGTGTTCCACAGCATTGGCCAAGCCCGACCGCGCGACAATCACGGGGGCTTCGGCCTTAGCAGGCCGACCGACGAGCTGCTGTTCGACCATCTCGGCGCCGATCAAATCATCGCGCGCCAAAACGGCCAGTCTCCGCATCAGATTTTCGAGCTCGCGGACATTGCCGGGCCAGTCATGCTGGCCAAGCCGGGAGATTGCGTCCACCGAAATGCCCTTGCGCGGCAAGCCTTCAGCCGCCGCTCTGTCCAAGAAATGCTGCGACAAAAGACCAATATCTGCCACACGCTGGCGGAGCGCAGGCAGCGACATGGGGACGACATTCAAACGGAAATACAAATCCTCACGGAACTGACCCGCTGCTATCAAGGCCGTCAAATCTTTATGGGTGGCCGCGATAATGCGGACATCAGCTCTGATGGACCGGCTGCCCCCTACCGTCGTGAACTCACCCGACTGGAGGACGCGTAAGAGCCGTGTTTGGGCATCCATCGGCATATCGCCAATTTCGTCGAGAAACAGCGTGCCACCCGCCGCCTGCTCAAACCGCCCTGCGGTGCGCTGTTGGGCCCCGGTAAACGCCCCCCGTTCATGCCCGAACAGTTCCGCCTCGATCAATTCACGCGGGATGGCCGCCATGTTGATCGCAATGAACGGCGCCGCCTTTCGCGGGCCAAGATCATGGATGGCGCGCGCCACAAGCTCCTTGCCGGTGCCGCTTTCACCGAGGATCAACACCGTCAGATCATTGGGCACGACGCGCGCGATTGTCCGGTAGACTTCCTGCATTGCCGGAGACCGTCCGATGAGCGGCAGCGCCGCGTCTGCTTCGGTCAAGGCGGGCCCTGCAACGACAATGCCACGGCGCCCCATGCCGTCGCGCACGGCCTGACACAGTTCATCCAGATCAAACGGCTTGGGCAGATATTCAAAGGCCCCCTGCTCCGTCGCGCGGACCGCTGTTGCCAACGTATTTTGTGCTGAGAGAACGATGACCGGCAGCCCCGGTCGTTTCGCCAGAATATCAGGCAAAACGTCCAGCCCGTTTCCGTCGGGAAGGATCACGTCCGTGACGAGCACATCAGGATCAAAATCCACGAGAATCCGCGCCTGTTCAGCGACACTCGCCGCACACATGACGTCGTGACCTTCACGGGACAGAGCCTCGCTGATGACCAACCGGATGGCATCATCATCATCGACGACCAAAACCTTGCCTTGACCCATTAACTCCGTCCATCCGCTCTTGGCAGGAGCAGGCGGAATACCGTCTGCTCCGGCGTTCCTTCGCGCGCATATTGGACGATGCCGCCCATATCGCGTGTCAATTTATCCACCAGAGCCAGACCAAGGCCCTGCCCTTTCGGCTTGCTGCTCACAAAGGGATCAAAAAGGTTTTCAACAATTTCCGGCGGCGCACCCTGTCCGTCATCGATGATGCACAATTCGATGGGCAGCGACACGCGCCGTCCGCCGGGATCCACAGCCACCGAGACGCCATGCCGGAACGACGTCGTAATCGTCACCCTACGTTTTGAACCTATTTCAGCTGTTTCTGCAGCGTTCTTCAGAAGGTTTAGAACCACCTGCACCATCGTGTCTCGGTGGACCAAAACCTCCGGCAACGAGGGATCATAGAGTTCACGAATGATGAGCCTGTCCCCAAAACCAGACATCGCCACTTCGCGCGCATGATCGACAATGGCGTGAATATTCTCGGATTGCCGTTCCAACTTGCGCGTATCGGTAAAGCCTTCCATCCGATCGATCAGGCTGGCCACCCGGTCCACCTCATCTTGGATGAGCTTGGTCATCCGCTGCGCGCCTGTATCGACACTGCGACCGAGCAACTGGGCAGCCCCTTTGATCCCAGCGAGCGGGTTCTTGATCTCATGGGCCAACATTGCCGCAATGCGCACCGCCGCGCGTGTGCCGCCGCCATGGGCCCGATTGCCAACACGGTGGGTAGCGGCGCCAGAATACATGGAAACGAGTTTCCAACCCGCATATTCTGCAAAAGGTGTCACGAACACATCGGCACGCAAGACCGCTCCCTTGCGCAGACGCAGGCTCGCATCATAGGCCGCAAAAGGCGCGTCATCGCCAACATAGCCATCCGGCATGTCCAGCAAATTCGGCAAGGCCCGCCCGACAATGTTCTGCGCGCTGAGGTTGAGGAGCATCTCTGCTGCCGCGTTGACGTGTTGAACTACGGCGCCTTCATCCATCACCAGCATAGCGATCGGCGATGCGGCCACGACGTCTTCCGCAGTCAGCGGCCCCGCCGACGTTTCAATCGCCCTTAGGCGGCCGCGCGGCTGAGCCATGGTTCGTAGAAGCGTTCGAGCATAGCCAGCACCGTACGTGCGTCGTTGATCTGATTGACGGCATTGCGGAAGTCAGCAGACCCGTGCAAGCCCTTGGTATACCAGCCAATATGCTTGCGGGCCATGTTGACGCCGGTTGTCTCTCCATAATGTGCCAGCATATCTTCATAGTGGCGCACGATGAGGTGATATTGTTCCTCAATCGTCGGATCGGCCGGCGCAATCCCGCTCGTCAGCGCGGCCATGACCTGAGAAATGATCCAGGGCTTCCCATAGGCGCCACGGCCAATCATCACGCCATCGGCACCGGAGAGGTCCAGCGCTGTCTTGGCATCCTCAATCGAACAAATGTCGCCATTGACGATGACCGGCACCTTCACGGCCTCTTTCACGCGTCGGACGAAGGCCCAATCTGCCGAACCTTTGTACATCTGGTTGCGCGTCCGGCCATGGACGGTGATCATCTGCGCGCCGAGGTCTTCTGCAATCTTGGCCAGTTCCGGCGCATTCAGGCGGGTCTCATCCCAGCCCATTCGCATCTTGACGGTGACAGGCACCTTCACCGCTTTGACTGTTGCCTCAATCAGGCTGGCCGCCAAAGGCAGGTCCTTCATCAACGCAGAGCCTGCGTCGCCATTCACAACCTTCTTGACGGGACAACCCATGTTGATGTCGATGATGGACGCGCCACGATCTTCATTGAGTTTGGCCGCCTCCGCCATCTCCTTTGGCGTGCAGCCGGCAAGCTGCATCGACACTGGTTCTTCAATCGGGTCCCAAGCGGCCTTTTGGAGGCTTTGGCGCGTTTCACGGATCATCGCCTGGCTGGCGATCATTTCCGTCACATTGAGGCCGCAGCCATATTGCCGCACGACCTTGCGGAACGGCATATCCGTCACGCCTGTCATCGGCGCGAGAATGACAGGAATGTCGATGCGGACACCGCCGACGGAGATAGGGTTCAACTGCTGCATGGATTTGCCTAAATTTTCAGCAATCGCCCTAAGCATTTTTGTGTTGCGGCGCAACAGTCTTGAGTGTCTAAGCCGAGCCGCATGACGATTGCTGCCATCATTGTCGCTGCCGGCAAGGGCGAGCGAGCAGGCACCAGCCTGCCGAAGCAATTCGTCCCAATCGGCGGGAAAACCCTGCTGGCACACGCTGTCTCGGCTTTCACGTCACACCCGCATATTGACCGCGTCGTTGTTGTCATCGGTGAAGGCCAAGAGGAAATGGCTCGGCAAACCCTCGGTGATCAAACGATTGATGCCCTCGTCATAGGTGGCGCAGAACGGCAACACTCAGTGGCGGCCGGTATGGCCGCTATCGAAGACGCTCAATTTGTCCTCATCCATGATGCGGCGCGCCCCTTCCTGCCCGCAGCCGTGATCGACCGGCTGATTATGGCACTCGGCACCGCTGATGGCGCTATCCCCGCGCTACCTGTGGTCGACACCTTGGCGAAGGCCAAAGGAGAGCTCGGCGATGTGGTGGACCGCACTGGCCTGATCCGCGTCCAGACACCACAGGCGTTCCGGACGGGCATTTTGCTTGAGGCGCACCGCCTTTGGGCGGGCTCTGCCGCCACCGACGACGCCCAAATGGTTCGCGCAGCAGGCCACAAAGTCGCTGTGGTAGAAGGACATGCGATGTTGGAAAAGATCACCCAGCCTGCCGATTTTGCGGAGGCCGAGCGAAGATGGTCCCTGCGTCTCATCAGCCGCACCGGGCTTGGCTATGACGTGCATCGCCTCGCAGTCGGGGAAGACTTGTGGCTCTGTGGCGTGAAAATTGACCATGACAAGGGCCTGGCCGGGCATAGCGATGCGGATGTCGCGCTGCATGCGTTGACCGATGCGCTGCTGGGTGCCCTTGGCGATGGCGACATCGGCGCGCATTTTCCGCCCAGCGACCCGCAATGGCGGGGCGCCGCGTCCCATCAGTTTGTCACCCATGCCGCTGGCCTTATCCGGCGCGCGGGCGGCGTGATCGATCATGTGGACGTCACGATCATCTGCGAAGCACCGAAAATAGGGCCGCATAGAGATACAATGCGGACAGCGATCGCTGGGATGCTTGGCATCCCCGTCTCAAAGGTGAGCGTCAAAGCAACGACAACGGAGCGGCTTGGCTTTACAGGTCGTGGCGAAGGTATTGCCGCACAAGCAGCCGCGACGATCCGACTGCCAGAGGAGGTTTAAATATGGCTTCGAAATTGATCCATTGGCTTGCCGGTTCTATCGTCGCTGTGGCGGTGCCTACAATGGCCACCGCACAACAGGCCAAGCAGTGCCTGACGCCCAAAGAGGCTCAAGGCCTCGTTTCCTTCGCGCTGCCAGAAATCATTTCATCGGTGAGCAGCAAATGTGCGCCGTCACTGGGGCCAGATGGGTACCTCAGTCGATCGGGCACCGAATTGGCTGGGCGCTATCGCGCGGCGGCGGTAACCAGCTGGCCGTCAGCAAAGCTCGCCCTGCGTAAATTTATCGATACCGATACCGCGTTTCTCGACAATTTGCCGGACGAGGCATTGAAGGGCATTCTCGGCGCCGGCATTTCCACAGCCGTTGTGAAAGACATTAAACCGACCCAGTGCGGCGATATTGATCGTGTCGCCCGGGTGCTGGCCCCCCTTCCCCCTGAAAATATGTCGCAGTTGGTTGGGATTGTTCTTGAACTGACGGCCCGTCCTCCGGCACAGGCCGCCGTCGCTAAAACCAAGGCACCGTTTTCCATCTGCCCTTCGGCTGGTGAAACCGCAAAGCCGGTCACAACAAAGTAGTCTCAAATGGACGATGCACTTCCGGTAGAATTGGTCGACGCGGCCCGCCGCGTTATTGACGAAAACCGCGCAAAAGGGCGCCGCGTCGCGGTAGCCGAAAGCTGCACGGGTGGCCTTGTGTCGGCAGCCCTTACCTCTATCGCCGGCTCTTCCGACGTCTTTGAAGTCGGCTTCATCACCTACTCCAACGAAGCCAAGATGAGCGCGCTTGGCGTTGATTCGAATATTCTGGAAACTTTCGGTGCCGTTTCGATTGCGACAGCATGGTCCATGGCGCAGGGCACTCTTGATCATTCAACGGCGGATGTTTCCGTCTCCATCACAGGCATTGCAGGCCCCGATGGCGGATCAGCGAAAAAGCCTGTTGGGACGGTCGTTTTCGCCCGCGCCCGTCGCGGCGCTGATCCTGAAGATGTGATCGCCGATATCAAATATTTCGGCGATCTCGGGCGTGGGCCGATCCGCGTTCAGGCCGCACTCGTCGCTTTGGAACTGCTGCTGCCCGGCGCGGAACTGTAAAGGGCGTCCGCCCGCGTTTCGAACGCGTCGGTCATCTTGTGCAGCGCCCGCTCAAAAACCTGACCGGCCAGTGCTTCGAAAATTTTGGATTTAAACTGAAAATCGACCATGAAATCGACCGCACATCCGCCTTCGGGTAGATCGCGGAACGTCCATTCATTGTGCAGATACTTCATCGGCCCGTCGAGATAATCGACCGTAATCGACAATGGCCGCACCTTGCGCACGCGTGAAGTGAACTTCTCTTTGAGCGCCTTAAACCCGACGAGCAGGTCCGCCACCATCTCGGTTTCGGACTCTGATCGGACGCGAACGCCGCTCACCCACGGTAGAAATTCACCGTAGCGGCCAACATCGGCCACCAGCGCAAACATCTGCTCCGCACTCCAGGGGAGTGTCCGCGTTTCGCTATGCTTTGGCATTGGCCAGTTGCGTGGCACGAGCGTCACGCATCAGCGCAAAATCGCGGTCCGCGTGATAGCTGGACCGTGTAAGAGGCGACGAGGCCACCAAGAGGAAACCCTTCGCCCGCGCTATAGCCGCATAGGCCTCAAACGTCTTGGGCGTCACATATTCCATCACAGGCGCATGTTTGGGCGTCGGTTGCAGATATTGGCCGATGGTCAGAAAATCGATATCGGCAGAGCGCATGTCATCCATCACCTGATGGACCTCCAGACGCTCTTCTCCCAGCCCGACCATGATGCCCGACTTGGTGAAGATCGACGGATCATGCTGCTTGACCGTCTCCAGCAACCGCAGCGACGCATAATAACGCGCGCCGGGCCGGATGGTCGGGTAAAGCCGGGGAACCGTTTCTAGATTGTGGTTATAAACGTCGGGCCGCGCAGCCACGATGGACTCCACGGCGGCCTGCATCTTGTTGCGGAAATCCGGCGTCAGGATTTCAATAGTCGTCTCCGGCGTCGTCCGGCGCAGCGCCTCGATCACCTTCACGAACTGCGAAGCCCCACCATCGGGCAGATCGTCACGATCCACCGAGGTAATGACGATATGCTTCAACCCCATTTCAGCGGCCGCATCCGCGAGATTTTGCGGCTCATTCTTGTCCACCGCGCGCGGCATGCCGGTCTTCACGTTGCAGAATGCGCAGGCCCGCGTGCAGACATCTCCAAGGATCATCACAGTCGCGTGCTTCTTGGTCCAGCACTCCCCGATATTCGGGCAGGCCGCTTCTTCGCAGACGGTGTTGAGCGATTTGGCACGCATCAACGCCTTGGTCTCGGCATAGCCAGCCGAGTTTGGCGCCTTCACGCGGATCCAATCCGGCTTGCGGACCCTTTGCAGATTTGTTGGAGCATTCATGCGCTGGTCTTTACCTGCCTGCTCAAGGCTTGCCAACCATGCGGGGCTTGCTAAGCAATTTTTGCTTCAGGAGACACCCATGCCAGAATTTAAAGCTCTTTTGGAGGGCTATCACCGCTTCCGCGCGGATGCCTATCGCCAGCAAAAAGCCCGCTATGACGCCTTGGAACAGGGGCAGTCGCCTCCCGTCATGGTCATCTCGTGCTGCGACAGTCGCGTTGACCCGGCAACGATTTTCGACACTGTCCCGGGGCAGGTCTTCTCGCTGCGCAACGTTGCCAATCTCGTTCCACCCTTTGAAACCGGCGGTGGCCTTCACGGGGCATCGGCCGCAATTGAATTTGGCGTCTTGGGCCTTGAAGTGAAACACATTGTCGTTGTCGGCCACGGCCAGTGCGGGGGCATCAAGGCGGCATTGGAGGAATCCAACCCGGCGTCTGGCCAGAATATCTTCATCGATGATTGGATGGGGATTGTCCGTGATGCGCGCGATGACGTGCTTGCGCGGGCTCCGGCAGACCCGCAGCGCGCATTGGAGATGGAAGCCGTCAAAGTCAGCCTCCACAACTTGAGGACCTTTCCGTTCATCGCGGAGCGGGAGGCCTCAGGCCAATTGAGGCTGCACGGCGCCTGGTTCGCCATTGCGGAAGGCAGCCTGTACGTTTTGGATGAGGCCAGCGGGGAGTTCACCCTCCCCCAATGACAAGCCCGACACCGGACACATTGGACGACGTTTTGGGCCAGATCATGGGCATGTGGTCTGGCGCTGTCCGGAACCGTCATAGCCCGCTCCACACTCCCACAGTATGCACCATCTCTGGCACTAGCCCTTCACCGCGCATCATGGTTTTGCGCGATGTTGCGGAGACGTGCTGCACCTTCCGGTTTCACACCGATGCCCGGTCGCCCAAAGCAGCGCAGATTGATGCAGGGGGCCCTGTGTCCATCCTTGGCTATGATCCAGAGGCCCGCGTTCAACTCATCATGCGGGGTGTCGGCCGGATTGAAGTGTCGAGCGAAACGGCTGAGCATGCATGGGAAACCTCGGCCCTATCGAGCAGGCGCTGCTATCTGGCGGCCCACCCCCCCGGTACGCAGGCCGACGTTGCAACAAGTGGATTGCCGGAAGCCTTGCGCACGCGATCTCCCACCGCGCCGGAAAGTGCTGCAGGGCGAGAGAACTTCTGCATATTGATGATCGATGCCGTTGAACTTGAGTGGCTGAAGCTGACCAGTTGCGGCAACCAGCGGGCGCTGTTTCAACGGTCAGGATCGAACTGGACCGGCGCCTGGATTACGCCGTGACGGCACCGCTGACGGTCTGGTATGATGGTGCCTGCCCCCTGTGCATCCGGGAAATCGCGCTAATGCGCAGGCTGGACCGACGGGCACACATCGCCTTTGTTGATCTGACGGAACCGGCAACATCCTGCCCATTGGACCGCAGCCTAATGCTGGCCCGTTTTCACGCCACCACAGCCCATGGCGAAACCCTATCAGGAGCCGCAGCCTTTGCCGCGATGTGGCGGGAAATCCCCACGCTCCGCCCCATCGGGCTGCTCGCCCAAAATGCGGTCGTGCTGCGCGTTTTGGAGCGGGGCTATCTCTTCTTTCTGAAGATCAGGCCCCTGCTCCAACGCATGGCCCGTTAGCGGGTCAGTTTCTTATAGGCGAGGCGCGTCGGCCGGTCGGCTGCATCGCCCAGACGACGGCGCTTGTCTTCCTCATAAGCCGCAAAGTTGCCTTCGAACCATTCGACATGGCTGTTGCCTTCAAAGGCAAGTATGTGCGTCGCCAGACGGTCAAGGAAGAAGCGGTCATGGCTGATAACCACAGCGCAGCCCGCGAAATTCTCAATCGCATCTTCCAGAGCGCCGAGCGTTTCAACGTCAAGATCGTTGGTCGGTTCGTCGAGCAGCAAGACGTTGCCGCCGCGCTTCAGCATCTTGGCCATGTGCACACGGTTGCGTTCACCGCCCGACAGCTTGCCGACGTTCTTTTGCTGGTCCTGCCCCTTAAAGTTGAACGCGCCGACATAGGCCCGCGTGGACATGTCGTGCCCGTTGACCTTCACATAGTCGAGGCCGTCAGAGACTTCTTCCCAGACATTCTTTGAGGCATCAAGATGGTCGCGGCTCTGGTCCACATAGCCAAGACGGACCGTTTCACCGATGTCGATCGAGCCATTATCGGGCTGTTCCTGACCGGTGATGAGCTTGAACAAGGTGGACTTACCCGCGCCGTTTGGCCCGATGACGCCTACAATGCCGCCGGGCGGGAGCATGAAGGACAGGTCTTCAAACAACAGCTTGTCGCCATAAGCCTTGGAGATGCCCTTGGCTTCGATGACCTTGCCGCCCAGACGTTCCGGCACCTGAATGACGATCTGCGCCTTGCCGGGCGAGCGGTTTTCCTGAGCGGAAACAAGCTGTTCAAACTTGGAGATACGCGCCTTGGACTTCGTCTGGCGACCCTTGGGGCCCTGCCGGATCCATTCCAACTCTTCCTTGATCGCCTTTTGGCGGCCGGAATCCTCGCGGTCTTCCTGCTCGAGGCGCTTGGCCTTCTTTTCAAGGTAGGTTGAATAATTGCCTTCGTAAGGGAAGTATTTCCCGCGATCGAGCTCAAGGATCCAGTCCACAACCGTATCCAGGAAATAGCGATCGTGGGTGATCATCAGCACCGCGCCCGCATATTCCTTCAAATGGTTTTCCAGCCATTCGACGCTTTCAGCATCAAGGTGGTTGGTCGGTTCGTCGAGCAGCAGGATCGACGGCTTCTGGAGAAGGAGGCGCGTAAGCGCGACACGACGCTTTTCACCGCCGGACAGGTTTTCCACCGACCAATCGGATGGCGGGCACCGCAGCGCTTCCATGGCGATTTCAAGCTGGTTGTCGAGCGTCCAGCCATCCACGGCGTCGATGCGTTCCTGGAGCGTGCCCATTTCTTCCATCAGCGCGTCGAAATCGGCGTCAGGTTCGCCCATCAGGGCCGAAATCTCATTATAGCGGTCCACCATGTCGGCGGTTTCGCGGGCGCCATCCTTGACGTTTTCAAGAACGTTCTTTCTCGGGTCCAACTGGGGTTCCTGCTCCAGATAGCCGATGGTAATGTTCTCACCCGGCCAAGCTTCGCCCGAAAAATCGGTGTCGATACCGGCCATGATCTTGATCAGCGTCGATTTACCGGCACCGTTCGGGCCGACGATGCCAATTTTCGCACCCTGATAAAATTGCAGGTTGATGTTGCTCAACACCGGCTTTTGGGCACCGGGGAAAGACTTGGTCATGTCCTTCATGACAAAGGCGTATTGCGCGGCCATGGGTCGTTTCTCTCGTCTGTAAACTGTCGGATTTGACGCGGCACTAGCCCAGCAAATCCGCATTGGCAAACCCGCAACGACAGGTTAGCGATAGGAGATGAAAAAGCTCCTGATGTTCGCAGCCCTCCTCCCCGCCATATCCCACGCCGCGGACGGGGACATCGCCTATGAGATCACAGCCGGGCTCACCACAGAGGTTGGTCCGCGTCTTGCCGGGACAGAGCGGGAAGCCAATGCGCGGGCCTGGGCAGTTGATAAACTCAAGGCATTGGGCTTTCAGAATAACCGCATTGAACCCTTTGAGATAAAGGGCTGGGTGCGCGGAGAGGAAAAGGCTGAAATTACAGCCCCCTACCCGCACCGGCTGGTCATCACGGCGCTCGGCCATAGCGGGGCCACCCCGGCCAACGGTCTGTCCGGCACGGTGGTCGTCTATTCCACTTATGAAGATTTTCTCGCCGCTCCAGACGCCGCCATCAAAGGCAAGATCGTTTATGTCGGCCACGCCATGGGGCGTACGCAGGACGGATCATCCTATGGCGTTTTCGGCCGGGTCCGCCGCGAAGGCCCCGGTGTTGCTGCCAAGCGCGGCGCAGCGGCCTTCCTGATCCGCTCGATCGGAACGGATGATCACCGGACACCGCATACCGGCGTCACGACCTGGCCAGACGGTGTTGCACCCATTGCAGCGGCGGCCCTGTCGAATCCCGATGCGGACAATCTGGAACGGATTGCACGCACGAACAGCAGCCCGATTAAAATGTCGCTGACGCTCACCCCAAAATTCACGGGGCCGCAGCAATCGGGCAACGTCTTGGCCGAACTTCCAGGGACGGACCCGAAGGCCGGCATTGTGCTGGTGGCGTGCCACCTTGATAGCTGGGATTTGGGCACCGGAGCCATCGATGACGGTGCCGGCTGCGGGATCGTTACCGATGCCGCGCTTTCGGCTGCCGCAAAGGGCAAGCAGCGCCGCACCATCCGTGTCCTTTGGGCTGGCTCCGAAGAAGTCGGAGTGTTCGGGGGCGATGCCTATTTCAAAGCCCATAAGGATGAGCCGCACGCGTTCGCCGCAGAGTCAGACTTTGGGGCAGACCGTATTTGGCAGGTTAACTTCCGCCTGCCCGATGCCGCCGCTCCACTGCGCGCGCGCATCTCAAATGCATTGGCCGCGCAAGGTATCGGAACAGGGCGCGTCATCGCCGGCGGTGGCGCCGATGTCGGACAGATGGTCGGCGCGGGCACGCCAGCCATTGATCTCAATCAGGATGGCACGCGCTATTTTGACCTTCACCACACCGCCGATGATACGCTCGATAAGATTGACCCTGCCCAGCTCCGGCAGAACGTCACCGCATGGACGACGGTGCTCGATCTGGTCACGAACGCTCCGGAAGACCTGCTGTCGCAAGGCGGGAAATGAAAAAGTCCGTTTGCATCTGCTTGCTGGCCCTTGCAGCCTGCGGCTCACAAAGCGATGCTCCCGCAGGAGAAGCCGGCTCTGAATCGGCCGTCGAAGCCCGCGCGGCCACCATCCGGGACGCGGCGGAGGCCGACATTAATCGCCAGATGTCCGAAATAGAGGCCGCCGCAAATTCGGAGCAGGCGGCACTCCCTGCTGACAACACCGCAGCACCAAAGCCCCCAGCACGATAAATTCGCGCGCCCGGCGCTAAATCTTTCCGCCTTTTGGCCGTTTCAGGCTTGAGACCGTCCGCATCGATTGCGGCGTCGCAAGCTTATGTTCGGGTCAAGGAGCCAGCGAGAAATGAAAATCCAGCGGATCAGCCAAATCGGCGGAGCGACCATGGGCGGGCTGTTCCTGCTCGCCGCCGTCGTCGGTGCATATGACGTCAACCATATCCGGATCGGCGGGACGCTCCATGCGCGTGAACAGGCAGGTTCAGACCTGCTGGCGGACTCGATGCCACCGGGCCTGACCGTCGACGAGCCCTTCTTGGTCGCATCTCGCGTTATGGTTGGCAAACTATCCGCGTCCGAAGCAGAGCGGGAATTGCTAAAAAATCGGGAAATTTTCGATGAAAGGCAATCGTTCTGGCAGAAAAGTGACGACCTTCCGAAAAAAATCCAAGATCACTTCACCCAACAACTTCTTCCGTCGAGTGCGAAGTTTTGGGATGAAGTAGAAGTTGGTTTTCTTCCTGCAGCAAAATCGGGCAACATGGATGCAGCGCGATCCAGCTACGACCGGCTCAACCGGATTTACAATAGCAATAAGTCGCTCGCTTTGACCGCCGTCGCCGATCTTGAAGCGGAAGACACGGCCATAGAGTCAGAGGCAAGTTCAAGCGTCGTGAGCACCTCGATCCAGCTTGGCTTGATCATTTTCTTACTCGCAGGCGCTGTCTGCGGCGCCATCTGGTTCCTCATGCGCAAAATCCTCGCGCCGACAAACGGCATGATCAGCGTCATGAATAAGATGACCTCCGGAAATTACGACGTCGTCATCGAAGGAAAAGGGCGCGAAGATGAAATTGGAGAGATGGCTCGTTCCGTTGAGGTTTTCCGCGTTGCCGCAAAGGAACGTCAGGCAGACGAGGCCGCCCAGCAAATCGTTGTTGCGGAACTCGCCACCGGCCTGAAGGCGATTGCAGACGGGAACCTCACCCACCGTATCACCGTGACCTTCGCTGAAAAATATGATGCCCTGCGTGTCGACTTTAATGAAGCATTGGAAGAACTGAACAGTGTTGTGGGCCGGGTTTCGCACTCCGCCACCAGCGTCAATACGGGGTCGACCGAAATCAGCACAGCGGCAGAAGACCTCGCCCGGCGCACGGAGCAGCAGGCCGCTTCGCTGGAGGAAACGGCGGCAGCCATGAACGAAGTGACGCAGTCTGTCCGCAGCGCATCTGAAAGCGCCCGCACCGCCAACCAGGCCGTGGGGCAAGCGCTGGACGAAGCCACCAATGGCGGCAAAGTCGTCGGAGAAGCCGTGACCGCGATGGGCGATATTGAAAAGTCCGCGCAGGAAATCTCGCAGATCATCAACGTGATCGACGGTATCGCCTTCCAGACCAATTTGCTGGCGCTAAACGCTGGCGTCGAAGCGGCCCGGGCGGGTGATGCGGGCAAAGGCTTTGCCGTCGTCGCCAACGAAGTGCGCGCGCTCGCTCAGCGTTCTGCGGATGCGGCCAAGGATATCAAGCAGCTCATCACCCAGTCCAATGTGCAGGTGGATAAGGGCGTCTCCCTTGTCGGCAAGACGGGCGAAATGCTCGGCCGTATCGGCGAACAGGTGGAACAGATCAGCAGCCTTGTGTCCGGCATTTCCGCTGCAGCGGAAAGCCAGGCCGCCAGCCTGCAGCAGATCAACATTGCCGTGGGCGACATGGACAAGATGACGCAGCAGAACGCCGCAATGGTCGAGGAAAGCACAGCAGCCTCGCGGAGCCTTGCAAACGAGGCTTCCGAACTTGCCGAACTGGTCGCACGTTTCCGCACCACAATGACAACGGAAGCCACCCGTCCGGCTGCACGACCGGTTGCACAATCCTCTGTGACGCGCCTCAAAACCGCCGCCCGCAAGCCTTCAAAGGTCTTGGGCAATCTGGCCGTGAAACAAGACCTTTCCGAAGAAGACTGGTCAGAATTTTAAGCGCCACGGAGCCGAGGAGGCCCTCAACATGTCTATCAAACTGCCCGCGGTGATTGATCGCCGCGCAGTCCCAGGCCTTGCCGTCGAAATATCCGACACATTGGCCAAAGGCAGCCACCTGCAGTTGGACGGAAGCGCCGTCCGACAAATGGGCCAAATTGGCCTGCAACTTTTGCTGAGTGCTTTCAAAACGGCCCATGGCCGGGATGCGCGCATCGTCATCTCTCAGCCGAGCGCCGCAATTTTAAACGCGGCGAAACTGTCCGGAACGCTCGACCTCCTCGGACTGGAGTCCACGCATGCAGCATGATGAAATCCAGCAGATATTCCTGCTTGAATGTGATGAAGGCCTTGACCTTGCTGAGCGCGCTCTGCTCGCCTGCAAGGATGGCAATGAAGATGCCGAGGCGATCAACTCCATCTTCCGCGCTGTCCATTCGATCAAGGGCGGCGCGGGCGCGTTCGGCTTCACGCTGCTCCAATCCTTTACCCACAAATTTGAAACCGTGTTGCAGCAGGTGCGCGATGGCGACAAGCCTCTGACGCCGGCGCTTTTGGCCACGCTGATCCGCGCCTTTGATGTGCTGACAGACCATGTCTCCGCAATCAAAGGTCAGGTTGACGCCCCGAGCGATGGGGCCATTTCCACCGAACTCGAAGCCATTGCCGAAAGCGATGGGTCTGATGCTGTCCAGGCGGCCCCTTTGGACCCCGTAACACCGAATGTTGCGGAAGAGGCCACCGATGAGGAGGGCGACATTGATTTTGATGACCTGCTGGCCGGTCTCGGCGCGGCGGAGCCGGTTGTAGGCGGACATGTTCTTCATTTGCGGCCCACGATGCGCGCACTCGACAATGGCAGCGACCCCTTGCTCCTCATCCGGGAGTTGAACAGCCTTGGGGCGACCGTCCGCACAGTCGATCTCTCAGGCTTGCCTGACCTTGATAATTTTGAGCCGGAAGGCGCGTATATCAGCTGGGAAATTGATGTTCCGGCTTCCGTCTCCCGCGCGACGATTGAAGAGATCTTTGACTTTGTGGGGGAGGCTTGCGGGATTTCCATCCACGTGGCCGGCGAGGAACCCCGTTTCACCGACGTTCCGGTAAGATCGGCGGCACCCACAATGCCAATGGTGGAGACGGCGGCTGCGCCTGTTGCCGCCAAGGCTCCAACCCCCGCGCCCGCGCCTGTTTCTGCCGCCATCGAAGCGCCAAAAGCCGTTGAGGCCATCTCCGTGTCCGCCGCGCCCGAAGCACCGGCGACCGGTCCTGCTACCCAATCCTCTGGAAATGCGGGCCCTGTGCCGACCATCCGGGTGGACCTCGACCGGCTGGACCGTCTGGTCGATACGGTCGGTGAACTCGTCATTACCCAGTCAATGCTGGCACAGCGCCTCAGCGGTGCCGGTGTTGCCGCCGAAGACGAGCTCTCTCAGCTCGAATATCTGACGCGGGAGCTGCAGGATTGCGCCATGGCGCTGCGGGCACAGCCCATCCGCTCCGTCTTCAGCCGCGTGCCGCGCATCGTGCGTGAGCTGGAGGCAGAAACCGGCAAGCGCGTCATGCTCACCGTAGAAGGCGAAGCCACCGAGCTCGACAAGACCGTTATTGAACGGATTGGTGAGCCCCTGACACATCTCATCCGCAATGCCATCGACCATGGCTTGGAGCGGGTGGAAGATCGTATTGCAGCGGGCAAGGCCGCCGAAGGTTCTGTCCGGCTGTCTGCTGAACAGCGCGGTGGTCACATCCTGATCAACGTCGCGGACGACGGTCGCGGCATTGATCGGGCCCGCGTGCTCCAAAAGGCAATTGATCGCAAGATTGTCACGGGTGATGCCCGCCTGACCGATGAGGAAATCGACAATCTGATCTTTGCCCCGGGCTTCTCGACTGCCGAACAGGTGTCGAACATTTCGGGCCGTGGCGTCGGTCTCGATGTGGTCAAACAGGCCATTCAGGGCCTTGGCGGCCGCGTCAGCATCTCGTCAGAGCCCGGTAAGGGCACGACATTCTCCCTGTCGCTGCCCCTCACCCTCGCCATTGCCGACGGTATGATCGTGAGTTGTGGCGGCGAAACCTTAATCCTACCGCTCAACAACGTCGTCGAAAGCCTGCAGGCCAAACCGGACGACTTGAAGCGCCTGTCCCCGACACAACACGTCATCAATGTTCGCGGCAGCTTCCTGCCGGTCGTGCCGCTCACCTCCAGCCTTGGCATCGGAAAGACTGGCGCTGGATATGACAAAAGCGTCCTCATCGTCGTTGAGACGGAGTCCTTTGGTCAAATCGCCATTCAAGTCGATGCCATTCAGGACCAGCGTCAAGTTGTCATCAAGAGCCTCGAGACGAACTTCCGCCCGATCACCGGGATCGGGGGTGCGACGATCCTCGGCGATGGTCGCATCGCCCTGATCGTGGATGTGGAGGCTCTGGCCGCTGCCGCTCATAGCCCGCGCGAGTTGGATCTTGCCGCGTGAACATGCCCGTCTTGAACATTTCAAGCCCATTTGAGGCCGAGAACGGGCGCATCTTTTCGCGCAGTGACTTTGATACAATTTCAAAGATCATCTACGGCGAGTCCGGAAATGTCCTGCCCGTGGGCAAAGCCACGCTGGTTCACTCCCGCCTGTCCCGACGCCTCCGGGATCGCGGTTTGGAAACCTTCTCCCAATATGTGTCTCTGATCCAGCAGGATGATGACGAACGTCGCATCGCCGTTGCGCTGCTGACCACCAACCACACCTATTTCTTCCGCGAAGATCATCATTTTAATCACTTTCGGGACCATGTCCGCGGTGATCTCATCCGTCGGGCGAAGGGTGGCGAAACAATCCGTTTCTGGTCTGCGGGCTGCTCCAGCGGAGAAGAGGTCTACTCGCTGGCCTTCTCGCTCTTGGGCCCGGAACGGAGTACTGGCCTACAGCTTGCGCAGGGTAAATTTGCGTTTTTGGCCAGCGACCTGACCGACAGCGTCCTCGAAACCGGACGCACGGCGCTCTATTCCAAAGCAGATATCGCCGCCGTCCCCGAAGCGCTCCGCCGGAACTGGACCAAAGAGTCGGACAATAACGTCCAGATCGTCGATCAGGTACGTAACCTTGTGCGGTTCCGCAGGCTCAATCTCCTCAGGGAATGGCCGTTCACCCGCGCCTTCAATGTAATCTTTTGCCGCAATGTCATGATCTATTTTGACGAGCCGACGAAAGAAGTCCTCGTCGAACGCATGGCTGAATGCCTGGAGCCCGGCGGGTATCTCTACATCGGCCATAGTGAGCGACTTCCCGGCGCGAGCGGCCGCCATTTCGAAATGGTCGGCAAAACCATCTACAGAAAGCGAGACGTATGAGTACCCGCGTATTGATCGTCGACGACTCCGCAACAATGCGCGCGATCCTGCAGACCATGCTCGGCAAGGAAGGCGATATCGACGTCGTTGGCACTGCTGCCAATGCGATGGAGGCCCGCGAGCGGATCAAAGAACTCAACCCTGATGTCATCACCCTCGACATCGAAATGCCGGGGATGAACGGGCTGGACTTCCTCGCAAAAATCATGGCGCTGCGTCCAACGCCAGTCATCATTGTGTCCGGCCACACCGGTCGGGGTGCCGAAATCACCATGGAAGCACTGCAGATCGGCGCCTTTGACTGCTATGAAAAGCCCACAGGCCATGATGGTCAGCTGCTGGCTGGAGACGGCGGGGTCCTTGCGCAGACCATTCGCCTCGCTGCCCGTCACGGTGCCCGACAGGTCTCGACTGTTATCCAGCGGGCAGCCCATGGAGCCAGCTTAGCCTCCAACGCGGCCACCCCTGAAAAATCAAAGCGACTTATCGCCATCGGAGCCTCCACAGGCGGCGTTGAGGCGCTTGCCAAATTGCTCGCCCAATGGCCTGCAAACTGCCCACCGACGCTGATTGTTCAACATATCTCCGGCTCTCTCGCAGCGGCATTGGCGCGCCGGTTGGACACGATCTCGCCAGCCCATGTCTCCCTTGCCGAAAGCGATTGCTTCCTGGAGCCTGGCCGCGTCTATCTTGCGCCGGGCAATGATCGCCATCTCGTTGTCAGAGGGCGCGCCCGGCTGATTTCAAAGCTGGTCAAAAATGATCCTGTCTCGGGGCATCGACCCAGCGTTGATATGCTCTTCAACTCCGTCGCGACCGTCGTGCAGGAGGGCGCAACAGGCATCCTGCTCACCGGTATGGGGGAAGACGGCGCGAGAGGACTGCTGGCGATGCGCAAGGCAGGTGCCGAAACCATCGCGCAGGATGAAGCCACCTCCATCGTCTACGGCATGCCGCGCGCCGCCTGTGAACTGGGGGCCGCCAACCGCATTCTGCCGATCAGCCGGGTGGCAGAGGCTGTCTTTGCATGAACACAAATGCCATTCTGTCGGCCAAGAACCGTATCAATGTCATCCAGGGCGACTTCTACGTCAGCGCTGAACCGGAACTTGTCCTCTCAACCGTTTTGGGCAGCTGCATTGCCATTTGCCTTTATGACCCTGCCATTGAGACGGGCGGCATGAACCACTTTCTGCTTGCAGCGCCGGGCACTGGTGGAGAAATCGACCCCCTCAAACAGAGGCTCTATGGCGCCTTTGCTATGGAACAGCTGATCAACGAGATGATCAAGCGGGGTGCCAGCAGGTCCACCATGAAGGCGCATATTTACGGCGGGTCCAACATCCACCGGGCTATGGCGCATATCGGAACATCGAACGCCAATTTTGCGCGAGATTTTCTAAGGCGGGATGGCATTCCCATCAGCCTGGAAGACACCGGGGGCTCTGCCGCGCGGAGGCTGGATCTAAAACCGGCCACCGGACAGATCCGCTGTAAACATATTCCCACAGAGGACGTTCCAAACATTGTGACGCCGCCCAAGCGGCCTCTGGAGCAAACCCGCGTGGGTGACGTCGAACTCTTTTAACTGGAAAGGACCACCCTAAATGGGACCTATCACGATCCTCACAGTGGACGACAGCCCCAGCATGCGGGCTTTGTTGAAGCATGCCCTTGTCGGCCAGGGCCATGTCGTCCACGACGCCGAAGACGGGCTTGTCGCGCTTGATTGGCTCAATCGGCATATTCCCGATCTCGTCATTACGGACATCAACATGCCAAATATGGACGGGTTTGGCCTGATCGAGGCGCTGCGCAATCAAGATCGCTACCGCGACATGCCCATCCTGGTGCTCAGCACCGAAAGTTCTGATGAAAAGAAGCTCCGCGCCCGCGATGCCGGCGCGACAGGCTGGATCGTCAAGCCATTTGACCCGGACAAGCTCGCCGCTGCCGTCCGACGCGTCACGCACTGATTTTGAAGGATTATACCATGCAGCAGTTCATCACTTTCCAGATTGGCGAACAGATCCTCGGCATCGACATCATGGCTGTGCGCGAGATCCGTGCATGGTCGCCCACCACGGCACTGCCGCATGTGGCAAACCATGTTCGCGGCGTCGTCAATCTGCGCGGCACTGTTCTGCCCGTTATGGATCTGCGCGCGCGTCTGGGCTGGGGAGAGACCGACCCATCGGCACGTCACGTCATCATGGTGGTCCGCGTCAATGAACAGCTTCAGGGCCTGATCGTCGATGCTGTGAATGACATCGTCACCATTGATGAAGACAATCTGCAGGCGCCACCGGATGTGTCCGGAAACCGTCTGGGCGAAATCATCCGCGGTCTCGCCTCAATTGATGACCGCATGGTCATGATCCTCGCGCTCGAAGCGCTGGCCATCGAACCCGAGAACATTGTGGCCGAAGCGGCCTGATTTCATTCATTCGTATCGTTGTGGGGATAGAGATAATGTCGGTCGCAAAAGTACTCGTCGTAGATGATTCCATTACCATGCGGGCGTTGTTCAGCGATGTGCTGGAACGCACCAAAGGGATTGAGGTTGTCGGCGCGGCACGTGATGCCAACGAAGCCCGTGACATGATTGGGGATTTGAACCCCAATGTCGTCACGCTCGACGTCGAAATGCCTGGCATGAACGGGCTGGACTTCCTTGCGGAGATCATGAGCACCAATCCCCTGCCCGTGGTCATGCTGTCGACCCGGACCGGCAAAGGCGCCGAAACGTCTTTGCGCGCCTTTGAGCTTGGCGCTGTTGAGTGCTTTCCAAAGCCGCAGCAGGCAACCCCCGATGAATTTGATAAGATCGCCAACACGCTCGGCAAGCTTGTCCTCTCAGTCGCCAATCACAAAGTCACAGCGCCAGGAAGCAGCGCCAATGCGGGCTTTACCGGTACATTTGTCTGGGACGGCACTTTGGTGGCGCTGAGCGCATCTACCGGCGGGATTGAGGCGATCACTGAAGTGTTGCGCGGCTTCCCTGAAAACTGCCCGCCGACCATCGCTCTGCTCCGCATCGACGGCGGCTTTGTCGCCCCATTTGCCGCAAAACTGGCAGAAGGGATCAAGCCAAATGTGAAAATTGCCGCAGAAGGCATGCAGTTGGAACAGGGCACTGTCTATTTGGCAGCAGACCCGAGTGCCCATGTGGTCGTCGACCAGTGGCCCAATGGCCGAATCCGCTTTCTGGACCGGGAACCTGTGCAAGGCTTCAAACCCTCGGCAAGTCTGCTCTATGCCTCCATGGCGAAGGCCGGCGGCAAGATGCTGGGCGCTGTTCTGACAGGCATGGGCAATGATGGCGCCCAAGGCATCAAAGCGTTGAAGGCCGCCGGCGGCAGAACCCTCGCACAAGACAAGGAGACCTCCATCGTCTCCGAGGCCCCGGCAAGTGCTGTTGAAACGGGCAGCGTCGATCAGGTGCTTCCGTTGCCGGCAATCGCCGGGGGCATTTTGAAGGCTTGCCAGGACAACGCCTAATGCCTTTGCACCACCACCTCGCCATGCAACTTGATGAGCTTGGCAAGAGCCTGGAACGGCTCGGGGAGACGCTGTGCGCTGACCCCGCCGTCATCACTAGCCATATTGGCGCACTTCAGGAAATTGACCGAATCGCACAGATGCAATTCGCCCTCTCGGCGGTCATTGCGGCCGAAAATCCTCGCGATGCCTGCCTTAAATCTCCGCTCGAACGTGTGCGTAAACTGGCGCACATCGACGCCATCGCAGCCTAACAATCCAAGAAAATGGTCGGGGAGACAGGATTCGAACCTGCGACCCCCTGGTCCCAAACCAGGTGCGCTACCAGCCTGCGCCACTCCCCGACCGGGGTGCCATAGACGGGTCATCGCCCGACGGCAAACACGTTTTGGTGGGCCCGGCAGGATTCGAACCCGCAACCTAGCCGTTATGAGCGGCCGGCTCTACCATTGAGCTACAGGCCCACGCGCCACGCCAGCGCCCGATAGCGGACCGGCGGCCTGCCGCGCAAGCAGAATGGAGTTTCCCAACAGAGCGTCAGGCCCCCTTCCGGCATAGGATCAGGCGCCGTGTTCAAGGGCCCCATTTGTTGCTGCAAGGGGCAACCGAAGCAGGAAGGCGTCCTGCCCAATCTCAAAGGTCGCGCCGACCGCAGACGCCATGCTGTCTACCAACCGCAATGCAAATCCAAGGCCAAGCGGCGGCCCCTCTCCGGCCTCTTCTGCCGTATCCAGCGACGTATCAAATAGTTGCGCCACAGACATCCCCGCAAGGCGCGCGGGACGGTCGACACGGAATTGCAACGAAGAGCCGTTGCGATGCAGGGCAACAGCCATGGCATCTCCCTCTTGCGAGGCGGATAGAGCGACGGACACGAGCCGTGAAAACAGCCGTTCCAATGTCACCAGATCCAGCATTACGTTCGGCACATCGGGTTCGAGCTCAAACCGAAGGCGGCTTCGATAGGGACTGCCATTGGGCGCGATCTCCTGCACCACACCCCGCAAGATGGAGTTTGGCTCTACTCCGGCCACACTTCGCCCTTCAAACGCGCCCCGTTCAATCTTCGCTGCAACATCCAAATCATCGAACATCGCCAGCAGCTTACGTGCATCCGCAATTATGGCTTCAGCACGGTCACGATATGGCGACGAGACAGGACCAAGCAACTGCGCCGAAATCATCTCGGCAAATCCACGAATGGCGTTGAGCGGGGTCCGCAGTTCATGCACGAGCTGTCGCAGCGAGTCAGGCGGCAAGCCTTGAGAGACCAGACCATTAGCGCGAGGATGCGGCTGTTCATCCGGCAGCGGGCGGCGGGCTGTGCACCGATAGCCTTCAAACCGGCCAGAGGCTGCATCGAACAGCGGCAGTCCGGAAATCAGCCAATCGCCCGCAGCAAGGCCCTGACCCGGCACGCGCATACGAGCGTTACGAAAGGGTGTCCGACGGCGGAAAGCGCCAGCGGCATGGCCATCGACACCATGCTCCCCAATCTCTGCCATCGCACCGAGCTCAATACCGATGACCGGCCCGCGCGGCGCGCCTTCCACCCAATTGATCAAGCCATCGACACCTGCCTCAAACCGGAAAGTATCAACCGACGCCTCATCCGCATTGGGCAGGAAAAACTCCCCGCCATCTTCAACGCGATCTTTCCGATAGGCCTCGATACGCGCAACAAGATCCTTGATCTGCGCGACAGTGTCTGCGCGGGCAGGCGATTCAGCGCTGAGTTGGTCGCCACCTGTCAGGTCCACACGGGGTAAGGCAAAGTCGCTGGGGCCAAAGGCGGCGAGCATCCGCTGCACATCGGGCGAAAGGTCCTTGCGCAGTCGCAGCAAAGCACGCGCGGGAGACGGCAGGCTGGGAAGAATCTCTTCCCATTCCGCGTCAGGAAGTTTGGCCGAGGCCATCACAGGAGCGGCAATTGCAGCGCTGTCACTCCCAAAGAGCGCCACCAGCTCCTTCGACTGACATTGGAAGGAGACGGCCGCTGCGGCACTTGCACGGTGTTCCGCCGCAACAGCTTCGCGCAATTCAACCACACGGGCCAAAGCCTTTTCGCGCAAATCCGCGCTGATCGTGCCCCGATCCTGCGCCAGAATGTCTACGATCTGCATCCACACAGCCGCCTTTGCCCCGGGATCTTTCACCGGCTGCGCAAAAACAGTTGTCAGGGTGTCGTCAAAGCGCAATTCTAACTCTCTTTTGGCCAAATGGGCTTGCCCTGCTCCCTCGCGGAATAGCCCTCCCACCCGGTCTCGGCTAGCCTTGAATCCGAACCGTCGCAATCTGGCACAATTGCAATCGGCTGAAACTTTATTATACAGGCGGGCAACTTCCTGAACGGATAATATGCATATGCCGCACAATGCGTTCGATCTGATTGACCAGAAAATTCTCTCCGAACTGCAAAAGGACGGCCGCATCACCAATGTTGAATTGGCGAGTCGCGTCGGGCTCACCGCCCCGCCATGCCTGCGCCGTGTCCGGACACTGGAAGAAGATGGCGTCATTGAGGGCTATCACGCCCAACTCAATTCCATGCGGATGGGCTATACAATCACGGTCTTTGCGATGGTCAGCCTGAAGAGTCAGGCCGAATCTGATCTGCGGGAGTTTGAAGAACACGTCTCCCTCCTCGCCCCCGTGCGCGAATGCCACATGCTCAATGGCGAAATTGATTTCATCCTAAAGATCGTCGCCCGTGATCTTCAGGAATTTCAGGAATTCCTGACAACGTCGCTCACCACAGCACCGCATGTCGCTGGCGTGAAAACATCGCTCACCATCCGCACGTCGAAAAACAAACCCGGCGTGCCTGTCGGCGGCGAATAGAAAAAAGGGCCCCGGCACTGCCGGAGCCCCTCTTCATATCTTGGCTTCAGTTCGCTGTTCAGGCAGCGGGCGCCTGATCCAGCCAGAGCAGCCAAAACTGGGCGACTTCCTTGCGGGCCGCACCCGTTACCGCCTGGAATGCCGAACGCGCAGCATCCTTTTGGCCCGCGCGGGAAAGCGCAATGCCAAGACGCGTATTCACGACGTCCGCATCGATCCCGCCCTTTTTCTGGGCGAGGCGGAACAGATCAATCGCCTTGGCGTAATCGCCATAAGCAAGATAGGCACTGCCCGTGTTCGCGGCGAGACGGCCATCGACCGCAGCCGGTGCGCGCTTTTCATCGTTGACGACGGACGCCTTGTCGGTCGGGATCTTGTTATTCGCATCGGTCAGACGTTCCGCAACCGCACGGCTGGTCTTGTTGACCGCGCCCGACGCGAAGCCTTCTTCGATCACGGTCTTGGCTTCACCCGGAAGTGCGCCGGTGATGGCAAGCGATGCATATTCGAAGAAATCACGTTCCCCAGCCAAGGCTTTGGTGTCGTGCATCAGGCGGAACAGATCGATCAGCGTCTGGCTGTCGAGAGCTGCGCTGTCACGATAGATGACGAGCGCGCTGCGCCAGTTTTCCGGGGTCGGGTAGGCACGCACCTGTTCCCGCGTCCATTTTGCGGTTTCACCCGGCATCTTGGCTTTGTAGGCCATGGCAGCTGCGCGGCCATACCATTCCGGCGGTGCCTTGCGGCCTGCGGCCACTTCTGACTTCACCGCAGCATCAAGCGCCGTCAGGCCGTCCAGCGTCGTTCCGGTTTTAAAATTGGCTTCCGCCAACAGAAGATGTGCATCGACGCCCGGATTGCCGAGGCGGATGGCTTCGGCGAGATAGGTCTTGGCGTCTGTATAGTTGCCAGCCTGATAGGCCAGCTGCCCTGCCGCCATGTTGAGCTTGGGCGCGTCCGCGGGAGCGGCACTGCCGCTCGCGATCATGGCGACAATGCCTTCCTGCTGCAGCTTCGTATTCTTAGTCGATTGACCAAGCGTAAGACGAAGCGTGCCGGCGATATACTTCTCGTCCGCATTCTTCACGGTCGCTTCAGCGGCTTCGATCTTGGTGACAGCGTCCGGCGCGTTCGCCTTTACAGCGGCGTCAGCAGCGACGTAGGCCGCACGAAATTCCTTGCTCAGCTGCCAAGCCTTCGGCGCCGCTGGCTTTTCCTTCTTTTCCTTTGCAGCCATCGCAGGCGCAACCGCCAAAGGAAGGCCAACACCCATTGCCAATGCGAGCCCGATTACGGCGCGAGAAACGGTCTTCATATCCCTTATCCTCCTGCGCGCCTGCGACAAAACAGGCGCAAATTGATGCGGCGTCCCCGCTAATGCTTTCGCTTCCTGTGTACAAGCGGAACCATACAGCGCGCTCTGCCCGTCATTGGCTGAACGACGTTTGAACCAGTCCACAGATAACCTCCAATGTAAGCCGTTGATGCTGGTCTTTTGTGACGCGGCAGACTAGGCAAAACCCAGCATAATTACACATCTCGAAAGTCAGTTTTTTGAGCACCGACGAACCGATTATCACAGACCCGTCCGACATCTCCCCCGTCAGCATCGTTGATGAGATGAAGTCGAGCTATCTCGACTATGCCATGTCCGTCATCGTGTCGCGCGCGCTGCCTGATGTGCGCGACGGTCTGAAGCCGGTGCACCGGCGCATTCTGTTTGCAGCACAGGAAGGCGGCTTCGTTCCGGGCCGTCCTTATCGTAAATCGGCGAAGATCGTCGGCGACGTGATGGGCAATTATCACCCGCATGGCGATTCCTCCATCTATGACGCGCTGGCCCGTCTGGCGCAGGATTGGTCGATGCGGCTGATGCTGATGGATGGTCAGGGCAACTTCGGCTCGATGGACCCTGATCCGCCGGCGTCGATGCGTTACACCGAAGCCCGTCTCGCCAAACCGGCGATGGCGCTGCTCGAAGATCTCGACAAAGATACCGTTGATTTTCAGCCAAACTATGATGGTTCGCGTGAAGAACCGCGCGTTCTTCCTGCCCGTTTCCCCAACCTGCTCGTCAACGGCGCGGGCGGCATCGCGGTCGGCATGGCGACCAATATTCCGCCACACAATCTGGGCGAAGTCATCAACGCCTGCCTTGCCCTTATGGAAAATGGCGCCATCACCAATGAAGAGTTGATGGACATTGTGCCCGCACCCGATTTTCCGACGGGCGGCCTCATCCTCGGCCTGTCCGGTGCGCGCTCGGCCTACACCACTGGCAAGGGCTCGATCATCGTCCGGTCGCGCCACATCATCGAAGAGGGACGTGGCGATCGTCAGTCCATCGTGCTGACGGAAATTCCCTATCAGCAGGGCAAGAATGCGCTCGTCGAAAAGATCGCCGAAGCCGCCAAGGATAAGCGGATTGAAGGCATCTCCGACATCCGCGACGAGTCCAACCGTGAAGGCGTTCGCGTCGTTGTGGAACTCAAGCGTGATGCCACGGCAGAAGTCGTGCTCAACCAATTGTGGCGCCACACCCCTGCACAATCGAGCTTCCCGGCCAACATGCTCGCCATTCGTGGCGGTCGTCCGGAAACTTTGACCCTGCGCGACATCATCGACGCGTTTGTGAAATTCCGTGAAGAGGTCATCACGCGTCGGTCCAAGTTTGAACTCAACAAGGCACGTGAACGCGCGCACATCTTGCTGGGCCTCGTCATTGCCGTCACCAACTTGGATGAAGTCGTGCGGATTATCCGCGGTTCATCAAGCCCAGCAGAAGCCCGAGAAAAGCTGGGCTCTCGGGATTGGCCGGTTGCCGAAATCGCCAGCTATATCAAGCTTGTGGAAGCCGTCGAAACCGAGATTAGCGGCGACACTTACCGACTATCGGAAACCCAGATCCGTGCGATTCTCGAACTGCGCCTACACCGCCTGACAGCACTTGGCCGTGACGAGATCGGAGCGGAGCTCAAGGGCCTGGCCGCCTCGATTGAAGAACTGCTCGCCATCCTTGCCGATCGCGTGAAGCTTTACGCCGTAATGCGCGAAGAGCTGGTCGCCGTGCGTGATGAGTTTGCGACCCCACGTCGCTCAGAAATCGCACCCGCCGGCGACAGCATTGACGATGAAGACCTCATCGAACGCGAAGACATGGTCGTGACCGTGACGGTCGATGGCTATATCAAGCGCACCACGCTCGACACCTTCCGTGCGCAAAAACGCGGCGGCAAAGGCCGATCGGCCATGTCGACCAAGGATGAGGACGTCGTCACCGAATTGTTCGTGACGAGCACACACACGCCGGTGCTGTTCTTCTCCACGCTGGGTAAGGTCTATCGCATGAAAGTGTGGCGCTTGCCCGAAGGTGGGCCCAACACGCGCGGGCGCCCGATGATCAACCTGCTGCCTTTGGCCAAGGATGAGACAATCTCCACCGTCCTTCCGCTGCCGGAAGACGAAAATGAATGGGGCAAGCTCCACGTCATGTTCGCGACGGCCAAGGGCTCTGTGCGCCGCAACAGCATGGATGCCTTCACCAACGTGCCGTCAAACGGTAAGATCGCGATGAAATTTGAAGGTGAAGATGCTGACGACCGCCTGATCGGTGTCGCGTTGCTGACCGAAGAGGACGATGTCCTACTCGCGTCCCGCAATGGCCGCGCCATCCGGTTCATGGGCACCGACATCCGCGAATTCCAGAGCCGCAATTCCACAGGTGTGCGCGGCATGACGCTGAAGGATGGCGACGAAGTGATGTCGCTAACGATCCTGCGGCGCTCTGGCGCGACACCGGAAGAACGCGAAGCTTATTTGCGCGCAGCCCCTTGGAAGGACAATGATAACGAAGCGACCTTGCCTGCCGAACGCATGGCCGAAATGGCGGAGCGGGAGCAGTTCATCCTCACGGTCTGCGCCAATGGCTATGGCAAGCGCTCCAGCTCCTATGAATATCGCCGGACGAACCGTGGCGGCCAGGGCATTACCAATATCGACAACATTGCCCGCAACGGCCCTGTCGTGGCCAGCTTCCCTGCCCGTGATGGCGAACAGATCATGCTTGTCACCGATCAGGCAAAGATGATCCGGATGGAAGTCTCCGGCATGCGCGTCATCGGTCGCAACACGGCGGGCGTTCGCCTGTTCGATGTGGCAGATGCCGAACATGTGGTGAGTGCCGCGCTGATCGGCGATACCGGCGACGAGGCCGAAGAAGTCGCAGAGGCCGATATCACCCCGGCCACAGACGCGACAGACACTGTCCCCGACGCATCGGAGTGACACAAAAAAGCCCCGGCCAAACGGTCGGGGCTTTTTCGTATCGGTAAAGACCGGAAACGGTTTAACGCTTGAGCGACAGTCCGCCGAAACGCTTGTTGAACTTGGCAACCTGACCGGCAGTGTCCATCAGACGCGCCGAACCACCGGTCCATGCCGGGTGAGCCAGCGGATCGATGTCGAGGACCATCGTGTCGCCTTCTTTGCCCCAGGTGGAGCGCGTTTCGAACACGGTGCCGTCGGTCATCTGCACCTTGATCATGTGATAATCGGGGTGGCCATCTTTTTTCATTGTCTTGCTCCAAATGCGACTGGTTCCGACCAGTCTGGAATACGGGAAAGCGCGGCCTTTAACCGCTGATCATGCGATTGGCAAGGACCGCCCTATCAGGCGGGCGGATCCGCAATCATGGCGGTGAAGTTGGCTTCCGCTGCAAGCTTCCCGTCGAGCAGAGCGCGACCGGCAAATTTGCAGACGCTCGCCCGCTTCTGGATAAACTCGGCTTCCAGTGTCAGCAGGCAACCCGGTTCCACAGGCGTGCGGAACTTGGCCCCGTCAATCGCCATGAAATAGACGAGCTTGCCCGATCCAGCGAGGCCGAGCGATTCAATCGCGAGCACACCAGCGGCTTGCGCCAATGCCTCAATGATCAAAACACCCGGCATGATCGGCCGACCGGGGAAATGCCCCTGAAAAAACGGCTCATTGATCGTGACGGCCTTGATCGCCCGGATCGACTGATCCGGGACGATCTCTTCCACACGGTCCACAAGCAGCATGGGGTAACGGTGCGGCAGCGCCGCCAACACTGCGCGAATATCGAGCGACCCTGCCATCACCTTGCCCCTATCGTTCGCTTAGCGGCCCTGCGGCTGCTGCGCAGGAGCGGCCTGCTGCGCACCCGGACGGTTCTGACCGGGCTGCCAGTTGGCCGGCGGCGTGATCGAAACGTTGGGGACGAGCGCGTTCAGCTCAGTCACAATGTCCTGCGTCAGGTCAGTGCCCGGCGTGTTCTTGATGACGGCGCCGCGCTGCAACAGCAAAGCCACCTTCTTCTTGGCCATAGCCGCCGTCACTGCTGCATCGAGCTTGGTGTCGATCTGTTCAAGGACATAGGCATTAACGCGCTCGATCGGATCGCTGAGGCGGCCGAGTTCTTCCTGAGCCGCGCGCTGCTTGTCCTGAATGGCCTTCGCCTGGTTCTGCAAAGACGGATCGTTCGGGTTGGTCTTCTGGTCCGCCTGGAACTTCACGATCATGGCGTTGAGTTCTGCCTGAAGAACGCGCGAGCGCGATTCCACTTGGTCATAGGTCGCCTTGTACGTCACGCGCATCTGCTGGTCAGCCAGCTTAGCCGCAGCCGAGGTGCCGAGCACCTGCTGAACGTCCGTATACGCAACCGACTGCGCCATGGCAGGTGCTGCAGGAGCCAGAGCAAGTGCCGAGGCTGCAACGAAAAATTTGGTCATTGTCTTCATCAGAATTGAGTTCCTACGTTGAATGTGAAGAGTTTTGGATCATCCCCATCATGCTTGATAAGCGCCTTGGCTATATCAATCCTGAACGGGCCGAACGGAGACCGCCAATTGACGCCGAAGCCCACCGAAAGGCGTGGCTTCCAGGTATCGCCCAAAAAGACCTCCTGGAATGCCGGCACGGAGAAAATGGAGGAAGAGCCTGTCGCACAAGCACTTGTGTTCTGGAATTCGGTCACCACGCCGGTGGTATCGTTGCGGCAGCGTGTCAAACCATTGGGCAGGCTGTTGAGCACCGGCGTCGTGATGCCGAACACGGACCCAGCCACTGCAAAGATGGACGGGCGCAGACCCATTTCACGCGCGCCGGACCCCAGAGGAATTTCAAGCTCCAAGCGGCCCAGATAATAGGCGCGGCCGCCGAGAGAATCATCAACAACCTGGTTACGCGCCGTAATCAGTTGACCATTGGCATCGTAGAACAGACGCTGCACGCGCGGACCGATGCCTCGGATGTCAAAGCCCGGGAACTGCGGTTCACCCAGATAAAATCGATCGGTCAACCGGACCTGATCCAAACCGGCTCCGCGGCTCTTTTCGAAAGACCTAATATAGCCGCCCTCGGTCTGGACCGAGAAGACGAAGTTGCTGAACGGCTTCCAATATTTGCGCGCGTCAATGGTGGTGCGCAAATACCTGACACTGCCGCCAAGGCCTGCAAAATCCTGGCTGAACAACAGACGATTGCCCTTGGTTGGCCGGATACGGTTATCTAGGTCGTCATAAACAAGGCTGTAGCCAACTGACGAGGTCGTCCGCTTCCCAATGGCGTCGCAAAGGTATCTGCCCGCAAGGAACGGATCGCACTGGCCGTTGAAATAATAGGTCGCCGTGTCGAGAGACACGTCATCAAAGCTCAGCCCATAGCGACCGGCGAAGGACAGATATTCTGTAATCGGCACGCCCATGCGCAGCTGCAGGCCGGTCGTCACCTGCTGATAGGTCGTCTGGCGCGCCTGATTGATGAAATTGAACGAGTTCATATCGCGACGGAAAATGTCGCCACCCAACGCAATGTTGCGATCCATGAAATAGGGCTCGGTAAAACCCAATTCGATCGACTTGGAATATTGCGAGTAGTTGACGCTGGCGCGCAGTTCCTGACCCTTGCCACGGAAATTGCGCTGGCGGATCGAGAAGTTGATGATGAAGCGTTCCAGCGACGAGAAGCCAGCCGACAACTGAAGCTCACCCGTCGCCTTTTCTTCGACATTGGCTTCAAGGACGATGCGGTCCGGCGCGGAGCCCGGCTTCTGCTCAATTTCCAGCTTTTCCTGGAAATAGCCGAGACTCTGAATGCGGTCGGACGAGCGCTTGACCTGGAAGCTGTTGAACGGATCGCCTTCAGCCAAGCGGAATTCACGGCGGATGACCTTGTCCTGCGTCACGGTGTTACCGTTGATGTTGACACGCTCAACGTACACGCGCGGTGCATCCGCGATCTTATAGGCGATCCCCATGGTCAGCGTGTCTTTATCGCGCTGGAAATCGGGATTCACTTCGGCAAAAGCATAGCCGAACAGGCCGGCGGCTTGGTTGAGGCCTTCAACCGTATCCTCGACTTGCTTGGCGTTATACCAGGCGCCCTTCTTGGTCGCCAAAGACTCCGCCTTGGGCTTATAATCCCGCAGTTCGCTGTCGACCGTCACGTCGCCAAATTTGTAGCGCTGACCTTCCTCAACAACATAGGTCACAATGAAGTCGCGCTTGTCTGGCGTCAGTTCTGCCGTGGCAGACGTCACGCGGAAATCGGCATAGCCCTGCGTCAGATAGAACTGACGCATTTTCGACTGGTCATAGGCCAGCTTGTCGGGGTCATAGCTGTCTTTCGACGAGAAAATGCCCAGCGGGCTCGTCGGGCGCGTTGCCATCTCGCCAATGATCTTCTTGTCGGAAAACTTCTCATTTCCGAGAATGTTGATCTGACGGACCTTGGATTTCGGACCTTCGCTGATTTCAAAGACGATATCGACGCGGTTCTGATCCAGCGTGACCATCTTCGGTTCGACAGTCGCTGCATAGCGGCCCTGCCGCTGGTAGAGATCAATAATGCGCGCAACGTCGGCACGAACCTTGGAGCGCGTGAAGATCTGACGCGGCGCCGCCTTGATTTCAGGGCGGATTTTTTCTTCCTTCAGGCGCTTATTGCCTTCAAGAATGATGCGGTTGATGACCGGGTTTTCCTGGATCTCGATCGTCAGGTCACCCGCATTGTCGCGAATCTGCACATCCGAAAACAGTTCAGTATCGAGCAATTCACGCAGCGCATCATCAAGCGCTTCGACCGTGTAAGCCTGACCTGGACGCAGCTTAACGTATGACCGCACCGTATCTGGCTCAATACGCTGCGACCCGACGACGTTGATCGTCTTGATAATCTTTACAACTGCGGGCGGCGCAACAGTTGGCGTTGCAACAACAGCTGGAGTGGCAGGCGCAGGCCGCGATGCAGGCGGCGCCGCCCGACGGGTCTGTGCGAGCGCAGGTGTCACAAGCGCGGGAAGCGCCGTCCCCAACAGCAACGCTGTCAGGCACCGATTGCGAAAAACGGTCTTTTCAATTGCTACCACGCGCTCTCTCTCACCAAAAATCCGAAGCAGGAAACCTGCAATTTTATCCGTCTAAACCGGCCAGTCGCCAAAGCCCCAGCGACCCGAGATCGTTCAACGTCACGAAAACCATCAGCGCCAGCAAAACGTACATACCTGACCGGAATGCGAGTTCCATCGTTTTCGGACTGACAGGCCGCCGCTGAATGGCTTCGACCGCATAGAAGCTGAGATGACCTCCATCAAGCATTGGCACTGGCAATAGGTTGATGAACCCCAAGTTAATCGAGATCAAGGCAACCAAATAGACAAACTCCTGCCAGCCCAGCGTGGCCGCCTGCCCCGATATCTGAGCGATCTTGATGGGGCCGCCTAATTCCCCCACAGATCGGCGCCCAGTCACGAGTTGCCAGATGCCGGTGACCATCCGATCCAAGATTTCAGAGGTCTGCCGGACCGCGACAAAGGGCGCTTTATAAAATGGGACCGGCACAGTGACTCGGGTCGTTGACGATCCGATGCCGATCCGCCCAATCCGGTACACATTGCCGAACCGATCCTTCTCAACAACCGTGCTGGGGGTCACCGCGACGTCAAACGTCCGTCCGGCGCGCTCCAACGTCAGATCAAGCTTCTCTCCGGGGCGATCCTGAATGATGGGATAAATTTCATCAAAACTGGCCACCGACCGGTCATTGATCCGGGTGATCCGGTCTCCGATACGCAGGCCTGCCTTGTCGGCGGGAGACCCCTGCTGAAGAATTTCGATAACAGCCGGGGTCTTGCCCTCACCATAAGCGACGGCAAAGGCGCTCAAAATGGCAATGGCGGCAATAAAGTTCGCAAGTGGCCCAGCAAAAACGACAAAGGCCCGCTGCCATAGCGGCTTGGCGTGGAAAACGCGCTCCTGCTGGTCCGGCGGCAATTGACGCCACCGGCTGTCTTCCATGCTGGCCCCATTCATGTCGCCCGCAAAGCGCACATAGCCGCCAAGCGGCATCCAGGCGACTTTCCAACGGGTGCCATGCCGGTCCGTCCAGCCGACAAGCTCACGCCCGAAACCGATAGAAAACGCCTCGACCTGCACGCCACACCAGCGCGCCGCAAGAAAATGCCCCATTTCGTGCACGAACACGAGTGGCCCGATGACGAGGATGAAGCACGCAACCGTCCAGAGAAGTCCGGGCGATTCCATCATGCGGGTAAGGCCTCCATGCTACGCGCGGCCAAGCGCCGAGCCTGACCGTCGATCTCCAACACATCGGAGATGGATGACGGCGCCGCTGCGTCATAGGCGTGCAGGACAGATTCCACAATCACTGCAATGTTCGTAAATGCGATCCGCCGTTCCAAAAAGGCTGCGACCGCTACTTCATTTGCCGCGTTCAAAATGGCCGGTTTTGCGCCACCCGCGACCATCGCTTCCCGCGCGAGGCGAAGCGCGGGAAAACGGTCCTCATCGGGCGCCTCAAATTCAAGGCGCGCCACCTCCGCAAGGTTGAGGCGAGCAACCGGTGTATCAATCCGGTCTGGCCAAGCGAGGCAATGCGCAATCGGAATACGCATATCTGGTGCACCCATCTGCGCCAACACCGACCCGTCCACATATTCGACCATGGAATGGATGACGGATTGTGGGTGGAAGATCACCTCCAGCCGGTCTGCAGGCATATCAAACAGATAATGGGCCTCGATTAGCTCCAACCCCTTGTTGAACATGGTCGCGCTATCGATGGTGATCTTGGCGCCCATGGACCAGTTCGGGTGCTTGAGCGCCTGTTCGGGCTGCGCCGCCTGCATTTGGGCCTTGGTCCACGTCCGGAACGGACCGCCGCTCGCCGTCAGGATGATCTTGGCAACACTCTTGGGCGCGGATTGATCAAGGCATTGGAAAACGGCGTTGTGTTCACTGTCGGTCGGCAACAACGTCGCGCCAGAGGCTCGTGCGACGGCGAGCATCAAATCCCCTGCCGAAACCAGCGCCTCCTTATTGGCCAACGCCACAGTCTTGCCGCGTTCCAGCGCCGCGAGTGTTGGGGCAAGACCTGCACAGCCGACGATCGCCGCCATCGTCCAGTCCGCATCAAGATGCGCCGCCTCAATCAACGCCTGCGGGCCGGACGCAACCGCAATATTGGTGCCGGAAAGTGCTGATTTTAAAGCATCATGGCGCGTGTCATCCGCAATGACGGCCAGTCGGGCATTGGTCGCCCGCGCTGCGGCCGCCAGTCCGTCGACATCCCTTGCCGCCGTCAGGGCGAGCACCTGATAAGCGTCAGGGGACCGCTGGACGAGGTCAAGCGTCGACTGACCGATCGAACCCGTTGCGCCGAGGATGGAGACTGTCTTCACGACAGCATCCTTAGCCGAGATGCCAGATGAGGAGGGCGGCGACGGGCAATGACGTCACGACGCCATCCAGCCGATCCAATACGCCGCCATGGCCGGGCAATATCTTGCCGCTATCCTTCACCCCTGCCCGCCGCTTCATCCAGCTTTCAAAAAAGTCGCCAACCTGGGCCAGCAACGCGAGACCGGGGCTCGCAATGGCCAGTTGGAATGGCAGATCAAAATAGCTCGCCAACGCCCAGCCGAGCAGGAGCGCTGCGGCCATCCCGCCGATGAGGCCCGACCATGTCTTGTTCGGGCTGATCGCGGGCGCGACCTTTGGCCCGCCGAAATTGCGGCCCGCAAAAAAGGCACCGATGTCGGTCGCCCAGACGAGCGACAACGCCCAAAAGGCCAAAAGCAAGCCATTGTCCTGCATGCGGATCCACAGCAAAGCTGTGATCGGCAAGGCGACATAAGGGATACCGGCTGCCAGCCAGCGGTTGCGCGTGATGATCAGGAGGAGAATCGTCGCGCCTGCAATGGCGGACAGTGCAACGATGCCAGGCCCCGCTGCCAGTGGAGACAGGAGCGCAAGCGGAACGCACAGGGCATATTGGCTCAGGCGGCGCTGATCAGCCCCGCGCGTCAGCCCGGCCCATTCGCCAGCCATGATGAGTGCTGCGACAGTCGCCAGCACCCAAAGGGCGCTGCCACCAAGCCAAAGCTCCAGCACAGCCACGATGATCAGAAGAAGGCCAACGGTCACCCGCTGGAGAAGTTCAGGCGTCATAGACCACCAAAGCGCCGTTCACGCTCCCCATAGGCTGTGATGGCAGAAGCCAGTTCATTCTTTCCGAAATCGGGCCAGAGCGTGTTCACAAATATGAGCTCAGCATAAGCCGCCTGCCAGAGAAGAAAGTTGGATAGCCGTTGTTCTCCCGAGGTCCGGATGACCAGATCGGGCGCAGGAATATCCGATGTGTAAAGTTCAGCCTCCAACGCGTCCGGCGTGATCTGGTCGACCGTCAGGGTGCCATCCTGCACCCGCGCCGCAAGGATCTGCGCGGCCCGCGCGATTTCCAATTGCGAGCCATAGTTCAGCGCGATGACAAGCGTAGTCCGCGTATTGCCTGACGTCCGCGCCATTGCCTCATCGATCAGCTTGACCAAATCGGGCTTGAGCGCCTGATAGTTGCCAATGATGCGCAGGCGCACCCCATTGGCCGCCAACTCGTCAATGTCGTCGACGATGAACCGACGCAAAAGCCCCATCAGGTCGCTGACCTCATCCGCCGGGCGACGCCAGTTTTCGGTGGAAAAAGCGTAAAGCGTCAGGACGTCAATGCCGAGGTCCCCCGCCGCACGTACGACAGCCTTCGCCGCCTCAATGCCCTTGCGATGTCCGGCAATGCGCGGAAGATGCCGGCGCTTGGCCCATCGACCATTGCCGTCCATAATGATCGCGACATGCCGGGGGACGTTGCCGCCCTGCCCTGCCGCGGCCGCAGGGGCCGAGGCACCGCTCACTTGGTGAGGATTTCCTTTTCCTTCGAAGCAAGTGCCGCATCAATTTCAGAAATGGTCGCATCTGTCAGCTTCTGGACTTCTGTTTCCAGACGCTTGCGATCATCCTCGCTGATCTCTTTCTTCTTCTCATCCGCCTTCAACGCGTCATTGCCATCGCGGCGCACGTTGCGGACGGCGATTTTCGCCTTTTCCGCATATTGGTGCGCAAGCTTGGCGAGTTCCTTGCGGCGATCCTCGGTCATGTCCGGGATAGGCAAGCGGATGTTCTGACCATCGGTGATCGGGTTGATGCCGAGCCCGGCATTCCGGATGGCCTTTTCAACGGGCGTAACGTTCGACTTATCCCAAACTTGAACAGACAACATGCGCGGTTCCGGCGCGGAGACCGTGGCAACCTGATTGAGCGGCATGTTCGCGCCATAAACTTCGACCTGAATTGGGTCGAGCAATGTCGTATTGGCACGGCCTGTGCGCAGACCACCGAGATCGCTCTTCAGCGACTCCAGCGCGCCGTGCATGCGGCGTTCAATATCGGCTTTGTCATAGGATGGCATTGTCCTGCTCCCTCAATTTTTGTTTGTGACGATGGTCGCGGTTCCTTCACCCGCAAGGACACGGGCAAGATTGCCATCCTCACGGATCGAAAACACGACGATCGGAATATTGTTATCACGGCACAGCGCGACGGCGCTGGCATCCATCACCTTCAGATTGTCTGACAACACCGTGTCAAAGCTGAGGCTTTCATAGCGAGTTGCCGTCGGAACCAGCTTGGGGTCCGCATCATAGACGCCGTCAACACTGGTGCCTTTGAACAAGGCATCGCACTTCATCTCCGCCGCGCGCAGCGCCGCTCCGGAATCCGTGGTGAAATAGGGGCTGCCGACGCCCGCTGCGAAAATAACGACCCGGCCCTTCTGGATGTGGCGCTCGGCACGGCGGCGGATGACGGGTTCACAGACCTGATCCATCTGGATGGCAGACTGCACCCGCGTATCAACGCCAAGCTGTTCCAGCGCATTTTGCATGGCCAGCGCGTTCATGATCGTCGCCAGCATGCCCATATAATCGGCCTGGGCACGATCCATACCCTTGGCCGCCCCTGCCATGCCGCGGAAGATATTACCGCCGCCAATGACAAGACAGACTTCAAAGCCGGCATCCTTGGCCGCCTTCACTTCCTGCGCCATGCGGGCAACGGTCTCTGGCTGGATGCCAAAGCCCTGATCCCCCATCAAAACTTCACCGGACAGCTTCAGGAGAATACGTTTGAAGCCGGGACGCGTCATGGGCGGGAAAATCTTTCTGAAAACAAGCAGACCAAAGGCGTGGCGCGCACCCTAATGCGGGTGCGCGCCCTTGCCAAGCGTCGGGCTTAAAGGCCCGCTGCGGCAGCGACTTCTGCGGCGAAGTCGCTTTCAACCTTCTCAATGCCTTCGCCGAGCTGGAAGCGGACATAGTCCTTCAGCACGATCGGCGCTCCGGCGTCCTTGCCGGCTGCGGCAACAACGTCGGAAATCTTGGTCTTGCCGTCCATGACGAACAGCTGGTTCAACAAGGCGTTTTCCTTGACGAACTTGGCAACGCCGCCATCGACCATCTTGGCGATCACTTCTGCAGGCTTGCCGCTTTCAGCTGCCTTTTCCTCGGCGATCTTGCGTTCACGCTCGATCACGTCAGCAGGAATGCCAGCTTCGTCGAGCGCCAGTGGGAAAGCTGCAGCCACATGCATGGCCAACTGCTTGCCGAGCGCTTCAAGCTTGTCCGCAGGCGCTGCGCTTTCAAGCGCGACGAGCACGCCGATCTTGCCGAGGCCCGTCGTCACGGCATTGTGGACATAGGCCACAACAGCACCCTGATCGACCGTCAGCACCTTGGCACGACGCAGCGTCTGGTTTTCACCAATCGTTGCAATGTTGTTGGTCAGCTTTTCAGCAACCGTCCCGCCCGAAGGATAGGCGGCACCTGCCAGCGCTTCGACGTTATCGCCGGTCGCGAGCGCAATCTGCGTCACGCTGCGGACGAAGTCCTGGAACTGGTCGTTCTTGGCGACGAAGTCTGTTTCGGAGTTCACTTCAACCGCAGCACCCGTGGTGCCGCTGACAGCAACGCCAACCAGACCTTCAGCGGCCGTGCGGCTCGACTTCTTGGAGGCGGTGGCGAGGCCTTTGGCGCGCAGCCAGTCAACGGCGGCTTCCATGTCGCCATTGGCTTCGGAAAGCGCCTTTTTGCAGTCCATCATGCCTGCGCCGGATTTCTCGCGCAGATCCTTGACCATCGAAGCAGTAATTTCTGCCATGTTCTTGTCCTTTCGGTTCTAAATGGCGTCACCCCCGCCGTAGCGGGGGCCCTGTGAGCGCCACAAAGGGCGCGTTACGGATTCCCGCTTTCACGGGAATGACAAATCAGATCAGGCGTCGGCGAGGACGGCTTCGGCCGGCGGCTCATCCATTGCGCCAAGATCGACACCACGCGATGCGGCGCCCTGCTGACCACCACGGGTCGCAGCGGTTGCGATGGCATCGCAGTACAAACGGATGGCACGGCTGGCGTCGTCATTGCCCGGAACCGGGAAAGCGATGCCATCAGGCGAAACGTTCGAGTCGAGAATGGCGACGACAGGGATACCAAGAACGTTGGCTTCCTTGATCGCCAGTTCTTCCTTGTTGGCATCGATCACGAACATGACATCGGGAACGCCGCCCATGTCGCGGATACCGCCAAGCGAAAGTTCCAGCTTGTCGCGCTCACGCGTCATCTGAAGAACTTCCTTCTTGGTGAAACCAGCGGTGTCACCCGAAAGCGTTTCTTCCATCGTCTTCAGACGCTTGATCGAACCGGAAATGGTCTTCCAGTTGGTCAGCATGCCGCCGAGCCAGCGGTGGTTTACGAAGTGCTGACCCGAAGCGCGGGCTGCATCGGCAATCGGGCCCTGTGCCTGGCGCTTGGTGCCGACAAACAGAACCTTGCCGCCCCGGGCTGCCGTCTGCGACACAAAGTCGAGGGCGCGCGCGAACAGCGGAACGGACTGCGAGAGATCTAGAATGTGCACGCCGTTGCGATCACCAAAGATGTAAGGCTTCATCTTCGGGTTCCAGCGGTGCGTCTGGTGGCCAAAATGTGCACCTGCTTCAAGCAATTGGTGCATCGTGACAGTAGGAGCTGCCATAGGGATATATCCTTCCGGTTGGTCCACTGAGAGGCGAGAACGGAGCAACGCTCCGCACCGGTTTATGTGCCTCCCATGCGGGATTGGGACGGCGCGCTTAACCGGACTTTCCCAACAATGCAAGCCTTTCCGCCAATTTAGGGCAGGCCAAGCGCCTTGTGCGTCTGCAGGGAGAGCCGCCAGCGTGGATGCGCCATCACGAAGTCGATGGACGCCTTCAAATTCGCATCCCGCATCGCGCTGTCCATCGGCTGGATCAGGAAATGGTCGAACGCCCAGCCTTCCATGGCCGCCCAATCGCTTCCCGGCTGCGGCCAGACGAGCTTCAACTCGTTGCCCTGCCGCTGAACGACCTCGCTTCCGGCTTTGGGACTGATGCACAGCCAGTCGATACCAGGCGTTGCGGGCAGCGTGCCGTTGCTCTCCACGCCAATCTCAAAACCAAGTTCATGGAGTGCATGGATGAGCGTCTCATCCAGCTGGAGCATTGGCTCCCCGCCGGTGATAACCACATAGGGCGTACCACCAACCCCTGCGCCCCAAATGGCGGCAACCACAGCTGCCAAGTCCTGCGCCGTCGCAAACTTGCCGCCGCCTTCTCCATCGGTGCCGACAAAATCGGTATCACAAAACTGGCAGATGGCCGTTGCGCGATCCTGCTCCCGCCCCGTCCACAGATTGCATCCGGAAAAGCGCATGAAGACAGCCCGGCGACCCGCCTGTGCACCCTCCCCCTGCAATGTCAGGAAAATTTCTTTGACCGAATAGGTCATGGTCGTTCCGCATAATCGGTCGGGTCGGCCATTCCTGCCTCTTCAAAACCTTTTTGGCGCAGACGGCAGCTGTCACACTGACCGCAATGGCGGAAATCCGGGGTCGGGTCATAACAGGACCAGCTGAGCCCGAGATTGATCCCCAGGTCCGTTCCGGCGCGCACAATGTCTGCCTTGGTCATGTGCACCAATGGCGTGTGCACGCTGAATGGATCACCTTCCACCCCGGCCTTCGTGGCGAGGTTGGCCATCGCTTCAAAGGCGTCGATGAAGTCGGCCCGACAATCCGGGTAGCCCGAATAGTCGAGGGCATTGACGCCAATGGCGATATCCCGCGCGCCGACAGCTTCTGCCCAACCAAGGCAAAGCGACAAGAAAATCGTGTTGCGCGCAGGCACATAGGTGATCGGAATACCGGCCTCGACGCCGCCCTTGGGTACAGCGATGTCGCCGTCGGTCAGTGCCGAGCCACCAAATTGCGTCAGATCGAGCGGCAGCACGACGTGTCGTTCCGCTCCCAAGGCTTCTGCCACACGGGCCGCCGCCTGAAGCTCGATCCGGTGACGCTGGTTATAGTCAATCGTCAGCGCAAACAGCCGCCAGCCCGCGGCCTTCGCCATAGCTGCGACCACGAGCGAATCGAGTCCGCCAGATATGAGCGCGACAAGCGCGCCACCTTCGGGTGCCTTTGGAAACGTCATTCCGCGCAGCTAGGCCCACCCGGCCCGTCTTTCAAGCGCAAGCCCATGTGCCGCGCGCAAAAGAAGAGGGCCACCCGAGAGTGGCCCTATGAGTTTTACTTCACATTAGGGAGAGGAAGTTCACCATGAGAACTTCGACCCTCGGACTACCCCGTTAAGGTTAACGAACCCCTAAGCGCGGCTTGGAAATCTTTCGCGCGGCCACACCCGAATTGGGGGCGGCACACTCCCCCACGCGTCGGGCCTCCGCCGAAAAGGCAAAAGGAGACTGATCTGCGATGCCCTGCGTATCAATCTGCACGAGGCGCGGCGTTTCCACGCGGAGGGTCGTCCGTCCATTGCCACTTGCAGCACAGGAATATTGGACCGTCGCCTCGCGCGGCCCATCGGAAATGACGAAGCGGGTGCACACATTATTAGGGTGACGAAGCTGGAGCAGAATTTTGGCATCGGACATGCAGAAGCTGCGGTTGGCATCCGGATTGTCGCGCGAACGGATCTCCCATTGCCCATGCTGAATTGCAGCGAGCGCCCTCACCGGCACATTCGCGGCAGCCGGCGCAGCCGTTCCGACGCCAATATCAGCCCCTGCCAAAGCGCCCGCCGTCAGCAAAGCTGCGAATATAGACTTCGCCTTCAAAGCCATGCCCCCTGCCCAATCTTGCGTCTTCATGATGTGGGCTAAGCCACGCCAATGGTTCCGTATTGGAAAAATACTACAGAGCCATGCCCAAGTGAAGAAAAACAAGGGCGCTTAAACGCGCACCGCGAAGATCTTTGAACAAAAGGCGCAGTCCACGTTCACGACACCGGCATCGTCGGCCATTTCCGCCCGCTGGTCTTCGGGAAACTGCATGATCACCGAACGGACATGCTCCCCATCACACCGACAGCCCTTGGTCAGCGGTGTCGCGGTTAAGATGCGAATTTCGGGCTCTTCGTTGAAAAGCCGCCACACAATGTCTTCGAACGACAGCGTGGGATCCGTCAACTCATCAGCTGTGATCGTATGCGCCAGCGCAAGAACATGCTCCCATTCCGGGTGATCCGTGCGGACGTGAAGTCGTTCCCGACCCACTTCCCCTTCGGGCAAATGCTGAACAAGCAATCCGCCCGCAATTTCTCCGGACAAGGCGGTCCGCACCAAGCTCGGAATTTGTTCAGACTGGGCGAAATAAGTTTCGATCGAATCCGCAAGACACGCGCCCTCGATCGGCACGATCCCCTGATAGCGTTCACCAGACACGGCCTGATCAAAGGTCACCGCCAGATAGCCTTCACCAAACAAGGTCCGCATATCCGGCTCGTGCGGCAAATCGGGGATCTTGGCTGGATCGTGCTTCACATAGCCCCGCAGCTCGCCATTGCGGTAGTCACAAACCAATAGATCAACCGCGCCGCCTTTGGTCTGCGCCTGCAACGTCATCTGCCCATCCCCGTCATGCAGGGTAGTGCCGAGCAAGGCCGTCAAAACCAGCGCATCGGACAGCAAACGCTCAATCGCGGGCGGATAACCGTGCGCTGCCAGAATGGACTCAAGCACAGGACCCAATCGCACGACGCGACCGCGCGCATTGCGTCCGGGAATGGTAAAGCCGAGGACGGCGTCAATATCGCTCATCCCAAAAGCCCAAACGACCAGAGCAAAATGGATTTTTGGGCGTGGATACGGTTTTCCGCCTCATCCCAAATCACCGATTGCGGGCCATCGAGAACAGAATCCGTCGCCTCTTCCCCGCGATGGGCCGGAAGACAGTGCAGAAACTTCGCGTCACCCTTGGCTTTGGCCATCAGGGCATCATTGACTTGAAACGGGAACATGGCGGCAATCTTATTATGCGCATGATCCTGCCCCATCGACACCCATGTGTCTGTAATGACGACATCCGCACCGGCTACGGTTTCCGCTGCGTCATGCATAATGTCGATCCGCGCGCCCGAAGCGCGAGCCCGGTCGACGAACCCGGCGTCCGGTTCATATCCTTTCGGGCAGCCGATCCGGACGTTGAACTTCATCAGCCCTGCCGCTTCGATGATCGAGGCCAACACATTATTACCGTCGCCCAGCCAAGCAACTTCAAGACCGGGAAGCGCCTTTCCGTGCTCCAAAAGGGTCAACAGGTCCGCAACGATCTGGCAAGGATGCGACAAATCGGTCAGGCCATTGATCACCGGCACGCTGGCGTGTGCCGCAAGGTCTTCGATCTTGGCGTGATCGTCCGTCCGGATGACAATGGCGTCAACCATGCGGGAGAGCACGCGCGAAGTGTCTGCCACCGTTTCGCCGCGACCAAGCTGCATTTGGCCAGCAGCCATGAACATGGCATCGCCGCCCAGTTGCCGCATCGCCATTTCGAAGCTCACCCGCGTACGGGTGGAGTTCTTCTCAAAGATCATCCCCAGCGTGTGATCCTTGAGCGGCGCATCCGCATCTGGTCGGCCCTTCGGCCAACCTTGACGGGCCGATTTCCGGTCCAGCGCGTCATTCAGGATGGCTGCGATGGCATCAGCACCCGCATCAGACAGGTTGAGGAAGTGCCGCGTCACGCTGCATCCGGCAGCGCGAAGCTGGCGGCTCCTGCAGACAGCTTTTCGATGCACTCCGCAATGTGGCTTTCATCGATGTTGAGCGGCGGCAGGATGCGGACGACATTGTCGCCGGCTGCAACGGCCAGAAACCCATGATTGTCGCGCAAATGCGCTACAAAAGCGCGGCTGTCCTGCTTCAGCTTTAGGCCGAGCATCAGGCCCATGCCACGCACGCTATCGAACAATTGATCATGGTTGGGGATCATCTGTTCGAGGCTGGCGCGCAGACGGTCTCCAGTTGCCCGCACCTGATCCAGAAAACCGGGTTCCAAAATGACGTCGAGAACCGCCATACCAGCGGCGCAGGCGAGCGGATTGCCGCCATAGGTGCTGCCATGCGTGCCCACGACCATGCCGGCAGCTGCCTTTTCCGTCGCAAGACAGGCCCCAACCGGGAAACCGCCACCAATCCCCTTGGCCGAGGCCATGATGTCGGGCGTGACGCCATATTGCTCATGCGCATAGAGCGTGCCCGTCCGCGCGACGCCACACTGGACTTCGTCGAACACCAGCATCAGATCTTTCTCGTCGCAAATCTCGCGAAGCCCCTTCAGGAAGGCCGGGCTTGCCGGGCGGATGCCGCCTTCCCCCTGGATCGGCTCAACAAGGAAGCCTGCCGTATTCTCGTTCACCGCAGCACGCGCGGCATCGAGATCATCAAAGGGCACAACCACAAAGCCTTCCAGCAGCGGGGCAAAACCGTCACGCAGCTTCTCCTGATCGGTCGCCGAAATTGTCGCCATAGTGCGGCCATGAAAGGCGTTCTTGAACGTGATGAGCACGTTCTTATGCGGATTGCCCTTGGCATGGTGATAACGACGCGCGGTCTTGATCGCGCACTCGACGGCTTCGGCGCCGGAGTTCGTCATGAACACGGTATCGGCAAAGGTATTGTCGACCAAGCGCTGCGCAAAGGCTTCACCCTGCGGGCTGCCATATAGGTTGGAAACGTGCATCAGCGTCGCTGCCTGATCCGCAATGGCTTTCGTCAGATGCGGATGGCCATGGCCGAGGAGGTTGACGGCAATGCCGCTTGCGAAATCGAGCGCACGACGACCATCCTCACTGATGAGATAGGCCCCTTCCCCTTTAACAGGGCGGAACCCGCACCGGGGATAGACCGGCATCAAGGGCGTGATCGTCATGGCAAATGCCTCCTGTTCAACCGCAATACAAAAAGGCGGCCAATTGGGGCCGCCTTCAAGCGAAACAGGCTTATATAGAGGGAGAAATGCGCGGACAACCCCCGCCGTCGCGTCTCAGCTTTTGATTTTCCAGCCGGTCTTCAGCAGCACGTAGCACAAGAGGGCCAAAGCCATGTTGATCGCGAGCAATAGCCCAACCCCGAAGCCGAGCGGAATGTCTGCCGCGCCAATGAAGCCATAACGGAAACCGGAAATGGCATAGTGGAACGGATTGGCGTGGCTGATCGCGGCGAAGGTCGGCGCGAGCTTGTCCACCGAATAAAAGGTGCCAGATAGCAATGCCAAGGGCGCCACAACAAAGTTGGTCACGGCCGCTGCATGATCAAACTTCTCCGCCCAGATCGACGTCAGCACACCCATGAAGGCCAACATGGATGACCCCATCAACCCAAAAACGACAATCGCCCATAGGTGCTGTGGCCAAACATGGACACCCGGCCAAACCAACATGGCGAGCCATATGGCAACGCCCACAAAGACGGCACGCGTCACAGCCGCGCCTGCCAATCCAAACAGAACTTCTGCCGTTGAGAGGGGCGGCATTAGGTAATCGACGATCGTTCCCTGAATTTTGCCGACCAGCAGAGAGAAGCTGGAATTGGCAAAACCGTTCTGCATCATGCCCATGATGATGAGGCCAGGAGCAAGGAAATCTGCGAAGGGTGCGCCCAAAACCTCACGCTTCACACCGCCTAGGGCAACCGTGAAGATGACCAGATAGAGCATGGTCGTGAGTGCCGGCGCCCAGATGGTTTGGAGCTGCACCTTGAAAAATCGGCGCACCTCCTTCACATAGAGAGCTTGTAAGCCTCCCCAGTTGACCGATCGGATCGACGGAACGCCGGGTTCGCTGCGGATATAAATTTCGGACTCGCTGTTCATTGCGCAATCGCCTATCGGCTGCAGCCGATTGCCGCAAGGGTGGCGCTCCGTCCTATTTGGTTGAAGTGGTAAAAGAATGTCCTGGACCGACGAACGCATCGAACAACTGAGAACGATGTGGACCAAGGGGATGACCGCATCCCAGATCGCAGAAGAGCTTGGTGGCGTCAGCCGCAATGCCGTGATCGGCAAGGCGCACCGCCTTGGCCTGCAGTCGCGTCCGTCACCTGTTAAGGCCAATGACGGGGAAGATGCTCCGGCCCGCAAACCGGCCACGCCAAGGGCGAAGCCGGCCCCAGCAGCGGCACCCGCCGCTCCTGTTGCAAAGGCACAGCCAGCGCCGGTTCGTCCGGCAGCGGCGCCAACCATGCCCTCGGCCCCGCGTTCAACCAATCCGGATCAGATGCCGCCGACCATCCGGTCGATCGGACCTGGTGGATTTGTGCGCCAAAATCCGGGTGAACAAAGTTCGCCGCCACCGCCCGCACCGCCGCGTCGCTTGGTGCCTGCGCGCCCCAGCCCTGAAATTGCAGATAAGACGTCGCTGCTCGATCTGAATGACCGGATTTGCAAATGGCCGCTCGGCCACCCCGGTGAGCCCGATTTCCATTTCTGCGGCACAAAGGTGAACCCCGGCTTCCCCTATTGCGTGGAACATTGCGGCTTGGCCTATCAGGCCCAAATGCCGCGGCGTGACCGCAAGCCGCTGCCCTTTGCCGTTCCAGGCGCAAAACCCAGCGGGGGATAAGTCACACGTCGCACTTGCGCGTGTGACTCGCGGCACACTATAGACCGCTCATGTCCGACGATCTGTTTGCGTCCACGTCCGCGATCTCTGGGAATTACGACGCATCGTCGATCGAGGTCCTTGAAGGCCTTGAGCCGGTCCGCCGTCGCCCGGGCATGTATATCGGCGGCACGGATGAGCGCGCCTTCCACCACCTCGCCGCTGAAGTGCTCGACAATGCGATGGATGAGGCTGTGGCAGGCCATGCCAGCCGCATCGAAATCCTGCTGGAGCCGGGCAACCGCCTAACCATTACAGACAATGGCCGCGGCATTCCTGTCGATCCGCACCCCAAATTCCCCGACAAATCGGCGCTGGAAGTTATCCTGTCCACGCTCCATTCGGGCGGCAAGTTCAATGGCAAAGCCTATGCGACCTCCGGTGGTCTGCATGGCGTTGGCGTCTCAGTCGTCAATGCGCTGTCGAGTGATACGGTGGTCGAAGTCGCACGGAATAAGGAATTGTTCCGGCAGCGCTTTTCCAGAGGACTGACGCTGGCGCCGCTTGAAAAGCTTGGTCCGGTCAATAACCGGCGCGGAACCAGTGTGGCCTTCACGCCCGATACCGAAATCTTCGGAGAGATGAATTTCAAACCGTCCCGCCTGTTCCGGCTGGCGCGGTCCAAGGCCTATCTTTTTGCCGGCGTCGAAATCCGCTGGAAATGCGCCGCTGAGCTTATTTCCGATGACACCCCCACCGAAGCTGTCTTCCAGTTTCCCGGCGGGCTTGCCGACCATCTGCGGGAACAAGTTGGCGACCGCGAATGTGTGACGGCGGACTTTTTCGCTGGAAATCAGGACTTTCCCGACGAGCAGGGGCGCGTCGAATGGGCCGTCTCTTGGCCGCTCTGGTCTGAAGGCAGCTACAGCTATTATTGCAATACCATCCCGACGCCCGATGGCGGCACGCATGAAGCAGGTCTTCGCGCTGCGATCGTCAAGGGAATCCGGGCATTTGGAACGCTTGTCGGCCTTAAAAAGGCAGAAGGTCTTCAGGCGGAAGACATTATTACCGGATCGGAAGTCATGCTGTCCGTCTTCATCCGGGACCCCCAGTTCCAGAGCCAGACGAAGGACCGCCTGACTTCTCCGGAAGCCGCACGACTGGTGGAAAATGCTGTCCGCGACCATTTCGACCATTTCCTTGCGGATAATATGGAGCGCGGCAAAGCGCTGCTCGGCTTTGTGCTCGACCGGATGGATGACCGGTTACGCCGCAAGGCTGAGAAAGAAATTAAAAGAAAAACAGCAACTTCCGCGCGAAAGCTTAGACTTCCCGGGAAACTGACCGATTGTTCCGAGGACGGGCCGGAAAGCACCGAACTCTTTATTGTTGAAGGTGATAGCGCAGGCGGCTCGGCCAAGCAGGCGCGCAACCGCAAGACGCAGGCCATCCTGCCGATCCGAGGTAAAATCCTCAACGTCGCCTCAGCCTCCTCTGACAAGATCCGCGCCAACAGCGAAATTGCAGACCTTGCACAGGCGCTGGGCTGCGGGATGCGCAAAGAGTGCAATCCGGATCTGCTGCGGTATGAGCGGATCATCATCATGACTGACGCCGATGTTGATGGTGCGCATATCGCGACGCTGCTGATGACATTCTTCTTTCAGGAAATGGCAGAAATCGTGCGTCAGGGGCATTTGTATATCGCGCAGCCTCCCCTGTATCGCCTGACCGTCGGCGCAAAATCGATCTATGCCCGCGATGATGCGCATCGGGCCGAGATTGAAGCCAATGAGTTTAAGGGCAAAAAGGTCGAAGTCGGCCGCTTCAAAGGCCTTGGGGAAATGAACCCCAACCAGTTGAAGGAAACGACGATGGACCCTGCGACGCGTTCTCTCATTCGGGTGACGCTTCCGCAGGAATATGAAGAGCGTGCCGGGGTCCGTGATCTGGTTGACCGGTTGATGGGAAAGAATCCTGAGCACCGTTTCCAGTTCATTCAGGAAAACGCGGCGCGGGTTGATGAAGAGGTGATCGACGCATGAAAAAGTTTACAGCACTTGCCGCTCTGGCCCTTTTGTCGGCCTGCGGATCGAAACCAGCCGACGAAGCAAGCACTTCGACTGAGGGAACGGATAGCAACGGTACGCAAACAGCATCCGCAGATGCCCGTCCCGCGGAGTGGGGCCAGTGCGCCGCGTGCCACACCATTGCCAAGGACGCTCCAAATGGTCTGGGACCCAATCTCTGGGGAGTGGCGGGCACCAAAGCTGGCGATATTAAGGGCTATGAGTTCTCCCCTGCGATGAAGGCCTCTGGCCTCGTCTGGGATGAGGCGACGCTCGACAAATATCTCACTAATCCGCGTCAAGTCGTTCCCGGCACCAAAATGTCCTTCGGTGGCATCTCCGACGCCGCAAAGCGCAAAGAACTCATCACCTGGCTGATGGCGCAGAAGTAAGCTTAGTCGGCCGCTAGCCGGGCTAAAATCCGTCTGGCGGCGTCGACATGCATGGTTTCGATCATGCGATCCCGGAACCGCTCCGCCCCACCCGACGCTGCTGCCACAAGCGCGCGCGCATCCTCAATCTCAGCCTCTGACGGCGAAAAAGCGGCATTGGTGATCGAAATCTGGTTGGGGTGGATCAGGGTCTTTCCGTCAAATCCCATCATACGGCCCTCCTCACATTCAGCCCGCAACCCCGCCTCGTTTTTGAGGTCATTATAGACCGAGTCGAATACCCAAATTCCCGCAGCGCGCGCCGACAGCAATATGGTTTGCAGTGCCATCGCCAGGCCCGCCCGCCCAGCATTTGGCGGCAGTTTCAGATCATTGGCCAAATCATTTGCGCCGACAAACACGCCGACAACGCCGTCCGTCGCGCAAATGTCAGGCGCCCGAAGGACCCCACGCGGCGTTTCGATCATGACGATGACCGGCTTCCCAATCCGATCGACCAGTTGCGCGGCGACCTCAGCCGACTCAACCTTGGGCACAACCACAATGTCGCAGGCGGATTGCCTCACAGCGACAACATCGTTCAGATGCGCGGCATTACCCAAACCGTTGATGCGGATGGCGACCAGCCGCTCCCCAAAGCCTGTCTCTACGGCCGCCAAAGCCGCCATGCGGGCCTCATCCTTCAGGCCGGGGGGCACGGCATCTTCAAGATCAAGAATGATCATGTCCGCCGCCAGATCTCGCGCCTTTTCCATCGCGCGGGCATTGGAGGCGGGCATATAGAGGGCCGATCGCGGCGGCAGAGTGTTCATCAGGTCCATCGTTTGGACTTGGCCGAAAATTCTAGAAACGGCAACAACAGCGAATGCCGGTGCACCACCAGAACAGAAGCGGACCCGAAGCACTCGTTGGTGCCCGGGCCCGCTTCATCTAAGCCTCTGGCTCGGCTTAGGATCAGTTCCCGAAGAGTTTTCCGGCCATGCCCATGATGTCGTCGACGGGGTTCCCGTCTCCGTCACGGTCAATCATCCCTGAAATCTTGCTGAGCGCACCGTCGCCGCCAATCTGGCCGAGCAGACCCTGCAGCGTATCAGCCGACAGGCCCGTCGCCTGTGCCGCACTCGCCACCGTATCGCCCGGTTCGGCATGGGCCTTGCCCAAAGCGGCCATCGCTGTCTGCACCTGTTCTTCGCTGATACCAAACTGATCGGCCAGCTTTCCGATCTGATCGGCTCCGCCTAACTGGCCTAAAATTCCATCCAGAAGACCCATGATCTTTCTCCATCTACGCGTGACATCATGAGGCTAACCGCAGTTTTGCGGCAAACAAAAGTCAATTGTAGGGGGTGAACAAAGCGCAGCTGCGCCTCATTTCAGAAAAGTCTTTTGGCAGAATAACTTCAACAAAGACCGTAGTGTTCGTCGTGCGAAAAGAATTGGCGTGCGCGCGCGCAATTGGATTGCGACTCAGTGTTGAGCATCGTCCGCGGACGCTCACATCCGGGCGCCTTGCTCAGGTCGCCCGGATGGGTTGAGTGTTAGGCCGCCTTGGGGGCAGCCTGCTTCACGCTTTCGTCGACATGATCTTCAAATTCAGCGAAGTTGTCGACGAACTGCTGGACGAGCGCGCGCGCAGTTGCATCATATTGTGCCGTATCTTCCCAGGCATTGCGCGGATTGAGCAGCTTGCTGTCCACGCCCGGCACAGCGACAGGCACGTCAAAACCGAAATTGGGATCCTTGGCGAACTCAACCGTGTTGAGGCTGCCGTCGAGTGCCGCATTGAGCAGCGCGCGCGTCGCCTTGATCGGCATGCGACTGATGCCCGGCATCGTGGCCTTGCCGCCTGTCCAACCGGTATTGACCAGCCAACACGTCACGTTGCCCTTGGCGATGCGTTCCTTCAGCAGGTTTCCATAGATGCTTGGATGGCGCGGCATGAACGGGGCGCCAAAGCAGGTGGAAAAGGTCGCTTCTGGCTCGGTCACGCCGATTTCGGTGCCTGCAACACGTGCCGTGTAGCCCGACAGGAAATGATACATCGCCTGATCTGGGGTCAGCTTCGCGATCGGAGGCAGGACACCGTAAGCATCTGCCGTCAGCATGATGATGTTCTTGGGCACAGGGCCCATATTTTCGGCCGAGGCGTTCGGGATGAAATCAATGGGATAAGACCCGCGGCTGTTTTCAGCGAGACTGTTGTCATCAAAGTCGAGCTGACGCGTGACGGGATCGATCACCACATTTTCAAGGACCGTGCCGAACCGCTTGGTCGTCTCGAAAATTTCCGGCTCAGCTTCTGCCGACAAGCGAATCATCTTTGCGTAGCAGCCGCCTTCGAAGTTGAAGACCGCTGTGTCTGACCAGCCATGCTCATCATCGCCGATCAGCGTACGGCTGGCATCTGCCGAAAGCGTGGTCTTGCCCGTGCCCGACAGGCCGAAGAACACGGCCGTATCGCCATTGGGTCCGATATTGGCCGAACAGTGCATCGGCATGACGCCGCGGGTCGGAAGCAGGTAGTTGAGGATGCCGAACACCGACTTCTTCATTTCACCGGCATAAGCGGTGCCGCCGATCAGGATCAGCTTTTCCGTGAAGTTCACGGCAATCACCGTTTCGCTGCGGCAACCATGGCGTTCCGGATTTGCACGGAAGCTCGGCAAATCGATGATCGTATATTCCGGCACAAAGCCCGCCAGTTCCGACTCGGTCGGGCGGACAAGCAACGTGCGGATGAACAGATTGTGCCATGCCAGTTCGTTGATGACACGCACATTGACGCGGTGCTCCGGCTGCGAGCCGCCATAAAGGTCCGCCACAAACAGGTCGCTACGACCAGCGAGTTCGGCGAGGAAATCTTCCTTCAACGCTGCAAAATGCGCGGGGTCCATCGCCGCGTTCGTCTTGCCCCACCACACCGTATCGGCGGTTTCGGCATCCTTGACGATATACTTGTCCTTGGCAGAACGGCCGGTGTGCTTCCCTGTCGCGACAACCAGCGGGCCGTCGGCTGCCAACACGCCTTCGTTGCGACGAATGGCTTCTTCGACCAGCGATGGCGTGAGAAAGTTCCAGTGAACAGCCGCATTCGTATGCAGGCCCTGGTTGACTAGGGTGAAAGCGGGGACGCGGTCAGCCACTGTTCTACTCTCCGAAAAATGTGAAAAAAGCTTGCAGGGCGCCTAAACGCGCCAATCCGCAGCGTCAAGCAGCGTCAAGCAGAGCGGGCGCGATTATCGCCCGAGATTGCCGTTAACATCGATTGACCGTAGAGAAGATTTCATGTCGCGCGAGTCAGGTCAGCTTTAATGGACGCAACCATCGCGTTGGTCGATGATGACCGGAACATTCTCACGTCCGTTTCAATTGCCCTTCAGTCTGAAGGATTTAGAACGCGTGTTTATTCCGACGGGGAGACCGCGCTCAAGGCCTTGATCGAAAATCCGCCTGACCTTGGCGTGTTCGATATCAAGATGCCGCGAATGGACGGATTGGAGCTGCTGCGCCAGCTTCGTGAAACGTCAACTCTCCCGGTGATTTTCCTGACGTCTAAGGATGATGAGATTGACGAAGCCATGGGCCTCGCCCTTGGCGCAGACGATTATATCGCCAAACCCTTCTCACAGCGGCTTCTGATTGCCCGAATCCGCGCCATTCTGCGCCGCGTGGCTTATGCCAAGGCATCGCCAGACGACGGCTCGGCAGGCCCTGAGGCTGAAATCATGATCCGGGGCCGTCTGGAGATGGACCCGGCCCGCCATCGTGTCCGCTGGAACGGAAAGGATGTGGCGCTGACCGTCACCGAGTTCATGATTCTTGAGGCACTCGCCCAACGACCGGATGTCGTGAAATCGCGCAACCAGTTGATGGACGCGGCCTATCAAGACGACGTCTATGTCGACGACCGGACTATCGACAGCCACATCAAACGACTGCGCCGCAAATTCCGTCATGTCGACGCGGAATTTGATGCCATAGATACGCTATATGGCGCCGGATATCGATACTCGGAAAATTGATCCAACGAGCACGACGCTGCGTTGGTCGGGGCGTATGTCGCTTACCCGGCGGATTCTGGCCGTCAACATTTTGCCCGTCATCCTGCTAGCGGGAAGCCTGTTCTACCTTGATGTCATTCGGGAACGGTTGATTGAGGAACGCCTGTTCCAATCTGTCGAGCAAGTGAGATTACTCGCCACCGTCTTTGCGCAGGTTCCGGAAAGCCGGATACCGCTGGAAACCCAACGCATTGCCGGGGCCATTGACGGACGTATCCGTATTGTGGCCGCGAGCGGCCGTTTGATCGCCGACAGTTGGGCCGGACAATCTCCCAATATCATAATCGGGGACCCCGCAGAGGAAGGCTGGCAGCGCAGGGCCGCAGCCGTGCTCGACGATGGCATCGACGCGATTGTCCGCGCCCAGCCGATCCCGCGCTTCAAGGGGTTCGGGCCGCCGCTGAAAAGCGGACAGAAAATCTGGCTAACCGATGACCGGACCCACATCGTCTCCACAGCCGCCCAATTGCCGGGCCGCGGCGGGGTGCGGATCGTCATCGACAAAAATGTGCGCGATATCCGTAAGCTGGCCCGTGCGGACCGCAGCCAGTTGGGCCTGATCGTCGGCGCAGCTGCCATGGCCTCCATCCTTTTGTCCCTGTTTCTGGCGCGGACGATTGTGCGCCCCCTTCGCTTCCTTGCCATCGCTGCAGAGCGCGTCCGTCTTGGCCGCGCACGTGAGGTCGTTATCCCCCGCCTGCCGTTCCGCAGCGATGAAGTCGGCCATTTGGCCCGTTCGCTGGCGGATATGACAGAAACGCTCCGCGGACGTATTGACGCCACAGAAGCCTTTGCGGCCGACGTGTCGCATGAATTGAAGAACCCCCTCGCCTCTCTGGCCTCTGCGGTTCAGGGTCTTGAGCGGGTGAGCGACGACAAATTGCGCTGCCAGTTGATGCAGGTCGCGACCGATGATGTCCGTCGTCTCGATCGCCTCATCACCGACATTTCCGATGCCTCTCGGGTCGATGCGCAATTGACGCGCACACGCTTCGACCTCGTTGACATCGGCTCCATCCTTGAGACGCTGCTGCAGGAGCGCGAGGCCCGGTCCGCAAACCGCGATGTCCGCATCGCCTTTGCCCGCCCCCAGCGCGGATCGACCCGCGTCATGGGGGACAAAGGCGGCCTGATGCGGGTGTTTGACAATCTGATCGACAATGCCGTGTCCTTCTCCCCCGCCGGCGGCGTTGTTCGGATCTCAGCGACGCGATCCGACGATACTGTCATTGCGACCGTCGAAGATGAAGGCCCCGGCGTGCCGGACGACGCGCGGGACGCTATCTTTGAGCGGTTTCACAGCCTGCGACCCGAGGGCGAAGCCTTTGGTAAACATTCCGGTCTTGGCCTCGCCATCGCACGGACAATTATCACCGGCCATAGCGGCAGCCTGATCGTGCGGGACCGGATGGATGCGCAGCACGGCGCCGTCTTCGTCGTCACGCTTCCGGCAGAATCGCAATGAGCGCCGCCGGAACGATCCATGCAACCTGCATCGCCACCAGCGCAGGAGGCGTTCTTCTGTTGGGCCCGTCGGGGAGTGGTAAGTCGGACCTTGCGCTGCGCCTTGTTGACCGGGGTGCAAAGCTTGTCAGTGATGATCAGGTCGCCCTGCGGGTCGAGAATGAAAAACTGATTGCCGCCACACCCGGTGCTCTTTTTGGGAAGCTGGAAGTACGCGGTGTCGGCATTTGCGAAGTTCCGGCTCAGCCGGAGGTGGTCGTCGCGCTCATCGTTGCACTTGGGGATGAGGGAGACCGCCTGCCCGATCAACCAACCATGACGATGGAGGGAATTGCCCTTCCGCTTCTAAGGCTTGCGCCCCATAGGGCATCCACACCCATCAAGATTGAACTCGCGCTTTCACAGGGAGTTGGCACCGAATGAAGCAGAGACGTCCGGATCGCATCCTCCTGGTGACGGGCATGTCCGGCGCGGGCAAATCGACTGTGCTGAACACGTTGGAAGACATGGGGTGGGAGGTTGTCGACAACCTGCCCTTCCAGTTGCTCGACCGCTTGCTCGCCACGCAGGCCCCTGCCGGGATCTCGGACGAGCGGCCGCTGGCGCTGGGCATTGACAGCCGCACACGTGGTTTTGATGCGCAGGCGATCATCGACCGCGTCAAATCCATGAATGATCAGCGCCAAGACAATATTGCCGTGCTCTTCATGGATTGTTCGGGTGCCGAACTGGAGCGCCGCTATTCCGAAACCCGACGACGACACCCGCTCGCTCTGGATCGCCCGGCATCCGATGGCATTGCGCGGGAACGCGAGCTGGTGGCCCCTTTGCGCCAGTGGGCCGCCCATGTTGTCGACACGACGTCGAGCACGACCAATGATTTGAAACATGAGATCCGCACCCGGTTCAGCGATTGGGGCAATGCCGGGATGAGCCTCGCAGTCTTGTCCTTCGGCTTTACCCGCGGTTTGCCGCGCAATGCCGACCTCCTCTTTGACATGCGGTTCCTGCAAAACCCCTATTGGGTAGAAGACCTGCGCGCCCTTTCGGGTCGGGACGAAGCTGTCAGCGCCTATGTTCGGTCTGACCCGAGTTATGAGGATGCGGTGTCCCGTATCGAGGGCCTGCTGTTGACCCTCCTCCCCCGTTACAAAGCGGAAGGAAAGGCCTATGTCACGATCGCATTTGGGTGTACGGGCGGCCGCCATCGGTCGGTGCACGTCGCCGAACGAGTCGCGGCCTACTTGGCGAGCGAAGGCTTTGCTCCTACGCTCTCTCACCGCGATGTGGGGGATGGTACAGAAGAACCGGTCACACGGGTATGACCTTGAAACGGCTTGTGTGATGCGGAAGACGGGGTAGTTGATGATTGGTCTTGTGCTTGTAACGCATGGACGGCTCGCCACCGAGTTTGTGACGGCCATGGAGCATGTGGTTGGCCCGCAAACCGCCATTGAGGCGATTTGCATTGGCCCGGAAGACGATATGGAGGCGCGCCGCGCCGACATTGCCGCTGCCATCGCCAAGGTGGATAGCGGCAGCGGCGTCATTGTGCTGACTGACCTGTTTGGTGGCACCCCTTCAAACCTCGCCATCTCGCTCATGGAAGTCGGCCGGGTTGAAGTCATTGCCGGCATTAACCTGCCGATGCTGATCCGTTTGGAGAGCGCCCGCCGCCGCATGAAGGTGGTAGAAGCTGTCGCCGCCGCGCGTGAAGCCGGTCGTAAATATATCTCCGTCGCCTCCGAAGTGCTTGGCGAACAGGCGGCATGAGCGTCAGCCGCACCGTCCAGATCTGCAACCGCAGGGGCCTCCATGCCCGCGCCAGCGCGAAATTTGTCACCATGGCCTCAGGCCTCCCCGCGCAGGTTGAGGTGGAAAAGGACGGGTCAAAAGTTGTCGGCACCTCCATCATGGGCCTGATGATGCTGGGCGCGGCCCTTGGTGATCACATCACGATCAGCGCGTCCGGTGATGGCGCGCAAGAGGCTGTCCAATCGCTTGTCGAGCTGGTCGAAGCCCGTTTCCACGAGGCTGAATAGCCCCCAATGCCACGCGAAATTACAGGATTTTCGAACCCTTTGGTCAAACGGGTCCGGTCCCTGCGTGACAAGAAGGGCCGCCGCGAAGAAGGACTCTTCCTCGCAGAAGGTCTGCGCATCCTTACCGAGGCCTTGGATGCAGGCCGGACACCCGACATGCTTTGGTTTGCGCCCGAAAGTGCCCGTCATCCGCTGGTCGAAACCTTGGTGGCGGCGACCGAAGCCCAAGGCGGTGAGGTGTTCATCACCCCGCGCGACATTTTGTCCAAAATTTCTGGCAAGGACAATCCGGGGGCAGTGATCGGCATTTATCCAGAACGTTGGACGCCCCTTGCTGACATAGACCGGATGGCTGCCCCCATCTGGATGGTCGCAGAGCGTCTGCGCGACCCCGGCAATTTGGGCACCATCTTGCGCACCGGCGACGCTGTGGGCGCGGGCGGGCTGATCCTTATCGACGATTGTACAGACCCCTTCTCGGTCGAATCCGTCCGCGCGAGCATGGGCGCGCTGTTCACCCAGTCGATCAGCAAGGCCAGTTGGCCAGAATTTGTCAGTTGGCTGCGTCAGGGGCCGGGCCAGCTGGTCGGCACCAGCCTCAATACCGACAATGACTATCAGGACCCGGCCTATGCGCCGCCGGTGTTTCTCCTCGTCGGCAATGAATCGCAGGGTCTGCCCGAAGCCTATGAGGCGGATTGTGACCTGCTGGTCAAAATGCCGATGATGGGCAAGGCCGACAGCCTCAACGCAGCTGTAGCGACATCTGTAATGGCCTATGAAGTGCTGAACCAACTGCGGAAGCGATAGGCCGAGCCATGGCATATGAAGGCAGCTGTCATTGCGGCGCGATCAAAGTGCGGCTCCTGCTCAAGCCCGACGAAGTGACCGCGTGCAATTGTTCCATCTGCCGCCGTACCGGCGCACTCTGGACCTATGGATCACCCGACGACATTGAAGTGGCTGGCATCGGCGTTGGCTATGTTCAGGGCGATGCAACGCTCACCACTTGGCATTGCGGCACGTGCGGAATCATCACCCACTGGACACCCATGGACCCGACCTATGGCCGGATTGGCGTCAATCTGAGGATCTTTGCGCCGGAAATCTGGGAAGACTTGCCCAGAAAACTGGTCGACGGGGCCAGCTGGTAGTCTGCGACGATCGGCTCAAGAAGGATCATTCTCACCGGAATTCGCCACCAGCTTCACCAGCGGCCGCGAATGCCCCTCCACAATCGGCAGCGCTTCGATAGACTTGGCACCCGTGTCGATGCCGAGTTTCTCAAACTTGTGCGCCGAGCTCATCACCTGGCTTTCAAGGCTGCCGACCATCTGGTTATAGGCGTTAACGGCGGTATCTAGGTTTTTGCCGACGCGGCTGACATGGCCACCCATGGTTGCGAGACGCGAATAGAGTTCACGGCCAAGTTCCGCGATTTCGCGCGCTTGTCCCGCCATTTTCTCCTGCTTCCACACGGCAGACACGGTGCGGGCAATTGCAATCAAGTTCGTAGGTGTCGCCAGTAAGACCTTGCGATCAAATGCATAATCCCAAAGCTGATTGTCCTGTTCCAGCGCGGCCGTCAGGAAATGTTCGCCGGGGACGAACATGATGACATAATCGAGCGCATCGTCGAATTGGCTCCAATAAGCCTTTGCACCAAGCGTGTTGACGTGGGCCTTCATGGCGGCAGCGTGCGCGGCCAGATGAATTTCGCGCTCCCGCTCATCGACGGCACCGAACGCATTCTGATAGGCATTGAGCGACACCTTGGCGTCGATCACCAGTGAATTGCCACCCGGCACTCGCACAATCACGTCAGGGCGAAGACGACCGCCCTCCCCATCTGACACGCTGACTTCGGTCGCAAAGTCGACATGATCCGATAAACCGCAGCTTTCAAGCACGTTGCGCAGCTGTTGTTCGCCCCAGCGACCGCGCGCTTTGGGCGCATTGCGCAGCGCATTGACCAGCTTTGCGGCTTCGCTCGACACCCGTTCTGTGCCTTCACGCATGGAGGCGATCTGACCATGGAGAAGCCCGAAGGCGTCGCGCCGTTCGGCCTCAACCTTTGTCACTTGCTCTTCATATTTTTGAAGGCGCTCATGCACCGGCTGCAACAATGCTTTCAGGCCCTGACCGGACGTTTCCTCGGACTGGCGGAACCGTGCCTCTGCACGCTCCAAGAACTGCTTTTGGGCTGATTCGAGGAGTTTGCCCCCCACTTCGCTAAACTGCGCCGACAATGCCTCCTTGGCGTCCTGCAAAGACCGGAGTTGCGCAGCATGCGCCTCTTCCCGCGCCTTGTGCTCGGCTGTCGCACCGGCCAATTGGGCGTTCAGGGCATTGCGTTCCGTCAGCGCGGCTTCAAGGTCAACAATGGCGGATTTAAAGTCAGCCTGGACCCGATCCCGCTCTGTCCGTGCGGCATCACGTTCGGCTTGCAGACCCGCCGTTGCCCGCCCTGCGAACAACCAGCCGACGACGCTCCCCAGCCCGAGTCCGAGCAGCAAAATTCCCAGATATTGCATTAAAGTTCCCGCCATGATGCGCGGAACATAGAACGAACAATCCTACATTGAAAGCCGTTTTGAATGGGTTCGGCAGAGCGCCCTAATTTGACGGTTAAGCCGCCATTTTGCGCGCCTTTGCAAGCTTCTTCAGCACGATGTCGCGCTTCAGCTTAGACAAATGGTCGATGAAAAGGATCCCGTTCAGATGGTCCATCTCATGCTGCAGACAGGTGGCGAGCAGACCGTCAATTTGCTCGACATGCTCTTTCCCGTCCGCATCGAGCCACTTGGCCTTGATCACCGCCGGGCGGGCGACATCAGCATATTGTTCCGGCACCGACAGGCAGCCTTCGCTGTAAACGCTCAACTCATCCGATTCCTCAAGGATTTCCGGATTGATGAAAACCCTTGGATCCTTGATGGTTTCGCCCGTTTCTTCATCTTTGTCCTGAAGGTCGATGACGAGAACCCGCTTGGCAAGGCCAACTTGAATGGCAGCAAGGCCGATACCCGGCGCGTCGTACATCGTCTCGAACATGTCCGCGATGAAGCCGCGCAGTGCGTCGTCCACCTGGTCCACAGACGTCGAGATCGCCTTCAGGCGGGGATCGGGTGTTTCGATAATTGGAAGAATGGCCATGACGCTCAGTTAGGTATGGGGGTGCAGATGGTCAAGCCACTGGCCTGCGCGCCCGCAGCGCCTGTGCCAATGTGCCGTCATCCAGATAGTCGAGTTCCCCGCCAACGGGCAGGCCATGGGCCAACTGGGTAATCCGGACCGGCGCTGTCTCCAGCTTTTCCGCAATATAGTGCGCGGTTGTCTGCCCTTCGAGGGTCGCATTCATCGCCAACACAACCTCATCAATGCCGCCTTGGGCGATGCGGTCCAACAGCGGGGCGATGTTCAAATCCTCGGGGCGAACGCCCTCAAGTGCGGAGAGGCGACCGCCAAGCACATGAAATTTTCCCGGAAACAGGCGGGACCGTTCCAGCGCCCAGAGATCCGGCACATCTTCGACCACGCACAACATTCGACTGTCGCGCCGGACGTCGCGGCAAATGCCGCAGGGATCGGTCGTGTCGACATTGCCGCAGGTGCCGCAGGTCGACAGCTTCTCATTCACCAGCGCGAGCGCTTCCAGCAGCGGCACCATCGCCCCTTCCCGCTTTTTCAGTAGGTACAGAACCGCCCGCCGCGCCGAACGCGGGCCAAGGCCGGGTAAGCGCGCCAGCGCCTGTGTCAGTCGATCTATTTCGGGCGATGCCATGATCCTGCTGATAGGGGCTTGCAATGTGCCTTGCCAAGGGCTTGGAGAAGATCATGCGGATCATCTTCATGGGCACCCCCGATTTTGCGGTTCCAACGCTCGACGCTTTGGTGGCGGCGGGACACACGCTTTGTGCGGTATATTCCCAACCCCCACGCCGCGCTGGTCGCGGAAAAGCGCTCACGCCAACGCCCGTCCACCGGCGTGCGGAAGACCTTGGCCTTGAGGTCCGGACGCCGGTATCGCTCAAGCAGGCGGAAGAACAGGCGGCCTTTGCAGGGCTTGAGGCCGATGTCGCGGTGGTCGCGGCTTATGGCCTCATCCTCCCCCAAGCCATTCTCGACGCGCCCAAGTTGGGTTGCATCAATGTCCACGGCTCGCTTTTGCCCCGCTGGCGCGGCGCGGCGCCTGTCCAGCGCGCCATCCTGGCAGGAGATGCTGAAACCGGCGTAACGATCATGCAGATGGAGGCCGGTCTGGACACAGGCCCCATGCGCGCCAAGGTGCACACGCCCGTAGACGCAAAGACGGCCGGGCACCTCACCTCTGAATTGGCGCATCTGGGTGCGAAGCTGCTGGTCGACGTTGTCGGGAACTTGCCCGCACATCCGCCTGTTCCCCAGCCTGAAGACGGCGTGAGCTATGCCGCAAAAATCGACAAAGCCGAAAGCCGGATCGACTTTCACCGCACGGCAGATGAGGTGGAGCGGCAGATCCGCGCCTTTGCCCCCGCACCCGGCGCATTTTTCGAATTTGCAGGAGAGCGGTTCCGGATCCTTGCTGCACAGGTCACCAGCGGATCAGGCGCGGCGGGAACCCTGATCGACGATCAACTGACCATAGCCTGCGCCTCTGGCGCCATACGCCCTCTGCTTATCCAACGGGCGGGCAAATCAGCCATGAGGCCGGCAGACCTGCTGCGCGGTTTTGCGATGCGGGCGGGAGCCGCACTCTCGTGACGCGTTTCCGGCTCACAGTCGAATTTGACGGGCGGCCCTTCATGGGCTGGCAGCGACAGGCACATGGCCCCAGCGTGCAGGCGGCACTTGAGGATGCCGCTAAGAAGGTGACCGGCGAAGATATTGTGGTTTATGCCGCTGGCCGCACCGATGCCGGCGTCCATGCGGAAGCGATGGTCGCGCATCTCAACATCGCCAAAGACATCACCCCGTTCCGCTTGATGGAGGCGTTGAACGCTGTGCTTCGCCCGCAGCCAGTGGCGCTCCTCGATTGCACGGTCGTCGATGATGATTTTCATGCCCGCTTTTCCTGCATCGGCCGCCGGTACATTTATCGGATCGTCAACCGCAGGGCACCTTTGGCCCTGGATCAGGGACGTGCCTGGCGGGTCGTCCAAACGCTTGACGACGCAGTCATGCATGACGCTGCCCAAATCTTGATTGGCACGCATGACTTCACGACATTCCGCTCGGTCCATTGCCAGTCAGCCAGTCCTGTCAAATCGATCGACAGGATGACCGTCCGCCGCTTTGGCGACGAAATTGAGGTTGAAGTCGCCGCGCGGTCCTTCCTCCATCATCAAGTCAGGTCGATGGTCGGGTGTCTTGTTCTGGTCGGGCAAGGCAAATGGTCAAAATCAGATTTTGAGGCGGCTCTATTGGCCCGTGACCGAACTGCCCTTGGGTTGAACGCGCCGCCGGACGGCCTGTATTTTGTCGAGGCGATCTATCCGGTTATTTAAATTGACACCATAGTGAAACACACCATACCCATATTGAAGGCGTTTTAGTTATCGGTGGAAGCGTAAATGGGGGCGTTTTTCATATCTCAGAACGAGCGTGCAATGCTCAATAGGCAGGCGCGCATGGAAGCGGAACGTTTGATTTCCCAACACGGCGCGCGTGCCGCTGAAATTAGCGAGTCAGAGCTCAAAAAGTCACCAAAATTCTCAAAAAGAAGGACTTTTTGGAAGGCTGTACAAGACAAACTCAATCAATATGACTGACAGGCTGCTTTAACCGAACAGGCGCTTTACTGACTTTTCAAGCATGACCAATTGCCACAGGAGGCGCCCGTTATCCGCAAGGCCAGCCTTGTGATCTCGGGCGGCTTTGGCAATCGCATCTGCGTTGAACCAGCCGGTTTCAGCCAAGATGGAACTGCTGGCAAGGTCTGCAGCCGCTGCCGCCAAGGGCCCTTTGAACCAGTTGGAGACGGGTGTGACAAATCCCATTTTCTGGCGGTAAAGAATGTCATCGGGCAAATGGCCTTCCATCGTCTTTTTCAGGAGCCACTTCCCTTCTCCACCGCTTAGACGCAGGGAGACGGGTAAGCGCGCCGCAAATTCGACGAGGCGATAGTCGAGTAGAGGCTCACGCGCCTCTAGGCTGACATTCATGCTGGTGCGGTCCACCTTGGTCAGGATGTCACCCGGCAGCCAGATTTTCATATCCGCATATTGCGCCCTGTCCAGTGCCTCGCGGGCCGGGGCATTGGCCATGGCCGCGATATACCGACCCTCGGCTCGATGCCCGGAGAGGCTGCGGCGGAATGTCTGCGAGAACAGGCCATCGCGCTGCTCGGGCAATGTGACGCCTACGGAACGCGCATAGGCCTCTCCCCCATCTCGGGCGAGCGACTCGAAGGTGGATTTGGCGCGCAGGTAACGGGGTGCCCAATCCGCCTTGGGGTAATGACGGCCAAGGGCACCAAAGACGCCATGACGCAGGCCATTTGGAAGGAGTCCACGCACACGCTCTTCGGCATGCTGGAATTTGTGGCGACGATATCCGGCAAAGGCTTCGTCTGCGCCATCGCCGGACAGGGCGACCGTCACTGTTTCCCGCGCCAGTTGGCAGACCCGCCATGTCGGCAGAGCCGAGGCATCGGCAAAAGGTTCGTCAAAAGCCTCGGAAAGGATGTTGATCGCCGCAAAGTCATCAGACGCCACGGTCCGCTTGCGATGCCGCGTGCCAAAACGTGCGGCCACCCGGTCTGCAAACTGGGTTTCATCCAGCGCCCCGACGTCAAAGCCAATGGAGCAGGTCTCAACAGGGCTGGCGCTGATTTCCGCCATGAAGGCCACCACAGTTGAACTATCGACACCGCCCGAGAGAAAGGCGCCCAGCGGCACATCCGCCACCATGCGCGACGCAACGGCCTCATGAAGCAGGTGGCGAAGCTCCTCCTGCAAAGACCCGATCGATGCTGTCGTCCGCTGACTGAAATCAATATCCCACCAAATGGTGGGCTGCGGCAAAGGCTTGCCACGCGACAACATCAGAAAACTGCCGGCCGGAAGCTTCTGAACACCCGCAACCATGCAGCTATCGTCCGGCACATAGCCAAAGGCCATATAGTCCTCGACCGCATGGACGTCGGGCTCCCGCCGGACCGCCGGATTGGCGAGCAGACCTTTGAGTTCCGACGCGAAGGCGACACTTCCGTCCGCCAACATCGTGTAATGAAGCGGCTTCACCCCAAAACGGTCACGGGCGAGGAACAGCTGCTGCGTTCGCGCATCGTGGATCGCAAAGGCGAACATACCGTTGAGACGCGGCAGCACCTCCGGACCCCATTGGCGATACCCATGGAGAATGACCTCCGTATCGCCGGATGTGGTGAAGATGTGGCCAAGGCGCTTCAGTTCTTCACGCAGGGCCTGAAAATTATAGATTTCGCCGTTGAAGGAGATGGTGAGTTGACCATCGGCGCCATGCATCGGCTGCGGACTTCCGGCGACGTCGATAATCGACAGGCGTCTATGGCCCAAACCGACACCCGGTGCTGTCCAAACACCCGCGCCATCCGGCCCGCGATGCGCCTGCGCGTCAGCCATGGCCCGGACGCGCGCGTCGGCGACGGGCTTTGCCGTCTCCAGATGAAAAAGGCCTGCAATGCCGCACATGGCTTATCGGCGCGCCTCGGCAATGGCGTTTGCAGCCAGCCTGTCAGGCCGATCAAGGCTCCGGACAAAATCACGCACGGCAGCCTCCGCCGGAACGCCGTCCCGGTCCTGCGCGGAAACGATGATGGCCGCGACCGCCTGATCCCGCCCGATAAGCCGTGACACCATGGTGTCCAGTTTGACACGAAGGGGGGATCCGGTCACCCGTCCGCCCGCCACATACCAAGTTGCGGCAAGCCGTCGAATGGCGCCGGGGGCAGTCATATATTCGGTTCTGGCTGCATCAATCATCGGACCTGCCGAGGACCAGACCCAGCGGTCCGCGTCAAGCCCCGCCGCGCCCTGCCCATAACCGATCATCTCCCGTCCTTCGACCTGCGCTGCGAAGAGAACGATGGAGAGATCCACAATTTGACCTTTGCCGTCCCCATAATGCCCGATGACGAGATGATCAGCCCCCGCATATCTGGGCAACCAAGGCACGATGCCGCGCGGCTCGACACGCGACCAGCCGGAGACGTTCGGCAATCCAATGGGGGATGGCATCGGGATCCGTCCGATCGCCGCGCTTGCCTGAGACCAAACAAGCGGCGCCAGCACGATCAGGATGGCGGGAAGCAGAGCCGTTGAACTCGAACGAGCCGGAACACCACTTCCCAGCAGAGGGCGCTCAAGCCAAGGGTCCGATAGCTTGCGGTCAAACAACGGCCATGCCATCGCCATCACCAGCGCCATGACAATCGCGAAGAAGAACCAACCGTAAAGGACGTGATCAAAACCAGACGCGGTATCTGCCGTCGTCAGATAGCCGACATACATGGTTGCAAAGGCACGCACCCCATTGGCAATGATCGGAACAACCACACACGCTGCCATGAAGACCAGTCGGCGCGACCACCTCCGGAAGCACATATTCGCGACGAGCGCCCCATAGGCGACCATGGCGACCAGGAACTTCACCCCGGCACAAGCCTCTGCCACCTTGTAATAGCCATTGGGCGTTGTGATGAAGATCCCCTCGATATGGGCGGGGATGCCAAACAGACCGAGCATCGCCATCGACATCTTGGCCGTCAACGTCTGCAGCACAGGCAAAAGCTCTTCTCCGAAGGGAACGCAGAAGAGCAGATAAGCAACCGGAAAGAGCAACGCCCGCGCAAGCGTCAGCCCGAGGAAGAGCGGCACTAGCGCTTGCAGCATCAGTACCAAAGCCGCCTGTCGCGCCACCGCAATCTCTCCGGCATCCCCCAACAACCAGAGCACGGCCCCTGCCCCAAGAAGCAGCAGACCGGCAAGCGACGGGCGCGGTGTTACATGAGCCACCTCCTCCCACCGTTGCCAAGCGAGCCATGCCGAAAGGAAAGGGATAAGCGCGCAATGATTATAGGTGGAGGCCGTCAACCAAATCGACAGCATGTCGCGCACGTCTGAGGCAAACACCGCGCACAGGCCCAAGCCCGCAAGCGCCATGTGGATCAACGGCGCGCGCCAAGCGGACGCTATGTCCTGCCGTGCATCGGCGGAGACAGGCTCCGCCTTGGCACGTGCCAACCCAATCATGCCGCCGCCTGCCGCGTGAAGGGCAAGAGGAACTCTTTCAGCGGAGCCATTTTGGCGTCCCAACTATAACGCGCCTCCATGGCCGTATGGGCGGCGATTTCCATCCGTCCGCGCCTAGCAGGATCATGCATAAGCGAAATGACCGCATCCGCCTGTGCCGCCGCGCTTCCGGCAATCAGAAGCTCTTTGCCATGGCAGGCATCAATACCCTCCGCCGCTTCGGGTGTAACGACAACGGCTTTGCCACAGGCCATCGCCTCAAGAACCTTATTCTGAATGCCCCGCGCAATGCGCAGCGGCGCCACCACCACACGGGCCGCAGAAAGCCATGGCCGCGTGTCGGGCACTTCCCCCGTCACTGTTACGCCGGGCAGTTCGGCCAGTTGGCGCACATCTTGGGTCGGCGCGCGGCCCACAATAGCGAACCGCGCGTCAGCCTGCCGTTCACGTACCAGCGGCATCACGTCACGCGCGAAGAAGGATACGGCATCGACATTTGGCGGATAGTCCATCTGGCCAGTAAAAACGATCAACGGCGGATCGCGGTCAATGTCTCCCCCGACGGCTTGGTCGGGTCTGAAGCGCTCCAGATCGACCCCATTTTCCAGCGTTCCCAAAGGAATGTTGTCATTCCCTGTTACACGACGGAATAATTGTTCTTCCGCCTCGCTGACAAACAAGTTGATGTCTGCCCGCTTGGCGACCTGCGCTTCAAATGCCCGAAGGCGACGCGCCTCGAACCGGTTGGCAAGTCCCGAGATCCCGCCAGCAGCACGGCCATAGGATGCGAACTTCTCTGAATCGACGTCGGTGAAATCCATGATGAACCGCACAGCAGACGGCGGCGCGTTCACATATTGGCCCATCTGCCCGGAAAAGGCGTAAATGGCGGCAATGTGATGTGCACCCCGCACCGAATCCACTGCCTGCGCAAAGGCCGTCGACCGGAACAGCTCAACCGATGCCGGTCGCCCTGACAGCAGGGCGGCAACCATGGCCGACGTCTTGTTGCGCTGATGGGCAATTAGGTGCACCGAGCTGCACACCTGCTCCAGCGCCTGACGCGTCTCCGGCGCTTCGTCGCCAAAGGACACGAGATGGACGGGTGCTAACTTGGCCAGCGCCTTCAGGATATTCCAGCTGCGGATGCTATCCCCGCGATTGGGCGGAAAAGGTTGCCTGTGCGCCAGAAACAGAATGTCGCCATTCATCCCATCCCCCGGGATATCCATGGTCCAATCATGTTAGCGACGGTGAGCGGAAGCTTCTGCCACAAAGCGATCTGCATCTGGTATTTGGGGCTTAAGGGATTGATATCGCGGATCTCCCCACCATCAATCGTCCGCTTGGCATAATGTAGCTCAGAGGGCGTGAAGCCAAAATTCTTCTTGAATGCCGCCGGACCCGTGCCAGCCTTAGACCGGCCGAAGTCAAAGCTGTGGCAGCCTTTCGTCGCCCGGGCATGGCACATCAGAGCATAATACATTCTCTCGTTCGCGCGCCAGGACCGTGCATCTGCAACACCGCCGCCCCAATAAGGCAGGACAACGCCCTGATGATAGAGCGACAAGACCGAGGAAAGCGCCCGACCCTTGTGGCTGACGGTCAAAATATCGGCATCCTCGCCAAACGCCTCAAGGACCTCTGTGAACAAGCTGCGCGGGAAGACAGGTGTGCCAAGATTGCGGACGCTCTCGGCGTAAACACGATAATGCGCCTCGGTCAGCGCAGCACTCCGGCCGACCTCAATGTCCAGTTCAAGCGCCAAGCCTCGTCGCACTTCGGCACGCTGCTTGCGCGGAATGGCGAGCAATTGGCTTTCGTCATCTGTTTGCAGGTCTTGTCGGAAGCCAAGATAAGTATCCGTATCAACCTTCCAGCCGGTCCCCGGCAGCAGGCCACCCCGCAGTTCAACGGTCGGGCAGCCCAAACGCTTGGCAAGAAGCAACGCTTCTTCCGCTAAGGCCGGGGCGTCTCCCAAAATCCCGCCGCCGACTGCGAACCCTGAAGAAACCAGAGCATTGCCGAACAGGGGTGAGCGGATCTCATGCAACGGCAATATCGCGATCAAATCTGCGCCGCGCTCCGCCAACAGGACGTGCAGCGTTGCCCCACAGCCACGCGCAATGGCAAGGCACCAGGCCGGGCGATGGAACGGCGTGGAACCTGGATAGGCCGCAACAAAGGCTTCAAGGCGAGCGACTTCAGACGCATCAGCCAGATCGGCAGGGCGTGTGACGACGGAGGCAAACTGGGCGGGCGCATTCATGACAGGTGCCCACGTTCCGTCGCAACAACCTCATCCACCCGCCCCCAGGCAAAGTCCCGCGTCACGCGCCGCAGCTTATCCGCCATGACCGACAAATTGGTATAGTGGCGCAGGCGGGATTTAAGAGGCGCTTCCGCCATGAACGGCTGGCCGGGGTCCATATCCCAAGGATGAAAATAAAAGATGGCGGGACGCCCCTCCCCATTTACGCGGGAAATTGTTGCGCGTGAAACCGGATAGGGCAGCAGGCGAAAGAACCCGCCGCCACCGGCTGCAAAATTCCGGCCGGCAAGGCGCACCGTCGAAACGGGAAGCTCCAGCAAATCAGAATCGGCCAATGGCTTCCAAAGGAAGCGAGGCGCATCCGGCCATCCATAATGGTCATGCGAAAGCGGCGCGACGCTCGATGAATAGCAAAATCCCGCCTCGGCCAAACACGCATGGGCCCAAGGCGTGCGAGGATCGATGGAAAAATTCGGCGCGCGATATCCCGTCACGGCGACGCCCCCTGCCTGCTCCAACTGCTCTTTCGATTTGGCGATGTCCGCTGCAAATTCTTCCGGCGTCATTTGGAACACACGTTTATGGTCACAGCCATGGCTCGCCACTTCGTGTCCCTGCTCAGCAATCCTGCGGATCAGTGCGGGAAACCGCTCGGCGACCCAGCCTAGCGTAAAGAATGTCGCCTTAACGTCTGCGTCGGCAAAGAGCTGAAGGACAGCATCGGTATTGGCCTCGACCCGGACCTCATAGCGTGGCCAGTCTTCCCGGCGGATGACCTTTTCAAAGGCCCCGACCTGAAACCAATCCTCCACATCGACAGACAAGGCATTTCGGATCATCACACACCTTGGTCAAACAGCAGCAACGGAGACACGACGGCCCAAATTTTCACGCTCGACCCAATCGATCAGAAGGTTGAGCACGCGCCGCAAGGAGGCCTCCTGTTCGGCCACCTGCGCCTCCAGCATTGTGATACGGGCCACAATGTCGAGTGCGACGTCATCCGTCACCAGCGCCGCAATTGTGCTGGAGGGTACATCAATGCTCGCAACATCGCTGACGGGCCGACCCGCGTTTTCTTCGCGCGAAAGATCCGCGATGACGGAGACCATCAGAATATCCGAAACAACATCGCTGTCTTCTAGCGCCGCCATCAGCATGGCCCGCGTCATCATCTGGTTGATCCGGCGGGGGATGCCGCCACTGTGTTCATAAATATGCGCGACCGCTTCTTCAGAAATACGGGGACGCCCCTGCCAGCCGACGTGACGCAGCCGGTGTTCGATATAGGGCTGAAGTTCCTCAGCCTCCATCGGGCCAAGGTGATGCGTCGCGATAATCCGCTGCTTCAACTGTTCCAACGGGGCCGAAGCAATGGTGTCTTTAAACTCCGGTTGGCCGAGCAGCAGGAATTGCACGACCGGCTGGCTCCCGGTCGAAAAGTTGGAGACCATGCGCAGTTCTTCCAGCGCGCCAATCGTCATGTTCTGGACTTCGTCGACAACAATCAGAACGCGCTTGCCGGCCCGCGCACGGGCCGCCAACTGGCTTTCGATGACGGTGAGAACCTTTGCCCGGTCTGCGCCACTGCAATCTTCCCCCATCGCATGGGCGACAAGCTTCAACACATCGTCGCCACGGATCAGCGTCGATGCCAACTGAATGGCTTCGACCCGATTGACGTCAATCGTCTCCAGCAGATGCGACAATAGGGTCGTCTTGCCTGCCCCTATTTCCCCTGTGATGACAATGAAGCCCTCACCGAGGGCAAGGCCATAGCCAAGATAGGCCATTGCCTTGCGATGGGTGGCGCTTTCATACCAGAAGCTGGCATCCGGCGTCAGCTGAAAGGGACGGCCTGTCAGGCCATAATGTTCGGTATCCATAGACACTGGACCTTCGCTTCCCATCAGAATGAATATCGCAGACCGGCAAAGGCCGAGGCGACCAGATTGTCATCAACACCATCCACCCGCGTCGAATAGAGGCCAAGCGAAGCATTCGCATCGAGCTTACGCGTAAAGCGGTGCGTCAGAGATCCCGTTGCCCCCGTTGACAGGACATTGCCCGCCCCGACGATCCCTGGATCAAACAGGGTCACGTAGACGTCGCCTGTAAAGTCGGTGCGCGGTGACAGGGCATATCCGACATTGCCCTGCGCATACCACATTTCGTCCTTCACGCCGTTGGTCGAGAAGACCCCGGCCTGTGTCGGCGAAACATATTTGCGCTGGCTATATCCCCCGCCAACACCTGCATTCCAGCGACCGCGCGTTGTGGACCACAAGAGCGCAAGGCCTCGGCTCCGATAGGCTGAGGTGTTAATCGCCCCAAGCGCATCGTTCAGGCAGCCACCGGTGCCTGCCCCTCCAAACACACATCCGTTCACGTTGTTGGCCAGCGCATTGCGCGGTGTCGTAAAGGAGGTTGGCAGACGGGATAGATTGTCGCTCAAATGCTGACCAAAGGTCTGCATTTCGTCATACACGGCCAATTGCAGCCCGCTGTTCTGCGTCGCCTGCCAGCTAAACGTCCCGAAATAAGTCATCGAGCCATAGCGGCGTCCGGCGCGCGCTTCGAGTGAGGTCCGGCTGCTGGGCTGCCAGAGAACTCCGGCATCCCAATAGAGACCGTCAAATTCGTAGGCGAGCTGACGGCCTGCGGTTGCGTCCGTCACAAAACGACCATTGCCGTCGACAACGGGTGCCCCTTGTTGATCGAGCAGTGCTGGACGCTGACTGATCTGAATATCCTCATAGCCGATACCGCCGACGAGGGCGACCGTCGGTGTGATGGGGAATGTTACGTCTCCGCGCACATTCTTGCCTTCAAAACGTTGATCTAACTGCCCTGCATCTTCCCGTTCATAGCCACCCGATACTGTCCAGCCGAACGGAAGCGCGCCGGGCTTCATGCCAACGCTCGCCGTCGCAAAGTGCGACAGCGAATCGTCATACTGGTCGAGAATGGGCTGGCCATTTGGCAGGATCAGCCCGTTATTGGCCTCCACCTTGGTATACCCGACACGATAGGCCGCAGCGACATCCAGCGCGCCAACCGATGTTGCCAAGGACGGACCGGCGTAGACCGAATAAAGCTGGGACGTGTTGCTCACATTACCGACGAGCAAAGGAGCAGCGTCTCCGCGAATGTCGGAACGGGCACGGGTCGCCAAAGCTCCTGCCTCAATACTCAACAATTCCGGTGCCACATCCAGCCGCGCGCGAAGCAGACCGGTATGAACGGCCTCATCCGCGACATCCTTTTGCCAGGCGATGCGGCGCTCATAGCGATAATTCGCCTGAATTTCGGCGCGCGGTCCGCTCACAGCGGCATCAATGCCAGCGGCAACGGTGCTGTAGGTCAACACGTCACCGCCATTCTTCAGGTCAGCCGTCGCAATCTGGCCGACTTCCAGATAAGGAGATACGTCCGACCGCGCCTGTGCGGGCAGTGACCATGCAAATCCTGCGACCAGCGCAAGCAGCGAACTGTGACGCTTCAATGTGTTCCACTTGGCCATACTCAGCCTCCATACCCATAATAGGAACCATATTTCTGGCTGCTCCCCGGGTAGGTCGTCCCGTTCAAAAGCAGCTGTATCGGGGCCTGTCCGTTGAGCAGCTTCACCGCTTCGGACAGGTCATTCTCGCTGGTGCGATCCGCCCGGACGACCAACAGGATTTGACCAATATGATGGGCGAGCGCAGACGCGGGCGATGCCGCAAGCGCGGGCGCGCAATCAAAAATGACGATCCGCGCCGGATTCGTTTCGAGCAGCGCATCGACCAGCGTGAAAGCTTCGGCCGAAGACAACAGCTCGGTATCATTGGGCGTCTGGTGCCCGGCGGGGAGAACCGATAATCCGGGAATTGTCGTTGGAATGATGAGGGTTTCCGGGTCCACATCCTGCGCAAGCGCATCCAGAAGCCCTGCGGCCCCCGTGATGCCCAAGGTCGAGAGTATTTCCGGCTTCGCTACGTCCGCGTCGACCAGAACAACTTCAACATTGCGTTCATTGACGAGCGACATGGCGAGGTTGATCGAGCAGAAGGTTTTGCCTTCATTGGGATGCGCCGAACACACAAGAATGGCGCGCCCCCGGTCCACCATAGGCGTTGACCGGCCGCCAAAGGCGTTCAGCAGCAAGGGCCGCTTCACGATGCGGAATTCTTCCGACAGCGCGGTCGGCGGATGGCCGGGCACAATGAACCCAAGGTCAAACAATCGCTGCAAGCTAATATCCGCGACTCCTCCAGCGGGGGGTGGTGCCGCAACCGGTGCCTTCGGCGCTTGAGGCTGCCGCTGCACATCCTGAACCAAAGGCATCAGAACGGCATCCGACACAACAGGTTCCGGAATGTTCGGAACATCCCGGGGCCGTTGGACGCGCGCGGTGCCGGACGTGGACAATCCATAGCGCGCAGACGCCCGCTCGATCAGCGACGTCATATCGCGCGGCGGCTTTTCGGGTTTCAAGTCCGGAATCCCCATTTACGCCACTCCGCTCCGCTGGATCATGTCCACCACGACAAGCAGCGCGAACACACCGCCAAGCCCGGCGACACCGCCAAAAAATATCTTTTTCCGTTTGGCTGAAACGGCCTTGCGCGCAGGTGTCTCAACCTCACCGACAGACCCGATCACAGCCATACCGGTGACAGCCGCAAGCTTTTGTGGCGTGGCGAAGCTGCTGTTCAGTTGGCTGAGCGCAAACGCCGTTCCAAGGCCTGCCAACAGACCGACGATTAGCACACCTGCCATCAGCAGGGGGCGATCCGGCGCAACCGGCTGACGCGGGCTGGACGGCGGATCGATGACGCGAAATGCGACCGAATCTGTTGACGACGCGACCTGACCTCGCATGCGAATGGCTTCGCGGTCTGCCAATAATTTGTCGTATTGCAGCTTGATCGCCTCATAGTCGCGCGACAGGCGATCCTGCTCTGCCTCTGCGCCGGGCTGTTCGACCTGGCGCGCGGCATATTGCGAAAGCTCTGCCTGCAACTGGGCTTTGCGCGATGAAAGGGCGCCAACGGCTGCCTCCTTTTCCGCCTGCATCGCACGCAGCGATGTGTAGCCCGGATTCGGTGTCGAATAGCCCCCACCCCCGCCACGCGGAGCCGACGCCCGTGCCCGCGCCAACTGACCGCGAAGGGCCTGCATATCCGGATGGCTATCCGTCCACCCACGCGATTGGGCTTCAGAAATCTGCCCTTCAAGAATGGCAACGCGGCTATCCCCCCCGCCCAGACCAGGCATGGAGATCATCGGCTGTGTCGCGGCAAGCTGGCCATTAACGGCAGCAAGCGAGCCTTGTGCGGACATCAGATTGGAATCGATCTGGTTCATCTCCGCGCGCGCAGACTCCATCCGCGACTGGACCGAGCCCACCCCCGGCAACAGGCCGAGCGAATTGCGTTCAAACTCCACACGACGGGTTTCCGCCGTGCGAAGCTGCTCTTCCTTCTGGGCTATCTGTTGATCGAGAAACTTCAGCGACTGGGAGGTTTCAAGGCGATCCCCACTCAGATTTTCTTCGACAAAAATGTCGATCATCTTTTGCACGACGGCGCGGGAAAGCTTGGCATTCTCCGCATCGGAATGGCCCGCCAAACCGATTTTTGCCTTGATTTCGAACAGGTTCTCCTGCTGCTCGGTTACCTTAATCGCGTCACGAAGGCCCGATGCAGCGCCCGTTACTTCCTTGTCGGTGGAAACGGTGTTGGCAAGCTCCGTGCCGCGGACCACCTTTTCAAGGTTCACCGTCGAAGTCAGCGTGCGTTTGACGCGATCAATATCGCGCTGCTGCTCATTGGGCGTCACGCCGATCTTATCGCTCAAAAGGCTTTGCATCTGCACGAAGACACGGGCCTGCGACTCATACCTGTTGGGCACCATGCTGACGATGATCCAGCCGATCAGGCACACCACCCAGGTCACGCCAAGCGCCACCCAGCGGCGACGCCAGATGCCGTGAAGGATCAGCAGGATCTCTTGATAGATATTTCCCATATTGCGCGGATCAGAAGGCAGATTCTGGAATTATGATGACGTCACCCGGCTGCAGTCGGACGTTGGCGGTCGTGTCCCCCCGCTTCAGCAGATTGCCGATGCGCAACGCATACTCCCGCTGACGGCCGGAGACCCGGTCAAAACGGATGAGGCGCGCGCGGTTACCCGATGCAAACTCAGACAGTCCGCCGACCGAAATCATTGCATCAAGCAGCGTCATGTTCGCACGGAACGGAATGGAGGCCGGCTTTTCTGTCGCCCCCACCACCCGCACCTGCTGTGAATAGGTGCCCGCAAAATTATCCACGATCACAGAGACCAGCGGGTCCCGGATATATTCTGACAATGCGAGCTTGATATCCTGCGCCAGCATGGTCGGCGTTTTGCCGACGGCAGGCATATCGGTGATCAGCGGCGTCGTGATGCGGCCATCGGGGCGCACCTGCACCTTTGCCGACAGTTCGGGATTGCGCCATACAAAGACGTTGAGCTGATCGAGCGGGCCGATGACATATTCTTCACCCGGCCCTTCCTGCATCGCGACAAACGACGCAGGTGGAAGTTCCGGGCCATTTGCGGAGCCCGCACAGCCGGACAAGGTCAGCGCAGCAAGGCTTACGCCCAGCAACACTTTGGAATTACGCCCCATTCGCATCTTTGCGTCCTTGTATCTGCCAAGGCCACGCCCGGAAGCACCGCGCGAAACCCATCCATTCAGACGGATGTTTTGCTCCAAAGAGGTGAAGATACCGTTAGGAACGAATTGTTTTTGGCATCATCCCGCCGCCAATCCGCCCCCTTGGGATGACGTCAATCGTCGGCCCCGACGATCATCTCACGCGCCGGCGGGTGCCCCAAAAAGGCCGCAGGACTGGCCGTTGCCCCATAGGCCCCGGCCATGAACACGGCGATGACGTCATCCTCTTGAGCGGGAGGCAAAAGCACCTGGTCCCCCAGCCGATCGAGCGGCGTGCACAGGCACCCAACGACCGAAGCCACCTCGCTGGGCGGCGTATCAAACTTGGACGCGACTGCGATAGGGTAGTTGCGCCGGACCACTGTTCCGAAATTGCCGCTGGCCGCCAGTTGGTGGTGCATGCCGCCATCCGTCACCAGAAAGACCTCACCATGGCTTTCCTTGCGATCCACCACGCGGGTCAAATAGACACCGGCCTCGGCCACAAGATAACGCCCAAGTTCAATCGCAAATTTGGTTTCAGCAAGAATATCAGCACGTTGGTCGAGAGACTTAGCAAGCTCCTCACCCACTTTTGCGATATCCAACGCCACATCGTTCGGGAAATAGGGCACGCCATATCCGCCACCCAGATTGACGAAGGGCGCCGCCGCTCCCGCTTCTTCTGATAGCTGTGCCGCAAGAGCGATCGTCTGGCGTTGCGTTTCGGCAATCGCCTCGGCATCGAGCGCCTGAGATCCGGCAAAAATATGGAATCCCCGCCAGTCCGATCCGCTCGCCAGAATGTCACGCACCATCGCCGGCACGCGCTGCGCATCAACGCCAAACGGCTTGGCACCGCCACCCATGCGCATGCCGGAGCCCTTTAAATCAAAGTCGGGATTAACACGCACCGCAAATTTCGGCTGCTTTCCGAGCGCTTCTGCGATGGCCAAAGCGCGCCTGAATTCCCCTTCGGACTCCAGATTGAGGATGACATCTGCCTCCAGTGCAGCCGTCAATTCGTCCGCTGTCTTGCCCGGTCCCGCAAAGGAGATGTGCCGGGCCCCTGTGGCCAACGCAATGTGCAGTTCTCCGCCCGATGCGACATCAAGGCCATCCACCATCCGCGCGATCCTTTGGACCAAAGCCGGAAGCGGATTGGCCTTGATCGCAAAATGCAATGCCAACTGCTGTGGCATTGCGCTCTTCAGGTCAGAGATACGCCTTTCAACCATCTGAAAATCATATATAAAAAGTGGCGTTGAGCCCGCCTTTTCGATCAACAAATCCACGCGCTGGCCACCAATGGCCAGCACCCCGTCGGTGCAGCTGAAACCTTGCGGAATGGGACCCATGGGCTTCATGCCGCCACCTCCTGCATCAAACGTCCCCGGATAGCGGCGCGATCCAGCTTTCCATTGGGATTGCGGGGCAATTCCGGCCACCATTCCAGGCGCGTGGGCTGCATGAAGGACGGCAGCTCGCGTTTTAGAAACTGCAAAAATTCGCCCGACTGCGCCTGATCTCCCCTGACGATCAGGATGATGGCCTGCCCCAGCCGCGCATCCGGCACGCCCAGTGCGACCGCCTCTATGGCGATCCCGCTCGCAGTCGCCGCCTCTTCCAGTTCGGCCGGGCTAATCCGGTTGCCGGAACTTTTGATCATCTCATCATCCCGCCCGACAAAATAGAACAGCCCTTCCGCATCACGCCGCACGGTATCGCCCGACCAGACGGCGGTGCCCCCATGATGCGACCATGCCGGTGCCGGCTTGTAACGCAGCGCGGTGCGTTCAGAATCCTGCCAATAGCCATGTGCGACCAACGGGCCGGCATGGACAAGTTCACCGGGTTCATCGACGGCTGCTTCCTGCCCATCGGGGCGCACCACCATGATCTCTGCGAAGGGAATGGCCTTGCCCATCGAGGTCGGATGCGTATCGACCAGTGACGGATCCAGATAAGTGGACCGGAACGCCTCGGTGAGGCCGTACATCGGATAGACGTCTGCGTTGGGAAACAGGCTGCGCATCTGGCGCACGAGCGCAACGGTAAGCGCGCCGCCAGAATTGGTCACGCGCCTTACTTTTGCTGCGATCTCCGGCGGCCACGCCGTTTCACACAACTGGATCCACAACGGCGGAACCCCTGCAATAGTCGTGATGTCATATCGCTCAACGGCTTTGATCACATCGCGCGCGGTGAGATAGTCGAGTGGGACAACCGCGCCGCCCGCGGCCCAAGTCGAGAGCAGCTGGTTTTGCCCATAATCAAAGCTAAGCGGCAGCACACCGAGCACGCGATCCGCAGCCCGCACCTTCAGATAATGCGCCACACTTACGGCACCCAGCCACATATTGGCATGGCTCAGCATGACCCCTTTCGGCCGCCCTGTAGAGCCAGAGGTATAGAGGATCGCCGCCAGCGTATCGGGATCGTGTGCAGAGGGCGGAAGGCTCTGGGACGCATCTGCCTTCGCGTCCAATTCCTCTGGTGTCTGCACGGCGCATATTTGGGGCACGTCGCCGGCTTCCAGCAACGCGGACCGGGCGGGCGGGGTGATGAGCAGCCGTGCGCCACTATCGGCGAGGATATGGCTCACTTGGGCCCTCTTGAGCGCCGGATTGATGGGCACATGCACAAGCCCTGCCCGCGCGGCAGCGAGCGGCATCACACAGGCGAGGCGCGTTTTGGGCAGCCATGTCGCCACGCGATCGCCAGCGCTAAGCCCGAGGCCAATCAAAGCAGCCGCCAGACGCCCGACAAGCTTTTCCAGCGCATCGTAAGAAATTGTTTCATCGCGCGTGATAAGAGCAGGGTTATCCGGTCCGCCGCGCAATGGCAGGTGGTCCAGCGGATATGGCGTCGGGTCAGGGGATTGCACTCTACTTCCTTCAGGCCCAGAATTGTTAGGTAAATGCGGGGCTAGCACAATGTGGGTTAAGGGGGAGTTGTTCGATGACCTTCCATCTGTCGCAGCCCGATTTGCGGATCGGCTGAGCGATGAGGCCCAGCCACATTTGTTCGATCGCCTAAGCTGGTTTGAATTAACAAAGGGCTATGCTTGCCCGGAGGCGCGCCCGCTGATCGCCCACGCCCATACACAAGGCCATGATGTCTGGCTGTTTCTAGATCACACAGGACCGCAGACGGCGCGGGGCCTTGCCAGTTGGTATACATTGGCATTTCGGCCCGTTTTTTCGGCCGATGCGCCTGAACATATTCGATATAATCTTCTCGTCGCCATGGCCCGCCGCCTGCGCAAGACGATGGGACGGATTAGGCTGGAACCCGTGCCGGAACGCGATGGAACGCGGGACCTGCTTGTTCGTGCGTTCCGAAAGGCGGGTTGGTCAGTGGCGGCCTCCCCCAAGACCGGAAACTGGTTCACCGATGTCGGCGGGATCGACTTTGCCAATTTCTGGGCGCGCCGCCCTGGGCAGGTCCGCAGCACACACGACAGGCGAACCAAGAAGTTTCCGATGGATCTTCATATTAGTTCTGAAGTTTCTCCGGATCTTTGGGCGCACTATGAGGCCATTTTCGCCGACAGTTGGAAGGGCGAGGAAGGCGCGCCAGAATTTCTGCGCGCGCTGGCCGAACACCATGGGAAAGCTGGCTCCCTTCGCCTCGGCTTTGCGTCCTTAGACGGGCGGCCAATTGCCGCACAACTGTGGACGGTGGATCATGGTCACGCGATCATCCACAAGCTTGCCTATCGGGAAGAGAACGCCGCAATGTCGCCGGGGACCTTATTGTCCGCGGCGATGTTCCGTCAGGCTATCGATACCGACAAGGTCAAGACCATCAGCTATGGCACCGGCGACGATGGGTATAAACGCGACTGGATGGATCAGCGCGACCAGTTGTTCATTTTGGAATTTTTCAACCCTTTGAGCCTAACGGGCTTGGTCGGAATGGCGAGATCGGCCGCAAGCCGCGCCTGGAAAACCTTGAAACCAAGAAAGAACAGTTAACGTGCACTCTGATCGCGCAACCCTGTCTGAAGACATTCGCCGCCTGTTGTCCGATGTTCTGGGCATCGCACAGGATCGTGCCGCAGCCTTCGATGATACGACCGAATTATTCGGATCCTTGCCGGAGCTTGACTCGATGGCCGTCGCCAATCTTCTGGCCGAACTCGAAGATCGCCTCGGCATCATTGTCGAAGCGGACGAAGTGGACGGGGAAATGCTCGGCACCTTTGGTGGCCTTGTTGACTTTGTGCACGAAAAACTGACCCGGTGAGCCTCGAGACCCGCTGGTTGGCGGGATTACCCATCTTAGAAAACTCCTTAGATCAGAGACTTATATTTCTGATTTTACAGCCTCTTTTTGAAGAGGCCAATCGTATGCGCCGCACTTTGGCGATGATGGCGCGTGCGCTGGACCGCCGCGGGATCGGGACTGTGCTGCCCGATCTTCCCGGCATGGGCGAGCATCCGCTGAGCGGCGACAGGGTTCGCGCGTCTGACATAGAAACCGCGATGGCTGCCCTTATCGACGCGTTGTCGCTGGACAAACGCCCGATAGTTGTAGCCGGTTTTCGGGCAGGTTGCCTCTTTGATTCAATCCCCGGTGCGGCTGGGCACTGGCGTTTTGCTCCGGAACCGGGGGACCGCCTCGTGCGAACGCTGATGCGGACCGAGGCGCCCGAAGAGTCCAGTCCGACGCATGCCTTCGTAAACGGTCAACTGGTGTCCCGTGCCTTCCTTGACGATCTATCGCAGAGGCCCCTGCCCGATCCACCGCAGTTGCGGACATTGCGCCTGACTACCGACAAAGCCGAAGCGGACCGCCATGTGGAGGCCAGCCCGCTCTGGCGCCATGCTGAGCCGGGCGAAGACCCCGTGCTTGCCGAACTGCTTGCCGAAGACCTCCTCATTTGGGCGACGACATGCGGCATTTCCTGACCTTTGCCTGCGAGGGCGCGACGCTCGCGGCCACACTGGACAAAGCCCCCGGCGCAGCGGGCCTCTTGATCGTGTCCGGCGGCAACGAGATCCGCATTGGCGCCCATCGTGGCATGGAAAGACTGGCGACGAACCTCTCCGACCTAGGCCACCCCGTGTTTCGGTTTGACCGGCGCGGCATCGGCGACAGTGACGGCGTAAATGGTGGATTTGAAACCAGCGGACGGGACATAGAGGCCGCCCTTCGCGCATTTCAGTTCGCCTGCCCTCAGCTGAAACGTATCGTCGCCTTTGGCAATTGTGATGCTGCCAGCGCGCTCATTCTGCACAGGCCACAAGGGCTCGATGCGCTCATCCTGTCCAACATCTGGGTTGTCGAGCCGACGGATGATCTGCCGCCGGCTGCGGCCATTAAATCCCATTATCTGCAAAGATTGAAAGACCCCAAGGCCTGGATCGCGCTCTTTTCCGGGGCGATCAATTTGCGCAAGCTCCTCTCCGGTCTCACCCGGCTGGCGGCCCCGCAGGCTCCTTCTGCTCTGACGGATCGAGTGGCCCATGCCATGGCGCGCGGATCGATCCCCGCACACATCCTACTTGCGCGCAAAGACGGAACGGCGCTCGCCTTTGCGGAAGCTTGGGCCTCCGACCGCTTCGCCGCCGCCCGGAAAACGGGCCTTTACCGCGTCACCATGCTTGATAGCAGCGCCCACAGCTTCGAGCGTGCTGCCGACTATGCCGCGCTCAAAACAGCTTTGTTAGAGAGCTTAAGCGGGGACTGAGGTGCGCGCCTCAAAATCCGCATGGGCAAGGAAACGTTCGGCATCGAGCGCCGCCATGCACCCCATGCCAGCGGCGGTCACCGCCTGACGATAGACCTTATCGGTCACATCACCTGCGGCAAACACACCGGCAATGGATGTCCGCGTGCTGCCGGTTTCCACCAGCAAATAGCCCTCACCATCCATCGGCAAATGTCCGGCGAAGACCTCTGTGGCCGGCTTGTGGCCAATCGCGACAAACGCGCCATCTGTTTCGAGATGCGAAACCTCATCTGTCACCGTATCCCGCAGATCAAGGCCGGTCACGACCTCGGGCGAGCCGCTGCCGACAAAGCGGTCAACCGCCTTGTTCCAAAGCACTTTGATGCCGGGATGCGCAAACAGGCGATCTTGAAGGATCTTTTCCGCGCGCAAGCTGTCCCGCCGATGGATCAACGTCACATCAGGACTGTGATTGGTCAGGTAGAGCGCTTCTTCCACAGCCGTATTGCCGCCACCGATCACAACCACCTTCTTGCCGCGGTAGAAAAACCCATCACAAGTGGCGCAGGCGGAAATGCCCTTCCCCTGCAATGTCATTTCGCTTTCAAGGCCGAGCCACTTGGCCTGTGCGCCTGTTGCGATGACGACTGTGTCGGCCACATAAATATCGCCGCTATCCCCGGTCAGGCGAAAGGGGCGCTGGGAAAAATCGACATCGGAGATAATGTCCCAAACCATCTGGGTGCCGACATGTTCTGCCTGCGCCTGCATTTCTTCCATCAGCCAGGGCCCCTGGATAACGCTGCGAAAGCCGGGATAGTTTTCGACATCCGTGGTGATCGTCAACTGACCGCCCGGTTGCAGACCCTGCACCACAATCGGCTTCAATCCGGCGCGGGCGGCATAAATTGCCGCCGACAATCCAGCGGGGCCTGACCCCATGATGAGCATACGTGTGGTGATCGTCTTAGACATTTGGAGAACCCGAACTTTGCTTGAAATCGGCCAGAGCCATAGGGCCACCGAGCGGGCCATTGCAATGGCTGCCTGAGGGCTTGCGTATTTATCCTGAATTGATCGGTTTTGGATATATGTCCAAAAGATGTGACATACCGAGCGAACAGACAGGTCAACAGTTCAAGATCAAGACCCGGGGCATGGGTTAGGCCGAGACTATCAGAGGGCAAACTAAATTTTGCCAAGGATATGACGCAAATCCTTCAAAGATTTGTCGTATCACTGGACGATGAGGTCGGAGGGAAGGGAGAAAATGACCGGGAATGCCGTGGTCCACATCGTTGACGACGATGTGAATGTGCTTGAGTCGACAGCGATGCTGTTGAAGCTACTGGGCTATTCCGTTGAAACGTGGAACTCTGCCCTCGATTTCCTGCAAAAGCAGGCACTGCTCGAAAACCATATCGTCCTGATTGACCTTCGCATGCCCGGCCATGACGGATTTTCTGTGTTCCGCAAATTGCGTGGCGCCGGTTTTCAAAATGCCGTCGTCCTGATGACAGGCCATGGTGACAGCGATTTGGAGACAGAGGCCTTTTCGCTCGGCCTGTCGGCAATTTTACACAAGCCGTTTAGCGAAGATGAACTAATTGGAGCCATAGAGGGCGCGAAGGTTTCGGAACCGAGATAGCCGCCGACGGTTTTCCCCGGTTTCTGCCTGTTTTTAGGCGTAATCGGGCGAAAGACACTCTCTTATGGCAAACGCGGCAGATGGCTTGACCGTTCTCGTAACTGGCGGCGCCGGCTATATTGGGAGTCACGCCGTTCTCGCGCTGCGAGACCAAGGCATCAAAACAATCGTCGTCGACAATTTATCGACCGGTTTCCGCTGGGCCGTCCCCGAAGATGTGCCACTGATCGAAGGAGATGTCGGGGATTTGGCGGGCGTCTCCAGCCTCATTCAAGACCACAACGTTGGCGCGATCCTCCATTTCGCAGGTTCCGTCGTTGTGCCAGAATCAGTTATAAACCCTCTGAAATATTACGAAAATAATACCGCAAAATCCCGCGCGCTCATTGAGGCTGCTGTTACCAACGGCGTCCGCCACTTCATCTTTTCATCAACGGCGGCAACCTATGGCATTCCAGACCATGTGCCCGTGGCTGAAAATGCGCCGAAGCAGCCGATCAACCCCTATGGCATGTCCAAATTGATGACGGAGCACATGTTGGCCGATGTTGCGCGGGCACATCCCATCAATTTCTGCGCCCTTCGGTATTTCAACGTAGCCGGCGCTGACCCGAAGGCCCGTACCGGCCAATCCACAGCAGGGGCCACCCACCTTATCAAAGTCGCGGTCGAAGCGGCCTTGGGCAAGCGTGATCATGTCAGTGTCTTCGGCACAGATTATGACACGCCGGATGGCACAGGCGTGCGTGACTATATCCACGTCTCTGACCTCGCCAACGCCCATGTGCTTGCGCTCAACGCCTTGGTTGAGGCCCCTGAGGCATCCTTAACCATGAACTGCGGCTATGGGCGCGGCTTTTCGGTCACAGAGGTTCTGGACGCGGTGGAGCGGGTCGCCGGCGTGAAGATCAACCGGAAGCTGGAAGGTCGTCGCGCAGGAGACCCGGACGCTCTGACAGCCGACAACAGCCGGATCCGCACGCGCCTGCCTTGGACGCCCGCTTATGACGATCTGGACACCATCGTTACCCATGCCCTTGCATGGGAAAAAGAGCTGGAGCGGCGCGCCCGTTAAGCCCGCGCGAGGGCGGCACTCTGCTTTGCCGAAGTGGTGATTGCGGCAGGATCAGGATCACCGCGTCCAACCACCCAGCTTCCCCCGACGCACAGCACCGGCCCATGGGCCAGCCATTTGGGTGCCGTCTCAAGCGAGATCCCGCCAGTCGGGCAAAAGCTTGCCTGCGAAAAGGGTGCCGTCAGGGCCTTGAGCGCCGAAAGCCCGCCCGACGCTTCTGCCGGAAAGAATTTGAAATGCGACAGCCCCATATCCAGCCCGCGCATGATATCGCCCGCATTGGCGATACCGGGCAAAAAAGGGATTCCAGACGCGATAGCGGCCTTGCCCAGCGACTCTGTGAGACCGGGTGACACGATGAACTCCGCACCCGCGTCGAGCGACGCGCGCAGGTCGGCTTCATTGACGACGGTCCCTGCCCCGACAATCGCGCCTTCGACCGTTCTCATCTCACGAATGACCTCCAGCGCCGCCGCCGTCCTCAGCGTGACTTCCAGCACCCGCAGGCCGCCTGCGACCAGCGCTTCCGCAATCGGCCGGGCGTGCGCGACATCGTCAATGACCAGCACCGGAATAACCGGCGACGTGCGCATGATGACTTCGATGGGTTTCAAATCCCGTGCTCCCTGCAAAAGGCGGCGGCCGCACCGAAGAGGCCGGGCTGTGGATGGGTGATGAGTTTTACAGGCAGACGCGCCATCATTGCTTCAAATCGTCCCTTGGCGCGGAACCGCTCCGCAAAGCCGGAGGCAAGAATAGTCTCCTTCAGCCGCAGCCCAAGCCCTCCCGCGATCACCACAGCAGACGCGCCGTGCGTCAAGGCGATATCCCCCGCGACACTTCCAAGCGACAGGCAAAAGCGTTCAATGGCGGCGGTGGCGAGGCTGTCGTCCCCGGACATCCCCAAAGCCCAAAGCGCCTTGTCGTCCAGTTGTTGAACCGCTCGTCCCTCAATGCGCGCCAATATCTGGTAGATGTCCACCAGACCCGGACCGGCGACGATGCGCTCTACCGACACCCGGCGATACCGCTTGCGCAACTGCGTTAGAATTTCATCTTCGATCGCATCGAGCGGCGCAAAATCGGCGTGGCCACCTTCAGTTGGAACGACGTGATAGTCTGCGCCAGCCCGCCAGACGTGAGAGACCCCAAGCCCCGTGCCCGGCCCGACAACGCTGATCGTGCCGGTGGGCGGCAAGTCAATTTCCGGCCCACACAGATGCAGGAAATGTTCGGGTCCAGCCTGCGCGACCGCATGGCCGACCGCCCCGAAATCATTGACCAGCGTCAGCGCATCAACCTGCAACTGAGCGGGGAGCTGCGCGGGCTGAAGGATCCAGGGGTTGTTGGTGAACTTGATGATGTCACCGTCGACCGGCCCGGCAACAGCGATGCCGACGGCTTTGGGAAGGATGTGTCCGGCGTGTTCGGCAAAGGCCTCCCACGCTGTCTGAAAGGAGGCATGGTCCGCCGTTTGAAGCGTTACAACCTCCCCCAAGGCGCGGACCTGTCCGCCTTCCACATCGGCCAGCACAAAGCGGGCGTGCGTACCTCCAATGTCAACGGCGACGATATGCGTCATAGGTTTGCCGCCGCCAACATGGCCGAGGCGCCCATCTCTGCACCATCTGCAGAAAGACGCATCATGGCGAACAGTTCACGGCCCAGCCCCGCATCGCTGGTGGGCGGGGATGCGGCCTCCCGCGTGGAAAGATCGGCCAGCACGTCCAGCGCGCCGTCATGCCCGCACAGGCGGATCACATCCCCGTCGCGCAGAAGGGCAATCGGCCCACCGCCGAGCGCCTCCGGCGTGAGGTGGATCGCGGCGGGCACCTTGCCACTGGCACCCGACATACGGCCATCCGTAACGAGGGCGACCTTGAAGCCACGATCCTGCAGCACGCCCAAGGACGGCGTCAGCTTGTGCAGTTCCGGCATACCATTTGCCCGTGGTCCCTGAAAACGGACGACGACAACGACATCCTGTTCCAATTCTCCGGCCTTGAACGCGGCGATGACATCTTCCTGACTGTCAAAGACGCGGCAGGGGGCTTCAATGGTCCAGCGTTCCTTATCGACAGCACTTGTCTTGAAGGTTGCACGACCAAGATTGCCCTGCACCAGCCGCATACCGCCATCGGGTTGAAAGGGCGCTGCCGGACGGCGAAGCATCGTGTCGTCCGCGCTTTCGGCAGGCGCATCGCGCCAGACCAACGTGTCGTCCTGTAGAACCGGTTCCCGCGCATAATCGCCCAGGTTTGATCCTGCGACGGTCATGATGTCCCGATGCAGCATGCCTGCATCCAAAAGCGCGCGGATGACAAAACCGATGCCACCGGCCGCATGGAAATGGTTCACGTCGCCCGCGCCATTGGGATAGACGCGCGCGATCAGCGGAACAGCGGCAGAGAGCTCATCAAGGTCCTTCCAGTCGATCTTGATACCCGCCGCACGCGCTATGGCCGGAATGTGGATGGCGTGGTTTGTCGATCCGCCTGTGGCGAGCAGGCCGACACAGGCATTCACAATCGCCTTTTCATCCACACAATGGCCAAGCGGACGATAATCCCCTTGCGAACCAATCTCCGCCAGACGGTGGACCGCCGCGCGCGTCAGTTCGCTGCGCAGCTTGGTACCCGGGTTTATGAAGGCCGCGCCGGGCACGTGCAGGCCCATGACCTCCATCATCATCTGGTTGGAATTGGCTGTGCCATAAAAGGTGCAGGTGCCAGCGCCATGATAAGAGGCTGCTTCGGCTTCAAGCAGTTCGGCGCGCGTCGCCTTGCCTTCGGCATAAAGCTGGCGGACACGCTGCTTTTCCTTATTGGCAAGGCCCGTCGGCATTGGCCCTGCGGGGATGAGAATGGTGGGCAAATGCCCAAAGCGCAGCGCCCCCATCAACAAGCCGGGGACGATCTTATCGCATATGCCGAGCAGCAACACACCCTCAAACATGGCGTGGCTCAGCGCAACCGACGTGCCCAGTGCAATGGTATCGCGGCTGAACAGCGACAGCTCCATGCCAGATTGCCCCTGCGTGACGCCATCGCACATGGCCGGCACGCCGCCCGCCACCTGTGCTGTTGCCCCCACTTCGCGCGCGAACATCTTGATGGCTTCGGGATAACGGCCATAGGGCTGATGGGCTGACAGCATGTCGTTATACGCCGTTACGATGCCCATGTTCATGGAGCCGCCCGCGCGGATGGCGCCCTTATCATCCCCCGACGCGGCAAAAGCATGCGCCAGATTGCCACAGGACAACCGCTCCCGGTTCACACCGGCCGCACCCTGACGGGCGATCAGATCAAGATAGCGCTGCCGCCCCGGCTTGCTCTTTTCGATGATCCGCGCCGTCACAGCTTCGATGACAGGGTGCAGGTTACTCATGCCAGGTCACTCCATCCCGTTCGGCCAAGGCGATCGCGGCGGATGGCCCCCAGCTTCCCGCCGTATAGGCTTTGGGCTCCATCTGATTGTCCGACCAGGATTGGCGGATGGCATCAATCCATTGCCACTGCGCCTCCACCTCGTCACGACGCACGAACAGTGTCTGATCCCCTTCGATCAGATCAAGCAGAAGGCGTTCATAGGCGATGCGTCGCCGCGCGCCGGCAAAGGCATTGGGCATTGAGATATCGAGCGGCACTTCCCGCAGACGCACCCCGCCCCTGTCCAACCCGGGCACCTTCGCCATCACCGACATACGGACATTTTCCTGCGGCTGAATACCGATGATCAGCCTGTTCGGCTCTGTATTCGCGCCGTGCCCGGCAAAAATGGAATGCGGCACCGGTTTGAACTGGATGGCAATCTCGGTCTTACGCTCGGGGAGCCGTTTGCCGGTCCTGAGGTAGAACGGCACGCCCTTCCAGCGCCAGTTGTCGACATGGGCTTTCAGCGCGACAAAGGTTTCGGTGATGGAGGGCGCCCCAAGTTCCTCATCATATCCCGGCACAGCTTGGCCAGCGATGGCGCCTGCCCGGTATTGCCCAATGACGCTCTCTGCCGGCTCCACTTTCCGCAGCGAGCGCAGAACCTTGACCTTCTCATCGCGCACGGCGGTCGCGTCGAAGCTGGACGGCGGCTCCATCGCGACAAGGGCGAGAAGCTGGAGCATGTGGTTCTGCACCATATCGCGCAGCGCGCCTGCCCCGTCGTAAAAGCCGACGCGACCTTCCAGACCCACCGTTTCTGAAACGGTAATCTGGACATGGTCGATATGACTGGCGTTCCACAACGGTTCAAACAGGATGTTGGCGAAACGCAACGCAAGCAGGTTCTGAACCGTCTCTTTGCCCAGATAATGGTCGATGCGGAAAATCCTGTCCTCGGTGAAGGCCGCCGCCACTGCGTCGTTGATCTGCTTGCTGGACGCGAGGTCCGTCCCCAACGGCTTTTCGAGTCCGATGCGGCTGTTGCCTTCCGCAAGGCCGGTCGATGCCAGTCCGGCGATGGTCCGCTCAAACAGCGACGGTGCAGTCGACAGGAAAATTGCCAGTCCATCGCGCGCGGGCCCTACCTTTTGCGCGAGTGCCGGGAATTCCTCTGGCACCGACGCATCCACCTTTTGATAGTGTAGGCAATTGAGGAAAGCCGGGATCGCCGCCTTGCGGTCGTCCGGCAGATACCGCTCAAGCGCAGCCGCCGCAAACTCCCGAAAGCTTTCGTCCGACATCTCGGAACGCGCAGTGCCGAAAATCTGGAGATCCTGATGCACCAGTCCATCGGCGTGCAGCGCACAAAGTGAAGGCAGAAGCATGCGCTGCGACAGATCGCCAGAAGCGCCAAACAAAATCAGCTTGTCGGACACAAAACCCATCACTCACCTACCCTGCATAAAATGGAGAAAAAGCCGTAGGGGAATTAGAGCGAGAGACAAGAATGGTGCATACGGATGCACGCATACTGGGCGTGGACTGCCTGCGGCATCTAAACCCGCCAAGCCTTTTCATCAGCAACGCGACCGCCTCCATTGAGGCTCATCGCGTGCGCACCCTGGCGGACCGAAGTTGCAAGTCCCGTCGAGACGATAACTCCATAATATAACAGGATTATTCAATCCACTTTAGCTCGTGAGAGGTGCCAATTTGGCCGCAGATTAACGTGCTATTTTTGGTGAATGCAGTGATGTCTGCCGGTGAGAGAATTTTAGCGTCTGAAGGGCTCTTCGTCGAACGACCCGAAGGGGAACCGGTGACGGCGAAACATTTTTGGTGGGGAGAATATAGGGTGGCCACGAAAGCTTCTGATCTGTTTGTGCAATGCCTTGAGGATGAAGGCTGTGAGTATATTTTCGGCGTTCCGGGGGAAGAGAACCTCGACATGCTGGACAGTCTTTCCCGTTCCACGAAGATCACATTGATCCTGACCCGCCATGAACAGGGCGCGGGTTTTATGGCCGCCACCTATGGCCGCCACACCGGAAAGACGGGCGTCTGTATGGCTACACTCGGGCCCGGCGCCACCAACTTCGTGACAGCAGCCGCCTATGCATATCTGGGCGGAATGCCGATGCTGATGGTCACGGGCCAGAAACCAATCAAGAAGTCCAAGCAAGGCCGCTTCCAGATCCTCGACGTTGTCGACATGATGCGGCCGATCACCAAATTCACGCAGCAACTAACTTCTGCCGACAATATCCCGAGCCGTATCCGTGAGGCGTTCCGCCTCGCCGAAGAGGAGAAGCCCGGCGCAACGCATATCGAGTTCCCGGAAGATATTGCGGATGAACATACTGACGCTGTACCGATGAAGCGCAGCAACGTCCGTCGTCCCAATGCAGACCCCAAATCGATCCGCGCCGCCGTGCAGAAGATCGAAGCAGCAAAGGCACCGGTTCTCGTCATTGGCGCCGGGGCAAACCGCACCATGACAAGCCGGATGCTCCTCCAGTTCATTGAAAAGACGGGCATTCCCTTCGTCACCACACAGCTTGGCAAGGGCACGATTGACGAGACGCATCCCAAATTCCTTGGCTGTGCCGCTCTGTCGGCTGGTGATTTTGTCCATCGTTCCATCGAACATGCTGATCTAATCGTGAACATCGGCCATGATGTCATTGAAAAACCGCCCTTCTTCATGAAGGATGGTGGCACCGAGGTGATCCACATCAGCTCCAAGTCAGCTGAAGTCGACCCGGTCTATTTTCCGCAGATCGAAGTGATTGGCGACATCGCCAATGCCATCTGGCAGATCAAGGAAGACGTGGTGCCATCCGGCAATTGGAATTTCGATTTCATGTACAAGGCCCGTCAGGCCGAAGTCGCACACACCAAATCACTGGATGGAGATGCCCGCTTCCCGATCTTTCCGCCCTATCTGGTGCGTGAAATTCGCGAGGCGATGCCTGCAAACGGCATCATCTGCCTTGATAATGGCGTGTATAAGATCTGGTTCGCGCGGAACTATGAAGCACGCCAGCAGAACACTGTCCTACTCGACAATGCTCTGGCAACCATGGGTGCAGGCCTGCCTTCGGCAATGGCGTCTGCCATGGTCTATCCGGACCGCAAGATCATGGCGATCTGCGGTGATGGCGGCTTCATGATGAACAGCCAGGAAATGGAAACGGCCGTTCGTCTCGGCCTCAACCTGACAGTGCTGATCCTCAACGACTCCAGCTATGGCATGATCCGCTGGAAGCAGGCGAACATGGGCTTTGACGATTGGGGCCTGACATATAGCAACCCCGATTTCGTGAAATATGCCGAAAGCTATGGCGCCTTTGGGCACCGCGTCGAAAGCGCCGCGCATCTCAAGGAACTACTTCAGCACACACTGAACACGCCCGGTGTCCATCTCATCGACTGCCCTGTTGATTACACGGAAAACGACCAAATCCTGAACAAGGACATCAAGGCGCTCAGCAAGCAGGTTTGAGCACCTGTCCACATTGGACAGTCATTGAAGGATTTTAGTCATGAAACTTCGGGATCAATATCCACTCTATCTGGCAAATGAGGCCATTCAGCCGAACACCGATCTGGCTGTGACAGACAAGTTTACGGGGAAAGTGGCCACTCGTGTGGCGCTGGCCGACGCGGCCATGATTGATGAAGCTATTGGCGCTGCGCTAAAGGCAGCCCAGCCGATGGCTCGGATGGCAAGCTATGAACGGCGCGATGTGCTCCAGCACTGTGTCGACCGTTTTATAGAGCGCAAAGATGAACTGGCTTATGCCCTGTGCATCGAGGCTGGAAAACCCATCAATGACTCCCGCGGCGAAGTGGGTCGCCTGATCGACACCTTCCGCATCGCCGCCGAGGAATCGGTGCGGATGACGGGTGAAGTGCAGCCGCTCGACATCAGCCCGCGCGCGCGCGGGTATCAGGGCATTTGGAAGCGCGTTCCCATTGGCCCCTGCTCTTTCATCTCCCCATTCAACTTCCCGCTGAATCTGGCAGCTCACAAGATTGCACCGGCCATTGCTGTCGGCTGCCCGTTCGTCATGAAGCCGGCCAGCCGCACACCGCTGGGCGCGATCATCATGGGCGAAGTCTTGGCGGAAACGAACCTTCCAAAGGGGGCGTTCTCCATCCTTCCGGCGACGCGCGACGGCGCTGATCTGTTTACCGTCGATGACCGCCTCAAACTGCTTTCTTTCACCGGTTCCCCTGATGTGGGTTGGGATCTCAAGGCGCGGTGCGGCAAGAAAAAGGTTGTTCTGGAACTCGGCGGTAACGCAGCGGTCATCATCGACGCAGATGCAGACCTTGACGACGCGGTGGACCGCACTGTCTTTGGTGCCTTTTACCAATCCGGCCAGTCCTGCATCGGCGTGCAGCGCATTTTGGTGCACGATGCGGTTTACGACGTCTTCAAGGCAAAGCTTGTCGCCAAAACGTCGACATTGATCGCGGGCAGCCCGCACGATGAAAAGACCTTCGTTGGACCGATGATTGACGTGAAGGAAGCCGCTCGGCTGGAAAATTGGATTGAGGAAGCGCTCGGAAAAGGTGCGGCACTTCTCTGCGGCGGCAAGCGTGATGGCGCGATGCTCGATGCGACACTGCTTGAGAATGTTGATCCGGATACCAAGCTCAACCGCGAAGAAGCCTTTGGCCCTGTCGCGTTTCTCGTCCGCTTTGGCACTTGGGAAGAGGCGCTGCACATCTGCAATGACTCTAAATTCGGGCTGCAGGCCGGCATCTTCACACGCGATATCTTCAAGATTCTCGACGCTTGGGATGACCTTGATGTGGGCGGTGTCGTCGTCAACGACGTGCCCAGCTACCGCGTCGACAACATGCCTTATGGCGGCGTGAAAGACTCCGGCATCGGCCGCGAAGGTGTCCGCTTTGCCATGGAGGACATGACCGAAATTCGAAACCTCGTCATCCGGCGCAAAGAGCCCTGACGAGACCGAAAAACGCACATCAAGACGGCTAATTTTTTACGAGGGGGAAATTAAAATGGCAAATAGTAATCACGTGAATCTGGCTGATTTCATGGCAGGCGTCGCCCGCCGCAATCCGGGGCAGACTGAGTTCATTCAGGCCGTGCAGGAAGTTGCTGAGGACATTTACGACTTCATTGAAGACAAAGAAGATTATCACCGCGAGCAGATCCTGCGCCGCATCGCTGAGCCGGACCGCGTCGTCAGCTTCCGTGTCTGCTGGGAAGACGATAATGGCAACATCCGCGTGCAGCGCGGCTGGCGCGTCCAGAACAACAACGCCATCGGACCATATAAGGGCGGCATTCGCTTCCACCCGAGTGTCACGGAATCCATCCTGAAGTTCCTCGCTTTTGAACAGACGTTCAAGAACTCGCTGACCGGCCTTCCTATGGGCGGCGGCAAGGGCGGTTCCAACTTCAACCCGAAGGGCAAAAGCGACCGTGAAATCATGCGCTTCTGCCAGAGCTTCATGAATGAGCTCTATCGCCACATCGGCCCGGATTGCGACGTTCCCGCAGGTGACATTGGCGTCGGCGGCCGCGAAATCGGCTTCATGTTTGGCCAGTATAAGCGCCTGACGAACCAGTGGAATGGTGTGCTCACCGGCAAGGGTCTTGAATATGGCGGTTCGGCCATCCGCCCTGAAGCGACCGGCTATGGCGCGGTCTACTTCCTTGCAGCCATGCTGCGTACCAAGGGGCAGGATCTCAAGGGCAAAACCGCCGTCATTTCGGGCTCGGGCAACGTTGCGACGCACGCGGCAGAAAAGGTAACTCAGCTGGGCGGCAAGGTGCTTACCCTGTCCGACAGCAGCGGCTTCGTTCATGATCCCGACGGGATCGATCAGGACAAGATCAACTGGGTCAAGGAACTGAAGAACAAGCGTCGCGGCCGTATTGAAGAATATGTCGCAGCTTACCCGAAGGCAGTCTTCCATGCCGGCAAGACGCCTTGGAACGTGCCTTGCGACGTCGCCCTGCCCTGCGCCACGCAGAATGAATTGCTGGGGGATGATGCCCGCGCGCTTGTGGCCAATGGCTGCATCGCGGTCAGCGAAGGTGCCAACATGCCGACCAATCTGGAAGGTGCCCATGTCTTCCGCGATGCAAAGATCCTCTTCGCACCCGGCAAGGCAGCGAACGCTGGTGGTGTCGCTGTGTCCGGCCTCGAAATGAGCCAGAACAGCGAACGCCGTTCTTGGAAGGAAGAAGAGCTTCAGCAAATGCTCCTCGACATCATGGAAGGCATCCATGCCCGCTGCGTGCAATATGGCAGCGATGGCAATGGCCATGTCGATTATGTGCGCGGTGCTAACATCGCTGGCTTCAAGAAGGTCGCCGACGCGATGCTCGCGTTCGGCGTCGTCTAAAAACGATCGGCTAAGTGCCAAAAAAATGGGAGCCGTCCGAACACTTCGGGCGGCTCCCTTTTTATGTCCCCCGCCCAGTCTTCGACTGCAGGCGGGTGCAATTTTATCGCGGAATGGCGAGCGTGTCCGCCGCGCCCTTGATCCGCGCGACAGCAGCTTTATCCGCTTGGAATATCTGCAGGGCCTTGTCCCGCGCCTGTCGTGCCTTGTCGGCCTGCCCCATAACCATGCGCGCCCGCATCAGCCGCAACCATCCGGCTTCGTTGTTGCCGTCTGCGGCAAGCTTTCGCTCTAGTCCGTCAACCATCTGGCTGACCATCGCCTGCTGCTGGCTGGGCGGCATCGAAGAGGCCTGTGCAAGCTGTGAAGCGGTCGGCCCCGGAATGGCATCGGTTGCGGGGGAACTCGGCATGCGCGTCGGCGCTGTTGCGACCATACGGCTAGACACATCAATCTTATGCTCACGCGCGACCTTCTCAATTGTGTCGCGCACCCCCTGCTCCCATGGTGCCCCCTTAGGCGTATCATTCAAAAGGGCGATCCAATCATTGATGGCCCCTTTGCTGTCACCGACGAGATCCTTCTGAACGCCTAGAAAATAACGCGCTCGCGGGTCTTGCGGGTCGATGGCCAGCGCCCTTCGGAAGGCAGCAACCGCGTCATCTGCAAATGGCCCAGTGGCGTCCTGCACCAGCGATTCACCCAGGGAGGACCAATAATCTGCGTTATTCGGAGAGAGTTGAGTCGCCTTCCGATAGGCCTCAGCCGCCTTTGCGTACGCCCCCATATTGAAGTGCGACCAACCAAGCATCCGCCAACCCTCAGCATCCTCAGGGTTGTCGGCAAGCTTCTGCTCCAATTTGGCTATAGAATCGTCAACGCCCTTTGGCGCAATTTGTGAATTAGCGGCCTCCGAGGTCGGATTTTCGTCAACAGATCTATAAAAAGACCATGAAATAGCCGAAATGGCCAATATAATAGAACCAATAAGAATATATCTTGACTGAATTTCAAATCTCTTTGGCATTTATACTCCCCCGATAAACGGGTCATGTCGCTTGCCCTCTCCTCATAGACTGTGCGAAACGATAATTAGAAGTAGTTTTAGATTTCTTAGATTTTGTACGACACGTTTGGGGCGTGCGGCTGAGCGGGGGGGGGCGAAGGCGTGACGAGCACCTACAAGGTGGCAATTGTCGGATCAGGCCCGGCGGGATTGAGTTCGGCTGCACGTGCAGCGCAGCTTGGGATGGAGCACATCCTTCTGGAAAAGACGGACCACCTTTCTGATACAATCTTCCGTTACCAAAAGGGCAAGCACGTCATGGCGACGCCCAGCCAACTGGTCCTGCGCTCTGACTTTGATTTTGACGCCGGCAAGCGCGAAAAGATTCTACAAACTTGGAACGATCAAGCCGCCAGCCAGAATGTGCAGGTCCGATATCGTTCTGAAGTGACGGCCATCTCAGGCGGTCCGGGGGCTTTCTCCCTTAAACTGGCCGATGGCGAAAGCATCAATGCGGAAACGGTCATCCTTGCCATCGGGACCCAAGGAAACCCGAACCTGATGCGTTGTCCGGGCGGCGATCTGCCGCATGTCGAATATCAACTCGACGACCCGACGGCCATTTTGGATGAACATATTACAGTCATTGGCGCGGGCGACGCGGGCATCGAAAATGCACTTGGCCTCGCAGCGGACCCTGAGCAACGCAATGTCGTGACGATCGTCAACCGCTCCGCCGACTTTAGCCGCGCGAAGGACGCCAACGTCAAGGCCCTGACATCAGCGGCTGAAGAAGGCCGGATCACCATCCTAACGGAAACCTCGACCAACCGGATTGAGCCCGACCATATCGTGCTCGACACCCGTGACGGGGAACTGCGCATTCCCTGCAACCGCATCATCGCGCGGATGGGCTCTGCCCCGCCGCGTGGCTTTGTGGAAAGCTGTGGCATCGAATTCAGCAGCAAGGATCGGGAAGCCTTCCCTATCCTTTCGCCGGTATTTGAATCCACAGCGCCTGGCATTTTCGTCATCGGTGCCCTCGCTGGCTATCCGCTGATCAAGCATTGCATGAACCAGGGCTATGACGTCGTCGAGTTCATCAACGGCAACACCAATCTCAAGCCCGCTGATGAACCTATCTTGGAAGCCAAGTTCAGCAAGCTGCCCGGGAAACGGTCCGTCGATGAATGGCTTGAGCTGTTGCGCACGAAAATCGAAATTCTGCGTGATCTGACGCCGCTGCAAATGCGCGAGTTCACACTCGACAGTGATGTCAGCTTCGTCCGCAAGGGGGACGTTATCTTTGATCGCGGTGCGCCCGGGTCTTCCTTGTTCAACGTGGCGTCCGGCGGCGTCCACGTTCAAGTGAACCCCAGCGATCCAAGCATCGTTGTCCCGATCGGGGCTGGTGCCATGTTTGGGGAAGTCGGCTTGATTTCTGGACGCAAACGCGGCGCAACGGTGGTCGCCGCGGAAGACAGCGTCTTAATGGAAATCCCCCGCAATGCCGCGTTGAAGCTGATTGCGACCGTGCCGGCCGTAAGGCGTGCGGTGACGCGTGTTTCGATCGAGCGTCAGTTGCTCCAGCTCTTCAAGGCCGGCTTGAGCCCATCCGACATCACAGAAGTCGTGGAAAGCGCCGAGACAATCAGCGTCCGTGCAGGAGAAGCCATCATCGCCGAAGGGGATGAAAGCTACGACATCTACGTCATTCGCGTCGGATCCATGGTGGTGGAACGGACGATTGCCGGAAAGACGGTCTTCATCTCTTATCTTCCCGCAGGTTCTTATGTCGGGGAAATGGCCCTCATCGAGGGTGGACGCCGCACAGCGTCGGTCCGCGCGGCTGTAAAATCTGAAGTCATCAAGTTGAACGGTGACGCCTTCCGCGGCCTGCTCAATCGCAATCCGGCGCTCCTGGAGCGGCTGAAGGTCGACATGGCCACGCGCAAGGATGTTAACGCGCACATCGAAACGATGAAGAGCACGTTTTCCGACATTGCAGATATGTATTCGTCGGTTGCGAGCTTCCTCGTTGAAAACGGGATTGGCGAGGCAACAGACGTGTTGTTGATCGACGAAACGCTCTGCGTCGGTTGCGACAATTGCGAAAAGGCCTGCGCCGACAGCCATGATGGACTGTCGCGTTTGGACCGAGAGGCCGGGAAGACCTATGCCCATCTGCACGTCCCCACATCCTGCCGCCACTGCGAACACCCGCATTGCATGGCTGACTGCCCGCCCAATGCCATTCACCGCGGGTTGGACGGTGAGGTCTTTATTGACGACACCTGCATCGGTTGCGGCAACTGCCAGCGCGCCTGCCCCTATGGTGTGATCCGAATGGACAAGGTTCCGCCCAAAAAGCCACCGCTTTTGAACTGGCTGCTCTTTGGCAGCGGCCCCGGCCCTGGCGAACCCAATGCCAAATGGGCAAAAAAGCACGGAAATCCGGAAGCCCCCAAAAAAGCAATCAAGTGCGACATGTGCGCCGGCCTTGAAGGCGGGCCAAGCTGTGTCCGCGCCTGCCCGACCGGCGCGGCCATCCGCATTTCGCCCGAACAGTTCCTGAGCGTTTCACATATGCAGAAGGGCGACTAGGCTATGGCATTTTTCGCCCGCAAATCGTCCAGCAAACGATCCGGCCCGTCGAGCCATGTGTCGTTCCTGAAATATGCCGATTACCGTTGGCTCAAAATCGCATCGGGATTGTCCGCGCTGGCGATCCTTGTCTACGCCCTTGTGGACGTTGAGCCCCGCCACAGCGGGAACAGCTGGTATGGGTATACGCTCGGCACAATCGGCGCGCTTCTCATCCTCTGGCTTGCTCTTCTCGGTCTGCGGAAACGGACCATTCGGCCGGGCCAGTGGACGCTCAAATCCTGGGTCTCCGCGCATGTGTGGTTGGGTCTATCGCTGATCGTTGTCGCGACACTCCACTGCGCTTTCCAATTTGGCTGGAACGTCCATACACTGGCTTATGTCCTGATGATGATTGTCATCCTGTCGGGCATTTATGGCATTTGCGCCTATTCCATCCTGCCCAAACAGCTGAGCGCGAACCGAGGCGACATGACGCAGGCTGAGATGCTCGACAATCTGCGCAGCATCGACCGTCAGTTGCACGATGCCACACAGCCATTGAGCACGGAATTGGCGAATGTCATCGGCGCATCCCTTAATGATGATCCTTTTGCAGGAACCATCCTTGCCCGATTGAAAAACCGATATCCCCACTGCCCCACCCATACAGCATTTGAAACGGTCGGTGCGGCATCGAGGAACAAAGCTTCGAGCGATGTGGACGATATCGTCCGCGCTGCCCAGTTGCTGTCACGTAAGGTAACAGCGCTGGCTAATATCCGTCGGCACCTTCAGTTGAAGGCGCAACTGGAGATTTGGCTCTATTTCCACGTCCCTCTGACGTTCGCGCTGATTGCAGCCCTTACGGCCCACGTCGTCAGCGTCTTCTTCTACTGGTGATCTGCTTATGACCTTTACCGTTCACCACGTCAGCTTCACCAACGACGGCCGCGAAATCATCCGGTCGAAAGACTATGCGCAGCCGACGCTGTCGGTCGGCCGTGGTCCGGGCTGCGACGTTGCGTTGCCCGATGTGTCGGTCCCGCTCGACCATGCCCGCATCACCGCTAATCCTGATGGGACGTTGTCCGTGGATGCCGTTGTAGGCGCCCCGTTCCTCGCCAATGGCCGAAGTGTTACCACCCTGAAAATTGGTCGCGGCGATGGCGCCGTCATCAACTTTGGCAGCCATGAATTCATCATCAGCCGCGCCGCCGAAGATGTGTCCATCCGCGTTGAACGCAAAAGCGCCGTTGCCGATTCAAGCGAAGCCAAAGACAGCAAGAGAGTGTTTTCTCTTGGCAATGTCGGCGGGAAAATGCGCATTCCCGCGTGGATCCTTGTGGCGACAATCCTCGCAACATTGCTGGCCTGGCCAATATGGACATGGTCCAATTTCCACATGGTCAAGGCCCGCGCGGAAAGCTTCCATGCAGATCAAAGCTGGTCTTCGGGAAAACTCTCGCTAGGCCATGCCTCGCTCTCCAAAGATTGCCAAGCCTGCCATGTGAACGCGTTTGAATCCGTTCGTGATAGCAGCTGTATTGCCTGCCACACCAAGGTCCACGAACACGCAGATCCCCAAAGCCTGATGGGCGCAAAGGGTGAGCCCAATCCGTTCCGGCGCCTGTTGAACGCGACCTCACGCATGTTTAATCGACCGGAAAACAGCTGCGCTGAATGCCATGTGGAGCATGAAGGCCCGGTTTCCGCGCCCGCGACACCGCAGCGCTTTTGTACCGACTGCCACCGTGGTTTGAGCAAACGTGTGAGAACCACCAAGCTTCTCGACGCCGGAGACTTTGCAAAGGACCATCCGGAATTTCGTCCCTCGATTGTGACGGCACCCGGCGAGACGCCGACCATTCAGCGGATTTCTCTTTCGGCAATGCCGCGCGAAAACACCGGCTTGAAGTTCCCACACGCGCTGCACCTGTCCTCTACAAACGGCGTTGCCCGCATGGCAATGACCCTCCCGGCCTATAGAAATACCGGCGGTGCAGGGCTGAAATGCAATGATTGCCACACAGCATCTGTCGACAAATCGACCTTCACCCCGGTCGAGATGGAAAAGAATTGCGGCGCATGCCACAGCATCGGATTTGGCAAGGTCGGCAACACGGTTCTGACGCTTCGTCATGGCGATGTTCGTCAGGCGGTCGCTGAAATCGGTGCGCTCTACCGCGGCATTGGCCCACAAAATCCAGCAGGCAATGGGTTCCTTCAGGGGCGGCATATCCCAGGAAGCAGCCGCCCAGCCCCTAGATTTGATGTCGGCAGCAGTAGCCCTAACGCTGCCATCCGGCGCGTCTTTTCAAAGGGTGGTGCGTGCTATGAATGCCACCAGGTTGTCGCACCTGCCAATCCAGCCAGCCTTGATTTCACAATCAAGCCGGTCTCCGTGCCAAAGCATTATATGCCAAAGGCCTGGTTCGATCATAAGGCGCATGACACGTCGAAATGTGAAAGCTGCCACAGCGCCCCAAAATCGAAGAGCGCAGCAGATGTTTTGATGCCGGGAATTAAATCCTGTCAGAGCTGCCACGCCGGTGCGACGCCAGAGCATGACAAGGTCCCGTCGACCTGCTCCATGTGCCATGGCTATCACTTTGATGATCCCTTGAAAGCGAAGCCCGCCACCACCGGATCAAAAACACCGCCGGTCTCAAAGAGACCGGGTATTATAACCGGGTGAGCGTGTGAATTTTTGGCAGGTAGGCTTGAGTTCATTCGACTTCATGGATTGATTTAAATTATTGAATTGTAATAATAATATTTCACCTCCGTTTAAGAAATTGGAAAGGCGCTTACCTTAGCGGCAAATCCAGACGGCGTAGGAATTGCAAACGACGATAGGCCGCGACCATCGCCGTCAGATGTGGACCACATTGGCGCCATGAGCTGAAACAGAGGCCAAAGAAGATGCTGATTGCGCAAATTACCGACATTCATTTGGGGTTTGAGCCCGATAATCCCGGGGAATTTAATCGGCAGAGGCTCGACACGATCCTGCAGAAGCTGCGCACCATGACTCCCCTGCCCGACATGCTTATTTGCACAGGGGATCTTACCGACAAAGGCGATACAAGCAGCTATGAGTTGCTGAAGGAGGCGTTGGCCAGCGCACCTTGCGAAGCCCATCTTTGCATTGGCAACCATGATGATCGGGACAATTTTCTGAGCGTATTCCCGGAAACACCGACATGTGATGGGTTTGTCCACTACACCGTTGACAAGGGGGCGTTCGTCCTTGTTGTTCTCGACACGATGGAACCCGGTGAGCATGGCGGGTCCTTTTGTGACCGCAGGGCAACTTGGCTTACAACAACACTGGACGCTCTTTCCGACAGACCAGTCGTCATTGCCCTGCATCACCCACCTGTCCGCCATGGGATCAAGTGGATGGATCCAGAGAGGGATGCGGAATGGATTAAAAATCTCTCCGCCGTTTTGAGCAATCGCCGCAACATTCGCGCCATGCTGGCGGGCCATATCCACCGCCCGTTTACGACACTATTTGAAGGCCAGCTTTTGGCGGTTACCGGCTCTGCTGCACCGCAAGTGACCTTGGAACTGGCACCCATTGATCCATCCAATCCCGACAATCGGCCCATGATCGTTGCAGAGCCACCGGGTTACGCGATTCATCACTGGACGGGCGACGCCTTGGTCACCTTTTTCCAGACGGCGGGGGATTATCCAACGCTCGCGCGATATGATGCGTCTCTTCAGCCGCTGGTACAAAGTTTGCTTCCAAATGGTTAGCCAAAAACACTCAAGGGAATTGCGGCCGGTCGTCTTCCGTGTCGCTCCGCTGACGACAGCCCTCATCTTGGCCGATTAACGCATCCAATCCGGCATAAGTACTCCCGCGATTTACTTGATTTTTTTCGATATTTTTCGCAACTCTGTCGATTGTTAATCATCCTTTTTCAGGACGGTGACCGGACGATCGTGTGGCGCTGATTTTCGTCAGTTTGCCCACATCGTTTGAGAAATTGGCGAGAGGGGCTTGGCAATTTCAAGATGACCAATTTGGGGGCGCTTTCATGGCCAGTTCGGATCCCGTCCAAAGTGGCGTTTCATCAGACGGGTTCTCACGCCTCTTCGGGTTCCTCTTTGCCCTGCTTACATTGGGTGCTGCCGCTTATGTGATGTTGGCAGGCGCGCAGCCCGCAACGGCAACAGATGTTGCCCAAAATGTCCATTTGGGCGTCGCGAGCTGCGCGGGTTCAACTTGCCACGGCCGTCAAGTCGCAGACGGCGCTGTCGTCCGTCAGGATGAATTGCTGCGCTGGCAGGAAGACTCCTCCACATCTGGCGCCCACAGTCGCGCTTTCCGCACTCTCGGCACCGCCCGCTCTGCGGCCATTGCGCGAAATCTCGGCCTCCCATCCGCGGAAACTGCGCCCATGTGCCTTGGTTGCCATAGCGACAATGCAGGCGCGACAGGCCCGAAGCATCAATTGTCCGACGGTGTTGGCTGTGAAGCCTGCCATGGCGGCGCGTCAGGATGGATCAGCAGCCATTATGCGGTTGGCGCCAGCCATCGACGCAACGTCGCACAGGGCATGATCCCGTTGGACGATCCAAAGACCCGCGCCTCTAACTGCCTCGATTGCCACTTTGGCTCGGCAAAGTCCGGCCAGTTTGTTAGCCACCGGATCATGGCCGCAGGCCATCCCCGCGTGACCTTTGAGCTCGACTTGTTCACCAGCCTTCAGGCGCATCATGATGAAGACGCAGACTATGTCCGCCGCAAGGGGAAGCACGACCCAGTTCAAGATTGGGCCGTGGGGCAGGCTGTCGCACTCGACCGCGCGCTCTCGCTTTGGTCAGATGCAGGGCTTGGTCAGGAGGGCATCTTCCCCGAATATTACTTCTTCGATTGCCACAGCTGCCACCGTCGCATTTCCGATGATCCCTCCTTCCGGTCTGCGGCTGTCGCCAATCCAGGGCGTCCCATTCCGCGCGGCATGGCGCCGTTCAGCGACGGTAATATGATCATGTTGAGCGCCGCTGTACGTCAGACTGCCCCTGCTCTTGCTCAACGCTTTGACGCTGACAGCAAGGCCTTCCACGCAGCGCTGGCAACCGACCGGGCAAAGGCGCTGAAGGCTGCGGCGCGCCTGCGCGGCACCACAATTGCTCTATTGGCGGCATTCGGGGCCAAGCGCTTCTCATCCAGCGACATAAAGGCCCTTGTGACAAGCATAAGCGATGCCGCCCTGCGGCCACGTTACACCGATTATGATGGCAGCGCGCAGGCCGTTATGGCGGTCGACACCCTCCTCAATGCTCTGGTTAACAATGGCTCGGTATCTGCTGGGCAGGCCGCCTCGATTCGTGAAGAAATCAACCGCGCATATGCCGCAGTCAAAGATCCCTATGGCTATCAGCCCGCGGCATTCCGGTCCGCCTTGTCCCGGGCTAGCAACGCGATTGGGGGCCTTTGATGAGGCTTTGGAACGCAAAGCCGGTCTCAACGCTCGCCCTGAGCGCGCTGCTGCTGGCGAGTTGCGGGCCGGGTTCGGGTGGAGACGCGACGACTACGACCACAGTACCGACAACGCCGGCATCTGCGGGCACCTATCCCGCCAGCACGATTGAGGCTCTCTCGGGCCCAGAAGTTGAGCAAATCCTCGCACAGGCAATTGAGGAGGCCTCCGCACGCCAAGTGCCCGCCACCATTGCCGTCGTTGACCGCGTGGGCAACGTCCTTGCAGCTTTTACGATGACCGGCGCCAGAGCGACAGCGGTGACCCGCGCTGCCCCCAATGGAACAAATAGCGATGCTCAGAACCTCACCGTTCCTGCAACAGCAGCCGCCATCGCCAAGGCCGTGACTGCGGCCTATCTGTCCTCGAGCGGGAATGCCTTTTCAACGCGGACGGCCAGCCAGATCGTTCAGGAGCATTTCCCGCCCGGACCAAGCACCGTCGGACTTGAAAGTGGCCCGCTCTTTGGCGTGCAGTTCAGTCAGCTGCCTTGTTCTGATCTCACCGCCCGTTTCGGGCAGGCGGCTATCGGGCCAAAGCGCTCCCCGCTTGGTCTGGCGGCCGATGCGGGAGGCCTACCCCTCTATAAGAATGGCGTGGTCGTCGGCGGCATCGGCATCATGGCTGACGGCGACTATGGCTATGACCCGTCGACGCTGGATATCGATCAGGACGATGAAGAGTTCATAGCTCTTGCCGGCACTACCGGCTTTGCAGCACCTGACGCGATACAGGCCGGGCGTATCTCGGTGGACGGCACCTTCCTGCGCTTTGCGGACGCGACCCCCACGGGCCTCTTGGCACGCGGCGCTGCGCGTTCCTTTGCTACACTCTCTGGCACGCTCGGATCCCTCGTTGCCGTTCCGGGATATAGCAATGCCGCCGTCATTGCTGGCACCCCCTATGGCACCGAAGCCTCAGGCATTCGGCGCGCGACGAGCGCTGAGTTTTCAGACAGTGATGCATTCCTCCTCACCAATGGGCAGGGCAGCGCCCGCTTTCCCATTCGGGCAGGGACAGAAACGCTGGCGGCGCTGACACCGACTGAGGTTCGCACAATCCTAGAGGAGGCCTTCCGCGTCATGAAGCGGGCCCGGGCGCAAATTCGCAAGCCGCTCGACAGCAAGGCCGAGGTCACCGTTTCCGTGGTTGATTCCAATGGCGTCGTGCTTGGGCAGGTCCGCTCCCCTGACGCGCCCGTCTTCGGAATTGACGTATCCCTTCAAAAGGCCCGGACTGCTGCCTTCTTCTCCAATCCCGGTGCTGCGTCCGACCTGCAGGGGACCGGTGACAGCAACGTTTCCCAATATCTCACGGCCTATCGGGCTTTTCTCTCCAACCAATCGCAACTGGTGGGGGAAAAGGCGATTAGCGCACGCTGGATCGGCCTTTTGGCGCGTCCTTATTTTCCAGATGGGCAAATCGACCGACCGCATGGCCCGCTTTCCCGGCCCATTGGTCAATTCAGTCCCTTTTCAAATGGCCTGCAATCGGCCTTGATCGTCCAGAATCTGGCTTCGCATCTCGCCTTTGTGGGCGGCGCGAGCCAAACCGATACGCCGACAAGGTGCACCAGTCTGCCCGCCTTCTCTGGTGGCCAGAACCGCCTGCAAAACGGTATTCAAGTATTTCCAGGTGCCGTGCCGATTTACCGCGGAACGACGCTGATCGGGGCGATAGGGACATCCGGTGACGGCATTGACCAGGATGACATGATCAGCTTCCTCGGACTGGCCAATGCCGCGGAAAAAATTGCGGGAATCGGCAATGCGCCGAGCAGCTTGCGCGCCTCGGCCATCTTGTTCCCGCAAGCCGGAAACACAGTCCTGCCCTACGCCCAATGCCCCTTTGCGCCCTTCCTCGACACAACGGCGCAGAACGTATGTCAGGGCAAATGAGCGCCATGCGGATCGGCACCCTTCCGCTTCTGCTGCTGACGGCGGGTCCGCAACTGGCGGCGGCTCAAGAAGCACCAGCGGCGGAAAGCCCGCCGCCCGCAGCCGTTGAAAACGAAGGTGAGAACTTGCCGCCCCTGTTTGAGGTGGATGCCGATGGGGCGTTGATTGTCGGAAGGCGCATTCCCGGACGCGACCGCCCATTGCCGGACAAGGTCTCACAGGAAAATATTGGCGCCGTGCGCGCGCCGCCGCCTGAGGCCTTCCCGACAGATCAAGTGCCCATCCCTGACCGTTGGCGGCTCATCCAGACACTTGGTATCGTGAAGGAACGCTGGTGGGATCCCTATCACCAGAACACCTATAAGGGTGACCGTCCGATTGATCTGCATAAGAAGCCGAAATGGCTGCCGATCAAGAGCGAAGACTGGTTCCTCGCCGCGTCCTTTATTTCCGATACTGTGGTAGAACCCCGCAGTTTTCCGCAACCAGTTGGCCGTCAGGTGAACGAGACAGTTGGCGATGTGGATGTCTTCGGGCGCACATCTAGTCTTGTCGCTTCACAGTCGTTCATTGCCGCAGCCTCGCTCTTCAAAGGGTCCACGGCGTTCAAGCCGCCGCAAATCGAATATAAAATCGCCCTAGCTTTCAACACGTCGTTCGTTGATGTGTCGGAACGGCGTCTGTTGTTCGTCCAGCCATCCCGTCCCAGTCATCGGTTTGACCATTTTCTCGGGGTGCAGGAACTGTTCGTCGACAAGCATCTGCGCAACGTCTCTGACCGCTATGACTTTGATAGTGTCCGTATCGGCATTCAGCCTTTTCAGGCTGATTTCCGGGGTTTTCTGTTCAATGACCAGCAGTTGGGTATCCGATATTTCGGCAACCGCGATAACAACCGCGTCCAATATAATTATGGCATCTTCTGGCGGCTGGAAAAGGACACGAATTCAGGCCTGAACAGCCTTGTCCAAATGCCACGCAAGGATTGGATCGCCTTTTCCAATGTGTATCGGCAGGACTTTCCCATTCCAGCGGTCACAAGCCAGTTGACCGTCGTTTACAATATGAACCGCGAAGCCAACGACATCCATATTGATGATAATGGCTTTCCGGTCCGCCCCGCCCTTCTTGGCAATCTGCGCGGCCGCAATTATGATGTGGTTTACCTCGGCTATAATGCAGATGGCCATGCGGGGCGGATCAATTTCACCTCTTCGCTCTATGCCGCGCTGGGCAGTGATCGCAACAGCATCTTCACCGGCAGGCCAGCCCAGATCCGGGCCGGTTTTGCGGCTGTAGAGGCAAGCTATGACCGGAACTGGGCGCGCTTCCGCCTCTCAGGGCTTTTCGCCACGGGCGACAAAGACCCTTACGACAATCGTGAGACCGGGTTTGACGCGATCGTTGAAAACCCGATCTTCGCTGGAGCAGATACAAGCTACTGGATCCGCCAGTCGCTTCCCTTAGCGGGCGGCGGGCGTGTCATCGGCATAAATGGCCGGAACGGCGTCCTCAATTCGCTTCGCTCTTCCAAGGATGAGGGGCAGAGCAACTTCAACAACCCCGGGACGATCCTTTTTGGCGCGGGGGCGGATTTTGACATCACGCCCCAGGTCCGCCTGTCAACAAATGCAAACCATCTTTGGTTTGCAAACACGGCCACAATCCGAGAACTGCGCAACGAAGGTTCTATCCCCCGTGCGATCGGCTGGGATCTTTCAGCCGCCGCAATTTACCGGCCATCGATGATCCAGAATGTCGTGTTCCGCCTGTCTGCCGCCATGCTGGAACCCGGGGCCGCCTTTAAAGATTTCTATACAACCACCAGTGGCAACAAACGCCATTATTCCGTCCTTTTTAACACGGTTTTGTCTTACTGATGTCACTGCTTTCCCGCCTTTTTCTCGTGATGGCCCTCTTCGCACCGTCCAGCCTCCTCGCATCGGAGGCTGAAAAACCGGTGGAGCGGGACTACACGCTAGTGCGGGCCGCTGACGCGCCCGCGGGCCAGACGGCGGATCAGGCCAAGGCAAAGAGCGTCGGCTGCGTGTCCTGTCACACCAAGACCGACGCGTATAGCATGCACAAATCAGAAGCGGTCGTGCTGGGCTGCACCGACTGCCATGGCGGAAACGCGACTATATTAGCCCCCACTAATGCCAAAGAGGGCGACCGCGCCTATACAACCGCGCTGTCCAAGGCGCATGTCATGCCGCGTTTTCCAAAGGCCTGGAACTGGCCATCTTCCGCTAACCCGAAGCAAAGCTACACCTTGCTCAACAAGGAAAGCCGGGAATTTGTAAGGTTCAACAACCCTTCAGACTATCGCGTCGTGCGGGAATCGTGCGGTGCGTGTCACATGTCGGTGATCGAAGCAACCGACCGCTCCATCATGTCGACCGGCGCAATGCTTTGGGGTGGTGCGGCATATAATAACGGTATTGCTCCGTTCAAAAACTACATCTTTGGTGAGGCTTATACCGACAAGAGTGAGCCCGCAAAAATCCTGTCGCCAGGCGCTCCTCCGGGCACAGTGACGAAGGAGCAGGAAGCTCGCGGGGCGCTGGCCGCGCTTTACCCCCTGCCGACATGGCAGGTCGTCCCGCCCGCGGACATTTTCCGAGTGTTTGAACGCGGCGGTCGCACCATAGGCACGCAATTCCCTGAAGTTGGCCTTCCCAATTCAACGGGCCTGCTGCAGCGGCTCGAAGAGCCGGGCCGTCCCGACATCCGCCAGTCAAACCGTGGACCCGGCACAGGCCTGCGCGTCGCCATTCCGGTGCTCAACATCCACAAGACCCGCCTTAATGATCCGTTTACCTGGTTCATGGGTACAAACGATCAGCCGGGCGATTATCGCCATTCGGGTTGCTCCAGCTGTCACGTGCCTTATGCCAACAGCCGGGAAGCGCCTCAGAGCCTAACCTATGCCCGCTTCGGCAATGACGGGCAGACCATGACGCTCGATCCGACCATCGCTGACAAGATGGAAGGCCAAATGCGTGCCACGCTCGATGATCCACATGGGCACGGTGCGAAAGCCCAAGGCCATGGCGAAGGCTATGGAGCCTCCGAACCTGTTGCATCACGCAAGGAAAGTGGCCACCCGCTGGAACACGCCTTCACGCGTTCCATCCCGACCGCCCAGTGCATGAACTGCCACATGCATCAGCCGAACATCTTCCTGAACTCGTTCCTCGGCTACACCATGTGGGATTATGAGAGCGACGCGCCGCTGATGTGGCCCGCTAAGCAGAAATATCCGACAGCCGCGGAAGCCCGCCAGGTTCTCGACCGCAACCCAGAAGGGGCGGCACCTCGCGGCAAGTGGTCCGACGTCGAATTCGTCCGCCGTGTCGCAGACGACATCAACCCGCAGGCGAAGGACACCCAGTTCGCGGACTATCACGGCCATGGCTGGAATTTCCGCGCTATCTTCAAGCGCGACCGTGAAGGCAATCTGCTCGATGCCGACGGCAAGATCGTCTCCAATGACGATCCGGAAAAGTTCCGCAGAAAGGATGAGGGGCCCTTCCCCGCGATCGGCACCAATCCCGGCAAATCCGTCCACCTTATGGACATCCATGCCGAAAAGGGCATGCAGTGCGTCGATTGTCACTTTTCGCAAGACAGTCACGGCAATGGCCTGATCTACGGGGAAGTGGCGAACGCGATCGAAATCGGTTGTAAGGATTGCCATGGTTCGACCAAGGCCGATCCGACCCTTTTGACATCGGGACCGGCAGCCCCCCCCGGCGGGAATAATTTGTCCCTGATTCGTAACCCTGATGGCCAGCGCCGATTTGAATGGAAGGAAGACGAAAACGGAAAACGTTATCTCATTCAGCGCTCCGTTCTCGATCCCAAGCTGGAATGGCGTGTCAGCCTCGTGAAAGACAGCGTCGATCCGGACAGCCCGAACTTCAACTTGAAGGCCGCCCGCGCCAAGCTAATGAGCAAATCAGGCGCAGAGACCGGCAAGTTTGAATTTGGCGCCGGTGTCTCCGAAGAACAGCTGGCACACAAAGACAGCGAAATGGCGTGCTTCACCTGCCATTTGAGCTGGACCACAAGCTGCGGCGGCTGCCACTTGCCCATCGAGGCGAACTGGAAGACCACGTCCCATAAATATGAGGGCGAAGAAACGCGCAATTTCGCGACCTACAACCCACAGGTAGCGCGAGATGACATGTTCCAGCTCGGCCGCCATCAGACCACCAAGGGCAGCATTATCACGCCGGTGCGGTCAACCTCGGCATTGATCCTATCCTCGACCAACGTGAACCGCGAACGCATCTATGTGCAGCAGCCCCCCATTTCTGCGGTTGGCTTCTCCTCGCAGGCCTTTGCGCCCCATTTCCCACACACCGTCCGGACGACGGAGACGAAGCAGTGCAGCGACTGCCATGTCTCTTCCGAAAACGACAACAATGCGATCATGGCGCAGCTGATGTTGCAGGGAACCAACTTCGTCAATTTCGTAGGCATGTATGCCTGGACGGGGCTTGAGAACGGCGTCGAAGCCGTCCGCGTGACCGAATATGACGAGCCGCAAGCTGTCTTTGGGTCCTATCTGCAAAAATATGCCTATCCCGATTTTTACAAGGCGCATGTTGACCGGAATAAGCGTGAGCTGATCAATTGGACACGCGGCAAATCCTTCGACAGGCGCCTGCGCGGCGAAACCGGTCTGAAAGAAACCATCCGCAACGAAACCAAGGGCACAGACGATGCCGTCCGATGCCTCCAGATGCGCGGCGAATATCTCTATGTCGCAGAAGGCCGTGCCGGATTCCGGGCGTATGACATCGCCTCGGTCGCTAATAAGGGCGTGTCCGAACGCATTCTGACCGGCCCCTTCTCTCCGCTGGGGCATGACACACAAGTAAAGTCGACCAACGCCACTTGCATGGCGCTGCCCACCAATCAGCCTATCAATCCGGCCAAAAACACTCCGGAAATGCGCAGCATGAACCAGGAACAGGCGTTCCACCCGATCTACAAATATGCATTTGTGACGGACAGTGTGGAAGGCCTGATCCTCGTCGACATCGGGACGCTGGTCGATGGCGAACCGCGCAACAACTTCCTGCACCGGGCGCTCACATGGAATGAAGGTAACATCCTGAAAGGCGCAACGTACATCACGCTTGGGGGGCATTACGCCTATATCTCGGCGGATGCAGGCGTGGTCGTCCTTGACATAGATGATCCCCTCAAGCCGCGCGTCATGCAGGTACTGCCGGCGAAGGGGCCGAGGTCCTCCGCGCTGCAGTTCCGCTATCTATGGGTCACCGATGAAGACGGCGTCAAACTGTTCGACGTCACCAACGCCCGCAAGATAGTCCCCGTGCCGGAAGCAACCGTGCAGCTCAAGAACGCACGTCGCATCTACGTTGCCCGTACATATGCCTATGTCGCAGCAAAACAGGACGGTCTGGTTATCCTGAATGTGACCAACCCGGAAAAGCCGACCATCTATCAAAAGGTGACCTTCAACGGGCTTTTGAATGACGCCGAGGACGTCATCGTCGGGTCAACCAACGCATCCCTCTTTGCGTACGTCGCCGATGGTCGCAACGGCTTTAAGGTCTTGCAGCTGACGTCGCCCGCATCGCAGCCAAATTACTATGGATTTTCTCCCGCCCCCAAGCCCGAATTGATCGCCTGGGCCCGCACACCTTCGCCCGCCTTGGCGATGTCCAAGGGGTTGGACCGGGATCGCGGCGTGGATGAAACAGGCGGGCAAATTGCCGTCTTCGGTCGCTTGGGCTCACGCCCGTTCAACCGAGAGGAGATGGAACGCTTCTATCGCAATCGCGGCGGCTTACTCTACCGCGTGAGCGACAAGCCCACCTTTGCGGATTGGGTTCCCAAAAAGAAGTAAGGGTTTGGGGGCTGTCCGCCCTGCGGGCGGCCAACTACGCACCGGGCCCATCAGGCGCCCGGTGCCCTCAGGTTACTGATTGGACGTGCTGACTGGGAAACCGGGCTGATTGGGTGTCCCCTGCCAGGCATAGCCAGCAACGGCCAGCATCAGGGCGGCCCCCAATAGTTCAAGCGCAGTTCGGGAAAATCGACCCGACCACCAAAGTCCACAAAAGGTTACGCCGCAGAGAAGGAAAACACTGATCCAGGCCATTAGTTTTTCCTCTGCTTGAGGCGCCGCACATAGAGCAAGCCCGCTCCACCCAGCGCAACCAGTGGAATAATCCACAAAGGCACCGTCTCTACATTGACCTGCGGCTTCAGGCTGATCCACTGGCCATAACGGCTGATGAGCCATGCGCGCACAGCCTCCGGACTTTCACCTGCGGCAATCCGTTCGCGGACAAGCCGGCGCATATCGCGTGCCAGATCTGCATTGCTACCGGAAATAGGCTGCCCCTGACACACGACACATCGCAGCGTATCCATTAGGGCAACGGCCTGCGATTCCTGCTGCGCATCAGGCAAAGACTCTTCAGAATAGTCCTGTCCCCAAAGCGGTTGAGCCAGACACATCGTGGCAGCGATCAGGAAACGGCGCATCATTGTCCCTTCAACTGCGCAACAATGCCTGGAATGTCTGCTTCCGTCATGACGCCGATATGCTGGCCGAGGACACGTCCCTTGCCATCAATAATGAAGGTTTCCGGTACACCGGACGACCCAAACGCCATTTGGGCGCGGCCACCTTTATCCAGACCGACGCGCGCATAGGGGTTACCATTTTCGGCTAAGAAGCGGGCGAGGTCATCCGGCTTGTCGTGCACCGCGACACCGTTAATCTCGACCCCCATGGCCTGAAGCTGGAGAAGAACCGGGATTTCCGCCACACAGGGGCCGCACCAGCTGGCGAACACGTTCAACAGCCTCGGCTTGCCATCAGCATAGTCCCGGCTGTTGGTGCCTGCCTGATCGGGCATGGCGGCGGGCGCCTCAAAGGTGGGCAAAGGCTGCCCGACCAATTGCGATACGATGGTTCGATCCGAGGGGCTGACCAAGGCGACAAGGAAAGTCGCAAACAAAGCGATCGTGACCACAACTGGAAGCCAGAACACCCAAGAGCGCTTCATGACACCGCCTGACCTTTGGCCTTACGCCCCTGCGCGCTGCGGCGGACACGGCCGATCAACGACAGAAAGCCGCCACCCGCAATCATGATCCCGCCGGCCCAGATAAGCATCACAAAAGGTTTCCACCACATCCTTACAACCCAAACATTTCCCGGCCTTTCATCCCCTAGAACAACATATAGCTGGCCGTTCCAGAACGTCCGGATCGCGGCCTCATTGGTTACCATGGCGGGCGTCGAAAAGCGATGCAGTGCAGGCTTGAACAGCCACGAGTCTCCATTGGAAGTCTCCGCCCGTAATGTGGCCTGTAGCGCGTCATAATTTGGCCCCGGAACCTGCGCCACGTCTTCGAACGTCACGCGGAAAGCACCTACGCTGCGCGTGTCTCCAACCTTCATGGGAACAAGCGATTCCTGCGTGAACGCGCTGTCGGCGGCCATGCCCGTTATGCTGACGGCACAGCCGAGGTGGGCGATAACCATGCCCCAGGTAAACAGGGGGGTGCGCGCCAAATTGCGCTTCCACATTGGTGCCACACTCGCAACCGCCACCCCTGCCGCAACCGCAAGGCCCATGACAGGCAGAAGCGCTGCGGCACCCGCAAAACAGAGCACAGCGATGAGGGCAACCGCAGCTGCTGCCAGTGGAAACGCCAGTCGCCTCATAAGCACCTTGCCTTCATCATGTCGCCATCGCAGCAAAGGCCCGACTGCCATGAAGCCAATAAGGGCAAGCGCAAGCGGGCCTGTTGTCGTGTTAAAGAAGGGCGCGCCGACGGAAATCTTCTGCCCCGTGAACGCTTCAAGCGCGAGGGGGTAGAGCGTGCCCACCATCACCACGACCAGGATCACCGATAACAACAGGTTGTTGATGACCAGAACCCCTTCCCGGCTCACCGGCTCAAAGCGCTTCCCTTCAGAGATCGTGCCGACCCGCAGGGCAAACAGGACCAAAGCCCCGCAGACATAGATGGCCAAAAGCGTCAGGATGAAGATCCCCCGCTTTGGATCGACTGCAAAGCTGTGAACACTCGTCAGAATGCCGGAGCGCACAAGAAAGGTGCCGACCATCGACATGGAGAACGCGACACAGGACAACATAATCGTCCAGGTCCGCAATGCATCGCGGGTCGCCAATACCGTCACCGAATGCAGAAGCGCCGTCGCTGCGAGCCAGGGCATCAGGGACGCATTCTCAACCGGATCCCAAAACCACCAGCCGCCCCAGCCGAGTTCATAATAGGCCCAATAACTGCCTGCTGTGATCCCGATGGTGAGGAAAATCCACGCCCCCAAAATCCAAGGACGCATGGCGCGCGCAAAATTGGGAGTGACATCGCGGGTGATGAGGGCGCCAATGGCAAAGCTGAACGCTGCCGACATCCCGACATAGCCGATGTAGAGCGTGGGCGGATGGAAGGCGAGCCCGGGGTCCTGCAGAAGCGGGTTCAGCCCCTGCCCCTCCGTTACACCAGCAATCCGCGCAAAAGGATTTGAGGCGAAAAGGAGGAAGGCATAAAAGCCGAGTGCGATCGACGCCTGAACCGTGAGCGTCGCTATCTTCGTATCTGCACGCAACGCCCGTTCGAACAGCGCCACCGTCGCCCCGGCAACTCCCAATATGGACACCCACAAGAGCATGGAGCCCTCATGGTTGCCCCAGGTGCCGGCGAACTTGTAAAGCCATGGTTTGGCCGAGTGACTATTGGTCGCCACTAGCAGGACCGACATGTCCGATCGGAGGAAAAGCCCCATCAGTACCAACATTGCCAAACCACAGAGCATAGCCTGCGCGACCGCCAGCGGCGCGATGGTGCGTGCGAAATCCGCATGATGCCCCCGAAGCGCGGCGACACCCAACGCAAATTGGAGGAGAGCCAACGACGCTGCGACCCAAAGTACCGCCATGCCAAATTCTGCTAACATGCGCCGAGGCATAGATCACCCCGGCTCAATGTCGAGGAGGAAGAGGTCAGGATTGGCGGGATTTGTGCAAGGAAATGAACCAATTAAGATGCAATCTTGCGCAATTTCATCCGACAACACACAAAAATGCTGAGACCCCAGCCAAATAATAGCCGCACTCGTTCAGCCGTGGCGGAACAACCCCTGTGAAAGCTTGGAATAGCTGTTCTGCGAAGTCGGAAGGCATCTCCAGCACACGCATTAAACGCCCCCTTCGCATTGTAACCAAGTTCGCTTCATCTTCGGTTGAGCGCCCCCCCTCGCCCGCTAAGGTTAGCGCAGCTTTGAGAGGTGAAACATCGCCACTCGCGTTTTCGGAGGGGGCCATTTCCTGCATGAGCAGCGTCGTTCCGCCACCTTTTCGTGAAGCCGGCATGGCGCCGAAAATTGAATTGATTGCTGCCAGCTTTTTCCGGCAAGCGCGTCGTCCGCTCGTCCAAAAATCGGATGACGTCATTGCCGCCCTTTGGACCGCACCGTGCGCAATACTTGCCCAATTTGAGGTGCCAGTCTCATCGATGCACTTTGCAAACCGATGTGCTCTCGACGTTTATGAAACAGACTATCTCGATTTCAGCGCACAACTGCGAGACACACCTTCCCATGGGACGGGGGGCGTCAGTGCGAATGGACTACTTTCCAACCACGCCCCCGCAGGTGGGATCGCCAAGCATTCCGGCGATCTCATGTCCTGCCGCGGCAACCGCTTTCGGGTGCAACAAGCTCTGACCTGGCTGTTGCTGGACGAGGCTGGCGCGTGTCACGGCCATGCGGCGATGTTTGATCTTTGGATTGCCTTGGACTGAGGCTCAACCAATCAGCCACTGTTGGCCGGCAAATGTCAAAAACGATGAAATGAGGCCGACGAGAAACGTTCTGTAGGCAAACGTCAAATAGCGGTATTTTCGGAAGGCCAGAACCTGACCATTTTGATAAATGTCGCGAGCAATCGCCGCATATACCAGATCGTCAGACATCAACTGCTGCGTCAGAGACACCTTGAAGTCAGCTTCCGACATGCGTGCAAATTCACCGAAGAACAGAAGATTGCCTTCAAGTTTCCGATTTCCGGCAACACCGATCTGCGGCATGACGACCATCATCGACAGAACAACAGCCAGCAGGGCAAATGTTGCAAGAATGATCAGCGCTGGCGACACTCTTCCTGATGCCAATTGACCGATCGATATGGTGAACGACACAAAGGTGGCACCCATAAGGATTGATGCCTTCTGGTCCGCCATCTGGGAGAGCTGTAGCTGCATCTGTTGAGTTGTGCGCATCAGATGGATGGCATTGGGCGAATAGCTCAGCGCGCCTGCAACAGCCGGTGCACCTCCCGCCAAAATGCCACCGATCTGCTCGATCTCTTCCATGCCTATTTATCCTTCATAGTCCAAACGCCGTCCCATTCTCCGGCAGGCGGAGACGCCTGAAGAACTTTGCAACGATCAATATATGTCTTTGACAGTCCATCTCCCGGGTTGAGATCGAGGCATTTCTCAAACCGCTGAATGGCCTTCTCCCAACGCGCGGCGCGATAATCAGAAACGCCTTCACAGAAGTGACCAACCACATCGAGCAAATTGGGGAAGGTTTGGTTGTTGTGAAAATCAAGTATTTCAAAGACACGGACCGGCTGGGTTTTCCCCTTTACAATGACAAGATCAATATCTCGCAATCGATAGGTCCCGCGCAGCTTGCCGACGGTCGATTCACTGACGAGGATGCGGGCTGAATAGGCCTTGCAGGCGCTTTCCAGCCGCGAGGCAAGATTCACCCCATCACCAATCACCGTATAGTCCATCCGCTTGGGGGACCCGATGTTGCCAGAAACAACTCTGTCGGTGTTAAGGCCAATGCCCATATCGACCGTTTTCAGGCCCTGTGCGCGGCGCACATCATTCCATTCCCACAACTCTCGGATCATGGAAATCGCGGAGCGGGCGGCGCGGTCAGGATCATCATCATGCGCGACAGGCAGCCCAAAACAGGCCATGATCGCGTCCCCGATGAACTTATCGAGCATCCCGCCTTCCCGCGTGATGCAATCAACCATCATCGTGAAATAGTCGTTCAGGAAGGAGACGGTACCCTGTGCCCCATATTCTTCCGTTATCGTCGTAAAGCCGCGGACATCGGTGAACATGATTGTCGCTTCCGCCGTCCTGCCGCCGAGGAAATCGAGCCCTTCTCCGTCGAGCATCTGCGCCGCAATCACCGGGTCCATATACCGCGACATCGTTGATTTCATGCGCTTTTCGCTGCTGATGTCTTCAAACATAAGCATCGAGCCGAGCGCATTTTCCCCTTCCGCCGCCAGCAAGGGCGTGAAGGTGACATTGACGGACTTGCTGACCGTCCCGATCGTTATGCTCGCATCGGGCAACGAAAAACTGTCCTGCCCGTTTTTGGCGCGTTCAAGCTGATCGAGAACCCAGCGACAATCTTCGCCCAGAACATCTGTGAGCGCCTTTCCGACGAGATCACCCTCTGCCGTTTCCCAGATACGCAATGCTGCTGCGTTGGAGGTGACGATCTTATTGTCGGGATCCAGCGTCATCACGCCGTTCGACATGCTCTGCAGCATGCTCTCATTATAGTTTTTGACCCGTTGGACGTCATCGAACAGTTTCGAGTTCTCAAGCGCAATGGCGATTTGCGCGGTGAAGGCCTTCAGCCGCTGCTCATCCTCGTCGGAGAATGTGCCCCCCTTCTTGTTCAACACTTGCGTCACACCGATGACGCGATTGTCTTTGTTCGTGATTGGCACACACAGGATAGATCGAGTGAAAAAGCCGGTCTGCTTGTCAAAAGACGGGTTGAACCGCAGGTCCGCGTAGGCATAGGGAATGTTCATTGTCACACCGGACGTGAACACAGCCCCGGCAATCCCCAGATGGGATGGAAACCGGATTTCAGAGACCTCGCCGCCGGTGGCCACGCGGGAAAACAGCGTCTGCGTCGGTGCATCGAACAGAAATACCGTCGCACGTTCGGCACCCAGCATTCGGGTCGTTTCCGCCACCGCGCGCTGGAGCAGCTTGGCAAGATCAAATTCAGAGTTGATGTCGGAAACCAGTTCGAGGAAATCCATTTCCTTGATGCGGATGCGCTCAATTTCCTCAATATATTGCATGCTTTGCAGGATGGTCGCGGCGTGATTAGTCATGTCGCTGAGCAAGTCTAGATCGTCTTTTGAGAACGCCCCTTCCCGCTTGTTCAGGCTCTGCATCACGCCAATCAAATCCCCCGCCATCGTGCGCACAGGCACGCAGACGATGCTGCGTGTTACAAAGCCCGTGCGCTCATCCACAGAGCGGTTGAAACGTTCATCGTCATAGGGTGCGTCGGTGCAGATCGGCTGCCCACTCTGAAAGACGTGCCCAGCAATACCGCTGCTGTTGAGGATGCGAATTTCCCGTTTGAGATCCCCCTGAGCAATACGCGAGTAAAGCTCCCCTGAGGCGGGATCATTCAAGAAGAGCGTGCCGCGTTCACAATTCAGTTCCCGAGATGTGAGCTCCACCAATTCCGACAGAACACTGTCAAGGTCAGTCAATGCGGCGCAACGCTGCGTGACTTCCAACAATATCTGCGCGCGTAGCAGGGCCTCATCCTTGCGCAAACGACGGACCCGCGCGGGGGTTGTGGACGATTGAATATTCACCCTTTGGTCTCCAATAGCGCGCGCAGGGCCTTGATCTGTTGTTGCAGGGCATCCTGCTCGCGGGCAGATGCAACCTGCTGGCACGCAAGGTCTTCCGTCGCGGAATGGCGTGCTGCCTCAAGCTCAGCGCGCAGAGTATTGATTGTCGCTTTCAGCTGCGTTGTTTCTCCCTGAAGCCCGGCCAGCAATTCCTGAAGCGCTTCCTCATGAACGCTCGCTTCTGTTTCAAGTCGCGTCCGCAGGGATCCTATGATCAAACGCAGTTGCGCGATTTCGTCGGCCATCTCGGCCTTGCCCGACTGCACGGCACACTCATTCTTGGCCGCCTCCGCCTCCAGCCCTTCCCGCAAACCGTTGATCGTGGCCTGAAGATGCAGATTGGCGGCGCGCAAATCAGAAAGCTCCTCCAACATTTCCGACGCGCCACTCACATCACATTCCCTCTGGGTTTCCGGTAAGCGAATATCGCGTGTCGATCCCCGGCACACCGGCTGGCCGAACGGGCAAGGGAACGCTTACCGCGACAAAGGGGCTCAATTGACTGACGATCGCTACGGCCCGCTGTGCCGGTGGCGGGGCCGCGGGGGCTTCAACCACAGATTGCAAGATGGGATCGGCTGTATCGACATCGTCAGCCGGCGTCGGCGGTGGCTTGGACGGCACAGGTGACGGCGGCAAAGGCGCCACTGGGGCAACCGCGACGGCGACGACCGTAACGGTGCTGCTGGGCTCGGGCAGAGGACCGGCTTCTGGCGGACCGGCGGCCGCAGAAGTCCTCGGGCCTGGTCCCGCCGCATCGACAGGAGCAGGGCCTTGCGCGGGCGGCGGCGGAGGCACGTCACCTGGGGCTGCTGGGCCAACATCCCCAGCGGCAGGAGCAGCATCGGATGGTTTATCTGGAGCAGGCTTACCGCCATCGTCCGACGGACCTGTGGCGGCAGGTCCCGGGCCATCAGCCGGCGCAGGCGCTTCAGGAGACGCTGCAGGTGCAGGCGCCGCTGCTTGAGCAGGCGCAGGAGCGGTTGCCGGAGTTGGTGCGGGAGCCACCTTTGGCGTAGGCACAACCGTTACAACAGGCACGACAGAGACAATTTGGGCGATACTTGGCAGCGCCGCTTTGACCGTCAAGGCCGTGGCATTTGCACCGGCCTGCTCAAAAACATAATTGGTCGCGGACAAACCAGCCCCATTGATTGCATAGCGACCTTCGGCGCTGGCCGATGTCGCATCGGAACTAAAGGTCAACACGCCCGTTGTTGCGGACGCAGCGTTATCCGTTGCGACAAAACCGGTCACTGTTCCAGTAAAGGTCGGATTCTCTGTCTTTGCGGGCCGTTCGGCTGGGGTCGCCACATAGGTTAACGTCCGCGGTGTGATCTCACCAACTGCACCGCTTGCGAGATCAGGAAGCGCATAGTTTTCCAGAGACGTGTTGCTTGCGGCGGAGAAGGCATCCAGCGATAGTCTGACAGATACTGTAATATCACGTCCAACATCTTTGGCGCTATAACTCGCCTGAGCCTGGCTGATTGAAATCAGTTCCCCTTCAACAAGCCCCGAAACCGCAATATTGCTGCCCGCCAATGTTGCTGCAACGCCGCCATCATATTGGCGGCTCACGGAACCTAAAATCCCAACATACAGCGCACGCCTCGTGATGTCCCCAATCTTCCCGAACGCTTCGGTCGGGAGGATGTAGTTGCGCGTAAGGGTCCCACCCACAGCCACATAATCGGATGACGACAGGAGCGCCGAGACCGAGATCTGCGTTCCGACATCCTTGCTCGCATAACGACCGACGGTCTGGCTGACATTTAGACGATCATCCCCGGCAAAGCCCGAGAGGTTGAAGTTGGTCGCGGCCAGCGTCGCAGCAGACGTGCCGTCATAGGCCCGGCTGATGGTGCCCACCAGACTGGCCACCAGTGCCTTGGGCGTAATCTCCCCAATCGCGCCACTTACCGTCGCCGACGGCAAAACATAGTTGGTGATCAGCGTGCCGCTGCCCGCTGTAAAATCTGCAGGCGAGATGTCGGCGGTGACAATGATCTGAGACCCCACATCCTTGCTCGCATAGCTGCCATGCGCCTGCACGATGGTCAGGCTCTCTGTGCCGACCAGCCCATCAAGCACGAAGCTGTCCGCCGCCAGCGTCGCCGAGGTCGTGCTGTCATAAATCTTGCGCGCTGTGCCTGTAAGCGACGCGGTCAGCACCTTGGGTGTGATGTCCCCAATCTTCCCGAACGCTTCGGTCGGGAGGATGTAGTTGTAGAGCAGCGTGTCACTGCCCGCTTGAAATGAAACCTGTGATATGTCTGTTGTGACGTTGAGCCCCGTACCGACATCTTTGCTCGCAAGATTTCCGGTTGCGCTGATCAGCGACAGACTTTGGTTATCCACCAGGCCCGTAACATTGAAGTTGCTTTGAGAAAGGGAGACTGCTGTCGTTCCGTCATAAGCCCGGCTTACGGTGCCGGTGAGCGATACTGTTAACGGCTTGGGCGTGATTGTGGCCGCAAGCGTTGAAGCGCCAAGACTATAACCAAAGACCGGCCTGGTTCCGGCAACCGCTGACACCGTCAGACCCGAGAGCAGAATGGAGGCTGAGGTCGACGCATCTGGTGAGGTGAAGTTTCCTGTCGGCGTCCCCGATACTGTCAGAACATCGCCCGACACCGGGCTTGTGATCGTCAATGCTGGAAGCGGATCCAAAAGCGCCGTTGTGCCGTCATAAACTTTGGTGATTGGGTTTGCCGATGTGACCGTCAGCGACGGTGTGTACGCATAGATAAAACCATCCAAGCCATTTGCTGCGGCCGTGTTGAAATCTTGCTGGGGCCCAACCCCATAAGCCTTGAACTCATAAACGAGGCCACCGGCAACATCGGCTGTGGTGCCGCCGCCAAATGGGTTGCTGTTTCCGCTGTAGACACGCCACGTCCCAGAGGAACTGGCCAAAACACTAGGATAGGTGGACTCGTTCAAAAATCGTGTAAGTGCCTTCAGGCGAATGTCACCAATCGCCGTGATCTGTGCATTCGCCCCAAGGCGCAGAGTGCCATTTGCGCCGACAGTGAGTGACCCCAAAGGTTGCGAATTGCCCATAGTCCCCAACAGAGACAGCTTGCCATTCGCGGCAATCCGCAGATTGAAACCGCCGTTGATGGCACCAGAGATCTGGGCGTCACTCGGCGCACCAACCGCAATCGGCACCATGGATACAACAGCCATTTGTGACCCCGAGGCGCCTGCTGTCGTTAAGACGAAGTAAAAGGTCCCGTTGGGTGCGTTGGGATTATTGCCGCTGCTGAATAGGTTGAAGTCGCCGCTTGGCCCGCCATACCCCCCAGTGGCGCTGAAACTGCCAAAATTGAAGCCATTGCTCATCGGCTGACCAATGAGTTCCCGCGTCGTATCTAAGGGATTGGCTGCGCTGAAATAATAAGATGAAAAGTCAGTTGGACCAAAAGTGCCATTGCCACTGGCCGCCCCTTGGACGGTCACACTATTTATCGCAAAGCCAGCACCGACCTGTTTGGTTGACTGCTCACCGTTCATGCTCGCAAACAGGCTAGGATCGAATTCGAAAAGCCCAATGGCGCTGGCGCTATTGTTAAACTGCGCCCCGCTCCAATTGACCTGGAATCCGGGGCTCGGCGGGGTGAACTCAATGGCGCTGTCTGCAACTAAGGTTACGGCCTTTGTTAGAGAAACTTGGCCGTCGGAGGTGAACCGCAATGTCCCGCCAGCGAGGGTGATGTCCCCGGTCCCCAATTGGACTTCGGTTGGCACGTCCAATACGCCCTGGCTAACACGCGTGTTCCCGCTATAACTGTTCGCGCCGCGCAGTTGCAGTGTCCCTGGACCCGTTTTCTCGAGTGAGCCAGTACCGGAAAAAGATAATGCGTTTGCGCCAACAGCATTAGCATCAGTTTCGATAACAAGCGTCGTCCCACCCAAAAGAACGGATCCTAAGCGTGTTGTCGTATCTGTGAAAAAGTTACGAATGGTCGTCGACGAAGACCTCCCTACCTCCGTCGCTCCCAAGGACGCTATCACGCCATTAGCTCCCTGCGGCACCGTGGTGCCAGGGATGCCTGCCGATCCCGGCGTAACCGTCGCACCAGATAGCGACGTCGTATCCGGAACACCTGCCGATCCCGCCATAACTGTCGCGCCAGAAGGCGACGTCAACAGGGCCGGCGCGGACGGTAAGGTCAGACCTGAAAGATCAATCACAGCACCATCGCGGCCGCCAACTTCCAGCCCAGATGCACTCGCAATGCTGCCCGCGCCCACAAGTTTGAGGGTCGCGCCGTCGACCTTGAACAGCCCTGTGAAGCCAGTGTCGCCTGTCAGAGCGAGGCTACCGCCGCTCACCTTGACGGTGCTTGATGTCGGGCCCAAAAAGACACCCGCAAAGCTATCTGTTGCCAAACCGCTGACAATATCGAGCGTTTTTCCGGCGGCAAGGTCGACACGCCCTGCCCCTGACAGTGATTTGATGGACGTCACATTTGCCGTTTGCGGTGATGTCAGATCGAGAACACCACCTGTGCCGATCAAGATGGAATTGGCACTTTGCAATGCTGTGCCCGACGCCGACAGCGATCTCAATCGGCCCGCATCGATCGAAATGTTCGTGACATTAGCGTCGCTGGACAAGGAGAGCGTGCCGGTTCCTGCCTTTGTCAGTTTCGCACCCGTCACAATGCCAGAGACGGCGGCTTCCCCTGCAGTATCGACCATCAACTCGGCGCTGTTGTTGCCTGTGATTTTGGCCGCGAGAAAAGTGCCCGACTTCGCGGTCAGTCCAGCAAGCGCACTACCGGTCCCCACGTCACCGTCAAAGGATAAGGCGCCAGATCCTGCGTCGACATTAAGGTTGAATGCCGAACCCGTAGCGCTGTTCACGGTTCCGTCAAAAAGGACATCACCTTGCGTGGCTAAGCTCACATTGCTGTTTAGAACCACATCGCCTGAAAAGGAGAGATTGGACCTTCGGACGATTTCGCCGTTGGGCGTGTGATAGTAACTGCCAAGCCCATTGTCGGTTAACGTTTGCCCGCTCTGGCCAAATTTGACCGTAATTTCATCGCTGAAGCCGTTTTCCCCAAAGAGAACAAGAATGGGGTAATATTGTCCCGCAATGAGAGATTGGCTTGTCGTGCCGATTTGAGCAGCAGCAGGATGGATACCGCCATTACTGACCAAGGGCGTCACTGGGTTCGCGGCAAAAACATCCGATTGGAGCGCATTTACGGATTGACCAGAATTTCCAAGAAAAAGCTGCGACGCATCATCGCTGGTCGTAGAAAATGTATAGGCCCCTGTTGTCTGCGGCTTGAAATACCCAAAGAATTTGACCGAATATGTATCGTCAAAATTTACGCCCGGCGTCGTGGTATTGATCGCCGTAAAGGGCAATGCAAAACGCGGGTCAGGCTGCGGCGTCGCATTTGCAAAGAACGTATAGTTGTCCGCATAATAACCATCATATTTTACGCCATTTAGCCCGTCATTCAGCGCAGAACCTGACAATAAAGAGATGTTCGCGCCCAGCCGGGTCAGCCCGAGACCATCGCCATTATGATCTGACAAGAATGACAGATTCAGCGATCCTCCTGCCGCGGATATGATCGCACCGGAAACGAGATCGATATTGTTGCTTGCCGAAAAATTCAGCGACGCATCTTGATCGGATGACTTTGCGATGGGTGCAGCGATCAGGATATTGCCGGTGCCATCGCCTTCCCCGATCGCGTTGATCGACACACGCTGACCTCTGTTGAGAAGATCTTGCACGGTCGTCTGGGTCAGCGTCCCGACAACATCGAGCGTCGTCGTCGTGCCGCCGGTGCCCGTTGCGGTGCCGGGTACAATAGCCGTGCCCGCACCTAACCCAGTCGAAATCACAATGCTGTTGGCATTGAACTTCAATTGTGCGGCTTCACCCGCCCCCGTCGCAGTGGCAGCAGCATTCGCGCCTGACAGGTCGATGTTGGAGAAAAAGGCCTCAATCGTGCCACCGACACCGCCGGTGCGGCCGCCGTTGGCGTAGAAGTTACCATTGGCTCCGATGAAAGAGGCTGCGTCGTTATAATCTGTCTGGAGTGTGATATGGCCACCAGCGCCGACTTCACCCGCGCTTGCGTCAAAAGTCGATCCGCCAAGTGCGTAAACCTTTGTCGGAGAGGACATGCCGCTCTGCGCAGGTCGTTGCCCAAGGGAAATCGTGCCGCCGCCAGATTGACCATCGGCCAGAAATTGACTTGTAGGAGCCGCGAAAACATTCTTGCCTGTAACAATAATGTTGCCGCCAATTTCTCCCGATCCCGTGCCCTTTGCATTGAGCGTACCGGAGACATTCACGTCGCCCGTGGGGCCTGCATCCAGCGTGATTTCGCCGTTTTTCAAGGAGACACTGTTTGCTTGCACTAGGCCGGCGCTGTTGATGACGTTCGCCGCAACAGCTGACGCGGCGCGCGCCGTCATGAGAACACGCCCACCATTCGCAATTAGCTGGCCCGTGGCGGTGTTGAAGACACCGCTGCCTTGCGATGTGGCAGGGTCCGACACGACGAAGGAAATGAGTTTATCTGCGGAAAAAGACATCGACATTGCGCGCCCTGATCCAAGCGCCACTGTCCCAAGCTGAGCTTGCACGATGCCCGCATTTTCAACACGGTGTCCGGCAAATACCGCATAGCCAGAAGCTGTAACGATACCCTGATTGACGACCGAAGCCGTGCTCTCCCCGGTGAGGCTAAATGCGTCGGTGGCAGAAGCAAAAGTCGCATCAGCGATGCCCAATGTAGTGGCCAGAAAGCCAGCGACGTTCACCTGACCGGCGGATCCGACGAGCACACCGGCTGGGTTCAGAACCCAAACCTGTCCATTGGCCTGCACCGTTCCGTCAATATGTGTCGGGACAATCGCCCCACCGCCCGATGGCCCAACAACACGATTGAGCGTGATCGAACTGGCATTAGGTTGAACAAACTCCAGAGTGTCTCCGGATGCCACGGATAAGTCAGACCAATTAATTACTGCACGCGCGCTCGTCTGTGTGACCGTCGTTTGTGTTCCTCCATTGGATTTCTGTGAGGAAAAAACCCCAGTAATTGTGCCGCTTGGCACAGAAAAGTCACCAGCATGCGCGGCTGTAAAAGCGGTACTGCTAACGGCGCCCAAGAGCATCAAGCGGAAACGGCGGGATGACAACATCAGAAAGCGACCAGTGCATTAAGATTGAAACGTTTTTCATTGCGCTCATCGTTGGCGACAGTCCTGCGGGCTTGCGCGCCTTGCAAGTCAAGGTTGACCCTGCCGAAGACCACCATGCGGACGCCAAGTCCAAGTGAACTGATCTTGTTCGTCACTTTTGGATCAACATCATAAGCCAGCGTCGTCGCGCTGGCGGAATCCGCGAAGGTATAGAGTTGCATGCCCTCGACAAGCTTAGGGAGAGCATATGGAAGCGCGTATCGAAGTTCTCCGGAGACGCCAAGCCCGCGCTCGCCGCCGATTAGCGAAGGATCATAGCCCCGGCCAATTGAAGGCCCACCAAAGGAGATCGTCTCCCCAGACGCCAAACGATCCGTCGTATACTGCCCCTGCACATTGACTTGCATGGAGAGGCGCGGCGTGAACCGCTGCATGCGTTGCAGGCTGTAGACGAGCCTTTGAAACTTCGGCTGAAATCCTCGGACAGACGCCAACTCAGCAGCGGCACCATTCGCGCCAAACAACGGAAGTCCTTGAAACAGGGAAAGCGAGACGTTGGTAGCTCCGCTCAACCAATTGGCTTGCTGCCAGTTCAGCGTTGCTTCGGCGACTGTGCTCCTGTCATCCGAAATGAGATCACCCAAGATGGTCGTCTTGTTTCGATTAAGGGCCAAGCCAAGATCAAGATATATGGAATTGGGACGAGACCGCAGAAGCGGTGCCCGGACGCGAGCATTGATGGACAGCACATTGCTGCGCACATCCAACGCTGCTACCTCACCCCCCGGACGCGCAAAGGCGATCAGACCGCCTATGCTCCCAATGAACCCGTGCGCATTAAGCGGCATAGCATAGCGGGCATTGGCAGACCGCAATTCCTTCATGTGTGCGCCAGCCCCCGACAAGGTAACATCCAGTGCACCGGGTCGACCCAGGGGTTGGAAAAACGTCCCGCCCAGCGAATAGGAGAAAGGCCCTAAAATGTGGGACGAGGTGTTCGCGAACGTCGCCCGATATTGGTCCGGCGTGCGACCGGATGTCACGAGCATTTCCGAACTACCGGGCACGCCCCCCTGCTGCAAGACCGTGGAGCCTGTCACGCCGGGCATATCGTTGAGGATCAGCATTCGCCGTTCAAGCTCAGAAAACCGAGTTGGCTGATTTTGGGTAATGGGGCCTATGATGCCCTCGGCAAGACGCGTCGAGGCTGGATTGGGTCCGTCGACGAAGACCTCTTTGATATAGCCTTCAAGCACCTGAACCTGCAGTTCGCCATTTTCCACTTTCTGTGGGGCGACGAAGACCCGCGTCAGGAAAAAGCCCTCGGCACGATAGCGGTCTTCAAGCTTTTGCGCCGCATCGCGCAGATCCTGCAACACGATCTTGCGGCCTTCCAGCGGCACGAAAAAGGCATGGACTACCTCGGCAGAAAAATGGGTGGCGCCGGTCACCTTGATCGACGCAACCGAAAACTCCACCTCATCAATGGCGCGCGGAACGGCTGACTTCTCGGGGCTTTGGATCCGGAAATCAAAGGCGTTGGATGGCAGCGGCATCGGCTCGACCCGCTGGCGGGAGATGTCGCTTTGCGGAGGCAGAATGACCTGCGCATAAGCCGATGTCGCGGGCAAGACAGCAAGGCCTGCCATAATAGCAGGACGGCCGGCAGCCAGGCGACGCCGCGCCCTCGAGAGCCGTTTACTTGTCATCCATCACCACCCGAGCCGAAATGAGGCCACCGTCCATCCGCCCAATATGAAACTTGACGATGGGGTCCGCTGGAAACGCGTTAGCCAAATTACGGAAGGCAGCTTCAGCCCTCGAGCTTTCCGCGGTCAACAAGGCATAGGCCGCGGCATAGCCCTCAATCAGGGCAGGATCGTCCGTCTCTGCAATGGGGCTGAACAGCGCTGTGGGCGTCAATTTACCTTTGAGCACAATGTCGCCGATCTGCCGGAACTTCAAATTGGGGCAACGTCCGGCGGCATCTTCGGTGCAACATACCCGCGTGCCAAAATATTTGTTCACGCTCTCAGTGCGGGCAGCGGTGTTGACCGTATCTCCCAAGGCAGTGAAGTCCATGCGGGAGTGCGAGCCGAAATTGCCGATGACCGCCTGACCGGTATGAATGCCGATCCGCGTTACGCCGATGGGAATATCCCGGGCATTGCGGTCCTTGCGGAATGCTTCGGCATAGGCATCTAATTCCAGCGCGCAGCGCATGGCACGCTCGGCATGGTCTGCCTGCCGAATAGGGGCATTGAAGATGGCCATAATGGCATCGCCAATAAACTTGTCGATCGTGCCTTCGTATTTGAGGATGATATCGCACGCGCCATCCAGATATTCGTTGAGGACGACGGAAAGCTCTTCTGCACCCATCTGTTCAGACGTGGTGGTGAAGCCAGCAATGTCGGTGAAGATGAAGGTCGCTTCCTGACGGTCACCGGAAATGCCAACAGAGCTTGGGTTCTTGACCAGTTGATCGACCACGGCCGGCGACACGTATCGGGAGAAGGTGCCCTGGACGAATTCACGCTGCTTGCGCTCCGCCCGCCCGATGAATACGTCCATCATCCAGATCGACAGTGCAAAGGAGATGGACGGCCCGATCAGCGGCACCATCGGCAGGCCATAGCCAAAACCAAGGACAGACCCGACCCAATAGGACCCCACCAGCACCAGTCCGACACCAACGTTAAACACGATGCCGCGCTTGAAAAGGCTGACCCCTACCCCAAGGCCGGCGAACAGGAGGGTTAGCGCAAGAATTCCTTTCAATGGAATTTTTGGCGGCGCTCGGCCTTCCAGAATCTGGCTGATACCATGCGCCTGAATGAACACGCCCGGCATGTTGCCTTGATCCCCGTCATCAATGATCGAAAGCGGCGTCCGGTGCCGGTCTGTGATGGAGAGCGCGGCTCCGATCAGGACAATCTTCCCCCGGAAGAACTCATCTGGAAGGACGGAGACGAACTGAGCCGGAAAACTTGGGAAAGGCTGGGTCTCAGCGTCCGGACGCGGACGCCAGGCGATCTCGGTCGGCGTGAGCGGTGACTTGCGGCCGAGAAGGGTCAACGCCTTTCGCACGAAGCCGGCGGGATGCGCTGCGGTGTCTACCAACCGGCCCTTTTGAATCTCCCCACCCGGATTGATGCGGCGGACAAGCCCATCAAACGGATCTGACAGTAAGTTGGCTTCGGCGCGTTGGTCTGGACGGACGAAGGCGTTGAGGAAGGCGAGTTGGTCCTGATTGACGATGCTTGGTGACGATGTGTAGCTCATGAACAGCGGTGTGGGCGTCGTATCGAGAACAGCCTTGAGCCGCGCGTCCTTTTCCGGCTCAGTCGGCTGGTCCACAATAACGTCGACCCCGATGACCTTTGCACCCTTTGCCGACAATTGCGAAATCAGGTCCGCCAAAAAGCCACGATCCACCGGAGAACGATAGGGAAAGGCCGTCAACGTATCTTCGTTGATCGCAACGACGACAACGTCCTTGGAAGGCTCCATCGGCTTCTGCATGGCCGCCACACGGATATCGGCCATCTTGTTTTCAAGATTGGTGAGCGGAGAGAAATACCGAACCGCGCACACAGCCATCACCGCCGCCAAAAGGGCGATCAGTGCCGCAGACAATACCTGTCTTTGGGCCTTGCTCATTCAGAAGTCCTTGCCGAAGGCGTCGGTTGAGATTGAGGTTGATCAAGCTCTTTCTGGATCAACCGGAAATAGGCGTCCGCCTGCTGGACGCAGGCCTTTTCCAACATCCAAGAACTAAGCACCAAGGGGTCCGTCACGTCCTTTGGGATCATGTTGATGCTGATGGCATTATCCTGCCCAGGAACAGCGATCAGGAAGGTCTTCACACCGTCCAGCTTGGCAAGATCAGGCGCAGCCATAGTGTCCTGCCCAGCCTGCCAAGCAAAATCAGCCCGCCAAGAGCGGTCAATCGGATAAACGGTAAACGGTGTTTGCGCGGTTGCGTCAGGACGCCACCAGATAGGGCGTTCCCCTTCGCGGATGCAGCGGGCGCCGGGGCGGGAAATATCAATGAGCCAAGGGTCCGGCAGCGGGACTGCATTGGCACCGGCGCGTATGGCCCCGACTTGGCTTGCCCGGTCATTGCGGGTTGAAATGAGTGCGGCCAGCGCGGCACGTGGGTTTTGTGTCCCGCCCCCGCCGCCTTTGGCGATGACGCCCGCATAGACACCGCGGAGCGTGATCGCCCGGCCATCAGCTCCAATCAGCGTCACACGCTCCCCGTCCTTCAACTGGATTTTCGAAGCACCGTCGACCCGCATCCCGGGACGAAGACCGCCGCCGCGCGCATCCACCACGGTCATGGGCGCTGCAAAACAGGCTTGCCCTGTCAAAAATCCGCAAACCACAAGTGATAAAATGTCCCGGAATCGGATCATGGCTGCGCCTCTTCCGCAAGCGGCGTGGCAAGGCCATCGCCCATCACGACGAACGCAGCCCAGAAGAAGGGATGCGCTGTCGCGGGGGTATTAAAGAGGCGCGCCTGAGCCGCCCGCAAAGCCGCATCGACCGAGGTTGTCTTTGCCCCCCCCATGACGTTGAACATCGCAGACATTAGGGCGCTGGTCGCAGCAGACGGGACCTGCCAGTGGCTAACAACAAGGCTTCGTGCGCCGGCTTGAAAGAAGGCGGCCGCAAGTCCGGAGAGCGATTCACCCCCATTGGCTTTGCCGGAGGCGGCGGTGTTGCATGCCGAAAGCACAACAAGTTCTGCGGGAATCGACAGGCTGGAGATCTCACCTGCATCCAAAAGCCCGTCAAGCTCTGCGGACGTTGGCGTCTGCGCGGGGGGCGTCAAAACGACGCCGGGCTGCGCTTGACATTTGAGCTCGCTCGGCAGCAAACCATGCGTTGCAAAATAGAGGATACGATAGTTCGCCAAGTTGCGGTCACGGAAGGCGGCCTCATTCGCCTGTGCGCCGAGCAGGACGTCCCTTTTATCCGCCCTGAGGATCCGGGCGACGTCGCCAATTTCCCGCTCCGTATCAGGCAGTGAAGAGAGAGAACGCAAGAGCGAGGCAGGAACGATGCCATTTGCGCCACAATCATCCCCGATTTTCACTTCGATGGGCGCAAGCTGACGAACAGGGCTGCGCGGGGCGAGAACCGGGTTGCCAAGAGCAAGAAGCGTTCGGGGATGCCTCCCCGTGAGGCGCGTCGAACGGAGCGACACGAAGCTAGCCATTGTCGGGCTGTAGGAAACGTCCAGATCCTTCGCCATCCAATGCGCGCTGACATATTGGTTGGCGAGCGGTGGTCGTGCGACAAGTAATGCAAAAGGCAGGTTCGCGAGCGGCCCAGCAGGCACAACGACCAGCCGCTTGATTTGCGCCAGATCCCCCGTCAATCCGCCGAACAGAGTCTTGTAGAGATCATGGGCGGCTCCCAGGTCAAAATCGTTGACGCTCTTCCCCTGAATTTCGAGCCCACGCCGTAGTCGCGCGACCGCATCTTGCAGCGCAGCCTCCCCTGCCGGAATGGCGGCAAGCGAAATGCCGTTCTTGGTCATCAATTGTGCGAAGGACCGATCCCGCCCGATCACGAAGGACAAGAGCCCCTCATCCTCACGCAGTCGGCTGCGAACATCATCCACCTTGGGCACATTCACATCGTTCATCGCCGAAAAGTTCGGAAATTTTTTGGCCAAATCCTGCCGTAGATCAGCGATCACCTTCTCTTGGACTGCAATATTCGCCGCATATTGATCTTCGGCAGCGGCGCTCCTTTCCTGCACCAAAAGGGATTGCTCAGTTGCCAGTTGGACGCGCAGTTCCCGCTCCTTCTGGGTCGCGACTTCCAACTGATGCAAAAGCCCCGCCAATTCCGGGTCGGCGGCAGATCGCCGCGCCGATGTGAGCGCCATGGACCGGTCAAATAACGGTGAGCGCGTCAACTGCACGGCATCAAAGACTTCGGCATATAGACCCAGCCGAGCCTTAGGATCGTCATAATTACCTGCCTCTTCAACCACCGCGTCGAAAAAGGGGATGATATCCTCGGCACTGAACGGCACGCTGGACTTCGGAAGGGTTTTTGCGACCGCCATGGCCTCACGAAACACGATGATAGCCGAAACGCTCATATGTTCCGCCTGATAGGCCCGGGCCAACGCGATGCGAGCCTGCAGCGTGGCCACACCTTCGCCAAAAACCTGTTGGCGGATCGTTATCGCGCGCTTCAGATAGGCTTCAGCTGCAGAAAGGCGCCCTTGAGCGCTGCTGACGTTGCCAAGCGTGACAAGAACGTCAGCTTCCCACCAGCGCGGCTCTCCTTCCGCCTTTTTGATGCCAAGCATAGCTTCGCCGACGCTTGCATAAGCGCTGGTGACGTCTCCCGTGCGCAGCAACATGCCCGCCTCTAGGTTCAACGCCATGGCAAGCTCCGCCTCAGCTTCGGCAGATCCACCCGCCATGGGCATCCCAGGCGCCCCGGACGTCGACGCCGCTTGGGCGACAATGGCGCGCCATTGCGCGGTTGTGGCCCGCGCCTGCGCCAAAGCCGAATCATAATCGCGCATATTGGCCGCAATAAACGCCCGATACTCCGTCAACCGAGCACGGTCGGCAGCCTTGGGAGACTTTTCGACAATCTGGGCAGCACGATTGAGCAGTGCTTCAGCCTCGTCATGTCGCCCCTGCGCGCTGACGGACATCGCTAAATCCATCAGAATATCATTCGTCGCGAGGTCATCTTCCCCAAAAATGCGGATCTGCAATTCCAAGGCGTGACGAAACCCGGCCTCAGCAACGCCATAGTCGGACTGGCCTGAGGCCGTCCGCGCTTGCCGTAGCAAAGCCTTGATCGCCGTCTGGTCAGCGCCGCTGCCGATCTTGATGGGTGTCGACCAGAGCGCACGAACCTGGTTCGCCTGTTCGCTATCAGACCCCGTCAGAGCCGGAAGTCCGAAAAGATGACGCAGCACGGGGTAAGCCGATGCAGGCCCCTCCCCGACACTAAGGACCTTACTGTCAACTCGGGCTAGCACCACAACCGGCCAACCGTCACTGCGTTGGCGGCAGGCGAACGTCAGAGCGTCCGTCGCGCGATCTTTCGTCAAACGACCTGCCTCACATTCGAGCCGCTTGTCGATGAGGCTGCGCTGGCGGCTCGACGCATATATATCGGCCAGATTGCCGCTCTGAGCCGCAACAAGCGCGTAGCTCAGGCTGCCACTTTCTAACCCAGCGCAGAGAAGTGTTCGATCGGTCGGTAGGATACGCGCCAAAGGCGCGGCTTGGCTCACTTGCGTCGTGCATGTCTCGCCAAGCAGGGTTTTCACCGGAAGTGCCGCAGAAGCGTCTGTCGCCGCCCGGACCTCAACGGGTCCAGCGGCAACAAGAAGTGCGGCAAGAATCTGACCCAATGATCGCAATAGCCTGCTGCGAGGGCGAGAAAGGCAAGGCCATTCATCCGCTTCGGCGGACCGTCGAAACGGAACTGCCCTCACGCCTTTTGTATCAAGCCATTCCGGCTCGCGCCCCACCCGCATTTGCCCCCAAGCCCGCAAAAATGAACCTTCGACGTCAATTAAAAAGACCGAAAAACCAGAGCGGGTAGGTCAACAGCGTTCACCAATTGCCATAGCGCCCCGAACAAGGGGCAACATCTCGCACAAATTATTGAAAACGAGTGATCTTTCGCGGCCAGATTGGTTGCATGAAAGCGCCGCGACGGTATTAGAGTTTTAATAAGACTTAGTTTTCTGAAGAACACAGGACCAGAGTGGCACAGATCAATTTGATCGAATTTGGATGTGAGCGCCAACGGTGGAGGTACTTTAAATCTTTGAGCTGAAAATGGTAGCGGAGGAGGGACTCGAACCCCCGACACGCGGATTATGATTCCGCTGCTCTAACCGGCTGAGCTACTCCGCCCCAAACGTCCGAAACGCGTCGGGAAGCGCGCCTATAAGCAGCGTTGGGCTTTGGGTCAACCGGGTGCACGCATCGGATGTCCGCTTCCGAAACGCCAGGCGCCTGAGAGGTGCCAAGGTCCACCCAGATAATGCCAAATGGCAATCCCAGTAATCTGCATCGGCCGTGGGGTGAAGCTACGTTCAAGCACCCCCAACAGACCCCGCGCAACCGGTGGCTCCACCTTGTTTTGCACCGTGACATGCGGACGCCATCCTGCCTTGTCCTGCGGGATGAGGAGCGCGGAAAAGCGATCCGCAATGTCGGCGCGGATCGCATCAAGCTCTTCGCTCCGCACACGGAAGGCTACACCCTGCCCCAGCGACATCAGGCCAGTGATCGAGGCAAGCGGAGCCGGATCTTTCGTCACCTGACGCAGATGCGTGGTCAGTTCGCGCTCAATGGACATCGGCAGATGGTGAAACAGCGTCAAATGCGCACGCAACACATTGCGATCAGGCGGATAATGCTGCCGCCTCAGTCCATCGAAATAGGCAAAGTCCATGTCACCCATCAGGGCCGTGACGATGAGCGGAACCGCCGTCCGGGCAGAGTCGGGCGTGCTGGGCGTGCCGCTCAAATTTCGACCTGGCTACCGAGTTCAACCACGCGGTTCGTCGGCAGACGGAAAAATTCCATCGCGCTTTCCGCGTTGCGCAACATCCATGAAAATAGCTTTTCCCGCCAGATCGCCATACCCGGGCGAGAGGACGGCAGCAGCGTCTGCCGCGCGAGGAAAAAGCTGGTGTCCATCATCTTGATGGGCGGTCCGCAGGTCGTGATTCCAGCAAGAGCCGCAGGCACATCCGGCTCTTCCATGAAACCGAATTTCAGGATGAGACGGTGGAAGCCCTGCCCCAGATCTTCCATCTTACAGCGCCGCTCCGCATCCACATAGGGCACGCCGGGTATCTGGACGGTCAGCAGGATGACGCGTTCATGGATGATCTTGTTGTGCTTCAGATTGTGCAGCAGGGCATGCGGCACACCGTCCGGCGTCGATGTCATGAACACCGCAGTCCCGGGCACGCGGGTCGCCGAGTTGGCAGCGGAACTGATAAATACCTTCACCGGCATTGCCGCTTCGCGCATGCGTTCCATCATCAGCTTGCGCCCGCGCGACCAGGTTGTGAGGAAGGTGAAGATTATCAGGCCAATAAGGAGCGGGACCCAGCCGCCCGACGGAACTTTGGTCAGGTTCGCTGTGAAATAGGCCGTGTCGACGATGAAAAAGAGCGCCAACAGCGGGACGACGTAAAAACGGTTCCATTTCCAGATGCTGAGCAGCAGTACGGCCAACAAGCAGGTGTCGATGAACATCGCCCCTGTCACGGCAATACCATAAGCCGAAGCCAGATTGCTCGAGCTTCCGAACTGAAGGACCAGCAAGATAACCATCACCATCAACGCCCAGTTGATGACGGGAATGTAGATCTGGCCAGCTGCACTTTCGCTCGTATGCTGGATGCGCAGGCGTGGCATGAAGCCCAGCTGGATGGCCTGCTGCGTCAGTGAGAACGCGCCGGAAATGACGGCCTGGCTCGCGATGATCGTCGCCAGCATAGCGAGGAGGACGAGCGGGAGACGGAAATCTTCCGGCGCCAGCAGGAAGAACGGGTTCTTGATCGCCTCTCCCGCATCGGCGGGGGACAATTGCATGATCATCGCGCCCTGCCCCAGATAGTTGAGCATCAGGCCGGGCAGAACGATCCAGACCCAGGACAACCGGATAGGACGGCGGCCAAAATGCCCCATGTCCGCATAGAGCGCCTCGGCACCCGTCACCGCAAGAACAACCGACCCCAGGGCCAGAAAACCGCGCAGGGGGTTATCTGCGAAGAAAGTGACCGCGTTAACCGGGGAGAGCGCCCAGAGAATTTCGGGCATTTCGATGATCTTGCTCAGGCCCAACACGGCAAGCGTGGAGAAATAGGCAATCATGATCGGGCCGAACAGGGCACCGACCTTCGCCGTACCCCGCGCCTGAATGGCAAACAGCCCCACAAGAATGGCAACCGAAATGGGCAGAACCAGCGGCTGCATCGCCGGATTGACCACCGTCAGACCTTCTGCGGCAGAAAGTACCGACATGGCCGGAGTAATCATCGAGTCGCCGTAGAAGAGCGCCGTTGCAAAGACGCCGAGCATCACAATCGGCACCGACCAGCTTTTGCCGGACGATTCCCGGTTGATCAGGGCCAGCAAGGCAAGGCTTCCGCCCTCCCCCTTATTGTCCGCGCGCAGAATGACGGTGACATATTTCAACGTCACCACTGTCATCATCGACCAGAAGATGAGGCTTAAGACGCCATAAATATGCAAATGATCCGGCGTGATCTTGTGGTGGCCGGCAAATGTCTCACGAAAGGCGTAAATTGGGCTCGTGCCAATATCGCCATAAACGATGCCGATCGCAGCGATCATCAGTTTGTGCAGCGGCCCGTGGCTGTGATGCCCGCCCTCTTCCGGATCAACAGCGTGACTCGGGATGTTGGAATTGGACATATTCAGTAACGTCCGATGGCAGCTTGATATTGCATGGGATGCACGGTTCTCTGCACACGATCTAGCGGCGCGCTAGCACGGGGGGGCATTACGCGGCAAATCATTTGGCCGGAGCCGCCCGGTCGCCAGCGCCCTGTTTCAGGACGCCCATTTTCTCCAGATCGGCGAGCAATTGCGCACGGAAAGGCACCTCAGTTGGAATGGAGGCGATCAAGGCCGCAAATAGCGGACGTGCCTCATCAACGCGCCCATTCTCGGCTAAAGCTGCCGCATAGAAATAAAGCGCCCCAGGGTACCCCGGCGTGATGTGCAGCGCCTTTTTATAGGCAAATTCAGCTGAGGGAGAGAGGAATCCCTGCCCGTGCGCGACGAAGGCATTGCCCAATCCTGTCCAGAGCGCTGGGCTGTTCCGGTTCTTGGCAAGGCCAAGCTTGATGACACGCGCCGCCAGATCAGGCCTGCCAATTCTGAAATAGGAGTCCGCCTGCTTTAGCGCCTCTGCTTCTCCGCCAAAGCGTCCCAGGAGATCACCAGACGCCTGAGGAGCAGCGTCAACTGGCGCTGCATCCTGGAGTTTCACCGCAACGGGAGACTCCGGCAGAGCAGGACTTCCTTGCAGCGCATAGCCGACCAACCCCAGTGACAGCGCCGCGCCAACCAGAAAGACAGCACCGCTGGACAGGTGCCCGACCTTCCAGAGGCCAAGCAGAACAATAAGTCCGGCGGCGATGATGAGGAACAATGCCATCAGCTTTTCGCCTTCCGCCGGATGCGGCCCATGGCTAGCCCGGCGCCCAACAACAGCAAAATCACCGGCAGAGCCCATAGGAACAATGTCGTGCGGCTCATGGGTGGCTCATAGGTCACCCAATCGCCATAACGTTGGATCAGCCAGCTGCGAATGGCCTCGGGCTGCTCCCCCTTTTGGATGCGCTCACGGATCAGGGACCGCATGTCCCCAGCCATTTCCGCGTCGGAGTCCGCGATCGACTGCCCCTGACAGACAAGGCAACGAATAGTTTCCATCAGCGCTTTGGCCTGCCTTTCCTGCTGCGCATCCGGCAGTTGAACATTGGCCAGCGGCGCGGCCGCCATGCGAGAATCTGAAAGAGCTGGTGCAGCGATCAGAAGCAGCGGGAGGAGCAAACGCCTCATCGAGCCTCCTCCAGCGCCTTCAGGATTTTCGGGATATCCTGCGGCTGAATGTCGCCGATATGCTGATGGCGGACAATGCCTTTGCCATCAATCACGAAGCTTTCCGGCACGCCTGACGAACCAAAGCTAATCTGCACCCGGCTGGAAACATCTGACCCGATGCGCGCATAGGGATCACCATGTTCTACAAGAAAGCGGGCCACATCTTCCGGCGTATCGCGGATGGCGATGGCGTGGATGGTCACACCCTTTGCCTTCAACTCCTCAAGGACCGGTGCCTCGGCAATGCACGGCAAGCACCAGCTGGCAAAGATGTTCAGCAAAACCGGCTTACCGGTTGCTAAGTCGCTGCTTTTTAGGGCGGGATGGCTCGGCACTGCGGCCGGCAGATTAAATTGCGGCACCGGCGTGCCGATCAGCTTGGACCGAATGGTCGTCTGTTCGGGATTGATGATACCATGGCCCATGATGCCCAGCAGCAAGGCAAACAGCGCCAAGGGCAGCCAGAGGAGAATCTTCCTCATGCAGAGGCCCCTGCACTCTTCGCGCTGCGGCGTTCCCGCCAGACCCGGCCGACCAGCGCCAGCGCGCCGCCCAGCGCGATCATCGCACCGCCGAGCCAGATGAACGTCACCAGCGGCTTCCACCAGAGGCGAAGCTGCCAGCGACCATCCTGCCCCTGCTTGCCGAGCACAGCGTAAAGCTGCCCATCGACATGCGTGGTAATCGCCGCCTCGCTCGTGTCGGTGGGGGGCGTACTGTAGTTGCGGGCCTGCGGGTGCAGGGTGAAGGGCTGTCCATCGCCGCGCCGCGCGACCATGGTCGCTTCCAGTGCGGTCCAATTCGGACCGATAACCGGCTCGACTGCGACAAGCGTGACCGCAAAGGGCCCGACGTCGGTCGTATCGCCTTCATTCACCGCGACGAGTCGCTCCTTATAAAAGGCACTGTCGACCGCCATACCGGACATCGCCACCGCAACGCCGAGATGGGAGATGACCATGCCCCAGGTGAACAGCGGCGTGCGCAGAAGGTTGCGTTTCCACAGGGGGGCAACGCTCCCCGCCGCCGCCAGCAGCGCGACGGTGAGGCCCAGCCAGGGCAGCACGCCGATGTCGGGTGCGGCAATGCGGACCAGCACCAAGGCGACCACCCCCAGAGCCAGAGGAATGGCCATGCGCCGCAGCACCGTTTTCACATTGTCCGACCGCCAACGCATCAGCGGGCCCGCCGCCATCACGACCACCAACATCAACGCAACAGAACCGGCCGCCGGATTGAAATAAGGCGGGCCGATGGACACTTGCTGGCCAAAGCCCTGCGCAACAATCGGGTAGAGTGTGCCGATCAGCACCACGCCCAATATCACGGTCAGGAATAGGTTATTGAGGACAAGGGCCGCCTCTCGGCTGACAGGCTCAAACACAGCGCCTTCCCGAACTGTCCCGACGCGAAGCGCAAAGAGCGTGAGGGCGCCGCCAATGTAGATCAGCATGAGCGCGAGCAGGAAGCTCCCGCGCTGCGGATCAACTGCAAAGGCGTGCACACTGGTCAACACGCCAGAGCGGACGAGAAACGTGCCCACCATCGACATGGAAAAAGCGACCACGGCGAGCATAACCGTCCAAGCCCGCAAGGCATCCCGGGTCGCCAGCACCGTTACCGAATGGAGCAAAGCGGTGGCCGCGAGCCAAGGCATGAGCGACGCATTTTCAACGGGGTCCCAAAACCACCAACCGCCCCAGCCCAGCTCATAATAAGCCCAATAGCTGCCAGCCGTGATGCCCAGCGTCAGCATGACCCATGCGCCGAGCACCCAAGGCCGCATGGCGCGGGCGAAGGCAGGCCCGACGTCGCGGGTGATCAAGGCGCCCACCGCAAAGCTGAAGGCCACGGACATGCCAACATAGCCAAAATAGAGCGTCGGTGGGTGGAAGGCGAGGCCGGGGTCCTGCAACAACGGGTTCAACCCCTGCCCGTCCTGCGGCGCCGGGTTCAACCGTTCAAACGGATTGGAGGAAAGGAGCAGGAAGGCATAGAAGCCAAGTGCGAGCAGACCTTGCGCCATCAGTGTCGCGATGAGGGTATCGCGCCGGACACGGCGTTCGGCAATCGCGATACCAGCCCCTGCCATGGCCAGCACCGTTACCCACAACAGCATCGAGCCTTCATGGTTTCCCCAAGCGCCCGACACTTTGTATAGCATTGGCTTGTCTGAATGGCTGTTGGCCGCAACCAGCCTCACCGACATGTCTGAAACCACAAACAGGTAGATGAGGCAGGCAAAGGCAATGCTGATCAAAACGGCCTGTGCGACCGCAACAGGACGCACCGCATCGCCCAAATCAGGCCGATCGGGCTGCCGCAATCCTAAAATGCCGAGCAATGACTGGATGATCGCCAAGCCGGCCGCAAGCCAGAGCAGACCGAGCCCGAATTCCGCTATCATGATTTCAAACTGTCAGTCATGTGCATCTTGCCCTTCAGTTCGGGGGGCATGTAGCGCTCATCATGTTTGGCCAGGAGGTTGGAGGCAACGAACGATCCGTCCGCCTGAAACTCACCTTCGGCCACTACGCCGGATTTTTCCTTGAACAGGTCTGGCGCTATTCCCTTAAATGTGACCGGGATCTGCGCCTTACCGTCTTCCACCACAAAGTGGATCGTCACCCCATCCGCATCGTGACGGATCGACTTGTCCGCGACCATCCCGCCAAGCCGGACGGCCTTCCCCAAAGGCAGACCATTGGCTGCGACATCCCCCGGGGCATAGAAGAAGGCGGCTTCTTGCTTGAGGCCCGACACGGCGAGCAGCCCTGCGCCAATGACCGCGACAAGGCCGAGAAGCGCAAGGATCAACCGTTGGTTCTTTGCCTTCACCGCCCTATCCTCACTTGCGCTTTTCCAGATCGGCCACAGCCTTTTCGGCGCGGCGCATATCGAGATAGCTCCAGATAAGGACACCGACTGTCCCCAGCGCGGTCAATCCATAAGCCGCTGCGATGAACGCCCAATGGTTCATGACGCGGCCATGCGCCGCATCCGCGCTTCCACTTTGGCCTCGGCAAGGTTGGCCCGCATCCGCATCAGCACGATGCCACCAAACAACAGCGAAAAACCGATGACCATCGGCAGGAGCGGCCAAAGGATCTCCGACGATATGGTTGAACCGCGCAGCGTGATCGAGGGGCCCTGATGCAGCGAGTTCCACCAGACAACCGAGCGGTTGATGATCGGGATGTTCACCGCGCCAACAATGCCGAAAATCGCCGTTGCACGGCTGACGCTGGTGCGTTCATCGCTGGCATTGGCGAGCGCCATATATCCGAAATAGAGAAACAGGAGGATGAGCATGGACGTCATCCGACCATCCCATTCCCACCAGGTACCCCAGGTTGGGCGGCCCCAGATGGAGCCCGTTATAAGGCAGATGGCCGTAAACAAAGCGCCGGGGGCCGCAATGGCGCGCGCTGACACGCCTGCCAAAGGATGACGCCACACAAGCTGGACGATGCTCGCAATCGCAATGCCGGACCATCCCCCCATGCCAAGCCAAGCGGCAGGCACATGAACATACATGATCCTGACACTATCCCCCTGAAGGTAATCAGGAGGCGTCAGCACCAGTCCCGCATAGCTGCCGAAAAGCACCAGCAACAAACCGAGACCCAAGAAGACAGGCGTCAGCGGGCGGGCTATTTTCAGGAATCGGGCCGGATTGGCGTAGGCGTGCATTGCGGACGGGGCTTTAGGCGACCTCCGCACGCGGCGAAAGAGGGATTCTTTTGTCCCTTTCCGCCGGACCGCAGCCAATGTCAGCTGGCAGTCATCCCGCCATCGACGACCAGTTCAGAGCCAGTCATGAACGCCGCGCGGTCGGACGCCAGAAACACGATGGCATCGGCAATATTCTGAGGCTGTCCCATATGGCCGAGCGGGTGAATTTGAGCCGCCTGAGCGCGCGCCTCATTTTCGCCCATGCCGCCTAAGGCCGAAAAACCTGAGACCACCTCATCGCCCATCTTGGTTTCGATAATGCCCGGATGCACGGAATTGACGCGGATGCCCGCCGATGCGACTTCAAGCGCAACACCTTTGGTGAACAGGCGCACGGCACCCTTGGATGCGTTGTAGCAAGCCGCCCCTGCCGCCCCGACGAGCCCTGCAACCGACGACAAGTTGATGATGGCTGTGCCGCCTTTCCATTTGGCCGCGCGGGCCGCCAGCAGCGGGATCGCCGCCTTAGTCCCCAGAAACACGCCTTCCACATTGACGGCATGGAGCTTGCGCCACTCTTCCAGCGTCGTGTCGGAAAGCGGCTTCATTAGAAAAAGCCCGGCATTGTTGACGAGAATGTCGAGGCCACCTGCTTCCTTCTGGATAAACGCCATGGTGTCCGCCCAGTCGGCCTCGCTGGTGACATCCTGCGCACGGGACAGCCCCCCAATGTCCGTCGCGATATCGGACGGCTCGCTGAGATCCGTCACGATGACCTTTGCACCCGCTGATGCCAGCGCGCGGGCTGTAGCGGCGCCAATCCCCCGCGAGGCACCGGTGACGAGGGCAATGCGTCCATCGAGATCAGCCATGCTTAGGCTCCCTTGTGCGGCAGGATAAGGTATTTTTCTCCGGTGCGCTTGGCATTGTACGCCTGAAGCGTCTCGAGGTTCAGCGCCTCAACGAGCGAAATTTCATGGCTGTAATGGCTGGCAAAGGTTGTCTTCAGTTCGGCCACGACCCGCGCGCGCATCTTCCCGACGACTTCGGGGCCAACCTTTTGCATGAAAGGGGTCAACAGCCAGCCGGAGACCGACCAGCTAAAGCCAAAGCTGCGTGTAAGAACCGTCGGTGACATGTCCAGCCCGCCATAGATGTAGAGCTGCTTGAACGTGTCAGAACCGTAGCGGCTATATTCCTTCATGCGCTTGACCGCCGCTGCTTCCATTGCCGACATGATCATGCTGCCCTGCTTGCCGCCGCCAATGGCGTCAAAGGCGCAGGTAATGCCGGTTTCAACCAGCGCTGCCGTCAGATCCGCCATGAAGCTGTCCGATGTCGAATCGAACACGTAGGTCGCGCCCTGCCCTTTCAGCAGATCAATCTGCGCCTGACTGCGCACGACATTGATCAGCGGCATCCCATCGGCGATGCAGATGCGGTTGAGCATCTGGCCAAGGTTGGAGGCTGCGGCCGTGTGCACAATGCCGGTATGGCCTTCACGCTTTACCGTTTCGACGAAACCGAGCGCCGTCAGCGGGTTGACGAAGCAGGACGCCCCATCCTTCGGGTCTGTTCCATCGGGCAGTTCCATGCACATCTGCACAGGCAAAGTGCGATATTGGGAATACATGGCACCGCCCAGCAGCGCGACTGTCTTGCCCATCAGGGCTTGGGCTGCATCACTGCTGCCCGCCGCAATAACGACGCCGCAGCCTTCATTCCCCAACGGCATCGCTTCCCCTAGCCGGCCCGCCATTGCGCGCAGTCCGGCCGCAGGAACATCTGCCGTCACCGCCGGGTGGCCGTTCTGGCTTGTCTGACGGGCCGACGACATGTCCGCTGCACCGACCAACAGGCCAAGATCAGAAGGATTGATGGGAGCAGCGAACACCTTGACCAGCACCTGATTGTCGCCCGGCTGTTCGACCGCGGTATCTTCCAGATAGATATCCAGTTGCCCTTCCGGCTTCACGAGCGTGCGGATCAGAAGGGATTTTTCGGGCAATTCAGTCATGTCGGTCTCCTATATCGTTGCCGCATGGCTATACCGTCGACCGGACCGCCACAAGGGTGTGACGGCCTTGGCTAAAAAAATCACCGCCTCGCCGTGATTTAAGTGGCAGTGGCCGCATTTGGCGCGCCATCGCATTTACGGGCAATTCGAAGGCGGACATAAACTGGCCCATGCCCCAGCCCCTCCTGCGCGGACGGCCCGCTGCGCTGGCCAGCCTGCTGCTCGGCAGACCTGTGCTCGGCTATCTTTTTGCCTTTGCCACTTTCGGTCTGGCGCTGCTCCTTCGTGTGAAACTGATCGGCGTGCTGCCGCCCGGCCTGCCGTTCATTACCTTTCTACCCGCCATTTTGCTGATCGCGTTCCTCGCAGGACGTGGCCCCGCCATCTTAGCGAGCATCCTGAGCGGCCTGACAGCTTGGTATCTCTTCATCTCCCCCACCAACAGTTTCGTCATGACGCCGCAGATCTCGCTGGCTCTGCTATTTTTCTGGGGTGTCGTCGCCATTGCGGTCACGATCATTGATCATCTGCGCAATGTTGCGGACAAGCTGGAGGTAGAGCGGCAGACCAATGCCGACTTGGCCGAACAGCGGGCCTATCTGTTCAGAGAACTCCAGCACCGCGTGGCCAACAACATGGCGTTTCTCGTGGCAATCCTGTCCATGCAGAAGTCCGCCGTGCGCGATACCCCGATGGAAGCGACGGACATATTGGACGACGCCATACGCCGTATTCGGCTGTTTTCGAGCATCCACAGGCGCCTTCATGATCCAGAAAGCGCCTCAGTCTCGCTCGATGCACATTTCAACGGGCTTTTTGAGGATCTAACTGCAGCCACCAATGCCACCCATATCAGCTGCGACATCCGAATTGATCATGTCGACCTACCCGTTGAAACGATCATGAACCTGTCGCTTATCGCCGCTGAACTGATGACCAACGCCATCAAGCACGCCTTTGTGGGCCGACCGAACGGCACCATCACCGTCACACTCTCCCGCACATCCGAAGGCTATGTGTTTCAAGTCTCCGACAATGGAACCCGGACAACCCTTGATCCGGCCGCAAAGCCGGGCCTTGGGGAACTGATTGTTGAGGCGCTGAGCGAACAAATACATGCCCGGCGCGAAACCTGGATCGACAGCGGGACGCATGTGCGGCTCACCCTCGGCAGTACCTCGTAACCCCACACTTTTGCTAGGTCCTTGCGCGGCGACTTGAACTTGCAACGACCACCCGTTTACGTAAAGGGAAAGCACGACTCATTTGAAGATTGGGAGAGACTCAATGGCTGAAGCTTACATCATCGACGCATGCCGCACCCCGCGCGGCGTTGGCAAACCCGGCAAGGGCGCCCTGTCCCACCTTCACCCGCAGCATCTGGCAGCGACTGTCCTGAAGGCGCTGAAGGAACGCAACAACCTCGACACCTCAACCGTGGACGATGTCATCTGGTCCACCTCCTCGCAAAATGGCAAACAGGGTGGCGATCTTGGCCGTATGGCCGCTTTGGCCGCCGGTTATGACATTGGCGCCAGCGGCATGACGCTCGACCGTTTCTGTGGCGGCGGCATCACCTCCGTGAACCTCGCAACCGCCGCTATCATGTCGGGCATGGAAGACTGCGTTATCGCAGGCGGAACCGAAATGATGAGCTTCACGTCAGCCTATGGTGCGGAACTGGCCAATGCCGGCGTCAAGCCGCTCGGCATGGGTTCTGGCAACCCGGAACTCGACGCGATCCACCCCCAGTCGCATCAGGGCGTCTGCGGCGACGCGATTGCGGCGATGGAAGGCATTCCCCGCGAAGCGCTTGATGCCCTCGCCCTTGTTAGCCAGGAGCGCGCCGACCGCGCCATCCGCGAAGGCCGTTTCGACAAGTCACTCATCACTGTCCACAACCCCGACGGCACCGTTGCGCTGGACCATGAAGAATTTCCGCGTCCCGAGACAACGGCGGAAGGCCTTGCCTCGCTGAAGGCCAGCTTTGATGGCATTGCTGATTTCGATCTGGGCGGCACCACGTTCCGCAAGCAGATCCAGCGCCGCTATCCCGAACTGAACTGGAAGGGCGTGCACCATGCCGGTAACAGCTCGGGCGTGGTCGATGGCGCCGGCGCCGTTCTGATCACCAGCAAGGAATATGCGGACAAGCATGGCCTGAAGCCGCGCGGCCGCGTTGTCTGCTACGTTAATCAGGGTGATGATCCCACGCTGATGCTCAATGCCCCCGTGCCGGCCGCCAAGAAGGCGCTGTCCAAGGCCGGTCTGAAGGTTGAAGACATCGACGTTTGGGAAATCAACGAAGCTTTTGCTGTCGTTGCAGAAAAGTTCATCCGTGATCTCGATCTGGACCGCACCAAGGTCAACATCAATGGCGGCGCCATGGCACTTGGCCATCCGATTGGCGCGACCGGCTCGATGCTGATCGGCACAGCGCTTGATGAACTGGAACGTTCGGGCGGGCGCTTTGGCCTCGTCACCATGTGTGCCGCAGGTGGCATGGCCCCGGCGATCATCATCGAACGTCTTTGAGCCAGACCTACCGCGCCGCCGTCTGCGCCGCATTGGAGGGCCCCGGCTCTCTTGAGATCCGCACGCTGCCCTGTCCGCCTTTGGCGGCGGGTGACGTGCGGATCGCCATCAGGGCCGCAGGCGCGAACTTCCCCGATTTGCTGATGACGCGGGGCGGATATCAACTCCGCCCCGATCTTCCCTTTGTGCCGGGCATGGAAGTGGCAGGCGACATCCTTGAAGTTGGTGCCGATGTGACCGGCTTCAACGCGGGGGACCGCGTTATGGCGCAGCTCCGGCTGGGCGGCTTTGCCGAGCAGGCCGTGGCCTCTGTCGGGCAAATCTTCCCTCTGCCAGACGCGCTGACCTATGAAGAAGGGGCTGCCTGGTATGTGGCGGCGACCACGGCTTGGCATGCCCTCAACGACAAGGCCGACATCCAGCCGGGCGAAACGCTGCTGGTGCTCGGCGCAAGCGGCGGTGTCGGCATGGCCGCTGTTCAGCTTGGCAAACATAAGGGCGCGACCGTCATCGGGCTGGCGTCGAATGAGGCCAAGCTTTCTGCCCTTCGTGCGGCGGGCGCTGACCATGTTTTCCTCAACGACACCCCAGATCTACCCGATGCCATCAAGGCGGCGACCGGCGGCAAGGGCGTGGATGTTGTCTATGATCCCGTAGGTGGCCCGCTCGCCATCACAGCCACGCGCACGCTCGGTTGGGGTGGCCGGTATCTGATCGTCGGCTTTGCCAGTGGTGAGATCCCCAAATTTCCAGCCAACCATGTGCTGATCAAGGGCTATACCGTCATGGGTCTGCGCGCTGGAGAAGCCACACGGCGCAACCCGGCATTAGGGGCTAGGACCCGCGCGGCCCTTATCGAGTTGGCTGGCAAGGGCGTGATGCGGCCCACTATTTCGCATCGTTTCCCGCTTGATCACGCAGGAGACGCGTTGCTGGCCTTAGAACGCCGTGATGTCATCGGCCGCGCGGTTGTGATGCCATGACGGGCGAAACGACCGCCTTCAAAATCCTGACAGCTGACCAATGGGCGCAGTTTGAGGCGGATGGCCGCTTCCTCGGCGCGCCGGTCGATCTTGCCGATGGCTACATCCATCTCTCCACAGACGCACAGGTTGGCGGCACACTGGAGAAGCATTTTGCGGGTCAGAGCGGCTTGGTCATCGCGGAGATCGATCTAACCGCCCTTGGCGACGCCATCCGTTGGGAAGTCTCCCGCGGCGGAGCGTTGTTCCCGCATCTTTATGCGGACCTCCCAATGTCGTCGGTCATCACCGTACGACCAGCCTCCACGCCCCCATCAGAGCCCGCTAGCGTCGAGCTTTAGAGCAAGCTCCGCCCGCGAGCGCCCAAACCTTGGGTCACCCCTAAGGTGATGAGCAATTGGCCGCCATAATAGAGCGCCCAGATCGCCAGGCTGGCAAACACCGACCCGGCAAGTGGCCCCATACGGGCGAAAATCAGCAGATCCGAAACAACAAACATCACGGCCCCAAGGCCGACGCGATAGCGGGAAAAGCGGCTCGTCCAGGCGCTTGCCGCCATCAGACCCAGCAAGAGGGCATAGCCCACAACGGAGACGTCGTGCGTCACCTGCCAAGCGATCACGGGTGTGCTGACCATCAGAACAAGGCCCAGAGCGCGCTGGGAGGATGGAAGACCGGGACGCACATTCCGGCGATAGAGAAAGACGGCGAGGATGTGCCCCAATGCAAAGGAGACCGCGCCCCAGATAAACACCAAATCGAGCAGAACATCCCCCAAAGCGCCAAGCGCCATCACGCCGGCAAGCATCACGCCATCGCTGGATCGCGCACGCAACAGCGCGAAAATGGCCAGCAGCGCGACGCCGCTGCCCTTCCAGACAATCGTCATCGGGCCATGCAGGTCTGCCGCAACCACCCCGAGGTAGGTCCCGCCTGCGAGGAGTGATCCCCACAGGCATAATTTCATCATCGTGGTGTTTGGCCCCATAAATCCCCCTGGCCGTTAGACTGCACTGTCTGCAGTGCCTCTGTCCAGTGGAACAAAGCAAAGCTGTTGCACGTTACCAAGCACATGCTCGTTCCTCACCATGCGCTCGTCCTTGTGGCCGACGGCCGAAAGTGGATGTTGTTCCGCAACGATGGCCCTCTGGATCAGATCATCCTGCGCACAGAAAGTCATGAGGAGCGCCAGGATCGCAAAGACAGTGAGATCAAAACGGATGCCCCTGGCATACGGGGCCAGCGCTTTGGTCTTGCTCGCCCCGCCATGGAGGAAACCAACTTTCACCAACAGGCGGAAGACCGATTTGCAGCCGATATCGCCGCGATGCTGACGGCGCGGGTGCACAGCGGAGATTTCGAGAAGCTCATCGTTATTGCCGCTCCGCACACGCTGGGGAGGCTGCGCATTTTATGGCCCCAGGACATTGCGGCCCGCATTGTCAGCGAAATTCCCAAAGACATGACGAACCGACCCACCGCGGATATTGAGGCGCTATTGGCTGGAGAAGCGCACCCGCCCGGGTGAACATAGGCCTCCCCCCTTCCCCCTCTCGCCTTCGGCGCGCAGATTGCCTAGAGGCGCTGCATGACACATCAGGTTCACATCATCGGCGGCGGCCTCGCCGGGTCTGAGGCGGCATGGCAATTGGCGCAGGCCGGCATCAAAGTCCGCCTGTCCGAAATGCGCGGCAGCGGTGAAAAAACAGCAGCCCATCAGACCGATCATCTGGCCGAACTGGTCTGTTCCAACAGCTTCCGCTCCGACGATGCGGACCGCAATGCCGTTGGCCTTCTGCATCAGGAATTGCGCACGCTCGGGTCGCTTATTCTCACCTCGGCAGACGCCCACCGCGTGCCCGCAGGCTCGGCGCTCGCCGTGGACCGCGACGGCTATACAGAAGCCGTCACTCAGGCACTGGCAGACCATCCCAATGTCACGCTGGTGCGCGAGAGGATCGACGCCCTGCCCGATGCCCCGTCCATCATCGCAACAGGTCCGCTGACCGGCTCTGCCCTTGCCGACGCCATTGCCAATGAAACCGGTGAGGATGCCCTCGCCTTCTTTGATGCGCTGGCACCGATTGTCCATCATGAGAGCGTGGATATGGACATCGCCTGGATGGCCTCCCGCTGGGACAAAGGCGATTCCAAGGATTACATCAACTGCCCAATGGACAAGGACCAGTATCTGGCCTTTCACGCAGCGCTGATTTCAGGTGAAAAGAGCGAGTTCAAGGAATGGGAAGCCAACACGCCCTATTTTGACGGATGCATGCCCATCGAAGTCATGGCGGAACGCGGTGTCGATACGTTGCGCCATGGCCCCATGAAGCCGGTTGGGCTCGACAATCCGAAAACCGGCCGCTGGCCCTATGCCGTCGTCCAATTGCGGCAGGACAATGCGCTGGGCACGCTCTGGAACATGGTCGGTTTTCAGACCAAGCTGAAGCATGCCGAACAGGTTCGTGTCTTCCGCATGATCCCGGGGCTGGAAAATGCCCAGTTCGCACGCCTTGGCGGGCTGCACCGCAACACCTTCATCAAATCCCCCAAGCTGCTCGATGGTTCGCTCCGGCTGAAGTCACGGCCCAATATCCGCTTTGGCGGGCAGATCACGGGGTGTGAGGGCTATATTGAAAGCGCAGCCGTCGGCCTGCTCGCCGCACGCTTTTGGATTGAAGAGCTCGCGGGGCGTGAGCCTTCTTTGCCGCCGCTGGAAACGTCATTGGGCGCGCTGCTGAACCACATCACCGGCGGCGCGGATGCCGATACGTTTCAACCGATGAACGTCAATTTCGGGCTGTTCCCGCCATTGCCGGAACGGAGCCGCAAGGCCGACCGCAAACAGCTCTATACGGATCGGGGCCGTGCCGCCCTAGCCGACTGGCTTGAGCCTCAGCCCTCGGCGTCCTCACTCTCCGCCGTCGCTGGCTGAGGTGATTTTTCGACGGGCGGGCAGTCCGCCTGGGGCGGCTTTGCCTTTCGGATGATGCGCGTCGTCGCAAATTCCCGCCGGTCCAGCACCCCGGATTTGTCGCCATCGGCCTTGACGAACTTCTCGGCTGTTTTGGCGGCATATTCTTCAAAAGAAATGGCACCGTCGCCATTGGTGTCGAGCCGGGCAAAGGCGCGCTGTCGGGTATAGAGGAACTCGGCCCGTGCGATGTCACCATTCTTGTCTCGGTCGGTCCGGTTGAAGCGCTTTTCTTCTTTGGTCGCTTCATCCGCCACAGGCGCTTTTAGTGGCGCGCTAGAGGCCATGTCGGAGGCTGCAGATGGTACAGGCGGAAGCGGCACCTGACTGGCCGCCATTTCTCTCACGAGGAAAAAGCCGATCCCCATCAGCACCAACATGGATGCCGCACCGCCAAGATACCGCCACATATCGCACCTCTTTGTATGAATGCGACATGATACGCTTTGCCGGCGCCCTGTCCAGCTATGACGTCAAGAAGGCATGGCGAAAGGCGCGGAGCAACCGGACGGGCGCGCCGGGGGAGCGCTGGTCGGACCGAGCGAGATCATCGACCGCAAGGCCCACCAAAACCCGCAGCGGCCGCGGCAGACCTTTAAATTTCTGGGGCGTCATCGGGCCAGCCAAAGCAAGGACATCTTCCGCCAATTGCGGGTCCGAGCAATGAAAAGCGAAATCAACCAACGACCAGAAGGTCAGAGGATTGGTTAACGTCGGCGCGTGGAAAACCGATGCAAGCGCCGCTGCCCGCTCCAAGGCAAATCGCTGTATTGCCTCCAGAGTGAGGGGGTCTTCCAAAAGCCGATCCCAAGCATCGGGCAAGTCAGACAGAGGGGTAAGGTCTGCCGCGGCGAACCGGGCCTGAAGGAGGGTCAAGAGAGGTTCTGGCGCCGCAGTGCCGCCATGGGCAAGCGCTTCAATCTGTTCGCGCCACCAAGCAAGACGGATGCGAGCGATCATCGGTTCCCGAACATTCCGCAGAATATCGGCGAGGGCCCTGTCGAGCGCAAAGGCCGCCTCCAGCTTCGGGCGCAGAACAGCCCCCGCATAAGCGAGCGAAAGCAACCGATCTGGCTCTTTAACCATTACCACGTGTTAACCGTCCTCTTTCAACCGACGTTAGCCCTGTCTGGCGCATAGCTCCTACTGAACAAGAGTTTCTGGTGGGGCAAGTATGAACATCAATGGGGGCAAATCGTTGAAAAAGACGAATTATTGGGGCTTCCTGGCGCGTATTGCCAAGAATCAGGCTGGTAACGTCATGCCGCTGATGGCCGCTGCCGTTTTTCCAATGGCCGCCATGGTGGGCGGTGCTGTGGACCTCAGCCGCATCTACATGACACGCACCCGCCTGCAGAATGCGTGTGACGCGGGGGCGCTTGCGGCCCGCCGCTCCATGTCCGGCCAAACCCCAACCACCGCCGACATCAATGAAGGCAAGAAGTTCTTCAACTTTAACTTCCCCACGGCCTCATTCGGCGTGAAGGATCTTCAGAACAACTACACGCAGGGCGCAACCGTCGGCACCATTTCCGGCACCGCCTCCGCCGTCGTACCAGCCTCCGTCATGAAGATTTTTGGCCAGGAAGACTTCAACGTTTCGGTCAACTGCTCGTCAACGCTGAACATTCCGAACACCGATGTTGTCTTCGTGCTCGATACATCCGGCTCCATGGCGCAAACCATCAGCGGTGACACCCAGTCAAAAATTGCCGGCTTGCGACAGGCCGTGAAGGACTTTTTCGTTGAATTGGGACCGGGGGAAGCCTCTGGCCCCGGCCGTATTCGCTATGGATTTGTTCCTTATTCTTCCGGGGTAAATGTCGGTCGCATTCTGAACCCGGATTGGGTTGTGAACAGCACGAACTACCGGACGAAGGTCCCCACGATCAGCCAAGTGTGGACCTATTCCTTGGGTTCAGAATCCGGACTGAGCGCCTGGTCGGCCTGGTCTCCTTCAACCATGCCCACTTCGTTTAACACGTCCGCCGGTTTTACAGGCTGGGCTTTGCTTGGCACGACCGCATCATCAACCATCACCGTAAGCGGCGTCAGCTATCGGTACCGCCACGCGACGGCCACCACCTCCGCAACTTGTACGCCGACAAACAATCTTGCCGGCAGCAGTACGACAATGATTGCGCGAACCGATGTTTCGGGCTCTGCGATCGGGCCGGCTTTGCAATCAACCACAAATAATCCAGCAACTTACAGCGCCGCAGCGCCGCCGAGCCAGCAGGTCTTGACCTATAACCAGCAGGATCCGCACACCGTGACCGGCTATCGCTATCGCTGGCAGAGCGTCAGTGGGACCAACGGATGTTGGCTGGAACGCGCCACGGGGTCATACACAAGAACACAAACCGCGACGTCGACAAAGTCGATTACCTGGCTGCAGCGTGATCGGATCACTGCTTGGACGCAGACGAGCGGCACAATCAATGTGAGCGGCTTGAAGAACGGAACCGGCTGGAATGCGTCATTTTCCGCAGCCAACACGTCGTCGACCACAGGCACCTACAACGTGTCGGGCATAGGATCGACGTCGCTCGAAATACCAGTCGCAACAACGGTGGCCTGGCGCGGATGTATTGAAGAAGCACAAAGCGTCAATACGATTACCGCGACATCGGCGATTGCAATTCCAAGCACGGCCTATGACATGCAGATTGATCTGGTGCCGTCGACAGACGCGCAGCGCTGGAAGCCGCATCTTCCCGAATTGGTCTGGGATTCCACCGATGGCCAATGGCAAGGTGACGCCACTTGGCAGTCCAACGGCTGGGCCGCCTGCCCCAGTGCGGCCAGCAAGCTGAGCCAATACACCAGCGATGTTGTTTCTGGCTTGTCCACCAGCTTTTCAAACTATGTCAATAACTTGGCTGTTATCGGCGGGACTCAGCACGACATCGGGATGGTCTGGGGCGCGCGGATGCTGTCGCCTGACGGGATCTATTCCAGCGAAAATAACGATGCGCAGGCCCCCGGCGGGTTCCAAATCGGTCGCCACATTGTGTTCATGACCGATGGCACCATGGACGCCCGCAACCAGAACTACGGTCCCTGGGGTATCTCACGTCTCGACGGGCGTCAGGTGCCGACCAATCAGCTCGACACCGATGACGGGTCGGCAGATATGAACAACAAGCATTACCGTCGCATGGAAATGATCTGCAACGCGGCAAAGGCAAAAGGCTATACTGTCTGGGTCGTTGGGTTCGGGATTTCGTCTCTGCCCCAGTCGCTCATCAACTGTGCGACTGACAGTGATCATGCTGCCGTCGCAAGCAGTTCGACGGCCCTGAAAGCGAAATTCAAGGCTATTGCTGAAACCATCGGTGGCTTGAGGCTCTCGGTATGATCCGCGCCCATACCCTTCTTGCCCGGCTTCGGCGCAATGAACGTGGCGCAGCTCTTCTCGAGTTCGCCTTTGTGGCGCCGGTCTTCATCGTCATGGCGATGGGCGCGCTCGACATTGGCTACCGCGTCTACCTTCAGTCGGTGATTACCGGCACTGTCGAGGCGGTGGCCCGTCAATCTGCGGTCGGCGGCATGACGACGACGCAAGTCGATAGTGAAATCATCAAAAACGTGAAGCTCGTTCTGCCGGCAAGCGCCCGCTCCAACCCGCAATCGATCCAGATTACCAAAAAGAGCTATGACAACTTCTCTGCTGTCGGAAATCCGGAAAAGATCACCAGCGATACGGCACCTGTCGGGAGCTATAACGTCGGCGACTGCTATGAAGATGCCAACCGCAACAACGTCTATGATGCAAGCGGCGGCTCCACCGGCATCGGCGGGGCAGAAGACGTCATCTACTATCAGGTGGATGTCACCTTCCCGCGCCTGTTCCCGATGGCAGGCCTGCTAGGCTGGAGCACCAACCAAAGCTCGACAGTCAAAACCATCGTCCGCAACCAGCCCTATGGGGCGCAGGCGACTCCCCCTGTGAGATGCAGCTGATGACCATGCTCCTGACAACCCGACATCGGCTTTCAACGCTGGCCGCCCGGCTCCGCGCGGACACCTCCGGCATTTCGATGACGGAGTTCGCCCTGTCCTTGCCGATCCTGATTTCCATGACCTTTGTGGGCATTGAAACGGCCAATTACACGCTCGCCAATATGCGCGCGAGCCAGATTGCGCTGATGGTCGCCGATAACGCCGGCCGCGTGCGCACTTCCATCGACGAGGCGGACATCAATGAAGTGATGATCGGTGCCCGTCTGGCAGGCGAAGGAATGAAGCTCGGCAGCAAAGGTCGCATCATTTTGTCGAGCCTAGAGCCAAACGGATTGGCATCGCCCAAGACAGGCCAGATGATCCGCTGGCAGCGTTGCTTCGGGAATAAGAATGTCCAGTCCAGCTATGGCGCACAAGGCGATGGCACGACCGACGCCAGCATGGCGGCCGGCATGGGGCCTGCGGGCAAAAAGATCCAGGCCATGAATGGCGCGGCCATCATGTTCGTAGAACTTGTCTACCAATATGATCCCGTCATGGCCGACGCCTTTTTTCAGCCCCGCACCATTCGGTACACAGCGGCCTATACAGTCCGAGAACGGGCGACCAACACCCTGTCGAACCTGCAGAATATGTCGAACGCACAGAAGCGGTTGTGCACCAACTTCTCCGCAACCTGACCGACGTCAGGCGCGGTAGCAGACCTTCCGGACAGCCTCGATCACGCTGGCCGTTGTGACCAACGCCAGCTTTTCAAGGTTGTTGGCATAAGGCAGCGGCACATCCACGTTCGTCACGCGGGCAACCGGGGCGTCCAGATAGTCAAACCCGTCTTCCATCGCGATCGCCATGATTTCGCTTGCGATGGAACAGGTTGGCCAGCCTTCCTCGACAATCACCAGACGATTGGTGCGGGATAAGCTTTCGAGCACAGCCCCCTTGTCGAGCGGACGAAGGGTACGCAGATCGATGACTTCGGCGTCGATCCCCTCACCCGCCAGCGCATCTGCCGCTTCAAGCGCAAGCCCGACGCCGATGGAGTAACTGACGATGGTCACGTCTGTGCCGGGGCGCATTGTCCGCGCCTTGCCAATGTGGACGATATGTTCGCCCACGGGGACGTCAAAGCTGCGTCCATAGACCAGCTCATTTTCAAGAAAGACCACCGGATCCAGACTGCGGATCGCAGACTTCATCAGACCCTTGGCGTCGGCCGCATCATAGGGTGCGATCACGACAAGGCCGGGAACACTGGCATACCAGGGAGCGTAATTCTGGCTGTGCTGCGCCCCCACGCGAGAAGCCGCACCATTGGGGCCTCGGAACACAATCGGGCACCGCATCTGACCGCCGGACATGTAGTTCGTCTTCGCTGCAGAATTGATAATATGGTCAATCGCTTGCATCGCGAAGTTAAAGGTCATGAACTCAACAATCGGGCGAAGGCCACCCATCGCCGCGCCCGTGCCGATCCCGGCAAAACCATATTCAGTGATCGGCGTATCGATGACACGCTTGGCCCCAAATTCGTCAAGAAGGCCCTGAGTCACCTTATAGGCACCCTGATATTCGGCGACTTCCTCACCCATGACAAAGACGCGCGGGTCCGCCCGCATTTCTTCAGCCATCGCGTCGCGAAGGGCTTCGCGCACGGTCAGACGGATGGTGTCGCCATTGGTATCCACCACAGCCGCCGGCGTCAGAGCTGGTGCCGCAGCCTGCGGCGCAGGACTTGCCTCTACCACAGAGACGGCGGGCGCGGGTGCGGGAGATGCCGGAGCCGCCTTCGGCGCTGCACGCTCACCATCGCCTACGATGGTCGCAATGACAGTGCCAACCTTCACATTGTCCGTCCCAGCGGCGACCAGGATTTCCCCGACAGTGCCTTCATCGACAGCCTCAAATTCCATAGTGGCCTTATCGGTTTCGATTTCGGCAAGGATATCGCCCGAGCGGACGGCATCCCCCGGCTTGACCAGCCACTTGGCGAGCGTGCCTTCTTCCATCGTCGGAGAAAGCGCCGGCATTTTCAGTTCGGTTGCCATCAATAGCTCTCCACCAGCACGTCAGTATAAAGTTCGGAAGGATCAGGTTCCGGCGAGGTTTCGGCGAAATCGGCCGCCTCGTTGACGATGCTGCGGATCTCCTTGTCGATGGCCTTCAATTCGTCTTCGGTAATGCCCGCCAATTCCAGATCGTGCTTCAGACCTTCAATGGGGTCGGACTTTTCACGGACTTGCTGGACTTCCTCACGCGACCGGTATTTGGCCGGGTCCGACATGGAATGGCCGCGATAGCGATAGGTCTGTGCCTCGAACACAACCGGGCCGTTGCCCGCGCGGACGAAATCAATGGCCGCCTGCGCCGCCCCGCGCACTTCAAGCACGTCCATACCGTTGCAGACCATGCCGGGGATACGGAAAGCCTCGCCCCGCCGCCAGAAGTGCGTTTCCGCGCTCGAGCGGTCGACGGCCGTGCCCATGGCATAGCGGTTATTTTCAACGACGAAGATGATCGGCAGCTTCCAGAGTGCCGCCATGTTGAAGGCCTCGTAAACCTGACCTTGGTTGGCTGCGCCGTCGCCAAAATAAGCAACGCAGATGCCGCCATCCTCATTATACTTGTGCGCAAAAGCGAGCCCAGCGCCGAGCGGCACCTGAGCGCCGACAATGCCATGGCCACCATAAAATTTATGATCGACCGAGAACATGTGCATCGAGCCGCCCTTGCCGCGCGAAATGCCGGCCTCACGACCTGTCAGTTCGGCCATCACTAGCTTTGGATCGATGCCGCACAACAGCATATGGCCATGGTCACGATAGCCGGTGATCACGCTGTCTTTTTCGCTCAACGCGGTCTGAATGCCCGCAGCAACAGCCTCTTGCCCGATGTAAAGGTGGCAGAAGCCACCGATCAGGCCGAGGCCGTAAAGTTGGCCTGCTTTTTCTTCGAAACGCCGAATGAGGAGCATTTCACGATAGAGTTTGAGCAATTCGTCACGGTTTGCCGCATGGCGCTTCGGCTCTGCGGGTTTTGCGATTTGCTCGGTCGGCGCCTTCTTTGTTGCTGCCTTGGCCAAGAGTGAACCTTCCTCGATCCTGGGGAGAATTGGAACCTCGCCTATAAGCAGCATTCGGCGGCGGCGGCAACGCCGCACGCAACCTTTTTGACGCTACGGAAACGAATGCAGCCGCTTAGTGAAGCGGAATGATGACCTCATCAGGGTGCGCGAGGCCAAGTTCGCGGCGCACAAGTTCATCAACCAGATCAGGATTGGCGCGTTTCGGGTCAAGCAGAACAACCCGGTTGGCCACTTCGGCCTTTTCCTTTTGAAGAAGCGCCAGTTCGGCCTGCCGCTTCTCCAGCATCTGCCGGTATTCAAAGCCCGCCAGCACACCGTTCGCACCGAACAGCGCGTAGCCACCAAAGAAGGCGACAATGATCATGGCAAGGGCCGGCGTCGCTGCCGACCGAAGCATGTTCCAAAGATTTCTCGCCCTCTTCATGTAGTCCCTTGAATCACAAGCGATTCAAGTGGTCAACCCCGACTGGCCGCAAAATCGACTCAGTTGGTCAAAAAATTGATCGTCCAGCGTAGCGGGCAATGGGTCCGAGCTCTTCTTCAATACGGATCAACTGGTTATACTTGGCGAGCCGGTCGGAACGGGCAAGGCTGCCGGTCTTGATCTGTCCGCAATTGGTGGCGACCGCGAGGTCTGCAATTGTGGCATCTTCGGTTTCACCCGAACGGTGAGACATGACTGAGGTGTAACGGGCGCGGTGCGCCATATCGACCGCCGCAAGCGTCTCCGTAAGCGTTCCGATCTGGTTGACCTTCACAAGGATCGAATTTGCCAATCCTTCCTGAATGCCATCACGTAAGCGGCTGGGATTCGTCACGAAAAGGTCATCGCCCACCAGCTGGCAAGATGCGCCGATCTTGTCGGTCAGATATTTCCAGCCCGCGCGATCATCTTCGCCCATACCGTCCTCGATCGACTTGATCGGATATTTGGACGCTAGGTCAGCCAGATAATCGGCATGCTCTTCCGGGGAAAGGATGCGGCCTTCCCCTTCCAGATGGTATTTGCCGTCCTTGAAATATTCGGTCGACGCGCAATCCAGCGCGAGAACCACATCGTCGCCGGGCTTATATCCGGCTGCTTCAATGGCCTGCATGATGAAATCTAGTGCAGCGGGGGCCGACGCCAGATTGGGCGCAAAGCCGCCTTCATCGCCCACGGCTGTTGCCAGCCCCTTATCGTGCAGCTTCTTCTTCAGCGTGTGGAAGATTTCCGAGCCCATGCGCACGGCATCAAAAATCGTGTCCGCACCAACGGGCATGATCATGAATTCCTGAAAGTCGATGGGGTTGTCCGCATGGGCGCCACCATTGATGATGTTCATCATCGGGACCGGCAGGACATGCGCGGATACGCCACCGACATAGCGATACAGCGGCAAACCGCGGGAATCAGCAGCGGCCTTGGCGGTCGCCAGGCTGACGCCGAGGATCGCATTGGCGCCGAGATTGGCCTTATTGTCAGTCCCGTCGAGCGCGATCATCGCGCCATCGACTTCCGCTTGATCTTCCGCGTCCATGCCGAGCAGCGCATCCGCAATCGCGCCATTCACATTATCGACCGCGGATTGAACGCCCTTGCCGAGCCATTTTGAGGTGTCGCCATCGCGCTTTTCAACCGCTTCATAGGCCCCCGTCGAGGCCCCGGAAGGAACGGCTGCACGCCCGAAACTGCCGTCTTCGAGAAGAACATCAACTTCAACGGTCGGGTTGCCCCGGCTATCAACAATCTGGCGGGCATGGATATCGAGGATAGCCGTCATTATATGAGTCTCCGAAGCTGCTTGGCGATATAGGCATGGGCCTCTATCGGTCAGGTCGCATCAGCGCAACCACGAGGGAATGGATCGACATGGCCACTAAAGACGACGCCCCGAAAACGCCCGCTGTAAAGCCTGCTGCCAAGCCCGCAGCCAAACGCCCGGCGACACGCAAAGCGGCCACAGCCAAGGAGCCTGCCGTAAAGGCTGTGGCGGCCAAAACAGCTGCGAAGTCACCTGTCACAAAGGCTCCAGCCACCAAGGCTGCCAAACCCGCGCCAAAAGCGGCTGCCAAGCCTGTCGGCGCCCTTCAGGGGGAAGCCCAGAATATGTTCGGTAAAGTCAAAAGCAGCGCACGTGATGCCGCTTCATCCGGCAAGGACAAGGCAACCTCCGCCCTTTCAGAAGTGTCTGCGATGGTCGGCAATGTCGCAGGCGCTTTGGATGACAAGGTTGGCCCGCAATATGGCGATTATGCCCGCAAGGCAGCAGATGCCGTCTCCGGTCTTGCTGACACCCTGAAATCCAAGAATATCGATGATATTTTGGAAGAAGCCCGCACCTTTGTGCGCAAGCGCCCCGCCGTCGCCATCGGTGCGGCCGCCGCATTGGGCTTTGTTCTAACCCGTATCGTTCGCGCTGGCGACAACACCGACGCCTGATCACCTGCAGATGGATGCTCAACCGCCCCCACCTGACGTTGATGGCCCCAGCGTGCGTGACCTGATCGGTCAGCTCGTGGCAGACACGAAAGACTATGCCCGTGCAGAGATGGGCTATCTGCGCGCGGAGCTTGGGGACAGGAAGTCACATCTCGGGCCTGCGGTCGGCGCAATGGTGGGCGCGGCGATCTTGGTCTTCGCAATCATCATCGCAGCCATAATCGGGCTGATGATCTGGTTGGGTCAGGCCATCGGCATGGGATGGTCCATCCTCATCGTGTCAGCAGGCTTTAGCCTTGTGGCCTATGCCCTTGTCCGCTTGGGCCTGCGACACCTGCATCAGGTGACCCGCCCCTGGGAGAAACCATGACCCAACGCGACGATACCTTTGCCAAAGCGCGCGCGGCCAAAGCGCGATTTCAAGGGACCTTGGATGTTGCGCGCAACAGCCTGACACCCGCCAAACTCAGCCGACGTGCGGCGACCAAGGCAAGGCGGGGCATATCGCGCACGGTTCAAGCCCAGCCCATTGCGACAGCCGCGCTCGGGATCGGCCTCATCGCCTTCTTGTTTCGCAAACCCCTCGCCGGTCTCGTCCGGCGCCTCAGAAAGGAACCGCGCCATGACTGACAATCTCCGTTCCAAGGCAAGCGCCCGATATAATGATGTGCGTGGTAAGGCCGAACAGGCCCTGACGAGCAGCAAAGCCAAGGCGCACGATGCCCTTGAAAGCGGGAAAGTCCGCGCAAGGGAAACAGCCGCCGCCACTCGTGAAAGGGCGCAGGCCGCAGCGCAGAAAACATCCCAGCAGCTCGACAGCAATCCGCTGGCGGCCATCGCGGGTGGACTGGCCATCGGCGCCATCATTGCCGCCGCCCTGCCCCGCACCGCGCGTGAAACAAAGATCGCAGGCCCTGTCGGCCGTAGCGTCCGAAAAACAGCCAAGGCAGCTGCGAAAGTTGCCGGTGACGTTGCCAAGGCAGAGCTTATTGCGCTAGGGCTCACCTCGGATGCCGCACGCCAAACGGCCCGCGAGCTCGCCGGAAAGATCGGGAAGGCTGCAACGACAGCTGGCACAGCCGCGGCCAAAACAGTACGAAAAGGGAAAGAATGAGCGAGAGCAAACTGCATCTGGTGTTCGGCGGCCGTGTCACGGACCCCCGCACGCTCGATTTCGCCGATTTAAAGTCGATGGACGTCGTCGGCTTCTTTGCAGACTATAAAAGCGCTGAAAATGCCTGGCGCACAGCCGCGCAACGCACGGTTGACGATGCCGAAATGAAATATGTGGTCGTGCACATGCACCGGCTGCTCCAACCCGACCTGTTGGAACCGGCCAAGGGCAACTAAGCCCCGGCTTCAACAAGCTTCTGAAGGGCGGCCCCGTTTAGCGGGCCTGCCCTCAGAAATCCTTGAAAGTGGCTGCAACCCGCGCGGGCCAAAAGGCCAAGTTGCGCTTCGCTTTCCACACCCTCTGCAATGACGGACAGGCCTAGGGAATGGGCCATGTCGATGGCGCCACGCACCACGACGCTGTCACGCTCCGTGCCCGTGATTTCAGCAGACAGACCGTGATCCAGCTTCAGATAATCGGCCGGTAGCGCTTTCAGATAGGCAAGGCTGGAATAGCCTGTGCCAAAGTCATCAATGGCCACGCGGCACCCCGCAGACCGGAACTTGGCAAGCACCTTTGCCGACGCTTCCAGGTCCTCCATCAGGCCTGTCTCTGTGACTTCCACCGTCAACCGCCCCCGCGGAAAGCCGCACGAATCCACACGCGTCAAAAAGCGTTGGGCGAAACCGGGGTGTTTGATGTCCCGCGCTGTGACATTGACGGACAGGCGCAGGCGGGCCAGCGATTTCGGCCAGGCCGTGGCCAGTTCCAGCGCGCGCCGCTGAATATGGGCCGATAGTTCCACCAGATAGTCCGACTGCTCTGCGACCGTGAACAAGGTCTTGGCACCAATCAGCCCATATTTTGGGTGCTGCCAGCGGGCCAAGGCCTCCACGCCCTCAATGCGTCCGCTGGCAATGGCGAATTGCGGCTGAAACAGGATCTCAATCTCCCCCTTGCTCAACGCGTTGCGCAAATCGGCCTGCAGCGCCGAAATCCGCCCTGCAACCTTGGTGTCACCCGCAGTTACAAGGCGGATCGGCCCCGTATTCTCCTTGCGCGCTTCCTGCACGGCCTTGGCCGCTCGTCGGACGATCGTCCCACGGTCTTTGGCGCCTGCCTCTGCAACAGCGATCCCGACATGGCATCCCAAGCGGACGGTTTTTCCGTCCGCCGCCACCGGACGACCAACGCTCTCTACAATCGCTTCAGCCAAAAGCAGCAACCGGTCAGGCGACACATCGCCCGCCAGCGCGACCCCAAATTCCGCCCCGGCCATCCGCGCCGTGATGCAGTTCAACCCTGATTCGGTGACGAGCGGCTCCAGACGGTGTCCGATCGCCCGCAACACGGCATCCGCCGCAGTGGACCCTAGGGCGTCGTTGATCGCATCAAAACGGGAGATATTGACGATCAGCAGCCAAACCGTTTCGGCCTGCCCGTTGCGCTCCAGCCAGCGGCGAAGCTCCGCATTGTGGGCCAGACCTGTGAGCGCGTCCGCATCGGCAGGAAGCAAGGCCCCGGAAGAAGCCATGGCGCGCGCTGCATAGCGCTTGGCCGCAATGAGGACCGCCTGCAGTTCCGCCGCATTATAGGGCTCGGGCAGCAAATGCGTTGCCCCGGCATTGACCAGTTCCAACGCGTCATCTGATCCCGCCGGGTAAATCGCCACAATCGCCACGCCATTTCGGCCAAGTTTCGGCGCGACAGACGCGATAGATTTTCCCGCCTCGGCATCGACACAGCCATCGACCAGCAGCACATCTGTTCCTGATCCGATGATACGCCCTTGCAAGCCCGCCACGCGCCGGGAAGCAGACGCCCGCCACCCCAAACGGGTCACGGCATCCAAGATCTCATCCCGACGCGATTGCGAATACACCATCACGGGTGCCGCCGCGCCATTTTGGACGTCCGAAGGAAGAGAATGGTTCACCCGGACGCCTTAGCGCCAAGCCCTTGGCAATTTCCTAATTTGAACAGGACTTGTTACCCGCCGCTCTCCGCACTAGCACCGCGACCATGGGTTGCGGAACAAACATGGCGCTGACAGACCGTTACGGACGGCAGATCAGCTATGTGCGCCTGTCTTTGACAGACAGGTGCGACATGCGCTGCCGCTATTGCATGGCAGAGCAGATGGAATTCCTGCCCCGCAGCGAGATTCTGTCGCTTGAAGAGATCGTCCATCTGGCCGAAGCCTTTGTCGCCCGGGGAGTCCGCCGCATCCGCCTGACCGGGGGAGAGCCGCTCGTCCGACGCGGTGCCACGGATGTTGCCCGCCAAATCGGACGCCTCATCGGCCATGGGTTGGACGAACTGACGTTAACCACCAACGGCGCGAGCCTTGCCAAACATGCCGATGAGCTTTGGGACGCGGGCATTCGCCGCATCAATGTGAGCCTCGACACCCTTGACGCAGACCGGTTTGCGCAAATCACCCGGATCGGCAAGCTAGACACCGTTCTGGATGGGCTGGCGGCTGCACGGGCGCGCGGATTTTCCATAAAAATCAACATGGTGGCGCTCAAATCTCTCAATGATGATGAATTTGGCACCATGCTCGCCTGGTGCGTCTCCCAAGGCTTTGACCTGTCTTTCATTGAAACCATGCCGCTTGGCCATATCGACGAAGACAGAACCGACCGTTTCTATCCGCTCACCGCGGTACGCGACACGCTGGAGCAATCGTTCAACCTCCTGCCCTCCACCCATCGCACGGGCGGGCCTGCGCGTTATTGGTCTGTTGAGGGGGCGTCGACGCGGGTCGGGTTTATTTCGCCGCTCACATCCAACTTCTGCGCCGCGTGCAATCGCGTGCGCGTTTCTGCTTCGGGGAAATTATACATGTGCCTTGGGCATGAAGATCATGTCGATCTGCGGGGTGCCCTGCGGGGGAATGACCCTTCCCTGTTCGACAAACTACTCGACCAAGCCATTGGCGCGAAACCGGAACGCCATGACTTTGACCTCGGCTTTGCGGCCACACGCCGCCATATGAGTGTGACCGGGGGATGAAACGCGCACTCCTCGTTTCGCCGACCGCGCCCGCTCAAGAAGCGGCTGAGCAGCTCCGCAACACCTATGAGTGGGCGGACCTCAGAGAAGCCGACCTGATCATCGCCCTCGGTGGCGATGGCTTCATGCTGCAAACGTTGCACGGCATGCTCGGGCGCAAGCGCATCGTGCCGGTCTTCGGCATGAATCTGGGCACAGTCGGCTTCCTGATGAATGAGTGGCGGATTGACGGACTGGATGAGCGGATTGCCAAGGCAAAGTCGTTCCATGTCTGCCCGCTGCGCATGGATGCAGAGACTGTTGACGGTGAACAGGTGTCCAGCCCCGCCATCAACGAAGTCTCGCTGCTGCGTGAGACGCGCCAGACCGCCAAGCTGGAAGTGGAAGTGAATGGGCGCGTCGTCATTGACGAACTGGTATGTGATGGCGTCCTTGTCGCCACGCCTGCAGGATCAACCGCCTATAATTTTTCTGCCCAAGGCCCGATCCTTCCGCTCGATTCTCCCATGCTGGCGCTCACGCCGATCAGCCCTTTCCGCCCCCGGCGCTGGCGCGGTGCGATCCTTCCTGACTCTGCCTCGGTCCGCTTCCGCGTTCTCGACCCCGTAAAGCGCCCTGTGAGCGCTGTGGCAGACCAGCAGGAGGTTCGTGACGTCGCCTTCGTAAAGGTAACCACAGACCGCTCCACGAAGCTGACAATGATGTTCGATCCGGAGCATGCGCTCGATGATCGGATTGCGATGGAGCAATTTGCTGTCTGAACGGGTTGCCAAGCAAATTTGGCCTGCTATACGCGCCGCCTGTAGAGCGTTCCCCGGTAGCTCAGCGGTAGAGCATCCGACTGTTAATCGGACGGCCGCCTGTTCGAATCAGGCCCGGGGAGCCACTCTCACTTTTCCCAAATCGCTACAGATCCGCCCGCCCGTTCCGGGCTTGTTCTTTTTTCGCTTGACGCCGGAACAAAGCAGGATCATTAAACGAAGAACAAAAGGAGATCGCTATGCAAATCGTCGCTTTCATGTTCTTCGCCACGGTTTTGGGTTTTGCAGGATTGTTGATTCGCGGGATGCTGTCCGACGCCGCAGAGCGGATTGAGGCGGCGCTATCGGGTCAGGTCGTGACGACAGAGGTCGAGGTCGCCAAGGTGTATGTAATGCGCCGTCGCCCGGCCCTCGCCTCGGCCTCGGTCCCCGCAACCGCCTTTCGCATGGCGGCTTAAGAAATCGGTCAGTCTGACTTTGTCGTGCGTGCCGCTTTGACCTTGGCATAGCTACGGATGCTGAACGGGATCACCCCGATATAGCCCGCAGCAATGAAGATCAGCGTCAACCAGGGTTCTGAAAACAACGCAGTGCCCAGCAACGCGAGCAAGAGAATCGCTTCAAGGCGGATATGACGCCGCAGCCGGATCGAGCTCCAGCTGAACGTCGCCACGTTCGAGATCATCAGGATCGCCACAAAGACAATCCAGGGTGCCACAATGACCGGATTGCGGAACAGTTCATTTTCGGTGACGAGCCAAAGGTAGAGCGGCAGGAATGCAATTCCCGCCCCTGCCGGCGCCGGAACACCAGTCAAAAAGCCCGCAGATTTGTGGGGCTGGTCCTCAGCATCAATTGCCGCATTGAAACGCGCAAGGCGCAGGGCGCAACACACGGCAATCGCCAGCGCGCAAATCCAGCCGAACTTCGGGAAATATTGCAACGACCATAGATACATGATGATCGCGGGCGAGACGCCGAAGGCGATCACATCCGACAGGGAATCCAGTTCGGCCCCGAAACGGCTCTCTGCCTTCAGCAGACGCGCAATTCGTCCATCAATGCCATCGAGCATCGCTGCGATGATGATTGCGCCGATGGCCCGTTCCCAGTCGCCGGGATGAGGATCATGCCCCGCAGCCGAAATAGCGAACCGGATACCGGTCAGGCCGAAGCATAGGGCAAGCGCCGTCACAGCATTCGGAACGACCGCCCGCAGACTAATCCCTCGGCGTTTATCCGGCATCGTTATTGAGAGATGGCGACAGCGGCTGTGCTGTCCCCGATCACGCCGAGAATGGTTTCACCGGCTACACAGCGCTGGCCGAGCGCAACCTTGGGCGCGGTTCCCTTCGGAAAATAAACGTCCACGCGGCTTCCGAAGCGGATCAGGCCAACGCGTTCCCCGGCGGTGACGGTATCGCCCACCTTGGAGAACGGCACGATGCGTCGGGCGACCAGCCCCGCAATCTGCGTGAATCCGATTTTCACCCCATCGGCGCGTTCAACAAGGAAATGCTGCCGCTCATTGTCTTCGCTCGCCTTGTCGAGGTCTGCGTTCAGGAATTTGCCCGCAATATACTCAATGCGGCGGACAGTGCCGGCAATCGGGGATCGGTTGATGTGAACGTCAAACACGCTCATGAAAATCGATACGCGCACCACAGGTTCCTCAGTCAGCCCATCGCCGCCGGAAATTTCCTTGGGCGGCATCACCGTCTGGATGAGGGTGACCATACCATCGGCAGGGGCCACAATGGCGTTTGGATCCTGCGGGACGCTGCGGATCGGGTCGCGGAAAAAAGCGAGAATCCAGATCGTCAGCCCGACGAAGAGCCAGGCAATGAATTCCCAGCCGATCAATGTGAAAGCACCGACGACGGCCGCCGAAATAAGTGCGAATTTGCGCCCTTCGGGGTGCACGGCGGGCCAAGCCCATTTAACGCCCTCGCCCGCAGCGACGGCTTTTTCATGTTCGGTCATGCCCCCCTCATAGGCAAAGGGGGCGCATCATACAATCAGAGCGGTTGATCACAGCGAAATCCCGCCCTAAGGCCTCGCCTATCCTAATCCCCGGGGAAAGACGCAAGCATGGCAAAGATTAAGGTGAATACGCCCGTCGTCGAGATCGACGGCGACGAAATGACCCGCATCATCTGGCAGTGGATTCGCGAAAAGCTGATCCTGCCCTATCTCGATATCGATCTGAAATATTACGATCTCTCCGTTGAAAAGCGTGACGAGACCGGTGACCAGATCACGGTCGATGCTGCCAACGCCATCAAGAAGTATGGCGTTGGGGTGAAGTGCGCCACCATCACGCCAGACGAAGCGCGCGTGGAAGAATTCGGCCTCAAGAAGATGTGGAAGTCGCCCAATGGCACCATCCGCAACATTCTGGGCGGCGTGGTGTTCCGCGAACCAATCGTCATCAAGAACGTTCCCCGCCTGATCCCGGGTTGGACGGACCCCATTGTCGTGGGTCGTCACGCCTTTGGTGACCAGTATAAGGCAACCGATTTCCTCGTCCCGGGCCCCGGCAAGCTGCGCCTTGTGTGGGATGGTGACAATGGCGAGAAGATCGATGAGGAAGTTTTCCAGTTCCCCTCACCGGGCGTCGCTCTGGCGATGTACAACCTCGATGATTCGATCCGCGACTTCGCACGCGCCTCGATGAACTATGGCCTCGGCCTTGGCTGGCCGGTCTATCTGTCGACCAAGAACACCATCCTGAAGGCCTATGATGGCCGCTTCAAGGATCTGTTCGCCGAAGTTTTCGAGAACGAGTTCAAGGACAAGTTCAAGGAAGCTGGCATCGTTTATGAGCATCGCCTCATCGATGACATGGTCGCATCCGCACTGAAGTGGAGCGGCAAGTTCGTCTGGGCCTGTAAGAACTATGATGGCGACGTTCAGTCCGATCAGGTTGCGCAGGGCTTCGGTTCGCTTGGCCTCATGACGTCTGTTCTGATGACGCCGGATGGCAAGACGGTGGAAGCGGAAGCCGCGCACGGCACTGTCACGCGCCACTTCCGTATGCATGAACAGGGCAAGGCCACCTCGACCAACCCAATTGCGTCGATCTTCGCCTGGACCCGTGGCCTCATCTACCGCGGCAAGTTCGACAATACGCCGGACGTGACGCGCTTTGCCGAAACGCTGGAAAAGGTCTGCATCAACACTGTTGAAAGCGGCGCGATGACAAAGGATCTCGCAATCCTCATCGGCCCGGATCAGGCCTGGATGACTACCGAGCAGTTCTTCGAAGCTGTCCGTGCCAATCTTGAAAAGGAAATGGCCGCCTGGGCCTGATCCTCTTCAATTGAGACAAAATGGGGCTGGCAAAGGACACTTTGCCGGCCCTTTTTTTGGCATTTTGGCATTGCGCCTGACAATGCTGTCGAAATGGGGTTAAGCTCGCCCCATGACGAGCGACAATGGTGCGACAGCCCTTCATGATGCGCTGCTGATCCTCGGCGCCGCCGGTGTGGTTATTCCCGCCTTTGCCCGGGTACGGATCACGCCGGTGATCGGTTTCATCCTCATTGGCATTCTGACGGGCCCCTTCGGCCTCGCCCGCTTTGCCGACCAGATGCCCTGGCTCCAGACCTTTTCGATCGCAGACCGGGATTCGATTGAGCCTTTTGCCGAGCTTGGCATCGTCCTCCTGCTGTTCACCATCGGGCTGGAGCTTTCCTTTGCGCGCCTGAGGGCCATGCGGCGGCTGGTCTTTGGGCTGGGCGCGGCGCAGCTCTTTGCATCCGGCCTTTTGATCGGTGTCGCCTTATGGGCCTTTGGCGGCGGAATTCAGCCTTCCATCGGCCTGGGCGTCGCGCTCGCCCTTTCCTCAACAGCGCTCGTCCTGCCCATTTCCGGCACCACAGGAGCCGTTGGCAAAAACGCATTTGGCATGCTTCTGTTTGAAGATCTTGCGCTTGTGCCAATCGTCTTCCTGCTTGGGTCGGTGGGCGGCGCGGCGCTGGCCGATCTTGCGGGGATGGCTGGGATGGTCGGCACCGGCGCGGCGACACTGCTTGCAATGTTCATCCTTGGCCGTTTCCTTCTGCCGCCGCTCTTTGCTCAAGCGGCGCGGACGAAGAGCCCGGAGCTGTTTCTGTCGGCCAGCCTGCTTGTCGTCATCACGTCCAGCATGCTGACGGTCAGTGTGGGGCTGTCCCCCATCATGGGGGCGCTGGTTGCAGGGTTGCTGATCGCAGAGACAGCCTATCGCAGCGAAGTGGAAGCGGTCGTCCTGCCCTTTAAGGGCCTCGCCCTCGGGATATTCCTGATCACCGTGGGAATGCAGCTCGATCTTGACCGGATGGGGGAGCAATGGCCGGAAATCGCCGTCGCCCTGATAGGTGTGCTGGCGATTAAGATGGCTGTCACCAGCGGCCTGTTGCGTCTCAACGGCGTCCGCAGGGGCGTGGCCGCCGAAGTGGGTGTGTTGATGTCCAGCCCGTCCGAAACAACGTTGATCGTCTTGGCCGCCGCGCTGCAGGCCGGCCTCATCTCGGCCGATATTGCGGGCTTCTGGCAGGTTGTGACGGCCCTTGGCCTCACAATAACGCCGTTATTGGCGCGACTTGGGCATGAGGCGGCCGCTTGGGTCGAGGCGCGCCATGGCGCCGGACAAGAGCAAAAAGACGAAGAGGACGTGACTGAGCCCCGCACCATCATCGTCGGCTATGGGCGTGTGGGACGCATGGTGGCAGATATGCTGCAAAGTCATGGCAAGAAGTGGGTGGCGCTTGAAGACAATGTCGACACGGTCAACCGCGCCCGCAGGGAAGCCCTTCCCGTCAGATATGGCGATGCGACACGGCTGGAAACGCTGGAGGCGCTTGGCGTCTCGCATTGTCCCGCTCTTGTACTGACGATGGACGATCATGTGCAGGCTGCGCGGCTGACGCGCCGTATCCGGGAACGCTATCCCGAGATCACGATTGTCGCCCGTGCGCGCGATCCGGACCATGCAGCAGAGCTTTACCGCGCCGGCGCTTCAGATGCCGTGCCAGAGACGCTGGAAAGCTCCCTGCAGCTGTCTGAAGCCGTTTTGGTGGATCTGGGTGTTGCGATGGGACCGGTCATTGCCTCCATCCACGAAAAGCGGGATGAATTGCGGGCCGCGATCAAACATCGTGCAGACCTTGAAAAGGCCCCCAAGCTGGGGCCGTCAAAGCGATTGTGAGAGGGGCGTGGTGGGCGCGACAGGGATTGAACCTGTGACCCCACCCGTGTGAAGGGTGTGCTCTACCGCTGAGCTACGCGCCCACGCCATGAAGGCGATGCCCCTAACCGAGGCCTCTGCCCAAAACAAGACGGGTGGCGCCATTTTCATGGGCCACCCGTCAAATATTTGTTCCGAAGGGAACAGCGCGTCTTAGTTGACGGCGTCCTTCAGGCCCTTGCCGGCCTTGAACTTCGGCTGCGACGAAGCCTTGATTTCCATCGGCGCGCCCGTGCGCGGGTTACGGCCGGTGGATGCCTTACGCTTCGAAACGGCGAACGTGCCGAAGCCGACCAGACGAACTTCATCACCCTTCTTCAGAGCGCCCGTGATCGCGTCAAAAACGCCTTCAACGGCCTTGCTTGCATCAGCCTTGGTGAGGCCGGACGCGTCTGCCACAGCAGCGATCAGATCTTGCTTGTTCATTTTTAGGAACCCCCTCGTCGAGTGTGTGGTTTAGTGTGTAATTTCGGCAGAAAGCCGTGCCGCGTGTAATGCCACCTCTTGCGGCGCTGTCAAAGCAAAAGCGCCGGAAAACGTGCGCAAAAGGGCTCTGAGACAGGTTTTTCGCGACCAAACTGGCTGCAACCCTCCGGAGTGAAGCCAGATCAGCTCACTCCGGAGACAATTGCGTCATTATTTCGACTTTATGTCAGTGCGAGTCGCAATCGCCGATCAGTGGCGAACGACCTCTTCCGCGCCACCGGCCAACGGTGGCCGCTGAGCGGCCAGTTCATCGGCCTCGGTCCACTCAATCGGCTCCAACCGATCAGCAAGTGCGATTTCCAGCACCTCATCAACATGCTTGACCGGAATGATCTTCAGGCCCTGCTTCACATTCTCAGGAATTTCCGCAAGATCCTTCTCATTCTCGGCCGGAATGATCACCGTGGTGATCCCGCCACGAAGCGCGGCCAGCAGCTTTTCCTTCAGGCCGCCAATCGGAAGAACGCGGCCACGCAGCGTCACTTCCCCCGTCATGGCGACATCGCGCCGCACCGAAATACCGGTCAATGTCGACACCATGGCTGTGACCATGCCGATACCCGCCGACGGACCATCTTTTGGAACCGCGCCTTCGGGCAGATGGATGTGGATGTCCTTGCGCTGGAACAGGCTCGGCTTGATACCGTAGGACGGCGCCCGTGCCTTCACAAAGCTCATCGCGGCCTGAATGGACTCGGTCATCACGTCGCCCAGCTTACCCGTTGTGCGCACGCCACCCTTGCCGGGCACCGTCACTGCTTCGATGGTGAGTAGCTCTCCGCCGACTTCGGTCCAGGCAAGGCCGGTGACGGCCCCGATCTGGTTTTCCTCTTCGCCAATGCCGTGACGATATTTCAGGACACCGGCAAATTCAGAGATGTTGTCTGCCGTAATCTCAACCGACGTCGCCTTGCCTTCAAGGATACGGCGGAGCGACTTGCGCGCCAGCTTTGCGATCTCGCGCTCCAGCGTACGCACACCCGCTTCCCGCGTGTAGTGGCGGATCAGAACGCGCAGGCCTTCTTCGGTCAGCACGAATTCGCCGGGCTTAAGGCCATGAGCGTCGATCTGCTTAGCGATCAGGTGGCGCTGGGCGATTTCAACCTTTTCGTCCTCGGTATAGCCTTCCAGACGGATGATCTCCATGCGGTCGAGCAACGCCTGCGGCAGGTTGAGCGAGTTCGCCGTCGTCACAAACATGACGTCGGACAGATCAATATCCATTTCCAGATAATGGTCCTGGAACTTGCTGTTCTGTTCCGGGTCGAGCACTTCGAGCAGGGCTGACGCGGGATCACCGCGGAAATCCTGACCCAATTTGTCGATCTCATCGAGCAGGAAGAGCGGGTTCATGGTCCCGGCCTTCTTCAGGTTCGTCACAATCTTGCCCGGCAGCGAGCCGATATAAGTGCGCCGGTGACCGCGGATTTCTGCTTCATCCCGCACACCGCCCAGCGATTGGCGGATGAACTCGCGTCCCGTCGCCTTCGCAATCGAACGGCCAAGCGAGGTCTTGCCCACGCCCGGCGGGCCAACGAGGCAGAGGATCGGCCCCTTCAGCTTGTTGGTGCGGGCCTGCACGGCGAGATATTCGACGATCCGGTCTTTGACCTTTTCCAGCGCATAGTGATCGGCATCGAGAATGGCCTGCGCCGCTGCGATATCCTTCTTCAGCTTGGACTTCTTGCCCCAAGGCAGGCCCAGCAGGACATCCAGATAATTGCGCACGACAGTCGCTTCGGCCGACATCGGTGCCATCGTCTTCAGCTTCTTGATCTCGGCCGTCGCCTTGGTGCGCGCGTCCTTGGACAGCTTCATGCTGTCGATCTTGTTCTGAAGCTCCTGAATCTCGTTGCCGTCGCCTTCTTCGCCCTCATTACCGAGTTCGCGCTGAATGGCCTTCAGCTGTTCATTCAGATAATACTCGCGCTGGGTCTTCTCCATCTGCCGCTTTACGCGGCTGCGGATCTTCTTTTCGACCTGAAGGACGCTGAGCTCACCCTCCATGAAGGCGAGCGCCATTTCCAGACGCTTCCCCGTGTCCATTTCGACAAGCAGTGTCTGCTTGTCCGCCACCTTGAGCGCCAGATTGGCCGCGACGGAGTCGGCGAGACGGTCCGCATCTTCAATCTCACTCAACTGCACAGCCGTTTCCGCCGGCAGCTTCTTGTTGAGCTTCGAATAATTCTCAAACCGGTCGATGACGGAACGCATCAGCGCTTCGACTTCGTCATTTTCGCTGTCGTCCGACGGTTCCAGCGTTTCGACTTCAGCCAAAACGAGCGCGCCTGACGTTTCAATGTTCGTCAGCTTAGCACGCTGCTTGCCTTCCACGAGCACGCGGACGGTTCCATCGGGCAGCTTCAACAGTTGGAGCACTGTTGCGGTCACGCCGATGTCATAGAGATCATCACGACCCGGATCATCCTGACCCGGATCGAGCTGCGCCACGAGAAAAATTTCTTTCTCACCCGACATGGCCTGTTCAAGCGCCGCCACAGATTTGTCGCGGCCGACAAACAGGGGCACGATCATGTGCGGGAAAACCACAATGTCACGAAGGGGCAGCAAGGGAAGATTGATTGTCATTCGAACTCCGTCGGGCGCATCGGGCAACCCGTTATTCCAAATATGGGTTTCCAGTTCGCGCTAATCAATGCTTAAGCGATGAGGTGACCATCATGGAGGCGAACAACTCGATCCATTTTGCCAGCAAGTCGCTCATTATGGGTCGCAACCAAGGCAGAAGCCCCCTCGCCGCGTACCAGATTGAGGAATTCTCCCAGAACAATATCTGCCGTATTCTCATCAAGATTTCCGGTGGGCTCATCCGCCAAGACCAGCTTGGGACGGTTTGCCAGAGCGCGCGCCACGGCAACCCGCTGCTGCTCCCCGCCTGACAATTGGCTCGGACGGTGCGTCAGGCGGTGGCCCAGCCCCAATGCAGACAACAGCTTTTCTGCCCGCCCATGCGCGGATGCCATTTCCGAATCACGGACAAGCTGCGGCAGCATGACATTTTCCACGGCCGAGAAATCCGGCAGCAGATGATGGAACTGGTAGACAAAACCCAGCATATCGCGGCGGACACGGGTGCGGCCGTCATTGTCGAGCGCCGCCACCTCTTCTCCACAAATGCGGATGGAGCCTTCAAAACCGCCTTCCAGAAGGCCGATGGCCTGCAACATGGTCGACTTGCCGGAACCTGACGGCCCGAGAAGTGCCACAATCTCCCCTTCTGCGATGGTCAGATCAACACCGCGCAGCACATCGATGCGCGCGCTGCCCTGCACAAAGGTGCGCTTCAGACCGGTGACGTCGACCATGCTATTCATAGCGGAGCACCTGCACAGGATCGGTACTCGCCGCCTTGAAGGCCGGGTAGAGTGTGGCGAGAAAACTAAAGAAAAACGCCATGAGGGTGATGCCCAGAATCTCAAGCGGGTCCACCTTTGACGGCAGTTCCGTCAGATAGCGGATCTGCGGGTCCCACAGAGTCTGTCCGGTCAGGAACTGGATGGCATTGACCACGCTTTGGCGGAAAAACAGGAATATGAAGCCAAGGATCACGCCCGCAACAGTGCCTAGGGCACCAATGGTCGTCCCCACAGTCATGAAAATGCGCAAGATACCGCTGCGTGAGGCACCCATGGTCCGCAGGATCGCAATGTCGCGCGTCTTTGCGCGCACCAACATGATCAGCGACGACAGGATGTTGAAGGCCGCCACCAGAATGATGATCGACAGCACCACGAACGACACCACACGGTCCACCGCCAGCGCCTCAAACAGCGATGCATTCATATTGCGCCAATCGTTGATGACGCCGCGGTCACGCACCTTGGGCGCAAGCGGGGCGAGGATATCCCCCACCCGGTCGGCATCCACCGTATCGATTTCCACCATGCCCACCGCATCGCCGAGCAGCAGGAAGGATTGCGCATCCTCAATCGGCATGATCACAAACGCTTTGTCGTAATCATAGATGCCCACCTCAAAAATGGCGGACACCCGATAAGCGACGATCCGCGGCACGGAGCCAAACGGGGTCGACTGGCCATCGGGCGAGACAAGGCTGATCATACTGCCGACCTGCGCGCCGAGTGCCTCTGCCAGCCGCGCGCCAATGGCCACATTACCGCTGCCGGGCGAAAGCTCTTGAATGGACCCTGCCAACACCTTGGTCTTCAGCAATGGGTTGGCCCGGATGTCGGACACTCGCATGCCGCGCAACAGGATCCCTTGCACGCGTCCGTTGAAGCTGGTCATCAAAGGCTGCTCGATCAACGGTGTTGCAGATTTGACGCCCGGAGTCGCCCGCGCCTGCGCCACAATGTCCTGCCAGCCGTTAAGCTTCCCATCATAGCCTTGAACGACGGCGTGGCCGTTCAGCCCAACGATCTTGTCAAACAGTTCTGCCCGAAAACCGTTCATGACGCTCATGACGATGATGAGGGCAGCCACCCCCAGCATGACCGCAATCAGACTGATCGAGGCCACAAGGAAGATGAACCCATCTCCCTTTCCGGGCAGCAAATAGCGTTTGGCGATGAAGCGCTCATAGCGGGTCAGAAGCATCGACACGCGGTCTAGAGTTCACAGGCAGCGCTGGCAATGGCCTGCACACCTGTTGCGGAATCAACACACGAGTCTTCAAATCGGTTTCGGTTGACCTCCAACCCGATGACAATGCGGTTCTGATCAGATAGCCCAAAGTGACTGGACACGGGCAACAGCCAACGGTTCGGGGAGACCCAGCAAGAACGGCGCAAAGCTGATCGGCAGGGACGAAAATCAAATGGGGGCGGACGAGTTTCTATTCGTCACGCAATGCGCCCGGGCCGGAAACGACCCGGGCGCAACGCATTTGGGCCAATGCCATCGGACATACCGATGCAACCAATCCACTCTTCAAACGTTCTCCAAAAGATAATTGCAAATAAACGATACCTTTACGCCGTTCGTATAGAGGCCTTGGTCCACAAGGGTCCCTGACAGCACGTGTCGGGAACGGTGAAAGGTCAACATGGCATCCAGAGCGATGGAAGATAAAGCGACGAGAGGGCTCCCCGCCGTCATCATCGCGCTTGCCGCGCAAGATGGCTCTGCCGCGCATGACTATGTCTGCAGCGATGAGCTTTTGCGAGGTCGCCATGCGACACGCAATCTTGCCGATGCGATCCACCATTTCGGTTACCTGCACGGGCGGCATCCGGGTATCGTGGCGTCAGCGCTCGCCAAAACGCCAAACCGGGAGACGCAAGACTGGTTTGAAGCCGCGATTGATGGCTTTGATCAGGAACGTTCTTACCTCACCAAACTCGTCGTGGCGGTCGGCCCGACGCCCAGCACACCCGGCCAAGCTGAATGTGAGGCCGCGCTCACCAGTCAGCATCATGCGATGGAAATGCTGTCCCATTCCGATCGCCTTGGCTGTGCTTTTGGCGCGGCAGCGACACTCATTCTGGATTGGGCCGCGATTCGCTTGATTCTGGACCGTGCCGCCGAACGCTTTGGGCTTATTCCGCCGCGCTGCACTTTGCCGCAGCCTGAGGAAACTGCCGCCGCCATCCGCGCTATTGCAGCGGCACCGGCGTCAGAAAGAGCCCTGAGTTTTGGCGCGCAACAGTTGCTCGCCCAACATCGCGGCCTCTGGGATCTGCTCGAATCCCGCCAAGTCGCGCGCGGCGAATACTAAGACTTTCGTCAGGGCCCTGCGCGATTTAGCGGCTTGCACGAGCCGCGCGCCCTGCTTATCGCCTTTGACAGATTGCCGTTTACGTCAAAGGAAATGTCCATGCGCTTTGAAGGCACAAAGTCTTATGTTGCCACCGACGATCTGAAGGTCGCCGTCAATGCAGCCGCCCTTCTCCGTCGTCCGCTGCTGGTGAAGGGGGAACCCGGCACCGGGAAGACCGTTCTGGCTGAAGAAGTGGCCAAGGCCATGGGCGCACCGCTCATCACCTGGAACATCAAATCGACCACCAAAGCGCATCAGGGCCTGTATGAATATGATGCCGTTGCGCGCCTTCGCGATGGCCAGTTGGGCGATGAACGCGTCCACGACATCAAAAACTACATCAAGAAGGGCAAGCTCTGGGAGGCTTTTGAAAGCCCCGTTTTGCCCGTTTTGCTGATCGATGAAATCGACAAAGCCGACATCGAATTCCCGAACGATCTGCTTCAGGAACTCGACCGGATGAGCTTCGACGTTTACGAAACGCATGAAACGATTTCGGCGAAAGAACGCCCGATCATCATCATCACGTCGAACAATGAAAAAGAACTGCCGGACGCTTTCCTGCGCCGCTGCTTCTTCCACTACATTAAGTTCCCGGACCGCGACACGATGCAGGCCATCGTCGACGTCCACTTCCCCGGCATCCAGAAGATCCTCGTCTCCAAGGCGATGGACATCTTCTACGAAGTCCGCGACGTCCCCGGCCTCAAGAAGAAACCGTCAACGTCGGAATTGCTCGACTGGCTGAAGCTTCTTCTGTCCGAAGACATGCCGCTTGATGTCTTGCAGAATAAAGACCCGACCAAGGCCATCCCGCCGCTGCACGGCGCGTTGCTCAAGAATGAGCAGGATGTCATGCTGTTCGAACGGCTTGCCTTCATGTCGCGGCGTCAGGGTTAAGTCCGGCACAGGGACACACACGCCATGTTTCTTAACTTCCTCGACGAACTCCGCGCGGCGGGCATCAAGGCCTCGCTGAAGGAGCACCTTATGTTGCTTGAGGCGCTCGACAAGGAAGTGATCGACCGGACGCCGGAGCAATTCTATTTTCTCTCGCGCGCGGTCTATGTGAAAGATGAAGGGCTGCTCGACCGGTTCGATCAGGTCTTCAACAAGGTGTTCAAAGGCCTTCTGACCGAATTCGGCACCAATCCTGTCGACATCCCTGCAGACTGGCTGCGTGCCGTTGCTGAGAAATTCCTGACGCCCGAAGAAATGGCGGCCATCGAGTCGCTTGGGTCTTGGGATGACATCATGGACACGCTCAAAAAGCGCCTTGAGGAACAGCAGGAACGCCACGAAGGCGGAAACAAGTGGATTGGCACGGGCGGCACCTCCCCCTTTGGCCATGGCGGCTATAACCCGGAAGGCGTGCGGATCGGCGGCGAATCCAAGCATAAACGTGCGCTTAAGGTCTGGGAAAAGCGCGAGTTTCAGAATCTCGACAACACGCGCGAACTGGGCACCCGCAACATCAAGATCGCCCTGCGCCGCCTGCGCAAATTTGCGCGGCAGGGCGCAGCGGAAGAACTGGACATCAAGGCGACTATCGACGGCACGGCACGCCAGGGCTGGCTCGACATCCATATGCGTCCGGAACGCCGCAATGCTATCAAGGTGCTGCTGTTCCTGGATGTCGGCGGATCAATGGACCCTTTCATCAAACTGGTGGAAGAACTGTTCAGCGCGGCCACGTCGGAATTCAAAAATCTGGAATTCTTCTACTTCCACAACTGCCTCTACGAAGGCGTGTGGAAGGACAATAAGCGCCGCTATTCCGAACGGACGCCGACCTGGGAAGTGCTCCACAAATTCCCGCATGATTACAAGGTTGTGTTCGTGGGGGATGCCGCGATGAGCCCTTATGAAATCTCCCACCCCGGCGGGTCGGTGGAACATTTTAATGAGGAAGCGGGCGCGGTGTGGATGCACCGTGTGGCGAACACCTATCCCGCGACAGTGTGGCTAAACCCGACGCCGGAACAGCATTGGACCTATTCACAGTCCACCAAGATCATCAAAGATCTGGTGAACGACCGGATGTATCCGCTCACCCTCGAAGGGCTGGATGATGCCATGCGGGAACTGACCCGCAAGCATTGAGGCCCTAACCGAAGGGCTTATCAATCGAAGGCGGCGGGACGCTGAACCATTCAGGCCCCTTGGCGGTCATGTGAAAGCAGTCTTCCAGGCGGATCCCAAAGCTGCCGGGAATGTAAAGGCCCGGTTCATTGGAGAAGCACATGCCTTCAGCCAACGGCGTCGCCTCACCATGGACGAGGTTGACCGGTTCATGTCCGTCCATGCCGATCCCGTGACCGGTCCGGTGCGATAGGCCAGGCAAGCCATAGCCGGGGCCATAGCCGATCTTTTCATACCAGCCGCGCACCGCGTCATCGACCGAACCGCAGCTTGTGCCGATCTGCGCCGCCTCAAAAGCCATTTGCTGCCCCTGTCGCACCTGCGCCCACACATCCCGCTGACGCTTGGTCGGCTCTCCAAACACGAAGGTGCGGGAAATGTCAGACACATAGCCATGCACCGAACAGCCGCCGTCCATCAGGATCACTTCCCCGTCGCGCGCTTCTTGCGGTTTGCCGGATCCATGCGGATAGGCACTTGCCTCCCCCAGTAACACCAGCGCGTCGCCGCCCTTCCCGCCGCGCTTGGCGGTTTCAGCGATGACCAGCGCATTAATGTCATCGGGCGTCATGCCTTTGCGCACCTGCGCCCCGACGGCGCGGAAGGCGCCAATGGTGATATCTGCTGCCATCTTCATCAGAGCGATTTCGGCCGCGGTCTTGTGCATCCGGCACCCCCGCACGACGCCCGCTCCATTCACGACCGACACCCCCGGCAGGGCCTTTTGCAGACCATCGGTGATGAAGTGACGGACAGTCTCTTCCATCGCGACCGGCTTGCTCGTCAGCTTCTTCTCGCGCAGCCAATCCGCGACCAGCACCAATGGGTTTTCATGTTCATCCCAAGTGCGGATTGATGCCGGAATCGCGAGCGATTCCCGGATCGACGGTGCTTCAAAAAAGGGCGTGACCACCGTTACTTCGCCGTCCGCCGGGATCAGTGCTGCGGTTAACCGCTCACTGCGCCACCATTGGACGCCGGTGAAATAGACTAGGCTGGAGCCGGGCTCGACCAGAAGCGCCCCAATACCGGCCGCCTGCATCAGGCCCTGCACCTTAGCGAGACGGGCCGCGCGCTCTTCCGGTCCAATCGGCTTGGCCAGCGCCGCCAGATTGACAGGTGCCGCCTCAGGCACAGCCGCCTTGGCCAGCGCGGGCGCAAGTGCCAATCCTGCAGCGGACCCCAAAACCTTGCGTCGGGAAATCATCGTGCCATCCTCCTCAATAGAGCAGGAACGGGCGCCGTTCCTCGGCCCAAGCCTGTTCATCCGGTAATGTGATCGCGTCGAGGTCCGCCGCTGTCGCTGCCGGATTGTCCACCCATTCGCGCAAGGCCGGGCCGCCATTGATCACATCGATGGCAAGCACATCATCGGTATATTCGTATTTGAAGTCCTTGCCCCGCCAGATGGGATACTCCGGATAGAGTAAACGGATCGCCTTGAAGGCGAGAGCCTGCAACCGCCAAGGCTTGAAGGTCGCATTTTCATAGGCTGGGCCTTCGGCATGGATGTGAACACCCGCGCACAACTTCCCGACATGCTTGTGAAATGTTGGCTCAAACCAGATGTCACGCAGCGTGCAGCCCGTGAGCCAATGCGGCGCGAGCTCGTGCATCTTTGCGATCACTGCTCGGGCATCTATATCCGGCGCGCCAAAGATTTCGAGCGGACGGGTCGTGCCCCGCCCTTCGGAGAGCGTCGCGCCCTCCACCATCACGGTGCCCGCATAAGCGCGCGCCATGTTGACGTTCGCGGCATTCGGGCTGGGGTTGATCCAGACGCGGTCCTGCGGCCAGCCAAAACCGGGGCCGGTGTCGGGCATATAGCCCTCCATCTCGATCACCCGGTAAGACACTTTGAGCTTGAAGTGGCTGATGAACCATTGACCCAATTCGCCCATCGTCAGGCCGTGCCGCATCGGGATAGGCCCTGCCCCGACGAAGCTCTCCCACCCCGCGCGCAGCGTCAGCCCTTCGATCGGGCGTCCCGCAGGGTTGGGCCGGTCTAACACCCAAACCTCTTTGCCATGCGCGGCCGCCGCTTCGAGGATGTAGAGCAGCGTCGTAATGAAGGTGTAGATGCGGCAGCCAAGATCCTGCAGATCAATGAGAACAACGTCAAACGTGCCCATCGCTTGAGCCGTTGGCCGGCGCACTTCCCCATAAAGGCTGAAGACGGGGATGCCATGCTGCGGATCAGTGAAGTCGGGCGACTCCATCATATTATCCTGCTTGTCACCGCGCAGGCCGTGCTGGGGGCCGAAGGCAGCGGTCAACCTGATCTCTGGGCACTTTGCCAGCGCGTCGAGACTGTGCGTCAGGTCTGCCGTGACCGAGGCTGGATGGGCGACCAGCGCGACGCGCTTTCCGGCGAGTTGCTGGCGGAGCGCCGGGTCCGCAATAAGGCGATCAATACCGAATTTCATGCGCGCCTTGCTGCCTCCAACGTCAGCGCAAAGCAATTGCTATCGTGAAAATCAGGCTTTTCCGGTGGATGAGCGAGCGCCCAATAGGATGTGGCGCCGTCCTTGGTTTTCACAACACAAGACAGGCCAAGTGTCCAATCCTGCGCATGCACGTCTGGCGGAAGCATCGAAAGGTCAATGACCGCGGCTAGAGCCAGTTGCTCCGACGTTTCCTCGCAGTCGATAACGGGCGCACGACCGACGTCCAGCTGCCGCAAATTCTGGCGATAATCCGTAAAATCAAACACTGCCCATTGCGATGAAGGCGATAGATTGAACTCGAAATAAGCATCACTGCCCGCCGGTCTTAGGAAGGCCTCAAAACAGGTTTCTTCCCATAGACCAACTGTGCGGACCGGCTCCTCAGGGCCGGGAATGGCGAGGTCATTAATTCGCCCCGACAGACGAAATTGGAGCAAAAGTTGGGGATGGTCATAGTCCACCGCCACCTCAACGGACTCAAGGGCTTGGCAAGGTGTCGTCGGGTGCGGGACAAGGCACGCGGTGGAACTGAACTTTGGAGCAATCATGGCACCGGATTGGACGGGGAAACGCAATTGATCAAGTGCGCCCCTGCCCGTTCCCTTTCCCGCAAAGGCCTGCTAAGCGCGCGGCCATCATGAGCGGCTTTAAATCAGACCTTCTCCGCGTCCTTTCTGAACGCGGCTACATCCACCAGATCACCGACGGCGAGGCGCTGGACAAGCTGGCCACATCGCAGATCGTGCCCGCATATGTCGGGTTTGACGCCACCGCGCCGTCCCTCCACGTCGGCAATCTGGTGTCCATCATGCTGCTGCGCCGCCTGCAACAGGCAGGCCACAAGCCCGTCGTTCTGATGGGTGGCGGCACAACACGGATCGGCGATCCGACGGGCAAGGACGAAGTCCGCAAGATGCTGAGTGATGACGCGATCGAGACAAACATCTCGTCGATCCGCACGGCATTTGAGAGATTTCTCGTTTTCGGCGATGGTCCAACCGACGCGGTGATGGTCAACAACCATGACTGGCTGGGTAAGCTCGGTTATATCGAAATGCTGCAGAAGGTCGGCACCCACTTCACGGTGAACCGCATGCTCAGCTTTGACTCGGTCAAGCTGCGGCTTGAGCGGGAACAGCCGATGACGTTCCTCGAATTCAACTACATGATCCTGCAAGGCTATGATTTCCGTCACCTTTGCCAGAACATGGGCGTCAGGCTGCAAATGGGCGGCAGCGACCAATGGGGCAACATCGTCAACGGGGTCGAGTTGTCGCGACGCATGGACGGGGCCGAAGTTTTTGGGCTGACCACACCGCTCATCACCAAATCCGACGGGACCAAAATGGGCAAGTCGGTGTCCGGCGCGGTCTGGCTCAACGAAGCGCAGCTTCCGGCATATGATTATTGGCAATTCTGGCGGAATTCAGACGATGCCGATGTCGGCAAGTTCCTGCGGCTGTTCACCGATCTTCCGCTGGACGAGATCGCCCGGCTGGAAGGCCTGCAAGGCGCAGAGATCAACGAGGCAAAGATTGTCCTCGCCAATGAAGCGACGCGGCTGTGCCGTGGCGAAGAGGCAGCTAAGGCCGCTGCCGAAACCGCCCGCCGCACCTTTGCTGAAGGCGGCACCGGTGCTGACCTTCCCCGGTTTGAAGTGTCGGGCGGGTCCATCGAAATCCTCGACGCGCTTGTTGGCCTCGGCTTTTGCGCCTCTCGTGGGGAAGCCAAGCGCAAGATTGCCGAAGGCGCGGTCAAGGTGGATGATAGCATCATCTCCGCAGCCGATGCAGTTGTAACCGTTTCGGGCGACATCAAGGTCAGCCTTGGCAAGAAGCGGCACGGACTTCTGGTTAACGCCGCTTAAGCTTAACCGGCGGTTTTCCAGTCGCCTTAGCCCTTTCTTGCGGGCGTTGGTGCCAGTGTCTGGCCGGTTTCAACCGAGGCAGCCACATCATGTCGCAAATGCAGGCCACACTTGCCGCGCAGATGTTTTCCGCAGAGCGCCGCCGCGCCGCGCGCGCCGCTGTCTCAATCCGCACCACGGCAGGCCTGCCGGGCATGGAACGCGTCGATGTGGAGCTCGTCAACCTATCGACCGGCGGCGTGATGATGAATGCAGCCAAGACGCTCGACGAAAATACCCCTGTCATGCTCGATATGCCCGGCCTTGGCTGGGCGGGCGGACGTGTGGTTTGGTTCTTCAATGATCAGCATGGCGTTCAGTTCGACCGGCCGTTGAGCCAGCTTTACGTCGATATGTTGGAGCACTTGCACGCCACCGACTGAGCGGCGGCCTATCCGGCCTTGATAAGCGCCACTGCGGCGTCGCGTTCAAACAGATACAGCGCCAACCGCGCAGCCTCTCCCCGCGCGCTCGCCAGCCCGCCATCACGGTCCACCAGCAGCCGCGCGTCATCGGTTGCGACATGGATCAGGCTCGAAACCTGTTCGGGCGAGGCAATGCGGAAGGCGGCCTCGCCCGACTGACGCGTACCGAGGATTTCGCCCGCCCCGCGCAGCTTCAGGTCTTCTTCGGCAATGCGGAAGCCGTCATTCGTCTCGCGCATCAGGGCAAGCCGCGCACGGGCCGTCTCGCTCAGCGCAGTGCCGCGCAGCAGCAGGCAGACCGACTTTGCACTACCCCGCCCCACGCGCCCGCGCAGCTGGTGCAACTGGGCAAGGCCAAAGCGTTCGGCATCCTCGATGATCATCAACGTGGAATTGGGCACATCAACACCGACTTCGATCACCGTCGTCGCGACCAGGACCGCGAGCTCATTCGCGGCGAATCGCGCCATGATGGCGTCCTTTTCAGGCCCTTTCATCCGGCCATGGACCAACCCGACCTTGCCCGGAAAGCGCATCGACAGCGCCTCATAGCGCGCCTCGGCTGCCGCGCGGTCACTGTCTTCATTTTCTTCGACCAGCGGGCACACCCAATAGGCCTGCCCGCCTCTGCCAATATGCCGCGACAGACCCTCGACCACCTCCTCCAGACGGTCGCCTGACATTACCCGCGTGTCGATGGGCTGACGGCCCGGCGGCATCTCATCCAACCGGCTGACATCCATCTCGCCATAGTTTGACAGGGTCAGCGTGCGCGGGATGGGCGTCGCGGTCATGACGAGCAAATGCGGCGGTTTTTCTGCCTTTTGGGTGAGGAGCAGGCGCTGGGCAACGCCAAAGCGATGCTGCTCGTCAATGACGGCGAGGCCAAGCCGCTTATAGGCCACAGCCTCCTGAAAGATGGCGTGCGTGCCTATGAGAATGTCGATGCTACCATCGGCCAGCCCCATCAGCGTCGATTCCCGCGCCCGGCCCTTATCACGGCCCGTCAGGATCGCGACGGTGACGGGAAGACCAGCCAATTGGCGGGTGATCGTGTCAAAATGCTGGCGGGCAAGGATTTCGGTCGGGGCCAGCATCGCGGCCTGTGCACCTGCTTCGACAGCCGCCAACATGGCGTGGAGCGCGACCATCGTCTTCCCTGCCCCCACATCGCCCTGCAGCAGCCGCACCATCGGGATGGACTGGATCAAGTCCCCCTCAATCTCAGAGATGGTCCGTTGCTGTGCGCCCGTCAGCGCGTAGGGCAGTTTGAGCATCGCCCGCAGCCGCCCGTCCCCCTGAAGCGGCACGCCCCGACGACGGCGTGAGGAGGCCCGCACCAGCATCAGCGCGAGTTGATTGGCAAAAATCTCGTCATAGGCCAGCCGCTCTCGCGCCTTGGCATCGGCAGGGTCGGCATGGATGGCGCCAATTGCCTCCCGCCAGGACGACCAGTCACGCTGGGCATGAAGCGAGGCGTCAATCCACTCCGGCAGAACCGGCGCGCGGTCTAGCGCCTGAGCCGCCAATTGCTGCATCCGCCGCCCGGTCAGGCCTTCGGACAACGGATAGACAGGTTCCCGTTCCGGCAGGCTACCTGCCTCTTCCGGTTTCAGCACATAGTCCGGGTGGACCATCTGCAAGTCCTGTCCATAAGCCTCCAGCTTGCCAGAGACGATGCGTGGTTCCCCCAGCGGAAGCTGCTTTTTTGCCCAGCCTGGATTTCCGCCAAAATAGACGAGCGCAATCATATCCCCATTAGGGTCTGCCGCCCACACGCGAAATGGTCCCCTGCCCCCGCTTGCGCGGTAGTCCATAGGCGTCAGTTCGATCGTGATCACCCGGCCCGCATCACTCATCCGCAGCCCATCGACACGCAACCGGTCCACAAAGCCTGTGGGCAAATGAAAGAGGATGTCGACAATCTTGTTGAGCCCAAGCCGTTCCAGCGGCCGCGCAAGCTGCGGACCAATGCCCTTAAGGGCAGTCACTTCGGCAAAGATCGGGTTGAGAAGTTCTGGTCGCATGGCTATCCCGCAACACCCTTACCCCAGCCTGCGCAAGCGTCAAAACGCCCGCCGGCCAATTGGCGTTGGACAATGCAAGACGACACGCGGCTGAAACGACTGAAATTCCGGGCATGGCACCGGGGCACCCGCGAAGCGGACTATATGGTCGGCGGCTTTTTCGACGCGCATTCCGCCGGGTGGAATGAGATGGAGATCGCCTGGTTTGAGCGGCTGATGGACGAACAGGATGTTGACATCATCGGCTGGGCCATGGGGTCCATCGCCGTCCCTGCGGACTGGCAAGGCCCAATGATGGACGCGTTCCAGAAACTCGATTTCATCCGGATTCCCGAGTGATCGAACTCACCCATCTTCTCAAATCTGAAAAACCGCTGACTCTGGCGGGAGCGCCAACAGGGTTTTTGCCCTGGTTGATGACGGACCTTGCCCGCGCGGCCAACGGCCGGGCGGTGTTCATCGCCTCTGACGAAGTGTCAATGCGCGCGCTTGCCGATGCAGCCAACTGGTTCGCCCCTGAGGTCGAGGTGTTGACCTTCCCCTCATGGGATTGTCTGCCGTATGACCGCGCCTCGCCGTCACTGCGTGTCACGTCGGAACGACTGGCGACGCTTGCCGCCCTTCAGCGCAAGGCCGAGAAGCCACAGTTGCTGATCACCACGGCCAATGCCGCGACACAGCGGGTGCTCACCCCGTTTCGCGTCCGGCAGTTGACCGCCCACCTCGCCCCCGGCGCACGGATTGACCGCGATAAGCTGGCCGAACTGTTGCAGGCCAATGGCTATGTCCGCACCGATACGGTCGCCGATGCCGGTGAATTTGCGGTGCGTGGCGGGCTCGTCGATCTGTTCCCCTCCGGGCTCGGTCATGGTCTGCGGCTCGATTTCTTCGGCGACGAAATTGAAACCGTCCGTAGCTTTGACCCATCGGACCAGCGGACCACGGGCCGTGTGGACGAGGGCTTCACCCTCCTCCCAGCGTCCGAGGCGCTGCTCGACGAAGACGGCATCAAGCGCTTCCGCACCCGATATCGTGATCTGTTCGGTGCGACGGCGACGGGCGACCCACTTTATCAGGCCGTGTCCGAAGGGCGCCGCCTGGCCGGCATGGACCATTGGCTGCCGCTGCTTGAAGACAAGTTGGTCACTCTGTTCGACCATCTGGGGGATGCCCCGCTGATCGTCCGCGAACTTGGTGTCGATGGCGCGATAGAGGGCCGGTTTGAGGCGATCTCTGATTATTACGCGAACCGCGAAAAGGCGCAGTCTGCCGACCCCGGCAGCTACCGTCCGCTCGTCCCTGATGCGCTCTATCTGTCGCACAAGCAGTGGGATGCAGCGATTGTCGCGCAGACGATCCATCTTGCGACGCCATTTCATGAGCCGCCGTCAGACAAGGTGATCGATTTCGGCATTGATGGCCCGCGTGATTTTGCACCGGAGCGGACCAATGGCGACAATATCTATGATGCGCTCACCGCCCACGCTTCAGGGCTAGCGCACAATGACCGTGGCATGGTGCTCGCCTGCTATTCCAAGGGATCGCGCGATCGACTGACCGGTCTGCTGGCGGACCATGGTCTTGCCGGGGCCGTTCTGATCGACAGCTGGCAGGAAGCGCAAGGATTTGTCGGCGCGCCGCGCAAGCGGGACGGCGAAATCCGCGTTGCGCTCGTCGTCGTGCCGCTCGACCATGGATTCACGGCGCCCAACATTGCCGTGCTGTCCGAACAGGATGTGCTGGGGGACAGGCTCGTCCGCCGCGCCAAGCGCAAGAAATCTGCCGACGCCTTCATGGCCGAACTGGCGACGCTCTCTCCCGGTGATCTGGTCGTCCACACCGAGCACGGCATTGGCCGCTATGAGGGGCTGACCCAGATCCCAGTTTCTCAGGCGCCGCATGATTGTGTGGCCCTGTCTTATGCGGGCGGCGATAAGCTTTATGTGCCTGTCGAAAACATCGACGTCCTCTCCCGATATGGCAGTGACAGCGATGGTGTAGCGCTTGACCGTTTGGGCGGTGAAGCCTGGCAGCGCCGCAAAGCCAAGATGCGCGAACGCATCCTGGAGATTGCAGGCGAACTGATCGCAACGGCCGCCCTCCGAGCGCTGCGTGCAGGCGATGTGGCGGAGCCAGACCCGCAGCACTTTGCCGAATTCGTCAACCGCTTCCCCTATCAGGAAACCGATGATCAGGAGCGCGCCATCAACGAGGTGATCGAGGATCTCGCAGCTGGCAAGCCGATGGACCGGCTCGTTGTGGGCGATGTCGGCTTTGGCAAAACCGAAGTCGCACTGCGCGCCGCCTTCATCGCCGCCATGGCCGGGATGCAGGTGGCGCTCATCTGCCCGACGACGCTCCTCGCGCGCCAGCATTATCAGAATTTTGTTGAGCGTTTTCAGGGTTTTCCATTGCAGATCGGCCGTCTGTCCCGCCTTGTCGGCTCGGTCGAAGCAAAGGCGACACGCGAAGGCCTGGAAGACGGCCAGATCGACATCGTCATCGGCACGCATGCCCTCCTTTCAAAGGGCATTGCCTTCAAACGGCTTGGCTTGGTCATCGTGGATGAGGAGCAGCGCTTCGGCGTCGTCCATAAGGAAAAGCTCAAAGCGCTCAAAGCCGACGTCCATGTGCTGACGCTGACAGCAACGCCCATTCCACGCACGCTACAAATGGCGATGTCGGGCCTGCGGGAGCTTTCGGTCATCCAGACGCCGCCGGTCGACCGGCTTGCGGTGCGCACCTATGTGATGCCCTGGGACAAGATCGTGATGCGCGAAGCCCTGCTGCGTGAGCATTATCGTGGTGGACAGAGCTTCTTCGTCACGCCCCGCATTTCCGACCTGCCCGACATTGAGGAATTTCTGCGCACCGAAGTGCCGGAGATCAAATATGTCGTCGCCCATGGTCAGATGGCACCGGGCGACGTCGAAGAACGCATGTCCGCCTTTTATGACAAGCGCTATGACGTGCTTGTCTCCACAACGATCATCGAAAGCGGGCTCGATATCCCGAGCGCGAATACAATGATCATTCACCGCGCCGATCGCTTTGGCCTCGCCCAGCTCTATCAGCTGCGCGGGCGCGTGGGCCGCTCCAAGACGCGGGCCTATGCCTATCTGACGACCGCACCTAGCCGGTTGATGACAGATACCGCGGAAAAGCGGCTTAAGGTCCTCTCTGACCTCGACAGTCTGGGCGCTGGCTTCCAGCTGGCGAGCCATGACCTCGACATTCGTGGGGCAGGCAATCTCCTGGGCGACGAACAGTCGGGCCATATCCGTGAGGTTGGCTTTGAACTCTATCAGTCGATGCTCGAAGAGGCGATCCTTGATGCCAAGGCAGGCGGGCTCGCCACTGTCAGTGTGCGCGACCTTTCGCCCCAGATCACCGTCGATGCGCCCGTGCTCATCCCCGAAACCTATGTGCCCGATCTCGACCTGCGCATGGGCCTGTATCGCCGCCTGAATGAATTGGAAACGGTGCAAGAGATTGAGGCCTTCGGCGCAGAAATGATCGACCGGTTCGGCCAATTACCGGAGCCGACCGAGAACCTCCTGACGCTCATTCAGATCAAGCTGAATGCGAAAACCGCGCATATTGCGAAGATCGACGTCGGCCCGCGCGGGGCTCTGGTGGCCTTTTGGAACGACACCTTCCCGAAAGTCGACGGTCTGCTCGCTTACGTTGCGCGGCTGGGGGACACGGCCAAGCTGCGGCCCGACATGCGCCTGAGCATCAACCGCGCCTGGGCCGACCCCAAGGCCCGGCTGCACGGCATTTTGCAACTGTCCCGCGGGCTAGCGAAGGTCGCTGGTTAAGCGTTCCGTTCATGCCGAGCGGCATCGGGCAAACAGAGTTTAGGAAAAGTGACGCTTCAACAGGGGTTTGGCCAGCAATAGCCCGGCCAGAAACCCGCCGATATGCGCGGCAATGGCGATGCTGTAGCCGGACGCCGCGCTGGCAATGCCGATCAGCCATTGCACGCCGACCCAGCCCGCCATCAGCCAAAGCGCGCGAACCCATTCCGCCGGGATCGGGCCCCAGCTTTTGGTTTCTGAGGTGCTGAACAGCATCGCATAGGCGCCGATCACGGCGGACACTGCGCCGCTCGCCCCGATCATCGGCATACCCGCTTCCAGCGGATCGCCCGTATTGACGAGATAGTGCAACCCGGCGGAACTATAAGCGCCGATGACGAACAGGATGATCAGGCCCGAAGAACCAAGGAAGCGCTCAACGAATTTGCCGCAATACCAAAAGGTGATCATATTCATCGTCAGGTGCAGGATATCCCCATGCACCAATGCGGCGGTAAGCGGCGTCAGATAGCGCGGCACAGTGTCCAGCGCAGGGATATCCATCAGGAAGCGCGCAGGCACAAAACCCGCAATCAGCGCGACATCTTCCAATGGCCAAAAAAGCATCTGAAGGGCCCAGGCAACAACCGTGAGCCCTGTAATGACGCGAAGTGCAGGACCGGCGGGGCCGTCCTGCATATTAGATGAACTCGACCTTCGCGACCTGATAATATTTGTCGCCTGAAGGAACAGTCACTTCCACTTCATCCTCCACGGTGCGCCCGATCAGCGCCTTGCCGAGGGGGGAGTTATACGAAATGCGGCCCGCTTTCGCGTCAGCTTCGACTTGTCCCACGATCTGGTAGCGGACTTCCTTATCGTCTTCGTCAAGCAATGTCACAGTCGCGCCGAACATCACGCGATTGCCGGACAATGTCTTGGGATCGATGATCTGGGCGCGGGCAAGCTGGTCTTCGATATGGGCGATGGTCGCCTCTACCTGGCCCTGCCGCTCCTTCGCCGCATGATATTCCGCATTTTCAGACAGATCGCCGTGCGCGCGAGCCTCTTCGATGGCATCCACAATCTGCGGACGCTCTTCCTTCAGCCGCTGGAGCTCGTCCCCCAGCTTGCGGTAGCCCTCTTCGAGCATCGGGACTTTGTCATGCGAAGCCATGTGGCTAACCTTCTCGTATCAGCGTCAAAAAGTTTCTCCGGCGGCCCCTGTGACGGTGGCCACCCGCACTTCTATAACTGGAGGGGAATTAACGTGCGTTGCCTGAATGATAGGACTGCAACGGCCTGACTTCAAGTTTCCTGTCACGTAAAGCCGCAATCGCCTGTGCAGTAGCTACCGAAGCCGCCGCCGTTGTGAAGTAGGGAACCTTCCCCATCAAGGCAGAACGGCGGATATCTTCGGAGTCTTTCAGGCTCTGCCAGCCTTCGGTCGTGTTGAAGATCAGGTCGATTTCGCCGTCCTTGATCTTGTCCACAATGTGCGGCCGCCCCTGCGCAACCTTGTTGACGCGTTCGACGGCTATGCCGTTTTCGGCGAGAAAATCTGCCGTGCCCCCGGTCGCGCAGACGGAAAAGCCAAGGTCCTGAACCTGCTTAACGGCAGGCAGGATGATCGGCTTATCGCTGTCTTTCACTGAGACGAACAGCTTGCCCCCATCGGGCAAACGCACCCCCGCGCCGAGCTGTGCCTTGGCAAAGGCTGTTGCAAAATCGTCATCAATTCCCATGACTTCGCCGGTAGACTTCATCTCCGGTGAGAGGACGGGGTCAACGCCGGGGAAGCGCGCAAACGGGAAGACGGCTTCCTTGACCGCAATGTAATCAATGTCGAGATTGATCGGTGGCAGGTCCTTCAGCTTCTCCCCCGCCATGACGCGCGCGGCGATCTTGGCGATCGGCGCACCAATCGCCTTGGCGACGAAGGGCACCGTCCGGCTGGCGCGCGGATTGACCTCAATCAGGTAGACCTCACCGTCCTTCACCGCGAACTGGACGTTCATCAGCCCGCGGACGTGCAGCGCACGCGCCAGCGCCTCGGCCTGACGGCGGATCTCGTCGATGATCGGCTGCGGGAGGCTATAGGGCGGCAAGGTGCACGCACTGTCACCCGAATGGACACCCGCTTCTTCGATGTGCTGGAGAATACCAGCCACCACGACATCATCGCCATCGCCAATCGCATCGACATCCACTTCAATGGCATCGCGCAAATAGCTGTCGATCAGCACCGGCGAGTCGCCCGAGACGATCACCGCCGTTTGAATGTAGTTTTCCAGCTGTGCCTGCGTGTCGACAATCTCCATTGCCCGGCCGCCGAGCACGTAGCTTGGACGCATCAGAACGGGGTAACCGATCCGGTCTGCAACGGCGATGGCCTCGTCCCGGCTGCGGGCGATGCCGTTAGCTGGTTGTTTGAGGCCCAGCTTGTTCACGAGCGCAGCAAACCGCTCCCGGTCTTCCGCCAGATCAATCGCGTCCGGCGATGTTCCGAGGATGGGGATACCGGCTTCCTCCAGCGCGCGAGCCAGATTGAGCGGCGTTTGTCCGCCAAACTGGACGATCACACCCTTCAGCGTACCGTTCTGCTGCTCCACATGCAGGATTTCCAGCACATCTTCAGCTGTCAGAGGCTCAAAATAGAGGCGGTCGGACGTGTCATAGTCAGTGGACACCGTTTCCGGGTTGCAGTTGACCATGATCGTTTCATAGCCAACCTCTTCCAGCGCGAAGCAGGCGTGGCAGCAGCAATAATCGAACTCAATCCCCTGCCCGATGCGGTTTGGACCACCACCGAGGATGACGATCTTATCGCGGTTCGACGGCTGTGCCTCGCACGCAGGGACGCCAAAGGTCGGCGCCTCATAGGTCGAGTACATGTAGGGCGTTTTCGCCTCAAACTCGGCGGCGCAGGTATCAATACGCTTGAAGACAGGGCGCACGCCAAGCCGGTGGCGCAACGCGCGCACTTCCTTCTCGGTCACGCCGCCGGTCATCGCGCGGACAGCATCGTGGATCAGCCCGGACCCATGCGCAATGGCGCGTTCCATGCCGGACTTCAGATGCGCGGATTCGAGCGCCAGATAGGCCAGGCGCTTGTCGGAGAAGCCCATCGCCTTCAAGCGGCGCAGACCGTCTGCATCCTGCGGAATACCGTTTTCAGCGACATCGCGTTCGGCCGCGACAATCTCTTCAAGCCGCTCCAAGAACCAGGGGTCGAAGCACGCAATCGCGTTGATTTCGGCAACGGTCATGCCTTCGCGCAGCGCTTGGGCCGCGACCAGCAAGCGGTCCGGCGTTGCGCGCGACAAAGCAGATGCCAGCTTGTCCTTCGATGCGCCTTTCAGCTCATCGATGTAATTGAAGCCGACAAGGCCGGTTTCCAGACCGCGCAGGGCCTTTTGCATCGATTCGTGGATGTTACGGCCAATCGCCATCACTTCGCCGACCGACTTCATCGCTGTCGACAGGATCGGCTCTGCACCCTTGAACTTTTCAAAGGCGAAACGCGGGATCTTCGTGACGACATAGTCGATGGTCGGCTCGAACGATGCCGGCGTTGCACCGGTGATGTCATTGTCGATCTCATCAAGCGTGTAACCGACGGCAAGCTTGGCCGCGACCTTGGCAATCGGGAAGCCAGTGGCCTTCGATGCCAGCGCGGAGGAGCGCGACACACGCGGGTTCATTTCAATCACGATCAGGCGGCCATCCTTCGGATTGACTGCGAACTGAACGTTAGAACCCCCTGTTTCAACACCGATTTCACGCAAGCAAGCGATGCTCGCATTGCGCATGATCTGATATTCTTTGTCCGTCAGCGTCAGCGCAGGCGCAACCGTGATCGAGTCGCCGGTATGGACACCCATCGGGTCGATATTCTCGATGGAACAGATGATGATGGCATTGTCGTTCCGGTCGCGGACGACCTCCATCTCATATTCTTTCCAGCCGAGCAGCGACTCTTCGATCAGCACTTCGGTGGTGGGCGAGGCATCAAGCCCGCCCGTCACGATCTGGATGAATTCTTCGCGGTTATACGCGACGCCGCCGCCGGTGCCGCCCATGGTGAAGCTGGGGCGGATGATGGAGGGAAGCCCGGTGCGTTCCAGCACCGTCAGCGCTTCCTCAAGCGTATGGGCGATGCCCGACCGCGCCGATTCCAGCCCGATCTTGTCCATGGCATCGCGGAATTTGATGCGGTCTTCTGCCTTGTCGATGGCTTCGGCATCCGCGCCGATCATCTCAACGCCATATTTGGCGAGCGTGCCATCATTGAACAGCGCCAGCGCGGTGTTGAGCGCGGTCTGCCCGCCCATCGTCGGCAGGATGGCGTCTGGCCGCTCCTTCTCGATGATCTTCGCCACGATTTCGGGCGTGATCGGTTCGATGTAAGTCGCGTCCGCCAGCTCAGGATCGGTCATGATCGTCGCGGGGTTCGAATTGACGAGGACGATGCGATAGCCCTCTTCCTTAAGCGCCTTCACGGCCTGCGTGCCCGAATAATCGAACTCACACGCCTGCCCGATGATGATCGGACCCGCGCCTACGATGAGGATGGAGGAGATGTCTGTTCTTTTAGGCATTTTTAGTTCCCATCATCCCTACGAACTTTTCGAACAGATAGTGGCTGTCCTGCGGGCCGGGGGACGCTTCGGGGTGATATTGGACGCTGAAGGCGGGCTGGTCGGTCAGTTCGAAGCCGCAGTTGGAGCCGTCGAACAGCGACACGTGGGTCGCGCGGGCGTTGGTGGGGAGCGTATCAGCATCGACAGCAAAACCGTGGTTCATGCTGGTGATTTCCACCGCGCCGTCATCGAGCCGCTTGACCGGATGGTTCGCGCCGCGGTGGCCCTGGTGCATCTTTTCGGTCTTGGCGCCGACCGCAAGGCCGAGCATCTGATGACCGAGGCAAATGCCGAAGAGCGGCTTCTTCGTCTCCAGCCACTGCTTGATCACCGGCACGGCATAGGCGCCCGTCGCCGCCGGATCGCCCGGTCCGTTGGAAAGGAACAGGCCATCGGGCGCGTGCGCCATGATATCGGCAAAGCTGGCGCTGGCCGGAACAACCGTCACCTGCGCGCCGGCATCGACCAGATTGCGCAGGATATTGCGCTTGATGCCATAATCGATGGCGACAACCTTGGGGCCCCTCGGATTGGCGCTATTCTGCGCATACCCCTGCCCCAGCGTCCACATGCCATCCGCCCAGCCATAGCTTTGCAGCGTGGTCACATCCTTGGCGAGGTCCATCCCCTCCAGCCCCGGCCAGCCGCGCGCTTGCGCGAGCAGCGCCGCAATGTCGAACACGCCGTCCGGCGCATGGGCGATGACGCCGTTGGGCGCGCCTTTGATGCGGATGATGCGGGTCAGCTCACGTGTGTCGATGCCAGACAGGCCGATGCGGCCATTGGCCGTCATCCAAGGCACAAAATGCTGCGTGTTGCGGAAATTGGAGGGGTCCGTCACATCCTGCCGAACGATGCAGCCCAAGGCATGCGGATTGGTCGCCTCAATGTCTTCCGGATTGGTGCCGACGTTGCCGATATGCGGGAAGGTGAAATTGATGATCTGCCCGGCATAGCTGGGGTCGGTCATCACCTCCTGATAACCCGTCATCGCGGTGTTGAAGCAGACTTCGCCCACGGCGGTGCCGGTAGCCCCAAAGCCACGGCCCCACAGGATGTCGCCTGACTCCAATACCAGAACGCCTGTCGCTCCGCTGGGCGCGCGCGTGCTGGTGGGGTCGGCCATGATGGGGCGCTCCTTCGTAAATTCTGGTGATGTCGCTAAGGCACCGCAGCTAGAGATGGTGCGCCGCAGCGTCAATCTATTAAAACCGGTTTTCCCCAGCTAAGGGCCATTCTTTCCTCCAATTGAGAGACCGCAATGATTCGCGACGACATCCAGGCTGCGCAGATCACGGCCATGAAGGCCGGAGACAAGCCGCGCACCGCCACCATCCGCCTGATCGTGGCGGCTATCAAGAACCGCGACATCGAAGCGCGCACGGGCAAAGCCCCTACGGATGATGACACGCTTGTCGTTGAAGTCCTTCAGAAAATGGTGAAGCAGCGTCGCGAATCGATTCAACTTTATATCAAGGGCAACCGCCCCGAACTCGCCGATATCGAAGCCGCCGAAGTCGCCGTGATCGAAGACTTCCTGCCCACGCAGATGAGCGAAGCGGAAACCACCGCTGCCATTGAAGCCATCAAGGCGGAAATCGGCGCGGAAAGCGTGAAGGACATGGGCAAGGTCATGGCCGTGCTCAAGGAACGCCACGCGTCTTCGCTGGACATGTCGAAGGCGAGCGCATTGGTGAAGGCTGCGCTCTCCTGACGCTTTCCCCCGCCTGGCTCGATGAACTTCGCGCGCGGACACTCCTCTCCGCGCTAGTTGGGCGCACGGTGAAAATCACGAAGGCCGGACGGGAGTTTAAGGGCTGCTGCCCCTTCCATAACGAAAAGACGCCCAGTTTTTACGTCAATGACGAAAAGGGCTTCTACCACTGCTTTGGTTGCGGCGCGCATGGCGATGCCATCCGCTGGATGACCGATCAGCGCGGGCTTCCCTTCATGGACGCCGTCAAGGAGCTTGCCGAAGCAGCCGGGCTGGACGTTCCTGCACCCGACCCCCGCGCCGCCGAAAAGGCAGAGCGGGCCAATTCCCTTCATGACGTCATGGCGGCCGCCGCCGCTTGGTATAGTGAGCAATTGCAGGGCGTTAAGGGCGGCGAGGCCCGCCAATATCTGCAGCAGCGGGGCATCAAGTCCGCAACTATTTCCACATTCGGTATGGGCTATGCGCCCGACAGCCGGGGGGATCTGAAGTCCGCCCTCGCCCGCTTTGGCGAGGACATGCTGATTGAGGCGGGGCTGCTGATCAAGGTTGAGGACAAGGACAGTTATGACCGGTTCCGCGGTCGCCTGATGATCCCTATCCGCGATGCGCGCGGGCGGGTGATTGCTTTTGGCGGACGGATTCTGGGCTCCGGCGAACCTAAATATCTGAACTCCCCCGACACCCCGCTCTTCGATAAGGGGCGGACGCTGTATAATATTGACAGGGCCGGACCCGCCAACCGGAAGACCAACCGCATCATCGTCGTCGAAGGCTATATGGATGTGATTGCGCTGGCGCAGGCGGGGATAGAAGACGCTGTTGCACCGCTCGGCACTGCGTTGACCGAGCATCAGATTGATCGGCTCTGGCGGCTGTCAGACGCCCCGATCCTGTGCTTTGACGGGGATGCGGCGGGACAAAAGGCCGCCATTCGCGCCATTGGCCGCGCGCTGCCGGGCTTGGCCCCTGCCCGATCGCTCAATTTCGTCACGCTCCCCCAGGGTCAAGACCCGGACGATTTGATCAAGTCGGGCGGCCGCATCGCCATGGATTCGCTGCTCGATAAGCCGGAGGCGCTGGTGGACCGACTGTGGCGGCACGAACTTGAGTCGGAACCGTTGGCAACGCCGGAAGCCCGCGCCGGCCTTCGGCAGCGTCTTAGAAACCATAGTCAAACCATTGAAAATGGATCCGTTCGGGAGCAATATGACTTGGAGTTTCGGCAGCGTTTTGAAGACGCTTTCCGTCGCCCCTCCCCACCTCGGTCTGACCAGCGCCGGTTTGAACCCCGCCGCCCCGGCCAACGCGGCGGGCGCTTCCAGCCTTTTGAAGCCCCACCGACAAACGCCACCCGCACCATCAGCGGCGGGGGCATTGATGTCATCTATGCGCGCGCGATTTTGGCCGGGTTGCTCCACCACCCAACAGTCATTCTCGCCTGCGCCGAAGCCCTATCGGCACTTGTCTTGCCGGATGGGGACCTTGATCGCTTTCGGAACGTTCTCCTTGAGGCCGCATATGAGGATCCGACGCTTGATTCTCAGGCATTGATCACCATATGCGAAACTGGCGGTTTCGGCGCGCTTGCAGCACAGTTGATAGATGCGAATGGGCTTGCCTTTTCCTTCACGCGGCGGCAGGCAAATCCAGAGCTCGCCCGGAGGGATTTGGGGATGGCGATTGAGGCGCTCGCCGCGCGGCCTGAACTGGATAAGGCGCTGGCAGCGGCGACAGTCCGCCTCGCCGAAAACTGGGACGAAACAGGGTTTGCCGAACAAATGCGCCTGCTGGAGGCGCGCCGGGAAGCGGATGCCAAGCTGGCATCCCTCGCTGAACGGGACGGAAATGGCGATTGAAGAAGGGTATACCGGGTCACATGGCCAAAACTGACACTGCGGAAATGATGGACAAGGACAGCGTCGATGCCCCGCTCATCGACCTGAACGAAGCTTCGGTCAAAAAGCTGATCGCCCGCGCCAAAAAGCGGGGCTACATCACCTATGACGAGCTGAACGAAGCCCTGCCGCAGGATCAGATGTCTTCCGAGCAGATCGAAGACGTGATGGCCGCGATCAATGACATGGGCGTCAACATCGTCGAAAATGACGAAGCCGCCGAAGATGGCGAAGAAGCAGAGCCTGAAGAAGAAATCGAAGCCGTTGACGCGGCCGACCCGATGGGCGCGCCGCAGGTCGAAAAGAAGAAGGAAGTCGTCGATCGTACCGACGATCCGGTCCGCATGTACCTGCGCGAAATGGGTGCGGTTGAACTGCTGAGCCGCGAAGGCGAAATCGCCATTGCCAAGCGTATCGAAGCTGGTCGTGACACCATGATCCTCGGCCTGTGCGAAAGCCCCATTACCTTCAACGCGATTATCGATTGGTCGACCGCGCTGAACGAAGGCACGATGCAGCTGCGCGAAATCCTTGATCTGGAAGCGATGCTTTCCAAGGGCCCTGCCCCGGAAGCTCTGACCGATGAGGAAGAGGATGGCGATGGCGAGATTTCTGAAAAGAACGCCGGCCCGACCTATAAGGAAGAAGAAGACGTTACCGAGGAAGCCTCCGCTGATGGCGAGGAGGACGAAGACGGCCTTATCGAACGTCGCATGAAGGCAGCCGCAGAAGAGGAAGAAGAAGACAACACCCTCTCCCTCGCCCAGATGGAAGAAACGCTGAAGCCGGAAGCACTGGAACGCTTTGCGCGCATCACCTCCATCTACAAGAAGTTCGGCAAGATTCAGCAGGCGCGCATGGACGCGCTGTCGGCCGGTGACGGCTTTCCTGCGAACGAGGAAAAGAAGTACCACAAGCTGCGTGAAGAGCTGACAGCGGAAGTCGAAAGCGTTCAATTCCATAACTCGAAGATCGAGTATCTGGTTGACCAGCTTTACAGCTATAACCGCCGCCTGACGGCCTTGGGTGGGCAAATGCTCCGCTTGGCCGAGCGTCACCGCGTGGCCCGCAAGTCGTTCCTCGACAGCTATATGGGTCATGAGCTTGATGAGAACTGGCTGGAAACTGTCCGTTCCATCGACAAGAAATGGGCTGCCTTCGCTGAGAACGAGGGTGGGAATGTGGAGCGTATCCGCACCGAGATTTCTGAAATCGCGCAGGCGACAGGTATGTCCCTCGCCGAGTTCCGCCGCATCGTGAACATGGTGCAAAAGGCTGAACGCGAAGCCCGCATCGCCAAGAAGGAAATGGTGGAAGCCAACCTGCGCCTCGTCATCTCCATCGCGAAGAAATACACCAACCGTGGCCTGCAGTTCCTGGATCTCATTCAGGAGGGCAATATCGGTCTGATGAAGGCCGTTGATAAGTTTGAGTATCGCCGCGGCTACAAATTCTCGACCTACGCCACATGGTGGATCCGTCAGGCCATCACGCGCTCAATTGCAGATCAGGCACGCACGATCCGTATTCCGGTCCACATGATCGAAACGATCAACAAGCTGGTCCGTTGCAGCCGCCAGTTCCTCCACGAAACGGGTCGCGAGCCGACCCCGGAAGAAATGGCCGAGCGTCTGTCGATGCCGCTCGAAAAGGTCCGCAAGGTGATGAAGATCGCCAAGGAGCCGATCTCCCTCGAAACGCCGATTGGCGATGAAGAAGATTCGCATCTGGGTGATTTCATTGAGGACAAGAACGCTGTCATCCCCGTGGATGCTGCGATCCAGCAGAACCTCAAAGAGACCGTCACCCGCGTCCTTGCCTCGCTCACCCCGCGTGAAGAACGCGTGCTGCGCATGCGCTTCGGCATCGGCATGAACACCGATCACACTCTGGAAGAAGTCGGCCAGCAGTTCAGCGTGACGCGCGAACGCATCCGTCAGATCGAAGCCAAGGCGCTGAGGAAGCTCAAGCACCCAAGCCGCAGTCGCAAGATGCGGTCCTTCTTGGATCAATAATCAAGCGGGGCCTTCGGGCCCCGTTTTTTTTGGTTCGCTGCCCTACGCCCCTCAACAAAAAAGCCCCGCATTTCTGCGGGGCTTCTTGTTTTCGCCGATGAGGGCAAAAGCTGTTTAGGCAGCTTCGTCCAGATCTTCCGACGTGTAGACCGGGCCCGAATCCTGGCCCTTGGCGCTCACGTCGCGGTCGACGAATTCGATGATCGCGATCGGGGCGGCGTCCGATGCGCGGATGCCAGCCTTGATGACGCGGGTGTAGCCACCGTTGCGGTCCTTGTAACGCTCGGCAAGAACGTCAAACAGCTTGATCAGCTGCGCATCGTTCAAAAGACGGGCATGCGCCAGACGACGGTTGGACAGGCCACCCTTCTTCGCCAGCGTGATCAGCTTTTCAACGTACGGACGCAGTTCCTTCGCCTTAGCGAGGGTCGTGGTGATCTGTTCATGCTTGATAAGCGCTGCCGACATGTTGCGGAACAGGGCAATACGGTGGGCCGAGGTACGCTGAAGCTTACGGCCGCCACTACGATGTCTCATTTTAACTTCCTTTTCGTTCGTCAGGGGGCCGTGTGAGGTACCCCTAGCCAGGCGGTGTTACGGGCCACCGCCCTTTGCCCTTATCCCACGCCCGGTCCGTCACGGGCGTAAATCCCGTGACGTCAGACGACCATATTGGCCGCTGGCCGACCGATCGCGTTCGCTTTGCAAACCGCCACGCTGCTGCGCTGCACGGCTCGCTTCGGCTTAGCCGAGCAGCTCTTGTTCGAGCTTCTTGGCCATGTCTTCGATGTTCTCGGGCGGCCATCCGGGGATGTCCATGCCGAGACGCAGGCCCATGGACGACAGCACTTCCTTGATTTCGTTCAAGGACTTGCGGCCGAAGTTCGGCGTGCGGAGCATTTCGGCTTCGGTCTTCTGAACCAGATCGCCGATGTAGATGATGTTGTCGTTCTTGAGGCAGTTTGCCGAACGGACAGACAATTCCAGCTCGTCCACCTTCTTGAGAAGGAAGCGGTTGATCTGGTTGGAGTCGCTCGACGATTCCGGGGCGCTCGAAGGTGCCGCCATGCCGATGAGCTGCGAGGACTGTGCCAGAGCTTCGTCGAAGTGGACGAAGAGCTGAAGCTGGTCCTGAAGGATGCGCGAAGCGTAAGCAACGGCATCGTCCGGGGTCACTGTGCCATCGGTTTCGATGGTCAGGGTCAGCTTGTCATAATCCAGTTCCTGGCCGACGCGGGTGTTTTCCACCTTGTACGAGACCTGACGGACCGGCGAGTAAAGCGCGTCGACCGGGATCAGGCCGATGGGCGCGTCTGCCGGACGGTTCGATGCGGCAGGAACATAGCCCTTACCGACGTCGGCCGTCAGTTCCATGTTGAGCGTCGCGCCCTGATCGAGATGGCAGATGACCAGTTCAGGGTTCATCACTTCGATGTCACCCGAAACAGCAATATCGCCAGCCTTCACGTCCGCCGGGCCAGTGGCCGAAAGCTGGAGACGCTTCGGACCGTCACCCTGCATACGCAGTGCAATCTGCTTCACGTTCAGGACGATGTCCGTCACGTCTTCGCGGACGCCAGCAAGGCTCGAAAATTCGTGCAACACGTTTTCGATCTTGATCGACGTTACGGCCGCACCCTGAAGCGACGAGAGCAGAACGCGACGCAGCGCGTTGCCCAGCGTCAGACCAAAGCCACGCTCCAACGGCTCAGCAACAAAAGTCGCCTTGCGCAGCGGATCGCCACCGGTCTTCTTTTCGAGGGTGTCGGGCTTTTTAAGTTCCTGCCAGTTCTTGAGATTAACTGCCACGGTGTTCCCCTTGGGGTTGGGTGGAAAGCGCGTCCGCCTGCCACCGATTGAAACTTGTTACCGGGCACACGTCATGTGCACCCGGTGGAAGCCGATTAGACGCGACGACGCTTCGACGGACGAACGCCGTTATGCGGGATCGACGTCACGTCACGGATCGCCGTGATGGTGAAGCCGACAGCCTGCAAAGCGCGCAGTGCCGATTCACGGCCCGAACCGGGACCCTTCACTTCGACTTCAAGCGTACGGACGCCATGTTCGGCGGCCTTCTTGCCTGCGTCTTCAGCAGCAACCTGAGCGGCATAAGGCGTCGACTTGCGGCTGCCCTTGAAGCCCATCATGCCCGCCGACGACCACGCAATGGCATTGCCCTGCGCGTCAGTGATGGTGATCATGGTGTTATTGAAGCTGGCGTTGACGTGGGCCACACCAGAGGTGATGTTTTTGCGTTCCCGCCGACGAAGGCGCTGAGGTTCGCGTGCCATAAGGAAATCCTGACTTTATCTCGAATGCTGAAACAGCAGTTGGGAGTAATTTTCGCTGAACAGTCCGCCGGACTGCCCGAAAAATTACTTCTTCTTACCGGCGATCGGCTTGGCCTTGCCCTTACGGGTACGCGCATTTGTGTGCGTGCGCTGGCCACGAACCGGAAGACCCTTACGATGACGCAGGCCACGATAGGACGCGAGGTCCATCAGGCGCTTGATGTTCATCGAAGTTTCGCGGCGAAGATCGCCTTCCACCGTGTAATCGGCGTCGATCGTTTCGCGGATGTGCAGGACTTCTGTGTCCGACAGATCCTGAACGCGACGCGCTTCATCGATGTTCAGCTTGGTGATGATTTCCTTAGCTTTGGCTTGGCCAATGCCGTGGATATACTGCAACGCGATCAAAACGCGCTTGTTGGTCGGGATGTTAACACCCGCAATACGTGCCATTGGTAACTTTCTCCTGCTCCACAAGCCAGCGGGCAAGGCCGGCCTATCTCGACGCTTTAACATCCAAATCAACGCATAAACACGACGAGCGCAGAAACGCGTCGCCGTGATCACGGTGATATTGGATAAGTTTCTTTATAAGCAGCGCGTGACAGTGTCAAGCACACCAACGGACGCTGGCGTTGGTGTCATTTTCGCCATAGGTTCCTTATAGCAAGGAGATCCTCAATGCGCACTTTCGTTCTGTTATCTGCCCTCGCCCTGTCAACACCTGCCTTGGCTGCATTGCCGGCCGGAAGTTCGGCCCCCGGCTTTTCCACCAAAGGGGCGCTTGGGGGTAAGGAATTTGACTTCTCCCTCGCCGACCAGCTGAAAAAGGGGCCGGTCGTGCTCTATTTCTTCCCGGCCGCCTTCACCCCTGGCTGCACGGTGGAAGCAAACCAGTTTGCAGAGGCCACCGATGATTTCCGCAAACTCGGCGCGACCATTGTTGGCATGTCGGCCGACGGCGTTGAGAAGCTCGCAAAATTCTCATCCTCCGAATGCCGCGGCAAGTTTGCCGTCGCATCCGCCTCAAAGCCTGTCATTCGGGGTTATGACGTGAAGCTCAGCATCACAGGCATGACCAACCGGACATCCTATCTGATCTCGCCCGGCGGCAAGGTGATCTCGGTCTGGTCGTCGCTCGATTATCGGGAGCATGTGCCCAAGATGATGAAGGCCCTGCAAGACTGGCAGGCAGCAGGCAAAACCCCGCGCTAAGGCGCCTTTTTATAGCGCGCCCTGAATTCGGCGGCGAATGCGGCGAACTTGCCTTGTGCAATTGCGTCCCGCATCGCCGCCATCAACTGCTGATAGAACCATAAATTGTGCTCGGTCATTAACATGGCGCCCAGCATCTCGCCCGACCGAACGAGGTGGTGGAGATAGGCCTTGCTCCATTCGCCCACAGGTGAGGCAGGGTCGAGCGGAGAGAGGTCTTCTGCAAACTTCGCATTGCGGATGTTGACGGGGCCATCCCAGGTGAAGGCCTGCCCGTTGCGACCGGAGCGCGTGGGCAAGACGCAGTCAAACATATCGACCCCGCGTTCAACAGCCCCCACCAAATCATCGGGCTTACCAACGCCCATCAGATAACGGGGACGGTCAACCGGCAGCTGGTCCGGGGCGAAATTGAGCGTGGCGAACATCGCCTCCTGCCCTTCCCCGACGGCGAGCCCACCGATGGCATAACCATCAAACCCAATCTCGATCAGGGCGTCGGCAGACCGCTTGCGCAGCGCTTCGTCCAATGATCCCTGCTGAATACCAAACAGCGCCGAGCGTGCAGCATGGTCTCCCCCTGCATCAAACGCATCGCGCGACCGCTTGGCCCAACGCATCGACATTTCCATCGACTTTTCGGCAACCTCACGCGGCACACCGTGCGCTGGGCATTCGTCAAAGGCCATCACGATGTCAGAACCGAGCAGACGCTGGATCTCCATTGAGCGTTCCGGGGTCAGCATATGTCGTGACCCGTCGAGATGGCTCGCAAATTTGACGCCTTCTTCGGTAATTTTGCGCAGGCTAGCGAGGCTCATCACCTGATAACCGCCGCTGTCCGTCAGGATCGGCCGGTCCCACCCCATGAACTTATGAAGGCCACCAAGCCTGCCCATCCGTTCCGCGCCGGGCCGAAGCATCAGGTGATAGGTGTTGCCCAAGATGATGTCCGCCCCCAGCCCGCGCACATCTTTGGGCTTCATCGCCTTCACGGTTGCCGCCGTGCCGACGGGCATGAAGGCCGGGGTGCGGATGTCGCCCCGCATCATGCGGATAACGCCCGTCCGGGCCTTCCCGTCGGTTGCAGAAATCTGAAAATCAAAACGCGGCTTCGTCATGGTGCGCGGGCTATACGGCGCTCGCGCATTTTGTCCTAGATCAAAGATTGTATGTCTTACATACGATATTTCACCCCCATCCAATGAATTTGGATGAGGAGAGTGCGGTGCAGATGGCGACAGCAAAGCGCGTGATACTGGGCACGCCCGTGTTCGACGGCGACGCCGCGAGGATTGGCTATGCAATCAACGCAATGTGTTTTTCGTTCAACAACGCCGCGAACCGGCAAGCCTTTCTGGAGGATGAGGACGCCTATTGCGCGAAATTCAACCTCACACCCGAGCAGCGCGACGCCGTGCGCCAACGCAACGTGCTGGCGATGATCGTAGCGGGCGGAAACGTCTATTACCTAGCCAAACTTGCCGGAATCTTCGGCCTCAATGTGCAGGACCTCGGCGCGCAGCAGACCGGCAAGAGCGTCGCAGAGTTCAAACAGATGCTGCTCGATCAGGCAAAGGGGATCTGACATGGCCAAGGTTATCGGCGGAATATTCACCAGCCATGTGCCTGCCATCGGCGGGGCCATTGCCAAGGGATTGCAGGAAGACCCCTATTGGAAGCCGTTTTTTGACGGGTTCAAGCCTGTCCATGAATGGCTGAAAGATAATAAGCCAGATTATGTCGTCACCTTTTCCAACGACCACGGCCTGAATTTCTTCCTCGACAAAATGCCGACCTTTGCGGTCGGCGCCGCACCCCAATATGACAATGCGGATGAAGGCTGGGGCCTGCCGCTGTTCAAATCGGTGCCCGGCGCGCCGGAGCTGTCCTGGCACATCATCAACACGCTGGTCGAAGAAGAATTCGACATCGTGACCTGTCAGGAAATGCTGATCGATCACGCGCTTTCTATACCCTTGGAGCTGAGCTGGCCAAACAGTAATGGCTATGATTTCAAGCTGGTGCCGGTGGGGATCAACACCGTGCAGCATCCGCTGCCCAGCCCGAAGCGGGCGCTCGCGCTCGGGCGAGCTGTTCACAAGGCAATTGAGAGTTGGGATGAAGATGCCAAGGTCCTCATCTTCGGCACGGGCGGCCTGTCCCACCAGCTGGATGGAGAGCGCGCTGGCTTCATGAACCCCGACTATGACAAATTCTGCCTCGACAATCTGCCCTCCAATCCGGACGCACTGACCAAGCATAGCGCGCTCGACATTGTCGAACTCTCCGGAAGCCAAGGCATTGAAATCCTCAACTGGATAGCGGCGCGCGGCGCGATGGGGGATGGCGCGAGGGAGGCGAGCCGGAATTATCACATCCCGATTTCCAACACGGCGGCCGCCACCGTGTTGATGACAACCGACCACGCCCTCACCCTAGCCTGAAGGGAAAATATCCGGTGGATGCGAATCCCTTCGCATCTGCAGCGAAATCTTGTAGCAGCCGCCGGATATGCTCAATCTTAACGGTATCACCGTGCGCCTTGGCGGGCGCACCATCATTGACCGCGCATCGGCGGCCCTGCCCCCGCGCAGCCGTATCGGGCTGATCGGCCGCAATGGCGCGGGTAAATCCACGCTGATGAAGGTCATGATCGGTGCGCTGGACCCAGATGAGGGCAGCCTGGAAATGCCGCGCAACACGCGCATCGGCTATATCGCCCAGGAAGCGCCGAGCGGCGATGCGACGCCCATCGACACGGTTCTGGCCGCGGACGTTGAGCGTGCCGCGCTTATGCTCGAAACCGAAGGTTGCGAGGACATGGACCGTCTGGGTGAGATCTATGAACGCCTGAACGCCATCGACGCCTATACGGCCAATGCCCGCGCCTCACGCATCCTCGTTGGCCTCGGCTTTGGTGAAGAGATGCAGCAGCGTCCGCTTGATAGCTATTCAGGCGGCTGGAAAATGCGTGTCGCGCTTGCCGCCTTGCTGTTCTCTGAACCCGATCTGCTTCTGCTCGACGAGCCGTCGAACCATTTGGATCTTGAAGCCACTTTGTGGCTAGAAAGCTTCTTGAAAGCCTATCCGGGCATGATGGTCGTCATCAGCCACGAACGTGATCTGCTAAACAACGTCGTCGACAATATCCTGCATCTCGAAGGCGGGAAGGTCACGCTCTACACCGGCGGCTATGACTCCTTTGAGCGCCAGCGCGCCGAACGTGCCGCACAATTGGCCGCCGCCAAAGCCTCGCAGGATGCACAGCGCGCCAAGCTGCAGGACTTCATCGCCCGCAACAGCGCGCGTGCCAGTACAGCGAAACAAGCCCAGTCGCGCGTCAAGGCGCTCGCCCGGATGCAGCCCATCGCGGCGATGGCTGAAGACCCGACCCTTTCATTCGACTTTCCTGATCCCGATCCACTACGTCCCCCGCTCATCACGCTCGATATGGCAAGCGTGGGTTATGCGGCGGGTACGCCGATCCTAGAGCGCCTCAATCTGCGACTGGACCCGGATGACCGGATCGCTCTGCTTGGCCGCAACGGCAATGGCAAAACGACGCTGGCGCGCTTGCTCGCCGCCCAGTTGGCCCCAATGGACGGCGCGATGAATGCGGCCGGCAAAATGCGCGTCGGCTATTTCACGCAGTATCAGGTGGAAGAACTGGATGGGGATGACACCCCACTCGAACATATGACCCGCCAGATGCAAGGCTCAACACCTGCCGCTGTTCGCGCGCAATTGGGGCGTTTCGGCTTTTCCGGACAAAAGGCGACCACCGAGGTCAAGAAACTGTCGGGCGGAGAACGCGCGCGGCTGGCGCTGGCGCTCATCACGCGGGAGGCGCCGCACATGCTCATCCTCGATGAGCCGACGAACCACCTTGATGTCGATGCACGCGAAGCCCTTGTGCAGGCATTGAATGGCTATTCCGGTGCCGTCGTACTCGTCAGCCATGACCGGCACATGCTGGAATTGACCGCTGACCGCCTTGTCCTTGTCGACAGCGGCACGGCAAAGGAGTTTTCCGGCAGCATTGAGGATTATACCGACTTCATCCTTGGCAAGAACCAGCCCAAATCCGATGGTGGGCCCAAGAGCGGAAAGAAGGGCGACCGCGCCTCCCAAGCGCAGGACCGGCAGAAGGCGCAGCAACTCCGCAAGGATGTGAACAGCGCCGAAGCGGAGCTGGAGCGCCTTACCAAAGAGCGCAATGCCATCGACGAAGCCATGTTTGCGCCGGACAAGGCCGCGCCCAAATACGCCAAGATGACCATGGGGGACCTCTCCCGCCTGCGCGGCGAAGTGAACACGCAGGTGGACGCAGCAGAACAGCGCTGGCTGGAGTTGTCCGAACAACTGGAAACCGCTGACTGACGATTGACAGCATCCTCCCTCTCGTGTGTCTGGACCCCAAACACAGGAGAGATGCAGCGATGGATAATCTGTTCGATCTAACCGGCAAGGTTGCGCTGGTGACAGGCGGCAATGGCGGCATCGGCCTTGGCATGGCCGAAGGCTTAGCCAAGCACGGGGCGAGCGTTGTCATCTGGGGCACCAGTGCCGCGAAGAATGAGGCCGCCGTCGCGCAGCTATCGACACATGGCGGCACCGTGCGATCAGCCATCGTCGATGTCTCCGATGAAGCCGCCGTGAAGGCAGGCATGGCCGACATCCTGCACGAATTTGGCCGGATCGATCAGGCGATCGCCAATGCGGGCATCGGCCAGTCTCGCCGCGATATGTTCGACATCAGCATCGATGACTTCAAAAAGCTGGAATCGATCAACGTTCACGGCGTGTTCGCGACCCTTCGCGAAGCAGCGCGCCACATGATTGAACGCGGAGCGGCAGGGGATCGCGGTGGCTCGCTAGTCGGCATCGCGTCAACTGCCGCCGTTCATGGAGCCGCCCGCAATGAACATTATGGCGCGACGAAAGGCGCCGTTATCTCCATGTGCCGCGCCATGGCAGTAGAGCTGGCGCGCCATGCGATCACCGTTAACTCCATACTGCCCGGCTGGATCCGGTCCGACATGACTGCGCCCATGCAGGCCAATGACAAGTTCAATGAACGCGTCATCGGCCGCGTTCCCATGGGCGGTTGGGGCGACGGCGCCGACTTTGCCGGGATCGCCGTCTACCTCGCCAGCAAGGCCTCACGCTTTCACACGGGAGACTCGCTGGTGATTGATGGTGGCTATACGATCTACTGAGCGGTCGTTGCTGCCGGTGTCAGCAATTTGGTGGCGATCCACTTTACCGCTTCGATGAAGCCCGCAAAGAACAGCCCGCCGACAACAGTCGAAATGCCAAGGTTGATGAAGTTCACCTTCAGTTGGATGAGCGGTGCAGCGGCAACTGTGAGGAACAGCATCGCCGAGGCATTGAACAGCAACGGCAGGATGTTGATGACCTGCAGATAAATGCCAACAACCATCACCAACAGGCCGATGATCGTCCCCGTGCTGCCGTAGAGCTGCGTGAGGTAGACAACCTGCCAGGCCAGCACGAGGCCAACGACAGCGCCGAGCAGCGCGGCGGGAAGTCGTTTGATATCAAGCTGTTCAATATTGGCGTAATGCCAGAGCATCAGAAATCCGCCAAACAGCGACAATCCATCGACAATCGCGCTGCCAAGAATGGCCCAGCCGATGATGGCGACGACAACGATGGCAACAATGCCCAAACCGGCAACGGGCGACGGCGGCGCAACGGCCTGCGGTGCTTCAGTCATAAATACCCTCTCCTTCCCCGTCATTGCGCGGGGTGAGGGCATCAAAACCTATTCAGACGCCGAGGGCAAGAGCAGGCTGGAATCGCCATAGCTGTAGAACCGGTATCGCCCGGCAATGGCATGGGCGTAGGCCGCCTGCATCCGGTCCCGCCCCATCAGCGCGCTCACGAGCATGAAGAGTGTGGATTTGGGCAGGTGGAAATTGGTCATCAGCCCGTCAATGGCCTTGAACCGGTATCCGGGGGTGATGAAAATCGACGTGTCGTTTTCAAACGGGCGGATGATGCCGTCGTCGCCCGTCGCGCTTTCAAGCAGGCGGAGCGAGGTGGTGCCGACAGCGATGACGCGCCCACCCTTTGCGCGCACGGCATTGAGCCGGTCAGCACAATCCGCATCAATGCGGCCCCATTCGGCATGCATCTGGTGGTCATCAGTGTCATCAACTTTCATGGGGAGGAAGGTACCGGCCCCCACATGAAGCGTCAGCGTTTCGTGCGCGATGCCCGCTGCATCGAGCCGTGCGATCAGATCCGGCGTGAAATGTAGCGCGGCTGTTGGCGCGGCGACAGCTCCCTTTTCTGCTGCAAACATCGTCTGATAGTCTTCTGCGTCGCGCTCATCGATGCCGCGTTTGGCCGCGATATAGGGCGGCAGCGGCATTGTCCCGGCCCGTTCGAGCAGAACTTCTACCGGCTCTTCGCCTTCAAAGTGCAGGAGGACACTGCCATCCGTACCGCGGCTGACGGCCAGCGCCGTCACATCCTGCCCAAAATCGATCCGGTCGCCATCTTTCAGTCGCTTTGCATTGCGGACAAAAGCCCGCCAGTCGCGCAGCCCCTCACGCTTGTGCAGCGTTGCACCAATGCGCGCTTCGCCGCGCATGCCCTCCAACTGGGCGGGGATGACGCGCGTATCGTTGAACACAAGGCAATCGCCGGGCCGCAAAATGTCCGGCAGGTCTCGGACGATGCGGTCATCCATGGTATCGCCATCGAGCAGCAAAAGGCGCGCTGAATCCCGCGGCTGGGCGGGCCGCAGGGCGATCAGGTCTTGGGGGAGATCAAAGTCGAAAAGATCGACGCGCATCAGGGCTTCGGCGGTGTGGCCGGTGCAGCTTCAGCCTTTGGGGCAACCGGCGGCAGCGGAATGCGCGGCGCATCCGGTCCATCGGCACCGATCCAGGCGTGAAGCACCTTTGACGGATTGAGCGGTGGCTCGCCGCGCTCAATGGCGTCCACATACTGCATGCCGCTCATCACACGACCCAAGACGGTATATTTATTGTCGAGCCGGAATGACGGCGAAAACACGATGAAGAACTGGCTATTGGCACTGTCAGGCTCGCTGGTGCGCGCCATGGAGAGCGTGCCGCGCAGATGCGGCAAATCGTTGAACTCCGCCTTCAGGTCAGGCAGCGGAGAACCACCCTCACCCGTGCCCTGCGGATCTCCGGTCTGCGCCATGAAGCCTTCGATCACACGGTGGAAGATAACGCCATCATAAAAGCCAGCCCGCGTCAGCAGCTTGATCCGCTCAATATGTGCGGGTGCCTTATCGGGGCGAAGCTGAATGCGCACCTGCCCGCCGGTCGACAGGTCGAGCACAAGAATATTGTCGGGTTCGGGGGCAGGAATGGTCGAAACCGGCGCCGGTGGCGGAGCCACCACCTTGTCCTTGGCGCTGGCCGTCCCGGAGAGACCCAGCAGCATCATGATAGCGACGATCAGTTTCTTCACATTTCACCTCTTTATTGCCGCGGCGGTTTGCCAGCGGCTGGATTAGCTGCCGATGAACGGATCAGCTTCCCCGCTTTCCAATTTTTTCAACACGGGCAACAACTTCGGATTTTATCACCGGTGTCACGAACTTTGCGATGTCGCCGCCATAAATGGCGATTTCCTTGACGAGACGCGATGCGATGGGCTGCAGCGAGACATCCGCCATCAGGAAGACCGTCTCAATGCGGTCATTCAACTGCTGGTTCATCCCCGCCATCTGATATTCATATTCAAAGTCCGCGACAGCACGAAGGCCGCGCACAATGATGGACGCCTTCTGCTTTTCAGCAAAGTCCATCAGCAGCGAATCAAAACCGACGACATCAATGGCGCCGCCAATGGTCGCCACTTCGCGCTTCACCATGGCGATGCGCTCGTCATCGCTGAACATGGGGGATTTGCTAGCGTTGGTTGTCACACCCACAATCAGGCGGTCAACGAGCTTTGCGCCGCGCCGGATGATGTCCATGTGCCCCAATGTAATTGGATCAAATGTGCCGGGATAAACCCCGATGCGCTCCCCCATTATCGGTCCCTTTCTACCGTATAGCGCGCAATGGCGCGCAGCAGGTCCGCCTCTTCCCCAAATGCGTGGAGATGGGCGATGGCTTGGTCCACCAATATGTGCATCTGCGCCTTAGCCCGATCAATGCCGAGCAAGGAGAGGAACGTCGCTTTGCCGGCGTCTGCATCCTTGTTGACCGCTTTGCCGGCAACGGCGGCATCCCCTTCCGCATCGATCACGTCATCGGCGATCTGGAAGGCCAAACCGATATCCCGCGCATAGCCGCGCAAGCCATGGCGCCCCTCAGGCGGCACCCGGCCGAGGATCGCACCTGCCTCCAGACAAAAGGAGATAAGCGCACCTGTTTTCAGCTGTTGCAGGCGCGTGACCGAATGGAGATCAAAATCGGCATCGCTGGCAGCCAGATCCATCATCTGCCCGCCGGCCATCCCAGAAGGGCCGGACGCCCGCGCAAGTTCCGCAATCAGTTCAGACCGGACAAACGGATCTGGATGCGTTGTCTCATCCGCCAGAATTTCAAAGGCCAGCGCGTGGAGAGAATCTCCCGCCAGCACCGCTGTTGCCTCGTCAAAGGCCTTGTGCACTGTTGGCTTGCCCCGGCGCATATCATCATCATCCATGCACGGCAGATCATCATGGACGAGCGAATAAACATGGATAGATTCGATCGCGAGGCCGACATTGAGCGCCGATTCCTGCCGGACGTTAAACAGGCGGGAGGCTGCCATCACGAGCAGCGGGCGCAAGCGCTTTCCGCCGCCAATGGCCGCATGACGCATCGCTTCATAAAGCCGCGCGCGACCGTCATCGGGCACCGGCAGCAGCAGATCGAAGCCACGGTCAACGTCTGTGGCAATCTCCGCAAGCGCCGATGTCAGAAGGTCGCCGGTCATTTTGGGCGGGTCAGCCAGCGTCAAACGCGGTCGTGCCGGTCGGCTGGCCTGCGCTGCCCAGCGTGATCTTTTCGATCCGCGCCTGTGCATCCTTCAACCGCGCCTCGCATTGCGCCCGGAGCGCCTCTCCCTGGGTGTACAGCGTGATCGATTCATCAAGCGCCGCCTCCCCAGATTCAAGCCGCGCCACAATTTCCTCAAGCTTTTTGAGGGCCTGCTCAAATGTGAGCGCGGAAAGGTCCGTCTGTTCGGTCATGACCCTGCTTTGACGAGGGGCGGTTCACGGGTCAAGCCGGATGCTGCGCAGCGCGTCTGCAGGTCAGGCGGCAGAGGCAACAATTTGCGCCCAGGCCGCTTCGTCAATCACCTCAATCCCAAGCTCCTGCGCCTTTTTGAGTTTTGAGCCCGCGCCCGGACCAGCCACAAGAAGATCGGTTTTCGTCGACACAGACCCAGCCGTTTTTGCACCCAGTGATTCCGCCTGCGCCTTGGCTTCATCGCGGCTCATCGTCTCAAGGCTGCCGGTGAAGACAATCGTCTTTCCAGAGACGGCAGAGTCGCGGACGTTGGACACATAAGCCGGCGGCGTCACTTCGCTCAACAGGTCATTCCAGACCTCCTGATTGTGCGCCTCATGAAAGAATTCGACGAGCGCTTCAGCAACCACCGGGCCGATGCCGTCCACCTGCGTCAGCTCTTCTATCGCGCCCGCACCGGTCGCCACCTCTCGCACCCGCTCAACAGTACCGAAGGCCTTAAGCAGATCTTTCGCCGTCACCGCGCCGACATGGCGAATGCCGAGCGCGAAGACGAGGCGCGCGGGATCAGGCGACCGCTTGGTTTCGATAGCTGCCAACAGGTTATCCACAGACTTATCCTGCCACCCTTCGCGGCCGACAATCTCCGCACGGCGACGGCGCAGGCGGAAAATATCTGCCGGGCTGTGCAACCAACCAAGGCCGAAAAACTCAACGATGGTCTTTTCGCCCAAACCATCAATATCGAGCGCAGCACGGCTGACAAAATGCTTGAGCCGCTCAACGCGTTGCGCAGGACAAATCAGCCCGCCGGTGCAGCGGACATCGACTTCGCCTTCCTCTGCTACTGCTTCGGACTGACATTCAGGGCAGTGATCCGGAAAGATCCAGCCGGCCCGCGCTTCATCGCGTGTCAGATTCTCCGCAATCTGCGGAATGACATCCCCTGCCCGCTGCACGACAACACGATCCCCCGGGCGGACGCCCAGACGTGCAATCTCATCACGATTGTGGAGCGTCACGTTGGAGACGACAACGCCGCCCACAGTGACCGGCTTTAACCGCCCGACCGGCGTCAGCTTGCCCGTGCGGCCGACCTGAATGTCGATGGACTCCAGCGTCGTTTCTGCCCGTTCTGCGGGGAATTTATGGGCGATGGCCCAACGGGGTGATTTGGCCCTGAAGCCCAGCCGTTCCTGCCAGTCGAGCCGATCCACCTTATAGACAACGCCATCAATGTCGAAGGGCAGGTCCGCGCGCAACGCCTCAATCTTGCGATAATGGCTGAGCACATCAGCCGTGGAATGGAGGCGCACAAAACGCGGATCGACAGGGATGCCCCAGCTTTCGATCGCCTTGATAACGTCAAACTGCGTCTCGGCAGGCAGCGCCGACACCTCCCCCCAACCATGGGCGAGAAAACGGAGCGGACGCGACGCCGTAATCTTGGGGTCCTTCTGGCGCAGGGCACCTGCGGCGGCATTGCGGGGGTTGGCGAAGAGTTTCGTCCCCTCCTCCTCCGCTCGCGCATTGATCGCCTCAAAATCGGCCTTGGCCATATAGACCTCACCGCGCACCTCAAACACACTGGGCATGCTGCCGGAAATCTGCTGCGGAATGTCCGATATGGTCCGCACATTGGCGGTCACATCCTCACCCACCGCGCCATCCCCGCGCGTGGCCGCCATGACGAGCGTGCCGCCTTCATAGCGCAGCGAACAAGACAGGCCGTCAATCTTGGGCTCTGCCGTCAGGGCGACATCCGTCCCATCCGCCAGATTGAGAAAGCGCCGAAGGCCTGAAACAAAGTCTTCAACATCCTCATCCGCAAATGCATTGTCGAGGCTGAGCATCGGCTTGGCGTGGGTGACCTTGGTCAAATGCCCGGCCGGTGCTGCCCCCACCGATGTATTTGGGCTGTCGGGACGAATGAGATGCGGAAACTGTTCCTCCAGCGCGTTATTTTCCCGCACAAGCGCGTCATAGTCCGCGTCCGAAATCTCCGGCGCATCCTGCGTGTGATAGAGCCGGTTGTGCTTTGCGATCTCCTTCGCAAGGCGCATCAGACGATTGGCGGCGTCGGCTTCCGACATATCGAACATGTCGTTCACGCCGCCTCCAGCAACCGTTCTGCCTGCGCGCGCGCTTCATCTGTCACCTGCGCGCCGGAGAGCATGCGGGCAATTTCCTCGCGGCGTTCGGCAGGATCGAGCTGGCGGACGCTGGTGCGCGTGACCGTGCCTTCCGAGGCCTTGGCGATCATGAGGTGCGCGGCCCCGCGTGCCGCGACCTGCGGGCTGTGCGTGACGACCAGCAACTGCGTTTTCTGCGCCAATCGCGCCAGTCTTTCCCCAATAGCCGAGGCAACGGCCCCGCCCACACCCCGGTCAATTTCATCAAAGATCATCGTGCCCGCCGCGCCCACTTCTGCCAGCGCGACTTTCAAGGCGAGGATGAAGCGGGAGAGTTCGCCCCCGGATGCAATTTTAATGAGCGGCGCAAATGGCGCGCCGGGGTTGGTCGATACCATGAATTCAACCCGGTCCATCCCGGATGGGCCCCATTGGGCCTCGGGCAGTTCTTCCACCAGGGTCTGGAAACGCGCGGAATCAAGTTTCAGCGGCACGAGTTCGGTTGCGACCGCAATGTCGAGCTGCCCTGCCGCGTCGCGTCGTTTGGACGCCAGATCGCGGGCTGCCGCCTCATAGGTCGTGCGCGCTGCAGCAAGCGCTGCCTCCATCTTGGCAAGCCCTTCGCCGCCAGCTTCAATCGCGTCGAGCTTGGTCGACAGTTCCGCCGTCAATTCGGCCAAAGCCTCGGGCTGAACGCGGTGCTTACGGGCAAGTGCGCGCAGATCAAACAGCCGGGCCTCATCCGCCTCCAGCGCCGACGGGTCAAAAGACAAAGCAAGGCCCGCCTCGCGCAGTTTATCTTCCGCCATCCCGCTTTCGATGATGGCACGATCAACCGCTGCCAGCGCCTCGGCGAGGGTTGGATGATCGTCCGACACACGGTCCAATATCCGCGCCGCCTGACGCAATTGAGACAGGGCGCCATCGCTGCCTTCCACCAGCTCGGTGATCGCGGCGAGTTCAGCCGCAATCTTTTCCCCGCGCTGCATCAGCGCGCGGCGGCTGGCGAGTTCATCTTCCTCACCCGGTTGCGGATTAAAGGCTTTGAGCTCCGCCACGGCATGGTCGAGCCATTCCCGATCCCGCTCGGCATCCTCCAGAGCCTGTCGCGCCGAGGCGAGCGTCGACTCCGCATTGCGCCAGGCAGCATGGGCGAGCCGGACCGCGGCCGTATCGGCGCGGGCAAAGCTATCGAGCAGATCACGATGCCCTTTGGGATTGATCAACCCGCGGTCATCATGCTGCCCGTGAATTTCGACCAAGCTGCTGCCCAGTTCCCGCAACAGAGCTGCTGAGACCGGCTGATCGTTGATCCAGGCGCGGCTGCCGCCATCGGCCTTCACCGTGCGGCGGACGATCAACTCCTCCCCCATGCCGATGTCGAGATCATTGGCGGACAGAAGCTGGCGCGCGGACGCGGGTGTGGAAAAACTGGCGGTGACGCTGGCCTGCACACACCCCTGACGGACAAGTCCGCTGTCGGCCCGATCGCCCAAGGCGAGCCCCAAGGCATCAAGCAGGATCGACTTGCCAGCCCCGGTTTCCCCGGTCAGCACGCCAAGCCCTTTGGCAAAATCAAGGTCGAGCGCCTCGATCAGGACAACGTCACGGATCGAGAGAGATGTCAGCATCGGGCGTGGCTCACGCCTGCGGCGCGTGCTTCTGCATAAGCTCAAAGGCGCGCTTGTACCATTCGGAAGCGGGATAGTTCGCCCCCAGAACAGCCGCAGACCTTTTCGCCTCTTCAGGAATACCCATGGCGAGATAGCTTTCCGTCATGCGCATCAGCGCTTCTGCCGCATGGCTCGTCGTCTGATAATCTTCCGTCACCTTGCGGAAGCGGGAGATGCTGGCAAGCCACAGGCCACGGCGCTGGTAATAGCGGCCGATTTCCATTTCCTTGCCCGCCAAGTGATCGCGGATGAGATCAAGCTTGAGACGGCCATCGGCGGCATAGCGGCTATCGGGATAACGACGGATCAATTCCCCCAGCGCATCCTGCGCCTGCTGCGTGATCTTCTGGTCACGCGTGACGTCAGAAATCTGCTCATAATAATTGAGCGCGATCAGATAATAGGCGTAAGGCGCATCGCGGTTACCCGGATGGATCGAGAGAAAGCGCTGCGCTGAGTTGGTCGATTCGGTATATTCGCGCGCCGCATAATAGCTGAAGGCGCTCATCAGCTGCGCGCGGCGGGCCCAGACCGAATAGGGATGCTGGCGCTCCACCTCATCAAACAAGGCGGCGGCGATTTTGAACTGGCGCCTGTCCAACCGGTCCTTTGCGGCGTTGTAGAGCGTGTTCACATCGCGCGCGACGTAAGACGTATCTGCCTTGGTGCGGCCCCGGTTACCAGCGCAACCAGCAAGTGGAACGGCCAGCGCGACAACGGCGAGGAGAGCGGCGGTTTTGAAACGTGAACTCGACATGGCGGCGTTCTTAGCCCCTGCTTTCCGGATCGCCAAGCGCGGAGATGCAGTTGCTTAACGGTTTAGCGCTATTCGGGCCCTGATGGTTGAGACGGGGGCATCCTTATCCGGCGTGTCCGTGGCGGCGCACCGTGCATTTTGGGCGACGGTGTAATGCTGCGCGTCCTCACCCTCGCCACATTGTTTCCAGACAAAACACGCCCGCGCCTTGGCCCCTTTGTGGAACGCCAGACGCTTGGCCTTGCAGCCCATCCCGATGTGGAACTGCAGGTGGTCTCTCCCATCGGCCTGCCGCCCTTTCCCCTTCGCCTGCACGGCCATTATCGAGGTTTTTCCAGCGTTCCGCAGGTGGACGACTGGAAAGGACTACGCGTCCATCGCCCCCGCTTTCTGCATCTGCCGGGCACCAAAGGACGATTTGATGCAGGCGCTCTTGCGCGACGGTTGACGCCGATTCTCACCGAAATCCGGCGGACCTTCCCGTTCGACATTATCGATGCGGAATTCTTCTTTCCCGATGGCCCCGCAGCTGTCGCACTGGGGGCGCATTTTGCTGTGCCAGTATCGATCAAGGCACGGGGCGCGGACATCCATTTCTGGGGCCAGACTCCCGCAACGGCCTCGCAGGTGCGAACCGCTGGACAGTCTGCAAGCGGATTGCTCGCGGTTTCAGAGGCCCTGAAAGACGACATGGTGCGCCTCGGCATGCCGGAAGACCGCATCACCGTGCATTACACGGGTGTCGACCTTGCAAAATTCGCCGTGCAAGACCGCGCCGCCGCCAAGTCAGCGCTTGGTTTTTCAGGCCCGCTCATCGTGACTGTGGGGGCGCTCATTCCCCGTAAAGGGCAGTCGCTTGTCATCGACGCCCTGCCCCATTTGCCTGAGGCGCAGCTTGTGCTGATCGGCGACGGCGAAGATCGGTCCCGACTGGGTCAACAGGCGGCGGCTTTGGGCGTCGCAGACCGCGTATGCTTTACAGGGAACCTGCCGCATGAAGAGATCGCCTCATGGCTGTCTGCGGCCGATGTCATGGCCCTGCCCTCCGCATCGGAGGGGCTAGCCAATGCATGGGTGGAATCGCTGGCCTGCGGCACGCCCATCGTCATCACAAATGTCGGCGGTGCGCGCGAAGTGCTCACCAATGATAATGCGGGTCGTATTGTGGAGCGAACCGCCTCAGGCGTACTGGCAGGCGTGACGAGCGTGCTCGCCACGCCACCGTCCCGCACGGCCTGCCGTCAGATTGCGGAGCGCTTTACCTGGGGGCGGAACACCGAAGCGCTGTTCCGCCATCTCTCACTTCTTGTCAGGAAATGACTCGCCAATCCGCTCTGCGCCAGACTTGTTCGTTTCCTGCTGGATGAAGCTGTCCGAAGTCACGCTGAGCCAGATCAGCACCGGCGCCGAGATGTAGAAGGACGAGAACGTCCCGATCACGATGCCGAGAAGCATGGAGGCAGTGAAGCCGAAGATGGAATCCGGCCCGACGAGCAACAAAATGGCCAGCGTGATGATCAGCGACATTGATGTCGTCACCGTGCGCGACAGCGTTTCATTGACGGACAGGTTGAGCAAAGGCTCAATTTCCATCTTGCGGTATTTGCGCAGATTTTCGCGAATACGGTCATAGATGACGATCGTATCGTTCAGCGAATAGCCGATGATCGTCAGGATCGCTGCAATCACGTTCAAGTCGAAGTTCAACCGCGTCAACGCGAAGAAGCCGAACGTCAGGACTACGTCGTGGAACAACGTTACGAGCGCACCGACCCCAAACTGCCATTCAAACCGGAACCAGATAAACAGCGAAATCCCCAACATGGCGAGGCCGAGCGCGATAGAGCCTGTGCTGAACAGTTCGCAACCAACCTTGCCCGACACGGAATTGACCGCGCCAATGTTCACGCCTGGATAGGCGCGAATCAATTCACCACGCACCTTGGAAGCAATGCGGTTCGACTGGTCTGATGCGCCCTCTTTGCCGACGCCCTTGCCCAAGCATTTGCCAATGGGGTTTGCCGCTTCGCCGTCGAGCGGAATGCGGATGCTAACCACCTTTGGGTCTGTCATCTGCTGGATGACAACGTCACCGACGTCCATGCCTTCCAACCGGCTCCGCAGATCACCCATATTCACAGGCTTCTGGAAAGTGACCCGGATGGACTGGCCGCCGACAAAGTCGATGCCCCAGTTCAAACCATTAATGGCCACAAGCGCCACCGATGCAGTCAGCAGCAGAACCGACAGCGCCAAGGCCCACCAGCGATAGCTGAGGAACGCGATGTTCGTATTATCGGGAACGAATTTGAGAGGACGCATGTCGTCAGCTTTTCGTCAGAGATTGAGCGTCTTGGGACGGTTCCGCTGCAGATATTGCGAAACCAGAAGACGCGTGAAGGTGACACCGGTGAAGACCGAGGTTGCGATGCCAAGCGCGAGAACGACCGCAAAGCCCTTGATCGGGCCTGAGCCGAACCAGAACAGAATGATCGCAGAGATGACGTTCGTGAAATTAGCGTCAAAGATCGCTGTGGACGCTTCTTTAAAACCAAACTCGACCGCCTGGATGGTATGACGCCCGCGACGCAGCTCTTCACGGATGCGTTCGTTGATCAGCACGTTCGCGTCAACCGCGGCGCCGATGGTCAGCACGAAGCCGGCGATCCCCGGCAGGGTGAGCGTCGCGTTGAAAATCGCCATAAGACCGAGAACGAGCAGACCGTTCACCAGCAGCGCGATCGTGGTGTAAACCCCGAACCGGAAATAGGTGATGATCATATAGAAGATGAGCGCGAGCGTGGCGAGAATGCCTGCCAGCACGCCCTTCTGGATCGAGTCCTGCCCCAGTTCTGCACTAACGCTCGATTCTTCGATGACCTTCAGGGCAACGGGCAATTTGCCGGAACGCAGCGAAATGGCGAGTTCATTGCCCGATTCCACCGTGAAGTTGCCTGAGATTTGCGCGCTCCCTCCCAAGATCGGTTCATTGATGTTGGGTGCTGAAAGCACGACATTATCGAGGATGATGGCAAAGGGCTTGCCGACATTTTCGGCCGTAACACGGCCAAATTTGCGGCCACCGGCATTGTTGAAGCGGATCGAGACGGCAGGATTGCCTGATTGCGGATCAAAATCCTGCCGCGCGTCATTCAATTCATCGCCGGAAACCATCACGCGGCGCTTCACCGCGATCTTGCCCCCCGCCTGAAGCGGGAGGATCTGGCTGCCCGCCGGGGCACGGCCTGCGGCAACTTCTGCGGGATCGGCATTCAGGTCGACCAGCTTGAACTCAAGCTTGGCCGTCTTGCCAAGGATACGCTTCAAGCCTTCGGGGTCCTGAAGGCCCGGAACTTGAACCAGAATGCGGTCGGACCCCTGGCGTACGACGGTGATTTCCTTCGTGCCTTCCGGGTCGATGCGCTTTGCGACCACGTTGCGCGCCGTCTCCAGAGCGCTATCGATTTCGTAGTTTATGCCTGCTTCGGTCGGCGTCATCACGATCCGGGTGGAGTCGCGCACCGCAACATTCCAGTCGCGCTGGCCACCGATGCCGATGCCGTTGGTCTGCTGGCGGGCAATGTCGACCGCCTGATCCAGCTGCGCCGGATTGCGCGGCATGAACGACAGCACACCGTTCGCGGTCGAGATATCGCTAATGTCGACCCGCGGGCTCGCACGACGCATTTCAGTACGGATGGTTTCTTCCATCCGATCAATCTGCTGCTTCCGCACGTCCGCTGTATCAGCTTCCAACAGCAGGTGGCTGCCGCCCGACAAATCCAGGCCGAGATTGATGTGCGTGTTCTTAAGCCAGCCGGGAAGCTGATTGCGCGTCGCCTCAGGCAACATGCTGGGGATCGCAGCGATGATCCCGAGGACCGTCGCCACAATGACGAGCCAAACCTTCCAGCGCGGGAAATCAAGCATCAGGTGTTCAGTCGTTCGCAGGCTTGGCGGTGCCGTTGTCGACATCCGTCAGCGTTGATTTGATGACACGGACCTTCACGCCCGATGCGATTTCAACTTCGACCATGTTGTCGTCGACCTTCGTGACTTTGCCGACGATGCCGCCTGCCGTCACAACCTGGTCTCCGCGCTTAACCGCGTTGATCAATGCCTGATGCTCTTTCGCCCGCTTTTGCTGGGGACGGATGATCAGGAACCAGAAGATGAGACCGATCAGAACAAACTGGCCGATGAAGAAAACGGTCGAGCCGGCACCTCCAGCGGATGTTCCGGCGGCGGCTTGGGCGAAAGCAGGGGTTGCGAACATGCAGATACTCTTGTCTGATAAGCGGGCAGCCAGAAGGCCGCACAGTGGCGGCGCGACTACCAAATCCGCAACGGACGCGCAACCGAAGCTTAATCTTGCTCAGATGCGGGAGAGGAAAACACATGATCATCGTAATGGGAACCATCAAGGCCGCAGCAGCAGAGATTGACCGGCTGTACGACGCGCTGGCCGAACAAATGGCAGCAACGCATGCTGAAGATGGTTGTGAACTCTATGTTTTTTCGCGCGACGTAACCAATCCGGACTGCCTGCTCATCTCCGAGCGCTGGCGCGATGGGGACGCTCTGGCCGCCCACAGCAATTCGCCCCATATGGCCGTCTTCAACCGGGCAATTGGCACCGCGAAAATCGAAAGCGTTAGCGTAAAAGCTTATGATGTGTCCGGCGTCCGGACGCTGATCGGCGAGTAAAGTTGAAAGTGGCGGGAAGTTTGGCTTTCGCCCCTTCCCGCCCTTGCCCCAATCCTGCCTTGCAATGCCCGAATGTGCGGCGTAAAGGCGCGCTTCCATTTCCTGCAGCGCAGGTTTTGGCGGTCGGGACGTAGCGCAGCCTGGTAGCGCATCACACTGGGGGTGTGGGGGTCGCAGGTTCGAATCCTGTCGTCCCGACCAGTTTTCTTCTTACATTGAAGCAGACCTTTCCCCGTCAGGGGACGTCGCGCTCTTCGGCGGCCTTTTGCTTGGCCTCAGCTTTGGCGGCGCGCATTTGCTCTGCCCAACATCCCGTCCAGCCGCCGCCACCTACAGCAGAACAACTGTCCGTACCGGTCCGGCCAGCGGACATGGCGGATTGGGATCGTACGGCCCAGCTTTGGTTCTGCGGCGCCTGAGAGCGCGGGCGGACTTCCTTGGGAATGCGATAACGCTCGGTTTCCGGCCGGCGCGCACAGACGACGATTTCATCGCCGCTGGCATTGGTCGGACATTGGTCATTCCCGAAGATTACCAGCACCCGCTCCGCCCGTTGGGCCGCAGCCGGTGTTGGCAGGGCCGCAAGGGTTGCAAGGGCGGCAAAGATTGGAAGGACTCGCATCACCAGACTTTCTGCCTCTTTTTGACCGTTTGCAAGACGCCCAGCGGCGTCAGAACCGTTCTGAAAGGCGGATGGCCGCACGACACCCCAGTCGGATCGCTGCCGACATCAAAGGATAAGCGGGCGCCCGCTCCGCCCCTTCGCGGATCGCAGTGTTATGATGCTCCCGTTCGTCATCGCGAAATTCCGCAATGGTGTCGCGCAGTTCGGGATCATCATTCCCCAGTTCATCAAGCTGATCTGAGTAATGCTTTTCAATCTCTGTTTCGATGGCCGCTGTGCAGGCCATGGCCGCTTCCGGGCCAATCAGCGCTGTCGCCGCCCCTAAGGCAAAGCCAGCCACATGCCAGAACGGCTGCAGGATGGTCGGACGGACTCCCCGTTCAGCGATCAGCCGGTTGAAGCGGGCAAGATGCTCATCTTCCTGCGCGGCCATGTGGCGGATTTCCCGCGCGGCGGGATGGCGGTTCCCTAGCACAGCAAGCTGCCCCGCATAAATGCGCGTGGCGCCGAATTCACCAGCCTGATCGACACGCAACATGGTCAATTTGGTACGCGGGTCCATCATGCTGAGCGTCCTGAGCGAAGGAGAAGTGAAAGGATAAGCGCGCCTGAACCCAGAGAGATCATGGCATTAAACCCGGCCAGAGACACGCCCAGCAACGTCCATTGCGGCACGTCGCACCGTATCACCGGCGCGCGCATAATATCTTCAAGAGACACGCCGGCGGCGGTGGTTGAGCACGTTGTGATACCCTGCCACCAGCCATATTCAACACCGGCATGGAACACGCCGATCGCGCCGCTGACCATGATCGCAAGCCCCGCCAGTGCCACGAGCAGATGCGCGGCCTTGTCGACACGTGTTCCAAACGCAAACAGGGCGAGGACAATCGCCACATCATGCGGCCAACGCTGCCAATAGCACATCTCACACGGGTAAAGGCCGCCGATATATTGGCTCCCTAATGCGCCCAACATCAGCGTGGCTGGCACCGCAAGCGCCAATAGGCGCGCCTTGGCAAAATCCGTCATAGCAATGCTCAGCGGCTGCCCTTGCGGCTGCTGCCCGCTGCAGCCACCTGCGTCTTCGATAGGCGCGACACCGTCTTCACCGCATAATCGAGCTGGAAGTCGCTAATGCCTTTTGCCTTCAGTTCTTCCGCTGTTGCGGTGAAACGCGGATCAGACTTGTCATCCGCTTCAAGCACGCTGTTATCGACCTTCGCCTCGTTGATCAGGTGGCGGCCAAGATCAACCTCACGGAAGCGTGGGCGCGTCTTGTAATCCGGGTCTGACAGCTGCGGCACGAGGATATCTGGCTCAATGCCACCTTCCTGCACGGAACGACCTGATGGCGTGTAATATCGGGCGGTCGTCAGGCGGAGCGCGGTTGCGTCATCCAGCTGAATCAGCGTCTGGACAGATCCCTTCCCGAAGGTCCGTTCCCCCATCACAAGGCCGCGATGATGATCCTGAAGCGCACCTGCCACGATTTCGGCGGCAGAGGCTGAACCGGAGTCAACCAGAACCACAATCGGCAGGCCTTCGGCAAAATCACCCGGCTGTGCGAAGAAACGCTCAATATCCCGCTTGTCGCGGCCCCGCTGGGACACGACTTCAACGCGGTTCAGAAATACGTCCGACACTTCCACCGCCTGATCCAGCAGACCGCCCGGGTTGGACCGCAGATCGATGACATAGCCCGTCGGCTTGTGGCCCAAGGCCTTTTCAATCGAAACGACGGCGGCGCGCGTCATCTGTCCGGTTTGCTTTGAAAAACCGTTGATGTTGATGATGCCCACACCGTCCTTGATTTCCCATTTGACGGGTTTGATCTCAATAATCTGCCGCGTAACCGTTACGTCAAACGCCTTGTCGCGGCCCGGACGGACGATCGTAAGGCGGATATTGGTGCCGGGGGGCCCGCGCATCTGGTCCACCGCCTCGTCCAGTGTGCCGCCGTAGAGCAGCTTGCCGTCGATATGGGTGATGAAGTCACCGGACTTGATGCCCATCTTGGCGGCAGGGCTGTCTTCCTGAGGGGCGACGACCTTTACTGCACCGTCTTCCAGCGACACGACGAGGCCAAGGCCACCGTAATTCCCATCTGTCGTGATCTGCATCTGCTTGAAATCACGCGCATCGAGGTAAGAGCTGTGCGGATCAAGGCTGGCAAGCATGCCGTCAATCGCGCCCTTGATCAGTTGCTCATCCGTGACCTTGTCGACATAATCGCCTTTGACGCGCTCATAAACGCTGACGAAGCGTTCAATATCGCGGTTGATCGTCATGTCGGCCGCAGCAATGCCGGCGGTTGCAGCGGGGATAAGCGACACGGCCGATACCATGAACGCGGCACGCAGAAGTGACTTGGCCATATTGGGTCCTGAACTGGTTCGGAGCGGTTTCTACTCCGAAAAATGCGGGATTAAAACACTCTCTTGGGGATTAACCCCGATCAGCCGATCATCGGCGTGATATCTACCGGCTGGCCGCCGCGCCGAAGCTCAATCGTGACCTTGGGCGCCCCGCCCCCCGTCCGCCCAATTGGGCTGCCTTGAATGACCGTTTCGCCGATACGAACCGACAGGGTCGCCATGTCGGTAATCAGGCTCGTCCAGCCGTCGCCATGGTCAATGATGACGATTTGACCATAACCCTTAAAGGGCCCTGCAAAGGCAATCCGCCCCGCATGTGGCGCAGAAACCTGTGCTTGGGCCTGCGTCCGCAATGTCAGCCCTTTGGCGCGCACACCTGTTTTGGAGACTTCACCGAGCCCGGTCATCAATTGGCCGGTCACCGGCAGGCGATAGTCTAGCCGGGCGGGCGCCGCAGATGCCATCTCACTCGGCACGGCATTGGCCGCACCGGGTCGCGCCGGACGCAACAGCGGCCCCGGCAATGTCTCCAGCGCGCCGCGCGTCATGGATTGAATGCCGAGTTCATCGATCAGCTCAACAATATCGCGCGCGCGTTCTCCCAACGCCAAGGCGCGGTCCTGTTCTGCAACGGCACTGGAGGCGAACCGGAATGAGGCTTGCCGGTGCTGCGCCTCCAGCCGAACCAGAGCCGCCCGGCTGCTATCGAGACGTTTGCGGCTCGCTGCCAGCAAATCCAGCGCCTTGGCAGCATCCTGCTTCAAGCGGCGGCTCTCCTCAAGGTCCGCGCGCAGCCCGTTCGTGCGGGCGCGGATTTCTGGCGCGAGGCTAGCGAGTAGCATCCGCACATGGACAAGATCAGTGGTCGTCCCCGGCTGGACCAGCGCCAAAGCAGGCGGGCGGCTGGACATGGTCTGAAGAGCGGCGGCCAATCTAATGGCGGGACGCTGTTTGTCGGCAAGGCGGGCGCGCAACTTTTCCCGCATCTTCTCAATTAAGGACACACGGGCCTGCGCCTCGACAATTTCCGCCTCAATCGCCTGAATTCGCCCGGCGACGGCAGCGGCCTGAGCTTGCACCTGCTGCGCTGCATCAGATTCCGTGCCCGCGCGGTCTTCCAGCAACTGTGCCTGACGCTGAGCCCGTGCAGCCTGCACCTTGGCCGCGGCAAGCTCCCGCTGGCGATCCTGCACCGACTGGCCAGAGGCCGCACTTGCCAGAACGGCGCCGGTCAATGCCAGCGCCGCCCCTATGGCCAGTCTTCTCATTATGCCGGAAAGAGGCTTATCTGTTCTCAGAATCCAGCTTCCCATATTTCGCTTCAAAGGCGGCAACATCGCCCTTGGCGAGCAAGGCCGCCTGCTCGACAAAATTATCCCGGGCGATGCGGCCTGAGAATGTGCCAAGTTTTTCGTCCATAGCCGCGATCTCGGCCGCGCCCCAACCTGCGATTTGGTCAAACCGCGTCACGCCATTTTCAATGAAGAGCGCGTTGAGCTTTGGCCCCAAGCCCTTGATCCACAAAAGATTGTCAGGACCCTTGGCCTTTGGCGCGGGCTTCGCAGCGGGTTTTGCCACGGCCTTCGGCGCAGCCTTTGGAGCCGCTTTCGGCGCTGCCTTTGGAGCCGCTTTGGCCTCAGGAGCCTTGGCCTTAGGGGCTGCGGCCTTGGCAGGCTTTGCAGCAGGCGCAGCCGCCTTCGCAACAGACGCCGCCGGGGCGGCGGCCTTTGGCGCGGATTTAGGCTTGGCCGTAGCGGCCTTGGATGCGGCTGGCTTCGGCGCAGCCTTTGGCATCACCTCTGCCTTCGGCTTTGCGGCGGGCTTTGCAGCCACCTTGGGCTTGGCTGGGACCTCCGCTTTCGGCGCAGCGACCGCTGCCGCTTTTTCCACGACAGGCTTAGCAGCCGGCGTATCGACAAGCGTTGCCGGCACCTCTGCCGCTTTGGCCTTGGCTTCCACATTCGGCGGAGCAGCCGACGGTGCGTCCACCTTGGCGGGCGGTGCCTTGCCCGGCTTCACTATGAAATAAAGGGCGACGACAACGACAGCAATCGCCACCAGGATCAAAATCAGATCGTTCGACATTTTACGCTCCCTGCCTCCACCATGCTTCTTCCGCGCAAACTAGCCGATCAGACGCCCGTGTCCAGCGGCGCGATTGGGGGCTGGCAAGAGAGGCAACAAAGCGCCAAAGTGCGGACACAACGCAAACAGGAGGAAGTGAATGTTGCGCAAGGGAATTTTGCTTTCGGCCGCCGCTGGTCTGATGACGGCCATGCCGGCCGCTGCCGCCCCCGATTATGCCGGGGCGATCAAGGCGGACTATGACAAGTCGCTCGGCGCCTTGTGGGATCACTTTCACCGCAACCCGGAATTGTCCTTCCGTGAATTCAACACCGCTGCCCGTATGGCCAAGGAGCTTCGCGCCATCCCTGGCATGGTCGTGACCGAAAAGGTCGGCCAGACCGGCGTCGTCGGTGTATTGAAGAACGGGGATGGTCCGGTCGTGCTTGTCCGCGCCGATATGGACGGCCTTCCGGTTGAGGAGAAATCCGGTGTCGCCAACGCCTCCAAGGTCCGGCAGATCGGTGTCGACGGCATCGAAAACCCTGTCATGCATGCCTGCGGACATGACGTACACATCACCTCGATGGTCGGCACCGCTCGCCAGCTGGCGGCCATGAAAGACCGGTGGAAAGGCACCGTCCTTTTCATCGTGCAGCCTGCCGAAGAACGGGTTGGCGGCGCCGAGGCCATGTTGAAAGATGGTCTCTACACCCGCTTCCCCAAACCAAATTATGCGCTCGCCTTCCATATCGCGGCAGAACTGCCGACCGGGCATATCGCTGCCGCCGAGGGCATCCAATACTCGTCAGCGGACAGCGTCGACATCAAGGTCAACGGCGTCGGAACGCATGGCGCAGCCCCGCAACTGGGCAAGGACCCGATCTATATCGCGTCGCAGATTGTAGTTGCGTTGCAGGGGATCATCAGCCGGGAAAAAGGCCCGCTTGAGCCCGGCATCATCACCGTCGGCGCCTTCCACGCCGGGACCAAGCACAACATCATCTCTGACCAGGCGAACCTGCAAATCACCGTTCGCGCCAACAGCCGTGAGACGCGAGACATGCTGATCGAGTCGATCAAACGCGTCGCGACCAATGTCGCCCGCGCAAACGGTGTTGCCGAAGACAAATTGCCGGAGGTGAAGATATCTGAATCAACACCCGTGACCATCAACGATGCCGCGCTTGCCCGTAGGCTCAACACCGCCCTGTCAAAGGAGCTGGGCGATGGTGTCGTCGTACCGTTCCACCAGACCAACATGGGGGCAGAAGACTTCAGCTATTTTGTCGATCCGTCCTTCAACATCCCCGGCTATTACTTTGCCGTAGGCGGCACCAATCCTGCCTGGATCGACGCTGCAAAGAACGGTGGGCCGCCAATTTCCGGCCATCATAGCGGCTTGTTCAAGATCGATCCGGAACCCTCAGTGCGCCTCGGCACAGAGGCGATGACCGCGGCCGTGATCGAACTGCTAAAACCATAGAAAAAGCGCCCCCTGCCTGCCCGTGAGACAGGTCCATGAGACAGGCAGGGGAACGCAAATACGACGAAAGGCGCCTTGTTTAGTGGGGTGAAACAGCGCCATCCGCCGACCGCTCAGGCCGCCGCGAGGGGACGACGGCGCGAGGAAACCGAACGCAGGCGCTGCTTGAGATCCTGTTTGCGCACTTTGAGACGCAGCACTTCCAGCCCATTTGTGCCGCCCGCCGCCATTTTGAGGCGCAGGGCATCATCAAGCCGCTGATAGGCCAGTAAAAGTTTGAAAAGCTTCGAATTCATTCTGCCACTCCATTGAACACTTTGCTCAATCAGGAGTTCCGGCGGCGTTCAGTGAGGTTTTATAGACCCTGCCAATATCGCACCGGAAACCCGATGCGGTCCGACATCGCGACCAATTGATCGCCAGAGGGGCCCGGCCCGCAAGAATTGAATTAGAGTGATTCGGTCCGAATTTCAACCCAAACCGAATACCGCCCATCGGCTTGCACCAAAGTGCAGGCCCATTATGCTCTAGCGATGGCTTTCCAAATCCTTCGCGGCCTCCTGCTGCTGTTCCTGGCCCTGCCGCTGCCCGCAATTGGGCAGACCCTCGCCGCTACTGATGCCCCGCACCGGGCGAGTGTGATCGTTACCTTCGGGCCAAAGGCCATCCACACCCGGTGGGAGCACGGCTTGGCGGATGAGGAGACCGGACGCGCGGTCCGCGCAGACGATCCCGTGCGCGTCGCATCGATCTCCAAAGTCTCCGTCGCACTGGCCGTGATGCGGCTGGTGGAGCAGCGAAAGCTTTCCCTTGATGCCGATGTCTCGGACTATCTTGGCTGGACCTTGCGCAATCCGAGCTTCCCACACCAGCCGATCTCGCTGCGTCTTCTCATGTCGCACAGATCAAGCCTGATGGATGGCGGTGAACTCTATCTCGTACCCTTTGGAGAGCGACTGCAGGGCCACCTTTCCGACAGCCGCGTCTGGGATACCGCGCACGCCCCCGGTCGCTACTTCAGATATGGCAATATCAACTTCCCTGTGATCGCAACGATCATCGAAAAGGTCACCGGCGAACGTTTTGACCGCGCCATGCAGCGCCTTGTGTTCGCGCCACTTTCGATCGACGCCTGCTTCAACTGGACAATGTGCAGCCCTCAGAAGATCGCCCATGCCGTAGTCCTTTATGGCGAGGATGGTCGCGTACGCCGCGATGATCTGAAAGGCGTGATGCCGCCCTGCCCTGTCTTCACCAGAGCAGACGGCCAGTGCGATCTTTCCACCTATCAACCGGGCGACAATGGGGCGATCTTCTCCCCACAAGGCGGCCTGCGGATCAGCATGACGGACTTGGCTCGGTTCGGCCAGGTACTGATGCGCCGCAATCCGCATTTCCTGAAACCAGCCTCCTACGCTGTGCTGGAAAAAATCGTCTGGCGCTTTGATGGCCGCAATGGAGACACCGAAGGCGGCTTTTTCTGTGCCTTTGGCCTGTCCGTTCAGACGGTTGGACTAGGCAAAACAGGCTGCCCCAACGATGCCTTTGGCGATGGTCAGCCCCGGGTCGGCCATGCTGGCGAAGCTTACGGTCTGCGCGCCGGATTATGGATCGACCGCAAACGCAAAGAAGGCGTCGCATTTTTCGTGACAGCCGTGCCAGATGAGGAACTGAAGGGACCATCTGGCTTCTACCGGGTCGAGGAAGCTATCCTCCAAAGTCCATATGTTCGACCTGATAGGTAACAAGGTGCATGTCCCGCGCCCGCTTTGCGGCAGACCTCTGCCTCAGCGAGAATTCCGACGCGACGAGCACCGCGCGGCACCGTGTGCCGGTTTCCTCCTCCAGATCGCTTGAATAGCCCAGAACCTGTTCAAGCGCACCTGCGGGACATGGCCCCGCCTTCAGTTCGATCACGACAAAGTTTCCGTCCGCATCCCGTGCGGTGATGTCGATCCGCCCGCTGGCCACTTCCCGCTCCCGTCCATCGTCCGCCGCAACCAACCCGGGCTCAACCTTGTCCAACTGACGGCGCAGAAGGGTCTTCAGTTCCTTTTCATAATGCAGGATGCGCGCCTTGTTCAGCACACGCTTTGACGGCAGCTCCCGTTCCATGACCTTGCGTCCCCTAACATTATCATGTCGTATTTATACAATCGATGTTGCGCGGGAATTGCGACGAATGGTTTCAGGAGCCTTTACAACCCTCCGGCCAGCGCCGTGGCGACACCGGCACCAATCAGCACCAGCCCGATGACGTCATGACGGTGCATCGGTTCCCGCAAATAGAGCCTGCTGAACCCAAGCGTGAAGATCACCTCAACCTGCCCAACCGCACGGACGAGCGCCACCGGTGCCGTGGCAAAGCCTGTGAACCAACAGGCAGACCCCAAGGCCGCGAGGAGCCCCACCTGCCCCGATGTCCGCCAGGTTACCGCCACCTTTTTCAGCTCGGCAGGTTCCTTCCAAACGACATAGCTGCCCTGCATCGCCGTTTGCCCCGCCTGCACCGCAACCAGCGTGAGCAAAGCCGCCAGAACCTTGTCCGATGTCGCGATGTCAAACGTTGCCGACTTCACAAAAATCGACGTCATTGTGAAGCCGAACCCCGCGCCAAGGCCGCATAACGCCGCGGGCTGCAAGAGATCAGCCAGACGAAACCGCGCGCCTGCCGCTGACACAACCATCACACCGGCCACGCCGATGCCGATCCCCATCCATGTCAGCGCGCTTAGATGTTCCCCCAAAAGCACCATCGCCAGCACCGCGCCCTGAATGGCTTCGGTTTTCGCAAAGGCTGTGCCCGCCACATAGTTGCGATAGCCAAAAGCCATCAGCAGCAAATTTGTGCCGATGATCTGGGCAAAACCGGCGGCCAGCGCATAGAGCCAGAAGGTGGCGCCAATATCGGGCAGCGCCGCACCGGTGGCGGCGAGATAGCCGGAGAGCAGCGCCATGCCGACCGGCAGGCCGTACAGATAGCGCACCAGCCCTGCCGCATTCAGCGACAACTGTCCGCGCACCCGCTGCTGCACCGCCGTCCGCCAGGACTGGAGCAACGCGGCGAGAAATGTGGCGGGAAGCCAGATCACTCAGGCACGCAAGCTAGGCTGCAATGACGATCTGACCCATTCGCGGAAAATGGACATTGAGCGGACCGGCCTTTGCGCTTTCGCGGCGGATGACGATCCCCTGCGAGCTACAACGCAACAGCGAGCCTTCCACAGGATCATCACCGGACTGTTCTGTCTGGATGCACACAGCCTGACCGACGGTCTGCCCGGCTTCAACAGGCCCCGAGATGTCGGCTGGCGCGCTGGCATTGGCGATATCAATTGCGTCCTGTGCGTTGGTTGGAACAGCCTCGCCATGGCCGAAGGCGCTGACCCGATCAAACCACGTCTTCAAAGCGGGACGGGCAAAAATACCGTCCGCGAATGGTTTGGCAAAAGGCATGACGATCAGGAACCAAAGGTTCATGTAAAGGCCCAAATCCCCATGTCCCGGCGCATCGCCACCGATGAACGCACGTCCATCCTTCAGAACAGACTCCAGCCAGTCTGCCGCAACCGTCACCTGCGTTTCCAGATGCGGCGCGACGAAAGGCATCTTGTTGAAATCAAACCCGACGAACCGGCGTTTGCGATCCTCGGCAAAGCCCGGCCCAAGGACGTCTGAGGGAATGTTGCGCATGGCCGCGCCGACATGGGCGCCAAATTGCGCCCCGCCCGTCCAGCCTGAAACCATCCGGTGAAGGTCTCCAAGTGGAGCAGGATAAAAGCTTGGTTGCGGCTGATGCCGTTCCAACGCATCGAGAATGGCAGCCGTGTCGCAATAGATTTCCGCATTGATCTGCAGCACAGGCGTACGGGCATAGCCCCCGGTCAGTTCGACCAGATCGGGCTTTGGCATCATGTTGGGGATGATGACAGAACGCCAGCGCAGGCCTTTCAGCCCCAGGGCCACGCGCACCATCTCCGCGAATGGCGACGTTTCGTAATGATGCAAGACGATCTCTGGCATAGTCTCTCCCTTTCGGCGTCCCCCGCGGCTTACTCTGCCGGTTGCAACAGCCCCTCTTCTGCGATCTTCTTTTTCCAGATGAGCGGTGCCGTGGTGTGGACGTTCTCACCGCTACTGTCGACTGCCACAGTTACCGGGAAGTCCTTCACCTCAAACTCGTAAATGGCTTCCATGCCGAGGTCTTCAAAGCCAACGACTTTGCTGCCCTTGATGGCGCGGGCGACGAGATAGGCTGCCCCACCGACGGCCATCAGATAGGCCGATTTGTGCTTGGCAATCGCCTGTGTAGCCGCAGCACCACGTTCCGCCTTGCCGACGCAGCCGAGCAAGCCTTGCTCAAGCATCATGTCCATGAAGCTGTCCATGCGGGTTGCGGTCGTGGGACCTGCCGGACCGACGATTTCCTCACCCACAGGATCAACCGGGCCGACATAATAGATCATCCGCCCCTTAAAGCTGACGGGCAGATCTTCGCCCTTGGCCAGCATATCCTTGATGCGCTTGTGCGCCGCATCGCGCCCGGTGAGCATCTTGCCATTGAGGAGCAGGCGGTCGCCCGCCTTCCAGCCCTGCACTTCGGCAGGTGTCAGCGTGTCGAGATCGACGCGCTTGGCCGCACTGTCGGGCGCCCATTCCACCTTGGGCCATTCCTCAAGGTTCGGCGCTTCGAGATATTTGGGGCCGGAGCCATCGAGCGTGAAGTGTGCATGGCGCGTGGCCGCGCAATTGGGGATCATCGCGACCGGTTTGGACGCCGCATGTGTCGGATAATCCATGATCTTCACGTCGAGGATCGTGGCGAGACCACCCAGCCCCTGCGCGCCGATGCCGAGCGCGTTGACCTTGTCGAAAATCTCGATGCGCAGCCGTTCAATGTCGTTCTGCGGCCCGCGGGCCTTCAATTCCGCCATGTCGATGCTGCCCATCAGGCTTTCCTTGGCGAGGACCATTGCCTTTTCCGCCGTGCCGCCAATACCGATGCCGAGCATCCCCGGCGGGCACCAGCCGGCACCCATTTGCGGGACCATGTCGAGCACCCAGTCCACGATGGAATCACCCGGGTTCATCATCTTGAACTTGGTCTTGTTTTCAGACCCGCCCCCCTTTGCCGCGACGTCAAACGTCACCTTGTCACCGGGCACCATTTCAAGGTGGACGACGGACGGCGTGTTGTCGCGCGTGTTGACGCGGGTGAAGGCCGGATCGGCGAGGATCGAGGCGCGCAGCTTGTTCTCCGGCAGCAAATATGCGCGGCGGACGCCATCATCGATGACTTCTTGAAGCGAGCGGCCCGATTCCAGCACGCACTGCTGGCCCCATTTCACGATGACGGTAACGATGCCGGTGTCCTGACAGATCGGGCGGTGCCCTTCGGCGCACATGCGGCTGTTGGTCAGGATCTGCGCAATCGCATCCTTGGCGGCCGGGCCCTGTTCCTTCTTATACGCTTCGCCCAGTGCGCGGATATAGTCCATCGGGTGAAAGTAGCTGATGAACTGCAACGCGTCGGCGACGCTGTCGATAATGTCGGATTCGCGGATGGTGACGGTCATGATGCGTGTCCTGTTGGCCCGAATTTCTGTGGTGCCTTAGCGAGGCAAAAGGGCGCGGACAATGGCGGGACGCGAAAGGTGGCAAAGTTGCGGAAGTGGAGGAAGTTGAGGGCCTCAAGCCGCAGAAATACGTGGGGGCTTAGTCAGGCCCTCCCGCACGCGGGGAGTGGCGCGAGACTTGGCGAGGCGCAGTTGAGCCTAGCCGCAGCGGGGTGAGCAAAAATTCGCGGAGTGATGGAAAGGTCGAATTGCACGGCGGGACTCCGATGAATCCAGTGTCATGGTCATTGCACACTTAACCGCGTGTAGGACAGCGAAAATCCGTGAGACGGGCCTATGCCCATCCCTTGCGGCGACTGTCCACAAGCACAAACGCTGTCACGCCAAGCATGACGATATCCCAGACGGGCCCGCCCGCATCCCATGCCATCCAGATGGCCATTGGGCCCAACACCAGCCAGCACCAGAAAACGATGCGCTGGACGCGTGCGGGAGTTGCCGCCTGTTGGGCGGGCGTGGCGAACCTAGCTGTGGAAAGGAAAGCGAAAAGGAGGAGCGCCGCAAGGATGATCCACATGGCGCCCCTCCCCCCGTTTCAGATTGCCCTCAGTAAACGCGGGCCTTGGGCTTGATGTACTCGACTTCGTCGGTGAGCGTGTAATTGTGCACGCCACGGCTATCGAGCGTGACCGTGCCACCATTGCCGCCCCAGCCTTCAAACCAGCTGACGGTGTGGTTCATCCAGTTCTTGTCATCCCGATCCGGGAAGTCTTCATGTGCGTGGGCACCGCGAGATTCCTTGCGGTTTTCCGCGCTCTCCATGGTGCAGACAGCCTGCGACATCAGATTGTCGAGTTCCAGCGTTTCGATAAGGTCGGTGTTCCAGATGAGGCTGCGGTCGGTCACAGCAACGTCTTCCAGACGCTTGTTGACCTTACGCATCAGGTCCACACCTTCGGAGAGCAGCGCGCTGTCGCGGAACACGGCAGCGTGCTTCTGCATGGTGCGCTGCATGTCGAGGCGGATGTCTGCCGTGGGCGATCCGCCCTTGGCATTGCGGAACTTTTCGACACGGGCGAGCGGAAGGTCTGTCGCGTTGGCCGGCAGCGGCTTCTGGGCAGCCCCTGCCTTCAACGTTTCCTTCAGATGCAGGCCGGTTGCGCGGCCGAACACCACAAGGTCGATCAACGAGTTGGAGCCAAGGCGGTTGGCGCCATGGACCGACACACAAGCAGCTTCACCAACAGCGTAAAGGCCGGGCACGACGTGATCGTCATTGCCGTCCTTCTTCGTCACGACCTGGCCGTGATAGTTACAGGGGATGCCACCCATATTGTAATGGACGGTCGGGCAGACCGGCAGCGGCTGGCGCGTGAGGTCCACGCCGGCAAAGATCTTGCCGCTTTCGGTGATGCCGGGAAGGCGCTCTGCCAGCACCTTGGGATCAATGTGATCAAGGTGAAGGAAGATGTGATCCTTGTTCGGGCCAACGCCGCGGCCTTCGCGCATTTCCATGGCCATGGAGCGCGACACGACGTCACGCGAGGCGAGGTCCTTGGCCGAAGGAGCATAGCGTTCCATGAAACGCTCACCTTCGGAGTTGGTCAGGTAGCCACCTTCGCCGCGCGCACCTTCAGTGATGAGCACACCTGCGCCGTAAATGCCGGTCGGGTGGAACTGAACGAATTCCAGATCCTGCAACGGCAGGCCGGCGCGCAACACCATGCCACCGCCATCACCCGTGCAGGTATGCGCCGACGTTGCCGAGAAATAGGCACGGCCATAGCCGCCGGTTGCGAGAACGACCGACTGGGCGCGGAAGCGATGGATCGTCCCGTCTTCCATGCACATGGCGATAACGCCACGGCATTCCGGACCATCGGGGCCGTCTTCCATGATGAGGTCGAGCGCGAAATATTCGATGTAGAAGTCCGCATCGTACTTCAGGCTCTGCTGATAGAGCGCGTGAAGCATGGCATGGCCGGTACGGTCAGCAGCAGCGCAGGTGCGCTGCACCGGCGGGCCTTCGCCCATATTCTGCATATGGCCACCAAAGGGGCGCTGGTAGATCGTGCCATTGTCGTTGCGGCTGAAGGGCACGCCGGCGTGCTCCAGCTCATACACAGCGGCAGGTGCTTCACGCACCATATATTCAATAGCGTCCTGGTCACCCAGCCAGTCCGACCCCTTCACGGTGTCGTACATATGCCAGGTCCAGTGATCGGGGGAATTGTTGCCGAGCGACGCTGCAATCCCGCCCTGCGCTGCAACCGTGTGGCTGCGCGTCGGGAAGACTTTGGTGATGCAGGCCGTCTTCAGGCCGGCTTCTGCCGCGCCCATTGTCGCGCGCAGGCCGGAGCCCCCGGCGCCGACAACAACAACGTCATAGGTGTGATCAATGATCTTATAGGCTTCGGACATCAGTTGGGTGTCCCCGTCAGAGCAATCTTGGCAATGGCGAACAGCGCGAAGGCTGCGGCACCGAGTGTGTAGAAGGTCAGCGCCGTCAGGCTGGCGAACTTCGTGCCTTCTTCGTGAACGTAATCTTCGATCACGACCTGAAGGCCGATCCGGAAGTGCCAGAAGACCGAAATGACAAGCAGCATCATCGGCACGGCGGCCATCGGCTGCGCCAGCCAGGTGGTGACGGTGGTGTAGTCATAAGTCGGCAAGCGCACGAGCGAGATGAGCAGCCAGGGCAGCAGCAGCAGATTACCGACCGCTGTCATGCGGTGCAGCACCCAATGCGCGCCGCCATGTTTTGCCGAACCGAGACCGCGGACGCGGCCCAGACCTGTTCCGGTTCCCATCGCCTTATCCCTTCACGAACAGCAGATAGCCCCAGAGCGCGGCTGTCATCACAACGCCAAAGACGAAGGTTGCGCGCGCCCAGAAGCGGTTGGTGTTGAGTTCATAGCCCGCACCCACATCGAGAACGAAGTGGCGAAGGCCCGAACCGAGATGCTGGAAGAAGGCCCAGCTCAAACCGATCAGAACGAATCGGCCGAGCGGATGAGCGGCCCATCCGAGGAAGTAATCGTATGATTTCTGTCCCGATGCGGCGGCGACCAGCCACCATGTCAAAACAAGCACACCAACGGTCGCCAGCCCGGTTCCGGTCACGCGGTGCATGATGGAGGCGGCCATGTTGGCGCCCCATTTCCAGATCGTCAGGTGCGGCGAGAGCGGCCTTGCGCGGTTTTGCGCCATGATCATTCCCTGTCTTATGTCGGTTCGTCGCGTTCCCCTTAACGCGTCATACGGGCGGCGCAACTGCCTTTGCCCCAAGGGACACATCGGTTAAGGGGTCGATATGACCACAAACATCATCATCACCGGCGCCTCCCGCGGGATTGGCGCGGCCATTCGCACCCGTTTTGAACAAGAGGATGCGCGTGTTTTTGCAGTCTCCAGCAAAGATTTTGATCTTTCGAGCGATGGCGGCGCGGCGGATCTTTGGGAGGCCGGGCTCTCCGCCCTCGACGGGCAGGTCGATGTGCTCATCAACAATGCCGGGGTGTTTGAAGAAAATCCCCTCACAGCGGATGAGGCGGATTGGCTATCCGGGTGGGAACGGACGATGCAGATCAACCTGACATCCTCTGCCCTGTTGTGCCGCCGGGCCGTTTTACATTGGCAGGCGCGCAAGGCCGAGGGCCGCATCATCAACATCGCCAGCCGCGCCGCCTATCGCGGCGATTCCCCCCTGCACTGGCACTATGCAGCGTCTAAAGGTGGGATGGTCGCGATGACCAAGTCGATCGCGCGCGCTTATGCCGGGCAAGGCATTCTCGCTTATGCCATCTGCCCAGGCTTCACGATGACGGGCATGGCCGAGGATTATCTGGCCAGCCGTGGCGGTGACAAATTGCTGGCAGATATTCCGCTCGGCCGCGTGGCCATGCCGGAAGAGGTCGCCGAGATGGTCGCTTTCTGCGCCCTCAAGGCCCCGCCCTCAATGACAGGCGCCGTTCTGGATGTGAACGGCGCCAGCTACGTCCGCTAAAGGTGCTGCGCATACGTAGAAATACGAATGGGTATATCTACGATATGGTGAGAATTGCCTCCGATAGTTTACCTATGGTTCGACAGCGGGGCATCCAACCTTCAGCCAGATAGCAGGTCACAAGCCACTGCACCGCCGCCGTCATGTGTAGTCGGGGATTGTTCCCGAACAAGCGTAACAGCCGTTGAAATCAAATTCCGGAGGGCCCGAAAGGCGGCTTCCGGCGACAAGGAACTGTAACATGAGCCAAGGTTCACACGACGAAATGCAAGATATCATCGTCCAGACCGTCTCTGCCCTAAATACGCTCTCACAGCGCATCGCCTCACCAACTGCGGAATCATTGCTGCATCCGGTGGATGCCGAACTCCGCCTGCGCCGCCGCCGGGAACGCACCTTCAGCGTCAATTATTTCGGCGATGCGGCTTGGGACATCCTTCTTGAGCTGGAACGCGCACAGCGGCTTGGCCATAATCTGGCCATCACCGATATCGGCGTCGAATCGCGCATCCCGCTGACAACCGTGCTGCGCTATCTGACACGCCTCGAAAAAGACGGCTTCATTGATCGCAAGATCGACCCTACAGATCGCCGCCGTGTGTTCGTGACACTGTCGCAACTCGGCTATGATCTGGTGTGTCAGGCTTTTGCGCTTGAACCCCGTCAGGCCAATAGCGCATCGGGCACCACCATCGGCTTTGCCGCGGCAGGCCCTACATCCTGCTTTATCAGCTGAGACGCCCCGACATCGCGATCGGTGTCGGCTTTGATGGCCGACACCGATTTTCTGGAGCCAGGGTGTAAGAACCAAAAGGCTCGGTCAATGCGCCACGCCATCTCCTGCGTTGAGACCAATATCTTCGACCAATTGGTCAATCGCTTCGGAAATTCGGATTGCGACAATATCCAGATCCAATGCGTCAGCGACAGCCAGTTGCGCGTTCAAGGACTGCAACAGATTGAAGCGCGCATCCGGATGCGACTGAGTTTGTGATGACGCGATAAGCGCCAACAGTTCCGGGTCCATGTTTGATTCTCCCTCCGCCCGCCCCAATGCGGTGTCGGTCGTCTGCAAATCAGGCGGCCACCCCGCCGCGTGTTCTGACTGCCCCTACGACCGAGCATGGCATAAAGTTCAATCACGACGGCTTCAATCAAATTCAATTTGGTTGTATCACGACGCTTGCGTGCCCCGTTCTGGGGCGTAATCACGCGGGGATGACTAACACACAAGAAAGCTGGAAGATCACCCTACCCTGCACCCGCAAGCAGGCAGAGCTGATCGACTATGAAATGGACGCTTTTGCAGCGTTCGATGTGCCCCCAACAATCGTCGCGAATGAGCCGGACCCTGCCCGACCCGACGACTGGGAAATTTCAGCATTTTTTGTTGGCAAACCAGAAGATTATGAGATCGAGCTGATCCGCTCTCTCGTGCCTGGCGCAGCGCCGTCAGACGTCGTTGTGGAACGTGTGGAAGAGGAAGATTGGGTCACCCTGAGCCAGCAGTCCTCCCAGCCTGTTTCCGCTGGCCGATTTTTCGTCCACACCTCTGCCTTCAAAGAAAAAGCGCCTGCCGGATCGGTTGTTTTTTTAATTGAGGCGAGCCGCGCCTTTGGGACCGGCGGACATGAGACGACAAGCAATTGCCTCAAAACACTCGACTCGCTGCGCCGTTCTGGCGCGCGCTTTGACAATATCATCGACGTCGGCACGGGCACAGGCCTCCTTGCCTTTGCCGCCGGTCATTTGTGGCCGCGTGCCTATGTCACGGCGTCGGATATCGACCCGGTCAGCATCGAAATCTCTATGGAGAATGCAGATGCCAATGGCATTGGCATTGGCCAGTTTCCGGGTCAGGTCGCTTTATGCGCGGCCTCCGGCACCGACCATGAAATGATCCAGCGGCGTGCGCCTTATGATCTTGTCATCGCCAATATTCTTGCAGGTCCGTTGATTGAGCTTGCCCCTGCACTGGCCAACATTCTGGCGGAAGGCGGGACGTTGATCCTTGCAGGCTTGCTCGACAAGCAGGTGCAGGCTGTTGGCCGCGCTTATGCCCGCCAGGGGCTTCGTCTGGTGGCGTCAACAGGCGGCGAATGGCCCTGCCTCCGCCTTGTCAAACGTCGGCGCTACGGCTGGCGGCGACCGAACCGCCCGGCGCTGACGACAAGCCAGCCGCCCGGCGACTTTGGCACTTGGTAGATTTTCGTTTCACATCGAAACGGTCCGTCCTAAGGGGGCGCTTATGAGCACGAAGACGGAGAGCGGTGCATTTGACCCGCCGATCGAGAACCGCGCTGATCTGATCAGCGTGTTCGCCAAGGGAGAAAAGCCGGCAGAGCGCTGGCGCATCGGGACGGAGCACGAAAAATTCGTGTACCGCACCGCTGATCATCGTGCGCCCTCCTATGACGAACCTGGCGGTATCCGAGACCTGTTGATGGCGTTGACCCGCTATGGCTGGGAACCGATTATGGAGGGTGACAATGTCATCGCGCTGGGCGGCGTGGACGGCAATGTCAGCTTGGAACCAGCCGGACAGCTTGAACTTTCGGGTGCTCCGCTTGAAAACCTGCACCAGACGTGTGCCGAAACCGGCCGTCACCTCAAACAGGTGAAGGAAGTCGGCGCCGAATTGGGCCTCGGTTTCCTGGGGCTCGGCATGTGGCCGGACAAAACGCGTGACGCGCTGCCGATCATGCCCAAGGGCCGCTATGGCATCATGTTGCAGCATATGCCGCGCGTCGGCACGATGGGCCTCGATATGATGCTGCGCACCTGCACCATCCAGACCAACCTCGATTATTCGAGCGAGGCCGACATGGTGAAGAAGTTCCGCGTCAGTCTGGCGCTGCAGCCGCTTGGGACGGCGCTTTTTGCCAATTCGCCCTTTACCGAAGGCAAGCCGAACGGCTATCTCTCCTACCGCTCGCACATCTGGACGGACACGGATCCGGCGCGCACGGGGATGCTGCCCTTCGTCTTTGAAGACGGCTTCGGCTATGAACGCTATGCCGATTACATGCTCAACGTGCCGATGTACTTCGTCTATCGGAACGGCAAATATATCGACGCAGCCGGCAAGAATTTCCGCGATTTCCTCGACGGCAATCTCGACGTCTATCCGAACCAGAAGCCGACCATCGGCGACTGGAATGACCATCTCTCGACGGCCTTCCCCGAAGTCCGCCTGAAAAGCTTCCTCGAAATGCGTGGCTCAGACGGCGGCCCTTGGAATCGCATCTGCGCCCTGCCCGCCTTCTGGGTTGGCCTGCTCTATGATGGCTCCGCGCTGGATGCCGCGTGGGATCTTGTCAAAGACTGGACCATTGAGGACCATCAAAAGCTGCGCGATGCCGTGCCGAAACTGGGACTGAAGGCGCCGCTGCCCGATGGTCGCTCGCTCAATCACCTCGCCAAGCAAGTGCTCGACATTGCCACCGCAGGCCTCAACGCCCGCGCGCAGGTCAACTCCATGGGTGACAATGAAAGCGGCTTCCTCAACCCGCTGCGCCGCATGGTCGACAGCGGCAAAACCTCTGCAGATGAGCTGCTTGAAAAGTTCAACGGACCTTGGGCGGGCGACCTGTCCAAGGTCTATGACGAGTACAGCTTCTAGAGATTTTGACCGTCATGCCAGCGAAGGCTGGCATCTCTGCCCTTTGAGACCCCAGCCGTCGCTGGGGTGACGGGCTGTAAATTTCCCGTTCTTGTCATCCTGAACGTGTTTGTGCTGCGCACGCCTTCGGCTCCAGGATCCATGCCGTAAGGGTGGACAAACATGCCGACGGAAGGCCTTGTCACCATGTCTGGGGCATGGATGCTGAAACAAGTTCAGCATGACCGGGTAGGTTTAAACCAACCGGCTCTGCTTTAATGCCGCTTCGATAAAGCTGGCGAACAGCGGGTGCGGATCAAACGGCTTTGACTTCAGTTCCGGGTGGAACTGGACGCCGACGAACCAGGGGTGATCCGGCCGTTCCACGATTTCGGGAAGCTCACCGTCGGGCGACATTCCGGAAAAGACGAGGCCATTGCGCTCCAAGACATCACGGTAGCCCGTGTTCACCTCATAGCGGTGGCGGTGGCGTTCGGAGATGGTCGTGCCGCCGTAGATGGCTGCGACATGGCTGTTGCCGGCGAGTTCAGCATCATATGCGCCAAGGCGCATCGTGCCGCCAAGATCACCGCCTTCTTCGCGCTTCTGAATGCCCTCTTCGCTCATCCACTCTGAGATGATGCCGACGACCGGTTCATCTGTCGGGCCGAATTCGGTGGAGGAGGCATTGGGGATGCCGGCAAGGTTCCGCGCGGCTTCCACACAGGCCATCTGCATCCCGAAGCAGATGCCGAGATAGGGCACCAGACGTTCACGGGCGAAGCGGATGCTGGCAATCTTGCCTTCTGCACCGCGCTCCCCAAAGGCACCGGGGACGAGAATGGCGTGCAGCGGCTCCAGCCGCGCGGCGACATCACTGTCTTCCGATTCAAATAGTTCCGCGTCGATCCACTGGATGTTGACCTTTACGCGATTGGCGATCCCGCCGTGGACCAGCGCTTCGTTCAACGACTTATAGGCATCTTGCAAACCAACATATTTGCCGACGACGCCAATGTTGACCTCCCCTTCCGGGTTGGTCAGGCGGTCCATGATGTCATCCCAACGGCTGAGATCAGGGTTTGGTCCCGGCTCAATCCCGAATGCGCGGAGAACCTCTGCATCCAGCCCTTCGGCATGATATTGCAGCGGCACGCCGTAGATCGATTTGGCGTCCAGCGCAGGGATCACCGCTTCCTTGCGGACATTGCAGAACAAAGCGATTTTCGCGCGCTCATTTTCGGGAAGCGGATGTTCACAGCGGCAAATGAGGACGTCGGGCTGAATGCCATAGCTCGTCAATTCGCGCACGGAATGCTGCGTCGGCTTGGTCTTCAATTCCCCTGCGGCGGCCACATAAGGCACCAGCGTCACATGGGTGAACACCGTCTGGTCGCGACCCAGTTCATTACGCATCTGGCGGATCGCCTCAATGAACGGCAGCGATTCGATATCGCCGACCGTCCCGCCGATTTCGCACAGAACGAAATCGAGGTCTTCAGTGTCGGCCATGGCGAACGCCTTGATGGCGTCCGTGACGTGCGGGATGACCTGCACCGTCGCGCCCAGATAATCGCCGCGGCGTTCCTTCTGGATGATCTGCTGATAGATGCGACCCGAGGTCACATTGTCAGACTGGCGCGCTGAAACGCCGGTAAAGCGCTCATAATGTCCGAGGTCGAGGTCGGTTTCCGCCCCGTCATCGGTCACATAGACTTCGCCATGCTGATATGGGGACATCGTTCCCGGATCTACGTTGAGATACGGGTCGAACTTACGAATGCGAACCTTGTAGCCACGCGCTTGAAGGAGGGCAGCAAGAGATGCTGCCATCAGGCCTTTGCCAAGCGAAGAGACCACGCCGCCGGTGATGAAAATGAACCGCGCCATGGGAGAAGAGCCGTAAGCCGGGTGCAGGGGATTCGGCAAGCCGCCAAACCCCCTGCCCGATAAATAATTTGGGGATTAGTTGCTTTTGGCTGGTGCGGTCTTGCCCGCAGCAGGCACCGCCAGCGGAACCGGGGAGCTATCCACAGGCGTAGCAGGCGCAGAGGCATTGGCATCTGCAGGTACCGCCGGGGCCGCCGCTTGCGGACGGGCAAGCGTGGTATCGATGGTATCCGGCTTACGGCTAATCGTCGCAACAGCCGCGAGCGCAATCGAAAGCAGAATGAACAGCGTCGCCAGAATTGTCGTGGCGCGCGTCAGGAAATCGCCCGCACCTCGAGCCGACATCAGGCCTGCCGGGCTGCCGCCTGTCAGGCCGCCGCCTTCCGAGCGCTGCATGAGGATGACGCCCACAAGCGCGACGGCAATGATGACATGAACAACGAGCAGAAATGTAAACATCGGAAATGTGCTCTTTTCGGCAATATCGAGGAATTGGGCCGCGCCTTAGCCCAGCCCTCGTCTGCGATCAACCTTGGAGCCGGGACTATCGCGCTCCGGCTTCGATGATCGGCACGAAATCTGCGGCCTTCAAGCTCGCACCACCCACCAGCGCGCCGTCGACGTCCGGAACGTGGAGCAGTTCGTCCGCATTCGAGGCCTTGACCGAACCGCCATAGAGAATGCGGACGCTCTTCCCCTCTTCGCCCAGCAAATCAATGAGCTGCGCACGGATCGCCGCGTGCATTTCCGCGACATCACCGGTGGAGGGTGTACGCCCCGTCCCGATTGCCCAGACAGGTTCATAGGCAACGGCCGTGTTGGCCGCGGTCGAACCAGCAGGAACCGACTCCTGAACTTGGCCTGTGACGACAGCCACAGCCTGACCCGCGTCGCGCTCTGCCTCGGTTTCCCCAACGCAGATAATGGCAATAAGGCCGCCCCCGGAGGCTGCCGCTGCCTTTTGGGCAACTTCAGCGCTGGTTTCATGATTGTCGGTGCGCCGTTCACTATGCCCGACGATGACAAAGGAAGCGCCAGCCTCTTTCAGCATGGCAACGGAGAGGCAACCCGTATGCGCACCATTGTCCTTCCAATGGCAATCCTGCCCGCCAATGGCGAAGCCGGGCGCTGCCTGGGCGGCCGGCGAAATGAGCGTTGCGGGAACACCAATGGCCACATCTGCACCGAGATGTGCCTGAGCCGCGGCGGCGATGGCCTTGATCTCTTCCAGAGCGGCCAGATTGCCATTCATCTTCCAATTGCCGGCTACGAGCTTTCTCAAGGCCATCTCTATCTCCCAAGTCGCAAATCTGTGGGGGCGTTAGCAAAGCGAATTGGGCGATGCCAGTCTCGCCGCGCTTGAAGCGGCGCGCGCAGGCCCCTATGGCGTGGCCGGGTTTATTGGAGACGTTTGCTCGATGCTGTCCTTTTTCCGCCGCGCACTGGGCTCTTGGGCCGTTCTTGGCCTGTTGGGGCTGATCATGGTTGCCTTCATCGTGACAGGCGTGGGCACGCCGTCGAGCATGGGAGCCTTGGGTGGCGTCGGCGTCAGCGACGCTGTTAAGGTTGAAAACCGCTCCATCGCGGTGAGCGATCTGAACGACCGCCTGAAGATTGAACTGTCCCAGCGGCGTCAGCAGCAGCCGGATGTCACGATGCAGCAGGTGCTTCAGGAAGGGACACTCGATAAGCTGGTGTCCGAACTGACAGACCTCACGGCGCTGCGGGCCTTTGGCGAGAAATTCGGCATGGTCGTAAGCGACCGTCTCGCCGATGGCGAAATTGCGAGCATCCCCGCCTTTCAGGGGGCCACCGGCAAGTTTGACGACTCGCGCTACCGGCAGTTGCTCAGTCAGCGTGGCCTGACGGAGACGCAGTTCCGCAGCGATATTGAACAGGGCATTGCCGTGCGCCACATCCTTGTGCCGCTGGCTGCAAGCTCCGGCGCGCCGCGTGATTTGGCGGCTCCTTATGCGTCGCTTCTGGTGGAGCGCCGCGCCGGCAGTTTTGTCGAACTGCGCAATACCGCCTTCACCAAAGGCCCCGCCCCAACGGATGCCGAACTCAACGCCTTTTATGCGGCCAACCGCGCCAGCTATATTGAGCCGGAACGCCGCGTGATCCGCTACGCCGTTGTGGATCGCTCCATGGTCGCTAAGCAGTCTGCCCCGACAGATGCCGAAGTGGCTGCACGCTACAAGCAGGACGCCGCCAAATATGCGACGCGCCAGCTGCTCGACATCACGCAAGTGATTGTCCCGACAGAAGCCGCAGCGAAAGCATTGGCTGCGAAGGTCCGGGCCGGTGCATCATTGGCTGAAGCGGCCAAGGCCGCAGGGGCGGACGCCGTCCCCTCAACCGGACTTGAAAAAGGCACCTATGTTGGTGAAAGCTCCGACGCAGTTGCAAACGCCGTGTTTGCAGCCGCCAAAGGCAGCATCGTCGGCCCGCTGAAATCTGCTTTGGGCTGGTATGTTGTTAAGATCGACAACACCAAAACCATCGGTGGCAAGACGTTGGCAGAGGCCAAGCCCGAAATCGTGGCTGCGTTGACCATTCAAAAGACCGCCGATGGCTTCGCCACGCTGCTGGCTGATATTGAGGACGCTGTGTCCGACGGCCAGACGTTTGACGACGTAGTCAAGGCACGCGGCCTGACAATTGTGACGACACCGCCACTGACCGCCAGCGGCATTTCGCCCGATCAGGCCGGCTTTGTCGCCCCCGACAATTTCATGGCAGTCCTGAAGGATGCTTTCCAGGCGGAACCCGATGATGATCCCGCACTCGTCCCGCTCGCGGAAGACAAAGACGCCTTTTACGACCTTGATCGCGTTATCGCCGAAGCGCCCAAGCCATTGGCCGCTATCAAGGCGCAGGTGACCGGTGATTTCATTGCCGACCGCGCCAGCAAGGCCGCCCGCCGCATGGCCGAAGCCATTCTGCTGAAGGCCAATAAGGGGGCGCCGCTTGCGGTCGCTGCCGCAGGGCAAGGCAGTGCGCGTCCGCTCTCGTCTCGCCGCATGGACATCGTGAAGGGCAAGGCCCGCCCGGCGGTTGAACTGGTGCAGCTGTTTGAGCTCAACACCGGTCGCGCCCGAATTGCGCCGATGGCGGATAAGCAAGGCTGGGTGGTCGTCCAGCTTGATCGGATTGAACCGGGCAACCTCATGGCAGAGCCGAGCCTGCTTTCGGCCACGCAAAGCCAGCTCTCCGACGCGATTGGACGCGAATATACGGAGCAGTTCACGCTCGCTGCCAAGAAAATGCTGAAGGTTGAACGCAACGATTCGGCCATTGCAGGCCTGCGCAAGAGCCTGACAGGCGCTGCCGGACGGTGACGCTTCAGGGGGATGATGCACTTGCGATCAGTCGGCTCCGCTCCGGCAAACCGGCGCTCGTCTGGCGCAGCCTGATTGCCGACACCGAAACGCCGGTGTCTGCCTATCTGAAGCTGCACGAACCCGAACGCGGGGACTTTCTGCTCGAATCGGTTGAAGGCGGCGCTGTGCGCGGACGGTATAGCCTGATCGGCCTTGCACCTGATCTCGTCTTTCGCGCCGATGGCCATAAGGCGGAGGTCAACCGCCACTGGGCGACAGACCGCGACGCGTTTCAGCCCGTCGCCGATGACAGCCTGACCGCCCTGCGTGCCCTGGCCACCGCCAGCCATATCGATGTGCCGGCCGAACTGCCGAAGACACTGGCCTGTCTGGTCGGTTATTTCGGCTATGAAACCGTGGGCCTCGTGGAAAAACTGCCGCGCCCGGCCCCGAACGAACTCGGCCTGCCAGACATGCTCTTCGTGCGCCCGACGGTCATCCTTGCCTTTGATCGCCTCGCCGACCGCCTGTTCATTGTCGCCCCTGTCTGGCCGGGCCAAAGGGATGCAGACCGTCTGGTCGAGGCCGCTGTCGAGCGTATCGACGCCACAGCGGCGCGGCTCGCACAGCCGCTTCCCTCCGCCGTCCAGCAGGGCAATCTGCCTGACCTAAAGGCTATGGCACCGACACCGGTGCTGGAGCCCGGCAAATATGAAGAAATGGTCCTCCGCGCGAAGGACTATATCGAAGCAGGCGACATCTTTCAGGTTGTCCTTGCCCAGCGCTTCACGGTGCCCTTCCCCCTCCCCGCGATTGACCTTTATCGCGCGCTGCGGCGGATCAACCCGTCACCATTCCTCTACCATCTCGATTTTCCGGGCTTCGCGCTCACCGGCTCCAGCCCTGAAATCCTCGTGCGTGTCCGCGATGGCGAAGTCACGATCCGCCCGATTGCCGGCACCCGGCCGCGCGGCAAAACCGCGATCGAGGACGCCGAAAACCGTGACAGCCTGCTCGCCGACCCCAAGGAACGCGCTGAGCACCTGATGCTGCTCGACCTTGGCCGCAACGATGTGGGGCGCGTCGCCGCCGCAGGCACGGTGACGGTCACCGACAGCTATATGGTCGAACTCTACAGCCATGTGATGCACATTGTCTCCAATGTCGTCGGCCGTCTGGCGGATGACAAGGATGCCATCGACGCGCTGTTCGCTGGCTTCCCCGCAGGCACCGTCTCCGGCGCACCCAAAGTCCGGGCGTGTGAGATCATCGCAGAGCTCGAACCCGAAACGCGTGGCGCCTATGCCGGCGGCGTCGGCTATTTCTCCCCCGACGGCAATCTCGACAGTTGCATCGTCCTGCGCACGGCTGTCGTAAAGGATGGCGTCATGCACGTGCAGGCGGGTGCGGGCATCGTCGCCGACAGCGACCCGATTTACGAACAGCGCGAATGCGAAGCCAAATCCGGCGCGCTGATCGCGGCGGCCAAGGAAGCGGTGCGGGTGGCAGGTGAAGCCAAGTTTGGGCAGTAAAAGAGGGCTTGGTTTTCCGTCATCCTGAACTTGTTTCAGGATCCATTAGCACTGCCAAGCCGAAGTTTGCCCCACAATCCGGGCGACGTGGTGTTCATGGATGCTGAAACAAGTTCAGCATGACGACATGGCGTGCCCCCTGCCCAAAAGCGCAGGCTGGCATCTTCGGCTGCCTCGGCTAACATCCTACATATCCACAATTGATTCAGGGAGATGCCGGCGCACGCTGGCATGATGTAACTATGAAATTCCGCGCGCTTCTGCCTCTCCTCGCCCTCCTCGCCACGCCTGCCCTCGCGGGGCCCACCGACACAGCGAAAGAGGCGGACGCGGTCTTCAAGAATTTCACCTTCACAAGCGGCGAGACGCTGCCCGAACTGCGCATCCATTACACCACGCTCGGCACCCCGCATCGCAATGCGAAAGGGGAAATCGACAATGCGGTGATGATTCTTCACGGCACCGGCGGCACCGGCAAGCAGTTCTTCCGCCCGCAATTCGCCGATGAGCTTTATGGACCCGGCCAGCCGCTCGACATCACCAAGACTTTCGTCATCCTGCCTGACAATATCGGTCACGGCGCCTCGTCCAAGCCGTCCGATGGGCTGCGCATGGCCTTCCCGAAGTACGACTATGACGACATGGTCCGTGCGCAATATCGCCTCGTGACCGAGACGCTGAAGATCAAGAAGCTGAAGCTCATCCTCGGCACGTCGATGGGCTGCATGCACGCCTTTGTGTGGGGCACGACCTATCCGGGCGTGGCCGAGCGGCTTGCGCCCTTTGCCTGCAACGCGGCGCCCATTGCCGGGCGCAACCGCTGGTGGCGCAAGATGTCGGTCGATGCGATCAAGGCGGACCCGACCTGGAATGGCGGTAACTACACCAGCCAGCCGCTGCAGGGTGTCCGCACGGCCAATTATCTCTCCATGATCGCAGGCGCGAACCCCGTCGCCCTAAAGGCGCAGTTCCCGACACGCGAAATGGCGGAAAAGGCACTCGATACAGGCTTTGCGGCCCGTGCCGGTGATGGCGACGCCAATGACCAGATCTACCAGCTGGAATCGTCGCGCAATTATGACCCAAAGCCGCTGGAAAAGATCACCGTCCCCACGCTCTGGATCAATTCCGGCGATGATTTCATCAACCCGCCGGAACTCGGTATGGCGCAGGAAGCGGTGAAGAAGATGCCGCGCGCGCGCTTCATCCTGATCCCAGCTTCGACGGAAACCAAGGGCCATGGCACGCACACTTGGGCGAAATTCTGGAAGGCCGATCTGGAAAAGCTGCTGGCGGAACCGGTCACGCCTTAGCTTTGGGGCCCTTCACCGTTTGGACTGAGCCTGTCGAAGCCCCGTCCTTTCTTTGACCCTCCGAAACAGGACAAGGACAGCCCTTCGACAGGCTCAGGGCAAACGGAGCGGGGGTTTTTCATCAATACTGGCCCTTCTCCACCTTGGAGGCCTGGCGGTCTTCAAACCATTGGCGGAGCATTGCTTCCGTGCAGCCGGACTGGCCAAATGATCCGATGGCGGTGCAGCTTCCCGGGCGGGTGAAGCGCTGGGCGTCTTCCAATGTACGGACGCGGGAGGCCCAAGAGGCGCCGGGGCCACTATCCACCCGCTTCTTCTTTCGAAGCGCCTTGGGGATACGGTAGCGATCTGATTCCGGCATGCGGGCACAGACCACAATTTCATCGCTTTTGGGGGCCGGACAGGCATCCGCCCCGAAAACGGTTGTGGTTGTGTAGTGTTCCGGCGGCGTGCCGGTTTCTGCGGCAAGCGGCATCGTTGTGAGCAGCAGGCTGGTGGCAAGGATAAGACGCAAGCGGGAATACTCCATTTTCTTTGTCCTTCTGCCCTTCATCCTGACCACCAGATGAACCGCACAAAGACTCTGGATTGGCAAAACGCACCAGGACTGCCTATGGGACCAACATGATCCTCGTCATCGACAATTATGACAGCTTTACCTGGAATCTGGTCCATTATCTGATGGAACTGGGGGCCGACGTAGAGGTTGTCCGTAACGACGCCATGTCGGCTGGTCAGGCCATTTCCAGCGGGGCCAGTGCTTTCCTGATTTCACCCGGCCCCTGCACCCCAAATGAAGCGGGCATCTCGCTTGATCTGGTTGCCGCCTGTGCGGAGGCAAAAATGCCGTTGCTCGGCGTTTGCCTTGGCCACCAATCCATCGGCCAGCATTTCGGCGGCAAGGTCGTGCGCGGCGGCCTGATGCACGGCAAGACGTCGCCCGTGACGCATGATGGCACAGGGCTGTTCGAAGGCCTGCCCTCCCCCTTTACGGCGACGCGCTATCACTCGCTTATCGTTGAGGATGTGCCGGAGTGCCTGATCGTCAACGCCACCAGCGATGACGGCCATGTCATGGGCTTCCGCCACGCGACGCTGCCCATTCATTCGGTCCAGTTTCACCCGGAAAGCATCGCGACCGAACATGGCCACGCCATGCTCGCCAATTTCCTGAAGGTCGCCGGAATTAAGGCGAAGGAGCGGGCGTGATCCGCCTGCCTGACACACAAGCTCCCCTCGCTGGCGATGAGGCGCGCGCGGCCTTTGATGCGATCCTTGATGGCCAATGCGAGCCGCAAGACATTGCCCGTTTCCTAACCGACATGTCGGCGCGCGATGAAAGCGCGGGCGAAATTGCGGCGGCAGTTCAGGCGATGCGCGCGCGGATGATCCCGGTCAAAGCGCCGGAAGGCGCGATCGACGTCTGCGGCACAGGCGGCGATGGCGCACATTCGCTCAACATCTCCACCGCTGTCGCCATTGTCGTTGCCGCCTGTGAGGTGCCCGTCGCCAAGCATGGCAATCGTGCCGCATCGTCCAAGGCGGGTGCCGCCGATACGCTGGAGGCACTGGGCCTCAACCTTGATCGCGCCTCGGACCAGGCTGAGGCGACGCTCAACGATTTGGGCATCTGCTTCCTCTTTGCGCAAAAACATCACCCTGCCCTCGCCCCACTGGCTCCCATCCGCAAAGCGCTCGGCCGTCGGACGGTGTTCAACCTGACCGGACCCCTCGCCAATCCGGCAAGCGTGACGCGTCAGCTGATCGGCATTGCCCGGCCAGATTTCCTGCCCGTCTATGCCGAAGCCATCGGCCAACTCGACTATGACACTGTGATGCTCGTCTCCGGCGACGAACCGCTCGACGAGATTTCCGTGTGCGGACCAAGCACCTGCCTGACGGTCAACGACCCCGCAGCCGCTCATACTGAGCTTGTCGAAGCATCGTCCTTGGCTTTGGCGAACAGGAAAAACAGTGCTTCGACAAGCTCAGCACAAACGGGCTTTGTGCGGATTACCCCCGAAGACATTGGCCTTCCCCGCCACACGCCCGACGCCCTGCGCGGCGGTGATGCGGCGTATAACGCAGATGCGCTCCGTCGCCTGCTCGCGGGCGAAACCGGGGCTTATCGGGATGCCGTTCTGATCAATGCCGCGGCCGCTTTGATCGTCGCGGGCCATGCCGAGGACTGGGTATCGGGGATTGAAGAGGCCGCCGAGGCCTTAGACAAAGGCCTTGCCAAGGCGCTGCTGGACTGCTGGATCGCTTACAAATGAACAAGCTCGATGAAATCTGCGCGACCAAGCGCGACGAAGTGAAGGCGCGCAAGGCCGAAACATCTCTCGCCACTCTTGAAACCATGGCCGGTGCGCAGACACCGCCGCGTGGCTTTCGTGCCTCCCTCGATGCGAAGGCGGCCGTGGGTTTCGGCCTGATCGCCGAAGTCAAAAAGGCAAGCCCCTCCAAGGGTCTGATCCGCGCAGATTTTGATCCGCCCGCCCATGCCCAAGCCTATCAGGCAGGCGGGGCGGCATGCCTGTCCGTCCTCACCGATGCGCCTTACTTTCAAGGGCATGAGGACTATCTGATCGCCGCGCGTGCGGCCTGTGCGTTGCCGGTGCTGCGCAAGGATTTCATGGTCGATCCCTGGCAGGTGCTGGAGGCGCGCGCGATTGGGGCGGATGCCATCCTCGTCATCATGGCCGCTCTTGATGATGTGCTTGCCGCCGAGATTGAAGAGACGGCGCTCTCGCTCGGCATGGATGTTCTGGTCGAAACACATGACGCCGAAGAATTTGAGCGCGCACTGAAGCTGCGCTCCCGCCTGATCGGGGTCAACAACCGCAATCTCAAGGACTTCACCGTCGATTTCGCGCGCACCTATGAACTGGTAGATCGTGCGCCCGAAGGCTGCACCTTCATTGCCGAAAGCGGGCTTGGCAGCCATGCTGACCTGCAGGCCATGGCCGAACACGGCGTCCGCTGCTTTCTTGTCGGCGAAAGCCTGATGCGGCAAGCCGATGTCGAGGCCGCGACCCGTGCGCTCCTGACTGGCGCATGAGCAAGCTCACCCATCTCGATGCCGCAGGCGCTGCCCATATGGTTGATGTCGGCACCAAGGCGACGACAGCCCGCGAAGCGATTGCCGAAGGCCGCATTTCCATGTCCGCCGAAGCCCTGTCTGCGATCCGGGAGGGGACGGCAAAGAAGGGTGATGTTGTTGCTGTCGCCCGTGTGGCGGGCATCATGGCCGCCAAGAAGACGAGTGACCTCATTCCCCTCTGTCATCCCATCGCGCTGACATCGGTGACGGTCGATTTCGATTTTGAAGACAATGGCATCCGCGTGCGTGCAACGGCTCGCACCGCCGGGCAGACGGGCGTTGAGATGGAAGCACTCACCGCAGCATCGGTCGCCTTGCTCACCCTGTACGACATGGCCAAGGCGCTCGATAAAGCGATGGTCCTGTCTGGCATCCGGCTGCTCGCCAAATCGGGTGGACGCTCCGGCTATTGGCGCGCGCAGCCGTGATCGCACTGGAAGACGCGCAACGCCGCCTTCTTGCGCTGGCCAAGCCAGTGCCCGCCGAAACCATCCCCCTGAATAGTGCCGCAGACCGCTATGCCGCCGCGGACATCATCGCCAAGCGGACGCAGCCTGTGCGTGATCTTTCGGCCATGGATGGCTACGCCGTCCGCTTCGCAGATGGACGAGGGCCCTGGCGGCTGATCGGGCAATCGGCGGCAGGCGCGGCCTTTGCCGGCGCGATCGGCCCTGATGAGGCCGTCCGCATCTTTACCGGCGCAGCCCTGCCCCAAGGGGCCGATACGGTCATCATGCAGGAAGATATGCGGGCAGAGGGAGACACTATTCACCTCTCCGCCCCGCTTGAACTTGTGGTTGGCCGCCATGTGCGCAAAACGGGTGAAGACTTTACGTCCGGCGATCTTCTTGTGTCAGCAGGCGACCAGATGACGCCCGCCCGCATTGCCCTCGCCGCAATGGGTGGGCACGGCGAAGTGTCCGTTCGCCGGCCCATCAGGGTCGCGATCCTCTCCACCGGGGATGAATTGGTTCCCCCCGGCGCACCAACGCAGGAGGACCAGATACCGGCCTCCAATTCCGTGATGTTGCAGGCGCTGCTGACCGGTCCTGCATGCGAAACGACAGATTGCGGCATCGTGCGCGATGATCTTGCCACGCTGACCGACACCTTCCGGTCGCTCAGCGATGCAGACATCATCCTGTCCACCGGCGGCGCGTCCGTGGGGGATCATGATCATGTAAAGCCTGCGCTCGAGGCGGCGGGCGCACATATCGATTTCTGGAAAATCGCCATGCGGCCGGGCAAGCCGTTGATGGCGGGGCAACTCGGCCCTGCACTTGTGCTGGGTCTCCCCGGCAATCCTGTCTCTGCCTTTGTCACCGCCACCCTGTTCGCAAAACCTTTGATTGCCGCGCTTTCCGGCGTGCCCTCCCCTTTGCCAGACCGGCAAAAGGCTGTTCTCGGCGCTGGCCTCCCCGCAGTGGCCAAGCGGACCGACCATGTCCGCGCGATCCTCGAAAATGGGCGGGCCACGCCCATCGGCCTCAACGACTCCGCCGCGCTGCATGCGCTGGCCCGCGCCAATGCGCTAATCGTACGCCCCGCCGACAGCCCGGCAGCATTGGAAGGAGATGTGGTCGACGTCATCAACATCGCTTGACGTAACCCCAAATGTTTCCTACACGTTCCGCGTTCGTTCCTTAGCGGAGGTGTGTGATGCTCACGCGCAAACAGCATGAACTGGTTTGCTTCATCTATGACCGGCTTGCCGATACCGGCGTGTCTCCTTCTTTTGAAGAGATGAAGGAAGCCTTGGACCTGAAGTCCAAGTCCGGGGTTCATCGGCTCATTTCCGCGTTGGAAGAACGTGGCTTTATCCGTCGCCTCGCCAACCGCGCGCGCGCCCTTGAGGTGTTGAAAATGCCGGAACGCGGCGAAGCGCTCAAAGCCGTCTCGACAAGCAACGTCGTTGAACTGCCGAAGCGGGAGGCCCCTGCCCCGTCACCGGCCAATGATGTGATGGAAATTCCGCTGCACGGCCGCATTGCCGCTGGTCTCCCGATCGAGGCGCTGGAAGGGCAAAGTTCGCTGGCTGTTCCCGCAGCCTTGCTCGGCCCGGGGGAACATTATGCGCTGGAAGTCTCCGGTGACTCCATGGTCGAAGCCGGCATCTTGGATGGCGATTATGCGCTGATCCGCAAGGCCGACATGGCCCGCCCCGGCGACATTGTCGTCGCGCTGATTGACGATGCCGAAGCGACGCTCAAATATTTCCGCAACGAAGGCAATATGGTCCGGTTGGATCCGGCCAACCGCGCTTATGAGCCCCAGCGTTATGCGCCAAAGCAGGTCCGTATTCAGGGACGTTTGGCGGGATTGCTCCGCCGATATTGAGACACGCCTGCTCGGGGGGCCATCCACGGATGGTCATCCACAGCAGAATGCACTGTCTCCACATGTGGCGGGTTCAGCGTGATCGCGAGCCCGCCGGTTTGACGCAACATATTGGGATCGATGGTCAGCCAGCGGCCAAGACAGGCGCGCGGTAAGAGCCGTTCACTCACCACGATGTCGGACTGACGGCAAAGCCCAACCAAATCCTTCCAGCCAATCATATGGCGGCTTCGTGTCGCCAGCACGGTCCATGTCCGCCCGCCGCGCCGCAAGGGAATGATGCAAGCGTCCGGGCTACAGTTCGCGTGGCGGGCGACGTCCAGATCATCCAATTCCCCCGCATAAGCAGACCGTTCAGCCAGAATTTGCCGAACGAAATCCCCAGATTTTGGGCGCAATATGGCCAAACGCCGGGCGTCATCGCGCACCGCCAGATGGCGGCCATCATCAGTGATGATCAGATCGGGCGCAGGCGCTGCCAAAGCCATCACCGCACCTCCCGCAAGCGGCAAGACCCCGAGCAATCGCAGCCGCGAGCGCCACAGCATGACCCACAGACCACCCCCGACCATCAGAGCATAAGCCGCAATGGGCACGGACGGGAGCATAGCGACCGCCCCCGGTTGTGCCGCCACAAGATGCGCCAGCCACAACAAGGCGGCGATGGCCTTATCCACCGCCCACCAGAAGGGGGTGCCTGCGCCGATCGCATCTGCGGCCAGGGCAAGCGCTTCGGCCGGCATGATGACAAATGTCGTCAGCGGGATGGCGACCAAATTGGCCAGTGCGCCGTAAAGGCCGGATTTATGGAAATGGAACAGCGCAATCGGCGCCAGCGCGATCTCGACAACAAGTCCCGTCAGCAACAGCCCCGCAAGTCCGCGGGCAAAGCGACGGCCCCATCCTTCTTCCCGCCGCGACAGAAATTGCCGGACCCAGCGATTCTCGTGCAGAGCAACGATGGCCGTAATGGCGGCAAAGCTGAGCTGAAAGCTCGCCCCGATGAGCGATTCCGGCCAAAAAAGAAGCACGATCAGCGCGCCGGTTGCGACAAGTCGCAGCGTCATCGCCTCCCGGCCCATCACCATTCCGATCAGGACAAGAATCGCCGCAATGCAGGATCGGATTGTCGGCACCTCAGCCCCCGTGAGGAGAGTATAGGCCACCCCTGTTAGCGCAGCGATGCCGGCCGAAATGGTGAGCAAGGGCCAGGCCAGCGCCAGCCGGGGGCTGAGCGCAAGCAGTCGCATCGCCAGAATAAAGGCAGCCGCCACGACCGCCGAGATGTGCAGGCCAGACACCGAGAGGAGGTGTGCAAGCCCGCTGGCCCGCATTGCTTCCTGATCCTCTTCCGCAATGCCGCCCTGATCCCCTGTGGCCAGCGCCGCTGCGATGCCGCTTTCTCGGGCGGGAAGTTGCGCTGCAATATGCGCGCTCAGCCGTTGTCGAAGGGTCGGGCCCATCGCGGCTCCGTCCACCTGCACCGGGCCGATCGCTTTGCCGACTGCGCCCAAGCCCAGAAACCAGGCCTGCCGTCGAAAATCATAGCCACCGGGCACGGCGGGCGGTGGTGGCGGCATGAGGCGCGCCCGCAGGCGGATCGAAGCCCCTTCAGGCGGGGCGGCGACCAGATCGTCGAGCGGAACGGAGATGCGGATACGAGGCGGCACATCTGCAGATGGCTCTGTAGCGATCGTCAAACGCCAATTTCCGCGTGAAATCAGACGTTCCGCCTTTGCAACGCTGCCGGAAATATCCGTAACGACCGGGCGGGCAATGCTGGGCGCGGCCACCATAAGGCTGCGGGCCCAGACAAGGCCACAACCTCCCGCCAAGGCGACTCCGCCCAAAAGGAGCGCCAGCCCGCTTCGACGCCGTACGCCCAAGCATAGGCCCGCAGTGGTCAGCGCGCCGCCTGCGAGGCAGACAGCGATCCACATGGATTGGCGCGGCAGAACGAACCAGAAGGCAATCCCTATGCCCAGCATGACCGGCAACCATAAGGGAAGCTGTTCGCGTTCCAATTCCAGCCAGTTTTCGGCAGTGCACAAAAGCCTGTGGACATAGCTGTCCCCGCGTGCTTTTAGCGCGCCAATCCCCGTGCTGCGGGCCTCACCGGCAGTGCTGGCCATGTCCTTTTGTTGGAGAAACCGCGCGTGGGCGCAAGTCAAGAAAATGCGACCGTTGTTACGCGCTTTGCCCCGTCCCCCACGGGGTTTTTGCACATTGGCGGCGCGCGCACTGCGCTTTACAATTGGCTCTATGCCCGGCGGATGGGCGGCAAGTTCTTGCTGCGCATCGAAGATACGGATCGTGCACGCTCCACCGACAGCGCGATTGAAGCGATTCTGGATGGGCTGCGCTGGCTTGATCTCGATTGGGATGGCGAAGAAGTCTATCAATTCTCCCGCGCGGCGCGGCATGCCGAGGTTGCGTATGAATTGGTTGCGCGCGGCCATGCCTATCGCTGCTTTCTGACGCAGGAGGAGCTTGCGGCAATGCGCGCGGCGGCAGAGGCTGAAAAGCGTCCTTTCCGCATCCGCAGCCCCTGGCGCGACGCAGCCGAAGCCGATCTGCCCGCAGACAAGCCCTTCGTCGTCCGCCTCAAGGCGCCGGCCGAAGGCAGCGTCACGATCAGCGACCTCGTGCAGGGTGATGTAACCGTCGCCAATGCCGAGCTGGACGATATGATCCTGCTGCGGTCCGATGGCACGCCGACCTACATGCTCAGCGTCGTTGTCGATGATCATGACATGGGCATCACCCATGTCATCCGCGGCGATGACCATTTGAACAACGCCTTCCGCCAATTGGCACTTATCCGTGGCATGGGCTGGCCAGAGCCTGTGTACGCGCATGTCCCGCTGATCCACGGTGCAGATGGCGCAAAACTGTCCAAGCGTCATGGGGCGCTTGGCGTCGATGCCTATCGTGACGAAATGGGTTTTCTGCCCGAAGCCATCAACAACTACCTACTGAAACTCGGCTGGGGTCATGGGGATGATGAAATCATCAGCCGGACGCAGGCCATTGAGTGGTTTGATGTCGCGGATGTGGGCCGCGGTGCGGCGCGTTTTGATTTCAAGAAACTTGAGAACCTGAACGGCCATTATATCCGCGAAGCAGACGATGCCCGCCTTGCCCATCTGTGCCAGCATCGCCTGGAGACGGCTCTGGGACGCGCGCTGACAGAAGCCGACATGATGTTGCTGGCCACCGCCATGCCTGTCGTCAAAGTGCGCGTCAAAACGATGATCGAAGTCGCTGAAGGGGCGCAATTCCTGTTCGAAATGCGCCCAATTTCGTTGGACGAGAAAGCGGCTTCTTTGCTAGATGGAGATGCACTTGATCTGTTGAGCAAGGCGCATGCTGCATTGAAGAACCAGCCCCTTTGGGAAATGGTTTCGCTGGAAGAGGATGTTAAGGCCGTTGCGACAGAGGCCGGTCTTGGCCTCGGTAAGATTGCACAGCCGCTTCGCGCGGCGTTGACCGGCCGGGGAACATCCCCCGGAATTTTTGATGTGCTGGTCCTCCTCGGCCGTGAGGAGTCGCTGGCGAGGATTGAAGACTGCCTGGCGCGCGGCGCCTGAAAAGAACAAGAAGGGGCAAAACGACCATGTCTGATAACACTGCCAAGCTCTCTTTGGGCGGCACAGATACCAGCTACGCCGTCCGGTCAGGGACGATCGGGCCGGATGTCATCGATATCCGCAAGCTTTATGCCAGCACGGGCGCCTTCACGTTTGACCCGGGCTTCATGTCGACGGCCGCCTGCGAATCCGGCCTGACCTATATCGACGGCGATGAAGGCGTTCTGCTGCACCGCGGCTATCCCATCGGCCAGTTGGCGGAACAGTCGAGCTTCATGGAAGTGTCCTACCTTCTTTTGAACGGCGAACTGCCGTCCAAGGACGAGCTGGCGACCTTCTCCCGCACGATTACGCGCCACACCATGCTGCATGAACAGCTCGCGACCTTCTATCGCGGCTTCCGCCGGGATGCCCATCCGATGGCGATCATGTGCGGTGTCGTTGGCGCGCTGTCTGCTTTCTATCACGACTCGACCGATATCGCCGATCCGCACCAGCGCATGGTGGCCTCACACCGCCTGATCGCGAAGATGCCGACGATTGCGGCGATGGCGTATAAATATTCCATCGGTCAGCCGTTCCTCTATCCGCGCAATGATCTGTCCTACACGGCCAATTTCCTGCGCATGACCTTCGGCGTTCCGGCAGAAGAATATTATGTCGACCCCGCTATTGAGCGCGCGATGGACCGGATTTTCATCCTCCATGCCGATCATGAACAGAACGCCTCGACCTCGACAGTGCGTCTGGCCGGCTCTTCGGGGGCCAACCCGTTCGCTTGCATCGCGGCTGGCATTGCCTGCCTGTGGGGCCCGGCGCATGGCGGCGCGAATGAAGCCGCGCTCAACATGCTGCGCGAAATCGGTCGTCCGGAACGCATTCCTGAATATATCGCCCGCGCCAAGGACAAGAATGATCCGTTCCGCCTGATGGGCTTCGGGCATCGCGTCTACAAAAACTACGATCCCCGCGCGACCGTGATGCAGCAGACGCTGCGCGAAGTGTTCGCCGCACTAAAGATCAACGATCCGGTGTTTGACGTGGCGATCCAGCTTGAAGAAATGGCACTCAACGATCCGTACTTCATCGAAAAGAAGCTGTTCCCCAATGTGGACTTCTATTCGGGCGTCATCCTGTCGGCCATTGGCTTCCCGACGGAAATGTTCACCGTGCTCTTCGCTCTGGCCCGCACCGTTGGCTGGGTTGCACAGTGGAACGAAATGATTTCGGATCCGGAACAGAAGATTGGCCGCCCACGCCAGCTCTACACCGGGCCGACGCAGCGCGATTACGTGCCCGTCGACAAGCGCTAAGGCGCAAATCCAAAGAGATGAAGGGGCGGCTTCCCGGTTGGGAGGCCGCCCCTTTTCTATGTCCGTTAGTCGCTGATGCTGCCTGGCGGCCGGCGTAATGTAAGGATGAATCGCGCACCCTGCCCCGGCGCACTGTCGACCGTGATGTCACCGCCCATCGCCCGGGCAAGTCGGCGGGAGATATAGAGGCCAAGCCCGCTGCCGCCCGGTTCACTCGGGTCCACGCGCTCAAATTTCTCAAAAATGCGCTGTTGATCGTCCAGAGCGATGCCCTTGCCTTGGTCGGCCACGATGATGACCGCTGTGTCACCCTCCACCTCAGAGCGGACCCAGACGGCACTCTCTTCAGGGGAATAGCGCACGGCATTCCCGATCAAGTTCACCAATATCTGGAGGGTCCGCCCGAAATCGCCGATGGCGGACAGCTGTTCACCTTCTGCCGGGCGATCAATGCGCACCTTGCGGTCGCCTGCCCGCACCCCGAGCAAACCGGCAGCACGGCGCGCAATATCGGCAAGATCGACGATGTCGGTCTCGATGGTGAAATCCGCCCTTTCCACCGCCTGAAGGTTTGACAGATCATCCACGAGCCCAAGCAAATGGCGCGCGGCTGAGGCGATATCATTCGCATAACCCGCATAGCCGCGCCGCACGGGTCCATCGACTTGCGCGGCGGCGGCATCGGCATTGTGGATGATCCGCCCAATCGGACCGCGCAACGCTGCGTCCAGACGGCGGGCAAAGCCATCATCGGCGGGATAGACAGCGTTGATATCCGGCTCTGGCGTTGTCCGCTGGTCTGAGAGTAGGGAAATGCGGCCCCGCAGGCCGGAAAAGCGGCCACTGTCATCGAAAACCGGCTCGCCCGAAAGGCGCACCGGCAAGGAGCCGTTGTCGATCAGTTCAGCCGCCTGATCTGCAAAGGGAATGCGGTTGGCTAGCGCTGAAAGAATTGGCAGATCCCCCTGCTCATCGGGCAGCAGACGGAAAATTTTCGTCAAAGGGAGGCCACGGACGCTGGTTGCGGAAATGCCGAGGTCCCCATCGACCGCATCGCTCAACCGGAGGATGCGCAAATTGGAGTCAGCTTCCCACGCGCCATCCGCTTCAAGGCGCGCAAAATCATGTTCGCGGTCTGCCAAAGATCCACCCACGGGGACAGGAGCTATGCTGTCCCACCCGGAAATGGCAAGCCCGACGCCGTCTGCATCGGGATGGGCATCGACCATCAGTTCAAGGGTGCGCGGGCCATCGGCGACCACAACAGGCCGCGAGACCGGCGACGACAAAGAGCGGGCGAGCCGTGCAATTGAGGCGATTTGTGGAATGGCGACCTTCCCCCCGGGCAGGCCGCCTGCCCCCGCCTGAAGCCGCGCGAGAGGCGGATCAGCGGAAATGAGGCACCCAAGCCGGTCAACGCGTCCCTGGGCCCTCACGCGCGCGCGCCTTTTCCTGCCGAAAAGCAGGGGTAAAGATCACCGTGAAGAAGACGCGTTTGGGTCATGCTGCCCTATGTAGGGCGGCATGGTTAAAGCCGGCCTAAGCGTTCAGGCTTTTCTGCTGCACCCAGATCTGGTTGGCTAGGGCGTGGAATAGCACCAGCACAAGGCCGATCATCGGCCATCCAGCGGCGTAGGATATCAGGAGCAAAAGTGCCTCTCCCGTCGCGCCGGCCCGCCACTGGGGCAGTGTGGCCCCGCGCCGCGCGGCATGGATGGTGATAAGCATTTGGACGGCCAGCCACAGCGCGAGAAGGGCCACCGCCCACTGCCCCTTCCAACCGCTAAACCCATAAGCGGCCGTCGACATAAGGATGACGGGAAGGACAAGGCTGCGCCTATCGAGCAGACGTGTCATGACCTTGGGTTCGGGAACGCCTGTCTGCCCCAAAAGCTTCGTCAGCAATGTCGAAGCGGAGGCCAGGATCAGCAAAGCAAAGGCTGGAATGGGCTGATTGACGACCGCCAGACCAATCGTCGCGGCCATCAGCAGCAGCGCCAGTGCGGCCATCATGGTTGAGGAGACAGGCTTCAATGATACCCAGGCGGCAAAGCGCCGCAACACCGGCATCAGCGCCATCCGTTCGACGATACCATCAGCGACAACACCTGCATGGCGGGCAATGGCACGCGCCGTGCCGGACAGATCATCCTGAACGATCGGCGCGATCTCGTCTGTTTCCGCCTCATCCCGCAGCGCAAGCGGCGTGCGCGTGACGCCCTGTTGGACCGCACGTCGGATGAGCGTGGGCGCAAAATCCCATTCGCCCAGCATCGCGACTGTTTCCCGGATCAGGCTGGCCGGTAGCGTCGCAACGCCCGCCCAATTGTCTGTCGCGTCAATGCGTTCAAACCGGTCCCGGCCCCAGGGTTCCGGCAGGGTGAGCATCGATGGCGCATCCGACGCCACCATTTGCGCCAAAGCATCATCCTGAACAAAGACGACATTGGCATAAACCAGCACAGCTTCATCCGGATGGAGTCTGTCTGCAGCTTCCCGAGGGGAACGGGCAAGAACGATGTCCAGGCCACGGGCCTTTAAACGGTCCAGTGCGGCAACCATGCCTCCCGGCAACGCACCTGCACATAGGATGATATGTCCGGCCCCCATGCGCGCGGCCTGATAAGCAAGCCGCTCCAGCAGAGTCTGCCCACCCAGCGTCAGCAGCAATGGCTGGCTGGACGGCGCGACATCCGCATCCCCTTGAGCAAGTATAAGAGCCGCAAGCGGCACGCTGGATTTCCCCGATTGCATGGATCGGCGGATAGGGCTTTTGCAGGGATTTGCAAACTGTTGGCGATCACCCTTTCAGGGTGCTGATCGCCCGGCTCACCTTGCGGAGCGCAACCGGATCACCGGGCGCCGCATCAATTGCCTCGTCTGCCGCTTTGAGAAGAATCGTGGCCCCAAAACTGGCCGCAACGCCCTTTAGGCGCCAGGCAGCGGCATACCAATTGGCATCGCACCGCGCACGGGCCAGCAAATCGGCATAACGCTCCGCACTTTCAATGAGCGAACGCCGCAATTCTTCTGCGAGTTCCGGGTCATTGCCCACAACGGCCGCAAGGGCCGCCTCAATCGCTCCGGGTTCATATGCCATGGGAACTTTTACCCCCAACCCAGTTAACGAGATGTTGCGGATGCGTGTATCCATCCGCAAAATGTGCGATTACAGTGCGATGAGCGGCGCTCGCCCACCCCTCGGGTGGTGCCGAACAAAATGATTGGGGTTGCGATATGACCGGGGGATCGAAAATCGTCGGCATCAGGCCGGAGCATAATGTCCGCGGCAAGCCCGCAAAGGGCACCGAAGCTGCTCCACTTGACGCGCCGATGTACGACGCGGACCTTGAAGAGGAATACGAAGAAAGCCCGCGCTCCTATTGGCCGCGTGTTCTGCTTGGCCTCGTCATTCTCGCTGGCACAGCCTGGATCGGTGCGGCCAGCTTCGTTTTTGTCGATAGCCTTGGCGGACAGATGCCACCCCTTTCTGCAATTACCGCTTTTGTCGCAGCGCTCAGCGCCCCCTTGGCGCTGCTGGGGGTTGCCGTGATCCTCGCCTTGCGGTCGAGCCGCTCTGAGGCGCGGCGCTTTGCCGGAACGGTTGAGCGCCTTCGGGAAGAAGAGGCCCGCCTTGCAACCTCGCTTGCCGATATGGCGCGCCGCATTGATGCAAACCGCGTTGCCCTTGCCGAGCAGGGCAGCATCCTTGTTTCCCTGGGCGAAGACACCGCCGTCCGCCTGTCAGACGCGACTGCCGCGATGCGCGGGGAGCTTGATACCATTACGCGCCACTCCGCCACGTTGAAGAACAGCGCGTCGGGTGCCCGCGCCGACATGGCTGTTCTACTGTCGGATCTCCCCCGTGCTCAGGTCGAAGCCCGCCGCATGACGGACGCGCTCGAATCCGCCGGGCAGACCGCATTGGATAAGGCAAGCGCGCTGGATTCCCAGCTCACCCTGCTTTCGGCCCGTGGCCGTGAAGCCGACGATATCGCCACGGGTGCCGCCCAGAAGCTCGCGGAGCGGGTCGCACATCTGCATGATGTCAGTGCCGTTGCAGCCGGTCGCATGGACGAAGCCTCTGCGCATATGGCGCAAACGCTCGATGCCTCGCTCGAACGCGCCGCAGAAGCGCTCGCCACGGCCCAAAAGGGTCTGGAAGCGCAAGGCGAAGCAATGATGGCTGTGATCGAACAGGGCCATGCCGCCATCGCTGCGGCCGGTGCCCAATCGACCGAAGCTGTCGCAACCCGTGTTGCCGCCATCGGCGCCCGCGTGGATGAAATTGCCCGTGTCTTTGAAAGCCAGGAAGCCTCCAGCCAGGCACTGGTAGACCGCATCAATGCCGATATCTCCGCCATTGAAGGCCGCTTCGATACGCTGAGCGGTGACACGGTGGCCAATGCGGAGCGGGCAAGTGCCGCCATCCTCGGGATGCGTGATCATGCCGATCAGCTCGGCCAGACGCTAGATGCCGGTGGCGAGTCGGCGGCGGGCCTCATCCGGCAGGCTGAAGCCCTGCTGGTTGCGCTCGACGCCTCAGCCCGCGAAATCGATGAGACATTGCCGCTGGCCTATCAACGACTTCAGGATACGGCGGACGCCAGCAAAGCGGCGGCCCGCGCCGTCATGCCTGAAGTGGAAGCCATTGAGGCCGCCTCGGTGGCTGCCCTTGGCAGGTTGCAGGAAGCGGATGCGCTTGTCGCCAAGCAGCGCGCGGAAATCAGCCGCTTTGTAGAGACGGCAGGCGCCGCGCTGAATGATAGCCGCGCGACTGCCGAAGCGCTGAACAGAGAAATTGAAGCCGCCGAAACACAGGCCCGCGACCTGACCGGCGCAACCGCGCCACAGTTGATCGACGCGCTGATGCGGATCAAGGATGCTGCCAACCAAGCGACGGAACATGCCCGTCATGCTCTGGCAAGCGTCGTGCCCGAAGCAGCGAACACGCTTGGCGTTCAGGCGCGTGAGGCGATGACAGCCGCGCTAACGGCGCAGGTCGAAGACCAGATGGCTGACATCGCCCGCAAGGCTGAGGACGCCGTTGCTGCCGCACAAAAGGCGACGGACCGCCTGATGCGCCAGATGCTGACCATCAGCGAAACCAGCGCTAATCTGGAAGCTCGTGTGGACGACGCCAAGGACGATATCGTCCGGGGTGACAGCGCAATGTTTGCACGACGAATGGCGCTCATCCTTGAATCGCTCAATTCAACGGCGATCGATGTCACCAAGATCCTGTCCAACGATGTGACAGATACGGCTTGGTCATCATATCTGCGCGGTGACCGCGGCGTCTTCACCCGTCGTGCCGTGCGCCTGTTAGACGCCGGTGAAGCCCGCGAAATCCTTGTCCACTATGAAGAAGACAGCGATTTCCGGGATCATGTGAACCGCTACATCCATGACTTTGAAGCGATGCTACGAAACGTTCTCGCCACGCGCGACGGCATGCCGCTGAGCGTCACCTTGCTGTCGTCCGATGCCGGAAAGCTTTACGTCGCGCTTGCTCAGGCGATTGAACGCCTGCGCCGTTAATTCTGGCCGGAAAAGTCCAGCATTTCCGGCGTGAGCCAGCCATTGACGTAGTTCGCGTAATAGAGACCAAAAAGTACAGTCGCGACCAATGTCGTCCATAGGCAGATACGCAGCGGCTTGAATTCGTGCGGCGCACTTTCCGCCTGTCCGGGGACGAGCTCGCCCCCGACCTCATCTGTTGTGCGAACAAAAAAGGGCATGACGAGAAACGCGCTCAACACCCAAAACAACAGATAGATGGCGAGAATGGACGTCCATTTCATGATTCTATTTGTCCCTGATCAACAGCACTTCGACGAGCGGCTTTTTGCCCGTCCATTCGGTCGCCACACGGCGCACGGCAAGGCGGATGCCTTCACGCAATTTGGTTTCATCCTTCTCGCGTGATGTGGCTGCCTTGGCGGCCGCTTCGCAGGCTTCGGCGATGAAGTCTTCCCGGTCTTCTTCCACCGGCACACCCAGCAGGCGGACCGAGGGTTCCCCGAACAGATGCCCGGCAGGATCAAGTGCGACCGCCACCGAAATGATGCCGTGCATCGACATGCGGCGCCGCTCCGACATGGTGAGGCCGTCCGCGGGCAGGATGACATCGCCATCGAGGATCAGACGACCTGTACGCTCGCGACCGATGATCTCCGGCCCGTTAGGTGCCAGACGCAAAACATCGCCATTGGATTGAACGATGGCCCGCGGAATGCCCTGTTCCAGACCGAAACGGGCCTGTTCCGCCATGTGGCGGCGCTCACCATGAACCGGCAAGAGGATTTCGGGCCGCAGCCAGCTATAAACCTTGGCAAGTTCGGGCCGACCCGGATGACCGGACACATGCACATGGCCCTGCTTTTCCGTGATCATCAGGATGTTGCGGCGGGCCAGCTGGTTCATAATTTTGCCAATGGCGATCTCGTTGCCCGGGATCTGCTTTGACGAAAAGATGATTGTGTCGCCCTCTTCCACCTTGATGGGGTGGTTACCTTCCGCGATGCGGGCCAGCGCGGCACGCGCCTCACCCTGCCCGCCGGTCGCAATCACCAGAACTTCACTGCGCCGATAATTGTCGAGCGCGTTCATATCAACGATTTCGGGCAGGTTTTTCAGATAGCCAACTGCCTGTGCCACCTGCAGGATTCGGTTAAGCGATCGCCCGGCGACGCACAGCTTACGGCCTGTTTCCCGCGCGACATTGGCGAGCGTCTGCAGCCGTGCAGCATTGGAGGCAAAGCTGGTCACGACCACGCGCCCCTTGGACTCGCGGACATGGCGGAGAAGATCAGGGTAGACGCTGGCTTCGCTGCCGCTGGCGTTTGAATTGAAGACGTTGGTGGAATCGCACACAAGGGCGAGCACCCCGGCATCGCCAACCGCCGTCAGCTGTTCTGCCGTCGACGGTGTGCCCAGCACGGGCTCGTCATCCAGCTTCCAATCGCCGGTGTGGAAAATCCGGCCATAAGGCGTGTCAATGATGACCGCGCTCATTTCCGGGATGGAGTGGGCCAGAGACATGAGTTGGCACTTAAATGGCCCGATCTCGCAATTGCCTTCCAGCGGAAGGATACGGACCTCCACCTCATCGGCAAGGCCTTCTTCTTCAAGCTTGCCCTTGATGAGCCCAGCGGTGAAGGGCGTCGCATAGAGCGGCACGCCAAGGTCTGCTGCGAGATAGGGCACGGCCCCGATATGATCTTCATGGCCATGCGTCAGGACGATGCCGAGCAGGTCTTTCTTACGTTCTTCGATAAATTCCAAATCGGGGAGGATAATCTCAACGCCGGGATATTCGCTGCCGCCAAAGGTGATACCAAGGTCCACCATCAGCCATTTGCCCTGGCAGCCATAGAGATTGACGTTCATGCCAATCTCGTCCGACCCGCCTAGGGCGAGGAAAAGAAGTTCATTTTTTGGGTGAGTCATGCCCTGCCTTCGCGGCGCGCGTAGAGAATGGCAAGGCCCCTGAGCGTCAAATCACCATCAATCGCATCAAACAGATGGGCATGTTGCTGGAAAAGCGGCGCAAGGCCGCCAGTTGCAACGACTTTCACCGGCTTTGCAATTTGTGCCTTCATCCGGGCAATCAGGCCTTCCATCATGGCGACATAGCCGAAATAGATACCGATCAGCATTTGGCTCTCGGTCGTGCGACCGATAACGCTCTCGGTTGCCGGGGCTTCGATGGCGATACGCGGCAGCTTTGCTGCGGCCGCCACCAGCGCATCGAGCGAAAGATTGATCCCCGGCGCGATGATCCCGCCGTGATACGCCCCGCTCGCACCGATATGATCGACCGTCGTTGCCGTCCCAAAGCTGATGACGATCAATTCGCCCTCATGCCCCGCATGTGCGGCCGTCGCATTGCAGGCGCGGTCAGAGCCGACGTTCTGCGGCTCATCCACATCAAGCTCCAGCCCCCACGGCACGCGACCGCGCCCGGCAACCAAGGCTTCCAACCCGAAATATTTGGAGGAGAGGACCTGCAGATTGTGGAGCGCACGCGGCACGACCGTGGAGATGATGACGTCCGTCACATCACTGCGCTTAAACCCTTCCAGTTCCAGCAATTGCAAAAGCCAGACCGCATATTCATCGCCGGTCCGCCGTGCATCGGTTGCGATCCGCCAGCGCGCGCAAATTTCGAGCCCGTCAAACAGCGCAAATTTGATGTTGGTATTGCCGGCGTCAATCGCGAGCAGCATCCGCCCCACCCTCTTATTGTTCAGATCAGGAATATATCGCCTGCGTGAATGACACGGATGGTGCCATCCGCCAAGCGCAGCATCAATGCCCCGTCGTCCGCCAACCCCTCAAACAGGCCTTGGGTCACGCTGCCATCCGGCGCATTGACGCTGAGCGCCGTGCCCTTCGGATGCGCTCGCGCAACCCAGGCTGCGCGCAAGGCTGAGAGGCCCTCGCTGCGCCAACGCGCCAACCAATCGTCAAATCGGTCTGCGAGAATGAGCTGAAACTCCGCCGCCTCGGGCACTGCGGCCTCCAGCGCGCGCAGGCTTGTGACCTTTCGGTCAAGGCCTTCGGGATGAAAGGCAAGGTTGACACCAATGCCGATGACGACCGCATCTCCTGATCGTTCCAGCAGGATGCCGGAGAGCTTTGCGCCGTCGACCATGATGTCGTTGGGCCATTTGATCTGAAAAGGAACATCTGGCGCCACGAATGTCAGCGCATCCTGCAGCGCGACCGCCGTCACTATGGCAAGCGTTGCTGCCTGCGGGTCCCCTGCCCGCAGCCGCACCAAAGTGCTGCCGTAGAAGTTACCGACGGGCGATTGCCAATCCCGGCCCATGCGGCCCTTGCCCGCCGTCTGCCGGTCTGCGCGAAGCCAGACACCGTCGGCGTCCCGGTCCTCCGCGCACGCCAACAGATCAGCGTTGGTCGAGCCGGTCTGGGTGACCGCGCGGAACCGTCCGATCAGAAGAGTGCCTTTGCGGCCACAGCCGAGGCAGCCCCCAGCATCGGGATGGCAAGATAGCCAAGCGGTGAGACCGCCAGTGCCGTTAATGCGATTACGCCGCTTTCAACATAGCTGCCAACCGGATGATAGGCTTCCGCAGGCTCGTCGAAATACATTATCTTGACGATCTTCAAATAGTAGAAGGCGCCAATCGTCGAGGCCGCGATACCGATCACGGCAAGCGGCATCAGGCCGGCAGCCACTGCGGCATCAAACACCACAAACTTGGCCCAGAAACCAAGCAGCGGCGGAATGCCTGCCAGAGAGAACATGAAGATCGCAATCGCGGCCGCCAAAGCAGGCTGACGACGCGACAGACCCGCGAGGCTCGCAATGTCTTCCACATGATGACCATCGGCGCTGCGCATCTGCAGAACACAGGCAAAGGTGCCGAGCGTCATGAGGACATAGATGACCATATAGGTCATCGTCGCCGACACGCCCGCCTCCGTTCCCGCAGCGAGACCGACGAGCACGAAGCCCACATTGTTGATCGACGAATAAGCGAGCAGACGCTTGATGTTGCTCTGCCCGATCGCGCCGACCGCACCGAGGACGATGGACGCCAGCGAAGTGAAGATCAGGATCTGCTGCCAGCTGCTGACCGCACTGCCCATCGCTTCGATGGTAACCCGCACGAGGAGCGCGACCGCAGCCACTTTTGGTGCGCTGCCGAAATAGGCAGTCACCGGCGTTGGCGCGCCTTCATACACATCCGGCGTCCACATGTGGAACGGCACGGCGGCGATCTTGAAGGACAGGCCGGAGAGCACGAACACGATGCCGAACAACTCACCCATGTTCACGCCGTCGGCGAGTGCCATGGCGACGCCGTGATAATCGGTCGTGCCTGAGAAACCGTAGAGCAACGAGATACCGTAAAGCAGAATGCCTGAGGCCAGAGCGCCAAGGACGAAATACTTCAGACCTGCTTCGGCAGACCGCTGATCCTTGCGCATGAAGCTCGCCAGAACATAGCCGGCAAGGCTCTGCAGTTCGAGGCCCACATAAAGCGTCAGCAGGTTGGTTGCTGAGACCATCATGCCCATGCCGACCGTCGCCAGCAGAATGAGCACGGCATATTCGGCGCGGAGCTTGTCTTCTGAGGCGAAGAACCGCGTCGACAAGAGGATGGAAACACCCGCCGCCAGATAGATGAGCGGCTTGGTGAAGTTGGCAAAGGCGTCGGCGCTGTAGAGCCCGTCAAAGGCCACACCTTCGCCGCCAAGGGCAAAGAAGGCGGCAACCAGCGCCGCGACCGCCGCGCCGTTAACGAACCGGGTCGCGCTATCGCCCGCAAAGGCGGCCACGAGCATGAGCGCAATGGCTGAGGCCGAGAGGATAACCTCTGGCAGCGTCAGCAGGAGTGAAGAGGCAATGGACATCAGTGCGCCTCCCCGTGCGCGGCTTCATGTGCTTTGGCGAGCGTCTTTGGATCGCCCATTTTGAGGTTTGAATCGCTTTGCGGAGCGGCATGCTCAATCCGGGCGAGGATGGCCGTCACATCATTGCGCATCGGCGCGATGAAGCTTTCGGGATAGACCCCCATCCAGATCGTCGCTGCCGCAATCGGGGCCAGCGTCAACCATTCGCGCGCGGTGATGTCACCCATGGAGGCCGTATCTTCGCCCGCCGCCGTGCCAAAGGCCACGCGACGGTAGAGCCACAGCATATAAGCGGCCCCAAGGATGATGCCGGTCGCGGCGACCGCGGCGACCCATGTGTTGGCTTCATAGGCGCCGACCAGTGCCAGGAATTCCCCAACGAAGTTAGCAAGACCCGGCAGGCCGACACTCGCCATCGTGAAGAACAGGAAGAACAGCGCGTAATAGGGCATGTTGTTTGCAAGGCCGCCATAGCGCGCGATCTCACGGGTGTGCAGGCGATCATAGATAACGCCCACGCACAGGAAGAGCGCGCCCGAGACAAGACCGTGGGCGAGCATGACGATCAGCGCGCCTTCAATGCCCTGACGATTGAACGCGAACAGGCCGATGGTCACAAATGCCATGTGCGCGACCGAGGAATAAGCGATCAGCTTCTTCATGTCGGTCTGCACCAGAGCGACGAGGGAGGTGTAGACCACCGCCACCATCGACATGCCGAACACAACCCAGACCAGCGAGGCAGACGCCTCCGGGAACATCGGCAGCGAGAAGCGGATGAAGCCATAGCCCCCCATCTTCAGCAGGACGCCGGCCAGAATGACCGAGCCTGCGGTCGGTGCCTGCACGTGGGCATCGGGCAACCAGGTGTGGACCGGCCACATCGGCATCTTGACCGCGAAGGACGCGAAGAAGGCGAACCAAAGCCAAGTCTGCGCCTCGACGGGGAAGTTATACTGCAGCAACGTCGGAATGTCGCTCGTGCCCGCTTCCCGCGCCATCCACAGCATGGCAACCAGCATCACCAGTGAGCCGATGAGCGTGTAGAGGAAGAACTTGTAGCTCGCCTTGATACGGTCCGCACCGCCCCAGATGCCGATGATCAGATACATCGGGATGAGGCCGGCTTCGAAGAAGATGTAGAACAGGAACATGTCCTGCGCGGCGAACACGCCGATCATGAAGGCTTCCATCAGCAGGAACGCCGCCATGTATTCCGGCACGCGCTTCTGAACGGAGTCCCAGCTGGCGAGGATGCAGATCGGCATCAGGAACACCGACAGCACGATCAGCATCAGCGCGATGCCATCAATGCCCAGCGCCCAGGAGAATTTCTGGCCGAAAATCGGGGCCTGCTCCACAAACTGCCACTGCGGGCCGCCAATGTCATAGGCCTGCCACAGCACGATGCCGAGCACGAACAGCGCAAGCGTCGTCGCCAGAGCCGTCCAGCGCGCCGCATTGGCACTGAGGAAGATCGTCAGGAACGCTGCCACGACGGGCAGCAGGATCATGGTCGAAAGAATGGGGAAGCTCATCGTGTCATCGCCCAGGTTGCAAGGCCAACGAGCCCAAGGAGCATCACGAAGGCGTAAGATGAAAGATAGCCGGACTGGAAGCGGGCCGCGACGCGGCTGCCCTGCAGCACGACCTCTGCGGCACCATGCGGGCCGAAGCGGTCAATCGTGCCCTCATCGCCCTTTTTCCAGAGGAAGCGGCCAAGCCACAAAGAAGGCTTCACGAAGATGAGGTTGTAAAGCTCATCCCAATACCACTTGTTCAGCAGGAACTGATAAATGCCGGGGAACGTCGCCGTAAAGCGCGCGGGGATCGTCGTGTCCTTAATATAGGCCAGCCAAGCCACCGCGAGGCCGATCAGCATCACAATCGTGGCCGACAGCTTCACCAGTTCCGGAACGCCATGCATTTCGTGCATCAGGTGTTCGTTGAACGCGAGACTGCCCTTCCAGAACTCTCCGCCCGTTTCCGCGCCGATAAAGGCATCGTGGAAGAAGTAACCGGCAAAGATCGCGCCAACCGTCAGAACGATCAGCGGCACCAACATGGGCAGCGGGCTTTCATGCGGATGATAGCCGAGTGTTCCGTCATCATCATGCGCGTGGGCGTGATGATCGTCATGGCCGTGCGCATGATCATCGTGGCCATGGGCGTCATGCGCCGCATGCTGGATATGCTCCGACTGCGACCAGCGCGGCTTGCCGAAGAAGGTCAGGAACATCAGGCGCCAGGAATAGAAGCTCGTGAGAAGGGCTGCGAACACGGCAACACCAAAGGCGAAGCCGCCGGACTCAGTGCCGCTGGCAAAGGCCGCTTCGATGATGGCGTCCTTGGAATAGAAGCCGGCAAAGCCGAACACCCCGGCAACGCCAACGCCGGTAATCGCAAGCGTGCCCGCCATCATCGCCCAGAAGGTGAGCGGGATGTGCTTCCGAAGGCCACCATAATACCGCATGTCCTGTTCATGGTGCATGGCATGGATCACCGAGCCAGCGCCCAAGAACAGCAGCGCCTTAAAGAAGGCATGCGTGAACAGGTGGAACATCGCCGCGCCATAAGCACCGGTGCCTGCTGCAAAGAACATGTAGCCAAGCTGCGAACAGGTCGAATACGCGATGACGCGCTTGATGTCTGTCTGTGTCGTGCCAACGGTCGCTGCAAACAGAGCCGTTGCGGCCCCCACATAGGTCACAAGCGTGGTCGCCGTTTCCGACAGTTCAAACAGCGGCGACAGGCGGCAGACCATGAAGACACCGGCGGTGACCATCGTCGCAGCGTGGATCAGCGCGGAGACGGGCGTCGGGCCTTCCATCGCGTCCGGCAACCAGGTGTGGAGGCCAAGCTGCGCGGATTTACCCATCGCGCCGATGAACAGCAGGATGCAGAGCAACGTAATCGTATCAATGCGATAACCGAGGAAGCCGATGGTCGATCCGGCATAGCCCGGGGCCGCTTCAAGAATCGCCGGAATGGAGACCGTCCCGAAGACCAGGAACACGCCGAAGATGCCGAGCGAAAAGCCGAAGTCCCCCACGCGGTTGACGACGAAGGCCTTGATGGCCGCCGCATTCGCGCTGGGCTTGTGGTACCAGAAGCCGATGAGCAGGTAGGACGCGAGGCCTACGCCTTCCCAACCGAAGAACATCTGTACCAGACTGTCCGCCGTCACGAGCATGAGCATCGCAAAGGTGAAGAGCGACAGATAGGCAAAGAAGCGCGGCTGGCTGGGGTCTTCGGACATATAGCCCCAGCTGTAGAGGTGCACGAGGCTCGACACACTCGTGACCACGACGAGCATGACCGCCGTCAGTGTATCGACGCGCAGCGACCATTGGACGTTCAAGTCACCAGACCGGATAAAGTCCAGCACCGGCACGACATGCGCCTCTGCATGGCCGCCCAAGAAGGACAGGAAGATTGGCCAGCTGAGCGCACAGGAAATGAACAGCGCAGCGGTCGTCACGGCCTTTGCCGCGACATTGCCGATCATCCGGTTGCCAAGGCCCGCGATCATCGCGGCCAAGAGCGGCAGGAAAACGATAAGCTTGATGGTTTCCACGGCGCGTTAGCCCTTCATCCGGTTGACATCGTCAACCGCAATCGATCCGCGTCCGCGGAAGTAAATGACGAGAATGGCAAGCCCGATGGCCGCTTCGCCCGCCGCCACAGTCAGCACGAACATCGCAAACACCTGCCCCACCAGATCGCCCAAAAAGGCGCTGAAGGCGACAAGGTTGATGTTCACCGCGAGCAGGATGAGCTCAATCGCCATCAGGATGATGATGATGTTCTTCCGATTGATGAAGATGCCGAGCACCCCCATCGTAAACAGGATGGCGGAGACAACCAGATAATGCTGAATGCCGATCATAGCTCAACCCCCTGCCCGACCGGCTGATCAACGTTGCGCACCGCGTCTTCCGGACGGCGCTTGACCTGATCCGAAATGTTCTGCGGGCGGACGTCCTTGCGCTCACGGTGAGTCAGCACAATTGCGCCGATCATCGCGACCAGAAGCACCAGACCGGCGGCCTCAAAAATGTAGAGATATTTGGAATAGATGAGCGCGCCCATCGCTTCGATATTCTGAAGATCGCCAGAGGCCGGCGCGGCACGCTGTGACAGCTCAAGGCTGCCCGCGCTCCATGCGCCACCGGCGACGATCAACTCACCGGCCAAAACCAGCGCAATCAACAGCCCGAAGAACCCGTAGCGGACAAAGCCGCTGCGCAATTCCGCAAAGTCGATGTCGAGCATCATGACGACGAACAAGAACAGCACCGCGACTGCGCCGACATAGACAATGACGAGCAGCATCGCGATGAACTCCGCCCCCACGAGGACCATCAGGCCCGCCGCGTTGAAGAAAGCGAGGATCAGCCACAGCACGCTGTGCACCGGATTACGCGACAACACCGTCAGCGCACCCGAAAGGATGACGACAGCGGCGAACAGGTAGAAGGCAAAAGCCTGGATCATGGTCTCCCCCTTCTTCCCTTAACGGTACGGCGCATCGGCTGCGATGTTCGCAGCGATGGCACGTTCCCAGCGGTCGCCGTTCGAAAGGAGCTTATCCTTATCGTACAGCAGCTCTTCGCGCGTTTCGGTCGAAAATTCGAGGTTCGGGCCTTCCACGATGGCGTCCACCGGGCAGGCTTCCTGACAGAAGCCGCAATAGATGCACTTCGTCATGTCGATGTCATAGCGCGTGGTGCGGCGGCTGCCATCCTCGCGCGGTTCGGCCTCGATGGTGATCGCCTGCGCCGGGCAGACCGCTTCGCACAGCTTGCACGCGATGCAGCGTTCTTCGCCGTTCGGGTAGCGGCGCAGCGCATGTTCGCCACGGAAACGCGGGGACAGCGGGTTGCGCTCATAGGGATAGTTGATCGTCGCCTTGGGCTTGAAGAAATACTTCAAGGTCAGCCAGTGCGCCTTCACGAACTCCCAAAGGGTGAACGTCTTGATGTAGTGAGCAATCACACTCATGCGCCGTACCTTGTCAGCATCAGATAACCGGAAACGAGGAACACCCAGATCAGCGAGATGGGCAGGAAGATCTTCCAGCCGAGCCGCATCAGCTGGTCATAGCGATAGCGCGGCACTGTCGCCTTGATCCACGAGAAGACGAAGAAGAAGATCAGGATCTTCGAGAAGAACCAAATGATGCCCGGAACGGCATAAAGCGGCGCCCAATCCACCGGGGGCAGCCAGCCGCCCCAGAACAGGATCGCGTTCAAGGCGCACATCAGCAGGACGTTCGCATATTCGCCGAGCCAGAAGAGCGCGAAGCTCATCGAGGAATATTCCGTCTGGTAACCCGCGACGAGTTCCGATTCCGCTTCGGTCAAATCGAACGGCGCGCGGGCCGTTTCGGCGAGGGCCGAAATGAGGAACACAACCGCCATCGGGAACAACAACGGGTTGAAGCCGAAGCCATTCAGGAAGCCAAAGACATGCGCCTTTTGCGCCAGCACGATAGTCGAAAGGTTGAAGCTGTCCGCCCAGAGGACGACCGAGATCAGCACGAAGCCGATAGACACTTCATACGACACCATCTGCGCAGCCGCACGCAGCGCCGAATAAAAGGGATATTTGGAGTTGGAGGCCCAACCCGAGATGATCACGCCATAAACACCGAGCGACGAAGCCGCGAGCAAGTAGAGCAGTCCGACGTTGATGTCGGCGAGGACCATGCCGTCACCAAACGGGATAACCGCCCAGACAATCAGCGCGACCGTGAAGGTGATGATCGGTGCCAGCAGAAACAGGCCCCGGTTCGCTGCCGACGGGATGATCGTTTCCTGCAGCATGACCTTCAGGCCGTCTGCAAAGGACTGCAGCAGACCGAGCGGACCGACGACGTTCGGGCCACGGCGCAGCGCCATCGCCGCCCAGATCTTGCGGTCGGCATAGATGATCATGGCCACGGCCAACATCAGCGGCAGCGCGATCATGAGGATGAGGATCGTCGTGGAAACGAACCAGCCCAAGGCCGGCCCCATCCAGGTTGATTGGAACCACTCGGTCATTCCGCGGCCTCCAGCCATTCTTCCCCGTGGACCAATTCCGATGAGCAGCGTTGCATCGTTTCGGAAGCGCGGCAGATCGCGTTGGTCAGGTAGAAATCCTTGATCGGATAATCGGCGATGTCAGCGCTCGCCTTGTCGGGCAACGACGGGACATCCCAGCCATAGGTGGCCAGCCCTTCACGGCCCAGTGCAGGAACGGCCTTCGCCATCTCAGCGCGCAGGGCGTCAAGGGTGTCGAACGGCAGAACTTTGCCCGTGAGGGACGATAGCGCCCGGAAGATCGACCAGTCTTCACGCGCATCACCCGGCGGGAAGACGGCGCGATCACCGCGCTGCACGCGTCCCTCAAGGTTCACGTAAGTCCCTGATTTTTCGGTATAAGCAGCGCCCGGCAGAATGACGTCTGCCGCATGGGCACCCGCATCGCCGTGGTGGCCGACATAGACTTTGAAGGTATCAGCGAAGAGCGCATAGTCGACTTCGTCCGCACCGAGGAAGAAGGCCAATTTCGGCTTCTTCGCAGCCAGTGCCTTGATCCCGCCGTCATACGCATAACCGAGCATCAGCCCGCCCATGCGCGCCGCGGCGAAGTGCAGGACGTTGAAACCGTTCCACCCGTCACGGACGAGCTTGTGCTTCTTGGCAAACGCCAGAGCCGCACCGTGTGCGCCTTCATAGCGCAGCGAACCGCCACCAACGATGATCGCGGGGCGTTCCGAGGCCTTAAAGGCATCGGCGACATGCTTGGGGAGCTTGGACAGCAAGCCAAGGTTCGTGCCGAGGAATTCAGCCTTGTAGGTCAGGTCCGTCTCCGGCCCGATAGCGAACACTTTCGCGCCGCGCTTGCGGACAGCCTTCTGGATGCGCGTGTTGACCAGCGGCGCTTCACGCCGAAGGTCCGACCCGACGAGCAGGATGACATCGGCATTTTCGATATTCGCGATACCGGTGTTGAAGTTGACAGCAGACAGGCTCGACGTGTCATAAGCGAGACCTGTCTGGCGACCTTCGAACATCGATCCGCCCAGCGACTTCACCATCTGGCGCGCGGCAAACATCGTTTCACAATCGACCTGATCGCCCGCGATGGCCGCAACCGACTTGCCGGCCTTTTCAGCGGCAGAGGCCACAGCCTTCAAGGCATCGGCCCATTCGACCGCGACGAGCTTGCCGTTCTTGCGGACAAAGGGCTTGTCGAGGCGGCGCTGGACAAGGCCATCAACGGCGTGACGCGTCTTGTCGCTCGCCCATTCCTCGTTCACATCTTCGTTGATACGCGGCACAGCGCGCAGCACCTGACGGCCACGGCTGTCGAGGCGGATGTTGGTGCCGACGGCATCCATCACGTCGATGGCGGGCGTCTTCTTCAATTCCCAGGGCCGTGCGACGAAGGCATACGGCTTGGAGGTCAGCGCACCGACCGGGCAGAGATCAACGACGTTGCCCGAAAGCTCACTGGTGACAGCGCGCTCAAGATAGCTGGTGATCTGCATATTCTCGCCGCGACCAATCGCGCCGATTTCCTCAATCCCCGCCACTTCTTCGGCAAAGCGGACGCAGCGCGTGCACTGGATGCAGCGTGTCATCACCGTCTTCACGATGGGGCCCATATACTTTTCAGTCACGGCGCGCTTGTTCTCGTCATAGCGCGAACCGCCACGACCATAAGCGACCGACTGGTCCTGCAAGTCGCACTCACCGCCCTGATCGCAGATCGGGCAATCAAGCGGGTGGTTGATGAGGAGAAACTCCATCACCCCTTCACGTGCCTTCTTGACCATAGGGCTGTCGGTCTTGATGACCTGCCCTTCGGTGGCCGGCAGCGCGCAGGACGCCTGCGGCTTGGGCGGACCCGGCGCGACTTCGACCAGACACATGCGGCAATTGCCCGCGATGGACAGCCGCTCATGATAGCAAAAGCGCGGGATTTCCTTGCCCGCCAGCTCACACGCCTGAAGGACAGTGGCGCCTGCGGGGACTTCGATTTCGGTGCCGTCTACGGTGACTTTAGGCATAGTTTACTCCGCCGCCTCCAGCATTTGGCCGCCATTCGCCTCGGCGATACGGCGCTCCATTTCGGGGCGGAAATGACGGATCAGGCCCTGGATCGGCCAGGCAGCTGCGTCGCCGAGCGCGCAGATGGTATGGCCTTCGACCTGCTTGGTGACTTCGAACAACGTGTCGATTTCCGACACGTCAGCCTTGCCTTCGCGCAGGCGTTCCATAACGCGCCACATCCAGCCCGTGCCTTCGCGGCACGGTGTGCACTGGCCGCAGCTTTCATGCTTGTAGAAGTAGCTCAGGCGGGAAATTGCGCGGACGATGTCGGTGGACTTGTCCATGACGATGACGGCGGCAGTGCCAAGGCCGGAGCCCAAGGCCTTCAGCCCGTCAAAATCCATCGGCGCGTCCATGATCTGCGCGGCCGGCACCAAAGGCACGGACGAGCCACCGGGGATGACCGCGAGCAGATTGTCCCACCCGCCACGGATGCCGCCAGCGTGCTTTTCAATGAGTTCCTTGAACGGAATGCTCATCGACTCTTCGACGGTGCACGGCGTGTTTACGTGGCCGGAAATCTGGAACAGCTTGGTGCCGGCATTGCCTTCGCGACCGAAGCTCTTGAACCAATCGGCCCCGCGCCGCAGGATCGTTGGCGTGACAGCGATGGACTCAACGTTGTTGACCGTCGTCGGGCAGCCATAGAGGCCCGCACCCGCCGGGAATGGCGGCTTCAGGCGCGGCTGGCCCTTTTTGCCTTCCAGACTTTCGATCATCGCGGTTTCCTCACCGCAGATGTAGGCGCCTGCGCCGCGGTGGACGAAGACGTCAAAGTCATAGCCGGACTTGCAGGCATTCTTGCCCACCAGCCCTGCGGCATAGGCTTCTTCAACCGCCGCCTGCAGCACCTTGGCTTCGTAGATAAACTCACCACGGATGTAGATGTAGGCGGCGCGCGCTCGCATCGCGAAACCAGCGATCAGCGCGCCTTCGATCAGGCGGTGCGGATCATGCCGGATAATCTCACGGTCCTTGCAGGAACCGGGTTCGGATTCGTCAGCGTTGATAACAAGAAAATTGGGACGCTCCGGCGTCGGCGCCTTGGGCATGAAGCTCCACTTCATCCCCGTGGGGAAGCCGGCCCCGCCGCGCCCGCGCAGGCCCGATGCCTTGATGATCTCAATGATCTCATCCTGGCCGGTGGCGAGCAGCTTCTTCGTATTGTCCCAGCATCCGCGCTTCTTGGCGGCATCCAAATTCCACGGCTGAAAACCGTAAAGGTTGGTGAAAATGCGGTCTTTGTCAGCGAGCATTATGCCTGCCCTCCAAACCCGTTGGGGCTGAGCTTGTCGAAGCCCAGTCCTTTGTTGGCAGCACGGTGAACAGTCAAAGGACAGCCCTTCGACAGGCTCAGGGCAAACGGAGTGGATTGCACAATCACTTCCATTCCCCCCGGTAATCGTGGTTTGCTGTGACCATGTCCTTGAGCGACGTCGCGCCGCCTTCAGGGCAGCTGGTCTGACGGTCGATTTGCGGGCCGATCTTGACCGGCTTACCCGCCGCCAGTGCGTCGAGCAGGGCAACGGTGCTGTCAAAGGTCAAATCTTCGAAATTGTCGTCGTTGATCTGGACCATCGGCGCGTTGGCGCAGGCACCCAGACATTCGACTTCGTTCAGCGTGAACAGGCCATCTGCGGTCGTGCCGCCCTTGACGAGCCCCTTGGACTTGCAGGCGGCCAGAACATCGTCAGACCCGCGCAGCATGCACGGCGTGGTCCCGCAGACTTGCACGTGGAATTTCCCGACCGGCGCCATGTTGTACATGGTGTAGAAAGTCGCGACTTCGTAGACGCGCATGTACGGCATATCGAGCTGGGCTGCGACATATTCGATCACCGGAACAGGCAGCCAGCCTTGCGTCGTCGTCTCTTCACCCACCTGACGCTGCGCCAGATCAAGCAACCCCATAACAGCCGAGGCCTGACGCCCGGCGGGATAGCGCGCGATAATCGTCTGCGCCTTTTCCATGTACGCAGGCGTGAAGGCAAAGCTGCCCCACCGCGCGCGGACTTCGGCTTCGTCCGGAATTTGAACTGCGTCAGCCATTAGCGGATGAACTCCACGCGCGACACTTTGTCGCCTTCAAAGGAATAGACGGCGACCACCTCAAAGGGATCGACCAGCGGAGACCCGTCGGTAGCAGGACCACGGGTGACGTGTTCACGCATCAGCACAAAGTCGCCGACCGCCTGCGTATGGACAATCTCGGCATGGTTTTCCGGCCAGCGCGCGAAGGCGGCGGCAAGGCCAGAACGCGTGCCCTCTTTGCCTTCACGGACAACGTCGCCGCGATAGTTCGCCTCGCAGGCCGCGTCGGTCATGTACGAAACGTAGGTGTCCACGTCCTGCGCATTATAGGCGGCGATCATGGCCTTGGCGGTATCGAGGTTGCTCACCGGTCACACTCCCCGAACACGATGTCGAGCGCGCCCAAGATGGCGGTCGTATCGGCGAGCATGTGGCCACGGCTCATAAAGTCCATCGCCTGAAGGTGCGAGAAGGCCGTCGGGCGGATCTTGCAGCGGTAGGGCTTATTGGTGCCGTCCGACACCAGATAGACACCGAATTCCCCCTTGGGGCTTTCAGTTGCGACATACACGCTGCCTTCCGGCACCTTGAAGCCCTCTGTGTAGAGCTTGAAGTGGTGGATCAGCGCTTCCATCGATTGCTTCATTTCGCCGCGCTTCGGCGGGGCGACCTTGCGGTCTTCGGTCAGCACCAGACCTTCCGGCATGTCACGCAGGCACTGTTTCATGATGCGGACCGACTGGCGGACCTCTTCAACGCGGACCATGAAGCGATCATAGCAATCGCCCTTGGTGCCGACCGGAATGTCGAACTCCATGCGGTCATACACGTCATAAGGCTGCGACTTGCGGATATCCCAGGGGATGCCTGCGCCGCGGATCATCGGGCCGGAAAAGCCCCACTTGATCGCATCGTCCTTGGAAACCACAGCAATATCGACGTTACGCTGCTTGAAGATGCGGTTGTCGGCCACAAGGCTGATCGCGTCTTCGAACAAGGTCGGCATCCGCTTATCGAGCCAGTCACCAATGTCGGTGAGCAGCTTCAGCGGCACATCCTGATGGACGCCACCGGGGCGGAACCACGCTGCGTGCATACGAGCACCGCTCGCGCGTTCGAAGAAGTTGAGGCAATCCTCACGGATTTCGAACAGCCACAGGTTCGGCGTCATCGCGCCCACGTCCATGACGTGCGACCCGAGGTTGAGCATGTGGTTGCAGATGCGCGTCAGCTCCGCGAACAGAACACGCAGATATTGGGCGCGCAGCGGCACGTCGCAGTCGAGCATCTTCTCGATCGCAAGTACGTAGCTGTGCTCCATCGCAAGCGGCGAGCAATAATCGAGGCGGTCAAAGTACGGCAGCGCCTGCAGATAGGTCTTATACTCGATCAGCTTTTCGGTGCCGCGATGCAGCAGGCCGACATGCGGGTCGAGCCGCTCAACGATTTCGCCGTCCAGTTCCATGACGAGGCGCAACACGCCGTGCGCCGCCGGATGCTGAGGGCCGAAGTTGATCGTGTAGTTCTGAATGTCTTCGCCGCTGGTGGTCGGCGCGAGATCGGGGGACAGGCTCACTTGGCTTCTCCCTTTTCATCGCCCGGCAGAACATAGTCGGCCCCTTCCCAGGGCGACATGAAATCAAACGAGCGGAAATCCTGAGCGAGCGTAACGGGCTCATACATCACCCGCTTATGCTCTTCCGAATAGCGCAGCTCGACAAAGCCCGTCAGCGGGAAGTCCTTGCGCTGCGGATGCCCCTGAAAACCATAGTCGGTCAGGATGCGGCGGAGGTCCGAATTGCCTTCAAACAACACGCCGTACATGTCGAACACTTCGCGTTCCAGCCAGCCGGCCACTGGCCAGATGCCTGTCACGGACGGCACCGGCACGTCCTCATTGGTGCGGACATGCACGCGGATGCGGTGGTTCTTGGTCAGCGAGAGGAGGCAGTAGACCACCTCAAAACGCGGGTCCTGATCAGGCCAGTCGACACCGGCGATTTCCATCAGCTGCTGATAAGCACACTCATCGCGCAGCGCGATCATCGCCTCAACGAGACGTGAGGCCACGACGGTGACAGCGATTTCGCCGTGCACTTCGCCAATGCTGACAACATCCTTACCAAGCGCCTTGGCAATCGCGTCAGCCACGCCTTCGTTGGAGGCAAAACGGGGGGCGGAATGGCTCACCGGGTCACCGTCCCCTCGCGGCGGATCTTCCGCTGCAATTGCATGATGCCATAAAGCAAGGCTTCGGCGGTCGGCGGGCAGCCGGGGACATAGATGTCCACGGGAACGATGCGATCACATCCACGCACGACGCTGTAGCTATAGTGATAATAGCCGCCGCCATTGGCGCAGCTGCCCATCGAAATGACGTATTTCGGGTCCGACATCTGGTCGTACACACGGCGCAGCGCGGGGGCCATTTTGTTGCAGAGCGTGCCCGCCACAATCATCACGTCCGACTGACGCGGAGACGCGCGCGGCGCGGCGCCAAAACGTTCAAGGTCGTAGCGCGGCATGTTGACGTGGATCATCTCCACAGCACAGCACGCCAGACCGAAGGTCATCCACCAGAGCGAACCCGTGCGTGCCCATTGAAACAGCTCTTCGGTCGACACGACGAGAAAGCCCTTGTTGGACAGCTCATCGTTCAGGCCGTTGAAGAAGCTCGCATCGGGAAGTGTCCCGGGCGGCGGAGCTACCGTCAGATCTACTCCCATTCGAGCGCTCCCTTCTTCCACGCATAGACAAGGCCGAGAACCAGTTCACCCAAGAAGACCATCATGCCCGTCCAGCCTGCCCAGCCCGTCCATTCCAAGCTCACAGCCCAGGGGAACAGGAAAGCCGCTTCAAGGTCAAAGACGATGAAAAGAATGGCCACAAGATAGAAGCGCACATCAAATTGCGCGCGGCTGCCTTCAAAGGCAGGAAAGCCGCATTCATACTCGGTGAGCTTTTCCGGCGTTGGGTTGTGCGTGCCCGTCAGTCGTGAGACCACCATCGGCAAGAACACAAACGCGCTCGAAAGGATCAGCGCGATCGCAAGAAACAGCAAAATCGGCAGATATCCGGCAGCAACCGAGGACATAATCGACTTTTCCCATGGACCGGCAGGAAACCGGAATCGCCGCGGCTTTAGGCCACCAAACTGCCTATCGCAAGCGCACTAAAGGCCATTTTGGAGCCCCATGGGGGATAATATTGCGGGGCCGTGGAGATCAGGGCCGAAAACCGGCCCATTCCGTATGCTTTGCGTACGAAATTTGGATCAGCGCAGCGCGCCTGCCACCAGCTTATGCAGCTTGGAATGCAGGCCATCATTCGCCGCCAGATACTCCTGACGCTCCATGCAGCGTTCACCGCCGCGGAAGTCGGTGACAAAGCCGCCCGCCTCACGGACGAGCAGCATCCCTGCGGCCACATCCCAAGGCTGAAGCTTGCTTTCCCAGAAACCGTCATAGCGGCCTGCCGCAACCCAAGCGAGATCGAGCGAGGCGGCTCCGAACCGGCGGATCCCGGCGACATTGGGGGCTACTGCGCCAAAAATGCGCACCCATTCCCCCATGTCACCATGGCCGAGGAACGGAATTCCCGTCGAAATGAGTGCATCCGACAGATCTCTGCGTGAGGACACGCGCAGGCGCTGGTCCTGCAGCCATGAGCCCCGGCCCTTTTCGGCCCAAAAGCTTTCATCCGTCATCGGATTGTAGACGAGTGCTGTGGTGACTTCCCGGCGACCACCGGTCAGTTCTTCTTCCACCGCGATGGAGATGGCGAAATGCGGAATCCCGTGAAGAAAGTTTGTTGTGCCGTCGAGCGGATCGATGATGAAACGCGGCTTGTCCGGATTGTTGACGATTTCGCCCGCTTCTTCGAACAGGAAGTTCCAATCTGGCCGCGCCTTGACCAGCTCGTCATAGATGGTGCGTTCGGCCGCAATATCGGCCTTCGACACGAAGTCTGCCGGGCCTTTGCGGCTGACCTGCAGATGCTGCACCTCATTAAAGTCGCGGCGCAGCTTGCCCCCCGCCTTGCGCGCGGCACGTTCGATGACGGTCATGATACCGGAATGGGCTGGCACAGCAGATAGTCCTTCATTTTCAGGGATCGCTGTTATCAGCCGCCCTGAATTTCAAATCTAGAAAACCGTTCGTGCTGAGCTTGTCGAGGCACTGTCCTTCAAAAGGACGGCCCTTCGACAGGCTCTGGGCAAACGGGAAAAGCGCAGATCAGTCCGCGCGCTTCACATATTCCTGCGCATAGACGTCAACGACGATGCGCGTGCCGGCCGTAATGTGCGGCGGCACCATGACGCGAACGCCATTGTCGAGCAAAGCGGGCTTGTAGGACGAAGACGCCGTCTGACCCTTCACCACGGCGTCGGCTTCGACGATCGTGGCTTCGACCTGGTCGGGCAGCTGCACCGAAATCGGGCGCTCGTCATAAAGTTCAAGGACAACCTCCATGCCGTCTTGCAGGAAGGCCGCCGCATCGCCGAGCATATCGCTGGGCAGCGTAATCTGGTCGTAATTGTCCTTGTCCATGAAGACGAGCATGTCGCCATCAATGTAGAGGAACAGAAAGTCCTTGGTATCAAGGCGGACGCGCTCAACCGTCTCTGACGAGCGGAAGCGGTTCTGGCTCTTGCGGCCATCAATCAGGTTCTTCAGTTCGACCTGCATATACGCGCCACCCTTGCCCGGCTGCGTATGCTGGATCTTCACGGCGCGCCAAAGCCCGCCTTCGAATTCAAGGATGTTGCCGGGACGGATGTCCACGCCGCTGATCTTCATGAGTCACCTGTACGAATTTGAAAGAGCGGTCGCGCCCCTAGCCCAAGCGGGCGGTTCCGGCAAGGGCCGGTCAGTGGCCGATCGCCTTCAACAGCGCCTGAATCGCCGCGGCCTCGCCTGCCGGATCATTCCAGACAGCGCCTGAAACCGCGACAAAGTCTGCACCTGCCGCAACGAGCGGGGCCGCATTTGCAGCCGTAATTCCACCAATGGCAACGCAGGGAATGGGCGACACCACGGTCCACCAGCTCAGGATCGCCGGGTCCGCTTGATGCTGCACGTCTTTGGTGGTCGTCGGGTAGAAGGCGCCAAAGGCGACATAGTCCGCACCGGCCTCACCCGCTTCCATCGCGAGGTGTCGGCTGTTGTGGCACGTCACGCCGATTTGCGCATCGCGGCCCAGAACATCGCGGGCTTCCCGCGGATCACCGTCGTCCTGCCCCAGATGCACGCCATCCGCGCCAAGCCGCTTGGCCAGCGCAATGCTGTCATTGATGAGGAAGGCAACATCCCGTTCTGCGCACAGTTTTTGGATCGGTTCCGCCATCCGCGCGATGGTGTGTTCATCAAGGCCCTTGAGCCGCAACTGAAAGGCAGCAATCGGCCCGGCATCAAACGCGGCCTTCAGCCGATCCGTAAACGCCGCGTCAAACGACGGCGGGGAAATCAGATAGAGTTCGGCCGGCTCGCGGTCTTCGCGCGCAAAGCGTTCAGCAAAGCCTTCGGGCACTTCGGGGAGTTCAAGATCGTCCATGTCGGCGGCTATAGGGCGGTGAAGGCGCGAGTGTAAGCCCTTCCCAATTCCGTTCACCCTGAGCCTGTCGAAGGGCCGTTCTTACTTTTCACCTATGATGAAAGAAGGACAATCCTTCGACAAGCTCAGGATGAGCGGGTTAGTGTTTCAACTCTAAGCCGTCTTGGTGGTCGACGCCGTGTAGATGTCCCCAATGGCAGACCCCAGCGAGGCATCAAACTCCGCGTCCGTCATCTGGTGACGCAAGTCTTCCAGCAGCGCGCGGCTGAAGCTGGCGATGATGCCGCGGTTCTTGGCGAGTTCGACGCACGCTTCAGGGCGCTTGAAGCCGCCCGAGAGTGCCACAACGCGCAGGACGCGCGGATGATCGACAAGCGCATCGAAATGACCCGGCGTGACCGGAAGGCTCAGCTTGAGCATAACCTTGTCGGTGCCCGGCATGGCATCGAGCGCCTTGATCATTTCATCGAGCAGGATGGCGTCGCAGTCGGCGCGTTCCGGGCTCTTGATGTTGATTTCGGGCTCCAGCATCGGGACGAGGCCGCCGGCGAGCACCTGAAGACCGATTTCCACCTGTTGCTTCACGATGGCGGCAATGCCCTCCCGATTGGCAAGGTTGATGACCGAGCGCTCCTTGGTGCCGAACACGCCCAATGCCTTCGACTTAGCGAGCAGCGCGTCGAGTTCCGGCATCGGCTTCATCAGCTGGACGCCATTGGCCTCATCTTCCAGACCCTTGTCGATCTTGATGAAGGGCACGACGCCCTTGTCCCACAGCGCCGCAGGCGTCGGCTTTCCACCGACCTGACCGTCCATCGTCTTTTCAAACAAGATGGCGCCAACAACCTTGTCACCTGTGAAGGCAGGCGACGAAATGATGCGGCTGCGCATCTGGTGGATCAGCGCGAACATCTCATCGTCGCCATTATAGGCGCTTTCTTCAATGCCATAGCCGAGCAGTGCCTTGGGGGTGGAGCCGCCGCTCTGGTCCAGAGCTGCGATAAAGCCTTTGCCGCTGGCAATCTTTTCCAACATTTTCGGGTCTGTCATCTTCTTGTCCTTCGCTGCATTCGAATGCGGTGTTGTGCAAAAAACATCCCGGAAAACAAGGTAATCCGGGATGATCGAATTAATCTTTCTGGAGCGCGGCCACGCCGGGAAGCACGCGGCCTTCCATCCATTCGAGGAACGCGCCCCCTGCGGTCGACACAAAGCTGAAATCACCGGCAACGCCCGCATGGTTGAGTGCGGCGACGGTATCACCGCCGCCCGCAACCGAAACGAGCGAGCCTTCCTTGGTGAGCGCAGCCGCCGTCCGGGCGAGTGCCACGGTGGCCTTGTCGAAAGGGACAGTCTCAAACGCGCCCATCGGGCCGTTCCAGACGAGCGTCCGGCAGGTCTTCAAAACATCCGCCAGCGCCTCAACAGCGGCCGGGCCGACATCGAGGATCATCTCGTCCGCCGCGACCTCATGCACGTTGCATGTCCGCAGCGACGGCGGGTTGGCGGCAAATTCTTTTGAGACGACAACGTCATAGGGCAGATGCACCGTGCATCCGGCCTTGTCTGCCGCATCCAGAATATCTTCGGCAGTGCCGGTCAGATCATGCTCACACAGCGACTTGCCCACATCGATGCCGCGCGCGGCAAGGAAGGTGTTGGCCATGCCGCCGCCGATGATCAGATGATCAACACGCTCGACAAGGTGCTTGAGCACATCCAGCTTGGAGGAAACCTTTGCTCCGCCCACGACGGCTGCGACTGGCTTTTCTGGGGAGCCCAGAGCCTTTTCCAGAGCCTTCAACTCGGCTTCCATCGACCGCCCGGCAAAAGCGGGCAGGACGTGGGCCAGCCCTTCCGTCGAGGCATGGGCGCGGTGCGCGGCAGAAAACGCGTCATTCACATAAAGGTCGCCAAGGCTGGCGAAGCGTTCGATCACAGCCGGATCGTTCTTTTCCTCGCCGCCAAAAAAGCGGGTGTTTTCAAGGACAGCGATCTCGCCATTGGCCATCGTGGCCACGGCGGCCTTGTCGCCTTCCCAGTCAATGTAGCGGACCGGGCGGCCAAGCACCTGCGAAAACGGCGCGACGACCTTGTTCAACGAAAACTCTTCAGATGGCTGGCCCTTGGGACGACCGAAATGGGCGAGGACGAGCACCTTGGCCCCGCGATCGGCAAGTTCGAGGATGGTCGGCGCCGCCGCACGCAACCGTGTATCGTCCGTCACCTGACCATCGGCCATCGGCACGTTCAGGTCTTCGCGGACAAGCACACGCTTGCCGGTCAAATCGCCCATATCGTCGAGGGTTTTGAATGCCATGATAATCCCCAAAACCGTTTGGTCCTGAGCCGGTCGACGCCCTGTCCTTCAACTTTGTAACAAAGCGAGAGGACAGTCCTTCGACAAACTCAGGACCAACGGAGTGTTAGATCAGCTTTGCCATCACGCCGGCCGTATCGACCATGCGGTTGGAGAAGCCCCATTCGTTATCATACCAAGACAGGACGCGGACGAGCTTGCCATCGATGACGGCCGTTTCGAGGCTGTCGATGGTTGAGCTGTGCGCATCGTGGTTGAGGTCGATCGATACCAGCGGCTCATCGGTGTAGCCGAGCACGCCCTTCAGCGGGCCTTCGGCAGCAGCCTTCAGCAGCGCGTTGACTTCTTCCTTGGTCGTGTCGCGCTTCGGCGTGAAGGTCAGGTCAACAACCGAGACATTCGGCGTCGGCACGCGGATGGCCGAACCGTCGAGCTTGCCCTTCAATTCAGGAAGCACTTCGCCCACGGCACGGGCAGCACCCGTTGTTGTCGGGATCATCGACATGCCCGCGGCACGCGCACGGCGCGGATCTTCGTGGATTTGGTCAAGGATCTTCTGGTCGTTGGTATAGGCGTGGATCGTCGTCATCAGGCCACGCTCGATGCCGATGGCGTCGTTCAGCACCTTGGCGAAAGGTGCCAGGCAGTTGGTGGTGCACGACGCGTTGGAGACAATCTTGTGGTCGCCCGTCAGCTTGTCATGGTTGACGCCGAAGACGACCGTGAGATCGACTTCCTTGCCGGGTGCCGAGATGAGAACGCGCTTGGCGCCTGCATCCAGGTGCTTCTGGCCACCCGCGCGGGTGGTGAAGAAGCCCGTGCATTCCAGCGCGATGTCGATGCCGTTTACGGCATGGGGAAGGTTGGCGGGGTCACGCTCGGCGGTCACATGGATGCGCTTGCCGTTGATGATCAGGTCATTGCCATCGACTTCGACGGTGCCGCTGAACGGGCCGTGGACCGAGTCCCGCTTGAACAGCATCGCGTTCGACTTCGCGTCGGCGAGGTCATTGATCGACACCAGCTCAAGGCCGCAATCCGGGCGCTCTAGAATGGCGCGCGCCACGTTGCGTCCGATGCGTCCGAAACCGTTAATGGCAACCTTCGCCATGTCCATTCTCCCTTAGTTGGCAAGTTTCTCAAGGATGCGGGGAACGATCTTGTCGACCGTCAGCCCGAAATAATCATAAAGTGCGTCCGCCGGAGCCGAGGCGCCGAAGCGATCAATACCGATGTTGAGACCATCAAGACCAGTATACCGTTCCCAGCCCAAGGTCACCCCTGCCTCAACCGATACGATCAGCGCATCGCGGGGCAGAAGATCAGCCTTATAGGCCGAAGTCTGGGCGTCGAACAATTCGGTGCAGGGCATCGAGACGACGTCTGCGCCGATCCCCTGCCCTTCAAGGGTCTTGGCGACGTTAACGGCGATTTCAACTTCAGAGCCCGTCGCGACCAGCACGACCTTGCGCGCCGACTCAGCCGCCTTCAGGCGGTAACCACCCTTAGCCGAGCGATTGGAGGCCCGTGTCCAGCCTTCATCCCCCGCACCACGCAACTGCGGCAAATTCTGGCGCGACAGCGCAAGTACCGAAGGCGTGCCCGTCGTTTCGAGCGACAGCGCCCAGCATTCCGCCGTTTCGATCACGTCGGCCGGACGATAGACGTTAAGGTTGGGGATCATGCGCAGCGACATGACATGTTCCACCGGCTGGTGGGTCGGCCCGTCTTCACCCAGCCCGATGGAATCGTGCGTCATGACGTAGACGACCTGCGCATGCTGCACCGCGCTCATCCGGATGGCGTTGCGGCAATAGTCGGAAAAGACGAGGAACGTCCCGCCATAGGGCACGACGCCGCCGTGCAGCGCCATACCGTTCATCGCGGCGGCCATGCCGAATTCCCGGATGCCGTAATAGACGTGACGCCCCGCATAATTCGCCGCGCCAAAAGGCTCGGTCGATTTGGTCTTGGTCAGGTTTGATCCCGTCAAGTCAGCAGAACCACCAACGAGATGCGGAAGCTTTTCCGTCAGCGGGCCAAGCGCCATTTCAGACGCCTTGCGGGTCGCGACCTTTTGCGGCGACGCCACGAGGTCTGCGATGTAGCCCTCAAGTGCGGCAGAAGCGAGGTTTGCAACGCCGGCCATCCGGTCTTCAAACGCGGCCCGGGCAGAAGAAGCCGCCAGACGCGCCTCCCACGCCGTGCGGACGCCAGCGCCACGCGCCCCAAGGGCACGCCAGTCCGACAGGATATCCGCCGGCACTTCAAACGGTGCTGCATCCCAGCCCAGATAATCACGGGCGGCTGCAATCTCGTCCCCACCCAGCGGCGCGCCGTGAACGTTATGACCGCCCTGCTTGTTTGGCGCGCCCTTGCCGATCACCGTCTTACAGGCGACCAGGGACGGACGCGGATCGGCTTCAGCTTCCGCCAAAGCCCGCGCGATATCGGCAAAGTCATGCCCGTCGCAGCGCACCGTGTGCCAGCCGGTCGCGGCATAGCGGGCGAGAATGTCTTCACAGGTTGAAAGCGATGTATCGCCGTCGATCGTGATGTTGTTGTCATCCCACAGCACGTTGAGGCGGCCAAGCTTATTCACGCCGGCCAGACCGATGGCTTCGTGGTTCAGGCCTTCCATCAAACACCCGTCGCCCGCGATGACCCAAGTTTTATGGTCGACAAGGTCGTCACCAAAAATGGCGTTAAGGTGCCGCTCTGCCATCGCCATGCCGACGGCCATCGCCACACCCTGCCCCAGCGGGCCTGTCGTGCATTCAACGCCGGGCAGTTCGGTATTTTCCGGGTGACCGGCACAGACCGAATGCAGCTGTCGGAAATTACGGATGTCCGCCATGGTCGGCTGGTCATAGCCGGTCAAATGCAGGAGCGAGTAGATCAGCATCGAGCCATGGCCGGCCGAAAGAACGAAGCGATCACGGTCAGCCCATTTAGGCGCTCGTGGATCATACTTCAGAAACTGTGTGAAAAGGACAGTCGCGACATCCGCCATGCCCATCGGCATGCCGGGGTGCCCTGAATTAGCGGCTTGCACGGCATCCATCGACAACGCACGGATAGCGTTGGCGAGGCGCTGCTGGTCAACAGTCATGGCGATCCCTTAAGCTCGGCCCGAGAAGGCAATTGCGACTCGCACGGGCGAGGTCGCCGCCCTCTTGTCGCGCTGGTCCCCGCTGGTCAACCGCAGCGCCCCATTTTGCTTGCGGCAGATCAGTTGCGTGGTAATCATGTGCGCATGTCTGACGCCCGAATGTCGAACGCGCTGAGGCGCATAGCCGCTGCGATGGAACGGATTGAAGCCGTCGCCCTCTCGCCCGCCCCCACGCCTGCACAGGCTGTGCCTGCTGACAGCGAAGATGCGGCGCGGCTTGCCGCGCTCGCCGAACGGCACGCCAAGTTGAAGGAAGAAACCACCATCGCACTTTCCGCGCTCGACGCTGTGATCGCGCGCGCCTCTGCCGGAGCGCGCAGCTGATGGCCCAGATTGAACTCAAGATCGGCGGAAACGCCTATACCGTGGCCTGTCGCGATGGCGAAGAGGCGCATCTGACAAAGATCGCTGAAATCGTGGACAGCAAGGCACATGATGCACGGAAAGCCCTGGGCAGCGTCAGCGAAGTCCGACAATTGCTCTTTGCTTCCCTGCTCCTCGCCGATGAGCTTGATGAAACCCGAAAAGGCGGCGCGGCCCCTGCTGCGCCCGCCATTCCCACCCCGTCTGCCGCACCGGCCCCAGCCAATGATGAGCACCTCTCATTGCTGGACGACATTGCCGCACGATTGGAAAACCTGGCCATGCACCTTGAGCGGCGCGGCTAACGACCCTATATCAGGTCTTGGCGGATTCTGCCCGGTGCGAGCTAGACAGATTATCCCTGAGGCGATTCCACATCCAAGGGGGCTGTCCCTGCCCAGGTCTTGGCCTGACGCATATGGTCCCCACCTGACGTACTTGGCGTCAGAGGATATTCCGGCCAACGGCCACGGTGGGTCCGCCAACTTGTGAGCATCCAGACGAAGGAAAAGCTCAGAAAAGAACTGAGGAAAACGCGACAAGCGTTTGTAAAACAACGTTCTTCCAAAATTTTTCCGCTTGCGACGTCCGTCGAACTGCCCCTCAAACGTGCGTTCGAGGCGGCCAATGTGATATCCAGCTACCTGCCGGTTGGCAGCGAGGCAGACCCCCATGACGTCATGACGTTCGCCACGAACCACGGGAAACCGCTGGTTCTGCCCTGCCTCACGACAAGAGAGGCCCCTTTAGCCTTCCGGCACTGGACCCCGGGCGACCCCACCGAAGCGGCACCCGGCGGGTTCCAGCAGCCCCTTTCTTCTCAATTTGTCTTAGAACCTGATCTTATCCTATTGCCATTATTGGGTTTTGACCGATCTGGAAACCGCATTGGGCAAGGTGCAGGTCACTATGACCGCGCTCTTGCGCTGCGTCCTGCTGCCATGCGCATCGGCATTGCTTGGTCCGTTCAGGAAGTCGGCGGGATACCGGCCGACCCTTGGGACGTTCCGCTTGACGCGATCATGACGGAGGCCGAATGGATCGTGCCGTCGGCAAGCCGACTGAAAGGGGCCTAAGATCATGGAAACACCGAGCTGGCGCAAACCCATCGGGATGCTGGGCATATTGGCTTATGCGTTGATTTGGGCGGTCGCCGTGGCCAGCCTATCGGGCCTTGTTGGCTTCTGGCCGGTGCTGGTGCAGGCAATTTTTTACATTGTCGCCGGAACAATATGGATACTGCCACTCAAGCCTGTGCTCAAGTGGATGGAAACCGGCCATTTTCGGTAAAACGCCTACTTCCCGATAGGGGAAGTGGCGCGAGTGACGGGGCTCGAACCCGCGACCTCCGGCGTGACAGGCCGGCGCTCTAACCAACTGAGCTACACCCGCGAACTTGCGTGAGGAGGGGGCCTCTAAGAGAAGGTCTGAAGGCTGTCAAGGCGATGGAGCGTGCTAATTTGCCCTCCCCGCGAACATGCCAAATTTTTTTCCTTAAGGCGCCCTTAGCGGATGGACCCTTTGACGTCAGTTTCAGGGGCATTCCAACCAATTCGGTATCCTTCTGAAACTGCGGGATTTTTGAAATTCCGTGAGCGTTTCTGTCGGCACCGGTGGTTTACGAGCCGCTAAGCAAAGCGTGCTTTTTCGTATCATCGCGCACTTTCCTCCATTTTGGATTTAACCAAATATTTTCCACTCTGGGTCTAATTCCCTCCGCAGGAAAAACTGTGGGTTGGGTATCTACCAATGTTGGAAGGCAATTTCTGGGCGATCAAGAATGTGCGGCTTGCGCTTATTGCGCCGCTCATCGTCGCGACAGCCTCCGTCACCTTCGCCCCGCGTGCGGAAGCCGCAGGGACGGTCGCGGGCTCTACAATCGCGAATACAGCCACGGCGAGCTATACGGATTCCGGGGGGAATGCGCAGACCGCCACATCGAATACAGCCAATCTCCGCGTTGATGAGTTGCTCGACGTTGCTGTGACTTCGGCTGATCCCGGCGACATTCCGACGCTTCCGTCAGGCGTCAATCAGGTTGCCAGCTTCACCGTCACCAACACCGGCAACGGTTCCGAAGCCTATGGGCTGGCCGTCACCACCGCGCTCGGCGGGGATCAGTTTGATCCCACCACAACGTCCATCGTGCTCGATACCAATGGAAACGGCGTTTATGATGCCGGCGTCGATACCGTCTATGTCGCCGGTTCCAATGATCCGGTCTTGGCACCCGACGCATCGATCCGCGTATTTGTCCTTTCATCCATCCCTGGGACTGCCGCCAATGGCGATCGCGGGCAATTGTCGCTCACAGCCGCGTCAAAGACCCTCACAGGGGCACCCGGGGCTTCATCAGCCGGTCAGGGTCAGGGCGGCGGCGACGCTGTCGTCGGCACTTCGGGCGGCGATGGCAGCGCAACAGGCGCCTATGTCGTTCAGGCCGCCAATATCAGCTTCACCAAGACCTCCAGCGTCGTCGATCCGTTCGGCGGGACCAAAATCGTGCCTGGCTCCATCGTCACCTATACCCTCACCGCGACCGTCAGCGGTTCGGGATCTCTGACGAACGTCGCCATCGCCGACAATATTCCGGCCTCTACCACCTATGAAGCTGGGACGCTGACCCTCCAGAGCGCGGCTTTGACCGATGCAACGGATGCCGACGCAGGGGTTTTTGTGCCGCCAGCCGGTGTGACGCCCGGGCGCATTGAAGTCGCCTTGGGCAGCGTCGCGGCCAGCCAAACCCGCATCGTCACCTTCAAAGTCAAGGTCAACTAGGGGCTTTTGGAGACATCATGATGCGGATTTTATTCTTTATATTTCTGCTGCTTAGCCCTGCTTATGGCTATGCCGCCGATGCTATCGCGCTCGACAGTTCCGTCTTTGTCGAACGTGTGGTGCCGACCGCTGGCGGCAAGACCAAGACCGTGCTGGAGGAACCCAAGGTGGTCACCCCCGGTGATCGACTGGTCTTCATCCTCCAATATCGGAACACGGGCACGCAATCCGCCAAGGATTTTGTCGTTACCAATCCGATGCCAGCACCCGTCGCATATCAGAGCACGTCCGACACCGTCGCGCAGGTTTCTGTCGATGGTGGAAAGACGTTTGCCTCGCTTGCGTCCCTTAAAATTCGAGAGTCCGACGGCACCGTGCGTGCTGCCAGACCTGAGGACGTCACACATGTCCGTTGGGCGCTTCGCGAACCGATCGCGGCAGGTGCCCAAGGCCAATTAAGCTTCCGCGGCGTTGTCCGCTGAAGACCCGCAAAGACACCGGCGGGGGGTGGGTTCGGTGTCGCTTAGAGCGAAGAGAGACCAAAAATGACTAACAATATCAAACTGCTGGCAACAAGCAGTTGTCTTGCGCTGGCGATACTTGGGGCCTCCCCTGCGCTGGCTGCGGGCACAACTGCAGGCTCCACAATCACGAATACGGTGACCGTTAACTTCCAGGTTGGCGGCGTCGCACAGACGGCAAGCACGGGTTCGAACGCGATCACGGTTGACCGCAAAGTTGCCATTCGCGTTCAGGAAACGGGCACGACAACCACTTCGGTTGTCCCCGGCCAGACGACCGCTGTGACGACCTTTACCGTCACCAACGACACCAACGCGACCATCGACATCGGTCTGACGGCGGCGCAGCTCGCCGGCGGCACGGCCGCGCACGGTGGAACGGACAATTTCGATGTCACTGGGCTCGGCGTCTTCGTCGATACCAACGCCAACGGCACCTATGACGCCGGCACCGATACCGCCGTGACCTATCTCGATGAAGTGGCAGCGGACGGCGTTCGCACCATCTTTGTCGTCGGCGGCGTTGCGGCCACACGGGTCAATGGCGATGTTGCAGGTGTGAACCTGCAAGGTCAGGCGCGCGAAGGCGGCGCTGCGGCCACGCAGGGCACGGTCATCACCGCCACAGCCGGTGCGAACACCGCTGGCGTCGATACAGTGCTGTTTGACGCAGCGGGCGTCGTTGCCGGTGACATCGCAAACGACGGTAAAGCAAGCGATGACGATGATTTCACCGTCTCTGCTGCGATCTTGAGCGTTTTCAAGCAGAGCCGCATCGTGTCTGACCCTGTCAACGGCACCTCGAACCCGAAAATGATCCCAGGGGCAACGATTGAATATTGCATCGTCGTTGCCAACGGTTCGGGCGGTGCTGCTGCGACCAGCGTCAACATCTCTGACCCGCTACCGGCCCAGACAACCTATGATTCTTCTTACGGAATCTTCCAGTCTGGCACCTATACGGGCACAGCACCGACCGGCACGTGCAATCTCGATGGCACAGCAGGCGGTTCGTTTGCGGCGGGCACCGTTTCGGGCACGCTGGGGACAGTCAACCCCGGCACGACCCGGACGCTCTACTTCCGCGCGACGATCAACTGATCGGCTTGAGCTGAACTGGAGGCTGGCAACAGCCTCCAGCCTGCCCACCGCATATGCACAAATTGATCCATCATCTCTTCGCCTGGATGGTCGGGATGGCGGTGGCCCTTATCGGGGCCGCCGCCGCACCCGCATTCGCGCAAGATTCGATCGTGATCTCCAATATTGCGCGCATCGAGTGGCAGGCGCAGGGCCAAACGCTCTCAACTCTCTCAAATCGCGTGGATCTTGTCGTCGATCTCACGCCTCCTCCCGTCACGCTGACGACCTATCAGTTCGCCAAAGGCGCAGGCACCCCGCTGTCTGTCCCGTCGACGACCTGTCAGGGCTCGGGAGGCCTCCAGACGCTCTCTCTGGATGGCGTTTGGGCGGGCACCAACCTCAACCCGGCCCAGTTGGAACAATCCAAACAGATCCGCGCCGGGGAACCGCTTGTGGTTGCGATTTCAGATCCCTCTGAAAATCGGGACCCGAACGTTGCCGAGACGATTTCCGTCCGTCTCCAGACGCCCTCAGGTGACTCCGAGACCCTTCTCGTCACCGAAACGGCGCCGAATAGCGGCGTTTTTGCAGGCCTTATTCCAACAGCGTCGATCCCCCCGACCGCTGTTGCCGGCGATTGTCGGCTTTCTCTGTTCCCGGGGGAACGACTGACGCTTGAATCGCATGACCCGGTGACGGGCACGCTGATCGCGCAGTCAGCACTGGAAGTCCTCATCGATCCCTATGGCATCGTCTTCGACAGCGGAGACGGCGCGCCGGTATCCGGAACGCGCGTCACACTGGTTGACGCAGCGACGGGCCAGCCCGCGCAAGTCTTTGGAGATGATGGTGTTTCCAGTTTTCCGTCGAGCCTGGTGACGGGGTCCACCGTCACCGACAGCAGTGGTGTTGTGTACCGCTTCGATCCTGGCGACTACCGGTTCCCGTTTGCGCGGCCCGGTCAGTACCGCCTGATTGTCGAGCCGCCAGCGCCCTATACAGCGCCGTCGAAGTCCGCGCCGCAATATCTGGCTGCGCTTCGAAGGCCTGATGGACAGCCTTTCACATTGGCGGGTGCGTCATATGGAGAGGCGTTCACGCTCAATGATCCGGCCCCGGTCAGAATCGACATCCCGGTCGACAGGCCGGGCATACCGCTATCTATCCGGAAAACGGCGTCGCAACCGACCGCCGTGCCCGGAGACGCGCTGCAGTTCCGCGTGGAGCTGCGCAACGGCGATGCCGCGCGCGCCACCGGTGCAATCACGATCACCGACGTGCTGCCGGACGCCATGCGCCTGAAGCCGAACACAGTCCGCTTTGATGGCCAGCCGGTCAGTTATACCATCACGTCTGATGGCCGCACGCTCAATGCGTCGGTGCCCCCGCTTGCCGCCGGCAAGATGGGCTACCTGACCTATATTATTGAAATCAGGCCAGATGCACAGCCGGGAAGCGCGACCAACCTTGCCAGCGCCACCGACGATCGCGGCACGCAAACTGCAGTGGCCGACGCCACCGTACGCATCGCGCGCGACACGCTGGGCGACCGCATCACCATCATCGGGCAGATCACAGACGGTGGCTGCACGGTCGATCCCGCCAAGGCCAAGGGCGTCGCAAACGTCCGTGTCATGCTGGAGGATGGCAGCTACACTGTGACGGACAGCGATGGCCGCTATCACTTCGAAGGGGTCTTGCCGGGCCTCCACGTGGTCCAGATCGATCCTTCAACCCTGCCAGAGGGCCAGATTCCGGCCCACTGCGCGGTCAATGCCCGCAGCGCCGGCAGTGCAATCTCCCGCTTCGTTGAAGGGCGTGGCGGCGCGCTTCTGCGGGCGGATTTCCGCACCATGGCGGGCGAGAACACCGCACGGCTGTCCGCCGCCGGTGCGCAGCGCTTGGCCGCTCCAAGTGCGGCAGAGGCGGCTGGCGCAACGCGTGACTGGTTTGCCGGACAGACGCCCGGCGTGGCGTGGCTGTTCCCCGAAGAGGACCATAACCCGCGCACCAAGGCGGTTCGCGTTGCGATCAAGCATCTGCCCGACCAATCGGTGAAGCTCTATGCCAACGGCCAGCCGGTCCCTGCCCTCGCGTTTGACGGCGTGAAGAAGGACGGCAGCGGCGCAATTGCGGTCAGCCTGTGGCGCGGCGTGGAATTGCCGACCCGCGAAACCAAGCTGACGGCAGAGATCATCGACGCGAATGGGACGGTCGTGGAGCGGCTATCGCGCACGGTCTTCTTCTCGTCGAGCCCGATGCATGCAGTGCTCGACCGCTCCAAATCCATATTGGTGGCGGACGGCGTGACCCGTCCGGTTATCGCCCTGAAGTTGACAGACCGTGACGGACGGCCAGTCGCGCAGGGGCTGACCGGCGATTTCGCGGTGCCTGCCCCCTATTATCCGGCGGTGGAAGCTGATGCGCAGGCCGCGCGGCAGCTGTCGGGTCTGGAACGGGCCAAGCCTGTGTGGCGCGTCGAGGGCGATGACGGCATTGCCTATATCGAACTCGAACCGACCACGACCTCAGGCTCGCTGAGCATCACCCTTCCCCTGCGCGACCGTGACGTGGTCCGCACAGAGCGGATTGATGCCTGGCTGGACCCGGGCAAGCGCCCCTGGACGATTGTCGGCTTTGCCGCCGGCACGACTGGTTTCAACACGCTTGCGACCCGCACGGAAAAGCTCGGGGCCGATGGCCAGAGCTGGTATAACGACGCCCGCCTCGCGCTCTACGCAAAGGGTCGCGTCAAGGGCAAATGGCTGATGACCATGTCGTATGACAGCGACAAGGACAAAGACGACACGCGCTTTGGCGGTGTGATCGATCCGGAAGCCTATTACACCGTGTTTGCGGACCGTACCCAGCGTCGCTTTGACGCGGCCAGCGTCCGCCGCCTCTACCTCAAGCTGGAACGCCCGCAATTCTATGCCCTGTTCGGCGACTATGAAACGGGTCTGGGGGAAGCCCAGCTAACCCGCTATGTCCGCGCGTTCAACGGCGTGAAGGCGGAGTTCAAGAATGACCGGTTTGGCGCGACGGCCTTTGCCGCCGACACGCCCTACCGTCATCGTCGCGAGGAAATCCAGGGCAATGGCTTGACGGGGCCATATGCACTGGCTGCGCGCGATATCCTGCCCAATAGCGAAAAGATCGTGATTGAAACCCGCGATCGCCTGCGTTCGGACAGGATCATCGAAATCCGCACGCTGGTGCGCTATATCGATTATGACATCGATTATGCCGCCGGCACGCTGCGCTTCCGCGAACCGGTCCTCAGCCGGTCCTCGGGTCTCGACCCCCAGTTCATCATCGCAGATTACGACGTAGACGGCGTCGCGCAGCGCGTGGTGAATGCCGGTGGCCGGGTGAGCTGGAACAACGCCTCTAAAACCCTTCAGGTCGCCGCAACGGGCATCCATGACGAGGATGACAATTTGCGGACCTCCATGGGGGGCGTGGATGTCCGTTATAAGCCCAATGCGACGACGGAGCTGCGGGCTGAAGTCGCGGTGAGCGACCAGCAGGCAAGGCCAATGGGCACGATGCAAGCGGCTGGCACCAGCACAGCCTGGCTTGTTGAGGCCGAGCATCACGGATCCAAGTTCGACATGCTGGCTTATGCCCGTGAACAGGAAGCCGGCTTTGGCGTGGGCCAGACCAACGGGGGCGAAAACGGCACCCGTAAGTTCGGCATCGATGGCCGTATGCGGATGACGCAGCAGCTGACGTTGACCGGCAGCGCCTGGCACGAAGAATATCTGAACGACATTTCGAAGCGCGATGCGGCCAAGGCTTTGGTCGAATACCGCGCGAAATCGGTTGATCTGCGTTCGGGCCTGACGGTCGCTTCTGACCGTCTGGCGGACGGCCGCACGCAAAGCTCAACCATCGCCCAGTTCGGAGCGGCCAAGCGCTTCTTCGACAATAAGCTGGAACTCGATGCCCAGACGGAATTCCCGATTGCGAACAAGAATGACAGCATCGACTTCCCGGCACGTCACAAGTTCGGCGCACGCTATGCGTTCAATGACGATATTACGCTGGTCGGCACCTATGAGATTGCGGACGGGCAATCTGTAGACGCCCGCACAGCGCGGATCGGCTTTAATCTCAAGCCGTGGGCCGGCGCGCGCTTTACCTCCAGCGTCAACCGGCAGCAGATTTCGGAATATGGCGCCCGCAGCTTTGCCGCGTTCGGCCTGTCCCAGTCCCTGCCGGTCAGCAAATCTGTGACCCTCGACTTCACGGTCGATGCCAACAAGACGCTGGGCGGCATTGACGCCACCAAGGTCCTCAACAAGGCCCATCCAGTGGCATCGGGTGGATTCATCGGCGGCGGAGACGGAACGCTTACGGAAGACTTCACCGCCGTGACCGCAGGAGCCACCTATCGTGGGGATCGCTGGAGCTGGACGGGGCGTGCGGAAATGCGCTCGGCCGAAACCGGCAACCGTTATGGCCTGACGACTGCTGTGCTGCGCCAGATCGGGGAAGGCCGCGCCATGGGCGGGCAGTTCACCTGGACAAAGGCCACAGGCGTCAGCGGGGTGCAGACGGAAGCCACCTCGCTCGCGCTCAGCTGGGCTCATCGTCCGATGGACAGCCGGATCTCGGTGCTCAACAAGCTGGAGTTCCGCAATGATGTGGCGCGCAATGCGGTGTACGGCGAAGCCGGACCGATTGGCGGTGTTCCGCTCACCATCGACGGAAATGTGAAGTCGCAGCGCATCGTCAACAGCTTCAGCCTCAACTGGTCACCGGTGGCAAAGGTGGGCGATGAATATCAGAACCGCAGCGAAGTCTCGATCTTTTGGGGCGCCCGCTACGTGTTCGATAAGTTCGGCGCGGACGATCTGAAGGGCCTCAGCAACCTGTTCGGCACCGACCTGAAATATGACATTGGCAAGGGCATTGATCTCGGCTTCTCCGGCTCGTTGCGTCAGAACCCGAAGGGCCGGTCTTACAGCTGGTCAGCCGGTCCGACGGTTGGCATCGCTGCGATGAAGAATGGCTATGTCTCCATCGGCTATAATATCGCTGGCTTTAGTGATCGGGATTATGATGCGTCGCGCTACACCCGCAGTGGCCCGTTTGTGACGCTGCGCATGAAGTTCGATCAGGGCCTTTTGGCCGGACTGGGGCTTGGCCGCTAAGACCTTGAGCGCTATTCCGCCAAGGAATGCTGAAAGTCGCCAGCTATAACATCCGAAAAGGCATCGGGACGGACCGGCTGCGACGGCCGGAGCGTGTGCTCGACGTTTTGAACGAAGTTGACGCTGATATCGTCGCTATCCAGGAAGCGGACCGGCGTTTCGGCAAGCGCCTTTCCGCCCTGCCGCTGGACCTCATTGCCGCACATACCGATTATATACCCGTTCCCTTTGAGACACGGCCCGATTCCATCGGCCATCATGGCAATGCGATCCTTGTCCGCAGATCGGTGGAGATCATCGGGCATGATGTCATCCATCTGCCGACCATTGAACCCCGCGGCGCAGTCCTTGCTGATTTAAGATGGAAAAACAGACTGTTACGGATTGTCGGGATGCACCTTGATCTGTCCGGCCTCAGGCGACGACAGCAGGTCCGCTCCGTCCTCTCCAAGATCGATGCCCGTGCACCCGAAATGCCCTCCATCCTGATGGGGGACCTGAATGAATGGTCGAGATCAGGCGGCTGCCTTGGCGAATTTGTCGGGCGTCACCACGATGCGCATACCGGCCCCAGCTTTCACAGCCAGCGGCCGGTCGCTCGGCTCGACCGTATTTTTGTCAGCCAAGGCATCCACATTCACGCCGCCGGAACGCACCACAGCCTGAAGGCGCGACGCGCCTCCGATCATCTGCCCGTATGGGCCGAACTTTCGTTCGACTGACCTTTCGGCTATCGGCACGCAATGACTGCACCACGCCTCCGCATCGCCCTGTTCAGTGGCAACTATAATTACGTGCGCGACGGCGCAAATCAGGCACTTAACCGTCTTGTCGGTTATCTGCTGCGTCATGATGTCGAGGTGCGCATTTATTCTGCGACGACCAGCACGCCTGCCTTCCCGCCGACCGGCGATCTGGTGAGTGTCCGCTCCATCCCCCTGCCGTTGGGCCGCGCGGAATATCGGATGGCCCTGGGCGTCACGCCGGCCACGAAGCGCGACCTTGCGGCCTTTAAGCCCAATATTGTCCATGTGGCAGCACCCGACCCTTTGGGGCATCGGGCGATCAGTTGGGCAAAAAAGCGCGGCATTCCGGTCCTTGCGTCGATGCACACCCGCTTTGAGACCTACCCCCGTTATTACGGTCTTGCCTTCCTAGAGCCGTTGATCGAAGCGCTGCTCCGGCGCTTTTACCGGCGCTGTGACGCGGTCGTCGCACCGTCGGAATCCATGGCCCAGATCATGCGCGACCAGCGCATGAGCTATGACATTGGCATCTGGACCCGCGGCATCGACACTGCAATCTTCAATCCACAACGTCGAGATCTGGACTGGCGCCGGGGCCTTGGCATTGCCGATGATGAACCCGTCATCGGCTTTCTGGGCCGCCTCGTCATGGAAAAGGGGCTCGACGTCTTTTCCGATGCGATCGACGCCCTGCGCGCCAAAGGCATACGCTACCGGGTGCTCGTAATCGGCGAAGGCCCGGCGCGTGATTGGTTTGAAAGCCGCTTGCAGGATGCGGTGTTCGTCGGGTTCCAATCGGGTGCAGACCTTGGCCGCGCTGTTGCCTCTATGGATATGCTCTTCAACCCGTCCGTTACTGAAACCTTCGGAAATGTGACATTGGAAACAATGGCTTGCGCCATCCCAGTCGTCGCCGCCCGGGCGACAGGCAGCGAAAATCTGGTGCGTGACGGGGTCACCGGACGGCTGGTGACGCCGGGGTCTATTTCCGGTTATGCCGATGCGCTGGCCGCTTATTGCACCGACACCGAATTGCGTCTGCGCCATGGCGCGGCCGGAGCAGAGGCCAGCAGCGCCTATGACTGGGATCGGGTGAACAGTGCCGTGCTCGACACCTATCGCCGCCTGTTGCGCCAAAAGTCTGGCCCCAGCCGTGACTGATCTGTTCGGGCAAGACGGCCCTGCCCCGCCTTTGGCTGAACGTCTGCGCCCGCAAACCATTGCCGATGTTGTCGGTCAGGAACATCTGACTGGTGCCAATGGCGCGATTGGCCGGATGCTCGCCGCGGGTAAGCTGTCGTCCATGATTCTGTGGGGACCTCCGGGCACCGGCAAGACGACCATCGCGCGCCTTTTGGCAGATGCTGTGGGCCTGCGGTTTGAACCCTTGTCAGCCGTTTTTTCCGGCGTGGCGGACTTGAAAAAGGCCTTCGCCGCTGCCGAAGATCATGCGCGCACCGGACAAGGCACATTGCTGTTCGTGGATGAGATCCACCGCTTCAACCGCGCGCAGCAGGACGGTTTTCTCCCCTTTGTCGAAAAAGGCACCGTCACCCTTGTCGGCGCAACCACCGAGAATCCGAGCTTTGAGCTGAATGCAGCTGTGCTCAGCCGCACGCAGGTGCTGGTGCTGCACAGGCTGAGTGCGGACGCGCTGGAGACATTGTTGGCGCGTGGTGAAGAGATTGAGGGCCGCACCCTGCCCCTGACGTCCGACGCCCGCGCGGCGCTTGTCGCATCAGCAGATGGCGATGGCCGGTTCCTGCTCAATCAGGTTGAGACATTGTTCTCAATCAGGGTGGAAACCCCGCTTGATCCGCAGGCACTGGCCGAGCTGCTGCACAGGCGGATGCCCGTCTATGACAAAGACCGTGAGGGGCATTACAACCTCATCTCCGCCCTTCATAAAAGCCTGCGTGGGTCAGACCCGCAGGCCGCGCTCTACTACATGGCGCGGATGCTCGTGGCCGGGGAAGAGCCTCTTTATGTGCTGCGGCGTCTTGTGCGCTTTGCGAGTGAGGACATCGGGCTTGCCGACCCACAGGCGCTCATCCAGTGCCTCGCGGCCAAGGATGCCTATGACTTTCTGGGCAGCCCGGAAGGCGAACTCGCCATCGTGCAGGCTTGCCTGTATCTGGCGACCGCCCCCAAATCCAATGCGGCATATGCGGCGCAAAAGGCAGCTTGGAGATCGGCCCGCGACACTGGATCACTGATGCCGCCCATGAACATCGTCAACGCGCCGACGCGGATGATGAAGGACCTCGGCTACGGCAAAGGCTATGCCTATGACCATGATAAGGATGGGGCGTTTAGCGGCGACAATTATTGGCCGGATGAGATGACGCCGCAAACATTCTACGTTCCGGCGCCGCGCGGGTTTGAATCGAAGATACAGGAACGGCTCGCCTATTGGGATCGGTTGCGCGCCGAGAAAAACAAAGGCTGACGTTCACGTAAGGTCAGGCTGGACAGCGCCATAAGTTGCGCTAAGAAACTGAGCATGACCGTTCCAGCTATTTTTGACCGCCTCCGCCTGCCGATCATCGGCTCCCCCCTCTTCATCGTATCGGGTCCCGAACTTGTCATTGCCCAGTGCAAGGCGGGCATTGTCGGCTCCTTCCCGGCGTTAAACGCGCGCCCACAGGCGCAGCTGGATGAGTGGATTCATCAGATTACAGAAGAGCTGGCTGCCTGGAACCGGGATAACCCGGATCGTCCGGCAGCGCCCTTTGCCGTCAACCAGATCGTCCACAAATCCAACAACCGTTGGGAAGAGGACATGGTGACCTGTGAAAAGTGGCAGGTGCCGTTGATCATCACGTCGCTGGGCGCGCGCGAAGATCTGAACGCGACTGTCTCCCGCTGGGGTGGCGTCACGCTGCACGATGTGATTGATGATCGCTTTGCGCGCAAAGCCATTGAAAAGGGCGCGACCGGCCTGATCCCGGTCGCTGTCGGTGCGGGCGGCCATGCCGGTCGCCTGTCCCCCTTCGCGCTCGTTCAAGAAATCCGTCAGTGGTTTGATGGGCCCGTCGCTTTGTCCGGCTGTATCGCGACCGGCGATGCGGTTCTGGCCGCACAGGCCATGGGCGCTGACTTTGGCTATATCGGCTCGCCGTGGATCGCAACGGTCGAAGCCCGTGCCGATGATGGCTATAAGGAAGGCATCGTCGAAGGCCGGGCATCGGACATCGTCTACTCAGACCTGTTTACAGGCGTGCACGGCAACTATCTGCGCCAGTCGATCATCAATTCCGGTCTCGATCCCGACAATCTGCCCCAGGGCGATATCAACTCCATGAACTTTGGGTCGGGCGGCAATACCGAAGCCAAGGCTTGGCGGGATATCTGGGGTTCCGGCCAGGGAATTGGCGCTGTGCACAAGGTTGAAACGGTCGCCGACCGCGTTGACCGCATGGAGCGTGAATATCTTGCCGCGCGGGCGCGCCTGAAGCTTTAAATCAGGCGGCTTTCGCTACGTCGTGATCTTCTGAAAAAATATCCCAAGCGGCCATGAACATGGCGGCAATCACGGGTCCTGTGATGAAGCCGTTTATGCCCATCACGCCGATGCCGCCCAGTGTTGAGATGAGAACGACATAATCCGGCATGCGCGTATCCTTTCCGACCAGGATGGGCCGCAGGATGTTGTCGATCATCGAAATAACGAAGAAGCCGACGAGAAACAGAACGACACCGCGCGTCACATCACCGGTCGCCAGCAAATAGATCGCAACCGGCACCCAGACGAGGCCCGTGCCGATGGCGGGCACCAGCGACAGCATGCCCATCACCACACCCCAGAGGAGCGGTGCGCGGATATCTAGGAAATAGAAGGTCAGACCGCCGACCAAGCCCTGCGCAATGGCGACAACAATGCTGCCCTTGATCGTCGCGCGGATGACGGTGATGAATTTTTCAAACAAGGCCCGCCACTTGGCCGGGGCCATCGGGATGCGGCGGCTGATCGTTTGGGCAAGGCTGCGTCCGTCGCGCAGCAGGAAATAAGTCAGATAGAGCATGATGCTCAACCCCACGACGAAGCCGAATGCGCTTTGGCCGATGTTGACCGCTTGTTCAGCCGCAATCCGCAATCCGCTCGTCAGAAAAGCGGAGATACGCTCTTCAAGCTTGTCGATATCGGCCAGGGCATATTTATCGATGGCCTCCAGCGCGAAGGACGGCATCGCATGACGCAGCATCGTCACCGTCGCACCAATGTCCAGCGGCTGTTTCTGCAACTCCTGATAGGTCCCGATGGCTTCTTCGACCAACAGCGACCCGATGATCACCGCAGGCACAATTACCATCGCGACAATGCCGACCAACGTCAGCCCTGCCGCTGTGTTCCGATGCCCGTTCAGGGCCTTGGCCAGCTTCGCATTGACCGGCGCAAAAACGATGGCGGCCGTGAGCGCCCAGAGAATGGCCCCATAAAAGGGCGAGGCAACCCACGCCATTGCGGCGGTCGCAACCACCACAAAGCCCAAAAACACGCGTTCCTGAAATTGACCCATGTTCACCCGCACCGACTGTCCTATCAAGCTATAACGCTAAGCAGGGCAAGGCTGCACTGCAAGGTTGATGTTGCCCTCGGGCTATTCGCCTGCACTGCCATGATAGAAATCATGCACCGCCTGCGCGACTGTGGCCGAGACGCCCGGCGCGCGTTGCAGATCCTCCAGACTGGCCGCCCGCACCGCCCGCGCCGTCCCGAAGTGCATCAAGAGCGCCTTTTTGCGGGAGGGGCCGATGCCCGGAACCTCATCCAGCGGGCTGGACGTGATCGCTTTGGCTCGCTTGGCGCGATGCGCGCCGATGGCAAAGCGATGCGCCTCATCCCGCAGCCGCTGCAGATAGAATAGCACGGGTGCGTTGATCGGCAGGGTCATTTCCCGTCCGTCGGGGAAATGGAAGATTTCGCGCCCCGCATTCCGGTCAGGCCCCTTGGAGACGCCGACATAGGTCAGGTCTTCAATGCCGAGCTCATCCAAAACGGCCTTCACCGCGCTCACCTGCCCCTTGCCGCCATCGATCAGGACAAGATCAGGCCAGAGCCCCTTATCCCGATCCGGGTCTTCCTCCAGCGCGCGACCGAAGCGCCGCTCCATCACTTCGCGCATCATGGCGAAATCATCGCCGGGCGCGGTTTCAGCGCGCTTGATGTTAAACTTGCGGAACTGGCCCTTCTGGAACCCTTCCGGCCCCGCGACCACCATGGCGCCCAGCGCATTGGTGCCCTGAATATGGCTGTTGTCGTAAATCTCGATGCGCTGCGGCGGCTCCGCCAAGTCAAACAGCTCGGCCACCTCTTGCAGAAGCTTGCCCTGCGTTGTGCTCTCGGCAAGGCGCCGATCGAGCGCCTCGACGGCATTGCGCGTCGCCTGATCGACCAGACGTTTACGATCGCCACGCTGGGGCATCTGCAATTCAACCTTGCGGCCTGCTTTCTCCGAGAAGGCCTCCGCCAGCAAGTCGCTGTCCGGCAAGGTCCGGTCGAGCAGGATGGACCGTGCCGGCGGCACATCTTCATAGAATTGGGCGAGGAAGCTGGAGAAGACCTCCTCTTCCGCCAATTCGTTCGTGTGCGTCGGGAAGAAGGCGCGATGCCCCCAATTCTGCCCGCCACGAATGAAAAAGGCCTGGATGCCGATCTGGCCGGACTTGGACGCCAGCGCAAAGATGTCCGCATCGCCCACACCCTGTGCGTTGATCGCCTGACTGCCCTGAATGAAGGTCAGCGCCTTCAGCCGATCCCGCAGGACGGCCGCCTGCTCAAAATCAAGCGCTTCGGCCGCGCCCTCCATCTCCTTGGCGAGTTTGACCTGCACCTCGGTTGATTTGCCGCCCAGAAACGCCTTCGCGTCCGACACCAGATCGGCATAGCGATTCTCATCAACGCGCCCGACACAAGGAGCCGAACAGCGCTTGATTTGATAGAGCAGACAGGGACGATCCCGATTGTTGAAGAAGCTGTCGGTGCAGGAGCGGAGCAGGAACAGCTTCTGCAACGCGTTAAGCGTCGTGTTGACCGAGCCCGCACTGGCAAACGGCCCGTAATAATTCCCCTTCGCCCGTCGCGCACCGCGATGCTTCTGGATGCGCGGGAAAGCATGGTCCGACCGCAGGAGAATGAACGGGAAGCTTTTGTCATCACGCAGCAGCACATTATAGGCCGGCCGATAGCGCTTAATCAGCTGCGCTTCGAGCAACAGCGCCTCTGCCTCGCTATTGGTCGTGACGATGGTCATGCTGCGCGTTTGCGCGACCATCCGGCGCAGGCGATTGGGCAGGCGTTCCACCTGCGTGTAGTTCGTCACCCGGTTCTTGAGCGCCTTCGCCTTGCCGACATAAAGGACATCGCCTAGCGCATCATGCATGCGATAGACCCCTGGCTTGGTCGGCAATGTCTTAAGCACATTGCGGATGGCGGCCACACCCGCCTCCAGATCAGGCTGATTGGCGGCCCCACGCACGGCATAGGCTGCGCGTTCCTCATTGAAGCGATCCGGAGAATTGGGCGTGGACATATCAGGCGACTGAGATCAACTTGTGACGGAATAAGAAGCGGTTGGGGAGACAATAGATGCAACTGGCAGGCAAGACCATATTGTTGACGGGCGGAACGGACGGAATTGGGAAGGACCTTGCCCAACAGCTCCATGCCAAAGGCGCGACGGTGATTGTGACGGGGCGTAATGCGGAGCGCATTGCCGCCATGCAGGCTGATGGTTTTGAGGTGATCCCGTCCGATCTTTCAAAGGCCAAGGGCGTTGATGCGGTTGTCAGCGGCATCGGCAGCCGCCCTATCGACATCCTGATCAACAATGCCGGGGCCGGCAGCGACCATGATTTCCGGGAGGCGGCACCCGACCTTGCGGACAATGACAGCTGCATCTTCCTCAATCTGAATGCGCCGATGCACCTCATTGCGCGGCTGCTGCCCACGCTGCGGGCACGACCGGAGGCGATGATCGTCAATGTCACATCGGGCCTGGCCATTGCGCCGCGCGCGGGCGGGCCCGTTTATTGCGCCACCAAAGCGGGCTTGCGCAGCTATACGCAGGCCCTGCGCGCGCAGCTTGCCGGAACGAAAGTCCATGTGCTGGAAGCGCTGCCGCCTGTTGTGGAAACCAAGCTTACCGCCGGTCGCGGGAGCAAGAAGATGCCCCCTGCAGAATGTGCCCGTCAGATCGTGGTGGCGATGGAACGTAATGCGGAAGAAGCCAATGTCGGCATGGTGAAGCTGCTGCAGTTGGTGCACAGTATGTCGCCCGCACTCGCCCGGAACATCATGCTGCGATTTTGACAAAAGAGCGCGGTCCCTCCCCTAAGCCCTCCCGCAGGCGGGAGAGGGAAAACAAAAAGGGCGGCGCCGGTTTCCCGGCCCGCCCCTTTGTTCAGCACTTGCGAAGTGCTTAGTTAAGCGTCGAAATCGTCTGATCGACGAGCGACTTGTCTGCCTTCACGTCATGGCCCTTGGCGATGAGTGCCGCTGCGGCTGCGGTGGCGGCCGCAGCGGCCTGCGCGCGGACGTCTGCAATCGCTGCACGTTCTGCCGCTGCAATCTTTTCTTCCGCCGTCTTGGTGCGGCGTGCGATAAGCGCGGTAGCATCAGCCTTGGCGTTGGCGACAATCTGCTTGGCTTCTTCAGCCGCTGCCGCCTTCATGTCTTCGGCATCCTTGGCCGCAGCCTTCGCCTTGGCTTCATAGTCCGCCTTGATCGCTTCTGCCTGCTTGCGCAGATCAGACGCGGCATCAAGCTGTTCCTTGATGCCAGCGATCTTCTTGTCGAGCGCGCTGCCGATCATGGCCGGTACGCGCTGCCACAGCGCGATCCCGATCACGATAAGCATCGCCAACGCGACCCACATGGTGGCGTCCATACCCAGCGCAGACGGGACTGCGTGTTCCACAGCGCCGCCAGCGGCTTCTGTCGATGCGTGCGTTTCTTCAGCCATTGGACAAAGCTGCCTTCACTGCCTGAGTTGCCTGTGCCGGGGTCACCTTGATACCGGAAACCTTGGCAACAATATCCTGCGCCGCGTCTGCGGCAACAGCTTCCAGACCGCCCATTGCAGAGGCACGTGCCTTGGCAATGGCAGCTTCAGCTTCGCTGGTCTTGGCTGCGATTTCCGCATCTGCCTTGGCCAGACGAGCTTCCGCGTCTTTCTGCGCCTTGGCTTTGGCTTTCTGAGCCTCTGCCTGAGCCGCATTGCGGGTCTGTGTCAGTTCGGCCTGCCACGCCCCTTCCAGACCTTCAGCCTCACCACGCACCTTTTCGGCAGCAGCAAGGTCGCTCGCGATTTTGGCATCACGGGCATCAACCGCAGCGTCGACCTTTGGCAGGATGCCCATGCCGATCAAAAAGTAGATCAGAGCAAAGACAATCAGCAGCCAGAAGAATTGCGACGCATAGGTCTCAAGGATCTGGGAAATCTGGGGCATGGCGGAGAGCCGTCCTTAATTCGTGTGTTCGTTACGCGACGAAAATCAGGATCATCGCGACGACGAACGCCAGCAGGCCGAGAAGTTCGGCTGCGGCGAAGCCGATGAACAGACGACCCTGCTGGCCATCAGCGGCTGCCGGGTTGCGAAGTGCGCCCTGAAGGAACGAACCGAAGACGTTACCCACGCCGCCGGCTGCGAGGCCTGCACCGATGGCTGCGAGACCGGCACCGATCAACTTTGCTGCTTCTGCGTCCATGATAAAACTCCCTTTAGAAAATAGATTACACAGGTGGTTGTCGAAAAACTCAGTGCAAATTCACCGCGTCGTTGATGTACAGCGACGTGAGAAGTGCAAAGACATAGGCCTGAATGGCGCACACCAGCAGTTCCAGCATGGTGATGCCAATCATCAGGATAAAGGCAGGAAGGCTCACCACCGGGGCGACCCAAGCCGCATCGGCGTTCAGCCCGTTGATCACAAAGCCTGCGAGCACCTTCATCAGCACGTGGCCTGCCGTCATGGCGACGAACAGTCGCAGCGCAAGGCTGAACGGGCGGATGAGGAACGAGAACAGCTCAATGAACGGGATGAGCCACATCAGCCACCAGGGCGTGCCATGCGGCACGAACAGGCTGAAGAAGTGCAGCTTATGCTTCCAGAAACCGACAACCAGCACCGTGCCGAAGCTGAGGATCGCGAGGACCGCGGTAACCGTCAGGTGGCTGGTGACTGTAAAAGCGTGTGCACCCGGGACGATACCGAAGGGCATCATGCCCATGAAGTTCGACACGAGGATGAACATGAAGAGCGAGAAGACGAGCGGAACGTACTTCTTGCCTTCCGGGCCGACGCTGGTGGAAACCATGTCGTTGATGAAACCATTCACGCCTTCGACAGCAGCCTGCCAACGGCCGGGCACCATCTGACGCTTCATACCACCAAGCATGAACAGCCAAATCGTCGCCATCACGATGATCATGAACAGCGAGGAATTGGTGAACGAGATGTCATAACCAGCCAGTTTGAGCGGAACAATCGGCTCAATCAGGAACTGGTGCATCGGATCGATCTTGCCGCCTTCGGAAGCCACGTAATTCCAACCCCGTTTATGCACACAAAGCGCCCGGACTATTCCGGACGCTCGTTTGAAATCCTTATGATGTTCCTGAACGCCACCACGATCCCAAGGAACATGGCAACAAGCAGGATCCCGGGGGCTGTCCCGAAGAGCCGGTCCAAAAACCAGCCCAACAAAGCACCACCCGCAGGCCCGGCAATCAATTCGGTTAGAACCCGGTTGCCCTGCCGCATTCCTTTGGCGGGCGCCTGGTCCTTGTTTCCCGAACGGATCTTTTCCGCCTGTCTGACCTTTTTCAGCTGCATGTCTAACGAATCGAGCCGAGGGTCTGACGGGCTTTTACCGTCCTGCGCGGGATCTTCCGAAACCATGTCGAGTCGTCCTTTCTGACAGGAAGGGCAAACCGCCATGACAACGGGTAACCCCGCCAAGGCGCGCTCCCCTTAGGAAGCGGTGTTGATCAAGTCAACCGCCCTTAGACCCGCCATCAGAAACTATGGAGGATGAGCCCGGCCAGCGCGGCAGTGGTCAGCACTTCAAAGATCGACCGCTTCAGCGCGAACAATAAGCACGCAGCAAGTGCGGCAATCACTCCTGTGCGCCAGTCAAAACTCAAAACCTCTGGCCAACCCGAGGATGTCGACCGGGTGAAGAGGACATGGATCGCAAACCAGAGACCAAGATTGGCGATCACGCCAACCACAGCTGCCGTGATCGCTGCCAGCGCGCCTTGCAGGCGCCGGGCATGGCGCAGCCGTTCAATCCAGGGGGCAAAGGCAAAGATCCAGAGGAAGCACGGCGCAAAGGTAACCCATGTCGTCAGCCCGGCCCCCAGCAGTGCCGCTGTGAGGGGCGTGAACGGTGCAGGATCACGGAAGGCGGCAATATAACCGACAAACTGGGTGACCATGATGAGGGGCCCGGGCGTCGTTTCTGCCAACCCCAGACCGTCTGCCATTTCCCCGGCCGAGAGCCAGCCGAACCCGTCTACCGCTTGCTGCGCCATATAAGCCAGCACCGCATAAGCGCCGCCAAAGGTGACCACGGCGAGTTGGGAGAAGAAGACGCCAATCTTCCATAGCACATGCTGATCCCCCAACGTCACCAGCACGAGGGCCAAGGGTGCCACCCATATAAGAAGCCAAACCGCGATCGTGCCGAGTGTCGGCCACACGGAAGGGCGTGGGGGCAATGCGGCCGCCTCAGTGACTTTGATCGCCATCAGCTCGGGCCGGATCGCCGCGACAAAGAACCCCATCACGCCAGCACCGAGAACGACCGCAGGAAAAGGCAGCCCGAGCAGAAAGAGCGCGACAAACGACGCGACCGCCAGCGCCTTCTTAAAGGGGGTTTGCAGCGCCCTCCCCCCGATCCGCAACACAGCCTGCACGATGATGGCGAGCACTGCGGCCTTCACACCGGCGAAGATGGCGGTGAACCAGCTCACATTCGCAGCGACCATATAGAGTGCGGATAGTCCCAAGATCACAAGCGCACCGGGAATGACAAAGAGCATCCCTGCCACCAGCCCGCCACGCAGCCCGTGGAGCTTCCATCCAATATAGGTTGCCAGCTGCTGCGCCTCAGGACCGGGAAGAAGATGGCAGAAATTGAGCGCGTGGAGATACTCCTGCTCCTCCACCCAACAAAGGTCATCCACCAACGTGCGGTGCATCAGCACGATCTGACCGGCTGGCCCGCCAAAGCTCAGGCACCCAATGCGCGCAAACACGGAGATGAGTTCAGAAAATGTCGGGCGCGTCAAACCATCGGCCATGCAAACCTCCTTTGCCCGCCGGATCGCGGGTCTGGAAGGCAACGCTTGGGCCGCGCCCCTATAGCGCCGGCCTGACCGGGAGGTTGCTTTGCCCCAATGCTGATCAAATGCCGCGAAGTCTCTCCGCTGACAAGAGGGTATTTTCTCTTATTCCTACTTCATAAGTAGATATTAGTCGCATCCATCCCTCGGCTCATCGCAGGACCGTTGCAGGCGAGAAATTGCAGGCGCACCTTTCTCCAACGCGTCAACGCGACCCGACTCAATCAATGATGGAGATGTGGTCATGACATTTGGAACCAGCGCCTCTTCGGAGCCGCACTTTCTGATCGTACCGGGGCTGAACGATTCCGGCCCAACCCACTGGCAGAGCCATTGGCTCGACCTGTTGCGGCACGCGCACAAGGCAGACCTTGGCGACTGGGCCAATCCGATGCGGGATCGCTGGATTGCCCGGCTAGACGCGGCGATCCGGTCCATCAACGCCCCTGTCATCCTCGTTGCTCATAGCCTGGGCTGCCATGCCGTCGCGCATTGGGCCGAAACCTATGCAAATGAGGGATATCCGATAGTATTTGGTGCCCTTCTTGTGGCGCCGCCCGATTGCGACCGCGATGATGCCCATCCACTCGTCCGGCAATTTGGCCAGAGTGCACAGGCGCAGCTCCCCTTCCCCGCCATCATCGCCGCCAGCCGGAATGATGACTATGCCACGCTGGACTTTGTGCGGCGCTTGGCGCGGCGCTGGCAGGCCGACTTTGTTGACACCGGGGAGCTTGGCCACATCAATGCCGCCTCTGGCATCGGCCATTGGCCGGCAGGCCTTGCCCTGCTGGGCAGAACCATCGTGCGCGCCGGCTTTGGCCGTGAAGAGCGGGCATCACGATCCGAAAACACACAGGTAACGGCACCGGAACCGCTCCGCACAGCGGCATAGAGAGGCAGGGAGCTAAGGATTGGCTTTCAGCCGGAATAGAAAAGCTGTGTTCCTATAATCTATCGTTTTAGTGGAGTATATTTTCATTGATTGGCAAAGGATGATGCAAGGTGACTGACATCAACACATCGACAGACAACCGAGGGACGCCGGCGCGCGAAGAGGCGATCAACCTGATCGTCGAAGCGCTTGGGCGGATGCGGTTCGGCGCCATCAATCTCACCGTTCACGAAGGAAAGCTCGTTCAGGTGGATATCACGGAGCGGAAGCGTTTCCAGTCGTGAGGCTACGCAGCCGCCTGATGGCTGCACCGGTATCACTCCCAGACTTTAGGGTGCCCAGCGGACAACCGACGGCACCCCTTTTCTCGATAAGATTAGGGGCAGCATCCATGTTAAAGACCATTTTATTTGCAGGCAGCGCACTCAGCGCACTTGTTTCTGCAGCGCCTGCCTTTGCACAATCGGCAGAGCCCAGCGCTTTTGAGGCTGGCGACGGCGAGAGCGGCGATGTCATCGTCGTGACCGCGCGGCGCCGCGCCGAAGAGGTGCAGGATGTGCCGATTTCCATCTCGGTTGTGGACAGCAAAGCGATTGAACAGACCGGGGCCTATAACCTTTCGCGCCTGACGCAGCTTCAGCCGTCCGTGCAATTCTTCTCATCCAACCCGCGTAACACCGCCGTCAACATCCGCGGCATCGGCGCACCCTTTGGACTGACGAATGATGGGATTGAACAGGGCGTCGGCTTCTACATCGATCAGGTGTATTACAACCGCATCGCGTCGACCACGCTCGATTTCAACGATGTGGAGCGCGTCGAGGTGCTGCGCGGGCCGCAAGGCACCCTCTATGGCAAAAACACGACCGCAGGCGCCATCAACATCACGACGCGCAAGCCCAGCTTTGAACCAGAGGGCAAGACGGAGATCAGCGTCGGCAATTATGGCTTCAAGCAGGCCAAAGCCTCAATTTCCGGCCCGCTCGCCGAAAATGTGGCCGCCCGTTTTGCCGTTACGTCCACATCGCGCAACGGGACGATCTACAACACGGCGAAAGATCAGTTCGTCAACAGCCAGGACAATCTGGGCCTGCGCGCGCAGTTCCTGTGGAAGGCCAGCGACACGCTCGATCTAACGCTAACCGGCGATTACAACGTGCAGGACCCAAAGTGCTGCGTGCAGATCTACGTCCGCACCGGCGCGACGCAGCGTCCGCTCAACCGCCAGTTCGCCGCCCTGGCAGCGGCCTTCAACTATGCCCCGCCCATCTCCGACGCGTTTGATCGTCTGACCGATCTCGATGCCAATCTGCGCGCCCGCAATGAACATGGCGGCGTCTCACTCCTGGCGGAGAAGGAACTTGGCAAGGGCACGCTGACGTCCGTCACCGGCTGGCGCTATTGGGACTGGCAGCCCAGCAATGACCGTGACTTTACGGGCCTGCCCATCACGACCAAGTCTGAAAACCCAACGCGACAGAAACAGTTCACGCAAGAGTTCCGCTATGCACAGTCGGGGGAACATCTGGACTTCGTGACCGGCCTCTTTGCCTTCCATCAGAAGATTCACACCACCGGTGTGCAGCAGCAGGGCAGCGCGGCCAGCCGCTGGCTGATCAACCCAACCAGCGCTCTCGCAAATGATCCATCGGTCCTGAACGGCCTGACGGCGAACAATGACATCCGCTTGAGCAACACCAGCCTCGCCGCCTTTGGCCAGCTCAGCTGGAAGGTGACCGACAGCCTGACGGTCCAGCCCGGCCTGCGCGTCAATTATGACAAGAAGGTCGGCAGCTATAATTCCGTCGTGCGCGACGGCGCGGGCAATCTTGTGCTCTTCTCCACACTCGGCGCACGCGCGACACAGCAGCGCGGCGTCCTCGCCCCGCAGTTTTTTGAGCCGCGGTTCAGCGACTGGAATGTCTCTTACGACCTGACGACGAGCTATGCTTTCAATCGCGACATCCTCGGCTACGCGACCTATGCCAAGACCTTCAAGTCCGGCGGCGTGAACCTGAACGGGGTGCCCAGCGATGCGGCGGGCAATCCGCTGCTGGCAGCCGCCACCGTCCGCCCGGAAAAGGTCGATCATTTTGAAATCGGCCTGAAGACTCAGTTCCTCGATCGACGGGCGACGTTGAACCTGTCGGGCTTCTGGACAGAAATCCGGGATTTCCAAGCGAACGTCACCAACGGGCAGTTGGGTGTGCTGCGCGGCTATCTCGCCAATGCACAGAAGGTACGTGTGCGCGGGATTGAGGCGGACTTCTCTGTCCGGCCGAGCGACCGCTTCAGCGTCTATGCCAATGGCGCCTTCACCGACCATGAGTATCGCAAGTTCACCGATGCCCCCTGCCCGCCCGAACTGTCTGGCGGCACAACGGTTGCCGCAGGCCAGACGCCGAGCGCACCCGGCACGGCAGGCGGCCTGAGCCCCGCCAATTGCGACATCTCTGGCCAATGGTTGCCCGGCATCTCAAAATGGGCGTTCTCTTATGGCGCGGAATATAATCTGCCGACCCAATTGCTTGGCCATGAAGGCGCAGCCTATCTGGGCTTTGACGGCAATTATCGGTCGAAATTCTCGTCCAACGCTTCGCGGTCGGCCTATACCGACATTGACGGCTACTCGATTGCGAATTTCCGCCTCGGCTTCCGGACCGAAAAGGGCTGGGATGTGTTCACCTGGGTACGTAATGCATTTGACGCGCACTATTTTGAACAGCTTGCCGTGCCGTCGGGCAATACCGGTCTGATCGTCGGTCAACCCGGTGATCCGCGGACTTGGGGTGTGACGTTTAAGGCCGCATTCTGATGGCGGAATTTGTCCTGCCCATTCGGCTTGGCTTTAGCGCCGCAAAGTTTATCTCATTTGCGGACTGCCACCCCGGATGGGCATGGGCGACCGGAAGATTGGCGCTATGGTTCCGTTCTACGGCGGTATCGTAACGTTCCTGCAAAGAACACGACGACGATTTTTGTTGAAGACCCAAAGGGGGGGTCAAAGGAATGCCCGAACTTAGCATCGACCATATTCAGGCGATCCTCCCGTTCATCGCGGTCGGCTTTTTTGCGCAGCTGATCGACGGTGCGCTCGGCATGGCCTTTGGCGTGATTACAAACACCCTGCTGGTCAGCGTGATGGGTATCCCGCCGGCGCGTGCGTCGGCCAGTGTCCATCTGGTCGAAACCTTCACCACAGCCGCTTCGGCGATCAGCCACACACTGCACAAAAATGTAAACTGGAACCTGTTCGCGCGGCTCGTCATCCCTGGGATGATCGGTGGCATTACTGGGGCTTATCTTCTGTCAAACATCGACGCCAAAGCGGCGCGTCCCTTCGTTATGGCCTATCTCGCCTGTATCGGGGTCTATCTGCTGTGGCGCGCATGGGAAATGAGCCATAACCACGTCCATAAGGCCCCCAAGGTTGTGGAACCGCTGGGCCTCATCGGTGGTTTCCTTGATGCAGCGGGCGGCGGTGGCTGGGGCCCGGTCGTCACATCAAACCTGTTGGTGCAGGGCACTGAGCCGCGTCAGACGATCGGCACTGTGAACACGGCCGAATTCTTCCTGACGACCGTGATCTCGCTGACCTTTATTCTGACCATCGGGCTGGAAGCGTTCACGATTGCGGCTGTTGGCCTCACCATTGGTGGCCTGCTCGCAGCACCGCTTGGCGCCATATTGGCCAAGCGCATTCCGGCCAAACGCCTGATGTTCATGGTGGGCACCATCCTGACGGCGACAAGCGTGTTCAGCCTTTACAAGGCGCTCAGCTAGTCCGCCGCTTGGCGAATGGGCTTCAGTTCCCGCAATACGCCGGAAGTACGATGGGGTCAGCCGTTTTGGTGCGCCACACGCCATCCGTCAGAAGGTAGGACCGGCCCGTTGCCACGCGCTTTTGCAGGGTTTCACAGCCAACCGTTGCGGCCACGTCCTTCACCGTCACGCCACGCTGGGTGGCAAGGTTGGTATAGGCCTCACGCCGCTTGATGTTGATGGCGTCGACCTCATCCCGCAGGCCGCCGGACGGCGTACCGCGAAAACCGAGATAGCCATCCGCCTGTTCCCCAACTGCGCCGCTGGCCAACGCCGCGCTGACCGCGCCGCTATTCTGGGCATAGGCGATACCGGCAGCGCCAACGACAAGCAGCGCCGCACCGGCAAGCGCGAGATTTTTACGAGAAAGCATCATTGCGGAAACAGCTCCGGATTGTTGTTCACAAGGTCCTGTGCATCCTTTTTCAGGGTGAGCACGACCTCTTGCTTGATGTTGACGTTCAGGTTGATCTCGATCGGTTTGTCCGGGGCCTGAATCTGAACGCATCCGGCCAAAAGGACGGAGGCGGCAAGAGCCAGAAGGAGGGATGCCTGTTTCATATTCCCCGGGTTCGCATCTGATCGTCTGTGCGTCAACAACGTCTTCCTTATGGCTTCGGCCCGCTTTCGGGGGGCTGAACAGAGTTGGAGGGCCTTCGTTCATCTTGCGGCAGCGGCTCCAGCCTTGGAACCATCCGATTTATGAGTACCGACGGATCATTAAAGCTGCGCGCCATATCGAAAAGCTGGCGGAATTTCGCCGTGATCGTGACGTTGAAAATGAAGGGCAGATTCGTCGCCCCGAGGATCTTGATCGGTAACTTGGTCCGCCCGCCGTCAATCGGTGCCTGATTGACCCCTGCAAAACTGATGCGTGTGATAACATCCCCGTCAATTGCGCCGTTCAGATCGATAGCCAGTCGGTCATATTTCATCGATTTTAGGGCATCGAAGGCGAAGCGGCCCATCATGCCGAGATTTTCGTTCGACACCTGGCCGACATAAGACAGCGTGCCGCCCCCGCGCGCCACGAGACGCCCGGCCTCAATCCGCCCGCCCTGATCATCAAACACCATCGGCAGGACACCATCATATAGGCCGGTTGCGGCGATATTCTCAAAGTCCATGGCCGCAATGAACCGCGCCGCATCCAGCCCTTCCACGCGGAAGGTCAGGTGCCGCGACGCTGCAGTCGACATGTCGAGCGTCGTCGGGTCCAACACGAGAAAGCCGCCCGCAAAGGGCCAGCGCCCGCCATCGACCTGAACACGATAGCCCGGCAACAGCCGATAGCGGATTGCGCCGTCGGTGACGGAGATGCCCGGGTTGATGTTGGCAATCTCCACCGTCTGGTCCGGCGCCGTCACAAGGCCGAGCAGATCGGTAAAGGCAATCTCCCCCTTCAGGCCCTCAACAGGGCCAAAGGCGGCCGCAAAATCGAGCCCCTTTGTACGAAACCGCCCGCCGCTCGTCACGACATCGCCAGACCAATCGATACGGCCCGTCCCGTTGACCACGCCATGGACGTTGGCGACGACGCCCAAGGTCTTGGTGGTGATCGCTTCTGGCTGCAGCCTGTCCCCAAAAGAGAGATTAGCAACCTCCAGATCAGCAGCGCCGATCCCCGATGCCAAAGAGTGGTGCAGCGCAAGTCCCGCAAGGAGCGTCCCGCTTTTGGGTTCACGCAGGTCCGCCGTTCCCGCCACTTTTCCGCCCGCCAACCGGAGCGAGATCGCATCGGCCAGAAGCGGCAGGAAACGCCGGTCTGGCGCGGTATCAGAAAGTGTTGCCTGCCCCCCTAGGTTCAGCACACCGCGCGCGAACCGCCAGGGGCCAGCCGCTTCTGACAGGCGCAGCGGAATGTCGCCCATCTGCCCGGCAGCGCCCTCAAATCGGCCTGAGAAGCCGGCCTGCATCGGGCGACCCGAAATCAGGTTCGCAGAAAACGAACTGCGGCCCGAAGCGCAGCCCAGCTGGGCATCTACGCCGGAAAGGCCAAAGGCCCCGTCTTGCAGACCATAACGCGCGCGTCGTGCACTCAGCCGCAATGGGGCAGCCCCGAGCGTTCCCTTTAGGCGGAAACCCGGCACGTCGAGCGACTTTGCCGTCAGGCAGGCCTTGAAGCTTGTGGCGCCAAGCCGCAGCGTTTCAACAGAGAGGGCCCGGAAAGACACCGGCTGACAGCCCATCGTGCGGACCTGCCCGGCCCGGACCTGAACCGGCACGACCAACCCGCGCACCTGTCCGCTGCCCAAGGGGCCATCCATCGTGGCAAGCGTATCGAACGATAGACCCTTTGGCGTGAGGCCAAAACGGATCGGCGTGAGCGCCAGACGCGATCCAGGTGCCAGATAAGGCTGCAAGGTGATGGTGCCGCCCCGCCCACTCAGCAATGCCGTCCCACCGGGAAGGCCACCGCCGCCGAAGCGCGCCAATCCTGCCAGCCGCAGTCCGCCGGCATCAAACAGGATGCTGTTCTTGCCGGGGAGCAGCAGGTTCGCGCCGCTGGCACTGGCCAAGGCAAGATCCGACAGCGCAACCGCCCCAGTGCCATCCACATAGCTTGCTTCCACATCGGCATGACCGCCAATGCCCTGCTCAAGGCCCCGAAGGGCGGCGGCCAATTGCCGAGCAGCGGGCGTGACGGGCGTGCCCTCTGGCACCGCCCCCAATTGCCGCGCCGCTGTGTCGGTCAGGCCGCCTGTGGAAATACGCGCGGCGCGCAACTGTCCTGAAAATAAGGTGCCCCGCGTGCCCAATGTCGCCTTGCCCGTCAGGCGGACCCGCGATGCCATCATGTCCGCCGCGCTCAACGCGCCCATCAGGATGTTGACATCGGCGTCGGTCTTTCGGGAGTCTCCGCGAAAATCAACCTGAGCCTCGGTCGCGCCAATGGAAACACCCGGCATGGACGAGGACAGCAGCCGCAGCACGCCCTTGCCCCGCCAATCCGTCATATCCTCCGCCAGATTTGCGTCGAGCGACAGAGCGCCCCCTTTGCCGGAAAGCGCACCGCATGCCCCATCTGAAAAGCGCACCGGCCCTTTAAAGGTTGGGCGGCGGCCAACAACTGACAGATCGCCATAAACCGTCACATCCGTCGCACCGCACCGCGCATCGCGGGCAAGGCGGTGCGCGACAAGGGCGAGCTTCCCTTCAAATCCACCCAGCAAATTGCCCTGCCCGTCCAGCCTGCCTCCCAATTGCCCAAAAGGCGTGTCGAGCCGCATCCGCGCGTCTTCCAGCGACAAATCAATATCGGGCAGGCGGAAAGGCGCGCCGGAGGCTTTCGGCAACAGCCGGTCGAGGGTGCCAAGCGACACGCGGCCGTCCAAGAGGCGACCATGGAGGCGGACGCCGCCGGCCCGCAGCGCACGCACCGTCAATCCGGTGAAGCTTGGCCCCACATCGATTTCCGCCCAATCGGCGGTCAGATCCGGATTTTTGGGATCACCCAGCCGGATATTCTCCAGCCGCTGACGACGCGTTTCAATCGCCCGGATGTCGTAGCTAGCGATCACTCCGCGTTTTTGCAGGTAGCCGTCAATCACGTCCCGCGCGATCGGCTCACGGTAACTCCACACCGCAACGACAGCCGCAGCTCCGGCACCCGCCAATGCGAGCGAACCATATTTGACGCCGGGTCGAACCGCCATAACTCCTAACAAGCCGCTTTACGGGCCGCGATCAAGCGCAATTGCGCAACCACAACTCCCAAGTTAGCCTATCGTTGATGAACGGGGAAACAACTGATGGCACCGGCCACCGCGCGCGTTTGCGAAAGCGGTTGATTGAAGGCGGCGGCGATGCCCTGTTGGACCATGAACTCATTGAATATCTTCTGGCTTTGGCAATCCCGCGCCGGGACACCAAACCGCTCGCCAAAAAGCTGCTGCATGAATTCGGCGGGATCAGCGGTCTCCTGACGGCAGACGGAGAATCACTCGCCCGCAGCGGCGGGTTGGGAGAAACAGCGGTTGCGGCGATCAAGATTGTTCAGGCCGCATCCCTCCGCATGTTGAGTGACCCCATCCGCAACAAACCGATCCTAAGCAACTGGCAGGCCCTGCTGGATTACCTCCGCGTCGATATGGCGTCGCTCACCATTGAACGAGTCCGCGTCCTCCACCTCAATTCCCGCAACATGCTGATCCGGGATGAGGTGATGTCTGAAGGCTCTATCGATCAGGCGGCGGTCTATGTCCGTGAGGTGATCCGGCGCGCGATTGACCTTGGTTCTGTCGCCATCATTCTGGTGCATAACCATCCTTCAGGGGACCCGGCACCAAGCCGCGCCGACATTCAATTGACCAAGGATATTGCCGAGGCAGGCCGAAAATTGGGGATCGTCGTCCACGATCATATCATCATTGGCGCAGACAAACACACGTCGCTGCGCGCCGCCGGGTTGATCTGACGCTCAATTGACCCCGGACGTCCCTTCCGATTGCCGCCCCTGCCCCTTCCTGCTAGCGGCACGTCGAAACTTCAAGCCACAGGACAGCCCATGATTCCCCGCTACGCCCGCCCCGAGATGGTCAAAATCTGGGAGCCCGAGACCCGCTTCAAAATCTGGTTCGAAATCGAGGCGCACGCAACCGACGCTCTGGCTGAATTGGGCGTTGTCCCAAAGTCGGCGGCCAAGGCCCTGTGGGACTGGTGGGCGACGAACCCCGCCATCGACGTGGCCGCCATTGACGCCATCGAAGCGGTCACCAAGCATGATGTGATTGCCTTCCTCACCTGGGTTGCAGAAAATGTGGGCGAAGAAGCCCGCTTCATGCATCAGGGGATGACCAGCTCCGACGTGCTCGACACCTGCCTTGCCGTCCAGATGACGCGCGCAGCCGACATTCTGCTGGCGGATCTTGATGCTCTGCTCGACGCGATCAAGCGCCGCGCCTTTGAACATAAGATGACACCGAGCATCGGCCGCAGCCACGGCATTCATGCAGAGCCCGTCACCTTCGGCCTGAAGATGGCCGAAGCCTATGCCGAATTCTCCCGCAACCGGGACCGGCTGGTGGCTGCGCGCAAGGACATCGCCACCTGCGCGATTTCCGGCGCGGTTGGCACGTTCGCGAATATCGACCCGCGCGTTGAGGAACATGTCGCGGCCAAGCTTGGCCTCGCCGTTGAACCTGTTTCCACCCAGGTCATCCCGCGTGATCGCCACGCCATGTTCTTTGCGACTTTGGGGGTCATCGCCTCGTCGATTGAGCGGCTCTCGGTCGAAGTCCGCCATTTGCAGCGCACCGAAGTTCTGGAAGCGGAAGAATATTTCTCCCCCGGCCAGAAGGGCTCTTCAGCGATGCCCCATAAGCGCAACCCTGTGCTGACGGAAAACCTGACCGGTCTCGCCCGCATGGTGCGCGGCTATGCCATCCCCGCGATGGAAAATGTCGCCCTGTGGCATGAGCGGGACATCAGCCACTCGTCGGTTGAGCGTTATATCGGCCCGGATGCGACCATCACGCTCGACTTCGCCCTCGCCCGCCTAACTGGCGTGATCGACAAGCTGCTCGTCTATCCGGAGCGGATGCAGAAGAACCTCGATAAGATGGGCGGGCTCGTCCACTCACAGCGCGTTCTGCTCGCCCTAACCCAGGCTGGCGTCAGCCGGGAAGACTCCTATCGCCTTGTGCAGCGCAACGCGATGAAGGTGTGGGAGTCCGATGGGCAGCTTTCCCTGATGGAGCTTTTGAAGGCCGATCCTGAAGTGACAGCCGCGTTGTCGGTTGCGGAAATCGAGGACAAATTTGACCTTGGATATCATCTGAAGCACGTGGATACGATCTTTGCCCGCGTGTTTGGCTGAGCCTTCAAATTAATTCATTTGCAACTTTTGATTGCGTTTTATGCAATCGCGCTTGTTCATGTTGCGTTTGAAAATCTTTGTTGCAGCGCACAAATGCCATCCGTGACGGCGGCACATCGCTCCGTCTGCAACAAAGGAAAATAGCAATGACCTACGTAACACGCGTAGCGAGCGTTGCCATTGCTTTGATGATCCAGGGTATCACCTACGGAATCATCACAGGCGCCTAACAGGCTCGCTACATTTCCACAGACAGGAAGGCCCGCCGGATCGCTCCGGCGGGCCTTTCCTTTTGTGCCGCAAAGGGCCTGAAACGACGCTTAGTCCGTCAGATCGTCCCACATGTCCTTCAGCTTTGAAAAGAAGCCCGTGCTCTGGGGGCATTCATCACCCGTCTCAGTCGCCCGGAACGCTTCCAGAATTTCCTTCTGCTTCGCGGTCAACTTCGTCGGGGTTTCAACTTCGATCTGGACGACAAGATCACCCATGCCCCGGCTGTTCAGCACGGGCATGCCTGCTCCGCGCTGGCGCAGTTGCTTGCCGGACTGGATGCCGGCGGGAATGCGGATCTCATGCTCAACACGGTCCAACCCAGGCACCGTGATCGACCCACCCAGCGCTGCCGTCGTAAAGCTGATCGGCACCTTGCAGAACAAGGTCGACCCATCGCGCTGGAACACCGAATGGCGCTTCAGGTGCAAGAAGATGTAGAGATCACCCGCGGGGGCGCCGCGCGCGCCGGCTTCCCCTTCGCCAGACAGGCGGATGCGGGTGCCATCGTCCACGCCAGCCGGAATATTGACGGAGAGGGTCTTGGGCTTTTCCACGCGCCCTTCGCCGCGGCAGCTGTTGCAGGGATCGGCAATGACACGGCCCGCACCCTGACATTTGGGACAGGTCCGTTCCACGACGAAAAAGCCCTGCTGCGCGCGCACCTGGCCCTGGCCGCCGCACGTGCCGCACGTCGACGCCGACGTGCCGGGCTTTGCGCCTGATCCACCGCAAGGGTCGCAGAGAGCAGAGACTTCGACCGACACTTCGGTCTTCTTGCCGTGATAGGCTTCTTCCAGCGAAATCTCGAGATCATAGCGGAGGTCGGCGCCGCGCTGTGGCCCGCGTTGGCGACCCCGTCCGCCGCCCATGAACTCTCCGAAGATGTTTTCGAAAATGTCGGTGAAGCCGCCAAAATCCTGCGGCCCGCCACCGCCGCCATTTTGGAAGGCGGCCTTTCCGTACTGATCATAAGCCGCGCGCTTTTGCGGGTCTTTCAGGACGTCATAGGCTTCGCTGATCGCCTTAAACTTGGCTTCAGATTCAGCACAACCCGGATTTTTGTCCGGGTGAAAGCGCATGGCGAGCTTGCGATAGGAGGACTTGATCGTCCCGTCGTCCGCGGTGCGCTCAACCTCAAGAAGTTCGTAATAGTCGTCGGACATGCCACCCCCGGCCAAAGTCCCCGCCCGCCCTGAGCCTGTCGAAGGGCTATTTTTCCCTTTGCGCAACCGCCCTCCAAGAAGGGCGGCGCTTCGACAAGCTCAGCACGAGCGGTGTTTGGTGGGCCTTAGCCCTTGTTTTCGTCCACTTCCGAGAATTCGGCATCGACAACATCGTCATCCTTCGGCGCATCAGCACCCGGGGACGCAGAGTTGGCCTGCTCCTTCTCGTAAATCGCCTGACCAAGCTTCATGGCGACCTGCGCCAGCGCCTGCGCCTTGTCCGTCATCGCGGTGGGATCACCACCTTCAACAGCGGCCTTGGTTTCGGCAATGGCGGCTTCGATTTCAGACTTCAGCGCGTCATCCACCTTGTCGCCATTGTCAGCCAGCTGGCGCTCGGTCGTGTGGATGAGGCTTTCCGCGTTGTTCTTCGCCTCAGCCGCTTCACGACGCTTCTTGTCTTCTTCGGCAAACTGCTCGGCATCGCGGACCATCTGATCGATATCGGAGTCGGTGAGACCGCCCGATGCCTGGATCTTGATCTGCTGTTCCTTGCCCGTGCCCTTGTCCTTGGCGTGAACCGAGACGATGCCGTTGGCGTCGATGTCAAACGTGACTTCAATCTGCGGCACACCGCGCGGTGCGGGCGGAATGCCGACAAGATCGAACTGGCCCAGCGCCTTGTTGTCGGCGGCCATTTCACGTTCGCCCTGGAAGACGCGGATCGTCACGGCCTGCTGATTGTCCTCAGCCGTCGAGTAGACCTGCGACTTCTTGGTCGGGATGGTCGTGTTGCGGTCAATCATGCGCGTGAACACGCCACCCAGCGTTTCAATGCCGAGCGACAGCGGCGTCACGTCGAGCAACAGCACATCCTTGACGTCGCCCTGCAGAACGCCTGCCTGAATGGCAGCGCCCATCGCCACGACTTCGTCCGGGTTGACGCCGGTGTGCGGTTCCTTGCCGAAGAAGTCCTTCACGACTTCGCGGACGCGTGGCATACGGGTCATCCCGCCAACGAGCACGACTTCATCGATCTCGCTGGACTTCACGCCGGCATCGGCCATCGCCTTCTTGCAGGGCTCCAGCGTGCGCTTGATGAGGTCTTCAACCAGACGCTCCAGATCAGCACGCGTGATCGACTTGACCAAGTGCTTCGGGCCGGACTGGTCCGCCGTGATGAACGGCAGGTTCACTTCGGTCGTCTGCGCCGAGGACAGCTCAATCTTCGCCTTTTCAGCCGCTTCCTTCAGACGCTGCAGCGCAAGCTTATCGTTACGCAGGTCAATGCCTTCAGCCTTCTTGAAATCGTCGGCCAAGAATTCGACGATCTTGGAGTCAAAGTCTTCGCCACCCAGGAAGGTGTCGCCATTGGTCGACTTCACTTCGAACACGCCGTCGCCAATTTCGAGGACCGAAATGTCGAACGTGCCGCCGCCAAGGTCATACACGGCGATGGTTTTGCCGTCATTCTTGTCGAGGCCATAGGCAAGGGCCGCCGCCGTCGGCTCGTTGATGATGCGCAGCACTTCAAGGCCGGCAATCTGACCGGCATCCTTGGTGGCCTGACGCTGAGCGTCGTTGAAATAGGCCGGCACGGTGATGACCGCCTGCGTGACCGTTTCACCCAAATAGGCTTCGGCCGTTTCTTTCATCTTCTGCAGCGTGAAGGCCGAAATCTGCGACGGCGAATAATCGCTGCCGCCTGCCGTCACCCAAGCATCGCCATTCTTGCCCTTGGCAATGGCGTAGGGGACGAGTTCCATGTCCTTCTTGGTCATCGGATCGTCAAAGCGACGGCCGATGAGACGCTTCACAGCGAAGATGGTGTTTTCTGGATTGGTTACCGCCTGACGCTTGGCTGGCTGGCCAATAAGGCGCTCGCCATCCTTTGCAAAAGCGACGATTGACGGCGTGGTGCGTGCACCTTCCGCATTTTCGATCACCTTTGGCGTGCCGCCTTCCATCACGGAAACGCAGCTGTTGGTGGTACCCAAATCGATCCCGATAACTTTACCCATAGTCTTGCTTCACCCCGGTATTGAATTGCGGCCGTGTCTCTCCCCTCAGATCGAAACGGCCAGTTGGTTCGAGACGCGATATAGGAAGCGATTTCCGGGCTACAAGGTTCTGACAGCACGCTTCTTGACAAGCCGGACCCATCCCCCCCCATATGTGCGACAAACCGATGCCCGCGAGCGGCCCACAGGAGATGATCGATGCGCCATTTTTCAACAGTTTTTGGGGCTTGCGCGCTTCTGGTGGGCTGCAACACAACCCCCGACGCCGCAGTGACCGACGCCACTGTCCGCCTGCCCGCCGTCAAAGGAAATCCCGGCGCGGCCTATTTCACACTCCACGGCGGAGAAAAGGCGCGAACGTTGGTGAAGATCACCAGCCCTGACGTCGGCAGTGCCGAAATGCACGACATGAAGATCGAAAACGGGATGTCGATGATGGCCCCCATTGAAGGCGGGCTGCCCGTGCCCAAAGGGGCCACAATCTCCTTTCAGAGCGGCGGCAAGCACGTCATGCTGTTTGACATGAAGCCAAGCCTGAAAGCCGGAGACACCATCTCCCTCAGCTTTGAATTTGCCGACGGAACGAAAGAAACTGCGGCCGCAAAGGCCGTCGCGCCGGGCGGGGAGAGCGAGCACAACCATTGAGCGAACGCCCCCTATCCCCGGCGGAAAGGCGCCTTGCCGAAGGGGTTTTCGGGAAGGCCCTCAATTATGACACGGTCCGCCTGGTGCGCGGAAAATGGTGGTGGTTCCAACCCCGTCGCATCGTCATGGCGCCGCGCGGGCGCATCCATTTCCACCCAAAGGGCGACCTTTATTGCGATGATTTCTGCGCGACCGATCTGACCGAGCAAGGCCTTTTCATCCATGAGATGACGCATGTCTGGCAGCACCAGTGCGGCACCAATTTGCTGCTGCGGCGCCACCCCTTCTGCCGCTATGACTATGCGCTCAAGCCCGGCTGGCCGCTCCACCGTTACGGGATTGAGCAGCAGGCGGAAATTGTGCGCCATTATTTCATGTTGAAATCCGGTTTCCCGCTTGCAGGCGCGCCGCCGATTGATCAGTACCGCTCTATATTGCCATTCAAACCACTCTGATAAAACACCATTGGGAGAAGACCATGCAGCATCGCCGCCTTGGCAAAAGCGCCATCTACGTTTCCGACATCTGCATGGGCACCATGACCTTTGGCAGTCAGGCGGATGAGGCGACCGCCCACCGCATTCTCGACATGTCGTTCGATGCGGGCATCAACTTTTTCGACACGGCCGAAGGCTATCCCGTGCCGCCGGATATCAAATGGGTCGGCCGCACCGAGGAAATCGTCGGTCGCTGGATGAAGACCAAAGACCGTGACGCCATCATCATGGCGACCAAGGTGTCCGGGCCGAGCCACACCTGGTTCAAATCGCCCAAGCGCGCCGGCATGACGGCGCTGGACCGCCACAACATCATCAAGGCGGTTGAAGACAGTCTGGTGCGCCTCCAGACCGATTATATCGATCTCTACCAGACCCATTGGCCGGACCATGGCACCGCCTATGAAGAGACGATGGAAACGCTCGACGAGCTCGTCCGCGCGGGCAAGGTACGCATTCTTGGCTGTTCGAACGAAACAAGCTGGGGGCTGATGAAATCCATTCAGGCGTCCGAGCGCCTTGGGGCTGCGCGCTACCAGACGATCCAGAACAACTTCAGCATGAACAACCGTCGCTTCGAAGATGAACTGGCGCAGGTCTGCCGCGAAGAAGGCGTGAGCCTCATCCCTTATTCCCCGCTCGCAGGCGGTGTGCTGTCGGGCAAATATCAGGGCGGTGCCACGCCTGATGGCGCACGCTTCTCCCGCTATCTCAGCATCGGCGGACGTCAGGCCGACATGGCCAAGCGCTTCGTCAACGACAAGGCTTTGGCCTCGACCGAGCGGTACATGGCGCTGGCCAAGGACGCCGGCATGGACATCGTGACCATGGCCACCGCTTGGTCAAAGCAGCATGATTACGTCGCCTCCACGATTGTCGGCGTCACCACCGAAGATCAGGTCGCCCCGATCCTCGCGGCTGCTGACATGGTCCTTCCGGATGATCTGATGAAGGCGATTTACAAGGTCAGCCGGGAAATCATGTACCCAATGGGGTAAGCTCTAGCGCGCAACCCAACCCGTTCGTGTCGAGCGAAGTGGAGGCATGCCCCTCGACGTCGCTCGGGACGAACGGAGTCAATCTAGCCTACTATTCTCTTCCTGCTCCCGCTTGGCTTGCGCAATCCGCCGCCTGAGCCAGCCGAACAGCATCAGATGCCCGCCGACCACCAGCAGCACAACGATCAGGATGATGCGTTGCGCGCTCATGCCGGTGGATTGAAGGCTTGCTGGATCTCAGTGAATTCCGGCGTCGCCTCCAGCCGCTCCCAATGCGCGGTGAGTGCGGGATAGTCGTCACGCGGAATGACGGCGCCATGCACATCGGTCACAAAACGAAAAGCGCAGGCCGTCGCAATATCGGCATGGCCGACTGCCTCCCCGCCCCAATATAGTGACGACTGCGCCGCACGTTCCCGCTCCAGCAAGGCGAGTGTGCCGCCAATCTGCGTGCGGCACCGTTCCACCCAAATGTCGGACGTCACATCATGCAAGCGTTGTTCGTAAAACAGGCTGACCGCCTTGTCCGCCAAGCCGCAGGCAAAGGCTGCAACGCGCATCGCATCTCGCCGCGCAGGGCCGGTTGCGGGAAACAACGCCCGATCCCGCCCGACCAGATCATCCAGATAATCGAGGATCGCACCACTCTCCCAAATCGCGACGCCATCATCGCAGATCAGCGTCGGCACACGGCGCAGTGGATTGAATTCGGCAATCTTGTCGCCATCGCCAAAGACCGACCAGGGCCGATGCTCAAACGCCAATCCATAGAGCCGCAGCGCCACGCCAACGCGCCGCACAAAAGGGGAATCAAACTGGCCGATCAGGATCATGTGTCAGCCCTCCAACGCGTGCCGTGCCGCTTGCCAATTGCGCCCATCAAACGCCCGGACGGTAGTCGTCAGGCCATGTCCGTCGTCAAGACAGCGAAAATTGACGCTCCACGCCTCGGGGTGCGAGCGCGGCTGATAGAAGCTTTTGATCCCGCAGGTTTTGCAGAACAGATGCTCTGCCGCGCCACTCCCAAAGCGGTAAGAGCTGAGCGCCGCTGCGCCTGACAGCAGATCAAAGTCCGTATGCGGGACAATCAGATGCAGAAACCCCGTCTTTGCACAGATCGAACAATTGCAGTCGAGCAGCTCGACTTCGGGCGCCGGCACCGAAAGGTGAAACTTCACCGCGCCGCAATGGCAGCTGCCGGACGCAACTGGCATCACTCCACCGTCACCGACTTCGCGAGGTTCCTCGGCTGATCAACATCGGTCCCCTTAGCGACGGCAACATGGTAGGCGATCAGCTGCACTGGCACCGCGTAAACGAGCGGGGCGATCAGCGGGTGGACCTTCGGCATCTCGATGGTGGCGAGGCACCCTTCGCCTGCTTCTGCCAGCCCTTCGGCATCGGAGACGAGGATGATTTTGCCGCCACGCGCGCGGACTTCCTGCATGTTGCTGACGGTCTTTTCAAACAGCGGACCGGACGGCGCGAGGACGATGACGGGCACCGCTTCGTCAATCAGCGCAATCGGCCCATGCTTCATCTCGCCCGAGGCATAGCCTTCGGCGTGGATGTAGCTGATTTCCTTAAGCTTCAGCGCACCTTCGAGTGCCAGCGGATAATCCGGCCCGCGGCCCAGATAGAGCACATCGCGCGCCGGGGCGATGAGTGGGGCCAGCTCAGCAATCTCGCCATCATGGCTCAGCGCTGCATTGAGCGCGGCGGGCACCTCGGTCAGGTGATGGACCACGTCCTGTTCCTCTGCCCGGCTCATCCGGCCCTTCACGACCGCCAGATGCGCGGCGAGCGCAGCGAGCACGGCGAGCTGGCACGTGAACGCTTTGGTCGAGGCAACGCCGATTTCCGGCCCGGCGTGCGTGGGCAGCAGCAAGTCCGCCTCCCGCGCCATGGAACTGGTCGGCACGTTGACCACGACGGCGATCTTCTGCCCCTGCGCCTTGCTGTGGCGGAGCGCCGCGAGTGTATCTGCCGTTTCTCCTGACTGGGAGATGAAGAGCGCGAGGCCGCCTGCCTCCAGCACCGGATCACGGTAGCGAAACTCCGACGCGAAATCCAAATCAACGGGCACCCGCGCAAACTGTTCAAACCAATATTTGGCGACCATCCCGGCATAATAGCTGGTGCCGCACGCAACGATGGTGATGCGCTTGATGGTCGACAGGTCAAAATCCATCTGCGGCAGCGCAACCTGCTGTTCCACTGGGCGGATATAGCTTTGCAGCGTTTGTGCCACGACCGTTGGCTGCTCAAAAATTTCCTTGAGCATGAAGTGGCGATACGGACCCTTCTCAACCGACGCTGCCGTCACGCCCGACGTCGTAATCTCGCGGGTAACGGGCTTGTTGTCCTTGTCAAAAATCTCCGCGCCGCCGCGCGTGACGATGACCCAATCGCCTTCATCAAGATAAGCGATCTTCTGCGTGAGCGGCGCGAGCGCGAGCGCGTCGGAGCCGAGATAGGTCTCCCCATCTCCATAGCCGACGACGAGCGGTGAGCCGAGCCGCGCGCCAATCAGCATCTCGGGGTGCTGGCGGAAAGCAATGGCGAGCGCAAAGGCGCCGCGCAGCTGCGGCAGGACGGCTTTCACCGCCTCGACCGGAGACTTGCCAGCCTCGACCTCTTCCGACATCAAATGCGCGACGACTTCGGTATCGGTCTCGCTCTCAAAAATGCGGCCGCGCGCGATGAGGGCGTCGCGCAGTTGCTTGAAATTCTCGATGATCCCGTTGTGGACCAGCGCGACTTCCCCTGTTGCATGCGGGTGCGCGTTGTTTGTGGTCGGCGCGCCATGCGTCGCCCACCGCGTGTGCGCGATGCCGATCTTGCCCGGTGCGGGATTTCCGGCGAGTTCTTTCACCAGATTGTTGAGCTTGCCCTCGGCCCGCCTGCGGATCAGCTGCCCGTCAAGAACGGTGCACACGCCTGCCGAGTCATAGCCGCGATACTCCATGCGCCGCAGCCCTTCGACCAGACGGTCCGCTACCTCGTCCTTGCCTACAATTCCGATAATGCCGCACATTTATCTTGTTTCCTTCGGAGATTTATATGGCACGCGGATACCTGGCATCTCGGCCGGGAAATCCTTCGTGTTTCTGGTGACCAAAATGCGGCCTGAGACCTGTGCCGAAGCCAGGATAATCGCATCAGGTGACTTTAAAGATTTGCGTTGATGCCGGATGGCTGCTGCGCGCCGCCCGATTTCCTCGTCAATCTCGCACATGGCGAAGAGCCGCAAAAACTCCTCGGTTTCCTTCGCAGCGTCGTCGGGGACACCCGACATGACCTCAATCCACGTCATACGACTGATCCACGCGCGCGTCACGCTGCGGACTTCCGACCAGGCGGCAGGCCGATTGTGCAACATGTCGATGACAATGTTGGTATCGAAAAAGCGCTCGCTCACGCCGCTTTGGTTTTCTTCTTGGGCAGCGTCAGATCGCTGACATCGGGCCATTCGCCACGAAGATTACGTTCATATTCAAGGCCGTCCACAGTGGAGCCATGCCGCTCCCAAAGGCCGAAATATTTCTCGAAGCCCTGCTTGCCGCTCGTCTCCAGATAGCTGGAAACAGCCTCACGCAAGACAGCCGCGCGCGACTTGCCTTCACGCTTGGCGATCTCATCCAGCTTCCGGACATCTTCAGCCGGAACATCAACGAGGAATCTGCTCATGATATACTGATATCATATCATGATATCATGTCAACGCGTCGCATCGACTTGCTCGGTCTTGAAGGACCGGAAGGTGAAGACATCGGACCCCGGCCCTTGGGACTTCAGGCGGTCCAGCATGGCGAGCCCTTCTTCGACGCTCGGGATATGCCCTGTGGGGACCCACCAGAGCGCGTAGGAAAACTCCATGGCGTCAAACCAGTCAGCCCGCTGCGCCAGCACCTTGCGATGGTCGGGCTGGCGATAGGCGAAGGCCTCGAGCGCCGCGACATCACGCCAGACGGACATGTTGATGAGGAAGTTCGGATCTCCCGGCACGGCTTCAATATCGGTCGCGTCATTGCCATCGCCCACCAACCTCCAGATGAAACCGTCGCTGGCGTCAGCCATGGCATTCACATGGTCGAGCGCGTTCATGAAAGGCGCGTTGACGGCGTGATCCTTGGGCAGCCGAAACCGCGCCACGTTGATCTGCGCGACATGACGCCCGGACGGCATTACTTCCCCGCCTTCTTCGCCGTCATCGCCTCGCGGAACCGCTTGGCCCAGCCGGCCTTTTCTTTCTGCTCGGGCCGGATCAGCGCAAGCGCGTCGGCGGACACATCTGCTGTCACGGTGCTGCCTGCGCCGACGATCGCGCCAGCGCCGATCGACACCGGGGCGACGAGCGCGGAATTAGAGCCGATAAAGGCCCCCTCGCCGATCACCGTTTTGTACTTAAAGTAGCCATCATAGTTGCAGGTGATGGTGCCCGCGCCAATGTTCGCGCTGGCGCCAATTTCGGCATCGCCCAGATAGCTCAGATGGTTGGCCTTCGCCCCCTTGCCGAGCCGCGCCTTCTTCATCTCGACGAAGTTGCCGATCTTCGACTTTTCTTCCAGCACAGCTCCCGGCCGCAGGCGGGCATAGGGGCCGACCTCCGCGCCGCTCGCGATTGTCGCGCCTTCAATGTGGCAAAAAGCGTGGATCACGACATTGTCGGCAATCGTGACACCCGGGCCAAAGAACACATTAGGCTCAATCGTCACATCGCGGCCGATGACAGTATCATAAGCGAACCAGACGGTTTCAGGCGCGATAAGGGAAACACCATCGTCCATGGCCTTGAGCCGACGGCGCTTCTGCCATTCACCTTCCATTTCAGCCAGTTGCGCGCGGCTGTTGATGCCCGCGACGTCGAACGGGTCGGTCGTCACGGCCACGCAGGCGCGGCCATCGGCATTGGCGATGTTGACGATATCAGTAAGGTAATATTCCTTCTGCGCATTATCGTCCGTCACGCGGGCGAGCAGCGCGAACAGGTCTGCCGCCTTGACCGCCATCAGGCCGGAGTTGGAGAGCTTTACGGCCTTTTCGACGTCTGTTGCGTCCTTCTGTTCGACCATCTTCACGATGCGCTCTTGTCCTTTGGCGCCCTCGACAATCACGCGGCCATAGCCGGTCGGGTCTTCGGGTTCGAAGGCGAGGACGACAACTGCCGGGGCATCGGCACCATGGAGCCGGTCAATCATCGCCTGCATCGTCGCCGTCGGCACGAAAGGCACGTCGCCATAGAGGATGAGCACATCGCCCGTGAAACCGCTGAGCGCGCCTTCGGCCTGCTGGACGGCGTGACCGGTGCCCAATTGCGGCTCCTGCACGGCCAGCCCTGCTGAGCCTTTCAGCGCGGCTTCCAGCTGTTCCTTGCCGGAGCCGACCACGACGACCTTCTTGGCAGGCTTCAACGCGTCAACCGCGTCGAGCAGGTGCATCAGCATTGGTCGCCCTGCAATCGGGTGCAGCACCTTGTGCAGGTCGGACTTCATACGGGTGCCCTTGCCTGCTGCAAGGACGATGGCGGCGATCTCTGTCATGGCGCGCCGTTTGCCACCAAAATCTTGCCGTTTCCATAGCAAGACGCCAATGCATGGCGATGGGTCACAAAATTCCGTTTGATATCGTCGGCTTTGATCTCGACGGCACCTTGCTTGATTCCAGCTTTGAACTGGCGGCCTCGCTCAACCACGCGCTTGCTTTTGGCGGGCGTCCGGAAATTGGCGGGTCGGTCAAGCAGCTGGTCGGGATGGGCGCACGGCACATGCTGGAAATGGCATTGGCCCAGCAGGGTGAGGTGGATCGCGATGAGGTCCGCCGCCTGATGCCCGTTCTGATTGACCATTATGAGGCCAATCTGGGCCGCGAATGTCCGCCCTTTCCCGGGCTGTTGCAGGCTCTCGACCAGTTGGCCGATTGCGGCCTGACCTTGGCCGTCGTCACCAACAAATTTGAGAGCCTTGCCGTCAAATTGCTCCGCAATGTCGGGATGCTGGACCGGTTTGCGACCGTCATCGGCGGGGACACGATGGGGCCGGGACGCGGCAAGCCGATGGCGGACCCGATCCATGAGATGATCAGCCGTTGCGGCGGCGGGCGGGCCGCTTTCGTCGGGGACTCAATCCACGACACCGGCGCCGCCACAGCCGTGGGAATCCCCAGCATCGCCGTCAGCTTCGGCTTCCTGCACCAGCCGGTCGAAGATCTGGGCGCGACCGCCATCATCGACCATTATGACGATCTGATCCCGACACTTCAGCGGATGGACTGATGCCCCTTGCGCCATTTGGTGAACAGGTGGCGGCCCAACATAAACGGGGGCATCCGGATCCAGTGAGACCGGATGTAAAAGGCAAAGCGTAAGAGCTTGGCCGTCTCCTGCCCCCAGCCATTCCGCGCGAGCAATCGCCCGGTATAGAAGAGGTCACCCCGCCGCCCCTGCCAAGCGAGATAGCCATCCACCGGCGTTTCAAAGATGTGATGCGTGAGGCGCAACGCGCGGGAGACATAGCGCGTGACCTTGTGATGGCGCGACCGGGCGAGCAGCCGGTCCCAAAAGCCGTCGCGTTCCGCAAATTCGCGCAACATCCGGTCAATATCCCAAAGATTGCGTAGCCCCCCCGACAGATCGCCATCTGCAAAAAGGTGCAGCACAGCATGGATGACCATGTCTTCCGGGTAGAGCACCGACAGCCCGTTGCCCAGATCGACTGCATCCGCGATCAACGCGGCAGCATCCGGCTGTGCGCGGGCGGTGAGCGGCAGGATGGTGTGATGCACGTCGATCATCCGGTCCCGCGCTTTGTGGATCAGCGGCGGCAGCTCATGCATATGGTCGCGGTAATAGGCGTCATCATAAGCGTCCTGCTTCACCCATTCCCAACCGGCTAACAGCAGAGCCGCTTCTGCATCGTCCATGCGGTCGCGCGGCACAAGAATGTCGAGATCCCCGACGAGACGGCCCCTGCCCGCGTCCATGCCCACGGCAAGGAAGGCGGTGCCTTTCAGCAGGATCACCGGCAGGCCCAGGGATACGAGCGCCTGCCGCGCCATTTCCGCTTCCCAAAGCGCCTGACGCCGGTCGGTTTCTGCGGCACGCCGGGCGCGGTCGAGAACACGGGCTGCGGTTTCCGGCATTTCCAATCCTGCCAAGCGATGCGCGAGCGTCCCCAGCAAGCGCTCGGCCTGTGCGATGGTCAACATCGCCGTCCATTGGTGCGGACGAAGCTGCGCGGCGCGGGTTGGGTCGGCCAGCACCCAGGCCAAAATACGCGCGTCCCTCATGCGTGCTCGGCCCAAAGCTGATCGACAAGGGCCAACGCCGTGGCTGTATCGGGATAGTCAATCGCGCGTGCCGGGATGCCCTGTACAAGGTTGGTCAGTGCCTCAAAGCCCCGCTCCCCCAGCATGGTATAGTTGGTGGAGGCTTGCGTCAGCCGGACGAAGACCTCGCTTGGCGGCACGGGACGGACATCTCTCACCAGCCCGAAACGCGGGAAGAGGAGAAGTGCGGGCGTACCGCTCTCCCCCATGCGCCGGATGGCCTCGGCAGGCGGTTTCAGATGCCGGATATCGCCTTTGGGCGTGCCGACCATTTCTGGGCCCAGCCGGTCCTCCGCGACATGGCGGAGCATTTCCGCGACGGCTTCATTCTTGAGGCTGACAGGGCGTGGAAAGGGAAAGGCAAGTCCCGTCTCCGGCTCTATCAGGGCGAATTCATCCCCCATGAAGCGCCAGCCCTTTTCCCCCAAAAGCGCGGACAGCGTCGATTTTCCGGAGCCCGACTCTCCCGTCATCAGCAGCACCTTGCCGTCACGCTCTACGCTGGAGGCATGGAGCAGCAGGAACCGCCGTTCCCCCATGGCCACCTGCAAATTCATCGCCATTTCCGCGGCGAGCAAACCGTGCGCGAGCGACGTCGGCACGGCATCGGGCAGCATGAAATCGCCCCGGATGGCGACCGAGGGCCGCACCCAGCGCCGCAGCGTGCTCACCGGTTCAAGCCGCACCGTGAAGTCCGGGATGTCATCGGCGGGCTTGGGATAATCAGCATAGAGCCGCTCAAGCGCGCGGACCGGCCCGGACCAGGCCGAGCCGACACGAAACCCCAGAGGGCCAACCTGAACCGTAAAGGCGCGCATCATGCGAGCGATACCAACCCCGCTTCGCAAAGCTCGTCAAGGCGCGCGGCAAGTGCGGACGCATTGTCGGGGGAACAATCGACCCCAAGTGCTTCAGCCAGCGCCGCCACATCCAGCGTCTGCCCAGCCAGCACCGCAATGATTTCCGGTGCAGGCTCGGCCAGGACATGCGTCATGCCCGACCGGCGATGGTACAGCGCCGTCAGGCCATCCAGAGGAATGATCTTAAAACCGTCAGCCGGATCGGCTGCGAAACGCGGCGTCACGCTTTAGCGTGGCATTTGGAGCGAGGCATAGCAGGTGAACCCGCTTTGCCCCTGCTGCAGGCGCCGGATGTAGTTCACATAAGCCTGTGACTGCTCATAGCTCGTGCCCGGCAGCGTCCCGCCGCGCAGCGCGCGCTTGACGTCTTCTCCCTTGAACGGACGATAAGCGCCGGTGAAGGACCCCGCCGTCCCGCTGGGCACAAGGCTGCCATCCATCGCGATATTCTGTCCGGCACCCTGAGGGCCGGGAACGGGAATGTCACAATTGAGGATCGAGCCAGCTGTCTGCGCGAGCGCAGGCCGGATCGACACGACGGTCGCCGCACCGATGGCACCCAGCTGCAAAGCGCGGCGGCGTGACAGATCGGGCTGTCCGGAATCGGTCTTCTGCTCAGTCATGGGATCACCCGGATACGCGTTACTTGGAAGAGCATATTGCTCCGAATCGGTAAAAGTCCAACTAAAGCGGGTGCGTTAACGCTCTTTCGCGGCCTATGTTCGTCATATGTCTGCCGTAGCGTCGGCCATCACCGGCTTGCCAAGGCTGTGGCGCACGCTAAGCAGCGGCCATCTTCATTTAAGGAGCAGGGAAATGACCATCGATTTTTCCGGCAAGGTTGCCATTGTCACCGGTGCCGGTGGCGGACTTGGCCGTGAGTATGCGCTTGAACTCGCCCGTCGTGGCGCAAAGGTTGTCGTCAACGATCTGGGTGGTTCGCGGGATGGCACAGGCCACTCCGATGCAGCACTGAAGGTTGTCGAAGAAATCAAGGCCGCCGGTGGCGATGCCATGTCGAACGGCGGCAGCGTAACTGAATTTGATCAGATGCAGGAAATGGTCGCCAAGGCCAAGGAAGCTTGGGGCGGCGTCCACATTCTCATCAACAATGCCGGTATCCTGCGGGATAAAAGCTTCACCAAGATGGAAATGGCGGATTTCGACCTCGTCGTGAAGGTCCACCTGCTCGGCTCTGCCTATGCGACCAAGGCTGTTTGGGAAACGATGCGTGAGCAGAATTATGGCCGCATCCTGATGACCGCCTCGTCGACCGGCCTGTACGGCAATTTCGGCCAGACCAACTATGGTGCGGCCAAGCTCGGCCTCGCCGGTTTCACCAAGTCGCTCTACCTCGAAGGGGCGAAGAACAACATCAAGGTCAACTCGCTCGCGCCGCTGGCCGGCACGCGCATGACCGAAGACATCATGCCGGAAGAAGCCTTCAAGGCATTTGATCCGGTCAATGTCGTTCCGGCCGCCCTCTTCCTCGTGTCTGAAGACGCGCCGACCAACACCATCATCGGTGCTGGCGGTGGATTCGTCCACGCGGCCAACGTCACGATGACGCGCGGTGTTGCCCTTCCCGCTGGCGAACGCACGCCAGAAGCGGTTGCGGCACGCTGGGCCGAAATCATCGACCGGACGGGTGAAACTGTGCCGCAGTCGGGCGCTGAACAGTCCATGGCCGCCATTCAGCGGCTTCAGGGCAACTAAGCCTAATCGGGCTCCAGACACCGGCTGTATTGCATTCACAATACAGCCGGTGTATTATTCTCCCAATACACAAGGGAGGAAAGCCCGATGTACAGTGAGTCCGATCTCGATTCTGCCGTGGCCGCAGGCGCTCTGACGCCCGATGCAGCCGCTGCGTTGCGCGCTTATGTTGGCAATGCGCGCCAATCCCCTATGGTCGATGAAGAACAATTCCGGCTGATTACCGGCTTCAACGACATCTTCGTGTCCATCGCGGGCATCCTGTTCCTGACCGGATGTGCCTGGGCCGGAGGCAGCGTGACGCCCTGGCTTGGCGCAGCCCTTGTGGCCGCTTCCTCTTGGCTGATGGCTGAATATTTTACCGCCAAGCGCCGCATGGCATTGCCCAGCATCATCTTCCTGCTCGCCTTTGTCGGCGGCGTCTTTGGCGCATGCGCGACGTTGCTTGTCCCCGATGGCCATGTCGGTGAAGGGGACAGGATTGCCGCAGCACTGCTTGCGCTCTCTGCGGCGGTTGCTGTCGGGGCGGCCTGGCTGCACTGGCGTCGCTTCATGGTCCCGATCACGATAGCAGCCGGTGCTGCTGCGGCTGCCGGAATGCTCTTCCTGCTGCTCGCGGTCGCCTATCCCGCGATTGAAAAGGTCATCATGCCGATCATCCTGTTCGCGGGCCTTGGCATCTTCGCCTTCGCGATGCGGTGGGACATGAGCGACCGGGAACGGACAACACGCCGCTCGGACGTGGCCTTCTGGCTCCACTTGCTGGCCGCGCCGATGATTGTGCACCCTGTCTTCGTCATGCTCGGCCTGACCGCAGGCGACGCCTCTGTGGGCGTGGCTGGTATCGTACTGGCCATCTATCTCGCGCTGGGGGCTGTGGCCCTCATCATCGACCGACGCGCGCTGATGGTGTCCGCCCTTGCCTATGTGCTCGCCGCTATGGGGGCGCTGTTCAAGGAATTTGGGGCCGTCAGCCTCAACGTGGCGATCACCGCGCTGGTTATTGGCTCAGCGCTGCTGCTGCTCTCCGCCTTCTGGCATGATGTGCGGGCCAAGCTGGTGCAGATGCTGCCCGAAGGACTTCAGGCGCGCTTGCCCGGCACCCAGACGGCTATTCTGCGACCAGCTTCATAAGCCGCCGTTCCACCGGCGCGAGCACGGGCCCAAGCTCATGCCCGCGTCGGAGGACGACGCCCTGTTCCCCCACCAGCGCCCATTGCCCTTGCCGGTTGCGCAAGGCGGGGCGCTTTTCAATGCGGAACTCCGGCCGTTCGGTCGCGCGGCGGAAGGCGCTGAACACCGCCGCATCGCGGCCCATGTCCATGGCATAATCCTTCCAATGGCCGGCAGCGACCATGCGACCGTACAAATCCAAAATACGGGTGAGTTCAGACCGTTCAAAAGCAACTTGGCCGCCCTTAAGGGGAAACGGCGCAACGGTGCCCATTAGGCGCTCTTTCTCGGCGCTTTCGCCTGCTTGGTCTCAACAAGTTCGGCAAGACGCTTTTGCAGCTGCTCGACTTCGCATTTGAGAATCTCAAGCTGCTGGGTCGCCGGATCGAAGCGCTCATTGCAGGGCGTGGCATAGGGCATGAACGGCTTTTGATATTCGGCTGCATCGACTGGCAAGGGCCGCGCCGGGATGCCGACCATCGTCGCCCCCTCCGGCACATCCTTGGTCACGACAGCATTGGCGGCGATCCGCGCGCGCTTGCCAACCGTGATGGGGCCAAGCACCGCTGCGCCCAGACTGATGATGGCATCATCCTCAATCGTCGGGTGGCGTTTGCCGCCCTGCCCGCTGGTCGGATTGGTGCCGCCAAGCGTCGCGCCCTGATAGATGGTGACATTGTCACCGATCTCGGCGGTTTCGCCGATCACGACAAAGCCATGGTCGATGAAGAAATTACGGCCGATCTTCGCACCGGGATGAATATCGATGGCGGTCAGGAAACGGGAAATGTGGTTCACAAGCCGCGCTAGGAAGAACATATCAGCTTCAAAAAGCCAATGCGCCGCACGGTGCAGCGCCAGCGCCCACACGCCGGGATAGGTCAGGATTTCCCAACGGGACCGCGGCGCCGGATCACGCGCTTTGATTGAATCCAGATAAGCTATGATGCCATCAAACACCCAGGCGCCCTTCCTTTTGTTTGACGCTACTTAGTCCGCAAGACCTGCCAATTCCAGACCCTGCATCCGCAAAGCGCCCGTCTTGCACAATTTGCACGCCGAGATTGCGCTTGAATGATCGCCTCAATCACTTAAATTATCTGCATTGATAGATTGAGACGATAAAAATGAGCGTATTCCAACCCACCCTAAAACAGCTGCAATATCTGGTCGCGCTGCATGACCATGGCCATTTCGGCAAAGCGGCCGAAGCGTGCTTCGTGACGCAATCGACACTGTCGGCTGGTTTGCGCGAACTCGAATCCCTGATCGGCGTCACTCTGGTGGAACGCACGCGGCGCGTCGTCCGCTTTACCGCCCTTGGCCTACGGGTCGTCGACAAGGCCCGCCGCGTCATGCGGGAGGCCGAAGAATTGGGCGATCTGGTAAAAGCCGAAGGCAAGCCCCTTTCGGGTGAACTGCGTCTGGGTGTCATCCCCACAATCGCGCCGTTCCTGCTGCCCCGCCTGCTGCGCCCCGTCCGTCAGGACTGGCCCGAACTCAAGCTCTTCCTGCGGGAAGAGACGAGCGCTGCCGCTTGTGAATCCTTGCACCGGGGGCTTCTAGATTGCGTTCTGCTGGCCTTCCCCTTTGGCTGTGGCGATGTGGAGAGCGAGATTATTTTCGAAGATCGGCTGCACGTCGCCTATCCGGCCAGCGACAATCCGCCCGCAAACATCCGGCCGGAACAGATTGATCAGGAACGCCTGCTGCTGCTGGAGGACGGGCACTGTCTGAAAGACCATGCGTTGTCCGCCTGTAACCGCCCGGAACTGCGCGCCGAAGCCCGAATGCTGGGGACCTCGCTCCACACGCTGGTGCAGATGGTCGATAATGGGCTGGGGCTTACAATCCTGCCGCAAATGGCGATTGATGCGGGCATATTGAATGGGACTGATGTCGTCGCCCGCCCGCTTGAGGCGGCACACCCGACGCGCACCATTGCGCTCGTCTGGCGCAAGGCAAGCCCCCGCGGCAAGGAGTTCCAGATACTGGCCAATGTGCTGCGTGTCGCAAATGAGCGCATCACCGCACCGGTCTGACGACAAAATGTCTTAAATCCGGCGCGCCTCCCCACATTCCTCCTGACCGGGGGCCTTGGGTCGCACCTGCTGGTCCGGCGGTTACTGGTCTCGCCGTCGGACCGGCTTTTCAGGCGGCGTCGGGCCCATCCCAGCGCTTGGCCGCAGTGTCATCGGCCGAGCGCGCCTCAACCCATGTCTCGCCTGCGGCACGATGTTCCTTCTTCCAGAAGGGCGCGTCGGTCTTCAGCCGGTCGATCAGAAAAGCGCAGGCCTCCAGCGCTGCGGCGCGATGATCGCTGGCCGCTGCGACAAAAACGATCCGCGCCCCCGCCCGCAACGTGCCGACACGGTGAATGACAGTGACACCGCACAGCGGCCATCGGGACGTCGCATGACCAGCGAGGTCCCTCAGCGCCTTTTCCGTCATCCCGGGATAATGTTCGAGCGTCATGGCCTCGACCCCATCATCCGGCCGAACAAGCCCGGTGAAGGACGCGACCGCACCGCCGCCTTTGGCCTCCAGCGCTGCAAGCTCTGCACCGACGTCAAAATCGTCGGGTTGGACGCGAATAGAAATCATCCGCCGGTCACGGGCGGAAAGAAGGCGACTTCGCGCACTTGGCCCAGATCCGCTGTCATCGGTGCGATTTCCTGATCAAGCGCACAACGCAGCCGCTCGGGATCGGCAAAGGCCTCGGCATAGCCGCCGCCTCTTCCGGCGAGCCAAGCGGCCAGATCCAAGGGCGTTGCGACCCCGGTCGGTATCTCGAGTCGCTCCCCGCCGACGCCGACGCGTTCCCGAACCCACGCAAAATAGAGGATGTCGAGCGCCACCGCTCAATCCATGTGCTTGATGCCGACGCGCAGATAGTCCCAACCCGTGATGACTGTCAGCGCAGCTGCGGCCCAAAGCGAGACAAGGCCAGTCAGCTTAATCCATGCCTCCGCCGGAAAGGCGCCGGCCAGGATAAGCGCACCCAGCGAAATGAGCTGGAACGTTGTTTTCCATTTCGCCAGTCGCGTCACAGGCATGGAGACGCGCAAATCCGCCAAAAACTCCCGCAGACCAGAGACCGCAATCTCCCGCAGCAGGATGATGATGGCCGCAATCACGTGCCATCCGGCGATATCATGTGTCGCAACGAGCATCAGGATGACCGCTGCAATCATGATTTTGTCGGCGATGGGATCAAGAAAAACACCCATTTTCGATACGGTTCCCTGCGCGCGGGCGAGGTATCCGTCGAAATAATCGGTGATGCCCATCAGACAATAAAGCGCAAAAGCAAGGCCATAGCCAAGCTCCCACCCAGGGTACCACAGGAGGCCCACAAGGATGGGCACAGCGAAGATCCGTGACAGCGTCAGGATGTTTGGAAGACTGTTCAACACCGCACCCCCTTAAAGCGTTTGCGTGGCGGGGAAAAGCTGGTCTATGCGACCGCACGACATTTCCACTGTCAGGTTGGCTTTTTCGCCTATGCAAACTTCCTTCAGGCTTCTCGGCCAGCGGCGCTTTCTGCCGCTGTTCGTCACGCAGTTCCTGAATGCGTTCAACGACAATCTCTACAAGATGGCCATGGTGGTGCTTGTCACCTACACCATCCTCAGTGATCCGACGCAGGAAGCCAATTTTAGCGCGTTGGCGAGCGGTGTCTTCATTCTGCCCTTCTTCCTGTTTTCGGCCATTTCCGGGCAGATGGCGGATGCGATGGACAAAGCGCGGATGATCCGCGTTATCAAGACTGCCGAAATCGTGATCATGATTGCGGGCGGCATCGGCCTGTTCACTCATTCCATTCCGCTGCTGCTTATCGCGTTGTTCGCCATGGGGGTGCATTCGACCTTTTTCGGGCCGATCAAATACGCGATTCTGCCGCAGCATCTCGACATGAAGCATGTGCTGGGGGGCACCGGCCTTGTGGAAGCGGGCACCTATATCGCCATTTTGCTCGGCACGATTGTCGGCGGCCTGATCCCTTCTCAATGGGCCGGTCTTGCGGTTCTGGGTGTCGCGATGATCGGGCGGATCAGCGCTCAGTTCGTTCCCCCAGCCCCTCCGGAAAGCGCCAACGCTGGCGTGAAGCTCGACTATAATGTCTTTCGCGCCTCATGGCGCCTTGTGCGTGATACCATGCACATTCCCCGGCTCTTCATGGCGATTGTGGCGATCAGCTTTTTCTGGGGCATCGGCGCCATTCTGGCGGCGCAGTTCCCACCGCTCGTCAAAAACGCGCTAGGGGCAGATCAGTCCGTCGCCACACTGTTCATGGCCATCTTCTCGATCGGCATCGCCATCGGCTCGGTCGCAATCAACCGGCTGCTGAAGGAAACTGTGTCGGCGCGATATTCTCCCGCCGCTGTCATCATCATGGGCCTGTTTGTTCTTGATTTCTGGTGGACCATCAAGGGCTGGGATTCGCCGCATACTAAGCTTTTTGACTGGAAAGCGTTCCTCTCGATCGGGCGCGCGGACCACATGATGATCGATCTTCTCGGCATTTCGATCTTCGGCGGCATGTTTGTTGTGCCGCTCTATGCCTTCCTGACCACCACCGTCGCCAAGGCCGATACGGCCAAGACCGTGGCGGCGAACAATATCGTCAATTCCGGCGCGATGGTGGTTGCGGTGCTGCTGCTTGGGCTCATGACCTCATTGGGCGTGACCATTGAGGACACGCTGGTTCTGATCGCTGCGTCCTGCGTCATTTCCGCCTGGATCGCCTGGAAGCTCCACAAACTCTGCGATTGAGCCGGTCATTTGACCGACAGTTCATCCTTTTCCACCCATTCGGGGTAGAAGCCCGGCTCCCGCATGGACCAGGCGGCGGAGGTCGCATCGACCTCACTCATCGACTTGAGCAACATGCGGCGCAGGCTTGGATGCAAGCTCGGCAGGCTGGCCGCCGCACAAAAGGCCGGGGCGAGCCAGGGCCGGACCGTCGCACCGAGCAAACGTTCATACAGGAAGCGATAGGCAGCGAAGGAGGTGAGACGGCTCTGCGCCAGATCAAACTCGCTCAACTGCACCAACGTCCCAAAAAAGACGGGGCTGGCACCGAGGCCCAAATCATCCGGCACCTGCGCGCGAAGTTCGGCCAACACGGCATAGCGGGCCTGCTGCCTTTGGACGCTCACCTTTTCATCGACTTCGCGTGACCACACATCCAGCGCCTCGGCGCGATGGAAGCCGACATCCAGCGACCGGCGGATGTACCGCTGGGCCGCCGCCGGGAAGGCCGCAAACTCCTTCATCTCATCCAAGGCCCGCGCGCCGGCGCTATGTCGTGACGGAGACGTCATGTGGCAAATCCCTTATGGTTGCAGACCAGAGGATGGGCGAGGTCTGGTTATCAGACGATTAAATCTAAAAAGACAATTGATCCGCATCGACGAGCGTCTGGTCCATTTCGACCAAATTCATGGCAATGTCCGTTTGGTTGTTTAAGGTTGCGCTATGGCTTTCCAGAAAGAACGCGTGCCTGAAGCTAACCACAGGCTCGACAATATCGTTGTCTTCGCCTCCATCATAGGCTTCTGGTTGTTCTACGTCGGCATCGTCACCGCCCGTGCTGCCATCCTAGATTTTCCGATGCAGGGTGAATTGTTGACCCGCCGGTTGATCGTGTCCGGCATAGGGGTTCTGGTCACAATCCTGTTGTGGCAACTGGTTCGCCTGCTGGACCGGCACCCGCTCGGCACGCGGATTGCAGCCGCAATGTTCTTGGCCGTCCCTGCCGCGATCAGCATTGCGGCGATCAACTATTATTTTTTCAACATCTATGAACCCATCGACCTTCTCGACGAGAAGATGCCGAAGGACCCCTCTGGACTCCATTATCTGAAGGAAATCGCAGAGCTTTCCATCTCCCGCTACTTCTTCCTTGTGGCCTGGGCGTCCTTCTATCTGGCGCTCACCTTCGCCAAGGATGTCGGCACAAGCGAGCGCCGCGCAGCTGAATTTGCACAGGCTGCCCAACAGGCGGAACTTCGCGCGCTGCGCTATCAGGTCAATCCGCATTTCCTGTTCAACACGCTGAATTCCCTCAGCTCCCTCGTCATCACCGGCCGCAACAAAGAAGCCGAAGCGATGATCATGAACCTGTCGACCTTCTTCCGCAGCAGCCTATCGGGGGACCCGACGGTGGATGTGCCGCTGGAAGATGAAATCGCACTTCAGCGGCTTTATCTGGATATTGAGGCGACCCGCTTCCCCAAGCGGCTAGAGGTACAAATCACTTTGCCAGAAGCGTTGCGGGACTGGCCTGTGCCGGGCCTCATCCTCCAGCCACTGGTCGAAAATGCCATCAAACATGGCGTAGCGCGCTCCACCGGCACAGTCCGGGTGGAGATAGAGGCCCGTGCCTTAGGCGATGACCTATGGATCACCGTGAGCAACGACGGCGTGGCCGGAACGACACCGGATGAAAATGGCGCCGGAATTGGCCTGTCAAACGTTCGCAGCCGCCTCAACGCTCGCTTTGGCGAAGCCGCCGCAATGCAGGTTGATCGGCCTGATGACGCCCATTTTCGCGTCACTCTGACGATACCGAGGAGCAGCCATGTCTGATCCCGTGCCCCTGCGCACCCTGATCGCCGATGATGAGCCTTTGGCTGTGGAGCGCATTCAGCTGCTCTGTTCCGAAATCCCGGGTCTTGTTCTGGCGGGGACCGCCAGCGATGGCGGCGCCGCCATCCGGATGGCGCAGGCCCTCTGCCCAGATCTAATCCTCCTTGATATCGCCATGCCCGACGGGGACGGCATTTCGGTGGCGCGGCGGATTGCAGAGGCATGGGACAAAGCCAAAGGCCCGCCCCCTGCCATCATCTTCGTAACGGCCTTTGACGGCTTTGCGGTGGAGGCCTTCGACCTTTCCGCGGTCGATTATCTGCTGAAGCCAGTTGCCCCAGAACGGCTGGCCCGCGCCGTTACACGCGTGCGGGAACGGCGCGTGCTTTATGCGGCGCCCCCGGCTTCCGGCACCGATTATGTGAAGGAATTCTGGGTCCCGCACCGCAACGAGATGGTTCGCGTCGCCGCCGCCGACATTGAACGCATTGATGCCGAACGCGATTATGTGCGCCTCCACAGCGCCGGGCGAAACTATCTGCTGCACCACACGATGACCGGGCTCGACACGCGGCTCGACCCGGACATGTTCATTCGGCTGCACCGTTCCGTCATTGTGCGGCGGGATCGCATCCAAAGCCTGGGCCATGATCGTGCCGGCGCCTGGCATGCTGAATTGGTGGATGGAGAGGCGGTGCGCATTGGCCGCACTTATCTGCAATCCGCCAAGGATATGCTGCGCCGCTAAGCGCGCGCTCAATTCATCACAAAAAAGAGGCGACTGCCGGGATGGGGCAGCCGCCTCGCCTCTTGGGGAGGGTCTGGTTAAGAAACGGCGCGCGCCTTGACCGCGATGGCCGCGAGCCGGGCCGATTCTGATGATGTGCGGACTTCCGACAGGCATTTGCGGATGGAGGCTCGGCGCGACAAATCACGTTCGCTGTCCGCGCTGCCGCAAATCTGGCGGCCAGCAGCCGCAATACGGCCGTTGAAGGCGCGTTGGCCATCGGCGCTGGAGAGGTCGAGATCAGCATAGCGCACGGGGACCGAAACGGTTTCGGCCATGGCTGGGATCGGTGACAGGATCGCAAGAGCGAGGACGGCAGATTTGATTTTGTTGGCGTTGAACATGGGGGGACTCCTTTTAAATCATCTTTGGGTTGCACATCTGCCAACCGTCCCGTCCGATCCCCCACCGGATCAGGAAGATGAGCAGTGCGGGCGGACCGTCCTCTGGCTGGGATGGAACCATCAGGTCCGCCGCGCAGACACTGAATAGGCGACACCCGGGGCCGCCGTCGCGCGCTGCTCGACAAGACACCAATGCGTTGCAACGAACGCCAAATCGGCACGACAAACGACCGAAATGGATCGACAGACGACAAAAAGCGCGGTGGCGTTAACCCGACTTCACAGGAAATTAACCTAATTTGGATAGCTCTTCCCCGTCTGAATTGAGGGGAATCCAATGCGTAAGATCCTGATCCTTCTTGGCACATCCAGCCTGGCCGCGTGCAGCGGCGGCGGACCGACCACGGTGGGCGGCACAGCTGTTGGCGGTGGCGCGGGCGCAGCAAGCCCGCATAGCTTCGTCAACCCGACGGACCCCAAAACCTATCAGGCTACCGGCACAACGGCGACGTACGAGTTTTCGACCACTCCGGGGTCGCAACAATATAACCAGCTCTACTCCGCCGACGCGAACACAGCGCGCGACAATGGGTTGCAGATTACCTACAATCCGCGCGACGGCATCTTCGATCTGAGCCTGAAGGCGATCAAATCGTCAACGGACATCACAACCCGTTTTCAGGACCCGGCACATCGGACCGCCTTTGGCGGCGCAAGCCAGCCGCAGGCCGGTGTTCCCGACCTCACGTCCAAGGGCGTCATCTATTTCGAAAATGGCAGCGGATCCGGCATCTTCAATACCGACGGTTACGTGAACGAAGTTCAAACCTTCTTCTATCAGAAGCCGGGCACCACGACGAAATACGTCACCTATGCGGGCTATGTGCGCAACAAGATCACCCAGGCCAAAAAGGACGATGGCGCGGGGGGCACCTTCCTGCAGACCGACTATGTCCGCAAGCGCGGCAACTTTGTCTATGGTGAACGGTCAACCAACAGCGCCGTTCCGAAAACCGGCACCGGCACATTTACGGGCCAGATGCTGGCATCGCTGATCTACAACCCGCTTCTCGACATTGACGCGAGCACCCCCTCCTTCTTCCAATGGATGGATGGCACCTCGACGACGACGGTCGATTTTGGCGCGAACACATTTACGCTTGCCCTTGCCGGCACGCTCGGCGCCCCGCAGTTTGATCTGCATTCCTCGCAAATCTCGGCCATGCCTGCGGGCGCGACATTTGCGGCAGCAGGTGCCGGCCAAATTGATCTGGTGAATGCCGGGGGCTTCCTTGGCCAGATCACCAGTGCGTCGCTGTCCTCCGGCGGCATCACGAACAATCTTGTCATTGCCGGGTCCAGCATCGACGGCGCCTTTTACGGCCCGACGGCGCAGGAAGTGGGTGGCGGCTTCCGCGTTGTCGGTGGCACGCCTGACCAGCGGATTGACATCCTCGGCGTCTTTACCGGCGCGCGCTAAGAAGGATGCGCTTGATGCGCAAGCTGGCCGGTCTTGTCGGCATGGCGACGGCGATGCTCGCATCGCCCGCCATGGCCGATACGGTCAATGCGGCCACTCCAGCCGCGCCCCATTGCACCGCGACACAGTGCACCTATCAGGTGACGGCAGAGCAGTTGCTGGCAGAAGCCGACCGGCTCGTTTCTCTGCACCAGTTTGACGATGCGGCCCCGTTGCTGAAGGCATTGGAGGCCACCCCCAAATTCGCCATGGAACGCCGCTTTCTGCAGGGCTATTCCGCCGTTGAGCAGGGCCAGCTGGATCAGGCCATCGGCCTGTTCCGCGCCATCCTTGTCGACCATCCAGAACAGACCCGTGTCCGGCTGGAGCTCGCGCGCGCGCTGCAGATGAAGGGCAAATATGGCAGCGCTGACCACCATTTCCGACTAGCGCAGGAAGATAAGGATTTGCCTGACGAGGTCGTCCGTTCGATCCGCACCACGCGCGGCCTGCTGCGCGACCGACGCAGCTTTGATCTGACCGTGGACGTTGGCCTTGCGCCCGACAGCAACATCACCAACGGCACCAATGCCGAATCCGTGGACGTCAACTTTGGCGGCTTCATGATCCCGCTCACGCTCAATCCCGCCGCGCGGCAACGCTCAGGCATCGGGCAGAGCATGGTCGTCAGCAGCTCCTACCGCACCCGCTTGTCGGGCCGCACCAAGCTGCTGGTTGAAACCGATGGTCAGGCGACGAACTATCAGGGAAAGGCCTCTGACGATTTCGCGCTCCAGTTCGCGGCAGGCCCTGAAATACAGCTGAGCGAAAACAACCGCCTGACGGTACAGGGCCTTGGCCTCCAGCGCTGGTATGGCGGCAAGAGTGCCAGCACCGGCGGTGGGGCACGCCTTGGGTTCCAGCATGATTTTGAAAGCGGTCACCGCCTCGGTCTCAACGTTGATGCGCGCTATGCCAAGTCGGGCTTTGCCGACGCCTATACCGGCTGGAGCCTATCTGCCCAGGCCGCCTATGAGCGTGTCATTGCCGCGTCCATGATCGGCTATGTCTCCATCTACGGGCGGCGGGAGCTGCTCAATTCCAGATCCTATTCCGGGCATGAGATTGGCACCAATGTCGGCATCATGGGCGATTTGCCCAAGGGCATTTCCATCGGGCTTTCGGCTGGCGTGTCCCGCGCGGCCTATGATGCGCCCCTGCCCCTCTTTTCAGCCGATCCGCGCAAGGACTGGCGGTATAATGCCCGCGCGCAAATCGGCCTGCGGTCGCTGCGCTTGTGGGGCTTCTCCCCGTCGGTGACCTATGATTTCAACCGGACGGACAGTTCACTGGCGCTTTATAAGAGCGACCGTCACCGCGTCCGCTTCGGGTTCGCGCGCTACTTCTAATCGATGGAGTTTGGCCGGGGTATTTGCATGACCCCGGTAAGACCCGCGGCTGGCCTTAGCGGCTGGCCGTCCCGAACGCCGGACGGCGCGATTTGAGCGGATTGGTCGCTTCGTCAATGGCCTGCACCGTGGCTTCATAAAGCGGGCGCAGCGCGACCACCTGTTCGACAAGATCTGCCGGGTTCTGGTGCCATTCGACACAGTCGCGTGCGTTCAGCTCGATTTCCTCGGCAAGCGCCGCCAAGGCATGGGCGCCAAATTCCCGCGCTTCGGATTTGAGCTTATGGGCCGGAAGAACAATCGGGGCCGCCTTGCCCTGACGGACAGCGCCTTCGATCGTGGCAATGGCTTTGTCTCCGTCTTCCCGGAAATAGCCGAACAGGCGCACAAAGCCGTCACCAAGGTCACGGCGCGCCTGCGCAAAGGCAGTCCAGTCAACATTGTTTTCTACGGAGCCTGGCAAGAGACACCCTTTTTCTTCGGCCAATGTGCATTGGCTGTAGCGAAAAAGGGTAAAGCCAAAGTTGACGTAAACGCCGCGGAGCGTCGGAAAGGGCGCCTTAGCCTTCCAGATCGCGCATCAGGGTGCGGACATCGGCATCAATATCCGTATCAATCCCGCGCAGGCGTTCAATCTGACGGATGGCATGGATCACCGTGGTGTGATCGCGCCCGCCAAACTTGCGGCCAATTTCCGGCAAAGAGCGCGGCGTCAGCTGCTTGGCGAGATACATGGCGACCTGACGTGGCCGTGCCACTTCCCGCGCACGACGGGCGGACACCATTTCAGCCTGACGGATGCGGTAATGCTCCGACACACGACGCTGGATTTCGTCAATCGTGATGCGCCTGCGGCTTGCGCGGAACATCTCTGCCAGAACTTCTTCGGCAAAGGCTGCATCAATCGGGCGGCTGTGCAGCTGGGAATAGGCAACCAGACGGTTGAGACCGCCTTCCAGTTCCCGAATGTTGCTGACAATGCGCGTGGCGAGCAGATCGACCACATCGCTGGGGAGATCAAGGCCGAGGCCCGCGACCTTCGCGTTCAGGATCGCACGGCGCAGCGTAAAGTCTGGCGCGCCGATGTCTGCCACAAGGCCCTGCGTCAGGCGCGAGAGAATGCGGCCTTCCACACCATCCAGCGCATGGGGCGCACGGTCGGCACTGATGACAAGACGGCGGCCGCCGGTCATCAGTTCGTCCACCGTGTGCAGAAATTCTTCCTGCGTCGATTCCTTGCCCGCGATGAATTGCACATCATCGATCATCAGCACATCGGCAGACCGCAGACGCGCCTTGAACGAGAAGGTGTCGCGCGCACGCATTGCGCTCACGAAATCGAACATGAAGCGTTCGGCCGACATATAGAGGATGCGGGCATCCTTGTTCAGCCGCAGCACTTCGTGCCCAATGGCATGGAGAAGGTGCGTTTTGCCCAAGCCCGTCTGCGAATGGACGTAAAGCGGGCTGAACGATGTCCGGTCGCCTGCGGCCAGCGCCTGCGCGGCATTATAGGCGACCATGTTGGTCGCACCGGTCACAAAGGTCGAGAAGGTCAGCTTGCGGTCAAACTGGCTGGAGAGCGGCGAGACGCTTTCTACCGGCGTTTCTTCCACCGTCGCTTCGACAGTGTAGCGTTCCACCGGCTTGCCCGATGATGTTTCAATCCGGACGCTGCGCACCTGCGGCAGCATAGCGCGCCAGGCAAGGGTCAGACGGTCGGTATAATGGGAAGAGACCCAGCTCGCCATAAAGTCTGACGGCAGCGACAGGCGAATGGCCTGATCTGCTTCGCTGTAGCCGACAAGGTCAACGGGCTTGAGCCAATGATCAAACGTGCGCGCGCCGACGTCCGCACGCAGACCGGCGCGGATTGCGGCCCAGGCGATCTGAAACTGATCGGGTTCCGGCTGAGCAAAGCTGATGGTGTTCAGACTTGACGACACGCGACAAATATCTCCCCCGGCCCAGACTCGCCGCACATAAATTGATCCCCCAACAATCGATACAGTTCGCCTCTATCCGGAATCGCCCCATTCCGGCCGGCAGAGCCTGTTTCAATTGATCAGACGTAGACTGATTCGCCCGCATCCGAAGTGGGTTTGTGTGGCACGCACCGGATTCGATCAAGGGGCAGAGCCGTAAAAAAAGTGAAATAAATATGGTTGACTCGGCAACGCGCTGAAATCCGTAAAAGACCGGTTAAGTCATTGTTTTTAAATGACTTAATTTGAAACAAACCAGATCGGCCATTAACGAATCGTGGATGTAGGCCAGTCTTGGGAATTGCCGCGGCGCACAACGAAAAAAGCCTGCCGAAATGGTTTCGACAGGCTCAAATTCGTTAGAGATTGTAGGCTTAGGCCAGCGCTGCAACCTTCTTGGTCAAGCGGGAAAACTTCCGTGCGACCGTATTCTTGTGGAGAACGCCAGTTGCAATGCCACGCGCCATTTCCGGCTGGGCGGCCTGAAGCGCGGTTGCGGCTTCGGTCTTGTCACCAGCTTCGATCGCCGCTTCAACCTTCTTTACGAAGGTGCGGATGCGGCTGATACGGTTATGGTTGACCACCGCACGACGAGCGTTGCGACGGATGCGCTTCTTGGCTTGCGGCGTATTCGCCATATCGTATGACCTCAAATCTGTCCGAAACAAAAGCGGCGCGGAATCACCCGCACCTGCGTGAAGGCGGCCCTTTATCCCTGTCTATGGGGTAGGTCAACCATCAGCGCTGGCATTTTGCGCAGTAAAAGGTTGAACGCCCCCCGTCCACACGCCGCTGGACAACGGCACCGCAGGCACAGTCCTCCCCTTCGCGGCCATAAACGCGCCATTGCTTGAAGAAATAGCCAAGCTCTCCATCGGGCCGCGCATAATCACGCAGGGTAGAGCCACCCGCCTCAATCGCGGCCGCCAGCACCTCTTTGATCGCCACCACAAGCCGGTCCAGCCGCGCCGTTGCAATCTGCCCTCCGGCCCGGCCCGGCGCGATGCCTGCCATATTGAGCGCCTCACACACGTATATATTGCCGAGACCCGCCACGATGCGCTGATCGAGCAGCAGTGCTTTGATGGGTGCGGCCCGCCCCTCCAGCGCCTTCGCCAGCACAGGAGCGGTAAAGTGATCGTCGAGCGGCTCCGGCCCCATACGAACAAAGCCGCGATAGAGGTCAACCGCGTCCGTGCGCACCAGATCCACCGAGCCAAAGCGCCGCGGGTCATCGAGCACCAGCTGGCTCCCGCCCGCCGTCTCCACCACCAGATGGCCATGCTTGCCGATCTCATCGGGATCAATCCGCCAGCGCCCCGACATACCCAGGTGGAACACCATCGTGTCGCCCCGGTCCGTATGGATCAGCCCGTACTTCGCGCGCCGCCCAAGGCTTGTGACCGTCGCCCCCTGCATCCGCTGGCGCAGGTCCACCGGAAACGGCCACCGCAAATCCGCCCGCCGCGCCTCAACATGCGTCAACCGCTGCCCCTCAAGGACTTGGCGCAAGCCACGCACGGTGGTTTCAACTTCGGGAAGCTCTGGCATGGGGCGGCGTTAGCTGAGGGTGTGGGGAATGGCCAGAGTGGGACGCTTTTCCCGCTGTCCTACAGCCCCCTTTTTGTGGCAGACCCTCTGCCATGGTGACGCGCACGGTCCGGTCTTTTTTTCTCAAAGTCATGCCTATCCTACAGCGGGGGCCTCTTTTGAGGGGGACGTGCCCTCAACTTCCTCCACTTCCGCACCTTCCGATGGGAGTGATGGAAGGATTTCCGGGGAGTCGGGGGTGGGCTTGGGATGTCCTACGGGTTTGGGGAAATTGGGCTGGCGCCTCCGTCAGCCCTGCGGGCTGCCATTCCAGTGCTCACCGGTCCCTCAGACTGGTTGCGCGCTTCATCCCCAATGCAAGTCATTAGGGAGATAAAGCGCTCCACCCTTTCTCCCCATCGACGTGCGATGGGGAGGTGGCCGGCTGCGGAGCAGACGGACGGAGGGGCCTGCGAGTATCGCGCAATTGCGCCGCATCTCGGCGTGACCCAAAGGGCATCCCTGCCTTTGCGTGATTCCGCTGGCAGGCGGCGCGCGGCTTGGCTAGATGCGCGGCATGAGCGAGACAGTCTCCTTCGGATATGAAGATGTAAGCCCGGAAGAAAAGACGCAGCGCGTGGGCGCGGTCTTTTCCAATGTAGCGCGCCGCTATGATGTCATGAATGACGCGATGTCGGGCGGGATGCACCGCTTATGGAAGGATCGCTTCGTGCGCCGGGTAAAGCCACGGCCGGGCGAGATGATCCTCGATATGGCGGGCGGCACGGGCGACATTGCCTTCCGCATGCAGGCGCAAGGCGCGCTTGTCACTGTGTCGGACATCAACCCCGATATGCTGGGCGTCGGTATGGAGCGCGCAGCTGAGCGGGAGATTGGCGGCCTAAGCTGGTCTGAACAAAATGCGGAAACGCTGACGTTCGATTCGAACAGCTTTGATGCGTACACCATCGCCTTCGGCATCCGGAACGTAACGCGGATCGACAAGGCGCTGGCTGAAGCACACCGCGTGCTGAAACGCGGCGGGCGGTTCTTCTGCCTTGAATTCTCAACCACGACCTGGCCGGGCTTTTCGGATGTGTACGATTTCTATTCGCACAAGCTGGTACCCAAGCTGGGCAAGATGATCGCCGATGATGAAGACAGCTATCGCTATTTGATCGAATCGATCCGCAAATTCCCGACCATGCCCGCCTTTGAGGCGATGATTGGGGAAGCAGGCTTCATCCAGACACGGCATGAACCGATCCTCGGCGGGCTTGTGGCCATCCATAGCGGCTGGAAGATTTGACCTCCGCCACACGACATACGCTGCGCCTCCTGAAATGGGGGCGAACGCTGGCGAAGCATGGCGCGCTGCAACTGATTGAGCAGGGTGTAAACACGCCCGCGCCGGTCAAGCGCCTGTGCCGCGTTGCCCGGTTCGGGACTTTCCAGCCCGCGACGCCCGATTATGCGACCGCCTTCAAGGCGATTGGTCCGGCGGCGGTCAAGCTGGGCCAGACGCTGGCAACACGGCCTGATCTGGTGGGGGAAGAAGCGGCGCGCAACCTGCTGAGCTTGCAGGATCAGTTGCCGCCTTTGCCCTTCTCCGTTCTGCGCCCGCATATTGAAGCGAGCTTTGGCCAGCCGCTGGAAGCGCTGTTCCAGTCGGTCGATGAAACCGCCGTCGGCTCGGCCTCGATCGCGCAGGTCCACCGGGGTGTGACCACCGATGGCCGAGATGTGGCAATCAAGGCTCTGCGCCCTGGCATCGACAAGCAGTTTCTGTCCGATATCGACACCTATGAATGGGCCGCAGCACACCTTGAGGCACTGGGCGGCGAGGCCAAACGGCTCCGCCCGCGCATGGTCATTGCCAATTTCAAGCGCTGGACCCTGCGTGAGCTCGATCTGCGGCGCGAGGCAGCCTCCTCGTCCGAGCTCGCTGAATCCATGAAGGGTGAAGCGGGCTACCGCGTGCCGGAGATCGACTGGGACCGCACGACCGGCAAGGTCATGACGATGGCCTGGATTGACGGCATCAAAATTTCTGACCGCGACGCTCTGGTCGCCGCAGGGCATGATATGCCCGCCCTCGCCCGTCGCTTGGTCCTCACCTTTCTGCGGCAGGCGATTGCCGAAGGTTTCTTCCATGCCGACATGCATCAGGGCAACTTGTTCGTGCAAGCGGATGGCACCATCGCTGCCATCGATTTCGGCATCATGGGCCGCATCAACCGGCAGGCGCGGGTTTGGCTGGCGGAAATCCTCTACGGGCTGACCACCGGCAATTACCGGCGCGTCGCGGAAATCCATTTCGAGGCACAGTACGTGCCCGCGCACCACAATGTCGATGAATTCGCGACCGCCCTGCGCGCCGTGGGGGAACCGATGCGCGGCAAGCCGGTGAGCGAGCTTTCTGTCGGGCAGATGCTCGATGGTCTCTTCGCCATCACCCGCGATTTTGACATGCAGACCCAGCCGCATCTGCTGCTGCTGCAAAAGACGATGGTGATGGTCGAAGGCATCGCAACGCAGCTCGACCCACAGATCAATATGTGGGATGTCGCCGCCCCTTATGTCGGCGGCTGGATCCGCGATGAACTGGGGCCGGAAGCGGTGCTGGCCGAAGGGTTGAAGAAACAGGCCCAAACGCTGGCGCTCATTCCGGACATTATCCGCCGCTTGGATGCCCAGCTGCCCAAACCCGGCGGCGCGCCACCTGCCCCGCCGCTACCGGATGTAAAGCTGGTGTGGGAGCGCGGTCCGCGGTCCGCATGGTGGCGCTATGCGTTCACGGCGGCTGTCGCTGCGGTGGCTGGTGCAGCGGCCGCGCTCCAACTAGGATAGCGCCATGAACGGCAAACGCATCCTCCTGATCATTGGCGGCGGTATTGCAGCCTATAAGTCATGCGAGCTGGTCCGCCTGTTGCGCAAACAAGGCGCGTCCGTCCGCTGTGTGATCACTGCATCGGGCCAGAAGTTCGTTACCCCGATGAGCCTTGCCGCCCTCAGCGAAGACAAGGTCTATACTGACCTGTTTGACCTGAAGGATGAGGCAGAGATGGGTCACATCCAGTTGTCGCGTCAGGCGGACATTGTCGTCGTGGCCCCGGCGACCGCCGACCTGATGGCACGCATGGCCGCGGGCATCGCCGATGATCTGGCGACGACATTGCTGCTCGCGACCGATAAGCCTGTGCTGTGTGCGCCTGCCATGAATGTGCGGATGTGGACCCACCCCGCCACGCAGCGCAATATCGCGACACTGCGAAGCGACGGCATCACTGTGCTGGACCCCGATGAAGGCCCGATGGCCTGCGGTGAATTCGGCCCCGGCCGCCTGCCCGAGCCGGAGGCCATTGCGGCGGCGATTTCTAGAATGGTCTCCAATCCCGCTCACCCTGAGCTTGTCGAAGGGTCGTCCTTTCTGGGCACAGAAGTCAAAGGGAAGAGCGCGGCTTCGACAGGCTCAGCCCAATCGGAGCTGTTAAAGGGCACCCATATCATCGTGACTGCCGGCCCAACGCATGAGCCGATTGACCCGGTCCGCGTGATTGCCAACCGTTCCTCGGGAAAACAGGGTTTTGCCATAGCCGGGGCCCTTGCTGAAGCAGGCGCAAAGGTCACCCTTATTGCCGGACCCGTGAGCTTGCCAACACCCGCAGGCGTCACCCGCATCGATGTGGAAACGGCCCGGCAGATGGAAGCTGAAGTCACCGCCGCCCTCCCCGCTGACGCCGCCATCATGGTCGCCGCCGTCGCCGACTGGCGCGTCGATGAAGCGCCGTCCAAGCTGAAGAAGGAAGCCGGCCCACCTTCCCTCAACTGGCAGAAGAACCCGGACATTCTCGCCGGTCTGTGTGCGGCGCCAAACCGTCCGAAGCTTGTGATCGGCTTTGCTGCCGAAACCGAAACCGCCGTCGAACACGCCACGGCAAAGCGCCTGCGCAAGGGTTGTGACTGGATTGTCGCCAATGACGTGTCGGTCGACAAGATGGGCGGCGAACAGAACCGCGTTCACCTGATCACCGACGCCGGAACCGAAAGCTGGGACCGGATGGACAAAACAACGATCGCCCGTGCGCTCGCCCAGAGGATTGCTGATGCCCTTGCCTGAAACCGCGCCTGAGATTTCGATTGCCCTGCAACGGCTGCCGCATGGCGACGGGCTGCCCGTACCCGCTTATGCGACAACGGGCGCTGCTGGCATGGATGTTGTTTCGGCAGAAGATCTCGATCTCTTGCCCGGTGCGCGCCATGCCGTCGCCACCGGCTTCGCAATGGCGATCCCCGAAGGCTTTGAAGTGCAGGTCCGCCCGCGCTCCGGCCTTGCGCTCAAGCACGGCATCACTTGCCTCAACACGCCCGGCACCATCGACAGCGACTATCGCGGTGAAGTGAAGGTCATCCTCGCCAATCTCGGCAGCGACACCTTCCCCATCCGCCGTGGAGACCGGATCGCCCAACTGGTGCCAGCGCCTGTGCAAAAGGCGGCGTTCGCACTGGTCGAAAGTCTGGACGAAACGACGCGCGGTGCCGGAGGCTTCGGCTCCACCGGCATATGAGCCTGTCCGACGAAGAGCTGGAGCGCTATGCCCGCCATATCGTCCTGCGGGACGTGGGCGGCCCGGGCCAGATTAAAATCAGCGCAGCGAAGATGCTTGTCATCGGTGCAGGCGGAATTGGGTCCCCCGCGATCCAATATCTGGCAGCAGCCGGTGTCGGCGCGCTGACAATCGTCGACGATGATATCGTCTCTCTGTCCAACCTGCAGCGGCAGGTTTTGTTCATGACCGGAGATGTCGGCCAGTCCAAGGCTGAACTGGCCGCACAGCGGGTGCGGGCGATCAACCCGAACGTGGCCGTAACCCCGGTTGTTGAACGCATCACGTCTGACAATGCGGCAGATTTGCTGCGCAATATGGATGTCGTGCTGGACGGGTCTGATAACTTCAAGACACGCCTCGCCGTGGCCGACGCGGCCAATGCTGCGCACGTTCCGCTTGTCTCTGCGGCCATTGGCCAGTTCCACGGGCAACTGGGAACCTTTCGGGGCTGGGAGGCCGATAAACCCTGTTATCGCTGCTTCGTCGGCGATGCGCATGATGCCGAAGATTGTGACAATTGCGCAGATCTGGGCGTGCTCGGCGCGATGGTCGGGCTGATGGGGTCCATGGCGGCGATGGAGGCGATCCGCGTTGTGACCGGCTTCGGCGCGGACCAGGCAGGAAAGCTGCAGGTGATCGACGGTCTGGACCTGACGATGCGCGCCATCCGCCTGCCCAAAGACCCGGCCTGTTCAACCTGCGGGACCACAACCAGCTAAGCTATTTCGCCGTCCGGTATCCGCAAATGATGCCGAGAATGAAAGCTAGAAAAAGCCCAAGCTGCACATTGCCGGACACGTCCTGCCATCCGAACAATTTGTCGCCAAAGCCAAAGAGGGCGACAAACATCGCCAAAGCCAAACCACCCATCACAATCGCCTTTGCGGGTTATGAGGTGAACGCAGATTATCATGGTCTCAGGCCAAGGATAAGAAAACATGAACTTGCCCAAATCCACCCATGCGGGCATAGGCGCGGCCATCCCCATTTCCTTAAAGGACTCACCTGCGATGAAAGCCCGCGTCACGATCACGCTCAAGAACGGTGTTCTGGACCCGCAGGGGAAAGCGATCCACCATGCACTGGAAGGTCTTGGCTTTGGCGGCGTCAATGATGTGCGCGCCGGCAAGTTGATCGAACTCGATCTCGCCGACGGCACCAGCGACGCGGACATTGAAGAGATGTGCAAGAAGCTCCTCGCCAATACCGTCATCGAAAACTACCGGATCGAGCGCGCCTGACCATGAAGACCGCCGTCATCGTCTTTCCCGGATCAAATTGTGATCGGGACCTTGCCGTCGCATTTGAACAGGCGACGGGCAAGAAGCCGCACATGGTGTGGCACCGCGAAACCGAGCTGCCCGAGGGCATTGACCTGATCGGCGTTCCCGGCGGGTTTTCTTATGGCGACTATCTCCGCTCCGGCGCGATGGCCGCACAATCGCCGGTGATGCGCGCCGTATCGGACGCAGCGGGCAAGGGCACCTATGTGCTCGGCATCTGCAACGGCTTTCAGGTTTTGACCGAAACCGGACTCCTCCCCGGCGCGCTGATGCGCAATGCCGGAATCCAGTTCGTTTGCCGCGATGTGAAGCTGACCGTGGCCAACAGCCAGTCGGCCTTTACCAGCCACTACAAGGCCGATGAGGAAATCCTCATCCCTGTTGCGCATCATGACGGCAATTATTTCGCAGACGCGGCAACCCTTGACCGGCTGGAAGGCGAAGGCCGCGTCGCCTTCCGCTATGCCGAAGAAGTGAATGGCTCAGCGCGCAACATTGCAGGCGTCCTCAACGAAGGCGGCAATGTGCTCGGCATGATGCCCCACCCGGAACGCATGAGCGAAGCCGCCCATGGTGGGCTGGATGGCAAGAAGCTGTTCGACGCGCTCGCGAGCGCCTAAGGCTCAATCCCAGCCTTCAAGCACCTGATCGGGTGGGCGGTGGCCATCCGCCCAGGCGCGGATGTTGGCAATGACCTTCTCTCCCATCGCCGCGCGGCCTTCATAGGTGGCAGAGCCCATATGGGGCAGCAGCACGGTGTTGGAGAGCTTCAGCAAGCGCGGATCGACATTCGGTTCACCTACATAGACGTCAAGCCCCGCGCCTGCGATCCGGCCCTGTTCCAAAGCCTCGATCAGCGCGTTTTCATCCACAATGTCGCCGCGTGCGGTGTTCACGAAATAGGCATCCGCCCGCATCTGTGACAGGCGGTGCACGTTGACCAGATGGTGCGTCTCAGGCGTGTGCGGACAGTTGACCGAAACAATGTCTGACTGGCTGAAAAGCGTGTCGAGATCGGTATAGCGCGCCCCCAGTTCCGCCTCCACGCCTTCGGGCAGGCGGTGGCGGTTATGATAGATGACGCGGATGCCAAAGCCTTGGGCGCGGCGCGCGATCGCCCGACCGATGCGCCCCATGCCAATAATGCCAAGCGTCTTGCCGTTAACGCGGTGGCCGAGCATTCCGCTCGGTTTCCAGCCATCCCATTGACCGGCGCGGATGAGCTTTTCACCCTCACCCAGCCGACGCGGGACAGACAGGATCAATGCCATCGTCATGTCGGCAGTGTCTTCGGTCAGCACGCCCGGCGTATTGGTGACAAGGATCTTGCGTTCGCGCGCGGCGTGAAGATCAATGTGATCCACCCCAACGCCGAAATTGGCGATCAGCTTAAGCCGGGGAGACGCTTTGACGATCAATTCGGCGTCGATGCGATCGGTGATCGTTGGCACTAGCACATCCGTGTCAGCAATCGCCGCTTCAAGCTCGACGCGGCGCAATGCCCGGTCTTCCCGGTTCAACGTCGCTTCGAACAATTCTTCCATTCGGTGCATGACACCGTCGGTCAGTTCGCGGGTGACGACAACTTTCGGGCGGGCGGGGCGATTTGAGGCTGTCATGCGCCTATCGCTAGGCTGCGAAACATGCGACTGCAAGCGGAGTTGAAGCGGGCAGGAAGTTGCGGCAAAGAATGGGGCCGAGTTGGGAGAAGTATCCGATTATGCGTCTTTGTAGCGTTCTGGCGATGGCCGCCTTGGTGATGGCCCCTGTGGCGATCCGAGCCGAAAATAAGGTGCCTTATTGGAGCTCGATCAACGCGGGCAAGGCGCGCATGCGCACCGGCCCCGGGCAGCAATTTCCTGCAAGCTGGCTGTACCAACGTGCCGGTCTGCCTGTGAAGGTACTCGCCACCTATCCCAATTGGCGCAAGATCGAAGATCCTGACGGCACACAGGGCTGGATGCAGGCCAACCTATTGTCGGATAAGCGCACCGCCATCGTGCGCGGCGACGTCCGCCCCATGCGTGACAAGCCACAAGCCGACGCCCGAATCGTCTGGCGCGCGGAACCCGGCGTTGTCGGCAAGATCACCGATTGCGCCAATGGCTGGTGCAAATTCGATGTGACGGGCCGCATCGGTTATATTGAAGCGGCCCATCTGTGGGGCGTGAACTAGGCCTTTTTCATCCCCTCGGTGATCCGCTGGGTTTCGGCGCGCGTTGATTCCGGCCCGGTATTACGCTTGTAGATCCCCCCCTGTCCGGCGGCGCGATTGAACAGATCGGGGTCGCCCTCGCGCTGTATCAGGCCGAAGAGCGGGAAAAGGCCAGGGTGGCGGCCCAGCCCGTCGAACAGATCAAGGCACCGCTCAATCCAGTCGCGCAGCGGATCATCCTCAGCCAGCACCGGCGTCTTGCAGACCGAGGCGGTGAAGAGGATGCCACCCATGATGCGGTAATCGGCATAGTTGGGGGATGACCCGCCGAGCCATTTGTGCTGGGCTAGGGCCGCGCGCAAAGGCTCCAGCGCCTTGGATATACCGGGCAAACGGTCTTCGCGGCCAGCCTGCACATCTTCCAGCTTGCGGCCCAACATCTTTTCGCGACTGTGCGTCACATATTCGTGATCCTGCGGCAGGGAGAGATCGCGATAATCCTGACAGAAGCAGAACATCCAAGGGCCAACGGCGGCATTCCAGAACCAATGATCAAGCGCCTTGACCGTGGCGGCAACGCTTTCATGCGGGATGAGCGCGGGCCGATCTGGATAGGTTTCGTCCAGATATTCAATGATACCCCAGCTATCGAGCACCCATTTGCCATCATCGACAATGGCGGGCAGGCGTTCGGTCTTGCCGCCGGTGCGGTCCAAAATGCCGGTAAAGCCGCCGGGGATGACCTCAAGATCGAAGCCCTTATGCTTCAGCGCATATTTGGTCGCCCAGACAAAGGGGCTGATCGTCGCGCCGGTTGACAGCGCGAGATCGTAAAAGGTGATCTTATTGTCCTTGGCCATGGGGCGTCCTCTCTCCGGCGATTATATCGCCTGAAATTGCACAGCCGTGGCAGCGATGCATCCCCTGTCCCCACAATTCCGGCCGACAATGGCCGGATTGCCCGCAGTGAAACCGGAAAAGCCCGATTCCCGCCGATTAGGGCCGCCGGCCCTTTGGCGGCCCCTTGCGGAACGGGCGGGCCTGCGAGGGGGCGGGCCTTGGACCACGATCTGCGCGGGGTCCCCGGTCTCCCTCTGGGCGCGGACCACGATCGGGACGTGGGCCACGATCCGGGCGGGGGACAAAATTGCCTTCCGGGCGCGGGCCACGGTCCGGACGGGGCCCACGATCCCCTTCCGGGCGGGGGGCGCGTGGGCCATCGCCACGCTTTTTATGTTCGCGCGCGGCGTCACGTGGGGTGCCTTCGGCGGGTTCGATGCGGATGCCGCTTTCGTCTTCACCGTCGATGTTGGCGGTACGGGCCAGCGCATTCATGAACTTGTCGGCAATCCGGCGCGGCACCTGAAAATGCGTTTCGGTGGCCGCAATGCGGATCGCGCCGATTTCATTCTTGGTGATGTGGCCACGGCGACAGAGCACAGGCAAAATCCAGCGCGGGTCGGCATTCTGACGGCGACCGATATCCATGCGGAACCAGACGACATCTTCGAATCCATCGCGGTGATGGTCGGGCTTACCATCGGCGCGGGCATTGCCGCCGCCGACGATCAACTCTTCGGCCTGCGGCATGGCGGCACGGTGCATTTGCACATAGGCCGCCGCAATGTCTTCCGCACTGCGCTGCCCAAGCAACTGCGATGCCAACGTCCGGTCCTCATCATCGACCTCCGCTGGAGCGAGAAGCGCAGCCATCAGGCGCTCCCGATCTTTCAGGCGGATATCTTCCGGCGTCGGTGTGTCGATCCACTCTGCGTTGATGCGCGCGCCACGCAGCATCGATTCAACGCGACGACGGCGGGGATAGGGCACGATCAGCACGGCAACGCCCTTCTTACCCGCGCGGCCCGTGCGGCCGGAGCGGTGCTGAAGCGCTTCGGCATCCCGCGGAATTTCTACGTGAACGACAAGGCTAAGTGTGGGTAAATCGATCCCGCGTGCGGCCACGTCCGTCGCAACACAAACCCGCGCCCGACGGTCGCGCAGCGCCTGCAACGCATTGTTGCGCTCGCTCTGACTATGTTCCCCTGACAGCGCCACAACCGCGAAGCCCCGCTCTTGCAGCGTCGCATGCAGCCGGCGGACATTGTCGCGCGTGGCGCAGAACAGCATGGCTGTTTCGGCCTCATGAAAGCGCAGAAGGTTGACGACAGCCTGTTCGATTTCAGCCGGGGCAACAGTCGCCACTTGATAGCTGATGTCGCCGTGCCCACGGTCTTCGCCCACGGTCGAGATACGCAGCGCATCGCGTTGATATCGCTTTGCCAGAGACACGATGGGCTTCGGCATCGTAGCCGAGAACAGCAGCGTGCGGCGTTCCGCTGGGCTGGCGTCGAGAATTTCTTCAAGATCATCGCGGAAGCCCATGTCGAGCATTTCATCCGCTTCATCGAGGACAACGCCCTTCAGGCAGGACAGGTCTAGCGCGCCACGTTCCAGATGGTCGCGCAGGCGGCCTGGCGTCCCGACAACGATATGCGCGCCGTGATGCAGCGACCGGCGCTCCTTGGAGGCATCCATGCCGCCGACACAGGTCGCGATACGCGCACCGGCTTTGGCATAGAGCCACATCAGTTCACGGCTGACCTGCAACGCCAATTCACGCGTCGGTGCAATGATCAGCGCCAACGGCTTTTCAGCCACGGGGAGGCCGCGCTCGTCGGTCAGCAGGTCATCCGCCAACGCCAGCCCGAAGGCGACGGTCTTGCCGGAGCCAGTTTGAGCGGAGACGACCATGTCCCGGCCGCGCGCTTCGTCTTCGATAACGGCGGTCTGGACAGGTGTCAGGGAGGTATAGCCATGAGCGCTCAGCGCTTCGGAGAGCGCGGGCGGAAGTTTGGAAAAGGGCATGTGTCTCGCAATATCAGTGTGGCTGTCGCATCCTACCGACGATCAGCCCTTGCCGACCCCCCAACAGACACCCCAACCAGGCGGAAAAACCGTCCGGTGCCAACCACGTGGCAACCGGTTCTGCCCGTCCTATACAGCAAGGAAACGCATTTGGCTCCCCCTCATTTCAGACAACGCCCTAATGCCTTGGCCAGACAGCAAATTGTCCGCCAACAGCACAGGAGGGGCAAGACACATCCTTCATTGCAACTGATCTATTGCGCTCATCCCCCTGCTCCGTCATCATGACCGCAAAAGAGACTAAGGGGAGTTTAAATTATGGCCGTCACCCGTGATCAGATGCTTGCCGTGCTCACCGCACAGCGCGCTGCCTTTACCGCAGAACTGCCGGTATCGGCGGCTATCCGCAAGGACCGCCTGAAGCGCGCTATCGCAATGCTCGTCGACCATGGGGAGGCATTCTGCAAGGCCATGTCCGAAGACTTTGGTCATCGCAGCCACGAGCAGTCTATGATGACTGACATCACCGCCTCCATCCGCGTCATCAAGGCGACGATCAAGCAGGTCGACCAATGGATGAAGCCTGAAAAGCGCAAGGCAGAGTTTCCACTCGGCCTGCTCGGCGCAAAGGCGGTGGTTGAATATCAGCCGAAAGGTGTGGTCGGCATCATCTCGCCTTGGAACTTCCCAGTCCAACTGACTATGGGCCCGCTGACGGGCGCTTTTGCTGCCGGGAACCGCGTGATGGTCAAATCGTCCGAATATACGCCGACCGTGGCCGAATTGTTTGAGACCGTCGGACCGCAATATTTCTCGGAAGAGGAAGCCGCGTTCTTCTCGGGCGGCCCGGATGTCGGGCAGGCTTTTGCCGGTCTACCCTTTGATCACATCCTTTTCACCGGCGCGACCGGGGTGGGCAAGCATATCTTGCACGCCGCCGCTGACAATCTGACACCTGTGACGCTGGAGTTGGGAGGGAAATCCCCCACGATCCTCGGTCGGTCTGCCAATATTGAAACAGCCACCCAGCGCATTGCGCTCGGCAAGATGTTGAACGCGGGGCAAATCTGCCTCGCACCGGATTATCTGATGGTGCCGAAGGAACAGGAGGCCGAGGTCGTCGCCGGGCTGCAGAAGGGCGTGTCCGTCATGTACCCGACGCTTCTGGACAATCCGGACTATACCTCTGTCATCAACGCGCGCCACCGCGACCGGCTCAACGGCTATCTCGATGACGCGCGGGAAAAGGGTGCGGAGATCGTCGAAGTTAACCCCGCCAATGAAGACTTTTCCGCCTCCAACGGCAACAAAATGCCGCTCTACCTCGTCCGCAACCCGACCGACGATATGAAGGTGATGCAGGAGGAAATTTTCGGCCCTGTTCTGCCGATCAAAACCTATGAACGCGTTGAAGAGGCAATCTCTTACGTCAACGCGCATGACCGTCCGCTCGGCCTTTACTATTTCGGGGAAGATGACGGGGAAAAGCGGACCGTGCTGGATCGCACAATCTCCGGCGGGGCGACCGTCAATGACGTGGTATTCCATGTCTCTATGGAAGATCTGCCTTTTGGCGGCGTCGGCCCCTCAGGCATGGGGTCTTACCATGGGCATGACGGGTTCAAGACCTTTAGCCACGCAAAGAGCGTGTATCATCAGCCGAAGATCAACGTGTCGAAGCTGGCCGGGCTCATGCCGCCTTATGGAAAGACGACCAAGTCCTCCATTGCGCGCGACTTCAAGGCTTAAGACACGCGTCGCAAAATCGGGCGGATGCCGGTCGGACGCAGGTCCGACAGGCTTTCGCTGGCTGCGACAAGAGCTTCGATATGGGCGGCGGCCATCGGGCGGGCGAAGAGGAAGCCCTGAAGGTGAGAGACGCCCACGTCTTTCATCACGGCCAGTTCGGCCTCGGTTTCTACACCTTCGGCGATGATTTCGCGCCCGAGGATGCGGCCAAAACCGACGATCGCGCGAATCATTTCTGCGCCGCGAGGATTGGCCTCCACCGCGGAGACATAGCTGCGGTCGATCTTTAGCTTATCGAACGGAAAATCGCGGATGTAGGCAAGGCTCGCATAGCCCGTGCCGAAATCATCGAGCGACAGACCAAAACCATGGTCTTTCAGGATGTTGAGCGTCCGCACCGTGCGCGGATCATTCGTCATCAAGATGGATTCGGTGATTTCGAGCGTGATGTTGGTTGGCGACACACCGTGTGTGCGGGTCGGCTCCAACAGATCTTGCAGCACCGAGGCGGATTTGAGCTGGACCACTGAGACGTTGATCGCCGTCGTAATCGCTGGCCAGCGTCGGCTGTCCTGCACTGCCTGGTCGATCACAAACCGGCCGATCTCGGCCATCAGCCCGCAATCCTCTGCCAGCGGGACGAAAATGTCCGGCGGGACAGTGCCGTGTTTTGGAGATGCCCAGCGCAGCAAGGCCTCAACAGAGCTGATCAGCCCGGACCCAGCGTCAATGATGGGCTGATAATGCAGGACAAGCTCGCCCTTGGAAATCGCCTGCCGCAGATCGTTTTCAAGGGCTCGGCGGCTCTCGATTTGCGCCGCCATCGCCGGTGCGAAGCGGACGACACCGCCCCGATTGCGGACCTTCGCCTCGTGCATGGCGATGTCCGCATCGCGGATGAGATCTTCCACCGCCCGATCTGACGTCGCCGTGGCGACACCCACGGAGGCCGCTAGATCAAACATATGGCCATTGACGTCAAAGGGTTCCGCAAAGGTCGCCATAATCTGGAACGAAAGGCTATCGGCGTCCGATAGGGCGGCACAATGACGTAGAACCGCAAATTCATCTGAACCGAGCCGCGCCACAAAATCCGTTTCAAACAGGCCATCGCGCAACCGGCGGGCCACGCCTTGCAAGATCATATCCCCCGCATGGTGGCCAAGCGTATCATTGAAATCCTTAAACCGATCGAGATTGATGACAGCTGCAGATAGCCGGGCGCCCGATCTTGTACCCTGCCGCGCCTGCGTGAACAGTTCCGCCTCCAGCTTTCGCCGGTTTGGCAGAGAGGTCAGCATGTCGTGATGGGCAAGGTAGGACGTCTCCGCCCCTTGCCGGGCAAGTTCCTTCGCCGTGCTGCGCAACCGAACCGCAAGCAGCCCAACACTCGACACGAGCAATGGGACAATAAGCGCCAAAGGCGACACAGCGGAAAGGGCATTAAATTCGATCACGCATGCGGAGGTAACCAACAATGGTTAACGTCCCGTTTGCAGATTCCTGAGGGAAATACGCATGTAATCCCCTGAATCAAATGAGGGCCAGCGTTGCCGCCGGCCCTCACTACGCTGGTTGGCTTGGCTTCCCGCTTCATGGTCTTGCGACCGATCCGCTTCTTGCTGCGCCGACTTTGCGTGCTGGCAAACACTTGCCTTGCGGCCTCCTGTTCACCCGGGGTTCTCTCCGATCCTCCGCTTCTGCATGGCTTGCGCTAGAGTTGCGGTGCTCTTCGCGAACACCCTGCCCTTGCTTTCGGTTTGCATCGCTTGCGCTCAGCCACCTGTCTGCTTGGGCGAAGCCCTCCCTTCAAGTTCTTGATTTCTCAAGGAACTCTTTGTTCCGGCCATGTTTGAAGGCTCTCATGACTCGCTGAGTCGGTCAAACCAAAATGGCAGGATTGCACCTGTGGATAACGGGGATATCGTGGATGAAATAGAACGCGATTCAAACCATAGATAATTCGCGCCAGAGGAGACGCGTCATGACAGCAGTCCAATTGCTACTCACCAATTTCATTATTCTGGCGGGAACGATGACCGCGCTTTGGGCTTATTGTGTCCGCATCCGTGACGTTTCCGTCATTGATGCCTTTTGGCCCCTAGGCATGGTGATTCTGGCGGGCACATCCGCTTGGCTGACCGACGGCACCCCGGTGCGACGCGCGCTCCTTGTTATTTTGACGACACTATGGGGGCTGAGGCTGTCGTCCCACCTGTTCGCGCGTTGGCGCGCCCACGGGGTGGATCCGCGCTATGCCGCCATCTTGGGCCGCCTGATGAACAAGAAGGGATGGAGCTTTGCCAAAGCCTCATTCCTTCAGGTTTTTGCCATGCAGTGCGTGCTCCTCATTCTTGTGTGCTTGCCTGCACAACTAGGCCAGATTGCTGCAGAGCCCGTTTCCATTGGTATCGTCGGCTGGATTGGCGTTGCCCTCGCCATCACCGGCATCGTTTTTGAGACGGTCGGCGACGCGCAGCTAAAGGCCTTTCTCTCAAATCCCGGCAATGCGGGGAAAGTTCTGGAGACGGGCCTATGGCGTTACACCCGTCATCCCAATTATTTCGGAGATGCCTGCACATGGTGGGGCATTTGGCTGGTCGCGGCGGAAACCGGGCCTGGTCGCTTTGCCATCATCGGGCCAGTCATCCTGACGTTCCTGCTCACCCGCGTGTCCGGCGTGCCCATGTTGGAGCATCGCCTGAAAAAGAACCGGCCGGGCTATGAAGCCTATCTGCGCCGCACGTCGTCCTTCATTCCCTGGCCACCCCGACGCGACCAATAAATGCGACAGATCAACCTGTTCGTTGCCGAATGTTCAGATTGAGTCGCGCATCTAGGCTCCAGTCCTTGAAATAAAGACAAAGGAGTCATGTGATGCGTAAGACACTTCTCACCCTTTCCGCCGTTGCCATGGTCTTGCCGACATTTGTCGCCGCGACCGCCGCTCAGGCCAGAGACGGGCACCGCGCCCGCGAATGGCGGGGGGACGATGGCCGGATGTATTGCCGCAAATCGGATGGCACTGTCGGCCTCGTGGTCGGAGCCGCAGGCGGCGCCCTGCTCGGCCGTGCCGTCGATACGCATGGCAGCCGTGCAACCGGCACCATCCTTGGCGCCGCAGCGGGCGCCTTGCTCGGGCGTGAACTCGACAGCAAGCGCCGCTGCCGCTGACACCCTCTCCCCGGAGTGGCGAACTCAGCTATAGCTGGGTTCATCCATCCAAGGCGAGAAGTGCGGGAAGTTTTCGCTGACCTTGTCAGGATACACCGCAGGACGCTTTTCAAGGAACGAGGACACGCCTTCTTTGGCATCACCGGCCGCACCGCGGGCCCAGATCGCCCGGCTGTCAAGCTTGTGCGCTTCCATCGGATGCGCCGCGCCCAACATACGCCACATCATCTGACGCGTGAGGGCGATGGAGACCGGCGCGCTCTCGGCTGTCAGTTCATGCGCAAGGGCCCGTGCCGCCGTCATCAAATCCTCTGGGGCATGGACCGAGCGGACCAGCCCACCCTTCAAGGCTTCCTCCGCCCCGAAGACCCGGCCGGAATAGCACCATTCAAGCGCTTGGCTGATGCCGACCAGACGCGGCAGGAACCAGCTGGAGGCTGCTTCCGGCACAATGCCACGGCGGGCGAATACAAAGCCGAAACGGGCATTGGTGCTGGCCAGACGGAAATCCATCGGCAGTTGCATAGTGATGCCAATGCCAACCGCCGCGCCATTGACCGCGCTGATGACAGGCTTTTTGCAGTTGAAGATTCGCAGCGTCAGGCGGCCACCACCATCGCGGGCATCCTCATGGCTGAGATTGATCGTCCCATCGGCGTTAACGGCACCCGCATTCGTGTCCCGATCATCCCGATCGGCATAGTCAAAGGTCTTGGCCCCCGATGACAGATCGGCTCCGGCGCAAAAGGCACGGTCGCCAGCGCCCGTGACGATAACTGCGCGGACAGAGTCGTCTTCGTCGGCCAGGTCGAACGCAGAAATCATCTCCTGCATCATTTCGCTGGTGAACGCGTTCATCTTGTCAGGGCGGTTCATCGTGAGGGTCAGGATACCTTCGGAGATATCGACCTTGATTGTGTTGTACTCGGCCATGTCATCCTCTCTTTGCTTCCGCCAAGTCATGACGGGGATCCCCCCGCGCTGCAACTGGTAGATATGATTGACTCAACACCCTAGCCGCCGCACGGCGATGGCATGATGACCGTGCCGTTCAAACTCCCTGAAAGCTGGATGACCGTTCTGTCTGATGATCTCTCCAGCCCCCAGATGCAGGCGTTGAGAGCGTTCCTTGCCGCCGAGAAGGCTGCCGGAAAGCAGATATTTCCGACGGAAGCAGATTGGTTCCGCGCCTTGGAGCTGACCCCGCTGGACAAGGTCCGCATCGTCATTCTCGGGCAAGATCCCTATCATGGCGAAGGGCAGGCACATGGACTGTGCTTCAGTGTGCAGCCGGGCGTGCGCCCTCCCCCGTCCCTTGTGAACATCTATAAGGAGCTCGAGAGCGATTTGGCGCTACCCCGACCTCGGCATGGCTTTCTAGAGAGTTGGGCGAAGCAGGGCGTCCTGCTGCTCAACAGCGTGCTGACCGTCGAAATGGGGCAGGCCGCATCGCATCAGCGCAAAGGGTGGGAAGGCTTTACCGATGCCATCATCCGGACAGTGAACGCAAAAGCAGAACCGGTCGTGTTCCTTTTATGGGGTGCCTATGCCCAGAAAAAGGCGGCATTCGTTGATGGAACACGGCATCTGGTGTTGAAGGCCGCGCATCCCTCCCCCTTGTCCGCCCATAATGGGTTTCTTGGGTGTCGGCACTTTTCAAAAGCGAACGCGTTTCTTTCCGCCAAGGGACAGGCACCCATTGACTGGTCGCTGCCGGACCCGGTCTAAGCCTTTTGAGCCCGACGCCTATTTGTGGACGAGCGTCCCTGCCCCACCACGGGTGAAGATTTCCAGCAGCGTCACGTGCGGCACGCGTCCGTCCAGAATAACTGCCGCGTCGACGCCACCTTCGACCGCTGTGATGCAAGTCTCAAGCTTCGGGATCATACCGCCCGACACGGTGCCATCCGCCTGAAGCTGGGCGATCCGCGCCGGATCTAGGTCGGTCAGCAAATTGCCTTCCTTATCCAGAACACCGGCAACATCGGTGAGGAGGAACAGGCGTGCAGCGCCAACGTGCGTGGCAATGGCGCCCGCCATCGTGTCTGCATTGATGTTGAAGGTTTCGCCATTTGCATCGGGCGCGATGGGCGCGACGACCGGGATGACCCCGTTCTGCGTCAGCGTTTCAAGAATCTTTGCATTGACGGCAATGGGTTCCCCCACAAAGCCGATATCAACATTGCGTTCGATCCCACGGTTCGGATCGGCTTCCCGACCCTCAATCTTGCGCGCAGTGACGAGGCCGGCATCCTTGCCTGACAGCCCGACGGCTTGACCGCCTGCCTGCATGATCCAGCCGACAATTTCCTTATTGATGGCGCCCGACAGGACCATTTCCGCAACATAGGCGGTTTCCTTGTCCGTCACGCGCAACCCGCCGACAAAGGTCGATTCGATGCCCAATTGCTTCAGCATCCGGCCGATCTGGGGGCCACCACCATGCACGACGACAGGGTTGATGCCGACGGCTTTGAGGAGAACGATGTCTTCCGCAAAATTGCGCGCGGCTTCTGGATCACCCATGGCGTGGCCGCCATATTTCACAACAAAGGTCTGGCCCGCATAGCGCTGAATATAGGGCAGCGCCTCTGTGAGAATTTCGGCTTTAGCAAGCGCGGTCTGGTTGGGTGCGTGTCTGCTCATGATGGCGCGGGCGCTATGCGTTGACGGGCGTCAGGTCAAGTTTGCGACCCAGCTTTACCATGAAGGTGACAAGCAGCGGCACCAACAAGAGTGACAGGGCGACCTTTGCCGTCATCTGGCCCACCATCAGGCTGCCAATCTCGCGCTCTCCGTAAAAGGAGATGCTGATGAAGAGGACCGTATCGAGGATTTGGGACAACACGCTCGCCACGCCGGCGCGAAGCCAGAGCATTCCGCCCTCCGGCCGTGCCAATTTCGCAAAGACATAAACATTCAATGTCTGGGAAAGGCCGTAAGAAATAAGCCCGGCAAACATCATCCGCCCGCTCTGCCCCAAGATGATGGGAAACGCGTCAATCGCGGGCGGGTACATGCCTTTATCAACCGGCAGCGCCAACACGATCTGGATCAGCAGGATCGACGTGATCAGGGGAATGAAGCCGAACCGCACCAAAGCGTCCGCCCGCGCCTTTCCGTAAAGTTCTGCAATCGCGCTGGACGTGATAACCAGCAGCAGGAACGGAAAGATGCCTGCTTCTACCGCCAATGGCCCAAGGGCGACCTGCTTGGCGCCGAGCACACCGGCGATGCAGACCATACCACCGTAGAAGATCGAAAAAGTGAACAGACCCCGCGGCATATCAATGCTCCCCCCTAAAACCAGTCGCAGTGTGACGTAGCACTGACGCTTGTCAAATCACCGCGTCGGAACCGGCACTGGTCCTGAATAATCGTAAAAGCCCCGGCCCGTTTTGCGGCCGAGCCAGCCAGCTTCAACATATTTCACGAGCAGCGGGGCAGGCCGATATTTGCTGTCGCCCGTCGTGTTATAGAGCACCATCACGATATCAAGGCAGGTATCGAGACCCACAAAGTCCGCCAGTTCCAAAGGACCCATGGGGTGGTTGAGGCCGATGCGACATCCCTTGTCGATATCCTGAATATTCGCCGTACCCTGCCCGAGCACGAAGACCGCTTCGTTAATCATCGGCAGGAGAATGCGGTTCACAACGAAACCGGGCTCATCCTCTGCATAGACGATTTCCTTCTTCAGGCTGTCGCAAAAGGCGCTGACCGTCTCAACCGTTGCCTTGGATGTCGCAAGGCCGGGGATAACCTCGATCAGCCCCATCACCGGGACAGGATTGAAGAAGTGAATACCGATGAAGCGCGCGGGATCAGGGGACGCCTGAGCCATGCGCGTAATCGGGATAGACGAAGTGTTGGAAGCAAGGATCGCATCCTCTCGCAGGACCTTGCCCACATCGGCAAAGATGGCGCGTTTGATGTCTTCCCGCTCGGTCGCCGCTTCGATGACCAGATCTGCACTAGCGAAGGACACGCTCCCGGCGACCGGCGCAATGCGCGACAGGACTGAATCTCGGGTGGGCTCGTCCATCTTTTCACGGTCTACCAACCGCTGAAGGCCTTTGGCGACAGTGGCTTTGCCCGCCTCTGCCCGCGAAATGTCCACATCCGAAAGAAGAACGTCATAGCCTGCCTGCGCAGAGACCTGCGCGATGCCTGCGCCCATCTGGCCGGCGCCAATGATGCCAATGATTTTCATGTCGAGCCCCCGGAAAGTCTGGTTATGGTTATTTCCGCTGCCTCTATCGACTCAAAGAGGGATGGGCTAGAACATTCCCATGCTGGCATTCTACGTGCTGGCCGCGGCGGCCTCCGTGCTGCCAAAGCCCGGCGAACTGAAAAGTTTTGAAGACTGGGCCGTCGGTTGCGACAATGCCCGTCGATGCACCGCTGTTTCTTTAATGGAAATGGAATCGGGCGAAAATCAGCTGACTGTGTCTATCTCACGCGGCGGCGGTCGCAAAGATGTTGCCCGGTTAAGCATTGCCAACATTGAAGACCGGAAGTCAGGAGACCTTAGTCTGGTTGCCGATGGCACAGTCGTTATCGGTTCAGCCGGTCTCAAAGGTCAGGACGCGCCTTTCGAACTCGATCTACCTGCAAACGCCATCGCGAAGTTGAAAGCAGCAAAGACGGTCGAACTCCGTGATCCGGCAGGTGTATCCCTCGGCGGGGCATCGCTCCGCGGGGTGGTGGCAGCGCTGCTTTACATGGATGACCGTCAGGGCCGGGCAAAGTCAGAGACCGCATTGATTGCGCTTGGAAATCGGCCCGCCTCTGCATTGCCCGCCCCACCTCCTGTTCCGGTCATTCCCAGCAAAGCCCGCCCGAACGGCGCGCGGTTGAAATTATCGGAAAAAGACATTGCGGCGTTACAGGCGCGCACGTCCTGCGATGCGGAGCAGGGCGCTGCGGAAGGGCATGAGGCGTATCACCTGAGCGGCTCCACATGGCTTGCCCTCGTCCCCTGCGGGTCGGGTGCCTATAATTTCATGTCCGTGCCTGTGCTGGTCAATCGCAGCATCGGCCGGAGAATGAAAGTTGCGTCCTTCGATTTCGCACCGGGCTTTACCGAAGCGGGCGGGCCACCCATGCTCGTCAATGCAGATTGGGATACCACCACAGGCCGGTTGAGCAGCTATGCCAAAGGCCGCGGCCTCGGCGACTGCGGCAGTGCAGAGACCTATACCTGGGACGGCTCAAAATTTCGGCTCTTGTCGAAAATCGCAATGGAAGAATGCCGCGGCGTGATCGACTGGATCCCCGTCTGGCAGGCCACAACCCAGATTCGCAAATAAATAGCGCCTAGCGCGACGCGCCGGGTTTCCACAAAATGTCGGTTGTCCCTGCATCATTGGCATGGCGCGCCGCGACGAAGAGCCAATCGGAGAGGCGGTTGATATAGCGCTGTGCTTCCGGGTTGATCGGTGCTGCGCGATTGGCATGGACCATCGCCCGTTCCGCCCGTCGGGCAACGGAGCGCGCTACGTGAAGCGCGCAGGCCAACGGTGACCCACCCGGCAGGATGAAGCTCGTGAGCGGCGACATGCCCTCATTCATCGCGTCAATTTCCTGCTCAAGACGGACAGTCTGGCTGGCGACGATCCTCAGCACCATGTCCGAGGGCGTAAAATCTGTTCCGGGCGTGGCCAGATCGGCGCCGAGATCGAATAAATCATTCTGGATCATGCGGAGACGATCGAGATCAGCGCCTGCGGCATGTTGCGCCCCGACACCAATCAGGCTGTTCAGCTCATCCACATCCCCGATGGCCGCAATACGCCCTGAATCCTTGGGCGTCCGGCTACCATCGACAAGGCCGGTGGTGCCGTCGTCGCCCGTCCTCGTGTAGATTTTGGTGAGCTTGACCAACGGTTAGCCCCGCGCAGAGGCGAGAATGACGACAACAATGAGAATGGCCGCCGCCTGAAAGATGACGCGGTGCATCATCGCCTTATTCTGCTTCACGCTCGACGCGCTGGGGCCAGTCCCGTCACCCTTCAGATCCGCCTCAGTGGTTTTCAAAAACGCGATGACGCCCCGCACCAGCGCAACAACAGTCGCGATCATGGCTGCGATGAGGAGGAGGATCAGAAATGTGTTTCCCATAATTTTTTCCTTAGACTGACCTTGTCAGCGGGCAAAGCGTTTGATGCATATGACGTGCTCCCTTTCCCTTGCGCCTTCAATCCGAAAAGAAAAACCCGTCCGGAAGGACACCCGCACGCAATCCGGCCACAAGCGCCGCCGGATCAGCCCCATCCGCCCGCATCGCGGCGAGCGTTGGCGCCTGTTTGCGTTTGGCAAGGCGGGTGCCGGCAGTGTCCACAATCAGCTTATGATGATGATAGGTCGGCGGGCATATATCCAAAATATGCTGGATCAGCCGGTGGATGTGGGTCGACTCGAAAAGATCGCGTCCGCGCGCCACATCCGTCACGCCCTGCCAGTCATCATCCACAACCACTGCGAGGTGATAGGCCGCAGGCGCGTCCTTCCGCGCGATCACGACATCCCCAAGCCGCTCAGGCTGCGCGTCCACCTCTCCGGCTATTGCATCATGCCAACGCAAGTGTCCCGCACGACGCGATGCTTCCGCGACATCCAGCCGCCAACTGAATGGGCGCCCATCACCGGGGTCTGTCCGGGCCCTGCACGTTCCCGGATAGACCGGTTGAGATCCCTCCTGCGGCGCATCAATGTCTGCGGCTATTTCAGCGCGGGTACACCAGCAGCGATAAGCCAGACCTTGCTCCATGATCTGCGCGAGCGCGGCTTCATAGGCGGCCCGCCGGTCCGATTGAAACACGACGTCCTTGTCCCAATCCAGACCGAGCCAGCACAGATCCTCATAAATACCGTCCACATATTCCGGGCGGCAACGGGTCTGATCGATATCTTCGATCCGCAGCAGGAAGCGCCCGCCCCCCGCCTGCGCCACATCATATGCGCGCAGGGCGGAATAGGCATGGCCCAGATGCAGCCGCCCTGTTGGGCTGGGCGCGAAGCGGGACATAGATTTCGCGATCATTTGCCCCCTTGACCCCAAGATGTTGTAGATGCAGTCATTATCATGCAATCTTTACCTGCAAGGGAAGGTCGCAAGAAGGGGAACGTGCCAACCATGTATCATCCCGATCTCATTCGTCATCCGGACAGTTGCCCGGCGCTCGTACTGAATGCAGATTTTACGCCTTTGTCTTACTATCCGCTATCGCTGTGGCCTTGGCAAACAGCCGTCAAGGCGATGTTCCTTGATCGAGTGGACGTCGTCGCACATTATGAACGTGAGGTGCGCAGCCCGACCGCGCGGTTGCAACTGCCCTCTGTCATCGCGCTCAAGCAATATGTGCGGCCATCGGCCCATCCTGCCTTTACCCGATTCAACCTGTTCCTGCGCGACCGCTTCCTCTGCCAATATTGCGGATCGCCGAAAGATCTGACCTTTGATCATATCGTGCCCCGCGCTCAGGGCGGTCGCACTACCTGGGAAAATGTCGCCACCGCCTGTTCCCCCTGCAACCTGCGCAAGGGTGGCCGCACACCGCGAGAGGCCGGAATGCGCCTCATGCAGACGGCGCACTGCCCCACGACATGGGAACTGCAGGAACATGGCCGCAGCTATCCGCCCAACTATCTTCACGAAACCTGGCGGGACTGGCTATATTGGGACATTGAACTGACGCCGTGAAGCGCAACACGATTACTTGTCGTGGTAGGGGTTCTTCCCACCCCGCAACGTCAGCCGGACCGGAACCGCGCCAAAGCCCAGTTCATTTCGGATGCCATTGACGAGATAGCGGCGGTAGCTTTCCGGCAGGTCTTCCACCCGGTTCCCAAATACGACAAAGCTCGGCGGCCGCGTCTTGATCTGCGTGATATAGCGCAGTTTCGATCGCTTTCCGCCCGGCGCCGGTGGCGGGTTCTTCTCCACCGCACGCTCAAACCAGCGGTTGAGCTGGCCGGTCGACACGCGCTGGCTCCACGCCTCACGCACTTCAAACGCCACTTCGAGAATCTTGTCGATGCCATTTCCGGTCGCCGCGGAAATCGTAAGGAGCGGCACGCCCCGCACCTGAGCGAACCCCTCATCGAGCGCCTTGCGGACGCCCTGGAAGAGCGCGCTTCCCTGTTCCACCGTGTCCCATTTGTTGAGGACAACGATCATGGCGCGGCCTTCGGAGAAAATCTGGTCCGCGATGCGAAGGTCCTGAGCTTCCAGTCCGCGGGTTGCATCGAGCAAAAGGACCACGACTTCGGCAAAATCGATGGCGCGCTGAGTATCCGCAGCGGACAGCCGTTCCAGCTTGTCTTCCACCTTCGCCTTGCGACGCAGACCGGCCGTATCGATCAGGCGAACGGGTTTGCCCTGCCATTCCCAATCGATGCTGATCGAGTCGCGTGTGATGCCCGCTTCGGGACCGGTGATCATCCGATCCTCACCAAGCATCTTATTGACAAGCGTGGATTTGCCCGCGTTCGGACGACCAACGATGGCCAGCTTCAGCGGGCCGTTTACGTCTTCATCGTCTTCAGCCTCGACGGCGAACTCGTCCTCGTCCTTCTCAACATGGGGAAGAAGCGACTGGAATAGATCATCCAAGCCTTCGCCATGTTCGGCACTGAACGGAATGGGATCGCCCAAACCAAGTTTGTAACATTCCAGGACGCCGGACTCGCCGGATCGGCCTTCGCACTTGTTGGCGAGGATGATGACGGGCGTTGACAGGCTGCGCAGCCAGTTGGCGATTTCCGCATCAAGCGGCGTAACGCCAACCCGCGCATCAATGACGAAGAGCGCGACATCGGCGTGACGTGCCGCCGACTCGGTCTGCATCCGCATCCGCCCGGGGAGCGTCTGCTCATCCTCATCTTCAAATCCGGCCGTATCCACGACACGGAATTCAAGGCCTATCAGATTGGCATCACCTTCACGGCGATCCCGCGTGACGCCGGGCCGGTCATCGACAAGCGCGATGCGCTTGCCAACCAGACGGTTGAACAAGGTTGATTTTCCAACATTCGGCCGCCCGATAATGGCGACCACGGGGAGCGCGGAGGCCATCTCCAAAGCTCCCTTATCGCCAAGCGGTCAGGCGACCGTCATTTGTCAGAATGAACAGCGTACCATCCGCCACGAGGGGCGACAGGAGCACGGACCCGCCAATCTTTGCCGTAGACTGCACCGCGCCGTCTGTAGGCGCGACACTGACCATCTGCCCTCTGGAGCTGGCGACGATCAGGCGATCTCCTGCGAGAATCGGGCCGGACCAGCTGATCGGGTCCTTCTTCTTCGGTTCACTGCGATAGCGCGGGAGTTGGGTTGCCCAACGCACCTTGCCGCTGCCACGTGCGATGCACAGCAGGCGGGCATCGTCCGTCACGACAAACACCCACTCACCCGCGACCCACGGGGTCGAGATGCCGCCCACATTAATTTCCCAGAGCCGCTGGCCAGTGACCAGTTCCAGGCTGACCATGCGGCCGCCCTTGCCGACCGCGAACACACGACCACGATCAATGACCGGGCTGGCATCAATGTCTGACAGTGCAGAGACCGACGTCGAAATGCTGGTGCGCGTCAGCGCATCGGCCCACAGAACACGACCATTTTCATAACGATAGGCGTTCAGTTCCCCAGATGAGAAACCGGCAACCACCGTGCCCTGAGCAATGGCGGGTGCTGCCACGCCGAACACGCCCGTGAGTTCCGTCGCACCGGCTTCGGTCCATTCGACCGATCCGTCACTCGCCTTCAGAGCGAAGATCTGGTTGTCAGAGCTCATCGCATAGACATTGCCATTGCCGAACGAAGGCGCGCCGCGCAGCGGGCCACCCGGACGCTTTCTCCAGACAACGCTGCCATCCGCAGCTTTCAGAGCGGCAACATCGCCCAAGCCGTTTGTGGCATAAAGCGTGTCACCATCAACGCTGACGCCACCACCCCAGGCTGCCTTGCGGTCTTTGCCGTCCACGCCAAAACTGACCGTCCAAACGTCCTTGCCCGACTTCGCGTCAAAGGCATGAATACGGGCCGCTGTATCCATCACGTAGATCCGACCAGCCGCGACAACCGGCGGCGACGCCAGACGGACCTTCTTGCTGGTCCCGCTGATTGAGACACTCCAAGCGCGACCGAGCGTCTGCGGCAAAGCGAGATGCTCCATCGACTTGGCGCTATTGCCACCAGGCTGGGTCCAGCTGTCATTGGGCTGGGCCGGCGGCAGAAGGACCGAGACATCGGCAAGGGCGGGATCGGGCTCAGCGGCGGCCTCTGATGTGAGGATGGCGACGCGCTGGCCCAGAACGGGCGTCTTTGGCTTTTTAGAGGTTCCGCCACTAAAAACGGCGCAACCCGCGACCGCCAGTAGCACAGGCGCGAGAACCAGCGTCCTGCCGAATTTGCCTGACAGTCTTTTCATCATTGTTTTCCTTGATTGGCGGCGCCGGTCACGCGCGCATTGAGCGACGCCGCCATATTGGAGGCGCGCCCACGGATTGTCTCCGGGACATTTTCATCGGCCGCAATATCCGCAAACATCTTTGCTGCAGGCTGAACGCGGTTCTTTTTCAGATAAGCAATCGCCACCATTTCACCGGCGCTGCCAAACCAGGCATTGCCCTTGATGGCGAGCGGCGAGAGGCGCGCAATCACTTCATCGGGCGCAAGGCGATCAAATTGAACCGACGTCTGACGGACGAGGGCGAGGTCACGCCAAGGCGCAGGAATATCCTGATCCTTGGCGATCTGGGCATAAATCTTGGCGGCGCCGTCAAGGTCCCGCTTCTGGATGAGCAATGCTGCATCTGTCAGCATCGCTGTTGCGCGGTACCCTGCATTGGGGGAGGATTTCAGAGGCGTCAGCGCCTTGCGGGTGCCCGCATCATTGCCTGCTGAGGCCATGCGCAGCGCGTCGTCCAGCTGCTCGCTTTCAACGCTAGCGGCCTTGAACTGACGATCCTGCCAGGCAAGCCACCCTGCCAGAGCGGCAAGCCCGAACCCGATGGCCACAATAATCCAGCGGCCATAATTCTTCCAGAAGCCGGTCAGCTGGTCGCGGCGAAGCTCCTCATCCACTTCCCGCAGGAAGCTGTCTTCGGTTGTATTGATGGGCGGCAGCGCCAAAACAGATCTCCCCGGAGCCAAACGTAGCCTCCCTTAGCCGCGCACCGGGCTAAGGGGAAGCGCCTACGCGCAAGTCAGGATGTGTAGATTTGTTCGGGGCCAGGGAAGCTGCGTCCGCGCACTTCCTTGGCGTATTGTTCAACCGCCTCAGCGACAAAGCTGTGCATGCCGCCATAGCGCTTCACAAATTTCGGCGTGCGTTCAAACAGGCCCAGCATATCTTCGGTCACGAGCACCTGGCCGTCACACTGCGCCGACGCGCCAATACCGATGGTAGGGCATTTGACTTTTTGCGTAATTTCGATGGCGATCGGCTCCAGTACGCCCTCGATCACCATTGCGAACGCCCCGGCGTCGGACATGGCAATGGCGTCTTCCACAATCGCCTTGGCTTCCTCGTCGCTCTTCCCGCGCACGCCATAGCCACCGAGAATGTTGACGGCCTGCGGCGTGAGGCCGACATGCGACATCACCGGAATCCCGCGTGACGTGAGGAATTCGACGGTCGGTGCCAACACCTTGCCACCTTCAATCTTGATCCCAGCTGCCCCCGTCTGCTTGAGCAGTTCGGACGCGTTTTTGAACGCCTGTTCGGGTGACGCTTCATAGCTGCCAAAAGGCATATCGACGATGACGGCCGCATGGTAGCTGCCGCGGACGACAGCGGCACCATGCAGCGCCATCATTTCCATCGTGACCGCAACGGTATGCGGCAAGCCGTAAATCACCTGACCAAGCGAGTCCCCGACCAGCAATAGATCACAATGCGGGTCCAGAATCTGCGCCATGCGCACGGTATAGGCCGTCAGCATGACCAGCGGCTCCCCGCCCTTGCGCTGCCGGATGGTCGGCACAGTGAGCCGTTTCATCGGCGCGGGCGTCGGGTTCGCACGGCTGGTGGATGTATCGAGGGTGAGGGTTGTGGACGTCGTAGACATGATCCCTCCTTACGCCGGAGACACAACAGATTGAAGCGCTGTCTTCACATCGCGACCGCTCGCCTCTTCTTGTGACAATTTTGCGACAAAACCTTGCCGCATTGCAGCAAAATCGATACGGGGCCGTAATAAGATTGTCACAATCAACCGTTCACCAAACGTTTTCCGGGATTTCAGGGGGCTTTTTCCGCAAGATGACGGATTTGCATCGTTCTTCAGTGCTGCCTGATGTGCAGATTGAAGCGCCTCTTCCTCGATTCTCCCCTGCCCGCCTACTCGGCGCCTTTCTTGCCGTGCCCGCGTTGGAGGCGAGCTTTCTCTTATCCCTCCTCAGCTTTGTGGCCTTGGCTGGTCTTATCCTGTTCATTCTGACCCCTGTGCAGCTTCCCGCCATCGGTGTGGGAATTTCGGCCTACGCCTTTATGCCGATGGTCAGCGGATCAATCGTATGGGTGCTTGTGACAGCCGTAGAGCGTTATCTCGGTATCGATGACAAGGTGGTTCATGCCCGCCTGCCGTGGATGCTCGGAACCGCAATGGCCACGAGCCTTGCCATCCCCGTTTATGGTCTGTTCAAGCAATATATTCTGAAGTCTCAGGGCTTCCCGTTCGACCCCGCTTTGGCGCAATTGGATCGCTTCCTCTTCGGCGGGCAGGACCCTTGGGTTATCGTGCACGGCCTGTTTGAATCGGTGTGGTTCACCATTTTGGTCGACCGTGCCTACACCATTTGGGCCGTCTTCCTGATGGCCTGCCCCATCGTCTGGGCCGCCGTCGTCCGGGATCCGCTGGTGCGGGCCCGCCTGATTGGCACCTGGGTCGGCGTCTGGCTGTTCATCGGTGGTGTGGCGGCCTGGCTGCTCGCCTCGGCTGGCCCCATGTATTATCCGCACCTCGTGGGTCCGGATGCCAGCTTTGCCCTGCTACATGATCGGATTATCGAACTCGGTCGTCTTGCCGAGCTGGAAGGCAGCAAGCTTGCCACGCCGCTGGGGCATGTGGCCCTGCTCCACCGTTATATCCAAGGCAATTATGTGCCCGGCTTCGGCATTTCCGCCATGCCCTCCATCCATGTCGCCATGGCAACCCTGTTCGCGATTGGCGGCTTTGTGATGCATCGCTGGTTTGGCTGGATGATGACGGCCTATGCGGTTCTCATCTGGATCGGCTCCATCTATCTCGGATGGCACTATGCCACCGACGGCATTGTCGGCGCGTCGATGACCATAGGCCTTTGGAAATTGTCCGGCAAACTGGCCGAGCCTTTTGAAGATCGACTGCGTCTTAGCTGAACTCAGCGGAGCGCCGCGCTCCATTCGTCGGCCTTAAATCCAATGAGTAACCCGCCGGGATGTTCCACAATCGGCCGCTTGATCATCGACGGCTGGGTCAGCATCAGCGCAATCGCCTTGGCTTGGTTCAGGTTCGTCCTGTCACTGTCCGCCAGCTTCTTAAACGTTGTACCGGCCTTGTTGAGGACCTTTTCCCAGCCGAGCACATCGCACCAACGCGACAGGTGCGCTTCATCGATCCAGGACTTTTTAAAGTCGTGGAAATCATGCTCCAGCTCTTTTGACGTAAGCCATGTGCGGGCTTTTTTGACCGTGTCGCAATTGGGAATTCCGTAGAGTGTAATTGGCATATCGCCCCTTCTCATGGGTTTCATGATGAACTGATCTGCGGACCCTACCGAAGGGCCGCGGCATTTACATGCAGATTCGGACAAGTTCGCAATGTTGCATCTCATCCGGACGAGTTCGCCAGCGCTCCGCTACCAGACGTTAACATGAACGGTGATAGAGGCTCCCGACTGGCTGTGGTTTTTCAGGGTGTGCGTGTGTCCGATCTCGATGCATTATTGGCGATGCCCATTCTGCCCGTGCTGGTTGCACTCACAGCGTCGGTCGTCGTCCAATTCAGCAAGACAGGCCCCCTTCCGGAAGGCACATTGGCCAACACATTTGTGTCGATTGGCCTGTGGTTCATCGGCCCGCTGCTGTTCGCCGGATATGTGAATGAGATCATCGCGGCGGTCCATTCGGCCTATCACAGCCTTGGCATTCCCCGCCTGCCCGCTTCTATGTGGTCGGGAATGCCCGTCCCGCTTGTGATGCTGATCACGCTCATCTGCCATGATTTTTGCGATTACTGGAACCACCGGTTCATGCATTTGCGCTGGGTGTTTCCCGTCCATGCCGTCCATCACTCGGACACGCATGTCGATGGGCTCACGACGTTTCGGGCACACGGCCTCGAGAAGGTGGTCATGCAGGCGTCTTACATCCTACTGATCTCATGGATGAATGTGCCCGCCCTACCGGCTGTCGGCCTATGGTTTCTCGTGACGCTTCACAATTGCTACGTCCATCTTGACTTAGACTGGACCCATGGACCCTTCCGCCACGTACTTGCCTCGCCGCGTTTCCACCGCTGGCACCATGCCGATGCGCCAATCGCTTATGGCAAGAACCTCGCCAATATTCTGCCGATCTGGGATGTGATGTTTGGCACCTACATCAATCCCGGCCGCTGCGCCGCGCCGATGGGATCTCTGGAGATGGACATTCCGTCGACCAACCTTCCAAGGCTGCTCATCTGGCCCGTGATCGGCTGGGGGCGCCTGATCCGGGAGGAACTGGATAAGCGCGGAGAGCGTCGTTCCGGAACGACATCAACAAGGGAAGCCATGTCCTGATTGTTTTCCTCGCCGGTCTGCCGGAGGTCGGCGCGCTGCGGGCTTATTGATTTCCTGAATCGACTCTCGGGCTGATTGCGAGAAACAGCAACGCCGAAGCGCCGATCCCGACAAGCGTGGCGAGAATGTCGCTGAGGTCAAACACGAACCGCCCACTCGCGCGTTGCACGAACTCCCAACTGATCAGCCCGAATCCGCTGATCGCGGTGCATGTCGCAAATCCCTTCCGCACAGACTCCATGGTGGCTCTGCGGTTCCAGTCGGCCCAGGCACTCAACAGCACGAATGTGATTGCCATGGCGGCGGCAAAGTTAGGCGTCACGCCGAGGAGGTATTCGCCGAGGGGGCCGGAATGCACGTGAAGATCACGCAACCACTGCACAAGCGACAAAAGCGCCAATGCGCCAATTCCGGTAAGTCCGTAACGCAGTGCCAACTGCATGGACCCCTTCCTTTATCTCACTCCCACTCAATGGTGCCCGGCGGCTTTGACGTATAGTCATAGACCACGCGGTTGATGCCCTGCACTTCGTTGACGATGCGGGTCGCCACGCTGCTGAGGAAGTGGCTGTCAAACGGATAGATGTCCGCCGTCATCCCGTCGGTGCTGGTGACGGCACGCAAGGCGCAGACATTGTCATAGGTGCGGCCATCGCCCATCACACCAACGGTGCGCACCGGCAGAAGCACGGCAAAGGCCTGCCAGATGGCATCATAGAGGCCCGCATTGCGGATTTCTTCAAGGTAGATGGCGTCGGCCTTGCGCAGGATGTCGCAACGTTCCTTCGTCACTTCGCCGGGGATGCGGATGGCAAGACCCGGCCCGGGGAAGGGATGACGCCCGACGAAGATGTCGGGCAGGCCAAGTTCCCGTCCGAGTACGCGGACTTCATCCTTGAAGAGCTCGCGCAGCGGCTCCACGAGCTTCATGTTCATGCGCTCCGGCAGGCCGCCGACATTGTGATGGCTCTTGATCGTGACGCTCGGCCCACCGGTGAACGACACCGATTCAATGACGTCCGGATAGAGCGTGCCCTGCGCCAGGAAATCAGCGCCGCCGATCTTCTTGGCCTCTTCCTCAAACACGTTGATGAATTCAGCACCGATAAATTTGCGCTTCTTTTCCGGGTCCGTCAGTCCTGCCAGCCCCGCCATGAAGCGCGCTTCGGCATCAACCACGACCAGCGGGATGTTGTAATGATCACGGAACATGGTTTCGACCTGCCCGCGCTCATCCTTGCGGAGCAGACCATGGTCTACGAACACACAGGTCAGCTGGTCGCCAATGGCTTCGTGGATCAGAATGGCGGCCACGGAGGAATCAACGCCGCCCGACAGGCCGCAAATGACGCGACCTGTGCCGACTTGCTTGCGGATTTCCTCAATCTTGGTCGCGCGGAATTCTGCCATCGTCCAGTCGCCGGACAGGCCACAGACCTTGTGCGCGAAATTGGCGATCAGTTTTGCGCCATCGGGCGTGTGGACGACTTCCGGATGGAATTGGGTGCCGTAAAACTTCCGCTCTTCATCCGCGATCACGGCGAAAGGCGCACCGTCGCTGATGGCGACAATACGGAAGCCGGGGGCAAAGCGTGTGACCTTATCCCCATGGCTCATCCAGACCTGATGCCGTTCCCCCTCCGCCCAGAGACCGTCGAACAAGGGGCATTCTTCCGTCACGGTCAGGAAAGCGCGGCCAAATTCTCCGCCCTCGCCCGTTTCATGGCCCGGCCGCACTTCGCCGCCCAGCTGGTGCGTCATGACCTGCTGGCCATAGCAAATGCCAAGGATGGGAAGGCCACTTTCAAACAGCAGCTGCGGTGCGCGCGGGCTGCCTTCATCGGGAACACCGGCTGGCGAACCGGACAGGATGATGCCCTTCGGCTTCATCCGGTGGAAGGCTTCTTCAGCCGAGGTGAAGGGGGCGATTTCAGAGTAAACCCCGGCTTCGCGCACGCGGCGTGCGATCAGCTGGGTTACCTGGCTGCCAAAATCGACGATGAGGATGGAATCGGAGTGCTGGACGGTCATGACGGGCCGATAAAGAGCGCGCCGCCCGCTGTCCAGTTCGACAGGCCCGAAAGCGAAAAGGACCGGCCCTTTCAGACCGGTCCTTCAGAGATCAGCCACGCAGACCCGACACATCGACATCCGCGACGCGACCGAAACGCGTCACACAACTGAAGCGGCCCTTGTCATAGCCGTCGCTATAGCGATCATACCGGTTGCCCCAGCGGTCATTGCGGTCCCAACCACTGCCCCAGTCGCGGCTGCGATAGCCGCGATCTTCGACCACCACGCGGCCACGCACTTCATATCCGTCGCGGACGCGGTCAATGCGGGTCACGTCGGTGACGCGTGCCCAGCCACCATAGCGATTAGCCTCGCTGCGGGCGGCCTGAACGCACTGTTCCACGGCATTGCGGCTGGAATAGCCATTGTCGTAATAGCCATTCCGGTCATCAGGCCTGTCGTCTCCCCAGCCCCGGTTCCGGTCCCGATAGCGATCGTCATAACGGTCACGGGACGAAGAGGACGCAGCCGACGCGACGGCCGCGATGCCACCAATGATCAGCGCACCGGCAATCACATCTCCGGCATCGATGCCGTCATGGTGGCGGCGATAGGACCGGGCATCGGCCGGCAGCGCCGTGACCAACATGGCCCCCGTTGTCGCCATCAGCGCGGCCTTTGAAAGCATCTTCATAACACGTCTCCATCACATGGCCGACAAGAACGCGTCGGCAGAGAAGACTATGTGAGACGCGCCATGACACGTTCCTGAACCGGCCTGTAGTCGCAGGTTCAGGATTTTCCGGCGGACACAGAGGCGGTTAGCGCGGGCGAACCTCCAGCCCGGTCCATTTGGCGACGAACGACCATAGGTCTGCTGTTTCAGAAATAATCTTGTCCGTGGGCTTGCCAGAACCATGCCCTGCCCGTGTTTCAATGCGGATGAGGTGCGGTTTGGTGCCGATATCCGATGCCTGCAACTTGGCCGTGTACTTGAAACTATGACCGGGCACGACGCGATCATCGGTGTCCGCCGTGGTCACGAGGATGGCGGGATAATCTTTGCCGGGCGTAATGTTGTGATAGGGCGAATAAGCCCGCAGCACCTTGAAATCCGCCTCTTTGCCCGGATCTCCATAATCATCGACCCAATAGCGGCCAGCGGTGAAGCGGTTGAAGCGCAGCATGTCCATGACGCCCACGGCAGGGATGGCGGCGGCGAAAAGATCGGGCCGCTGGTTAACGACGGCGCCAACGAGCAGCCCGCCATTGGAGCGGCCTTCAACCGCCAGCTTGCCCTTGGCTGAAATGTTGTTGGCGATCAGATAGTCCCCCGCCGCGATGAAATCATCGAACACATTCTGCTTCCGGGTCAGGCGACCGGCATCGTGCCACTCCTTACCATATTCCCCGCCGCCGCGCAGATTGGCGACGGCCAGCACGCCGCCCTGTTCCAGCCAAGCCAGACGTGTCGGGTTGAAGCTTGGCGTTTGTGAGATGTTGAACCCGCCATAGCCATAAAGGATCGTCGGCGCGGCGGCCGACGTATCCTTGCGCTTTACAACATACATCGGAATGCGGGTGCCATCCTTTGACGTGTAGAAGACCTGATCGGTGACATAATCCGCAGGATCAAACGCGACCTTGGGCTGGAAGAACAATTCCGCCTTCCCGGTTGCCGTGTTGAAGCGATAGACAGAAGGCGGCACCGCAAAGCTCGAGAAGGTGTAGAACGTCTCCGGGTCGCCGCCGGAGCCTCCAAAACCGGCAGCTGAGCCAATGGACGGCAGCGGAATAACCGACACCAGGCTCCCGTCAAGTTCACGCAATTCCGCCTCAGACCGGGCGTCACCCAGATAGGCGACGATCAGCCGGTTGCCGACAAGCGAGGCGCCAACCATGGCGTCTTCTGTCTGGCCGATGATGGTTGTCGGGGCGCGGCGCGGCTGTTCCACATTTAGCGTCACGATCTGCCCGCGCGGAGCGGCGCGGTTTGTACGGAAATAGAAATTCGGGCCAACCGAGCCTGCTAGCTGCCATTCAAAATCCAGCCCGCCGACCAGCGTCTTGAACTTCACGGCCTTGCCAAGACCGTGCTTGGCATCCAACTTCCCAACCGTCAGCTCATAGCGCTCATCCGTGCCGCCCGACGAGGTGATCAGGATGTAGCGCCCGTCGTCGGTGACTTCGGCTGAATGGCCCAACAAGGGCCGATCCGGCGTCTGATAGATCAACCGGTCCTCAGCCTGTTTCGTCCCGATCTTATGGTACCAGACCTGCTGGTTGGTGTTCAGCGACTGGAAGGCCGCGCCCTTTTGCGGCTCTGCAAAGCGCGAATAGAAAAAGCCGCCATTGTCCTTCGTCCAGGCAATGTTGGAGAATTTGACCCATTTGATATCATCTTCAAGCGCGGCGCCCGTTTCCGCATCGATGACACGCAGCGTGCGCCAGTCGGTTCCGCCATCCTGCACGGCATAGGCCAAAAACCGTCCGTTGGGCGACGGCTGCCATTCAGCGAGCGCAGTCGCCCCATCCTTGGCCCAGCTATTGGGATCAAGAAGCAGCTTGGCTGTTCCATCCGCCCCATGCTGAACCATCAGAACCGACTGATTCTGCAGCCCATCATTGCGCGTGAAGAAATAGCTCTCCCCTGCTTTGCGCGGGGTACCCATGCGCTGGAAGTTGAACAGCTCTTTCAGGCGACCGGCGAAGATATCGCGGCCGGGAAGTGTATCGAGATAGGCCGCCGTCAACTTATTCTGCTGGTCCACCCAAGTGCGCACTTCGGGGTCGGCGCGCACGTCGTTTTCCAGCCAGCGATAAGGATCCGCCACGTCTTCGCCAAACTGCGTTTCGACGATGCTGTCGCTGCGGGTGTGGGGATAATCGGGCTTGGGCTGGCCGGGAACCGGGCCCGCACTGGCTGCGGTTGCAAGCATAGACATCATCATCATCGATATACGCCGCATCAGCGCAAGCTCCTAACACACCAAAATGGTCTCTTATTTGCCGTTTAAAGGGGACAGGCAGGGCATTGCAAGCAAGCGCGCTTTGGACGAAGCTGGAAACAGAGGAGAACATCATGCGGAAATTTGCCCTGGCCCTGTTGCTGTCTGTTTCAAGCCCGGCACTGGCCACCCCTTCGGACGATTTGAAGGCTGTGATCGCGGATCATTGGGCCTGGTTCCTGAAGGAAAACCCCACGACGGCCTCTTCGCTTGGCCTGCATGACTATGACGACAAGATGCCGGATTATAGCCTTGCCGCGCGCGACACCTCCGCCGCTGAAGCGCAGGCGCTCCTCAACCGGCTGAAGGCAATCCCCGATGCCGGACTGAGCGATGGTGACCGCGCGAACAAAGGCGTCCTTGCCCGCATCCTGAGTGAACAGATTGAGGGCAACCGCTTTGGCCAACGGCTGATGTTGTTCACCACCTATTCCAGCCCGCATCAGGGCTTTGCCGATCTCGGATCTTACGTCCCACTTTACACCGGCGCAGATTATCACAGCTATTTGGCCCGGCTTGCCCAGTTTCCGAAGATGAACGCGGACATCATCTCGATCACGCGGGAGGCGATCAAGAAAGGCTATGTCCAGCCCTGCGAGGCGATGAACGGGTTTGAGACGACGATCACCGGTGCCATTGAAGGCAAGGCGGAGGACACCCGCTTTTATGAACCTTTCACCCGCACGAAACCAAATGATGTAACCGAAGCCGATTGGGCGGCGATGAAGGCAGAAGGGCTGCGCCTCATCAACGATGTCCTAGCACCCGGATACCGCCTGTTCGCGGATTTTTATGTGAAGGACTACAAGCCAAAATGCGCCGCCAAAGTCGGCGTTTCGAACCAGCCGGGCGGCAAAGAGTTTTACGCCTTTCAGGCCCGATCCCACACGACGACCGAGCTGACGCCCGCGCAGATCCATGACATTGGCTTGAGCGAAGTCGCGCGCATTCTTGTCCGCATGGATGCAGTGGCCAAACAGGCCGGCTATCCTGACCGGCAGAGCTTCATCGCAAAACTACGCAGCGACCCAACCTATTATGCGAAAACCCCCGAAGAGCTGATGCAGGCCGCCGCGCGGCAGGCCAAGCTGATCGACGGCAAGCTGCCGCAATATTTCGGAAAGCTGCCGCGTCTCACCTACGGGTTGAAGGCGATCCCCAAGGAAATGGCGGAAACGACGACGACCGCCTATTACAGCCCCGGTTCGCTCGCATCTGGCATCGCAGGCAATTATTTCGTCAACACATCCAAGCTTGACCAGCGGCCGCTATATGAGCTGCCCGCCCTGACCGCGCATGAAGCGGTGCCCGGCCACCACTTGCAGGGCGCTTTGCAGCAGGAAATCGACATGCCCGATTTCCGCAAGCATGCCGCATGGTTCACAGCCTATGGCGAAGGCTGGGGGCTGTATTCCGAATATCTGGGCGAAGAAATGGGCCTATACGACACCCCCGAAAAAATGATGGGCCGACTGTCGTATGAAATGTGGCGCGCCTGCCGTCTGGTCGTCGACACCGGCATGCATGCCAAGGGCTGGACCAAGGCGCAGGCCATCAAGTTCATGACCGACAACAGCGCGCTTTCCGCCGCGAATATCGAGGCGGAGGTCAACCGCTACATTTCCTGGCCCGGACAGGCGCTCGGCTACAAGATCGGCGAGATCAAGCTGCGCGAACTCCGCGCCAAGGCGACCGCCGCGCTTGGGCCAAAATTCGACCTGCGCCGCTTCCACGATGCCGTGCTGGCGCAAGGCGCGGTGCCGCTCGATGTGCTGGAACAGGCGATTGACCGCTGGATTGCGAGCGAGAAAACAAGAACATAGCCGAAAGGGATAAAATTACCTTTCCTACATGAACCTATTTGGTTATATTCGAATCCTTCCCCCAGATTCGGAGTCGTTGCCATGTCCCTTCTCGACGGGCTGATTGCGCCCCTTTCCAAGCTGATCGACAAGATCATCCCAGACCCCCGCGCCCGCGATGCGGCGAAGCTGGAGCTGCTCAAACTGCAAGGATCACAGGAACTTGAGGCCGTCCGCGTCCAGATGTCGGCCATCATCGCCGAAGCTGGCTCTACCGATCCCTGGACCAGCCGCGCGCGGCCAAGCTTTCTCTATGTCATGTACGCCATCATCCTCTGGGCCATCCCCATGGGCCTCATCGCCGCCACGCAACCCGAAATGGCAAAGAACATCGCCGCTGGCATGAACGCTTATCTCGGCGGCATCCCGGAGCCGCTCTGGACGCTCTTCGGCACAGGCTATCTCGGCTACACCGTCGCGCGGCAGTGGGGGAAGACTAAGGGGACGGATCAGTAATCACCACCCGCTTCGACCACCCAAGGTCTTGAGCTTGTCGAGCCGAAGGCGACCGGAGGTCAACGACCGCAGTTGCTGTTCACCGAAGACGAAAGAAGGACAGCCCTTCGACAAGCTCAGGGCAAACGGTGGGATGAGGCGTTTGGAGGGGGAAGCCTCGCTTGCCCCTCCCGCCCCCGCCTGATAGCGGCACTCTTATGTTCAATGACACCTCCTCCCCGCTCAACCTCCTCCTCTCCCGCCGGTCGGGCAAGCCGCGCGATATGGTCGCGCCCGGACCGGACACAGCGCAAATGGAGGCCATCCTTGCCGCCGCAACACGCGTGCCCGACCATGGCAAGCTGGCGCCCTGGCGCTTTGTGATTGTCGGGGCGGATCAAAGGGACCGCTTGGCCGCGCTTCTTGTCGAGGCCTATCGCAGCGAAAAGCCCGATGCAGGTCGGCTGGAGCTGGAAGCCATGGAGCAGTTTGCCCATCAGGCCCCAACCCTCGTCGTCGCTCTGTCCAGCCCCAAGGCGAGCAAGATCCCGCTTTGGGAGCAGGAATTGTCGGTTGGTGCGGCCTGTATGCAATTGCTCAATGCCGTCCATGCCCAAGGCTTTGTCGGCGGCTGGCTCACCGGATGGCCGACCTATTCGGATCAGGTGCGCGACGCCTTTGGAGGCGCTGAAGAGCGCATCGCCGGGTTTATCTTCATCGGCTCGCCCAGCCGCGATCTGGACGAACGGCCCCGCCCTGTGCCGGCTGACGTCATCAGCCAGTGGCAGGGTTAACCCATTTTGCGCGTGACTCGCGCGGTGCCTTGCTGTATTAAGCTGGCATGACAGCAGCCAGTTTCGACGAAATCCCTGTTTACCTCCGTTTGCGGGGGATGCTCGCCATCGAAATCATCGAGGGCAAGTATGGCGAAGGCGATCAGTTGCCGTCTGTCCGCGCCTTTGCTGCGCAGACCGGTACCAACCCGCTGACTGTCGCTAAGGCCTATCAGACGCTCCAGGACGATGGCCATGTCCTTGTTAAACGCGGCGTCGGCATGTTTGTCGCGCCGGGTGCCGTCGGTGCGCTGAAGGTGCAGGAACGCGATATCTTCCTGACCAAAATCTGGCCCCGCATGCGCAATCTTATCGAACGGCTGGACATCGACATTGCCGAACTGATGGACCGCGAACCCGCCTGACATCTGGCAATCCGGGCTGGAGCGGCTATACCGCGCTCGAGCTATGGTTCTGAAACGCCTCTTTGCCCGCAAGGAAAACCCTGCCCCAAAGCCTGCCAGCATTCCGGCAGGCAAGCGCGTCTATGCGATTGGCGACATTCATGGGCGTGACGATTTGCTGGACCAATTGCTCATCAAAATCCTCGCGGATGATGCGGCACGCGGAAACGCCGATGCGCAGATCATCTTTCTCGGCGATTTGGCAGATCGTGGCCCGGGTTCCCGCCAAGTGATCGAACACGCCATGGCGCTTTCCCAATCTCGGCCTGACACGGTCTTCATCATGGGCAATCATGAGGAGCTTCTGCTCCGCGTGTGGGACGGGGATCGGCCGACCGCGTCCATTTTCCACCGCGGTGGCGGGCGCGAAACGTTGATGAGCTATGGCATCGCGGCAGAAGACTATGACAGCTGGGATCTGGGCGATGTCGTCGACGCCGCAATGCGCGTCGTGCCCAAGGCCCATATCGATTTTCTGCGCGGCTTCCGCCCTGCCTATCGGCTGGGCGACTATTTCTTTACCCATGCAGGCGTCCGCCCAGGCATTGCGCTTAACGATCAGGATGAGAAGGACCTGCGTTGGATCCGCGCTGACTTTATCGACTCTACGGCAGATTTCGGAGCTGTCGTGGTGCACGGCCATACGATCCGTGACGAGGTGGAAGAGCGCCCCAACCGCATCGGGATCGACACCGGCGCCTATGCATCTGGCCGGTTGACGGCGATCGGGCTGGAAGGCGCCGACCGCTGGTATCTGTCGACTTAGGCTTCGCTAAAGCATTGCCGTCACCCCAGCATAGGCTGGGGTCTCAACGGTCGGATGCACGAGATGCCAGCCTGCGCTGGCATGACGGCATAGATCTTTATCCAGTAACGAGCAGCCCGGCCAATGCCGCGCTCATCAGGTTAGCAAGGCTCCCCGCCAGCAGCGCCTTCAGCCCGAGCCGTGCGATCACAGCGCGCTGGTTGGGGGCCAATCCGCCTGTCACTGCCATCTGGATCGCGATCGAGCTGAAATTGGCAAAACCGCACAGCGCAAAAGTGACAATCGCGACTGTTGCGGGCGCCAGCGTTGCCTTCAACGGGCCAAGCTGAGTGAAGGCCACGAATTCATTGAGCACCAGCTTCGTGCCGAACAGGCCGCCGGCCGTCATCGCATCGTTTGCGGGCACGTTGAGCATGTACATGACCGGCGCGAAGACGGTGCCGACGATCTTCTGGAAGCTCAGATCAGGATAGCCGACCCAGGCTCCGACGCCCGCGAGCAAGCCATTGGCCAGCGCGACCAAGGCCACGAACGCGAGCACCATCGCCCCAACGGCCACAGCCAGGCGTACGCCCGTTTGCGCACCTTCTGCCGCCGCCATGATGATGTTGGCCGGCTGTTCATCGCCGAAGCGGATCGGGCCTTCCACAATCGGTTCCTTGCCCGCATCGGCAGGGTCATCCGGCTGCATGATTTTGGCCATCAGGATGCCGCCCGGTGCGGACATGAAGCTGGCGGCGAGCAGATAGGGTAAAAGCTGTGGCCCAAGCATTGAGGCATAGGCGGCAAGGATCGTGCCTGCGACACCTGCCATGCCGACCGTCATGATCGTGAAAAGCTGTGCAGGCGTCATCGCCGAAAGATAGGGGCGGATCACCAGCGGCGCTTCGCTTTGCCCGACAAAGATGTTGGCCGCAGCACCCAGCGATTCCACCTTGCTGATGCCGGTAATCTTCTGAATGCCGCCACCGAGCCATTTCACGACGAATTGCATGATGCCGAGGTAATAAAGGATCGACACAAGGCTCGCGAAGAAGATGATGACAGGCAGCGCAGCGATAGCAAAGGAATATCCGCCCAGTTCCGGCTTTGCGAGATTTCCGAACAGGAAGTCGATGCCCGCCTGCGCATAGCCGAGCAAATTGCTGACCCCATGCGACATCGCCTGGATCGCCGCCTTGCCTGCATCCACATAGAGCACGAGAACCGCAATCGCCGCCTGCAACGCGAAAGCTGCGCTAACGACCCGCAGGCGGATCGCCTTACGGTTCGACGAAAAGGCAAAGGCAATCAGCAGGATCAGGGCCATACCGGCCAGCCCGATCAGAATACGCTGCATCAAAGAAACTCCCCCCGGAAACGGACCGCTGGCCCGCCATCATTGCAACCTGTCTAGAGCGTGACGGCCCCATCCGCCACCCCGTTTACGTCCGGTCAGGCGAAGTGGAACCCATTGGCGATCGCAATACCAATCGCCATCAGGATCGCGCTGGCGATCAGAGGAATGGCAGCGCGCACCCCCGCTCTAAAGCCACCCAACACCGGCACGAGGGTCGCCTTTAAAACAGAGTTGACGAGCACCGGAAGCGCGAGCAGCGCAGATTGGGTCGTCGCGTCGAGCAGCCCCTTTGGCACATGGCTGACCGTGACGATGGCGGCGTCGACATCATAAAGCCCGGTCAAACCGATCAGGATGCTGACCCCGCGTCCGCCAAATTGATCAATGGTCCAGCGCGACAGAAGGATGATGGCACCGACCAGCACGGCAAAACCGATGGCAGGCCAAAGGTCAAACGGGTTGCGGCGCACGGCCATCCCCTTGCCGGAACTGCCGCGTGCCCGAACGTAAAGCAGCAGCGCAAAGAGCAATGCGACGGCAATAGCGGGTCCCATCATCGCAAGAAAAGACAGCAGGAGATTGGGGAGGAGGACGGCAACGAGGATCGATACTCGAATGGGCATCAGCGCCGTCGCTGCCGCAATCCCGGCCCGCAGCGGCAGCGGGTCTTCCTGCCCGCTGCGTAACCGGCGGGAGAGTTCTGCTGTCACGGCCGTTGAGGAATAGGTGGCACCAATGGCAGCAGCGATGATCGTGCCTTTGGCATCGCCGACCCTTTTGGCGGCCCAATAGCCTGCAAAGGACAGGCCCGTGACGAACACGACAATGAGCCAGAGGTTGCGCGGGTTAAGCGCGGCATAGGGGCCGATCGCCGTATTGGGCAGCAACGGCAACACGACAAGGGTGATTGCCCCGTAGATGGCGACGGCACGGACATCCTCTGCACTCAGTGTGCGTAGCCAGCCGTGCAGTTGTTCCCGCATCGCGAGGATCAACGTCATCATGCCGCCCGCGACAATGGCTTCGCGGAGGAAACCGGTGCTCATGGCCAAGCCCAGCAGCACGGTCATTATGCTAACGACCACACCCGTTGCCGAGACATTGTCATCGGCTTCGGCCAGACGGGCACGGTGGGCGAGCAAGAGCGCAAGCATCATGCTCGCCACTCCTATCAGGCCGAACCAGACCGAGACGTTGAGGGCCAAAAGGCCGGACAAGGCACCACCCAGCGCTAGCAGCGCATAGGTTCTAATTCCGGCAATACGCCCGCCCGCATGCTCATCGCGCTGACGCCAGCCCCGCTCCAGACCGATCAGCAGGCCGATGCCCACTGCCGCAAGGAGGCTGACAAGGTTGCTCAATAAGTGCGTCCGATAAGGATGCGTTCGACCGCCGGTTCTCCGGTGAAGAAGCACGGGCCATCGACCGGCGCCGCCCCGAGCGGCGCATTGCGCATTGTGAGTTTCAGGCCCTTGAGCGTTTCGACAATCTTGGTGAGGGCCTCACCCGTCGGGCGGGCCCATTGCGCCTCAACCCAACCGGCAAACTTTGCTTCATCACCCTTATAATGGGCAGCAAGGTCCGTCACGTCGCGGCGGATATTGGCTTCCAGCCGATCTTTGGCTTCGGTGAACAGGCTCTTTTCGATATCGGCCAGCGTATCTGCCGCATCCCCCACAAAGCCATCGCGGGCGATGAAGGCAGAGTTGAGCTTGCCGTCTTCTTTATAGAGCCGATCGCGACGCACAACGGCGACGTTGCCGCCCGCCACATCGCGTGGACCGACCTCAACAAGGATCGGTGCGCCCTTCTTGACCCAGGACCAGCGCTTGGTCGCAGCCTTGGTCGCCTTGGTATCCAGCAGAACACGCACCGGCTCTCCAAAGGCGGACAGCTTGCGCAGGTCCGCCGCGAGACTGCGGCAATAGGCCAGCACAGCTTCGTCCTCATCATTGTCGCGCAGCATCGGGATGATCACAATCTGTTGCGGCGCAACCTGAGGCGGGCAGCGCAGGCCATCATCGTCACCATGCGTCATGATGACGCCGCCGATCAGGCGGGTGGAGACACCCCAGCTGGTCGTATGGCAATGTTGCTGGCCACCTTCCTTATCCTGATAGCGAATGCCCGCCGCTTCGGCGAAGCCGGTGCCCAGATAGTGCGAGGTGCCAGCCTGCAGCGCCTTGCCATCCTGCATCATCGCCTCAATCGAATAGGTCGCCACGGCACCGGGGAAGCGCTCATTTTCAGGTTTCTCGCCTGCAACCACGGGCATAGCGAGCGGGCCTTGCGCAAAGACGCGATACATTTCGAGCGCACGCAGCGTCTCCGCCATCGCATCGTCGCGGTCGGCATGGGCGGTATGCCCTTCCTGCCACAGAAACTCCGACGTGCGCAGGAACATGCGCGTGCGCATTTCCCAACGGACCACGTTCGCCCATTGGTTGACCATCAAAGGCAGATCACGCCAGCTCTGCACCCAGCGGCTCATCGCAGCGCCGATGACGGTTTCAGAGGTGGGGCGGACAACCAACGGCTCTTCCAACTTGGACTCGGGATCGGGAACCAGCTTGCCCTTGCCATCGCCAATCAGCCGGTGGTGCGTAACGACCGCCATTTCCTTGGCAAAACCCTCGACATGGTCCGCTTCCTTTTCAAAGAAAGAAAGCGGAATGAAGAGCGGGAAGTAGCAGTTATCAACGCCGGCCAGCTTGATTTCGGCATCCATCAGCTTTTGGATGCGTTCCCAAATGCCATACCCCCAGGGCCGGATAACCATGCAGCCGCGCACGCCCGACTCCTCGGCCAGATCGGCTTCGGAGATGACCTCCTGATACCAGGAAGCGAAATTCTGGGCGCGTGTGACGGTGAGAGCATGTTTCATAGAGAGCGCGTTAGCCGAGGCGGGCGGTTGACCGCAAGCGCGTCCCCCATTTCCTGGCACCGTATTGATGTGCAGGCATAATTCTGTTGCGTCGCCTTCATGGTCGCTTATGCGAAGCGCGTGACCGCACGTTCGCCCCATCTAGAAGACCGGCGCATGCTGGCCCTTGGCTTCCGGCTGGGGGCGATTTTCGGGCTGTCGACCATGTCGATGGTCGTAAAACTGGCAAGTGAAAGCGGCATCCGGCTGCCGGAAATCATGTTCTGGCGTCAGTTCATGGCCATTCCGGTCGTGCTCATCTGGGTGCTGTTGTCCACCGGTCTCTCAAGCCTGAGGACCGAACGCTTCTGGGCACATTTGCGGCGCTCCTTCCTCGGCGCGACAGGTATGTTTTTCACCTTTGGCAGCATCGTCTTGCTCCCGCTGGCTGAAGCCACAACGCTCGGCTTCACGGTGCCGATTTTTGCCACGATCCTGTCGGCCTTCTTCCTGCGGGAAAAGGTCGGCCCGCATCGTTGGGCGGCGGTTATTGTCGGCTTCATCGGGGTCTTGGTTGTCATTCAGCCAGGCGGCGGCGGCTTTCCCCTCAAAGGCGCGCTGGTTGGCCTCACGGCAGCCCTGATGGTTGGCATCATCAGCTTGCAATTGCGTGACCTTGGCAAGACCGAGGCGCCGCCCACGACCGTTTTCTACTTCTCGCTCCTGTCCTCCTCCATGCTGCTGATCCTGCACGTCGCGCCGCTTCCGGGGCCGGTCGAGTCCGCCCTCGCTTGGGGCACCAATGCCCACAGCCCTTACCAATGGATGCTGATCGCCGCGCTCGGCCTGAGTGGTGGCCTGGGCCAGATCGCTCTCACCGCCTCGCTGCGTTACGCACCTGTCTCCACAGTCGTCGGTATGGACTATACCAGCCTCATCTGGTCGACGGTTTATGGCTGGCTAATCTGGAGCGTGCTGCCCGGCACGTCAACCTGGATGGGCGCGCCCATCATCATTGCCAGCGGCCTCTACATCGCCTGGCGCGAACACCGTCTGTCCATCGAAAAGCCAAGGGAGATGACTGTATGACCCTACCTGTTCTCCATCACTGTGCCGGTGCGCGGTCATTTCGGTGCCTTTGGGCCGCCGAAGAAGCGGGCATGGAGATCGACCTGCGCCTCTGGCCCTTCCCGCCGCGCGTTTTTGCAAAGCAGTTCAAGGACATTAACCCGCTCGGCACCATTCCGGCTTGGGAAGAAGATGGCCATCTGCTGACCGAGTCCGCCGCCATCTGCCAGCGAATAGCTGCCGGCACCGACCTAGAGGTCCGGCCGGAAGAGGCGGAATATCTACCCTATCTCAACTGGATGCACCGCAGCGATGCCACGCTGACCTTCCCGCTCACTATCGTGCTGCGATACACCCGCCTGGAGCCCGAGGAGCGCAAACTGCCGCAGGCGGTTGAGGACTATAAGGGCTTCTTCATGGGCCGCGCCAAATCCATCGAAGAAGCGCTGTCCGACGGACGGCAATGGCTGACGGCTGGCCGCTTTACCGCCGCCGATATCTGCATCGGCTATGCCGTGCATCTGGCGGCCGGATTCGGCTTTGACGCAGAATTGGGGCCGCTGACCCAAGACTGGTATGCGCGACTGAAGGCGCGTCCAGCCTTTTTGCGGTCCCTTACGCGGGAGGAAGGCGCCAGCTAAGCTGACGCCCTCTCGGGATCAGCCCTCAGCTTCGCGTTCGATAATCGCATCGCCACCGATACGGCCGGCGAGCTTGCCCAGATAGACGAGTACGACAACGGCGACGACAGTCGCTGCGATGGCATAGGTGTAAAGCCCGATGAGATTATCCCCCAGATTGAGCAGCGCGAGCGTCGCCTTGATCGCTTCATTCCAAGCCAGAGCCGCCACCAATCCCAGTGACGCCGAAGCAAGCGCAATCATTGTCTGAACCATAGCACGCGGATTCATACGTCCCTCCAAAACTGGTCGCACACTCAAAGGCCGAGAACCAGTTTGGAGATGATCCCGCGCTGGATCTCGTTCGAGCCGCCATAGATAGAGGCGGCCCGACCGTTGAAATAACGCGGAACAGCGGTGAGGGCTATATCCGGCCCGACAGCGGCTTCGTTGCTGCCCGGCTGGCGCGCGGCAAGCTGGCTGACAGCGGCATAGTCGCCCGCCAGTTCCACGGCGAGTTCCTGAACCTTTTGAGCGGTTTCCGTCCCCTGGATCTTCAGCATTGATGCCGCAGGCCCAGGGTTCAGGCCGCGTGCGACCTGCGCCATGACGACATCCTCACTCGCCTCAATGGCGGTGATCTGTGCGGCGAGAATCGAGATTTTGCGGCGAATAGCAGGCGTGCTGATCAGGGCTCCACCCTCTCCATCATCAAGGGCGCCGGCATGGGCGGTGACTGCGGACAGCGCGGCCTTCAACCCCGCCGAGTGCGCGACCGAGCGTTCAAATTCGAGCAGATATTTGGCGACACCCCACCCCTGATCTTCCTCACCCAATCGACCGGACACAGGCACGCGGACGTCTTCGAAAAAGACCTGATTGAAGTCATGATCATCGGCAATCGAATGGATGGGGCGCACGGTGATGCCCGGCAGGTCCATGTCGAGCAGCAGGAAGGTGATGCCTTGCTGCGGCCGCCCTTCCCTGTTGGTGCGAACAAGGCAGAACATCTTGTTCGCGAAATGCGCGTGCGTCGTCCAGATTTTGGAGCCGTTGAGGACGTAATGATCCCCATCGCGTTCCGCCTTCAGCGACAGCGAGGCAAGGTCAGACCCGGACCCCGGCTCCGAATAGCCCTGACACCAATAATCCTCGCCAGACAGGATGCGCGGCAGATACCAGGCCTTCTGCTCTGCCGAGCCGTAATGCATGATGACGGGAGCGACCATACGCAGGCCCATAGGTGCGAGCGGCGGCGCACCTGCCAATGCGCATTCCGACGAGAAGATGTGACGCTCCGCCTCCGTCCAGCCGGTCCCGCCAAATTGCGCAGGCCAGGTCGGTGCGACCCAGCCCTTTTTATGGAGGATCGCCTGCCATTTAAGCGTGTGTTGCTTGTCCACGAACACGCTGGTGGATTTGTGCGACACCTCACGCAGTTCATCGGTCAAATTGGCAGCAAGCCAATCGCGGACCTCACCGCGAAACGCCTCAAACGCGCCGGACATGATTAGTTCACCTGCCGGTCACGGCCTGCCCAATAGGGCGCGCGGAGGTCCTTGCGGAGGATCTTACCGCTCGCATTGCGCGGCAAGGCTTCGATGATGTCGATCGTCTTGGGGGCCTTAAACGCGGCAATCCGCTCCCGCGCCCAAGAGATGACGTCGTCAGGGTCAATCGTTGTGCCCGGTTTGGGGACGCAGACGGCCTTCACAGCCTCCCCCCATTTGTCGTCGGGCACGCCGATGACGGCCACTTCGAGTACCGCCGGATGGCCATAGATCGCGCTTTCGACTTCGGCGGGATAGACGTTTTCTCCACCCGAAATGATCATGTCCTTCACGCGGTCATGGATGAAGAGATAGCCGTCTTCATCCAGATATCCCGCATCACCGGTATAGACCCAGCCATCGCCGGTGAGCGTCTTCTGGGTCGCGTCGGGCAAGTTCCAATAGCCGAGCATATTGTTGCTGGAACGTGTGACGACTTCACCCACCTCGCCCACGGGGAGACTGTTGCCCTCCCCATCGACGATCTTGAGCTCAACGCCCGGAAGCGCCTTTCCGGCAGAGCGCATACGCGGATTGCCATTAGGGTCATGGTCCTCCGGCGGCAGCATCACGATGGTGCCCGTCGTCTCGGTCATCCCGTAATTCTGGATAAACTCACAGCCGAAGGTCTTGATGCATTCGCGCAGCAGTTCGAGCGGAATGGGCGCTGCCCCATAAAGGATATATTTTAGCCGGCTGTAATCCACCGACGCACAGCGCGGATGTTGCAGTAGAATATGCAGCGCGGCCGGCACGATAAAGAAGCGCGTGACGCCACCTGTTTCAATCGCATCGAACAGCCCGTCGGGCGTAAATTCTGCCAGCACATAGCCGGGCAGACCACTGGCCAACGCCATGACGCCCAAGCCTGTGCCGCCGATATGCGCGCACGGCATCGCGACGAGGACAACCTCATCATCCTCCCACTGGGTATAGGCAAGGCCCGCGTCCGCCGTGCCTTTGCGCAGGGCAAAAAGATTGCGGTTAGAAAGTTCCACGCCCTTTGGGTTGCCGGTGGTGCCAGATGTGTAGAGCTGGAGCACGGCATCATCAGGACCAGCGGCGGTGAACGCAACGCGCTCGGTCGTCTCCACCAGCTTGCGGGCTTCCTGCTCTCCAATGAAGCGCGGGCTGTTGGTGAGATGCGGCTTCAGGGCCTCTTCAGCACTCTCAAAGCCCGGCCCGGTGAACACGATTTTTGAGTGGGTGTCGTTGACGATATAGGCCCATTCGGGCGCAGCCAGTCGCCAGCCAATGGGGGCCATGACAATGCCAACCCGTGCCGCGCCGTAAAACAGTGTGAAGTAGATGTCCGAATTCTTGCCGATCCAGCAGATGCGGTCCCCCTTTTTCAGACCTGCTGCCAGCAGCATGGACGCAGCGCGCGCTGTCCGATCCTCCAGCTGGCCATAGGACCAGAACCGGTCTTCCTCACGCATCCCCAGATGGTCGCGGCGTTCCGCACCCCAATAGGTCAGAAATTCGTCAAACGTTAGCAGGTCGGCTAGCTCGGCCATGCGGGGAAACCCTCTCTCATCATGATTCTATTTATGACGGAGGGTTATGCGGTCCCTGACACAAACGTAAAGCTGCCAATTGCGTCAGCCCTTGCGGAAGATGACCGACAGGTTGTTGGCAGGCATCTCGATCACTCGATCCAGCTCCAATCCCTGCCCGGCTGCAAGCAACGACACAGCGGACAAATGGCGCAGCCCCCAGTCAGGATCGCGCTCCTTGAGTGACTGATCAAAGGCCAGATTGCTGGCCGCAGTTTCGACCCCGTCTTGTAGGAATGGCCCGTAGAGATAGAGCGGCGCGCCTGTCGGCAGCAGACGCCCTGCACCTGCCATCAGGCCTATGGTCGCGGCCCAGGGCGCGATATGGATCATGTTGATGCACAAAATGGCATCCGCCTGTGGCACCGGCCAATCTTTCGAGGCGGCATCCAGAGGAACAGCAGGCCGCACATTCGGGACCCCCGCTTCTGCCACCAATGCGGCGATGGAGGGAAGCGACACGTCCGCATAATCGCTTGGCTGCCAGACAAGCAGCGGGAAGCGGTTTGCGAAATGGACAATATGTTCGCCCGTCCCGCTCGCCACCTCCAGCACCGTGCCGGACGGCGGCAGAACCCCGTCGAGCACATCGGCAATGGCGTCGCGATTGCGGACAGTGGCAGGGGCGTGGCGCTTCTCCACCTCCCCTGCGTCGATGATGAATGGCTGTGGTGTCGTCATTCGGCGGCTTGTGCCAGTTCTGCCTCCTTCCAGACAAGCACTGGCTTGCGTGCGGCCAAAGTTTCATCGAGCCGATGGCGCGGGGCGAAATGCGGGGCGGACTTGAGCGCCGCATCTCCCTGCCGTGCGCGGCATGCGACGGACCGCAGCGCGCCGATGAACTGATCAAGCGTCGCCTTCGACTCCGTCTCGGTCGGTTCCACCAGCATCGCACCGTGGACGACGAGAGGAAAATAGACTGTCATCGGGTGGAAGCCCTCGTCGATCAGCCCCTTAGCGATATCCAGCGTCGAGAAGCCCTCTGCCAGTCCGCTATCCGAGAACAGCGCTTCGTGCATGCACGGCCCCGACGCCGCGAACGGCGCGTCGAGCACATCTTCCAGACAACGCAGGATGTAATTGGCATTGAGCACCGCATCCTCGGCCACCTGACGCAGGCCATCGGCACCGTGGCTGAGGATGTAGGACAGCGCGCGGGTAAACATGCCCATCTGGCCGTGGAACGCCGCCATACGTCCAAAGGTCTGGGGGTGCAGTGCACCCGCGCTCTCTTCCTCGACGAGCTTGTAGCTGCCGTCCTTCATCAGAGAGACGAACGGGATCGGCCCGAACGGCGCCAAGGCTTCAGACAGCACCACCGGCCCCGAACCGGGGCCACCGCCTCCATGCGGGGTGGAGAAGGTCTTGTGCAAATTGATGTGCATGGCATCGATGCCAAGATCGCCAGGCCGGACCCGCCCTACGATCGCGTTGAAATTCGCGCCGTCGCAATAGACATAACCGCCTGCGGCATGAACGGCATCGGAGATTGCCTTCATATCGCGCTCGAACAAACCACAGGTGTTTGGGTTCGTGATCATCACCCCCGCCACATCCGGCCCCAGCCGCGCCTTAAGGGCGGCCAGATCAACACGCCCTTCGGCCGTCGCGGGGATGTTCTCTACGCGGAAGCCCGCGAACGCGGCCGTCGCCGGATTGGTGCCGTGCGCCGATTCCGGCACGAGGATGAGGGGACGGTCCTCGCCACGTGCTTCCAGCGCGGCCTTGATGCACAATATGCCGCAGAGTTCTCCGTGGGCACCGGCTTTGGGGGCCATCGCGACGCCATACATGCCGGTCAGCTCGATGAGCCAGACCGCCAGTTCCTGAATGACGGCCAAAGCCCCCTGCACCGTCTCCTGAGGTTGGAGCGGGTGGACGTCGGCAAAGCCCTTCATCCGTGCGATCTTTTCATTGAGGCGTGGATTGTGCTTCATCGTGCAGGATCCGAGCGGAAACAGGCCGAGGTCAATCGCATAATTCTGACGGCTGAGGCGCGTATAGTGGCGCACCGTCTCGGGCTCCGACAGGCCGGGCAGACCGATGCGGGCGTTGCGCTCCAGCCCGCCAAGTCTCGGCGCGGCCTTGAGCGCAGGCGCGATGTCGACGCCGGTTGTGCTGCTATCGCCAATCTCAAAGATCAACGCTTCTTCCAGCATCAGCGCGCGGTTGCCGGTGTAGGTGGCAACCGTGTCGTCGCCGCCCGTGCCCATTTCGGGGCGCCATCCGCTCTGGTTGATGGTCATGCCAAAATCTCCTCAAGCGCAATTGCAAGGGTCTCCACATCCTGTGCCGTCACCGTTTCTGTGACCGCAATGATGAGACCATTCTCCAGATCCGGCGCACCCGGGAACAAGCGGCCAAGCGAGACGCCGCCCAAAATGCCGCGCTCCGCCAGTTGGTGGACGATGGGTCGGGCGGGCTTGGAGAGCTTCAGTGTGAATTCGTTGAAGAAGCTTTCATTGACCAACGTCACGCCGGGCACCGCCGACAAGTGCTCTGCCGCCGTAACGGCTGACGCATGGTTGAGCGCGGCCAGATCGCGCAGGCCGCGTTCCCCCAGCAACGTCATGTGGATGCTGAACGCCAGCGCGCAGAGGCCCGCATTGGTGCAGATGTTCGACGTCGCCTTTTCGCGGCGGATATGCTGCTCGCGCGTGGAGAGGGTCAGCACGAAACCCCTCTTGCCGGTCGCGTCGACCGTCTCGCCGCACAAACGGCCGGGCATCTGGCGGACGAATTTCTCCTTGCAGGCGAACAGCCCAACATAAGGTCCACCAAATTGCAGGCCGACGCCAATCGACTGGCCTTCGCCAACGACGATGTCTGCACCCATTTCGCCGGGGGACCGGATGGCGCCCAACGCCACCGGCTCGGTCACGACCGCGACCAGAAGTGCGCCATGGGCGTGTGCCTTTGCGGCAATCTCCGAGAGATCACCGATGCGCCCAAGGATATCCGGATATTGCACGACGACGCAGCTTGTCTCGTCATCGATGGCCTCAATGAGACGTTCGGCATCCGTGGCCGCGTTCAGCGCAGGCAGCGCGGTTTCCAAAGTGTCGCCCGTGAAATGCGCCATTGTGTTGGCGACACTCACATAATGCGGATGAAGGCCCGATGAGAGCACCGCTTTCTTCCGCTTGGCCACGCGGCCGGCCATGGAGATCGCTTCCCAGCAGGCCGTCGAGCCATCGTACATCGATGCATTCGCCACATCGCAGCCGAACAGCCGCGCCACCTGCGTCTGGAATTCGAACAACATCTGCAGCGTGCCCTGCGCAATTTCCGGCTGATAGGGCGTGTAGGCTGTTAGAAACTCCCCACGCTGGATGATATGGTCCACCGTCGCCGGAATGTGGTGCTTATAAGCGCCGGCCCCCAGAAAGAAGGGGTGGTGGCTCGCCGCCATGTTTTTGCGCGCAAGGTTTGAGAAGTGGCGTTCCACGGCCATTTCGCTCGCATGATTGGGCAGGCCAACGATCGGACCCGGCAGCCGCGCTTCGGCGGGGACATCGACGAACAGGTCATCAATCGAGCTGGCCCCGATCGTCGCCAGCATCGCTTGCCGGTCGGGTTGCGTTAAGGGGAGGTATCGCATCGGATGTGTCTCCAGAATGCAGTTTGATTGGTCAGAGTGTGGCGACGAAACCCTCATAGGCGGCGGCGTCCATGAGGCCGTCGAGTTCCGACGGATCGGCGAGCGTCAGCTTGAAGAACCAACCTTCGCCCTCGGGGTCCGAGTTTACCAATGCAGGATCATCGACGAGAGCGGGGTTGCCCTCCGTCACCGTCCCGGAAACGGGCGCATAGACGTCGGACGCGGCTTTCACCGATTCCACGACAGCTGCATCGCCCCCTTTGGAGAGCACCCTGCCCGCCTCAGGCGTTTCGACAAAGACGATGTCGCCCAGCTGGCTCTGCGCATAATCGGTGATACCAACAGTCGCGCTAGTGCCGTCTACGTCGATCCATTCATGCTCGTCGGTAAAATAACGGGTCATAAGCCAGCTCCTTTGCGGTGATAGTGATGGGAGACAAAGGGCAGCGCCGTGACGGTGACCGCCACGCGCTTCCCGCGCACTTCTGCTTCAAGGGCGGTGCCGGGCGTGCTGTACGCTGAGGCGACAAAGCCCATGGCGATGGGGGCATTGACCGTCGGCGCGAACCCGCCTGAGGTCACGCGGCCAATTTCGTCGGCACCGGAAAACAGCAAGGCCCCTTCGCGCACAGGCATCTTGCCCTCGACGCGCAGCCCGACACGTTTGCGCACCGGGCCATCGGCCAGCGCCGAAAGGATGCGCGCGCTGCCCGTAAAACCGCCTTCTGTGCGGCGACGCTTGGAGATCGCAAACGAAAGATCCCCCTCGACAGGGTCGGTTTCGGGATCAAGATCATGCCCATAAAGCGGCAAGCCTGCCTCCAGCCGCAGCGAATCTCGCGCACCGAGTCCGATGGGCTTCACCTCAGGCTGCGCGCACAGCAGGTCAGCAAATGCAGCGACATGTTCGGCGGGGATCGAGATCTCGAACCCATCCTCACCCGTATAGCCTGACCGGCTGATCCATAACGGCTCCAGCCCCCAGAAGAAGGACCCGGCCTCCATGAAGAAGAGCCTGTCCACGCCCGGCACGATCCGCTTCAGCGCATCGACCGCCTTCGGGCCCTGCAACGCCAGCAGTGCGCGGTCTTCCATATGGGAAATGGTGATCTCATCGGGCAGATGTTCGCGCAGATGGGCAATGTCATCCCACTTCACCGCGCCGTTGACGACCACATAAAGCCCCATCGGCGCACGGGTGATCATCAAATCGTCAAGGATGCCGCCATCTTCTGCGAGGAGGAGCGAGTAGCGCTGCTTGCCCTCGGCCAGTGCGGCAATGTCACCGGGCACAAGCGCTTCGATCGCGACATCAAGGCCCTCACCCGACAGGATGAGCTGCCCCATGTGCGACACATCAAACAGGCCCGCGCTTTCACGCGTCCACAAATGCTCCGCCATGATGCCCTCATATTGGATGGGCATCTGGTATCCGGCGAACGGAACCATGCGGGCGCCGCGTGCGAGATGCCAAGCATCCAGCGGCAAAGCCAAGGGGCCCTCCGGTGTTTCGATGTCTATTTCGTTTGTGTCGCTCACTAATGTCGGCTCCGCATGCGGGGTTGACCGGTGCGTTGCCCTCTCGGCGATGCACCAGACCCCCTCTGTCACGGGAACCTGAGAGCTTTCCTCCGGCGTCGGTCCGGAGTTACCCCTTCGGCGGCCCCGGCAATTGCCGGAACACTTTCCAGAGTGTCACATATGTCGGCGCGGTCCTTTTGCCTGAGAGATTCCGGGGCGGTTGCTCCTTCGGCGGGTCCGTCAAACGAACCTCTCTCCCGCGCTGTCAGCGACCCTTGAGAGATGACCGCTCGGGCCCTTGGAGTCAATCGCGCAGACGCTCCGCTGCAATTTTTCGCCAGCCGTCGAACAAGACATCCATCTCGGCGAGCGCCCGGAAGGCGGCTTTGTCCGTCTTGTTCTTGCCCGCAACGATCAGGTCAAACACGCGCCGGACGCTCCAATCCGGCAGCGGACGATCAACCAAGTCCAGCGCGTCACCGGCTTCGGCCTCGCCGTCTTCGATGACGCGGTAATACCAGCCGGACCGTCCTTCGTGGACCATGAGCGACGGCAATTGCGTCCAGCCGAGCCGATCCCCCTGTTTCCAACAAGGTTTGCGGGCTTGGCTGATTTCAACAAGTGCCGTGCCAAGCCGGAACCTGTCCCCAAGGCACACTTCGTCTTCGGTCAGACCGAGCGTCGAGACATTCTCCCCAAAGGGACCAGCCGCCAGCAGATCTTCATGGCCTAAATCACGGCGCCAGCGCGCATAATGATCGAACGGATAATGGTGCAGCGCCTTGTCTGGTCCGCCATGATGTAGGGCGTCCGCCTGCTCATCACCGACAATGCCCCGCCGCGTGATGCGGATTTTGCCCGAAAGCGGTGCTTTGGAAATCGCACTGCCTTCGCCCCGCGCGAAGGGCCGAACCCGTCCCGAAAGCAGGGCCCGGATTGCGACAGACATTAGCGGGTTGCGTTATACTGCAACTGCGCGTCGGTCAGCTGGAAGCCGATGAGCAGTTCAAAGCTTGCCCGCTGCACAGCGGCACGCACTTCAGGCACGGACAATGGGTCAACCGCCGCGTCCATGTCGCCAGCCTTGCGCTTGCGGGTCAACCGTTCCTGAATTTCAGGAGGCAGAGTGGCGGCAGACCGATTGATGAAACCGGCGGCTGTTCCCTTGGCTTCAGCGCGGGTCTGCCCGTCGGCGAAATTGAGGGTGACGCGGTTGATGCGCTTCGACACCACAGCGCGACCGCCCTGCACCACCGAAACGAAATAGGGAATGTCGACCTGACGTGCCCCCGCGCCATCGCGGCGAGTGGCGATAACGTCAAACGTTGCGTTGGAGACGATATCGTCCCCCTGTTCCGAACAGGTCGACCGGACGTTGGTCAGCGTTGCCACCACGTCAATCGCAGACGCATCCCGGCTCGTTGCCGGGTCAAATTGAGTGAGATCACCTGTGTACACAGGGACAGCGACGGCCGGGCAGGATGAGCGGGTCACAGCGATGCCCCCGCTCGAATCGAAGTCACCATCCTTTGCGCAACCAGCAAGTGAGAGGGCGGCAAGGCCGGAGAGCAACAGCGATTTACGGAACGTCACAAGCGGTATCCCCGAAGAATTAGGACCGCCCGTATAGGAACCCGCTTTCCCGCCTGCAAGCAATCGCGTAGGGGCTGCGACAAGATGAGCGAGACAAAGCCCTCCCTAACCCTCATGATCGCCGCTCCGCGTGGCTTTTGCGCGGGTGTCGACCGCGCCATCATCATCGTGGAAAAGGCGATCGAGAAGTATGGCGCGCCGGTCTATGTCCGTCATGAAATCGTCCATAACAAATTTGTCGTTGAAAGCCTGAAGGCCAAAGGCGCCGTATTTGTGGAAGAACTGGACGAAGTGCCGGACGGTGTTCCCGTCATTTTCTCAGCGCACGGCGTCCCGAAGGTCGTTCCCGCCGCCGCCGACGCCCGCGGCCTTGAATGGCTGGACGCGACCTGCCCGCTCGTCTCCAAGGTTCACCGTCAGGTCGAGCGCCTTGTTGATCAGGGCAAGCACATTCTGTTCATCGGCCATGCTGGGCATCCCGAAGTGATCGGCACGTTTGGTCAGGTGCCCGATGGCAATATGACGCTGATCGAGACGGTGGCGGATGTCGCCGCTCTTCCAGACCTAGATGGCGCCACGCTCGGTTTTCTGACGCAGACCACCTTGTCCGTCGATGATACAGCCGAGATGATCACCGCGCTCAAGGCGCGCTTCCCGGACATCACCGGCCCCAGAGGCGATGATATCTGTTACGCCACGTCCAACCGACAGGATGCCGTAAAGTCCATCTGCAAGGCGGTGGAGCGGCTGATTGTGATCGGGGCGCCTAACTCCTCCAATTCCCTCCGGCTGGCCGAAGTTGGTGAGCGGATGGGCGTGCCTGCCCTGCTCGTGCAGCGCGGCAGCGATATTGACTTTGACTGGCTGGGCAATGCGACCCGTGTCGGGCTGACGGCGGGTGCCTCCGCCCCGGAAGTTTTGGTGCGCGAGATCGTAACGGCACTGCAACAGCGCTACACAGTTGTTGAAGAGGAAGTGACCACCGCGACCGAAAACATGGTTTTCAAGCTGCCGCGCGAACTGGTCGATTAATCACCATGGCGGTCTACACGCAGATCCCGGCTGAGGAGATGGCCGAACTCGTGCTGCAATTCGGCGCGGGCAACCTCATTTCCGCCAAGGGCATCGCTGAGGGTGTGGAGAACAGCAACTATCTGGTCGAAACGACCAAGGGCCGCTTCATCTTCACTGTGTATGAAAAGCGAGTCGATACGGCTGACCTGCCCTTCTTCATGGCGATGATCGACCATCTGGTGGCCAAGGGCTGCCCGGTCCCTGCATCCCTGAAAACGGCCGATGGCAGCGCCACGATCAGCCATAAGGGCAAATCGATGGCGATGATGGAATTCATGCCGGGCCTCAGCGTGTCCCACCCGACGCCCGAACAGGCGTTGTCGACAGGACGCGCGCTGGGTCAGCTGCATGCGGCGCTAAAGGACTTCACGCTCAACAGGCCCAATACGCTTGGTCTGGACGGTTGGCTCGACCTTGCCGAGCGCTGTGGGGATGATCTGGATAAGATCCAGCCGGGCCTCAAACAGCGTGTGGCAGACGAATGCGCCTTCCTTCGCGCCCATTGGCCCGCCGGGCTCGACAAGAGCGTCATCCATGCCGACCTGTTTCCCGACAATGTCCTGATGGCGGGTGACAAGGTTTGTGCGGTCATCGACTTCTACTTCGCCTGCACCGAAATCCGCGCCTGGGACTTAGCCGTAACGCACGTGTCCTGGAGCTTTGACGCAGACAACGCCTATCTGGCGGATGTCGGCGACGCGCTTGTCAGCGGCTATGATGAGAGCTTCGGGCGGACAGAGGCCGAACGGTCTGCCTTCTCCATCCTCGCTCGCGGGGCCTGCCTTCGCTTTTTGCTGACACGTGCTTGGGATTGGCTGAACACGCCGGCCGACGCGTTGGTCACGCGCAAGGACCCGATGGCTTTTCTCGCCCGGCTTGATCACTACGCCAGACCGTGACCGATCTGCCCCGCATCAAGATGTCGACTGACGGCGCCTGCAAGGGCAATCCCGGCCCCGGGGGCTGGGGGGTCGTCCTGCGCGCCGCCAATGGGAGCGAGCGGGATTTGTCGGGTGGAGAACCCCTGACCACCAACAACCGGATGGAATTGACGGCAGCGATTCGCGGTCTCGAAGCCCTGAAGCGACCCTGCCATGTGATTTTAGAGACCGACAGCGTCTATGTGCGCGACGGAATTACAAAATGGATTCACGGCTGGCGCAAAAATGGCTGGCGCACCGCAGACAAGAAGCCGGTGAAAAATGCTGAATTATGGCAAGAGCTTGTCGAAGCCTGCGCGCGGCACAAAATCGATTGGCGCTGGGTGAAGGGTCACAACGGAGACCCTGACAATGAACGCGCGGACAAGCTGGCCAGTGACGCTGCCTTGAACGCTTCAAAAAGCGGCGCATAATCTACCCTCCGCCATTTGGATGGGGAGAGCGATGATGAAGTTCGAAGTTTACAAAGACGCCAGAGGTGAGTTCCGCTGGCGCTTGCGCCACCAGAACGGCAACATTCTCGCCACGGCAAGCGAAGGATATAGTTCCAAAGCGTCGTGCCTGAAATGCATCGAAAACGTCAAGAACTCCGGCTCCGCGGAGATTGTGCAAAGCTAGACGCTAAGCCCGATTAACAAGGCTGTCCCGCCCTGGCGCGAAGGCTGTGGGGTTGATCCCGTCATAGGCGGCGCCCGGCGCTTGGCCTAGCATTTCGGCTGCGAGAAGGTCGGCAATGGCGGGTGCGGTCTGGATGCCGAAGCCCCCCTGCCCTGCGCACCAAAAAAAGCCCGCATTATTGGGATCTTCCCCAAAAACCGGCAGCCGGTCTGGTGCAAAACTCCGCAGGCCCGCCCATGTCCGTTCGACGCGCACGACCGGCCAGTCCATCACGTCTTCAAATCGGGCAATGGCCAGGGCGACATCCAACTCTTCGGGAGCCGCATCGCAGGGCGGGGACGGCGTTTCATCATGCGGGCTCAACCAAATCCGGTTTTGCCCTTCTGGTTTGAAATAGAAGCGTTCATTGATGTCGACGACGAGCGGCAGCGCTGCAGGCACATGCGCTGCGACTTCCAACTGCACCATCGTCCGCCGATAGGGCGTCACGCCAACCGGCGCGACCCCAGCAAGGCGCGCAACATCATCCGCCCAAGCGCCGCCTGCATTGACCACACGGTTGGCCACCACATCTTGTCCCGAGCAGGATAAAGTCCAGCCTTGCGTCCGTCGGGCAATAGCCTGCACCCGATGATCCAGCGCGAAGAGCGCGCCTGACAAGCGGGCCTGTCGCACATAGGCCGCATGGAGCCGCGCGACATCAATGTCGGTGGTGCTCGCCTCCCACACCCCCCGATCCCATGCCGCGCGGACGCCCGGCATATGCGCTGCCACCCCGTCCGCGTCCAGACGGTCAAGCGGAACGCCGGAGCCGTCAAACGCCTGCAAAAAGGAAGAAATCTGCGCCTCATCTTCCGCCCGCCCGACCATCAACGCGCCACGGCGCAACAAGAAGCCGGTTTCTGAAAAGGATTTGGGCGGGTTGGCGAGAAAGGGGCCGGTCGCTGAAGACAATGGCTGCACGAGGGGGCCACCATAGGTCACGCTCCAAAAGGCGGCAGAGCGCCCCGTCGCATGGTATCCGGGCTGATGCTCGGCTTCGAGTACGATCACTGACATATGCGGTGCGAGTGCTGCCGCAAGGCTCGCCCCGGCCATTCCGGCTCCGATTATCGCGACGTCATAAGCCATTGGAATGCAGTGGCGATAGGGCAGGAAGTGGTCAACCCTGCCCTTTGGGCCACGGCCTACGGCACCTTCAATTACTTAGTTACGCTTTGATAATGCGTCCTGCTTATAGGGGATCGCCATGAACGGTCTTACACCCATCATGACGCTTTATGTCGGGCTCGCCCTCATGCTGGCTTATGCCGCTGTCGGGGATGTCCGTGCGCGCACCATTCCGAACTGGCTCGTCATCGCGATCGCGGCGTTAGCCCCGATCATGTGGGGCCTTTCGGGCATGCCGCTCTGGCCGGACGTTGTCCTGCAGATTGGCGTCGCCATCGGTTTCATGGTCCTGTTTTCGATCTTCTTTGCGCTCAACGCGATGGGCGGAGGTGATGTCAAACTGATCGCCGCGCTCGCGCTCTGGTTTCCAGCCATCGCGTTCCTGCAGCTTTTGATGGTCATGTCGATTGTCGGCGGGATCATAACAATTGGCATGTGGGCGCGGGAAAAGGCTCTGAAAACGGGCAATTCCATCGAGGTTCCATATGGGGTCGCCATCTCGGTGGCGGGCATCTGGGCCATTCACGAACGATATCTTAACCATTTTGGGTGATCACTCTTACCTTGAATGATTAACCCACGCGGCAAGGGGAATGCGCGTCATGGATCCTAAGAAAATCGCACTCCTGGTCGGGGCGCTCATTATTGCGGGTGTCACGGCCTTTATGGCGAAGAACATGTTTGCAGGGGCACCAGCCCCGCAGGCTCAAGCCGCAGTCGCCCCGCAGCCCGTTGGACCAAAGATTCTGGTCGCAACCCGCGCCCTGCCCGTTGGCACCATCATCGGCCCTGACAGCTTCCGCTATCAGCCCTGGCCGAAGGAGCTGATGGAGAACGCCTATTATGTCGAAGGGCAGAATGTCGATCTCAACAAGCTGAACGGCACCGTCGTCCGCACCGCGATTTCGGCGGGGCAGCCGATCACACAGGGCGCGCTCGTCAAGTCTGGTGATCGCGGCTTCCTCGCCGCCGCACTTGGCCCAGGCATGCGCGCTGTCACGGTGTCGGTGTCCGCGCAAAGCGGCGTTGCCGGCTTCGTCTTCCCGGGGGACCGGGTGGACATGGTGCTGACGCAGACCGTGGACGGCAGCGACGGCCCCGCCCTGCGCACCTCTGAAACCATCATCCGCAATGTCCGCGTTCTCGCAACAGACCAGCGGACCGTGTCGGAAGACAAGGACGGCAACGCCGAAGTGAAGGTGTCGTCGAATGTCACACTCGAAGTCACCCCGCGCATCGCGGAAAAAATTGCCGTTGCCCAGTCGATCGGTCAGCTCTCGCTGTCCCTGCGCTCCATTGCCGACAATGCCTCGGAACTGGAACGTGCGATTGCCTCAGGCGATGTGCGTGTTCCCGAAGGCGCCGATCCGAAGGCTGAAAAGCAGATGCTGCTCGCCATTGCATCGCGTCCGGTCGATACCGACCCGACCTTTGTGACGGGGGCAGACGTCTCACGCTTCCAGCGCCGTTCGGTGCCGCGTGCCCAGTCCAACTCCGGCGCGTCCAATGGCGGCGCAGCGCCGTCAGGCGGCGCAACCGTCGATCCTGCAGCCCGTGGCCCTGTGGTCAAAGTCTGGCGCAGCTCGACACCCACTGAAGTCACGTTTGGGGGCAAGTAACATGAGCACCAACACCAATTTCGGGCGCAAGGCGCTTCTCGCGGCGTCCGCCATCTCGGTCGCCCTTGTGACGACCGCCGCCGCGGCAGCCGCGCCGAAGCGCGCAGCGGCCCGCTCCATCCAGGTCTCCGGCCCAAGCACGCCGGTAACGCAGCGCGCCGCGACGGAGATTACGCTCTCTAAGGGTCGTGGTCAGCTGGTCACCCTGCCGGCCGCCATCTCGGACGTCCTGATCTCTAACCAGGATGTTGCAGACGTTCAGGTCCGCTCCCCCCGCCAGATCTACATTCTGGGGAAGGCGAGCGGCGAATCAACGGTGTTTGCAACCACTGCCGCCGGCAAGGTTGTCTATTCCGCCAACGTCCGCGTCGGCGCCAACGTCAACTCAATTGATGAGATGTTGAACCTCGCCATGCCGGATGCCGACATCAAGGCGACCACGATGAATGGTCTGGTGCTGTTGACCGGCACGGTCGCATCGCCAGAAGACGGTGCCGAGGCTGAACGGCTGGCCAAGGCCTTTGTCGGCAACGACATTGAAGTCGTGAACCGCACAAAAACGGCGACGCCGCTGCAGGTCAATCTGCAGGTGAAGATCGCCGAGGTGAACCGCCAGCTGGTCAAGGAATTTGGCGTCAACCTGCTGTCACGCGATACGACCGGTGGCTTCCTGATGGGCATCGCCCAGGGTCGCAACTTCGGCTCGATCGGCACGCAGGACCTCACAGGCCTTCCCAAGCTGGATGCATCGTCGGTGTTCGGCCTACCGAGCGGCTCGATATCGCTTCCGTTTGATCCGTCCACGGGCCAGTTCATTGCCAAGGGCGGCACGGCCTATGACTTCAAGTCGCTTGGCCTTGGCGCAGGCAAAACGAGCATCGGCCTTGCCGGTCGCCTGTTGGGCCTTGATCTCGCATCGGCCATCGACCTTGCCGAAAGCGACGGGATGGCGACAACTCTCGCCCAGCCGACGCTGACCGCACTTTCGGGTGAAACCGCAAGCTTCCTTGCCGGCGGTGAAATTCCGATCCCGCTTTCGACCTCTCTGGGTCAGGTGTCGATTGAGTATAAGCAATATGGCGTCAGCCTAGCCTTTACGCCGACAGTATTGTCCGATGGCCGAATCTCCATGCGTGTCCGGCCGGAAGTTTCGCAGCTGACCTCGGCAGGCTCGGTGGTCATCAACGGCTTCCAGGTCCCGGCGCTTGCCACTCGGCGTGTCGAGACGACCGTGGAACTCGGCTCCGGCCAGAGCTTCATGATCGGCGGCCTGATGCAGAACACGCAGAACAACTCGATTGACCGTGCACCGGGCCTTGGCAACCTGCCCGTGCTCGGCACGCTGTTCAGGTCAAACAGCTTCCGTAAAAATGAAACTGAACTCGTGATCGTCGTGACGCCATATCTGGTGAAGCCGGTTTCCGCCGGTGAGATCAAGCTGCCGACCGACGGCTATCGCACGCCGAGCGATTTTGATCGCATCATCAAGGGTCAGACCTTCAGCGGCAAAACCGGCGACGAGAGCAAGAAGCCGACAATGGGCGATCCGGTCACCGTACCCGCCGCCCCGTCTGTTGGTGCGATGCTCCCAGTGCCGGCCCAGAATTCAGCGCTCTCTAAGAAATCGCGCAAGGCCGCAGCGGCGAATGCGCCGGCTCCAGGCTTTGGCAACTGATTGGCGGAAGGAACAATGGTCATGTACAAGGCACGTCACACACTCCTTCTTGGTCTGGCTCTGGCCGTTTCGGCTTGCGGCACGGAAAACCGCAGCCTGAGCAGTGTTCACCAGCCGGTGATCCAGCGCACAGACTATGTTTACGATGTCGCCGGTCAAGGCGGCCTCGAACAGGCCGATCTGCATCGACTGGCCGGTTGGTTTGAAGCCATGAAGCTCAGCTATGGGGACCGCGTTTCGGTCGATGTCTCCAGCGCCGGTGACACCCGCGCCACGCGGGAAGCCGTTGCCTCGCTTGCAGCGCGCTACGGCCTGCTGCTGGACGAGACAGCTCCGCTGACCGAAGGCGAAATTGCCCCCGGCAATGTCCGCGTCATCGTCAGCCGCATCAAGGCGAGCGTGCCAAGCTGCCCGGACTGGAGCCGCGCCTCGCAGCCGGACATGACGGGCCATGCCTCTTCCAACTTTGGCTGCGCGACCAACAGCAATCTGGCTGCGATGATCGCCAATCCAGAGGATCTCGTCTCCGGCCGCTCCGGCAGCCCGGTCTCATCCACACTGGCCTCCAGCAAGGCCGTCAAGACGTATCGTGACGCCCCGACAACGGGTGCAAACGGCTTGATCAAGGAAGGAACCAAGAACTGATGAACGCTCCCTGGTCTCCTTCGCGTGGCGGTGGCGCCTCGAACCGCGATCCGTTTGCAGCCTTCGTCTGTGACGACAACGCAGCCGACGTCATCCGTCCGGTCGTCGTCGAAATGGGCTGGCCGGTTGAAAAGGTCCACAAGGGTGGTCTTCGCAACGCCGTGCAGACGCTTTCGGTTGCCGCAAGCCCGAACATTCTGTTCGTCGATCTGTCTGAATCCGGCGATCCGCTGAACGACATCAACGCGCTGGCAGAAGTCTGCGAACCCGGCACTGTCGTCATCGCGGCAGGCCAGGTGAACGACGTTCGCCTGTACCGCGATCTGTTGGCCAGCGGCATTCAGGACTATCTCCTGAAGCCCTTCAGCCCGGATCAGCTGCGCGATGCCCTATCGCATGCACAGGCTGTGCTCCATGCGCCAAAGCCCGGTGAAGGCCCTGTGGAGCGCCCGCATCTGATGACGGCTGTCGTCGGCGCACGTGGCGGCTCTGGCGCATCGACGCTGGCCACGTCCATCGCCTGGTTGCTTGCCGAAAAGGAACGCCGTTCGACTTCGCTGCTCGATCTTGATCTGCATTTCGGAACAGGTGCCCTGACGCTGGATCTGGAACCCGGCCGCGGCCTGACCGACGCCATCGAAAACCCGAGCCGTATCGACGGTCTCTTCATCGAACGCGCCATGGTGAAGGCGAGCGAGAAGCTCGCCATCCTTTCGGCAGAAGCTCCCATCCACCAGCCAACGCTGACGGACGGGACCGCATTCCACCTGTTGCAGGAAGAAATGAAGACGGCGTTTGAATGCACCGTGATCGATCTGCCGCGCAACATTCTGGTCCAGCATCCGCATCTCATGGGCGACGTGCATTTAACCATCGTTGTGGCAGAACTGACGCTGGCATCCGCACGTGACGTGATCCGCATTCTTTCCTGGCTGAAATCAAACGCACCGCAATCGCAGGTCGTCGTTGTCCTGAACAAGGTGGTGGCAGGCGCGACGCCTGAAATCACCAAGAAGGATTTCGAAGCCTCTATCGAGCGCAAGATCGACGTCGTGATCCCCTATGACCTGAAGGTGACGAGCCAAGCGGCCAAGCTGGGCAAGCCCTTGGCTGACGCCGGCAAGGGATCCAAGATCGGCGGTGCGTTGCAGGATGTCGTGACCCGGATGCTCGCTATTGCCGGTCAGGATGCTGACCTGCCGATCATGGGTGCAAAGGCCGCAGCAAAGCCTTCATTGATGGCCAAAATTGGTGATCTGAAGTCCCTGCTTCCCAAAAAAGCGGCGAAGCCGGCATCGTCCGAACCCGTCGCCTGAGCGGCTGAATGATCCTGCGTTGGTCGTTTGAAGATAGGAAAGTGGCAGTAAGATGATGTCTCTTATCATGCTTGGCTCTGGAGCCCTGCTGGCCATTGCCCTGCTCTATCTTGCCATGTCCGGCCCGTCGCAGGGCAAGGCCTATCATCGCCGTCTGGATGAACTGAAGGAACGACACGGCGCTGCCACCAACTCTGTTGAAAAACAGATGCGCAAGCTGATTGCCTCCAAGCCTGCGCCAAACCAGAATAGCGGCAGCAGCCTGATCCCCAACCCGGAGCTTCTGGCCAAGCGTATCCAGCGCACCGGCAAAAGCTGGACGCTGCGAAACTATGTGTTGACCTGCATCGGCGTCGCTGTGGTGACAGCCACCGCCCTGATGATGAAGGGCGCCCCTGTTCTGCTGGGCGTGTTGGCGGGCTTTGTGCTCGGCCTTGGGCTGCCACACCTGGTGATCGGCTTTCTGATCGGGAAACGCATTGGCGATTTCAATGTCCGCTTTCCCGACGCGATCGAACTGATGGTTCGCGGCTTGCGATCCGGCCTTCCGATTTCGGAAACGCTTGGCATTGTCGGCAAGGAATTGCCGGGTGCTGTGGGCGATGAATTTCAGTTCGTGGCCGATAAGATCAAAATCGGGCGCACGATGGACGAAGCCCTGCAGGATGCGGCGACCCGGCTCAACATTCCGGAATTCCAGTTCTTTTGCATCTCGCTCGCCATTCAGCGCGAAACGGGCGGCAACTTGGCGGAGACGCTTTCAAACCTGGCTGACGTGCTGCGCAAGCGGTCACAGATGAAGCTGAAGATCCGCGCCATGTCGTCGGAATCGAAGGCGTCGGCTTATATTGTCGGCTCCTTGCCCTTCATCGTGTTTGGTCTGCTGTACACGATGAACCCGGGCTACATTGACGACTTCTTCTCGGACCAGCGCCTGATGGTCATCGGCCTTGGCGGGCTCGTCTGGATGGGCTTCGGCGTCGGCATCATGGCCAAAATGGTCAGCTTTGAAATCTAACGGATCAGGGAGCGAGACAAGAACATGCAACCAGTATCCGGTCCGACTCTGATGGGTGTCGACGTTATGTGGGTGGCGACGCTGCTCACCGCTGTCGCGGCGCTTGCCATGCTTGTCGCGCTTTATGCCGCGACAACGGTGCGCGATCCCATGGCCAAGCGGGTCAAAGCGCTGAACGAACGGCGCGAGCAGTTGAAGGCCGGGATCGTTGCCTCCACGTCAAAGCGCCGCACCAAAATCACGCACAACAACCAGCGCACAGACAAGCTGCGCGGCTTCCTGTCGACCTTCAAGATGCTGCAGGAATCGCAGGTCAAGGAAGCGCAGATCAAGCTGATGCAGGCGGGTATCCGGTCAAAAGAACTGGCCGTTGCCGTCATCTTCGGCCGCCTGATCCTGCCGATCGTCATCGGCGGCACGGCTGTGTTCATGATCTACGTCATGAACCACTGGCCGGACCTGACGCCGTTCAAGCGTTTCGGGGTCGCTGCCGCCGCCCTGATCGGCAGCTATAAGGCGCCCGACATCTTTTTGCAGAACAAGATTTCCAAGCGCTCGGACGCGATCCGCAAAGGTCTGCCTGATGCACTCGATCTGCTTGTCATCTGCGCAGAAGCCGGTCTGACGGTCGACGCCTCCTTTGGCCGCGTGGCGAAGGAACTTGGCCGCGGCTATCCGGAACTGGGTGACGAATTGACGCTGACGTCCATCGAACTCGGCTTCCTGACAGACCGTCGAACCGCGTTTGAAAACCTCGCGACGCGCGTCCCGCTCGATGCAATCAAGGGCGTCGTGACGACCATGATCCAGACCGAAAAATACGGCACCCCGCTTGCGTCTGCGCTGCGCGTTCTGTCCGCCGAATTCCGCAACGAACGTATGATGCGTGCGGAAGAAAAGGCCGCCCGCTTGCCCGCCATCATGACGGTGCCGCTGATCCTGTTCATTCTGCCGGTGCTCTTCATCGTTATTCTTGGCCCGGCGGCCTGTTCGATCAGCGACAACTTCGTCAATCGACTGGGCTAAATCTGGCGGCAGCTCGACTGCCGCCGGAGAGGCTCCAGCGATTTGATCTCAGACGGACTATTGAGCAACAACCGGATCAGCGCGATCCCGCGATCATAGCCGACACGGACCACGTCTTTGCCTGCGGGAACGGCCTGCCCCTCTCGTGCGATGACGATCTGGAACGGTTTCTCCTTGGCCTGCTGGTCATTGCGGACAAAGACCACATCGGTCCGCGCGTCGAACACGCTGAGCGAGGAATAGCGTCCCGGCACGGGCGCCATCGTCACTTCAACCGGGCCATTTGTCAGATCATAAGCGCATGCCGAATAGGCAAGGTCCGGGCTGGGCCGAACGATGGGCTGATTCTCCGGCGTCGCGAGCGCGTTGTAGCGCATTTTGTTCAGACCAGTATCTGCAGCTGTCTTGCGAACAGCAGCCTCCATCAGGCCATAGGTCGCCAAGGCAAGGCCGCCATGCCAGGCAGCAGCAGCAGCGAGCAAGGCAATCGCGGCGGGGCCAAACCACTGTTTCATGCGCAGCCCTCCTTCTTCAAAACGGGCAGCTCTGCGGCCTCGGGATCCTTCACAAACGCTGGACCGGGATTGTACATCCGCAGGGTCAGCTCAAAAGGTTGGCCCTTCGCGCTGGGCAGCCAGTGCCCGGAGGCCGGCTTGGCGGGAGCGATCGTCACCGTCCAACCCGCCTTTTCCTCCGGCGTGATGGATGCGCCGCTGAAGGACCAGATGCGGGCGTCATTGGCGACGAGATACCCATCCCGATCATAATAGGTGACACTCCACCAACGGGAGTCGAGCGCCTTGCCAGAAAGGGCATAGGTGCAGGACCCATCGAGCGGCTTGCCATCGCTATCACGGGATGCAGCCCAATAGACGGTCTCTGTCTTCGGCAAAGCGAGCAGACCACGCCGTGCGACGGCGGCGCGGGTCAACGGATCCGCAGAAGCGATGCCGTAGTTAAGAGATGTGGACCAGATGCCGTTGGTGACACTGCCGCTGTCAAAAGCGGATCCCGTCTTATGCCAGACGAGGCCACCTCCGGCGGCCAGCCCGACAGCGATGCCAAGCGCATAGCGTTGCCATGTCTTCATTTTTTCCAACCCTCCCCTATTTTGAGCAATGCTAACGCGCCTGCCTTCTGGGGCCAAGAAAAAATGAATGCGCCTTATTTGCGCAGCGCTGCCTGTGCCGCGGCCAGCCGCGCGATCGGCACGCGATAGGGAGAGGCCGAGACGTAATCGAGGCCAGTCTTTTCGCAGAAGGCAATCGAGCGCGGATCGCCGCCATGTTCCCCGCAAATGCCCATCTTGATGTCGGGCCGCGTTTTGCGCCCACGTTCTGCGGCCAGCGCGATCAGCTCGCCCACGCCTTCTTCATCAATCGAGACAAACGGGTCCTGCGGATAGATGCCCTTATCGACATAGGTCGTGAGGAAGCGTGCCGCGTCATCGCGGGAGACGCCAAGCGTCGTCTGCGTGAGGTCGTTGGTGCCAAAGCTGAAGAACTCGCCGACCTCTGCAATTTCCCCGGCCTTGAGCGCAGCGCGCGGCAGTTCGATCATCGTGCCGACGAGATACTCGATGCGCTTACCCTTTTCAGCGAAAACCGCTTCTGCGGCGGCATCCACCACATCCTTCATCAGTTCCAGCTCGCGCTTGGTCGCGACGAGCGGAATCATGATTTCCGGCACAGGCGCTGTCTCCAGCGTGCAGGCGGCTTCAAAAATGGCGCGGGCCTGCATCTCGTAAATTTCGGGATAGGTCACACCCAAACGACAGCCGCGATGGCCGAGCATCGGGTTGAACTCAAACAGATCTGCCGCGCGGCGCTTGAGCACCTCGACATCGACGCCCGCCGCCTCTGCCACTTCGGCAAATTCGCTTTCCTGATGCGGCAAAAATTCATGCAGCGGCGGATCGAGCAGACGGATGGTCACAGGAAGCCCCGCCATCACCTTGAAAATCTCAACAAAGTCGGCGCGCTGTTCCGGCAGCAGCTTGTCGAGCGCCGCGCGCCTGCCCTTTTCACTGTCAGCCAAAATCATTTGTCGGACGGCAGTGATGCGGGCGGCGTCAAAGAACATATGTTCGGTGCGGCACAGGCCGATGCCTTCGGCGCCAAAGTCTCGCGCAGTCTGCGCATCAAGCGGGGTTTCCGCATTGGCGCGCACTTTCATCCGGCGGATTTTGTCGGCCCATTCCATCAGCACGCCAAAATCGCCCGCCAACTCCGGCTGCACCGTCGCGACAGACCCGGCCATGACTTCCCCTGTGGAGCCGTCCAGCGTCAGGATGTCGCCTTCGCCCAATGTCCGGTCGCCGACACGCAGCTGCTTGGCCTTGCTGTCGATCGAGATGCCACCGGCCCCCGACACGCAGGGACGGCCCATGCCACGCGCCACAACCGCCGCATGGCTCGTCATGCCGCCACGCGCCGTCAGGATACCCTTGGCGGCGTGCATGCCGTGAATATCCTCAGGCGAGGTTTCTGTGCGGACGAGGATAACGCTCTGCCCATCAGCCGCCGCCCGTTCAGCGGTATCCGCATCGAACACGATCTTGCCTGAGGCCGCGCCCGGAGAGGCCGGCAGTCCCTTGGTCAGCACATCGCGCTTGGCGGCAGGATCAAGTGTGGGATGGAGCAGTTGGTCCAGCGCTGAGGGTTCGACGCGCAGAATGGCTTCATTGTGGGTGATCAGGCCTTCATTGGCCATGTCGACCGCGATCTTGAGTGCCGCCTTCGCTGTGCGCTTACCCGACCGCGTCTGGAGCATCCAAAGCTTGCCGCGTTCCACCGTGAACTCAATGTCCTGCATGTCGCGATAGTGCGTTTCGAGGATGCGGAACACATCGGCGAGCTGGCCGTAAACCTCCGGCATCGCCTCTTCCATCGACAGCGGCTTGGCATTGGCGCGCTCGCGGGCGGCCTTCGTCAAATATTGTGGGGTGCGGATGCCGGCGACGACATCTTCGCCCTGCGCGTTGATCAGGAATTCGCCATAATAGGCATTCTCGCCGGTCGCGGGATCGCGGGTGAAGGCCACGCCGGTCGCTGACGTGTCACCCATATTGCCGAACACCATCGCCTGCACATTGACAGCGGTGCCCCAGTCTCCGGGGATGCTGTTCAACCGGCGATAGACCTTGGCGCGATCTGCCTCCCATGATCCGAACACGGCACCCACCGCACCCCAAAGCTGGTCATGCACATCTTGCGGGAATGGCTTGCCCCATTGCTGCTCAACGAGCGACTTATACTCGGCCACCAGTGCCTGCCAGTCTTCGGCGAGCATTTCAGTGTCGAGAAAATAGCCGCGATCTTCCTTCGCGATTTCAAGCGCCTCTTCAAACGCGCCATGATCGAGTTCGAGGACGACGTCGGAATACATCTGGATGAAGCGCCGATAGCTGTCCCAGGCAAAGCGGGGGTCGCCGGACGAGGCCGCAAGGCCGACCACGGTTTCGTCATTGAGGCCGAGGTTGAGGACGGTATCCATCATGCCCGGCATCGAGACGCGCGCGCCAGAGCGCACCGAAACGAGCATCGGATCGGTTGCGTCACCGAATTTTTTGCCGGTCACCGCCTCAATATGCGCAACGCCCTGCGCCACTTCCGCGCGGACGCTTTCAGGGAAGCTTTGCCCTTCGGCATAATAACGCGTGCACATTTCGGTCGTGATGGTGAAACCGGGGGGCACAGGCAGGCCGATGGAGGCCATGCCGTCCAGATTCGCGCCTTTGCCGCCGAGCAGGTTCTTATTGCCCCGCGTGGCTTCATCCCCGTCCGAAACACCACCGCCGAAACGGTACACATATTGCGTCATCTGCTACTCCCGAACCCTGCCCTCTCCCTCAGGGGGAGCGGGATAATCTCGTCATCCCTCAATACGGGAGAAGTCGGCCACCTGATGAACGGCATCACGGACGCGTGCGAGCATGGCCAGTCTTGCCAGTCGCTTTTCTTCGTCCGGATCATTCACGATCACCTTGTCAAAAAACGCATCAATCGGCGCACGCAGCAACGCGAGTGCCGCCATGGCCCCTTCAAAATCCTCACGCTCAATCGCGGCAGCGGCCTGAGGCTCCGCCGAATCAAGCGCGTTGATGAGCGCCGTTTCCTCCGGCGCCGACGCATAGGAAAGTGACTTCGTCGTAAGGTTCTCGACGCCTTCCTTTTTCAGGATATTCGCCGCGCGCTTATAGCCTGCGAGAAGGTTGGCGCCGTCCTCGGTTGTCACAAAGACCTGAAGCGCATTTGCGCGCGCGATCAACGAGTTGATGCTGGCGGCCTTGGCGTAGAGAACCGCTTCAATGAAATCATGTCTTTTGCCTTCAGCCTTCAACTGAGCAATCAATCGATTTCCAAAGAAATGCCAGATTTCTGCCGTATATTTGAATCTCAGCAAGTAAGCTATCCGCTCTTGGCCAACGAGATCGCCTGCCACTTCGGCCGTCTTGGACTCCATGAATTTGCGGAATTGAGATGCAAAAGCTTCTGATAGGTTAGCTCTAAACTGATCGTATCCATATCCCAACGGAACTACGACATCGAGAATATGGAAACTCAGTCGGCTTTTTATGATCGTATTAATGATTCCAATCGCGGCTCGCCGAAGGGCAAAGGGGTCTTTCGAACCAGTGGGGGTCTCGTCGACAGCAAACATTGATAAGACTGTATCCAACTTGTCCGCCAAGCTGACCGCCACCGTAACCGGCGCAGTCGGCACCTCATCACCCTGCCCGACCGGCTTATAGTGATCGCGCACAGCGGCGGCGACTTCGGCGGGCTCACCTTGGGCGGCGGCGTAATATCCCCCCATAAGCCCTTGGAGTTCGGGGAACTCCCCAACCATGCCGGTCACGAGATCGGCCTTCGCCAGACGCGCGGCGCGTTCGGCCATGTCGGGGCTCGCGCCCTTCACGATGCCCTTTTCCACCAACCACCGCGCCAGCTTCGCCACGCGCTCAACCTTGTCGGCCACCGTCCCCAGCTTTTCGTGGAAGACGATGTCCTTCAGCTTTTCGGCATGCACCTCAAGGCTGGTTTTCAAATCAGTGTCGTAGAAGAAGCGCGCATCGCTCAACCGCGCGGCCAGCACCTTCTCATTGCCCGCGACAATCACAGCGCCACCATCCGTAGCGACGATGTTCGCCGTGCAGACGAACGCATTGGCGAGCTTGCCCGCCGTATCGCGGCAGATGAAATACTTCTGGTTCACGCGCGCGGTGAGCTGGATCACCTCTTCGGGCACGGTCAGATAATCGGGGTCAAACCGGCCGAGCATGGGCACCGGCCATTCGGTCAGGCCGCTATTCTCATTGACCAGACCTTCGTCGGGCACGAGCACAAGGCCCGCATCTGCCGCCGCCTTTTCGGCCCCGGCGCGGATGATCGCGCGGCGCTCGTCCTGATCGACGATGACGTGGGCGGCCTTCAGCTTCGCAGCATAATCGCCCGCATTGCCGATGGTGACAGAGCCGGTGTGATGGAAGCGGTGGCCCATCGTCGCCACACCACTGGTGATGCCATCAATCTCGCAAGGCACGACATCGTCGCCCAACAGCGCGATGATGCCCTGCAACGGACGCACCCAGCGCAGGCTCTCGGTCGAGCGGGAGGCTACGCCCCAGCGCTGAGACTTGGGCCAGGGGAAGGCACGAATGATCGCAGGGATCGCGTCTGCGAGCACGTCCGCTGTCTTGCGGCCCGGCTTTTCAACGACCGCGAAATAGACGCCGTCGCGCTCGACCAGCTGGTCCTGCGTCAAGCCGGTCTTCCGGAGGAACCCTTCCATCGCCTGAGGCGGCGCGCCAACCTTTGGGCCCTTGGTTTCTTCCGAAACCGCCTGCGTTTCCAGCGGCAAACCCTTGGCAATCAATGCCAAACGGCGTGGGGTGACATAGGTGATGAGGTCTGCAGCCTTGAGGCCCGCCTTATCGAGTTCGGCGGTGAACAAGCGCGCGAGATCATCCCGCGCCTTGTCCTGCATACGCGCCGGGATTTCTTCGGACAGGAGTTCGAGGAGAAAGTCGGTCATGCCGTCCACCCCGGGAACTTGGCCGTCCATTCGGGTGTCTGCTTTTCGATCCAAGCCTGGCAGCTGCCCTTCGCCAGATCGCGGACACGGCCCATATAGCTGGCGCGTTCCTGCACGGAGATCACGCCGCGTGCCTGCAACAGGTTGAACAAGTGGCTCGCCTCAATCGCCTGATCATAGGCGGCAAGCGGCACACCGGCCTCGATGCAGCGCTGGCACTCAGCCTCGGCCTTCGCAAAGCCGTCGAACAGCGCAGCGGTGTCCGCGACTTCGAAATTATACTTGGAGAACTGCTTCTCGTTTTCCAGAAACACGTCGCCATAGCTGACGCCGTGGTTGTTGAAGCGCAGGTCGTAAACGCGGTCGACGCCCTGAATATACATGGCCAGACGTTCCAGCCCGTAGGTCAACTCCCCTGCGACGGGCTTGCAGTCATAGCCGCCAACCTGCTGAAAATAGGTGAATTGTGTGACTTCCATCCCGTCACACCAGACTTCCCAGCCCAAACCCCAGGCGCCCAGTGTCGGGCTTTCCCAGTCATCTTCGACAAAGCGGACGTCGTGCTTCAAGGGATCAATGCCAATGGCGTCGAGCGAGCCGAGATAAAGCTCCTGCAAATTCGCCGGGCTCGGCTTCATGATCACCTGATACTGGTAATAATGCTGGAGCCGGTTCGGGTTCTCCCCATAGCGGCCGTCGGTCGGGCGGCGGGAGGGCTGCACATAGGCCGCATTCCAGCTTTCCGGGCCAAGCGCGCGCAGCGTCGTCGCGGGATGGAAGGTCCCGGCGCCAACGCGCATGTCATAGGGTTGCAGGATGACACATCCCTGCTTTCCCCAATAATCGTGAAGGGTCAGGATCAGGTCCTGAAAGCTCAAGCTTTGATTGTCCGCCGCCATGGCCGCGCCTTTGGCGGATGGGGCCGCGACGGTCAAGCAAAGCGCGCCGGATTCGGCTTGACGAAGATAAGAAGCAGGCGCAGCTTCCGACGACAACAATCCGGGCCCACAAAACCAAACAGGGACCCGGACTGGAGAGAGATGCGGAAACGGATGGCCCTGTGCGCCATGTTGGCGCTGCCTGCCTTGCTCCTTGCCCCGGCAAGCGAAGCGGCCACAGCCGCGCGCCAGATATCCGTGAGCCGGGCCGATCCCCACCCTGCGATCTGGAAAATCGCTGATGCAGACACGACCATCTATCTGTTCGGCACCACCCATGCTCTTCCCAAGGGCTTTCGCTGGCAATCCCGCGCACTGAAACAGATCGTCGCGCAGGCGGATGAGCTGGTGCTGGAAACCGTCGATTCGCCCGAAGCGAATAAGAAGGCAGAAGGTGCGGTCGACGATACGATCAACCCCGTCGTGCCTGACCGCCCGATTGCGGCGCGGGTCTCACCTGACAAACAGGCCCTGCTCAAGCGCGCTATTGCCCGCACCGACTTTCCTGAACAGTTTTACGACGCCATGCCGACATGGATGGCGAGCCTAGTCCTCGCGGTTGAAGATATGAGCAAGGATGGCCTGTCGCACGACAATGGCGTGGAAGCGGTTTTGCAAAAGGCATTTGCCCGCGCCCATCGCCCGATCCTCGCCGTCGAGGATGGCAGTGCTGTTTTGCGCAAGATGCATGGCCTGTCCGAAGCAGCGCAACGCAAGATGCTTGAGGACACGCTGACCGATATGGACGCGACCAAGCCGGGCGGGGCGAATGAAAGCGACAGGGCTTGGGCCACAGGTGATGTCAGCCAGCTTGATGCCGACCTCAGAGAAGAAAAGCTGGGGCCAGAACTCTACACCGTGCTGGTCCGCCAGCGGAACTTGGCTTGGACCCAGTGGCTGACCAGCCGAATGACCAAGCCGGGCACCGTGCTGTTTGCCGTTGGCGCAGGACATTTGGCCGGCCCTGATTCGCTGCAACATCTGCTGTCGGGCACCGGTCTTGTCGTCGCCCGCATCGATTGACGCTTACTTTTAACCTTTGGCACCCTACATCGTCGGTCATGCGTGCTCTTCTGACCGGCCTGATGGCCTCGCTCCTCGTCTCCACCGGCTCTGTGGCTGCACCGGCCCCTACCCCCGATGCCTCCGCCCTTGAGGCGACGGTCATCAACGCCCATCCGGCGCTTTGGAAAGTGTCGGACGCGGACACGACCATCTACCTGTTCGGCACGATCCATCTGCTTAAACCCGGCACCAACTGGTTTGATGGCCCCATCAAGGCGGCGTTCGATGCCTCTGATGAGCTGGTTCTGGAAATGATCCAGCCAAGCGAAGCTGAGTCGATCAAAATTGTAATGTCCCGCGCGATCGACCCGGATGGCCCACCCTTGTCGCAAAAGCTCACGCCAGTGGACGCTGCCAAATTTCGGGCCGCGCTAAAGACGTTGGACATCGCGCCCGAAGGGCTGGAACCTTTTGAACCCTGGTTCGCGTCCACCCTCGTCGCCATGGCACCGATGAAAAAGCTCGGCTACGCACCGGAATCCGGGGCAGAACGTCTGCTCACTGCCGCGGCCAAAGCGTCCGACAAGAAAATCGGCGCGCTGGAAAGCATGGAAGAGCAGATCGGGTTCTTTGACACCCTACCCGAAGACCAGCAGATCAAATTTCTGAATTCTGCCGTGTCCGAAATGCCAAAGGCCGGAAAGGTCGTCACCGCGATGATCGGCAGCTGGTCGAAAGGAAAGCCCGACAAGCTTGCGGCCGTCATGAACGACGGGATGAATGCCATGCCGGAAATCAAGAAGGTCCTTCTAACTGACCGCAACCAACGCTGGGCCGATTGGATTGCCAAGCGGATGGCGCGGCCGGGGACCGTCTTCATTGCGGTGGGTGCTGGACATTTGGCGGGCAAGGAAAGCGTGCAGGCCATGCTGAAGGCCAAGCAGCTAAAGGCGGTACGCATCAACTAAGCAGCGGCGCACCATCGCCTTTGCTTGCATTCCAGCGCGATTTCGCATAGGCGCGCGCTCTTCCGTTATGGTCATCCCTGGAGGCGTGGCGGAAAAAGCAATTTTAACCGGAGAATACATATGAGCGATCAGCTGACGCTGTCGGCCGAAGCGCGCGAACGGGAAGGCAAGGGAGCCTCTCGTGCACTGCGCAATCAAGGCCGCGTCCCCGCCGTCATTTACGGCAACAAAGAAGACCCGCAGTCGATTCACGTCGAAGAAAAGCTGCTGTTGAAGGCCCTGCACACTGGCCATTTCATGAACGCGGTCATCATGATCGAAGTTGGTGGCAAGCAGGTGCGTACGCTTTGCAAGGATGTCGCTTTCCATCCCGTCAATGAACGGCCGCTCCACGCGGACTTCCTGCGCATCGGTGAACATTCCGAAGTGCATGTGAACGTCCCAGTTCACTTCGTCGACCATGAAGCATCGCCCGGCATGAAGCGCGGCGCCGTGCTCAACATGGTCCGTCATGATCTGGAACTGGTCTGCGATGCAGCCCTGATCCCTGACGACATCAAGATCTCTTTGAAGGGTCTCGAAATCGGCGATTCGATCCACATCAGCCATGTGGCACTTCCGGCCGGCTCGAAGAGCGCGATCACCGATCGTGACTTCACCATTGCCACGCTGGTCGCCCCGTCGGGCCTCAAGTCCGCTGAAGGTGACACCACCAAGGCTGAAGGCGAGTAAGCCGCTCTATTCCCTCTCCCGTTGGGGAGAGGGCTAGGGAGAGGGGGAGCAAGGGCTATATGGCCCTCTCCCCAACCCTCTCCCCGCAAGGGAGAGGGAGCTTTCATGCAAATCTGGGCAGGTCTCGGTAATCCCGGCGCACAATATGCCATGCACCGCCACAATGTGGGGTTCATGGCCGCCGATGTGATGGCCGAGGCCTTCTCTTTTGGGCCATGGAAAACGCGCTTTCAGGCGCTGACGTCGGAAGGGCGGATTGGCCGCGACAAAATTCTGCTCGTCAAGCCAGCCACCTTCATGAACGAAAGCGGCCGCAGCATTGGCGAAGCGATGCGCTTCTTCAAGCTAGACCCCAAGGACGTGACCGTCTTTTACGATGAGCTCGACCTTGACCCGTTTCGCGTGAAGGTAAAGCGCGGTGGCGGCGCTGCCGGACATAATGGCATCCGCTCTACCATTGCCCATATTGGCGAAGATTTCCGCCGGGTGCGCCTCGGCATCGGCCATCCTGGCCATAAAGACCGGGTGACCGGCTACGTCCTCGGCAATTTTGCCAAGGCGGAAACAGATGATCTTGCCCATATGTTGGGCGCCGTTGCCGCGGAAGCTACATGGCTGGCCGATGGCGACGACGTGCGCTTCATGAACGATGTGGCGATGAGAATGCAGAAGGACTGACAGAAATGGGTTTCAAATGCGGTATCGTCGGGCTGCCCAATGTCGGCAAGTCCACCCTGTTCAACGCACTGACGGAAACGCAGGCCGCGCAGGCCGCTAATTATCCGTTCTGCACGATTGAGCCGAATGTCGGCAATGTCGCCGTGCCGGACCCGCGTCTGGAAACGATCTGCAAGATTGGTGGCTCTGCCAAGATCATCGAAACCCAATTGAGCTTCGTCGATATTGCGGGCCTCGTCCGCGGCGCGTCCAAGGGCGAAGGCTTGGGGAATCAGTTTCTCGCCAACATCCGTGAAGTCGATGCGGTCGTCCACGTCCTTCGCTGCTTCGTGAATGATGACATCCAGCATGTCGACAACAAGATTGACCCCATTTCCGACGCCGACACGGTTGAGACCGAGTTGATGCTCGCTGATCTTGAAAGCCTCGAAAAGCGCGTCCCCAACCTGCAGAAAAAGGCAGCACAGGGCGACAAGGAATCCAAGGTTGCCGCCGCTGTTCTCGGCAAGGCGCTTGACCTGCTTCGCGAAGGCAAACCTGCCCGCCTGACCGTCCGTAATGATGCGGAAGAAGAAAAGGCCTTCCAGCAGGCGCAACTGCTGACATCGAAGCCTGTCCTTTATGTCTGCAACGTCGATGAAGGCTCCGCCGCGACGGGCAATGAGCTTTCTGCCAAAGTCTTCGAAAAGGCCAAAGCCGAAGGCGCGGAAGCCGTTGTCGTCTCTGCCGCCATCGAAGCTGATATTGTAACGATGCCGGTGGAAGACCGTGCGGAATTCTTGGCGGATCTCGGTTTGACCGAAACAGGCCTCACCCGCGTGATCCGTGCGGGGTATGAGCTGCTCCACCTCATCACCTTCTTCACCGTCGGCCCGAAGGAAGCGCGCGCATGGACCGTGTTCAAGGGCGCATCTGCCCCAAATGCGGCCGGCGTCATCCACACCGATTTTGAAAAAGGCTTCATCCGCGCCGAGACCATGGCTTATCAGGACTATGTCGACCACAACGGCGAAGCCGGTGCCAAGGAAGCCGGCAAATGGCGCTCTGAAGGCAAGGACTATATCGTCAAGGATGGCGACATCATGCTGTTCCGCTTCAACGTCTAAGCAAATTCAACGTCTAAGCAAATTTTTCAGAATCCGTTTGGGCTGAGCTTGTCGAAGCCTCGTCCTTCTATTGCGGCCGGCCTGCCAAAGGAAGAACAACCCTTCGACAAGCTCAGGGCAAACGGGTCTGTAACCTCCTGGCCAACGACGCCAAATCAGCAGTGCCCTGACGAAACCCTCTTCCCCTCCCACTTTCCGTTAACGTAAGATGGGTCAAAAGGGAGACGATGCGTGCAATATCTCGAAGACATGAAGGTCGGCACCAAAGCAAGCTTTGGCCGGTATGAGGTCACCCGCGAAGAAGTGCTGGAATTTGCGGGCAAATATGATCCGCAGCCTTTCCACCTCGACGATGAAGCCGCCGCAAAGACGCATTTTGGCCGCATCTCCGCATCCGGTTGGCACACCTGTGCGATGACGATGGCGATGCTAGTTGAAAATCTGACGAAGAACAAACAAGCCGGGCTCGGCTCCCCCGGTCTGGACGAGTTGCGCTGGCTGAAGCCCGTCTATCCCGGCGACACATTACGCGTGGAATCAGAGATCACCGAAGTCACTCCATCGCGGTCCCGCCCCGAAATGGGGAGCACCAAGGCCAGGGTGACAGTGTTCAACCAACATGATGAGCCGGTGATGAGGCTGCTTTCGATCGGCCTCGTGGCGCGGCGGCCGATGACTGCCTAACTCAATCTCCCCATCGACTTGCAATGGGGAGATAAAGAGGAAAGACCCTACTCCGGCTTCTTCGCCACAGCGACCAGTGCGGGACGCAGCAGGCGGTCCTTGATCATGTAACCGGCCTGCATTTCCTGCACGATGGTGCCGGGTTCCACATCACTGGGAAGCTCCACCATCGCCTGATGCTGGTTGGGATCGAGCGGAAGGCCCATGGCGGCGATGCGGGTGATGCCGTTGCGTTCAAAGACGGACATGAGTTCACGCTGCGTCGCTTCCAGCCCGACGATCAGGCTTTTGGACGCTTCGTCCTCGCGCATGGCAGGGGGAATGGCGTCGAGCGCGCGGGACAGATTGTCCGCAACAGACAGGACATCGCGCGCAAAATTGGTCGCGGCATAGGCACGGGCGTCCTGCGCGTCCTTTTCAAGGCGGCGGCGCACATTCTGGGTTTCGGCCTGCGCATAAAGGATCTGCTGGCGGGCTTCTTCCAGTTCGCCGAGCAGGGCACCCAAAGGATCGACCGCCGTTTCGGCTTCGGCACCGGCTTCTTCAGGTTGTGCGTCGTTCTTCAACTCTTCGTCGCTCATTACGTCATCAATCTCGTGAGGGTTTGTGCTGTAAAATCAACCATGGGGACGACACGGGCGTAATTCAAGCGCGTGGGGCCAATGACACCGACCACGCCGACCACCCGCCCGTCACGTCCGTGGTAGGGCGCAGCTATCACCGATGACCCCGAAAGCGCAAACAGCTTGTTCTCCGATCCGATGAAAACCTTGGTCGATGCGCCTTCACGCGCGCCGTCTAACAGGCGGGCGATGTCTTCTTTGCCCTCAATCTCATCAAGCAGGTTACGAACACGGTCCAGATCGGCCACCGCGGTGTCGTCGATCAGATGCGCTGCACCCCGCACAATCAGCACCGGGCGATGTGCACTGTCCTCACTGAGCACCGCGATGCCCCGCTGCACCAGATCTTGCGACGCAATGTCGAGCATCGCCCGTTCGCGCGCGATCTGCGTTGCCAACACCGCCGACGCTTCGGCCAATGTCCGGCCTGCGAGATGGGCGGTGATGAAATTTCCCGCCTCAATCAATGCAGATGCCGGCAGGCCGGGTGGCAGATCGACGACACGGTTTTCAACCGACCCATCCTCCCCCACCAACACGGCGAGCGCCTGCGCGGGGCCAAGCGGCACAAAGGCGAACTGGCGCAAGCGCGGTTCACGCGCCGGGACGAGGACGATGCCTGCACATTGGGAAAGGCCGGAAAGTGTCGCTGTTGCTGCCGCCAGAGCATCTTCAATCGGCCCGCTTTGCCCCACGCGCGCTTCAATGACGGCGCGTTCATCCGCCGTCGGTTCTGCCGCCTGCATCATGCCATCCACAAACAGGCGCAGACCCAGTTCGGTCGGCATTCGCCCGGCGGACGTATGCGGCGCCGCGAGCAGCCCCAATTCTTCCAGATCCTGCATCACATTGCGGATGGAGGCAGGCGACAGACTCATCTGCCCCAGCTTGGAAATTGTCCGCGAGCCGACAGGGGCGCCGGACCCCAGATAGGATTCAACGACCACGCGAAACACGTCGCGCGCGCGATCAGTCAATTCATGGACGGTGGACATGCCCCTGATCTAAGGAGCATTGCCCCCTTTGCGCAAGCCTTGGCACCAAATGCGATCAGTCCCGGCGCGACCACCAGAACAGAAGCACACCAACCAGAGCAAGCCCGGTGCCATTCCAGCTCCACTGCGGCACGCCGATCATGAAGCTTTCGGCCGGCCAACGGATAATGTTGAGCCCCTGCCCGATCCAGAGACCGCCCATCAGGATCATCAGGACCGACAGACCCAATGTTAGACCTTTGACGATTTTCATGGCTTTCCTCCCATCGGGGCTGGTCGGATGCCGCCCCTCTCGTTAGATGCGCCAAAACCCTAGAAAAGGACAAGCCCTTATGCGCCCTTCCGGCCGCGCGCCTGACCAGATGCGTGAAATCACGATTGAGCCCCATTTCACCAAGCATGCCGAGGGCTCCGTGCTCGTCAGCTTTGGAGATACCCGCGTCCTTGTGACAGCCAGCATCGAAGAACGGGTCCCCCCGTTCCTGCGCGGCAAGGGTGAAGGCTGGGTGACGGCGGAATATGGCATGCTGCCCCGCGCCACGCACACCCGCGGAAGCCGCGAAGCGGCCAAGGGCAAGCAGTCCGGCCGCACGCAGGAAATCCAGCGCCTCATCGGCCGCTCGCTGCGCGCTGTCGTCAACATGAAAGCGCTCGGCGAACGCCAGATCACGCTCGATTGCGACGTCATTCAGGCAGATGGCGGCACGCGCACCGCGTCCATCTCCGGCGCATGGGTCGCCCTGCGTCTCGCCGTTGACAAGCTGATGGCCGACGGCCTGCTGCAGACGGACCCGATCGAACAGCAGGTCGCTGCGATCAGCTGTGGCATCTATAAGGGCACGCCGGTTCTCGACCTCGATTACATCGAAGATTCGAACGCCGGGGCAGATGCCAACTTCGTGCTGCTGTCGAACGGCAACATTGCCGAAGCACAGGCGACAGCAGAAGGCGAAACCTATGACGAGGAAGCGCTGCTGCGCCTGCTCCGCCTCGCCCGCATCGGCTGCACGACGATCTTCGAAGCGCAGTTGAAGGCCACAGGCCGCTAATCATGGCCCGCAAGCTTGAACCCGGACGGCTGGTGATCGCCAGCCATAATCAGGGCAAGGTCCGCGAGATACGCGATCTCCTTGCCCCGTTCGGGATCGAGCCTGTCTCGGCGGGTGAACTCGGCCTGCCCGAGCCTGAAGAGACCGGCACCACCTTTGCCGAAAACGCGTTGCTGAAGGCACACGCCTCGGCGCTGTCCGGCCTGCCCGCTTTGTCCGACGACAGCGGGCTGGAAGTCAAAGCACTTGGCGGACGGCCCGGCGTCTACACGGCGGACTGGGCGGAACGGCAATGGTTTGAAGGGGACCCCGGCCGGGATTGGTATATGGCCATGGGCAAGGTGGAAGGCCTGCTGGCCGAACAGGGCCTGTCGGTTGACCGGTCCGCCGCGTTCGTCTGCACCCTCGCCGTCGCATGGCCGGACGGGCATAGCGAAGTCTTTGAAGGCCGTGTGGCCGGCAGCCTCACCTGGCCACCGCGCGGCACGTTGGGCTTTGGCTATGATCCGGTGTTTGTGCCGACCGGTTCCGACCTGACCTTTGCCGAGATTGACCCCGCCGCAAAGCACGCCATCAGCCACCGGGCGGATGCATTCAAGAAACTCGTGGCGGCTTTGTTTTAGGGCGCCTTACGCCCCGCAAGGCGCGGTTCGCGCCCGTCGAGCGGGTCCTCTCCCATCCAGTTCCCCGCGGGAAAATAACGGCAAACGAGATAGTCAAAATCCGCATCGCTTGAGACAGCGCAGCCTATTTCGCGCGTATTGGCCCAAATCATCTGGGTGTAGTGCCCGACGTCAGGCCAACGACCTGTCGACGAAACATTGGGAAAGCGGCCGCGCTTGAACGTCGCGCGCTCCTCCAGCCAACTGTCGACCATCTCCGGCGTATCATAGGCCCCGCGCGTGCCCATCCAGAGGTTTTCCCCCTGCCCGCTGATGCCCGAATGTCTCAGGGTGCCACCGCCCTTAAGGGTTTGCGCCCATGCCGCCGCATCGCGCGCGAGTGCATCGCTCCAGACCAGATCGGGCGCGCCCAATTCTGCGCGTTCGGCATTATGCGTCGTCAGGGCGTCATCGGCAAAATCGTCCACCTCTTGCGCTGGGACGGGCGCTGCGGAGACGATCAGACTTACAGCCGTCGTCATCAATGCTAAGCGCCGTCGATGCATCAGGTCGATTCCCTTGCCCTCTATATCCATTGGCCCTTCTGCATATCGAAGTGTCCCTACTGTGACTTTAACAGCCATGTCAGGGAAACTACGGATCAGGAGGCTTGGCGGGACGCGCTGCTGGCAGACATGGCCTATGAGGCAGGCCAGATTGGCGGACGACCGCTTACGTCCATCTTCTTTGGCGGTGGCACGCCTTCGCTGATGCCGCCTGCGACAGTCGCCGCGCTGATCTCTGCGGCAAAGGCGCATTGGGGCTTTGCGCCAGATATCGAAATCACGTTGGAGGCCAACCCCTCCTCTGTCGAGGCAGCACGTTTTGCCGATCTGGCGGCAGCGGGCGTCAACCGTGTCTCGCTCGGCCTGCAATCGCTCGATAATGAGGTGCTGCACCTCTTGGGTCGCGCGCATGATGTGGAGGAAGGGCTGGCCGCACTGGAGGTGGCGCAGCGCGCCTTTTCCCGTGTATCATTCGATCTGATCTATGCCCTGCCCGCCCAGACGCTCAGCGGATGGGAGGCGGAACTGCGCCGTGCTTTATCCTTCGGGACGGGGCACCTCTCGCTCTACCAGTTAACCATTGAACCCGGCACACGTTTTGAAACGTTGGTGCGCACAGGCGCGCTGACACCCAAGGACCCGGATGAAGCGGCGGAGTTTTATGAACTGACCGATGCCCTCACCGCCACCGCAGGTCTGCCCCGCTATGAGATTTCCAACCACGCCCGTTTGGGAGAGGAAAGCCGTCATAACCTGACCTATTGGCGCTATGGCAGCTATGCCGGCATCGGCCCAGGCGCGCATGGACGGCGGGGCGGTCTGGCGACGGTCCGGCACAAGAAGCCGGAAAACTTCCTGAACGCTGTCGCCCGCAACAGCCATGGCGCCCAGCGCGAGGACGCCCTGTCACCGGCAGAACAGGCACGCGAGGCCCTGCTGATGGGCCTCAGGCTGCGCGAAGGGGTGGACCTTGCCAATATTGCCCGCAAGACTGGGGTGGCCGTCGATGCCCTTATCGATGCCGACGCCGCACAGCGCCTGTCGGGCTATGGCTTGGTTATCCGGTCAGGCAACCGCATCACCGTCCAGCCGGACGGGATGCTGCTGCTCGACCGCATCTTGGCAGAGTTGGTGAGCGTTTAGGCTAATTAGCGGGATCCAACGCTCCGCTCATCCTGAGCTTGTCGAAGGATCGCCCTTTCTGCGCCTTGGGTTGCAAGAAAAGGACAGTGCTTCGACAAGCTCAGCACGAGCGGTGAAGTGGTACAATCAGTCCGCAAAGCCCTTGGGTGCGGGGGACACTACGGTCGCCCCGCTCGCGCCGACTTGCTGCACCTCGAGCGCACGTTCCGCCACGCCATAGGCGTTGAAACGGAACGGGCCGTCGATCCCGGCAAAGCCACCTGTGTCGTCAAGCGCCCGAAGCGGAAACGGCGTTCCAACCTTCCAGTTAGTCGCCACCTTGGTTGCGAGGAGAACCGCATCATAGCCAAGGCTCGATAGGCGATAGGGCGCCAATCCGAAGCGCGTCCGGTATTTCGCGGCCATCTGAGTGTAGACCCCGTCCGATACGCTGGCGAACCAGGCGCCGTTCAACGCGGGCGATGCGAGGCTTGCTTCGGTATTCCAGAGCTCCGTCCCCAAAATCTTGGCAGAGGCGCTTGGCCCGCGTCGGATGATAGGAATGGCCTGCACCGCCGTCCGGCTCGAATCGGCGATCAGGATAGCGTCGGCAGACCCCGCCTTGTTGATGCGGGAAATGGCGCCCATGATGGCCCCGGCATTCCGGTCATAACTCTGCACGGAAACAAGCGCCCCGCCCGCGTCCTCAACCGAGCGGGCAAGCGCCGTCTGCGCACGCTGGCCGTAAACGCCAGCCGGCACGAGCCCGGCAAATTTCACCATCCCCTTGGACCGGGCATAGCCCACGACCCGCGACACGGACTGCGCAGGCGTAAAGCCGAGCAGATAGGTGCCGTTGCCCGCGACCGACACATCGTTCGAAAATCCGATAAGCGGCACACGGTTGCGGCGACCGACTTCGGCCGCGGCACGCACGTCTTCTGCCAACAAAGGCCCAAGGATCAGCTTATTGCCCTCTGCGATCGCCTTTTCGGCCGCGGCCGCCGCACCGCCTGCGGTATCGTAGACGGTCATGCGGATCTGCTCACCGCCGGTATCGAGCACGGCCATATTCGCCGCATTGGCGATTGACTGTCCGATACCCGCATTGGTGCCGGTCAACGGCACAAGCAGCGCAACGCGATGCCGTGTGGCATCTGACGGCAGGCCGCTGCTTGGGCCTTCTTCAGGAGGTGCTTCAACTGGCTTTGGCGGAGCCTTGGGCACGACTTGGCACCCGGCCATGAACAACGTTGCACTGACAAGGCCCCAGCGCATGATTTGCCGCCGTTTGAGGTCTGTCGCTTGCCCCTCACCCATATCCTCTGCCATGACGCACTCCCTATGGCTTCTACGCTTCAACCCGGTCTCTATATCGTCGCCACGCCGATCGGCAATCTCGGCGACCTAAGTCCGCGTGCAGCCTCGATTCTTCGCGAGGCTGACATCATAGCGGTGGAAGACAGCCGCGTCACGGCGAAGCTTTTGCAGCATATCGGCGTCAAACGCCCGATGCAGCCATATCATGATCACAATGCAGACCGGGTCCGCCCCGGCCTGATCGAGCGTATGGCGCATGAGGCCGTGGCTTTGGTGTCGGATGCAGGCACGCCGCTCATTTCCGATCCCGGCTACAAGCTGGTGCGTGATGCGCGCGCGGCTGGCCGTCATATCGTGACGATCCCCGGCCCGTCCGCTGTTATCGCCGCGCTAACGTTGGCCGGGTTACCGACAGACCGGTTCTTTTTTGCAGGCTTTCTGCCGCCCAAGGCGAAGGCGAAGGCAGACCAGATCGCGGAATTCAAATCCCTGCGCGCCACGCTGGTCTTTTACGAATCTGGCCCGCGTCTGTCGGATACGCTCGGCATATTGGCGCAGGTGTTGGGGGACCGCGAGGCGGGCGTCGCACGCGAAATCACCAAGGCCTATGAAGAGTGCGTGACCGGTACGCTTTCAGAACTGGCCTCGCGTTATGACGGGTCTCCGCCCAAGGGCGAGATTGTCATCGTTGTCGGCCCGCCGGGTGAACCGGAAGCAGCTTCGGTTGATGATATCGAATCAGCGCTGGTGGAGGCGATGAAAACCGCCTCTCCCTCCAGAGCTGCCGGAGAGGTCGCCCGCACGCTGGGGGCTGATCGCAAGGCGCTCTATGCCCGCGCGCTGGAGTTGCAGGGCAAATGACCCGACAGGCCGCTGAACGCCGCGGCCGCTGGGGAGAGACAGTTGCTGCTTGGTGGCTGCGGCTGCATGGCTGGCGCATTCTCGCCTTCCGCGTAAAGCTGCGCGTTGGCGAGGTTGATCTTGTCGCCAGGCGTGGCCGTACGGTCGCCTTCATTGAGGTGAAGGCACGCCGCAAACAGGCCGATCTCGACACTGCCATCGACGCTTGGCGTCTGCGCCGCGTAACGGCGGCTGCCAATGCCCTCCAACCCCGCTTTGCGCCGAATGGCGAAGACATCCGCATCGACGTGATGCTCATCGCGCCCTTCGCTTTACCGCGCCACATTCCCAATGCCTGGCACGGGTGACAAAGCCGCCCGCTTCGCCTAGATCGCCCGCCAGACAAGGAGACCCGCGATGACCCTGAAGGTCGCATTCCAGATGGACCCGATGGAGGGTCTCAACATTACCGGCGATTCGACTTTCGCGTTGATGCTATCGGCACAATCCCGGGGCTATACCAGCTATCACTATACCGCCGATGAGCTGAACTATTCCGACGGCCGCGTCTGGGTGACGGCACGTCCGGTGACTGTCCAGCGGGAGGCAGGCAACCATTTCTCCTTCGGCGCGCCGGTCAAAATCGATCTGGCGGACGATATCGACGCCGTTCTGATGCGGCAGGACCCGCCCTTTGATCTTGGCTACATCACCGCGACGCACCTGCTTGAACGCATCACGCACCGCACGCTGGTCGCCAATGACCCGGTCAGCGTTCGCAACGCGCCGGAAAAGGTGTTCGTGCTCGATTTTGCACAGTTCATGCCGCCGACGCTCGTCACACGCTCGCTCGACGAGGTGCGCGAATTCCACAAGACGCACGGCGAAATTGTCGTGAAACCGCTCCACGGCAACGCCGGATCTGCGGTCATGCATATCGCCAAGGACGGCAAGAATCTGGCCGCCATTACCGAGCTGTTCGGCCAAGTATGGCGCGAACCCTTCATGGCGCAGGCCTTTATCCGGGCAGTTGAAAGCGGCGACAAGCGCATCGTGCTCATCGATGGGGAAGTGGCCGGGGCCATCAACCGCATTCCGGGCGCGGGCGAAATCCGGTCCAATCTCGCTGCCGGTGGCCGCGCCGAAGCGACCGATCTGACGCTGGGTGAGCGCGAAATCTGCGCTGCCATCGGTCCGGAACTGAAGAAGCGCGGTCTGCTGTTCGTCGGCATCGACGTGATCGGCGGCAAGTGGCTTACCGAAATCAACGTCACCTCACCCACCGGCATCGTCGCCATCGACGCCTTTAACGGGACGGACACGCCCGCCCTCATTTGGGACACGATTGAAGCGAAGATCGCCAAGTGAGCGACTGGATCATCAAACTGATCGAGGATGCGGGTTATCTCGGCGTCGGATTCCTGATGTTTCTGGAAACCGTCTTTCCGCCGATCCCGTCGGAAGTCATCATGTCCGTCTCCGGCCTTGCCGCCGCCAGGGGGAAGATGGACATCACTGCCGTCATCGCCGCAGGCACTGCAGGCGCCATGCTCGGCAATTATTTCTGGTATCTCGCCGCCCGCGTGATCGGCATTGAGAGGCTCAAACCGCTAATTGTGCGCTGGGGCCGCTTCCTGACGCTCGACTGGCAAGAGATTGAAAAGGCGGAAAAGCTGTTCGGCACGCAAGGTTGGGCCATCGTCTTTTTCGGCCGGATGCTGCCCACGCTGCGGTCTTTGGTCTCGATACCTGCCGGGCTGCTGCACATGCGGCTATCAACCTTCGTCCTCTGGTCCACAATCGGCACCGCCGTCTGGACGGCGCTGCTCGGGCTGGCAGGCTACACTATGGGCAAGAACTTCAAACAAGTTGACCAATTCGTCGGGCCGATTGCGACAGCCGTGATGGTGCTGATCATACTTGGCTATGTCTGGCGGTTGATCACCTGGAAGCCGGATCGGGATTAGGCTAACACCTCCTAGTCCGTTCGCCCTGAGCCCGTCGAAGGGCCGCCCTTCACTTTGGCGCTCAGATAAGAACAGGGCTTCGACAAGCTCAGCCCAAACGGAAAAGAGAGCCTACCCTCAGGCCCTTGGATGCGCCGTCCGGTACACATCCAGCAAATAGGCGGCATCGACCGCCGTATAGACCTGTGTCGAGGACAGGCTGGCATGGCCCAGCAATTCCTGCAGGCTGCGCAAATCCGCACCACGGGCGAGCAAATGGCTTGCAAAGCTGTGGCGCAGCGCATGGGGCGTCGTCCGGTCCGACAGGTTGAGGCGGGTCCGCGCCGCCTGCACAGCCCGCCGCACGATGCCCGGCTCCAGCGGCCCTCCGCGCGCACCGCGAAACAGCGGCTCCCCTTTCGCAACGCCATAGGGGCAGATGTCGGCATAGGTTCCAATGGCCGTGCGCACTTCGGGCAATAAGGGGACGATGCGCGTCTTCTGCCGCTTGCCGGTAACCGACATCGTCTCCCCAATAGGCAGGATATCGCCCGTCAGCCCCAGCGCCTCGCCGATGCGGAGGCCCGCACCATAGAGCAACAACAGGATCGCCCAGTCGCGCGCGGCGATCCAAGGCTCCTTCGCTTGGTCTGCCACATCTTCGGCGAGCGCGATCACCTCATCGGGCGACACAGGTCTCGGCAGTGATTTGCGCACCCGGGGCCCTTTGACCCGAGGTACGGCATCGACACCGCCTGCAAATTTTAGAAATCCCCGCACCGCCGACAATTCGCGCGCGGTGGACACATTGCCGATCCCATCGCCCCGACGTGAGGCGAGGTAGGCGCGCAAATCCGCCGCCTCGATTGTGGTGAGGTTGGGTGCACCTCCCTGGTGCACCCGCAAAAAGCTCATCAAACGCTCTGCGGTGGCCACATAGGCCCGCACAGTATGGATCGACCGCCGCCGGTCCCGACGGAGATGGTCGGCCCAGCGCTGGACGATGTCGTTCAAATGATTTTCTGCCCCGTTTTTTCCCAATCGGCGAGGAAGCCGGCGATGCCCTTATCGGTCAGCACATGGTTGAACAGTGCCTTGATGACCGAGGGCGGCGCCGTCATCACATCCGCACCGATCTTGGCGGCTTCAAGCACATGGATGCCGTGCCGCACGCTGGCGACAAGGATTTCTGTTTCAAAGCCGTAATTGTCGTAAATCAAGCGGATGTCGGCGATCAGTTGCATCCCGTCAAAACCATTGTCGTCATGACGACCAACGAAGGGCGAAATGAAGGTCGCGCCTGCTTTGGCCGCCAGCAGCGCCTGATTGGCCGAGAAGCAAAGCGTGACGTTGACCATCGTGCCGTCACTGGTCAGCGCCTTGCAGGTCTTCAGCCCGTCAATCGTCAGCGGCACCTTGATGCAGACATTGTCGGCGATCTTCCGGAGGACTTCGGCTTCCTTCATCATCGTTGCATGGTCGAGGGCCACGACTTCGGCTGACACCGGGCCATCGGTGATGCCGCAAATTTCGCGTGTGACTTCCATGAAGTCCCGGCCCGACTTGGCGATGAGCGACGGGTTGGTCGTCACGCCATCGAGAAGACCGGTTGCAGCCAGTTCCTTGATGTCGGCGATTTCGGCGGTGTCTGCGAAGAATTTCATGGGTTTGGCGTCCTGTCAGAAGGAGAATCTTGTTCCCCCGCGCTTTACCTGAGGCAGGGCTGAAAACAACAGCCCTGCCTCAGCAGGGGGCATTAAGTTGAGGATAGTCCGCACAGCAAAATTGCGACTTTGGTCTATGCTCACCGCGCCCGCCGGCCGAGCCAGATGAGCAGGAGTGGCGGCACGATAAGTTCCACGGCCCAGAGGGCGAGGATGGGCAAAGACGGCAGGCCATATTGCAAGGCAGACAGGCCGCGCGCGCATCCGCCGAAAAAGAAGAGGGCGAGGACGAGTTTCAGCAGGCCCCCATGCCCCCGGAGATCGCGCGCGCAATACCATAAGAGCGCGCCATAAATGGCGAAGGACGCACCATAAAACCGGTTCTGGCTGTCCAGACTTCGGTCGATCGCATCAGGCACCGGCGCACCAATCAGACTGTCGCCTGCCACACCGAATGCGACATGCAGGACAACAGGCACCAAGCAGCCAATGGCCAGCAGCCGCAAGATGTTGGGCAGGGTCATCACGGCCTTACCCCTCATTCAAATGGCAGCCCGGCAGGCTTGCCATCCACATAGACCTGTCTTCTGCGGACGTCGCGGATCTCAACCTTGCCGGCTTTGATCGCTTCGGACTCTGCCTTCTTGATCGCCGCCCAATTCCCGGGTGGCGGCGCATTGTCATTCGCGCGAGACCAGTCGCCATTGGGCGCTTGGATGAAGCGGTAAACCTCCACGCTGCACCCTTCGCACGGCTTGGTGACGGCCAAGGCCTCGGTCTGGCCCGGTGTGTACAAGACCGCGCAATTGCCCTTTGTCTCACACGAGCCGAATTGAGAAATCAAAACCAACACAGGGCGCGGCAGGGCCACGGGCTTTGGCTTGACGATGATATTGCGGGCGACGTCATCCGCGCGGCTGATCGCCTGTTGTTCAGATTGCGCCTCCCACCGATTGTCGAGCTTGAGCGCCTTGGCGGCGGCCTTGCGGATGTCCGGCGTCGCGCCAGATTTTGACAGGCGCTCCAACGCGGCAACCCCCGCCTTGCCGAAATCGAACTTGAGCGCGGGCCAATCGAATTTCTCGACACTCACCTGCCCGCTGTCGAGCCGCGCCAACTGGCTGCGGGTCGACCATGCGCCGAAATTGATGAGCGGGGTCGCAAGGAGGAAAGCCAGAACGCACAGCAAGGCGGCCAACCGCAGGTTCAGCGGACGAACGCCCTCAAACCATCCCCTCCGTTGGCGGATGATGACCCAGAGATACCCCGCGCCAAACGCAAGCGCGATGCCGACGAAGACCACCGCCCAAAGCCGTTCCGGTGTCAGCCCATATTGCCCGATGCGCAGACCGGTGGAGATGGCAGCAATGACGGCCAGTGGCAGCATCGTGAACCCTAGCGCGGTCGCGCCCCAGCGCAGCACGGCCACCTGTGCCGCGTCGGCTTTGGAATCGCCAATCGCCGCGTTGGACAGGATCAGCGCACCCACAACGCAGGACAGCAGGATCGGCGTGGTGGACTTGGTCGCCTCCCATAAGGCGCCCAAGCCGGTAAACGGAAGCGCCAAGAGGAACAGGACGAGGCCGAACCCAAGGACTGGCACAAGCACGGAGAGCACCCGACGCACGACCGTTTGCAACGTGATGAGCAGGCTCTCCCGATCGCGCAATAAGCCGGAGGCCGCGCCAAATGCGCCCCCCATCAGCATCGCGACAAACCAGCCTTCCTCCATCGCCGTACGCACCAGTCTTATGCCGATGAGAGAGAAAAGCTCCGCAAGTAATTGTCCTAAAAGAAAAACAATCCCCGAAAATAGCCAGCAGGCGAACCACAAAAGCGTGTTCATCCAGGCACGGTCATGCACCTGCGGGTAAGATAGAGACGACAGGCGTGGCGGCTTTGGCTGGCCGGCATCACACCACCCCTGAAACAGCGGTCCGGCAATAACGACGGTGAGGATGGCGCATAGCAGGGTCCACCCCTCTCCCCTGTCAAGTTGAGAAAGGCCGCCGTTCAGATAGACGGTGGCGCCAACCAGCAAAGCCGCAAATGACGCAAATGCGGCAGACAGGCGGATCCTGTCCCGATCAAGCGTGAAAGCGAAGGCGACACCGCCCGTCATCAGTGCAGAGGCGAGTGCCGGGCGCAGGACATCGTCCACCTTGCCGTCTGCCAAGTGTTGAACGGCCAACCCCACCAGCGCGCCCAATATCGCGACGGCCCAGCTGCGTTGTGGCCAATCCTGTGCGCCCGACTCGGTCATGCCCAACCTCCCCATTCTTAGGGTTCAGCTTATTCCAGTCACGCAGGGGCACAAGCATGGCTTGCATCGGCCCGAAGCCCCATGCAGTAAGGCGCCTTCATTTCCGGAGCATCCTGTGGCGCGTAAATTCCTCTATGTCATTGCTGGGATTATTGTTCTCGTCCTCGTCGCGCTGATGGCCCTGCGCCTGTTCGGCCTCCAATTATCGCGCATCGCTTTTGTGCCGGGCGAACCCTTTAAGGATCAGCCCGCACTGGCGGATAAGGCCTATGCATCGCCGAAAATGTGGATCGCGCGGCCGGACATCGCCAACAATCCGGCCCAATGGCTACCGACAAGCGCGCCGAAGAATGGATCACAAAATACTGATATTGCAGTATTTTTTGTCCATCCGACAAGCTATCTGTCAAATGATCATTGGAATGCGCCGCTCGACGATAAGGACGCCAATGAGACGGCAACTCAGTTCGTCCGTGGGCAGGCCAGCGCCTTCAATGGCGCGCGCAACATCTGGGCGCCGCGCTACCGACAGGCGGCGTTTGGATCATTCCTGACAGACAAGCCTGAAGCCGCCAAAGCATTGGCCCTGGCCTATCGCGATGTTCTGATGGCGTTTGATGCCTTTGTTGCCGCGCAAAAGCCGAATACGCCGATCCTCCTTGCCGGGCATAGTCAGGGCGCGCTGCATCTGTTGCACTTGTTGCAGGATCGCATCACCGGCAAACCCCTCTCCAAGCGCGTCGTCGCGGTTTATGCTGTGGGATGGCCTATCTCGATCAAGGCGGATCTCCCCGCGATTGGCCTTCCCGCCTGCACCAAGCCCGACCAGACTGGCTGCGTGATGAGTTGGCAAAGCTACGGCGAACCGGCGGACTATAAAGATGTCGCCGCCCAACAGGATAGCCAGCCGGGCCTCACCGGAAAGGCGCGCGGAGACGCCTATCTCTGCACCAATCCCCTTACCGGTGGTCAGCGGCCTGATGCGCCGGCGGCCGCAAATCTTGGCACGCTCCAGATCGGCGCTGACCTCAAACCCGGCAATCTGTTGTCCGCAGGTTCGCCTGCCCGCTGCGATGCCAAAGGCTATTTGCTGATCGGTGAAGGGCCGAACCTTGGGCCCTATGTCCTGCCCGGCAACAATTATCACGTATATGATTACAGCCTGTTCTGGGCCAATGTCCGGGCGGATGCGGCGCGGCGCATCGCCGCTTTTTCCGCCAAGTGATTACCTCAACCCCTCTCGACTATCGCGCGGCCCTTCCTGACGGCGGCCGCCTGATCGGGCTTGATGTCGGCACGCAGACGATCGGCACGGCTTTATGCGATGCCGGGTGGACCATCGCGACGCCGGCAGACCTTATCCGCCGCGCCAAGTTCTCCGTCGACCGGGCAAAACTGCGCGACCTTATGGCGGCCCAATCCGTCAAAGGCATCGTCATGGGCCTGCCGCTCAATCTTGATGGGACGGACAGCCCGCGCACCCAATCGACGCGCGCCTTTGCCCGCAATATGGAAGATATCGGCCTGCCCATTCTTCTTTGGGATGAGCGCTGGTCCACGCAAGCCGTGGAACGGGCGATGATCAGCGCTGATCTGTCGCGCGCCAAACGGGCGGAACGGGTGGACTCAGCGGCAGCCGCCTATATCCTCCAAGGGGCTATCGATGCGCTGGCCATGGGTGGGCTGTCTCGGGGAGGCTAGCCTTGACGACGTTTATCTGCCTGCTGATCATCCTCAATGTCTGGACTTTCATGGTGTTCGGCTTCGACAAGCTCAGGGCAGAGGCAGGAACTTGGCGCACTTCGGAGGGCACCTTGCTCGGCCTCGCCTTTATTGGCGGATCCGCGGGTGCCGTCGCTGGACGACGGTTCTTCCGCCACAAGACGCGTAAGCAGCCCTTCTCCGCCGCGCTGGACGGCATCGTGAAGCTGCATGTTGCTTTAAGCACTGGCTTTGGCGTCTATTGGGTCTGGAACGCTTGAACCCGCGACATATCCCGTCTAGGGCTGGGCTTTAATGACATCACCGCTTTTCCCGCACCGGCATCTGCTCGGTATCGCTGGCCTGCAGCCACATGAAATCCTCTATTTGCTTGATGAAGCCGAACAATGGGTCACGCTCAACCGTTCGCTTACCAAGCATGATGACCGGCTTGCAGGCCTGACCCAGATCAACGCCTTTTTCGAAAACTCGACACGCACGTTGCTGTCCTTCGAAATCGCCGGAAAGCGCCTTGGCGCCGACGTGGTGAATATGCATGCGGCAACATCCAGCGTGAAGAAGGGTGAAACGCTGATCGACACCGCGATCACGCTCAACGCCATGCGCGCCGACGTCATCGTGATCCGCCACGCCTCATCCGGCGCCGTCGCCCTCATCGCCGACAAGGTGGACTGTCCTGTGCTCAACGCAGGCGATGGTCGGCATGAGCACCCGACACAGGCCCTGCTCGACGCGCTGACGATCCGCAGGCGCAAGGGCAATTTTCAGGGATTGAAGGTCGCGATCTGTGGCGATGTGCTCCACAGCCGCGTGGCGCGGTCTAACATCCTTGCCCTCACTTCGCTCGCCGCTGACGTCCGCGTCGTCGCCCCGGCCACGCTGATGCCCCCGGCCATAGAGCAGATGGGCGTCACGCCCTATACCGATATGGATGAAGGCATTGCCGACGCCGATGTCGTCATGATGCTGCGCCTGCAGACGGAGCGGATGGAGGGCGGTTTCGTGCCATCGCTGCGCGAATATCATGCGCTGTACGGCCTCACCTATGAACGTCTGAAACGCGCCAAGCCCGACGCACTCGTCATGCACCCCGGCCCGATGAACCGCGGCGTGGAGATTGCGAGCGACGTGGCCGACGACGTCAACCGCTCTGTTATTGCCGAGCAAGTGGAAATGGGGGTCGCCGTGCGCATGGCCTGCCTGGATGTCCTGACGCGCAGCCGGAGGGGCGTGGCATGAAGACGATGATCGCCATCACCAACGCCCGTCTGGTGGGCGGACAAGGGACGCTCTTGTTGGAGGGAGATCGGATTGCAGCCATCGGCGGCGACGTTCCCGGCACTGCAGAAATCATCGATGCCAAGGGCGCATACGTTGCCCCTGGCATTGTCGATCTCGGCGTTTTTTCGGTCGATAAGCGCGCGTGTATTGCAGGGGGCATCACCCGCATCGCCCTGATGCCAGACCAGACGCCCGTTCTTGACGAGCCCGGCATCGTCCAGCGCGCGGCGCTGGCGGCGAAGCCTGATCTTTGGGTCCATCCGCTGGCCGCTGCCACCCGTAGCCTCGAAGGCGCTGAGCTCGGTGAATATGCGATGATGCGCAAGACCGGGGCCAAAGCGGTGTCAACCGGGCGCAGCTGGGTTGCGGACTCCGGTGTGATGCACAAAGTGCTGACCTATGCCGCCTCTTTGGGCCTTACCGTCATCTCCCATGCAGAAGACGCAGGACTGGTTGCAGGTGCCGTCGCCACGGCGAGCGAGACATCGACCCGTCTGGGCCTGTCCAGCGCGCCAGCTGAGGCCGAAGCCATCGCCATCGCGCGCGATCTGATGCTTGCGGAACTGACGGGCGCCCGGCTCCATTTCCGGACGGTAACGACAACCAAGGGGCTTGACCTGATCCGCAGCGCCAAGTCCCGCGGACTGGCGATCACCTGTGGCATTTCGCCCACCCACCTTTTCCTGTCTGAAGTCGCGATCAATGATTTCCGCACCTTTGCACGCCTTTCGCCCCCCTTACGGGCGGAGGCGGACCGACGGGCCTGCATCGAGGCAGTCCGGGACGGAACAATCGATGTGATCGGCTCTGCGCATGATCCGCGCGGGCCAGAGGCCAAGCGCCTGCCCTTCGCCGATGCTGACCCCGGCGCTGCGGGTGCAGAGACGCTGCTCGCCCTTTCACTAGGGTTGGTGCGTGACGGCGTGGTCTCTGTAGAGCGGCTGTTTGAACTGCTCGCGCTCAATCCGTCCCGCGTGCTGGGCGTGGACAGCGGACGGCTGGAGGCGGGAGCGCCCGCCGACCTTGTCTTCTTCGATGCAGACAGCCCCTGGCAGATCGATGCTGCGAAGTTCACGGGCCAAGCTGGCAACACCCCGTTTGACAAGCTGCCCGTGCAGGGCCGCGTCCTCAAAACGATGAAGGGCGGCCGGGAACTATCCTGACCGCCCTACCCCGTGTGTGACGTGGGGATATCGTGTGGGGTTAGCGCGACGCCAATTGCTGCGTCTTCTTGCCGCCCTTCGCCGCCCAACGGATGCCGTCGGTCGGCAGCAGCGAGCGGATGAAGCACTGGCCGCCTTCTGCCTTGATGCGGGAGCAGACGTCGTTTGCTGCGCTGCGCGTTTCAAAGCCGCTGACCGACACGCGGTAGAAGGTCCCCTTGGCAAGGGTGACCTTCGCTTGGCGCGCATCATATTCATTTAGAAAACCCCAGCGCTTCGACACGCTGGTCCAGCCGTTGGCTGCAACACCGGCCGATTTATAGGCGCCCAGCTGCACAACAAATCGCCCCGATTCGACGGGGGCGGGTGCAGCAAGCGCCTTTGACGCGGGCACCGCAACCCGCATAACCTGCTGCTTGATCGGCTCCACAGGCGCCGCAATGGCGGGCGCCGCTGAAGCTTCGGCAACGCGGACCGGTGCCGGGTCCTTTACCTCTGCCGGAATTTCGTAATTGGGCTGCGGGGCCGTCTCAACCGCGGGCAGCGGGGCCTGAATGACCGGCGCTGCTTCTGCATATTTCTGTTCCGCCACATCGGCGAGCGCAAGGGCAGCGGGCAGACCGTCATCGGACGTGCGCGTCACGCCAAGGATTGAGGCGACCTGTTCCCAGCTGTTGCTTGGCCGTGCCAGGGCTGCCCATTCAACGATCCGCTTATCAGCAAGGTCTGCCGGCAGATCGAGCGTCGCCATGGCGCGCGCTTCGAGCCAGCGTCCGGCAAGCGCATAGGACAAAGCAAGGTTCTGGCGCGTCTTGGGGGTCGCTTTGCCGCCCCGGACGGCCTGTTCTAGGGCTAGGACAGCAGCCTGCGGGTCCCCGGCCAAGGCGAGTGCCAACCCATAGTCCGCGACCGGCAGAATGGATTTGTGCGCGTCAAGGATGCCTTGGGCTTCACCGGCACGGCCATTTGCAGTTTTGACCAACGCCAGCTTCAGCGCCGCCGTCGGGTTGGCGGGGCTCAGCGCCAGTGTATCGGAAAAGCTGGCTTCGGCGGCATTGAACCGGCCGGCCGCCAGATAGGCTTCGCCCAGCAGCAGACGATATTCCGCCGTGCGCGGCATAGCGGCCACAGCGCGTTCGGCCAGAGTGACGGCCTTTTCAAACTTGTGCTTGGCAATGGCCTTGCGTGCACCGTCCGCCGATTTTGCGGCGGTCCGGTTCAGAGCCGATTGGTCGGCGCTTGCGCGTTCCGCCATGGCGGCCGGCGGCACAGCGAGGACGCCTGCGCCGATCATCAGCGACGAGACCGCCAACTTGATCTTGTTGAGCTTGTTCATCGGATCATTCCCCCACAAAAATTCAGGCTTTGCCTGTCGTGCGAATGGCCGCGAGCTGTTCAGAAAGCGGCAGACTGGCGAGATAAGCGTCGAGTGCTTCCGTCACGATCTGCTGCGCAGACCTGTGATTAAGGGCGCATGCCAGCCGCAATTGCAGATGGCGGTCGGCATCCAGACGCAGCGTGAATGCCGCCTTCCCGCGGGATCCCGGTGCTGCGCGATTGGCGACATGGGGTGCAGGCTTGGGCGTGAATACCGGTGCTGGTGCCGCAACGGGCTGCGGTTGCGCCTGAGGCTCAGGCTGGATGGGCGCTGCTGTTCCGCGTTCCAGGGCGCGCTGCTGCAACACGACTTCAGGAACAGCACTGGCCACCTGATCGAGATCCACCATTGCCGAAATGGGAGCGACCTGAGGCTGCACCTCTGGCGTATCATGCGACACGGCCATGGGCGACAGACCGGCACGACCTGCTTGACCCGGCATATAATCCGAATCCTGGCCCATGTCGTTCCAGCCCAGATCCTCAAGGGCTTGGGCATCGGCAGAGGCTTCGGTCATCAGAGAGATCATGCCCTGACGGCGCATGGCAGGCGCGGCCTGACCTTTGCGGGCCAGAAGATTGGAAGAAAGAGAGGCCAATGGCTTGGGTTCGTTCATCGTCAGCCTCCCTTACTGGGTGACGCGGCGGCCGAAGCCGCCAGTGACTGAACGCTGGAAACCGGGCGCTGACCCAACGCCGGGGGCGCTGAACACGGTGCGACGGAAATTCTTTTCGAGACGGTCCGAAATATAAGTCCACAGTTCACGAACCTCGCCGGCCGAACGACCATTGGGGTCGACTTCCATCACCGTGCGACCGTCGATCATCGAGGCTGCATAATCCGTGCGGTGATGCAGAGTGACCGGGGCGACCGTGCCATGCTGCGACAGCGCAACCGCAGCTTCATAGGTAATCTTTGCCTTGGGCGTTGCGGCGTTCACAACGAAGATCAGTGGCTTGCCCGCGCGGTCACACAGATCAACCGTCGCCCCAACGGCACGAAGATCGTGCGGGCTGGGGCGGGTTGGAATGACGATGAGTTCGGCAACCTGAATGACGCTTTGGATCGCCATGGTGATGGCGGGCGGCGTATCAATAACGGCAAGGCGGAAGCCCTGTTGGCGCAAAACCTCAAGATCCGATGCCAGTCGCGCCACGGTCGTCTGCGCAAAGGCAGGTAGTTCCGCTTCGCGTTCATTCCACCAATCGGCCAGCGACCCTTGGGGATCGATATCAATCAGAACGACCGGGCCAGCGCCCGATAATTGCGCCTGCACGGCGAGATGGCCTGACAGAGTTGTCTTACCAGACCCACCTTTTTGTGACGCCAACGCGAGAACGCGCATAGATTGGACCCCCGGTCATAAATAGCTGTTCCGGCTTCACTGCCATGGGGGTGGCTAAATTTAGGTTAACGCTGTGGCGGCAAATTTGCGGCGGGGCAGAGATGCGCCCAATTCAAGCAAGGGTAAGGCCGCGTTAACGCTATTTCGCATATCTAACCCCGAACCACGCGTATCGGGGGATTAAAGATGAAAGTTCGTTTGTCGGCGGCACTGGGTGCAGTGGCCATATTTGTGCCTGTAACTCAATTGGTTGCACAGAACCCACAAATCCAGGCCGAGCAGGCTTCAGCCAGCCCCGATGTGAAGCGCGGCGTCGAAGCCTGGGAATCAGGTGATTATGCGACTGCCGTAAAGCTGTGGCGACCGCTGGCCATCAAGGGGGATGCGGACGCGCAATTCAATCTGGCCCAGGCCTATCGCTTTGGCCGCAGCGTTCCCATGGACTTGAAGGCGGCAGAGGACTGGTATCGCCGTGCCGCAGCTCAGGGTCATCTTCAGGCCGAAGACAATCTGGGGCTCATCATGTTCCAGAATGGTGACCGCCAAAATGCGATGCCTATGATCCGCCGTTCCGCCAATCGGGGCGATCCCCGCGCGCAATATGTCTTGGCGACGGCCATGTTCAACGGCGACTTTGCCGAGAAAGACTGGACAACGGCCTATGCGCTTATGACGCGGGCGTCCGCGACCGGGCTTGCCCGCGCATCCGCCAGCCTCGCCCAGATGGACAAGTTCATTCCGCTCGAACAGCGGCAAAAGGGCCTCGCCCTTGCCCGCGACATGGAATTGAACAGCAGCCGCCCGCGCTTGGCCGCTGTTGACCCTATTCCTGCACCACCGCCACCGGTCAGCGTCCAGCCAATACGGCCAGACCTACCTGCGCCTGTGCGCACAGCACCCGTCCCGCAATCCCGCGCGCCGCTGATGACTGCAAGCCGCAGTGCCCTGCCGCCACCGCGTCGCGCCGTTTCACAAGCCGAACGGCCTTCCCAGCCGCCAGTGGGCGCCGCGCCAGAGCCGCAGTGGCAGGCCCCGCCTCCCGCCGCCAATGCGTCGGAACCGGACTACAGCACGCCGTCATATGAAGCCCCTACCTATGAAGCGCCAACCTATGAGCAGCAGCCCCGGCCTGCGCGTGTCGCGCCGCGCACGGTGAGCCCGAAACCAGCTGTGCCCAAGCCCGTCATCGCAAAGGCGCCTATGCCCAAGCCCCAATCCAAAGCCCAGCCTAAGGCGATCGTCGGCAAGGGCTGGCGGGTGCAGCTTGGCGCCTTTAGCGAGGAAGGCAAAGCCAAGGCGCAGTGGAGCCAACTGAAAGGCCGGATTTCAGGCTTAGGCGGGTTACAGCCCTATCTGGTCAAAGCGGCGAACGTCACGCGGCTTCAGGCAGGGCCAATCGCCTCCCGGGCGGACGCCGAACGCGTCTGCAAAGCTGCCCAAGCAGCAGGACAGGGTTGCTTCCCCGTCGCCCCGTAAGGCGGCGAAAGACTGAGGCTGCGGAGCTACTTTTGGGGTCCGCTCAGTCTTGGGCAGCCCAGGCACTGCGGGGATAGCCCATCGCAAAAAGGATGGCCGTCAGGTCGCCATGGTCCACCCGGGCCGCGGCGGCAGCGGCTGTCTTCGGTTTGGCGTGATAGGCGACACCCAGCCCTGCGGCTTCGATCATCGGGATGTCATTTGCACCGTCTCCGACAGCAAGGCCGGCAGATTGGGGAAGCTCATAGGCGGTCAGGGTATCGATCAGCACTTTACGTTTGGTCTGGGCGCCAACGATATCGCCGTCGACCCGCCCGGTCAGCATCCCGTCCCGGATCCCAAGGCGATTGGCGACCGCCTTGTTGAACCCGATCTCCTCCGCCACCGGGTCCGCAAAGCGGGTGAAGCCGCCCGAAACCAGCACTGCCGTGCCGCCATGGGCGCGGATCGTCCGCACCAGCGCACGCGCACCAGGCATGATGACAACGCGTTCAACGAGACACTGGTCGATCACCCGTTCCGGAAGGCCTTTAAGCAAAGCGACGCGGCTGCGCAGCGCCTCTTCAAAATCCAATTCCCCGCGCATAGCGCGCTCGGTGACTTCGGCGATCTGCGGCTTGATGCCAGCATAGTCCGCCAGTTCATCAATGCATTCGATGGTGATCATGGTCGAATCCATATCGGCCACGATGAAGCTGCGGGCGCGCTCCGCGGTTTTCTGAACGATGGCATCGGTGCGTTCAAACGCGCCTTCCAAGGCGGCCCGGACGGCAATCTCGTCTCCGGAAAACTCCACGTCCAGCGCCTTGCCGTCTTCGATCCAGTTTGACGACAGGACCGAAGCCCCACTTTGCGCCACGCGGTCTGCTGCCGATGAAATATCGCCTGCATCAAACTGGTCTGCTGCTATGAGCGTCGCTGTGAACATGAAACCATCCGAAAAGCCTGAGACGGTCGCGCTCATTGCAGGGCCAACGGCCAGCGGCAAGTCCGCATTGGCGCTGCGCCTTGCAGAAATGACGGACGGAACAATCATCAACGCCGATGCCAGTCAGGTTTACAAGGACTTGCGGATTGTTTCGGCAAGGCCAGCCCCGGAAGAAGAATTTCGCGCACCGCATCGGCTATTTGGCCATTTAGATGGCGCCACGGCCTGTTCCGCCGCGCAATGGGCGGCAGAGGCCAAAATCGAAATTGCCGCAGCTCACGCCAGAAGCAGCCTGCCCATCTTGGTTGGCGGCACTGGCATGTATCTGCGCACGCTGCTGGACGGGATTGCACCGGTGCCAGAGATTGACCCTGCAATTCGCGCCGCCATCCGTGCCTTACCTGTTGCAGACGCCCGGGCTCAACTTCTCACCGAAGACCCTGAAGCTGCCGCACGGCTCGACGCCAAGGATAGCACCCGCATCGCCCGCGCATTGGAAGTGGTGCGATCCACCGGGCGGCCGATCAAGGAGTGGCAGGCAGATCTTGTCGGTGGGATTGGAGATCAAATCCGGCTGGTCCCCCTCGTCCTGCTGCCCCCGCGCGTCTGGCTCTATGACCGCTGCGACCGGCGGTTTGAGAAGATGTTGGACGAAGGGGGCCAAGAGGTTGCCGCCCTCATGGCGCGCAAACTGGACCCCGACCTGCCCGTGATGCGCGCCATTGGCGTGCCTGAGATCGTCGCCTTCCTCTCCGGCACGCTTTCCCGCGATGCAGCAACCGCACAGGGGCAAACAGCCACCCGCCAATACGCAAAGCGCCAATATACGTGGTTCCGCAACCAGCCGCCGACTGACTGGATGCGGCGTGAGAGCGAATTAGATAACGTCAAAATTGATGAATTAGCAATAAAATTACGTGATATGACGTTGACATATTAGTTTGTTATTCGTAGGGCGCCCGCCTTGCGAAAATCCTGCCGCAGTGCAACAGGGCGCCGCTGGCAAGCCGGGAAGATTGAAATGCCGAAGGAACAGTCTGGTGCCAATATCCTCGTCGAGGCGCTTTGCGATCTCGGTGTTGAGGTCATTTTTGGCTATCCCGGTGGCGCTGTGCTGCCGATCTATGACGTGCTGTTTCAGCAAAAGCGCATCCGCCACATTCTCGTCCGCCACGAGCAGGCGGCAACGCATGCGGCCGAAGGCTATGCGCGAGCGACCGGCAAACCCGGCGTTGTGCTTGTCACGTCGGGCCCGGGCGCGACCAATGCGATCACCGGCATTACCGATGCCCTGATGGACTCCATTCCGATGGTCGTCATCACCGGACAGGTTGCGACGCATCTGATCGGTTCTGACGCGTTTCAAGAAGCCGATACCGTGGGCATCACGCGCCACTGCACCAAGCATAACTATCTCGTGAAGTCCCCCGAGACGCTGGGCAACGTTATCCACGAAGCGTTCCACATCGCGACCACAGGCCGCCCCGGCCCGGTCGTCGTCGACATACCCAAGGACGTTCAGGTCGCGACAGCGCCTTATACGAAGCCCGGCACAATCAACCATGCGAGCTACAAGCCGCAGGTAAAGGGTGACATCAAGCTGATCGAAGCGGCAGTGGAAATGCTCGCGGCTGCCGAACGGCCGATTCTGTACACCGGTGGCGGCATCATCAATTCTGGCCCAGCGGCAAGCCAGATCCTGCGTGAACTCGCTCGGGTCACTGGCGCGCCTGTTACCTCTACGCTGATGGGTCTTGGGGCCTATCCGGCCTCTGGAGAGGCTTGGCTCGGGATGCTTGGCATGCACGGCACCTATGAAGCCAATTGGGCGATGAACCAGGCCGACCTGATTGTCTGCCTCGGCGCCCGCTTTGATGACCGTGTGACGGGCCGACTTGATGCATTTGCGCCCAAGGCGAAGAAGATTCACGTCGATATTGACCGCAGCTCCATGAATAAGACGGTGCGCGTCGATCTGCCGATCGTCGGCGATGTCGGCCATGTGATGGAAGACATGGTCAAAGTCTGGAAAGCGCGCCAGCACACAAAGGCCGATCTTTCGCCCTGGTGGCAGCGCATTGAGGAATGGCGCGCGAAGAAGTCGCTTTCTTACCCGCCCTCCACAACCGAAATCATGCCGCAGGCCGCAGTTCAGGCCCTTTGGAACGCGACGCACAAGAAGAACCCGATCATCACCACAGAGGTCGGCCAGCATCAGATGTGGGCCGCACAGCATTTCCACTTTGAATCACCGAACAAGTGGCTGACATCAGGTGGCCTTGGCACGATGGGCTATGGCCTGCCGGCCGCGATCGGCGCGCAACTGGGCAATCCCAATGCGCTCGTGATCGACATTGCGGGGGAAGCCTCCATCCAGATGAACATTCAGGAGCTGGCAACGGCGACGCAATATCGCCTGCCGGTGAAGATCTTCATCCTCAACAATGAATATATGGGGATGGTCCGCCAGTGGCAGGAACTGACCTATTCCAGCCGTTATTCCGAAAGCTATTCGGATGCTCTGCCCGACTTTGTGAAGCTGGGTGAAGCCTATGGCTGGAAGGGCATTCGCATTGAAACACCAGATCAGCTCGAGTCCGGCATTGCCGAAATGCTGGCTTATGACGGCCCGGTGATTGTGGACTGCTTGGTCGCCAAGGTCGCCAACTGCTTCCCGATGATTCCGTCGGGCGCATCCCATGTTGAAATGATCCTCGCTGACGATCAGGTGTCGGGCGAACTGGACGACGAAGCGAAGGCGCTGGTTTAATGCATATCAAAGAAGGCCTGAAAGAGCGTCATACGCTCTCCGTTACCGTGACGAACGAGCCGGGTGTGCTTGCGCGCATCGCGGGCATGTTCACAGCGCGTGGCTATAACATTGAAAGCCTGACGGTCGCCGACATTACCGAGGATGACTCGATCAGCCGCATCACGATCGTGACAACAGGCACGCCTGCTGTGATCGAACAGGTGGTGGCGCAATTGGACCGCATGGTTCCCGTGCACAAGGTGACCGACCTCACCCTGCTGGGTGATCACGTGGAACGCGAATTGGCGCTGGTGAAGGTTTCCGGCACTGGCGATCACCGCATTGAGGCGCTGCGCCTTGCCGAGGTCTTCCGCGCGAATGTCGTCGACACAACGATTTCGAGCTTTGTCTTCGAAGTTACGGGCGCATCGACGAAGATCGACCGTTTTGTGGAACTCATGAAGGAAATCGGCCTCGTCGAGGTCGCCCGCACCGGCATTGTCGCCATGGCGCGGGGCAAGGAAGCCGTTTGATTATAATGCCACGCCCTGCGGGCAGGGATGAGTTTGAAGGGAAGAATTAAAATGCGCGTTTATTATGACCGTGATGCTGATCTGAAGCTGATCGAAAACAAGAACATCGCCATCGTCGGTTATGGCAGCCAGGGCCATGCCCATGCGCAGAACCTGCGTGACAGCGGCGTCAAGAACGTTGCAATTGCATTGCGTGCCGGTTCAGCGACCGCAGCCAAAGCCGAAGGTGCTGGCTTCAAGGTTCTGTCGAACAAGGAAGCCGCCGCTTGGGCCGACATCATCATGATCCTCGCGCCCGACGAACATCAGGCCGCCATTTGGGACGAAGACCTGAAGGGCAATATGAAGCCGGGCGCCGCTCTTGCCTTCGCGCATGGCCTCAACATTCACTTCGGCCTGATCGAAGCCCCTGCTGACATCGACGTCATCATGATCGCGCCCAAGGGCCCCGGCCACACCGTGCGCGGTGAATATGTGAAGGGCGGCGGCGTGCCTTGCCTGATCGCCATCCATCAGGATGCGTCGGGCAACGCCCATGACGTTGCACTCGCTTACGCATCGGGCGTTGGTGGTGGCCGTTCGGGCATCATCGAAACCAACTTCAAGGAAGAGTGCGAAACCGATCTGTTCGGTGAACAGGCTGTTCTGTGCGGCGGCGTGACCCATCTGATCCAGGCGGGCTTCGAAACACTGGTGGAAGCCGGTTACGCCCCGGAAATGGCCTATTTTGAGTGCTTGCACGAAACCAAGCTGATCGTCGACCTGCTGTATGAAGGCGGCATCGCCAACATGCGTTATTCGATTTCGAACACCGCCGAATATGGCGACATCAAAACCGGACCGCGCATCATTACGGCGGACACCAAGGCTGAAATGAAGCGCGTTCTGGAAGATATTCAGTCCGGCCGTTTCGTGAAGGACTTCGTGCTCGACAACCGCGCCGGTCAGCCGGAATTGAAGGCCAGCCGCAAGGCCGCTGCTGCGCACCCAATCGAAAAGGTTGGTGCAGAGCTCCGCGCCATGATGCCTTGGATCGCCAAGAACAAGCTGGTCGACAAGGCCAAGAACTAACCGATTGCTCCCAATTCTTGGAGGCATCCAAGAAGAGCTATCCTTGACTAACCGGGGGGTGAGGCCAACATTGGCGTCACCCCCTACTCATTTTCGTCGAGGAGCCTTCCCCATGAACAAGTCTTTCCTGCTCGCATTCCCCCTTCTTGCTGCAGCACCTTTAGTCGCTCAGAGCAGCGCACCTCAATTGCCCGGCCAGCCAGATGCTGCGCGCGTTGCCGCCGGCACTTATTCGGTCGACAACAATCACGCGCAGATCCAGTGGACGGTCAACCACTTCGGCTTCAACGACTATTTTGGCATTTTCGGTCAGCCGACCGGCAGCCTGACCATCGATCCGGCCAAGCCCAATGACGCGAAGGTGAGCGTGACCATTCCGGTGAGCGAACTTGCGACCTCCCGTGCCGACCTGACCAAGCACATGCTCACACCGGACTTCCTTGATGCCGCAAAGTTCCCGACGGCAAAGTTCGAATCGACCAAGGTCGTGGCCACAGGCAACACCGCAAAGGTGACCGGCAACCTGACCTTGCTCGGCGTGACCAAGCCTGTCGTGCTCGATGCGACCTTCACCGGCGCGGGCAACAACCCCATGTCGCAGAAGGCTACCATCGGCTTTCACGGCGAAACCACGATCAAGCGCAGCGACTTTGGCATGACCAAATTCGTGCCCTTTGTCGGCGACGATGTGAAGATCGCCATCAGCATCGCTTTTGAGAAATAAGCCTCTCAAAAGAGACGGTTTTGCGGGGCAGCTTGACCTTCACGTCAAGTTGCCCCTTGCAACCTAATGGAATCCTGCCAAACTCCCGCCAAATGAAATTTGGGGTGGATTGAAATGGCAGTTGAATATGTTGACGTCTTGATTGTCGGCGCCGGGATCTCCGGCATCGGCGCGGCTGTGCACTTGCAAAAGAAGTGCCCTGGAAAGACGTTCGCCATAATGGAGCGCCGCGAAAATTTTGGCGGCACATGGGATTTGTTCCGCTACCCCGGCATCCGCTCCGATTCTGACATGTACACGCTAGGCTTCAGCTTCAAGCCTTGGACCGCGCGCAAGGCGATTGCCGATGCGCCCGCGATCATGGGTTATCTTGGCGACACGGTTGAGGAATTTGGCCTCAAAAAGAACATCCGCTTCAACCATCATGTGAAGCGCGCCCATTGGTCATCCGAAGACGCGACCTGGACCGTTGAAGGCACGATTGGTGCTGATGGCCAACCTATGACAATCCGTTGCAACATGCTGCTGATGTGCTCTGGCTATTATAATTATGATCAGGGCTATACGCCTGAATTTGAAGGCCTTGGCGACTTTAAGGGTAAGCTTGTCCATCCACAGCATTGGCCGGAAGGCCTCGACTATAAGGGCAAAAAAGTCATCGTCATCGGCAGCGGCGCGACGGCCGTCACGCTGGTGCCCGCCATGGCGGACACAGGCGCAGGCCATGTCACAATGCTCCAGCGGACCCCGACCTACATGGTCTCCCGCCCCGCAGAGGATGCCTTTGCCCTTGGCCTGAGGAAGGTTCTGCCCCCAAAGGCCGCCTATTGGGTGACGCGCTGGCGCAATGTGCTGATGCAGCAGTTCATGTTCAAACTGCTCCGCAAGAACCCCGAAAAATCAGCCGAGCGGTTGATCGGCATGGTCAAGGATATGCTGCCTGAGGGCTTTGACGTCGGCAAACACTTCACCCCGCCCTATAAGCCTTGGGACCAGCGCCTGTGCCTTGTGCCCGACAGCGACTTCTTCAACGCCATCAAAGATGGCCGCGCCTCCATCGCGACAGACCATATCGACCGCTTCACTGAAAAGGGCATCTTGCTCAAATCCGGGCAGGAACTGGAAGCCGACATCGTCGTGTCCGCCACGGGCCTCAACATGCAGATGCTGTCGGGCCTTGAAGCCTATGTCGACGGCGTCCCCTTCCATCCGGGGCAGCACATTCTCCACAAGGGAACAATGTACAGCGACGTGCCCAACCTCATCATGTGGTTCGGCTATACCAACGCCTCCTGGACGCTGAAGGCCGACCTGACGTCGGAATATGCGTGCCGGATCATCAACCATCTGGACGCAACGGGCAACAAGATCGCCATCCCGCGCACCCATGGCCAGAAAATCGAAACCGAGAGCTTTGTTGATTTCTCGTCAGGCTATTTCACCCGCGCGGAAAGCCAACTGCCCAAGCAGGGCACGCATTTCCCGTGGAAGCTTCACCAAAACTACAGCAAGGATATCCGGCTGTTGCGCTACGGGGCGCTCAATGATGAGGCGATGACCTTTGAAAAGGCGCACAAGGTAGAGGCCCCTGCCCTGCTGGAGGCTGCGGAGTAACATTATTCTCCAACACCTTTTGTGCTGAGCGAGTCGAAGCAATGTCCTTCTTGCTTCGGTGAACAGGAAGGGCACCCCTTCGACAGGCTCAGCACAAACGGATTGGTCTTGAGATCACCGCAACTGCCTGAAGCATGTCCGCACCTCGTTGACGTATAGCTCCGGCTGTTCCCAAGCCGCAAAGTGACCGCCCTTGTCCAGTTCATTCCAATGGATGAGCTGGTGCATGGAGGTTTCCACCCATTTGCGCGTCGGACGCATGATCTCCTTGGGGAACAGGCTGACGCCGGCCGGCAAGTGGATGTCACGCGGCGCAAAGCTGCCAAAGCTTTCCCAGTAGAGCCGCGCGGAAGATGTCCCGGTGTTGGGCAACCAATAGAGCATGATGTTGTCGAGCATCTCATCCATGGTCAGCGCGCTTTCAGGCGCCCCATCATTGTCCGTCCAAGACCACATTTTCTCATAGATCCAAGCCGCCTGCGCGACAGGTGAGTCCGCAAGGCCATATCCCAACGTCTGCGGGCGGGTCGCCTGCTGCTTGGAATAGCCGGAATCCCATTGCTGATAATGTTGCAACTTGGCGAGCGCCTGCTGTTCGCGCGGGCCGGGGCTTTGCAAGTCTTCGGGGGCGGGTACCGCCATCGGCATATTGACGTGAATGCCAATGCACCCGTCCGGCGCCTGCGCACCAATTGCGCTGGTAACAGCCGATCCCCAATCCCCGCCCTGCGCGACCCAGCGCGTGTAACCAAGCCGCGCCATCAGCGTCGCCCAGCTTTGCCCGATCTTCTCAACGCCCCAGCCGGTCGTGGTCGGCTTTCCGGAAAAACCGAACCCGGGCAGCGAGGGCAAGACAACATGGAAGGCATCCGCCGCATCCCCGCCATGCGCCACAGGGTCCGTGAGCGGACCGATGACCTTCATGAATTCCAGAACCGAGCCCGGCCAGCCATGCGTTACGATCAAGGGCAGCGCATCCGGATTGGGGGAGCGGACATGCAGGAAATGGATATCGAGCCCGTCAATCTGCGTCTTGAACTGCCCCAGCGCATTGAGGCGGGCCTCACAGCGACGCCAGTCATAGCTGTTGCGCCAATAGTCGATCAGCGCCTTCACCTTTTCCAGCCGTGCGCCCTGCGTCCAATCAGAGACCAATTCCGCCTCGGGCCAGCGGGCACGGTCCAGCCGCGCGTTCAGATCATCTAGATCCCCTTGCGGAATGGCGAGCGTGAACGGCGTTACGGCGTCAGTCATTGGGAGGCTCTCCTGTGTTTATGGCAATCTTTTGGCATGAAGGACGTCCGCTGCGCAATGAAATGCGCATAAAACGAGGCTGGACATTCGGATGGCAGCAACGCATAGACCCTCTATCATGACACTCCGGTCGGCCCTTCTTCTTCTTCGACTTACGCGCCCTTAGGCGCGTTCGTATCCGCGTGTGCTCTGCCACACCGCGCTGCCTAAGGGACATCAGACCAGACCCAACCGGCCTTTGAAGAGAAGACATCATGCTGCGCAATCCATCGACCAAATACCGCCCTTTCCCGCAAATCAACCTGCCCGACCGTCAATGGCCCAGCCAGACGATCACCAAGGCGCCACGTTGGCTGTCCACCGACATGCGCGACGGCAATCAGGCGCTCATCGATCCGATGGATGCCGAGAAGAAGACACGCTTCTTTGATCTGCTGTTGAAGGTTGGCCTGAAGGAAATCGAAGTCGGTTTCCCAAGCGCTGGCGCCACAGAATTTGATTTCATCTCCGGTCTTGTCCAGTCCGGCCGCATCCCCGATGATGTTGTCATTCAGGTGCTGACCCAATCCCGCGAAGACCTGATCCGCACCAGCTTTGAAAGCCTGCGCGGCGCAAAGACCGCCATCGTCCATGTTTACAACGCGGTCTCTCCCGCCTGGCGCAAGATCGTGTTCCAGATGGATCAGGCCCAGGTGAAGGACATTGCCATCGCCGGTGCCAAATATCTGCGCGACGAAGCCTCCAAGCAGCCGGATACGGATTGGCGCTTTGAATATTCGCCGGAGACCTTCTCCACCGCCGAAATCGATTTCAGCATCGAATGCTGTGCGGCGGTCATGGATATCCTGAAGCCAACACCGGAAAAGCCGATCATCTTCAATCTGCCGGCAACGGTCGAGGCAGCAACGCCGAACATCTATGCCGACCAGATCGAATATTTCGGTCGCAACATCCCCAATCGTGACAGCGTGATCATTAGCCTGCATGCGCATAATGACCGTGGCACGGGCGTCGCCGCCACCGAACTGGGCCTTATGGCCGGCGCAGACCGCGTGGAAGGCTGCCTGTTCGGCAATGGCGAACGCACCGGAAACTGCGATCTCGTGACGGTTGCCCTCAACATGTACACGCAAGGGTTGAACCCGGGCCTGGACTTTTCGGACATTGATGAAGTCATCAAGACCGTGGAATATTGCAACCAGTTGCCAGTTCACCCCCGTCACCCTTATGCGGGTGAGCTCGTCTTCACGGCGTTTTCAGGCAGCCATCAGGATGCGATCAAGAAGGGCTTTGCCGCCCAAGAGTCGCGCAATGATGATTTCTGGGAAGTCCCCTATCTGCCGATCGACCCGGCCGACCTTGGCCGCAGCTATGAAGCGGTGATCCGCGTCAACTCGCAATCCGGCAAGGGCGGCTTTGCCTGGGTTTTGGAACAGGATCAGGGCCTGAAGCTGCCCAAGAAGATGCAGGCGCATTTCAGCCGCCAAGTGCAGGAACTGGCCGATGAAACCGGCCGGGAACTTTATGCCGACGACATCTGGGCCGTCTTCCAAAAGACCTATTGCCTCAACACGCCGCAGCATTTCCAGCTGGTCGACTATGAAGAAACACGTGCAGCCAATGGCGAACGCATTTTTGCGGGCAAAGTTGCGATTGACGGTCAGGAACAATCCGTCTCCGGCCGCGGCAATGGCCTTATTTCATCGGTCGTCTCAACCATCCGTGACAGCTTTGGACTGGCGCTGGAAATTGAGGACTATACCGAACACGCCATGGGCCAAGGCACAGGCGTGAAGGCGGCGGCTTATGTGGAATGCAAGACAGCCGAGGGAAAGACGGTCTGGGGCGTCGGGATTGACGAGGACGTGGCAACCGCCAGCGTGCGCGCCGTCCTCAGTGCCGCCAACGCGCTCAAGGCCTGATCAGCTCCACCCGAGGATGATCGACATCCGCCGGTTGCGCGGGTCGAACCCATCCTTGGGATTATAGGGCTCTCGGTCCGCCACGCCTTCAATCCGCATGAAGCGCGCATCGTCGATGCGCATATGGGCGAGGAACTGGCGAGTCACCTCCGCACGTTCAGCCGATAGGCGCCAGTTGTTCGCTCCACGCGGATCCTTTTCCCAGGTGAAGCTGTCGGTATGGCCCCGGATCTTCACGCCATTGGGCACCTGCCGGATAACATCACCCACTTCCCGAAGCATCTGCATGGCATCGGGGGTCATCCGGTCGGTCCCCATGCCGAACATGGAAAAATCAGCCTCATCGACAAGGTCGATACGCAACCCCTCTTCTGTTTCAGTAAAGCGCATATTCTTGGCGAGCCTGCGCATATTGGGGTTTGCCATCATGCGCTTCATGATGACATCACGGATCTGCTCAAACCGACGACGGTCGACCTCTTTCTTCGCACCGGTCGCCTCCTTTGGACCGCCCGTGGCGTCTCTGGGAATGGTCAAAGCGCGCGAGCCGGTCTGCCCCGCCGCATTGGGGTATTTATCGACGGAAACTATCGACGAGCCCCCGAAAAGACCGTTGCCGCCCGCACTCTCCGTCCGCGTCATCGCGGTCGTCGGCGCGAAATAATCTGCAATGGACTTGCGCTGCTTTTCGGTTGTCGCGCCGAGCAACCACATCAGAAGGAAGAACGCCATCATGGCGGTCACGAAATCGGCATAGGCCACCTTCCAGGCCCCGCCATGATGCCCGCCATGACCACCGTCGATGATCTTTTTGACGATGATCGGACGGACCTGATTTTGGACGCTCATGGGTTAGCGGCCCCGCATACCGTCAAACACATCGGCAAAGCTTGGCTGATTGTGATGGGCGATGCCTGACCGCGCGGCTTCAATCACCAGCGGCAGCGGGTGGCCGTGCAGCGACGCCACAATGATCTGCTTCACAACATGATACATGGCCGCATCTTCCTCAATCACCGCCTTACACCGGCTCGAGAACGGGCCGACGATGCCATAAGCGAGCAACACGCCGAGGAAGGTCCCGACGAGTGCGGAACCAATCATTGCCCCCAGCACAGATGGCGGCTTGTCGATGGATCCCATGGTTTTCACCACGCCGAGAACAGCGGCTACAATGCCAAGCGCGGGCAAAGCATCGGACAGGCCCTGCATGTCCTCTGCCGGCTTTATGGCATGGTGGTGATGCGCTTTGATGCCATTATCCATCACATCTTCAACGGCATGCGGATCAAGCGTGCCGGACGAGACAACGACAAGCCGCAGCGTATCGCAAATCATGTGGATGAGCGTGGAGTCAGATAGGAGCTTTGGAAATTCGCTGAAGATGGCCGAAGATTTGGGGTCTTCGATATGCGGCTCAACCGCGACAGGTCCATCGGTGCGCAGCATCTTCATCAGCTTGGAAACAAGGAAGATGCAGTCGAGATAGTCCTGCTTTTTATATCTCGGGCCTTTGAACACCTTGCCAAAGCCCGCGCCAAGCGCCTTTAGATCCGCGCCGGAATTGCCGATGATCAACGCGCCGACGGCAGCACCGCCAATAATGAGCATTTCATGCGGAAGCGCTTCCATAACCGGACCAAGGTTGCCGCCCGTCATGGCGAAGCCGCCAAAGACGAGGCCCAAGAGCACAACAAGACCAATTGCCGGAAACATGGAAAGCGAGACCTGTCCTCAACCAGCAATCCCCACCGGACTGCTCTGCTGTCACCATTGGGTAACGACCAACCGCCACCAAGTTTGAGGGCTATTGCAGGATATCAAACAGCGTCTTCTTGCTGATCCGCGCAAAGGCCGCCTGCGCTGCCTCCAGCGTCAACTGCTGGGAATTCAGTCGGGCCACGGCTTCGGTGATGTCGGTGTCTTCGAGGCCAGACCGTTCTGACGTCAGCTCGATCTGCTGATTGGCCAGGCGATTTTCCAAAGCATCGAGACGCCCGGCCCGCACGCCGATGTCAGACCGGACGGTCGAGATATGCTCCACCATGTCGTTCAGCTTCTGAACCGATTGGCTATAGGCCACCTTTCGGGCCGCCGGATCCGTGATTTCAAGTGCATCCGCCGCATCCCGCAGTTGCTGGGCGAGAGAGACACCGCCTGTTTGAAACACTTCATCCGCCGCGGGCACAGGGGCGACCTGCAAACCATCGGCGACCGGGATTTTGGCCGCATTGCTCACAGCGAAGAGCGGCTGATCAAGGCTGTTCCGCGTCGTGGCCATTTCCGCCATCTCAAGGGCGACAGAGCGCAATTCATCGGCGACTGCGGCGCGATAATCGGCGCCAAGCGCGGAGTCCCCGGCGGAGACGTAGCTCGACTGTGCCTGCACCGCCCGGTCTGACAATTGAGACAGGATGGAGTCGGCATGGCTCGCCAGCGACTGTGCGAGCGTCACGTTGGAACTCCAACTTTGCACATTGGTCTGCGCCCGCGCCAATTGCGCAACGCGTGCCGCCGCACCCGGATCGTCCGAGGCGCGCTCAATGCGCTTGCCCGTTCCGATCTGAATTTGCGTTTTCAACACATTGCGCGCCATCGACAGCTGACGCGAAATTTCAAGCGAGAGGCGGGTTCCGGTCAATCCGGGCATATTAAGTCTCCTATCCGCCGATCTGGTTGATGGATTGCAGCATCTCACGCGCGACCTGGATCACGCGGGCAGCCGCTTCATAAGACTGTTGCAGCCGCATCAGTTCCACAGCCTCGCGGTCGAGATCCACGCCGCTCAACTGGTCGCGTGCTTCATCTGCGGCTTCGCTGCGCGACTGGGAGGATGCCTGCACGAGCTTTGCCGACTGCACCTGCTGGGCGTGGCTGGACACGATAGCCGTCCAGCCCGTCTCAACACCGGAATTCCGCCGCGCGGCATTCAGCGCGATCAGATTGCCATTGTCCGCTGTGCCGTCTGACGCCGCAATGGCATCAACACTCACATCCAGTGCCGCAATGGTCAGGGCGCCATCGGGGCCCATGTCCAACAGCGGGCCGCCGGGATTACCATCCTTCGTCTTGCCGCCTGCCTGATTGCTGTTGATCAGATCGGCAAATTTCGCGGCGACCGCGTCGACGGAGGCGCGCTGGTCCGCAATATCGACCGCAGCACTCGACATCCCCGCAAGCGAACCGCCCGGCGGCACGACGTCCACGGCCGTTCCATCCGGCTGGTTGACAGAGAAAGTCAAAGTGCCGTTGGCCGCCGTGCCGACATTCAACTGGCCGGCGACGTCAGGGTTGAGCAATGTAGCACCCGTCCCGCTCATCCGCACGGTTGCGACCCCCCGGAAATCCAGAGAGACATCGATCGGCACCGCACGCGACATATCGCTGAGCAAGCGGTCCCGTTGATCGAGAAGCGAGGCATAACCGCTTGTCCCTTGGGGGGTGGCCAACAGGGTTTGGTTGATATTGAGCAGGCCCTTCAAGTCACTGTTGAAGGTCGTGACCGTCTGTTGCGCCTGTGAGGCGATGCCTTCGGATGACGACTTCAGCCCTGATGCCGTCGTCCGGAACGAAATTGCGGCATCGTCAATGGACTGGAGATAGGCACTGCGGCGCGCGATGCTGTTCGGGTCCGCCGCAAGTTCCTCGGCGCGGTTGAAGACAGCGCCGACACGCTGACCGATACCGGTCTCACCATCGTCGAGCGCGCGTTCGGCTGATTCCAGCCAATTGAGACGGGTGGCAGCCTGATCGGCCAGACCAGAGGCGATGCGCGCTTCATTGTTGCGCCATTCATCGGCATATCGAATGACCGTGCCGTCTTCGATGCGCGTCGAGCGCCGGGCATATCCCGGGGTCTGCGCATTGGCGACGTTGTCACTGATTGTGGCAAGGCCCTGCGTATAGGACCGGATGCTCGTGAGGCCGAGCGCCATGATATCGGTCATCGAACGTCACCTTTCTGCGAAAGCTGCGCCTCCACCAACGCGGCAATTCCAATCGATCCCCTGTGCGACAAGGAGTCTGCCAACTGCTTGTCCGACATGTCGCGATAGGTCTCTGTCGCGCTTGATCCGAACAGATCGTCGCCCAACTTGGCCTGCCGCATCGACCCGATGACTTGCCGCAGGAACAATGCCTCAAACCCCTGCGCGGCTTTGCGCAGCGCGGGATCAACAGCCTTTGGTGCGGACGGGGCGGAGACAGGGTTCATCACAGGATCACCAGTTCAGCTTGGAGGGCGCCCGCTTGCTTGAGCGCCTGAAGAATGGCCACCAGATCACCCGGGGACACGCCCAGCTTGTTGACGGCTTTCACAATGTCGGACAGCGAAGCGCCCCGCGCCATGAGCGTCATGGGATTGCGCTGTTCCTCCACGGCGATGTCGCTGGACGGCTGAACCGCAGTTTCGCCGCGGCTGAACGGCGCCGGTTGAACGACGGTGGGGTTTTCATCGACCTTCACGGTCAGCTTGCCATGCGTGATAGCAGCAGGCGCCACACGGACCGCGCCGTTAATGACAACCGTTCCCGTGCGGGCGTTGACGATCACCCGCGCGGGCGGCTCGGTTGGCGTTACTTGAAGGTTTTCAATCGCACTCATCAGGCGCAGGCGCGCCTCAGCTCCCTCTGGCGCGCTGATGGCAATGGAGACGCCATCCATCGGGCGGGCAGCACCATTTCCGGCAAGACGATTGATCGCCTCGGCAACAAGCCGCGCATTTGTGAGGTCCGGATTGGCGAGGTTGAAAGTCAACGCATCTGACGTTGCAAAGCCGGTATCCACCGCACGTTCCACAGACGCCCCGCCATCAATGCGCCCGGCCGAGGGGATGTTGACCGACAACTTAGAGCCATCGGCCGCATCGACACCCAGCCCGCCCACGACAAGATTGCCCTGCGCCATGGCATAGATATTGCCGTCCGCCCCATAGAGTGGAGACATGATGAGGGTACCGCCGCGCAGGCTCTTGGCCTTGCCGATCGCGGAAATGGTCACGTCCAGCCGCTGGCCCGGCTTGGCAAAGGGGGGCAATTCTGCGGTAATCATCACGGCTGCCGCATTTTTGAGTGCGGGGTTGATGCCCGCCGGCAATGTCAGGCCGAATCGGAAAATGGCGCCCTTCATCCCCAGCGTTGCATAATCGAGGCTGTCATCGCCCGTCCCGGCGAGGCCGACGACAACGCCATATCCGGTCAACTGGTTGGCACGCAGCCCTTCAAACGCGCCGAGATCCTTGATGCGTTCGGCGTGGAGCGGCATCGCTGCAAAAGCGGCCAGCAGGAGGAAAGGCTGCTTCATCAGAAAGGACTGATCTTGGAGAAGAAGGCCTGGAGCCAGCCCTGCTTGCTGCCACGCGCAATCTCGCCCTTGCCCGTATAGGCAATGCGTGCGTTGGCGACCCGTGTCGAGAAGACGCGGTTGTCAGCGGAAATGTCTGCGATCCGCACAAGCCCCGTCAGTTCGATGCGTTCATCGCCCCGATTGAGCTTGAGGAATTTTTCGCCTTTCACTTCGAGCACTCCATTGGGTCGAACCGAGACCACCGTCACCGCGATTTCGCCTGAAAGCGCGTTGGACTGGGCGGCCTCGCCCTTCCCCTTGAACGACTGGTTGCCGCTTGCGCTTAAATCGGTGGATTTGAGCGCGTTCAAAATCCCGGTCGCAGGCGGCGTAATCCCGACTGCACCATCGCGGCCTGTGCTGGCCGAATTGGACTTTGTGGCCGTCGTCCGCTCGACGAGCATGACCGTCAGAATATCGCCCACCTGCCCGGCGCGTGCACCGGATGTGAGCGGAGTATAGCCGGCGTTTGAGAACACAGCCCCGCGCTCCGCCGCCCCAATTGGGGACGACATCAGCAGGAGGGCCAGTGTCAGACTAAAGCTGCTGGTTCGCATTGCGCATCATCTCATCCGTTGCCTGGATCATCTTGGAATTGACCTCATAGGCCCGCTGGGTCTCGATCATGTCGACCAGCTCTTCGACAACATTGACGTTGGACCCTTCAAGCGCGCCGGATCGGATGAGGCCGCGCCCTGCTTCCCCAGGCGCACCCGTTTGCGGGGTGCCGGATGCCGGCGTTTCCATCAGGATGTTGTCCCCGCCCGGCGCAAGACCAGCGGCATTCATGAAACGGGCCGTCTCAATGCGGCCCAGCTGCGACAGGGCCGTCTGCCCGGGCAGCTGCGCCGAGACGGTGCCGTCCGACCCAACCGTGATCTGCGTTGTCCCTTCAGGGATCTGGATTTGCGGCTGGAGCGGCAAGCCCGAAGGCGTGACGATTGTCCCTTCCGGTGACAGCGTGAAATTGCCTGCGCGGGTGAAGCCGGTGCGACCATCGGGCATCAGAACTTGAAAATAGCCCGCCCCCTCCACCGCGAGGTCAAGCGCATTCCCCGTCGTGGCAATCGTGCCCTGCGTGTCGATCCGCGTGGTTCCGCCCACCTTCACACCGGTGCCAAGGTTGAGGCCGGTTGCAAATTTATTGTCGCCAGAAGACGTTGCCCCGGCAGAGACAACCGCCTGATAAGCGAGCGTATCAAAACTCGCGCGGTCGCGTTTGAAGCCGGTGGTGTTCACGTTCGCCAGATTGTTGGCGATCACCTGCATCCGCATATTCTGCGCGTCGAGGCCGGTGCGTGCGACGTGGAGAGCGCCGATGGTCATGTCTGTGTCTTCCTGCTTACTGGTTGAGGTTCATGAGCTGGGACGTGGAGGTATCGAGGTCTCGCACATCGCCCAGCAGCTTGAGTTGAACGTCCCACGCCCGACTGGCTTCAATCATGTCGACGAGCGCCTCGGTGGAAGAGACGTTTGACGATTCCAGATGCCCGGTGCTGACGCGCGCATCGGGATCAGTTGGCAGCGCATCACCGGTTGTCGCGCGGAACAGGCCATCAAGGCCCTTCGTCGCGCCGATCCCTGCCGGGGTCACCAGTTTCAGCCGGTCAACCTCCTGCGGCTCTGCCGGGTCACCCCCTATGGGCACGATGGAGATGCGGCCCTGTGGGTCGATGGAGACGTTGTCTGCCGACGGCAGCGTGATCGGCCCCTGCTGACCGAGCACCGGCCGACCATCGCCCGTGGTCAGCAAGCCACTGTCCGACAGCTGAAAGTCGCCGCGCCGGGTATAGGCTTCCTCCCCTTCGGGCGACTGGACCGCAAACAGCGCGTCATTGTCGATCGCGACATCCAGCGCACGACCGGTGGAGACGACAACCCCTGCCCGCAGATCTGCCGACAAGACCTCCTGCGACGTCGGTGCCCGGCTTTCAAAGCCCTGGCCTCGCAGCCAAAGCGCCTGTGCCTCAGACAGGTCTGCCTTAAAGCCCGGCGTGGCCGCATTGGCCAGATTGTTGGCAGTCGCTGCTTGCTTGGCAGCGGCCCCCTTCAACGCCGACAGGCTGTTATAGATCAGGCGGTCCATGGCTTAGTTCAAAGCGCCTGCATGATCGCCTGGCTCATGTTCGATTCCGCATCGAGAGCCTTGGCATTTGCCTGAAAATTGCGCTGCGCCGCGATCAAGGCGACCATTTCCTCGGTCACCTCCACATTGGCGCGCTCGAGTGTGCCCGCCCGGATTTCACCAAGCGAGCCCGTCGAGGCTTCCCCGATGATCGCGGCACCGCTGAAATCGGTCGGGCGCCAGTGCGCGTCGCCAATCGGGCGCAAGCCTTCCAGCGAATTGAAGTTGGCGAGTGCCACCTTGCCGATATTCTGCGTGGTGCCGTCTGAAAAGCTTGCCTTGGCCAAACCATCAAGACCGATGGTGACGCTGACCAGCGCGGCATTCGCGTTGACGGGTGAGACGGTTGGCACGTTGAAGTCATTCAGCGTCATCCCCGTCACCTGGCCCTGCGCATCCACTGGCAGAACCTGAAGGCGGGATCCAAGCGTATCGACCACGAACCGGTTCGCATCAATATTGAAGGCGCCGGCGCGAGTGTAGGTCACGTCGTTGGTCGGCGGCGCGCTTCGCACCACAAAAAAGCCATCGCCGGCCACGCCGAGGTCAAGCGCCTTATCCGTGGTCGCCAGCGTGCCTTGGCCGAACTGCTGCATGATCGCCATGACGCGGACACCTTGCCCGGCCACTTCGCGGGCCGTCTGTGTGGGCGCTGCCGCGAAGAGATCACCAAATTCAACACGGCTCCGTTTGAACCCCGTCGTCTGCGCGTTGGCGAGGTTGTTGGAAATGGTGGCGATATCGGCCTGAGCACCCTTGGTGCCGGAGATGGAGGTATAAAATGTCATGTCACGAAACCTTTGTCTGCGCCGCCGTCTGAGCGGTGGCGGCCTGGATGGATTGGAGAAGGACGCTCTGGCTCGCGACAAGATCCGCGATCTCCTTCAGGGAGGTGTTCATTTCCGAAATGCCAGTCGAGCTTGCGAACTGGGCCATTTGCGCGGCCATTTCCGCAGGGTCCGCCGGATTGGTCGGGTCCTGCTGCTTGAGCTGCTCGGTCATCAGGCGGAGAAAGTCCGTCTGGTTAAGCTGAGACGCGGCCGCCACGGTGCTTTTCCCCGGGGTGGTCGCAACATTTGCAATTGTCGTCATTGGCCAATCCTCAATGTGTCGAGCATCAGGCCCTTGGCCGTCTGCAGAACCTGAACGTTGTTTTGATATTGTCGGGACGTCTCAATCATCTCGACCAGCTCCGCCGCGCCATCGACAGCGGCTTCCCACACATCGCCATTGCCATCCGCCAGCGGGTGATTGGGGTCGTGTCGTTTGACGGGCTTTGTCGTCGACTGATCAATCCGCTCCACCGAAACGGTCGCGCGGCCATCGGCCTCCATCACCGTTCGGAAAACGGGCTTCATCGCGCGATAGGCTTGCGCCTCGCTCCCGGAGACCGAACCCGCATTGGCAAGGTTGGACGCCGTCGTGTTGAGACGCACCAGCTGCGCTGCCATGGCCCGCCCGCTAATATCAAAAAGGGAAAGAGGGGACGCCATGGTCATTCTCCCTTCAATGCCCGTGTGATGGTGCCGACCCGGCCCTGCAGGAACGAAAGTGTCGCACGGTAAGCGATGGCATTTTCGGCAAAGGCGGTCTGTTCCACCGACATCTCAACCGTATTGCCATCCAAAGAGGGCTGCACAGGCACGCGGTAGCGCAATGCCTTATCCGGTGACTGGCCGGCCTCCGCGCTTTGTAGCGCTGCTCGAAAGTCGAGGTCTCGGGCCTTGTAATTGGGCGTAGCGGCATTGGCGATGTTCGACGCCAGCACCGACATGCGCTGGGACCGCAGCGCGAGAGCTGTGGAATGGATGCCGAACAATCCGTCGAATGTGGGCATGTCATAGTCTCCGATGCAGGACCGACCACCGGGCCTGCGCTGGAGCTACTAAGCAATCGGCGTGCCAAGTCCGAAATTCGGCCTTTTAGGGGACTGTCCTGCCCCACGCATGATCCAGCCCTGTCGTTTTTCTGACGGCGGACACGGTCCAGCACCCACGCATGGCTGTCTTTACGCCATTGGCACACCTCTTGCTGTTCCTTCGGGGACCATCCGGAGACCTATATGTTGATCGCCCCCTTTGCCCTGGCTGCGGCCCTGCCCCTGTCGTTTGAAGATCTGGGAGACATTGATGCGCGCATTGCCGCTATTGGCAGCGCTGTTCCCGTAGACCGGCGGCTTAAACTGCCGCGCTGCCCCGCGCCGGCCGAGATTGCGCCAGTGGGCGGAAATGCCCTGGCCGTGCGCTGCCCGTCTTTGGGCTGGCGCATTTTGGTGCCGCTGGTGGCGCCCCCCCAAGGCCCTTCCGAACCCGACGTGCGCAAAGGCGACGTGGTTGAGCTTTTTGTCGAAGGTGCAGGATTTTCTGTTTCAACCGCCGCCACCGCAGTAGAGGACGGTCGCGTCGGACATACGGTCCGGGTACGTCCAAGTGACGGAAATGCGCCAGTCAGCGTGACCATATTGGGCGCCGGACGCGTCCGTGCGAATTCCATCAACTAACCCCTAAAACGCTGCGTCAAATTGTCGTTACTGCTCTCAGGAAGGCCTGTCGGGTTCATGACAGGTCACTTGAGGGAACAGGACGATGGTCGATCCAGTCAGCTCATCCAGCAGCGCGCAAGCGCCGCAAATTGTGCGGAATGCCGCGCCCAAGCCGACCCTGAACACGGGCAGTGGCCCGGCGCCTGCGGATGTTCCGCGGCTTTTCAGCATGGCCTCCAAAATTGCGAGCGAAGGCCCGCCGGTGGACTATGTAAAGCTTGCGCAAATCCGCACCGCAATTGCGCAGGGCAGCTATCCTGTCGATACGACGGCGATTGCTGATGCCATGTCATTTCAGGCCTATCTGTAATGCGGTCGCGTGCCATTGATCGGTTGATCGATTGCCAGGGCGCCTTGATCAGCGCGCTCGACGCCGGAGACGTCATTGCTGTTGAAGACGCAACCGCCCGCGTCGCCAGCGCGCTGGAGGCCGTGCGGGCTGAAACACCGTCCGTTCAGGAAGACCGCCCCCGGTTCGACTATGCTTTGCGTCAGGCAGAAGCCGCGCGTGGCCGGGTCAATTTCCTGACGGACAGGGTGTCCCAGCGGCTCGAAAGATTGACGCATCAGCGCGGTGAACGGGTGACCCACACCTATACAAACGCCGGAAAACTGGGCCGCGCTACGCTCATCTAAGAACTGGCACGGCCTTTGCTGAATGCTTCCCGAATTGTTCAACAGGGAAGCCCAAGTGGCAGATACGACCATCATTACCACGGCCAGCCGATCCCCGGTCCATAACGCCGTCGCCAATGCGTCGGCGCGAACGGGGATCGATTTCGGCTATCTCCTCAATCAGGCGCGCGTGGAAAGCAGCCTGAACCCGCAGGCGCAGGCCTCCACCTCGAGCGCGGCAGGTCTTTTCCAATTCACTAAGGACACCTGGCTCGGCACGCTGAAGGCACATGGTGCAGACCATGGCCTCGGCTGGGCGGCGGAGGCCATTTCCACCACGCCCGCTGGCCGCCACGTGATTGCCGACCCGACGCTGCGACAGACCATCTTGGACCTGCGCTTTGATGCCGATGCATCCTCTGCAATGGCGGGGGAACTCGCATCCGACAATCAGGACTTTCTGGAAACCGGCCTTGGCCGCCCGGCCGAGCAGGTTGATCTCTACCTCGCCCATTTTCTCGGCGCAGATGGTGCGCTCAAGTTCCTGCGCGCGCATGATGCAGATCCGGCGCAGGCAGCTGCCCCCCTCTTCCCGCAGGCGGCCGCGGCCAACCATTCCATCTTCTTTGCAGCAGATGGGCGTGCGCGCAGCCTGAGCGATATCCGTGAGACGTTCGCGGCGAAGCTCAATGCCCCCATCGGGTCGTCAACTGTCCGCACGGTTTCGGAAAGCCGCCCGACGACGCGGGCACTGATGCGCTTCGCCGATTTTGAACCCATGCCCGACAAGCTTTCGGTGGAATTTGCGCAGGCCGCCTATCAGCGGCTCGCCGACATGGGCGGGGGCCAATAATGGGTCGCTTCGCTTTGCCCGCTTGGGCCATCACCGCACGCAGCGGTATCTTGCCCATCGCGATCCTGATGCTTGTCGTGCTGATGATCGTGCCGGTTCCGGCGATCCTGCTGGATCTGGGGTTCATCGCCAACATCGTCATTTCGATGGCCGTGCTCATGGTGGCGCTCAACGCCGCCAAGCCGCTCGATTTCTCAGCCTTCCCGACTGTGCTGCTGCTCGCCACCATTGCGCGCCTCTCGCTCAACGTGGCCTCCACCCGAGTCGTTCTGGTTCATGGCCATGAAGGAACAGCCGCGGCAGGCCATGTGATTGAAGCGTTCGGCAGCTTCCTGATCGGCGGCGATTATATCGTCGGCATCTTCGTTTTTGCTGTTCTGCTCGTCATCAACCTGGTGGTCATCACCAAGGGCGCCGGCCGCGTGTCAGAAGTCTCTGCGCGCTTCACGCTTGATGCCCTTCCCGGCAAGCAAATGGCGATTGATGCGGATCTCAACGCCGGCCTCATCTCCCCAGATGAAGCCAAGGCCCGTCGCCACGATGTCGGCACCGAAGCCGATTTCTATGGCTCGATGGATGGTGCGTCCAAATTCGTCAAAGGCGATGCGGTTGCCGGGCTGATCATCCTGTTCGTCAACATCGTCGGCGGCATCATCTTGGGCGTTGTCAGCCACAATCTTGGCCTACCGGAAGCTGCGCGCACCTACACCATGCTCGCCATCGGCGATGCTTTGGTCGCACAAATCCCGGCCCTGTTGCTGTCGATTGCCGCTGCCGCCATTGTCACGCGCGTTTCCTCGCCCTTGGACCTGTCGGGCCAGATCGGCAGCCAGTTCGGTGCCTCCCGCGCTTGGGCGCCGGTGGCGGCGATCATGACGATCCTCGGCTTCATCCCCGGTATGCCGCATCTCGTCATCCTGCCGGCGGCTGCCATTTGTGGCGGCGTCTTCTGGACGCTGCGGCAGAAGGAACGCACGCAGTTGCCGCCCCCGCCGCCCATGCCCGTGTCGGAGCCGCTGCACCATATTTCCTGGAATGATGTGAGCGATGCCGCCCCCATCACTGTGGAGTTGGGGTACGGCCTTGTCGAATTGGTCGATGACCGCAAGGGCGCGCCGCTCATGGCCCGCATCACCGGAATCCGACGTCAATTGTCGCGGGAACTCGGCTTTGTCCTGCCGCTGGTGAAGGTGAAGGACAATCTGTCCATCGAAGGCAATGCCTATCGCATCACCGTTGCCGGCGTCGTGATGGGAGAGGACATGGCCTATGCGCGTGATCTGCTCGCCCTCGACAGCGGGGATTGTGAAAAGAAGCTGGCCGGCCGTTCGGTCAAAGACCCGTGCTTCGGTCTCGATGCGGTCTGGATTTCGGCCGATCAACGCAATGAGGCGGTGGTTGCCGGATATACGGTCGTGGATGCCCCAACCGTCATCGCGACCCATCTGAACGCGCTGGTCACCGGCAGTGCGGCTGAACTCTTCGGCCTTGATGAAGCACAGGGCTTGGTCGAAGCGCTGAAGGACAATTTCCCGCAGCTGGCGGCAGGTCTTTCCCCCCAGCCTTACAGCATCGCGCAAATTGCCGCTCTGTGCCGTGCCATGCTGCTGGAGCGCGTGCCGCTGAAGGATTTCCGCCGCATCGCAGAAGCGATGGTGGAGGTTGGCGCGCTCGGCCTTGATCAGACCGGCATCATCGAATCCGTGCGCCAGCGGATCGGTGCCCTGATTGTGCAGACCATCGTGCCGTCGCGCATGCCCTTGCCGGTCATCACCTTCGATCCCGAACTGGAGGCGCTGCTGGCTCAGGCCGTCCGCGCAGGGCCACAGGCGCTCTATCCGTTCGAACCTGCGCTCTCCAGCCGTCTGGTCTCCTCCGTCCGCGATGCGGTGCAACCGCTGCTGATGGCGGCGCGCAGTGTGGCTGTGGTGACTGCGCCCGCCATCCGGCCGGCCGTCGCCCGTCTGCTGCGCGCCCAAATGGCAGAGCTGCCGGTCCTGTCCGTTCTCGAAATCCCTGAAACCAAGACGATCGACGTCATCGCCGTCGTCGGTGGAGCCCATAGCCCCGCCGCAGCGATGACCAACATGACCGATGAGGAAAGAAGCTGATGCTGCAACAACCCATCACACCTGCCCAGCGTTATGCCGCGACCGATGTTGAGGCGCTGGTCCAGCAGTCCATCCCTCTCGTGCGGCGCATCGCCTGGCATGTCCATGCGCGGATCGCCTCTGCGATTGAGGTTGAGGACCTTATCCAGATCGGGATGATCGCGCTGGTTGAAGCCTCCCGCACATATGAAGACCGCGGCCACGCCTTTTCGACCTATGCCTCGATGCGCATCCGCGGCGCCATGATCGATCACCTCCGCCGCGAGGCAAAAGTCGCGCGCTCCGCCATCGCCAAAAGGCGTGAAGTGGAAAAGGTCCGCGCGCGTCTTGAACAGGCGCTGATGCGCGCACCCAATGATCTGGAAATGGCCGAAGCGCTTGAGATGGAGGTTCGCGCCTATCAGGAGATGAACGCAACGATCCAGCCCATCCGCGACGAGGCGATTGACGAGGCCTATTCAGACCACCTCATGGACTTTGCAGATCAGGGCGAACGCGTCGATCAGACGATGGAGCGTGAACAACTGGCCGCCGCCCTGAAACTGGCCATCGACAAGCTGAATGAGCGTGAACAGCTGATCCTCCAGCTCTATTTCGTGGAGGAACTCAACCTCGATGAAATCGGCCAGGTGCTGGGTGTGGGCGCAGCGCGCGTCTGCCAGATCAAGAAGTCGGCGCTGACCAAGGTCCGCGCAATCATGGTCGAGGCAGAAGAGGGCTACGCCTAAGCGAAGCTCGCCTTGATACCATCGATCACGAACTGTGCCGCTAGTGCCGCCAGAACGACGCCAAGAATGCGCGTGATCATCGCCTCAATGCGGTAGCCGAGGAAGGTCATGAGCGGCCCTGCCGCCAGCAGCGCACCAAGATTGACGATAAGGACAATCGCCAACGCGCCGAGCACGACCAGGCTCTGTTCAATCCCGCTCGATTTCGCGGTCATCAGCATAACCGATGCAATGGAACCCGGCCCCGCGATCATGGGGATGGCCATCGGGAAGATCGAGATATCTTCGTGTTCAGGATGCGCCTTCACATCCTCAACACGATGTTCCCGCCGCTCGGTGCGCTTTTCAAACACCATTTCCAGCGCGATGATGAACAGCATGATGCCGCCCGCCACGCGAAAGGCATCAAGGCTGATCCCCAGCGCGCCGAGAAACGCCTCCCCAAAGACCGCAAATAGGAACAATATCAACGCTGCCACAAAGGTGGAGCGCAGCGCCATCGTGCGACGGTGCTCTTTGGGGGCACCTGCCGTCAGACTTGCAAAAATGGGCGCGCATCCCGGCGGATCGATGACGACGAAAAACGTCACCAGCGCCGAGACGAAGAGTTCCATCATGGCGCGATTATAGCCCTGCTTCTGCCGGCAAGCCAAGCCGCGCGCGGGCGGCGACAACCGTGTTGCGCAACAGGACGGCAATCGTCATCGGGCCGACGCCACCGGGCACAGGCGTGATGGCAGATGCCTGAGCCGCAGCCTCATCAAAGGCGACATCGCCGACGAGACGGGTCTTGCCCTCTGCGGCAGGCACACGGTTGATGCCAACGTCGATCACGACGGCGCCAGGCTTGATCCAATCGCCTTTGACCATTTCCGGACGTCCCACGGCTGCAACAACGATATCGGCGCGGCGGACAACCTCCGGCAAATCCTTTGTGCGGCTATGCGCGATCGTAACGGTGCAGCTTTCCCCCAGCAGCAATTGCGCCATCGGCTTGCCGACAATGTTCGACCGACCAATGACGACGGCATTCATGCCTGTCAGATCGCCAAGTTGATCCTTGAGCAGCATCAGGCAGCCGAGCGGCGTGCACGGAACGAGCGCATCCTCCCCCACCGCGAGACGCCCGGCATTCACGACGTGGAACCCGTCCACATCCTTGGCCGGGTCAATCGTGCCGATCACGGCCTTATCGTCAATCTGCGATGGCAATGGCAGCTGGACCAGAATGCCGTCGACCTTGTCATCGGCATTCAGGCTCTTCACGAGCGCGATGAGTTCGTCCTGCGTCGCTGTTTCGGGAAGGCGATGTTCGATGCTTTCCATGCCCGCTTCGCGGCAGGCCTTGCCTTTGGACCGGACATAGACAGACGAGGCCGGGTCTTCACCGACCAGAACAACGACCAGACCGGGCGCGCGGCCTGCATCCGCCTGAAACCGCTTGGCCGCATCGGCCACGCGGCCGCGCAAACCTTCGGCAAAGGCTTTTCCATCAATCAAAGTCGCGGACATCATCCCTCCTGCATCACGTTGCGGGCCACAGCTTCCAATTGAGCCGGATTACCCGTTATTCGAAAGCGCTTTAGCCGCGCTGTGGCCCCGCTGACCAGCGTTACGTCGCGCGCGGGTGCGCCAAAATGAGTTGCCAGAACTTTTGCCACCGCCTTGGTCGCCTTGCCGTCATCCGGCGGTGCGGAGACGCGGACGGATAACCAATGCGCCCCGGCAGCGTCCGTCTTGGTGCCATCGACGCTATCGCGCCCGCCTTTCGGTGTCGCGCGCACGGACACCTCTATTCCGTCAGGCAAAAGCTTCCAGAACTGGTCTGTCACATGCCGTAGGCGGAATATTGTACTTCAAGCAGCACGCGTTCGATGATCGCAAGACCTACCAACACCACCAGAGGCGACAGATCAAGCCCGCCAAAATCCGGCAGGATCTTGCGGATCGGGCGATAGAGCGGCTCCGTCATCCGGTCGAGCGAGCCCCAGATTTGGCGAACAAATTCATTGTGTGTGTTGATCACGTTAAAAGCGATCAGCCAAGACATGATCGCCTGAACGATGATTATCCACCAGACGACGTTCAGCAAAATGCGCAGGATATCGACAATCAGATTCATGGACGAAGCTCAACTCTCAAGCGGAATACAGAAGGCCTCTGTGCCGGAGATTGCCCGCAGGGGCAATGCGGAACACCAGCCTTTGGGCACTCAGCGGGGCGCAGGGCGGAAATCCAGAGAACCGCGCCGCTCGGCAAAGCGCCAGCCCGCATCCGTGCGCACCAGACGATCTGCATAGGTGCCAACCATCGGCGGCGCTGCGGACTGGACGGGCAAGCCGCCATCTTCAGCAGCATCCGCCGTGAAGAGGAGGATCTGGCTCGTCACCGTCGCCTGATCATCGTGCAGTACATTCACCTGAATGTTGATGCAGACATGCCGGGAAATGCGCGGTGGCCGCGCCGTGAAGGACGCAAGAATGGCATCGCGGCCCTCGATAAAATCATCCGGCGCGGTCGGGCGGCTCATTCGGCCATCCGCCACATAAAGCGCCGCTACATCGTCCCAACGCCCGGCATCAAGCAGCGCGGCATATTGGGTAATCAGCTTGGCACAGGCGTGTTCCGCCAGCATCGTTTCAATGTCAGTCACAGCCTCAATCTCCTCCCGCCCCGCCTAACAAGGCTTGCCAATACAAACAACGGGTTGAGTGTTTCATATATGCGAAATACAACACCCCCATGAACGCGTCCAAACAAGGGGAATCCGTCAAGTCCGCCGTCCGCGCGCTTGAGATTCTTGAAACCGTCGTGGCCATGAGCCGCCCAATGTCCGCCAATGAGATTGGCGCCATCAAGTCCATCCCGGCGAGCAGCATGTCTTATCTGCTGACGACTTTGGTCAGCTTGGGATATCTGGAGCGTGATGGCCGAAGCTATGCTGCCGGCCCGGCGCTTGCGCGCCTCTCGCCCGCGGGCAGTGGGGCATCGCTGCGCGGCGCGGTGCGCCCGCTCATTGAATCCATCCGCGACAAGATTGACGAAACCTCGGCCTTTTTCGTGGTGCGGGAGTATGAAATTGAAGCGATCGCAAGTGCGATGAGCGGACAGGCGCTGCGCTATGCCGTGGAAGAAGGCCGCCGCGCGCCGCTCCACGCCTTTGCCGCAGGCAAGGCCTTGCTCGCCACGTTCGAGCCACACCGGCTCGACGCCTATCTTGCAACGGCCCCGCGGGAACGCTTCACGGCGAATACCATCACCGATGCAGACGCGCTGCGGCGGGAGCTCGACCTGATACGCAACACGGGGCTCTCCCATGTCCGCGAAGAATTTACGATGGGGATTTGCGCGCTTGGCAAGGTCGCCTGGCGTAATGGCGCGCCTTTGGGCGCTTTCAGCGTCGCCATCCCGGCGGCGCGCTTCAATCCGGAGATCGAAGCGCGCGCGACGGAATTGCTGGTTCAGGCCTCAGCCCTGCTGGGTCAGGCCTGACGCGTCCGCCAGCCATTGGCATAGCCCGTACGGGCGACGTCGGCGTAAGGCACAGGGCTGACAACAGCCGAGATTTCGACCTGCTTATGCGGCTCGACCGTCAGCTTCTTGGTGCCGCCATTGGGTTCACCCCACACGAGGGAAACTTCAGTGCCGGGGACCGCAAATTCGGCATCCAGCATCGCGAGCGTCAGCATACGGCCTTCGTTCGAGCTATAGCCGATCCAGGTCGACAGGCCGACCGTCTTGCCACCAACTGTGACGAGATCGAACGGGTGCATCGAATAGACAGCTGACGGAAATTCGAAGAACTTCGCGCGGTCGCCATTACCGAGGATCGTGCCAAACGCGTCCATAAACGCATCATTGTCGAGCGCGAGCGTGACCTTCTGCCGCTTGGGCGCAGCATCCATCTTCTTCAGCGCTTCAGCACCGATAAAGTCATGGTCGAACTTGACGAACGGGCCATAGCCAAGGTCCCAAGGCGTCAGATAATAATCTTCGACATTGTCAGAGGCATGGCTGCCGCCGATCGAGGCCTTGGCTTCATAGTGATTGACCGTCAGCCACTCACGATAAGGCTTCAGCGCCTCACCCGTATAGATGGCGGGCAGCGGCGACGGGATCCAGCCGGATTCCAGCGTGTTGGACGAATAGGCACGCCCCCCGACAAGGCGCATGCCGTGCGCCTTGCCCGCTTCGACCAGAGCCGCGTGCACAGCATCGCCCTCTTCCATCGGACCGAACAGTTCATAACCGGGCTGGCCTGCCATGCCGTGGCGCAGAGCGCGGACCTTTTTGCCGGCGATTTCCATCCAGCACATGTTGAAGAACTTGAGGTCAGGTGCGGGCTGGCCGGTCGCCGCTTCAATAACGTGCGCGGCGTTCGGCCCTTGGATCTGGTAGCGATAATTGACGCGGCCAAAGGGATCGGGCCGGGCTGCCGAGCGCTCATCATAGGTCAGCTTCACGTCATCCTTGCCGACTTCGGCATTGTACATGACCCAGTTCAGCGTCGGCGCGCGACCAACAAGGTTGAAGCTTTCCTCATCCAGATAAAACAAGATCACGTCGCCGATGACATAGCCATCAGGCGTGCACGGCACGAACTGCTTAGCCTTGCCAGGGACGAAACCCTTAAAGCTGTTGATGCCCAGACGGTTGAGCAGCGCGAAGGCGCCCGGGCCTTCCACAAGCAATTCCGCCATATGAAATGACTGGTTGAACAAGACGCAAGTCTTCTGCCAAGCCTGCTGCTCATCGCGCCAGTTGGTGTATTCAGCAGGGACACCCGGATAGACATTCGGGCCGCTCTGCTGATTGCGGAGAAACTGTGCGATATTGCCAACGCCGCCCAACAGGGCTTCAAGGGACTGGGTGCTCACGACATGCCTTTCGAAATTCATATTGACGAAGGGTTCGCATATATGAATGAATGTCGCAGCGCTAGTGGAAATTGAGAGGAAGAGTCATGTCCAAGTTTATTGAAACGACCCATGTGGGCAGCCTTCCGCGCGGGGATGAGCTTGTGCCGCTCCTTTTGGCCCGCGATCATGGCGAGGCCTATGACGTGGCAGAATTTGATGCTGTCGTTCAACGCGCAGTCGACGACGCCGTCGCAAAGCAAATGGACGCAGGCGTCTCCGTCGCCAGCGATGGTGAACTCGGTAAGGTTGGCTATTCAACCTATATCACCGAGCGCCTGTCCGGCTTTGGCGGCGACGTGCCGCGCAAACCCGCGCTTGACCTTGCCCCCCTGCCCGAGTTTCGCAAGAAGCTGGCCGCCGTCATGGGCGATCAGGAGTTCGTCCGCGCGGCCTGTATCGGTGAAGTAAAGCTCGTTAATTTGGAACCTTGCCATGAGGACATTCGCCGCTTTCAAAAGGCGATGTCGGGTAAACCCGTCTCCGGCTTCATGAATGCGGCCTCCCCGGGCCTCATCACAGCATTCCAGCCGAACCAATATTATCCGACGCATGAAGCGTATCTGGCCGATCTCGTCATCGCCATGCGCCCGGAATATGAGGCGATTGCCGCAACGGGCTTCTACCTGCAGCTCGACTGCCCCGACCTCGCCATGTCGCGCCACACGGGTTATCAGGATGCGTCTGAAGAAGACTTCCTCAAAATTGCCGAGGCAAATGTTGAAGCCTTGAACGCGGCGACGGCGAATATCCCGCCAGAGCAGATGCGCATGCATATTTGCTGGGGCAATTATGAAGGCCCACATGATCATGACATTCCGCTGGAACGCGTGATGGAGATCATCCTGAAGGCGCGTCCGGCGACCATCCTGTTCGAAGCGGCCAACCCGCGCCATGAGCATGAATGGAAAGTCTGGAAGGACGCCAAAATCCCGGACGACAAGATCCTGGCGCCGGGCATGATCGACACCTGTTCAAACTATGTCGAACATCCCGAACTTATCGCCCAGCGCATTGAACGCTTCGCGGCCATCGTTGGCGCTGATCGCGTCGTGGCCAGCACGGACTGCGGCTTTGGCACCTTTGCCGGCTACGGCAAAATCGACCCCGCCGTGACCTGGAAAAAGCTGAAATGCCTGCGCGAAGGTGCGGACATCGCAGCGAGCCGCCTCTGATCGTCAGCAGCAGCCGAACCAAAGAAGGCCCGCCAAATGGCGGGCCTTTTCGTATGGGTCAGCCTTCCTTCTCATTAAAGGCAGCCGCGCGACCGGCGGCCCATTTCTGAAGCGCCTCTGTCCGCAACCGTGCGCCCTCCGGATCTGCCTCCAGCGGCAGGACAGACGCCACGATCTTATCGAAATGGTCGCGCAGCCCCTCCTTCGCTTCGGGATAGGGGATGATATAAAGCTCATTGGCCTCAACCCCCGCCTTTACATATTCGGCCAGCTGCACCGGCTCCATGCCGTGCATATGGATGCTGTGCAACGAGGCGACCGTGTCTTCATTTTCCACATAACCGCTCTGCCCAAAGGCCGCCGGGCGCAGCTTGCTCGCTTCTGCAATGTTCGATTTGATATTGGCCGGGCAAAGCACCGACACGCCAATCCCGTACTTCTCCAGGCCCTGGCGGTAACTCTCCATCAGATTGATGACCGCGGCCTTGGCCGCCGAATAGGGAGCGGCAAAAGCACTCCCCATCAACCCACCAAGCGACGAGGTCGTGACGATATGCCCCGGACGCCCGGACGCGATCATACGCGGCACGAACGTCACCATGCCGTTGATCACGCCGCCCAGATTGACGCCCACAATCCAGTCAAAATCGTCATAGGAGGTGTTTTCAACTGGTCCGAAGCTGTTGACGCCAGCGGTGTTGAACAAAAGCGACGGCGGCGCGCCAAAGACCTGCTCCACCTCATCTGCCGCGCGGGCATAAGCCGCACGGTCCATGATATCGAGCACGATGCCATGCGCTGTGATGCCTTGCGCTTTCAGATGGACCAATGCCTCTTCAATTGGTTGCGGGCGTATATCCGCGATAACGATCCGGCATCCCGCGCGCCCGAACACTTGCGCTTGGCCGAAGCCCGCGCCTGAAGCGCCGCCAGTAATGAAGGCTATCTCGTTTTGAAAAGTCTGCATGGCTCTCGCTCTCCTGACAGCGGCGGCTCTTCGCGCGCCAATTTGTAAGCATAGCTTACATTTTTGGGGGCGCGCGACAAGGCGACGTCTGGAGGGCAGACAACAAAAAAGGCCTCCCGGAGGAGGCTTTTTGGATGTTTTTGTTGTGGTTGGTTTTTGTTGGTTGCGGGAGTAGGATTTGAACCTACGACCTTCAGGTTATGAGTGCTGTTTCAAGGGGGTTCGACCGGGTTCGATTAACCCCTCAAATGCCCCCAAAATCCGACATTTCCGGGACATTCTCGCCAACCCCCACCCCGCTCCATTTCGCTCGAATTAGCTGCGACTTTATCCCTCTTGCTTCCACAGTGCTGACAGAAATCGGCCTGCTGATTCGAGTGAATTTTCGGAAAGTCTTCGACTGCGACCTGCTTGATGATCGAGCGGCCTGCGATCTTTCACGATAGAACACGATTAAATCTTTATTTTCAATAGTTTAGTTGACTTACCTTCCACCCATTTGCACGACCGGTGTCGACGAAGGCAAAGCCAATCGCAGCTTCTTGGGCCGCCAACCATGAAGATCGCGGGAGGTCAGCTGGGGTCATAAATCCGAGAAATGACAACGACGTTCAAATGCCCAAATTAATCAAACGTACGGTGGAAGCCGCTGCCCCAAGGCCAAAGGAATATTATCTGTGGGACGAAGATATTCCTGGGTTGGGGCTTCGGGTTATGCCGTCCGGCCGAAAGCAATACATCATCCAATATCGTGTTGGCCGCAGGTCTCGCCGCCTGTCCCTTGGTCCAAGCACAATCCTCACCCCTGAACAGGCAAGGACACGGGCACTGACAGTCCTGGCCGATGCCCTAGGTGGCAAAGACCCAGCTGCTGATCGCGATGCGCTTCGCAAGGCTCCGAATGTCAGAGACCTAGCCAAGCGATTTGACGAGCAACACATTAGTCTGAGGATCAAAGCGAGCACGGCAAAAGAGTATCGACGTTCCTTGGAGAAATTCATTTTGCCCAAACTTGGTGCAATGTTGGTTACGCAAGTTACGCGCGCGGACATCGCCAGTTTTCATCATGACCTGAGACACGTCCCCTACCAAGCCAATCGCTGCCTCGAAATTATCTCCAAGATGTTCAACCTTGCTGAACTCTGGGGGCTACGGCCCGACGGCAGCAACCCGCGTCGGCTGATCCAAAAATACCCAGAAGTGAAGCGCGAAAGGTTCCTCAGCCTTGATGATATCAAACGGCTGGGAAGTGTCCTGCGTGACATTGAAACGGAAGGTCGGGAGATGCCTTCAGCGATCCTTGCCATTCGACTGTTGCTTTATACTGGCTGCCGCTTGAACGAGATCATGACCCTGAAATGGGAATATGTGGATCTGGAAGCCGCCATACTTCATCTGCCGGATTCTAAAACCGGCGCGAAAAAAGTTTATCTGGGCAAGCCCGCTATCAAACTCCTTGAGGAGGCCCCGGCCATTGTTGGCAACCCCTGGGTCATTACAGGAGCTCTTACCGGCGCACGGCTGACGGACCTGCAGCCGTTCTGGCAGCGGGTTCGAGCAAGAGCTGGGCTTGACGGGGTTCGCATTCACGATCTGCGCCACACTTTCGCGTCGACCGCAGTTGCGGCTGGACACTCGCTTCCGATCATCGGAAAACTACTGGGACACACCCAGGTGCAGACAACCGCGCGATATGCGCATCTTGCGGCCAGTCCTGCCGTGTTTGCCGTGGATTCTATTACCAACGTTTTGGATGGGGCTTTATCGCGTTGATGTAAGATAGTTGTTAGTAAATCTGCCGCTAGAAAGCGATCTGCGTCCGAGACTGATGTATGGCCAAACCATGCGCGTTGTCATATTGAATTCCAAATTAGTAGATCTCCGAACAAACTGATGGAAGAATGAAGGCATGGGTTCCTTAGAAGGCAGAAGAATTTTTATTACAGGCGCTTCGGGTGGATTGGGTGAACGGTTTGCGCATGTTTGTGCAGAACAAGGTGCAGCGATTATTTTAGGCGCACGCCGTACGGACAGATTGAAACAGGTCGCTAATTCTATAAACGCCAAAGGAGGCTCAAGCCTCGCAATCGAATTGGACGTCACGGACGAAGCGTCAATAATATCTTCATTTGATATCGCGGAGCGCGAAATAGGCGCACTCGACGGAGTTGTGGTTAACGCTGGCGTTGAGTCCACAGGTTTAGCGACCGCAATAGCTGTTGAAGATTTTGATCGCGTGTTTGCTGTGAATGTCAGAGGAGCTTTCTTGACAGCCCGAGAAGGCGCGCGCCGTATGCAAAAATCGGGAACTGCGTCTAATGGACGCATTGTTTTTATTTCTTCGATCACTGCCCGAATGGCAACTCCCGCTATTATTCCATACAGCGCCTCGAAAGCAGCAGTATCTCACATGAGTCGATCTCTTGCACGCGAATGGGCGCGGACAGGCCCAAATGTGAACTGCCTTTCGCCCGGATACGCTGCCAGCGAGATGACCAATGACTGGTTTTCTACCGAAGGTGGAGAAAAGCAATTGAAAGGCTTCCCACGGCGGCGACTTCTCGAGCCAGATGGATTGGACGGAGCCTTGCTTTACCTCCTATCGGACAGTGCCAAAAACACGACTGGCGCTGACTTAATTGTGGACGACGGACAATCGCTATGACCGACAGAGCAAATGAAATCGCCTGCCGTGTAGAAGAATTCATTCGTGGGGTTGTGATTCCGTATGAAATGGATCCCCGCCGCGACCATCACGGTGCGCCCCTTGACGAACTTGTTATGGAAATGCGCGCGAAGGCGCGCTCCGCTGGGGTCCTAACTCCCCACATCCTTGCAGATGGCAGCCATCTAAGCCAGCAAGAGACTGCCACCGTCTTGCAGAAGTCCGGACTGTCCCCTCTTGGCCCACTTGCTGTGAACACTATGGCACCTGACGAAGGCAACATGTACCTGCTGGGGCATGTAGGCACGCCGGACCAGAAGGAACGCTTTCTGAAGCCGTTAGTAACGGGCAAAGCACGCTCCGCCTTTTTCATGACCGAACCGGCGGCACAAGGTGGTGCGGGATCTGATCCTTCAATGATGAAGACGACTTGCCACCCGGATGGCAACCATTGGGTAATCAACGGCCGCAAGGCCTTCATTACCGGAGCGACAGGCGCCAAAGTAGGGATTGTTATGGCCAAAGCGGACGAGGGCGCATGCATGTTTCTCGTCGACTTGCCTGACCCCGCCATCCGCATTGAGCATGTACCCAACACGATCGACAGTTCGATGCCTGGTGGCCATGCGACCGTCGTTATCGACAATCTGCGCGTCCCTGCCGACCAAATGCTTGGACAGGCGGGTGAAGGCTTCAAATATGCTCAGATTCGCCTTTCCCCTGCCCGCTTGTCGCATTGCATGCGCTGGCTTGGAAGCTGCCAACGAGCGCATGAAATCTCAACGGACTACGCTAATCGCCGAGAGGCCTTTGGTAAGAAACTTATCGATCATGAAGGCGTTGGGTTCATGCTGGCCGAAAACATGATAGATTTGAAGCAGGCAGAGCTGATGATCCAATGGTGCGCCTCAGTGCTTGATGCCGGTTCATTGGGTACAGTCGAAAGCTCGATGGCAAAGGTAGCAGTTTCTGAGGCATTAATGCGCATTGCAGACCGCTGCGTTCAGGTAATGGGCGGTACGGGAGTGTCAGACCACACAATTGTCGAACAAGTATTCCGTGAAGTCCGAGCTTTTCGTATCTACGACGGGCCAACCGAGGTCCACAAATGGAGCCTAGCAAAAAAAATTAAACGTGACTGGTCCGGTAGAGCAAATTAATTCTAAATAGAATTCAATTTTCGGAGAAAATTTCTCAATTCTCGCTCATTCAATGTTCGTCGTTCGTATTTATAATTTATTAATAATTTCCTAACTGAAGCGAGTTATAATTTTTAATGACGGATATAATATCCGTTTGTTACAATATATATGCAAATTTGGCGCTGTTTATATCTTACGATCTTCAGCCTGGGACTACGACAACCCAACCTATCATACGCCATTGCAAAAGGCCGGCTTCAAAGCTCCATCAATCAGAACACCGGCCCCTGCAATAAATCTTGCTTTATCCGACACCAAGAAAACACAGAGCTGCTGGCAAAACGCTCCGGGGTCTCTTTGTCAATCTTTGAACATCCAAGGTACGGATACTCCGGAAAGATCGGATCTCGATAAACATCGCATTCGCAGACATGGGCAGGATTGATGTGCTGAGGCACAGCATCCGCTGAACTGACCACGAGTTTTTCTTTTGAAGTCTGGACGCTTTTAAGCAGTGCCAGGCAACGTCAGTGCACCGTTGGCATCTAGGGGCATATGCGGGCTCCATACGAGTTCCCAACTATTGCCCTCGGGATCCGAGAAATACCCAGAATAGAGACCCCCGTCGCGATCCCTCAGGCCGCTTGTCTCAACTCCTCCTGCCGTTATGGCCTTCGCAAACAGTTCGTCGACCTTTTCCTTGCTTTCAACAAAAACGGCGAGGGAACATTTCGACACGCTGCCAATTGCCTCGCCACGCTCCGCCGCGAGATAGTCGCCGTTGAGAAACACAAGGACGGAATAGCCAACCTTGTACATGACGGATCCCTGGCTGGCTGGCATCCAGGGCTTGAAGCCGAGCCCGCCTTCGTAAAACTTTTGAAGGCCGGCAATATCCTTTGCGGCGACCATTATCATGCTCACGCGTTGGTCCATCTTCATTCTCCTGCCAAATTGTTTGACTTGAAATCGGTTCTGATTTTCGGGTGCCATACCACAAAAGCCACCCAACTCTGGCGTCCCAATGATTTGTTATGCCAACTGCTCTTGCGGCTGCCTGCGGCGGCGCAGTCAACGAGCATAACTTCGATCCATTCTGGCGGAGCAATCCACTTATCCAGAATGAGACGTTGGAAAAATTTATCTAACGTCCCACTGGATAGGAAGATTGCGGATAGAGAGCAGCCCGGGATTCATCGTAGTATTTGTGCCTGGCTTCAGCCGAAACTCTGGAATGCGCTTAAACCATTCTTCCAACAATACACGCAATTCCCTCCGCGCAAGGTGCGCACCCAGACAAATATGAACGCCACCGATCAGCGTGAAATGGCGGTTGGCTGGACGCGCCGGGTCAAACTGATGCGCGTTTTTGAACTGCGCCGGGTCAAAATTGCCTGCGCTTGTCAGGCACATAATCTGATCGCCTTCCTTCAGAAGAACACCGTGCCAGTGCAGGTCCTTGAGCAAGGTCCGCGTCGAATAGACGAGCGGCTGAGTGCGCAAAAACTCTTCCACAACTGAATGATTGAGTTCCGGACTTTCCCGGACTTGCACTTGCAACTCAGGCTGAAGCGCCATTCGGCGGAACATCTGGCTGATGGTCGATGCCACGGTGTCAAGGCCGCCGAGCCACAAGAGCCATACCATCCCCATCTTCTCATCGTCGGTAAGTGGCAGACCGTCGATCTCGCCGTGGACGATCGATGAGGTCAGCCCGTCATCCGGATTGGCTTGCTTGTCGGCCATGAAACCGCGCAACCAGTCGATAACTTCCCGAAGGGCCTTGGCCGTCTTCTCCGGCGCATCAGCATGCAGAATATCCCATTCCCATGCGAGGAACTGGTCAAACATGTCCGACGGGAATTTCATCAGGTTCATGAAGATGCGAACCGGGTAGATGCGCCCGAAATCATAGGCGATGTCGACTTGGCCCTTATCGGCGAACTCATCGATCATCCCGGTGACCACCTGGCGGATATGAACATCCATCTTCGCGACTGCAACCGGCGTGAGAAACTGGTTCAGGAACTTGCGGTATCTTGCATGCTCAGGCGGATCGATCGCGAGAGGGATCGTCCGGAACGTCTCACCGATCATGCGCTGAAACTCTGCAACGCCTTTCGTCGAGAAATATTCGTTATCTTCGTAAACGCGGCGAATATCTTCATAATGGGACACGACCCAGGCGCCGTTCGGCGTGGTTGAGCCCGGCACAACATCATATAGGAGGCGCGGAACGTCCGGGTTCAACAACCAGCGACAAGGCGCATAAGGCTCTTCAAGATCGTTCGGAATCAGGCCTCGCGCCCATGACAAATCAACTACACGATCGCGCGGCACATGCGCCGGTGCCGGAGCATCCACGCGGATTGAGTCTAACGTTCGAGCGTCAGTCATCTATCTCTCCCAATTCCAAGATCGTTGCGCCCGATATGACCTTAGGAGCGCTGAGTGTGTCATACTATGTAATGGCGGCCGAGGACGACCGCCTTAAGGTTCCCACCCTTGAGAAAAGTCTGGGCCAGAAGATATGCAAACGTGAAAACAGCGCCTCCCATGATTGCCAGCACCGCACAAAGCAGGCCGACCAGACGATTCTGCGCGCTCCAGATCATCCACGCCGCTGTTAGCAAAAGATGAAACCCGAAATCGATGTTGAACTGAGCCCGCCATGGATGCGCCATGTCGCCGAAGAAGAAATCGCCCGCCTTTTCAAAGCCGAGCTGAAGCCCGGCTTGAACTGTTATCCATAGGAGAATACCCCAGCCCAAGGCCAAAGCCAACCGAAACAGCGTCAGACCCATTACACTTCCCTCTCTTCAAACGGCTGCCTTAATCAGGCCGAAGCAAACATCTTTTCGATTTCACCGGAGGTAACGGGCTTCCGCGCCTTACCGATAAGGTCCATGCTATCCGTCTTCAACCCGCCGAGACCAACGCGAGGCGAGACGTCTACGTCCTTACCCAATTCCCGCAGGTGGCGGACGGTGCAGTTATCGCGACCACCGTTCAGTCCGAAGGCATCGAAGCTATATTCGCGCATGACGTTGAGGTGCGTGATCTTATCAACCACGTCCTTGTCGAGCCCGTTGACAGAGGCCCAGAGATATTCAGGAACATTGGGCCATACAGTATCCGAATGCGGATAATCGCATTCATAACAAACCATGTCGGTGTTCATATAGTCCAGATTCTTCACGCCGAACTGATCGTCGATGAAGCAACTGATGATATGCTTTTTAAAGATGTCCGACGGGCGCATACCCTTGCCAATATCGGCAAACGTCCATTCATTGTGGTGCTCGAACGTGAAATCGGCCCGTTCCAAGAAATAGGGCACCCAACCAATCCCACCTTCGGACAAAGCCATGCGCAGATCTGGATAGCGTTGCCAGAAGCTGGCAAAGGTCCAGTCAGCGGCAGAGTTCGCAATACTGATCGGCATTGCCGTGATCCAGGCCGAAATTGGGCTTTCCGATGACGGATGCATCGCACGAGCACCGGTGCCGATATGGCAGTTGATGACCATCTTATAGTCGACACAGGCCTTCCAGAACGGTTCCCAATATTCGTTGTGAATGCTCGGTTGACCAACATTCGCGGGATTGTCCGAGAACGAGACGGCATGCACGCCAAGATCGCTCATCCGCTTCATCTCAGCCAACGTCGCATCCATATCCCAACTCGGGATCAGGCACATCGGGATCAGCCGGCCTGGTGCTGATGCGCACCATTCCTGCACATGCCAATCGTTCCACGCTCGCACCGCCAACAGCGCCTCATCCGGATCATTCTGCGCAGCGGCGACAAAAACGCCACCGGCAAAGCTTGGCATGGTCGGAAAATTGAGTGATGCGAGCACACCGTTGACGTTCATGTCATCCACGCGCGCCTTGGCATCAAAGCAGCCTTCACGCAGCTGGGAGAAGCGTGTGGGCTCCATACCATATTCGGAACGCGGCCGTCCCACGACGGCGTTCAGGCCGATCGTCGGATAGACTTTCCCATTCCATTCCCAGACATCCTGACCATTTCGATCGACGATCTTCGGCGCACGATCCTTTTTGCCTTCGGGATAGTGGCGAATGAAGGCCTCCGGCGGCTCCACAGCGTGATCGTCAACGCTGATGATGACCAGATCGTTCATGTCCATGATGCTTCTCCTCTTGGCCATCGGGCGTCTGCGAAATCCGCACCGCCCGTGATCCATTTATTGACGAACCGTCAGTTTATTGGCTGAGCTCGGAATTGCAAGCGTTTTCCAAACCACCCAGAACGGCTTCTCGGCAAAATTTCCTACGGTTTGCGGATCATACCGCCGTCGACGCAGAGTGTCTGGCCCGTGATGAACGACGCCTCATCGGACAACAGGAACAAGACGGCATTGGCCTGCTCATCCGTTTCACCAATGCGGCCGAGCGGCATCTGTGAAACGATGCCCTTGATGATGCTCTCATCAACCTGCTGCATCGCACCGGTCATTGTCGGCCCGGGGGCGACCCCGTTAACACGGATATTCTTTGGCCCGAGTTCTGCAGCAAGCGCCATGGTGATCCCATTCGTGCCAAGCTTCGAGATGCCGTAATAAGCCCCTGCCGATCCACTGAGGTAAGCCGCAGTTGACGATTGGTTGACAATCGCGCCGCCGCCGCGCGCCTCCATCAATGGCACAACAGCACGCGCCACGAAAAGCGCGCCATGCAGATTCACGGCCATAAACTTCATATAATAATCGAGATCGACCGACATCAAAGGCTCGTACCGCATACCAGCAAAGATGGCCGCGTTGTTGATCAGATAGTCAGCCCCACCAAAGAGCGCTTTCGTCTGTTCGGCCATGGCCTGACACGACGCCGCGTCTGACACGTCTACGCGGACGAAAACAGCCTTGCCGCCCGACGCGTTGATTTCATCGGCCACGCGCTGACCCTGTTCGGCATTGATTTCGGCCACGACGACCGACGCGCCTTCTGCGGCCAGTCGCTTGGCATAGGTTTCACCGATGCCCTGCCCTGCGCCGGTTACAATCGCTACCTTGTTTGAAAAACGCATAATCTCTCTCCAGATTTCGTGTTCTAATGTCAGGCTATGGCGCCCTTTGATTTCAGTTCTTCGATGCGATCCCACACAAGCCCCAGTTCCATCAGGAAGAGCTCGGTATGCTCAGAAGCTTCCGGTGCGCGCGTGTTGGTGATGCCTTGCCGGTTGAACTGCACGGGGCTGGCCACAAGCTTGATCGGCGCCCCGCCATCGGCGGATTCAACATCAAATATAAGATCGTTCGCCAAAACCTGTTCGTCATTGGCAACATCTTCAGGCGACTGATAGGCGGCCCATTGGCCCTTCATCGTCTTCAGTCTTTCGATCCAATGGGCAAACGTCTGCTTGGCCATCGCATCTTTCACCAGAGAATGGGCCGCAGGCGCATTCGCCATCAGGTCTTCCACTTTGGCGAAACGAGGATCCTGCGCGCACTCCGCAAGGCCCAGATGCGCAAAGGTATCCTCAATCAATGGCCCGGGTGAGAGCACCGTGAGGTTGATAAATCCGCCATCCGACGTCTTGAACACGCCCATGAAGGGATTGGTGCCAACTGCATCTTGTCCCGGAAGCGGGTTTGCAAAGGGATTCTGCTTGAGCTCGATACAGACATCGATGCTGCATGCAGTGGCCCAGACACCGGAAGACAGGAGCGAAACGTCAACCTCTGTCGCTTCGCCCGTGCGCTCGCGATGAAACAACGCCGCCGCGATCCCGCCGGCGATGTTCATGCCGCCAATGGTATCGCCATAGGCCGGCCCCGGCTGGGTCAGCGGGCCGTCTAGCTCCTTCGGCGTCACCAGGATGGCCGAGCCGCCGCGCGCCCAATATGCGGTCGAGTCAAATCCACCTTTTTCGCGCTCCGGACCCTTGTCTCCAAAGGCCGACCCGCGCACATAAATGATGTTCGGATTGGCCGCACGAAGGTGTTCCAGATCAATCTTCAATTTCTGCCGATGCTGCGGAAGATAATTGGTCAGGAAAACATCGCAGGTCTTGGCGATCTCATAGATGAGTTGCTGACCTTCCTCAGTCGAAATATCGACACCGACGCTGCGCTTGCCTCGATTTGGGTGCTGCATCAGCGAAGATCGTTGTGGATTGACCGCCAGACGCTGGAGCTCCTTGATACCTCTCTGTGCATCACCTCGAACCGGATGCTCAATCTTGATGACGTCCGCGCCCCAGTCGGTCAGAACGGCCCCGGCTGCGGGAACAAATGTAAATTGCGCAATTTCGAGGACGCGAACGCCCTTCATGACCTGTGCCATTGATGCCTCCCTTAGGCGCCGTGGAATCCGATGGATTTGATGTAGGTAAATTCGTTCAGTCCCTCTTCGCCATATTCGCGACCGTAGCCTGATCGCTTGATGCCGCCGAAGGGCGCGTGGCTCGACATCTTGCCTGAACCGCCATTGATAGAAACGCCGCCGGTCCGGATCTGCAGGGCCATTTCGTAAGCAAGCCCGACATTCGCTGAGAAGATACCGCCCGACAGGCCGAAATCGCTGTCATTGGCCAGCGCGATGGCCTCTTCATCCGTGTCAAAACCGATGACGGCACCGATGGGACCAAATACTTCTTCCTGAGCCAAGCGCGAGCTGTTGCTCACATTGTCAAACAGCGTCGGCTCAAAGAAGAAGCCCTTGTCGAGCGCTGCTGGCCGCTTCCCGCCGGTGACAAGCGACGCGCCTTCGGAAAGGGCAATATCCACATAGTCTTCGCTGCGCTTGCGCGCGACTTCGCGAATGAGCGGGCCAAAGGTGACGCTGGGATCGATCGGGTTTCCGATCTTGATGTGACTCATCATGCCCTTCAGCGTCTCGACGAACTGCGCACGCACAGAATTGTGCACCAGATGTCGCGTCGGCAATGCGCAACCCTGCCCCGCGTGAGTGCAGAAGAAGGACGCAGCCATAGCTGCCTGGGTCAAGTCAGCATCCGCCCTGACAATGAGGGCGGATTTGCCGCCCAATTCCATGACGCAGCGGATCAGGTGCGGCGCTGCCTGGGCCTGGATCATGGAGCCCACCTTATCCGATCCAGTGAAATGGATGAGGTCGATCCGCTTGTCGCTTGTGAGCAGGGCACTGGTCCCAACATCACCGGTCACAATGTTGAGCGCACCTTTCGGCAAGCCTACTTCATCCGCTATTTCACCAAGGATCAAAGCTTCAAGCGGCGTGTAGGGGGAAGGCTTCAAGACAACCGTGCACCCCATGGCCAATGCCGGAATAATCTTGCCGATGTTGAGGAAGAACGGGAAGTTGTAAGGTGAGATCGCAGCGACAACACCCACCGGCTCGCGCGACATGACGCCCGCACCTAAGGTGATCGTTCCTTGCGCATTGAACGTTGTTTCAACCGGCAGCGGCGTTACCGACGGGCGCGAGGACAGCGCAACCATATGACGCGCATGTGCCATCGGAATGCCGTATTGTAGATAGTCCGCCAACATCTGGGTCGATCCAGCTTCGGCCACAATCAGTTGAACGATTTCGGCCTTGCGACGGTCAATGGCATCCAAAAATTCGGTCAGCTTGGCCTGGCGCTCCGACTGCTTCAAGCGCGGCCAGGGCCCTCTGTCAAAGGCGTCCCGCGCAGCCTGTATCGCATCGCCCATCATCGCTGCATTGCCGACCGGCGCCATTGAGATGACGCTTTCGTCCGCCGGATTGATGACGGGCTCAGAGTCGGGCGCTGTGACCCATTCTCCGTTGATATAGAGCGCGTTCGCATTGTTCAGAAAAGCCATCTGGCATCCATCCTGTCCTGGCGTCGGGCAATCAACCCAACCACATGTCTAAAAATGACGTTTCTTCAACTTCTAGGCAGGCGCAAAGATGGCGTCAATCCGAAAGATGCTCCACAAGGCTAGATGTGTGCGTGAGGCCTCCAATTATGTGGCGCCAACGCGCGCGATCAGGACTGAGCGGGACGGGCCCCATCGACAATCGACTGGAAAGCCTGCTCCAGCCATTCGCGGCTGGCCGGGTCAAGCTGTCCCTGCCAAGCGTCCAGCGGATACAGCAGCCGATAGGTGAAAAAGCCGACCGCCAATGTCAGCATCTGTGTTGACTTTGCGTGGCCGTCTGGACCGCCGAACCATTCCGCCAAGGGGAGATGGATCCGGTCGCAGAGAAGCCGATAGGCGATTGCATGGGCATCCGGGTCGCCAGAGGAGCGCACGAGTATTTCAAGCGGATTGATCCGCAACGCATCATCGACGACAAAGGCTTCCACAAGCTGCTTGCCGAAATTTGCGCGGTCAGGCTGCGTCAACATGGTGACGTCCAGAAGTGCATTCAGCGCTTCTTCGAACAGCTTTTCCTTTGACCCGAAATAGCGGATGGCCAGCGCCGGGTTTACACCGACAGTCGCGGTAATGTCCCGCACGCCCGAAGCGGCATAGCCGCGCGTCGCGAACGCCTGCTGGGCGGCGCGTAAGATGTCCGATCTGGTCTGGTCTGCATCGCGCTTTCTGATCAACATGCGTGTTGCTCTACAAGCGACACTAGCACCTTGACAAGCGAGTAAACGGCTGTTTACTTATCTCAAAATAGTGGAAAGGATGGACTGGTGGCTGAGAGTCTCGATCGCGTCCGCGCGCCGATATTTGACTTCGATTTCGTGGCAGACCCCCATGTTTTGAAGGACGTGCACGACGGCTATTTGCGACTTAAGAAGACAGCGCCGCCCTTGTTCTGGACGCCGCATCATGGCGGCCACTGGGTCGCCAACTCGGCCGATCTGGCCGTGAAGGTCTTGCGTCATCCAGAGATCTTTTCCAGCAAATTTCTGTCGATCCCGCCGAACCCGCATCAGCCCCGCATGATCCCGGAATCGCTCGATCCGCCGGAGCATCGCCCTTTCCGCCAGTTGTTGCGTCCCTTCTTTGAAGGAAAGGCAATTGCGCCGTTGGAAGGCCGCATCATCGAATGGACGGAAGATCTGGTGTCGCGCGTCGCGGACCAGGGCGAATGTGATTTCGTGAAATCGATTGGCGGACCATTGCCGATTTCGGTCTTCATGGAAGTCTTCGGTTTCCCGCTCGACCGCTATGAGGAATTTCGCAAACTGGCGCTGGATTACTTCGCTTCGGGCAGCAGCACACCGGAAGCCATGGCCTATGCCGGCCAGATTCAGACCATTCTTGCCGAGTTGATCGCAGCCCGGACAGCGGAACCAAAAGACGATCTCCTTTCGGCGCTGATCACCATCGATTTCGAAGGCCGAAAACTGCAATTTGATGAGCTGATGTCGATCTGCTTCCTCATGTTCGTGGCGGCGCTCGATACGGTCACCAACGCCCTCACCTTCGGCATGCGCCATCTGGCGAATGATCCATCACTTCGTCAGCGGATGATGGATGATGCAGACTGCATCCCCCAAGCGGTTGAAGAGCTGTTGCGGCGTTACACTTTTGTGTCGACGCCGCGCTACCTCGTGCAGGATACGGAACTGGACGGCATCCAGCTATGCAAGGGCGACTCCATCCTCGTGCCGCTGCATTCGATCGGACTTGACAATCACCTCAATCCCGATCCCGAAGTCGTCAAACTTGATCGTCCCAATGTACGCCACGGGGCTTTTGGTTCCGGCGTCCACACATGCCTCGGGCTGCATCTGGCACGGATGGAAATGATCAACTTCTACAAGGTTTGGTTCAGACGGATTGGCCACTTCTCGATGGCGAAATCGAATACACCCCTGAAGTTCAGGGCGGGCTCGGTCCAGTCTCTGGAAGCCCTGCCGATCCAATGGGACGTTTGAGTCCGTCAACCAGAAACACTCATTGCCAGTTGTATAACGACGTTGAATAAGTCCAGCTACGCATCGACAGCCGACTCAAGCTTGTCAGGCTGTGCTGCACGGCCGGACATAGAACGATCATCAGGAGAGACATATCATGAGCATCGCCCCCCCTGCCGTTTCGCTACACATTGGAGGCGAGGCTCGCGCCACGGGTTCTGGTGGCACGCGCACGCACATCCATCCGGTGAGCGGATCCGCCTTGGCCGATATTCCGCTTGCAGGACCTGCCGAAGTGGACGAGGCCGTCGCCCGCGCGGAGGCGGCGCGTGAAGGCTGGCGGCGCACCCGCCCCGAAGATCGTCGCGACATCCTCAACCGCCTTGCCGACCTTATGGAAGCCAAGAAGCGCGAATTTGCCGAAATGGCTGCGCTCGATGGCGGCACGCCGATCATGCAGGGGGAGCGCGGCGTGGAAACGGCCGTTTCCTGGACGCGCTATTATGCGGGGTGGTGCGACAAGCTGACCGGCGAGTTGATGAGCACGTTCGATACGCGCGGGGAATTCAGCTATTCGACGCCGGAGCCTATCGGCATTGTCGGCATCATCAACACTTGGAACGGCCCGCTCATCGGGCTTGGCATGAAAGTTGTCCCTGCCCTCGCGGCTGGGAATTGCGTCATTGTGAAACCCGCTGAAATCACGCCTTTTGCGCCGGAACTCTTTGCCCAATGCTGCAAGGAAGCGGGCGTGCCCGACGGCGTGCTGACGCTGTTCCCCGGGACGGGCGAGGCCGGCGAAGCGATGGTCCGCCACCCGAAAATCCGCAAGATCAGCTTTACCGGCGGACCGATCACGGCGCGTAAGATTCTCGCCGCCGCCGCCGAACAGATCAAGCCGACGGTGATGGAACTGGGCGGCAAGTCCGCCAGTATCGTCTTTCCCGATTGCGATCTGCAGGCCGCAGCCGAACGGGCCATCTTCTGGACCATTGGTTGCCTTGCAGGGCAAGGTTGCGCCCTGCCCACCCGCCAGATCGTCCATGCCGATGTCTATGACGAATTCTTGGAAAAGATGGTCGCCATCGCAGCCCACTTTAAAGTGGGCGACCCGATGCAGCCCGGCGTGATGGTCGGGCCGGTCATCAATGAGGCGGCGGTCAACCGCATCACCGGCATGTTCGACCGCGCGAAAGCTGATGGCGCGGCGCGTTTCGTAATCGGCGGCAATCGCTGTGGTGGGGAACTCGCCAATGGCAACTTCATTGAACCGACCATCCTTGCGGATGTCGACCCGGATCACGAAATCGCCCAGGTCGAAATCTTCGGCCCAGCCGTCGCCGTGCTGAAGTTCCATGATGAGGATGAAGCTGTCGCGATTGCGAACAACAGCGAATATGGGCTCGCCGCCTATATCCAGTCAGACAATCTCCAGCGCGTCCACCGCATCGCAGAACGGCTGCACGCAGGCGGCGTCTATGTGAACGGCGGGTTCCAGATCAACAGCTACACCCCCTTTGGCGGCGTCGGCATTTCCGGCTTCGGCAAGGAAGGTGGCAAAGCCGGGATCGAAGAATTCCTGCATATGAAGACAGTGACGATCGGCACCGGTGCCGGCATTTTCGGCTGAGGAACAGATGATGGATTTTGATCCCAAGAATGAATTTGATCTGACCGGCAAGGTGGCCATCGTCACAGGAGCCGGCGGACGCGGCAACAGCATCGGCCGCGCCTATGCGGTCGCACTGGCCAATGCCGGCGCCAGTATTGTCGTTGCCGACCTGTCTGCCGAAGGCGCGCAAAAGGTGGCTGATGAGATCATCGCGGCCGGCGGCAAGGCGCTGGCGGTGCCGGTGGACATTACCGATACGGCCGCTGTGGCAGCGATGGCCGAGAAGGCAAAAGCAGAATTTGGCGGGATCGACATCCTCGTCAACAATGCCGCGCTGATGGTCGAAATTGTCGACAAACCCCTCATCCAAACGGACCGTGCTCGGTTCGACAAGGGCATGTCCGTCAACGTTTGGGGCGCACTGAACTGCGCGCAGGTTGTCGCGCCTTATCTGGCGGAACGTGGCGGCGGCGCAATCGTCAATCAGGTGTCCGCCGGTGCCTATCCGGCGCAGACCTTTTACGGCGTCACGAAGATCGCGCTACACGGCGTGACGACAGCTTTGGCGACCGAACTGGGGAAGCAGAATATCCGCGTCAACGCCATTGGGCCGGGCATGACAAAGTCCGATGCGGGCCTGTCCCTCACCCCGGATGACAGCCCGCTGGTGCAGGCCATCTCAGCCCGCGCGCCGATCCAGCTGCGCGACACCCCGGATGCGTTGTGCGGGGCACTGATGCTGCTCGTCTCCGGCGCGGGTCGCTGGATAACGGGACAGGTTCTCAACGTGGATGGTGGCTGGGTAATGCGGGGCTGACCCGCATCACTCCCGCGCCAAAAGGAACGATCCTGCCAAAGGTCCGCCAGCTGTTGTCATGACGGCGACCTTTGGCCCGTCTTTGCCCTTGGGCTTGACCTGCCGCTCGCCTGCCTGCCCCCAGAGTTGCAGGCAGGCCTCATGGACTTGCCCGTAAGCGTGCATCCGCCCGGCTGAGAGCGCGCCGCCGTTGGTGTTGATCGGGAAGTCTCCGTCAAGCGCAATCCGCTGCCCGCCCTCAATAAAGTCCTTCGCTTCATAGAGGCCGCACACGCCCAGATTTTCGAGCCAGTTGATCGTGTGATAGCTGAACCCGTCATAGAGTTCGGCCACATCAATATCGTCCACGGTCAGGTCCGTGCGGTTCCACATCATCTTGGCCACTTCGGGCTGCGCCTGCGTTGAGAGCGCGTCGAGCTGAACCCAATTGTTGCGATAGCGCATCGAACTACCCACCGCCTCGATCCATGTCAGCGGGTTGGGGCCATCCTTCGCCGGATCGCGGTGGGAGAGGATGATCGCGGTCGAACCGTCGATCGGCACGTCGCAATCAAACAGCCGCAGCGGCGTCGCGATGATCGGTGCGGCGAGATAGTCGTCGAGCGTGATCGGCGTGCGGTAGACAGCCGCAGGATTAAGCGCAGCATTCTTGCGGCCATTGATTGCGATCTGCGCCACTTGTTCTGGCTTGATGCCCGATTTGTGAACATATTGGTTGAAGAAGAGCGCCTGTTGCAGGCTCGCGGCATAAACGTGGTACGGCGCGTACCAGTTGAAAATGCCGTAGACCCGCTCACCGGGCGTGTTGAGCGCGTTTGCAAAGCTCGTCTTGCGGGCGGTCGCTTCATACATGGTGCGATAAACGATGACATGCCGCGCCAGCCCCGCCGCAATCGCACCAACTGCGTTGAATAGCGCGCCGTATTGGCCCGAGGTTTCAGACGCGTTGGAATACCAGTTGAGCTTCAGCCGAAGCGCATCCTGCAACACCGGGATTGACACCGGTGCAAAGCCGTTCGCCTCCCCCGTGCCACCTGGCCAACAGGCCATGCCGTCAATATCGCTCCGTTTCAGGCCAGCATTTTCGATGGCCTGTAATGTCGCATCTATGGTGAGGCCCAGCGCGGATTTGTCCGCCCCTCGGGAGATTTTGGACTGCCCGATCCCGGTGATCGCGGTCTGCTTTTCAGGGTATGCGGTCATGCCCCCGCCTCCGGCGCGAACAGAGGAATCCATAAATCCTCAGCCTGCTCGAATTGCACTGTAACTGGCAGGTCGAACGTCACATCGTCCGGGTCGCAACCGACGATGTTGGTCACCAGACGAACATCATCCTGCTCCGCGATCCGAACCAACGCGAGTACATAACGATCGGGCAGCCCTGGCATCCATTGTTTGTGATTGACAGTAAACGTCTCCACAAAGCCTTTGCCGGAGACCGCCGAATAGGACGTATCGCGACTTTCGCATTCCGGGCAGTAGCCGGTCGGCGGATGGATGTAGTAACTGCACCGGGTGCATTGCTGGATCAGCAACTGCCCCTTGGCCCCACCTTTCCAAAACGGCTCATTGTCGGACGTCAGTGCCGGAAGCGGACGCGGCAGGCTCATGTCAGATTTGCTCCGTTGAAGTTGCGCGCCCTTTAGGGAGGGCGAAGGCACAAAGCGTTGCCAGAATACTGAACAGGATCACCACACCCAGGGTCAATTGAAACGCACCTTCCGTCGGGTAGTGCGCCTTGCTGGCTGGGTCACGCACGACTTCGGTTGCGAGCAATGTTGTAACGATCATACCCCCGATACCTTGAAAGAGGCCGCGAACGACAGTGAGCATGCCCGATACTTCGCTTGTCCGATCCGGAGGCACGGCCTCTGCTGAGATCGTCGGGCCAACCGCAAACAAGATGGTCGTGCCGAAGGAAATGACACACAAGATGGCGATCACCACGCCGACGCTGCCATGGAAGAACAGCGCTAGGATCCAGCCAACCGCGGCAAGTGTCCCGCCTGCCAGCATGGCCGTCCGCCCGCCGCCCTGCCCTGTCAGCCAACCGCTCAGAGGCCCAGCAAGTGTCGACAGGAGGTTGGACGGCAATTTTGCAAGACCCGATACAAGCGACGTAACGCCAAGGCCGACACCGGTCCACACAGGCGCCTGCAGCAATATGGCGAAGATCAATGTGATCTGGAGCGAGCTCAACGCGACAAAGGCCGTCACAATATTAGCAACCAAGACGTTGCGGTTCTTGAACTGGCGGACATCAAGCAAAGGTTGTGGCGCCTTCAAGCTCCGCCATAGCCAGAAGGTAAGCAGGACCAAGCTACTTCCCAACGCGACAAGGCCCAACGGATCGAAAATGCCCTTCTTGGAAATCGAGCCGGCGTAGAACAACAACGCCATGATCCCTGGCGCGAACAAGACACCCGAAAACCAGTCGATGCCCTTGACCGCCAGACCCAATGGAGACCTGGGCACAAACACAACTGCAGCAACAATGGTTGAGGCGCAAAACGCCGCACTGGCAAAGAAGACGCCGTGCCAGCTATATGTGTCGGCGATCCAGCCGCCGAGGATGAGGCCGGCCGCCGTCCCCAGCGACGCGCCCGAAATCATCAGCCCGATACCCATCGGGACGTGCTGGGCGGGGATGTTCTCGCGTACCAGCCCTATGCAGAGCGCCAAGATGGCGCCTGTCATGCCTTGCATGATCCGACCAACGAGCAGCCAGCCAAAGTCTGTGGCAAAAGCGCTGATCAAGGACCCGACAAGTCCGATTGCAAGCGTTATGATCAGCACGCGACGCCGCCCGAAAATGTCACCCAGACGCCCGACGAGTGCCGCTGCCGCGGCGCCAACGATCAGATAGGATGTGACGAGCCACCCGACGAGCGCGGGATCGCCAAAGTCCTCAATCAGATACTTCATCGCAGCGATGATCATCGCTGCTTCGAATGACCCGGTAATCTCAGCGATGAAGAGCGCGAATATGATCCAACCATAAGGACGCAGGGCGGACCAATCGGTATCGGCCTTTGTGCTGATTCCGTTCATGCGCGCTGGAGCAGCATGGCACCTGCCAGTGGCCCACCACCCATGCCGACAACCGCCGTTTGCGCCTTCGACACCTGGCGTCTGCCGCCTTCGCCCCACAATTGGGTGCACGCCTCGTGCAAATGGCCAAAGCCGTGCAAGCGCCCCGCAGACATCTGTCCGCCGCCCGTATTGGTCGGTGTGCTTCCGGTCAAAGCGGTCTGGCCATCGGCAATGAAGGCCTCCCCTTCTCCCCGCTTGCAAAAGCCGAAGGCTTCCAGCCACATCGGAACGAAGACGCTGAAGCCGTCGTAAAGCGCTGCAACATCGACATCCTTTGGTTTTAAATCCGTGCGCGCCCACATGTCGGTACATGCATCTAACGCGGCCATCTGCGTCATGTCGGCGCGCTGGTCCCAACTATCTCTGCCTAGAGCCGCGCCCATGGCTGCTATGGTAATCGGCGGTTTGCGACAGTCCCGCGCCGCATCCGAAGCCGAGACGATGATCACACACGCGCCGTCAATCGGGATGTCACAATCGAACATACCGAGTGGGTCCGAGATCATCCGGGCGTTCAGATAGTCCTCCATGGTCATCGGCTTGCCGTTGAACAGCGCGCGCGCGTTGAGCTGTGCGTTGGCACGCTGGAGCACGCACTGAGCGCCCAGTTGCTCCCGTGTCGCGCCAAACTCATACATGCGCCGTTGTGCAAACTGGGCTGCCCAGTTTGTTGCCGACAAAGCGCCCATGGGGAGCAGCCACGAAAACCAGCCGCCGACGCGCGCGCCGGTTCCTGTCGCCACGCTGGCCCGACGCGTGGGCGATTGTGACGACGATTCCGTTAGCGCACGAAAGCACAAAACATGCCGCGCCTGCCCAGTGCTGACGGCCATCGCGGCAATCATGAGCGGGGACATTTGCGCCGGCCCTTCCGAACTCGACGAGTGCCACCGGGTCTTCAGCCCCAAAGCTTCGCGGACGTCTGTACATCCTAGCGGCGACATCCCCGGCGAATTGTCAGCCTTGCCAGGATACGTTGTCAGGCCATCAATATCATCCCGGGTCAGCCCGGCGTCGGACATCGCTTCAAGCGCCGCATCTGCCAACAGATCAATGCAAGGACGCTGGGTGTTGCGGCCCAATTGGGACATACCGATCCCCGTGATTGAAGCCTTCAACATCTACCCTCCGCCATTGCATTCTAATGTGTGGCATCTATTGTTAACGGACCATCAGTTTTTTGAAAGGGAAAAGTCAGTGGGTCTTCCCCTGCCCGAGTTGACACCAGAGAACGAAGCCTTCTGGACGGGAGGCAGCAATGGAGAGCTGCGGATCATGGTGTGCAGCCTTTGCGATCACCGCATACATCCGCCGCAACTGATGTGTCCGAAATGTTTGTCACGGAAAGTTACGCCCGTCGTTTCGTCGGGCAAAGGGACAATCCACACATATACGATCAACCGGCAAGCTTGGCTTCCCGATCTGAAGGTCCCCTATGCATTGGCCGTCGTCGACCTCGACGATCAACCGGGCGTCCGCATGACTGCGCGCTTGGACGCTGATGACCTCGCTGGGATCACCATTGGCGCCGCCGTCACGGTCGATTTCGAGGAAAGGGATGACGTATTTGTGCCCTTTTTCCGGTTGGCCTGATCAGACGTCCTTCGCGCCTTCAGGCACCCCTACACGCGCCGAACGGACTTCAATCAGATCAGCACTGACATCCGGCGGCAAAGTGACGATAGAGAGAAGCGCCTTCGCCATGGACTCTGGTGAAGCGGCTTCTCCCGCCATGTGCGCATGTCCAGTCTCCACGATCTTCTTGTAGAAGGCTTCTGCCGCCCCGGCAGGCCACCCCGCGCTGCCTGAGCCGCCTGCAACAGACCCCGAACGAAGAACCGATACCCGAATATTATCCGATCGGATTTCGTCGCGCAGCGCTTCCGAAAATGTCTCCACTGCCGCTTTGGTCGCGGCATATACCGACAGCATCGGGAAGGGATGGCGTACAGACTCGCTGGTGATGGAAACAATCTGTCCCTGCGTCTTGCGCAAATGCGGAATTGCCGCGCGCGAAAGCCACATCACGCCTTCGATATTCAGGCCAATATGCTGCCTGACTTGCGCATCCGTGGCGGTCTCGATCAAGAAGGGGTGAAAGATGCCGGCGTTATTGACGATAATGTCTAGTCGGCCAAATTTGGTGACAATGGCAGCCACAGCCGCATCTACGTCAGCGGATGATGAGACATCACACGGCACCGCCAAAACGGCATCGCCAAGGGCAAGCTGGACGTTGTCCAGTTCAGCTGATTGGCGGGCGAGACACCCGACTTTAGCGCCTTCATCGACAAGCGCCTGTACGAAATGCCGGCCCATGCCTTTGGACCCACCTGTCACAATTGCGACTTTCCCGTCCAGCAATCCCAAAGCGCCCTCCTCTTAACAAACTCGTTATGCTTCTCTACATGCGGTGCCCTGTGAACCGACGCAACCGATTATTGAAGGGGCGTCACTTATGTGACAGGTTGAAGTGGTCATAACGGGCCAGTCTGGTCGACACTTAGCGATGGATTGAATTTCGATGAGCGAAGCAATGGCCATGGAACACTCCGACTTGACCTTGGCTGACAAGGAAACCGCAGGTGTGAACCAGAATGGCCAGCGCCTGGGAACCAAAGGGCGGAGGACACGGCAGCGACTGATAGACGTCACTGTCGCCCTATTGGAAACCCATGGTCTTAGAGATCTGACCGTTGCAGAGGTGGCGCGAACGGCAGAAACGTCGCCCGCGACCTTTTATGTCTATTTTGAAGGCGTACCTGAAGTCGTGCTGGCCGCGCTTGAAACGGCAGAGCAGTCTAATCCGGAACTCATGAACCTGTTGAAACTTGACTGGTGTGGTTCAGATGGCCTTGCCATCGCACGCAAGTTTGTCCGCGCCTATTGCGATGCATGGACCGTGCATCGCACGGTTTTCCGCGTGCGGAATCTGGCAGCCGAAGAAGGTGACCAGCGTTTTCTTGAAGCCCGACACCGGGCCGCCCAACCTATTTTGGCCGCGCTGATGGAACCGATCAAGAGGGCGCAGGATGCCGGCCGTGTCTCAAAGGACCTGCATACCCTGTCTGCGGCAGCGGCTATCCTAACATTGCTGGAACGCTTGGCTGCCGTAACTCCGCTCGCGCAGACAGATAGCGGGCTCACCTCTGCCTCATTGATTGATGCCTCCGCTCATATGATCGCGCACATCCTTGGCGCCGCTTGAGCGATGGGCAGCATCGAACAGGCACAGACCGTGAATGCCCCCAGAAACCTTCGTGCCGAGCAGGCCGAAAAGACGAAGTCCGACCTGATCGCGGCCGCGCGGCGCCTGTTTGCCGAGAAGGGGTATTTTGCAACCGGTACGCACGAAATCGTGGACTGCGCGCAAGTCACGCGCGGCGCGCTCTATCATCATTTTCCGCAAAAAGATGACTTGTTCAGAGCGGTCTTTCACGCGGTTCAGGATGATCTTCTTGATCACACGATGTTGGAGCAACCTGTGCCCGGTGATGGCCGGCTGTGGCATGGACTGAAAGAGAAATTGGCCCAGTTCTTTGTGGCTGCGCGCAAGCCGGAAGTGCAACGGATCCTGCTGCAGGATGGGCCGGCCGTTTTGGGGTGGTCCGAATGGCGCGCGCTTGAGGCGCACTATGGGCTGGCTGTCATCACACGTGCATTGGAAGACGGCATGATGGCGGGCCTGGTGCGCGAGCAGGCGGTCGAGCCTCTTTCCCTACTTATCCTTGCAATCATCAACGAAGCATCGCTGTACGTTGCCAATGCACCTGACGATGCACAGGCCGTTGCGGCAGCGACAGCCGCCATCAACACGCTATTGGGCAATTTGACTTAGCGCATCTCGCGGATGCCCCGTTACCATTGGTAGACTGGATCGACACCGACAGCACCTTCCAACATGCACTCGGGCGTCAATGGAAATTGTGTGGCGGATTCCATAATGTGGCAGGGCGAATAAACCACGCGCCGATGCGCGATTTTCCAAGCGCCATCCCGCTTTTCAACCCGATCTAGGTAACGGACGCGCAGGAAAATCTGCTTATCATATCCTTCACTGCCCTCTGACCCCATCCGGCATAGCGCCAAAGTGTAGGTCTCGCAATGCGCGACATCGCCATCGATTTCGACGATTTGGGTTCCGTTGTGGTGTGTCCAGTGCACGCCAGATTTCGAGCCGCCACGCATGAAGTCAACAAATCCGGCTGCCGGACCGTTGTACACGCCGTGATCATCAATCGCTCCCGGGTGAAAGAGGGAAGCAAGCAAATCGTGATCCTGACGGTCCAGAGCGCGGGGATAGCAATCCAGCAAGTATCGGATTTTCGATTCATCAATCACGCGTTGAATTTCAGGGTCGCGCTCGCTCATTCGTTCACTCCTTGTGGCCAGAAAAACGGGAAAGCGATTTCACACCGGATCAAGATCAAGCCAAAGCTCGGTCATGGCCCAGACGCCGGTCGCATTCCATTTTTGAGGCATGCCATCGGACACCCGAATATCCCTGAAGGCCGACAACCATTCTTCGAGTACAATCTTGATTTCGCGCTTCGCAAGATGCGCACCGAGACAATTGTGTACGCCCGTAGCGAGCGTGAGGTGACGGGCCTTCCGATCGGGATCAATCCTGTGCGGGTCCGCATATTGCCGCTCATCTCTGCATGCCAGCCAACCGGGGACCATTACGATCTCTCCCTTTTTGAGCTGAATGCCATGAAATTCCATGTCGTCGACTACATGCCGATGTGTGCCGACCACACCAAATGCGCGGAGTAACTCATCTACAGTGCCGGGGATGTCATCCAGGTTATTCCGCAGCCGCATCTGCAGGGCACGATCCGTTGCCAGATGCCGGAAATACCATCCCAGACTCGATAGAACAGTGTCCAGCCCACCAAAATAAAGGACCATAACCATGCCCATGATCTCACCATGGTTGAGCGGGCGACCCTTGACCTGGCCATTTATGATCGACGTCATCAAGTCGTCTCGGGGCGAAGCGCGCCGAAGTTCAACGTGCTTTTCGAGATAGCCCAATATGGACCGCGCGCCCCACGCCCGGACGGACATGTCGCCGGATCGCGTGAAGGCATGTTCCCACTTAAAGAATGTGGGCAACTCTTCTCGCGGCAAACCAAACAGATCCAGGAATATGTAAGACGGAAACAGGCTGGCAAATTCTTCAATGAAGTTGATCCGGCCCTTGCCTCGGATCTTTGCAATCAGTTCCCGCGCGACGCCACGGATCAAAGCATCATAACCATTGATTGCGCTCGGCTGAAAGAACGGCTGGAGCACCTGACGATAAGCCATGTGCTCAGGCGGATCATACTCCAGAGGGTTGAGTCGCCAGTCGACGCCCATCAAGGGACCCACGCCGATGCTATTCACATTCGAAAAGTTCTTCGCGTCCATGAACACTTCCTGGATCAACGAAAACCGTGTTGGCATCCAGCCCGACTGCCCGCGTGAAACCCCACGCAGATAGAGAAAATCGCCCTTTGCCTGAAGGGCTTTTATTCCGACAAATGGATCATCGAACTGTTGGGCAAAGGACGTGACGTCGCAGTCCCAAAAGAGCGCAGGCGGAACATGGCCGGGCAATGAAAACGCGGGTTTCGGAGACGCTTCTGGCATTTGGGCCCTCTCTTATACGTGCATTCGTTTGCCTGGTCAGCGTCGCACATGTGTCATTCCGGCGACGCGCCATCGCATCATCTGATTATGCCATTCGCATTTGACATACAATCTGCATGTTCAAGTGAGAAATACGCCAGACGAAAAAAGTAACGCGTCGTCATCTATTTTCGCAAGCTTTGACTCACGTCAAAGATGTCGAACCGTCAATTTGGAATCCTCTGCCTCGCGAAATGCACAGGCATAGCGAGTCGGAGCTTCGACCCACGCGGGCGACCTTCCGGAATGTTGTCGAGGAAAGGACCTGAATCATGAAATTGAACGATATGGTGATCGCAAGCGTTGACGATCACATCATCGAACCACCCACCATGTTTGAGCAGCATCTGAGCAAGGAACATCTCAAGCTTGCGCCGCGCTATGTCCACGACAATCTTGGAAATGGGATCTGGGATTGGGAGCATGAAGGCGTCAAAACTTACAATGTCGGTCTGAATGCTGTCGTTGGTCGTCCCAAAGAAGAATATGGCACGGAACCTGCCGGCATTCACCAGATGCGCAAGGCGACTTGGGATCCGGATGAACGCATCAAGGACATGAACGCCGGCGGCATTCTGACTTCGGTCTGTTTCCCATCCTTCCCGAAATTCGACGGCAGCTGGTTCTATCAGGCAAAGGACAAGGCCAACGCAGAACGTGTGATCGCCGCCTATAACGACTGGCACATTGACGAATGGTGCGGGCCGCATACTGGCCGCTACATCCCGACAGCCATCCTGCCGCTTTGGGATATGGATGCCACGATGCGTGAGATGAAGCGCTTGGTGAAAAAAGGCTGCCGGTCAGTGTCCTTCCCGTCCAACCCGTCACTGCGGGCTGGCATCAAGCCAATCCATGACGATACCTGGGAACCCTTCTGGGCCTTCTGCAACGATGAACATGTCGTGCTGAATTGTCACATCGGAACGGGCATCGCCCCACCTTATGCATCGGAGCAGTCACCCATTTCCGCCTGGATTACGGCATTGCCGATGGCAATTTCCACCGACGCGGCCGATCTACTCCACCTACGCGCGCTGCTTCGGTATCCGAACCTGAAAATCTCACTCTCTGAAGGGGGAATCGGCTGGATACCTTATTTTCTTGAACGAGCCGATTTCACATACAAGCATCACGGTCCATGGATCCGGTGCGATTGGGGCGGAAAGCTGCCTTCTGAAGTATTCCGCGAACATTTCCTGTCCTGCTTCATCGAGGACAAGTTCGGCTGCGAAAGCTACAAAGCCATAGGCGAAGACATCATCGCTTATGAGTGTGACTATCCGCATTCAGACTGCACTTGGCCGACAGTGGCGGAGGAGCTGTTTGAAAATGTGAAGAACCTTGATGACCGCATGATCGACAAAATCACCCACAAGAACGTCTTCGACTTCTTCGGCGTCGATCCGATTGCCCAGGTTGGTGGTCGCGACAAGGCCAATGTTGGCGCCCTGCGCGAAATGGCCAAGGGTTGGGATATCGAAGTCCGCTCGATGCCCGGCAAGGACGCCCGCGTGATCGGCGACCCGAGCCGCCCCGTCACGGCTGGCGATGCATGGGTAACGCTGGCTGACAAAGGCGACCTCGAAGAGATGGCAACCGCGGCCGAGTAGTCGGCACGATGTTCGACCGAACACCCGGCCGACTGACTTTCTGGCCGGGTGTTTCGCGTCGGGATTGCTTGGATCCCAAAAACCCATGTAGCTTGACATACATCAATGTATATTAATACAGTGATGTATATTCTTGGCTGATCGAAGATTGCCGGATTGGCCGAAATCGCCGCATTTGGAGAGGATTTACACATGAGCGAGGTGGCAGCAGTACCATCGCATGTCCCGACTGATCTGGTTCGGGATTTCGACTTTCGGGCAAAGGCGATGATCACGCCCGAAACCGACCCTATCGCCTATGTCTATGAGCGGATGGACAAGGACAATTTCCCACCCGTTTTCTGGACGCCCCGCAATGGCGGTCATTGGGTTGTCCGAAGCTTCAATGACGCGCGAGACGTCATGCGGTCGGACGACAGTTCAAATTGCCCGATGGGTTTGCCCAAGGATACGTCGCGCCCCTGGAAGATGAAGCCCATCGAATTGGATGCGCCGGAGCATAAGAAATATCGCGCGCTGCTTGCACCGCTGTTCACGCCCAAAGCAGTGCGTTTGCTCGAAGACAACGTCAGAGCCGTCACCATAGATGTGATCGACGCGTTTGCGGATACCGGCGAGTGCGAGTTTGTCAGCCAGTTTTCGCAACGTATGCCCACCCGCATCCTGATGAGCATGATCGGGTATCCCTCTGATGACGCTGCTCTGGACGGCTTCATGCCTTGGGTCGACCAGTTCTTCCGTGGCAGCAAGGAAGAACGAGCGGTCGGCGGCGGGGCCATTCTTGATTACGTCGTCAAGTTTATCGACAAGCGCCTTGCCGAGCCAGAGAACGATTTGATCTCGCACCTCCTCCACGAGGCGACCATCGAGTCAGAGGGTGACCGCCGGATGACGCGGCAGGAAGTGATCGACATGGGCTTCCAGCTTTTTGTCGCCAGCCTCGACACTGTTCCTGCCACCTTTGTGACGGCATGGCGTTACCTTGCCACGCATCCGGAAGCTCAGGAATTTCTCATCAACAACCCGGATCGTGTCAACGATGCGGCCGAGGAAATGCTGCGGATCACCGGCATTGTATCCACCACGCGCTGCGTGAAACATGACTATGTCCTGCATGGAGCGCCACTCAAGACGGGCGACATGATCCTCGTGCCGCTCTCTGTTGCCAACCGTGATGCAAAGGTATTCCCGCGGCCGGATGAAGTGGTACTCGACCGCGAGGTCAACCAGCATCTGACGTTCGGCGCCGGTCCACACCGCTGCCTGGGGTCCCACTTCGCGCGCACCGAGGTACGGATTGTTCTGGAAGAATGGATGAAGCGTATCCCGCGCTTTTCTGTAAAGCCGGGCGCGATGCTGGAACTGGACGCCAGCAGCACAATCACGGTCAACAACCTTCCTTTGGTATGGGATGTGAAGAAATGAAAGTCCGCGTCAATTTGAACGTCTGCAGTGGCCACGCCCATTGCGAGGAAAAATGCCCCGAAGTGTTCGCTACCGACGATACTCTGGGAAAATGCGTCATCCTTCAAGAGGAAGTGCCGCAGGAGTTGGAAGACAAGGTCCGCATCGCCGTCCGCAACTGTCCGGAAGGTGCCTTGTCGGTCGGGAATTAAAAGCGGCGTGTGCGCCCCCAGACCGGCCTCTTGAACGCGCTCGAAAATGGTTGCAAAGCCGCAGGACAGGACTGGGAAACGCTGCATGTTGTGCAAAGCCGGAGGCCAGTTCCACGTTGGAACATTTTAAGGCAAACGTCACGATGGCGCGCATGACCGGGGCTGAACGCAAGTTGCAGACGCTTGACCGGGTCCATAAAGCCGCGCTCGCCGAAATTGCCGCCAATGGCATTTCAGGCGCGTCAATCGACCGGTTGACCGAGGCTGCAGGCTATTCGCGCGGCGCGTTCTACGGAAACTACAAATCAAAAGAGGAACTGATCCTCCGCCTGATGCACGACAATGCGAAAAGCGAGCTCGACAATTGGCGGCTGTTGCTCGCCAACTTCGTCGATGTTGACACCTTCGTCGCTGACATTGGCGCTCAGTTCGAACGCTATCTGACCGAAAGTGTATACGGCATTTTTTGGATCGAACTGAGTTTGCACGCGCGGCGAAATCCGGAATTTGCGGCGCTTTACGATGCCTACGTTGAACAAATCCTCGCAAATCTGGATGCGGTACTGACGCTTGTGTACCAAAAGCTGGAGCGACCCAGCCCGGCCAACATCCGCATGGTCTCGATCCTGATCCGAAATCTGGCGCAAGGCAGCGTACTCGCCGCAAATGGAGCAACGTCAGCTGGCGCACTGACACTCGCTATTCAGAGCGTACTTGGGTTGTCATCCGAACCGGCCTCCCGCGCGGGCTGACCTAGCCACAGAGATTCATCAAAGGGTTTTCAAAAAGGGTGCCATTTTCGTTCTTTACGCGGATATTTTGAGGAGATCCTGAATGCAAGCCATGGACGGCGACAACTGCCCGTTTGAATTCAACATGGACCCCGCAACGTTCAAGGTAGGCGACAACGTCAGCTATCGCGTGACCGGCAGTCTACAGGGATTTCCGTTCGCGGGAACATTGTTGGAAGTGCATGAAGATTATGTGGTGCTGACATCAGACCCGAACAATGCGGAAAGCCGCATGCGCGCCACGCGCGAGGCGCGCCCGGTCGTCAACGAAGCCGACATCTGCTGAACTCCAACAACAGTACCACTAGCGCGGCGCCGCGACGGCCAGGACCGACAGAGCAAGCGCGGTAACGCCGGCGCGGATCGTCGGTTCGGGCTGCGGTGCGTAATAGGGAGAATGGTTGACCGGCAATGGCTGACCGCGTTGCTGATAATCGGCGATCATCACCGGATCAAAACTGCCGATCCCGAACATCAAGGATGGAATTCCAGCTTCGGCAATTTCCGAGAAGTCTTCGCTGGCCGACGCCGGAGGGACCGTGGCGGGGACGAAGATGAGCCGCTTTCCAAAGGTTGGCATCAGCTTGTCCGCCATGCGTTTGGCGAGATCCGGATCGTTTACAAGTGCGGGCGTCCCTGACAGCGGCTTGATCGATGGCGGCGGCGCTTTGGCCATGGCAGCCGACGCATTGGCCGTGCGCACGGCACCGTCCTTCAGCAATTGTTGAACAGCCGCAGCATGCGAGCGCAGGTTGACTTTGACCACCGCGTCGTCGGGAATGATGTTTGCAACAGTGCCGGCTTGGAACGATCCGATGGTGATCACACCAAATGCTGCCGCATCCTTTTCTCGACTGATGACGGTCTGGACATCACTGACAAAACGCGCACCGATCACGATGGGGTCGATAGTTGCGTTGGGCATGGAGCCATGGCCACCGCGGCCATGAAAAGTGATTTCATAGCTGTCAGCCGCTGATGAGCTGACCCCGGCTTTCACGAAAAGCATTCCGGCCGGCATGTTGCTTGTGTGTGCCGCAAAGGCGAAATCCGGTTTTGGAAAACGCGTGAACAGGCCGTCCGCAATCATCGCGCGCGCGCCACCCACCGTTTCTTCAGATGGCTGGCCGACGAATACCAATGTACCTTTCCAAGCGTCCCGCATCGACATCAGCGCTTCCGCTGTGCCGACCCACCACGTGACGTGAACATCATGGCCACAGCTGTGCGCGACAAAGCTCTCCTTGCCGTCGACAACCTGCTTGGCTTTGCTGGCATAGGGCAAGCCGGTCTTTTCCTCCATGGGAAGCGCATCCATTTCTGCGCGCACCATGACCGTAGGCCCCTCACCATTACGCAGAACCGCGACGACACCCGTACCGCCGACCCCTTCGGTAACAGTGAAGCCAAGCTTTCGCATCCGGGCTGCGAGCAAGGTGGCTGTCCGCCTTTCCTGAAAACCGACTTCCGGGTGGGCGTGGATATCCTTGTAAAGAGCATCAAGCGCAGGATAGCCGCGATCCAGCACAGAGGAGATGCGCGTTGCGGCTGCCGTAGGTTCGGCGTGGACAGGAGATGTGCTGGCGACTGCAAGTGCTGGCAAAGTAATCAAAAATGCAGCGCGAGCGGCGCTGAGCTTCCTCTTTATCGGCATGAGCTTCTCTCCAAACGTTCGGCAATTGCGCCGCTTGCTATCGTGACGCGACATAGATTACCAAGTCATATATGACCAAGGCAACTCCCCTCGCTGCGCTCTTGCCAGATGGCTTGTTTGACGCCGTTCAAAACGCGTCTGGCGCCGAGATAACTGGCGTCCGTCCGCGCGGCGGAGGTGGAGCGTCGCGCGAGGGGGCGGAATTGGATTTACGCTGGAGCGATGCGCGCAGCCAGACGGCCTATATGAACTATGACGTTCACCGGGCAGGCGCAGGCGACGATGCGGCGTTTCTACGTGAGGCGGCGGTGATCAAGGCCCTGTCGACCCAGCACAAGGCGGCCGGGGTACGCGTGGCGCCTTTCATCGCGGCGATACCGGAGATGCGCGCACTGATCGGCGGCTTTGTTGACGGGGAAGCCAACTTCAACAAACTGGCCAACGTGGAAGACCGCATGGCCGTCGCAACGGATTTCTTGGATCAGTTGGCCCGTCTGCATCAGGTTGATGTCGTGGCATCTCCTGTTGAAGGCATGGGTCCGGTAGACCCAATTCCCACACTCATCGTCCAGCGGCTTGATCTGCTGCGGTCACGCAACAGCGGCAAGGACTGGGACCCTCTGCTCCAGCTCAGCATCGACTGGCTGGCTGACAACGTCCCGAACAACCTTCCAGCGCCGGTGATTGTCCATGGCGATGCAGGGCCGGCCAATTTTCTGTACGCACATGGCAAAGTCACTATCCTGCTGGATTGGGAGCTCGTCCATTATGGCGATCCGATGGCAGATCTGGCGATGCTGTGCCTGCGAATGCTGTTCCAGCCCTTCGTGCCGCTGCCGCAGGCATTTGCGGCTTATGAGGCGGCTGGTGGCCACAAGGTCGATCTGGCGCGCGTCCGGTATTGGCGGCTGTTGTTCCAGACCGGCTTTGCGCGCGCCGCCCGCTTCAACGATCCTGACGCCCCGCCGCCGCCCAATCTGGGCATGAACATGGTCTATTCGACGATCCACCGTCGCGTGCTGTCTGAAGCGTTAGCTGAGGCCGCTGGCATTGCGCTGGACCCGGTCATACTGCCAGACGCCCCGCCCGGCGCGCACCAGCGCAGCTTTGAGATCGCGCTCGACGATATCCGGGACATGATCGTCCCCCGGCTGACAGATCAACAGGCGACTGTGAAAGCCAAGGGTCTCGCGCGGCTTGTGAAGTGGTGGCGCGATATTGCGCGGTTCGAGCCCGCCTTCCATGAGGCCGAACGGGCAGAGATTGGCGCGGCGCTGGGACAGGATTTTGCCGAGCATGCCGAGGCTTGGGCAGCCTATTGCGCGGCAGTCAAGGACGGAACCTTGGACCGCGAAACCGCCATCCGCCTTGCCAACAGCCACGTCACGCGCGAAGCAGCACTCATGGCAGATGCCATGGGCGGGCTTGCAAAGACGCGGTTTGCGTCGCTTTCCGACTAGCCGATAATCTTCGCCTCGCGGAACGCCGCGATCTCAGAATCCGAATAGCCAATCTCGCGCATGATCTCGTCACTGTGCTGGCCAATGGCTGGCGGGGCGTGGACGATGTTCATGGACAGATCGCCAAAATCCCAGAACTCGCCGGGCTGCTCGATCTCACCATACATCGGTTGTGACGTCACGGCGACCAGACCCAGCTCGCGATTGAGCGGGTTATCGAAGAAGCGGTTCATGGCATCCTCGAACAGCACTGCGTCACATCCCACGCCCGCGGATTCCAGTGCAGCGAGCAAGTCAGCGGAAGTCCGGGCCTTGGCTGCCTCGACATAGCCTGCCGGGTCTTCACCCAGAACCGACCGGACGGCGACGCGTCCGGGCTCCGAATGGGCCGCAATGGCGATCCACTGGCCATCGGCGCATTCGTAAATGCGATGCCAGGGGCTATAGCCGGTCTGATCACTGTTCAGATGCCAAGTGTCTGTCAAACTGCCATCCGCACGCAACAGCCGCTCCCCCTGCGAAAAGGCAGAGACGCCGAGCAGCGAGGTGTGGAGACCGTAACCCTTGCCATGCGCGCGGCGCGCGTAGAGCAGCGCCATCGTGCCGACGAAGCAGCTTTGGGCGGACAGCACGTCCATTGTGCCAGGACGGTTGAAGACGGGTGGATTCCCCTCCCCGGCATTCTCAAATTCCCAACCGGCAATCGCGTTGAAGATCGAGTCATAGCCCGGCCAATCGCCACGGTTGCCGCGCTGGCCATAGGCGCTGACATAGGAAAAGCCGATGTCCGGATTGTGCTTGCGGATCGCCTCTTCCGAGAGGCCAAGCTTGTTGGCGCCTTTGAAGCGCATATTGTGGTGCAGCACCTCTGCCCACTGGATCAGCCGGACAAGGATCGGCTGGGCTTCGGGCTTGGTGAGGTCAAGCGCCAGTGACCGTTTGGAACGGGCCGCCGCCTGATAATAACGGTGCATGAACCTGATACGGTCGCCCGTCAGCGACTCCACCTTGATAACGTTGGCGCCCATATCGCCCATAAGCGATGGCCCCATCGGTCCGGCGAGGAACATGCCGAGATCGAGCACGCGGGTTCCGGCGAGCGGATGTGGTGCCTGACCATTCGAACCGGCGGGCGCACCCGCCGCCTTCCAGTCATCTGCCCCACCTTCACCCAGACGCGGAGCGGCGTGGCCCGTTTTCAACGGAGCATCTGTATGGAAAGGGATATTTGGCTGGGTGGTCTTGCCGAGTTCAGGATCGTCAATCCCGATGACATATCCATTCGCGCGAACATCCTCATGCTTGAGGACTTCGCCCATCGGGAACGCAGGTTCCACAGCAACATCGATGGCGCGCAAATCAGCAAGCCAATCTGCCAAAGGTCGCTGCCGGAACGCAGCCTTTGTACCATGTTCGGTTGAGAGGTCGGCCCCTTCGGCCAACACATCCCACATCGTGGGAAGAGTCGCGTAATCGAGCTGGCGCGTGGGGTCCATGATCTGGATCCAGTCCCCATCCTTGCACTGGTACAATTGCTGGTCCATCGCGCGCGGACCAAGCGGATAGGTGACCGGACTGGGCATCGGCCCCTTGCTGTTGCGCGCCCACACCAGCGGAATTTGCGACAACATTCCCTGCGCGAGCGATGTGTGTGCAGCTCCGCCCCGGCCGGACGTCAGCCGCTCGACCAAACGGGCCAAGATACCGCCTGCCGCGAGATGCGCCGCCCCCCAATTGCCGGTCTGATACCGCCAGACAATCGGGCCGGCGCGATAGCCGTCATTTTCGTAAAGAAAGCCCCACCGTGCCGCGACGAGCAATTCGTCATTGGACCGTTCGACATCCGGATGGTTGTGCGGAGAGCCCGTGATGCCGCAGACGACGAGCTTCGGAAATGCAGCGGCGAGCGTGGCATCGTCCAGCCCGCGCCGCTTTGCCCGTGCCGGACTGAATTGGTGGAGTAGCACGTCCGCGCCTGCCAGCCGTTCGCGGAGGGCTGCCTGACCTTCATCCGTATCCAGATCCAATTCGAGGCTGCGCTTGCCGCGGTTCCAGTTTGCAAAGGGTGCTGTCCCGCGCGACGGATCGCCGCCGGGGCGCTCCACCTTCAACACATCGGCACCCAGTTCGCTGAGCATGAGCCCGGCAACCTGGACTGCCATCCCTTCACCAATTTCAACAATGCGCAAATCGCTCAGCATGGGGGCTTACGCCTTCTTGAAGTTGGGCAGGACCCATCCATCCTGAATGGGCGTCCAGTCGACCGTCACCTTCATACCGATGGTCACATCCTCTGCGTTGCAGCCGGACACATTGGCGTTCAGCCGTGCACCGGGCGCGCCATCCAGATCGACGACGATGGGGACATAGATATAGTCCTCGCCGTTCTTCGGATTCTTGTTGCACACGACATAGCTGAACACTGTCGCCGTGCCGGGAAGTGCAGGCCAATCCTTCTTGCGGCTGCCACATTCCGGGCAGACCGGCGTCGGCGGCATGCGGAACTTGCCGCAGTCGCCGCACTGGCAGGCGGTCAGCTTGTGCTCTTTGGCGGCTTCCCAAAAGGGTTCAGTATCGGGATTGGTCGTGATTTTGATCTGGTCGCCCGGAAGGGCGCGTGCGGGTCCGTAGCTCATGTCAGGCTCTCCGGAGAATAAGGCTGGAAACGGGAAGCGAAGCAGGGCCGCCGGACACAAGAGCGAACTCGGCGTCTTTCACCTGATTGATGGCGGTGCCGCGCACCTGCTCCACGCCTTCCACAATGTGCGTCATGCCGATGATGTAGGCTTCGTTGAGGTTGCCGCCATGCGTGTTGACGGGAACGCCGCCATTCACTTTGCCACCGGTTGCAGCGTCATAGCGGATCTTGCCGGAAAGGACGTAGTCGCTGCCCTCCCCCTTTTCACAAAAGCCGTAATCTTCCAGCTGCATAAGGACCATGGGTGAGAAATGATCATAGATCAGCGCAACGTCCATATCCTGCGCCTTCAAGCCAGACTGCGCCCAGACGCGGTCGGCCGTAAACTTGTGCCCGGATGACGCGAAGTGCGGATCGGGCATGCCCATCCACGCAAAGGCGCGGCCCCATTCACGCTGGCCACCATGCGCGCAGGCATGGACGACGGCCGGCTTGTGCCGACAGTCTTTGGCGCGGTCCATGGTGGTGGTGATAACAGCCACAGCTCCGTCGGTTTCAAGGCAGAAATCCAGACGACGCAGCGGATCAGCCAACATGGGCGAACCCCAATATTCTTCATCGCTAAGCGGATTGCGGCGCACCGCCTTCGGGCGGTTGTGCGTGTTGGCGCGTGTGGCCTGCACGATCTCTTTCAGTGCCTCGGGCTTGGTCCCATACAGGTGCATATGCCGACGCGTGAGCATCGACATGAGATGGCCTGGCCCCACGAGACCGGACGGCTGCAAGAAACTGTTTTCCGGATTGGGGGCTGACGCCCCGAACACGACGCCCAAGCGGTGCTGCGGCAATTGCTGCAGCGCCATCAACGTCACGGTGTAGGTGCAGTCCTCGTTCATCAGGCCTGCGGTCGCAAGGCCGATCGCGCCGGGGCAACCACCGCCGCCGGACGTCAGCGTTGCCGAATAGCTGATATGCGGCATGCCCAGCGTTTCCATGAGGCTAGCCGTATCGAACTTGTCGAGATAGCCCGCACCAGCGGTCGAGTAATAGGCAAAGCCATCAATCTGCTTGTGGCTGATCCCGGCATCGGCGCAGGCATTCATGATTGCCTCGGCTGCCATGTCGTTGATCGTGCGGGGCCAGCTCTTCCCGCGCACATAATAGTCCGTCGCGCCGATCCCGACGATGGCAGTCTTGTCCTGATGGGACCAAGCCATTTCTCTCTCCGATTCTACTTATCTAACTAGGTGTGTAATGTTCTTTTGATCGACCTGTCCAGCCGTCATGCGAAATGAAGGCGGCGGTACTTGCCCTTGAAATAGAGGAGCGGATCACGGCGCGGCTCAAATGTCGCACGTGTCACTTCTCCGACAAGGATGAAGTGGTCGCCGCCGTCGTTCACCGAAAATCGCTTGCATTCAAAACTGGCGAGCGATCCGCTCAGCACGGGAACGCCACCCTCGCCGGGCTCCCAGGGCGTGGCGGCAAAGCGGTCTTCGCCCTTGCCGGCAAAACGGTTGGAGGTGGGCTGCTGCCCGATCTGGAGAACGTTGACGCCAAAGCAATCGGCGTACCGCAAAACATCTGCGCTGCCGGCTGAATTTGCGATGCAGACCAGAAGCAGCGGCGGATCAAGCGAGACGGAAGTAAAGCTGTTGGCCGTCAATCCGATGGGCGACCCATCAGGCGCGACGGCTGTAACGATCGTGACACCCGTCGCAAAGCAGCCAAGCGCGTCACGAAAGGTGCGGGCATCCGAGCCGGACTGATATTGGGCAGGCGCGAGGGGTTGACGACGCTCCAGAAACTCGAGCAGCAGGCCATTGAACACCTCCATCCGCTCGGGCGTGACCAACAGATCGGCATCATCGACTTCGGCAAATTCAGCATTGGGCATGTCCGCGACAAAGGCAGCGGCCTGTTTGTTCGTAACAAGTGCGCTCAAGGCGCCGCGTACATAAAGGACCGGGATCGATATTTGAGAGGCCGCCCCACTCAGCTTTTGTGGCATATCTGCGACGTCAAACTTGTCGAGCAGGCGCACATCCCAGTGAGGTGTTTGTTCAGCCCCGACGCGCAGACGAAGCCGATCACTGATGGACCGCGTCGTCGCTTCATCCACCTGTGTCGGCAAGTCGGCCATGACCAGACCTGAAGCCAAGACGGCAGCATCACCGCCCAAAGCGACGGTTGCGATCCAACCGCCCATCGTTGAAGCGACGACCACCGGTCGGCAACCCAGCTGGGCTAGAACAGCGCGCACATCTTCAACAAATGCTTCAAAATCATAGCGCCCGTCAGCCGGCCACTCGCTGCCGCCATGCCCGCGCAAGTCCAGATTGATGACACGCCGCCCGGCAGCAACAAGCCCGTGCGCGGCGGCATCCCACACCTGACGGGTCTGGCCGCCGCCGTGGATCAGGAGGACCGCGGGCGCATCAGGTGACCCAAGGTCATCCGCTTCCAGCCGCGCGCCTCCAAAGCCCTTGAAGCTGACGACACTCATTCTCCATTTCCCTTTCGAAACCATTGCGCGATCATGTTGGACCGCCGACGCATCATCAGACGCGCGACATCGCCATCGCCATTCAACACGGCCTGGCACAGGCTATGCTGCAACTGCCGCGCGGCGCTGCGCTCTTCTGGGGTACCGAAAAATCGACCGGACCGCTCTTCCATCCCGAAGGTATATCCAATTTCCATCACGAGCTGGACCGCAGCATTTCCGCTCATCCGCGCCAACAGCCGGGCAAGTTCACCCTCTGCGCGGATCATGCTGCCGGCAGTATCGTTTGAATCAATGTCAGCCACAAAATCTTCCAGTGCCGCCCGCAACACCGGATCGGCGCAAGCCGCAGCCAGTGCCCCCGCTTCTTCGGCGACGGGACCGCTCACGACGAAGACGTCCGACATGGTTGCCCCGTTGAGGCGGAGAAAACGCGCCAAGGCCTTGATCGAATCAGCAGCATCCGGGCGCTCTGCATAGAAGCCGCCTTTGATGCCCCTGCGGACGGAAATCATCCGTTCGCTCTCGGCAATCTTGGCTGCTTGACGCAATGTCGGGCGACTGACGCCGAGCCGTCCGAGAAGGTCATCTTCCGCGCCGAGGTAATCACCCTTTTGGACTTCGAGGCTCAGATCCGAAAGCGCCCGCGCGGTCTTGGCGACCAGCGTTTCTCCGTTGACGACGTGCTGCATAGACCCTCCCTAAGAGATACCTTTTTATATACGATGTTGGTCGATGTCGAGAATGTTGTTGCCTCAACCTGTATAACTAGGTATTTTTTTGGAAAATAATGTCCGAGGAGATTCGCCGTGAAACCATTCGTTTTCAGCGCTGACAGCCACATCATGGAGCCGCCGACCATTTTCATGGATGGCTTGCCCGCATCGCTCAAGAAGCATGCGATCGGCTCTCGCAAGGAAGGTGAATTCCTGATCACCGGAACCGAAGAAAAGGTGATCTATCGCCTCCGTGTCGGGCAGCACCGGGAAAAGGCGCTTGGCGATAATGAACGCAAGGGCATTCGCGAAATTCCCGGTCGTCTGGAAGATATGGAGCTGGAAGGCATCGATGCGGAAATCTGTTTCCCGTCGCTTGGCCTGTGGCTCTATGCGCTGGAAAATGCTGAGGCTGAAGCGGCGTCCGCCCGTCTCTACAATGACTGGAATGACAGCTTCCTTGGCGGCCATCCGAACCGCTTCGTCCGGTGCGGCATGCTGCCGGTGCTCGATTTTTCGAACACGTTGGCAGAGCTCGACTATCTGGCATCAAAGGGCTTTACGGCGGCGATGCTGCCGGCTGTCACGCCTCCGGGCCTGCCGCTCTACAATGATGAAAAGTGGGATCCGGTCTTTGCCAAGGGTGGAGAACTCGGGATCGTTTTCGTCATGCACACCGGCACCGGTCTTGAAACCGTGGTGCAGGAACGTGGCCCGGGTGGCGGGATTATCAATTACACATTGCAGATGAACGACGCCGTTCGGTCCACCATGTATCTGGTGTCCGGCGGGGTGCTGGACCGCAATCCGAAGGCGAAGGTCGCCTTCATCGAATCCGGCGCAAGCTGGCTTGTGGCGCTTGCCGAACGCATGGACGAAGTCTGCGTTGCGCACGCCAATTTCGTGCGCCCCAAGCTGAGCCGCATGCCCAGCCAGATCATCGACGATCAGGTTTGGGCCAGCTTCCAGCATGACCGGTCGTGCATCCTCGCGGCAGCGGCCGGCCTTCCCGGCGGCAAGAACGTCATGTGGGGATCGGACTACCCGCACGCGGAAGGCACCTTCCCGATCAGCCGCAAGCTCGTCGACGAGCTCTTCGATGGTCTGAATGTCAGCGAAGCTGCGCGCAATGACATCTTGGGCCTAAACGCGGCGAAACTGTTCAGGATTGAACCGGTGGTATCGACCAGCGCGGCCGTCGCGGCCTAGCAAGCGCACCGTCGATCATGGTTTCTATCGCGCGTTCGTCCGATCAGGAAGCCATGATCGACGCCGTTACGGGCGCCCTTTCATCGCGGGGCGCTCGCTCGGCTGTTGCTGTACTGGAAGAGCTGGGCATCGGCAGCTTGCTGACTCAGGGCGGCAATCTGCTGGATGCCGCTCTGGTTGCAGAGGCAGCCGGACGGGACGGCGTGATTGCCTTTCCGGATCAACCTATATTGGTTGCAGCGGCATGTGTGGGCATGGCCCAATCCGCAATTGATACAGCTGCCAGCTACGCTTGCGAACGCGTCGTCTTTGGTCGTCTGATCGGCGAATATCAGGGTGTCGCCCACAGGCTTGCCGATGCCGTCACAGAGATTGATAGCACGCGGTTGCTGATCTGGCGGGCCATTGCCGCACGGGCGGAAGGTCTCGCGGAGGCGGGGCGTCTGGATGTTCAAGCGTTCTGGTGGGCAGCGAAAGCCTGTCTGCCCGCGATCAAGGCATCGATGCGGGTCTTGGGCGGCTACGGTGTCAGCGAGGACTCACCCCTCCCCGGTCTCTATCGAGCGGCGCTTGCCGCGCTTTACGCCAATGGTGATCCGGACCTGCTTCTGGCCTCTGCGGCTTCGGACCTCCCGCCCATTGATGCCGTATCCATGAGCTTCTCTGACGATACCGAAGCCAGCACATGGGAAGCGCGCACGCGGGCGTTCCTCGCCGAGCATTTCACGCAAGAGCATAAGCGCGCCTTTGCCTCCTCGCTCGACAACCACTGTTCCGACCTGCACCAAAAGCTGGCCGCAGCAGGCCTTCTTTTTCCGGACTGGCCGCAGGAATGGGGCGGATCAGGCGCCAGCGCCTTTGCGACGTCGGCCGTGCACCGCGAGCTGTCCCGCGCTGGCTGGCCCATTTCGGTGCTGGTGGTCTCCGATTCCGTCGGCAAGCTGGTGATGATGTTCGGTACGGACGCCGCCAAGGCCGAAATCTTGCCCCGCCTTGCGCGCGGTGAGGCGCTGGCCTGCCTTGGCCTGTCGGAGCCATCCGGTGGATCGGACGTCTTTGGCGCGAAGACGCGCGCGACCCACGACGGAACCCAATGGCTCGTCAACGGACAAAAGGTATTCACCACCAGTGCCCATATTGCAGACTATGCGCTTTTGCTCACCCGCGCAGACGCCGGGTTGACTTTGTTTGTCGCGCCCTTGGGAAGCGGATTTGGCCTTGCCCCTGTCCAGACTTTTGCGGGGGAACGAACCAACATCACCTTCTATTCCGATTTCGCAATTGCTGACAGGTATCTGCTTGGTGAGGCCGGAAAAGGCACGAAGGTTCTGGCCGCGACCATGACGCTGGAACACAATCAGGGTGACTATTATCTCGGTGCCCTGCTGGGCGTCCGGGCTGATCTCGAAAGTGAGATGTCCAACATTATGGCGCAACCCGGCATGTCGGATAATGCGGCCGCCATTCAGCAGGCGATGGCCAGGCTGGACGCCCATATCTCCATGCTCGAATGCCTGTCGATCCGCGCCATCTGGGCAGGCGAAGAGGGCGTATCACAACGCTGGTTCGGGCCGATGTGCAAATTGTTCGGCACCGAGAGTTGGTCGGCATGCTGCGCGGATCTGACGCAGCGCTTTGCCCCGCACTCTCTGGAAGGGACGATCCCCGCGCTCGCGCTGGTCGAAGCCGAGGCGCGCAAAGGATTGCAGGCAACGATCTATGGCGGGACGAGCGAAGTCCAGCGCAGCGTCATCGCCGAAACATGCCTTGGTTTGCCGCGCAGTCGTTAGAGATACCTGTCTGAGCGAATTACGACGTAATAGGCACTGTATTTGACCTGCATCAATTTATTGAGATACCTCTTTCTGCACAACCCCTGAGAGCGCGACGGGAAGTGACCCGGCGCGATTCGCATAGGAGGATTGCGATGTCTGAGGAAAAAATTCGTCCCTTTGTGTTCAGCTGCGACGCGCATGTTGCCGAGCCACCGGACCTGTTCACGAAAAACATGCCAGCACATCTGCAGAGGTTCGTCATTCATGGAGAGGTTGACGGCGACATTCGCATCACCCGCATTGGCGAACAGGTCATCCTGAAGATCAACACCAATTTCCATACGCACAAGACAGGGGAAGGCGATGCCGCCTTCAATGCGCAAACCAATTCCGGCGGCGCTGACCGCAGCTGCACCGACGCCGGCGACAATTTCGTTTCCGATTGTGCAGTGGATACCAAACGCAAAGGCGCCCGCGATCTGGATCTGCGCCTAGCCGACATGGCTCGGGACGGCGTCGATGCGGAACTCGTCTTCCCGTCCTTGGGCCTCATGCTGCCGCGTATTGCCGACCGTGAAGGGCAACGCGAAGCCTGCAAGATCTGGAATGACTGGGCCTGGGACTATACCGCTCCCGTCCGCGACAAGCTGATCCCTGCCGCGATGATCCCCTGCATCGATTTCGACGACGCGCTCGCCGAATGCAAACGGACGGCCGAAAAGGGCTTTGCCGCCTTCTGCCTGTGGGAAGGGCTGAACAACTATAACGATCCGCGTTGGGATCCGATCTTCGCGTTTGCCGGCGACAAGGGCATTCCGCTCGTCTTCCACACCGGCGTGGGCAACATCAATATCCGCGCGCTGAAGGGACCGGGCGGCGCCCTGTTCAACTATACGCGCCAGATGAACGATGCCGTGGATGTCATCACACAGCTCATCGCAGGCGGCGTGCTGGACCGGAATCCTAAGGCCCATATCCTGTTTGCAGAACACAGCGCAGGCTGGCTGTGGGGCTTAGCCGAGCGGATGGATGAAGTTTACAACGGACACGCGCCGAGCATCAATCCGAAGCTGAGCCGCCTGCCCAGCCAGATCGTCAAAGATCAGGTCCACTGTGCGCTCCAGAATGATGGCAACAGCTCAATGGCGATCCGCAAGGGCGTGGGCATCGACGCGCTGCTCTTCGCGACGGACTATCCCCATGCCGAAGGCACATTCCCCCTCTCCAAGCAGGTCATCGACACGCTGATGGAAAAGAACCCGGATGTGTCGACCGACGAACTCGTTGCAGTCCTGGGTGGCAATGCGGCCAAGCTGTTCAGCCGCGCAAACCTCAAGCCCGCCGTTGAGGCGCGTGTGAAGGAATTGCAGGCGGCTTGATAGACCGCTGATACGACGATCCCCCGCAAGTCCAGACTTGCGGGGGATGCGTCTTCAGCGTCGTTCAATACCCTGCATCAAGAGTTGCAGAATGCGCTGGATGTGGAGCCCGTCTTCCAGCGCAACATCTTGCGCCTGCCCAATGCTGCGCGCGGCGCGAACCTCCAAAGCTGATGTCAGCATTTCGGCCGTGAGCGACAGGCTCACGCCCTCACGGAGCTCCCCCCTCTCCTGCGCACGCCGCAGAATATCCCGGCACATTTCATTGATGCGGCGGACCGCCGTGCCGACTTTGGAAGCCACATCCGGGATCGTTGCCGTATCCCGTCGCAAGTGCCAAGCGACCCCGCCGCCTGTTTCTCTGTAGCGATGCAAGACAAGTTGCGCGAATACGAGAAGATCGCTTTCAAGTGACCCTGTATCGATGGTCTCCAAGGCCTTCCATCGCTGGTCAATGAGATACGCCAACAGGTCGCCCGCGTCGCCCCAGCGGGCGTAGAGCGAACTCTTCCCGATACCCGCCTCGCGCGCGACGGCATCAAAGCTAAAACCCGACCAGCCGTGGCGGCCATAGACCTGCGCGGCAGCATGAAGCGTCTTTTCTTCCAGCTGCGGGTCTTTTGGCCTGCCCCTGCGCCGCGAGAGGGCACCTTGTGTTTCTGCTTGCGCCTGACCCATGCCATATTTATGGACGATATACGTCCATAATTCAAATCGATTCTGCAAAGGTCCCAGATCCATGAGTGATCTATCCGTTGACCGTCCGCTTTCCGGCCTCAGGGTCGTTGATTTGGTTGCGAGTCCGCTCGCCGGTTTGACCCGCACTTTGGCGGAATTGGGTGCCGATGTCGTCAGGGTGGAGGTAGAGGGCCGCGGCGCTAACAGCGCTCCGTCAACCGGCAGTCGCAAACATTTGGCCGCTATCGCCGCGAATTTGGGCAAACGCACAGAGCAGTGTGCCGCGACGCCAGACGCCCTCGCCGTCCACCTCAACCAAGCCGATCTTGTCGTGGAAGATCTCTCGTTTGATCCGGAACTTGGCAGACTGATCGACATACCCGCGCTCCGCGCGGCCAATCCGGCTTTGGTGGTGATGACGGTCAGCGGGTTCGGCCGCGGCAACAGCTTCGCGGACTGGGAATGGACGGATGCCGTCTTGCACGCGCTCAGCGCTGAACTGTCTCGTTCGGGCATAAGAGGGCGGGAGCCACTGTTGCCGCCCGGAGAGATTGCATTCCAATGTGCCATGGCTCAGGCGGCCTATTGTGCAGTGCTTGGGCTCTACAATGCGCTGGAAACGGGGCGTGGGGACCATATGGACTTCTCCGCGCTCGAAGGTGCGGTCATCGCACTGGACCCTGGTTATGGCGTGGGCGGCAGCGCGACGCTTGGCCGTCCCGCCAAGCTTCTGTCTCCAGATCGCCCGGTCAAAGGCTACCAATATCCAATCATCCCCTGTGCCGATGGGGCCGTGCGCATCTGCCTGCTGGCGCCGCGCCAATGGCAGGGCATGTTCAAGATGATGGGATCGCCCGCGCAATTTGCAGATGAGAAATATCTGAAAACTGCCGAACGTTATAACTGCCTTGACCTCCTTCCCGCCATCGCCCGCTTCTTTTCAGACAAGCCTCGCCAGCTTCTTGAGGAACAGGGTCAGGCACTGGGCATCCCGATCGCCGCCGTACTCACCCTCGAAGATTGTCTCGCGGCGGACCACATTCGTGCGCGGCAGGTATTTGTCGATGTGCCAGTGGGTGATGGCCGTAGTGCCCCCTTCCCCAATGGTGTCATGGAAATCGATGGCGCACGCATGGGGCCGATGTTCTCTCTTCCCCATGCACCGCAGCCGGTTCACCACCACAACGCGCGTCACCGTCCGTTTGATGGCCTGAAGGTCCTGGACCTTGGCGTGATCGTCGTCGGCGCAGAAACCAGCCGCCTCCTCGCCGACATGGGTGCCGATGTGGTGAAAGTTGAGTCGCTCGCCTTCCCGGACGGCGTGCGGCAAAGCTACCTGCCGATCGGTCTTTCGGTTGGGTTCGGCGCCGGGCACCGCAACAAGCGCAGCTTGGGCCTCAATCTCAAAGCAGAGGAAGGCAAGGCGCTGTTCCGCAAATTGCTGGCAGAAGCAGACATCGTCCTCAGCAATTTCAAACCCGGGACCATGGAAGCCCTCGGTTTCGGTGCTGATGTGCTCGCCGCCATAAATCCGCGGCTGATCGCTGTGGAAAGCAGTGCCTATGGCAATAGCGGGCCGTGGGCAGGCCGCATGGGATATGGTCCGCTTGTCCGCGCCGCCGCAGGCCTAAGCCGGAAATGGCGCTATCCCGGAGATCCCGACGGATATTCGGATTCCATTACGATTTATCCGGATCATGTCGCGGCCCGCTTGGGCGCCACGGGGGCAATTGCCCTGTTGATCCGTCGGATGCGGACCGGACGCGGCGGACGGGTATCCATCAGCCAGGCAGAAGTCATGCTGACCCACCTCGCCACCGAAATTGCAGGCACCGCACTCGGTCTGTCCGGCATCGAGGATGCGCCCGACACGCCGTGGAACGTCTATCAGACGGCCGGTGAAGACCAATGGTGCGTGGTCACGGTGCGTAACGATCAGGATTGGCTTTCGCTTGTTTCGGTGGCGCAGAACCCATCGCTTGCGGATGCGCGCTTCGCGTCGCGCGCCGGACGCATGATTGCGCAAAGCGAAATCGATGACCATGTTTCGCGCTGGATGCGCTCACAAGACGCCGACGAGGTGTCGCACCGTCTGCAATCGGCGGGCGTCCCGGCGGCACGGATGCTGCGCGTGTCGGAACAACCCGACTTTCCCTATTTTCAGGAACGCAGCTTTTTCCGCACCGAGGTGCACCCTCATTTGCCTGAAGAGCTGATTTCGGAGCGCTCTCCGGTCGTATCCGAGAACCTTCCGGAACCAGAAGCGCGACCAGCGCCATTGATGGGCGAACACACGTTTGAAGTTCTGCAAGATTGGCTTGGCATCTCCTTGCCGGAATTGCAGCAGCTTGCAGATGCGGCGGTTCTGGAACCCCTTTCAACCAACATCACCGCGCTGATTGAAGCCGGCAAGCACAAGGAAGAAATCGCATGACCGACATCGCTTCCGAAGAGGTTGTTCTGACCGAACGCGTCGGTCACACGCTCGTCATCACGATCAACCGTCCGCAGGCGCGCAACGCCGTCAATGCAGCCGTACATCTGGGCCTTGGCGACGCGTTGGAACAGGCCGATCATGATCCCGAAATCCGGGTCGTCATTCTCACAGGTGCAGGTGACAAGGCATTTTGCGCAGGCGCAGATCTGGTCGCCTTGTCACGCGGTGAACGCCTCGCCCCGCCAGATCCCGTGAAAGCGGCATGGGGCTTTGCCGGGTTCGTGAAGCACCCAATCTCAAAGCCGGTTATCGCGGCGGTCAATGGCTTTGCCCTTGGTGGCGGAACCGAACTGGCATTGGCGAGTGACCTGGTTGTCGCAGCGGATAGCGCGCAATTTGGCTTGCCCGAGGTGAAACGCGGCATCATGGCCGCCGCAGGTGGCGCGTTCCGCTTGGCGCAGCAATTGCCGCCAAAGATCGCCATGGAATATCTGCTGACCGGCGAGCCATTCAGCGTACAGAAGGCGCTCGAGCTTGGTCTCGTCAACCGGGTTGTGCCCTATGCCGACCTCATGGCCGAAGCTCACGCGCTGGCGGAGAAGATTGCGGTCAATGCCCCACTGTCCGTTCAGGCAAGCAAGCGCATTGCGTTGCAGATTACGTCTGGCACGAGGCCAGCAGAAGACGTGTATTGGCAGTTGAACACCGACGAGAGCATGGCATTGATGCGCAGCGAAGATGCCCGCGAAGGCCCCCGCGCCTTTGCCGAAAAGCGTCCCCCTGTTTGGAAAGCCCGTTGACATGACCATGACGGATCCCGAACGTCTTCCCGTCATCATTGGCGTGGGCCAAATCAATGATCGCCCGGAAGATCCGGACCAGGGCCTCGACTCGCTCGGACTGATGGCCGCAGCGCTGCGGCTGGCGGAGAAAGATGCGGGGGGAGACATCCTCTCCAAACTCGACAGCATTGCCATCGTCGACCAGATCAGCTTCCGCGATCTCGGCAATCTTTGCGCGCCGCTGGCCGAGGCGATCGGTGCTAGCCCCAAAATCAACTACCAGTCCGAAGCACCGCATGGCGACACGCCCATCCGCCTGCTGAATGAAGCGGCCAATCGCATCGGTGCGGGCGAGATCACTTTGGCGGCGGTCGTCGGCGGAGAAGCGCTGCGCACGGCCGCCGGACGGGCGGCAAAGCGGTCTTCCGGAGACGACAAAAGCTACAACGCGGTTCGCGCAGTCGCCGGAAAGCGGGAACCCAATTATGCACAGCGACATGGCCTGTCGGCTCCAGTCGATGTCTACCCCATCTATGAAAACGCGACGCGGGCCGCGTGGAAACAGCCTCTGGCCGATGCCCAGGCGGAAAGTGCGGACATATGGTCGCGCTTCAGCGAAGTGGCCACCGCCAATGACGGTGCCTGGATCCGCAAGCCCGTTTCTGCGCAGGACATTCTGACGCCCAGCGCGTCCAACCGACCGCTCGCCTGGCCCTATACCAAGCTGATGGTCGCCAACTCCTCCGTCAATCAGGGTGCGGGCTTCATCGTCACCAGCCTTGCCGAAGCACGCCGCCGGGGCATTGCGGAAGACCGCATCATTCATGTCGGCATGGGCGCGGCGGCGAAGGAGCCGGCCAATATCCTGCGCCGGGATCGCTTTGACTATTCGGTCAGCATGGAAACCTCGATCCGGCGGACGCTGGCGCTTAATGGCATGACCGGCTCGGATTTCGACCATGTCGAGCTCTACAGCTGCTTCCCGTGCGTCCCCAAAATGGCGCGCCGCATCCTCGATTGGCCGCTCAACAAGCCCGCGACAGTCTTTGGCGGACTGACCTTTGGCGGCGGTCCGATTGCCAACTATATGAGCCATGCCGTTGTTTCCATGGTGGAACAGATGCGTGGCACCAGCAGCAAGGGTTTCCTCTTTGCCAATGGGGGCTTTGCGACGGACAATCACTGTATCGTGCTGTCGACCACGCCGGTTGCTGACGCGCACTTCCCGCAGGACTATGATTATCAGGCGGAGGCTGACGCCAAGCGCGGTGCGGTTCCCGAACTGGTTCAGGACTATACCGGACCTGCGCGCATCGAATCCTATACGCTGTTTCATGACCGCAACGGTGCACCGACAACGGGTGTGGTCATCGCAAGGGGCACTGATGAAGTCCGCACCCTCGCGCACATTGACGTGAGCGATGCATCCACGCTTGAGTTCTTCAACAGCGGTCAGATCGAACCCGTGGGGCAAGCAGGACACATCGAAACACGAGGCGACAGCGGACGGTTCTGGCAGCAGGCCTAGGCTTTGATGGCCGGAGCGTCGGCTCTGGCCATCCTGCTATCTGGTGGCGGCGTTCGGCACGCAGTCCTCGGCGGGCAAGGGCGCCGTTGACGCCAGTTCCTTGCGGACAGCATCCAAATCCTTGCGGAATGTCCGATCTGCATGAAGCTGTGCGACGACGGCCGCGCCGATGACCTCGCCCGCCTCCACGTCGCTGAGCCAGTGCACGTTGCAGATCCGGCGGCTGTCTGCAAACTCCCGCCCGCGCTGCACCAGTGCCGTTGCGCGGTCGGGCATCACTTCGGCCAGGATCAAGCCCCACCCGTAGCCGATCGCGCTGTGCCCTGAGGGATAGGAGCCATCGGTCGCCAGCTTCGCGCTCTGCTGCGGCGTACAATTTGTAGCACCGTTGACGACAAAGGGGCGCGTCCGCTGATACTTCGTCTTGGCCGCATAGGTTGCCAGCCCGAGGTCCGGAATCACCTTTCGCATCAGCGCATTCAGCCTTGGCGTTGTCTTTGGCCCGATGGACCGGCCCGCAGCACAGGACATCGCGGCCGTCGCCCGGTCTGAAAACAGGTCGGCATCCCGCCCGGCGAGCGTCCACCGCGCACTGCCTTGGAGCGCGACCGCAGCGGCAGCAGCCGCAATGTCCCGCGCCTCCGCAGGGCTCCCACGCTCAGGCGGGGGCGGCAACAGCAGCAGACTATCCGGAAGATCGGAAGGCGCAAGATACCCTTGTCCCAGCATCGCGGCGGCCTGTTTCGGCGGAGACTGTGCGGCAAGTACCACGCTGCCGGTCGCACCCAGCATCAGCAAACCGGCCAAGAGACGTCCATAGTTTCGCACATGCATCTCCTTTTGCCCTTACCGCCCGCTCCAGACCGGCTGCCGCTTTTCGGCGAAGGCCCTCGGCCCCTCTTTAGCGTCGTCACTTGTGACCCAGGCCTTGAACGCCGGATAATTTGGCTGGTTCTTCATCGCTGCTTCCACGCCGGTCTCATCGAGGCCCAGCCGAACACATTCTTTGGACGCGCGGATCGACATGGGGGACGCCCGCAGGATCGCATCGCACCAGCGCCGCGTTGCGGTCGTCAAATCCTGCGGGGCGACGACTTCATTGACGAAACCCAAGCGGTGCCCCTCCTCCGTCGACACCCGTGCCGACGTCAGGATCATGCCCATCGCCTGTTTCAGGCCAATTTGCCGCGCAAGCCGATGGAGCCCCCCGCCAAGCGCGACCGCGCCGACCAGAGGTTCCGGCAGACCGAAGCTCGCCGAGTCACTGGCGATGATAATATCACATGCCAAGGCGACCTCGAAGCCACCGCCAAGCGCAAGACCGTTTACGGCTGCGATGATCGGCTTGGAACAATCAAACCGCTCGATCAGGCCGGCATAGCCGCTCTTTGGGTAATCACGGTGGCCGTCTGTGACGGCAGCCTTTAAGTCGCTGCCGGCGCAAAAGGCCTTCTCCCCTGCCCCGGTGACGACGCAAATCCGTTGAGCATCGTCGGCAGCAAAGGCATCGAACGCTGCCTGTAATTCATGATGCATAGCGTTGTTGATCGCGTTCATCACCTGCGGGCGGTTCAATGTGACCGTTGTGATGGGACCGTCATATTCGACGGATATAAATTGCATTCAGGTCTCCAGCGGCTTTGCAGTACGCCCGGCCATGATCGCGGCAACACCTCCGACAATCAAGCAACCGGATAGGATCGTCAGCGCCGGCCGCAACGACATATCGCCATAGCTTGGGGCAAAGACCTGGCTCAGTACGCCCGTAAGCGTCCCACCTATCCCGGTCCCTGCGAGACCAATGAGCATGTTGATTGTCGCAGACATCACAGCGCGCATCGCCACCGGGACCTGCGCAAAGCTGAGCGCGATGATGGGACCTAGATGGAGCGTCATCATGAACTTCACGCCGACGAAGGCCGCCAACGCCACATAAGGATTGGGTGACCACACAAAGAGCAACGCCATCGGAAATGCGGCTAACAGGCCCAAGCCGGCAAACCAGCCATTGAAACGCGGATTGTCCTTCCCCCATTTGTCCGCAACCCAGCCGGCCACCAGATTACCGATCACAAGGCCAACAGCCATAGCCGTGCCGAGCCAGAAGCCCGTCTCTGCCTTCGAAAGGCCATGTACTCTCTGGAAAAAAGAGGCGCCCCATATGATCAGCGAAAATCCGGTCACCGGCACCATCAGCAACAGCAGTCCGATCCAGCGCAATGATATATTCGCGGCCATTGTGCGAAAAACCTCTGCGGCGCCGATCTGGCGGGGCGGCACCACAGCCTCTCCTTTTCCGCGGCGCGGTTCCACCGAAAACAGCCAAATCGCAATGCCAAGCAATACCCCCGGCAAACCCACAATCAGAAAAACATCGCGCCAGCCAAAATATTGGGACAGCCAGCCCGCGAGCCAAAGTCCCCCGGATATGCCAATGGCGCTGGCTGCCAGTGTCGATGAAATAACGAGTGTCCGGCGTTCGGCAGGAAATATCTCGGTCAGAAGCGAGAGCGATGCCGGACCTGCCCCCGCCTCACCCGCCGCAAGGCCGATCCGCGCCAGTACCATCTGCCAGAAGCTGTGCGCGATACCGCAAATTGCAGTCGCCGCGCTCCACACCATCACGCAAATAGCGATGACCATGCGTCGATCACCCCGGTCGGCATAGCGTGCAATCGGGAAGGCAGCGAGCGCATAGAACAAAGCAAATGAAAGACCGGTCAACAGCCCCAGTTGACCATCCCCCAGACCAAGCTCGCCCTTAATATCGTCCTGAAACAGAGTAAAAATCTGCCGGTCAACGTATGATAGAGCACCCACCAGAAAAAGCAGGGCAAAGGTGAGATTACGGCGCACAACACTGATTTGTGGCGGCATGATGTATCACTCCTCTGTCCGCCAACGGGCTACTTGACCTCTGCGCGGCGGCCAACTTCGTTAAATCATTTAGAACGAAAAAGGGGAAGGACGGTTGCCCGGCCTTCCCCTTTGCTCCCCCTTGTCAGGATCTATACGTCAGAACTTGAACGAGCCTGTGACACCAAAGGTCCGCGGTTCGTTGCGGATGCCCGTGATATATCCTAGCGGCGCGACAAGTAGGTTCTGCACAAAATCACGCTTGTTGGTGAGATTGCGGCCGAACACGGCAAGTCCGAAATTCCCGAATTCAACCGATGCTCGTGCGCCAAGAAGCCCGAGAGCCTTAGCTGTCGTCGCGTCGACAATCGCAGCATTCTGCGGGTTGGCAGCATAAAAATAATCCGCCGTTGGCGCATCGCCCCGCCAAGCATAGTCAACATGCAGGTCAACTTTGCTATCGGCTCCCAGTGACGTTGAATAATCAGCCGCCAAAGAGAATTGCTTCTTTGCCACACCTGTAAACCGTTCGAACGAGCGATCGCCAGAAAGGTCGGAGAAGGTGACATATTTGGGGTCAGTCAACGCGCCTGTCGCTGTGACTGTGAAGCCAGGGAACAGCACCGCAGCCAGTTCAGCCTCAAGGCCCTTGATACGTGCCTTACCAGCGTTGCTCAAAATGGTAGCAGTGCCGGAAACCGTCGAAGGCGGAATTGGCGCAACTGCAATCAAGGTCGAACGCTGAATGTTCTTGATGTCACTGGTATAGGCGGCGACGTTCAGACGAACCTTGCGATCGAAGAATTCGCTCTTGAAACCAACTTCATAGGAGTAGGCCGTCTCTGGATCAAATGGCAGAAAGGCAACAGTGCTCGGGGCACGCAAATTTTGTCCGCCCGAGCGGAAACCTTTCGCTGTCTTAGCATAGACGAGGAAATCTTCGCCAACCTTGTAATCAAGCCCCGCCGTGTAAGAGACGCCGCTGAAATCGTCGTTCCGCGAAATGGCGCATCCTGCGGGCCGTGTGACATTGACGCCCAGGGCGCCAAGATTTCCACCCTGAATAGAGCAAATGGTCACGCCCGTCGCGCGCACATAGTTATTGTTGAACGAAGTAATCCCCTTGTCATCAACCGAATAACGCAATCCGCCGGTGAAGGTCAGCGCATCCGTGATGTGCCAAGAACCCTGACCATAAACGCCCTTGCTGTCATTGTTGATCTCCGCCCCGAATTGTGAGGTGGTACCATTGAGTGCCGGGACCGTGATCGAGATGGACTGATCATAACCGGTTTCATGGAATACGAAGACACCCGCCGCGAAATCAAGCGCACCGCCGAAGGCCTTGCCCGTCGTCTGCAATTCAGCAGATTGCTGCTTTACCTTTTGCTGACCCTCGGTGAAGTGAATCGCATATTGCGATCCTTCAAGGTCGAGACCCGCATTTGTCCGGATTTGGCGAGCACCCGTGATGAGCTTGGCTTCACCCCATGGCACTTCCAATGCAGCCGTCAAACCGTAGGTGTAGGTGCGCGCCGTTGCATATGGACGTTCGTTGTTCAGGACCACGCTTGGGTCGGCGGCCACTGCGGCAATATCCGCGTTGAGACGCGTGTAGCCGACACCAAAGATCGCGGGAAAGTTTGCGGGAAGCAATGGAAGCCCAGCGTTGGTCGCGCCAACGAAAAGCGCAGACGTATTCGCGACGCTGTAAGTGGTGTTAGACGCAGTGTAGGCATTCGTCGCCAAACGAAGCGAGCGCGCCGGCGTGACTTCATCAGAATCGAAATACTCGCCGGAAAACAGGAGACTGAAGGTGTCGGTCACTTGTGCGAGGAGCTTTCCACGGAAGTTCCAGCGATCACGATTGTCATACTTTTCGCCATTGTGCGATCCCGGGAACGGACCGCGCGCAACAACAGTATTGCCGACAAGAACCGTAGTGGCCGACGCCGGAGCAACGTTCGTTGTGTATCCGTCGCGCTTCAACCGCGTACCGGCGAGGCGCAGAGCAATTTTGCCTGGGATGATCGGCGCGTTCAGCACGCCCGTCGTTTCAAATTCATTGAAGCGACCATAGGTCACAGCGAGTTTGCCGCTGAAATCGTCGAGATTGGGGTCATTGCTGTTAATAAGCAAAGCGCCGCCAGTGGTGTTGCGCCCAAACAACGTCCCTTGCGGGCCTTTCAACACCTGCACTGACTGGATGTCGAGGAGATTGGAATTCAGGCCATAGGCACGCGCCCAGTATACACCGTCCACATATGTACCGACCGAAGGGTCAAGTGTGACGAGAATGTCGGTTTGAACCTGCCCGCGCAAAGCGATGTTCAAAGCAGTCGGCGTCGACTGCCCCTGCACCATCCTCAAGCCCGGCGTAAAGTTGGCAATATTTTCAACCTTCTGGATATTCTGCTTGGCCAGATCATCTCCGGTGAATGCAGTCACCGCGACCGGCACGTCTTGAAGATTTTCCGCTACTTTGCGCGCTGTAACGATAATTTCATCCAGGCCGCCCGATGCGCCGTCCGCCGTTTCCTGAGCGAAAGCCGGCGTGGCAATAACCCCCACCCCCAACGCCGCAGCGGATGCCGTCGACAACATCTTGGCAAACAGGATCTTTGAAGGGCTCTTCATAGCCATCACATCACTCTCCCTAAATTCCCCATTTCGAGGCTTGATATCTGACTTGTATAACTAGGTAGAATATGCTGCGCAACCGCTTTCTAGTGCCTAAAACTGATGAATCGTCAGCGTTGCATTTTAGCATCAGTCTGCAATGCGAGCCGCGAGAATCGGCACTTCCGCCATACTGCGCAGTACGTCGTTCAAGTGCGTGCAGCCCAACGGGCCGGGCAGCGTGCCCAGCACGGATTGCCGGAAGGTTGAAAGACGTTGCCCGATCATCCGCTCTGCATTTGGCGATGCGTTCGGGCATTCCCGATAGGGCAAGATTCGCGGATCAACCTCAATGTGCGCCAGCGTGAGATCATCTCCGCGCGCAATGGCGTGAACCAGATATTCGTGGACCGCCGTCCGTCCGCCTCTGGGATTGATGCCGCTGTCCTGAAAGCCCACTTCGATCATGACGTCCTGCCCCTCGCGCCAGACATCAATGCGGCGCGCGCGGCGCATGCTGACGGGATCATGATCGTAAAGCGCATGCCAGCCTTCCGGATCAGCGGGGTTGACCAATGACGGGACATCGGAAGAATTCTGGATCTGATTGCTCGATCCGTCCGGAAGAAGCGCAGTCGAACCGGTTTCAAAGCCTGCACAGATATCGGTCATGTTGCCAGCTTTGCCCGCAGTGGAGCTTGCGCCGTTAGCGCGGGCCTGCGCTTGCCAATTGTCGCGCCATTGCGACCAAATCCAACCGGCGACCAGGCTGGCCCCTGAAAAATCATCGAGGATCAGGTAAAGCGGAGAGCCATTGACGCGCTCTTCCGGCATCACTTCGGCGAGCAGCGCGCGCAAATGGCCCCCGCCGCGCGCGCCGACCAGCACGTCAATTGAGGGCCGGTGCGGCTGGACGTCAATTTCAAGCACTTCCCGGCGCGGTGTCGCAAGGATGCGGAAGCTGTCCTCCGCCAGCACTTTGGGTGCGCTACCCGGCTCGCGCGTCAGCACATCGCGACCACGACCGATCATCAACATCGGCTGCCCGAACCCGTCAGGCCAGCCCGTGTCGATGGTCGATGTCCGCCGCACGGAATTGGCCCGCCGGACGGGCGCGGGCCCGGCGGGGTTGCGAACGATGCGTTCGTGGCCGGTCAACGTGCCATCCTCACCGCGGGGGCATACGGATGGCGCCGTCCAGACGGATCGCCTGACCGTTGAAATAGGTGTTGCGGTTGAGTTCCAAAACGAGGCTCCCGAATTCTTCCGGCTTACCCAAACGCTTGGGGAACGGAACGGATGCAGCCAGCCCTTCAAAAATCTGCGGGGCCCTGTCCTTCACGGCGAGCATAGGCGGCGTTGCAAAGATGCCGGGCATGATGGAATTGCAGCGCACGCCGATGTCCATCAGGTCGCGCGCAATGGGGAGGACGAGGCCGTTTACGCCTGCCTTGCAGCTGCCATAGGCGACCTGACCGATCTGGGCATCCTGCGCGGCGGCCGACGCCGTCAGTGTGATGCAGCCACGCTCTCCGTCTTCCAGCGGCTCGAGACTCGCCATACCCAGTGCCGACATCGACGCAATGCGATAGGAGGCTACCAAAATGCCGAGAGCGGAGAATTCATAATCTTCGGTCGAAAGGCGCTTGAAGCCTCCGCTTTCACGGTCTTTCGAGACGGTCTTACCGCCCTTGGACACCTGCGCGCAGTGGACGAGGATGCGTTCCTGGCCGTTGGCCGCACGGGCGGCTGCAAAGCCCGCTTCGGCGCCGGCTTCGTCCATGATGTTGACTTTGTGGAATGTACCGCCGATTTCCTTGGCGACGGCCTGACCACCTTCTTCATTCATATCGAAAATGGCAACCTTGACGCCAACCGATGCAAGTGCCTGCGCCGATGCGCGGCCAAGGCCCGAGGCGCCACCCGTTACGACGGCGGAGACCGAACTGTCGAGTTTCATGTGTTTGTGTCCCTTTGCTGTTTGAGTTTGTCTTGCAGAATGACGTTGCGGCCGCTGGATGCCGCGACGGTCGAGCCGCCGTCCATCTTGATGCTGGTGCCTGTAATATAGCCGGATCGGGCAGACGCCAGAAACAGGCAGGCGTGTGCGATGTCTTCCGGGGTCCCTGCCCTGCCGACTGGCACGGTTGCGCCGTACGCTTCCAGACCGTCCTCGCCCAAAACCGCTTTGGCGCGCGCACTGGCGACCAGACCGGGGTTGATCGCATTGACGGTAATCCCATCGGACACAACATCGCCCGCCGCGCCGCGGACAAAGGCATCAAGCGCTGCTTTGGCCATGCCGTAGGCGGTCATTTTGGGGACGACAGTGTGCGTCCCGTTGACCGAACCAATGGCGATGAAGCGACCGCCATCAGGCGACTGGGCCAGATAGGGACGCGCGGCATCCAGCAACCACCAGGCCGCTTTGGCGATGCTCGCAAATCCCTCTTCCAACCCCCCGTCCGACACGTGGCCAACGCCGCCATGTGGAATGTCCGCCGCCGCGTGCACGATGACGTCGACGCCACCAAACCGCTTCGCTGTCGCCTCGATCAGCGCGCGACATTGGGCGTGATCCTTGACGTCGATCCCGAAAATCTCTGCGACACCACCAGCGGCCTCAATATCTGCCTTGGTTTCCTCAGCATAAGACAAGGTGCGCGCCGCCAGCATGACATTAGAGCCTGCCGCGCCAAAACCAAGCGCAATGCCCCGCCCGACGCCGCGTCCACCGCCTGTGACGATCACCGTCTTGCCCACGAATGACTCGGTCATGCCACTGCCCCAAAAAGGGCCTTCAGCTCGGGTGCCGAGGGCTTCATGGAAGGCGTGCGCGGAAAATCTTCCACGAAGCGCAGGTGGACCGGCACCTGATAGGCGATCAGTTTTTCCTTCAGGAATGCCTTCAGCGCATCCGGTTCCGGCGCGGACTCGCCCGCTTTCAGAATGATGGCCGCAGCCGGCACTTCGCCGAGCCGCTCATCCGGCACGCCGACGACGGCAGATTCGCGGACCGCCGGATGCTGGTTGATCGCCTTCACAACATCATCAGGATGCACCTTGAAGCCACCTCGGATGATGGCATTGTCGGCGCGTCCCCGGATCCAAAGAAAGCGATCTTCATCCAGCACCGCACGGTCCGTCGTGCGCAACCACTGCAGGTCATTGTCGAGCTGCTTGCCCTTCAGCTCCAGCAAACCTTCCGCGCCGAATGGCAATTCCTGTCCCGTTTCGGCATCGACGACACGCGCTTCGATGTCGCCATGCACACGACCAACGGCGCCCCGCTTTTCAGCCCAATGCTTGCGAAAATCGTCGATATTCCAACCGGCGACAGCGCCCGCCATTTCCGTCGCGCCGTAATTGCCGCAGATCGGGATGCCATATTTTTCGTAAAAGGCATCGACGAGATCGGGCGGCAGAGGCGCAGTGCCGCTGATCATCGCACGCAGCGACGACAGGGCTTCCTTGTCGACATCCGCTTCCAACAGCATGCGCACGGCCGACGGCACGGCAGGCGCCACCGCCGGGCGGTTACGGCGCACCGCCTCTACCCAGGCGTCCACCGAGAACTTTTCGATCAGCGCAATTTTGCGCCCCGCGGCCAGTGCGCCAATGCATCCATAGATACCCCCGATATGGGTGAGCGGATTGACGACCATGGTGCAGCCTGAATTGAGCTTGGGCGGATCATCAAAGCTGCGGTTCCGCTCATAGCGGGTGAAACCACGGAAGCTCGAATCGAAGGCCTCGCGCGACAAGGGCACCCGCTTTGGTGTGCCAGTTGTCCCGCTGGTCAACATTTCGATAGCGACACCGGGCGACAGCTTGATATCAGTTTTAACATCAGCGCGCACCAGATTGACGCTTTCCAGACGCGGCCCGATTTCGATGACGGCAGACCCGGCCCGGTCAAGCGCCTCGGTCAGCCCCGGACGGGCAAGATCGGTCGCATCCGCGATGATGACCGGCAAGTTGAGCCCCTCGACATCTGCAAAGAGCTTTTCATCGGGCAAAATGGGGTTGAGCGATACGAGGCAGCGGTCCGTCGACAAAACAGCGATGATCGCGGCAATATGCCCCGGACGATTTCTCAGCATCACCCCGACGCGGCAATCCTCCGGCAGATTGAGTGTGCCCAACGCCTCTTCGATACCACGGACGATTGCGGCGAGTTGCCCCCAGCTATAGTCTGTCGCTTCGAAATCAATTTCGGTGCGGTCCGGGTCGAGCGCCATGATGGCGCGCAGCTTTTCAGTCATCAAGGCCATAGTCCGCATCCTTGCCAACATAGTTGACCTAGTGCAATACGTTGGCACATTCGGAGAGGGACGTTTATGCGGGTATTGGTGACCGGCGCTGCGGGCAAAGTAGGGCGTGCGGCCGTCCGGGCGCTGAAATCCGCGGGCCACAAGGTGGTCGAAACCGACGTTGTCATCCCCGCAGACAAACCGCACATGGTGCGCCTCAATGCTTCCGACTTCGGAGAAGTCATGGGCGCCCTATCCGGCATTGATGCCGTGTCGCGCCGTGTTGACGCGGTGCTGCACCTAGCCGGCATCCCGCGTCCCGGCCCGGCGCCCGACCACACGATTTTCGAAAACAATACCCAATCAACCTACGCCGTTTTTTCCGCAGCCATGCGGCTCGGGATCCGTAAGATCGTCTGGGCATCCAGCGAGACGCTGCTCGGTCTCCCCTTCGATGTTCCGCCAGCCTATGCCCCGTTGGATGAAGGGTCTCCGCTACTGCCCAACTGGTCCTATGCACTGTCAAAACTGATGGGCGAGGAGATGGCCAGCCAATTCTGTCGCTGGCAGGCTGACCTTTCCATCATCTCTCTGCGCTTTTCAAACGTCTATGCCGGCGCGGACTATGATGTTTTGCCGAGCGTCCATGCAAATCCGGAAACGCGCAAGTTCAACCTGTGGGGCTATGTGGACGCACAGGATTGCGGCGAAGCATGCCGACTGGCCCTGGAAGCCGATCTACCCGGCCATCATCCGCTGATTATCGCTGCGGCCGACAACATTGCGGCGCAGGACTCCCGCGCGCTGATGGCTGCGCATTTTCCTGGTGTTGCGCTGCTGGACACGCTCACTGGGGAACAGTCGCTCCTCTCCTCGGCGCTAGCCGCCGAAAAGATCGGCTACACCCCCAAGGTCAGCTGGCGGGATCGGGTCGAGCAGTCCTAGATCGAGAGCCCGCCGCTCGCTTCAATCACCTGGCCGGTAACCCAACGGGCATCTTCCCCCACGAGCATCATGACCGCACCCGCGATATCCTCGGGCGTGCCGAGTCGCCCCATCGGCGTGTGTTTGGCCGTTGCATCATCCCAACCCGGCTTCTCACGAAGGGCGGCGATAAAGTCAGTCGCGACCGCGCCCGGCGCGATCAGGTTGCAGGTGATCTGACGTTTGGCAACATGAAGAGCCGTCGACATGGTCAGGCTCTGCAATGCACGTTTGGTCATGCCATAGCCCGCTGCAAAGGGTTGACCGACTTTGCCGGACATCGATCCAATGTTCACGATCCGGCCATGATCACGCAGACGCGGCAAGGCGGCCTGTGTAACGAAATGAGGCCCCTTGACGTTGGTCGCCATCATCGCATCGAACAGTTCCTCACCGCCCGATTTCAAGCTGGCATCCTGGCCGCCGCTGCCAATGCCGGCGTTGTTAACAAGGATGTCGAGATTGGGTGTTCCGCCAAATTCGCGATCACACGCAGCAAACAGGCTCTCAATTTCGGTGAGTTTGGACACGTCAGCCCTGACGGTGAAGGCTTTGCCTCCCGCCGCGCGGCATTCATCGGCGAGCGCTTCTGCCGCGTCTGTCGAATTGGCGAAGTTGATTGCCACATGCGCCCCGGCGCCGGCCAGTCTGCGAACGATTGCTGCGCCTATCCCCCGCGCCCCACCGGTCACAAGGGCTGTTTTTCCATCGAGTGTCTTCATAACTGAAGCTTGCCAAGATAGTTCACCTAGTGCAATAGGTGGCAGTAGAAACCCATGTTCGATCAAAGCCTCTGACCGTCGAAGGTTGCCTTGATCTGGCATTAGGCCATGCCTCCCTTTATGAGAGGCGCAAAGTTTGAGATAGGAAGGCGTTATCATGGAATTGAAGCCGGGTTCACGCTGGAAAAGCGCTGTCTGTGATGCACAGATGGTCGTTGTGCGCCCACCAAACACCGACGGCACCCTTCAATGTGGCGGGGCGCCTGTCCTGCCCCAGGCTGATGCAACCGCACCCAGCGGAGATGTTGATGCGGCCCACGCAAATGGCGTCCTGATCGGCAAGCGTTATGTCGACGAAACCAGCGGCATTGAAGTGCTCGGCGCCAAGCCGGGCAAGGGATCACTCGCATTTGATGGTCGCCCGCTGACGCTCAAGGAAGCCAAGCCCCTGCCCGCTTCGGACTGATACGATGCAGACCAGCCTCCTCCTCGATATCGCAGCAGATGCCTGCGGCGACCGGATCGCTGTTGGCCCCATGGACGGCGGCCTCAGCTACGCGTCGCTTCGCACCCGCGCCCATTCAACGGCGCGCTGGTTGGCGGACAAAGACACACAGCACGCGGTCTTCATCGGACTGAATGGCCCTGCACTCCCGGTCCTGCTGTTTGCGAGCGGCATGGCCGGCCTGCCATTCGTTCCGATCAATTACCGCCTGTCGGATGAGGATCTCCGCAAACTGGTGGCGCGAACCGTGCCGGCTGTGGTCGTGGTCGATGACGACATGGCGCCCCGCGTCACGGAAGTGGAAGGCGTCGAGTTTTTGCTGCGCAGCGAGTTTGATGCGCGCTTCGTCACCGGCCCGATTGATGAGCCTGTCGAACTTCCGGAAGACGATAACGATATCGCCATCCTGCTGTTCACCAGCGGCACAACCGGAGATCCGAAGGCCGCTGTCCTGCGCCATGCGAACCTGACCTCCTATGTCATGTCGACCGTCGAATTCCTTGGTTCGGACGAGGATGAAGCCGCGCTCGTCAGCGTGCCGCCCTATCATATCGCCGGTATTTCCGCCATTTTGACCTCCGTCTATGGCGGACGCCGGATCGTGTACCTGCCGGCCTTTACCGCTGAGGAATGGGTGGCGACAGCCGCGCGCGAGGGCATTACCCACGCGATGGTCGTGCCGACGATGCTTGATCGCATTCTGGACGTCATGGAGAGAACCGGAGAAACGCTTCCGACCCTGCGCGCCTTGTCTTACGGTGGCGGGCGGATGCCGGAACCGACGATTGCCCGCGCGCTCGCAAAGCTGCCAAATGTGGCCTTCGTCAACGCCTACGGGCTGACCGAGACGAGCTCGACCATTGCCTTGCTCGGCGCCGAAGATCACCGCATCGCCTTTGCCTCCAACGACCCTGACGTGCGCCGCAGGCTTGGATCGGTGGGCAAGCCGCTGCCATCAGTCGAACTCGAAATCCGCGACGAAGCCGGACATGTTCTCGGCCCGTGCGAACAGGGTGAGATCTACGTGCGCGGCGAGCAGGTTTCCGGGGAATACCTCCACAAGCGCGCCATCACTGATGACGGCTGGTTTGCGACCAACGATGGCGGCTGGCTCGACAAGGACGGCTATCTCTATGTCGATGGTCGGCTGGACGACGTCATCGTGCGCGGCGGTGAGAATATTTCGCCCGGAGAGATTGAGCACGTCCTGCGCGAAGACGACACCGTTGCCGATTGCGCTGTGCTTGGACTTCCCTGTGCCACATGGGGGGAAAAGGTTGTCGCGGTGATCGTGGGCAAAAGCGACAGCGTGGACTGCGATGCGCTCGCTGCCATGGTGCGGAGCAAATTGCGCTCCACAAAGACGCCCGAGGCTTGGTTCATCCGGACCGAACTGCCCTATAACGAAACCGGCAAGTTGCTGCGCCGCGTGTTGAAGGCAGAATTGTCCGCCGATTGCTGATACACGTAGGTGGGCATGACGTTCGATCCTTCCAGCCCGGTTGATGCTTCCCATTTTTCGGCCGTAGGCCCCTGCCCGGTTCTGGTATCTGCCGCGACAGATGCGGTTGCAACAGAGACGCAAGCTGTCCGAATTGGCGTCGATCTGGACGCCAGTCTGACGTGCAGCGATCCGGACGCGTTCGACATATTGGTCACATCGCGCATTGACGCCCCGGCGCCGTGGAGCATCGTACCGGCAGGATCCCCCGCTGCGCATGCCGATGCGCTGGCCGATCGCGTGCGGCAATTTCCGGTTGCCGCGACCATCCTCGCCCGCGTGCTGCGGATGAGTGCACATCTGCCCTTCAACGACGCCTTGTACCTTGAGTCCCTTGCTTATTCGACATTGCTTGGCGGCCATGAATTCGGCGGCTGGCTCGAAAAGCGCCGCCCGTCCCCCGATACGGACTGCGCGTCGGCCGACCTCGTCGGCCTTGAGCGCGAGGCGGATCACATTGTCCTCACGCTGAACAATCCCGAGCAAGGCAATCCGATGACCGCCGCGATGCGGGATGCCCTCTACAATGCACTCGCCAATGTGCTCGATGATCCGAGCAAACCGACTGTCCAGATCATCGGCGCGGGCCGCAGTTTTTCGACCGGCGGGCATTTGCCCGAGTTCGGCCAGGCGCGCGACCTGGCGGCGGCACATGTGGTGCGCACGGTGCACGGATGCGCCCGCCTGATCCATCAGTTGGGCGACCGAGCCAGCGTGCTCTTTTACGGTGCGGCGATTGGTTCGGGGCTGGAAGTCCCTGCTGCCGCTGCACGACGGGAAGCAACGGCAGAAGCATGGTTTCAGTTGCCCGAACTGTCCATGGGACTGATCCCCGGCGCAGGCGGCACCGTATCTGTCGCGCGTGCCATCGGGCGGCACCGGACGATGTGGTTGGCGACGTCGGGCAAACGGGTGAACGCCAGACAGGCTTTGCAGATCGGCCTCATTCACGCGATCGTGGCGCCATGAGCCAACTGGCAGATGCAGTTGCCGACACCTTGGACCGATTGTCCAAGGCAGCCAGCGCAATGGGCCGTACGCTCACGCTCTCTCCGGACGACATCCTTTTGCGTGAGCCATTGCACGGATTCGGCGCGCCCGGTCTCTGGTCGACGAATCGCACCTGCCGTCTGGTCAAGACACGTGACGGCTGGATCGCGGTCAACCTTGCGCGCGAGGAGGATCGCGACAGCGTACCGGCTTGGACGGGCTGCGCATTGGACGCGGATCCGTGGGACGTTGTTGTGGAATATGCCCGGACGCAGACGGCGCAAGAGCTTCTGGCGTGCGCAATCGCGCTGCATTTGCCCGTCGCGATTGCCGGGGAAGCAAAACCTGCCGAGCCGCCAATCTGGACCGGAGCTTTGCGACGCACGCGGCGTCCCAAGGCGCTTGATCTGTCTGCTCTCTGGGCTGGTCCCCTGTGCGGCGGATTGCTCGCCAAAGCGGGATTGGATGTCACCCGCATCGACAACACGACGCGCCCGGACCCGACAGCACGCGTCGCCCCCCGGTTTGACGCATGGCTGAATGGGGACAAACACCGTTGCGAAATGGCGCTCGACGATCCGCGCCTGACTGACCTGATCGCGGATGCGGACGTCCTCATCACCAGCGGGCGTCCCCATGCCCTTGCCCGCAAAGGGCTGAGCGAGGCGCGGTTGGCGACCCTTCATCCCGGCCTGATCTGGGTGGCCGTCACCGCCCATGGCTGGCGCGGGGATGACGCCTTGCGCGTGGGGTTTGGCGATGATGCGGCTGCCGCCGGAGGGCTCCTTGCCGGAACACGGGAGGCGCCGATGTTCATGGGTGATGCACTTGCTGACCCCCTGACCGGACTTGAAGCGGCCACCGGTGTTATCGAAGCACTTATCGAGGGTAAGTGTGGCCTGATCGACGCGGCACTGGCGCCGACCGCCGCCACCTATGCAAAACGGACCGGCTTGCGGTGAAGACGATTGTTGACCTCATTTTGCGACAGGTCCGTCCCTTTGGCGGCAAGGAGACCGACATCGCGATCAAGGATGGGCGTATCGCAGCGATGGGTCCGGCCTTGGCGGTTGACGGGCCGGAAATCGCGGGCGGCGGGCGGGATATTCTGCCTGGGCTTGTCGACCACCACATCCATCTGTTTGCGACGGCCGCCAAGGCAGAGTCGGTAGACCTTTCAGACGCGCGGTCATCGACAGAGATTTCAGAAGCTCTGCGCGCGGCTGCCGCGAGATGCGCGCCATACGTCTGGGTGCGTGCGACGGGTTTCATCGAAACTGGCACCCTGCCCGACCGCGCGGTTCTTGATGGCTGGCTGTCCGACCGCCCTTTGCGGGTGCAGGCCCGGACCGGCGGTCTGTGGCTGCTCAACAGCATGGCACTCGTTATGTTGGGCACAGGCCCATGGCCGGAGTGCGTTGAGCGTGATGCAAACGGGCAGCCAACGGGCCGCATCTGGCGCGGGGATGACTGGTTGCGCGAGGCAATCGGAGGGACAGCGCCTAGCCTTGCGCTGATCAGCCGCGACCTCGCCCGTTTCGGCATTACGGAGGTGACGGACGCAGGTGCGCGCAATGGCCCGGCGGAAGGTGCGCTGTTCGATACCGCCATCGCACGCGGCGACCTGCTGCAAAAGCTCACCGTGATGGGCCGCGAAGACGTTCCCGCGTCTCCCCATTACCGCACGGGTCCGCTCAAACTCCTGTATGACGAAAATGCCTTGCCGGACGTTGAGGCTGTCGCCGAACGCATCCGGACCGCCCGACATCAGGGCCGATCGGTCGCGGCGCATTGCGTGACGCTGGGAGAGTTGCTGTTCTTTCTCGCCGCGCTTGATGCCGCAGGCGGCGCACGCGCGGGCGATCGCATCGAACATGGCAGCGTCATCCCGCAATCCCTCATCCCCGATATTGCTGCCGCAGGCCTGACCGTTGTATCGCAGCCCGGCTTTGTGCGCACGCGCGGGGACCGGTATCGGGCGACAATCCAGCCGGACGACCTGCCCGATCTTTACCGGCTGCGCTCGCTCTTGGATGCCGGCATTGCTCTGCACGCCGGGTCTGACGCGCCTTATGGCGATATTGATCCTTGGGCGGCCATTGACGCAGCCATGCGTCGGACAACAGCCTCTTGCGCGTCCCTTGGACCAGACGAGGCGCTGTCGCTCACGCAGGCACTCTCCCTTTATCTGGGGTCGGATATTATCCAATCAGGCATGCTAGCTGACCTGTGCTTGCTCGACCGTCCGATCGAGCAACTGTCTCAATTGGACGGCCAAAACCCGGTAGCTCTGACACTGATTGCGGGACGCCCTGCTTATCAGGCATGAGGCGTCATCCAGCGCCCGGACTTGGTTGACCTAGTATAATACCTTGTGACACACAGGTCATAACAAGACTGGAGAGAGTTGATGTCCGAAGAGGTGTTGAGCGCGCTGGAAGGCCGCCTGCGGATCATCACGCTGAACCGACCCGAGGTTCACAACGCGATGAACGATGCCATGTCAGAGCTGTTTCGGGAGCTGCTCTTCGCGGCGCTTGAGGAAACAGAGTCGAGCGCCATCTTGTTGCGCGCCAATGGCAAATCCTTCTGCTCGGGTCGCGACACAACGATGCTGGGCCACCGTGCGCGGGACGAGAGCGATTATCACTTCGTCCGTCGCGCTCAGGAAGGCCGGTTGCGCATGCAGGATGCGACCAAGCCGATCATCGCCGCTGTCAAAGGCGGTGCGATCGGCGGCGGGTGTGAGCTGGCCCTGGCCGCCGACATCCGCGTGGCAGACACCACGGTCAAAATGGCGCTCCCGGAAATCAACTATGGCCTGCTGCCCGATACCGGGGGGACGCAGATGTTGACCGCGCTCATCGGCCCGTCTCGCACGAAATATCTTGTGCTTTCCGGCGACCGCATCGACGCGCAGACCGCGCTGGAATGGGGCGCAGTGGATTTCGTCGTTGCGCCTGAAGAACTCGACGAAAAGGCGCTGTCCATCGCGCGCTCGATCGCGTCAAAGCCGCCGCTCAATCTCGCCATGGGCAAGGACATGGTCAACCTGATGCATGGCCCAACCATCCGCACCGGCACCCGTGCGGAGCTGATGGCGCAAAGCTACATCTTCAAGACTGAAGACTATGCCGAGGCACGCGCCGCCCTTCGCGAAAAGCGTCCACCGGTTTTCAAGGGGAAATAACATGCCATTGCCCGCTCCCCCGCCGCTGGGCGCATCCGCCCTTCCCGCTGGCACCTATGAGGGCCAGGTCGTCGCTGTGACCGGCGGCGGCACTGGCCTTGGCAAAGGCATGGCGCTGGAATTTGCCCGGCTTGGCGCGAAGATCGCAATCCTCAGCCGGAAGCCGGAGCACCTGTCCGCAGGCGTCGAAGCCATGGAATCAGTCGGCGCACAAGCGATTGCGGTCGCATGCGACATCCGCAATCCTGAAGCCATCGCGGCCGCGTTTGACGAGATCGAAGCCAAACTTGGCTCGGTCGATGTGTTGATCAACAATGCCGCCGGAAACTTCCCGGCGCCCGCCGAAGAAATGACGCCCAACGGATTTGGGACCGTGGTCGATATCGTGCTCAAGGGCACCTACAACTGTTCACGTGAATTCGCGATCCGGCGTCTGGCGGCGGGGTTGCCCGGTGCGATCCTCAATATCGGCGCGACCTATAGCTGGACGGGTGGCCCCGGCACGTCGCATTCGGCAGCGGCAAAGGCGGGTGTTACCAACCTGACGCAAAGCCTTGCCGTAGAATGGGCGCCCGACGGAATCCGCGTCAATTGCCTCGCCCCCGGTCGCTTTCCGCATGAAGACCTGCCCGACCATATGACCAAGCACCGCGTCGGAGAACGCGGCGACAGCACCATTCCCGCACAGCGCGTCGGCGCGATCCGCGAACTCGGCTGGATGGCGACCTTCATGTGTTCGCCCTATGCCGCATACCTTTCCGGCCACACCGTCGTTCTGGATGGCGCGAACTGGCTCAGGCGGTCCCTCGTGATGCCGGAATTCGTTCCGATCCGCGAACAGTTCGGGCAGCGCGCGCGCGAAAGCGGGACGGCACAGTCCGCCATTGCCAAAACGCGCGGTGACAAGGCCAACTGATGGACATCAGCTTTTCGCCCGAAGAAGCCCGTTTCCGGGAAGAGTGCCGGGACTGGCTCAAGGACAATGTGCCCGCCGAAAAGCGGCCTTTGAATGCCAGTGACGCACTGGATTTCGACAAGGCGTGGCAACACCGCCTGTTTGAGGCAGGCTGGGCCGGCATCAACTGGCCGACCGAATATGGCGGACGCGGGCTCTCCATAGTCCAGCAGGTCATCTGGCTGGAAGAATATGCCAAGGCACACGCCCCCTGGATCGGGGCGAATTTTGTCGGTGTGAACCATGGCGGCCCGACGCTGATCATGAACGCAAGCGCGGCGCAAAAGGCCTACCACCTGCCGCGCATCCTCAAAGGCGAAGCCATCTGGTGTCAGGGCTTTTCGGAGCCGGGCGCAGGGTCCGACCTTGCGGGGATCAAGACGCGCGGTCATGTGGACGGCAACGAACTCGTCATCAACGGCTCCAAAATCTGGACGAGCTTTGCGCATGTCGCAGACTGGCAGGAACTGGTCCTTCGCACCGAAGAAGGATTGCTTCGGCACAAGGGGTTGAGCTGGGTCATCAGCGACATGAAGGCGCCGGGCATCACCATTCGCCCAATTCGTAAAATTAGCGGTCAGGTGGAATTCGCGCAGGTCTTCTACGATGACGTTCGCATCCCGATCGACAATGTCGTTGGCGGGCTTGGCAATGGCTGGTCGGTTGCAATGTCGACCCTCAGCTTTGAACGCGGCACCGGCTTCATCGCTGATCAGGTCAAGCAAGGTCAGGAACTGGATGAACTGATCGCGATGGCGCGCGGCAATGGCATGATCAAGGATGACCGGATTGCCGACCAGCTCGCCCAGATGCGCGCCGAAGTCGCGGCTCTGCGCGCGATGACCTATCGCAACATTTCCGAAGTCGTCCGCACCGGGCAGCCGGGGCCGGAAGCATCGGTCATCCGCCTGTTCACATCCGAACTCGGGCAGCGGCTGGAACGGCTCGGCGTGCTGCTGATGGGCGAAGCAGCGCTCGACTTCCGATATGGCGACGACAATCTGGTCGCGGGTTATCTGCGCGGGTTCGCCGCGACGATCGCGGGCGGCACGGCCCAGATCCAGCGTGACATCATTGGCGAGCGGCTGCTCGGCCTTCCCAAATCGAGGTAAGCCATGGACCTGACACCCGACGCCGATCAAGAGGCCCTCCGCGTGGCCACAGCCGACTGGTGCCGCGACAACATGCCGCTGGACGGCGCGACATCGCGCCCGCTTGGTCTGTGGCAACAGCTGGAAGCGATGGGCTGGACCGCTATGACTGCGCCGGACATGGGTCTTGACCACGCGACCGAAGCGCTGGTGTTTGCAGAGCTCGGTCGTTTCCTCGCGCCGGTCGGGCTACTCGCCAGCGCCGTTGCGGCCCGCTGGGTTGGTGGCGGCAAGACGGCACTCGCCTTGCCGGCGGCCGACAAAGTCCGTGTGTTTGATGCGGAAGACACGACGGCGGCCCTTGGCGTCTGGGGTGAAGATGCCGGGATCATCATGTTGCCCGGCAGGATGGACATGCAGTCCGGACTGGATTTGAGCGCATCCCTGAGCGTGATCGACCTTGCCCTTACGCCCAATGTCATTGGCGATCCGCGTGCAAGGCGCCATTTGCAGTTGCTTGCGGCGGCGTTTGCCTTGGGCTGCGCCGATGCAGCGCGAGACATGGCCGCGGATTATGCCAAGATCCGCGAGCAATTTGACCGCCCGATTGGCTGGTTCCAATCCCTGAAGCACATCTGTTCCGACATGGCCGTGCGCTGCGCCGTGGCGCGGTCGCAACTCTATTTTGCGGCATGTGCGCTCGATGCAGACGAGGCCGACAGCGCATTTCATGTGGCGGCGGCAAAGCGGCTCGCTGATCAGGCGGCGCTGGAAAATGGCCGTGCCAACATTCAGGTGCATGGCGGTATCGGCATGACAGACGAAGCCTATCCGCATTATTGTCTGAAACGCGCGCATCTCCTGTCGTTCATCGCGCCTGTTTCGACCTCCCATCTGTTGAAGGAAGCCGCATGACCCATCCTACTGCCGCATGGGGCGCCACAGCCCCTGACTCGGGCGTCAATCCGATGCACATTGATCGGCGCGCCTTGCGGGCCGACGACGTCGACATCTCAATCGACTATTGCGGTGTCTGCCACTCAGACCTGCACACCGCGCGAAACGATTGGGGACGCACGCACTACCCCGTTGTTCCCGGCCATGAAATCGTCGGCACAGTTCGCCACGTGGGTTCCGACGTGACAAACATCCGTCCCGGCGACCGCGTCGCCGTCGGCTGCCTCGTTGATGCATGCTTGTCCTGCGGCCAATGCCATGATGGGCTGGAGCAATATTGTTCAAAGGGCGTCGGCACATATAACAGCCGTGACGCCCGTGACGGCGCGCCGACCTATGGTGGCTATGCCAAATCCATCGTCGTTCGCGACAAGTTCGTTTTGCGCATTCCGGAAGGCCTTGATCCCGCGCGCGCCGCCCCGCTTTTGTGCGCAGGGATAACGACCTATTCGCCGCTCCGTCATTGGAAGGTCGGCCCGGGAACCAAGGCCGGTGTCGTCGGCCTGGGCGGGCTGGGGCATATGGGCGTTAAGCTGGCTGTGGGTCTTGGGGCGGACGTGACCATGATCACCACCTCCCCCGGCAAGGCCGCAGACGCGCAGACGCTTGGCGCGCAGCATGTCCTGATTTCAACTGACGCGGATGCCATGAAGGCGGCCACTGGGCAGTTCGACTTTATCCTCGACACCATTCCAGTGGCACACGATCTTCAACCCTACCTCCGCCTCCTCCGCCCGTCAGGCAATCTCGTCATCGTCGGTGCGGTTGATCAGATGCCGGGCTATCATTCCGGCTTGCTGCTCGGTGGGCGCAAGTCGATTGCCGGTTCGGCAATAGGTGGGATCAGCGAGACGCAGGAGCTTTTGGATTTCTGCGCCGAAAAGCAGATCCTTCCGGAATGCGAAATGATCCGCATGGATGAAATCAATCACGCTTATGATCGGATGGAAAAAGCTGACGTCAAATATCGTTTCGTCATCGACATGGCCACGCTTTGAATTGATAGCGGGCGGCGCCTCGTGCAACGCAGGCCACGCGCTGTCACAGGAACGACCCAAAACCATGACGATACACGGACCGACATCCCAATATTTCATCTCCCAGCGGGTCAGACTGCATTATGCGGACTGGGGGAACAATGCTGCACCGCCCCTGCTGCTCGTGCACGGGGGCCGAGACCATTGCCGCAGTTGGGACTGGGTGGCGCAGGAACTGTCGAGGAAGTGGCACGTCATCGCGCTTGATCAGCGTGGCCATGGTGACAGTCAATGGGCTGCGGACGGCAATTACGCGACGATGGACATGGTCTATGACTTGTCGCACCTGATCCACTTGCTGGATTTGGCACCCGTGACGATCGTCTCCCACTCCATGGGCGGAAACGTCAGCTTGCGGTATACCGGCCTGTTTCCCGACAAGGTCCGCAAACTGGTCGCGATCGAAGGCCTCGGCCCGTCACCCGACATGCAGCGACAGATGGACGAGACACCCTTTGCAGACCGGGTGCGCGACTGGATGGACAGCAAACGGGCTGCGGCCGGCCGTCTGCCGAAGCGATATGCCAGTATCGACGAGGCGCTGGCGAGAATGAAGGCGGAAAACGCTTATCTGACCGATGAGCAGGCACGCCATCTGACCCAACAGGGCGTCAACCGGAATGAGGACGGAACCTTCACATGGAAGTTCGATCCGCACCTGAACTTCTGGTCTCCGTTCGACATTCCGCGTGAAGAGGTTCAGCGCCTATGGGGAGCGATCACCTGCCCGACCCTCTTGCTTTATGGCGCCGAAAGCTGGGCATCCAACCCTGCAAAGGACGGCCACATTGCGCAGTTCGGCCCCAATGTTCAAGTGACTGAGTTTGAACAGGCCGGCCACTGGCTGCACCATGATCAGTACGAACGGTTCATGGCTGCGTTGAACGAATTTCTTTGATATTCAGCGGGTTATGCGGCTTCTCTCAAAACATGCTTGAGCACTTTTCCGGACGCGTTGCGCGGCAAGGCGTCCAGCACGGTTAACCGTTCGGGCGTCTTCTGGCGGGCGATGCCGGCCGACTGGAAAAAGTCGCGGACACCTTCCAGGTCGAGCGTGCAACCGGCGCGCAGGACGACACAGGCGCGCGCCACCTCCCCCATGCGCGCGTCGGGCGCAGCGACAACGGCTGCTTCCGCAACCGACGGATGGCGCATCAGGATGTTCTCGACTTCCTTTGACGAGATGTTCTCACCGCCGCGGATGATGATGTCCTTCTTGCGGTCGGTGATCAGCAGATAGCCATCCGCATCAAGGTGCCCGATATCGCCCGTGCGATACCAGCCGCCCGGCAGAAAAGCCGCCGCATTGAGTGCCTTGTCCAAATAGCCGAGAAAAAGTTCCGGCCCGCGCGTACAGATCTCACCATCTGCACCGGCGGGAACATCATGTCCGTCATCATCGACGAAACGCATTTCCGACCCCGGAATGGCGCGGCCTTCGGTGTTCAATTGCTTGTCGAGGGGGTCCTCCGCGGTACCGGAGGTGACCGTCGGATGCTCGCTCGATCCGTAACAGTGATAGACAGCCAGATTTTGCGCCTTGCACCGTTCGACCAGTGACGTCGGCACGGGCGCCGCCCCGACCAGATAATGCCGAAGTGACGAAAGATCGCGTCCGTTTTGGTCGGCGGCATCCATCAGCCCCGACAGATGGAAGGGTGTCCCCGAAGAAGATGTCACTTTGTGCGCCTCGATCAGTTCGGCAGCGCGGGCCGCGTCCCATTCATCCATGAGCACAAGCGGAACGCCTCCCGCCAGAAAGCGGAACATGGACAGGACGCCCGCGACATGCCCCGGCGGCCAGGGTGAAATGACAGCATCGTTTTCAACCGAAGATCGCATATCCAGGTTCGACTGGATCTCGGCCAATATTGTCGTGCTGGAATGCGTGACGCCTTTGGGATCGGCGGTCGTGCCCGATGTATAGACAAGCAGCGCGAGATCATCGGCCGCACGGCTGGGTGGCGGCGCAATCGCACCATCGGCCTCAAGCGCATCAAAATCGGGCCCGAGCACGACATGCCGCTCCAGGTCCGGCAAATCCCCACAGTCTGCGACAAGTGCCCGATAGGCGGTGCCGCGCCACTGATCGGGCGTGAACAGCCATTTGGCGCGCGACTGCCGCAGGATGAACCCAAGTTCGCCGGCCTTGTAAATCGTGACGATCGGCAGAAGTACCGCGCCTGCCTGTGCCGCGGCGACCGCTGCCACCTGCCATTCACGCCAGTTGGGCAGCATCACACCGACAATGTCGCCGGGAGCGACGCCGAGTTGCGTCATCCGCGTCCCCATGCGGCGTCCGGCCGAAACGACGTCGGTGAGCGTGACGGTGCAGGGGCGCGTTCCGGATGCGACGGTCAAGGGCGCAGCGGGATGGTTTGCCGCTGCGTCAATGAAAGCCTCAATCAGATTACTAGTCATGCACCCAGGGAATCAACGACGCGACCGCCTTCGTCGTCACTTGTCCATGTCGCGTTGGCATTGGTCAGGTGAAGGCGCCAGTGTCGAACAGCCTCTTCGACCTGCTCACCCTCGATGAGATCAACGAGTTTTTCGTAAGACTTGAGACCCGCCTGCAACCGCTTACGCTGAACGTCGTGCGCCAGCGGATGCCGATGTTTATAGTCCCCCTGGTGGCGGGAAAGCAGGTTGAGGAGCAACTGGTTCATGAACGTCAGCGTCTTGGTGCCGGTGACATCGACAAGCGTCGCATGGAATTCATTGACCGCTTCGAGGAAGTCATCGTGCCGGTCTGCTGTCAGAAGGACCCGCAGCCGTTCAATCTCGGCGCGGAGTCTGCGGATGGCGAAGCGGTCCGGTTTCGTGGCCAGCCAGCGAACAACCTGCGGTTCGATCGCGAGCCGCGCCTGATAGAGATCGCCGATCGTGGTGCCGAGCGATTGCAGCACATAGCCGGCATAGCGGGACACCAGTTCAACCGACGGCGCATGCACGCGCGCGCCGGTGCGCGATCCACGCACAACGCTGATCAGACTTTCGGCTTCCAGAATGCGGAAGGCTTCGCGCAATGTTGGCCTCGAAATACCGAGGCTTGCCATCAGCTGGCCCTCGGGTGGCAAGGAGTCGCCTTCTCCCAGTTCGCCCCGAACGATCTGACCACGAAAATGATCTGCAACAATTTCAGACGTTTTCGGTACGCGGATTCGCGATCCCGGCCTGCTGTTCTCAATATCCGTCGCCACCTGCACCGTGTCCAATCTCGCTACGATAAATTCGAGATTTGCCATTAGCACCGGAACTTCGATTATCGCAACAAAGTGCAGCAAAGCCGCAACATAGGACACTTGGTTGTATAAGTCTTGTCAAATCGCGCCGTCGATCCCAAACAGGCCGCATGACACATCCCAGACTTCATGCTGCGCAACATCCAGATCATCCTGCGATCATCATGAGTGATAGCGGAGAGACGCTGAGCTATGGCGAACTTGAACGCTTCGCCAATCAGGGCGCGCACCTTTTCCGCGCGCTCGGCATCCAAAATGGAGACACGATCGCGATCTGGCTGCCCAATCTTCCAGACTTCCATATCCTGTACTGGGCGGCACAGCGGGCTGGGCTCTATATCACGCCGATTGCAACCGCACTGACGGCAGATGAGGCCAGCTATATCGTCGGAAATTGTGGTGCAAAACTGCTGGTCAGTGGCGGCGAGATAGTTGGACTTAAGGGCTTGCTGGCCAACCGGCCCAATGGCCTAATCCACTATTACGGCCTTGCAGAATTGCGCGCGACTATAGCGCATATGCCCGACACGCCGATCTCCGATGAAAAGCCCGGTTTCCACATGGTCTATTCCTCCGGCACGACCGGGCGACCCAAGGGCATCCGCTTGCCACTTCCCGAAGGCGATGTGACCGACGCCCATATGCTGGCGCAAAGGTCGGCGGCGAATTACGGCACCAACCCGGCAACAGTCTATCTGTCACCAGCGCCGCTATATCACACCGCGCCTCTCGCCTTTACGACGTCATGCCACCGGCTTGGCGCGACCGTGATCGTGATGCCCAAATTTGATCCGGAAGAGGCGCTGAAAGCCATTGCGCGCTACAAGGTGAGCATCACCCAGATGGTGCCCACCATGTTCGTGCGGCTGCTCAAGCTACCGGATGCGGTACGGCTAAAATATGATGTCTCAAGCTTGCAGCATGTCATCCACGCTGCCGCGCCCTGCCCCATTCCGGTCAAGCATGCGATGATCGACTGGCTCGGCCCGATCATCCAAGAGTATTATGGCGGGTCAGAAGGCAATGGTTCCACCAACATCACAGCCGAGGAATGGCTGAAAAAGCCGGGATCCGTCGGCAAGGCGAGTTGGGGTACGATCCATATCTGTGATGATGACGGCCTAGAGCTGCCACCCGGCGAACAGGGCATCGTCTATTTCGAAGGCGGGTGGGATTTCAAATATCTGGGCGATGAGGAAAAGACGAAGGACAGCCGTCATCCGCTCCACCCCGGCTGGTCCGCGCTTGGGGATATCGGCTATCTGGACGAGGAGGGTTACCTGTTCCTCACCGACCGCAAGAGTTATATGATCATCTCAGGCGGCGTGAACATTTACCCGCAAGAGATTGAAAATCTTCTGATCACCCACCCCAAAGTCGCGGACGCGGCCGTGATTGGTGTGCCCAATGCAGACTTTGGCGAGGAGGTGAAAGCCGTCGTCCAGCCGATGGACTGGGCCGATGCCACACCCGAGTTCGCGGCGGAGCTGATCGCCCATTGCAAGACGCATCTTTCCCCGGTCAAATGTCCACGCTCGGTAGACTTCGACCCGGCGTTGCCCCGGCTCGACAATGGCAAGCTGTACAAGCGCCTGCTCAAGGATCGCTACTGGCAGGGGCATGACAAGAGGGTGTGAGGATGGATGTTGAACTGATTGCGGACGGGCTGGGCTTTCCCGAGGGGCCGGTCGTCATGGCCGATGGCTCGGTCATCGTCGTCGAGATCGCCGCGAGCCGGGTGAGCCGGTGCTGGAATGGCCATTCAGGTGAAGCGAGGCGCGAAACCATCTGCGAGATCGGCGGCGGCCCCAATGGGGCGGCCATCGGCCCGGATGGTGCGCTCTACATCTGCAACAATGGCGGCATGGACCATGTCACGATGTCCAGCGCGCATGGCCCCGGTGCCCAAGGGCGGATCGAGCGGCTGGACCTTGCCACGGGCAAGGTGGAGCGTCTCTATGACAGCTGCGACGGCGTGTCCCTCGAAGGCCCCAACGATCTGGTTTTCGATGCCGATGGACGCATCTGGTTCACCGATCTTGGGAAAAGCTACAACCGCACCCACACCGCCAGTGGCCTGTTCACCGCCTTGCCCGATGGAAGTTCCATCACCGCGATCAACCGCGATGCGCTGAGCTATAATGGCGTTGGCCTCTCGCCCGATGGCAGCACGGTCTATGTCGCCGATACGCAAAAGGCGCGGCTTTATCGCTATGACCGCAAGGTTGCAGCGCAGCGCCCGACATGGGTCGCCTCCGCCCCCGGCGATGTAATGTTCGACAGTCTTGCCGTGACAGCCGCTGGCAACATCTGCGTCGGCACATTGCGACAGGGCGGGATCACAACTGTGACGCCTGATGGGAAAACGTTCTTCCGCACGTTCGATGACCGCTACGTCACCAACATCGCCTTTGGCGGGGAAGATATGATGGACGCTTATCTGACGCTATCGACCACAGGGCGACTGGTGAAGGTGCGCTGGGATGAGCCGGGGTTGCGGCTCAACTTCACCGCCTGATCATCCGCCGAAGTTCAGCCCCTCATTCAGCGTCCACTTCCCGTTTCGCCCGCGCACCCAGCCCGAGGCCGCGTGGGTGCCGCCATCAATGGGGAGCAGAACGCCAGTGATGTAACTCGCCATTTCTGACGAGAGGAAAACGGCCGCGTCGCCGCATTCCAGATCGACGCCTTCGCGCAGCAGCGGGATCAGGCGGTTCATGGCGTCCGTTTCATCAGCGCTGTGCTGCTTCCAGGTTGCAGGGTCCACAGGACCGGCGCGGTTGCCCTGGTTGCCGGGGGTCACGGTATGATCGGGCGCGATGCAATTGACGCGGATTTTGTGTTCGGAAAGCTCCAGCGCCATCGATTTTGTGAAGCTCAGCATCCCTGCCTTGCACGCAGCATAAACAGCGAAATTCGGCGCGGCGCGGCTGGCCTCGATGCTCGCGACGTTGACGATCGAGCCGCCCGCGCCACCGCGGATCATGATCGGCGCGGCGGCGTGGGTGGCGGCCAGCATCGAGATCAAATTGATGTCGACATGCTTGCGCCAGCTCCGCTCGCTTTGCTGGAGGAAGGGACGGCCTGAGACACCCCCGGCATTGTTGACGAGAATGTCGATCCGCCCGAATGCCGCGTCGGTCGCTTCAATGGCAGCGCGCAGCGCGTCTGTGTCCATCACGTCGGCAGGCAGCGCCAGTGCCTTCACCCCGCGTTCGCGCACGCGTTCGGCAGCTTCCTCGGCGCGTTCCGGAAAGATGTCGAGGATCGCGACATTCGCCCCGGCCTCAGCCAGACGCAGCGCAATGCCGCGCCCGATCCCGCCGCCACCGCCGGTCACGAAGGCGGTCTGCCCATCAAGCCGCGTGCGATCAGTCATTCTCGTCCACTCCCATCACCGCGCCTGTAACATAGGCGGCATAGTCACTCACCAGATAGGCCGCGAGCGTGCCGACCGTTTCATCGTTGCGATGTGTCAGGATGCTGTTGACGCGAATGCCATCGCGCGCCCACTCGACGCCCAGCGTCTTGGTGAGGTTGCCGAGCGCGCCTGCCGCTGCGGCCTGATCGACGCCGGCCGATTGTTCGGGCGCACCGACGAACAGAACGACTCCGCCTTGCCCGCGATCCCGGCAATGCCTGGCGAAATCATTGGCTTGCAGAAAGCGCTGATCCAGGCCGGCATCGAGCGTCTTGCGCCACTCTTCGTGGCCTTGTTCATGCGCAGGCACGTGCCGAGGCGCGGGCGCGAGGTGAACGAATATGTTCGCCTCTTCCATCGGCGAGTGCGTTGCGCCCGCCGCTTTGAGCGCCGCCTCGATCGCCGGATGCGTGCCCGCCAGATGGACGGTCTTTCCCTTGAGCCAATCCATCACTGCCACCCCCACGGGCCGCCAGATCGCTCTCTCGGTGGAATGAAATCGGGCATCATCAGCGATCGGCGCAAAGACTCCCCGCCATCCTGAACAATCACCTGCCCCGTCATCCCGCCGATCAGCGGCGTACAGGTCATCGCAGACATCCAGCCAAATTCGCGGATGCGGCCAGTGCGGCCCGCCGGGATCATGTTTTGCAAGGGTGCTATCGCGTCCGGCGCATCGCCATTGGTGGAACTGGCGTGGGGGAAAAAGCCTGCGGCAATGGCGTTGACGCGGATGCCCAGCGCCTTCCACTCGCGCGCCATCGCCTTGGTCATCGTTGCCTGCGCGGTCTTGGCGGCGGCACTGTGTGCGTCTCCGGGAAATCCAGTCCAGATATATTGTGCGCTGTTGTTGACGATCGCCCCGCCCTCGCCCCGCGCGATGCAACGCCGGACCATCTCGGTCGAACAGAGGAATGTCCCGTCAATCGCGATGCGGGTTACGGCGTTCCAGGCATTTACCGAAATATTCTCGGCGAGCACGGGGAAGTTTGCACCCGCATTGTTGGCGAGCAGAGTGACCGGCCCCAGCACCGCCTCTGCCGCATCAAAGGCAGCGGAGATAGCTGCCGGGTCACGGACATCCGCACTGATGGCGTGAACGGAAGCGCCAAGAGCTGCGATCTCTGCAGCGCCGGCCTGTGCACGATCCAGATTTCGGCCCATGACTGCCACTTTTGCCCCGCCCTGCGCAAAGGCTTTCGCCATCGCGAGCCCCATGCCCGATCCGCCGCCGGAAACGAGCACAGTTCGTCCTGCAAAGATGTCCGGCGGATAGGGTGGATTTTCAAAGGCCGGGGGTTCCGGGATAATATGGTGCGTCGGTACCGACATGTGTCTCTCCTGAACCCAAAGGCTTGCGTTGACACATCGGCCCTGTCAACACCTGTATAACTAGGTAGGACAGGATATGGACGCGCAAGACCTTCAGGATCGGGAAGCTATCCGCGATCTTCTGACCCGATATACGTATAATGGCGATCGCGGACGCATTGACGCCCTTGCGGCTTGTTTTACCGACGATGGGCTATTGGAGTTTCCGGGCGGGAGCGGGACAGGGCCGGACGCCATCACATCCGCGCTGACATCTGGCGCGCGCAATCCGGCGCTGACCTTTGTGCGGCACCACATTACCAATCCGTTGATTTCAGTGGATGGCGATAAGGCGACGGCGCGAAGTTACTTTCAGGTTTTCAGCAACAATGGCCTCGACCATGCGGGGACCTATTCTGACGATCTGCAGCGCACGCCCGATGGGTGGCGCTTCGCCCGCCGATTGGTCCGTGTGGACTGGCAGTCCAACGACAGTCTGTTCCGACCTATGGTGTCGCGCTGATTCTAATTGCCACCTGAGTGTCATATTGACACTCTTATGCCATGATTGATTCTCAACGACATCCCAATCCGCTTGTCGCACTGATTGACGGGACCGCACGGTTGCAGGGCCGGCTGAAAGGCGCCTTTGCCGAGGCCCGCAATTGCACTGGCCTGGGCGAGATGGAAGTGACCGTGCTGAGCGCGGTTGCAGAAGCGCAGAGCCCGCCAACCGTTCCGCAGATTGGCCGAGCTCTGGGCCACCCCAGACAAGTCATCCAACGTGCGGCCAATGCCCTGATGGCCGATGGGCTGATCGAGACGCTGCAAAACCCCGACCATAAGCGAGCGCTGCTGCTGGTGCCCACCGCCAAGGGGGCTGCCCTGAAAGAAGAAGCGAACCAGCGCGCAGACGCCATTTCTGCACAACTGCTGAAGGGCGTTGATGCGGACAAGATCAAGCACGCCACGCAACTGCTGGAAGACGTGCGGCTTCAGTTGGAAGCCCATCTCCGCGCGATGAAGGACTGACATGGTAGACACTTCGGATCAGACGGCACTTTTTGACGTTCAACGGCTCTCGCTCTGGCTGGATGCGCATGTTCCGGCGCTTGAGGATGGACCGCTCGATGCCAAAGTCGTCCATGGTGGCACATCGAACGTGATCATCCGTCTCAATCGCGGCGGACAGACAATGATGCTGCGCCGCCCGCCCGCCGTCCCGCCGCCCGGCAGCGAGAAGAGCATTTTGCGTGAGGCGCGCATTCTCGGCGCGCTAAATGACACAGCTGTGCCGCACCCACATTGCTTTGGTGTCTGCGAGGATCCCGGCGTCATTGGCGCGCCCTTCTATGTCATGCAGCAATGCGATGGCTGGGCAGCGGAGTTGCGCGACGGCAAGATCCATGATCGCGCACCTTTTGACACTCCGCCCCACTCAGCGAGTATCCCCTTCGCCATGGTCGATGGCCTGATCGCGCTGGCCAACGTGGACTATCTGTCGGTCGGGCTGGGTGGCTTTGGAAAACCCGACAATTTCCTCGAACGCCAAGTCGATCGCTGGGAAGGCCAGATCAAGAGCTACAAGCAGCTCTACGATTACAACTGGCGCGACATCCCCGGCTATGCGCTGTTGCGGGATTGGCTACGCGCCAACATTCCCACGAGCTTCAAGGCCGGCATCATCCATGGGGACGTTGGCACGCCCAACGCGCTTTTCACCTTTGAAGCGCCTGCCCGGCTCACCGCGCTGATCGATTGGGAGCTTTCGACCATTGGCGACCCGCTTCTCGATCTTGCCTGGTTCTGCAACGGAATCCGTGACGATCGCTTCCCCGACCACATTCCGGAAAAAGCACTCTACAACGTGACCGCCTGGCCCACACGGCAAGAGCTGATGGCGCACTATGCCGCCGGCACAGGCCGCGACATGGCGGACTTCGACTATTACCTGCTGCTCGCCATGTTCAAGGGCGGCTGCATCCTTGAATACAAGGTCGCGCAGGCCGCCAAGGGCATCCTGTCCAAGGAAACGGGCATCCTGTTTGACCGCCTTGTTCGCGGCAATTTTGCCGAAGCCGAAAAACTCATCAGACTGATTGGATAGACCATGATCGATTTCCGCATCGAACCCGAATTGCAGGCGAAGCTCGACTGGATGGACAATTTCGTCCGCACTGAGTGCGAGGTCGTGGACCTGCTCTTTCCCGGCCATGGCGCGCCTTATGATGTCGGCAATGCAGACGCGCGCGCACACATCAAGCCGCTGCAGGATCAGGTAAAGGCGCAGGGGCTCTGGGCGTGCCACCTTGGCCCGGAACTGGGCGGCCCCGGCTATGGCCAGCTCACGCTTGCGCTGATGAACGAAATTCTGGGCCGATCCTATTGGGCACCCACCATCTTCGGGACGGCAGCTCCCGATACCGGCAATGCCGAAATTCTCGCTATGTTCGGCACTGAAGAACAAAAGGCACGCTATCTGGCGCCGATCATGGACGGCACAATTGTCTCGACCTTTTCGATGACCGAGCCCCAGGCCGGCGCTGACCCAACCGAGTTTACCTGCAAGGCCTATCGCGATGGCGACGCGTGGGTGATTGAGGGCGAAAAATGGTTCTCGTCCAATGCCCGCTTTGCCTCGTTCCTGATCGTCATGGCGGTCACCAATCCGGAAAACCCACCCCATGGCCGCATGTCGATGCTGGTCGTGCCGACCGATACGCCAGGCGTGGAATTCATCCGCCATTCGCAGACTATGGGGGACAATCGCGGCGAGGACGACGGCATTCACGCCTATATCCACTACAACAAGGTGCGGGTACCGCTGGATGCGATGCTGGGTGGCCCCGGAGAAGGCTTCAAGGTCGCGCAAGCCCGGCTGGGCGGCGGGCGCGTGCACCATGCGATGCGGACAGTTGGCAAGTGCCAGCGTGCGATCGAGATGATGCTGGAACGCGCAGTCTCGCGGCGGACCAAAGGCAAGCTCCTGTCCGAGCATCAGTTTGTGCAAGGCCCCATCGGCCAATCAATCATCGAGCTGGAGCAGTTCCGCTTGCTGGTGCTCAAGACCGCATGGATGATCGACAATGAACCACATGGCGCCGCGCGCACTCACATCGCGATGTGCAAAGTGCAGATGGCCAAGGTTTATCACGACATCGTCCAGCGTGCGATCCAGATCCACGGCTCGCTTGGCGTGACGCTTGAAACGCCGCTCGCCGACATGTGGATGGGCCTGCCCAGCCTCGCGCTCGCCGATGGACCGACCGAAGTGCATCTGGCGCAGGTCGCGCGGGCATACCTCAAGAACACCAAGCCGGCATCCGGTCTGTTCCCGAGCGATCACGGGCCGAGCCGGTTGGACGCCTATCAGAAGGACGCCGCGTGATGCCTATCGATCCGCTGTTTGATTTCACCGGCAAGGTGATCCTCGTCACCGGCGGCAGTCGCGGCCTTGGCTATCAGATGGTCAAAGCCTTTGCCGAACGTGGCGCCGATATCATCATCGCAAGCCGCAAGCGCGAGAAGTGCGAAGAGGTGGCCGATGAAGTCCGCGCGCTTGGCCGCCGGGCGCTCGCCTTCGGAGCGCATGTCGGCAAATGGGCGGAATGCGACGCGCTGATCGACACCGCCTATGTCGAATTCGGCCGTGTCGATGTGCTCATCAACAATGCGGGGATGTCGCCGCCCTGCCCCAGCCATGAGATGCCGGAAACCCTTTTTGACTCGGTCATGAATCTCAATTTCAAGGGGCCATTTCGCCTCGCGAGCCAGATCGGGCACCGCATGGCGCAGGCCGACGGCGGCTGCATCATTAACATCAGTTCGACCGGCGCGCTGATGGCGCTGCCTGGCGTCGTTCCTTACGGCGCCGCAAAGGCTGCACTGAATGCGATGACGGTATCGCTGAGCCGGGAATATGCGCCGAAGGTGCGTGTGAACACCATTTCGGCAGGTCCGTTCCTGACCTACATTGCCGAGGCGTGGGACCCGAAGAAGCGTGAAAAGCAACCCGTCGCCATCGGTCGCCCCGGCAACCCGCCGGAAATCGTGACGGCAGCGTTGATGCTTGCCAGCCCCGCATCCTCTTATACAACCGGAGCGCTGTTGCGGGTCGATGGCGGGCAGCAATAGCTCGGAAGAGGACAGACATGCCACGCGCCGTCATTGCCGAACAGTTCGGCCCGCCTGAAACCTATCACCTGCGGGACATGCCCCACCGCCCGCTTCAGGCGGGAGAGGTCCGAGTGGCCATCAAGGCCGCCGGCATCAGCTTTGTCGACGTCCTGATGGCCAAGGGCGAATATCAGGTGAAGCCGCCTTTGCCCTTCATACCTGGGTCGGAAGGCGCAGGCATCGTCCTGGAAACGGGCGATGACGCCACCAAATTCAAGCCGGGTGACCGGGTCGTTTTCAGCACATGGGGCGGCGTCTTCGCAGAAGAGGTCGTGCTGTCGCAGTCGGCGTTGCGTCTGATCCCCGACGGAATGGACATGGCTTCTGCCGCCGTCTTCCCGGTCAGCTATGCGACCGCATGGCACGCGCTTGTCGACCGGGGGCAGCTCAAGGCGGGGGAAACCCTTCTGGTACTCGGGGCCGGTGGCGCGACAGGGCTCGCGGCCGTCCAGATTGGAAAGCATCTGGGCGCCACAGTCGTCGCACTGGCCTCTTCGTCAGAGAAGCGATCGCTCGCTTTGGAATCCGGGGCAGGCAGCGCGATCAACGGACGGGCGGATGACTGGCGCGACCAGGTCAAACAAGCGAACGGCGGCAAGCCGGTGGATGTCGTGTTCGATCCTGTCGGCGGACCGATGACCGACCCAGCGTTCCGCTGTCTGGGCTGGGGCGGCCGCCATCTGATCATCGGTTTTCCCGCCGGCATCGCCGCGTTGCGCACCAATTTGCCGCTGCTGAAAGGGGCAAGCCTGATCGGCGTCGACATCCGACAATTCGGGAATTTCGAACCGGAACGCAGCGAAGCCAACCGCGCCATGACGTTCGACCTTGCCCGACAGGGGCACCTCAAGCCCGCCATTGCGCGCACCTTCCCGCTGGACCAATTTGCCGAGGCAATGGACATGGCCGCCAAGGGGCAAGAGGCCGGACGCATCGTGCTAGTGATGGAGTGAATGATGAGCAAAGGAACAACAACGTGACGACACGCCAACTGGTCGACCCTGAAATCGCGCCGATCATTGATATGCTGCCCATGCCAGACTTCCGCCGGGAAGTGATGCCTGCCATTCGGCAGGCGATGTCCGAGCGTGTGATACCGGGCTTCGTTCCAGCCATAATGCCCGACGTCAAAAACATCGCCGGGCGAGATGGTGCCCCGGACGTTCCGGTGTACATCTACAATCCGGGTTCCGGGCGCACGAAGCGCCCCGCAATTTTACACATCCACGGCGGCGGCATGGTGATTGGCACGGCGGCCATGAGCCTGATGTCCATGCCGGCCATTGCGCTCGCGTTTGATTGCGTCGTGCTGTCTGTTGACTATCGCCTGGCACCCGAAACAGCCTTTCCCGGTCCGCAGGAAGATTGCTACGCCGGTCTTGCGTGGATCATGGAAAATTCAGATCGCCTGGGCGTCGATCCATCGCGTATTTTCGTGATGGGGGAAAGCGCAGGCGGTGGCCTCGCAGCAGCGATCACCCATATGGTCCGGGATCGGGCAGAGTATCAACTCGCGGGCCAGATACTCACCTACCCCATGTTGGATCACCGTACCGGTGGCACCGAATGCCCGTGGAACAACCCCATGACAGGGGAATTCATCTGGACGCGCGACAAGAATCAGTTCGGCTGGGAAAGCCTGCGTGGCGACTACGGTGTGAACGACAATCGCGCGGGCTGGTTCTCACCCGCCCGCGCCACTGACCTCACAGGTCTGCCGCCAGCGTATCTCTCAGTCGGGACGCTTGACCTCTTTCTTGACGAGAATCTGGACTATGCGCGCCGCCTGGCCGCTGCAGGCGTGCCTGTGGAAATGCATGTCTACCCCGGTGCAATCCACGGTTTTGACATGATGGCCGAAGCTGCCATTGCCAAACAGGCGAATGCTGATCTGATGGCGGCGCTTGGCCGATTTCTGAAGGACTGACCCCATGACCGCATTGGTACTCCGCAATGACACCGACGGCGTGACAACGCTCACCCTCAACCGACCCGACAAGCGCAACGCGCTCAACATCGCGCTTTGGGGGGAACTGGACGCGCACCTGGGGGACGTTGACGCCGCGGGCGACGCAATTGCGGTGATTGTCCTCCGGTCCAATGGCGCCGTCTTTTGCGCGGGCAATGACCTGAAGGAACGCGGTGCTCCCACGCCGTCACGAAATTATCAGGCGAAGATCATCACGCGGCTGGCCGAGATGCGGCAGGCGGTGATCGTCGCAGTGCAGGGCGGATGCTTTACCGGCGGGCTGGAGCTCGCACTGGCGGGCGACATCATCGTCGCAGGCGAAAGCGCCAGCTTTGCCGACACCCACGGCAAATTCGCGCTCGTCCCCGCCTGGGGCATGAGCCAGCGCCTGCCCCGCCGCGTCGGCCAGTGGAAAGCGCGCGAGATGAGCTTGACCGGCCTGCCTGTTTCTGGCGCGGAAGCCGTCCGCATCGGCCTTGCCAACCACTGCGTCCCCGATGACCAGCTGTCCGCCAAGGTGGACGAACTCGCCCATGCCATCGCCAACCAAAGCCGCCACAGCGTATTTGCGTACAAGAAACTCTATCAGGAACAGGCCGATTTGCCGCTGCATGCCGGGCTGGCGCATGAGGTGTTCAACAGCGCGGGCGTGGGTGCGGATTTTGCGGAACGGGTGGGCAAACAGTTCAAGTAATCGCCTCCCCCTCAACCACATCCTTCCACTGCACGCCATCATGCCCGAACAGGATCCGCGTGCCGCTCTCCCGCTGCTTCTGTAGAAACGCGAACGTCCGCATCCCTGCGTCCATGTCTGCTGTCGCCTTGGGGAGGACCATACGGTCGAGGTTCTTTTCGGTGTAGCAGCAGTCACCGGCGAGCAGGACTTCGCCCTTGGGGAGCTTTACGATCACGCTCTGGTGGCCCGGCGTATGGCCATAGGTGGGGATGATGCGGACGGTGCCGTCGCCGAACAGGTCATGCTCGCCGTTGATCGTCATGACGGGCTGGCCAGTATCAAAGTCCAGCGGTTCATACAGGCCGGGTTCGGGGTTGTTGTGCGCGACATCCAGTTCGCGGGCCTGCACGATCATGGTGGCGTTCGGCAAATGCGCGTTACCGCCGCAATGATCGATGTGGAGGTGCGAATTGATGATCCAGTTGATGCTGGCCGGATCAACATCGATGGATTTCAGCCGCGTGCTGATCTCCATGCCTTCAAACCATTGCAGGCCGAACTTGTTGGGCGGCAGCGCGTTCGCCAGATCGCGGCGGTAGCGCACGCCCATGCCGGTATCGAACAGCGCGCGCCCCTTCGGGTGGTCGATCAGGTAGGAGGGCACGGGGCCGCGCAGATAGTCGCCCTCTTCGCCTTCAATGAAATAGCCCGGCTTGCACTGAAACCAGCCCGTATTGAAGGCGTAGAGGGAGAGCGTGTCCGTCATACGCGCAGGGACGCCAGTCGGTTGTCGATAATGCTTTCCGCCTCGCCGATGATCCGGTCGATCAGTTCCTTGCACGTCGGGATATCGTGGATCAGCCCCTGGATCATGCCCGCCCAGAAGATGCCCTTGGTCAGATCACCATCCTTGAGCATCTCGCGACCCTTTTCGCCCGCGACGAGTTCCTTCACGTCGTTGAAGGTCGCGCCCGGCTGGGCCAGGCGGCGGACGACTTCATCCGACACATCGCTTTTGCCGACGCGCGCTGTGTTCTTCAGGCTGCGGAAGATGAGGTTCGTGCCGCGCTCATCATTGTCGATATAGGCTTGCTTGATATTCGCGTGGATCTGCGCTTCCTGCGTCGCGCAGAAGCGGGTGCCCATATTGATGCCATCTGCACCCAGCGCCAGCGCCGCGACAAGACCACGCCCGTCGCCAAAGCCGCCCGAGGCCAGCATCGGGATCTTCACCTGATCAGCGGCAGCAGGGATCAGGATCAGGCCGGGGATATCGTCTTCACCCGGGTGACCTGCGCATTCAAAGCCGTCGATGGAAATTGCGTCGCAACCATTGCGCTCCGCCGACAAAGCGTGACGGACGGCGGTGCATTTATGGACAATCTTGATGCCGTGCGGCTGCAGCTTGGCCCACATCTCGCGGACGGCGGGCGTGCCTGCGGTTTCCACGACCTTCACGCCGCTTTCGATGATCGCATCGGCATAGGCGTTGTAATCGGGCGAGTTGATCGTCGGGAAGATCGTCATGTTCACACCGATGGGGTTCTTCGTCATCGAACGCGTGCGATCAATCTCTTCACGCAGGGCAGCCGGCGTCGGCTGCGTCAGCGCGGTGAGGATGCCGAGGCCGCCTGCGTTGGATACAGCAGAAGCCAGTTCGGCCGTACCCACGCCCTGCATCCCGCCCTGAACGATCGGGTGCTGGATTTCGAGAAGATCGGTGATGCGGGTCTTGAAAGCCATGTTGGTCTCCTAGTTGAATTGCGCCAGCCGCGCCCGCCAATCGGGCCGGTTGGGAAGGGATTCAAATTCACGGGCGAACCGGTCAACCAGATCTGCCACGGGTTCGACGGCATCGATCAGGCCAACGCTTTGCCCAGCGCTCCAGATGTCCCGCCAGGGCATAACGCCTTCGGGCATCTCGCTGCGAACATTGGGAAGCGTGCTGGCATCGAGCCCGACCGCCTCAATCGACGACCGCATCCAGTGCGCGGGCACGCCGTTCATCGCGGCAGACGCGATAATATTGTCCATGCCCTCCGCCGGGATCATCGTGCGATGCCCCTCGACCACGCCGGATTCCGGTGTGGCAATGAAGCGCGTGCCCATGGCGGCAATGTCTCCGCCAAGCGCGAGCGCGCCTGCCATGCCGTGAACGTCGGCGATGCCGCCTGCCACGATCAGCAGGCCGCTCCAGATCCGGCGAACAGCCGGGACGAACGCGAGCGGCGTCAGGAACCCGGTATGACCGCCCGCACCCGCGCAGGTGAGCATCAAGCCGTCAACGCCTGCCGATATCGCCTTTTCGGCGTGCTTCATCGTCGTCACGTCCTGAATGACGCGACCGCCCCATTGATGTACGCGCGCCACCAGCGCGGACGGATCACCCAGGCTCGACAACACCAGCGGCGCCTTGTGATCGCCCAACATGTCGAGCCGCGCTTGCCATTTGGGGTCACCGCCCCAGCGCGCGGGGATGTTGACGATGGGCGGTGCGCCCGTCACCTCGTCCAGCGCTGTCAGATAGGCCTCGAACTCCGCGTCCGGGGTGAACGTGCCGCCCTGCCAGCCGCCGATCACGGCCGCCTTGCAGCAGGCCACCGCCAGCGGCACGGATGAGGCAAAGCTCATCGGCGCACACATCAGCGGCAGGCGGAGGCCTTCGAGCATTAGGCCACGGCCTTCAACGCATCGAGCATGCGGACGAAATGCGGGCCATTCCACACATCCTGATCTTCGCCCCAGCCTATGCCGCCATCAATGTCCCAGCGCATCAGCTGGTTCACACCATAGCCTGCCTCGCTCATCGTGCTGACGGCAAAGCCTTCGCTCTGCATCGTGCGGCCCAGTTCGTCCGTCAGGTCGACCTCCATGTGCGTGCACCATCCGGTCTTTGGGTTGCGCCATGTTTTCATGCGCGACGTGGCTGGATCAAGTGTGCCGAACTGGCCGTCACGCCGGATCCAGCCCGCATTCATCGGCGCCCAGCCTTGCGCGTCTCCATCCTGCACACGGGCAAAGCCCAGAAATCCGGTGCCATCCTCGCGATGGCCGAAGATGTACTGGATACGCCCCCGTCCACGCTCCCGCTCTATCTCACGCCAGCGCGCGCCGCCGGGATGTTTCACCCGCTCAAGATCGCTCGCATAGACTTTTGGGCTGGCGGCATAGGGCCCGCCACGCGGCCCCCATGTCCGGTCGCGCACGCCGATGCCGTCGATGCGGATGCGTTCGCCGCGCAAGGTCATCCACCCTTCGACATGGCCCAGCTGATCGAAATGCGGCGTCTGCATGAAGGGCGGCTTTCCCGGCGGAAAACGGTGCGGCTCGTGCAGGCCGGTATGCGTGAAATCGAGCGCGAAGCCGCGCGCCGCATCTTCATAGAGGAGGTGATACTTCATTCCCGGCTCGATCATCTTCAGGGAATAGCCGGGGCCAGCCTTGTCACCGGGGAAGGTGATGTCGCGCAGGTCTGGCGCGTCCGGCATCGTGGCTTCCTCGACCTTGCGGTAATAGGCCATGCGTGCGGGATCATAGCCTTCATCATCCCAGGCAAAGATGCGCCAGGTGACGGCCTTGCGGTTGGGATAATAAGGCGCGTGGATCCAGCACCCGATCTTGCGTTCCGGAATGTTGAACGACCACCAGTTGGTTTCAGTTTCATAAGGGTCGGCTGACAACTGATGATAACAGTCATCTTCCGCCGTGAAGACCGGATTGCGGACGTCGCTCATGTCACCATCCTGCCAGTTCTGCCGCCCGTGCGCGATGAAGTGATGGGCTGCCCAGCCACGCCCGGTTGAGCGCCGCACGACGGAACCAATAATTCAAGCCATATTCCCACGTATAGCCAATTCCCCCATGCGCCGCGATCGCGGCGCGGGTGGTGCGGACGTACACATCACACAGATGCGCCTTGGCCATGGCGGCGGCGCGCTCTGCATCGGGCAGATCAGCATCATGCGCATAGGCTGCGTACCAGACCTGCGCACGCGCCGGCTCGACGTCCAGGGCCATGTGCGCCAGCTGATGCTTCAGCCCCTGAAAGCGGCCGATGGGCTGACCGAATTGTTCGCGCTCCTTGGCGTACGCCACGGACATGTCCGTGCACTTCTGTGCGCCACCAAGCGAGTCAGCCGCGATCAGAACGAGGGCCGCATCGTGGATTTTGGCGATCATCGGGTCACCAGCTGCGAACAGTTCATGCGTCTTGGCGCTGTCAAAACTCACCCGAGAAACCGGACGGCTGCGATCAGTGGATTTGACTGCTTCGATGGTCACGCCGTCCCCAGCTTCAATAAGAAGCAATGCGCCATCCCGCGTGCCTGCCAGAAAAAGCTGCGCGGCCCGCGCGCACTGCACGTAGGGACTATCCCCCAGCGCGAGCGTGGCAATGGTCGTGCCCGCTTCAAGTCCCGCCAGATGGACTTTGGCCGCTTCATTGATGGAGCGCGCGACCGCCGCGACCGCCAGCAATTGCCCGATCAACGGACCGGGAGCAGCAGCTTCGCCGGCGACTTCGCAGACGAGTGCCGCATCCAGCAAGCCCATGCCGCTGTCCGGGACCAGAATGGAGCCCAACCCGAGCGCCATCAGGGCTTCCCAGCTGGACGGATCAAAGTCTGCTTCGCCATCGGCAAATTTGTGCTGCTGCTCCAGCTGCCAGCAATCGCCAAGCGTCCCGCGAAGGGCATCCTGAATGGCAATCTGTTCTTCAGAGAGGTGGAAACGCATTATTTCTCTCCCGACATGGCGAGATCGCGCGGCAGGCCAAGTCCCCGCTCACCAATGATGTTGCGCTGGATGTTGGAGGCTCCGCCTGCAATCGAATTGCCGAGGCTGCCCATGATCTGATCCATCCATTTTTCCGGCCCACGTGGCCCGCGCGGCCCACGTCCACCTGCCCCTTCCGGCTCGATAAAGGCGTGTTCGCCGATCAGTTCCTGCGCGAGAAGCGCCATCTCGTGCCCGATTTCGGTGAGGTAGAGCTTCATCATCAACTGCACACGGCCGGCATCCTCGCCTGCTGCCGCGCAGGAAAACAGGCGGAAGCTGGTATAGCGGTGTGACAGGACAAAGCCTTCTATCTGGGCAAGTCTCTCCCGGATCACCGGTTCCCCGATGCGGCCGGTTTCCTTGGCCAGCTCGACCAGTTTCTTGAACTGATTGCCAAGACCATCCGCGCTGCCGATGCTGGCGCGTTCATGCTTCAATGTGGTGCGGCTGACATACCAGCCCTGCCCGCGCTCTCCGACCTGCCAGCTGACCGGTGTTTCGGCATTGTCGAAGAAGAATTCACAGAAGGTGTGATTACCTTCTTCGCCAGTCATCTGCTTGATCGGGCGGCGGGTGATGCCGGGCTGGTTCAGATCGATGAGAAGATAGGTGATCCCGTCATGCTTCGGCGCATCCGGCTCTGTGCGCACAAGCATGAACATATGGGTCGACTGCATGCCTTGCGACGTCCAGATCTTCTGGCCGTTGATGATCCATTTGGTGCCGTCTGCCGAAAGCTCGCCTTTGGTGCGGACGCTGGCCAAGTCGGACCCGGAACCCGGCTCGCTATAGCCCTGCCCCCAGATATATTCGCCCGACATGGTCTTGCGGATGAACAGCTCTTTCTGCTCTTCCGTACCCTTTTCCAGCAGGGTCGGGACGGTCATGTTCATGCCGTTGCCGCCCATTTCCATGGGCGCTCGCATCTTTCCGAATTCCTCGCGGATCACCTGCGCCTTAATGACATCCACGGGCTGCTCTGATCCGCCATATTGCTTGGGAATGGACCGATAGAGAAAGCCCTTTTCCGTCGCCTTCAACCGGAACTCTTTGATAAAAGCCTTAAGATCGGCACCACGCAACTCGGCGGCAGGCGCCCAGGAGTCTTTCAGGAATGTGCGCACGTCTTTGCGAAACTCTTCCGCTTCCGCGCCATAGCTCAGATCCATCACTCACTCTCCTGACTGAAACCGGATTCGCTATGCCCAACCTATATAACTACGTCAAACATGTTGTTGTCGGTTGCATTAGCATGCTAGGGCGCTTTTCATGACGACTCCAGTGAAAGGCAGGCCCTTTTATTTCACCCGCGAAGGCGAAGGGTTTCTGCCATCTGGACTGGCCAAAAATCCGTGGTTCGACAATGCGGTTGCTGGCGGACCGATTGCATCCCTGATCGCAACGATCATTGAGGAGGCGCAGTTTGATCCGGCGTTTGAGATATGCCGTGTGTCAATCGACATTCTGGGCATCGTTCCTCGCGACATGCTTGTGCCACGCACCACGCCAGTGCGCCTTGGCAAGCAGGCACAGTTGCATCGTATCGAGCTTCTGGCCGGAGATCGTGTGGTTACACAGGCCCATGTCTTGCGCGCGCGTGCGCGCGACACGCCAGAACATCCAGCGACCCATAACTATCCTGACCCCGACAGCTTAAAAGAGACGCAATATCTGATTGGCGCTCAAATGGCGGGTGCAATCCGGTCTAAAGGCGTCAGTGGGAAGGTGCGCGAGCCTGGCCGTGGGATTGTATGGCTGAGCATGAATGGAGAGGTTGTCCAGGGTAAATCAACATCCCCCTTCGTCAAAGCCTGCCTGTTCGCAGACTTTGGAAACGGGGTAGGCAGCGCAACATTTCACAGTGAATGGAGCTTCGCCAATCTGGACATCACGATCCAGTTTTTCCGGATGCCGCGTGGCGAGTGGCTGCTGATCGACGCCCATACGCAAGGCGGAGGCAACGGCCATGCGCTGGCGCAAAGCAAATTTGCGGACCGCGATGGTGTCTATGCGAAGGGGACCCAAACCATATTCGTGGCCCCCTCGCAGCGCAGCGATTAGTCCTTTTTGGCCTCGCGTTCAGCCTTCCACACCATCGCGCTTGCCTGTGTCGACAAGCCCATATTCAGCGCTTCCTGGTCAAACTGCGCTTCAAACGCCCAGTCTTCAGCCGCATTGAGATTGATCTTCATGTACCGGTAACCGACGCGCGGACCATCTGCGAGCCTGTGCGCAACCTTGAGGGTCTCTTCGCGCAAGACATCGTCGTCGAACAATTTGGTGTAGATGCCCTTCGCAAAGGCCAGATCGGCGGACAGTTTCTCCGACAGGAAGAACAATTCGCGCGCAACGCCCGTCCCAAGAATTTTGGTCCAAAACCAGCTCGACCCGAAATCGCCGCCAGCACCAATCCGGTCGAACGCGGCAAGGAACGTCGCCGCCTTGCCGGCAAATCGGAGGTCGCAAGCGCCAGCAATGCCGATGCCTGCACCCGCCACCGGACCATTGACCATGGCAATCGTGGGCTTTGTCATTTCATGGAGGAGACGCGACGTTTCCATATAACCGCGCAGCCGAGCAAAGCCCTGCTCATTGCGGCCACCCAGATCGTTGCTCGCAACCATCGGTCCACCACGGTCGCCTTGGAGGTCGCCGCCCGAGCAAAAGCCTCGGCCAGCGCCGGTCACGACCACACAGCCGACGCTTGTATCGCGTGCGGCATCTGCAGTCGCCTCCGCCAATGGCCCCATGATTTCGCCATTCAGCGCGTTCAGCCGGTCAGGACGGTTCAGTGTGATGATCCGCACCCCGCCCTGATTTTCGATAAGGACCGTGTCGGTCACTTGCCCCCCAATTCCCAATGACGCGCCATCATCTGCGCCGCCTTCTGCGCCAGCTCGCGCGGCACTTCGGGATACATTGGTAACGGATTGTCCTTTGACGGCAAAGCGATTGTCGCTGTTGCACGTACCGACTCTTCGCCGCGCTGGTTGGTGAACTTCACAGCCACATCAACCAGGTTCTGACCATTTTCAGTGCGCTTGGCGAGCACTTCGCCCGTCACCGTCTGAACGTCGCCCATATAGTTGAACTTGCGGATTTCGTCGTGGACGTGCGTCACAACGGCATCATCGCCCATCCAATCTGACAGATACTGGTAGAGGTAGTTTTCGCGCATAACCCCGTAGTCATACGCCATCGGGTTGCCGATGGCCTGCGCCCATTTCGGATCCCAGTGGAGACGCTGGGCAACGTCGGGAATGCCATGTTCATTCTTCACGTAGAATGCGGGAATGCGCTGGCGGTTCTTGTGCGCCAGACGATTGGCCGTCGGCGCATAAGGCACAAAGCCATAGCCGCCTGCATGGAAGCAGATGACGTCGGTCACCGTCAACGGACCCTTGGCCTGCGTACCGAGGCTGTCGCCCTTTTCAACATCTTCAAACCAGCGCTTGGAACCGCCCTGAACCTTTTCTGCAGCGTAGATCTTTTCGATCTCTGCAAATTCCTCGTCCGTGTAGGATGCGGGTTGGATCGAAAGGTTCTTGCCCTTTTTCGCAGCGGTCTTGCGCTCTGTCATGACGCGGAGGATGCGGTACACTGCAACCACTTCGCCGCGCTGATTGACCTTCACATCGCGGCGGACGCTGATGACGGATTTTCCGGCAAATTCGGACGCCTTCACTTCGCAGGTTTCATCGCCGTTGAAGCTGTAGATCGTGTCGCCTGGACGGACAGGACGATAAAAGTCCCACTGCGAGCCTGATACGAAGACGTGAATGCCCTTGAACAGGCTCTTGCGGAGCGCCTTGATCTCGTCAGGTACCGGATCCCCCAGCATGGGCCGGTTGATCATGCTGCACATCATCGCAGGCGCGATGACGCCGCCCCAGCGGGTCTTGCGGGCATAATCAGGATCGCAATAGAGCGGATTGTCGTCGCCACATCCGTGCGAGAAGTTACGAATATTGTCTTCCGTCGCCGTCTGCATGTATTCACGCGTCTTGGCGGCCTGGTCGAATCCCAGCAGCTTGCGCTGCCGTTCGATATCGTGATCGGTGATCTCGTAATCGACGGCTTTCTGCCATTCTTCGCTCTGCAAAATGTCGGTCTTGGCCTCTGCCATCGCATTCCCTCCTTGAATTCAGTTGTATAACTAGGTAAGCTACCCTCGATAATATGGCAAGAGAGTAGACGCATGAGTGCAGGAGAGTTTTCGACCGACCCCGTAACGGGCATCACCGTGCGACGCATTTCAGACGCGCTCAAAGTCCGCGCTCACCATCAGGCAAATGAGGTTGCGCACTCCGACGGAAGCCGGGAGTTGACCTATGCGCAATGGGATGCCGCCGTGGACGAGGTCGCTGGCGGCCTTGTCGCAGCGGGACTGCAGCCGGGCGATCGGGTGTTCCTGGCCCTGAGCAACAATTTCGTCCTCGAAATGGTCATTGCCGTGTTCGCGACTTTCCGCGCCGGCGGAATTGCATGCCCCATCAATGTCCGCCTCTCCCCCAAGGAGATTGCGGACTATGGCGCGCTTTGCGAGCCGCGTTTTGCCATCACAGAAACGAATGATCTGGTCTCTGGATTGAATTTGGCCGGATGCTGGCACCCGACTGAAATGCCGAAAAACCTCGCGGCGTTGCCCGACCAGAATTTGATGGACCCATATGCCGACGCCGAAATCCTTGGCACCAGCGGCACGACGGGCAAGATCAAGGGCGTCGTCATTACGCACGCCGACCTGATGAACGGCGGTGTGACGGGCCTGAACCGGGATCGGTCAACCGGTACGCTCAATGCCCTTCCACTCACCGGCTCGGGCGGCAATCTTGGCATTGTCATGCTGCCGGCACGTGGCGGCGCAACGGCCATCACCATGCCCAAGTTCGATCCGAAGGGCTTTCTGGATCTCGCCGAAGCGCGCAAACCGATGCTGCTCTATCTCGTCCCGACGATGTTGCGGCTCGTGCTCGATCATCCCGATGTCGCCAATTACAAACTCGACGGCATCAAGCACCTCATGACTGGCACGGCCCCCCTGCCGCATGACTCCGTCGTCCGGACAAAGGCGCTTTGGCCGCATTTGCGGATGCGTAATTCCTACGGCATGTCCGAAGGCGGGATCGGCATTGCGACCACCAGCCAGGAACAGGTGATGAAACCCGGCTGCGTCGGAAAACTGCCACCGCATATGGAATTGCGCGACGAAGCCGGGAACAAGATCACCGAAGCAGGTGTGGTTGGCGAGATTTTCGGCATCCAGAAAAACCCGCGCCGCTATTGGCGCGATGAGGAAGCGACGGCGGCAACCTTCTCAGGCGGTTGGACGCGTACCGGGGACCTTGGATACATCGACGAAGACGGCGATCTCATCATGGCCGGTCGTTCGAAAGAACTGATCATCCGCGGTGGTTACAACATCACGCCGCTCGAAATCGAAACGGTCCTGCACCAGCACCCCGCGGTGCAAAGTGCGGCCGTCGTCGGGATTGATCACGACATTCTGGGTGAAGACATTGCAGCGGCTGTGTCACTGCGTCCGGGCGCATCCGCCACACCGGCCGATATTATCGCCTATGCACGCGAACATCTTGCCGACAACAAGGTGCCAAGGACGCTGCTGGTCCTCGATGAACTGCCACTCAACCCGAACGGAAAAATCCTCAAGAAGGACCTCAAGCCCGTTCTGCAGGCAGCGGCCGAAGCGCGGAAAAGAGCGGCCTGATCGTCAGGAGCGATCGAGCGCAATCACGGCCATTGTGAGTCTGGACAGGCAGACAAGTTTTCCGGCCTCGTCTTCGATCCGGATGGTCCATATCTGCGTGGTGCGGCCGAGCGATTCCGCCTTTGCTGTCGCATAGATCCAACCGGAATAAACGGGCCGGATATGGTTGGCGTTGATCTCCATCCCCACCGCCACGAATTGGCTGCGATCAATCACGCAAGATGCGGCCATCGACCCGACCGTTTCCGCAAGCGCCACTGAGGCACCGCCATGCAACCGGCCAAACGGCTGATGAACGCGTGCGTCCACGGGCATGCGCGCTTTCAGCCAATCATCGCCAAAACCAACAAACTCCATGCCCAGAAGGCCGGGCAGGCAATCCGCTCCACTCTGCTGCAGAAACGTCAGATCAGGCGGCCCGCCATGCCAGATAGAATTTGCCTCGTTCAAGACTTGCCCAAACTGCTCACAAATGGCCCAGCACAGGATGCGGCACATAAGGGGCCTCAAGGGCCGCGACTTCGTCTGCGGACAGGCGGAGGTCCAAGGCGGCAAGCGCGTCGTCCAGCTGCGCCATTTTCGTGACGCCCACGATCGGTGCCGTCACGCCACGCTTGGCGACCAGCCAACTCAGCGCGACCTGCGCCATGGGACGCTCTCGTGCTGCGGCCACCGCCTCAACGGCCTGCACCACCTGTTTGTCGGCCTCTTCGGTACGGGCGTACAGCATCTTGCCAAACTTGTCCCCTTCAGAGCGGCTCGTCTCTTCGCCCCAGCGGCGCGTCAGCCGCCCGCGTGCAAGCGGGCTCCAGGGGATGACGCCGACCTCTTCCGAAATGCACAGCGGCAGCATTTCCCGTTCTTCCTCGCGGTAGAGAAGGTTCAGGTGGTTCTGCATCGATACGAATTTGGCCCAGCCATTCCGTTCGGAAATCATCAAGGCCTTCTGGAATTGCCATGCGAACATGGATGATGCGCCAATGTACCGCGCCTTCCCGGCCCGCACGATATCGTTCAACGCGTCGAGTGTTTCCTCAATCGGCGTCTCATCATCCCATCTGTGGATCTGATAGAGATCGATATAGTCCGTTCCGAGGCGCCTCAGGCTATCATCCACGGCCTGCATCAGGGCCTTGCGGGACAGGCCGGACTGGTTTGGCCCCTTCCCCCAAGCGCCGTGCGCCTTGGTCGCGATGACGATTTCGTCGCGCCGGGCATGGGCCTTGAGCGCGCGCCCTGTAATCTCCTCCGACGCACCGCCCGCATACACGTTCGCCGTATCGAAAAAGTTGATGCCCGCTTCTAGTGCGCGGCGGATGATCGCAGCGCTCTCGTCCTCGCCAAGAACCCAATTGTGCCAGCCTTGGGCCGGGTCGCCAAAGCTCATGCAACCCAGGCACAGGCTGGAGACCTTGAGCCCGGAATTTCCGAGACGCCGGTACTCCATGGTCAGCCCTTCAACTGATCAAAGGGTATGTTCTTGTCCATGCGGATTTCACCGGGCATCCCGAGAACGCGCTCTGCGATCTGGTTCTTGAGGACTTCGTCCGCGCCACCGGCAATCCGCATGACAGTGGACCAGATATAGTCGCCTTGGATCTCGCGCGTCTGGGTGTCGCCCGAAGCCGGTGCGATCGCGTCCATGCCGCGCAATTCCATGGCGAGCGCACTCGTCTTTTGCAGGCGGCTGGCGTAGGTCATTTTGATCATCCCGGCGAGCGCGCCCGGGTTTTCGCCACGGCTGACCATGGTGCGTAGGCGCGCTTCCAGATATCGTGCGCCCTGCTCTTCCGCCAAGGCACTTGCGAGCGCGAGCTTGGTGCTGCCGCTGTCGAGGGCCGTGCCGCCGTTCATGCCAGGCGTGGACGCCGCATAGTCGATCAGCGGAGAAACCTGCGCTTTGTGGCTGCCGCTGCCCAAGCGTTCACCCATGAGCACCGTCATGCACACGCCCCACCCTTCGCCGACGCCGCCGATCCGGCAACTGTCGGGAATGCGGACGTCCGTCAGGAATGTCTCATTGAAATCGCTTGCGCCGGAGATCTGGCGGATCGGCCGGATTTCAATGCCGGGCGACTTCATGTCGACCACGAAGAAGGTCAGCCCCTTATGCTTGGGCACCGACGGGTCAGTGCGGACAACGAGAATGCCCCAATCGCTGCGGTGTGCCCAGCTGGACCAGACCTTCTGGCCGTTGACGATCCAGGCGTCGCCATCCTGCACCGCCTTGGTCCGCAGATTGGCGAGATCCGAACCGGCCGAGGGCTCGGAGAAGAGCTGACACCAGGTGAGCTCCCCCTTCAAGGTCGGTTCGATAAACTGCGCGCGCTGCTCGTCCGTGCCGTGCTTGGCAATCGCGGCGATTGCCATGCCAAGACCGATGCCGATATAGGGCCCCTTGGGAAGGTGGTAGTGCGCTTCTTCTTCGGCAAAAACCACGGCTTCAATGACCGTGCCGCCGCGCCCGCCAAGCGCCTTGGGAAACGTAATTCCGGCATAGCCGCCATCGTAAACGGCGCGCTGCCAGGCCTTGCCGCGTTCCACTTCTTCCGCATCATCAAGTGTCACGCCCTGCGGGATGACATGGGCGGGTGCATTGGCCGCAAGCCAGGCACGCACCTCGGTGCGGAAAGCGGCTTCTTCGGGAGTGTCGTTGAAATCCATCTTAAGCGGCCTTTCCTTGGCTGCCGGGTTGCGCCGCGATCAGGCGGTCGGCCCAATAGTCACGGCCGCCCAAGGCAAGCGCCAACGTCCGTTCCCGCCGGTAATAGAAATGGCAATTGGCTTCCTGCGTGTATCCGATGCCGCCGTGCACCTGTAGGTTTTCGCGCGCGCCCGTTTCAAACGCCTTGAGCGCGGTCAGGCGCGCGGCGGAGGCCGCAGCGGGCAGATCATCCGGGGATTCGTCAGCTGCCCATGCGCCAAAATAAGCGTTGGACCGGGCAAGTTCGACTTCGACGGCAAGGTCCGCCAGCTTGTGCTTGATCGCCTGGAAAGAGGCGAGCGGCCGACCGAACATCTGCCGGTCCAGTGCGTAGTTGCGGGCCATCTCAAGGCAGGCATCGGCAGCACCGGTTGCCTCGAACGCGGCCTGCACAGCGGCACGGTCTATAAGCGCAGACAACTTCGCCGCGCCGGGCAACGCCTCTGCCTCCGCTCCATTAAAATCGATCCGATAGTGCGCTCGAAGCTGATCAAAGCTGTCGAGCTTTGTGCGCTTCACAGTCGGCTGATCCAGCTTGACCAGCACAAACCCGCCGCCAGCGACAAGCACGATCGCAATATGGGCAATGCCGGCATCTGCCACGGGCATCTTCGCGCCGCTGATTTTGCTGCCGTCAAATGTTACGCCAGTCGCAAAGCTTGGTCCCGGTCCTTCTGCATAGGCCAAGGTTCCGATCACTTCGCCAGAGGCGAGTTTGGGAAGCCACTCCGCCTTTTGCGCATCGCTGCCCGCCAATTGAATGGCGTCGGCACACAGGATGATCGACGAAAAGAAGGGAATCGCTGCATTCGCGCGGCCGAGCTCCTGTGCGATGACGCCTTGATCCAGCGCGCTCATGCCCAGGCCACCGTGCGTTTCGGGAATCGCAGCCCCCAAAAAACCCATTTCCCCAAGCTCGCGCCACAGCGACTCATCCCATTCCGCCCCTGCGTCGATCAAGCCGCGCAGGTGGTCATATGGTGATCGTTCCGCAATCAGGCCGCGCGCTTGCTCAGCCAGCATTTTCTGTTCATCAGACAGGTCGAAATTCATTGCAGGGCTTGTCCTCCACTATCCCGCTATGTCATAGCGACTTGTATAACTAGGTCAACCATGCGGACTGACGACAGGAGAGTCTGATGCAGTACGAAACCATCCTTGTCGACGTCGTCGACCATGTGGCGACAATCACCATCAACCGCCCGGATGCAATGAATAGCTTCACCAAGCGGATGATGGAAGAATTTGAACATCTGTGGAAATGGGTCAGCGTCACCGACGACATTCATTGCTGCGTGCTGAGGGCCGCACCCGGCAAGGCCTGGTGCACCGGCGTCGACGTAAAAGCATCGATGCAGGGCGAGCCTGTCGTCGATCTCGACAACATTTGGCATTGTGAAGACCCCGGCAATCTGCTCGGCCCGAAGTCGATGAACTGCTGGAAGCCGGTCGTGGCGGCGGTGCATGGCATGGCCGCAGGCGGCGCCTTCTACTGGCTCAACGAAGCCGACATCATCATCTGTTCGGAAGACGCGACCTTCTTCGACCCCCACGTCACCTACGGGATGACCAGTGCACTCGAACCCATCGGCATGACGTACAAGCTCCCCCTGCAAGACGTGCTACGCATGGTCCTGCTCGGCAATGATGAACGCATTGGCGCGGGAACCGCCCTGCGCATCGGTCTGGTGAGCGAGATCACGACACTCGAAGATTTGTGGCCGCGTGCACAGGAACTGGCGGCGACGATTGCTGCGAAGCCGACTGCTGCGACGACAGGCTCGCTCAAAGCGATCTGGCAATCGCTCGATATGCCGCGGACCGTCGCCCTCCAGAACGGCCTCAAATATTGCCAGATCGGCAACCCGGTCGGCGTGCCGCAGGTCGATCGGACCGCCCTCATGGCGGACAAGGCCAAGAAGTTCACAGTTCGATAGGAAGATCATGTCCCTGCTCTATGATGAAGGCCAATTGGCCATCGCGACGGAATCGCGTCGCGTTCTCGAAGCCCGCATCATGCCAGATGCCTTGCTGCCCCTGCTTGAACAATCGGGCCAATATCACGCCCCATATTGGGAAACGGCAAAGGAACAGGGCTGGACAGCTCTAGCCCTGCCCGAAGCCTATGGCGGGCTGGATCTCGGGCTCGTCGAACTGGGCCTGATCGCGTTCCAGATCGGCCGTTCTCTGGCCGGAGCCCCGTTCCTCACCTCATCTTTCGGTGCTGCGCGCGCCATTCTCGACCTTGGTGACGAGGGTCTGAAGAATGACTGGCTGCCAAAACTCGCCAGCGGCGAGTCCATTGGCGCGGTGGCCTTTGCAGAAGGACAGTCGGTACTGGGCACCTCGGTCCGTTTTGCTGACGGCAAATTGACCGGCACAAAACCGGGAGTCTCCGGCGGCCTGCACGCCGATGTCGCAGTCGTGCTGGCGAACGACAACGGGACGCCTGTCATCGTCGTTGCAGCGCTTGACGGCGTGACCAAGACCGCCATCAACAGCTTTGACAACAGCCGCTGCGTCGCTGACCTGACCTTTGCGGGGACGCCCGCCACGGAAATTGCGCGTGGTGAGGACGCGCTGGATGCAGCGCGCCATGTGCTCGCGCTGCAATCGGTGGTGACGGCACATGAACAGACCGGCGGGGCGGAAGCGCTGCTGGAACGCGCCCGCGATTATGCCAACACACGTCGGGCCTTCGGGCAGGTGATTGGCGCCTTCCAGTCGGTCAAACACCGCATTGCAGAAATGTACGGATTGGTCGAACTGGCCCGCGCTGGTGCGCTCCATGCCGCAACGCGTGAAGGCCATCCGGATTTCTTGAAGGCCGCGGCAGCCGCGCGCATCCAGGCGACGGACAGTTATGATACGTGCGCCCGCGATTGCGTGCAGGTGCATGGCGGGATCGGTGTCACGTGGGAGGCGGGCCTCCACCTCCACATGCGCCGCGCGCGCACCCTCGCCATGGAACTGGGCAACTTGTTCTTCTGGGAAGATGTGCTGGTTGATTGTCTCGAAGGAGAAGCCGCATGAGCGATCTCGAAACATTCCGCACCCGCGCCCGTGCGTGGCTTGAATCCGTGGCACCGACCTATGGCAAAGCCGCACAGACACATCTGGCCTATGAGGAAAAGCTGGCGCTCGGCCGCCGCTATCTCAAGGCCCGTTTTGACGCTGGCTTTGCGGGGATCAACTGGCCTGTCGACATGGGCGGACAGGGCCTGACCCATATCGAAAAGGTCACCTTTGAAACCGAAGAGATGCAGTTCGGGATGCCGACCCACTTCTTCGGGATTTCGCTTGGCATGCCCGTGCCGATCATCATGAAATTCTGCGAGGACAAGGCCTGGGTCAAGGAACGCGTTCTCAAGGCCTTGCAAGGTGAAGAAATCTGGTGCCAGCTCTTCTCCGAACCGGCGGGTGGTTCCGACCTTGCCGGGCTTCGCATGAAGGCAGAGCAGGATGGCAATGGCTGGAAGTTGAATGGCCAGAAACTCTGGACCAGCTACGCCCAATATTCGGACTATGGCGTCATCGTCGCTCGTACCGACCCCACCGCGCAGAAGCACAAGGGCCTGACCTATTTCTGGGTCGATATGCGCGCGCCGGGTGTCGAAGTGCGTCCCGTCAAGCTCGCAGGCGGCGACAGCCATGTGAACGAAGTGTTCTTTGACGATGTGAAAATCGACGACAGCCACCGGATGTCACCCGTTGGCGGCGGCTTTGCCGTGGCGATGGCAACGCTGATGATCGAACGCTACGTCGCGACCGACAGCGGCGGCTTCGGCCCGCATTTAGATTTGTTCGTCAGCCTTGCGAAGGACGTCGAGATCAACGGCCAGCCCGCGATCAAGGACGGTCGCATCCGCCAGCAGATCGCGCGCAACTATGCCATGCGCAACGGCCTTGATGCCATCACCGCCCGCGCCATGCTGATGATGCAGGCGGGCATGGAACCGGGGCCCGAAGGGTCGCTCAACAAGCTGGTCTCTGTCCGGTCGCGCCAGAAACTCTCCGAACTCGCCATCGATCTGCAAGGAACCGACGGCCTGCATTTTGACGAGCATTTGTCGGTCAAGGACAATTGGCAGACGAGCTGGATCAACGCACCAACCGGCCGCATCGCCGGCGGTGCTGATGAGATGCTTCTCAACACCATTGCCGAGAAGATCCTCGGCCTGCCGCAGGACCATCGTCCGGACAAGGGCGTGCCCTTCAACGAAATCCCCGCATAAAGGAACTGACCATGGCCGAAGCCTACATTATTGACGCAGTCCGCACGCCGCGCGGCGTTGGAAAGCCTGGCAAGGGGGCATTGTCGCATCTCCACCCCCAGCATCTGGCGGCTACCGTCCTCAAGGCGATCAAAGAGCGCAACAACCTCGACACCGCTTCTGTCGACGACATCGTCTGGTCCACGTCGACCCAAAAGGGCAAGCAAGGCGGTGACATGGGGCGCATGGCCGCACTGGCCGCAGGCTATGATGTGAAAGCATCGGGCACAACGCTGGACCGTTTCTGCGGAGGCGGCATCAGCTCGGTCAACTTTGCCACCGCTTCGGTTATGTCCGGCATGGAAGACTGCGTCATTGCTGGCGGCACCGAGATGATGAGCTACACGGCGCAAATTGGCGCGGAAGAGGCAAATGCCGGGCTCAAGCCGCTTGGCATGGGAGCGGGCAATCAGGCGCTCGACGCAATTCACCCGCAGTCACATCAGGGCGTGTGTGGAGACGCGATTGCCGCTCTGGAAGGCATTAGCCGCGAAGACGTGGACGCGCTTGCGCTCGAAAGCCAGCGACGCGCAGACATCGCCATCAAGGAAGGCCGCTTTGCGAAATCGCTAGTTCCGGTTCTCAATGAAGACGGTTCGATTGCATTGGATCGTGAGGAATTCCCGCGCCCGGAAACCACGGCCGAAGGCCTTGCGGGCCTCAAAGCCTCGTTCGATGCCATTGCCGATTTTGACCTTGGCGAAGGCATGACCTTCCGCAAGCAGATCCAGCGCAAATATCCCGGACTTGAATTCAAGGGTGTGCACCATGCAGGCAATAGCTCCGGCGTCGTTGATGGCGCAGCCGCCTTGCTCATTACGTCCAAGGCCTATGCCGAAAAGCACGGTCTCAAGCCGCGCGCCCGGGTGGTAGCGTATGCCAATCAGGGTGATTGTCCGACGCTGATGCTCAACGCGCCTGTTCCTGCTGCGAAGAAGGTTCTCGAGAAGGCCGGCCTCAAGAAGGAAGACATCGATGTCTGGGAAATCAACGAAGCCTTCGCTGTCGTGGCCGAGAAGTTCATTCGCGATCTCGACCTCGACCGGTCAAAGGTGAACATCAACGGCGGTGCGTGTGCGCTGGGTCATCCCATCGGCGCCACTGGTTCAATCCTGATCGGGACAGCGCTGGATGAACTCGAACGCTCCGGTGGTCGCTATGGTCTCGTCACCATGTGCGCTGCGGGCGGCATGGCGCCTGCAATCATTGTTGAACGCATTTGAAAGGCGGCCTCATGTCTGGAATGCTTGAGGGTAAGGTCGTCGCTGTCACAGGTGCCGGCCGCGGCGTCGGTCGGGAAATTGCCCTGTTGTGCGCCAAGGAAGGCGCAAGCGTTGTCGTCAATGATCTTGGCGCCACAGCGGATGGCGAAGGCGCAGATGTTGGTCCGGCGCAGGAAACGGTCAACGACATCAAAGCTGCTGGCGGCAGGGCGATCGTCAACGGCGCGAGCGTGGCTGACCCGGCAGGCGCGGTTTCGATCATCGAGGATGCCGTCAAGACCTTTGGCCGGATCGATGCTGTGGTGAACAACGCCGGCATTCTGCGCGACCGCATCTGGCACAAGATGAGCCATGAGGACTGGAATGCCGTCATCGACGTGCATCTGAACGGCTGCTTCAACGTCTCGAAAGCAGCGACGCCCTATTTCAAGGATCAGGGCTCGGGCAGCTTCATTCATTTCACCTCGACCAGTGGCCTGATCGGTAATTTCGGCCAGGCGAACTATAGCGCGGCGAAGCTTGGAATTGTGGGCCTGTCGCAGTCGATTGCGCTGGACATGGCGCGGGCTGGGGTGCGGTCAAACTGTATCGCGCCGTTCGCCTGGAGCCGGCTGATCGCCACGATCCCAGCCACCAACGAAGCCGAAGCGCAGCGCATCGAGCGGATGAAAACCATGAGCGCCGACAAGATCGCGCCGCTCGTCGCGTTCCTCGCGTCGGATGCATCCGCCGAAGTGACCAACCAGATTTTCGGCGTGCGCAAGAACGAAATCTTCGTCTTCTCCAAGCCGCGCCCGGTCCGCACCGTGCACAAGTCGGACGGCTGGACTGTCCAGAGCATCGCGGAAGAATTCCTGCCTGCTGCCCGCCCCTTCTTCACCGATCCGACCGAGAGGTCGGGCGACATTTTTGGATATGATCCGATCTGAGGAAACCAGCATGGCCATCGATCCGGACTATCTGCTGCACCGCGCACCTGTTGTCGTTGAGCAGGAATGGCGCGCCCGGGACACAATTCTCTATGCGCTGGGCATCGGGTGCGAAGAGCTCGAATTCGTCTACGAGGAAAAACTACTCGCCCTGCCGACAATGGCGGTCGTCCTTGGATACCCCGGCTTCATGTGGCGCAACCCGGAAATGGGCGCGGACTGGACCAAGATTCTGCACGGCGAGCAATCGATCATCATCCACACGCCCCTCCCTGCCGAAGGCGTGTTCATCGGGGAAAACCGGATCACCCATTTGTTCGACAAGGGTCCGGACAAGGGGGCGATCGCGCTGGTCAAGCGGAGTATCAAAGGGAAGGATGGGACGCACTATGCCGACACCATCGCGACGACGTTCCTGCGCGGCGATGGCGGTTTTGGCGGTAGCGCGGAAGGCGCGCCTGTTCCGCATCCCGTGCCTGAAGACCGCCCGCCAGATCATTCGGAATCCTTGCGCACCGCACGCAACGCCGCGCTCCTCTATCGTTTGTCCGGCGATCTCAATCCCCTGCACATTGACCGCCAGGTTGCGCAATCTGCGGGATTTGAACGGCCAATCCTTCACGGACTGGCCACGTTGGGCGTTGTGAGCCGCAGCCTCCTGTCCGAGCTGATGGACAATGTACCGGGGCGCCTGAAGCGGATGGATGCCCGCTTTTCAAAGCCGGTCTATCCCGGTGAGACAATTCGCACGAACATCTGGCTCGAAGGCCCGGGCCGCGCATCGTTCCGCGCCTTCAGCGTCGAGCGGGAAACGATGGTGCTCAACAACGGATATGTGGAATTTCTATGACCGATCACGGCATTCTAGCCTTTGGCGCCTACATCCCGAAACGCCGGCTGCAACGTGCGGCGATCCACGCCTTTAACGGCTGGTTCGCGGGCGGACTGCGCGGACTGGCGAAAGGCGAAAAGGCCGTCGTAAACTGGGATGAGGACGCTATCACCATGGGCGTCGAAGCGGCGCGCGATTGCCTGACCGGCATTGATCGCAACCGCGTTGAGCGTGTCACACTGGCGTCGACCACCCTGCCCTTTGCTGACCGGTTGAATTCGGGGATCGTCAAAGAAGCGCTGACGCTGGCGGATGCCACGGCGGCCAATGACGCCGCAGGATCGTTGCGCGCTGGCACGTCGGCACTGATGCAGGCTTTGGACGGGCAGGTCACTCAGCTTGTCATCGCGTCTGACAATCGCAAGGCCAAGCCCGCGTCCGAAGCGGAAATGAGTTTTGGCGATGCCGCAGGGGCCGTGTTGGTTGGCCAGGGCGATGTCATCGCCCGCTACTTGGGCGGCCATAGCCTTACAATTGATTTCGTCGATCACTTCCGCAGCAGTGGCGTAGATTTTGACTATGCGTGGGAAAGCCGCTGGATCCGCGACGAAGGGTATGCAGCCATTCTGGGCAAGGCCTTGAAGGACGGGCTAACCAATCTGGGAATTGAGGGCGGGGCAATTGATCACGCCGTAATCGCGGTACCGGTAAAGGGCGTGCCCGAACAACTGGCAAAAAAGGCAGGCATTCGCCCAGATGTATGTGCAGATCCGCTGATGGCTGTCATCGGTGATAGCGGCACCGCCCACCCCATATTGATGCTTGCCGCGTGCCTGGAGCAGGCAAAGCCAGGCGAGAAAATCCTGCTCGCCAGTTTCGGACAAGGCGCCGACGTGCTGGTATTTGAAGCAACTGACGCGCTGGCCAAATTGCCGTCACGCTGGGGCGTGGCAGGTCATCTGGCCTTCCGTCAGGACGACAGGAACTATGGCCGATACTTGTTCCATCGCCATCTGTTGCCGCTGGAAAAGGGGATCCGCGCCGAGATGGATCAGAAGCAGCCGGGCACAACTCTTTTCCGTCAACGCAAGGCCGTTCTGGGGCTGGTCGGGGGACGCTGCACGAAGACGGGAACCGTCCAGTTCCCTAAGACCGAAATCAGCGTGAATCCCAACGACCGCGCACAGGGGGCGCAGGAGGATTATCCTCTGGCTGAACGCCGTGCCAGCGTCATCGCGTTTACAGCAGACAACCTTACCTTTTCACCGGACCCGCCGAGCTTTTACGGCACCATAGATTTTGAAGGTGGCGGGCGGCTCGTGACGGAATTTGCCGATGTGATGGCAGAGGAAATCGAAGTTGGCGTCGAAATGCGCATGGTCTTCCGCATCAAGGCGATCGATGACTTGCGCGGGTTCATCAAATATTTCTGGAAGGCCGTTCCTGTCAGCAAAGGAGACGCATGATGCCACGCGGAATCAAGGACAAGGTCGCCATCCTTGGCATGGGCTGCTCCAAATTCGGGGAACGGTGGGACAAGGATGCCGATCAGTTGATGCTCGAGGCCTTCGACGAAGCCTTGACCGATGCAGGTATCGAAACTTCTCAGATCGATGCGGCCTGGCTGGGCGTCGGCTTTGACGCCCAGAATATCGGGCCGTCAGGTATCCCACTCTCTATGGCCCTGCGTCTTCCCAATATCGGCGTGACGAAGGTCGAAAATTATTGCGCCAGCGGCACCGAAAGTTTTCGCGGTGCAGTGTATGCTGTCGCCAGCGGCGCATGCGATATCGCCCTCGCTCTGGGCGTCGAGAAGCTGAAAGACACCGGCTATGGCGGGCTGCCGGTGCGCTCGCGCGGTACCACATTCGACATGATTGGCGTTACGGGGTCTGCTCCGGGCAGCTTTGCGCAGATCGCTTCTGCATATCGTGCAAAGCATGGCGTGTCTCGAGACGATCTAAAACGTGCCATCGCCCATGTATCGGTCAAATCCCACGCCAATGGCGTCAAAAACCCGAAAGCGCATTTGCAAAAGGCGATCGATATCGACACGGTTCTCAACGCGCCGATGATCGCCGACCCCCTCGGTCTCTATGATTGCTGCGGCGTCTCTGATGGCGCTGCTTGCGCCATCGTGACGACACCGGAAATTGCAAAGGCGCTGGGCAAGCAAGACCACGTCACGATCAAGGCGCTGCAAATTTCAGCTTCTAATGGCTGGGAAATGCAACAAGGTGGTGGCTGGGACGGCAGCTATTTCCACACCACTAGGATCGCGGCCGCCAAGGCATATGAGGAGGCCGGCATCTCTAAACCGCGAGAACAGATCAGCCTGATGGAGGTGCACGATTGCTTCTCGATTACCGAGCTGGTTACGATGGAAGACCTCTATATCTCCAAAGAAGGCGAAGGCTGGAAAGACGTCCGCGACGGCTTCTTCGATGCCGATGGCGGCATTCCATGCCAGATTGACGGTGGCCTGAAATGTTTCGGCCATCCGATAGGCGCGTCTGGCCTTCGGATGATTTATGAAAATTACCTACAATTGCTTGGCCGCGCAGGAGCCCGACAGAGGCAGGACAATCCAGTATTCGCGCTTTCACATAATTTGGGCGGGCAGCCTGTGCAAAATGTTTCAGCCGTCGCGATTATCGGCCTGCAAGGCGCCTGAAACATCGACTTTGGTAGAGCCGAGTGCCGGAACCGATCCATAGGCCCTCTCCTTGCCGATAAAAATTGCGGCTGGCGCGGGATAGGACACCGGCCCATTGGCAGTATCAACCGTTATCCGTCGAAGATGCGGATGTTTGGATAAATCCTCAATATTGTTCAATCGAGCAAAAGCGAGATCTGCGGACGCCAATCTTTGACACATCTCGGCTTCATCTAATGCCGCAAATGCTTTTGCAACAATCCTATCGGTTTCGAGGCGATGCGCGACACGCTGAACATTAGTAGAAAAGCGCGGATCACTTATTAGGGCGACGTCCTCAAGCAGCTGACTGGCTAAAACTGCCCACTCTCGGTCGCTTTGAACTGAGAGCAAAATCGGCTTGCTGTCGGCTGTAAAAAAAACGCCATATGGCGCAATCGACGGATGGGAGAGCCCGATTGGCCTCGGAGGACTCCCTCCCTCTTGATGAAGCAGCGGCACGGTCATCCAGTCCGCCATCACATCGAACATCGAAATCTGAATATGCGCCCCCTCACCCGTGATTGAGCGTTGGATGAGTGCCTCAAGGATCGCCGAATGGGCTGTCGCCCCCGTGGCAATATCTGCGATCGATATCCCCACACGGGCTGGCTCTTCTTTTCTCCCTGTGATTGATGCCAACCCGGACTCCGCTTGGATCAGAAGATCATATGCCTTTCGTTCCGCCATAGGCCCCGTTTCCCCATAGCCGCTGATCGAGCATATGATTAGACGAGGGTGTTGTTTCAGCAGCACGTCCGGCGGAAAACCAAGACGTGAGAAGGCGCCTGGCTTCAAATTTTGGACAAGCACGTCCGCACGCGTCACAAGCTCTGTCAACTGGGCCTTACCCACATCGCTTGCTAAATCGAGAACCACAGACTTCTTGCCGCGATTGAGCCATACAAAATAGCTGCTTTGATCAGCCGCAACCTTGTCATAAGCGCGCGCAAAGTCCCCCTCTGGCCTTTCAACCTTGATCACGTCAGCGCCAGCGTCAGCTAGCCTAGAGGTGCAGAACGGTGCCGCAACAGCCTGCTCAACAGCCACCACTCGAAGCCCCTCAAGGGGAAGTCTGCATGCCATTAATAAGACCTCGGCAGGCCAAGAACGTGTTCCGAAATGAAGCTGAGAATCATGTTCGTGGAAATGGGCGCAACTTGATACAGGCGCGTTTCGCGGAACTTGCGTTCAATATCATATTCCTCGGCAAAGCCGAAACCGCCATGCGTCTGCACAGCCGCTTCAGCCGCCGCCCAAGAAGCGTCAGCCGCCAGCATCTTTGCCATGTTGGCCTGTTCACCGCACGGCTCGCCCGCTTCGAACAGGCGGGCTGCTTCATGAACCATAAGTTCTGCGGCTCGCATCTGCGCATAAGCTCTCGCGATCGGGAACTGGACACCTTGGTTCTGACCAATTGGACGACCAAAGAGGTGGCGTTCATTGGCATATATGCGCGACCGCTCAATGAACCATTTGGCGTCGCCGATGCATTCGGCTGCAATTAGGATGCGTTCGGCATTCATGCCCGATAGAATATAACGGAAGCCTTTGCCCTCTTCCCCAATCAGGTTTGCGGCGGGCACTTCGACATTGTCGAAAAAGACTTCCGTCGTGGAATGGTTCATCATCGTGCGGATCGGACGGATGGTCAGTCCGCCAGCGGCCTTGGCGGCATTCATGTCGAGCATGAAGACGGACAGGCCATCTATCCCACGAGCAGTTTCCTCGCGTGGGGTGGTTCGTGCAAGAAGAAGCATAAGGTCTGAGTGTTCAGCACGCGATGTCCAAATCTTCTGACCATTAACAATATAGCTGTCTCCATGACGGACGGCCGTTGTCTTCAATGATCCTGTGTCAGTGCCACTCGTAGGCTCGGTAACACCAAATGCTTGTAGGCGAAGTTCGCCGCTTGCAATCCTTGGCAGATATTGGCGTTTCTGAGCCTCACTGCCATGACGGAGAAGCGCCCCCATGATATACATCTGCGCATGGCAGGCAGAGCCGTTACAACCAGCACGCTGCACCTCCTCAAGAATAGCCGAGGCTGCAGACAAAGGGAGGCCTGATCCACCAAATTCTTCAGGGATCAGCGCAGCAAGATAGCCCGCCTTAACAAGTGCTTCGACAAATTCAGCGGGATAGGCCATGTCTCGATCAAGCTGCCGCCAGTAGGCGTCCGGAAACAACTCGCACAGCTTAGCGACACCCTCTCGGATCTCCAAGAAATCCTTACTTTGCAAGCTCACAACCGCCATGATCAACCGCCCCTTTAATCAGCTAAGCAACGAGCTTTAGCTGGCATAAGATGCGGGCACGAATATCAGATAGAAGTAGGAGCTATACAATTTAAGCATGGCTTTGTAGGTGTTGCATAATGGACATTGGACAACTTAGAACAGTCTTACATGTAGCAGAGCTAGGCAGCGTGACGACGGCCGCAGCGCGGCTTGGGATTGCGCAGCCAGCCCTAAGTCGACAGATCCGTTTGCTAGAATTGGAGTTGGGCGGCCAGATTTTTACACGCCATGGCCGCGGCATGAAGCTTACCGAGCTCGGCCACAAAATAATTGGTCCGGCTAGCGACATATTGATGCGGCTAGATGCCATCCGTCGCTTGGGATCGACTTCATCGCAGTCACTACTTGGCAAAGTCCGTGTGGGTATGACACCAACCGTTTCTGAGATTGCGACCTTACCACTTGTCGAGGCCATTAGAACAACACAACCTGGGTTGTCGCTTTCCTTCACTGCTGCCTTCTCCGGCCATTTACTTGAGTGGCTGAAGCGCGGCGAACTCGATTGCTGTTTCACTTATGACGTTCCGACGAACGGCTTGGTACGAACCGTTCCCGTCTTGGATGAACCTCTGTTTCTTGTGATGTTATCCGACAGCCTTTCCCAACCGACCAATCCGCTTAACTTTGCAGAACTGCAAAGCAGATCGCTCATTCTTCCAAGTCCACTTCATGGGCTCCGCAAAATCCTCGATGTTGCTGCAATGAAGGCCGGAATCGAACTCACGACGACGATAGAAGTGGACTCCCTGAGCGCCATTATCGACCTTGTTCGAGCAGGGCTAGGAGCGACCATACTTCCCTATGCCCCGATTCATCAGCTTGTCCTCACTGGAGAACTCGTTGCAATAAACTTGGTAGACCCAACGCCCAGTAGACGCGTTGTAATGGCCTATGCGATGGATAGATCTATATCACCAGCCACCCCCTTCATCGGGCAGGTATTCGCCGAAGTCGTCGAAAAGCTGGTTGTTACTGGTGAGTGGAATGGAAATATTGTTCGCCAACCTCATACCGATATGCCGACATACGAACCGCAACGCTGACCCAAACATTCTCGGGAAATGATTTTTGCAATACCCGCCGCCCGTCCCGCCCGAACCACCAGCCGATGCACTCGATCGAGTTGTTTGCCGAATTCCAGTCGGACGGGAGCGTGATCTGCGTACCGGCCGTAATGATGATAACTTTGATGGGCATGGCTTACGCTCTCTTCAGCTCATCAATTTCAGATTTGAGCTCTTTGACCGCTTCAATCAGGAGGGCGGTCAGGCGCTCATATCGGACCGCTTTATGAGCTTGCGCGTTCTCGCCCACGATTTCGGGTAAGACGGCATCGACCTCTTGGGCGATGACGCCGACGTCCTCGCGGCGGACAAAATACCCGTCCTCGCCGCCTTGCTGGTCGATATAGGCCTGCCGCCAATCATAGCGGACACCGCGAATCTGGCAGAGAAGGCCAAGCGCATCAGCAATGGGCCGGACATTCTCCTTCAGCCGTGCATCAGATGCATAATAGGCAGTGACGTTGTTCGTTGCGCGTATTTCGCCTGCGACAGCCGAGGCAGCTGTCCCCACGCCGAGCGAGTTGATCTGATAGTTATTGGAGGTGTTGAGCCCGTTTGCAATGGTTGCCGTTGCCGCCGTCCCCGAAATGGAGATCACCCAAGTGCCGGTTGCGTTCGCACCTGACGTACTTGGTGCCCCCACGCTGTTATAGCTGATGGTAACGGCTGAACTTCCATTAAAGGTCGAGCCTGAACCCTGCGCGTCGCAGGCATTGTATCGATCACACCAGAATAATGATGGCTGTCTCAGCGCGGCGGGTATGCCGCGTGCTGGGGTAACATCGATAGACACAGCTTAAGACGCCGGGCACCATCCTGCTCTCCCACGCTTCACCTCCGGCCAGCAGTGGCGCCGCAGGTGATGAAGCATTAACACGCATCACGCGCGGCTCAGTGAGGGCCAGTCAGTTTTCATTTCACCGGATTAGCAGCGCGTCGCCTTTGCAGATGAGGGGAAAAATTTGCTCTCTCGGCCCAAAATACTGCAACGCCCCTATCGCCACACCATCGCAAACGGCCTCACCTCTAATTCCAAGCACGCCCCACCCAATCGGCAACGGCTGATTGTCTTCGGCAGACAATGGAAGAATTTCGCAATTGTGCTCAGCCACACGACCCAGACAAATCCATCGCGCACCCTGCTCTCCCGCCGTAATCGTCATGGCTGCATGGCCCAGACCATCATTGGACCAACCGGTGTCGGGCGTATTCGGGATCCACTTCCCCACGTGATTGAACATACGCCCTGGCACCGAACCTGATGTCATGGTCGTCACTGCAAAATGGTTGGGATCGGTCGTCTCAACGGCATCATCACCACTGCGATTTCCGCCCAGAGCAAACACGCCATAACTCGCGCTTGCTGCCTTCTGGCTAAACGTAAAGCTCTCGCCAGGTTCGAGTTCAACAAGATCCACGCGACACACCGGATAAAGGATCGACTTATGTCGCATTAGAAGATCTCCGGATTGGTAGTGATTTCCGAATAAAAGGGCGTGCCATCCGGCATCACCCCTTCTCGGACAATGCGGTCTTCAGTCACTTCCTCGCGGGCAATGATCGGTTTTTCAGGCACGGGAGCAGTCGTAGGTTCGTCCATAAATCATCCCTTTATGACGATGTTGTAGACCCCGCCGTTCGTGGGGAACGGGTTAGCGTCCAATGAATTTCCAAAATAGAAGGTCGTGACGTTGTTGGTGGCGTCATAGGTCGGCAGGGTAAGCGGCCCGAGACTGGTGCCATTCACCGTCACACTCGTGATAAAATTAGCAGCCCGGTTGCCGGACACCACGACCGTGTTGTTCCAATAGCAATAAAGGCCCTGAATAGTGGCGCCATTAAATGTCGTGTTGGCTATGGCACCCGCGACAAGTCCGTTGCCTGCGGCCGCAGAGCTATAGCCGTATAGTGTATTTGCGATCTTGGCGGTGTCTGTGACTTGGCCGGCGGTCAGCGTCGTTGTGAGCGTCGGAATTGTCGCCTTGCCGTAAAGTGTCGACATTGCAATCGCACCAGTTGATACCCCTGCAAGAGCACGAACAGCCGCACTTCCAAGCGAGATGCTCGCTGTCGACGCATTGCCGAGTTCCGTATTGGCCTGCGAGAGATTGATGGCGCCCGACGAAGGCAGGCTGCCTGTTCGATACGTGAGCACAATAAGACCGGGACGACCCGCGCCCCCTGCCCAGCCGCCGCCTGCACCACTATAATTTCCGCCACCACCGCCACCGCCGTAGAGGCCTCCTGCGTAGCCGCTGATGGTATAGTTGGTGCCGCCCAGACCACCGCCGCCGCTTCCCGCACCTGCGGTCGCGCCGGCGGCAAGGATTGTTAGTCCGGTGCCCGTGATTGCGTTGGTCGTGACTTGCCACTGGGCTCCGGCATTGCCGGTGGTATTTCCTGCTGTCGAGCCCCCGCGCGCCGAAGACCCTGCACCGCCGTCTCCGCCATAAGCGTCAGATTGCCCATCACCGCCACCAAGGCCGGCGCCCGAGAGACCGGCAGCTCCGCCCCCGCCCCCGCCGCTGTCATAATTGGTGCTATTCCAGGCAACGCCCCCCGCACCACCAAGATAAGTAAGCGTGCCAACCTGCGTCGTTGCCTGACCACCGCCTCGGGCAAGAACGCCTTGTGCAGTCGATGTTGGTGCCGACCCGGTGTTACTGACCCATGTGTTACCGCCATTGGTCGTCGACGTTGTTGAGCTTCCAGCACTCCCGGTGCCAATGCTGATCGTGAGCGACTGACCCGGCGATCCAAAATTAACGAGCTTGGCGTAGCCGCCGCCAGCACCACCCGAACCGCCGGCCGAGGCATTGCGGAAGGAGCCCCCACCCCCACCCCCGATACATTCGATCGAGTTGTTCGCGGAGTTCCAGTCGGACGGGAGCGTGATCTGCGTACCAGCCGTAATGATGATGACCTTGATGGGCATGGCTTACGATCTTTTCAGCTCATCAATTTCGGATTTAAGCTGCTTGACCGCTTCAATCAAAAGGGCGGTTAGGCGCTCGTATCGGACGGCTTTATGGCCCTGAGCGTTCTCGCCGACGATTTCGGGCAGAACTGCCTCGACTTCTTGAGCGATGACACCGACATCCGCCCGGCGGACAAAGTAGCCGTCCTCACCACCTTGATGGTCGATATAGGCTTGGCACCAATCATAGCGGACACCGCGGATCTGGCAGACAAGGTCAATCGCACCCGCGATAGGCCGGACATTTTCCTTCAGCCTTGCGTCGGAGGCATAATAGGCAGTGACGTTGTTCGTCGCGCGTATTTCGCCTGCGACCGCCGACGCAGGTGTCCCGACACCCAAAGAGTTGATCTGATAGTTATTGGAGGTATTGAGCCCGTTGGCAGTGGTTGCCGTGGCCGCCGTCCCCGAAATAGAAACCCCCCAGGTGCCGGTCGCATTCGCGCCTGACGCACTTGGTGCGCCCACGCTGTTATAGCTGATGGTGACGGCTGAACTCCCATTAAAGGTCGAACCTGAAGCCGCACCCGTGCCGCCATTGTTGAAGGTTAGGGCATTGGCAATGGCCGATCCAATCTGGATGACAGTGCCGCCTGCATTCTTCGTATAGAGCTTTGCATCAGCCAAATTGACCGCAAGTTCACCAGGTTGAAGCGAAGCGGCGGAGGGGACCGCAGACGCTGTTGAGGAGCGTTTGAGGATGAAGATGTTGGCCATGAAACAGACCTTAAAATGTCAGGTAAGTGGACAGACGCTCTCAAAGCGAGCGGTCAGAAAGTGCCGCCGTCAAAGGTAATCCCATCGATGCTGCCGCCAGTGATCGCCACGCTACTGGCGGCTTGCGTCGACATGGTGCCAAGGCCGGAGATGTCGGTGTTGGGGATTGTGGCTGATGCCGTAAATGCAGACGTGCCGTTGCCCTTGAGGTAGCCTGTCAGCGTGGACGCACCCGAGCCGCCCTTCGCCACCCCCAACGTGCCCCCGATGTTACCAAGCGTCAGATTTGCTTCATTAACGTCGATAGTTGGGTTGCCAGCAACCCCGTCGCCATTGGTGACAGCAATCTTAGTCGAGCCGGCCGTAAGGGTGCGCGCAGCAACCGTGCCGGCACCGGTTCGCGCCACAATGCCATTGGCAGCAAGGTTGTGAAACGCCAGCGCTTGCCCTGTCAGCGAGATGTCGTCAGCATTTGCAACAATCCCGTTCGCGCCTACAGCATCGATTGTATTGCCCGTTTTGGTGAGTCCTGCGCCAGCGACGACCTGTCCGGCGCCGCTAAATTGCACAAAGGTAATTGCGGTGGTCCCGAGCGTGCCACCTGCGTCCACAGTGCAGAGGAAGCCGACGTCAGCGTTTACTGTGCCCTGTTCGACGAACAGATAAGCTGAAACGAACTCGCTCCAGGCGGACAAGTCATCAGCCCGGGCCCAAGCCCCGGCCGCCACGACATAGACGCCGTTGGCGGACGTCGTGGTCTGGTCCTTCACCAGGACACGGTCGCCCGCCACCAGCGCCACGCCGTCGATTGTCATTGCACCAGAAAGCGATGCGATGTTGGCCGTCGACGCGGCCTTGACCGAGGCCTTGGGGTCGAGACCTTGGACGGTAAGGTCGACGTAGTTCTTGGTGGCAGCGTCTTGGGCTGCGGTCGGATCTGCCAGACCCGTGATCCGCTGGCTGTTCAGCGCGACGGCAGCCGTGGGCGCCGCCAACTGATCCAGCCGGTTCGCCCGGACACGTACGTCGGTGTAATAGAGGTTTGTGCCTTCCGAGACGTCGGACGTGGAAAGCGTGATAGCACCGGTGCGTCCCGCGACGGACGTAACCGGGAACGTGATCGCGACATTGCTGGCAGCGGTGACGCGCCCCTTGGCATCGACCGTGACCTGCCCGACCTGCGTTGCTGAGCCATAGGTTCCAACGGTGGCGCCACTATTGGCGAGCGTCAGCGCGATCGATGCGTTGGCTGAACCATCAAAGCTTGCGGAGCCCGTGCCATCACCTGTGATCGAAAAGGTGCGCGCAGTTGCAAGCTTGGTGGCTGTCCCTGCATTGCCATCGACAGAGCCCGAAATTGTCGAGGTGAAAGTCTTCGCCCCGGCGATAGTCTGGGCGCCGGTCGTTGCCACAAAAGCCCCCGAACCGCCGATAGCGATGACTGAGGTTGCGGTGCCGCCAGCCCCGCCTGTGCCGGTGCCGTAATAGAGGGTGTTGTCCTGCTCGTTGAACGCGAGCTCGGCATTGGCAAGCGATGCCGGAGCGCCGGCCGCACCGCCTGCAGCCCGCCGCTTGATGCGCAGGGTATTGGCCATCAGAAATTACCTCCGTCGACCAGTCTGGTCGCTTTCTCGTTGATCCATGTGTTGGTGGGGGATGAGTAGGTGAGGACGTCCCCACCCTCGGGCGTGGCGAGATCGACATCGCTAAGATCGGTCAGCGCGCTCAGCGGTCCGGGTGGTCCCGGAGGTCCCTGAGGTCCGGTTAAACCGCGTGGGCCCGATATGCCGACGCTTGAGACATCAAGGGTGATGCTCGTGCCGTTGCTCTCGACGAGGATGGTCTGGACCGCCTCGAGGATCTGAAGCGCGGCCGTCATTCGACATCAAACGTAAGGGTCGGAAGAACCTCACGCTCCCCGCTGTCGTTCTCGAAACCCAGTGTGAGCCAGACCTTGCCAGCCCCGGGCGCAAGCGGTGCGGTCTGCTCGTCGCTCCACAGCACTTCGATTTGCCCGCCCGAAGCTGGGGTCAGGATCGCAAGCGCAGGCGGTGCAATGTTTGGACTTTGATCGATGACCATGAGCGTGAGCCCAGCAAGATCCCGGGCGAGCCCTGCGCTCTGGTCGGCAAAGAAGGTGGCGCGCACGCGCTTGGTGCCGCCCCGACGAATGGTCAGCCTGGTCATGCCTGCACCTGATTGGAAAGAAGGGTGGCGGGAGCAGTAGCCCCCCGCCATTGAGCATCAGCCGATGCGGGCTGTCGCCGTCTTGCGGAACAGAACGCCGCCGATACCGGTCAGCGCCAGCACCACGGTCAGGACGTCGGCCTGATCGAGTCCTACGGGTAGAACGCCGAGCGTACCTGCAATGCCCCAGACGCTGCCGATAAAGCCGGTCCAGATGGCCTTGGAGGTCCACCAGGGTTTGAGGTCTTCCATGTCATTTCTCCAATAAAAAAACCGCCAAAAGGCGGGCGGGATGATCCATCTGCAATGCGCAATGGATGAGTGGGTCAGGCTTCGTTGCTGGAGAGCGCACCGGTTGCAGCGAGTTCGACCGGCTTCGCGGTCGGGGGTGCCGCCTTGTAAACAGGCCGGCGAACCGCGATGCAGCGATCCTTGGCAATGCGGGTGATGGTCACGCCATCGGACTGGTTTCCGCCCAGCACATGGAAGGCGCCATAGTCCTCGCCGATGTAGAGCCCGACATGGCCGGAGACCTCACCGCGGCGGAAGACCAGCACATCACCAAGCTGCGGCTTTGCGCTGCCGTCCTTGCCGAAGTTCACCCAGCTCCTCGCCCAAAGCGGCTGGCTCGGTAGCGCCTTACCTGCTCGTTTGGCGACAATGGCTGTGAACAGTCCGCACCAAGGGATCTCATCATGGTTGTAGATCCTGACCAGCCCCAGCTCCTTGGCCCAGCCGAGGATTGCAGGATTGTCGGCAGAGCCCTGCGCCTCGACCGTGCCGTAAAGCTTGCGGGCTTCGGCCACCATCTTGGGCAGAGGTTGCAGGTCATCGAGCCAGCGATAAGCTGGCGGTAGCGAGTTCATGGATATTCTCCTTCGAGAGGTTAGCGGCCTTCAAAGCCCTTGATGGCAGCGAAGATGACCGCGAGCGCGGTGACGAGCGTCGAGAGCCATTTGACGAAGCGAACCACACCCGTGGCGGTGTTCCATGCGTCGAGCAGGTCTTTCAGCTCCTTGCGCACGGCTTTCAGCTCTTCCTGGACGGCTTCGAGATCAGCCCTGATCAAGGCCATCTCAACAGCCGGGTCCTGATCGGACATCAATCGCCTCCCTGATCTAGCTGGCCTTCGAGCCGAGCGCGCAGGTCACAAAGTTGCAGATTCAGCTCCGCTATGGCTTGAAAGGACAGGGCCACGAGCTTTGGATAATCGACGGCAAGATGGCCGTCAGGGCGCTCATGGGCGGCCAGCGGAAAGACACGCTGCACATCCTGAGCGATGACGCCGAAGTCAGCCTTTCGAACAAAAAAACCGTCTTCACCACCTCGCGCGTTGATGATATTATCCCGCCAATCAAATAGCTTACCGCCAATTTCTGACACCTTTTGTAAAGCATCAGATATCGGACGAATATTCTCCTTGAGGCGCGCGTCTGAGGCAAAATAGGCAGTGACATCCCCAGTTGCACGGATTTCGCCCGCAGTGCCCGAGGCAGCTGTCCCCACGCCTAATGATGAAAGCTGGTAACTGCCCGACGTGTTAAGCGCGTTCGCCGTTCCGGCAACCGTTGCAGTCGTCGCGGTGCTGGCGCTTGCCGCACTTCCAGTTATGGAGATCGCCCAAGTTCCCGATGCCCCGCTCCCGCCTCTGGAGGGCACATCGAGATTGGTTCGGGCATCGGCGCCAGTTGCAGCGCCTGTTCCACCCGCTGTGATCGCTACCGCTCCCGTCAGCTTCGACGCCGCCAACGACGTTAGCCAGCTGGGATCGGCATAGCTGTTAGTCGAAAGAAGGGCCGCGCTTGATTGGGAGGGCGCACTCAGGCCAATTGTCCAAGCGGCGTACGTTCCGCTGCCTCCCGTTGCCGTAACGTTAATTACAAGAGCACCCGTGCCACTGGCATAGGACGTTACTTGACCGTGCATCCAGTTAACGGCGCTCGCACTGTTGGTTATGGTCACCCACTGACCAATCACCAGCGCCTTACCCGTCTGGATGGTCAGCGATTTTGAGCCTGTGCCTATGCCGAGGCTCGTGGTGCTCGTGGCATTGGTGCCGGGAGAATTAACGGCCGTCGTGGCGCTCGCCGCCGCGTTCGCTGCATAGCCATTTACTTCGGTCGCCAAAGCATTGGCTTCCGTCGCAAAGGTCGGGAGCGCTAAAAGAAAGGCATCCGCTCGCGTGTTAAAGTTCGTCGCATCCGAACGGGTCGGCGGCGTAGGCAAGGCGGTAATGGGCATAAGGGACCCTCAAATGGGCTGAGGTCATTGGCCTCAGGTGAGGCCTTCAATGGTCAAGCTGCAATAGCTGATCGTTGGGTAGGCAAGGTCGATCGAGAACTCTTTGTAAAAGCCGTAGACGGTGAGACTGTCGAAGCTGTCAGAGCCAATCCAGAGAACGGGTGTTGCGCGCACAGCTGCAAGAATGGTCTGCACATCGTCGACGCCCGATGTTTGCATGACAACGCGGGCGGTCATCCGCTTGGCATAAGCCCGCTCCACAACCGAGGTCACCCCAAACTGGTCGGTTTCTTTACGCGAATAGTCGATGATCCCGAGCCCAACGCCATGTTCGGTCTCGCCTATGTCAAACTGGCGCCCGACCAGAAGCGTGCCGCATGAGACAATATCTGCTGGATTATCTCGGTTGATGGTGACCGTGATGACACCCGCCTCATAGACCGGCACGTCAAGAAAGAGCAGGTTCGACTTCCGGCCTAACGGCTCGAAAAACCAAGAGAACCAGTTGTCGATCGCCGTCCCACCGATGTTGAAACTTTGGGTCTTGCTGTAAATCTGTGTGCCTGAGACGCTGAGCGATACCGTTGCGCTTTCGGCATCGGTGTCAATGAGAGCGATGCCGTCCGCAGCCCCAGGAGCCATGACAACCTGAACCGACCCCGTCCTTGTGGTCTTGGTCCCAACCCTTGCATCGAACATAGCCCAGCGGTTGGTGGGGCCAAGATCGAGCCATTTGGTTGGATCGCTCGCTGGATTTACGCCAGTGGAGGCCGCCAGTGCCTCATATTTACGATGCGTTGAGGCAAGGATGACCCGGGCCCCTGTCGTATAGGCCGTGCCCGAACTCCACGCTGCGTAGTCATTCTCGATCACATTGCTGGCGCTCAACATCGCGTCTGTCAGCGCTGTTGGTCGGATGAGCTTCACGCAGCCGTCCTAACAGCCAGCGCGTCGCCATCCGGCGTCACGCGTTCAAGAATACGGGCTGCCTTACTCGTGCCCGCCGCAATAGTGGCCGATGCGATGCGCTGCTCCTCGCGCAGGTCTGAGATCTCCTGCCGGAGCGATGCCAGCCCCTCATTCAGCCGAGCCGAGCCATCATTGGCAGCAGCCGTTGCAGAAGCCATTTGCGAGCTTGCGAACTGCTCCCACCATGTTGGTGTCGTGGAAGCCGCGACGACAGCAGCGAGAGCCGGGCTTTCACTAGAAAGCATCGCGGCCGCATTGATAGTCGCGACTGTCTCTTCAAGGCTTGCCGCTGTTTGGCCCTGAATACGGGCCAACTCCTGTGCTGAGGTCGCGGCATCGGCCGCGGCCGTCAGCAGAGCTTGACTGAGACCCGGCAATGACTTGGCCGCCTCTTGGTCGCCGGCGCGTGCCGCAAGTGTTGCTGCGTTGAATTCTGAGAGCGCCTGCGCGTAGCTTTTTGCACCACCTCCAAGGCTGCCGCGAATACGCGCAACTTCAGAAAGCAGGCTGTCCGTGATCTGGCTCCAGGCCGCCTTCAGTTTTTCCGCAGCGGCGGCCGCTTCTTCGGCTGCTTTTTGTTGGTCCTGCAGCGCCCAGATCTGCTCCTGAAGGGCGCGATTACTCTCGTCCAACTTTGCAAGATCAAGTGCGCGAAGTGCGGCCGTGTCGCCCTGAAGCTCCAGCAACTGCCGCTCAAGCGATCGGCGCTCTTCAAGGATCGCTTCTGCTTTCGCCGCATCCTGCGTTGCGTCGATGAGATCGGCAAAGGCGGGAGCAAGCTGGATCAGAGCCACATAGGCGGCTCTACCCGCCTCCGTTGTCAGATCCTGCGCCTCGACGAGCGCCCGGAAGCCCGCGATGCTGTCGGGCATTGCAAATCCAAGGCTGTTGAGAATTTGCGTCAACTGCGCCGTTTGGGCAGCGATCTGTTCTTCTTCTGAATAAAAGCGAGCAAAATAGTCGGCTGTCGCGGACGCCATATCGCTTGCCGACCCGAACAGATCGAACAGGTTTATCTTTGCCGAAAGCGATAAGCCTTCAACTGATGTCCCGAGCAGGCTTAGCGCGGAGGTGACCGCCTCTATGCTGGAGGCCACACGAACCAGCGTTTCGAAATAGCCTTCACCCACCTTCTGGAACTGTTCAAGGCCGGGCACGGCGTATTTGGCAAGGCTATCAGCCGCAGCCCCGAAGACTGCGGTCAACTTCTCTTGGATCTGGTCGCCGGTCAGGCCTTTGAGATCAATCTTTCCGATGTTGATGACGAAGCTGTTTAGGCGCGCCTGCACATCGTCGAGCGACAGCCCGAGCGGGCCAGCCGCCGCCGAAATGGCCTCATAGAAGCCCCGGAAGATCAAACTGAACTGCTGCTCCAGCTCCGCGCTAGCGGCAGAATACTGCGTCGAATAGCTTGAGCCGACGCTGATCCCGAAGAACTTCTTCGTCTTCTTGATGTCGGAATAATAGCTCGCATCGAAACCGCCAGAGAGGATCGAGCCAAGCGACTGCGCGCCGCCATAAATGCCCTGGCCGACAATGCTGGTCTTGGTGCCAAAGAGCGCATTGACGATGCTGCCGAGCACCTTGCCGAGACCACCGAGCAGCTTCGCGCCAAGGAAGCCGATCGCCGCACCAATGGGCCCGGCGATGGCCATGCCAATGCCAGCACCAATCACGGAGCCGGCCTTGGAGCCCACAAAGTTCGAGACGCTGGTCAGGACCGAGTTGGTCGCGCCCAGCAGGCCCGTCAGCTTCGTGCCGGTCTGGATGCCGGCCGCCGATGCTTCGATCCCGCCTGTGCGGATGATGAGGTTGGTGAGCCCGCCAATGTTGGCCTCGATATTCTTCAATGCAGCCAGCATGGCCGCGGAATATCGCATGGTGAGCGTGTCGACCTCGCGCAGATGATCGATGGCGTTTGCGATGCTCTCGGACTTGGCGCTGGCGTCGCCGAACACCGTGCCGGTCCCTTCATTGGCCGCTGGCAGCTTTTGCGAGCCGCCAAAGGCGCCGCCGATCGCAATACCAAGCGAGGCAATGACGCCGGCCGTGATAGCGCCAGCTGCAATGTTGAGCGGGAAAGGCAGCGAGCGGATGGCATTCACCACTGCTTCAACCGCCTTAATGCCCGTCGTGATGATCGAATTGCCCTGTTCGACACCGGCGCGTGCTGTGTCCGAGGCGGCCATGGCGGTATCGCTGGTGACCTTGGCTGCGGTCTGCGCGCCGATAAGCCCGATCTTCACCGCCGCATTCTTGATGGCTATGGCAAGCTCAAAGGCGCGGAACACCTTCTCGGCAGCCAGCATCGCCTTGTAGCCGTCGGAACCCTCCTTGAAGAACCCCTTCGCGGCCGAGGCAAGGTTGCCATAGTGATTGACCTCAGCCGTGGCCTGCGCGGTGCGGGCATCGGCATACTGGAACGAGGTCTTGCCGTATTCGCGCTCGGCATCGGCGACCCGCTTTGCGGCGGCGGCCTGCTCGGAGGCAAAGCGCGTAATCTCTACCGTGATGCCGCCGATCGCGCCGCCAACCGCGCCAAAGGCATTGGCCATGCCGCTCGCAGCCTGTTCGGTTGCCGAGACCATGTCCTCGAGGCTCTTGAGGTAGTCCTCCTGGCCCTTCTGCGCGAAATCCGTCTCGATGAGCGCGGTCTTGGCGGCCCGGTATCGCTCCCAAGCTGCAGCTCCGCGTTCGAGTACAATCTGCTCTTTTTCAGCTTCGAGATTGGCGAGCGCCTGCGCCTTGGTGGATTTGTCCAGCATTGCGACCTGCTGTTCGAGCGGAGCAACAGTGCTGCGGACGAAATCCTTCTCGGCCTGCGCCTTGGTTGCCTTTTCCCACGCTTCGCCAGCCTGGAGAATGGCAAGACGAGCTTCGTCGGTCGGGGCTTTCAGGGCCGCCATCGCGACTTCCATGCGCTTGATCTCGATCGGGGTCTTGCCGATCTTGGCCGTCTCGATCTCGAGATTGCGAGCAAAGTCTTGGGCTGCCTTGAGCGCCTTTTCTGCCTCTGTGGTCTTGGGACCTTTTGCGGCCTTGTTCGACTTATCGCCTAGGATTTCCTCGGCCTTCGCAGCAAGCCGGGCCTTGGCAGCCGCAATGCTGTTCTCGCGCCACTTGGCCGAGAAGCTGTCCATCATCGACATTGCTTCGCCAAAGGCGGAGGCAAATTCGTCGCGCACCTGGGCACCCATTCGCGAGGCGGAACCAGCAAAACTGTTTTCCATGCGTGGCAGAGCAACGCTCTCGATCCGCGATATGGAGGAGAGCCCGACCCGGTCGAGCAGCGGGTTTACCCGATCGACCAGCCAGTTGATGGCAGCGATCGCCTTGTTAGCCATGAACTCAACGCCGCTGATCGTGAGATTAGCAGCGCCAACGGCAGCCTCGCTGATCACACCGGGCAACGAGGACCAGATAATCCTGATCGCGTTGAAACCGCCGACCCAGCCTGCATAGATGAAGGCAATGGCGTATTTGCCGACCTGCATCACGGTCTCGAAGGCGGTTGCCGCCCAGTCCTTGAGGGTCGAGAACACCGAGCCGAGATTGAGGCCGTCGGAAACGGTTTTCCAGAGACCCTTCATGGTATCGCCGACGGTGATCCCAACGGGTCCGAGCTTCTCCATCTCCTTTTTGGTGAGCCCAAGGCTCTGAGCGTATTTGTCGAGCTCGCCCGACTGCTTGACGCTCGACTGGAACATCTTGAACGCGCCGAAAGCGAGCGCCGCCGCCGCCGCTGCAGCCAGCAGATAGGGATTAGTAAGCGCGACTGCGGCAGAACTTGCGGCGAGGCCCACCAGAGCCCGTGCCATGCCACCAATGCCCAGCCCAGCCTGCATACCGATTTGGGCAATTTGAGTGCCCTGCTGCATGAAGACCGTCATTGGCTTCTGGCCCGAAAACAGACCCACCACCATGTCGTTTAACTGATAGACGAGGTTCTGGACTTGGTGGCCGGCAAGCTTGGCGGAGCCACCCATGCGCGCAACGCCACCGCCGCCCACCGCGTTCAGCGCTTTGTCAGCGCGAGAAGCGGAGTCCGCAACATCGCCCATCGCGCCTGCAACCGATCGCTTCATGTCGGCCATCTCCTTTTGGAGACGCGCGACATTGGTGATCATCTCAATTTCCAAGGTGCCGGCCTTCATGGTGCGGGCTCCTTCGACAACATCATCGCACGGAAGGCATTGGTGACCTTCCGGGAGACTTCATCACGGTTGAGACTGGAGGTGGCAGTCCAGGGTGGCGGACAGTCGGGCTCACGGGCCCGGACGGTTTCGGCGACGAACTCGACCGACAGCCGGCGCAGCAGCCTGGCGACCCACGGCGGCAGGTCATGCCCCATGCAGCGCTGCCAGTGCTCGATGGAGCCCCATGAAATGGGAACTGCACCCATCGCGCCGGGATCGGCGGGGCCAACTTCCATCAGCCAGTCGATAACCCACGGGATGCGGATCGGTGGAAAGTCGGGGGCGAGATCGTCGATCATCATCCGCTGTAGCCGGGTTAGCGGCTCAGCATCCGTGTCGGGCTTGGTGTGCTTGGTTGTCCGAGGCTTGGGTGCCGCGCCGAGCCACGCCAGTTGCCGAACGTAAACGCTCAGCTCAGACCTGAGCTCTTCGTAAAATTTGCCCAGTCGTTGATATGGGCTGCAACCTGGGTCGCGATGAACCCGATCGAGGGATCGGCATAGGCCTTGCGGAACAACTCCTGGCCCTCGAGCCCATCAGCGGGCGGATAGGTGAAACCATTAAAGCTGACCGTGCAGGCGGCGAGGAAATCGGCCTGTTCAGCAAGCTTTTCCTCGGCAGATTGGTCCATTTTTCCGCGCTTCTTGATCTTGTCCATCAGCTGGTTCTGCTGACGGGCTTGGGCGCGCTGGTAGACCTTCGAGCCCGGACCATAGACCGTGATCGAGAGGCGCTTGCCCTTGTCATCAAAGAGCGGGGCATCGTCGCCGCCGACCAGTTCAAGGGTCGATGTGTCAGTCGCGGCAAGCGTGGTGATGTCGAACATGAGGTATCTCCGTCAGTATGTCAGGGGTTAAGGAGCGAGAACTTCGACGATGCCCACACCGGCAGAATTGGTTGTGAGTTCGAGCGCCACCGTGGCGGTCGTAATCTGGTCGACCGAGCCCACGTTGACCTTGAAGCTCATCACCTGCGCCTGGAAATAGTATTTGTCGCCGTTCTGGGTGGTGACGCAGAAACTGTGATCGGCATCGGAGGTCGAGGCAGACTTAAGCAGGATCTGACCGGCATCATCTGTGTCGAGGCCCATCTGGATCTGCATCGTACCTTGGTTGAAGCTGCCCTTCTTTTTTACGACCCCTCGGCTGCCCACAGGGTTGAAGGTCACGAGATTGAACTCGCGGCCATACTCGCCAAGGTCGGACACTTCGCCAACCACGGTCATGGCAAGCGCGTTATAGCCGGTGGCGTCGAAGGTCGCAGGGGTAGAGGCCGACACCTTCAACGTGGTGCCGGCGGAAGTCCGAACAGTCATAAATCAAATCCTTATGAAGGTGAGGCAAGCCGCGCCTCGTTGAATGAGACGAGGAAGTCCTGCGTCTGCATGTGGATACCGGTCTCTTCATCGAAGAGGTCAGGTCCGGCAGCGTCTGTGTGAACGGTGACCTCGCTGATTTCCGGGATCACTGGCATTTGATCGGCCGCAGCTCGGCGAACGGCTGCAAGAATGACTTTCGTTTCCGGGTAAGTCGCCGCAAGGGCGGTCACCTGAACGCGCTCCCGGGCCCGCTTTCTAATGCCTGGCGCCGGGATATTGCGGTCCACTCTGCTGATGCTCAGAAGTGAAATCGCCGGAAGAGTTGTTGACTGGGGTAGTGTGCCCGCCGTGATACGCGCGTCAGGCACAAGCGATGTTAACGCCCCATTCCCCACCAGGAGCGCGCGCACCGCAATTACACCGTTCATTCTTCGTCGACCTCAAGAGCGGGCGCACGAAGATCGCCGATCTGGACGCGATGCGCGATGTAGGCACCCATTGCATTGACGGCCTCTTCCGCCTTTTGATCGAGCGCCGGGCGAAGGAACGGTTTAGCGGCATGGCCCGGGTGCATAACAAGGGGTCCGACGAAGTTTTCGCCAATCTTCAGGCTCCCCCGCTTCAACATCTTGTTCATCGTGCCGATCGAGACTGGTCGAGGGCCGTGCCGGGTCTCGCGGACGGGCATGTCCGCGTTTGACACAGAGATTAAATGAGGAGCGACGCCATATTCGACAAAAACGCCTAGATAAGAGCCTTTACCCCTCAGCTTGATATAAGATGAGAGCTTGGCGCCTTCTGCCCGCGTTCCAATTCCAATTGTGCGCTTCAGTTGACCAGTGCGAACCGGGACATTGGCCTTTGCCTGTTGCTGGATGACCTTGGCACCTGCGCGCAAGCCCCCACGGATCACATTGCGTTCGAGATTTTTGGGCAGTTCGTCGAGCAGACGCAGCAGGTCAGGGCCACCCTTGAGCCTGATCGTCATGGGGTGTTTCCTTCACTGGTGAGTTCTTCGACCATGATCTCCATGCCCTCCCGGCGACCAGGTATGGCCGGGCCGGCAATGATCTGGTGAACGCGATTATTAATGACGACGCGCATATCGGCGGCCAGACCCGCCAAATATCTGAGACGCACCCGCGCCGGGCGGCGCCCGATCTGGATATAGTCAGCGTGGCGCTCTGCCCTTGAAGGCAAGAGATCCCTTACTTCGGCCCAGACGCAGGCGAACTCCACCCAAGTGGCCTGCTCAGTGCCATATTGCGGATCATGACTGACCTGTTTGCGCTCAACCCGTATCCGAGTGTCGAGCTTTGACGCTAGATCCAGCGACATTTCAGTTGCCCAACCAAAGCATCAAAGGCGAGGCAGGCCGAGCCTTCGCGGTTTTCAAACATGGCGGCTGTTTTGACGAGGATGGCGGCCCGAGCGATCTGAAGATCAGGGTCCGTATCGCCGAAGCCGGCCGACAATCTGATCTTTATGAGACCATCATCCGCCAATTCTGGCCATGTTTTGCCCGATGCCGGCCGAATACGGGATAATCCGTGCCGACGTCGCACGACATAATTGGCCTCCGGCATAACGATGTTTGTCCCGTCGGCAGCCGTGTATCTGACCTCAACTACCGATACCGGACGAACCGGGACAAGGATCTCCTCTGGCCAACTCTCGAGCTGAAGCTCAAGCGTCTGCTGACATAGCTTAAGCCCGGTTTGCGCCTCTAGTTCGGCTTGAGCGGCATCAAGCTTTGCGCCAAGTAAAAGGTCCTCGTCATGTGCATCAAGACGCAGCTGCTGGCGCGCCTCCTCAAGCGTCACGGCCCGATCCTGAGATGGCACGAGCGTGGCGACCTCTGGCATTAGCCAGACTTGGTACGCGTGTTGGCGCCAGCTTTGTTGGCCATGGGCGGCTGTTGGGTTGCTTCCGTGGCATCAGGCTCAGATGCCGGAGCCGGTTCAGCCTTGGTGGTCGGCGTGCCATCAACTTCAATGGCGAGGCCGCGCTCGATCAGGCTTTTGCCCGCAAGATCATCGGCCTCGAAGATCTGGCCACTGGTAATATTTTCGGAGCTCACCGAGCTCACATGAATTGTATCAAGTGCCTGCAAATACATAGCGCTTCTCCTCAAGAGCAGGAGGGGCCAGCCCGAAGGTCAGCCACTCCTTGTTCATCAGACCTTGGTGGCGGCCGTTGCTGCTGCAGCGAAGTCGCCCTTAACAAAGGCTTCGGGGCGATAGACTGCGAGGGCGAGACGTTCTTCGGCAAGCACCGTGACCAGGTTCTTTCGGAAGTTCTGGTCATCCTCGGTCGAAATCTCGACCACTGCGTCCATGCGGTCGAAGATCTGCGCGCCAAGCTGGAAGGCACCGGTCAGGAACTTACCCGTCGCCATCGACTGGGTCGACACCACTGGCTGGCCCCAGAGCGTTGGCGTGATCGTCCCTTGCGGGTTGCCGACAATGAACTGGCCTTGACCATCCTTCAGCAGCTCGATCGCCGCCCAGTCTGCCGGGTGAAGCACCACGCCAGTCGACATGAGTTCGGACAGTGCCGTCTGCAGCATGGCAAGGCGCAGCACGTCGATCCGGGTCACCGTCGCCGGGATGGTGATCGGCGGGTTGAACGCGGTTGCCTGCGTGTAAATGCCGGCGAGATCCGTACCGGTGCCGCTACCGTTGAGCAGCTGGTTTTCTTCGACCAGTGCTAAGCCGTAGCGCAGGCGCCCGTCGATGTAGGACTGCAGCATCGGCACATCGTCGAGGATCTGGCGGGTCGCCAGGACCCAATGGGCGATGGTTGTCACGTTGCTGGCCACCACGTCGAACTTGATGTCCGACTGCGGCTTGATCGGCCCTGTGGTTTCCGAGACGGTCGCTGCCGCATTGGTGTAGCCCGTTTCCTTGACATACTGCACCGAGTTGCTGGAAGTCCGGCCTGGGGTGAGGAGATCGCGAACCGTCATCCGCCGCTGCGGCGGTGCAATAACACCGGGCAAACGATCAGAAACGATGAGGTCGCCAGCAGAACCTGCTGCGTCCGTGGTCAATGCAGAAATGATCGCCTTGACCTCTACGCTGGCCCTGCCCCGCGCGCTGTTGTTGCCGATGAATGCCTGAACGATCGGGTCATTGACCACCAGCTCGCCCATCGTGCGGGGGAGGTTTTTCTCCTCATCGCTCACTCGCCGTGCAAGCTTCTGCTCGACCTCATCAAGCCGGGCCTTGGCCTCATTAAGCGCAGTCAGCGCCTCGTCGGCCAGTTCCTTGGTGGCATTAGAGAGGTCTTCGCCGCGTTGCGCCTTCCCCAACGCTTCTTCAGCCAATGCCTTCACCTTGTCGTGCTTGCCCTCAAGATCGGATTTGACCTCGTTATGCTGGGCATCGAGCACGCTACGCATTTCTGCCTGTCGCGCTTCGATAGCTGCCCGGATGTCAGCATCGCGTGCATCGAGGGTCGATTTGACTTCACCAAGGCGCGCGTCGAGCACGCCTTTCACTTCGCCGGCAAGCTGCTCGGCGGTCTTGGAATCGCTCATGATAGTTGTCCTGTGTGGGAGTGGGTTCAGGCGCGAAGCTGCGCCTGCAAAGCCGACAGGAAGTCGGAAGGGGTGCTGCCAGACTCACTCCGGAACAGCGGTGCCAAGCCTTTGCCCGCGATTGCGGTGGCCTGGCTTTTCGAGAACCCTGCCTCACGCAGGAAATTCTCAAATTCGGGCAAGGTCGGGAGCCGTCCATCCTCGACGATCGATTTGACGCTGGTAATGACCGCGCGCTCGTTCATCGGGATAGTGACAAGGCTCACCTCGTAGAGTGCAAGTTCGAGAAGCTGTCGGGTCTTTCCCACCAACTGCTCGCGGATCGTGCGATAGCCAATCGAAAGGCCTCCGATCGCACCGTCACGCACCAGCGCATGAGCCTCTTGGCCAGAACGCGAGGTGAGCGAGATCTGGCCTTTAACCACAAGGCCATCGCGGCTTTCGGCAAAGTCCGTCCACACGCCTGCCGGGCGGGTCTGATCGTGATACATCAGCATCGGCACAGACTTGCGGCCTTTTAGGGACCGGGCGAGTGCTCCGGGCACGATGACATCGCCGCCTGCATCGACATTGCCGTAACCAGCCGCGAGCCCCTCGATCTGCCCGTCTTCGGTGACGGCCTTGGTATTGAGAACAAAATCGAGATGGTTCATTGGGCAACTCCGGGATCTGCAGGCGGCAGCGCAGGCACAACGCTCGTGCCGGCCTGCGTAATGGGTACATTCTGCATTTGCATTCGAGGGACATCGCCGCCTGCAACAGGCGGCAGGTTTTCAAGGGCGCGGACCTCATTGATGGTCATCACCCCATTGGAGAGCATCTGCTGGTAGAAGGAGGCCCGCGCGCCGCTGTCGCCGCGCAGCAAACCCTCAAGGTTGAATTCAATGACAAGCCCAGCCTGACGATCAGCCGGGGAGAGCAGCTGTTTCGCCAGTGCCTGCTCGATGCGTTTCAGACGCCTACGCAACGTGAACTTCTGAAACCCCAGCGTCTGCTGCTCAAGACCGGTGCCCCAGCTCGTGGTTTTCTCGGTGTGTCCGACCATGAAGGGCGGGACGCCGAAGAAGCGGCAGACTTCCTCGACCGAGAAGGCCCGGCTCTGCAGCATCTGTGCATCTTCCGGGCTGATCGAGAGTTGGACCCAATCCATCCCGCGATCGAGCAGCATTGGCCGCCCGGCATTGATCGCGCCCGCAAACTTCTCCTGCAGCAGTTCCTCGGCCATTTTGCGCTGGTCGAGGGTCAGCGTGTCGGCAGTCTTCAAGAGCCCTGAGGGACGAACCCCATTGCGGAATGTGTCGCCCGAAGCGCGCTCGATCGCTTGCGCGAGCCCAAAGGTTTGGCGACCAAAGCTCAAGGTCGAGAGACCGCCCAGCGGGCTCCCGCCAAAGCCACGTATATGCAGCATGCTGTCTTGGCCAACGGCCTGCCGGATCCCATTGTCCGACCATTCATATTCCAAGCTGCCGTCACGAAGACGGCGCACCGTCATAAGTTCCGGCGCGATGGGAACGCTGAGCGCCACCACCCGGCCATTGCTGCCCCGAATGATCTCGGCATAGGCATTGCCGTTCAGTTCAATGCAGGCGCAGATAAACTCCCAGAAATCGACCGCGGTTTGGTCGGCATTCGGGCTGTCATGCAGGATCCGATAGAGCGGATGATCGGTCGCGACCGTTCGCGCACCACCCCGGGTACGGTAGACCATCAGCGGTAACGAGGCGATCGTGCCAGCGAGCAAATTGACGCAGGCCCAGGCCGAGGCGAGCCCCAGAACTGAGGTGGTCGAGACCATCTCACCCGTGGTGGTCGTGCGCCCGCCCACCGCCTGAACCAGCCGTGGGTCGGTTAGGCCGATAGAGCGGGCGATATATCCGAGCGCCTTTTGAAAGAGGTTCATGCCGTCAGGCTCTTAAGCCAGTCGTCAATGGAGCCGCTGGTGTCGCCCGCCATTGCCGCCCCCACTGCCATGCACAGCGCGACGGCTGTGTCGATCTTGTTGATAGCCCGCTGCTTGGAGAGCCACTTGTTGTCCCAACGGTCGGTCTCGGTGACCGCCGACATCATTGCGGAAATCAGGACCGGATTGCGCTTCAGGCGGATCCGGCCTTCAAGGATCAGTTCTTCCAGATGCCGAAGCGAGCCCGGCATCCAGAGACCTTCAGTCATCTCGCCCGCCGGCTTGGCCCGTTTGGTCCCGCCTTGCGGGTGCTCGACAAAGGTCAGGTCGAGGCCGAGTTCAGCAACTTCCTCCTCGAAGCGCCGGAATGCGTATCGGTCGTAAGCCACCGCCTCGACCCGGTAGTCCGAAGCCATCTCGGCCAGAGCCTGCGCCACATGGCGGAAGCTGATGTTCTCGCCTTGGGGTGCATTCAGAAATCCATCGGCGACCCAGAGGTCGTAGGGCTGCTTGTCCCGAAGAACCCGCGCGCTAAGCGTATCGCCTGGCGTCCAGACTTCGACCCAGGCATTAAAACAGGGCTTCCCGTCCTTCTCGCCGTTCCTCTGGACTGCCGCGAGAGCGGTCAGGTCCCGGTTCTGGCTGAGGTCGAGCCCGAGCCAAACGGACTGGCCGGCCTTGGGTTCGAACTCCGCCAGCAGCGGCTCAAGCGTGGCCCGTGCCATCCAGGCAGTTTCGGCATCGGTCCAGACGCAGAAGTGAAGCCGGAGAATTCCGTTCAGCTGTCCCGGGATCGCCTTGGCCTGTGCCACAACCTCGGTCAGGTACTGCTCGGTGATCGTCACCCCCAGCAGTGGGTTCGCCTTGATCCAGCAACTGGGGTCGCTCAGCGGGTCGTCGCCCTCGTCGAGCGCGCAGACGTAGCTGAATGTCGTATCGTCGATGACCTGACCCAGAAAGGTCGGGTCGGTCACCGCATCGGGATTACCAGCCGCCACCCGGACAGCGTGTTCGTGTTCCTCCCAGGCAACCGAGTTACGGTCCGAGCCCGAGTTAGTGATCATGAACAGCAGCGGGTCGCGGCGGAACTTGAAGCCGCGTTCCAGCATCTCGATGATCGAGCGGTCCGGAAGCTCGTGAACCTCGTCCGCCAGCACAAAATAGGGCCGAGGACCCGAGCCGGTCTTGCCGGTATCGCGCGACACCGGACGGAAGAAACTGCCCGAGGCCAGATGCGCTATGTTGAACTCGCGGCCCGGGCCGCCCGAGAAGTTGAGCCGCTTATCCAATGCCGGCGACTGCCGGACCATCCGCACCGCGTCGCGGAACAGGATGTTGGCCTGCTCCTTCTTGGCGGCCGCTGCATAAATCTGGGCGCCTGCCTCTTGGCAGGCCGTCATCCCGTAAATGCCGATCCCGCCCGCAATCGGTGATTTGCCGTTACCCTTACCTTGCTCGATGTAGGCGCGGCGGAACCGCCGCCTGCCGTCTTTGCGCTTCCATCCGAATAGCGAACCGACAATGAAGGCTTGGCTCGGCTGCAGCTCGAAGGGCCGCCCCTCGAACTGGCCTTCGGAAAGCTTCAGCACCTCCTCGAAAAAGGCGAAGGCATGGTTCGCAGCATCATGGTCGAACCAGATGCCATCCTTACGTGCGAGATCGGCAATGTGCCTCTTGCAGGCGTTACGGACGTGCGGTCCGGCGATAATCTCGCCCGACACCACAGCCTTGGCATAGGCCAGAGTGCGGTCAGGCGAAGAACCGGTCGGCGGGGTCGCCACTTTCTTGCGGCGGCTCGGCCGAGATCCTGCTCCTGGCACTGGGCGTCATCC
>CALKUK010000010.1 GCA_937996655.1 uncultured Sphingomonadaceae bacterium | reverse complement strand
GGATACAAAGGCGAAGAAAGGTTCGTTGGTCTGTCCAACCTGATCCAGAAAATGGATCGCGCGGTCTCTGATAAAACTTGTGGGATAAAGATTTTCAGGTACTCGGGTCCGAATGGCCTGTGGGCATGTGTAGTCATGGGGAAACTGGTTATTCGGATCCCTTAAAGCCTCAGCGTCGGGCGTTTGCGCGCGCAACCATTGCGCATAGTGTCCATTGCAGTCGTGACCATGCCCGGTGACCATGTCGACATGGTCATAACCATAGTAGGGAAGCTTGAACCGATAGAGTTCCTCCGCCTGATACCGCTCGGGAGTTTCGTGGTCGTAATCCTCCGGACTGTCCTGCCAGGCCTCTTGGATAAGGCCAAGGCTTGCGGGGTCAACGCGCTGCTCCGCAGGAAAACCAGTCATAGGCTGGACATGGCTCTTGCCGATGGCGGCGGTTCTATACCCGCCTGCGCGTAGAACCTGAGGAAACGTGCTGGCCCGGTAGGAGAGATCCCCGCCATTATAGCGGAGGCCATGGGCCGAGGGATATCGACCCGTGAGCAGGGAAGCGCGATTGGGCATGCAAACCGGTGTCGCCACATGGAAATTATCAAATCGCACGCCACGGGCGGCTATAGCGTCGATATGGGGTGTTTTGACGATCGGATGTCCGGCGCAGCCCAGATAATCAGCGCGATGCTGGTCCGTGATGAAGAAGAGGAAATTTGGCCGCTCGCTCATTGGAGACTTCCTCGATTCATTGCGCCTTGACGCCGGATGCCGCGATGACTTTGCCCCATTTTTCCCGATCCGCAGCGATGCGGGAAATGGAGTCCGCTTCATCCCCAAAAACCGGTTCAGTCGCCAGGTTCAGCATTTTCGTCTTCACCTCCGGATCCTTCATGATCTCGGACAAATGGTGGGCCATGAATTTGCGAATCGCAGGATCGCTCCCGGCGGAGATCATCAGGTAGTTGCCGAAGCGCGCCTCGAAACCGCTGATCCCCGCCTCATTGGCCGTTGGCACATCAGGCAATTGGGACGACCGTTCGGCTCCCGATGTCGCAAGCGCCCTGAGCGCCCCCGAAGCTGTATGAGGCAATATGACTCCCCCGGTCACGAAAGCTGCGTCAACAGAGCCGCCAATCAGATCCTGAAGGGCGGGCGCAGCCCCGCGATAGGGCACATGAGCGCCTTTAAGACCCGTGGCCAACCGCAGATATTCAAAAGCCAGATGCCCGGGCGACCCAATCCCAGCTGATGCAAAGCTGAGGGGCTTGATCTTGCTTAGCTCCAGCAATCCCGCGAAGGTTTTCGAAGGAACATTGCGCGAGTTGACACCAAGGACGAGAAGATTGTGCCCAATTCTCCCAGCCGGAACCAGATCTTTCTGGGGGTCAAAACCCTGCCCGTCGTAGATATGAGGATTGACGGTCAGAACGGAGTCGATCGTATAGAGCCAGGTCAGTCCGTCAGGCTTGGCGCGCGCCACATAGCTCGCGCCAATATTGCCGCCGGCACCCGACTTGTTCTCGACCACAATGCTCCGGTTGATCCGGACGCCCAGACGCTCGCCAAACATCCGGGCAGACGCATCCAGCGGGCCGCCGGCAGCCAAGGGAACGACGAAGGTTAAGGCGCCCTGCGGCAGAGGATTGGTCGGTTCCTGCGCAGCTGCCGAAGCTGCCCCACAAGCGAGGGTGGCGATCAACACCGCTGATTTCATGCGCAGCACGGCGTTCCCCCCGACCACAACTGTCATTGCGACGAGCTTGAATTCGTCCTTACGGTAAAGCAATAGTGACGCAAACAAGTGCCACCTGGTGGCACAGGTAGGAGATTCAATGAGATCGGAAGAGCACACGTCTGAACTCCA
>CALKUK010000009.1 GCA_937996655.1 uncultured Sphingomonadaceae bacterium | reverse complement strand
GAAATCCGCCGCGGCAAGAAGGTCCAGTCGGAACGCAAGTTCTTCCCGGGCTATGTGCTGGCCAAGCTGAACATGAATGATGACGTGTATCACCTCATCAAGAACCAGCCGAAGGTGACGGGCTTCCTCGGATCGATGGGCAAGCCGCAGGCAATCAGCGAAGCTGAGGCCGCGCGCATCCTGAACACGAAGGAAGAGGCCGCCGCTGCCCCCAAGCAGCAGATCCGCGTCGATTACGAAATCGGCGATCAGGTCAAGGTTCTCGAAGGCCCGTTTGCAAGCTTCAACGGCCTGGTCGAGGAACTCGATTTCGACAAGGGTCGCGTCAAGGTATCCGTGTCGATCTTCGGGCGTCCGACGCCTGTGGAGCTCGAATTTGAACAGGTTGAACGGATGAAATGAGATTTGGGCCCCCTGCGGGCCCGGATAAGTGCGGGAGGGGGCCACCCCGTTTGAACCGCTAAACTTGAACCGGGCGAAGCGCTCCAAGCGCGGACCCCAACTAAAGAGTGAGTGAACAATGGCCAAAAAGATTGCCGGCTATATTAAGCTGCAGGTGCCCGCGGGCGCCGCCAACCCATCCCCGCCGATCGGCCCTGCTTTGGGTCAGCGCGGCGTGAACATCATGGAATTCTGCAAGGCGTTCAACGCGGCGACGACGGAGCTCGAAAAGGGCATGCCGATCCCGACGGTGATCACTGTGTTTGCAGATAAGAGCTTCAGCTTCGTCACGAAGACGCCACCGGCGACCTATCTGATCAAGAAGGCTGCCAAGCTCGACAAGGGTTCGAAGGAACCCGGCAAGGCATCCATCGGTTCGATCGCCCGTTCCAAGCTGTCCGAAATCGCAGAAGCGAAAATGAAGGACCTGAACGCGAACGATATCGAAGCAGCAACACGCATCATCGAAGGCTCTGCCCGTTCGATGGGCCTCGAAGTAGTGGAGGGCTGAGCCCATGGCATTCCAGAGCAAGAAGGCCAAGAAGCTGGCCACCGTCGTCAACCGTGAAAAGCTGTATGGCGTCACTGAAGCCATCGCGCTGATCAAGGAAAACGCGACCGCAAAGTTCGACGAAACGATTGAAGTCGCGCTCAACCTTGGTGTTGATCCGCGTCACGCCGACCAGATGGTCCGCGGTGTCGTCTCGCTGCCCAAGGGCACCGGCAAGACCGTTCGTGTCGCTGTGTTCGCCAAGGATGCGAAGGCTGAAGAAGCCCGCGCAGCTGGCGCAGACATTGTTGGCGCAGACGATCTCATCGATCAGATCACCAACGGTAACATCGATTTCGATCGCTGCATCGCCACCCCGGACATGATGGGCCTCGTCGGCCGCGTCGCCAAGATCTTGGGTCCGAAGGGCATGATGCCGAACCCGAAGCTCGGCACTGTGACGCCGAACGTCGGCCAGGCCGTGAAGGACGCCAAGGGCGGCCAGATTGAATACCGCGTCGAAAAGGCCGGCATCATTCACAGCGGCATCGGCAAGGCATCGTTCTCGGCAGACGACCTGCGCGAAAACTTTGACGCGCTTGTGGCCGCCATCGTGCGTGCCAAGCCGTCGGGTGCCAAGGGCAAGTATCTGCGTAAGGCCGCGATCAGCTCATCGATGGGCCCGGGCATCCGCCTGGACATCGCAGAACTCGGCAACGCCTGATTTTGAATTTGCAGGAGCCGGCTTTCGGGTCGGCTTCGGCATAAGGAACCGGCCTTCGGGCCGGTTCACCGTCCGAGACAGCAGGTGAAGGGCACGACGCCCTTCTTAATTGCCTGCCTAGGCGGGGACATGGATTACCAACAGTCTCCTTTTTTCAAAGAGACTGCCATTCCCCACGGACAATTGGCTGACCGCAAAGGCTTAGGCCGGATCGGTTGACCGAACGGTTTGCGGATGGGCCGCAAGCCGAATGTTGAAGGAGAATGGCATGGATCGTGCTCAAAAGGCCGATGCTGTCGCTGAACTCAAGAGCGTCTTCAACGAGGTTGGGGTGGTTGTTGTCACCCGTAATCTCGGGCTCACCGTCGCGGATTCCACGGCGCTGCGTACGAAGATGCGTGAGGCTGGTGCCAGCTACAAGGTCGCTAAGAACCGACTCGCCAAGCTTGCTTCCCAGGACACCGACTATGCCGGCATCAGCGATCTGCTGACCGGCCCGACGGCCCTTGCCACCTCGATCGATCCGGTCGCGGCTGCAAAGATCGTCGTGGAATTCGCCAAGACGAACGACAAGCTCGAAATCGTCGGCGGTTCCATGGGCGCACAGGTTCTGGATGCAAATGGCGTTAAGGCTCTGGCATCGCTGCCGTCGCTTGATGAATTGCGCGCCAAGATCGTGGGCCTCGTACAGGCACCCGCGACCAAGGTTGCTCAGATTGTCAGCGCGCCTGCAGCACAGCTTGCACGCGTATTTGGGGCTTATGCCGCCAAAGACGCTGCCTGATTTTGACACTCAACTGAAACTTATGCGGGCATGATGTCCCGCGCATTGGAGACTAAAAATGGCTGATTTGAACAAGATCGTTGAAGACCTTTCGGCTCTGACCGTCCTCGAAGCGGCAGACCTTGCCAAGCTTCTTGAAGAAAAGTGGGGCGTTTCGGCTGCTGCTGCTGTTGCAGCACCTGCTGCTGCCGCTGCTGCTGCTCCGGCTGCTGAAGAAAAGACCGAATTCGACGTCATCCTCGTCGGCGACGGCGGCAACAAGATCGCCGTCATCAAGGAAGTCCGCGCCATCACCGGTCTCGGCCTGACGGAAGCCAAGGCTCTCGTCGAGTCGGCTCCGAAGGCGATCAAGGAAGGCGTCAGCAAGGACGAAGCTTCCAAGGTCCAGGCCCAGCTCGTTGGTGCCGGTGCCCAGGTCGAAGTCAAGTAAGCTTCGAACTTCGGTTTTAGATCAAGGGCGGTCCCGCAAGGGGCCGCCCTTTTTCGTTGCGTCAAAGGCGGCTAGGGCGGTGTGATGATGACGCGCATCGCCCTTATCACCGGCGTTCAGGAAGAAGCCGACGCCTTCGCGCCCGACGCAACGACGGGCCATTCCACCCATGCAGGCTTCAACGTCCGCCATGTGTCGCTCGGGCGTCGCTCCATAGTCGTGGCCTGTTCAGGCGTGGGGAAGGTCAATGCGGCGACGGCAGCGACGCTCCTCAGCCACCTGCACGACGCGCAACTGCTGATGGTCATCGGCACCGCGGGCAAGATCGGCAATCATGTAGGCGACTGCTTCTACATCCATGAAGCCGTGCAGAATGATTATGGCGCGCGCCGCCCCAATGGCTTTGCGCATTATCGTGGCGGCAGCTGGCCAATTGGCCCCGCCGATACGACCCCCTTCCGCGCATTAGAGGCGCCGCACTGCCCGCTTCCCCGTGCCCGCATCGCGACGGGGGACGCCTTCATCGAATGCCCGGATCATGCGCGCGACATGGCGGCACAACTGGGCGCAACGCTCGTCGACATGGAAACGGCGGCGGTGGCGCAGGCCGCCGAACGGCTCGGCCTGCCCTGGATGGCAATCAAGGCGACGACCGACGACGCCAATGGCGAGAGTGCAGGCGACTTCTCCGCCAACCTCACCCGTGCGGCGCGGCGCGCCGCAGAAGCGACAGAAGCGGTGCTTCTAGGCGAGCTAAGAACCTAAGCAACACCCCGCACCTCGACCGGAATCCCCGACAGCGCCGCATTGCCCGAGAGCGGGTCCATTGCCGTCTCATCCGTCAGGTCGTTGAGGCTGACGCCGGCATGGGTCTGTGCAACCGCCATACGAATGCCGGGCAGGCTGTGGCCCCAACCATGCGGGATGGAGACAGTGCCGGGCATCATGTCGTCTGTCACCTCGACCTTCAGCTGCACCGATCCGGTGCGCGAGCTCACCTCCGCCATGCCGCCATCACCAAGATTGCGGGCGCGGGCATCGTCGGGGTGGATCATCAGCGTGCAGCGGTCCGGCCCCTTCACCAGCCGCGCGCTATTGTGAAGCCAGCTGTTGTTCGACCGCACATGCCGCCTTCCGATCAGGCACAGATGTGTACCCGACAGAGAGGCGGTTTCGGCGGAGAGCCGTGCCAGATCCACCACAAATTCCTCCGGCGCGACGTCGATGGTCTTGTCGGGCGTCTTCAGCCGGTCGGGAAGCTTGCCTGCGGTGAGAGGGCCAAAGTCCATGCCGCTGGGATGCGCCTCCACCTCATCGAGCGAAACGCCAAACGGCCCCGCACGCATCATCTGGTCGAGCATCTCACGCGGGGTCGGGCCGTCTGCCTTATGGCCTGAAATCGCCGCTGCAAGACCGCGCAGGATTTCCCAGTCGGCCAGGGTCTGGTCATCCTTTTCAAACAAGGGGGCTGAATATTTGGCAAAGCTGCGGATCGCAATGGGCAGCAGAAACAGCCCGTAATGATCCTTCTCCAGCGGCCCCGCCGGCGGCAATATGTAGTGCGCCCGCCGGCTCGTCGCGTTCAAATACATGTCGACCGAGACCATCAGGTCGAGCCCCGCCAGCGCCTTGTCCAGCCGCGCGCCATTGGGGGTGGAGAGCACGGGGTTGCCCGCCACCACGAACAGCGCCTTGATCTGCCCTTCGCCCGGCGTTTCCATTTCCTCGGCCATAGCCGCCGAGGGAAGCTCGCCCAGAACCTCCCGGTGGCCCGAGACGCGGGAGCGGTGCTTTCCGATGCTGCCGGGGCCGAACAGGTGCAGGAGATCGACGACAGGCGCGCCGCACAGCAGTCCACCTTCGCGGTCCAACTGTCCGGAGACGATGTTCGCCACCGCGACCAGCCAGGTTGTGAGCGTGCCAAAGCTCTGCGTCGAGGCGCCCATGCGCCCGTACAGCGCGGCAGGGCCAGACAACATCCGTTCTGCCAGATGGTGGACATCGGCGGCTGTTACATTGGCGCGCGCCAGACAGTCGGCGACGTCAAAGGGCTCCAGCGCCGCCCAGAAGGCATCGACATTGCGGACATAGCTGGCGGCGTCCGGCAGCCCCTTGGCCTGCATTGTCTTGAGCAGAGCAATCAGCAGGAAGGCGTCGCTCCCGGGGCGCACAAAGATATGCCGGTCGGCGATCTTGGCGGTCTCGCTGCGGCGTGGGTCGATGACGATCAACTCCCCGCCGCGCGCCTGCAAATCTTTCACGCGGTTGCGGAAATCGGGGACGGTCCACACGCTGCCGTTGGACGCCATCGGGTTGCCGCCCAAAATGATCATCGTCTGGGTGCGGTCAATATCAGGCACCGCCCAAAAGCCCGAATGGCCGTAGAGCCGGATATTGGCGACATGGTGCGGCATCTGATCCACCGTGCTCGCGGAAAAGACATTCTTCGTCTGCAGCGCCTTTTTGAGGTCGCCTGAGGTCAGCACATTGCCATAGCTGTGCGCATTAGGATTGCCGACATAGAGCGCAGTCGAGGCCGGATCGCGCGCCATTATCGCGCGCGTTTTCTCGCCAATCTCGGCAAAGGCCTGATCCCAGCTGATTTCCTGCCAATCCTCGCCCACCCGCTTCATCGGGCGGCGCAGGCGGTCCGGATCATTCTGCAAATCGGCAATCGCGGTTGCCTTGGGGCAGATGTGCCCCCGGCTCATCGCATTGTCAGGATCCCCCTTGATCGACAGGATCTCCGACCCTTCCGCCGTCACGATCACTCCGCAATTGGCCTCGCAGATATGGCATGTGCGGCGATGGGTGACGGGCATATAGGCTCTCCGGTTTATCTTCTTCTCGCACCCATGATGTCGCGGGACGATGAGGGGAGCAAGCGATAGTCACACAGCCCCGGTTACGGCACGCATCGACAAATCTGCAACACTCGGCAAGAATAGCGCAGGCAAGGCATGGATTTTACGTCTTTCCTTGGCACAATGGCCCCAACAATGACGAAGCCAATCAACGAAGAAGGATGAGGAAACACCCCATGCGCAATTCAATCCGCACACTTGCCCTGGTCGCACTGGCCGCACCTGCCCTCACAATTGCCGCCCCAGCGTTGGCACAGGGAGACACAGCGGCCTCTGGCCCGATCGATATCGAATTCACGCTGGCGGGCGTCTCGGACTATCGCTTCCGCGGCATCTCGCTGAGCAACAAGGACCCCGCCTTCCAGCCCTCACTGACGGTGACCCACAAATCCGGAATTTATGCATCCGCCTGGGCGTCCAACATTGCCGATAATGGTGGTGATAACATTGAGGTCGATTTGACGGCTGGCTGGTCCGGCAAGGCGGGGCCGCTCGATGTCAACGTGGGTGGCATTTATTATGTCTATCCCGGCGCATCGGGGCTGAACTATGTTGAAGCGCTCGGATCGGTCGGCACCGGCGTCGGCGCCGGCAGCGTCGCCCTCAACCTCGGCTATGTGCCCAGCCAGAACAACACCGGCAATCAGGACAATGTCTATGTCGCTGTTTCCGGGCAATATCCTGTCGGCGACACCGGCCTGACGCTCAACGGCTCTTTCGGCATTGAGGATGGTGCCTTTGCCGACAAGAAGAAGGACTGGTCGCTCGGCGTGGATTATGAGCTTGCCGGGCTCACCCTTGGCGTGAAATACATTGATACGGCCCATACGTCCGGCAATCCGCTGGCTAAGGCCGGCGCTGTGTTTTCGGTCAGCAAATCCTTCTGACCCGCAGCGCATGAAACGGGAGGGTGCGCCTAGCGCACAGTGACATCATGGCGACCAACCTTGCGACCTGGATTACAGAGCATGGCGTCAGTGAGGTGGAGTGCATCGTCCCGGACATGAATGGCGTGCAGCGCGGTAAGGTGCTGCCCGCCAACAAATTCCTGTCCAGCGTGAAGGACAATACGCTGCGCATTCCCGGCAGCATTTTTTCCGTCACGATCAATGGCGAATATCCCGAGGGCATCGGGCACATCATCCCGGAATATGATCCCGATCAGATGATGGTGCCCGACCCCGAAACGATCCGCGAGGCACCCGGCTTTGCGACGCCGACGGCCTATGTCATCGCCGATGCCTTCACCAAAGAGGGCACCCCCGTGGCCATCGCGCCGCGCATGATCCTGAAACGTGTGCTCAAGCTTTATGAAGACCGCGGCTGGCGGCCAGTCATCGCGCCGGAGGTGGAGTTTTACCTCGTTTCGCAGAATACAGACCCTGACTTTCCCTTGGTGCCGCCCACCGGGCGGTCGGGTCGCCCCGAAACGGCCAGCCAGCCCTATGGGCTGGAGGCGCTGACCGAGTTCGAAGAGTTTATCGAGCACACTTATGAGTGGTGCGAAAAAGCCGGGATCAACATCGATACGATGATCCATGAATCGGGCGCCGCACAGTTGGAGGTGAACTTTCTCCATGGCGATCCGCTGAAGCTGGCAGATGAAGTGCTGCTGTTCAAACGCCTCGTCCGTCAGGTCGCGCTGCAGCACGGCGTCTATGCGACGTTCCTTGCCAAGCCGATGAGTGACCAGCCCGGCAGCGCGATGCACATTCACCAGTCAGTCCTCGATATCGAAACAGGCCGCAACATCTTCAGCACGCAGGCGGGCAAGGATAGCGCCCTGTTCCGCAGCTATATTGCGGGCCTTGCGCGCCTGCTGCCGCAGGTGACGCCGATGTTTGCGCCCAACGTCAACAGTTTCCGTCGGATGCGGCCCGACAGTGACGCGCCGATCAACGTGCAATGGGGCACCGATAATCGTTCTTGCGGCCTGCGCGTGCCCATTTCCGACCCGAAGAACCGGCGCATCGAAAACCGCCTGCCGGGGGCGGACAGCAACCCCTATCTCGCCATGGCCGCCTCCTTGATCTGCGGATATATTGGCATGGTAGACAGGATGGTGCCGCCCAAGCCGATCGCAGGCAGCGCCTATAATCGCGCCCGCACCCTGCCCCGCACGCTGGAAGCCGCGCTCGATCGTTTTTCGCACTGCAAGCCGGTCAAACAGCTGCTCGGTGAGGATTTCTTCGAGATCTTCTACGCCATCAAGGAATGCGAGCTGTTCAACTACCAGTCCGTGATCAGCTCTTGGGAGCGTGAGCATTTGTTGCTCCGCGTCTGACGTGCGCGCATGTCCCAATCCGTTCGTCCCGAGCGCAATCGAGGGACGTGTGAACCAAGTGTCTCGGCTTCGCGCGACACGAACGGTGTAGATGCTAGTGCTCGACAATTACTACACTGCCACCGCCAACCGACAGCGTCATCTGCAGTCCCTCTCGGGCGCGGTGGACTGTGACGTCGTCGTCATCGGCGGCGGCTTTACCGGCGTGGCCGCTGCCCTTGCCTGCGCGGAAAAGGGGTTCTCCGTCATCCTGCTAGAGGCCGAGACGATTGGCTTTGGCGCGTCGGGCCGCAATGGCGGGCAATTGATCCCCGGCTTGCGCTGGTCGATGCGGGAGATGGACGCCGAATTTGGGCAAGAGCGCGCCAAAGCCATTTTCGACGTCGCTTGGAAAGCCCGCAACCGGGTGTGGGACCGGGTCGCCCGCCACAAGATCAACTGTGACCTGACATCGGGCCATTTGGAGGCGGCCTATAAGCCAGCGCATCTGGACGATATGACCGCAGAGGCGGAATTTTTGGAAAGCCGCTTCGGCTATCAGACGACGATGCTGGACCGGGCAGGCTTGTCTGATCACATCCGCGCAGATGGCTATCATGGCGGGCTCTATGACCCGCAGGGCGGGCATTTCCATCCCCTCAACTATGTGCTCGGGATGGCCGCCGCTGCCGAGGATGCCGGCGTCCGCATCTTTGAGAACAGCCGGGTGACGGAGGTGAGAGATCAAGACGCGGTCACCGTCCGAACAGCACAGGGCAATGTCCGCGCGGCACATGCCATCCTCGCCACCGATGCCTGGATAGAGGAGGTTGACCCTAAGCTCGGCCGCTTCACCATACCCATCATGAACTATAATATCGCGACCGCCCCTTTGCCCGAGGCGGATGCGCTTCTGCCCTCCAACGCCGCCGTCGCCGACAGCCGTTTCGTCCTCAATTACTTCCGCCTGTCTGCCGACAAACGCCTGCTGTTCGGCGGCGGGGAGAAATATGTGCAGACGCTGCCCGCCGACATTGCCACGTTCGTGCGGCGCCACATTGTCGAGGTGTTCCCGCAGCTGGCCGCGACACCCATCGACTATCAATGGGGCGGCGCTGTTTCGGTCAGCATGAACCGGCTGCCGATTATGGGGCGCAGCGGCAATGTGTTTCACGCTTATGGTTTTTCGGGGCATGGCGCGCTTATCACGACGCTTGCAGGCGAACTGATCGCCGAGGCGCTGGCGGGGACGGCATCGGGCTTTGACGTCATGGCGTCCTTGCCAAAACGACCCTTTCCCGGCGGGAAATGGATGCGACGCCCCTTGGCGACGCTCGGGCTTCTCTGGTACGCGCTCAAAGACCGTTTATGATTTTCGGTCGCCGGTCGTGAATACAGGGAACGGGAAAGAACGATCATGATCGACCGCGACCGCATTGCCACTTGCCGTGCCGAAGAAGAGGCGCGTTTCATCGCTGCCAATCCCAAGTCTGCCGAGGCTGCGGAGGACCGCAAGCGTGGCTGGCATCAGGGCGTGCCCTTCCACTGGATGCGCGACTGGCCCTCGCCCTTTCCGCTGACCGCCAAGACCGCGCACGGGTCAACGCTGACCACGCTTGACGGGCAGGTGCTCGACGATTTCTGTCTGGGCGATACCGCGTCCATGTTCGGCCATTCACCCGAACCACTGGCGCAAGCCATTGCCGCGCAGGCGCATGAGGGGCTGAGCTATATGCTCCCCACCGCAAAGGCCGCAGATGTCGGCCTGATGCTGTCGACACGGTTCCACCACCCGCATTGGCAACTGACGACCACCGCGTCTGAAGCCAACCGTGCCGCAATCCGATGGGCGCGTGGCGTAACGGGACGCGACAAGATCCTGATCTTCAACGGCTGCTATCACGGCGCGGTCGATGACGTCTTCGTCGATCTGCGCGACGGTGTGCCGGAGACACGGCGCAGCCTTGTCGGCCAAGTGTGGGACGTGCGTGACCACGCCATCGCCATCGAATTCAATGACGGCCGCGCGCTGGAAGCCGCGTTGGAAGCAGGCGACGTCGCCGCTGTCTTGGCCGAGCCCGTGATGACCAATTGCGGCATGGTGCTGCCGCGCCCGGGCTTCCTCGCCCTGATGCGCGAAGTGACAGCGCGCACCGGCACGCTGCTCATCTGGGATGAAACGCACACCATCTCGTCCGGCCCCGGCGGCCATTCGGGCAGCTATGGCCCGGCCGGCGATATGTTCGTCATCGGCAAATCCATCGGTGGCGGCGTACCGTGCGCCGCCTTCGGCTTTTCCGATGAAGTCGCCAAGCGAATGGAGGCCTATCGCGCCACGCTGCCGTCCGGCCATTCCGGGATCGGCACGACGCTATCTGCCAATGCGCTCGCGATCTCCGCGATGCACGCCATGCTCGACGATGTCATGTCGCCCCATGCCTATAGCCATATGCTCGGCCTTGCGCAGCAACTCGCCGGACGGATTGAGGGCGTGATTGAGCGGCATGACCTGCCCTGGCACGTCTCCAGCGTCGGCGCGCGGGTGGAGTTCGTCTGCGCCCCGAAACCGCCGACGAATGGCAGTGAAGCACGGGCAGCGATGGACCATGATCTGGAAGGCCTGATCCACCTGATGCTGGTCAACCGGGGCACGCTGTTGGCGCCGTTCCACAATATGATGCTGGTCAGCCCCGTGACCACCGCCGAGCAGGTCACCCGACTGGCGAGCCATTTGGATGAGGCAATTTCAGCGCTGCTTGGCTGAGGCGCGCAGCTTGATTGTCTTACGTTTAGCGAGCGCGACATCGACCGCGTCTTGCGCCTTGGTGAGAAGCTTTGGCACATCCCGACGCCTGTCGCGGTTCGCGGCCGTCAGCGCTTCGAGGATCGCAGCCCGATGGATCGGATCCCCGTTCAGGCGCGCACCCAAAGTGGCGCTGACGTCCAGATCATTTAAATCCCCCAGATGCTCCTGCGCGTCTGCCAGCCGGTCCAGCCTCAGCCTGTCGAGCGTCTTTCGGGTCGGATCCCGCGACAGGCTGGTAAAGAACTCCATGGCATAGCGCAGCCGCTTCAGCCCAATGCGGACGCGGTGGCGGGCCTCCGGCGAGAGATCGGCCAGGTCAGCCGACTTATGGCGCAACTTGCGCCGCCATGACTTCAAGAGCGCCCGCGCGGCCTCATCAAGCGGCGCATCGTCAGGGTGAGAGGGACCCAGCTGCTCGGCCCAATGGACCGTCCCGACCAACAGGTGCTGAAACGCCGCGCTCTGCACAAGGCGCACCACAGCGGCATAAGCCTCCGCCCGTTCCTGTGTGAGCGCCTGTTGCACCTCAATGCTGGCCTCACCGCCATCGGCCGCCTTGCCCAGCCGTGCAAGGATCACATCCAGATCACGCGCCGTGCCCATTTGGCCGATGGCGGCACCCCATTCTGCATCCAGCACCGGCACATCAGGATCGCCCAGCAGGCCATGCCCAAGGCGCAGAGCAACACGCAACCGGCGCAAAGAGACACGCATCTGGTGCAGGCCTTCGGACAAGCCCGCTTGTGTGACGGCGTCCATATTGGACAGAAACTGGCTGACGCTCGCCCAGACCACATGGCGCAGCGCCGCCCGTGTGCCGGAATTAACCGGCAGGCGCACCGGCCGCGCTTTCACCGCCACCGGAGCACCCCCATCGGCAAGGCGATAGCCGAGCGCTGACTTGCTGGTGATTGACCAATAAAGGTCCGGCCCCAAAGGAAGCGCCCGCGCAAGACCCAGCAGGTCTTTGAGCGTGCCGGACATCAGCTCCAATTCCAGCTCACACACCGGCTGTGCCTTCGCGCCAACCGTCACTTGGCCTTGGTCAAAGGCCAGCTCTATCTGCGAACGTCCATAAGAGAGGGTGCGCACCTCCCGCTCAATAGCAAGGCTGAAGACTGGCCCAAGGGCCACCCCCTTGGCCGCCGCGGTGACGAGATGGACCGCATCGGGCGGCAATGCGCCAAGATCGGGCGGCTCCCCGTCAGCCACCGCACCGCCCATCAGCGCGCTCCATTCCGCCCGTGCAACCGCCTTGCCAGCAGCCGCGCGCTTCAGCGTGATTTCAAAGCTGCTGCCATCATCTCGAACCCGCAGGGCAAGGTGTGCCGCCGCAAGACGCCGGTCGGGCGTATCATAATAGACCGTCGAAAACTGTTTATGCCGGCTGTCCGCCTGCAGACTGTCCAGCTGTTTCAGGCGTGCGAGCATCAGCGGCGTTGCCGCCAGCTTCAATTCAATCTCATGCCCGTTTGCCATGGTCATTCTGCCCATTGCTGCCCTGGCGCATGCTATCACTGGGATGGTCGTGAAGCGACTCCTGATCGGCCCGTTTGTGCACCCCTGCTTGACCCGCCGCGCGCCGCCCCGCACAAGGCGCGCATGACCAGCAAGACGTCCTCTCATCAGATCGCGCCCCTTTCCGAAGCCGAAGCCTTTTTCAAGGCCCATCCGGACGTGGATGCCATCGACATCATCTTCACCAACATGTGCGGTGTGCCGCGCGGGAAGCGCCTGCGCGCGCATGAGGTGTTGGGCGTTTATAAGGAAGGACGTTTCCTGCCCGGCTCTGCCGTCATCGTCGACATCACGGGACGTGACACGGAAGAAACAGGCCTTGTCTGGGAAGATGGCGATGCGGACCGGCGCATCCACCCCATCCCCGGCACACTCGTGCCCACCCCTTGGGCTGGACCGAACGCCGCGCAGTTTCTGACCGGATTTTACGAGCTGGACGGCACGCCCAATGATCTTGACCCGCGCCATGTGCTGGGCCGGGTGATTGACCGGCTGGCCGGCCATGGCCTGACGCCCGATGTCGCGGTGGAGCTGGAATTCTATCTGGTGGATGCCAAGCGCGGCAAGGATGGCCGCCCGACGCCCGCCCGATCGCCCTCATCCGGGGAAACGCCGCACGACATTCAGGTCTATGGTCTGGCTGAGATGGAAGACTTCCGGCCCTTCTTTGACGATCTTTATGCCTGTGCCGCCGCCCAGAACCTGCCGCTAGAAGCCGCCATTTCAGAATATGCGCCCGGCCAGTTTGAAATGACGCTGGCGCACAAGGCCGATGCCCTGCGGGCCTGTGACGATGCCATCATGCACAAGCGTATGGTGAAGGCGATCGCGCAGAAGCACGGCATGGAAGCGACCTTCATGGCCAAGCCGTTTGAGCACAGCGCGGGCAATGGCATGCATTTGCACGCCTCGCTGCTCGATGCAGCAGGCAAAAACGCCTTTGCCAGCGAAGACCCGGAAGGGACGCCTCTGCTGCGCCATGCCATTGCGGGCATGCAGGCGACGATTGCCGACGCCTTCCTGATCTTTGCCCCCAACGCCAATAGCTATCGCCGGTTCAAGGCGAACAGCTATGCGCCGGTGGCCCCCACTTGGGGCGTCAACAACCGCACTGTCAGCTTCCGCGTGACTGCAGGGCCGCCTGCCAGCCGCCATGTCGAACATCGGATCGGCGGGGCCGATGCCAACCCTTATCTCGCCATGGCAGCGATGCTGGCGGGAATGTGCCACGGGATTGAGCACAAGCTGGACCTAGGCGCGCCTGTTGTCGGCAACGGTTATGAAGCGGCAACATCTGCGCCGCCGATGCCGACCAACTGGTTTGCAGCGCTCGACCGGTTCCGGGGCTCAGAGGTGATGAACGACCTTCTGGGCGCGCGCTTTGTCGAGATGTTTGGCATCGTCAAGCAAACCGAGATGGAACGCTTCTTCGGCGCCGTGCCCGATCTGGACTACGCCTGGTATTTGCGGACGGCTTAGGCGTCGCGGGCAAATTCATATTTGGCGCAATTTCAACTTTGCACCCGCCTCGCCCCGCGTCGAGCACGGGGCGAGGGAGAACTTTTTGGGTGCCGGTGAACTGTTAAAACCCCGCCTCAGCGCTTCGGCGCGCGCGCGGCAAACAGGTTTTCAAGCACGCGCAGGATGGCGAGCATATGCATGGGATGTCTCTCAAATCTTTGATGTTTTGTGCAGCATGCCCGAAAAGAAGCACCGCCGTTGGCACCTGAGATAGACGGATTTCCGCCAATTTTCAATCCAAAGGTTAATTTTGCCTAAATTTCAGGCAAATTCGCAACGCTGCTGTTGAATCAGGCAGTCCTTTTGGTGGTTTGTAACGTCGGCGTGACCCGCCACGCATCATTATTCCCCGAAAACTGGGCTGCATTCGATTCTGGCACGACCTTTGCGGAGAACCCCCTGACCAATTCCAAGGGGGTCCAATGAAACTGATCATCGCAATCATCAAACCGTTCAAGCTGGACGATGTCCGCGAAGCGCTCACCGCGCTTGGCGTGTCCGGCATGACGATCACCGAAGTCAAAGGCTTCGGTCGCCAAAAAGGCCAGACCGAGATTTATCGCGGAGCCGAATACTCGACCAACATGGTCCCGAAGGTGAAGGTGGAAGTCGCGTGCGACGATGCCGTTGCTGACCGTGCGCTTGAGGCCATTCAGCAAGCCGCCAACACCGGCTCCATCGGTGATGGCAAGATCTTCATGCTCGAACTCAACGCGGCGGTCCGTATCCGCACGGGTGAGACGGGCGCGGTCGCACTCTAACGAAAAGCAGGGGACATATGACCAGACTCAACAAATGGATTGCAGGGGCCGCGACGATGCTCGCGACTGTCCCTGCCTTTGCGGCGGACGGGCCCATCAAAGCACCGACTGCCGAACAAATGGCCGGCATGGTCGACAAGGGCGACACCACCTGGATGCTGATTTCCTCAGCGTTGGTGCTGTTGATGTCGGTTCCGGCATTGGCGCTCTTTTATGGCGGGCTTGTCCGCACGAAGAACATGCTGTCGGTTCTGATGCAGGTCTTCATGATCGTATCGGTCGCAGCCCTTGTTTGGGTCTGCTGGGGCTATTCGCTTGCGTTCACCAGCGGTGGTCCGTTCATCGGCGGCTTGTCCAAGCTGATGCTCGCGGGCGTTTCGACGGGGACCTACGCGGCTACCTTCTCGAACAACGTCTATATTCCTGAATTTGCGTTTGTGATCTTCCAGATGACCTTCGCCTGCATCACGCCGGCGCTGATCGTTGGTGCCTTTGCAGAGCGCATCAAGTTCACGCCGCTCATCCTGTTTGTCGTCGCCTGGCTGACGATCGTGTACTTCCCGATCGCGCACATGGTTTGGTACTGGGCTGGCCCAGACTTCCTGCCGGACGCACCGACCGACTTTGGTTATCTGTGGGGTATGGGCGCGCTCGACTTCGCCGGCGGCACCGTGGTGCACATCAACGCCGGGATCGCAGGCCTTGTCGGCTGCATCATGATCGGCAAGCGCATCGGCTATGGCAAGGAAGCCACGCCGCCGCACTCGCT
>CALKUK010000008.1 GCA_937996655.1 uncultured Sphingomonadaceae bacterium | reverse complement strand
CGGTCGGCAAGGAGATCGAAGTCCTCATCCAGCGCCTCTCGCAAAAGAGCCGCGCGGCGGGCATCCACCTCATCATGGCAACGCAGCGCCCCTCGGTCGACGTCATCACCGGCGTGATCAAGGCCAACCTGCCCACCCGCATCAGCTTTGCCGTTACCAGCCGCATCGACAGCCGGACCATTCTGGGCGAGCAGGGGGCCGAGCAACTGCTGGGCAAGGGCGATATGCTCTACAAGCCCGCAACCACGCCGCTGATGCGGGTCCACGGCCCGTTCGTTTCGGATGACGAGGTTCTGGCCGTTGCCGAATACTGGCGCGGGCAGGGCAGCCCCGATTATGTCGATTCCGTCACCGAGGAACCGGAAGACGGCGGCTTCGGCTTCGACGACCTCGACGCGACTGCTTCTGACAATCCGGAGGAGCGCAAGTACCGTCAGGTCTGCCAGCTCGTGTTCGAAAGCCAGAAGGCCTCGGCCAGCTGGATCCAGCGCCAGATGGGCGTGGGCTACAACACCGCCTCCAAATGGATCGAGCGGATGGAAGCGGACGGTTTCGTCGGGCCTGCCAACCATGTCGGGCGGCGGGACATCTACCGCGACAAGGACGGCAATCCGCTGTGAGGGACTGCCCAATGACAGGTGTGTTGAATTTGTTTATTTTTGACTAGGCCGCGTTGACAAAAGATTGTAGCCACAGTCTTGCGGCTGCGAGATTGAGGAAGCTCTCGAACGACAGGACGGTCTTATCGTAGCGCGTGGCGATGCGGCGCTGTTGCTTCAGCTTGCCGAACATGCGCTCGACGCGGTTGCGATCTTTGTATCGCCGGTAGTCTGGATGTGCTGGCACTTTTCGGTTCGAGCGGGGCGGAATGACGGGCAAGATGCCCCGCATCAGCAGGTTTTCCCGGAACTTGTCGCCATCATAGCCCTTGTCCGCCAGCAGTCCTTTGGGCGTGGGCAGCGGCAAATTCATCAGGTCGTCAGCTGCGGTATAATCCGATGCCTCGCCACCGGTCAGGATGAAGCCGATAGGGAGTCCCTGATTGTCGCAGCGGGCGTGGACTTTGCTCGTAAAGCCGCCGCGTGATCGACCAAAAGCCTGCGCACAAGCCCCCCTTTTCCGCCCACTGCCGAAACATGGCCGCGAACCGTGGTGCTATCGATCATGTGCTGCCAGTCATCGGTAAGTCCCAGATCGACCAGCGTTTGCAGCAGGGCATCCCAGACGCCTTGTTCGGCCCAGCGCCGGAACCGGACATAGACTGAGTTCCACTTGCCGTATCGTTCGTGCATGTCGCGCCAGGGACAACCAACCCGCAGCACGTGCAGCATGCCATTGAGAAAAAGGCGGTTATCACCTGCAGGTCGTGCCCAGCGCCCGCGCTCAGATGGCAAAAGCGGTCCGATCAGTCCCCATTCCGCATCTGACAAGTCACCACGGCCCATGACTGCTCCCCAAAAAGCAGCCTTGAATCAGAACTCGACCCGTTTGGGAATCCCTCTTTTGTCAACGAGGCCTAGTTCCTTTGCGCACCTGTTGCGCTGGGTCAATTTTCTGCAAGGGCGATTGCTAAAA
>CALKUK010000007.1 GCA_937996655.1 uncultured Sphingomonadaceae bacterium | reverse complement strand
TGCTGATTCCGACGAAGTCGCCCAGGCATTCCGAGATATTGTCGCCCACTGATTCCGACATGATGTCGCCCAGGGTTCGGAGCCTCGCTGGCTGAGATTTTTCTGGCACCGGCGTGGTGGTGGCGTCAACCTATCTGTGCTGTTTTGGTTCGGATTTTGCGCATGCTCTCACCGTAGAGGTTGAGGCGGTGTGCGTTGTGGACGAGGCGGTCCAGGATGGCGTCGGCGTAGGTGGGATCGCCGATGACGGCGTGCCAATCTTCGACCGGCAGCTGGCTGGTGATGATGGTTGATCGCCGGCCATAGCGTTCTTCAAGTATTTCCAGGAGATCGTGGCGGGCCTGGGCATCGAGCGGCTCCAGGCCCCAGTCGTCCAGGATCAGCAGTTGCACATTGCCGAGCGTACGGCTGATGCGATTATACCGCCCATCGCCGCGGGCCAGCGCCAGCTCGCCGAATAGTTTGGGCACGCGCTGGTAGAGCACGGAACGGTTGTCGCGGCAGGATTTATGGCCGAGTGCGCAGGCCAACCAACTTTTGCCGACCCCGGTGGGGCCGTTGATCACCAGGCTTTCGTGCGCGTCGATCCAGTCGCCCGCGACGAGTTTTTGGAAGAGCGGGCGATCAAGACCGCGTGCGGCGCGGTAATCAACATCCTCGACCAGGGCCTGCTGACGGAGCTTGGCATGGCGCAGCCTGGCGGCGAGTTTTTTGTCGTTGCGATAGGCTATCTCCCGGCCGAGCAGCAGGGCCAACCATTCCGGGTGGGTCAGCGCGCCGGCCTGGGCTGAGTCTTCTGTTTCGATGAACGCCTTGGCCATGCCGAACAGCGCCAGCTGGTTGAGCTGTTCGTAAGTGGGATGGGTGAGCAAGATATTGATCCTTTCAATGGTAGTAGCGTGAGCCGCGGATGTTGCGATGTTGGAGCGCCAGGCCGCCCTCGGCCTGCTTGGGTGCAGGCTGGCGATCGAGGTTGTTGTCGAGGATGGATTTGACGGAGCCGAAGGTGCGAGCGCCGATCTCCAGCGCCCTTGCGGCGGCGGCCTCAACCCGTTCCTGGCCAAAGGCTTTGACCAGCCGGACGATCCCAAGGCAGGCTCTGAACCCTTGTTCCGGGTGAGAACGCTCTTCCAGGATCAACGCGCACAAGGCGGCGACAGATGGGCCGATCGCCGCGGTATCGCGCCGGATGCGCTCGATGGTCCAGTCGGCATAGCGGCGGTGGCTGGCGGGCATGTGTTCGGGCACGGTGGTGTGCTTGCCATTGCCGCTGCCCCGCATATGCGCTGCCACCCGCTCGCCCTTCACAAAAATCTCGATCGTTCTGGCGGTCAGCCGTGCCTCGACCTGCTCCTTGGCGAAGCGGTGCGGCACGCTGTAATAATGCCGCTCGACATCGACGTGATAATCGATGCCGACCCGGCGGATGCGCCATTCGGCGAACACGTAAGGCTCCACCGGCAACGGTTTTAACGCCGGCCGGTCCAGCTCTTCGAGCAGATGGCGCCGGGTTACGCCCAGTCTGCGGATCGGAAGTTCGTCATTCACCCGCACCAGCAAGCTGCGGATCGCCGTGTTCAGCTCCTCCAGGCTGTAGAAACGCTGGTGGCGCAAACGGCCGAGAATCCAGCGCTCCATGATCAGCACTGCGGCTTCCACCTTCGCCTTGTCGCGCGGCTTGCGCGGCCGAGCCGGCAGAATGGCGGTGTCATAATGCGTCGCCATCTCGGTGTAGGTCCGGTTCACCGCGGGCTCGTATAAGCAGGCTTTGATCACCGCCGTCTTGGTGTTGTCCGGCACGATCAGATGCGCGACACCGCCAATGGCCTCGAACGCCCTGGTATGGGCGCCAATCCAGTCCGCCAGCCCTTGGGTCCAGGTCGCCTCGGCATATGTAAAGCTGGATGCACCCACGACGGCCACGAAGATCCAGGCGGGCCTGGCTTCGCCGGTCAGCCGGTCGAACACCTCCACCCGGTCGCCCGCGTAATCGACAAACAGCTTCTCGCCGCCGGCATGAGCCTGGCGCATCGTGACCGAGAGCTTGCCTTCCCAGCCGCGGTAGAGATCGCAAAACCGGCTGTAACGATACCCATCCGGGTGCTGGGCGATATATTCGTCCCACAGGATCGAGAGCGTGACGTGCTTGCGCTTCAGCTCTCGGTGCACCCAAGCCCAGTCCGGCTCGGCATACTGCCGGTGCCCCTGCTTCTTCCCGGCATTGCGATACATCCGGGCTTCCAGAACCGCATCCGTGACCTCATCGCCCAGTGGCCAGGTCAAACCAGAGGCCACAAATCGCTTCACCGTCTCGCGCACCGTCGAAGGCACCACCCCGGTGCGCCAGGCGATCTGCCGCCGCGACACCCCCTCGCACTCCAAACGAACAATCTCGCGCACGTGGCGCATGCAAACTCTCCCTGCTGGCATCAATCCGCTCCCCGGCAAAAGCCAAAAAGCAGACCCTAAACACAGCCAGCAGAAAGCCCCGTCACACCTTCAATGCCGGGCGACAATATCCCGGAATCGATGGGCGAGGATTGCTCGGAATCAGTGGGCGAGGATATTTCGGAATAGGCGGGCGCCATCATCTCGGAATCGGTGGGCGGCTTCCCTCGGAATCAGCA
>CALKUK010000006.1 GCA_937996655.1 uncultured Sphingomonadaceae bacterium | reverse complement strand
CCCACGGCCGAAGGAATACGGCCGAGAAGTGCCGACACTTCCGAACCTGCCTGCGTGAAGCGGAAGATGTTGTCGACGAAGAACAGAACGTCCTGGCCTTCCTGATCGCGGAAATATTCTGCGATGGTCAGACCCGACAGAGCGACGCGTGCGCGCGCTCCCGGCGGTTCGTTCATCTGGCCGAATACGAGCGCAACCTTGGAACCTTCCGGTGTCGGGTTGCCGTCGGCATCCTTGGCGATAACGCCTGCGTCGAGGAATTCGTGATAAAGGTCGTTGCCTTCGCGCGTACGCTCACCGACGCCTGCGAACACCGACGTGCCGCCATGGCCCTTGGCGATGTTGTTGATGAGTTCCTGAATAAGAACCGTCTTACCAACGCCGGCGCCGCCGAACAGGCCGATCTTGCCGCCCTTTGCGTAAGGCGCGAGAAGATCGATGACCTTGATGCCCGTGACGAGAATTTCGGTCTCAGTCGACTGGTCAACAAATTCCGGTGCCTTGGCGTGGATCGGCGCGCGCATCTCGGTCGCAACCGGGCCACGCTCGTCAATCGGCTCACCGACGACGTTCAGAATGCGGCCGAGCGTTGCCGGGCCGACGGGAACGGAGATCTGTGCGCCCGTGTCACGAACGGCCTGACCGCGGGTCAGACCTTCGGTCGCGTCCATGGCGATCGTGCGGACCGTGTTTTCACCGAGGTGCTGGGCGACTTCGAGAACAAGGCGCTGGCCGTTGTTGCTCGTTTCAAGCGCGGAAAGGATGTTCGGCAGCTGGCCTTCGAACGTCACGTCGACGACGGCGCCGATGACCTGGCTGATGCGGCCTGTGGCACCCGCAATGTTCAGCGCGGTGGCGCCGGTTGCCTTTTTGGCAGGAGCGGCAGCTTTAGGGGCAGCGGCCTTCTTTGCCGGGGCCTTTGCAGCAGCTGCGGGCTTTGCAGCAGCCGGCTTTGCTGCGGTCTTCTTCGGGGCGGTAGCCATATCTGTCTTCCTTGCCTTCGTGTCTGATTAGAGCGCTTCGGCGCCCGAGATGATTTCGACGAGTTCGGTGGTGATCGCGGCCTGACGGGTCCGGTTATACTGGATCGTCAGCTTGTTGATCATGTCACCGGCGTTGCGGGTGGCGTTGTCCATCGCGGTCATCTTGGACCCCTGTTCCGATGCCGCGTTTTCACGCTGGGCACGAAGCAGCTGGACCGAGACGTTGCGCGGCAGCAGATCGGCGAGGATTTCTTCCTCGTCGGGTTCATATTCCACCGAAGCACCGGCCGTGGCGGTCGCTGCGCCGGTTTCGGCGACGGCAACCGGCATCAGCTGGATTTCGGTGGGCTCCTGCGTGAGGACGCTCACGAACTTGGAGAAGAACAGGTGTGCGACGTCAAACTCACCGGCTTCAAAGCGCGTGGTGAGATCGCCGGCCCATTCCTGCACATTGTCAAAGCCGATCTTGCCGAGATCGCCCGGTTCGATGCCGTGGACAATGTCGCTGCGATAGGTTCGCGACAGCTGATCGCGGCCCTTCTTACCAATGGTGTAGAACTTCACCGTCTTGCCGGCGGCGCGCAGTTCTTCCGCACGGCGACGGGCGAGGCGGACGATGTTGGTATTGAAGGCACCGGCCAAGCCCTTGTCCGACGTCGCAACGACGAACAGGTGGACGTCGTCCTTGCCGGACCCCGCAAGAAGCTTGGGGGCCTGCGGGCCTTTTTCCACCTTGGAAGCGATCGAGGAAACGACAGCTTCCAGACGTTCGGCATAGGGGCGCGCGGCTTCCGCTGCTTCCTGCGCACGGCGCAGTTTGGCAGCGGCGACCATTTTCATCGCCTTGGTGATCTTCTGGGTCGATTTGACCGAGTTGATCCGGATTTTGAGCGCCTTGAGGCTGGCCATCTTGTTTCCCTTAATGTGTCCCGGCGAAGGCCGAGACCCAGTCCCTGTGTTGAGGTCTGGGCTCCGGCCTGCGCCGGAGCACAGTCAGCTTAAGCGAACGTCTTCGTGAACTTTTCGAGAGCGGCCACCAGCGCCTTCTTGCTGTCGTCGCTGAAGTCACGGCTGTCGCGAATGCCCTTCAGGATGTCGGCATGGTTGGCGCGCAGATCGGCCAGCATCGCTTCTTCGTAACGCGTGACGTCTGCAACGGGGATGCCGTCGAGGAAGCCATTGGTGCCAGCGAAGATCGAGCAGGTCTGCTCTTCAAAGGGAAGCGGCGAATACTGCTTCTGCTTCAGCAGCTCCGTCAGACGCGAACCACGGTTCAGAAGCTTCTGCGTCGAGGCGTCCAAATCGGAACCGAACTGCGCGAACGCGGCCATTTCACGATACTGGGCGAGTTCCAGCTTAATGGAACCCGACACCTTCTTCATCGCCTTGGTCTGAGCGGCGGAGCCGACGCGCGACACCGACAGACCAACGTTAATGGCCGGACGAATGCCCTGATAGAACAGGTCGGTTTCGAGGAAGATCTGGCCGTCAGTGATCGAGATCACGTTGGTCGGAATGTAGGCCGACACGTCGCCTGCCTGCGTTTCGATGATCGGCAGCGCGGTGAGCGAGCCGCCGCCATTGGCGTCGGACATCTTTGCAGCGCGTTCCAGAAGACGGCTGTGCAGATAGAACACGTCACCCGGATAGGCTTCACGGCCCGGCGGACGACGCAGCAACAGCGACATCTGACGATAGGCCACAGCCTGCTTCGACAAATCGTCATACACGATCACGGCGTGCATGCCGTTGTCGCGGAAATATTCACCCATCGCGACGCCGGTATAGGGCGCGAGATACTGAAGCGGAGCCGGTTCCGATGCGGTCGCTGCGACCACGATCGAGTATTCCATGGCGCCCTGTTCTTCGAGTGCGCGGACGATCTGCGCCACGGTCGAGCGCTTCTGACCGACAGCAACGTAGATGCAATAAAGCTTCTTCGACTCGTCGGTGCCCTTGTTGACTTCCTTCTGGTTGATGAAGGTGTCGATGGCGACGGCAGTCTTGCCGGTCTGACGGTCACCGATGATAAGTTCGCGCTGACCACGGCCGACGGGGACGAGGGCGTCGAGCGCCTTGAGGCCAGTTTGCACCGGCTCGTTCACCGACTGACGTGGGATAATGCCGGGCGCCTTGACTTCAACGCGGCTGCGCTTGGTCGTCTTGAGCGGGCCCTTGCCGTCAATCGGATTGCCGAGGCCGTCAACAACGCGGCCGAGCAGTTCCTTGCCGACGGGCACGTCCACGATGGTGCCGGTGCGCTTGACCGTATCACCTTCGCGGATTTCAGCGTCGGAGCCGAAAATCACGACGCCGACGTTATCGGCTTCGAGGTTGAGGGCCATGCCCTGAATGCCATTGGCGAATTCGACCATTTCACCAGCCTGAACGTTGTCGAGGCCGTGGATACGGGCGATACCGTCACCGACGGACAGAACCTGACCGACTTCCGAGACCTGAGCCTCAGTGCCGAAGCTGGCGATCTGGTCCTTGATGACCTTTGAAATTTCAGCGGCGCGGATATCCATGTTCAGCCTTTCATCGCGTTAGCGAGGGTGTTCAAACGGGTGCGGATCGACGAATCGATCATCTGGGAGCCGATCCGTACGACCAGCCCGCCAAGAATTGCGGGATCGACCTTCTGGGTCACCGCGACATCGCGGCCAACCTTGGTCTTGAGATTTGCCTTCAACGCCGCGACCTGAGCTTTGTCGAGCGGATGGGCGGAGGTGACTTCGGCCGTCGCCTCACCGCGGAACGCGGCGGCGAGCGCTGCATAAGCCGAGATGATCGCGCCGAGTTCCCCCAAGCGACGATTCTGGGCGAGGACGCCCAAGAACTTGGTCGTCAGAGCATCAACCTTCAACGACTTGGCAACAGCCGCTACTGCCTTTGCCGCGGCAGCGCGCGACAGCAGCGGGTTGGTCGTCAGCTTTGAAAAATCACCCGACTGGGCGAGAGCGGCCTTAATCGATTCGAGGCTCTTGCCCACCGAATCAATCGCCTTTCCATCGCGCGCGAGTTCGAACAAAGCGGTCGCGTAACGCCCGCTGAGACTAGCCTGAATGCCGCCGGAATTCTCCACGCGTGTAATTTCCCCAAAAGTCAGGATTGAGCCTGATGACCCGCGAAGGACGATGTTCGTCCCCTTCAAAGTCGCGGCGCGGCTAGCAATGATTGGCAGGCATTGCAAGTCGGCTTGCCCTGAAATGGTCGATAAAGGCTGGATTGGATGCGGAAAGAGAGCCGTCGCTTTTGACGCCTGAGCCGCGCTTTACCACTTCCCCGCCAATTCAGCCCTCCTGCTTGCACCGCGAGGCGCGCCGCTTATGCTTTTGCTGACAAAGGGAGAGTTGCATGGGTGACATGATTCGAATGGCGATGTCCGACGGCGCAGAGATCGCCGTCTATCACGCGCAGGCAGAAGGTCCCCGCCGGGGCGGGCTTGTGCTCATTCAGGAAATCTTCGGGGTGACCGATCACATCCGTGATCTGTGCGATGAATATGCCGCCGACGGATTTGAGGTGCTGTCGCCAAGTTTGTACGACCGCGAACATCCGGGTTTTGAAGCGGGCTATTCCGGGCCGGACTTTGACCGCGCGATTGAACTGGCGCGCAAGCTCCATCCGTTTGAGCTCAGCCTAGCCGATGCGCAGACCTGCATCGATGCCTTGAAAGATAAGGGCCCCGTCTTCATCACCGGCTATTGCTATGGCGGGTCGGTCGCCTGGCGGATGGCGCAGATCAGCTCTGACCTTGCCGCGTCTTCGTCTTATTATGGCAGCATGGTGCCGACCCTCTTTGCAGGAGATGCCCCGCGTTGTGCGACAATCGCGCATTTCGGCCGTTTTGATACGGGCATCCCGATGGACGGCGTCGAAAAGCTCATCGAGACAGCGCATCCGACCGCGCAGATCTTTGTCTATGAAGCCAATCACGGTTTCAACTCGGACCGGCGCAAGGACTATCATGAAGAGAGCGCCGATCTGGCGCGGGAACGGACATTGGCCTTGTTTAAGGCTTGTGGCGGCTGACATGGCCGAGTTCATGCTGCTCATGCATGGGGATGTAACCGCCCCGGAGAGCGATGAGGCTTGGGGCACCTATTTCGGTCGGCTCCATGCGAGCGGAGCCTTCAAAGGTGGGAGCTCCATCGGTGTCGGCGGGGCTTTCCGCAAATCGGGGGCTGCCGCGCCCATCTCGGGCGAGCTGACGGGCTATATAAAGGTCGAGGCGGACGATCTTGCCGCTGCGCGCCAATGGCTGGAGGGTAACCCAGTTTATGAAGCGGGGGGAACCGTCGAAATCCGGGAGTTGCCGCTGGATGCGTCAGAATGACGCCGTCTGCTTGGCGCAGGGGTGGCGCGGGCGTCACCATCCGGTGGAGGATCGCAGACACCTCATTGGGCCAGATGCTGGTTGCGGCCACTGAAAAGGGCATCTGCCGACTGTCATTTGATGAAGACGAGCGCGATCTCGTCCGGCGTTTTCCGAATGCCCGGATCGAAGCAGGCGGCGACGCTTTGTCCGAAATCGTGGCGGGAGCAGTCGCCGCTGTGGATGTGCCGTCGCGCATGCCAGACCTTCCGCTCGATGTGGAAGGTACAGCTTTTCAGCAGGCGGTGTGGGCTGAACTGCGCCGCATCCCGCCCGGCCAGACGCGCAGCTATTCGCAGATTGCCGCCGCGGTCGGCAAGCCGGCTGCCATCCGCGCGGCAGGCACTGCGAATGGCGCAAATCCTGTCTCGGTGCTCATCCCCTGCCACCGTGTCGTCCGAACAGATGGCAGCCTTGGCGGCTATGCGTATGGCCTTGACCGGAAACGGGCTCTGCTGGACAAGGAAGCTTCAACTAAGAGCGATTGAGGAGCCTGATATGCCCGTGACCCTGCCCGAAGGCGCGCCCGCCACTCTTGGAGAGGCCTTTGCCCGCATCAATTCCGTCACCGCGCCGACGGTGACCGACATTAAGGTCATGGTCCTTGTCGAGGCGGCCGGACAGACGCTGTATGAAAAGAGTGCCGAAGTCGCTGAGCATCCGCGCGTTAAAGAGCTGCTGATCGAAAACGGCCATGAAGAAATGAAGCATGCCCGTCGTGCGGCGGAAGTTGTGAAGTTGCTGACGGGTGAAGACTTTCCAGCACCGGCTGCCGCTGACAATCCCTATCTGACTGGCCACATCCCCGTTGCAGCCATCACGCCTGAAGGCCTGCGCAAGACCGCCGAGAGTGAATTCGCAGGCGACAAGCTGTATGAAAACTGGGCATCCAGCATCGGCCATGAAGGGGCAGCGGAACTGCTCCGCGCCAATGGTCGCGAAGAGACCGATCACGGCAACCGCCTGCTCGAAGCAGCGGCGATTTTGGAGGGGTAGCAACCCCTCGCTCCGCTTGCTCTGGCCTGTCGCAGGGGCGTCTTTTTCTGTTGTCCAAAGAAGGACAGGGCTTCGACAAGCTCAGCCCGAACGGGCGGGGCAGGGCGCTTACCTGTTCTTGAAGTCCGGCGCCCGCTTTTCAAGGAAGGACGTAAACGCTTCGCGGTAATCCTCGGTCTGGCCGAGGATGACCTGCTGGCGGTCCTCAATGGCCATCGCCGCCTCAAGGCTCTGCGCGTCGATATTGAGGTTCAGCGCCTGTTTGGAGAGGCGCAGCCCCCAAGGCGAGGTGGCGAGCATTTCTTCTGCCAGCGCAATACCGGTGGCGAGCAGGGCATCGGGTTCGACAATCTCGCTCAGGAAGCCGGAGGAAAGCGCCCGTTCCGCTTTGATGAAGCGGCCGGTGAGGATCATCTCTGACGCGAGTGAGGCTCCCACAAGGCGGGGCAGGAAGTAGCTCGACGCCATATCGCATCCGCCAAGGCCGATGCGGATATAGGCGGCATTCATCCGGAAATCGGGCGTCGCAAAACGGACATCAGACGCGCAGAGCAGCGAGAGGCCGCCGCCGCAGGCTGCCCCTTGGGCCAGCGCGATGATTGGCTGGGGGCAACTCCGCATCCGGCGATAGATGTTGCCGATCAGCGTCTGCGTGCGCAGGGTTGCCAGCACAGGCGTCTCATCGCCGCTGCGCTGCCAGCTGTTAAAGTCCAGCCCGGCGCAGAAATTCTTGCCCTCCGCCTTCAGGATGACAACACGGACGTCATGCCGTTGGTGGAGGCCGTCAAAATAGTCGCCCAGAGCAACCGTCATCACCTCAGATAGCGCGTTGAGTGAGGCGCCCCGGTTAAGAGTAACGATTTCAAGACCACCGCGTTGTTCGATCAGGATCGCATCGGTCATGCCTCTTCCCCTGCCATGCCGCAGATGATCGCCCAATGCGTGTCACTCACCGGCACAACCGAGAGACGCGACTGGCGGATGAGCGCCAGGTCGGCAAGGCTCGGTTCGGCCTTCATTTCGGCCAGGGTCACAGCGCGCTTCACCGGGCGGATGGGGGACACGTCGACCATCACGAAGCGGCCAGCGGGATCGCTTGGGTCTGGATAGGCGGTGCGGACGATCTCGACGATGCCGACGATCTCTTTGCCTTCATTGCTGTGGTAAAAGAACGCCTTGTCGCCAACGGCCATGGCTTTCAGATTGATTGCCGCCTGATGGTTGCGCACACCATCCCAATGGGTGCGGCCATCCTTCACCATCATGTCCCAGCTATATTTGTGCGGCTCTGATTTCACCAGCCAATAGGCCATGTCCTGCTCCCCAAACCTAATTCACCGACGGCCTAACGCTCGTGCCGCGCAACGAAGAATCGGCCACCCTCTGTCACGTAAACGGCTATCAGTGCAACTGCCCCGGCGATGGTGAAGCCGATATAGAGAGGCGCCGTCGTCCCGTCGAAGGATTGACCGACGATGGTTCCGAACACGGTGCCCAACAGATTGCCGAGCGACCCCTGCAAAGAACTCGCCATGCCGGCCACGCTCCCCATATTTTCCATCGCCATTGCCCCGAAATTGCCGACAACAAAGGAGAAAGACATCATCATCACCATTTGAAGCGCGATGAAGGTTGTCAGCGTTTCATGGCCGGTAATCGAAATCAGGACGTGAAGTGCCGCGACGATTGTCATCACGAACAGGGCGCCATGCCCGATCATCCGCATGCCAAAGCGTTTCACGACGGCGGCATTGGCCAAAGACCCGATCGCCATACCGGTTGCCATGATCGCAAAGCCGGTGGGCAGAAACTCGGGCCGTTTGAAGGTGACTTCAAAAATCTGCTGAATCGACATGAGGAAGCCGAAGATGGCGCAGGAGAGCATGGCGTTGCCGATGCTGTAGCCAAGTGACATCCGGTCGGTCATCACCTTCTTGGCCGCTGCGAGGACGGTGCCGCGTTCAATCGGCGTCCGATTGGTGTCGGCTAGCGTCTCGGGCAAGCGCCACAGGACCCAGAGCCAGACGACAAGGCCGATGGCTGAAAGTGCCCCAAACACCCAGCGCCAAGGCCCGATCAACAGGATGGCCTGCCCCATGGTGGGGGCGAGGATGGGCGCGGCCATGAAGATCATGCTCGACAGGCTCATGACCTGTGCCATGTCGCGGCCCTCAAACCGGTCCCTGACGGTGGAGGTGACGATGACCCGCGCACCGGCTGCAAAAATCCCCTGAACCACCCGGGCGACGAGCAGATGTTCAAAGGAGGGGGCGAGCGCGGCGGCAAGGCTCGCGACCGCAAAGCCGAAGACCGACCAAAGCATCAGGCCCCGCCTGCCATAGGCATCGGACAAGGTGCCGACGCACAATTGCCCCATCGCAAAGCCGAAGAGGAAGGAGGAAATTACCAGCGGCCAGCGTGTCGCATCGCCAATGCCCAGCCCATGACCGATGGCAGGAAGCGCCGGCAGCATGGAATCAATCGCAAAAGCGACGATCATCATGATCCCCGAAATGAGGATGATGAATTCAGCGCGGCCGGGGCCGCTCTTGATCTGGGCAGGGGATGTCATGGCGGCGGGCCTAGATGAGGGGGCCGTGGGTTGGAAGCGGAGCGGCGCTCTGTTTCATTTATGGAAGCAGAATTGTGCTGCCTGTTGTCTTGCGTGCCTCAAGGTCGCGGTGCGCCTGGGCGACGTCGGACAGAGCATAACGCTGACGAATATCGACCGACACCACGCCCTTGCGGATCATGTCGAACAGCATCGCAGCGCCCGCCGCACGTTCCGCCGGGTCCACATAGTAGTCGAAGAGGGTGGGACGGGTGATGAAGAGCGATCCTGCATTGGCCACAGCGCGCAGATCAACGCCGGTGACGGGGCCGCTGGCATTGCCGTAGCTGATGACAAGCCCCCGCCGCTGACAGGATTTGAGCGAGGCCTCCCACGTGTCCATGCCGACGCCGTCAAACACGGCGCGCACGCCTTTGCCGCCGGTCAGGTCCCGGCATCGCGCCGCTGTGTCTTCATGGGCATAGTTGATGATGTGGTCGGCCCCCGCGGCGCGCGCAATCGCGGCCTTGTCCTCGGTGCTGACGGTCCCGATGACAGTTGCGCCACGATGCTTGAGCCATTGGACGAGCAACAGTCCGACACCGCCAGCGGCGGCATGGACGAGGACGGCGTCGCCCGCCGCAATTGTGGCGCAGCGTTCAACGAGAAACTCGGTCGTGCATCCTTTTAGGAGCGCTGCTGCCGCCACCTCGTCTGAAATGTCATCGGGCACAGGGAACAGCATGGCCGCCGGAATGTTGCGCGCGGTCGCATAAGCGCCGACGGACAGTCCGAAGGTACAGACGCGGTCACCAACCTTATAGTCGGTCACGCCCTCACCCACGGCCTCAACCACGCCTGCCGCTTCGACGCCAAGGCCGCTCGGCATCGCCATCTTGTAAACACCGCCACGGTGATAGGTGTCGATGAAATTAAGGCCGACGGCCGTATTGCGCATTCGCACTTCGCCGAGGCCCGGTGCCGGAAGGTCGACATCGACCCATTGGATGACCTCTGGCCCGCCTTGTTCGGTAATGCGGACGGCGCGTTCCATGGTCATGCTTCAATCTCCCGGTTGTCGGCACCCCTTTCGCAGATGGCTGTGGGGGGAGGCAAGCTTGTCGCGTCGTCTTATCGGTCTTCGGCTTGCGCGCGCGCCAGATTGGCCGCCTTTTTGTCGGCTTTTTGCTGACGTTCTTCTGCCTTGCGCATGTCCCTGCCACGCTTCTCATCGGCCTCGGACTGGCTGGTTGTTGTCGCGTCGATCACAGCGCCCGCCACCTTGAACGGGGCCGTTACGACATGGGCGGCAACCCGCGCTACGCAGCCGCAGAGGAGGAGGGGTAGGACGAGGATAGGAAGAATACGCATCGGCGCCCTCTAAAACGCGGCGAAACCCGCTGTAACGCACTTGCGTTGAGTTGAGGAGTCGCTTAGAGGCGCGCTCTCAAATTGTGGCGACCGTAGCTCAGTTGGTTAGAGCGCCGGTTTGTGGTACCGGAGGTCGCGGGTTCGGATCCCGTCGGTCGCCCCATTTTCCTCCATCGCTGGCGAATCGCGCGTAATAAGACTATTGCGCGCGAGTGAAATATTGTTGCCGATGGAGCCCGCGATGATTGCCCCCTGGATGCTGCCCGATTTTGACGATCATGAGGGCGTTCATATCTTCCGAGACCGACAGGCCGGGCTGACCGCCATCATTGCCATCCATTCGACGCACCTTGGGCCTGCGGGCGGCGGGACGCGCTTTTGGCATTATGCGGACCCTGCTTCTGCCCTCACCGATGCGCTGCGCCTGTCGCGCGGGATGAGCTATAAGAACGCGATGGCGGGGCTCGCCATGGGCGGCGGTAAGGCCGTGATCCTTGCGGATGCGGACCGGACCAAGTCCCCCGAGCTCATCGCTGGCTTTGCCAAGGCCGTTGATAGCCTTGGCGGGCGTTATGTGACGGCGCAGGATGTCGGCATCAGCGCACAAGATATTCTGGACATCTCCAAGGGCACCAAGTTCGTGTCGGGCCTGCCGCCCAAGGCTGGCGGGGCCGGCGGCGATCCTGGCCCATCGACCGCGCTGGGTGTGTTTCTAGGCGTCAAGGCGGCGGTGAAGCGCGCGCTCGGCAAGGACGATATGGCCGGCGTGCATGTCGCCATTCAGGGCGTCGGCAGTGTCGGCGGTGGGCTCGCGCGGCATCTGGCGCAGGCCGGCGCACGCCTGACGCTGGCGGATCAGGATGCGGCCAAGGCCGCTGCATTGGCCGCAGAACTGGGTGGAAACGTGGTGGCGGCTGACGCCATTCTCTCAACCGAGGCGGATGTGCTTAGCCCCTGTGCACTTGGCGCCATTCTGGACAGCCACACCATCCCGCTCCTCAAGGCCCCCGTCATAGCCGGTGGCGCCAATAATCAGCTGGCCCGGCCGGAACATGGCGATGAGGTGCAGGCACGCGGCATTCTCTATGCGCCGGATTACGTTATCAATGCAGGCGGCATCATCAATGTCGCGCTGGAATATCTGGATGGCGCAGACCGTGCTGCCGTGGATGCGAAGGTCGCCGGGATTCCCGGCCGCCTGAACGCCGTGTGGGATGAAAGCGCGGTGACGGGCGACAATCCGGCAAAGGTCGCCGACCGCATGGCGCAAAAGCTGATCGGGCGGGGCTAAAACACACAGCCGCCACACAGGCAATCGCTGTGTGACGGCTGAATAGGGACGCGATTAGGCGAGGACGGACCGGCTGCTGCCGCGACGACGCATCGCGCCACCGACCAGACCAAAGCCTGCCAGCATCAACGCCCAAGCCGCAGGCTCAGGCACAACGGCTGCGACCACATTGTCGAGTGCCGGGCCGAAAAAGCCTTGTGCGGTGCCGTTGGTCGTAAAAGTGATTGTCGAGGTCGGCCCTGCGGCGAGGAAGGTGAAGGACTGCGATGTCCAGTTCATGCCTGCTGCATCCTTGCCGGTTGCGCCGGGGTGGGTGAAGATGCTTGGTGCGCCGCCATCGATCGACACAAGCAGATCGCGCGGGGCGGAAAGGTCCGGATTGCTCGAAAGATCGAAGCTGACGAGATAGGATTTTCCAGCGGTGGTGGCGAACGACTGCGAAAGCGCTCCGATGGCGCTGCCTGCAATATCGATGCTGCGGACGCCGTCTGAAGCGGCCCAATAGGAGCTGATATAGTCAACCGAGCCAGCATCGACGGTCCAACCTGTGATGTCGGTTGAGCCGGCGGACGCTGTGCTGAAGGCGCCGCTGGTATTGCCGAGTTCAAAGCTGCCATTGGTGATCAGCGTGGCGGAAAAGGCGGGGGAGGTGATCGCCAACGCAAGAAGCGCGACGGCTGTTTTCGTTGTACGGATGTTCATGGTTCTGTCCTTAACGCGGAGGGGCGCAACAAACGGGACACCCGTGATCGGGCGTCCTTTGTTCGCAGACGCAACATGAACCATAGTTAATGCATTAACAACCATATTGGCCGTAAATTGCGATCAACCTACTTTAAGCCTGAATCTATAGATATTCGGTGTGCTGAGTTAGGCCAGCCAATCGGGAATGCGTTCCGCGTCAAGGATGGTTTCCGCCGCAATCCTGTCGGCGACAACCGCATATTGGTCCCCATCGACCATGACTTCGGGCACAAGCGGGCGGCTGTTATAGGTGCTCGCCATCGTCGCCCCATAGGCGCCCGCCGTGCGGAACACGGCGAGGTCACCCGAGACCACCGCGTCGATGTCGCGGCCCATGGCAAAGGTGTCGCCACTTTCACAAACAGGTCCTGCGATGTTCGCATTCATCTTTGCGCCAGTCGGCTGAACGGCGGCAAAGTCATGCCAGGCATCGTACATTGCGGGGCGGGCAAGGTCGTTCATCGCTGCATCAACGATGACATAGGGACGGATGACGCCGGGCTTCACCCAGATCACCTTGGTCAGCAGGACCCCTGCATTGCCAACGATCACGCGGCCGGGTTCAAACATCAGGGTGACATCCCAACCCTTGGTCGCGCGGGCCACCATCTGGCCATAATCAGCCGGGGACGGCGGGTTTTCTTCGGACTTATAGGGGACGCCAAGTCCACCGCCGAGGTCAACACGTTCGATCTTGTGGCCCATGCCGCGCAAATCGGCGACCAGTTGACCGATGCGGCCATAAGCGGCCTCCAGCGGATCAAGATCAAACAGCTGGCTGCCAATGTGGAGTGCCACACCCTGCATCGAAAGGCCGGGGAGCCTTGCCAGCCGGTCAAAGATGGCGGGTGCCAGATCAATGGCGACGCCGAACTTGTTTTCCTTCTTCCCTGTGGAGATCTTGGCGTGGGTGCCTGCATCAACATCGGGGTTCACGCGCAGGGTGGCGACGGCCGTCTTGCCCTTGGATGCGGCGATCTGCGCCAGGACAACGCCTTCTTCTTCCAGTTCAATATTGAACTGGCCGATGCCAACATCCAGCGCCTGTTCCAGCTCGGCGCGGGTCTTCCCCACGCCGGAAAAGACAACATCCTGGGGTTTCATGCCCGCCGAAATGGCGCGGGAAATCTCTCCGCCCGAAACGACATCCGCGCCATAGCCTTGCTTTGCGAGGACGCGCAGGACGGCGCGGTTGGGGTTGGCCTTAATGGCAAAGGCGATGTGGGAGCGACCAACCGGCGCAATGCCATCGCGGAATACCTGAGCGTGTCGCTCCAGCGTCGCGCGGGAGTAGACATAGACTGGCGTGCCCACTTCATCGGCAATGCGGGTCAGGGGGACGTCCTCGGCGTGGAGGATGCCGTTCTTGATCTGAAAATGGTCCATGGAATTCTTAGCCTTTCGGCGGGAGGTCAAACTTGTCTTCGCGGCGTTCTTCGGAGCGTTTCAAAAGCTCGTCGCTGCGTTTGGGGTTGGCCTGTGTTGAGGGAGAGATCATCGCGTCAACGGTTGGCTGGGCCTGCACGTCTTCCGGTTTAACCGGCATGCTCGCCCCCTCTTGGGGTTTGAGTTTCACGCGCCCGCCACAGGCCGAAAGGGCCAGCGAAAGGGAAACAGCAAGGGCGATCGCGCGAATCATCAAACGCCCAATAGCGCCTTTGCATCGCCAATGCGCGCCCGAACCTGCGCCGGCGCTGTACCGCCATGGCTCATCCGGCTGGCGACCGAGGCATCGACCGTCAGCACAGAATAGACACTGTCATTGATGGCGGGGTTGATCGCCTGCAGATCAGCAAGCGGGAGTGCGGCGAGCGCGACGCCCTTTTCTTCAGCCAGCTTGACCGCGCGGCCCGTCACATGATGCGCCTCGCGGAAGGGCAGGCCGGCTTCTCGCACCAGCCAGTCGGCCAAGTCGGTTGCGGTCGCAAAGCCACTTTCGGCCAGCGCGCGCATCCTGTCTGTCCGGAAGGTGACGCTTTGGGTCATCCCGGTCATCGCGGCGATGGAAAGTGCGAGGAGGTCATGCGCCTCAAACACCGGCGGCTTATCGTCCTGCATGTCCTTCGAATAAGCGAGCGGCAGGCCCTTCATCGTCATCATCAGCGCATTGAGGCAGCCGGTGATGCGGCCCGCATGGCCGCGCACAAGCTCAACCGCATCGGGATTGCGCTTTTGCGGCATGATCGAGCTGCCGGTTGACCATTGGTCGGGCAGGGCCACAAAGCCGAAGGGCTGTGACGCCCAGATGATGATCTCTTCCGACATGCGGGAGAGGTGGAGCGAACATTGGCTCGCCGCCATCAGGTAATCGAGCGCAAAGTCCCGGTCAGACACGCTGTCGAGGCTGTTGTCTGTGGGCTTTGCAAAATCGAGCGCGGCGGCGGTCGCATGGCGATCAATGGGGAAGCCGGTTCCGGCAAGTGCTGCGGCACCAAGCGGGCTTTCATTGAGCCGACGACGGGCATCGGCAAAACGGTCGCGGTCACGCCGGATCATCTCATACCAGGCCATCAGATGGTGGCCGAGGGTAACGGGCTGCGCGCTCTGGAGGTGCGTGAAGCCAGGCATCACCGCGTCGGCATGTTCCTCCGCACGGGCGACGAGCGCCTTTTGCAGTTCGATAAGGCCAAGTTCCACCGCGTCTATGGCATCCCGGACCCAGAGGCGGAAATCGGTCGCCACCTGATCATTGCGGGAGCGTGCGGTGTGCAGCCGGCCTGCGGTCGGGCCGATCAACTCAGCCAGTCGCGCCTCGGTCGCCATGTGAATGTCTTCCAGCGCGAGATCGACGGGCACGCCGTTGGCTTCATAGTCCGCCGCAATGGTGTCGAGGCCCTGCGCAATCGTCGCCGCATCCTCAGCTGTTACGATCCCCTGCGCGGCCAGCATCGCGACATGCGCCTTGGACGCGCGAATGTCCTGCTGCCACAGCCGCTTGTCGAACGGGATGGAGGCGTTTATCTCACGCATGACGGCGGCCGGACCCTCGGCAAAGCGCCCGCCCCACATGGAATTGGAGTCTGACTTGCGGCTGGTAATCTCGACGATCCTTCTCGGTTCTGGCCTTGTGCTCGGCCTGACAGTTACGGGCTGCGATAAGCAATCCGACCCCAAGCCGCAAGGCGCGGACACGCAATCATCACCTGCCCGGCCCCAAGCAGCGCTTTCCAACGCCGAGGAACTGACGGGCACGCTCGACCGCAGCCACAAGGGTGCAGCGATGCCCGACGTGTCCTTCCAAGCCCCCGATGGCGCGACGGTGAAGCTGGCCGCGTTCAAGGGTCAGCCCGTCCTCGTCAACGTCTGGGCGACATGGTGTGGCCCGTGCATCGCGGAAATGCCAACCCTTGAGAAGCTGGCCACCCGCGAAGCCGGTCGGCTTCAGGTCCTTGCCGTCAGTCAGGACATGAAGGGCAGGCCCGCGGTCGACAAATGGTGGAGCACCCAAGGCTTCAAATCGCTCCAGCCCTATGTCGACCAAAAGGGCGATCTCGGCTTCGCGCTGGGCGGCGGCGTGCTGCCGACGACGATCCTGTTTGACAAGGACGGCAAGGAAATCTGGCGTATGGTCGGCGGGGCGGAATGGGACAATGCGGCGTCCAAGGCGTTGATTGAAGAGGCGTTTGGGGCGTAGCTTGGCACAGGTCCAACTGATCGGCCTGCCGACCGACTCTCATTCCTCGTTTTTGCGCGGCCCGGCGCAAGCGCCGGACCTCATCCGCGCGGCCTTGCGGTCGGACCACAGCAATATGGCCGCCGAAAACGGCCGGGAGATTGGTGTCGACATCCGTTTCGACGACCTTGGGGACCTCCCGTTGACCGAAGGCCCGGGTGATTTCGAATTGATCCGCGCAGCAGCGGAAGCGGCGGCGCGGGCGGGTGCCGCCCCGGTCTTCCTCGGCGGCGACCACATGGTGACCAACCCGATCGTGCAGGGGCTGGCGGCCGTGCACGGACCGGTCAATATACTGCATTTTGACGCGCATCCTGACACCTATGACGACTTTGAAGGCGATCCGCTGAGCCACGCCTCACCCTTTGCGCGAATCATGGAAGGCGGCCATGCCCGTCGCCTCGTTCAGGTCGGTCTGCGGACCGTCAACGCCCATTGCCGCGATCAGGCCAAGCGCTTCGGCGTGGAGATGGTCGAGATGCGGGATTTTGCAGCGGGTGCCGTGCCGATCCCCGACGCGCCGCTTTATATTAGCCTTGATCTCGATGCGCTCGACCCAGCCTTTGCGCCAGGCGTGTCGCATCACGAGCCGGGCGGGCTGTCGGTCCGCGACCTGCTCAACGTGCTCCACCGGATCAAGGGGCCGATCATCGGCGCGGATGTGGTGGAGTATAATCCCACGCGCGATATCAACGGGATGACGGCGGTTGTTGCGGCGAAGTTTCTGAAGGAACTGGCGGGACTGGCCGGTTAGACCCGCAACCGCTCCACACCGACACTTGCCGGCGTCACGCCAAGGTCCGCCATTCCCTCCGGCCAGTCGCTCTCCGTCACCAGCGCCGCCGCCAGCGCGGACATGGCGGGCGAGGTCTGAAGGCCAAAGCCGCCTTGTCCGGCGAGCCAGAAGAAGCCCGGCGCATCGGGCGCGAAGCTCGCCACGGGCATCCGGTCTTTCACGAAGGAGCGCAGGCCTGCCCAGCGACCGGTGATGCGCGGGACCGGCATCGTCGTGAACTGTTCGACCCGCCATGCGGCGAGCGCCTGATCATATTCTTCGGCCTGCGCGTCGCAGGGTTCGCTGTCGGTCTCATCATTGGGGCAGGCGAGCAGGCGGTTGCCCTGTGGCAGGATGTAGAAGACGTCGCCCGGCGTCTTGATGAACGGCCAGTCCCGCACGTCGGTGCCTTCGGGTGGTTCAAAGACGATAATCGTCCGGCGCTTTGGCTGGAGACCAATGAGCTGGACGCCCGCAAGGCCCGCAATCCGGTCGGCCCAGGAGCCTGCGGCGTTGACGATGACGGGGGCGGTGTAGCTGTCGCCCGTCTCAGTGGTCGCCGTCCAGTCGCTGCCTTGGCGGGTGAGGGCGGCGACGCGGTGGCGGACAAGGACGGTGCCATGGCTGCGCGCCTTGCGTGCAAACCCCTGCAATAGCGCATCGGCATCCAAACTGCGGCCGCCATGGTCGACCAGCCCTGCAACGATAGCGTCGTCGCCGAATTTCAGCAGCGGGCAGAGGGTGCGCATCCGCGCGACATCGGCATCTTCCACCGTATCGGTGAAGCGCCGCATCTCGGTGCCGAGGGACTCCAGTTCGGGCAGCATTTCCTGCGTGGCGATGAACAAGGCAGGCTTGGGCGTCGCGAGAGGGACATCCGTGAACCCCTCAGGCGGGGCATCGAAAAACGGACGGCTCCAGGCGGTCAGCCCGCGCACCAGCGGGTTACCGAGGCCGAAGTGGTAGAAGGCCGCACTCCGCCCCGAACTGTGATAGCCGACAGCCTCTTCCGCTTCGAGCACCACAACTTGCCCATGTTCAGCGAGACGGGCGGCGACGGAAAGCCCAGCAATGCCGCCGCCAATGACGATGAAGTCGGTGGTTTTGGTCATGCGATATCGATTCCTCCAAACCGTCACCCTGAACTTGTTTCAGGGCCCATGATCACTGTCGATGCAAAACTTTCAGCATCGGTTTCATGGCTGCTGAAACAAGTTCAGCATGACGGGAAGACGTCCTCAATCCCGCAGCAGCTCGTTGATCGCCGTCTTTGCCCGCGTTTGGGCATCGACGCGCTTCACGATGACGGCGCAGGATAGGCTCGGGCCGGGCGTGCCATCGGGCAGCGGCTTTCCGGGGAGCGCGCCGGGGACGACCACCGAGTAAGACGGCACGCGGCCGACGAAGATTTCGCCCGTCGCGCGGTCGATGATCTTGGAGGTGGAGGAAAGGAACACGCCCATGGCGAGGACCGCGCCTTCCTCGACCACAACGCCTTCAACGACTTCAGACCGGGCGCCGATGAAGCAATTATCTTCAATGATGACGGGGCCAGCCTGAAGCGGTTCCAAAACGCCGCCAATGCCGACGCCGCCGGACAAATGGACGTTCTTGCCAATCTGCGCGCAGCTTCCGACGGTCGCCCAGGTGTCCACCATCGTGCCTTCGCCGACGGACGCGCCAAGGTTCACGAAGCTCGGCATCAGGACAACGTTCTTCGCGATGTGCGCGCCGCGGCGAACGATGGCACCGGGCACGGCGCGGAAGCCAGCCTCACGGAAGCGGTTTTCATCCCAGCCTTCAAACTTGGAGGGCACCTTGTCCCACCAATGCGCGCCGCCGGGGCCGCCGGGGATGGCTTCCATGTCGTTGATGCGGAAAGACAGAAGCACGGCCTTCTTGAGCCACTGATTAACCTGCCAATTGCCATCGACCTTCTCAGCGACGCGACGTTCGCCGCTGTCGAGCAGGTTGAGCGCGGCAATCACGGCATCGCGTGCATCGCCGGTTGTTGCGGGCGAGAGGGCGTCGCGGTCTTCCCAAAGGGCTTCGATGGTCTGTTCAAGCGTGGTCATGCGTGATCCTATTGTGAAAGCCCGGAAAGCCAGGCGGTGATCTCATGGGTTTCATGGTCAATGAAGGACGGGCAGGCCTCCCCATTGGCCTGTTCCGAGCCGTTATTGACCCAAAGTGTTGTCATGCCGATGTCTTTGGCAGGCTTTAGATTGCGGGCCATGTCTTCAGCGAAAAGCGCGGTTGTCGGCGTGACGCCCCATGCCTTGCAAAATCCGTCATAGGCCGAAGGATCTGGCTTGGGCTGATAGTCCATCATATGGATATCGTGCACCGCCTCAAAACAGCTTTCGAGACCCAAGGCAGCGAGAACCCGCTCGGCGTAGGGCACATCGCCATTGGTAAAGACCAAACGGCGGCCCGGCAGCGCCATCAGCGCGTCTTTCAAATCCGGATTGGGCGAGATCCTGTCCATTTCAATATCGTGGACGAAGTCCAAGAAATGATGCGGGTCTGTCCCATGGCGGGCCATAAGGCCGGACAGGGTCGTTCCGTGATCGCGGAAATATTGTTTCTGGATGCGGTGCGCTTCGGTTTCATCGACGCTGAACAGGTTGCGCAGATAGGCGTTCATCCGCGCGTCGATCAGCGCAAAAAGGTCGCACGACGCGGGGTAGAGCGTGTTGTCCAGATCAAAGATCCACGTGTCGATATGGGTCAGTGCAGGGGGCATGACCCGCCCTTAGTCACAAGCACCGCAAACATAAAGCACCCTCGGCCGTTAACACACTTATCGTCTTTTATTGCTGCCAGATTGGCAGCATTCTTAACGCGGGATTAGCTGCATATCTGGCTAGTTCATGACGGCGTTTGGTGGGGTATTGAATGAGCAGGAAGAGCGTTCTCGCCTTTGGTGCGCTGTTGGTTGTCGCACCGGTTTTGACGGCATGTGGCGGGGGTGGTGCAGCCGTCGCGACGGCCCCGCAGACGCCAAGCTCGGTCGCCGCGCCGCCGCCACCGCCGCCGCCGCCACCTGCGACGGTCGATTACAATACGCCCGAATATCAGCGGTCCAACGCCGCCACGAAGGTCAGCGCCATCTCCGCTTATGCAGCGGGGGCAACCGGGCAGGGCATTACGGCGGCAGTCATCGACAGCGGCGTGAACCCCGCTTTGCCGGAATTCGCAGGGAAGATCAGCGCCGCCTCGCGCGATGTGGCAGGCAACCGCGGCGTGGGGGATGAAGACGGTCATGGCACTTCGGTGGCCGCCGTCCTGCTGGGGGCCAAGAATGACTCCGATACGCATGGGGTGGCGTTCAATGCCACCCTGCTGGCCCTGCGGACCGATACGCCGGGCAGTTGTGCCAATACGGCACCTGACGGGGGCTGCAGCCACAATGATTTGGCGATTGCTTCCGCGCTCGACATTGCCGTGTCCAATGGGGCGAAGGTCGTCAATCTCTCACTTGGCGGCTCTGCCCCCAATTCCACCCTGCGCGCAGCGATGGGGCGGGCGACCGCTGCGGGGACGATCCTTGTCATCTCGGCCGGCAATGATGGCTTGGCCAACCCAGACGATTTCGCGCTGGTCGCCAATGATGCGGCGGCGCGCAACCTTATCATCGTCGCAGGCGGGGTGGATGATGCCAATGCGTTGTCCGTCTTCTCAACGGGGGGCAGCAATCAGGCCGGAGCGGCGGCGTCGCACTATGTCCTGGCGCTGGCAAACCGGGTGCGGACGATCAATGAGACTGGCTCCGCCATTCTGGCCAGCGGCACCTCTTATGCAGCGCCTGCAATCGCCGGGGCCGTCGCGCTGCTCGCGCAAGCCTTTCCGTCGCTGACGAGCGCACAGATCGTAGATCTCCTGCTGTCCTCCGCGCGGGATTTGGGCAGTCCCGGTGTCGACACGGTTTATGGTCACGGCGTTGTGGATCTTGCGTCCGCTTTTGCAGCGCGAGGGGCAACGTCGGTGGCGGGCACCAGTGTGCCGGTATCGATGACGGACAATGGCACACTCTCTGCGCCGATGGGGGATGCGTCGCTCACCGGTCTTTCGACCGTGTTTCAGGATGCCTATGGACGCGCCTATCGCGCCGATCTGGAAGGCACATTTTCTCGCAGTTATTCCAGCGGTCGCCTCTGGTCCTCGCTTAATTCTGAGGGCCGGACGGCGGGCGTCGGCTATGGCATGACGGGTGTTGCCCTGTCCGTGTCGGGCGATGTGCAGACGGGGCTGGTCGGGCCGCTCACCATGACGGATCATGATCAACATGTGGCGCGGGTGATGGCCGGTTGGGTTATTTCCCGCCTGTCACGCGACACGCATTTTGCAGCAGGCTTCGCGCGCAGCAGCGGCGCGTTATTGGACCAGTTGATGCTCAGAAAGGCATCGCAGTTCCTCGTTGCCGAAGCCGCCGGCAGCAGCTTTGGCTTCCACGAGGCCCCAGGCTATTCCGGCGCCGTCCGGCAGCAGTTCGGGCGCTGGGGACTGTCGGTCGGGTGGGATCGTGGAGAGGCTCTGGTCTGGTCTAAAGCACAGCGCCATCGCTATGATCGCCTGCCCTACACCGCAGCCTCCGCGACACTGGACCGCCGCTTTGGTCCGCTCTGGCTGATGGTGAAGGCGAGCCAGCTTGAGGAGAGGGCCACGGTGCTCGGCGCCCGTTTCGGTGCGATGCTCGGCGCACCCGGGGCCAAAACCCGCCTGCTCTCGGCCGAAGGCGCTTTGGATGCGCTTCATGGTTGGACGCTGCGCGGGAGCTGGCAGCAGGGGTGGACGCGGATCGCTGCCGGCGGCGTTCGTCCGGCTGCTGATCATTTGATGGCGTCCGCTTGGTCGTTCGATGCGACGCGGGACAATGTCCTGACGCGCGGCGATAGCTTTGGCTTGCGGCTGGCCCAACCGGTAAGGGTGTCCTCCGGCGGGCTTACGGTCGATCTGCCCGTCACGTGGGATTATGCCTCGTCCACTGCGCAAATGGCCTCCAGCCGCATCAACCTTGCCCCGACCGGTCGGGAAATCGATGCCGAGGCGCGCTATGCAGTGCCACTCTGGTCCGGATCGCTCTCCTCGTCGCTCTATTGGCGGAATGACCCCGGCCATTACGCCTCTGCGCATGACGATGTAGGCGCCGCCGTGCAGTTCGGGATGGCCTTCTGACTGGTGTGATGGGGAGGATTTTACCGGGCCGCCGTTTGACAAGAGGCGCCGGAAATCCTATGGAAATCACACTACCTTAATCGACCGGGAAATGATGTGCCGTTGCGCAGTGCATCGAACGTATAGATCGATCGAGGTTTCAAGACGCTGAAAGCTGCAGTTTTCCTCGCGGAAACTCGCGGCTTTTTGTGTTTTGTCGCGCCCCGCATTTAAGACGTAAAAGGCGAGAAAATCCACATGGCGAAGCAAGCAGCGAAGGCAGACGTGACAGTCGCGATTGCCAAGAAGCGCATCCGCAAAATGTTCGGCAACATTCACGAAGTGGCAGAAATGCCCGACCTGATTCAGGTTCAGCGCGAATCGTACGAGCAGTTTCTGCGGTCAGACCCCTCCATCGGCTATGTGTCCGGTCTTGAGAAAACGCTGCGCAGCGTTTTCCCGATCCGCGACTTTGCCGGAACGGCTGAGCTCGATTTCGTCACCTATGAACTGGAAGATCCCAAGTTCGACGTGGAAGAATGCCGCCAGCGCGGGATCACCTATGCCGCGCCGATGAAGGTGACGCTCCGCCTGATCGTCTTTGAAGTCGATACCGAAACGGAAACCCGCTCGGTCCTCGATATCAAGGAGCAGGACGTTTACATGGGCGACATGCCGCTCATGACAGAGAACGGCACCTTCTTCATCAACGGCACGGAACGCGTCATCGTGTCGCAGATGCACCGCTCGCCTGGTGTTCTGTTTGACCATGACCGTGGCAAAACCCACTCTTCGGGCAAGTATCTCTTCGCTGCCCGCGTCATTCCGTATCGCGGTTCCTGGCTCGATTTCGAATTCGACGCCAAGGACAT
>CALKUK010000005.1 GCA_937996655.1 uncultured Sphingomonadaceae bacterium | reverse complement strand
GAGCGTAGACCCAGCCGCGCAGATGGGCGAAGACATCGCTACAGGTCGCGTGCCCATGCTGATCAGCTCCATCGCTGCCTCGCGCGCCTTCATGGACACGGGAGACATCCGGCCGATCGCTATCTTTTCTTCTCGTCGATTCCCTGCACTTCCCAACATGCCGACGGTCGCCGAGACTATCCCTGACACAGTTCTCGATGGCTTCTTCGCAGTGGTGGCCCCTGCGGGAACGCCTGCCAACCTGATTCAGTTGTTCAATCAAGCCGTCGCTCAATTCCTCAAGACTGAAGATGCGCCCAAGCGCCTTGCAGATATAGGCCTCGGAACGAGCGGGGCGGGAACACCCGAGAGCACAGCCAAATACATCGCAGACGAACAGCAGAATTGGCGCGACCTCGCTAAGGAATTGAAGATTGAGCAGCAGTGATTTTGCGCAATTATTTGACTCCTGCCGCGTCTACTTTGGCCCCAAATTGGGCATCAGGCTGAGGGCACGGGATCACAATGTTCACGTCTGACACAAAGCCGGCCTCGACATCATCTGCGATCAAAACATATTCATTATTTCAATGAGATAGATGTTATCTTCTTCGTTCTGCCCGGTGCGCCATTTTTCAAAACCTGAAGATTTTCTGAAACGAACTGGAACGAATTCGCGTGTATTTGCGCGTCATTCTGGGCGGTGTTCAGGCGCGCGCAGCCCCGATGGGGCGCTGCTCGGTTACATGCGGGTTACTAGGCTCAGGACTCATTGATCATATCCAGAAGATTACAGTTGCGGCGATGCAGATCGCGGACATGAAGGTATGTGCGCATCGGTCATAGCGGGTGTGGATGCGCCGCCAATCCTTGAGCTTTCCGAACATGTTCTCGATTTTATGGCGATGCCTGTAGAGGCTACGGTCATATGGAATTTGGACTTTGCGGTTGGATTTCGAGGGAATACAGGGTTGAATTCCACGCTCAGCAAGGGCGGCGCGGAACCAATCTGCGTCATATCCCTTGTCGCCCAAAAGCTCCCTGGCTTTTGGAACTGCGGGCAGCATCAATGCCGCCCCTTTGAAGTCGCTCATCTGCCCTTCGCTCAAGAGCATGACCAGCGGACGCCCAAGCCCGTCACAAACTGCGTGTAGCTTGGAGTTCAATCCCCCTTTGGTCCGCCCAATACGGCGGGGAAGAGCCCCTTTTTTTGCAGGCTTGCTGCGGTACGATGAGCTTTCAGGTGGGTTGCGTCGATCATTAACCGCTTTGGTTTGGCCTCTTGACCTGCCAATTCCGCGAATATCTTGTTGAATATGCCCATCCGGCTCCACCTGATGAACCGGTTATAGATCGTCTTGTGGGGACCGTACTCCCGTGGGGCGTCACGCCATCGCAACCCATTCTTGATGACGAATATAATACCGCTTATCACCATGCGGTCATCTACCCGCGCAATCCCATGCGAGAGCGGAAAATAAGGCTCAATGCGGCGCATTTGCGCTTCGCTCAGAAGGAACAAGTCAGACATCGTCACGCCTCCCAGACGTAACGAGTGAATCAGTGAATTGAGTGATCCACAAAAAATAATGGGTCCTGAACCTAGTTTTTACATCATGAAACTGCTGCTGTCGTCAGCAGGATCCTGCCTACGGGAAGGGCCAGTCAGCTTTCTGCATTCTTGGCTGACATTTTCAAATCCGAGGACGCATGAGCCGAACTCCCCGCCAGTCTCCCGCCGGCAATCTACGGCGCGACTTCTTCTTTGTGCTTACCTGATCATTACGGCGACATGCACCATCAACCAATTGGCGTCTGGGTTCGCCTGGCCACCAGAAAGAACAACACACTGAACACCGTCATGATTAACGTCCATATGCAGCCGAGCGCGGCGACCTCGCCGATAGCGCCATTCTGCCAGAGTTCGAAAAGAGACACCGCGACAACGTGGCTCTCAGGACCAACTAGCAAGAGGATAAGGGCCATGGCGCGCACAGACAGCAGAAAGACAAAAAGCCAGCACGAGACCAGCGCCGGTGCGATCAATGCGGCACTGCTCGCCAGCGGTCTCGCCGATGGCGGCCGCGAATCCGCGCGCCCGCAGCGCGTCGTCGATATTCGCGCCCTGCAGCTTGTCGTTGCCGTCACCGGCATCGTGTTTTCGCTGCCGCTGGGCATCCTGCTGGCGCTGGGGCGGCGGTCGGAACTGCCCATCATCCGCTCGGCATCGATTGCCTTCATCGAACTCTGGC
>CALKUK010000004.1 GCA_937996655.1 uncultured Sphingomonadaceae bacterium | reverse complement strand
TCAGGGATTGACTTGTCCATCATGTTGTCTCCTTCGGTGCTGCTGCGATGAGGCGGTCGGATTGCATCGCGTGTTCGTCGTAACCGCGCATCAGAGCGTTGGCGAACCAACTGATCATCCATCCTTCGTCAATGCCGGGGTGGCCGTTCTTTTCGGCAATCTTGACGAATGCCTTGGCCCAATCCTTTGCGTCAAAGGAAGGCAAGGGCCAGTTCGGATCATCCCGGCTCGGGTTGGCGATTGCGATGGAATACGCAAGCATGCCGTCAGGTTCGTTCTGCATTTCTTCGCTCACGTCGTCTCTCCTTCGAAGGGAATGGCGCGGATTTGTGCGGCTTCGATGGCGCCGCAAATGTTGGATGATGAGCAACATGCAGACGCAGCCCGGTTGCTTGTCGTCAAAGCCATGAGCACCATTGGGCGGCACTCGCACCCGCAATCGACGTTCTGCGCCGCCATCTCGCGCATCGCCGCAGCCGCGTGGCGGGCGGCGACGGCATGAGCGCGAACAAAAATTGATTGGCCATATGATCCATCTTTTTTCAGAAAATCTTGTGCGGCCCGCACCGCGTCTTTAATGATGTCGGTCATTTTGCTCCCCGAGTAACAATGTCCAAGACCCCGCCCGGTAGTGTATTCACTTCCGCATCTGGGGAAATACGAAGTTCAATGTCACCATTTATCCATTGGCATTCCAAAACGCCAGGTGGCAGCGTTTTTATCAAATGAAGAATTGCGTGTTTGATTTCCACGCGCATCGCCCACCCTATGATGTCGGGAACATTTTCCAACAGAGCGTCGGCACTTTCAGCGCGGATGCATTTCAGCACGTTGCGTGTTTCTTCCCGCGTCCAATTCGTTTCTGCCATAACAGCAGTCAAAATATCTTCAGCGCTCATGCCCGCACATCCTTGTGGTTTTTGACATCCTCGGCTTTCACTTTCTTGTGCTCAATTGCGCACTTGACGTGCTGCGTTCGCCAACCGCCGTTGTATCGTTCAAAATGGCCGTCGCCGACTGCGACCAGCTTGTTGCACCGGTAGCAGACGCCTGAAAAACGTGTTTTCACTTTGCACCCCGCGCATATTCCAAGGCGGCAATGGCGCGCTCCATGCGGTTGTCCCAATCGTCATCAATGCGCGAACGCCATGCAACAATCACCGCTTCCACCGGGTCAGGCGGCGTCATGGCAGCGCGGAAAGCACGACATTCGGTTAACAGGCGTTCCAAATTATCGCCATCCAGCCATTCCATCGCCGCCTCCACAATTGCATCCCGCAACGCCTGGTGCGGATCAAGCGTCGACAACGGTTTAAGCAAATCTTGCGGAACCCAATACTCGCATCCGTGATTACCTTGTTTCAGCAAAATTTCACCACGATCAATCCTGGCAATCTCCACCATTGCCCGGTCACCGGCTTTCCATTCATGCGTCATTGCTTTGTCTCCAAACAATTGCTTTGAGGTTTCTTTGCGCGATTCACACTCAAACGAAAAGGCGTCTTTGTCCCACTTCGTGATTTTGTACGTCGTCACGGCATTTCTTTCATTAACCGCTTAAGGTAACAGGCAAAATCCAACGCCTCTTCGTAAGCGTGTTGCGCCCATTGTTTGGCAGGCAAGTCTGTCCGATCCAATGTAACGCCATACTTTTTCAACCCAACCTGCGACCTGCGCAAAAGATCGGCGCGGACTTCGTTTACAATCTGATCTGTGCCTAGTTCTTCGCTCACGATGTTTTGATCCTTTTGAACGCCTTCACTTTCACGTATCCCAAAACCGAAGCCACGTTGTCAGGTATCGACCGCTTGCTGGCCAACACCTGATAGACATTTTTGGGCTGAATGTGATGCGCAATAGCCCAGGCTTTGACTGACGGATAGGATCCGACCGCATGCTTCAATGCGTCCAGAACCTGCCGTTCAGTCTCCATTTCCACAATTAATCCTTCCAATCGTGATGTTCTTTTGAGCGCGAATGTCCCGGTTTGAATACGTCCAGCATTCGCTGCTGTCGTCTTGAAAGCACACCCAATGCAGGTCTTGTTCAATGCCGTAATCAATCAGCACATGCGCCAAAGCAGGCCCATGCGGCGTCACCACCGGCAAAGGCGGGTTAAGCTGTAGCATCATTGCATTTCCTCCAAAATCGGCATGTCGTCGAGGTGCGACAACGCTGCCGCTGCGTCGATGGTCAAACCATCAGAGCCGTGAAAGACGCAATCGGCCAGCGCCTGGCGCAACGCGGCATGGCTCTGCGCCACGGCAGCAATCAACTGATCATCCGACGTGTCGATCAGCACGCGCTCATCCCATTGAGCCGTGCTGATTTTCTGCACAAACCCGGTCAATTTCAAAACCATTTCAGTGCTCCACTTTGCTCAAAAGCAACAGCAAATCGCTCAACAACCCCTTGGGGATAACAAGCGACTGAAGCGCGTTGCCTTCATCTTCGTCCGTGTCCAAAACGTAGGACACAATAACCTCATCACCAAAAGCCTCAGCTGCCATCACATGCGTGACAGCACCGTCAGGCACGGCAACCTTTGACAAAACCTGCATCTGTATCTCCATCCAATTGCCGGGGACCGGCTATAAAATTCAATATTGAAGCCACATCAGGCATCAACGATCAGGATCATACCTCCCACCCGAGTGGTTCGCAATATGCGATTGCCGGTCTTTGGAAAAAACTCCATCGTCTTCGGCGTTGTCAAGCCATTGCGCCACTTTGCCAACATGCACGGTGTTCAGCACAATATCGCCGCGGTCAATCCATTTGGTTTTCACCCTGTAGAGCTGCTTGACCACGATAAAATCGCGCTCCGACAGGATCTTGGCGATCTCATCAAGGGATTTGATCGGGCATTCGGCAATCACTTGATGGACAAGGTTGTTGGAAGCAGACGGCATATTTAGCGTAAACAGAAGGCGCAATTTCATATCCTAGAAAAAGGAGGAGAGCTTTCGCCCTCCCCCGTGTTGTTCTCAGCCGAAATCGTCTTCGCTGGCTGCGACAGGCGCAGACACACGATTGGACCCGGTCGACGCAGGCGAAGCCACATGACGAGGCGCCTCAGCAGCCGGTGCGGCAGCCGGTGCCGTCACGCCACGCAAAGACGGAACCAGATCCTTGGGACGCTCCGTCCAGCCGACGATCTCAAAGACGGGAGCGTAGTTGGTGCTCTTCTTCGCGCCTTCGCCGGTCGTCACCGCCACCGTGTCCTTGAGCACGACGACGGGCAGCTTTCCGGCGTTATCCCGCAGACCGGCAAGGTAGGAGTTGTGCAGATCGTCAACGCCACGACCGAAAGCGCGAGCGTTCGACGAAAGTTCCCGAATGTCGCCACCGCACTCTTTTGACAGTTTCACAACCATCCGAACGCCAACCTTGGCCGTCTCAGTCGGCTTCGGCGGGCGCGGCATGCCAATCGGCACCACAGCGTAGACCGGAGCCGAGCCGGTCATGAAATCGATCCAGCCGGTCTCAATGTTCTCGAAATCAATCACCGCCTTAAACGTACGGCTGATGTCGATGTCGACGGCCTCGCCGCCCTGCGGCTTGTCGCGACGAAACAGGCGCCCCGACCGGCTGTCGAACTTCACGAACGGCAGGAAAGAACCAGCGCCGTCTTCACCGTCAAAACCAAGATTAAGAGCCATTTGTCTTCTCCATCGTGGGGCGATCTAGCCCGCCCCTTGCTCTTGCCCACATCGGGCGAAGCTCAGTAACCCCAGATCTCAAAAGCCTTCTGGCGAGCAATGGGGTCGTTGAAATAGAAACTGTCGGTGTCGACTGCGATCTTCGACGCCAGGACGTGCGGGTCGGGGCTGTCGGCCAGGAAATTCTGAATGCTCATCGCAATCCGAACCAGCGCCTGAAGGTGCTGCTCGGCGTTTTCCAGTTCATACGTGGCCGACTTCTTCGGCGTGATATACGTCACCCGCGCACTCATGTTGTGACCGCGGGCGGCACGATACAACGCGACCTGGCGCGCATGTGCCGTCTTGATCTTCGACGGCAAAGCGTGGCTTGTCTTAATGTCAGTCAACACACCGTGCTGTTCCCATTCGGCGTCGTAGAAGCCAATCAGCGGCACAGCCAAACCCTCAACGCGGTATTCCACCCGACCTTGCACAGACGACGGCTTGCCGTAGTCCTTCAACTCGGCCAAACCCATCCGAACCATGTCGTGCAACGAGCCTTCTTCCTTGTCCTTTTTCGGATCCAAGGTCAGCGCCGACAACCGGTTGAACGTGTTGGTTGTCACTTGCAAGCACTCTTCAACGGTCGCTTCGTTCAGCAAACCATGAATGATGCCGTCCTCGACGGCAGTGCCACGAAATGCGGCGGCGCCAACCGGAACGTGAATTTTGAAACACTTCTGCATCACAAACGCCGCCGCGCTGGCTGAGAACGTGTTGCAGCTGCTTGGCGAAAGATGCTCAATGCCATACGCGGCAAAGGGGTTATTCACTTCCAATCTCCATACTATCTGTATCGACGATTATATGCCGCAAACCGCGTCGATGCAAGGTATCGCGTCTTCCAAATCAAACGGCATAACGCCTTGATTTTGCGTCACGCTCATCATTTGCGCGTAGCTTTCCCGGTCTTTTACAAAACCAAATTTTGTCCCTTTGCGGGCCTTTGCCTGCTCTTCAACCTTGACCCACCATTCCATCCGTTCTGGATAATCTTTCATCATGCGTGAAATCGCGCCTCTGTTTTTCAAAAAGCACCCGTCGCAATTTCCTTCCCACCTTCCTTTCAAATTCAAATTAAAAGGTTGATTTTTCCAAAAATGCAAAACGTGATGTTCTTCAATTTTGGCGTCAAACAACGGAGCAACATTGTCCCAACATGCGTCGGTGGATTTCTTGGCGGGATCCGTTGCCCGTTCAACACGCCCCGGTTCGTCAAACCTAAGACCGACTACATTGGTCCAATTTTTCCATCCCATGTTTTTCATAAACCGTTTAGCGGTCAAAACCTTCAATTCGCTTGTGCAAAACCTGCGTTGCGGCGTAGGCAGCACATTTCTGGCTTTCAAAAGCTGTTCGAATGGCTCTCCCATTCTGCTAGCGCTGTTGTGGGAAACCTCGACGACAAAAGGTCCACCGGGTTTCCACCTGTATTCAAGCCATTTGATTTGAACATTCCAGTTCGCGCCGCAATCGCGCACAAAATCCAATGTGGCAGGCATTTCCCTGCCTGTGTTTTGGAATAAAACAATCACGTCTTGAGGGAGAAAGCCATTGTGGGCTTGCAATATGCAATGCAGCATATAAGCACTGGTCCGCCCTCCGCTAAAACTAATGACGGCAGGGCCTGAAATGAAAAACGGATTTTTCATGAGACAATGTTTTTCCTAAAATGCCACCGCATGCTGCAAGGACCTGTATGCGTCTTGTCCCAAACAAACCAGGCGTGGTGAATGCTAGGCCGACCTTTGGTGCCTTCGATCCACCGTATCCGCTGCGTCATCACCAGCTTGAACGCAAAGTAAGGATTGTTGGCAAACAAATCAGCACGCGATGACGCTGCGTCGAACTCATACCGCAACAGCATGGCGACAAAGCCGTTTGGCTTTACGATATCCAAAGCGTGCCGGATGAACGGCCCTGCGATGTTGTAAGGCGGGTTTGTGATGATCGCGTCGGCGTGCTCGCTGGGCGCTTGTTGCATAAAATCGTTGCCCGTCGTGATGTCCGTCGCCCGAACGAGGTACCCGTTTTTGCGAAATACCTCGACCATTTGACCGGACCCACACGCCGGTTCCCAAATCGTCTGCACGCGGCTGGGAATGAACGGGAGAATCACTTCCGACGCCCATTCCGGCGTTTCATACAGGTCGTTGTCAAAACGCTCGTAGCCTTTGTTTTTCGACAGCATCACATCGTCGCCTTTATGAACTCTGCCGCGAGCGGCGGGACGATCGCGTTACCGAAACCCCGCAAGAGACCCATTCTGTTGGGAAACCCTGAAGCCAGCACGAATGTGCCGGGTTCAACTGGCCTCCACTTTCCATCCCGGCAGAAGAGCCAGTCAGGATCTGCCCAAAAGCCGTTCGTCGGGCTGGGCCGTCTTCCGTTTTCCACCCATCCAACAGATTTGCCGCTTGCTCGTTCAACGGACGACCGGCCCTGTCCGTATACATCGTATCGCCTGTCCTGCTGCCCTTGTGGTCCCTGCTTTGCGGGCTGGCCCAACCGGCTAAATCCACTGTCTTGCGGTTGCTGTCGTTGTTGCCCGCTTCGTTGTATCCTTTCTGAGACGGCGTCCCCGCCATTGGCGACGGCCAACCAGTCAAAACCGCTTGCTGACTCAACGGTATTCCCGTGTCGTGTGCTCTTGGCGGCAAACTCCCGCGGCTGCCATCCATCGCTGTCGGAGATACCCACCCAGTAAAGCCGTTGACGGATGTGCGGAGCACCGACGCTCGCCGCGCAGATATCAAGTGCTGCTGCGGCGTAACCCGATCCTTCCAAATCAGCTTGTACAAGGTCGAACCAAGCGAGTCCGTCTGGGCTTGAAACCTGCTCACCATAGACGCGGCCAGGGCGGCACTCGTTGATGAGGTGGTGGAAATGCGGCCAAAGGTGCCGCTCGTCAGCAACCCCGCCGCCTCGGCCTGCCTGGGAGAAAGGTTGGCACGGGCAGGATCCTGTCCAGACGGGGCGGTCGTCGCCCCAATCTGCAAGGCGCAAGGCTCTCGACCAACCGCCGATGCCAGCGAACATGTGAACCTGGGCAAAACCCCGGAGGTCGGCAGGGTGGACGTCTCGGATATCTCGCTCATCAACTTCTCCATCAGCCACATGTCCAGCTTCAATCAGCTTGCGCAGCCACGCAGCGGCAAACGGGTCAATCTCGTTGTAATAGGCCCACTTGCTCATCACCATTCCATCCCAGGCCCATCGGCCTCCGTCACCGGGCAATGGATCAAATGCGCGGTCAACCCGCACTCATATTCCCGCCACTGCTGCAGATACAACGCGCTCGTCGCGCAAAACTCGGGATAGGCCGTTTCCAACTGACGTGTGCGAAAAACGCGCCCGTCAGTTTCGCCGAGCACAAAAATCCACGGGGACAGCTTTTCCATCGTTTGCATATCAATAGCCATCCCGCACACGATCAGAAGCCCAGTCGGCAAGTTCACGGCGGCGCTCGTCGGAAAACACGGGCGTGATGTCAGCAAGCAAATCGTCCATATCCTTGAGATCATACCCATACGCCATCGACGGCACCGTCAGATCCAACTGACGCAACGCGGCACGCGCCGTCTCCAGAATGGCAGCAACTTGACGATTGATCTGCTCTACCGCATGCACAAGCATGTCGACGCGTTTCTCGACGCGCAAATCAGCGGGCGACGGATAGGCAGGATGATCAACGGACATATTCAATCTCCATACAATTCCAGGCTCGCTGCCTGTGCCCCATCATTTATCGCGTTATGCGACACGCGGCAAGCCGGTTTATGCGCGAGGATCATAAAAATCGTCATCACCGTGCGTTGACATCGACCGGCACCCGCCTCTAGGTTCACCACTCGGAAATCTCAGGAGGTGTTGATGACCGAGCAATTGTATCGAGAGGTTGACCCTCTCGTCCCTCTCAACAAAGCTATCGAAGCCGCAGGCGGGCGTGAAGCGTTTTTCAAAGCCGTGGGGATTAGAAAAGGCTTCTTGTCGATGGTGCTGGCCGGGATCAAACGCCCTGGTCCTCGCATCATGAATGCGATCGGCGTAAAGCGCCTTTACGTTATGCCCGTTACCGATCAGGACACCAGCGTATGAGCACCATCTGGATTGGCTTGGATCCTGGCCTGTCAGGCGCTATCGCCTTTTTCGACACGACAGAAGGCACGCTTGTCGTCTCCGACATGCCGGTGATGGAACTTATCCGCGGCGGCAAAAAGAAAAACGAATTGTCGGCCTTTGGCATCGCCCAAATCCTCAAACCCCGGAACGACGAAACCCGTCGTGTCCTGCTGGAGCGCGTCGGCGCCATGCCAGGCCAAGGCGTGTCGTCCATGTTTGCGTTCGGGCGTTCCGTAGGCATCCTTGAAGGCGTCCTGGCCGCTTACAGCATGGAAGTGACGATTGTCACCCCGCAGGCGTGGCAGAAGACTACAGGCGTCCGTGGCGGCAAGGATGGTGCTCGTCTCCGAGCCACTCAACTTTTTCCCGCCTACGCTCACCTTTTTGCCCGCAAGAAGGATGACGGTCGAGCCGACGCCGCGCTGATGGCGTGGTATGGGGCAACAGCCCTATCTTAATTCCCCAGCGCAGGGACGACACGCGCAATTGATTGAATTTACACACGCAGGCGAACATGACATTCGATCCCGACTTCGCTGGCCCTCCAGATTGGGCCGAGATGTATCGTCAGCACGGCTTGCAGGTCGTCCCGGCGATGGCGCCCGACGAAGACAAGCACGGATCGTGGAAACGGCCTGCCATCGCCTGGCGCCAGCACCAAAACGCGATCGTGGACGACACCACTTTCGCCACATGGTATGGCCCCGCCGGTCTGCACACACGTCGCCCCAACATGGGGCTGCTCACCGGCAAAGCCTCCAGCAACGTCTTCGTGCTTGATATTGACCTGCACAAAACGCCTCAGGCGGCAGCGTGGTGGTCCGACATTCTCGACACCTACAATCACTCCATCGAACCCAAAACCGTCGCGCAAACCACGGGCGGCGGCGGCAGGCAGCTCTTCTTCCGCGCTCCCGACGATTGGCTGTCACCGACCAACAAGACGTCAATGGGCATCGACATTCGCGGCCAGGGCGGCTTCGCCATGATGCCGCCATCCCTGCACGAATCAGGTCGGGAATACGCTTGGGACGCTGGCAAGGCGCCTTGGCAGGTGCAGATCGCAGATGCCCCGCCCTGGCTCTGCGACGCCATTGACAGCCTTGTCGAGCAGCACGGCGGCACAGCCCACAAAACGGCCACAGAACGCACAGGAACGCCCGACGACGCCATGACGCCGTTTGGTTCCTACGTCGACCGGCGTGAGGACGTGATGACGCGCCATGTGTGGGGCTGGTTGGTGAATTTGCATCGAGATTGCCCGATCCAGCCGACCGGCATCGCCGATCTACAGCAGGCGTATCAAGCCTACGTGATGAAGGTGCAGCCTCGTATATACGACCCTGGCGCATCAAAGGACGATTTGCTTGAACGTGAGAACCGCGGCATCACTTTGTTTCGGCAAAAGTGGGCAATAGCCCTCAATATGTGGAACACAAAGATCGCCGAGCACGCTGCCGTCCCCTCTCCGACAAAGCGAGAGGAGCCAAAGCCGGATAATGTTGTCCCTTTCGCCGGTAAGGCGGCAGAGCAAACGCCCCAGGCCGAACCTGAAAAAAGCTTGATCACTCTCACGCCTTTCAAATGGATTCCGCCGCACCTTATCCCGCCGCGGGATTGGCTTTATGGCACCGAATACATCCGGAAGTTCCTGACCCTCGACATCTCGCCAGGCGGCGTCGGCAAATCGTCTCTCGTCATCGCAGAGGCCCTGGCAATGGTCACCGGCAAGCCCCTCCTTGGCATCACGCCCAAGGGCCTGTTTCGCGTCTCATACTTTAATGGCGAAGATCCGATGGAGGAATTGTCGCGGCGCGTCATGGCGGCGATCCAGTATTTTGGATTGCAGGAGTCCGACATCGGCAACCGCCTCTTCCTGGACACCGGACGCGAACAGCCGATCGTGCTCGGCGAGCAAACCCGCGATGGCGCGATGATCTTCAAACCCGTCGTCGACGCTTACATCGACACAATGAAACAAAACGCGATTGATGTCGCCATCATCGACCCATTCGTCTCGTCGCACCGCGTCACCGAAAACGACAACAACGCCATCGACCGGATATCAAAGCAGTGGTCAGCCATCGCCGACGAATGCCGGGCGGCGATCAAGCAGGTGCATCACTCCCGCAAGACAGGCGGCGCCGAGGTTACCGTCGAGGACGCCCGCGGTGCCGGTGCTCTCATTGCCGCATCTCGATCTGCCCGCGCCCTCAACCAAATGTCGGAGGAAGAGGCGGCGCAGATCGGCATTGAGAACCGCCGGTTCTATTTCCGCACCGATAACGGCAAAGCAAACTTAGCGCCACCGGCTGAAAGCGCCCATTGGTATAAGCTGGAATCAGTCGATCTACAGAACGGAAACGGCATATCGGACTCAGACAAGGTCGGCGTTGTCGTGCCGTGGAAGTGGCCGAGCCCGCTCGACGACATCACGTCGGATCATGTTTCCCGCATTCTCAGGATGATCGCCAGCAAGCCCGAGCACTACCGGGACAACGACAAATCCGACGCTTGGATTGGATATCTGATCGCCGACATTCTGAGCCTTGACCTTGAAGGCAAGCACGGCAAAGCAAACCGGTCGAAGATTGTCGGGTGCATTAAAGTATGGAAGCAGACCGGCGCCATCAAAGTCATCGACGGAAAAGACGAGGCCCGCAAACCGACGATGTTTATTGCTGTCGGAGAAAAAGCCGCTGGCCTTTATTGAAGGCCAAGCGGCTGCCGGTCACAACAATTCCATTTGTTCCGTCGTTTCAATCCACCGCGGTGGGCATTGTAGCGTATTCCATCGATCTGCCATTTTTCGGGCTGTGTTTTGCTGCCGATGGTGATTTTGTCCAATGTCCGTGCTGTCAACGGACGCAAACGGATACTCCAAACCAGAACACGCCATGCCGCGCAACATGTGTATATGCGGCGTCCTCTGAAACGTCGCATTGAGCTGCCGCCACGTATCGTCCATTCGACGGCGCCACGCCTCAGACAACACGGCTGCATATTCAGCCGTAGAACCTATGCAAACCCTCGACCAGCCATCATCAATCAACCGGCATAAACGCGAAATAGGCTCATCCATATGCCAAACAGGACCGGCCTGGCGTTTGCCATGCGGCCATTCATTCAACAATGCATCTTGCTCTTGCGACGGAGCATCAATGACATCAGGCGGTATTGCCCAGGTCGTCGGATAATCCAACCACTTGTCTGCCCATTCATAAAATGCTTTCCAATTGGTTTGTTTGCCGCTTTTCCATTTGGAAAATGCGCCATTGTCCAGCATGCAACCTTGTCCTATGTCGTGGCACCTTTTTACGTCTTGGGGTTTCATGTGAGAAATACAAAAAAAACCACCGCCCAATTCATAAAGAACAGAAATTGGGCTGATGGGCGTGCCATGATAATGGATCGTCACTTTCAATTCCGATTAAGCAGCCAAACCCAAAACCCACGCTTCTTAACTTTTTCTTTGTGATATTCCTGAGCATCCAGTTCGCTCCAAACGTCGTCGATCACGTTGCCAATTTCCCGCAGTCGCAATTCAACATCTTTGCGGCACCGCAAAAAGCACCCCTGGCCAATCATATCGCCCAGATCGTCACCCGCTTTCTGCAAAACACCCGCCAAATCAGTTATCGTTCGTGTCATCGTCATCTCCTTGATCTAACTCAACAATTTCCAAAACCCGACCATCAGGCCGGGTAATTGTGCACGGCGCACGCAAACCGGATCGAATAATGGGCTCACGCGAAACCCTGATCCACTGATTATTCAGCCAATATCCCCACTCACCCATAAGCACCTCCAAAAATAAACCAGCCTTGTGAGGGCTGGTTTATAAACAGAAATCAATTTTCTTCGTAGCTATACGGCGTATCGACGACCAGCATCAATTCCAGCATTCGGATCACCGACGCCGGAACACGGGCAACACCACTCAGCCACCGATAGACGGTGGCCTCATGCACACCCGAGCACTCAGACAAATCCCTCAAAGACATCGGCAATGTCTTCATCAGATCAATCAGATGCTGCGCCGAGCAATCCACCGGCTTGACGTGCTTCATGTCAGCGCGTCGTGCATACCGCTTCGGGATCTGAACGCCGGTCTCAATCGTGATCATTTGATCCTCCAGACGCGCACGCCCTGAACACCATCGACCACCGCCGAACGCGTCAGCCATTTAGCCTCGGGCATGTGGATACGAGCCCACGACGTCGAAAACCCTTTCAAGCCGCTGCCAGGCGGGATCCGGTTGATCGTGCGCCCAGGCACAAAAAACGAATCACCAATCGTCATTTCCCGAAACGGAAACTCCGAACCCTTTTTCCGGCCAGCGCCATAATGCGCAGGAAGAGGCACGTCTTTATCAATCTTGACCATGTTATAATCCTTTACGATTGCCAGTAACCAACACCGTCCCAAGCTTTATTGATCTCAGACGGGTGAGGACGATCAGCACCCATTGAGAACCCGCAAGCACGCCATTCGTCGCACACCGCTCGATACGCCGCCTGCATGCCAAGCAGCCCATCGGTGTAAAACAAATCCCACCCAATCCGGCGAACCCGGGCACGATGCTCCTGCAAAACGTGACCGGACACCAACAAGCCGAACAGTTCTTCCACGGCGTCGACGAACAACAGCATCAGACCCGTTCCAACGCCGCCTTGCCGAGCGGCAGATCAGACAGCATGCCAAGAGCCCGTGCATACGTCGCCACCAGCATCTCACGCTCCTCACGTTTCGATGCGTCTTCTTTCCGCATGCGCAAAAGAACACGCAGCGCCGGAACGTCGAACCCTGCCGATTTGGCCTCAGCGAAAATGTCCTTGATGTCACCCTTCAACGCGATGACCTCTTCATCCAGCCGTTCGATCCTCTCAACAAGTGAAAGCAATCGGGCAGCCGAATTGTCGCCAACAGTGTCTGAACTCATAAAATCCTCCTTCAGTTTGACGCGCTTTTTGCTGAAGCGCGGTTAGACGTTCGCTTTTTACGACTAGCAGCCTCGGAAATCAACCCGGCAACTATGCCCGCCAAAACAGGACGCAGAACACCCTTGGGGTGCTGACGCCACCATTTCAAAAACAGCCCGTCAGGCGTTTCGGACAGAACGCGAGACGCCAGCAAAAACAACGAAGCCCCATACAGCACCACAACGCCGTCACGAACCTGCTGCCAGGGCTGATCTTCCACACCGACCTCTACAAGATCCCGCGCGATACGCCCCACCGGATCGTCATCTTCCAGCACAACTGAACCATGACGGCAGACAGTTCGACCATCACGCCCCTCGGAAATCAAAAACGTGATCATGCGCAACTCCAAAGATCGTTGTGCGGGGAAGGGCAAAAACGCTCAAACAACCCACCCCCGCTTGAACCATACCAGGGCGCAGAGCAACCCCGATAAAACATATGCACCGCACAGCTTAGAAGGGGATGTCGTCGTCTACGAGACGCCCACCCCAGGCAACGGGATCGGTGGGGACGGAAAAACCGGTTACACGGGCGCCGGGGAAGGAAGCTTTCACGTCGCAGACCTTGGCGTAGTGGTCGAGAAGGTTTTTGATCTCGGCCAGGGTGATCACGACCATGGCGCGGCCTTCGGGGCGGACGCAGCCCAGGCACTCGTCGTCACGAACCAGAGCCACGACTTTGCCGTCGTGCTCGAACTCCCACACCACGACGGGCAGTTTGTCGTCGCCGTGTGCCGTCGCGGCTTTGTCCAGAGCCCGCCAGGCGTTGATCATGCGACGGCTCTCGGTCTTCACGTCTTCAAGGCTGCCCTCGTAAATCGCCGTGTTGAACCGGACGCGTTGAGAGTCGAACTTCGCTCGCAGTTCGGGACCAATGCCTGGAAGCAGACGCAAGCGGTCAGCTCCCCACGTCCGCTCCATCGTCATCGCCACCATGTCGACTTCAGCGATCTCGGAAGCGCCAGCCAGATACAGGTTGGCGTCACGGGCCCAGGAACCCTTCACCCGCGCGCGTTCAATGTCGGCCATCATCTACTCCATGAAAATCCAATCATCGAATGGATTATGATCGGTGTATCGCGTTACGTCAACGAGTGGATGAATGGATGATTGGATGAGTGGATGATCATCGTATCGTCGTTTCATCGGTTCGATGATGACCGTTTCATCGTCTCATCGTATCATCGTCTCATCGTTTCATCGTTTCATCGTATCGTGGATAGACGGTCGTCTACAGGCTTACAGGTAGGTAGTATGTAGTCTAAGTATATATATAACTTA
>CALKUK010000003.1 GCA_937996655.1 uncultured Sphingomonadaceae bacterium | reverse complement strand
CTCTGCAGGGTATCGGTTGCCCGCCGAGCTTTATCATCGATTCAGGCGGCGGGCTGCAGGCTTTCTGGCGGCTTGAGGGTCCTTGCGCCAACCTCGACAGTATCGAGGCGATTAATCTGCAGGTACGCGACTGGTTCGAAGCGGATGCCTGCCAGAACATCGACCGGCTGATGCGGGTGCCAGGATCGGTGAACTATCCCGATAGCCGAAAGGCCGCACGCGGACGCAAGGCGTGCTTGGCGCGCTGGGCCTCCACAGATGATGGTCTGTCCTACGCTCCAGAGGACCTAGCGGCGAGCTTCCCTCAGGCAAAGACTGCCGGGGCTGCCATTAGCGTGAACACTCTAACGCTGCCGGCCGAGGTGGTACTGCTGGAACCAAATGATTTGGGGCTTGGGAGCCTTGATCCACTGCGGATCGCCATTGAAACGCCGCCCGGACTGGACCGGTCAGGTGATGGGCTCGCTGCGGCCCGCCTGATGGCGAACGAGGGCCTGACGGACCTTCAGATCGTGGGCGTCCTGCTCAACCCGGCCAACGCCATCTCAGGGCATTTCCTTGAGCAGCGTGATCCGCGTCGAGCAGTGGCTCGCGCCATTCAGCTGGTTCGCCGTGACAGCCCGCCTGAAGGCGCTACGCTCCATGCGCCGATCATGGCTGATGCGGAGTTTGATCAGTTCGTTGCTAACGAGAAGGCCAAGGTCCGGCGGGTCATGGTTCCGGCCACTTTGCAGATCGAAGATGGTGACGTAGCTATTGAGCCTGCACCCAGGTTCGGCACCCCTGGATGGCTTCGCGATCTAGGCGACGGAGCTCTGGCTCAGTTCGTGGAGCACACTTGTGCCTCCGCTCCGTCTCCACAACCATGGCTTACGCTCGGTGCTGGTCTTGCGATGTTCGGCGCTGCCGCTGGCCGGCGATATGCGGGGCCAACGAACCTGCGGACAAACATATATGCCATAGGTGTGGCTGATTCCGGGGGCGGTAAGGATCATCCTCTGAGAGCATCGACACGACTGATGATTGCCGCGGGCCTGGCTGACCACATTGGCTCGTCTAAGATCGCGTCGGGCGCAGGTCTCCTCACTGCTATCACGGCAAACCCGTCGATCTACTTCCCCTTGGACGAAGTCGGGTTCCTGATTTCATCGGCGGCGGATCGCAAGCGCGCTCCCCGGCACCTGACCGAAATTATCGATAACCTCACCGAGTTCTATTCTCTGGCTGACAGCACATTCCTCGGCATCGCCTATGCCAACACGAAGGAAAAGCCCCGCGAGGTTATCGAGCAGCCGTGCCTTTGCCTGTTTGGCGTCACAACGCCTGGCGTATTCTGGGGCTCGCTCTCAAGCGACAACGTCATCGACGGCAGCCTTGCGCGCATGCTGATCTTCGAGAGCGAAAACCACTATCCCGATCCCCAGCATCATTTAGTTCCCAACGATCCACCTGCTGATCTGGTCGCCATTGTGGAAGCCGTGGCCAAAGGTGCTGATGGATCCACACCCTTTCCGCTCGGGAATGCCGCAGCCGCTATCCCCAAGCCCTGGACGGTGCCTTATGCGACGCCCCAGGCAGAGCTGCGTGCACGGGCAATGCGCGAGGAGCAAATCGATATGCTCCGCCGGCACCAAGGGACCCATCTGACGGGCATCATCGCCCGACTGGCTGAGAATGCGGCCAAGCTCGCTTTGATCAAGGCTATCACTGATAATCCCGGAAATCCGGCAATTACGACCGCCGACCTTGACTGGGGCATGGGTATTGCGCGCCGAAGCGTTCAGACGCTGATGCAGGCAGTGAAAGAACGTGTTGCTGACAATGAGTACGAGGCCTGCGTCAAAAAGGTCCACAAGGTCATCGCGGATGCCGGGAGTGCCGGTATCGACGGGAACGAACTGTCGCGGCAAACGCAAACGGTTGATCGGCGGCGTCGAACTGAGGTCGTCGCCCACCTTGAGGAAGCTGGGATGATCCGGATCATGGAGATACCGCGCGCCAAAGGTGCCCGCGGGCGGGCGAAGCGCATCTATTTTGACATTGCCTGAGAGGTTGGTGCGTGGGCAGGAAGGCTTTGTGACAACACACACCCGCCCATGGCCCAATCATTGTGGGGCTTTGAGACTATACCACTAAGTGGTATAGTCCTTTCATGCGGCAAGATCTCAAAGTCAGTGATTTGGCGACGAAAGCTAAGTCGAAGAGCGATCTGCTTGCGGCGCTCCATGAGACGGCTGCAGGCTTTGAAAAGCTCGGCTTCATCGACCAACGTCAAATGCGCAAGTTTGACGCTCTGTGCCTTGAGCCAGTGCCTGACTTTGATGCGGAAAAGATCAAGTCGCTCCGAGCTCGACAGTCCATCAGCCAGACGGTCCTCGCCTCGCTTCTGAACATTAGTCCATCGACGGTGCGCCAGTGGGAGGCGGGAGCAAAGCATCCCAGCGGCTCCTCGCTGAAGCTGCTGCATCTGATTGAGCGCAAGGGACTGGAAGCAGTCCTCTGACCACTGCAAAGCTCGGTCTCCAACAGCTAATTCTCAGCGACAAAAAAGCCTCAATGAAATTTCTCAATGGCCCGGAGCCCCAGGAAACGGGGGTTTTTTGCATTTCCTCAAAAACTCCATTTCTCTCTCGCGCGCGATAAAGGGGGGAGGAGGAGATGGATGGCTTAGGTATATAATATATATATTGAGATATTGAGATATTAGACCAACTCTATGACATTCAGCCATTTTCTGGCCCTGAGCAAAATTTGAGTTTCAGATTTATCACTGAGCCTTTTCTTTTGCTTCTCCGACCCTAGACCGCGGGCTATATCGGCTCTCGACGCGGCGATCCTTCGTTTGGAGGATTGCTTTGAACCAGATAGCCTCAGGCGCATCCGAATGTTCGGATACAGGCCGTCCCACCACATCTGCTGCCGGCTTGGGCCCCGGTGCTGTCCTCGCCCTTGACCTTGGCACCGCCGCAGGCTGGGCCCTGCAGACGGGCGACGAATTCATCACCAGCGGCACGGTATCGCTGAAGCACTCCCGCTATGATGGCGGCGGCATTCGCTTCCTTCGTTTCAAGCGATGGCTAGATCAGTTGGATGAAGACGCAGGTCCGATCGAGGCGATCTACTTTGAGGAGGTCCGTCGCCATGCCGGCACTGACGCCGCCCACGTCTACGGCGGGCTGCTCGGCATTTTGACCGCATGGTGCGAAGAACGCCTAGTTGCTTATCAGGGCGTGCCTGTCGGGACCATCAAGCGCTTTGCAACCGGCAAGGGCAATGCCGACAAGGCTGCTGTTATCGATGCCGTGCGGCAGCGCGGCTATGCGCCCATCGACGACAATGAGGCAGACGCGCTTGCGATCCTTCTTTGGGCCATCGAGACCAAGGGAGGTGTCCGGTGAGCACCTGGTCCATTCTCGATCACACCGCCAAGGTCTTGGATGCACGACAAGATGAATACGGCGATCCCTGTGAGCTGCTTGGCGACATCGCTCGACGTTGGTCGATTACGTCGGGTGAACGGATAACCCCCCAACAGGTCGTGCTCTGCATGATCGACCTCAAGCTTGCGCGGTTAGCCTACAATCCGGGGCACATCGATAGCATCGTGGATGTCATCGGCTACGCAGTTCTTCTGAAGGAGCTCTGCTGATGGGCATGACCTCCTGGATCTATGACAGCGCCCGGCAGCGAGACGGTGAACAGCTCCGCCGCGATGGGTGGCGCAATGGTATCCTTGCTGTCTCGGTCAGCGACCAACGGCTCACAGCCCTTGAGCGAGAGGCAATCCGCGCAATCGGCGAACGACTGTACGGAGGTGCGAATGGCGCGCGGCCGTAAGCGTAAGCCAGGCAAACGCTTACCCTGCGGTAAGCGGCCAAGGGAAGAAACCCAGCGCGAAGCGATGTCGACCGTGCTTGAGGCCAGGCAGCGCCATTACGGCGTCACGGCGCGCCAGGCGAAGGACGAACGGCTCGGCACCGCCATGGGTCGACTGGCATTTGCCGGACACTTGAGCGCCGACCAATATGCAGCCGGACAGCTTTACGGGGAGATCATGGCTCGCCATCGCGCTGTCATGGGTTTGCCCATGGACCAGCCGCGCTCCGTCACCGCGTTGCTGATCAACGAGGGGATCTTCGGTGGCAGTGCTCCAGAGCCAGATCCTGAGTTGGTCGAGCGCGTTCGCAAGCAGGCGGCCAGTGCAATTCTGATGCTTCGAACTGCTGACAGTGATGCGCCGGGAATGGTTGGCCGCAAGCCGAGCCTCCTTATCCATGCATTGGTTTGCCAAGATGCCGACGCCGCATTCTGGTCGCCAGCGGACCTCAGAAACCTCGGGCATGGGCTTGATGCACTGTGCCGGCTGTTTCGCATTGGCAGCGGTTGCGGTTTAGTCTCTTCCGCCTAGCATTTGAAATAACAAACTGTGATTCAACGATAAAATGTAATTTTATTGTTGACGAGGCATTGTTGGGAGCGTATCTGTTCCGAAATTCAAAGCTCAGAACTGCGCCCGGAGCCTACAGGCTTTCGGGCGTTGTTCGTTTCAGGCTGTCAGTTCAAAGGTGACGGCCGGGCTCACAGGCATAAACCTGTATTTCTTTCATCAGATTGTCTGAAAGAGAAAAGTGCCCTTCGAAATAGGATAACGCCTCCTCAACCGCCCTGAGGCTGAGGTCCACAAGCTCTATGACGCCGTAGTTTGGATGTGGTGATAGACCGCCGAGAAGATAAAGCCCATCGTACCCAGTCGCAATTACGCCATCCACTTCAATGGGAAGGCTCAGGCATCCGGTCCCATCCTGATATTCAGGTTTCAGCTCGCCAGTGTCTTCATCATACCAATCGTCCGGGATTTCGCTGATTGGCTCTTCCATGCAAATAGCCATTTCCCAATGGCTGGCGCTTCGCCGTATGCACAGGGCCCATTCGAACTCTTCGAAAGCTCCTAAGACTTTGGTTGTTTCAAGTACTGACCAGTTCGAACCCACTTTGGTGACCCTCCACGCGTTTCCAGGCCGCGCTAATTAGTGAGCCCGTAAAGCACGATTGTATAATGCTTGGCACTTCACGGCAACGAGGGCGAGCGGCTGTTGCCCAGCGCCTGCATCGACTTCGCGCTGAACCTCTTTGCCGGGATTGTGCCTCCGCCGGGATTGTCCGCGAGGCGACCGTACCTGACCACATTGTGCCGCTGGCCCATGGCGGATCGGACGAGGACAGCAACATCCGCTGCCTCTGCGCCGACTGCCATGCCA
>CALKUK010000002.1 GCA_937996655.1 uncultured Sphingomonadaceae bacterium | reverse complement strand
GGTGTATCGCGTTACGTCAACGAATGGATGAGTGGATGAGTGGATGAGTGGATTATCATCTTATCGTCGTATCGTCGGTTCGATGATCATCGTCTCATCGTCTCATCGTCTCATCGTCTCATCGTATCGTGGATAGACAATCGTCTACAGGCTTACAGATAGGTAGTATGTAGTCTAAGTATATATATAACTTACTTAAAGGGCGCGCCCGTGCGTGCGTGCGTCCGCGTATATATATACTACCTGCGGGTATGCACGCGCTGCGCGTCCTCGGGCGCACGCGCCCTCTCTTACGAGAGAGAAAACCACTACCGCAAACGGGTAGAGCGGTTGTGGGGTATGTCGTCTGTCGTCGGTCGTCGGGAGGATCGTAGGCATTGGACCTTTGGACCAAACCATGCGGGGTAGCGGGGGATGCCTGCGCTAAAGCGCAGCGGCTCTCGCTGGCGCTACGCCGGTCGCACCCCCGCAACCCCGCATGGCTTGCATAGTCGGGAGGTCAGGCGCCTGGGATCAAGGGACGGATACGAGAGGTTGGCGAGAGGTTGGCGAGAGGTTCCGAGAGGTTTCGAGATGTGGGAGAGATGTGGGCGAGATGTGGGTTGAGAGTAGGTCGATGATGGGCTGTTGTGGGTTGTCGGCGTGCACCCCTGCTTGGATGGCGCAGTGGACGAATGGATGACCCGGCGCCTCGACGAGCAGGCGCCAAAACGACAAAACGCCACGGACGAGCATGGCAGAATTGACGGAGGATTTACGGTGGGGTATGGCGAGGTGACGCCCGGCCAGCACTCCAGGCGCCACCTCTAGCACGCGAAAAGGGACTTCAGCATGCTCGACCACGACCTACTCATGATCGCCCACGGTGGCAAGAGGTCTTTTAGACCCAAGTGGTCCATCGAGCCCTTCGAAGGCATGCCCAGCTTCACTCACGACGTGATCCTGCTGCCGTCAGAAAAGCAGCAAGCAGCATACAACGCGGCGTCGGATGCCTTCAGGATATTCCGAAATTGGGCTTTGGCAGCTTGGCACACACGGTATGCGCATTGGATCGAGGACAAGGAGTCGTTCCACCCGTGTCATTATGATTTTCGGGAGGATTTGAAGCGGGAGTTCGTTGAGGAGTGGGAATGGCTGAAGAAGATGCCGTTCAAGATGAAGCATCACGCAATATATTATGTGTGGAAACAATTCGACGACTATGCCAAGGGCGTCGTAGACTTCCCGACGTTTATTCCTGACGATGTAAAGGTGCCATTCCGCGTAGACAAAGGGGCGCAGGTATTTGCCAACTGCGTTAGGATTGAAAAGAAAAGGTTTGTATTGGATGTGGGTGGGAAAGTGAAAATGAAAAACACCACCCTGCCAACCGGCAAGATCACATCAATCTGGATCAAGCCCAGCAAGCGCGAATGGGTGGCGACCCTGACGATCAAAGGAATGCCCGTCATCTGACGCAGACAAGGGCGCCCTCACAGGCGCCCCTGGCATGTCGATCGTCACCGAGACAGGAAGGTTTCGGACTGCGTCCATTGATGCGGCAGGTCATACAGTTTGCCAGCATACAGCATGCGCAGCCACCCTCGGACCTCGACAGGCACCTCGATCTGACCCGACGCCCAATAACGGCTGAGACGCTCGCCCACACCCAGATACCGGCCCAAATACTTTTGCGACCATGCCAGCTTCTGCAAGATCCCGCGCAGCTCGTTTGGCGTCATCGGCAGATGAAGCCTGTCCCACGCCGCCTGGGTCGTCACGTCATACCCGTAATCGCTCATGTCTCAGTTCCCCAGCCCTCGTCGATCACGACGTGCGATTGATTCTTGCCCGCGAACCGGATGTGGAATTTCTCGCCCGACCACAGCAGAACGCGGACGCTATACCCGCGGCTCCTCAGACACTCGCGGACGCCAATCTTGGTGCTCAGCACCTGACCGGCACGATACGCCAGCCAGGCCGGTGACGGGCGGCTGTAGGGTGGCTTGGCGTCGGGAGCCAAATACCCCTCGACGCACATTCTCGTCATCAGCGATGTCATGGCATGCCCCCATGCGCACGAACCCAGGCCACCGCCACCGCGGCGACCAGGCAAGCCAGGCCGAGCACGTTCAGCCAAAACCGGCGTCGTGCCTCCCGGTGCCGACGCAGCGGGATCGTGTAAATGCCGTATTTGATGTGAGCTGCACGGCGTTGCATCTGCTCAGGCGTCATTGTGCTTCCTCCAGTTCTTTTGTTGCCGCCGCCAACGCTGCCTTCTGCGTCGAATACCGGCGCGCTTTGAAATCCATCGTGTGCAGGAACCAACGGGCACCGGCACACGGGTGTGTCACAACAGCATGCAAATCGCTCCCGACATACACGCCCGTTTCCGACCAACCGCCATCCTTGCGTGTCGTCACCATCCGAATGTCAGCCACGGTCGATCTCTTGAGCAATGAAATCCAGTTCCTGCAACACCAAAACCAGCCGATGCACACGGTCGGCGTGCTGTTTTTGCGCTACATTGATCGCCTCGGGACCAATCACGTAATAGTCCCGACCATTCGGTGCGCAGGCCTTCAGCGCGCCAATTGCCAGCCTGACGGCCTGCTTGGCGTCGAGATAATCCTCCAGCAACACCTCGCGGCCCGTGCCGTTTAGGTGCACCCGTGGTGCCATAATCATCAGTTCAGACATGGTACTTTCTCCTCAAAACATCTCAATTTGCACAGCGAGAACGGGCGCGACAGGCGCTTGATCCCATGCAGCGCCATGCCAAACACGGCCTGCCATCGGGGCACGTTGCCGCGCCTGGCGAACGTGCTTGTCCGTCGTGATCAACGACAACTGACGCGGGGACAACGGGCTTTCGAACCGGCGTTCTTCAACCGGCGTATCCAGCCACGCCTCGACCTGCAACCGCAGCGACCGGCGAAACTCGGAACGGAACGCCTTGACCTGCAGCAAGTCGATCAACGCGATGCGTTCGCCGCGATCCGGCATGCGCATGAGGGCCCGCTGCCACGCCTCAGGCCAATCGACGTCGACGCCACGCCCCCAGGCATAGGACCACGCGATGTCGTGCCGTTGATACTCCTCCGCCGACAGCCAGTCCGGCAGGTCGACCAAGCGAAACCCATAACGCCAGGTCGGGACCAGGCGATCGTCGCCGCTGTTCAAACAGCACATCACCTGCTCCGACAGGTCGACGCTGTTCTGGCCGCGCCACACGTCGACAATGTCTTTCGACGTGTCGGCGTTCTCGCCCAGATGTTCAGTCAAAAAAACAACGGTGTGCATCGCATGTCCTCCTCAACAAGGGGAAAATCAACGGTCTGGCCGTTGTGACAGCCACGCCCTGACCAGCGGGCCAGGGGAGGCTATCAGAACAGTCAGAGGCAGGCTAGTCGTCGGCGCGACTATTCGACGCGGGCTGTGCGGCGGGGCTGTCGCAGGCCCGGCAGATCACGGTGCGGTATCGCCCCATGCGCACGATCAGGCGCCCCTGTCCGGTGGCAACCGCGCACCGGCAGGTGATGCAAAGAGCGGGGAAGGTGTTGGCGGTCATGACACCACCCACGCATGACCCTCCAACACCTTGCCGACACGCCTGCGGCGGTCAGCATACAGCCGCCGGTAGCCTTCGTTTTGTGCAGCAACATGATTGTCGGCGAAAATATCGTGCGCGGCAAAACAACACACGCCGCCCGACGCAGTAAGATATGTGATGGAAATCGCATATTTGTTCATATGGATTGTCTCCTGCGTTAAGAAGCGAGAGCGATACGAACGGGCGCGCCGTCGAGCGTCCACACGCGGGTCCAGCGGCGATTGTCGCCAAGGACCAAGCCCTGCTTGACGCCATGCGCGGCAGCCAGGGCAGCCGCTTTGTCGCGGGATCGGCAGTAGCTGCCCGCATAGCGACGGGCTTTGCCGCGCAGCTCAGCGCCCGACAGCACGCCGGGGCGGTGGCCAGCCTGCAAAACGTGCGCGATGTAGGTGGCGCGGGCGGGGACGGCGGAGACGGGGATGGTGATGGTGGCGGTCATGTTAGCAGTCCTCCGTCACAACGACGGAGACAATGCCAACATTGTGCTCGGCCTGCGCCGCCAGCAGCAGATCGGCAAAGCGATCTGCGATCTGACTGTCCTGGTAGTGATGCACGTCAACAGCGCCCGTTGTCCAAACGATGACAACAGTCGCCGGAACCAGGTCATGAGAAACGATGAAACCCACGGGGATAAATCCTCCACACGTCGGGGCATGATCGCCGCCGACAAGCGAAACATATAGAGCGGCTGAGCCCCCGTCAACACATAAATTGCGATTCGCGATAAATATATGTGGTGCGCAGAGGGTATGCGCATGGGTATGCGCATCATGCGCATGACCTCCCACCGCCCCCACCCGTTCACCGCCTGGAGACGGGTGCCAGGCGGAAAGTGTCCGGAATCCGGACACATTGGAAACTGCCAATTTTCGAGGGGCGATTGTCGAGTCGCGGTGCATGCATAAGCAAAAACGATGACTCCAGGCGGTCGTCATGACGTTTGCTTATGGTTGTAAATGTCGATTGTCTTCAACGGGTTGTCGGATGACGATGGGGGTCGGCGGTGGGTTGTTGTTGACTGAGGCAACCCACCATATCCACGAATGCAATCGATTTCACGCGTAATTTGCCGTCTAAAATTGGCAGTTTTCTGCGGCTTTCCGGTGGTTTTCGTTTTCGAAATGACCAGCGACCTATCCAAAACCCGCATGGCCGACCCGTCTAACATGCACAGGACGCATGCCTCTGGAACCCGCAGAAAACTGCCATTCCCAACGGGGTCGACCGTTACGCGTTAGCGCCCGTTAGGGCATTGTAGAATTGGCGGTTTTCTGCCGTTTTGGCGTAGCCGTCGCCAGCGTCGGCAGCGTCGGCAGCGTCGGCACCGTCGGCAGCGTCGGCAGCGTCGGCAGCGTCGGCAGCGTCGGCACCGTCGGCACCGTCGCCAGCGTCGCCAGCGTCGCCAGCGTCGGCACCGTCGCCAGCGTCGGCAGCGTCGGCACCGTCGGCACCGTCGGCAGCGTCGGCACCGTCGGCACCGTCGGCAGCACGGCAGCACGCCAGCACGCCAGCACGGCAGCACGCCAGCACGGCAGCACGGCAGCACGGCAACCGTTGAAAATAGAAAGGCCCCGACTATTGCCGGGGCCTTTCTATTGTCAGCGATTCGCGATTCGCTCAATCAGCCGCAAAACACCGCATCCCGCAGCGCCGACGCCCAAACACCACGCCATGACGCCATACTCGCCCAATGCGGCATGGAGATATTGTGAAAACGATATCATGCCGCATGCCTCACAATGGCGTTTGCCGCTTTGCGGCCAGCGCCATGCGACGGGATTACGATCAATTTAGCACGACGCTGCGTCCCGGCGCACAAGCCGCAATCGGCGCAGCTCACACCACGCGAGGATGGGCATTCAATCTCATGTCCGGCCACCGCATCCGAGGCATCGGCCACCACGCGAAATGTACGCCATTCTTTGCTCCATGCTTCGCGTGCCTCGGACTCGCTTTGCACGCTCACCATATAGCGCGCCGGATCAAAAGACGAACCCGAAACACCGGCTTGATGACTGTATGCAGTGTGCCCAAGAGCTTCGCTTTCCAAAGCATTCGTCACCCACGCGGGAACCGCGGCGCCATCGCCATACGATCCAGTTCGGACCATTCTTCCGGCGCCGATGGCGGCAACGGCGTTAATCGTGCGAGCCATAGGATAAATGCCTCGCTTGTAGCCATTCCACACTGCCAGCGGAGCTTGCTGTAGCAGCACATAGCACGCCCGCTCATCGGCAACGCCAGATTTTTTTTCAAGATTCGCCTTGCCACGCAGAGGGCAGCTACCGCAAACGCTGGCATCGGCGCCAGAGCGGGATGCCTCAAGTGGACTCATATCCTCGCGGAGAATCCACGTCTGCACCATGTCCGCCGTTTTTTCGTTTCTGCTCTTCGTGGTGGCAATCACGACAATCGGCGCGCCGTCCAGCAGCGATGGGCCGCGATAAATTACATAACCTGTAGGATTTTTGGGGGCCATAGGGCACTGCCTCTATAAATGTGGATGGGACTCGTCAGCATCGGCACAACCGATGTACAATGGCGGATGTCCGCCGCTGTTTCGTCCTGTCAGATCACCCCCAGGCCTTGCATAGTCTGCCAAGTGTCGCGCATCTCATCCGTCGCCAAGCAAGCCCACATACTATGGCTGGCGTCGTACTTTTTAATCCGTGCGACAAGAGCGGGCGTCACAGTGCCCGTCGATTGCAGCTGATTCGCCGCGGTGGCGAGGAGCTTCTGCATGTCAGCGCCCCCCCTTGACCACGCAATACGACAGCGACAGCCGCCCGACGCGGATGAACGTCAGACCGCCGACCCGCTTCATGG
>CALKUK010000001.1 GCA_937996655.1 uncultured Sphingomonadaceae bacterium | reverse complement strand
CCATGCTGAACCAGTGCATCAGGAGGCCCGCATGAAGCTGCCCCACAAAGGCGCCATCGACTGCGACCTGCACCTGCCCTCGCCGCCCACCACGGCCCTGCTGCCCTATCTGCCCGCCTATTGGCGCGACCAGATGGAGACGCGGTTCATCCACAAGATGGGCTTCCAGCTCACCAGCTATCCCCCGAACTCGCCGCTCACCTGCCGCGAGGACTGGCGCCCGAACAAGGGCGAGACCCCGCTCGACCAGTTGCGCCGTCAGGCCCTCGATCCCTTCGGCGTGGAGATCGCGGTCAGCTCCCTGCTGCATGGCGCCATCGCGCTGTTCAACGAGGACATGGCGGCGGCGCTCTGTTCGGCGGTGAATGATTACGTCGCCCGCGAATGGCTCGATCCCGAACCGCGCCTGCGCGGCTCCATCCTCATCACCGGCCAGAACCCGGACCATGCGGTGGCCGAGATCGAGCGCCTCGCCCATGACCGGCGCTTCGTGCAGGTCATCCTTCCCGTGATGGGCGACATGCTGCCGGGCAAGCGCCAGATGTGGCCGATCTACCGGGCCTGCGAGAAGCATGGGCTCGCTTTGGCGCTCCATGCGGGCAGCACCTACCGCTTCCCCACCACCGCCTCGGGCTGGCCCTCCTTTCAGGTGGAGGACTATGTGGCCAACAGCACGGGCTTCGAGAACGCCATCGTCAGCCTGCTGGCGGAGGGCGTCTTCTCCGAATGCCCTGATCTGCGCGTCATCTGCCTTGAAAGCGGCTTTGGCTGGCTACCGACCCTGCTCTGGCGGCTCAACAAGGAATGGCGCGGCATCAGGCAGGAAGTGCCCTGGATTGACCGGCCGCCCGCCGACATCCTGCGCGAGCGGTTTCGCTTCACCCTGCAACCGGTGGAAGTGCCTGATAGCGCGACGATCCTGCGCATCCTCGACCATATCGGCTCGGACGAACTGCTGCTCTTCTCCACCGATTATCCCCACGCCCATTTCGAGGGCGATGCGGCGCTGCCCGAAGGATTGCCCGAGGCGCTCATCCGCAAGATCACGCGGGACAATCCGCTGGCGGCCTATCCGAGACTGTCGGGCGAATGGCGTCATCACACCCCCCTCAAGGCGGAGCAAACATCATGAATGTTCCACTCACCTCGGTCACGGCGGCGCAGAAGGTCGGCATCGTCGATTGCGACATCCATCCGGTGCAGCGCTCCAACAACGACCTCTACCCCTACATGAGCCAGCGCTGGCGCGAGCACAGCGAGACCTTCGGTCCCCATATCCGTCAGGGGCTGACGGGCATGCAGGTCTATCCGCGCATGATGGCGGCGGGCCAGCGCGCCGACGCCTATCCGCCCGGCGGCGGCCCGCCCGGCTCCGATCTCGACTTCATGCGCCGCCAGCACCTTGATGCGGTGGGCGTGGAATGGGGCATGCTCGTCGCCCTCAGCAAGGGCGGCATGGAAGAGCGCAATCCCGATTTCGCCCCCGTGCTCGCCCATGCGGTCAATGACTGGCAGTTGCACGACTGGGTCCGCAAGGAGCCGCGCCTGCTGGCGGGCGTGGTGGCGCCGCAGGAGGATCCCGACTTCTGCGTGAAGGAAATCCAGCTGCGGGCGCAGGACAAGGCCTTCAGGCAGATCATCATCTCGCCGCGCTCCGCCGAGCCTCTGGGCCGGCGGCGCTACTGGCCCATCTATGCGGCGGCGCAGGAATGCGGCCTGCCCATCGGCCTGCATCCGGCGGCCTTCAGCGGCGGTGCGCCCTCCACGGGCTCGGGCTGGCCGACCTATTACATGCAGGAGCATTACAGCTTCTGCACGGGCATGCAGGGCAATCTGGTGAGCATGATCTTCGAGGGGGTCTTCGAACAATTCCCTGGGCTCAAGATCGCTCTCATCGAGTCCGGGTTCACCTGGATCCCCGCCATGTGCTGGCGCATGGACGCGGCCTTCGAACGCATGCGCAAGGAAGTGCCCCATCTCAAGCGCCGCCCCTCCGAATATATCAAGGAGCATTTCTGGTTCGCGACCCAGCCGCTGGAGGAGCCGGAGAACCCGGCCCATCTGCCCGAGGTCATCGACTGGATCGGCTGGGACCGCCTGCTCTTCTCCACCGACTATCCCCACTGGGATTATGACGATCCGCGCTACTGCATCCGCTTCCGCATGACCGACGCCCAGCGCTCCATGCTCTTCAGGGACAACGCCCGCGCCTTGTATGGCCTGCCATGACGAGACATGTGATCGGCCGCGCCGCAGACATTCCACCGGGTGGCCGCAAGCTGGCGCAGGTGGCCGGACGCGAGATCGGCGTCTTCAATGTGAAGGGCGCCTTCTACGCGCTCGCCAACCGCTGCCCCCATGGGGGCGGCTCGCTCTGCGAGGGCTTCGTCACGGGCCTGTCCATGGCGCCGCGCCCGGGCCAATATGAGCTGATCCGCGAGGGCGAATTCCTGCGCTGCCCCCTGCATGGCTGGGAATTCGAGATCGCCACCGGCCAATCTTACTGCGACCCCAAGAACACCCGCCTGCGCACCTTCAACGCTTCGGTGGAGCCGGGCGCCGAACTGGTGAAGGGGCCTTATGTGGCCGAGAGCTTCGAGGTGCGGGTCGAGGAGGAGTATGTGGTGATTGAGCTGTGAGGCTGACCATTGGAGCCATGCCGTAACCGTATGAAATAAAACGCGCGTTTACCCTCCCCCTCGCGGTTGTTCAGACCGGAGAGATGGTGGACACCTGTTCGGAGACATGGTGGACGGTTTGAGCATCGCTTTTCTCGGCCCGGAAGTCGAGACGGGCGATGCGTTGGTGGCGGTAGAAGACCTCGTAGAGGCCATCCTGTTTTGTGGCGCGGAGGGCGATTTCGCGGCCAGCGAACGCCTTTGGCACGCGCGTCTCGCGTCCATCAAAATTGATCCGCCCGCCGCCCTGGACCCGGCGCAGCGCATCGCCGGGGGCGTAATCGAAGGGTGGGACCGTCTCGCGATATTCGCGCGGACTGGCGGCGTAACGATCTGCGGGAACCGCCATGCCAATGCCTTCGTGCGGGCGTTCCCGATTATAGACCTCCCGCCAGACCGCCAGCTTGCGGCTGGCCGCCTCCAGATCGGCGAAGGGCGGTCCCCCCAGCGCCTCGGCTTTCAGGCTGCGGTGGAACCGCTCGTCCTTGCCCATGGTCTGAGGATGGTAGGGCCGCGAATGGGAGATCGCGATCCCCTGATCGATCAGGAAGACGCCCAGCGGCGTATAGGGCGAGCCGGGACCATCGCCCCAGGGCGGGCCATTGTCCGTGATGAGTGTCCGCGGCAGTCCGTACCGGCGGAAGGCTGAGGTCAGAAAGCCCTGAACTGTAGCGGTTTTCTGGTTTTCGGCGGCGCCCAGCGTCAGACAATAGCGCGAATGGTCGTCGAGAATGGTGAGCGGATGAAGACGCTGCCCATTGGCCATGCCCACATGGCCTTTGAAGTCCATCTGCCACAACTCGTTAGGCGCAGGATGCTCAAAACGCACGAAGGGCTTGGCCCCGCCGCCAAAGGCGCCGATATCGACGCCATGACGGCGCAGGATGGCCGTGATGGTCGAGGGCGCAGGCGCGCTCAGGCCCATGCGCACGAGCACGGCGGCGATCTTGCGGCCACCCCATGCCGGATGCGCGGTGCGGATCGCCAGCACAGCTTCCTCGATGTGGGAGTTTGATCGTCGGGGACTTGCAAGAGGTCGCCGGGAAGCCTCTTCCAGACCCGTCCGACCAAGCGCCCGGTAGCGCTCAAGCCACTTGTAGCCGGTCGTCGGGCTGATCCCAAACCGCCGACACACGCTCCGCACGTTGGCCCCCTCGACCCCCGCCAGACAAACAAACTCCAGTCTCGAATCCATCGCAGACACCTCGCGAAACGGCATCCCGATCTCCTTTCTGTGAGATCGGAAAAGTGTCCACTATGTCTCCGAACAACTGTCCACTATGTGTCCGGTCTAAACACCCACGAGGGGGAGGGGACCGGCGAGCGTTTCGATAAATAATTGAATTTAAGCGCTTGTTTTCGATTTAGGTGCGGCTGCGCGCCGCCCCACTGCCCCCTACTTCACATAATATTTCAAGAACTCATCCAGCTGCTCCTTGGTGAGCGGCGCGTTGATGAATTTCATGGCGAGCGCGTCCGCCATGGCGTTGTCGAGGCCGGAGATGCGGCGCGGGTTCAGGTTGTTCTTGGGAAAATAGGTGTCGCGGATATGTTTCGCCTGATCTTCGGTGATCTGCGCGAATGGTGGCAGCTCGTATTCGAGGGTGCTGCGGGTGGCGAAGGGGTTACTGGCGATTGCTTCGTGTGCAGGAGTCATGTGGAGAGTTTAGGCGGATGCCTTCTTTTTGGCGGCTTTTTTGCGGGTGCCTTTTTTGATGACATTCTTTGGCATTACTGATTTTGTCTCTGCTTTTTTGGTCGCAGCGGTTTTCTTTGTGGCGGCCTTCTTTGATTTCTTGGGTGATGGGCCGTTCTCTGCTTCCCAGGCACGGCGGCCGGCGAGAAGTTCGAGGCCGCGTTCGATTGTCATGAATTCGACTGTGTCTCCACGGCGAAGGGTCGCGTTTGTTTCACCATCGGTGATGTACATGCCGAAACGACCATCTTTAATAATGAGTTCGCGGCCGGTGGCTGGGTCTGGGCCGAGTTCTTTGAGTGGTGGTTTTGGTGTGCCGCGACCACGACGAACCTTAGGTAGCTTGTAAATCTCGATCGCTTCTTCGAGCGTGACTGTGAAGAGCTGATCTTCAGATGTGAGCGTGCGTGAATCTGCGCCGTGGGTCATATATGGGCCGTAGCGACCATTTTGTACGGTGATATCGACGCCTTCGTATTGGCCGATATTGCGTGGGAGTGAGAGCAGACGTAGTGCATCGTCAAAGGTGATCGTGTCGAGATCCATAGTTGATAAGAGGGATGCAGTCTTTGGCTTTGGTGCATCTTTCTTCTTGCGAGGCTTTTTAAGCTCACCGGTCTTCTTATCTACAACCATCTCTGGCTCTGGGAGAACTTCAGTGATGTAAGGGCCGTAGCGACCTGATTTTGCGATGATCGGAAGACTTGTTGTTGGATCGATACCGAGTTCGCGCTCACCAGATGGTTTTGCAAGGAGTTCGATTGCGAGTGAGAGTGTCATCTCATCGGGTGCGATGTTCTCGGGGATGTTCGCAAATTTACGTGCATCACCGATTCCTTCTTGGACATATGCACCGAAGCGACCGACACGAATTTCAATATCGTCAGAGAGTTTCATGGTGTTGATCTGCTGCGCATCGATAGTGCCAAGATCTTGGGCTAAGAATTCAAGACCAGGGACATCATCGTGGCCATAGAAGAATTTTGTGAGCCACGCGACGCGCTCTTCATCACCGTTTGCGATCTTGTCGAGATCTTCTTCCATCGATGCAGTGAATTCGTAGTCAACTAACTTGCCGAAGTGTTGTTCCAGAAGTCCGGTAACAGAGAAGGCAAGGAATGTGGGAACAAGTGCGCGGCCGCGCTTAGAAACATAACCGCGATCTTGAATCGTAGAAATAATGGATGCGAATGTGGAAGGACGACCGATACCGAGCTCTTCGAGTTTCTTGACGAGTGTGGGCTCGGTGTAGCGAGCAGGTGGCTTGGTGTCGTGGCCTTCGCAGGAATATGTGGTGACATCAATGGAATCGCCCACCGCCATTGGAGGAAGACGCTTAGAGCCCTCATCTTCATCCTTGGTGCTGTTCTCATCTTGAATATCTTCATAGGCAGCTAAGAAACCGGGGAAGGTAACAACAGATCCATTGGCGCGGAAAATAGCTGCGGCGCCGGTCTTTGTTTCGACATCGAAGTCGACGCGCATTTGCATCTTCTTGGCATCCGACATCTGTGATGCGATGGTGCGCTTCCAGATTAAGTCATACAGAGCGAATTCATCGCGGGAAAGTTCTGGAGCAAGTTCTCCCGGAGTTTTGAATGTGTCACCTGCAGGACGAATTGCTTCGTGCGCTTCTTGGGCATTCTTTGTCTTGCCTTCGTATACGCGCGGTGACGATGGAATGTATTCGGCGCCGTACAAAGCTTTTGCTGAATCGCGCGCTGCTTTGATTGCAGATTGTGAGAGCGTGACCGAATCGGTACGCATATAAGTGATGTAACCGTTTTCGTATAAGCGTTGCGCAACGCGCATGGTGAGCTGTGCGCCCCACCCTAAACGTGAACCAGCATCTTGTTGCATCGTGGATGTTGTAAAAGGCGCTTTAGGGCGTTCGGTGCGTGGAGATTCTTCAGTGGACTTAACTGTGAGCGCTTTGCCTTGCAGTGATTGCACGAGCTCGCGCGCTGATGCTTCATCGAGCAGAAGAATGCTGGCGGCGTTCTTCTCTTTGAGTCCACCGTTCTCATCAAAATCATTAGTGGCGGCAACGCGCT